>NZ_JBBOUN010000001.1:742500-4862500 GCF_038006085.1 Bacillus sp. FSL K6-0073 | reverse complement strand
TACAGGATAGGCGGGAGCCATTGAAACCGGAGCGCTAGCTTCGGTGGAGGCGCTGGTGGGATACCGCCCTGACTGTATTGAAATTCTAACCTACGGGTCTTATCGACCCGGGAGACAGTGTCAGGTGGGCAGTTTGACTGGGGCGGTCGCCTCCTAAAGTGTAACGGAGGCGCCCAAAGGTTCCCTCAGAATGGTTGGAAATCATTCGTAGAGTGCAAAGGCATAAGGGAGCTTGACTGCGAGACCTACAAGTCGAGCAGGGACGAAAGTCGGGCTTAGTGATCCGGTGGTTCCGCATGGAAGGGCCATCGCTCAACGGATAAAAGCTACCCCGGGGATAACAGGCTTATCTCCCCCAAGAGTCCACATCGACGGGGAGGTTTGGCACCTCGATGTCGGCTCATCGCATCCTGGGGCTGTAGTCGGTCCCAAGGGTTGGGCTGTTCGCCCATTAAAGCGGTACGCGAGCTGGGTTCAGAACGTCGTGAGACAGTTCGGTCCCTATCCGTCGTGGGCGTAGGAAATTTGAGAGGAGCTGTCCTTAGTACGAGAGGACCGGGATGGACGCACCGCTGGTGTACCAGTTGTTCTGCCAAGGGCATAGCTGGGTAGCTATGTGCGGAAGGGATAAGTGCTGAAAGCATCTAAGCATGAAGCCCCCCTCAAGATGAGATTTCCCATAGCGTAAGCTAGTAAGATCCCTGAAAGATGATCAGGTTGATAGGTTCGAGGTGGAAGCATGGTGACATGTGGAGCTGACGAATACTAATAGATCGAGGACTTAACCATATAATATGAAGCGATGTTATCTAGTTTTGAAAGAATATAAAAAACTTGTTGACTTTCAAAAGTAAATGAGTTAAAATAATTCTTGTCTTAAATGAATACAGTCTGGTAATGATGGCAGAGAGGTCACACCCGTTCCCATACCGAACACGGAAGTTAAGCTCTCTAGCGCCGATGGTAGTTGGGACCTTGTCCCTGTGAGAGTAGGACGTTGCCAGGCAAATGGAGGATTAGCTCAGCTGGGAGAGCACCTGCCTTACAAGCAGGGGGTCGGCGGTTCGATCCCGTCATCCTCCACCATTTAGCCGACTTAGCTCAATTGGTAGAGCAACTGACTTGTAATCAGTAGGTTGGGGGTTCAAGTCCTCTAGTCGGCACCAGAAATCATGGCGGTTGTGGCGAAGTGGTTAACGCACCGGATTGTGGCTCCGGCATTCGTGGGTTCGATTCCCATCAGTCGCCCCATTTTTCTTAAATAAATTAATATGCGGGTGTGGCGGAATTGGCAGACGCACCAGACTTAGGATCTGGCGCCTTTGGCGTGGGGGTTCGACTCCCTTCACCCGCACTTTTAATTAAATAACTCATACATGTCTTGCGGAAGTAGTTCAGTGGTAGAATACAACCTTGCCAAGGTTGGGGTCGCGGGTTCGAATCCCGTCTTCCGCTCCAATTTTCAATATGACATGCCGGGGTGGCGGAACAGGCAGACGCACAGGACTTAAAATCCTGCGGTGGGTGACCACCGTGCGGGTTCGACCCCCGCCCTCGGCACCATATGCGCCCGTAGCTCAATTGGATAGAGCGTTTGACTACGGATCAAGAGGTTAGGGGTTCGACTCCTCTCGGGCGCGCTTTTATTAACGGGAAGTGGCTCAGCTTGGTAGAGCACCTGGTTTGGGACCAGGGGGTCGCAGGTTCAAATCCTGTCTTCCCGATATTCCCAAAAAACATGGGGCCTTAGCTCAGCTGGGAGAGCGCCTGCCTTGCACGCAGGAGGTCAGCGGTTCGATCCCGCTAGGCTCCACTTATATTAATAACATTTATGGCGGTGTAGCTCAGCTGGCTAGAGCGTACGGTTCATACCCGTGAGGTCGGGGGTTCGATCCCCTCCGCCGCTACCATAAAGGACCTTTAGCTCAGCTGGTTAGAGCAGACGGCTCATAACCGTCCGGTCGTAGGTTCGAGTCCTACAAGGTCCACCATTAGACGTATATATCTCGGAGGTATACCCAAGTTCGGCTGAAGGGATCGGTCTTGAAAACCGACAGGCGGCGAGAGTCGCGCGGGGGTTCGAATCCCTCTACCTCCTCCATTTTTTCTAAAGTGAATATTTTATCATCGCGGGGTGGAGCAGCACGGTAGCTCGTCGGGCTCATAACCCGAAGGTCGCAGGTTCAAATCCTGTCCCCGCAACCAAATGGTCCCGTGGTGTAGTGGTTAACATGCCTGCCTGTCACGCAGGAGATCGCCGGTTCGACCCCGGTCGGGACCGCCATTTTTTACATAAAGGCTCGGTAGCTCAGTCGGTAGAGCAGAGGACTGAAAATCCTCGTGTCGGCGGTTCGATTCCGTCCCGAGCCACCATTTTGAAATCACGAGCCGACTTAGCTCAATTGGTAGAGCAACTGACTTGTAATCAGTAGGTTGGGGGTTCAAGTCCTCTAGTCGGCACCACTTTCAAAATGAGCCATTAGCTCAGTTGGTAGAGCATCTGACTTTTAATCAGAGGGTCGAAGGTTCGAGTCCTTCATGGCTCACCATTTACAATTTAATGCGGGTGTAGTTTAGTGGTAAAACAAGAGCCTTCCAAGCTCTGGTCGAGAGTTCGATTCTCTTCACCCGCTTTTCAATTATGGGCCTATAGCTCAGCTGGTTAGAGCGCACGCCTGATAAGCGTGAGGTCGATGGTTCGAGTCCATTTAGGCCCACCATAATTGTTCCGCAGTAGCTCAGTGGTAGAGCTATCGGCTGTTAACCGATCGGTCGTAGGTTCGAGTCCTACCTGCGGAGCCATATTTATAGAGAAGTACCCAAGTGGCTCAAGGGGCTCCCCTGCTAAGGGAGTAGATCGCGAACGCGGTGCGAGGGTTCGAATCCCTTCTTCTCTGCCAGAATTGGCCCGTTGGTCAAGTGGTTAAGACACCGCCCTTTCACGGCGGTAACACGGGTTCGAATCCCGTACGGGTCATACTAAAAGAGATAGCATAATCTGCTATCTCTTTTTTGTTGTATAAAGGTGGACTTTGGATAGTCTGCATCTTTTATGCAATAGAAGAAATATGAAGTATGGGCTGTTGCAGTTGGGTATATAGAGCCGTAAATACAATCATGTTGTTTATTTGGGCCTGTATGAATATGAAGGAACTATCTATCTAATAAATGATACCTCAAGTTGAACTTTTACCCCAGCTGTATGGCTATAGCCTCCTACACTTGGAGAAACCGATGAAAATAAATAATATATAGAAGAAGCTGCTTTCTCTCAACAGGTGTGATCTACTGAAGACAGCTTTTTTATGTTGTCAGTATTGTCGAGTTTTGTCGGTAAGTCGATATATTGCAAAAATCGCTGATATAATTTGAGTTACGATCGATAAATTTTAATAATCGCTGATATATTTGGAGTTACGGTCGATATATTCTAAAAATCGCCGATATAATTTCACTTACCGATGAAAAACACAAGAAAAACCCTTTCACAATCTAAAGAAAACGCCTCCATTGAAATGGATTCCACACCTGTTCCAATAACTTTACACTCTATGTGAAAAAGTTCACAAATAGGTCATAATTTGTGAAGTAATTCACAATAATACGTGCTACAATATGAATGTAAAGAAGTTAAACAACATTAAATTAGTATTTTAATTAATTACTTAAACAATCATAAAAAAATATATGTGAACAATAGAGAGGGGAAATTACCATGAAAAAAGGTATCAATCGTGTAGTATTAGTAGGAACAGGAGCTGTAGGTTGTAGTTACGCTTACTCAATGATCAACCAAGGTGTAGCTGAAGAATTCGTATTAGTAGATGTTAATGAAGCAAAAGCAGAAGGGGAAGCAATGGACTTAAGCCATGCGGTACCATTCTCTCCATCACCAACAAAAGTTTGGAGCGGTAGCTATGCAGATTGTAAAGATGCAGATTTAGTAGTTATCACTGCTGGATTACCACAAAAGCCAGGTGAAACTCGTTTAGACTTAGTTGAGAAAAATACAAAGATCTTTAAACAAATCGTTCGCGGCATTATGGATAGCGGATTCGATGGAATCTTCTTAATCGCAACTAACCCAGTTGATATTTTAACTTACGTAACTTGGAAAGAATCTGGTCTACCAAAAGAGCGCGTAATTGGTTCTGGTACTACTTTAGACTCTGCTCGTTTCCGTTACATGTTAGGTGACTACTTAGATGTAGATCCACGTAACGTTCATGCTTACATCGTTGGTGAACACGGTGACACTGAACTTCCAGTATGGAGCCACGCTACTATCGGTGTACAAAAATTAGAAACAATCTTAGCTAACAACGAACAGTACAAACAAGAAGACTTAGACAAAATCTTCGAAAACGTACGTGATGCAGCTTACCATATCATCGAGCGTAAAGGTGCAACTTACTACGGAATCGGTATGTCACTACTTCGTGTAACTAAAGCAATCTTAAACAACGAGAACAGCGTATTAACTGTATCTGCATACCTTGAAGGTCAATACGGCGAGAAAGATGCTTACGTAGGTGTTCCAGCTGTAATTAACCGCGAAGGTGTACGTGAAATCGTAGAACTTGAGCTAAATGAAGAGGAAAAAGCGAAATTCGCTCATTCTGTAAAAGTATTAAAAGAAACAATGGCACCAGTACTATAATAATTGCTAAATAATTCAGAGGTGGGAAACTGCTTCTTACCTCTGAACTTATATAATTTAATATAAATTCCTTTTCCGGTTTCCCTTGTATATCCCCAATATACCCCTTTTGCTGGATAAGGGTCGTTTATAGAAAAGAGCACTCTATTTTACGTAGAGTGCTCTTTATTATTCCGCTATTTGCCGGGCAGTAAAAACCCACTGATTAAAGTTTCATTTTATTATTTTTTAGGTGTTAATCCTAATTTCTTTAAAATATCTGCCAGTGTACCGCTTTTGGATTTTTCTACAGGTGTTTGTGATTTAGATGCATCTGGACCTTTTTTCAAGAAGTTCCTTTCAACGAAGCGAATATCTTTTTCGTCGACAATACCATCTTTATTAAGGTCTCCGTCTTTTACAGTTAGTCCTTTTTTACCATAGTTGCTAGCGATAATTTCAGCATCTTTAATATCGATTACTTTATCAGCATTTACATCGCCGGCAAGGTTTTCGTCAGGTCTTGCATAATAATATTGGCCAAGCAGCTTACCGTCTTTTTCAGTACCAAGTTTCGTTGTTATGCGGCTTGTTAAATGTCCTGGCACCTCTACATATAAGTTATAGTCGCGTTTATTAACTGGAAGTCCATTTAGTTTGAAGTATCCGTATTTATCTAGTGAGCCTTCAAACTTATGACGGTAAGAATCAGTCGCATATACTTTTACGCCAAGCTTTGTATAATCGAACTTTTCATCTAAATATTCGCGTTCATTTAAGAACGCACCAGGTTTAATATTTCCTTCTACTAGTGAGTTTAAGGACATAACTGAGAATGTTTGATCTTGAAGTACACGCATTCTATTTGGTTCTGATTCACCTTGTTTCCAGTAAACAAAAATTGGTGACTCTAATTGAGCGTTTGCTTCATAAAATTCATCATTTTCTACTTTGAAAGTTACATCAATGAACGGGAAATCACCATCTAATCCAGCAAAGTTTTTGTCATCGATAGCGCCGCCAACTGTAACAGAACCTGCCTCTAATTTCGGTTCATTTACTTTTGCGGTTACTCCTTTTTCGGAAAGTAGCTTTTCAAAAGCAGGATTAAATTTCGCATTTCAATAACATTGTGACAAAAAATATTGAGAAACATTTTTTTATGACAGATTATTTTGTTTTGATTTTGAGTGGAAAATAGCATGAAAAATAGGATAAACATAATAAAATAAAGGTTGAGAAAAAATAATTGGTAAAAATATAGAAGAATAATAAAGCGTTTTCAATGAATATTCGTCAAAATTCGATATTTTACACGGAAATGTGAAGAAAAACTAACATTTTTAAGAAAAAAACGAATGTTTTTTATAAATTAACAAGGATATTGCAGTTTTTCGCAGAAATAGTTAAAGTATAAAAAATTCTGTCATCTAAGTGAGGTGAGCATATTGAGTGTAATAAATTGTGAAGAAGTGAAACGAGATGAGTTTCATACAGAAAAGTACTATGAAAGTTATAACATCTTTGGCGCACATGTTGTGACGGAAGATGAGATTCAAGGGGTACGATTTACAGTCTGGGCTCCTCATGCGAAAGCAATGAGTGTTGTTGGAGATTTTAATGAGTGGGATTATGAGCAACATAAGATGCTACAAGTGACAGAAGAAGGCATTTGGTCCTTATTTATACCGCATATTGAAGAAGGAGAAATATATAAATATGCGATTGAAACGTTGGCTGGTGACGTCATTTTAAAGGCAGATCCGTATGCTATATATGCAGAAGTAAGACCGAATACGGCATCTGTAGTTTTTGATATAAAAGGATATGAATGGAATGATAAAAACTGGAATCGTAAGAAAAAGAAAAAACCGATTTATAAAGAAGCGATGACAGTTTATGAATTACATTTTGGTTCTTGGAAAAAGAAAGAAGATGGAACACTATATTCTTACAGGGAAATGGCAGAAGAACTCATTCCGTATGTGGTGGAACATCAATTTACACATATTGAAATTATGCCGCTTGTTGAGCATCCATATGATCGTTCTTGGGGATATCAAGGAACGGGATATTATGCAGCGACGAGTAGATTTGGTACACCGCATGATTTAATGTATTTTGTCGACGAATGTCATAAATATGGAATCGGTGTCATTTTAGATTGGGTACCGGGGCATTTTTGTAAAGATGCTCACGGTTTATATTTGTTTGATGGCACACCGACCTATGAATATAAAGATAAAGATGTACAAGAAAATCTAGTATGGGGAACTGTCAATTTTGATTTAGGAAAGAGAGAGGTACGTAATTTCTTAATTTCAAATGCGTTATTTTGGATGAGATATTTCCATATTGATGGTTTCAGAGTAGATGCAGTTGCGAACATGTTGTACTGGAATAAAGAAGGACAAGAGCAAAGTAATGAGTACGCTGTGTCATTTTTACGGGAGTTAAATGAAGCAGTGTTTGCAGAGGATGAAGATTTTCTTATGACGGCAGAGGATTCAACAGCTTGGCCACTTGTAACAGCACCAACGTATGAAGGTGGGCTTGGATTCAATTACAAATGGAATATGGGCTGGATGAATGACGTGCTGAAATATATGGAGTGTGCGCCAGAGTACAGAAAATATATTCATGAGAAAATGACGTTCTCTTTACTATATGCTTACTCTGAAAACTTCATATTACCCCTTTCTCATGATGAAGTCGTTCATGGGAAAAAGTCGTTATTAAATAAAATGCCAGGTGATTACTGGGATAAGTTTGCTCAGCTTCGTTTGTTATATGGATATTTCTTTACTCACCCAGGAAAGAAATTACTTTTCATGGGAGGAGAATTCGGGCAGTTTGATGAGTGGAAAGACCTTGAAGATTTAGATTGGAATTTACATGATTTTGAAATGCATCGTTATATGCATGATTACTTTAAAGAGCTCATAGCATTGTATAAGCGCTCAAAACCACTTTGGCAGCTTGATCATTCGCCTGAAGGTTTTCAGTGGATTGATGCTAATAATAACGAGCAAAGTATTTTCTCGTTTATCCGCCAAGGGGATAAACAAGAAGATGCATTAGTTATCGTATGTAATTTTACGAAAGCTACATATGAAAACTATAAAGTAGGTGTACCAGATTTCGAGTATTATAACGAGATTTTAAATAGTGATGCTGAGCAATATGGCGGGTCAGGGCAAGTAAATAAGAAACGTCTGAAGGCGATTCAAGAACCGTTTCATAATCAAGCAGCACATGTAGAAATTACAATTCCACCATTTGGCGTATCCATATTACGACCAGTGAAGACGAGAAAGGGGAGCAAAAAACAAGATGGCTCAAAAACAAAAGTGCGTAGCAATGTTACTAGCAGGGGGAAAAGGTAGTCGTTTAAGTGCATTAACAAAGAATTTAGCCAAGCCAGCTGTTCCATTTGGTGGTAAATATCGCATTATTGATTTTACGCTAAGTAACTGTGCGAATTCTGGTATTGAAACGGTTGGGATTTTAACGCAATATCAACCACTCGAACTTCATAATTATATCGGAATCGGAAATGCGTGGGATTTAGACCGAGTAAACGGTGGGGTCACAGTGTTACCTCCTTATGCGGAGTCTTCAGGGGTTAAGTGGTATACAGGTACGGCAAGTGCCATTTATCAAAACTTAAACTATTTAAGTCAGTATGAACCGGAGTATGTTCTCATTTTATCAGGCGACCATATTTATAAAATGGATTACAGTAAGATGCTAGATTACCATATTGAGAAAGAATCGGACGTATCCATTTCTGTTATTGAAGTACCTTGGGATGAAGCAAGTCGCTTTGGCATTATGAACACAAATGAAGAAATGGAGATTGTTGAGTTTGAAGAGAAACCGCAATTTCCAAGAAGTAATCTTGCATCAATGGGAATCTATATTTTTAATTGGTCAATTTTGAAAGAGTATTTAGAGATGGATGCAAGAAACCCTGAATCTAGTAACGATTTCGGAAAAGACGTACTTCCGCTTTTATTGGATGAAGGGAAGAAGCTAATGGCGTATCCGTTTGAAGGATATTGGAAAGATGTTGGAACGGTGAAGAGCTTATGGGAAGCGAATATGGATTTGCTTCGCGATGAAACATCACTGAATTTAAATGATCGTAATTGGCGTATTTACTCTGTCAATCCAAACGAACCGCCTCAATATATTGCTGAAAAGGCGAAAGTAGAAGAATCGCTTATTAACGAAGGGTGCGTCATTGAAGGGGACGTGAAGCATTCTGTGTTATTCCAAGGAGTGACGGTGGAAGAAGGAAGTATGGTGATTGATTCTGTCGTTATGCCAGGGGCTAAGATTGGTAAAAATGTTGTGATTGAAAGAGCGATTGTTGGATCAGAAATGGTTATCGAAGATGGAACAATCATTCGTCCAGAAAAGAATGTTGACGATGTAGTATTAATTGCTGAAGGGAAATAGAAAAGGGGGATGAAATGAATGGGAGAAAAAATGTTAGGAATTATTAATGCAACGGGAAGTTTTCCTTCCTTAAAGAAAGTAACAGGGCATCGTTCACTAGCGGCGTTACCGTTTGGGGGCCGTTATCGACTCATTGATTTCATGCTTTCAAATATGGTGAATTC
Source organism: Bacillus sp. FSL K6-0073 (assembly GCF_038006085.1). Classification (NCBI taxonomy): domain Bacteria; kingdom Bacillati; phylum Bacillota; class Bacilli; order Caryophanales; family Bacillaceae; genus Bacillus; species Bacillus sp. FSL K6-0073. The sequence goes on along the minus strand of NZ_JBBOUN010000001.1, from coordinate 4,853,233 downwards.
TAGTATTCATAGTGTGGCAGTTTTTACAAGCCATAAAAATCGTTCGTTAATGGACCATGTTGGTTCAGGAAAACAGTGGGATTTAGATAGAAAACGAGACGGACTATTTTTATTCCCGCCAAACTGCCAATGTGACCAAGATGAATTTGGGTCTTTTGCACACTTTAGAAGACATATTGATTATTTTCTAAGAAGCAGAGAAGAGTACGTTGTTATTACGAATAGCCATCTCGTAACAGCATTAAATTTTCAAGCGGTGTTAGAGCGACATATACATACGGCAGCTGATATTACGGAAGTTTGCCATGAAGGGGTTTCGCTTCAAACATATGTGTTAAAGAAACAATTATTGTTAGACTTATTTGAGTCATATAAAGATGTGGAACAATACAGTTTATTTGATGTAGTGAGAGAAAAGCGCGGGAAATCATTACACATTGCTACATATGAACATACTGGATATGTAGCAATTATTGACTCGATTGAAAGTTACTATAAACATAGCTTAGAAATTTTGCAACCTGCTATTTGGAAGCAATTATTTAAGAAAGAAGCACCGATCTTTACGAAAGTAAAAGATGAGCCACCAACTCGTTATCTAAAGGGTGCAGTCGTGAAAAATACAATGATTGCAAACGGTAGTATTATTGAAGGGGAAGTCGAAAACAGTGTTGTTTCCCGTTCAGTTAAAATTGGAAAAGGTTCAATTATTCGTAACAGTATTATTATGCAAAAGAGCCAAATTGGAGATAACTGTATAATAGACGGTGTTATTATTGATAAAGACGTGAAAATTGGTGACGGTGTTGTACTAAAAGGAAACGCCGATGAGCCATACGTTGTAGAAAAAGGAAGCGTTCAAAACAGTACGATTAATAGTTATTCTTAAAAGAATCAGTGGGGGTCTTCCTCCACTGATTAAAGTTTTAATTCAAATGAAAACTCGAAGGGAGGAAGCTGCAAGAGGAGTAATAAAAACTTTTCGCGCAGTGGGACAACAAGTGAATATTTTATTTGCAGTATCAGAATGTGTACCGTTTGTGAAATCGGGAGGATTAGCTGATGTAGCGGGTGCGCTCCCAAAAGAGCTGAAAAAATTAGGAGTGGACGTTCGTATTATACTTCCGAATTATAGTCTCATTCCGCAAAAGTTAAGAGATGGATGTACGTTACATAAAGTAATTAACGTCCCGCTTGGGTGGAGAAATCAATATTGTGGAATTTTAAAAGGTGAGCAAGACGGGATTACGTATTACTTAATAGATAATGAGTATTATTTTAAGAGGGATTCTCTGTATGGTCATTATGATGATGGAGAGCGTTTTTCTTATTTTTCGAAAGCAGTTTTAGAGTGTATTCCGCATCTTGATTTCGAAGTGGATGTTCTTCATAGCCACGATTGGCATACAGCTATGGTTAATTTTTTACTACGTGAAAAGTATCAAGATAACCCATTATATGAGCATATTAAAACGGTATATACAATTCATAACTTGCAGTTCCAAGGTGTATTTCCTCCTGAAGTGATGTACGACTTGTTAGAACTTGGTGATGAATATTTCCATAGTGAGCAGTTAGAGTTTTATGGAAATGTGAACTTTATGAAGGGCGGTATTATCGCTTCTGATCAAATTACAGCGGTTAGCCCGACATATAAAGAAGAAATTCAATATGAATTTTTCGGTGAGAAGTTAGATGGGTTGTTACGAAAATATAATGATAAGCTTAGCGGCATTGTAAATGGAATTGATACGAGCGTATATAATCCAGAAACGGATTCGTATATTACTGCTCAGTACGATGCAGAGTCATTAGAGGAAAAGAATGAAAATAAACGCGCCTTGCAGCGTTATTTCGGTTTGCCAGAAAAAGAAGATACGCCGATTATTTCAATGGTAACGAGATTAACGAAGCAAAAAGGTCTTGATTTAGTACGTACTGTATTCCGTGAAATAATGGAGGAAGATGTACAATGTATTATTTTAGGATCAGGTGATTCGGAATATGAGCAATTCTTTGAGTGGATGGCATACGAGTATCCTGAGAAGGTAAAAGTGTATATCGGCTTTAATGAAGAATTAGCTCACCAAGTATATGCGGGAAGTGATTTATTTTTAATGCCATCACTGTTTGAACCGTGTGGACTTGGACAACTTATCGCATTAGCTTACGGTACGATTCCAATTGTAAGAGAAACAGGCGGATTAAATGATACGGTACAATCTTATGATGAAGAAACTGGAGAAGGAAATGGTTTCAGTTTCACGAACTTTAATGCACATGACATGTTGCACACAGTTCTTCGTGCAATTGAATTTTATCATGATAAACCGGTATGGGAGCAGCTTGTAAAGCAAGCGATGACGGAAGATTATAGTTGGGAGAAGTCAGCTCTTGCTTATAAGAAATTGTATAAAAGTCTCATGGAATAACATGTAGGTGGTGAAGAAATGTTTACTCATGTTGAAAGTTTCAAATCAGCTTTTCTAGAAAAGTTAGAGACGATGTATGGTAAAAGTTTCAAAGACTCTACAACTCGTGATCAATATAATACACTCGGCCATATGGTACGTGAGTATATGAATGGTCAATGGATTGCAACGAACGAGAGTTATCGATCCGGAGAGCAAAAGCAAATGTATTACTTGTCTATTGAGTTTTTGCTTGGACGTTTGCTTGGAAGTAACATCTTGAATTTAGGTATTCGAGATGTATGCGAGCAGGGGTTATCTGAACTAGGGATTTCGTTACAAGAGTTAGAAGAAGTGGAAGCAGATGCAGGTCTTGGAAATGGTGGACTTGGACGATTAGCAGCCTGTTTCCTTGACTCACTTGCATCGTTAAACTTACCAGGTCATGGTTGTGGCATTCGTTACAAACACGGCTTATTTGATCAAAAGATTGTTGATGGTTACCAAGTTGAATTTCCAGAACAATGGCTTCTTCATGAAAACGTATGGGAAGTAAGAAGGCATGATCAAGCTGTAGAAGTAAGTTATTTCGGCAATGTTGAACCGCTATACATTGATGGACGTTTAGAGTTTAGGCATACGAATGCAGAAGTGATTATGGCAGTACCATATGACGTTCCGGTAGTAGGTTATGAGACGAGTACTGTAAATACACTTAGACTTTGGAATGCTGAACCAGTTCCTTTCCCGCAAAATTGCAAAGATATTTTGAAATATAAGCGTGAAACAGAGGCGGTATCGGAGTTTTTATATCCAGATGATACGCATGATGAGGGGAAAATACTTCGTTTGAAACAACAGTATTTCCTCGTATCAGCAAGTTTGCAAAATATCGTTCGTATGCATAGAGAAAGATATGGTGATCTTCGTCAATTACATGAGAAAATTGCGATTCATATTAATGATACACATCCAGTTTTGGCGATTCCAGAATTGATGCGTATTTTATTAGATGAAGAAAAACTAGCATGGGAAGAAGCTTGGCACATAACGACGCAAACGATTTCTTATACAAATCATACGACGTTATCAGAAGCGCTTGAGAAGTGGCCAATTCACATTTTTAAACCGTTATTACCGAGAATTTATATGATTATTGAAGAGATTAATGAACGTTTCTGTCATGAGCTTTGGGAACGTTATCCGTATGAATGGCATCGTATTGAAGAGATGGCGATTATTGCACATGATCTTGTGAAAATGGCTCATTTGGCAATTGTCGGTAGCCATAGCGTAAACGGTGTAGCAAAAATTCATACGGAAATTTTAAAGCAACGTGAAATGCGATTGTTTTATGAGTTTTATCCAGATAAGTTTAATAATAAAACGAATGGGATTGCTCATAGACGCTGGTTAATGAAGGCGAATCCACAGCTGACAAACCTTATTTCAGAGGCGATTGGAACAGAGTGGAAGAAAGAACCGATTAAGCTTCAAGAGCTACAATTAGTTCAATACGATGCGAGTTTCCAAGAGAAATTTGCAGAGGTAAAACAAGAGCGTAAAGAAATTTTAGCGGCGCTCATTCATAATAAAATGGGGATTACAATTGATTCTAATTCTATTTTTGATGTGCAAGTAAAAAGACTGCATGCTTACAAACGACAATTACTAAACGTTCTTCATATTTTATATTTGTATAACCGTCTGAAAGAGGATGCTAGTTTTACATTTTATCCGCGTACTTTTATTTTTGGAGCGAAAGCATCACCTGGCTATTATTACGCGAAAAAAATTATTAAATTAATAAATGAACTCGCAAGAAAAGTGAATAATGATCCGTACGTAAGCCAATATATGAAAGTTATCTTTCTAGAAAACTATCGAGTTTCTGTAGCGGAAGATATATTCCCAGCGGCCGATGTAAGTGAACAAATTTCAACTGCGAGTAAAGAAGCATCGGGAACAGGGAATATGAAATTTATGATGAATGGTGCGATTACACTCGGAACGCTAGACGGAGCGAATATTGAAATAAAAGACAGGGTCGGTGATGATAACTGTTTCATTTTCGGTTTAACAGCAGAAGAGGTTCTTCATTACTATCAAAATGGTGGATATCGTGCAAGTGATTATTATCACCACAATGGGCACATTAAAAAGGTAGTAGATCAGTTAACGAATGGTTTCTTTGCACAGTCGGGAGCCGAATTTGAAGCAATTTACGATTCTCTCGTTATTCAAAATGATGAATATTTCGTTCTGCGAGATTTTGGTCCATATGCTGAAAGACAAGAAGCTGTCGGTAGAGCTTATGAGAACCGAACGAAGTGGCTAGAAATGTCGATTTTAAATATTGCACAGTCTGGTCATTTTGCGAGCGATCGAACGATTTTGCAGTACAGTAATGAAATTTGGGGTATTGGTAATGCTGTTAAACAGTTTTAAAGAGGTTGCTATATTGGGAGATATATTATCGATTTACCAACAGAAATGGATATTAATAAATAAAACGGGCTTAATAAAATTAAGCTCGTTTTATTTATTTTGCTTAAGAAAGAAATGGAACAGTGGTATATATGATACCTGCCCCATCATACTCTCCTGTCGCAAAGTATGAAAATGTAAAGAAACCTGTAACCGTAAAAATTACAATAAGGAAAAATGCGAAGATAAATTTTAACATGTAAGGTCCCCTCATCCAAAAATAACTTCATAGATTATTATAGTATACGAATATTTTATTTCCAATTGTTTACTGGTTAAAAATGAGAAGTCAGACATGTTTTGTATGTTGTAATGGAATGATTATTTGTAATGGATTTTGTGTTTTTTGTAAATGTCATGTTGTGATGGACGTGTGCATACTCCCAGTCATGATCATTAAAATTTATGTTTCGGGGAGGGAGAAGTGGAACGACATCGAATAAGTTGACGAAACGAAAGCTACTAGCTACTTGTAGTTTATAATAATTTCGAAAAGCGATATCTCCTACTTTTGGAGAAGCGAATGTATAAAGTCCATACTGTGCGAAGGCAGTATTTATACGTGCATCTAATATGTGTAATGTGGCAAGCGCGCCACCTAGACTATGCCCAGTAGCTAGCAGTTTTTTATGTGCTGGCAATGATACGAGCATATCCATAATAGAATCACGACAAGACTCATAAATAGAGAGAAAACCGTTATGGACATTTCCGCCATTTAAAGCATAAGGATAAGGTTTTTGATTGACGAGAGAATCAATAATCCAATCTGGATCTGTTTGAGTGCCTCTGAAGGCAACGATAATTGTATCCTCAGATTCTAATATAAATCCGAACCATTCTGTTGTTTGAATGGCCTTTCCTTGAAAACCTTGTACATATTGAAAACCATCTGGTATTTCGAAAATACCATTTTGTTTATATTGTTCATACGTTAACTCACAACAAGAAGCTAACAGTATGGCAGTTTCTTTATCAAAGGATAAAGGAGTACGCATTAAGGTAGCCCTCCTTAAGAAAAGGTATAGTTTAATATATGCGGTGAGGAACTTGATTCATTCTTTTGGAGGTGGGGAATAGCTTGTATCGCTTACCTAAATCAGTGGAGGAAATTATAATGTCAAAATAAAACAGTGCCTGATAAGGGCACTGTTTACTCTTTTTCATCTCAAGGAATCGACTTTTTTAGTTATTCTTAATGAACTGACGCATGCGTTAGTTGCATAAGTAAGAGGTTTGAAAAAATAGCCTGTATATATTTGAATGATGAATAACTTACCTATTTTCTTGTGTTTGTTTGCGTTACATACAGAAAAAATTCGGAAAATAAAACATATTATTTATCTGTTTGTTTTTGCTTCTTTTTCAAATACTCCATACGCAATTTTTCAAGTTGCTGCTTTTTATCAAATTTGGCAGGCTTCTGTTTTTCATGGAACTTTGCCACAGCTACCTGACTTTTGGAATCCAATTGATATTTTCCCACTTTGTTCACCTACTTTTCTTGTCTCTAAAGAGAATCTACTCAACAAATATAATATACCTTATTTTCCTGAAGTAAACCTTATTACTTTATTTTAACTGCTTTTTCTCGTTTGTAGACGTAAATTAAAACACCCTTTCACTTTATTACTGCAAGCAAGGGTGTTTTAATTTTATTATTTTATTAGTTGATGGCCATGCCCACATAAGGGCACAGTTTACTCTTTCCCATCTAATAAACGACCAAGGCCACCTAATACACTACCTTCACCAGTACTTTGCGCTGCTGGGCTTGTAAGGCGTGCTGCTAATCGGCTAAGTGTTAAGGACTGAATCCAAACTGTTCCAGGTCCTTCTAACGTTGCGAAGAATAAACCTTCGCCGCCAAATAGAGCTGTTTTTACTTTTCCAACGAACTCGACATCATAGTTAATGTCTTTTGTCATAGCAACGAGACAACCTGTATCAATGCGAAGTTTCTCACCAGGTTTTAATTCACGTTTATATACAGTTCCACCTGCGTGCATGAAAGCAAGACCGTCACCTTCAAGTTTCTGCATGATGAAACCTTCACCACCGAAGAAACCAGTTCCTATTTTTTTCGTAAATTCAATTCCGATAGAAACACCTTTTGCGGCACAAAGAAAGGCATCTTTTTGACAAACTACTTTTCCTTGATATTCTGTTAAATCTACAGGAATAATTTTACCAGGATAAGGAGCAGCAAATGAGACGTGGCGTTTGCCGTGACCTGTATTTGTAAATACAGTCATAAACATACTTTCGCCTGTAACGAGACGCTTACCAGCGCCCATTAATTTTCCGAATAAACCTCCAGATGGGCCAGAACCATCACCGAAGATTGTTTCCATTTCTATGTAATCTTCCATCATCATCATTGCGCCAGCTTCTGCGATCACGCTTTCTTCTGGATCTAACTCAATTTCAACAAACTGCATATCATCTCCGTATAACTTATACTCGATTTCATGTGCTCTCATTTTTTTCACCTCGTATGTAATAGATACTTATATTGTACAGAATTTAATAGGATTAGAATACTTTAGTTTTGTTAATTTTCAAATAAAGTAGGGCCACCCAAAACGGATTAGCAGTTCCCGCCAATCAAGCTGCCCGTAAATGGTGGGATAAAATATGAATATGGAAATTCAACATTATATTAAAATTATAAAAAAATGGTGGAATGAAAGTGTTCTCATTTGACGTTTTGGATATAGCGTGATATAGTGAAATCACTATTGAGCTACATAATGTGGTACGGAAATAAAGCACGTTGAATTAAAGGCTGTAAGCTTGTTATACATTCATGTCCTTTATATCCACCTTTTCATGTGGATTCATAGTTTCATTTTTATTTAGGAGGTACATGACATGCAAACAGGTAAAGTTAAATGGTTCAACAGCGAAAAAGGTTTCGGTTTCATCGAAGTTGAAGGTGGAGACGATGTATTCGTTCACTTCTCAGCTATCCAAGGTGACGGATTCAAAACTTTAGAAGAAGGTCAAGAAGTTTCTTTCGAAATCGTTGAAGGTAACCGTGGACCACAAGCTGCTAACGTTACAAAAAACTAATTAGCTAGCGATAAAAAGCATTCCGATTTTCGGAATGCTTTTTTTTATTCTTTGGAACTCGACTCATTTGAAGATAATTCGCCCTTAAAGGTACGCTCTTCAAAGTCATCAAGCATTTGCTCATATTCTTCATGTTCTTCCGTAGCGAAAACTTGCGGATTTTTTCCATACATATCTGTACCGATAAAGTTTTCGAAATCCTCTACGTAGCCTACGTTTTCTTCACTATTTACGTACATGCCATTATAGTTTTTCGAATCTTGTCTTTCTAAATCAGATGGTGTTTCAGATGTTCCGTAATTAGCAACATCTTGCCATGCATCTTCTGCATCATATTCAACAGAACGATCTTCATCATGTTTGTGGAAAGAAGGAGATAACACTTCTTCTTCGACTGGTCGTGTATTCATATTTAGCTTATTTGTCGCGTGCTGGATGCATGTTGTAGCAGTCGGCATTGCTTCTAATCTTTCAAATGGAATTTCTTCGCCAGACACTTCGCAAATGCCGTACGTACCCGCTTCTATTTTTTGCAAGGCATGTTTCGTATCCTCTAGCTGTTTATGCCAAAGTTCAATAAGCCCGAAGTCTTTTTCACGTTCATATAGCTCTGTTGCCATATCAGCTGGATGGTTATCATAGCTAGATAATTCTCCAACAGACTCACGTTCAGATGCACGATCTTCATTTTCGTGTGTTTGTATCGTTTGCTCTAGTTCGTGTTTTTGTTTTTCTAAAACGGATTTAAATTGATTTATTTGTTGTGGAGTTAACATAGTCGTCCACCTTCCTACAATTCAGTTTCTTTACATAGTATGAGCGTTGCGAGTAGGAATTATGAGAGGAATTTCAGATATGAATTTCAGATATGAAAAAGGAGCCGCATAAGCAGCTCCTTTTATAGAAAGTATCCAAGTAATAATCCGATTCCCATGAGGAGACCGAAGATCGTATTTGTTTTTGCTGTTGCAATCATCGCAGGTACCATTTCCATTGGAATGCTTTTGCCGATAAAGCCTTTCGTCGCTTTAAATGCTTTCGGTGCACTTAAAAATACGATAAGCATCCATGGTGATACGATGCCCACGATAATTAAAGCAATTGTCCAAATGTAGGAAACGATGAACATAGAAGCAAGTACACCAACCGCTCTTTCACGTCCAACGAGAATTGCTAACGTTTTACGACCGTTTTCTTTATCGCCATCTAAGTCACGAATATTATTAGCTAGTAAAATGGCACCAATTAAAATGGAGCTTGGAATAGATAGTAAAATGACTTCTGATGTTACAGTTCCAGTTTGAATAAAGAATGAAATTCCAATAATGATAACACCCATAAATAATCCGGCTGTTAACTCTCCAAATGGTGTATAGGCAATGGGAAGTGGGCCACCCGTGTAAAGGTAAGCAACGGCCATACAAACAAGACCGATTGCAGCAAGCCACCAGCTAGAATTCATACAAATATAAACACCTAATAGTATTGCGATGCCGAAAAATCCAAATGCTAAGTTAAGCACTGTTTTTGGCTGAATGCCATCGCGAACGATAGCGCCGCCGATACCAACTGAACCTTCGTGATCGAGTCCTCTTTTATAATCAAAGTATTCATTAAACATGTTTGTTGCTGCCTGAATGAGAAGACAAGCAAGAAGCATTATAAGGAAAAGAGGGAGATGTATTTGATTTATACCTCCGACCTGCATTGCATAGGCTGTTCCGATGAAAACAGGAACGAAAGCTGCTGTTAATGTATGGGGACGTAGTAAACTCCACCAAATGCGCCAGCCTGTTTGCTTGCTTGGTTTTGGCGCCGTAGGAGAGGAATTCGTTTCGACGTTCATTTCCATGTTGAATCCTCCTTTGGTCACATATTGTACACAACTAAGTGTAGAAAAAGCATCATTTAGTGTCAACGTTTATTTTCTAGGAAGAGAAGGTGAATTTCTCAGAAATGCTAAACGTTGACAGGCCTTTCGTTTGAGGTGTATCTTAAAATCAAGCGTAATTATGACTATTTTTCGCCCATAGGGGGGAGACAATTGTGATTCAAACGAAACAAAAAGGCTTGCAAGAAGTTCTTAGTGCAGCCATTAAGCATGCAACTGATGAAAAAATATTGGTTAGTTTTGTAAAACAAATAGACTGGATGGATCCGCTTCTGTTTTATGCAGCAGGAAAAAGGATTGCATTGGAAAATAGATGTTATTTTGCAGATCCAGCTCAGCATGTAATATTTGCTGGAATTGGCTCTGTTTTCACTATAGCAAATTCTTCTCACAAACGCTTTCAAGCGGCTCGTGACGAGTGGGATAAAGTAAAAGAGAAAGCATTTGTACAAAGAGAAAAATATGAATTTGGAACAGGTCCTCTTTTATTTGGTGGATTTTCATTTGACCAAGAAAAAGAGAAAACGGACTTATGGAAAGAATTCGATGATACGACATTTTCACTACCAGCATTTTTATTAACTGTAAAAAATGAAAAAGCATGGTTAACAATGAATACATTCGTTTCAGCAACAGATTGTGCAGAAACTCTTTATAACGAAATTGTTTCTTTAGAAGAGAAAATTTTGGGGGAGAGTAAATGTGCATTAGAAGGATCGAAATTAACAGTTACTTCTAAAGTGGAAGTAGATCCAAAAAGCTGGATGAATGCCATTGAGAAAGTGCAAGATGAGATGAAGCAGGGGAACGTGCAGAAGGTTGTATTAGCGAGGGAGCTAAAAGTAGAAATGGATCATCATATTGATTCTGCTCTCGTTTTAGAAGCACTTCGCATTGGGCAACCGGATTGTTACGTATTTTCTTTTGATTATAAAGGAGCATGCTTCTTAGGAGCGACGCCAGAGAGGTTAATTCGCAAAGAAGATGAGAAGTTTACTTCGATGTGTCTTGCTGGTTCAACTGGTCATGGTCAATCTATAGAAGAAAGTAAGCGAAATAGTAATGCGCTTCTTCATGATGAAAAGAATTTAGCTGAACACGGTTATGTTGTAAACATGATTCGAGGAGTATTAAATGAGCACTGCGAATCTGTTAATATTCCGGAAAGTCCGGGCTTATTAACAACGAAAAACTTAATTCATTTATATACGCCTGTAGAGGCAAAGGGCGATGCGAGTCTTTTAACAATGGTAGAAGAATTACATCCAACACCAGCTCTTGGCGGGACACCTCGTTTGGAAGCGATGAAACTGATTCGTGATGTTGAATTGTTAGACAGAGGATTATATGGCGCACCGATTGGCTGGATAGATGATGAAGGAAATGGTGAGTTTGCGGTTGCACTCCGCTGCGGGTTATTAAATGGCGAGAAAGCATCATTATTTGCTGGTTGCGGGATTGTAATTGATTCTGTACCGCAACTTGAATATGAAGAAACAAGTTTGAAGTTTAGACCGATGCTTGGTGCTTTGGAGGAATTAATGAAATGAACAATCATATAGAAGCATTATCATATTATTTAGGCGCGTTCGTGGATGAACTGACGCGTCTAAATGTATGTGATGTTGTCATTAGTCCAGGCTCACGGTCAACGCCGATTGCTCTACTAATGGAACAACATGAAGGAATGAACACTTATTTACATGTAGATGAAAGATCTGCAGGATTTTTTGCGCTCGGTATTGCGAAAGCAAAAAAACGCCCAGTAGCATTATTATGTACGTCAGGAACAGCAGCAGCGAACTATTATCCAGCTGTATGTGAAGCTTTTCATTCAAGGGTCCCGCTTATCGTCTTAACAGCGGATAGACCGCATGAATTAAGAGATGTGGGTGCACCACAAGCAATGAATCAATTTAATTTATACGGTACTTTTGTGAAACAATTTACAGAGATGGCACTGCCAGAAGCAAGTGAGGCGATGTATCATTACGCTCGTATGACGACGCAGCGTATAGTAGCAAATGCTTGTTTAGCGCCGCAGGGTCCTGTTCATCTTAATTTTCCAGTTCGCGAGCCGCTTATCCCTGATTTCTCACTAGAAAGCTTATGGGATAAAGGACGTAGTGAATATACAGGAGTAGTTCAGCAAGGAAACGCGGTGATGCCGAGTGAATATGTAGATTCTCTTGTAGGGCGCCTTTCACATATGGAAAAGGGGCTTATTATTTGTGGAGATGATAGTCATGCAGAAATTGCAATGTTTGCAACGCAATTAGCTGAGAAAACTGGCTATCCTATATTAGCAGACCCACTTTCTAATATTCGTAGCGGACACCACGATAAAACGATGGTAATTGACTGTTACGATACATTTTTACGAAATGAACAGTTAAAAGAAACATGGAAACCGGACGTTTTAATTCGCTTTGGTAGTATGCCTATTTCTAAATCATTAACGCAGTTCATAAAAAAACAAACAAAAGCAGTTCATATCGTTGTCGATGAATCAGGACAATGGAGAGATCCAGCTCTTGTTGCGACAGAAGTTGTGCAAGCAAGTGACATTGAATTCTGCAAGGCATTAATAGAAAAAATGCCAGTTATGAAAAAGAATGATTGGTTCAGTATGTGGCAACATATAAACGAAAAAACGAAGGAAACGCTTCGTGAAATGGAAACATATGAAACTGCATTTGAAGGAAAGGTTATTACAGATATTGTGCGCGTATTACCAGAAGACGCAACGTTATTTGCGAGCAATAGTATGCCAATTCGTGATACAGACTCATTCTTCTTCACATCGGATAAAAATATCCATGTGATGGCAAATCGTGGTGTAAATGGTATTGATGGAATCATTTCGACAGCTCTAGGAGCGAGCGTTATTTGCGACCCACTTGTATTAGTGATTGGTGATTTATCATTTTATCACGATTTAAATGGACTGTTAGCAGCGAAATTACATGAATTAAACATAACAATTGTCGTTGTAAATAATGATGGCGGGGGTATTTTCTCATTCTTACCACAGTATGAGAAAAAGGAACATTTTGAATCATTATTTGGAACACCAATTGGACTTGATTATGAGCACGTTGTCAAAATGTACGGTGGTTCATTTAGCCGTGTAAACGGTTGGGAGCAATTCCGAGAAGAGGTACAAAAGGGAACAAGGGCGGAAGGTTTAAACGTTGTGGAAATTTGTACGAATCGTGATGAGAACTTAACATTGCACCGTACATTATGGACAAAAACGATGGACGTAATTACTACATCTTTACAAGGTGAATCAAAATGAAAGTAACGCTGCAAGGTGTATCGTATGAATATGAAGTAGTCGGAAGCGGGGAACCACTTCTACTTCTTCATGGTTTTACGGGAAGCATGGAAACGTGGCGTTCTTTTATCTCTTCATGGAGTGAGCAGTTTCAAGTTATTGTAGTGGATCTTGTTGGACATGGAAAGACCGAGAGTCCTGAAGATGTTGCGCATTATGACATTCGAAATGTGGCATTGCAAATGAAAGAACTATTAGATTATCTTCATATTGAAAAAGCACATATACTTGGCTATTCAATGGGCGGTAGATTGGCGATTACGATGGCATGTCTATATCCAGATTATGTACATTCTCTTTTATTAGAAAATTGTACAGCTGGGCTCGAAAACGAAGCAGATAGAAAAGAACGTCGTGAAAAAGATGATCGACTTGCCGATAAAATTGAGCGAGAAGGCATAGAAAGTTTTGTATCGATGTGGGAAAATATTCCGCTTTTTGAAACGCAAAGACGTTTAGCAAAAAACGTACAAGAAGCGGTGCGAAAAGAACGACTTGCTAACAACCCAAAAGGGCTCGCAAATAGCTTGCGAGGCATGGGAACTGGGGCTCAGCCTTCATGGTGGGATGAGCTGAAAAACTTAAAAATACCTGTTCTTTTAATGAACGGAGAGCATGATGAAAAGTTCTTTCGCATATTAAAAAACATCGAAAAATGCGTCTCTGACGCGAAATTTGTCAAAATTGATGGTGCTGGCCATGCAATTCATGTGGAACAACCGGAAAAGTTTGATACAATAGTAAAGGGATTTCTAAAAACTATGCAGTGATGCTTTTTTCAGTTAAGAATGAAGTTACACTTATAGAGGAAATCAGAAATATACAAGGAGGTAGTTGTAATGGCTATTGAATGGATAAAAGAAGGCAATTACGAAGATATTATTTATTCAACATACAATGGTATCGCAAAAATTTCGATTAACCGTCCTGAAGTACATAACGCATTCCGTCCAAAAACGGTAATGGAGTTAATCGACGCTTTTGCACAAGCTCGTGATGATGCAAATGTTGGCGTTATCATTTTAACAGGTGAAGGTGGACGTGCATTCTGTTCTGGCGGCGACCAAAAAGTTCGTGGTCATGGTGGATATGTAGGTGACGACCAAATCCCACGTCTAAACGTATTAGACTTACAACGTCTAATTCGCGCAATTCCTAAACCAGTTATCGCAATGGTAGCAGGTTATGCAATCGGTGGTGGACACGTACTTCATATCGTATGTGACTTAACAATCGCTGCAGACAACGCTGTATTCGGACAAACAGGTCCTAAAGTAGGAAGCTTTGACGGTGGATACGGAGCTGGTTACTTAGCTCGTATGGTAGGCCACAAGAAAGCTCGCGAAATTTGGTACCTATGCCGTCAATACAGTGCTGGGGAAGCGCTTGATATGGGCTTAGTAAATACAGTAGTACCATTAGAACAACTTGAAGCAGAAACAGTACAATGGGCACAAGAGATCTTAGCAAACAGCCCAATGGCACTTCGTTTCCTAAAAGCTGCATTCAACGCAGACACAGACGGTCTAGCTGGTATTCAACAATTAGCTGGAGATGCAACGTTATTGTACTACACAACTGACGAAGCAAAAGAAGGTCGCGACGCGTTCAAAGAAAAACGCAGTCCGGACTTCGGTCAATTCCCTCGTTTCCCTTGATCAAATCAAAAGCGGAAGCGGCTCGCTTAGAATGTGAGGGGGATGGAGCTTCTGACGTAGAGGCGTTTTTTGCCTCGTAGGAAGAAGTGAAGCCACCGAACATTCTAGCTGCTGTAGCTGGATGAAACCAAAAGCGGAAGCGGCTCGTTTAGAACAAGAGGGTGTTGGAACTCCTGACTTAGAGGCGCTTTTTGCCTCGTAGGAAGGCGTGAAACGACCGACTGTTCTAGCCGCTGTAGCTGGATGTGACAAACCGGAAACAAAACAACTAAGAGACTTGATGTCATATCAAGTCTCTTTCTTTCATGAAAGGAGAATGTATGATGGAAACTATGCCAAATTGGTTAATGCAACGTGCGTTTTTAACACCAGATCGAACTGCAATTGAAATAGAGGAAGAGAAAGTTACTTTTATGCAGCTGCATGAAACAGTAGTATCTGTTTGTGAACGTCTCACGCATGTTGGAGTGAAGCGAGGGCAAAAGGTGGCTGTTCTGATGAAAAATGGTATGGAGATGATTACAGTTATTCACGCCCTATCGTACGTAGGGGCAGTAGCTGTGCTTTTAAATACACGTCTTTCAAGAGAAGAGCTACTTTGGCAAATGGATGATGCTGAAGTTATTTGTTTAGTGACCGATCAAGAATTTGATGCTAAAGATGTTCCTGTCTATTCATTCGCCGAAGTGATGAATGGACCAAAAGAGGAAGCCTCTATACAAGAAGAATTCTCTTTAGAAGAAGCGATGACGATTATTTATACGTCAGGGACGACAGGAAAACCGAAAGGTGTTATTTTAACGTACGGCAATCACTGGGCAAGCGCGGTTGGCTCTTCGCTTAATTTAGGACTTCGTGATGATGATTGCTGGTTAGCGTGTATGCCGATGTTCCATGTTGGCGGGTTATCTCTTCTAATGAAAAATATTATGTACGGCATGCGCATTTTACTCGTTCCGAAATATGATGCTGATTTTATTCATACAGCACTTCAAACGAGAGGCGTAACGATTATTTCAGTCGTATCAAAAATGTTAACTGATTTATTAGAGAGACTTGGAGAAGAAACATATCCATCTTCTTTACGATGTATGTTACTTGGCGGAGGACCAGCGCCGAAGCCGTTATTAGAAACGTGTGTAGATAAAGGAATTCCTGTGTATCAAACGTACGGTATGACAGAAACGTCTTCGCAAATTTGTACGTTGTCCGCAGATTACATGTTAACGAAAGTAGGATCAGCTGGAAAGCCACTATTTCAGTGCCAACTTCGTATTGAAAAAGATGGCGTAGTAGTGCCGCCACATGCGGAAGGTGAAATCGTAGTAAAAGGACCGAACGTAACAGGTGGTTACTTTAACCGTGAAGATGCGACGCGTGAGACTATTCAAAACGGATGGCTTCATACTGGCGACCTCGGTTATTTAGATGAAGAAGGATTTTTATACGTATTAGATCGCCGCAGTGATTTAATTATTTCTGGCGGAGAGAATATATATCCGGCTCAAATTGAAGAAGTGTTGCTGTCCCATCCAGCGATAGCGGAAGCTGGTGTTGTAGGTATGACTGATGATAAATGGGGACAAGTACCCGCTGCTTTTGTTGTGAAAAGCGGGGCGGTAACAGAAGAAGAAATTCTTCGCTTTTGCGAGGAGAAATTAGCGAAATATAAAGTGCCGAAGAAAGCATGTTTCTTAGAGGAATTACCACGTAACGCTTCGAAAAAATTGTTAAGACGAGAGTTAAGAGAATTAGTGGAGGAGAAAGAAACAGTAAACAAAAACATAGACAAAAGTAGGCATATATAATAAAAAGTAATTATGAAACAATATAAACCAAAAGAATTTTCAGAAATGCTTAATGTCTCTGTTAAGACATTGCAAAGGTGGGACAATCAAGGTGTTTTAACTGCTTACCGAAACCAAAAAGGAAGATGATACTATACAGAAGAACAGTATAAGGAATATATGGGTATTCAAGAAGAAAATAAAGTAGGCAAAGTAGTTATTTACACAAGAGTATCAAATCCAGGTCAGAAAGATGATTTAGAAAATCAGGTTGAGTTTTTAAAAACATTCGCAAATGCACGAGGGATGATTGTAGATGAAGTTATCAAAGATATTGGTAGCGGATTAAACTACAAAAGAAAACAGTGGAATAACCTGATTGACAGTTGTGTGGAAAGAAATATTTCGACTATCATCATTGCACACAAAGATAGATTTGTACGTTTTGGATATGAGTGGTTTGAAAAGTTTCTTCGTAAAATGGGAGTGGAAATTATGATTGTTAACAATGAAAAACTATCTCCTCAAGAAGAACTTGTGCAGGATTTAATATCTATCATTCATGTATTTAGCGGTAGAATATATGGGTTGAGAAAATACAAAAAGAAAATGTCGGAGGATGAAGATTTATGAAAAGAGCATATTTAATAGAAATCAAACCGACAACTGAACAAGTTAGTAAAATCCGTCAAACTATTGGGGTGTGTCGATATGTATATAACCTGTATATCTCTAAAAATAAAGAGGCATATGAGTCGGATGGGAAATTTCTTAGTGGCTATGACTTTTCTAAATGGTTAAACAACATTCATACAAAAGAGTGTGACCAGTGGATTAAAGAAGTGTCGAGCAAAGCGGTAAAACAAGCGATTATGAATGGAGATAAAGCTTTTAAGCGATTTTTTAAAGGTTTATCTAAGTTTCCACGATATAAAAAAAGAAGAAGCAAGATGTGAAGTGCTACTTTCCGAAAAACAACAAAACAGATTGGACAGTAGAAAGACATAGAGTAAAAGTCCCTACAATTGGTTGGATAAGGTTAAAAGAGTATGGATATATTTCAAAAAATAAAACTGTAAAAAGTGGTACAGTATATCAAAGAGCAGGAAGATACTATGTGTCTATACTCTGTGAAGTGAAAGAGGTAAAACCAAATTCAATTCTCAATGCAGTAGGTATAGGAATTGATTTGGGAATTAAAGACTTCGCTGTACGTAGCGATGGAAAAACTCACAAAAATATAAATAAAACAGTACAAGTAAAAAAGATAGAAAAACGGTTAAAACGTGAACAACGCTCTTTATCACGCAAATTTGAAAATATAAGAAAGAGAGGTGAACAACCTGTTACTAATAAAAGAGCGAATATAAACAAAAATATTCTTAGGGTGCAACAGCTACATGCTAGGCTAGCAAATATTCGATTAGCGTATGTAAAGTCTATTGTAAATGATGTGGTGAAAACCAAGCCAATGTTTATTACAGTAGAAGATTTGAATGTGAAAGGTATGATGAAGAACAAACATCTATCTAAAGCTGTAGCGCAACAATGTTTTTATGCTTTTAAAACATGGTTATCAACGAAATGTAGGGAATATGGAATTGAACTACGGCAAGTGGACAGATTTTATCCATCTTCTAAAATATGTTCATGTTGCGGTCAAAAAAAGTCGGATTTAAAGCTGTCTGACCGAGTATATACATGTGATTGTGGAAATGTAATGGATAGAGATTTAAATGCATCTATCAACCTTTTACAAGCAAAAAAATATACAATACTAACGTAAATAGATTGTATATATGTACGGTGGGCTACATCGGAATTTACGCCTGTGGAGTGTCACAGCAAACTGTAGTAGCAAGTGATTAGCGAGGCAGGGCACGTAGAAGCAGGAATACTCTAAGAATATACATTTGTCTATATTTTTAGTAGCAGATGTAGGTGGAAATAAAAAAAGCGACACTTCATATAACAGAAATGCCACTCGTAATCCCGTTTGCTGCAAGCTACGGAACGTATGAGAAGCGTGAGAGCATCGTTATTAAATTAGAGGATACGGACGGATACATTGGATTTGGCGAAGTCGTCGCCTTCTCTGAACCGTGGTATACGGAAGAAACAGTGAAGACAGCATTGCATGTACTGCAAGATTTTTTATTACCTGATTTATTAAAGGCTGAAATTTCTCATCCGAATGAAGTGCCAAGTTTGTTCCAGCATATAAAAAGAAACCGAATGGCAAAGGCAGGAATAGAAGGAGCTGTTTGGGATTTATATGCGAAGCGACAAAAGAAGTCATTAGCGACATTACTAGGCGGGACTAGACCTGAAATTGAGGTCGGTGTTGTAATTGGTATCAATACAATTCCGGTTATGTTAAAACAAATCGAAAAGTACGCAGAAGAAGGGTACGAGCGTTTTAAAGTGAAAATAAAGCCAGAGCATGATTACGAATTATTGAAAGAGATTCGAAAAGAGTTTCCGCATATCCCGCTAATGGCAGATGCAAATTCAGCATATACATTAGGGGATACGGAGAGGCTGAAACGACTAGATGAATTCCAATTAATGATGATTGAACAACCGTTAGCCGATTATGATTTTCTTGATCACGCGGAGTTGCAAAAGAAAATTGAAACGCCGATTTGTTTAGATGAAAGTATTCATAGTTTAGAAGATGCACGCGTTGCGATTACCCTTGGTAGCTGCCAAATTGTGAACATTAAACCAGGGCGAGTGGGCGGATTAACAGAATCGGTTCAAATCCATAATTATTGCATGGAGCACAACATACCCGTTTGGTGCGGCGGTATGGTGGAGATGGGGATTTCAAGAGCACAAAATGTTGCGCTTGCCTCATTGCCGAACTTTACGATTCCAGGCGATATATCTGCTTCTAGCAGACATTGGGAGCAGGATATTATTTCGCCGGAAGTGACGCTTAAGGGCGGAAAAGTTATGGTGCCGCAAAGTGTTGAAGCTGAGTATGAAGTAGACCGCGGAAGGTTGGCGGAGATCACGAAACAGCGAATTGTTTTGGAGCGGTAGGTTGAGTCTTTCAAATAGCGGGCGAATTTCGTCGGTAATTGTCGGTAAGTCGATATAACTGAAAAATCGCTGATATAATTCGAGTTACGGTTGATATAATTGGAAAATCGCCGATATAATTCAAGTTGTGGTCGATATATTTGAAAAATCGCCGATATAAATTTCATTTACTAAGGTTACTCCCGCGAGTAACCTTTTCGTATTGTACAAATTGGATAGACTAGTTTACAATCGAGCGTATAAAGGGGGAGTAATATGAAGCGCATTTCAATTTTAATAGCGGATGATGAGGCAGAAATTGCCGATTTAATTGAGATACATTTAGAAAAAGAAGGTTACCACGTCGTGAAGGCAGCGGACGGGGAAGAGGCTGTTCATATTATTGAAACGCAGCCAATCGACTTAGTGGTTTTAGATATTATGATGCCGAAAATGGATGGGTATGAAGTGACGCGTCAAATTCGCGCGAAGCACCATATGCCAATCATTTTCTTAAGTGCGAAAACTTCGGACTTTGATAAGGTGACAGGTCTTGTATTAGGCGCAGATGATTATATGACGAAACCTTTTACACCGATTGAATTAGTTGCACGTGTAAATGCACAATTACGTAGGTTTCTTACATTAAATCAGCCGAAAGTAGCGGAGAATAAATCTGCTTTAGAGATAGGCGGAGTTATTATTGATCCTGAGCGAAGAACAGTGAACGTCTATGGAGAGCAAATTGAGTTAACACCGAAAGAGTTTGATATTTTATATTTATTAGCGAGCCATCCGAAGAAAGTGTATAATGTGGAAAATATTTTTCAGCAAGTATGGGCAGATGATTATTATGAAGGCGGAAATACAGTTATGGTACATATTCGTACGTTGCGGAAAAAGCTTGGGGAAGATAAAAGAAAGGATAAATTAATAAAAACAGTGTGGGGAGTAGGTTATACTTTCAATGGCTAATATGATGAAAAGTTTTCGATTTAAAATGATTGCCTTATTTGCGTTAAGTATGGTGCTTGCAGCAACTGTAACTTATATAATTTATAAAGGATTGCAGCTGTATTATAAAACGATGGTTCGCTACGAAGAGCCTTTAGCGCAATTTAGGTCAGTGGTAAGGGAATTTGGAGACATTAACTTCTTTTTAATTTTCTTTATTCCGTTATCTATTATCTTTTTCTTCTTTTTGACAAAACCGTATTTAAAGTATTTTAGTGAGATTTCTAACGGGATTCATCATCTTGCGAACGGTAACTTTACGAATAAAGTTCAAGTTTCATCAAACGATGAGTTTGGAGATATCGCACGTGAAATAAATGTTGCGAGTGAAAAGTTAAAAGAAGCGGTGGAAAGAGGAGACTTTGCTGAAAGTAGTAAAGATCAGCTCGTTGTAAACTTAGCTCATGATTTAAGAACTCCATTAACATCCGTGTTAGGGTATTTAGATTTAATTCTTAAAGATGAGAATTTAACAAAAGAACAAATTAAACATTTCTCCACAATTGCATATACGAAATCGCAAAGGCTCGAAAGTTTAATTGATGAGTTATTTGAAATTACACGTATGAATTATGGCATGCTAAAGCTGGATAAAAAGCCGATTGATATAAGTGAACTACTTATACAGTTAGATGAGGAATTGTATCCTTTATTAGAGAAACATCATTTACAAGCTAGGTTGAATATTGATCCTCATTTGCCAATTAACGGTGATGGAAAATTGTTAGCTAGAGTATTTGAAAACTTGTTAACAAATGCCGTTCGATACGGATATGATGGGCAATTTGTTGATCTGAATGGGTATATCGATAATGAAGAAGTTGTCGTACAAGTTATAAATTATGGAGATAGTATTCCAGAAGAAGATTTACCGTATCTTTTTGATATGTTTTATACAGGTGATAAATCGAGAACTGAGAACCGTGGCGGGACAGGCCTTGGACTGTTTATTGCGAAAAATATTGTTGAGCAGCATAACGGTACAATTTCTGCTGAAAGTAATGTAGTTAGAACAATGTTTGAAGTGCGATTGCCAAAAGACGAGAACTTAACAATTTAATAAAAATTTAAACTTTACCCCACTTTTTATTTTAATAGTTTTTTCTATTCTATACGTAAGTTACGTTAAGGAGGAACTAGAAATGAAAAAGTGGGTATTTATTTCTTTTTTTATAGCATGCACAGTATGTGTAGGCTTTTATATATCACCGTTATTTCAGAAGGAAATCGATGTTAAAATTGTCGGAAAAGATGAGCTAGTAAAGGCGACAAATACCGAGAGGAAAGAGATTACGAAGGAACAAATTTATAAGGGTGATTTATTATTAGTTAATAGGGATTATCCAGTAAAAAAAGATAGTATTAGGTCTGATATTATAAATGTAAATCATAATAGTGAATTAGTGAGAGGCTACGTAATATTTGATAGAAATCTTCGTTTATCAAAGTATGTTGTAAAAAAGTTTTTGAACGTTGTCGATGCGGCTGGAAAAGATGGCGTACAGCATTTCTTAATGAGTAGTGGGTATCGAGATTTTAAAGAACAAAGTAAATTATATAAAGAAATGGGATCTGATTACGCGCTTCCAGCAGGATATAGTGAACATAATTTAGGATTATCACTAGACGTTGGATCAACGCAAAAGAAGATGGAGAAAGCGCCTGAAGGAAAATGGATCGAAGAGAACGTATGGAAGCATGGCTTTGTATTACGTTATCCGAAAAATAAAAGTAACATTACTGGAATTCAATATGAGCCATGGCATATCCGTTATGTTGGCCTACCTCATAGCGCAATTATGCAAAAAAAAAATTTCACACTAGAGGAATATTTAGAGTTTTTAAAAGAGGAAAAAGAGATTTCAACTGAAGTAGAAGGTAAGAAATATACTGTTTCTTATTATAAAGTTTCTGAGAATATGAAAGTGAACGTTCCAGCAAACAAGCAGTATGAAATTTCCGGGAACAATATGGATGGGGTTATTGTGACGGTTCAGGAATAAAGAAAAAGGCTGTGCCATTTGGGACAGCTTTTTTTATATAAGAAAGGAATTGACGTTTCTTGTCGGTAAATCGATATTCCTTGTCGAATCGTTGATATATTATAAGTTATGATAGATATAATTGAAAAATCGTTGATATATTGTAAGTTATGATAGATATATTCAAAAAATCGTTGATATAATTTCCTATACTATTACCATTTTGGAGGAGCATCTTTTTATTCACTTTCAAACATTATAACGTTATATTTACTTCTCCCTTTTTTTGTGTTACGCTAAACGTGTGAAAGACATATAAAATGAAACTTTAATGTAAGCGTATTCTTATGGCTTCTTATAGAAAAGGGTGGAAGTACAATGACAGAACGATTCGTACTACGTAATGTAAAACGTGTGAACGGGGAAGAGATTGACATTGTAATTGAAAATAATAAAATCGCACAGGTGACGAAAGCTGGTGCTGGCGAAGGTGGAAAGGTTCTTGATTACTCAGGTACTTACGTATCGAGCGGCTGGATTGATTTACATGTTCATGCTTTTCCGGAGTTTGATCCGTATGGCGATGAGGTGGATGAAATTGGCGTTAAGCAAGGGGTAACGACAATTGTTGATGCGGGCAGCTGCGGAGCTGATCGTATTGCAGATTTAATAAAAAGTAGGGAGCAGGCAAAAACGAATTTATTTGCCTTTTTAAATATTTCTCGCATCGGTTTGAAACGAATTGATGAATTATCCAATATGGAATGGATCGATAAAGAGAAAGTAATAGAAGCAGTAGAAAAGTATAAAGATGTAATCGTTGGGTTAAAGGCGAGAATGAGTAAAAGTGTCGTTTGTGACAGTGGAATTGAACCGCTTCATGTTGCACGCTCGTTATCTCGTGAAACATCATTGCCGATTATGGTACATATCGGTTCAGCACCTCCTCGCATAGAGGAAGTTGTACCTCTTTTAGAAAAAGATGATGTCATTACACATTACTTAAACGGGAAAGAAAATAATTTATTTGATGAAAAAGGAAAACCGCTACCTGTATTACTAGATGCAGTGAAGCGCGGTGTTCATTTAGATGTTGGTCACGGTAATGCTAGTTTTTCTTTTAAAGTAGCAGAAGCGGCGAAGCGTCACGATATCACCTTTAATACGATTAGTACAGATATTTACCGGAAGAATCGTATACACGGTCCCGTGTATAGTATGGCTCACGTTCTTTCGAAATTCCTTTACTTAGGTTATCCGCTAGAAGAAGTAATTGATGCGGTTACGAAACATGCGGCAGAGTGGCTGAAAAAACCAGAGCTTGGTCGTATTCAAGAAGGCGATATTGCAAACTTAACTTTATTTACGGTGAAAGATGAGAAGGTTACGTTAATTGATTCAGAAGGGGATCAGCGCATTGCTGAAAGAAGAATTGATACGAAAGGGGTTGTCATCAATGGGTCATTCATTGAATGCTAAGTACGGATTAAAAAGAGTAATTAATGCGAGCGGTAGAATGAGTATTTTAGGTGTATCCGCTCCGACAGATACAGTGATGGATGCGATGAAACATGGTGGACAAAATTATGTGGAAATTGCTGATTTAGTAGATAAAGCGGGAGACCATATTGCGAGAATTCTAGATTCAGAGGCAGCGGTCGTTGTGAATTCAGCATCGAGCGGAATTGCACTTTCTATCGCTGGTATCGTGACAGAAGGAAATCGCCGTAAAAGTGAAAGACTTCATCAAGAGGTCATCGCGAAAAACGAAGTGATTATGTTAAAAGGGCATAACGTTCAATACGGTGCTCCAGTCGAAACGATGATTTATTTAGGCGGCGGTAAACTTGTAGAAGTTGGCTACGCAAATGAAGGGAAAGCAGAGCATATTGAAGATGCAATTGGTGAGAATACAGCAGCGATTCTTTATGTGAAATCCCATCACGCCGTGCAAAAAAATATGATTTCTGTTGAAGAAGCATGGGAAGTTGCGCAGCGAAATAACGTACCACTTATCGTTGATGCGGCAGCTGAAGAAGATATTCAAAAATATGTGAAGTATGCAGACCTTGCCATTTATAGTGGTTCAAAGGCAATTGAAGGACCTACTTCTGGTATTGTTGGCGGGAAACGAAAATATATTGAGTGGCTGAAAGTGCAATTACATTGCATCGGAAGAAGTATGAAAGTTGGGAAAGAAACAACTTTCGGCTTACTTCAAGCGCTTGATGAGTACGGCGTAAAAGAAGATAAAAGTGAGCAAGAAAAAGAATTGCTACAAGTACTTATGCCGCTAAAAGAATTAAAAGGTGTAAATGTAACGATCGTTCAAGATGAAGCTGGAAGAGCAATCTTTAGAGCACGTATTCATATTAGCGAAAAAGAGTTAAATAAATCGGCAAAAGACGTTGTGACAGCATTACGCGAAGGGGAAATCGCAATCTATACACGTGATTACGGAGTAAGACAAGGATTCTTTGATATTGATCCACGTCCACTTCAAGGTGATGACATACATGTAATTGAAGAAAAATTGAGAGAAATTGTAGGGGGAAACTAAAATGACAAATATTCAAAAACGTTTTTATAAAGGCCGCGTAGCATTAAATGTATTAGCGAACAATACCCGAAATGCGAAAGATATTTTTGAAGCAGCAGAAGGTTATGTAGTAGTGGGAGTGTTATCAAAAGACTACCCAACAGTAGAAGAAGCTGTTACAGCGATGAAAGCATACGGAAAAGAAATTGATGACGCTGTATCAATCGGACTAGGCGCAGGAGATAATCGCCAAGCGGCAGTTGTCGCTGAAATTGCGAAGCATTATCCTGGTAGTCATATTAACCAAGTGTTCCCTTCAGTTGGAGCGACACGTGCAAATCTTGGCGAAAAAGATAGCTGGATTAATAGTTTAGTATCGCCAACAGGAAAAGTAGGTTACGTAAATATTTCTACTGGCCCAATTAGCGCAGCTGGAGAAGAAAAAGCAATCGTTCCAATTAAAACAGCGATCGCACTTGTACGTGATATGGGCGGAAATTCATTGAAGTACTTCCCGATGAAAGGGCTAGCTCATGAAGAAGAATATCGTGCAGTTGCGAAAGCTTGTGCGGAAGAAGGATTCGCATTAGAGCCAACAGGCGGAATCGATAAAGAAAACTTCGAAACAATTGTACGTATTGCGCTTGAGGCAAATGTAGAGCAAGTTATCCCGCACGTGTACTCTTCTATTATTGATAAAGAAACTGGCAATACGAAAGTAGAAGATGTTCGTGAATTATTAGCAGTCGTGAAAAAGTTAGTTGATCAATATGCGTAAGAAAATTGCAGCATTTGGTGAAGTAATGATGCGCCTGCAAGTACCAGGATATGAATTGTTGTCGCAAGCTAACACATTAAATTACTCATTTTCTGGTACGGGTGTGAACGTTGCAGCAGCACTTTCTCATCTCGGTCATGAAGGCTTTCTTATTTCAACTTTACCGGAAAATTCTGTTGGGGATGCTGCAGTATCACATATTCAAAAGTTAGGCATTCAGGCACCGTTTATTTCAAGAAGCGGTAAATATGTCGGCATGTACTTTTTAGAAAATGGATTTGGCGCACGGGCAAGTCGCGTTACATATTCGAATCGATTAGAAAGTAGTTTCAATACGGCATGTGAAGACATGTATCAATTTGAAGAAATCGCAAAGGAAATTGATATCGTTCATTTTTGCGGAATTACACTTGCGATGAATGATACGGTGCGCCATCATATGAAATCTTTAGCGAAAGCAGTGAAAGAAAGCGGAGGCACTGTCGTCTTTGATTGCAACTATCGTCCATCTCTTTGGGGAGAAGATGGGTATGAGCAGGCGAAACCACATTATGAAGAAATGCTGGCTCTTGCTGATATCGTTATGATGAATGAAAAAGATGCAATGTTCGTTCTTGGAATGAAAACAGAGGAGACGGAGCGAGAAGCACAACTTATTGATCTTATTCCAAAGGTGGCTGAAACATATCATATCGCTACAATCGCTGGTACACATCGCTCTATTAATAGTGATAATACACACTCGCTTCGCGGATTTATATGTAAAGATGGTGCGTTCACTTTTGCAAAAACACTTACGTTTTCTGTATATGATAGAATAGGTGCTGGAGATGCTTATACGAGCGGGATTATTCATGGCGAGATAAAAGAGTTTGCACCAGAGAAAGCTGTTTCATTTGCGTCAGCAGCTGGAATGCTTGCACATACAATCGTCGGTGATACGCCAATGTCATCAGAGAAGGATATACTTCGGGCAATGACGGCATCAGTAGGTGATGTAGAAAGGTAGTGGGTGTAACGGTGAACGTAACGAGGAAAAAAGGACCATTATATTTACAAATAAAAAATATTATTCGTGATCGAATATTGCATGGTGTATATGCGATTCATACGAATATTCCTTCCGAACCGCAGTTAGAAGAAGAGTTCAAAGTGAGCAAAATTACAGTGCGTAATGCAATTAAAGAACTCGCTCAAGAAGGATATTTAGAAAAGAAAAGCGGTAAAGGAACGAAAGTTATCCGTAATACTTCTGCGACAAAGTTGTCAAAAGGTAAGAAATTTACAGAAGTGTTAGTGGAAGAAGGATATAAAGTACAAAAGAAATTGCTAAAAGCAGAAATCGTTCATAATGAAGAAGGAACGGTGCCATTTCGATTATTCGGCAAGGAGAGTTTTCGTATTGAACGTTTATATACGTTAAATGATGCACCTTACATTCATTATACGCACTATTTCTCAGCAGGAATGGCAAGTACAGATTTATCGGACTTTGACTTGCAATCGCTTTATGATTTAGTTGAAGACCGAGGCATTCACTTAGAAAACTTCAGAGATGAATTCGCTGTTGGACTCGCGCCTAGTTTCGTTTCAGAAGCGCTAGGTGAAAAAGAGGGGACAGCGTTATTAAAACGTATGCGCTATTCTTATGATGAAGTTGGCGAAGTAATTGAATATAGCGAAGGCTACTACAATACAGAAATGCAGCATTATGTAGTGAATTATGACGTATAAAAGAGGGGATGTTCCCTCTTTTTTTATAAAGTAAAACTTTAATTAGTGGAGGAGGGCATCACCCACTAATTATTAGCCCACACCAATCGGGATAAAAGTAAGGAGAATGAGAGATGGATATATACTTATTAATCGTCACATTACTTGCAATTGCGATTGTTATTTTAGGGGTATCATGGTGGAAATGGCATGCATTTATTAGTTTAACAGTGGCGAGTTTATTTTTAGCTATTATGTCTGGACTGAATTTGACGAAAATAGTGACTGCCTATGAAACTGGTGTTGGTAGTGTACTAGGGCATCTAGTTGGTATTTTAGCCCTCGGAACAATTTTAGGAAAAATGATGTCCGATTCAGGGGCGGGCATGCAAGTGGCAGACTTCTTTATTCGATTTTTCGGTGTGAAGAAACTACCTTGGGCTATGTTATTTGCAGGTTTTGTTATAGGGATTCCAGTGTTTTTTGAAGTGGGGATCGTCATATTATTACCACTTGTTATTTCGATTCGAAAAACGACGAAGCAAAATATATTATTAATTGCGTTACCTGTTATTGCTGGATTATCTATTGTGCACGGGCTTGTGCCACCACATCCAGGGGCGATGACAGCAATCGGTATTTATAACGCGAACTTAGGAAAGGTACTTTTATATTCATTACTTATCGCGTTACCAGCAGCCATTATCGCAGGACCGATATTTGCAAAGTGGGTACATAAAAGGGTTATACCCGAAAATGAACCAGAGCTTGTTCGAGTTACGACTGTATCAACAGATTTACCAAGTCGTAAAGTTTCATTTTTCATTATTTTATTACCAGTTGTATTGATGATTTTATCAGTAGTGGCACCATATATTTCATTACCGAAAAAGATAACTGAATTTTTAGTATTTATAGGAAGCCCAGTAATTGCTTTACTTATTTCATGTTTCGCAGCATTTTATTTACTTGGAATAAGACAAGGGATTAATAAAAAGATGATTAAAAAGTTAACGGATGAAAGTTTATTACCAGTCGGTTCCATTATTTTAATTATCGGTGCAGGCGGTGGGTTTAAACAAATATTAATTGAAAGCGGCGTTGGAACAGCGATTGCGCAAATGGCAGAACATATATCGTTATCACCGATCGTGTTAGCTTTCATGGTAGCTGGATTAATTCGAATCGCAACAGGTTCAGCAACAGTAGCATTAACGACGGCAGCAGGAATTGTTTCACCAGTTATTCAGCACATGTCAGGTGTAAATTTAGAATTGCTCGTTATAGCAACAGGTGCGGGATCATTAATGTTTTCTCACGTAAATGATGCAGGATTCTGGCTTGTAAAAGAGTATTTAGGATTAACGGTGAAGGAAACGTTTAAAACGTGGACGGTACTTGAGACATTGTTATCATTTATTGCATTTGGTTTTGCACTTTTATTAAATATGTTTATTTAGAAGATACCTTAATTGGTATCTTTTTTTGATGAAGCCCATTTCCGAAAACAAGCCCGTTTTTAAGAAAGCCAAGCTTCCTATTCGCCCTGAAAACATACTATAAATGGAATCCCCTCATTTAGAGCAAGGTGAACTTGTTATGAATGATACTAAAGGAGGAATAGAGTAATGAGCGAAAAGTGTGAACACAGACATGATGATTGTAACCGCAGACATGGGTGCGGAGGCGGTTTTGCGCTTCTAATCGTATTGTTTATTTTATTAATTATCATCGGTGCTAGCTGCTTCGGCGGAGGCGGCGGTTGTGGTTATGGTGGTTACGGCGGTTATGCTGGTGGCTACGGCGGATATTGCTGCTAATTATTAAAAACTATTGAAAATGGCCTTGTGCAATATGCACAAGGCCATTTTATTCATATTTTTATATGCTGTGATAATTTATTAATGTACAGAGAGCGGATTAAGAAGAAGAAAATAATCTCGATAATCCCGAAAAAGGTGAGTACGATACATGTCTCTTTTAGTAATGAGAAAGAAAACATGCTTTGTAAAAACTTAACCGCAAATAACGTGTGAACACCAGCAACGATGTAAGGAACGAAAAATAAAATTCCTAATTGAATGGTAGCAGAGCGAAACATTTCTGATTCAGTTAAGCCAAGCTTTGTAATCGTAATATACTTTTGTCTTTCAGTTGTTAAGTCATTATACATACGGAAGTATAGAACACTAGCCGCACCGATAAAGAAAATAAAGCCGAGAAATGCCCAAATAAAGAATTGAGCAACTGCATTTCCTTTACCGTAAATAAGTTCATCCGTAGCCGTATGTATGAAGAAAGGAACTTGAGCTTTCTCTTCAGTATGCTTTTCGTAGAACTCACGTGCATCACCACTAATAACACGTAACATATTTTTTGTTGGAACGATTGCATTTTCCCAGTTTTCTACGAAGTAGTTATAGATTACAGTTGTTTCAATATGAGGAATCATATTATCAAATACATAATCTTGTACGACAGCTAAATGAGGGAATGCAAATGATGGTTCGATTCCTTTATTAATAAACCCTTTAATATGAAATTCTTTTTTATTAGATCCAAGTGTAATCGTATTTTGCTTTGCAAATGGATTAGATACGAGATCGAGAAGTTCTGGTGAGTGGCGAGAAATAATATACACTTCTGTAGAATCAATTGTTATTTCCGATCTTTTCAATTGTTTAGCAATTGCGTTATAATCACTCATCTTCATAAGCATAATATCTTCTTTGGAAGCTGTATCTTTTAATACTGTAAACTTATATTTTTTGTAAAGAAAATTATTAGTTGTAAGCTCCGTTTCAATTGTAGAAATATGCTTTTGTTCAAGGGAATTGTCACCTTCTGATGTATACGTGAAGGGAACGGGATATCGCTCTAGTACTGATGCCTTCGTATTGTTATTAGCGGCGAATAATCCAATAATAATCGTAAATGCAAGTGCAGATAGCATAGAAACAATAAAGAGTACATTAATATTACTGCGTGTACGAGAAACTAAATCTGAAATCCATAACATATTTATTTGTTTCAAATAAAACTTTCTGCGCTTCTTTAAAATATAGATGAAAAGAAGGAATGTTTGTGAAAAGAATAAATATGTCCCGACTATTACGAGCGGTAAAATAGATAACATAATAAAAAAGACAGATCCATTTTGCACATTTTTTTCCGTTACGTAGCCTTGCGGATAACCAGCGATATAATAGCATAGCCCTAAACAAATTAAAGCGAATAAAGAGATGAGTATAGATGGTCTTTTTTCAGCTGGCATTTTCTTGTTCCCTTTAATGAGGTGGGCTGTTTTTCGAGTACGAATAAACATTGGTGTAAACGTAGAAACGATTAAAAATAAAATGATAAACGTTACGGTTGTAACGATAATCGCTTCTGTTGGCCAATATAAATAGAGACCTTTCGCACTTGTTAATTTCGAAGTGACTAATAAGAAAAAGTTAGAAAATACAAGTCCACCTTGAATGCCGATAAAGATAGACAATATCCCGATTATCATATTTTCAGTAAATAACAGTCTCTTTAATTGTCTCTGTGAGATACCGAGAATGGTGAGTATCCCGAATTGCTGCTTCCGTACATTTAAAAATGTTCCAATTGAATATAAGAGAAAGAAGAACGAGAACATAACGATCACAAGCTGTGCTGTACTAGCTAAGTTCATTAGAGGATCACGTTCTTGGAAACTTTGTACACTTTGTAACCGCGGGTGATACGCGTATACAGTAAATGAAAAGAAAACCATGATAGAAAACGCACTACTTACAAAGTAGGCGAAATATGCTTTCGAATTACGTGAGACATTTTTAAATGCGAATTGCCAAAATGTCATCCACGTCTTCCTCCTAATAATGCTAAAACATCTAATATTTCTTGATAAAATTTCTCGCGATATAATCCGCGGTGCAGTTCATTGTAAAGTTCGCCATCTTTAATAAAAATAACACGGTTACAATAACTTGCTGCAAACGGATCGTGCGTAACCATTAAAATCGTTGCATCTTCTTCTTTATTTAATTTCGTAAATAACTCCATTACGTCAATTGCCGCTTTTGAATCTAAGTTTCCTGTCGGTTCGTCGGCTAGTAGAAGTGAAGGATGATGAATAACAGCACGTGCTACTGCGGTACGCTGTGCTTGTCCTCCAGAAACTTCAAAAATACGTTTGTCCAAAATATGATCAATTCCAAGCTTTTTTGAAATGTTATCAAGCTTTTCATCCATTTCTTTTAATGGAACATTATCTAATGTTAAAGGTAGTACGATATTTTCACCGATTGTTAGTGTATCTAGTAAGTTAAAGTTTTGGAAAACAAATCCTAACTCTTGTCTTCGGAAAATAGCTAACTTCTCTCTACGAAATGTGTGCGGTTTTTTTCCGTTAATCACGACATCACCAGAAGTCGGAGAATCGATTGTAGAGATAACGTTTAAAAATGTAGATTTTCCGCTACCAGATGGTCCCATAATGGCAACGAATTCCCCTTTATCCACGTGTAAATTTATATTTTTTAAAGCAGTATGAGGGACTTTTCCCTCATATACTTTTGAGACGTTTTTTATGTGTAATACTTCTTCCATAGTAATCACCTTTCTACTTTTTAAAACTTAATGTGTTGTGATAATTTTTGCATATAAAAGGAACGAATTAAAAGGAAAAATAAAATTTCAACTGTTCCAAAAATCAACAGTACGACTGTAATTTCAGCGAAGAACGAGAGATGTAATATTTCTTGTAGCATCTTTGTCGCAAACATCGTATGGATTGATGCCATAATGTAAGGTACGAAGAAAAGAATCGCAAGCTGAATTGTCGCTGAACGTTTCATTTCAGTCTCAGTTAAGCCGATTTTCGTAATCGTTATATATTTTTCTTGCTCATTTGTTAAATCTGTATACATCCGGAAGTAAAGAACACTGCCAGCACCGATAAAGAAAATAACTCCTAGGAAAGTACCAATTAAGAAGAACGAAGCGACATTTAGTTTTGTCTTATATAGAGAATCGCTCGCTTCACTTGCATGGAAAGGTGGATGCTCTGCTTGAATTGCTGCATTATCGTTATGGATTTTTGTTATAAACGATGAACCGATATTATGTGCTTTTTCCCAATCTGTAACTTTGAAGTTATATACACTCATTTGTTTGGAAACGGTGGATAAGGCTTCTACATTTTCATCAGATAGTATGAGTAATTGGTATATTAAGCTGTTTGGGAATGGGCTATAACTTTTATATTCTTTCACTTGTAGTTGTAAATTGTTTTGAGTAAGTGTAAGAGTATTTTTCTGTTCTTTATTATGGAGCGTTCCAATAACTTGATCATCTAAGTCTTTCATAAGAATATAAGATTCATTCTTATTGACCGTGAGCGTTTCCCAATTTAAAGCCTTAGCAAGTACATTATAGTCACTTTGTTTAATGGCATAATAGAGCTGCGTGCTATCTTCAGCCGAAGATACTTCATATATATCCGTTTTAAATTTTGTATAAGTAAAGTGCTCTTCATTAAATTTCTGCTCTAACCAGTTTAAATGTTCATCAGCTAACGTATTTTCAGTATGCGATAAATAAGTAAACGGGAAAGGATTTTGTCTAATCGCATCAAACTTTGTAAATTTCCCGAATCCATATAAGAATGTAATCATTGTAAAAGCGAGCGTCGATAGCATCGCCACAATAAAGAGCATATTAATATTCGTCCGAATACGTGATGCTAGATCAGAAATCCAAAGCATATTAATTCGTTTCATATAAAACGTTCTTCGTGTTTTTAAAATACGAATAAGTAAAAAACTAATTTGTGAAAAGAAAAAGTATGTTCCAGCTGCAATAAGCGATGGGATGACAAATATACTAGAGACGGCATATAAAAGTCCAATTATGTCACCTAGCGACATAAAATACAGCGGATTTGCGGCTAACGCATATCCACATATTAAACAGATCGCACCAAATAGAGAGATGAGCACGGATGCTTTTCTTTCTTTTTGTTGTTTTCCTTCTTTTAAAAGACGTACGGCTTTTCTCGTGCGAATGAGCATCGGTGTAAAAGATGATACGAGAATGAAGAGCCCGAGAAAGATGATGATAGTTAAAACGATAGCACTTGTAGGCGGATATAAATATAAACCAGGTACGTGTGTAATTTTAGCGGTAACTAACAAAAAGAACTGTGAAAAGACAAGTCCAAGTTGAATGCCAAAAAATATAGAAAGAGCACCAATTAACATATTTTCTATAAATATGAGTCGCTTTAATTGTTTTTGAGATATGCCAAGTACTGTTAAAATCCCGAACTGTTTTTTTCGTACTTTTAAAAACGTCCCGATTGAATACAGTAAAAAGAAAAATGAAAAGAATACAATGACAACTTCTGAAATTGTCATTAATATGTTCAGAGAAAAATTCACGTCTGTCATATGCAATTTAGGATGAAATAAATAAACTGCAAATGAGAAAAAGATTGCGATGGAGAACGCACTGCTTACAAAATAGGCGAAATAAGCTCTGGCGTTTCTTGTGACGTTTTTAAATGCAAACTGCCAAAATGTCATTCACCTAAACCTCCTAATAGTGTGAAGATGAAAAGATTATGAGAGATACTCTTTTCATCAAGTTTGTTTTAAATATTTTGTCCACTCGTGTAATGTGATAGTTTTTGCATATAAAGTGAACGAATGAATAAGAAAAATACGATTTCAACGAATCCAAAAATAATAAGAACGGCTGAAACTTCTTTGAACAAAGACAGACCAATTACATCTTGTAGCATTTTTGTTGCGAACATTGTATGAATGGATGCCATAATGTACGGAACGAAAAATAAAATACTAAGTTGAATGGTTGCAGATCGTTTCATCTCTGTATCTGTTACACCGATTTTAGAAATCGTTATATATTTCTCTTGTTCGTTCGTCAAATCTGTATACATTCTAAAGTAAAGAACGCTACCAGCTCCAATGAAGAAAATAACTCCTAAAAATGTCCCGATTAGGAAGTACGCGGCACTGCCTGATGTTATTTTGTATAACGATCCCGCTGATTCAAAGGAGCGAATAAGTGGTCCTTCATACTGGTATTTATTTCGATCTTTTTGCACCTTTTCTATAAAATTATCAGCAATTTCATATGTCTGTTCCCAGTTTTGAATTTTGTAATTGTATGCTGATATATGCTTTACGGTGCTAGGTAAGTTATTTACGATAACATCAGGCAAAACTATCGTTTGATATGAAAAGCCAGATGGAATTGCATTTACATGCTCATAGCCTTTAACTCTTAATTTCGTATTTGTACTAGAGAGTGTAATGTAATCTCTATTGTAGCTTTGCTCAAATTCGTTGAATATGGTGATATAAGATGTCCCTGTTAACACATATGCTTCGTTATCATCCATAAATAGTTGTTTCATTCGTAAAGAATTCGCAAGTTTGTTATAGTCACTTTGCTTAATTGCGTATACGTCATTATAAATAGCTATATCTTTATCTTCTTTTAGTGGTGTTTCATATATATCAGCTTTTATTTTTTGATAAGGGAAATGCTCTTTTTGTAATTGTTGCTCAAGCCAATTTAAATGCTCTGTAACAAAAGGGTTCGCATCATAAGAGAAATAAGAAATTGGGAAAGGGGAAGTTCTATTCACCTCTAGCTTAATAAATTTCCCGAATCCATATAGGAACGTGATCATTGTGAAAGCAATTGTAGAGAGCATCGCTACAATAAAAAGCATATTAATATTCGTCCGAATACGGTTTGCTAAATCTGAAATCCAAAGCATATTAATCCGTTTCATATAAAATCTTCTTCTTTTCTTTAAAATATAAATCAGTAAGAAACTAATTTGAGAAAAGAAAAAATATGTTCCTATTGTAACTAGCATTGGGATAACGAAAATACTCGAAACCATATATATAACACCGATTTGCGGGCTTACTGATACGAAATATTTAGGATTTCCAGCTAACGTATAACCACCAAATAAACAAATCGCACCAAATAATGAAACAAGTATGGATGGTTTTCTTTCTTTTTGTTTTCCACCATTTGTTTTTAAAAGGTGTACCGCTTTTTTTGTACGAATAAGCATTGGTGTGAATGCAGATACAATGATAAAAAGACTAAGGAAAACAATGGTTGTTAAAATAAACGCGTTAGTAGGACCGTATAAATATATTCCTGGAACATGCGTAAGTTTGGCTGTTACTAATAAGAAAAATTGAGAAAAAACAACTCCAAACTGCATGCCGAAAAAGATAGATAAAATCCCGATTAACATATTCTCCATAAAAACAAGACGATGTAATTGTTTTCTCGATATTCCTAAAATGGTCAAAACACCAAATTGTTTTTTTCTAACTTTTAAAAAAGTACCAATGGAATATAGTAAAAAGAAGAAAGAGAAAAATACAATTACTACTTCTGAAAATATCATTAATCCTGAAATTTCAGAGGTCATGTCAAAGTTTTGTAATTTCGGATGGAATAAGTAAACAGCAAACGAAAAGAACACAGCAATGGAAAAGGAACTACTTACAAAGTAAGCAAAATAAGCTCTCGAGTTGCGCGTGACGTTTTTAAATGCAAATTGCCAAAATGTCATAGATTATACCTCCGGCTAGAAGATATAGAAGTAGTTGTATTGCAAAAAATGTATGAGAGTGAGTTCTCATACATTTTGCTTGCATATGTTACGATCATGCTTCGGTCACCTTCTCCGTATGTTCTGCTTGATTATTTGCAGCGTTGTGGAAGATGATTTTAATCGTCGTTCCTTTACCAACTTCAGAATCTAGTTTGACAGAGTGACCTAAATAATCACAAATTTTACTTACAATATAAAGTCCCATACCAGTAGATTCTCCGAATGCGCGACCGTTTTTCCCAGTGTAAAATGGTTCAAATACTCTTCGAATATCTTCTTGTGGAATACCAACACCTTCATCACGAACTTCTAAAATAATATCTTTTCCGTTTCGGTAAGCAGATAAGAAAACTTTCTTTCCGCGCTCACCAGAGTAACGAACAGCATTTGTCATTAACTGATAGATGATAAATTTTAGCCATTTCGCATCAGAAGCAACTTTTAAATCAGAATGGACTTCTAAAACAGGGAAGACACCATTACGAATGAATAGTTCTTTTAATCCGTTAATATTTTTTGTTACCGTATCTTTTAATGAAATCGTCTCAACATGGAAATCTTCATGGAAGTTATTTAGCCTTGCCATATATAAAGCCATATCGAGTCCTTGATTTAGTCGCTCTAATTCTTTTTTGAATTTCGGAATCAAATGCTCATCTTCCATTTCGAGCACCATAAGCTGCATAACGGAAACAGGTGTCTTCATTTGATGCACCCAGTGGTTAATGAATAATTGATGTTCTTGTTGTTTTACTTCATACGATTGTAGTTCTTTTTGGAAGAGACGGTATTGCGTGCGCACGAGTTCATTTACACCGTGAGGCATCGGAGCAGTTGCTCTTTCAATAAACGCATCTTCCATTTTCTCTGGTTGCTCGCTTAATCTATGGTACATTCTACGATTGCGAACGTAACGGTAAGCGAGGAAACAAATAAATAAATATAAACTTAAAACGACGAAATAAAATTTATTGTTTTGAAATCCATCTACTGCATCATAAAGAACGAAAATGATACCGAAGTTTAAAACGTACAGTAGGAAAAATGCAAAATGATCACGTAAAAATAGCTTCATGCTTATTCACTCCAAGTTGCGTTAAAGCGATATCCAAGTCCACGTACTGTTTCAATAGAGTTCTCAATACCAAGCTCATTAAACTTTTTACGAAGACGCGTAATGTTTACGTTTAATGTATTTTCTTCAACGAAGCTTTCGTCATCCCAAAGCGCAGCTAATAAATCTTCACGGCTTGCTGTACGAGGGAATTTAGATAATAACATTTCAGCTAAAATAGCTTCTTTTTTCGTTAAAAGAACTTGTTCAGATCCGAAGTGAATTTCAGGACGTTCTGGGAATAGTTTTAAACCTTCTACTTCAACGATACGTTCAGAAATATTTGGTGCATAATCACCGTAAATACGGCGTAATTGTCCTTTAATTTTTGCCATTACAACGTCGTAGTGGAATGGTTTTGTAATGTAATCATCCGCACCGCTTTCAATTGCCATAATTTGTTCCATCTCACCAGCACGCGCTGAAATGAAAATAATTGGACAAGTAGATTCATGACGAATTTGACGGCACCAATAGAAACCATCGAATTTCGGTAAGTTTACATCAAGTAAAACAAGATGTGGTTTCACAGCGTTAAACGATTCCATAATATCATCGAAATTCTCTGCAACAACAGCTTCATAACCGTACTTCTGAATGTGAGATTGCAGTAATGATGAAATATTTGGATCGTCTTCAACGATTAAAATTTTATACATATGTATATTCCTCCTCAGAAAAACAATTGTAGCTATAGTGTATCATGTGTTTCAAGTCTTTTCATTATGTTGAAAGATAAGCTAGTAAACAGTATAGGTTAAAAGTGAGAAAAGTAAAAAGGGCACTGGATACAATTGACAAATAACAGTAATCGGTTTAACATTTAGATAAATATCTAAATGTCTAATTATCGAAAGGAAGAAAGACATTGAATCAAGCATTCAAAGCATTAGCAGATCCAACAAGGCGAAAAATTTTAGACTTATTAAAAGAAGGTGATTTAACCGCTGGTGAAATCGCTGAACATTTCAATATGACAAAACCAAGTATTTCACACCACTTAAGCGCACTTAAAAATGCTGAACTTATTCAAGATGAAAAGAAAGGGCAATTTGTTGTGTACTCTTTAAACACAACTGTCTTTCAAGATTTATTAACTTGGGTGTTTACATTTACGAATAAGGGGGAAGAGGGGAAATGAAAAAACATCTTTTTGCAATCTTATTAATTGTTATAACTTGTTTAGCTTGGGCGTTTGCTTGGCCACATTTGCCGGATACAATTGCAACGCATTGGAGCGGCGGTAAGGTAGATGGATATTCTTCTAAATTTTACGGAATGATTTCTATGG
Source organism: Bacillus sp. FSL K6-0073 (assembly GCF_038006085.1). Taxonomy (NCBI): domain Bacteria; kingdom Bacillati; phylum Bacillota; class Bacilli; order Caryophanales; family Bacillaceae; genus Bacillus; species Bacillus sp. FSL K6-0073. The sequence continues at coordinate 4,814,464 of NZ_JBBOUN010000001.1, read as the reverse complement.
TCGGAATTATGATTGCATTATATATATTTCTAAATGTGATACCAAAGATTGATCCAAGAAAAGCAAATTACGAGAAATTTTCTAAAGCCTTTATGATGATGAATAATGGTGTACTATTGCTACTATTTGTAGGAAATATAGATATTATTACAAGTGGATTAGGATATAACTTATTCATTAATCGGGTGCCTGAATTATTAGTTGGTGTTTTATTTTTAGTAATGGGTAATTATTTACCACAGTGTAAGCCAAACTTTTTTGTTGGGATGCGTAATCCATGGACGTTAAGTAATGAAGAAGTATGGCGGAAAACACATCGGTTTAGCGGAAAAGTATTTGTGGCGTTAGGAATTATTATGATTATAAGTGTTTTCGCTCCGGCTGATTGGAGAACTTATATGATGCTTGGGATTATAGTAGTTGCTGTCATTATAACGAATTTATATTCTTACGTTTTGTATAAAAAAGAAATACAAATGTGAGCTATATTAGTCAAATTTTATATTTATAGTTTCTATGTGTTAAGAGATTTTAATACTCAGTGGGAATAATGAAAAGCTCACTGAGTAAATTTTTCGTTTTAAGGTCTGAAAATTCAATCGAAAAGGTGATTTGGGGGGATTTACATGTTAGAAATTATAAATTTTAGCAAGACATATAAAGACGGTAAGAAAGCAGTTGATCATTTGAATATTACTGTTAAAGCAGGGGATATCTTTGGATTTATTGGACATAACGGTGCGGGGAAAAGTACAACAATTAAGTCGTTAGTAGGAGTTATAGATTTTGAAGAGGGTGAAATTTTTGTTGATGGACATTCAGTAAAAAAGGATCCGATTGCATGTAAGAGAGTAATGGCGTATATTCCTGATAATCCAGATTTATATGAGCAATTAACAGGAATTCAATATTTGAACTTTGTTGCGGATGTGTTTAAAGTGCCTGCGAGGGATCGGGAAGAACAGATACAGAAGTATGGGGATGCTTTTGAGATTACACCGTACTTAGGGGACTTAATATCTTCTTATTCACACGGTATGAAACAAAAAGTAGCGATTATATCGGCGGTTTTACATAAACCGAAATTATTAGTTTTAGATGAACCTTTCGTTGGTCTTGATCCAAAGGCAGCCGTAGTATTGAAAGGTATTATGAAAGAGCTTTGTGAAAAAGGAAGTGCGATTTTCTTTTCTACACACGTTTTAGATGTAGCTGAGAAGTTATGTAATAAAGTAGCAATGATTAATAGAGGGAAATTAGCACTTTCAGGAGAAGTAAATTCTTTAATAAAGGAAGGCTCATTGGAAGAGCTCTTTATGAAGGAGCTTGCTAATGAATACTAATAGTTTAGGTCTTTTGAAAATTCGGTTGATAACGCAGCTCGGTTTAAACACCTTTAAATACGAAAAAGATAAGAGAAAGAAGCAGAATAAGATTTTGCTGACAGTATCTATTGCTCTAGTTGGTGTCATGTTAATGTTATATTGCGGAGCTTCGGCATATGGATTGATAAAAATAGGAATTAGTGAAATTATTCCCGTCTATGCACTAGTTATTAGCAGTGTATTAACGTTGTTTTTCACTATATTTAAGGCAAATGGAGAAATTTTTGCTTTTAAGGATTACGACTTTTTAATGTCATTGCCGATTCGCGTAAGTACTGTTATTGCAAGTAGGTTTTTGTATTTATACTTGCTGAATACAATCTTTTCAATCATAATCATGCTACCAATGGGAGTTGTGTATTGCATACATGAAAATCCATCAGTTTCTTTTTACTTTATGTGGTTCATCAGTATGTTTATAGCATCTTTAATCCCAACAACAATCGCAGCAATCTTTGGAGCTTCGATTACGGCAATCGCTTCTAAATTTAAAAATACGAATAAAATAACTACGATTTTAAGTTTTATAGTAATTATTACATTCGGTTCCTTTATGCTAAAAAACGGAAATGCTCAATATAGCCTTAATGATATGAACGGAATTGGTGCAATTGTTTCGGAGCAATTAACTAAAGTGTATCCATTAGCTAACATGTTTCAAAAAGCAATTGTTAATGCTGATATGGTAGCTTTCATCTTATTCGTGGGGATATCAGTGATTTGGTATTATCTTTTTGTAAAAATACTTTCGTTAAAATATAAGCAAATAAACACAGGGATCACCACTTATCATATGCTTTCAAATTATGAGATTAATAGCATGAAAAAAGAGAGTGTATTGGTCGCATTGTATAAAAAAGAGCTGAAACGTTTCTTCTCTTCTACAGTGTATGTCATAAATAGTGGAATGGGAGTCGTGATGGCGCTAGCTTTCTCGCTAGCTATAGTTGTAGTAGGACCAAGCCAATTAATAGCGTATCCTGGAATTGAGCCCCTGTTGCAAAAGATTGCTCCATTTGCTATTGCAGCAGCGATTTCGATGACATGTACAACATGTGTGTCATTGTCTTTAGAAGGAAAAAATGTATGGATTATTAAATCATTGCCTATAGCGCCAAAGATGATTTATGATAGTAAAATTCTTATGAATCTTTCATTGAGTATACCTGCATCACTTATTAGTGCTGTATTACTGATAATCGGGTTAAAGCTAGATGTTTGGAGCTCTCTTTTCATCGTAATAACACCGATAACATATTCATTATTTTCAGCAGTATGGGGGATTTTCATTAATAATCGATTTGGTTATTATGATTGGGTATCAGAAACTCAAGTAGTAAAACAAAGTATAGGATCGTTTGTTGGTATGTTTGGTGGCTTAATTGTGGCGGTTATACCTGCCTTGTTAATTGGTACTGCTACTATCTCGAACTACAGAGTATTTACTTTTGCAGTTATTATAGTGCTTACGATTATTACTATTTTCTTGTATAAGAACGAGTCGAGAAGAAGTATAAAATAAAGGAGCTGCTTTTCCTTTAAAAAGGAAGAGTAGCTTCTTTATTTTGAAAAGGTTAGACTCTTATATTACTTTTTTAAAACAGGTACCCATATTTCGCTTCTGAAATTCGGAGAGGATACGTCTTTGCTTTCATTCCACAATATCTCCGGTCCTTCCGCTAGTTCATAGTTCGAAGAAGGGAACCATTCAGAATAAATACGTCCCCATACATTTTGTAGTGCATCAGGAAATGGACCGACAGCTTCGAATATAGCCCATGTTGAAGCAGCAACTTCAAGCTGTTTAAACTCCTCTGGACAATCCTTTGTTGTGGCTACTCCAATATAGTGATCGAGTTCGCCTTTTTCCTCCATTCTTCCTTCAGAAAAATTAGTAGAAGCACTAATAATTCCAGTAGGTTCAATGTTTGAAAGGGACTTTAATGTTTGAATAGACTCTGGGTTTAAACTTTTCCACATAGAAGCAATTTCTTCATTTACACCGTTAAAAACAATTGGTACTCGTTTTGTAATACCTATAATTCGAAATGGCTCTTTTTCTTCAATTCGATAGTTCATTTCATTTCCTCCTTGAATGGATAACTGGAAGGTCATTGGTGAATAAGCTTTCAAAGAACGGCTACTATTTCGGGCTTCAGAAGGTGTTATACCGTGCAAGTTTTGAAATGCACGAGCGAATGAATCTGGTGAGTTGTAGCCATATTTTATAGCGACATCAATGACTTTTGCATTGCTATTTTTTAGTTCAAAGGCAGCAAGAGTAAGACGTCTACAGCGAATATAATCAGATAGTGATATACCTGCTAAAAACGAAAACATTCTTTTAAAGTGATACTCAGAACAGAGAGCTAGCCTCGCAACTTCTTTAAAATCAATTTCATTCGTAAGGTTATCTTCAATATAGCGCATTGCAGTATTCATATTTTTAAGTGAATCCATATTATGACCTCCTCTGTACATAGAATAGCAGGAACGAAATAGCTCCATCCGACATTTCGTGCACAACTTTGTAGGGGACATTTTTAACCTTACAAAATTGTAATGTTCCTGTAAGGAGAATGAATGGATGGTATGATATCCCAATGTTATAGTAACAAAGTACTTTTGTTCAGTAGGTTAAATTTTTATATCTTTACTTATGCGTCTTACATAACTGTCATGTTTGTGTAAGAAACATCGATAGTGGCAAGAGTAGAGAGTGTATATAGTTGAAAATAGAGAATAGAAGAAATGAGGGATGTCGAGATGAAAACAGTGTTAGAAGCAAAAAATATTGAAAAAGTGTACGACACGGGTGGGAATAAATTTGCAGCGTTAAAAGGTATTAACTTACAAGTAAAAGAAGGTGAGTTCGTTGGAATTATGGGACCTTCTGGTTCTGGTAAGACGACTTTACTAAATGTTCTTTCTACAATTGATAATGCGACGAACGGTGAAATTTTAATTGATGGAAAAGATATTGTAAAGATGAATGATGATAAGTTAGCGTTATTCCGCCGTGATCATTTAGGTTTCATTTTCCAAGATTATAACTTATTAGATACGTTAACGGTGAAAGAGAATATCGCTTTACCACTTGCGTTATCAAAGGTGAAAGCGAGTGAGATTGATCGCCGCGTTCTTGAAATCTCAAAGAAATTCGGTATTGATCATATTTTAAGTCAGTTCCCATATCAAGTATCTGGTGGGCAGAAGCAGCGCTGTGCAGCATCGCGTGCAATTGTTACGAATCCAAGTATGATTTTCGGAGACGAGCCAACTGGAGCACTTGATTCTAAATCTGCAACAGATTTACTTGAAAGTATGAAGTCGTTAAATGAATATGATAACTCAACAATTTTAATGGTAACGCACGATGCATTTGCAGCAAGTTATTGTAAACGAGTTATTTTCATTAAAGATGGTGAACTCTATAAAGAATTACACCGCGGTGAATCGACGCGTAAACAGTTCTTCCAAAAAATTGTTGACGTAATGTCTTCTATTTCTGGAGGTATGGCTGATGACCTTATCTAGCATTGCCCTCCGCAACATACAGCGGAACTTTAAAGACTACTTTGTATATTTTGCATCTATGATTTTTAGTATCGTTATTTATTTTACATTTAAAGCACTGCAATATAATTCACAAATGGAAAAAGCAGCAGAAGCTTCTAAAAAGATTAGCGGTGCGTTTCAAGTTTCCAGTGTGATGCTTATCATTTTCGTAGCAGTGTTTATTATATATTCGAACGGATTCTTTACACGTAAACGTAAAAAAGAAGTTGGATTATATTCTTTACTAGGTATTCGGAAAAGACAAATTGGTAAAATGCTCTTTTATGAAAATATGTTAATGGGATTAATGTCATTAGTAATTGGGATTGCGATCGGTAGTGTCCTTTCAAAATTATTCCTTGAGTTATTAGTAAATATGATGGGATTAAATTTAAACGTTCATTTTGAAGTACCGGTGGCTGCCATTATTGATACAGCAATTATTTTCTTTGTGATTATTTTATATACATCACTTCAAGGATATCGTTTAATTTATCGCTTTAAGTTAATTGAACTTTTCCGTGCAGAACGTGAAGGAGAAGCAATGCCAAAAGGATCTGTCATCATGGCATTAATTTCAGTTTTCTTAATCGGTTCAGGTTATTTTTTAGCATTAATGTACATGAAAGCAGTTATGTATGCAGACTTTATGGTCGTTGCATTATATATTTTATTAGCGACAGTAGCAGGGACTTATTTACTGTTCATGTTCTTCACAGTATTTGTATTGAAACGTGCAAGAAATAATAAGTCAGCATTTTATAATGGTATGAATATGGTAACGACATCGCAGTTACTATATCGTATTAAAGGAAATGCGAAATCACTGGCGACAATCGCTATTTTAAGTGCAGTTACATTAACAGCGGTTGGTACGTCAGTTACGATGTATTACAACACATTTACGCAATCAAAAGTTGCTGCGCCGTATAGTTATTCCTATGAGAAAAAAGATGCAGCATTAGATAAAAAAGTAAATGAAATACTTGCTGGAGAGAAGAATAATCACCCAGTCACATATGAATCAGAAGTTGAAATGATTCCTGTGAAGGGAACATTTAAAGGTGAAAGAGCTGATCAAGTTCTGAACACACACTATAATGTTACGAATCAGTACCAGCTTATTTCTCAATCAAGCTTTAATACACTTGTGAAACATTTAGATGTAGAACCTGTAAATTTAAGTGCGAATGAAGCTTTCGTATATGATAGCTTATATATTGAGAAACTTGATTTTGGTCCTCTTTATACAGGAAATACAGCTGTATTCCCTGTTGGAAACGAGTCAAAAGAATTAAAAATTAAAGGTGTAAATAATAGAAGCCTTACAAATTTAAATGAACTATTTGTAATCGTTCCTGATAAAACATATGAGCAAGTGAAACAAGTAAACGAAACGCGTACTGTAAAAAATATTGATGTAAAAGGTGAGCGAAATAGTAAAGAGTTAACAGCAAAATTAGCAAGCATTATGCCAGCTGGAGAATCAGAAGTTTTAAAACCATTTAACGATTTCTATACAGGATTCCAAATGGGGCTTGAAACAACAGGCTTAATGATGTTTATTGGGTTATTCTTAGGATTAGTATTCCTATTAGCAACAGGCTCAATCATTTACTTTAAACAATTAACAGAAGCAAGTGCTGACCGTGATCGCTACGTTGTTCTTCATAAAATTGGTGTAACGAAGCAAGAGATGAAGAGAGCTATCGCAAAACAAGTGAGCTTTATCTTTGCTATTCCATTAATTATTGGTATTTTACACAGTTTATTTGCACTAAAAGGTTTGTCAAATATATTACCATTTGAAATTATGATTCCGCTTCTCATTAGTATTGGAGTATACGGCGCGATTTATATTGGATATTACTTCTTAACGGTTCGTTCTTATTATAAGATCGTGAGTGCGAAGTAATAAGGGACAGCTATCGCTAGAGACGATAGCTGTTTTTTTATTCTTCATAAAATCTTAAGAAATCTCCTCAATTTTTGTTAAGAAATAATAGTTATACTTAGAAACAAGTTAAAAACTATTGAACGAATGAGGAGAGGTTTATATGCAACTCATAACATTCTTACATGAATTTATTAAACATCCGAAACATACTGGTGCAATTGCGCCAAGTTCAAAAATATTAGCAAAGAAAATGGTAGATGTAATTGATTTTAATAAAGCGAAATGCATTGTAGAGTTAGGTCCTGGTACAGGAGTCTTTACGAAAGAAATTATGAAGAGAAAGAAGAAGGAAACAATATTTCTTCTTATTGAAATTAATGAAGTGTTTTGCAAGGAGCTAAAGAGAAAATTTAAAGATGAGCAGAACGTCATTGTTGTACACGGTTCAGCCGAAAATATAAAAAAGTATATAGAAGATCTCAATATAGAATGCGTGGATTACGTTTTATCGGGATTACCTTTTACCTCTTTACCAGAAGAAGTTTCAAAGCGTATTTTAAACAATGTAATGGAAGGGATACATGAGAATGGTGAATTTATTACATTTCAATATTCACTTGTGAAAAAAGGATTTATACAGCACTTCTTTCCTGAAATTACGCTAGAGAAAGTGTGGCTCAATTTCCCACCAGCGTATGTCTTTAGCTGTAAAAAAGAGCTAAGGAGAGCATATGCATAATGGAATTACATGAATTATTATCTTATATTGAACAATACGGTTATTGGGCATTATTTTTCTGTTTATGGTTAGGTATTATTGGTATGCCAATTCCAGACGAAATGATCGTAATGAGTGGTGGCTTTGTATCTTCACTAGGGATATTAAGTGTCATTCCTGCATTTTTATTAACATATTTAGGTGTTGTATCTGGGCTTTCTTTAGGCTATATATTAGGGAAAATATTTGGTACGAAAGTACTTGATAAGCTAATGAAAAAGAAAAAGGCGAAATATCTTTTGAAATCTCAACAAATGGTAGAGAAGTATGGTCATTATGCGTTAGTCACAAGTTACTTCATACCAGTTGTAAGACATATCGTACCGTATTTAGTTGGAATGAATAACATGTCATTTAAGACGTATGCTTTGTATTCTTATACGACAGGATTTGTTTGGACACTCGTTTACTTTGTGCTCGGTGCTTTATTTGGAAAACATATTGAAAGTATTGTAGCGATCGCGATAGAATATGGCGTGTATTTTGGCGTGATTGTTTTTATAGTTACAGGTATTCTTTATTTATATAGACAAAAAAGAATCACGCTGATGAGTAAATAGAAGTAAAGAAAGTTTCTTCCAGTATGAAGGACAAGATAGGATTATAAGTATAAAATTATCTTTATTTAATGGTAAAATATAGGTAAGTAGTTAAGGAAGGAAGAGCGTTGTGCTACTCATTTTTAGCCTTATCTTAATTGGAATTATGTGCAGTATGAAAATAGTATCCTTACACATGATAGAACGACAAAAGGTAGAGGAACGATATGTATATTGTCCAAAATGTGATACGAAAATTAGAAGAGGAAATTCAGCTCCTTTTTGTTCGAAATGTAATTTAATATTTTAAAAATAAAAAGTCCGAAATCACTTTATATAGTTTCGGACTTTTTATTTTTAAGTAAACATTAATCCACCTAGTTCTCTTTCGTTTGTTTATTAGCTAAAATGGATTATGAATAACAATAGTATGTAAACGAAAATAAATATAAATGTACACATGGAGTGTTATATTTGGAGATTTTAATCATAGTAGGATGCCTATTAATAGGAATTATTTTGATTAGTATAAGTATCTATCGATTTGTTAAAGAAATAAAAGAAAAAAATTCAAAGAAAGAGAAATGGAAAGTAGTAGCTGGAAATTTGATAGAGTTATTTAGTGATCCATTGCACGGAGCACCGTTCTATTTTTTAACTGGGGGTCTCTTTTTTGTAATCGGGCTGTTATTTCTTTCTATGGGAATGGGATGGCTTGAAATTGATTAAGGCGTATTAACAAAGATGTTTCATAGTTGTATTGCGAAGAGGAGAGAGCAAATGCCGGTTATAAGAGATATACAATTGAGTTTTCTAAAAGTAAAAGAGCATACTAGAAGCACTGAGACATTACAGTTAGCATCTACAAGCAACTACGATGAAGATATCTCTTTTGGTAAAGAGACGAGCTGTATTACTTCTTTATATTGTCGACATATGCCAAAGTTAAGAATGGAGTATGAGAAAGGTATTTTGATTCATTGTGTGGATGATATTTCATTACTCGATGAGTGGGAGAAGAAATATCGAATTTTCCCTGAATATATGAATGCTTTTGTGGAATATGGGAGTGTGAGGGATTTTCCATATTTATCAGATAGAGAGAAAAAAGAATTAGCCCTTCAAATCGTTCATGCGGAAATGAAGCGTTTAGCTGTGAAATATGATTGGGATATAGAAGAGTTAGAAAAAGTGAAGAATAAGATACTAGAATTGAATTATAGAAACGAGTTCGTATATATAAAAAAGAGTAGTCCGAATAAAAAATACGTATGTAATATAACATGTCAGCATGAAGTGGCTTATGCTGACGTGTACTTAGAAATAAGAGAGTATAGAACGAGGCGGTTAATCAAAAAGGAAAAGCTTATTAGAGAAGAAGATATGTATAAGATGTTTGATCATGTTAGTAAAGTGGCTTGGAAGTTAAACCATAAAGTACTGCTGATGAACGATAAAGGAAAAACTGTATGGATGTTAACCTTCTTAGAGAAAGATATCCCAGCTAATTTAGTTTGGAAGATTGAAAGAATAGATTGAAAATAGATGAGAAGTGGAGTGCATATGATGGAGACACAAATCGTTATTGGAGTACCTGGTTTATGGAAAGATAGAACAGAATTAATACAAGAAGTTGTGAGTAAAAGTAACTATATATTAGCGGGAAATGTTATGCACCATAAGGAGAAAGAGATTGGCTTTGAAATTGATATATATGAACAAGACCCTTCTTTGAGAGAGGCTTTCTTCTATGCAGGTGGTGAGCGTTTTGATGAAGAATTGCTTCAGGAGTTGGAGAAGCATACTTATACAGTGTATGTTATTGCAAAAGTTGACGATACAGAGAGATTACAAGAAGTAATTGATGTAGGAATGGAACTTTTAAATGCAGGTGGACTTGCTTTAAAAGTTGAAACAGCAGGTATGGCTTATTCGAAAGAAGAATGGCAAGAGCTTGCAGAGGATAAGGAAATATTCCCGATGTATTCGCACCTTGTAACTTTAGTTGGAGATGAAGAGGACGGCTACTATTCATGTGGAATGCAAGCATTTAATCTACCAGACGTTGTTTTAGACGGAGGGATAGATCCGGAAGTAGCTGTAGATTTATTAAATGATTTTAACCTACATAATATATTGGAAAAACCTAATTTGAAAGATGGAGATACAATTAGTTTCACAGAAGATGCTCCAGTGTATCTTTTATCTCATTATATAGATAATCGTTATGAACAAGAGGATCCATTTTATAATCCGTGTGGGGTATGGAAGTTAGAGAGTGCTTCGGCAAAGAAATCTATCTTTCAAAAATTGGGGAGTGTGCTAAAAGGATGGAAACATACATAAAAGAACAGAGGAGTATATGTGATAAATATAAAGCGGAGTATGTAGAATCTCCGAATGACTTGAAATTAGGAATAGCGCAAAATGTGAAAGATGGTATCGCTCCGATTAATGGGTTACGAATGCCTATAGAAAACGGAACGACAGGTTGGTACATTTGGGCTGGTGAAGAAATGGGGACAGAAGAAGATTTCTTTCTTCCTTTACACGTTCAACATATTGATGAATGGGCACCTGAAATAAAGAAGTATTTAGGGTTACCACCTGGTTGGAGATTTTTAATTGCTGGAGATTACGAGGACGTGTGGTATGATCCGAATTTGTTTGATGAAGATTTAGAAGAGGATGCAGATGAATGGGAAGAAAACATGCTACAAGAGTATGGATGGTACATGCATAGCATATTAGCAGAAGATATTGATGGCATCCATGCTAATTATCATACGCATGGTCTAAGAGATAACTTTAATCATCAAGATTTACAAATAGCATTAAATATGGATCCTGAAGCCGCGCATAGTGTTTTTTGTACCATAATAGAAGAAATAAAGAGCGGAAAAAAGTTTGAACAAGGGATTGAGTATACGAATATTATTGAAGGATATCCCATTATTATGAAGTCTTTCGTAGAGATGGATCGAGAAGTTTTGAGGGTTTTATTACCTGATGAAAGAGGAATTCTTCCTACGAGGCCAGAGTGTGATGAATGTTATAAGACTCAATTGGATGATATTGAGGAGAGTTGATAAAAAAGAGCTTGAAACTATTCAAGCTCTTTTTTTATCACTATTTATGTCCTAAAATATGCTCAATCTCATGCAAACTTAATTTACTTGCCTTAGCAATCGTTTCAAGTGGTATACCAAGATCATACATATTTTTAATCATTTGAATTTTTCCCTGCTGAACTCCTTCTTTTCGACCTTGTTCAATGCCCTGTTCAATGCCCTGTTCAATGCCTTTTTCAATGCCTTTTTTAATTCCTTGTTTCATCCCTTGTTCCATTCCTCTTTTTATTCCTTCTGTCTCTGCATGGGCGAATTTTGCTGCTTCATCCATTAAAACTTTCTCCCTTGCGTCATAGGCTTGTCGGAAAGATGAATCTTGACTCATACGTTCCCATTTATTTATCGCTTTTTGTAAAATAGGGTCTTGGTTCATAGCAATATCCTCCAATAGTTTAGTTAAGTGCTCATCCTCATTTGCTGAAAGCAATAAAAGCCAACGAACAAATGGATCTTTCCACGGATTTACTTTTTCTTCATGCCATTGTTCAGTTAACTTTGGAATTTCTATAATGTGGATTTCAATGTCGTCACTCAGGAGTTTTTGTTGTTGTGTATTCCATAATATGCTTGTTGTTTGGAAGGCTGGGTGTTCCGAAAACATTACGAAGTTTAGTAAGTTTATGGTGATGGTTTTGTGAAGTGCACTGTAGGGCATCCCTTTTTGTAGTTGAGATGTGTATAGTCTTCCCCAATAATATAAACTGCGTTTAACCATATCGTGATTATTATTGAGTTGTATTTCTACATTGACTTTTGTTCCTGTGTCTAATGTCGCTGAAATGTCTAAAATAGATAACTTATCCTCTTCATATTCCCTGTGTAAATGTGGATCTTCTAGTTGTAGAGAAGCAATGGGCGACTCTAAAGACTCTTGTAACATAGCATTTAAAAATGCAATTAGAATATCTTCGCTACCATTCGTACCAAACAATTGTTTAAATGCAAAATCAATGCGTAAATTAACTAACTGTTGGTTGAACAAAGTTTGTCCTCTCCCTTATATGAAGGTGCTTCTTTCCTTCATTGTACATAAAAAGAACTAGAGTATGCAAACAAGCCATTCTTCTATTTTTTAGTAGTTTTATTAGAACGTCACAGGTAAGTATGGTTATGTTATACTCTAGTGAAATTAAAAAAATATTTTTGTTTATATCGGGGTGAAGATGATACATATGCAAAAAGATATTTTAAAACTATTAGATAAAAAGCAAAGTAACTATGAATTTCCTGCCTTTGATAATGAATATATGGATATTTCACAAGTGAAATTTTCTCTTTTCTTTAAAGATGCTAAGGATTGGCTAATGGTGTTTCAAATTGTTGGTGTAGGTTCATTAGGTGTATGTAATGATATTCAAGTATATGGCGATAGAATTACTCATTCAATGGGTGATGATTGCATTTTACAATTAAATAATGGCGATTATGAGTTGTTTGATGATGAAGGTGAATTTATACCGAATATTTATAAAGGAAGTTTGAAAATTCGCGAGCATCATTTTGAATATGAATTTACAGAAGAGGATTATATAAATAATGGAATAGAAGTACAAACGACAGAACATTATCCAACATACTTTATGCGTATGCTTGCTACTAATGAAGAAGCTCAAAAATTATTGTGGTGGGATAAAGAAGAAATTTTAGAAGAGTTCGGTTTAGAAGGCGACTGGGAAGTAGCGTATGAAACGGAAGAATGGAAACATGTTGAAGACGAAAAAGTAAGTGAAAATGAATTCTTCCAATCAGTAGCCGCTGCAATAGAGAAGAAAGATCCAAGTGTTATTGTGACTGAAAATGCTAATACGCATTGGAAAAATTGGGTGGAGTTTGATTGTGACTGAAAAGGATAGGAGAAAGAATAACAAATGAAAAGAAGAAGAAAATCCGGAGAAAAAGTACAAATGCATCGTTTTGCACTACCTCTATGCTACGGAAGTGAAGCACCATATTATTATTACGAGGTAGCGCCCCATGAAAGAGAGGAACGCTTCCATTTAACATCAGATCTTTGTGTAATGGATGATGAACATTATTTTATTAGAGGATGTTTAGAGATTCCTATCATTGATTACCACGAAAATTTTATTTGGACTGTGTGGGTATCACTTAGTAAAGAAAGTTATGATGAAGTATTAGAAAAGTGGGATGAGAGAGGCCGAGAAAATAGTGATCCTTATTTTGGTTGGTTATCTGTAGAAATACCAGTTTATCCAGAAACATTAAATTTAAAAACAAATGTACATATAAGAGAAGTAGGAATGGCACCGTATGTTGAATTAGAGCCAACCGAGCATCCTTTAGCGATCGAACAAAGAAATGGAATTACTTTAGAGAGAGTTAAAGAAATAGAGGAAATGATCCAACAATATAACTAGATTAGAAGAGAAAAAACGAGTGCTAGCACTCGTTTTTTTATTACACAACCGCAGGATTATAAATCATCGTAAAGTGTCCTGGTAATAATTCAATGTGACCAGGTGTATGAAGCGAACTTTCTCCATCTGTATCTACTTCTTTTTCTTCTTTCGTTTCAATATGAATGGATTTCGCTTTTACGTGGAAGATGTCATTTTCATTTGAGTCTTCAAATAGTTTCTTTCCGATGTAATCTTTAAATGCTTGAATACCTGTTGATTTGACTACAAAAATATCAAGTGTTCCGTCATCACATTTTACGTTTGGAATAAAGGATGGAATACCACCAAGATATTCACCATTTCCAACCATGACAAGGACAGCTTCGTCTTCATATACTTGTCCATCGTAAGTGATTTTTACTGGGAATGTTTCAGCATTTTTGACAGTTCGAATTGTGCTTAAGTAGTAACCGATTTTACCAAGCTTTGCTTTTTCTTCTGCATCAATATTGTTTGATACTTCAGATACGAGTCCAATGCCCCAGAAGTTTAAGAAATGTTGTCCGTTTGCTTTTGCAACGTCAACTGGTTTTATGTGTTCTTTTGTAATAAGTTTTGCCGCTTCTGCAATGTTTTGCGGAACACCAAGTGTGCGAGAGAAGTCGTTGCAAGTTCCGCCTGGAATGATTGCAAGTGTAGGTCTAGTTTCGAGAGGTGCTAAGCCATTTGTGCATTCAAATACTGTTCCATCACCACCAAAGACGATAATTAAATCTACTTTACTAGCAAACTCTTGGCAATATTTTGTTGCATCACCTTGTTTTTTCGTATGAAGGATATGTAGATCAGGAAAAGCTGCGGCAAGAGGTGGTACGATTTTCGTTAAATTTGTATGTAAGTCACCTTGACCAGCTTTCGGATTTACGATGAGGAGTACTTTTTCAAATTTTGTCTTTGTCATATTTCATCTCTCCCTGTAGTTTGTAAATGGAAAGAAAGGAGCTGTTCCCATGTATTTTAGAACAGCTTCTCCCTATTAATTGGGCGCTAAGATTGTCAGTTATTGTCGGTAAGTCGATATATTTAAAAAATCGCCGATATAATTTGAGTTACGGTCGATATATTTTGAAAATCGCCGATATACATTTTATGTACTATCGATTTTTTAAGTTATACGATTATTCCGTTACAACTGAAGCAATGAATGGTAAGTTACGATATTTTTCCGCACAGTCGATACCGTATCCAACGATGAATTCGTCTGGAATTTGGAAGCCAACATATTCAGCTGTTAAGTCTACTTTACGACGTTCTGGCTTATCAAGTAATGTACAGAACTTGAGTGCTTTTGGTTTATGCATAAAGAAGTGGTCTTTTAGGAAATGAAGTGTTAAACCAGAATCGATAATATCTTCTACAACAATTACGTTTTTCCCAGTAATGTTTACGTCGATATCTTTTAGTAGTTTCACTTTTCCTGTTGTTTCTGTTTGATTTCCGTAGCTAGATGCAGAAATAAAGTCAATTGTTACATCATTTTTGATGTGACGAATTAAATCAGCAGCAAATACGAATGAACCTTTTAATACTGCGATAACTACGATTTCTTCTCCTTCAAAGTCACGTTCGATTTGAAGTGCTAATTCTTTAACTTTTGCTTGTAATTGTTCTTCAGAAATTAAAGTGTCTTTTATTTCAATATTCATTGTAATCCTCCTACAGTGTAAAACTTATGAACATTTCGACTGTAAAGGATAGAATAGAAAAAGTCAAAGGAGATAGTAATTTTTTACAAAGATAACGACAAAATCATCTGATGATATGATATACTAAGTATATTAAGAAAACGCTTCCATAAAGGGTGAATATGATGAAGAAGAAACAGTACACAAGTGTAACATTTATAAAAGCATTACTTTTAACAATTGTTCTTGGCCTGTTGGCTTACGTAATTGATGTACCTGCGATTCGTATTTCATTAATTGGAATGACTTTAGTGTTAGGAGCAATTTCGCACGGTATGATGTCGCAGCTAAAAGAAGCTGGACTTGATGATATGAGAGATCATATAGATAAAAAGTAAGAAACCTTCATTATATAGAGTGAAGGTTTTTTTGTTTCTTACAAAAATGTAAGGTAGTTGTAAGGCAAATCGATAGTTGCATAAGAGCATTTTGGATAAACTATGGGTGTAAGGTAAAAGGCAAGCATATTTTAGGTAAATTAAGTTTTAGGCACTCTATATGTGAAAAAGGAGTAGGAGGGCATGGAGAAACGTTGGACGACCTTTTCTTTTTTAGCGACTAGTAACACCGTAATGCTAGATGGAAAAATGGATTTTTTGCACTTGTTTGATCGTGAAGATGATCATTCTTCTTCTAAATTTACAATGAAATGGAATAAATGGAGCGAGAGTTGTAGGTTTGAAGAAGAGGCCCCTAACGAAGAGCAAAAGATTATTTTAACAAACCCTATTAAAGCGTGGGTTGTTCAACGTCGTAAGTGTAACGTCAAAAATCACTTCAAGAAAACTGAGCCGAGACAATTAGTTATCGCTCCGGCCCGTTCTACTTCCAAATCACGCGAAAGTAACATGTAAATAATTGAGACACACACCCGAAAAAAACATCGTACATATTGCGATGTTTTTTTCTTTTTCTACAATGAAATCTTTAAATGAAATATATTTCATCTGCATCTTATATTTATATCTCTTGCTTATTCTAGTAATACATCCGATGCGAGTTGATGTGAATAAAATATAAGGAGAGAGTGAAAATGAAAAAGAAACTATTACCAATTTGTGCAATGGCACTTTTAACAGTAGGATATTCTTCAGTAGCGAGTGCGGATACTGGAACAGTAACAAAGGAAGAAGAAGCGCAAGTACAACAGGATAAAGCTAAAAAAGAAGAAGCAATTAAGGAACAGCAAAAAAGTGAAGTAGAGAAAAAGCAAGCGGCACAAGTACAAGAAAAAAATGATATGGCTAAAAAAGAGGAAGCAATAAAAGCTGAGAAAAAAAGTGAAGAAGAGAAAAAGAGAATAGCGCAAGAACAGTTAAAAAACAATATGGCTAAAAAAGAAGCAGCGATAAAAGCCGAGCAAAAGAATGAAGTAGCTAAAAAAGAAGAAGCAAAGCCAGTTGTACAAGGTGAAAAATTACCAAATACAGCATCAAATAATGTAGTAATGATGGGATTAAGTGCATGTCTTGTAGCGGTAGGTACATTATTTGGTTTGAATCGTCGCAATAAGATTAAAGCATAAATAAAATATTTTCCTATAAAGAATGGGATAATTTCATATATTAAAAATGGTAGGTTACTCCTACCATTTTTGGCATGGAGGGATGAAGAATGAAGTTACTTAATTATATCGGTATCATATTGATGGCTATAGGCCTATTCATGGGGTCCTATTACGCTGTGGAATGGTATAAAGGAAAAAGCTCTGCCGGGCAATTAACGGCAGAAGAAATAAAGAGCCTTAAAAATATACAAGATACTCAACTTTCTCATGAAACACCTGTAACTTCTCAAGTGCCTTCTTCTCAAACAGAACATAAAGAAGGAGAAAAGGTAGCGATGTTAAACATACCGAAAATAAAGAAGAAGTTTTCTATATATTGGGGAGCAGATGATACGACTTTGAAAAAAGGAGTGGGTATGTTCGTTAGTGATTTAACGACAACTCCATCTGGAGGGGGACATACTGTACTGAGTGGACATCGAGATACTGTATTTACAGATTTAGAAGAGTTGAAAGAAAAGGATACCCTTGTTTTAGAGTATGATAATAAAACGTACACATATGAAATTCAAAAGACATGGATTACTCATGCGGATGATCGTACTGTTATTATAAAAAAAGAAGAACCGATATTAACACTGACAACTTGTTACCCATTTGATTATATAGGGGATGCACCAGATAGATATATTATCGAGGCGAAGTTAACTGGCAGTTATTCAAAGTGAAATTATAGTTTCTGAAAGCGAGAGGGGGATATATAAGTTATGTCAAAAAACATTTTAATTGTTGAAGATGAAGACATATTACGTGAAATATTAAAAGATTATTTTTTAAGTGAACAATATGTAGTGTTTGAAGCGAGGGACGGGAAAGAGGCTTTAGTTGTATTTGAAGAAGAAGAGGTTGATTTAGTTATTTTAGATATTATGTTGCCAGAACTCGATGGATGGTCTGTTTGCCGAAGGATTAGGAAGACGTCCGAGGTGCCTATTATTATGCTGACGGCGCGCGTAGATGAAGACGATACGTTACTTGGTTTTGAACTTGGAGCAGATGACTATGTGACGAAGCCGTATAGTCCTCCAATTTTATTAGCAAGAGCGAAACGATTATTAGAAAGTAGAAAAGCATCGAAGAAACCTTTAGAGAACGAAGATGATACGTTATCGATTCATGGCATCCATGTCCATTTTCCGTCGCGTACTGTTACTGTTGATGAGGCAGATGTTAGTTTAACGCATACGGAGTTTGAAATATTGGTGTATTTCATGAAAAATCAAGGAATCGTTTTAACGCGAGAGCAACTCATTTCAAGAATTTGGGGATATGAATTTGCTGGCGATGATCGAACGGTGAATAGCCATATTCGTAATTTAAGAAATAAATTAGGAGAGAAAGCAAAGTATATTACAACTGTAGTACGAACTGGTTATAAATTTGAGGGGAATGTATGAAGAAAGGAATTGTACTAAAATTATTTACTCTTACAACAGCATTATGTATGTTGATTTTAGCGACGATATTTATTGGACAAACGATATTTTTTAAACAATATTATGCGAATCGAAAAGTGGAAGATATTAAAGTAAATTTAAATTCCTTTGAGAAGAATTATTTAAATTATGCAGGAAATGCAGAAGAAATTCAGAAACTAGAGCAAGACTTTTTAAGAGAAAATAATACGTGGATTACGACATTAGATAAGAACGGGAATTTAAAACATACAGATGATTTTTATTTTGAAGTAACGATAGATCGTAGGCAACAAAAGAGCTTTGGACAACAAATATTTAAAATTCCCTTAGGTAATCTCGTCAATATAGAGGAAATTGATAATAAATTATCAGAGCAGTTTTTAGGGCAAGAAATTTATTTTTCTGGAGTGAAAAAAGAAGATAGTTTTATTCCATTCTCTTTTTCTTTATCTAAGCAGAATTTAAGTGGATCTAATAAACCGTTAGAAAAAGCATTTAATGAGAAAATGAGTAAATTAAATGAGGAGAAAAAGAGAGCAGCTGAGGAACAACTTGTTAAGGAAAAGAAACCAGCTGTTCAGGAGCAAGCTGCTCAAGAATCAAATGTTTACATAGGTGGACGTGTTACAAAAGTACAGTTACCAGATGTAAAAGGTCCTGTGAATCCAATTTATAAAAATGGCATCTTCTTAGATAACATAAAAGAATTTCAAACTGATTTATTATTAAAAGAGAACAAACACATACAATATACAACACAAACAATGGACTATGAAAAGAATGATATAAAATATAAATTATTAATGAAACCAATAAAAGAAAAAGACGGATCAGTAACATATATTTATGCGATGGCTTCTTTACAGCCCGTAGATGAAGCTGTACAAATGGTGCAAGATTACTATATCTACATCATTGCATTTGTAGTCGTTCTTATTTTTTTAGCTTCGTTCTATTACTCAAAACAAATTGCCAAACCGTTATTAAAAATAAATGATACGACGAAGAAAATAGCACAATTAGATTTTACAGAAAAAATACCAATTACTTCAAAAGATGAAATTGGGGATTTATCGAAAAATATTAATGTGCTATCAAATAAACTCCATTCCCATATTGGACAGTTAGAAGAAGATATTGAAAAGGAAAGAAAGTTAGAAAGGACGCGAAAAGAATTCATTTCTGGTGTTTCACATGAATTAAAAACACCGCTAAGTATTATGAAAAGCTGTATTTCTATTTTAAAAGATGGAGTAGCTGAACATAAAAAAGAGTATTATTTTCAGGCAATGGAAAGAGAAGTAGACAAAATGGATACTTTAATTTTGGATATGCTTGAGTTAGCTAAATTTGAATCTGGTACATATAAAATGAAAAAGGATTCGTTTTATATTGATACAGTAATTGAAGATATATGTGAACATCTATCTGTGGAAATAGAGAAAAAAGAACTTCATGTTCATAAAAATATATGTTCATTTGAAGTGATTGCAAATCAAGGCCGGATTGAACAAGTCATCGTGAACTTCATTACGAATGCCATACGTTATACACCAAATAAAGAAGATATTATTATTTCTACAATAGATGAGAAGAATCGTATAAAAGTTTGTATTGAAAATAAAGGTACTCACATTGAAGAAGAACAATTAGATAAAATTTGGGATCGTTTTTATCGCGTGGATACAGCTCGTCAGCGTTCACAAGGTGGGACGGGACTGGGGCTTGCTATTTCTAAAAATATTTTAGAATTACACGATGCTGAATATGGAGTGAAAAATACAGAAGACGGTGTATTATTTTACTTTTACTTACCGAAAAAAGCGTAGATAATGCATGCTACGCTTTTTTAATTTATTTTCATATTATCTTTACCTAATCTTTATTTTTAATCAGTATAATTTGTTTAGAATATGAGGTTATGTAAGGAGTCGATGAACCGTGCATAGCAATTGGCTAAGTATAATGGTATTTATTTTCTTTTGCGCATTTATTGTATTTTTAATTAATATTACGATATGAAAAAAGAGCGCTCATTAAGCGCCCTTTTTTTGTGTATTCATTTGATAAGCACTGATGCTTTTGAATAAGCGTGGTGAAGTGATAAATAAAAATATAAGTAAAACGGTACATAGAATATAGGAACCAATCATTGTACTACCGTTAAATATTAAAGAATATAGGAAAGCCGATTGGCCTTTTGGTGCATATTGTCCCCAGAAAATGATACCAGCGATAAAGTGACAGAAGTAACGAGCTAGACTACCGATAAAAGTAGCGACGATAATGTATCCAATTACTTTCTTTCCTTGGTTTGGTTTTGATGAAGGTTTGTCTTTACGGTTACCTAAATTTGATTGCTCTTCGCTATTATCATTGGAAGTTAAAAGTGCTTTTTGAATTGGACGATAGAATAAACCAGCAAATCCAATGAATGCGAAAGCAACAAAGTATTCAATTAGTACTTGAATTGGTGTGACGATAATGGCATCGCCTACGACAATTTGTAATAATCCCCAAATTAGGCCCCCTAAGAAAGCCATTTTGAAGCCCCAGCGGTATGCGATAATAAAAATAGGAATCATAGCAAATGAAATGGAACCGCCTGTTGCTGATATTTTTATTGAAAGTGGTAAAATGTCGATGACCAAGGCGAAGGCTGCAAGAATAGCAGATTCGATCATCGCTTGTAAATTAGTGTTACGCATGTTGTCTCCCCCTAAATCCAAGTTGTACAAAAAAGAATAGATATCATAGGAGGATACGAAATACGTAAATAAAAATGAGGTATGTATTTCGGACGTTTGCACAATCCCTGCGTTAGCATTAACTAACAGGTTCGAAGGGTCGGAACGAAGTGTTCCCTCTCAGCGACATGGCTCCCCCAGTGATAACGAGATTCTTTATTTGCTATTGTTTATTGTAAGCGAAATGGATGAGAATGGCAAACGAATACAGTATGACAATAATTGAAATAGAATTGTAGCGAAATGTTAATAAATATGAAGCAAAAGGGTATAGTACAAGAGAAATTGGGTGTGGTATAATTTTTTTGAAAATAATTATCATTCTCTTCTGAGGGGGAAGGTTATGAGCTTAGTAGATATTAAAATTGGAGAGAAAGTGTTAGTAAAAAGTATTCAGTCTTTAGATCAGCTATTAAAGCGTAGACTAGCTGCTTTCGGTCTTGCTGAAGGAAGCGAACTTCGCCTGAAACAGAAAGCGATGTTTAAAGGTCCTTGTACATTGGAGTGTCGTGGACAGTTAATTAGTATTCGTCATTGTGACGCGAAAATGATAAAGGTGGAATTAGCGTGAATAAGGTAGCTTTGCTAGGGAATCCGAATACAGGGAAGACATCATTATTTAATGCACTTACTGGTTCTTATGAGTATGTAGGAAACTGGAGCGGTGTAACAGTAGAAAAGAAGGTTGGTAAATTAAAAGATAGACAAGGAACATTAATTGATTTACCAGGTGTTTATGATTTAAATCCAGTTTCACGTGATGAAGGTGTTGTAACAAACTTTCTATTAACAGAAGAATTTAATCATATGTTAAATATCGTAGATTCCTCGCAGTTTGAAAGAAATATGCATTTAACGTTGCAGTTACTTGAATTTGGTAAGCCAGTCTCAATTGGTTTAAACATGGTTGATGTGGCGAAGCAAAGAGGAATTGTCATTGATGTAAAACGATTATCAGAACTATTAGGTGTAACAGTCGTTCCTGTTGTTGCAAGGAGTGGAAAAGGCTGTGAAGAACTGCTTACGACTCTTAAAGAAAATGACAAAAAAGAGAAAAAGCCATTCCTTATTTCATATGGTGTACAAATGGATGAAGGAATTGGAGAAGTAATTGCTCTTTTAGAGACAGTGAATTACGAGCATCCGAGATGGTTAGCACTTCAATTTTTAAGCAATAACGAAGTAGTAGAAAAAGAAATGAAAGCATTACCAATTTATAAGGAACTCATAGCCATTCGATCTCGCTTAGAAGGAAAACTTGATTGTACGTTAGAAGAGCACATTTACAAAACTCGTGAAGCGTATATTGAAAAGTTAAAAACAAATGTTATGAAGCATGAGAAAGAAGGGAAAATTCCTTTTTCAGAAAAAATTGATAGATTAATTACACATAAAATTTTAGGACTTCCAATCTTTTTAGCAGTTATGTTTTTTATTTTTCAGGTTACGTTTACGTGGATTGGTACACCTTTATCTGATATGTTAGATGAGTTTTTTGGTGGCCAGCTTACGGATTGGGTGACGGCTGGACTTACAAGTATTGGAGCTTCTCAGTTTATTCAAGCACTCGTTACAGAAGGTATTATTGCCGGTGTTGGTGCTGTATTAGTATTCGTACCACAAATCTTTGCACTATTCTTTTTCATTTCATTATTAGAAGACTCAGGGTATATGGCGCGAATTGCGGTTGTTATGGATAGAATTATGGAGTTTTTCGGCTTAAACGGAAAAGCTTTTATTCCGATGATTATCGGTTTTGGATGTAACGTTCCAGGTATTATGGCTGCGAGAACGATTGAACAGGAGAAAGAACGTTTACTTACCATTTTAGTAACACCATTTATGTCTTGTTCAGCACGATTACCTGTATATGCATTATTTGCGGGCGTATTCTTCCCGCATAGTCAGGCGACTGTTGTATTTTCTTTATATGTTGCAGGGATTGTTCTTGCGTTATTAGTTACAAAAATTATGTCTCTTACGATTTTGAAAGCGGAAAAGTCTATTTTCGTAATTGAATTACCTCCTTATCGTGTGCCACAAGCAAAAACGTTATGGCTGAGCACATGGGAGAAAGGAAAAGGATTTGTTCGTAAAGCTGGTACATTCATCTTCGGTGGTTCAGTTATCATTTGGTTATTAAACTATGCAGGTCCATCAGGATTTGGTGTTGATATGGGAGACAGTTACTTAGCGATGATTGGTGGATTTATCGCACCGCTATTTGCACCGCTCGGCTTTGGAACGTGGCAAGCTGCAGCATCCCTTTTAACAGGATTTTTAGCGAAGGAAGTTGTCGTTTCAACAATGGCAATTATTTATGCAGTTAAAGAAGATGTGCTTGGAAACGTAATGGGAGCACATTATACAGCATTATCAGCTTATGCATTTATGTTCTTTATTTTATTATACGTTCCATGTTTAGCGACGGTGGCTGTTATTAAACGTGAAACAGGATCAGCGAAATGGACGATTTTCTCAGTCGTTTACCCGCTTGTTGTTGCGTATGTATTAACGCTTATTATATACCAAGTTGGATCTTTACTAGGATTCTAAAAGGAGATGTATAATGATGGTCAATATTATAATTGGAGCTATCATTTTTGGTTATGCAGCATACACGTTAGTTAATTTTGTAAAGAGAAGTAAAAAAGGAAAATGCGCAGCATGTTCTTTAAATAAGTCATGTCAGTCGAAAACTTGTAGTCCAGATATGGAACAAGTTGCTCATAATAAATAGAAAAAAGCTTTGCGAATTTCGCAAAGCTTTTTTGTTTTACTTTTTAATTTTTACAAGTTGAGAAGCTTCGACGCCGTTGTAACCAGGGAATTCTTTACTTGGGTCTTTATCAAATTTTAATACACCTACAGATTTTTCATCACCTTTTACATTGTTGTAAGTTGCGTCATCGACAATCGCATACATATCTGTATATGCACGGCCACTTCCGATAATTGTGTTGCCTTCATATTTTAATTTGGCTCCATCAAGTGTAGCATTTTCTACTTTTTCTTTTGCAAATAATACACCTTGTTCTGTTGTTACAGCTGGTAATTTATCAAGTGGTTTCGTGTTGTCTTTTTCATCAACTTTGCTAAGTAACTCTTTTTTCACTAGTTCCTCACCAGTTTTCTTATCCATTACAAGAACTTTTTTACCATCTAATGTTGTCATTTTCATTTTATAGAAGTCTTTTTCTTTCACTTCTTTTTTGTTTTTATCTGTAATTTGCTGAACTTGTTCTTCTGAGCCGTACAGTACAAAACCGTTCGCTTTCTCTCCTAATAAAGAACAACCTGATAATGCTCCAAGTGAAATTGCTGCTGCTAATCCGATTCCTACTAATTTTTTCATGATGATTTCTCCTTTTATATGTTTTATATTAAATACAATTTTTGTATTGTTGCTTACAAGTGAAGAAGCTTGTTTGTTGCTTCTGGTATTAGTGTATAAGAAATATCAGAATGCAACTATCGAGTTAGCTTACAGTAACATTACACTTATGTAATTTAGTGAAATTGCACAAAAGTAAGTTAATTTCAAAGAGGGATAATGAGAATATATTAGAAATACAATATTGTATATAGAATGTCATATTATAATGGATGTATTTTGGAAATAACATGTAAGGACATATTAGTTTTGTTATAATAAACACATAGGCTGTAAAAATGAATATTCTTTACTGTAAAGGGAGATTTTTCAGTTTTCCAAGTAGTGAATTTGAAATATGAGGTATATCATAGGAGGAATTTAGATGTCTGTATTCAAACGATTAAGAGATTTAACAATGTCGAATGTATATTCATTAATTGAAAAAGCGGAAGATCCAGTTAAGATGACTGATCAATATTTACGCGATATGCAAGCGGATGTACAAGAAGCTGAGAAAAGTGTAGCAGCTCAAATCGCGCTTGAGAAGAAATTCAAAATATTATTTGAAGAGCAAGAAGCACTTGTGAAAAAACGTGAAGAGCAGGCTCATATGGCTGTTCAAGCTAATAACTTAGATCTTGCGCGTCGTGCATTAGAAGAGAAACAAAATGCAGAACAAAAAATGAATGAGTATAAAGCAAGCTACGAGCAAAATAAAGCTGCTGCTGATAACCTGCGCCTAAAGCTAGAAGAAATGCGCAAGCAATTAAATGAGCTAAAAAATAAGCGTGAAACACTTGTAGCACGTGTAAATGCGGCGAAAGCACAAAAGAATATTAATCAGGCAATGTCTGGATTTGATTCAAACTCAGCAAAAGCTGGTTTAAGCCGTATGGAAGAGAAAGCTCTTCAATTAGAGGCTGAAGCAGAAGCAAGCGGTGAAGTTTATAAGAAAGAAAAATCATTAGATGATGAATTCGCAAGCTTAAACAAAAATTCTGCTGTTGACGATGAATTAGCTCGTATTATGAAGCAGTATGAGAAATAATATAGAATAGAGACAAATGAACCGACATGTCTAAATATATTCATGTCGGTTTTCTATTATATTTAGAGGAGGTTTTGCAATGACATGGATGAATGTAGTTGCCATGCTTGTATGGACTGGAGCGAGTGCAGTACTTTTATTTGCAATTATGTGGGTTGATTCAATTTTTACAAAATACAATGATTTAAAAGAAATTAAAAATGGAAATACAGCTGTAACAACTCGTTTTATTATGAAATTATTTGCACAAGGGTACATTTTATCCCAATCAATTACGAAAGCAAATGACTTATGGCAGGCACTTCTTGCTTCAGCAGTTTCTTTCGTTATTTTATTAGTGGTAGAAATGTTTATCGAATTTGTATTAAAGAAAATGTCTGGTCTTGATTTAGAAGAAGGTACGAAAGAAGGTAGCGTTGCACATGCGATGTTAGCCGGATCATTACATATTGTTGGTGCACTAATTTTAGGTGCTTGTTTATAAAGAGAAAAGGAGGGGTAGATCATGAGTTTATTTAAACGAATTAAAAATATAATGAAAAGCCCAGAGCCACCGAAGCCGGAAAAGAGTCTTTTAACGTTAGCTCCTGGCGATATGATTGAAGTGTCATTAGTTATGTATGAATTAATCGGGAAAACGAGTATGCATTCGCGTAAGGAAATTGTTTTGACATTGCAAGATGGAAAAGACATTCGTTATTTAAAAATTGAAGATCGTGAAAATACGTATTACAAATTATATACACCAATTGATGGTCGCTTAGATTCAATTGATGAAATTCCGACGACAATTGAAATGGATGATACCGAGTACCATATGGAAGAACAATATAACGGACGTGTTGTTGTTATGGGAAAAACTCCATTCTCAGCTTCAGAAGAACAGTACGTATGGGAATTCCAATCAGATAATCGAAAATTATTGCGTATTGAATGGCAAAATGGTCGGACAATGATGTATGAGGGAGAAGCAATCATTCCTGCTGATGTACAAATTATAAGAGCAACGTAAGGGGGCGTAATCATGTCAAACCGATTGTTTACCATGATTAAATCGTTTGTAATCCCTATACTTGCTATCGTTATATTACTTGTTGTTGCTGGTTATGCCTTATCAGGTTGTCAAGGCGGGCAGACAAAGTCGATTCAAGACCGTTATCCACTTGAATCTGTTGCCAAGGAAGGTAAACAAGAATCTTACGTGTATAGGGCCGCCAATCGGTCAGTTCCTGAAGTAGCGAAGGAACTCATTAACGAAAGAGAACCGAAGCAAGCATCTAAAGAAGACGAAAATCAAATGTTCCTCGTTTATTCTGATAAGATTTATAACCTGCAAAAGGATAAAGAGAAACCATCTGATACGTTAATTGAAATAAGTAACAAAGAATTTGTCCGTCAAAATTACCAACCGTCCTTCTTGCAAGGATATATTATGGGTAGCATATTAAACGATATATTCGGTTCACGAAAATCATCATACGGTGATTATCGAGGATATAACGATAGACAAAATCATAAACCAGTTATTCCAGAAAGACCACCTACAAAAGAAGAAAAGAAAACCCCACCTCCAATTACGAAGGAAGGGAAAGGGTCTATCATTAAGCGAGGCGATAATGTAGATTCGAAACCATCAGTAGGTGATAAGGGAAGTATTACTGAAAAAGGAAGTAATACGACGCCCCCACCTTCTACTGGAAGCAAGGGGAAAATTACGAAAACACCAGGTGGTTCAAGCGGATCAGATGTGAAGCCAAAATCATCTATTAAAACGCCGCCAAGGAATACATCTCCTCCGAAAACAAGGGTCGGTGGTTCAGGGAAAATTACAAAGAGAAGATAGTATAGAGACCGAAAAGTTGAATTTGCTTTTTGGTCTTTTTTCGTGTTGTGGGAATTAATTCCTTTTAGTTGGTGCAATTTAGGCATAAGGGGGCGAGTAAAAACATATCAGCGATTATTAGAATATATCGACCGCAATTTAAAATATATCAGGGATTATTGGAATATATCGACCACAACTTAAAATATATCAGCGATTATTGAAATATATCGACTTACTGACAAAAACTAACAACGATAGCAACTTAATAATAAAAAGAGGGTGTGCCAAAATTTTGGCATACCCTCTTTTATATAACGATTAATGAATATCACGTTTCTTGAAATTACCGCCTTTTACTTCTGCTACGTCATAAACTGTAATAAAGGCGTGTGGATCGATTTCATTAATAAGTTCTTTCATTTTACTTTCTTCTAAACGGTTAATTACGCAAGAAATTTCTTTGAATTTCTCTCTTGAATAACCACCGTATACTTCGTTATATGTTGCACTTCGGCCTAAACGATCGCGAATTGTTTCTACCATTAATTCAGGCTCTTTTGTAATAATTTTAAATGCTTTTGAACCACTTAAACCAACTTCAACGATATGAATCACTTTCGAAGCGATAAAGTAAGCAATTGCCGAAAGGATAGCTCCTTGAAGACCGAATACCGTTGATACGAAAATAAATACGAACATGTTTAAGAATAAAATAAGGTCACTCGTTCCAAATGGTAACTTACGAGAAAGCAATACAGCAAGCATATCGATTCCATCTAATGCCCCACCGTTACGTAATGCTAGTCCCATACCAAAACCGATGATAATACCACCAACAACTGTAACTAATAATGTATCGCCTTCAATAATAGCTGGTATTCCGTGCATGACAACGGTACCTACTGCTAATGAAGCAATTCCGATAATAGAATAAATCGCAAAGCTTTTACCGATTTGCTTATACCCTAACCAAACGAAAGGAATGTTAATAACTGCGATTAGAGCTCCTAATGGCAATCCAAATAATCTTGAACTAACGATACTTAAACCAGTCACACCACCGTCCGATACGTTATTTGGAATTAATACTGCTTCTAATCCGTACGCTGTGATAAATGCCCCAATAATAATCATCAAAGCTTTTGAAGCAATTTTTAGCTTATTGGGCTTGTTTTTGATAATTTTCTCCATATAATTTCCTCGTTTCAAACTAGTTTCTTATTTGTTACGTCATTCACACCTAAATTTTATTTTAACATTTAATTTGAAAAAATTCTCCTTTAATGGGTGTATGCAGGGAATATTATCACCATATTATCTTTAAAATATTTTTGAAATCAGTATAAGAAATCCCATCCTTTCAAAGGATGGGATGCTATTAAGAAAATATAAAACTAAGTATTGATACGAATAAAGCGAAACCTAAAATAGTTCCACATATTTTCATATGGCGCTTACGTCCCATTACGACAATCGCAACATATTCGCGAATCATTGCGTTAGGCCAGTAATAAAATGCAGTTTTTGACCCGATTCCTTGGCTATTAAGACCAGCTTGTCTAGCGTATATGCCAGCGCGGAAAAGGTGGAAATTATTTGTGGTAAAAATACTTTTATATTTACCTTCAGGTTTTAAAGAATCCATAATTTCTTTAGAGAACAACATATTTTGATATGTGTTTACAGAGCGATTTTCTTGTACTGTATGTTCAAGAGGAATTCCTTTTTCAACAGCATAATTTTGCATTGCTTCTGCCTCTGGAAGACCTTCATCTGGACCTTGACCACCAGAGAAAATAATTGTTGGTGGTGTATTTACAGCTGCTTGTTTCCAATAGAAGTCGATAGCTTTATTAATGCGGCTTGCAAGTAATGGTGGTACTTTATCATTAATTAAGCCGCTACCAAGAACGATAATGAAATCTTGATTACGTCTTGGTCTGTTGAATTGGTATAAAAAATATGCGCTTAAGAAGTTAGATAAGTGTATAAAGAAATAGAAGCTTATAAGAGAAATAGCTGCAAAAATAGGCTCTAAATGCGATGAGACCAAACTTGCTGGGTTTATGATAGGGAGTAACATAAAGAATAACATCCCTAAAGCAGCAAGGAGTGTTAAACAGTTAGTGAACCGTCTTCCTTCTCGCTTCATTAAAATTCTAGCATTAAGAAATAGCCCAAACATTAAAGCAACAATACCGAAAGGAAGCATAATAAGAAGTGCTAAAATAGGTAAAATTATAATATAGCGTAGGACATCACTACTTGAATTTACAGATATAATCACACAAAAAAGAAGGAAAAAACAGACAAAGGAATTAAATAAAAAGCCGTTTATTATTTTTCGCGGATCTTTTAAATATGAGATAAGAAAAATAATAAATAATATAAGAGGAATAATTCCGAAATACATCATAAATATAGTACACCTCAATTTGTATAAGAATTTGACATACCTTTTATATTACATGATTTTATAAGTGAAAATGAAAGAAAAAGGATTTTGAATTTTCTCAATAAAATATATGGATACATATGTTACAATATATTCAAAGCGATATATTAAAAGTAAAATGGTTGAAAAGGCACTCAGTAGAGTGCTTTTTCTTTTTGTATGCAATTGTGCATATTATATTTTTTTTCAAATGAAGAGGATTACAATATAATTTGTAGACAGACTTTATAAAGCAGAATTTAATACAAACATTTCCCTCTACTTTTTGTATCTAACAATCGTATAACAATAAATAATTCTGTTTTATAGTGTCTGTTTTTGAAAGGCACCTTTTTTTATTAGTATAGATAGTTTTCACTGTTAGCATAGTGTAAACTATCTATACTAAACATTAGCAATCTTCCGTATAAATATTATCAATTTACTATATATTCCAGTGGTGTTAACCTACATATGAAAGGCTTTCTTTTTCAAAATATTACCCCTAATAAAATTTTGAAGAAGTCAACTGTCTCCAAACTTGTCTTTATGCTTAAAGAAAAAGCACTCAAATTGAGTGCTTTTTCTTATTGAAACATGCTATTTTTCTAGGCGATTTTCATAAAATAAAAGTAAAGAAATGAAAGTGGGTGACAAAATGCCGGCAGTTGTGGAAGGTGTTATTATTGAAAACTGCAATGGAACAATTAATGTAGGTGACAAATATAACGTACAGCCGATTGAAAAGACGAAGGCTTATAATGGATCGGGATCATCAAATACAGGAATGAAAGTACAAACGTTTAGCGGGATTAGTACAGCTGATGTATGGGATAATGATGCGAATGATCAGGGGATACAGTTTACTTTATAGTACAGTATGTAAAATTGCATAAAATGATGAAGTTGCCCTATGATACAATCTAGCTGTGAGCTGTTAATGATTCTTCTGTATTATAGTTGTTAGATTAGAAATATAACATCTTATCGAAAATCATACGTACAAAAAAAGACACTTCAAACGAAGTGTCTTTTGTATTTTAGTGATATCCTTTAGCAGAGTCTTTATGAATTTTATTTTTAAAAATACTGTAGCTCCAAAGCTGATATCCAATAACGATTGGTACCATGATCATTGCAACGAAGAACATAATTTTTAAGTTTAATTGACTACCAGCTGCGTTGTATAACGTTGTACTGTATGCATCGTTAATACGAGATGGTAACATTCTTGGGAACATACCTGCAAAGCCAGTTGTCATAAACATTGCGATTGTTAGGCAAATGAATGTGAATGCAAGGCCAATTTTATGTTTGTACACCATAATAAGTGCGAGTACACTCATTAGCATTGCAAGTACTGGAAGAATGAATAGTACCGGATATTCCGTAAAGTTTTGGAATAAGTTTGTCCGATTAGCAGTTGCTACATAGAAGATAGCTAAAATAATAGCAGCTGCCATTGAAAATGGTCTTGCGATTTTATAAGCACGATCAGATACTTCACCAGTCGTTTTAATCATGACCCAAAGGGCACCGGATACGACAAATATAGCAGTGAAGAAAAGACCACCTAATATACCGTAATGGTTTAGTAAGCTAAGTAAATTTCCTTCATAGCCATTTTTTCCGATTTGTAGTCCGTAATAAAGATTAGCGAATGTAACACCGAATAAGAAGGCGATTAGGAAACTGCCAATTGCAAATGCCCATTTACAAGTTTTTTGCCAAATTGGTGAATCATCTTTATGCATGAATTCCAGTCCAGCGGCACGAGCAAATAGTGCAAGTAATACTAAGAATAACGGTGTATATAAATAACTAAACATATTAGCATATGTGACTGGGAAGGCAGCAAATGTTGCGCCACCAGCTGTAATTAACCATACTTCATTACCGCCCCAGAACGGGCCAATTGCTTCTTGTAATTGATTTCGTTCTTGTCGGTCTTTCGTAACGAAAGGAAAAATCATTCCGTTACCAAGTGCATACCCGTCAAGAATGAAGTAAACTGTCCAAATCACGCCCCATAAACCGAACCAGATGATTGCAAGCATATCATGAGACATGAGCCACACCTCCCTCAGTAGCAGGTTCTTCTAATGCGGCAGGTCCTTTTTTCGCGAACTTTAGCATTAAGTATACGTCTGCAATTAAAAGTAAAGTGTAGAATAAAATTAAACTAATTAATGAGAACCAAATTTGCGGGACAGATATAGGTGATACAGATTCTGCTGTACGCATTAGTTTATATACTGTCCATGGTTGACGACCTACTTCAGCGACAATCCATCCTGCGTTAATTGCGATATAAGGAAGTAAGACAGACCATATTGTAATTTTTAAATAACGTTTTGAGTTTTCTAGTTTTCCTTTTCGGTTTAAATAGAAGCCATACCAAGTTAATGCCATAAAGAACATACCGAGTGCAACCATTAAGCGGAAGCTATAATACACAAGGTTAACATTTGGACGTTCATCTTTCGGAATATCTTTTAAACCAACAATTTCGCCATCAAATGAATTTGTGTAGAAGAAGCTTCCGAGTTTTGGAATCGTAAGGAATTCAAAGTTCTTCTCATTTTTTACATCAGGAATTTGAACAATTGAGAAGCCTTGTCCTTTTCCAGTTTCCCAAACTGCTTCCATCGCAGCTCCTTTTGCGGGTTGATATTTAGCTGCTGATACACCAGATTGATGTCCCATAAACGGTGTAATTGTTGCGGCGAATAAGCCTAACATTAAACCAAACTTAAATGATTTTTTGAAGAATTCTACTTCATTTTTACGTAATAAGTGATAGGCACTAATTGCCATAACGAAGAAAGCACCTACGATATAACAACCAACTACAGTATGGAAGAACATATTCCAAGCGTATGGATTCGTAACGAGTGCCCAGAAATCATTTAATTCAGCGCGGCCGTTACGTACTACGTAGCCAACAGGGTTTTGCATAAAGCCGTTTGCTGTAATAATCCAAAGGGCGGAAATGTTTGTTCCAAGTGCAACCATCCACATACAGAAGGCACGGAACTTTGGTGAAATTTTGTCTTTACCGAATAACCATATTCCCATGAAAGTAGATTCTAAGAAGAAGGCAACAAGTGCTTCGATTGCGAGAGGTGATCCGAAAATGTCTCCCATATATTTGGAGTACTCAGACCAGTTTGTTCCAAATTGAAATTCCATCGTAATCCCGGTTATAATCCCCATTACGAAGTTAATTGTAAATAATTTACCCCAGAAATTTGCCATTTTACGGTATGTTGGATTCAATGTGCGGGCGTATTGAGTTTCCATACATGCTACTAAAATGACAAGTCCGATTGTCAAAGGTACAAATAAAAAGTGATAAAAAATAGTAATTGCAAATTGAAAACGACTCAGTAACAGAACGTCGGACATAATAAATATTCACTCCTTTTTTACATTATCTACAATCAGTTTATAGTGAAAATACGTTTAAAGTATGTGAAACTTGTTACAAAGCTGTGTGTATATTTTGAAAGAATTATGTCGATTATCTGAAAATATCTTATTTTTACTATAAAGCGATATCCTTTTTGAGTTTTTCATATTTTGGTACACTATTTATGTAGTGTAAATGAGAGAAAAGAGGGTCCTTTACTATGAAGTCATTAGAAGAGATTTTGCAGTACAATGAGAAATTTGTTGAAGAGAAAAAATATGAAGAGTTTGTAGCGGGGAAATTTCCAAACAAAAAGATGGTAATTATTTCTTGTATGGATACACGACTTGTTGAACTATTACCGAAAGCGATGAATATGCGTAACGGTGATGTGAAAATTATTAAAGTAGCAGGCGCTGTTATTTCACATCCATTTGGAAGTATTATGCGTAGTATTTTAGTCGCTGTATACGAACTTGGTGCTGATGAAGTATGTGTAGTTGGTCACCATGATTGTGGTATGGCAAAAATTCAAGCAAGGAGTACGATTGAGAAAATGAAAGAACGCGGTATAACAGAAGAGAAATTAGATATGCTTCGTTATTCTGGAATCGATTTAGAACAATTCTTGCGCGGTTTCTCTAGTGTGGAAGAAAGTGTAGAACATAGCGTATCGGTACTTCGCAACCACCCATTACTTCCGGAAGAAGTACCTGTTCACGGTCTTGTTATAGATCCTGATACAGGAAAATTAGATTTAGTTGTGAATGGTTACGACAATTAAGAATTTACTTTGTCATCCTTTTTATCTGGGACAGGATCAAATCCTCCCGGGTGGAAAGGGTGACATTTTAATATACGCTTACAAGTAAGCCAAAAGCCTTTGAGTGCACCATGTTTTTGAAACGCCTCTAATCCATAATGAGAACAAGTTGGATAAAAGCGGCATGTTGGTGGTGTCATCGGAGAAATGAACTTTTGATAAAAGCGTATAATCCCAATAAAAATCTGTTTCATAACGGTCTCCTTTTCAGCATACTCTTAAAGTATTATAGCACGACTGTACATAATACTTTACTAATGTGCATTTCCGTTATATCATATTGGATATAACGGAATTAAATTAAAAGCGGGAGAGATGTTGTATGCCATCAGTAGAAAGCTTTGAATTAGATCATACGATTGTAAAGGCACCTTATGTAAGACATTGCGGAGTTCACAATGTAGGTAGTGACGGTATTGTAAATAAATTTGATATTCGTTTCTGTCAACCGAATAAACAAGCAATGAAACCAGATGTTATTCATACGTTAGAGCATTTATTAGCATTTAATTTACGTAAATATATTGATCGTTATCCGCATTTTGATATTATCGATATTTCACCGATGGGCTGCCAAACAGGATATTATCTTGTAGTGAGCGGAACGCCGACAGTTCGAGAAATCATTGATTTATTAGAACTAACATTAAAAGATGCGGTTCAAATTACAGAAATTCCGGCTGCAAATGAAACGCAATGTGGTCAAGCGAAGCTTCACGACTTAGAAGGAGCACAACGCTTAATGAACTTCTGGTTAAGCCAAGATAAAGATGAACTTGAGAAAGTTTTTGGATAAAAAGAAAAACTGCCTGTGAAAGGGCAGTTTTTTTATTGTGCTAAGAGCGGCCATACTCTTCTTTTTTATGAAAATATATTAGATACTCCAACATATAAAACAAAGGCAGAACAGAGAAAATAAATAAATGCTTTCGTTTTTTGCTGCTGCTTTATTTCATCGATTCCAAAAAGGATACACATAATACTTAAAAGGATGAACACGTAAGGTAAAAGAATAGTGAAGTTTGCAAAGAAGCTAAATAGGGCGAGAGAAAGAGCGATAGTGGCGATTATAATTCGAATGTTTTTTAACATGGAATCCCCCTTAGTAGAAAGACATAGTTACTGAGAGAAAATAATTATAAATGCTAAATTGGTCAAAATTTCATTCTACATGTAGTGAAAGTAGTTCGATATTAAGAAGAAGAATATAAGACCAGAAACGAAAAAATACGGGATACTCATTGATTTTCGTCCGGATTTTAATTCATTAATTCCTAGAAGAATAAAGGAACAACTGAGAATAAATTGTAAGTATGGAAGAAGTGAAAAATTATCGGTAACATGGACATAAGTGCTTAAAGTGAGTAAGAGAAGCATGAGAAATGCTAAAAAAATCCGTAATATAGTTAGAGTTAGCATTGTATGGCCTCCTTTAGACCATTTACTAGAATATTTCTGTGAAACCAATAAATAAAGCAGCGGCTCCTGCTAGTAGAGCGAGCAGACTACCTCCTGTTTGTCGTTTTAATATTTCCTCTAAACTTATGGTGAGGGCCATACCTCCTAAAAAGATGAACATATAAGGCATTATTTCTCTACTACCAGTAAAAAATCCATAGGTTGCTATACATAAGGCAATAAGTGATAAAGTAATCCGGACTCCTTTTAGCATAAAAGACCTCCTCTATTTTATGTAGGTAATAATGAGAACAATCCAAATGAAGGCACCAGCAATAATACAAATAAGTCCAGTTGCTAATTCCTTTTTCTTTATTTGTTCAAATGCGATGAGAAACATTAAAACCCCTAATAGAAATTATGAAAGAGGTACAAATTTATTTTGACCTGTATATAATCCAATTGCCGACATAACGATCACAGTGAGGGCGATTGTGATGCGGAGTATACGAAGCATATTATGAATCCTCCTTATTCTTTTTTGTATAAGGATTATCTTCTAGTTTATCGACCGAATGTTTATAAGCATAGCCTTTATTAATTGTCATGATGGAGAGTACGAGGATGATTAGGACGATGATAATACCGATAATTAATATTTTGAACATAAAACCCCTCCTTTTCTTTATTTTACATAATTTTGTAATTGATGAAAACAATAGAAATTAAAAGGATGAAAGAAGGGTGTTACATGGATACGAAAAAAACATATTATATATCAATAGGAAACGGTCAAATTTCACAAGTGAAGACGGCGGATACTTATAATTTTGAGATTTCCGCAAATGATGAAGAAATTACGGAATTAAGAGAGCACTTCGATCAAGCATATGTAGAAGATTTAGGGTCATTTGTACGCTCCCACGTTCCATTTGTTGAGTATCATCACGATTCAAATAATGACCGATATGATGAACAACTACAAAAAGCATATAAAATGATTTATGATTTAGGAAATCATGAGACGAAAGAATTAGTCGCGCAAATGGGAATAATCAATGGATTGTAATTGGATAATATTATGCAGAAAAGCGAGAATATGCTACAATTTGTGGTAGGAAAAACTTGTAACCATCAATAGGGGAGTAATGGCATGTACAAATTTAAAGATTATTACCACAACACTGTACAATTATCGTTTGAACGTTATCCATTTTCTCCTGAGCCAAAGCATGTTTGGGTTGTATGCCGGTACGGGGATCAATGGTTATTAACGCATCATTTACGTCGCGGTCTTGAATTTCCAGGTGGTAAAGTAGAACTAGGGGAAACACCGGAAGAAGCGGCAGTTCGAGAGGTTCATGAAGAAACCGGCGGCATAGTTTCTGATTTAACTTACTTAGGACAATACAAAGTATCTGGAAAAGACAAAATAATCATTAAAAACATTTATTTTGCAACAATTAGTGCGGTAGAAGAAC
Organism: Bacillus sp. FSL K6-0073; assembly: GCF_038006085.1. Classification (NCBI taxonomy): domain Bacteria; kingdom Bacillati; phylum Bacillota; class Bacilli; order Caryophanales; family Bacillaceae; genus Bacillus; species Bacillus sp. FSL K6-0073. The sequence goes on along the minus strand of NZ_JBBOUN010000001.1, from coordinate 4,777,542 downwards.
ATACGCATTACGAAGAAACGAAAGGGTCTGTTTTATTAAAAGACATTCCTGACAACATTAAAACGAATAGAAAATTTAGCTTTATAATGCGCGATGACGTATTAGCGCGTACGATGAAACATATAGAAGAAATCGGCTGTTTTACGAAGTAAAGTAGCCGGTTTCTTTTTTTGTATGTAAGAATAAATGTAAATATATCTTTATATTATTTTGGGTATATTATACAATTTTGTAAAGATATATTTACATTTTAGGAGGGGAAAGATGGATAAAAGAAACGACTGTTACTGTTTCGATGGTTAAATTAAACTTTTCTTTATTTTTTATAATAATTGCTTTGTCGTTTGGAATTGGTTATTTGCATATATTTCTTTCAGGTGGGGGCGGATTAAAGTTTCACTTTATCTCCACCTCTAAAAACGAAAGCACCTCCAACAAATCATCTACGATACGTGAATGCTTAAAATTCCCCCAAAACGAATCTTTTTTCCAAACACCAAGAATCCCTACTTGTTCAGAACCAAGCACATCGTTTTCTGGATGATCTCCAACATAAAGACATTCTTCTGCCTTCACATCTAGTCTTTGCAAAGCACGTTCGAAAATTTCAGGATGAGGTTTTTTAATTCCTTCAGCTTCCGAAACGAGAATGGCGTTTGTATACGTATGTATATGTAGTGCTCGAAGGTTGCTCATCTAAAATTCAGTAAAACCATTTGTAATAATACCAATTTTAATGTTTCGCTGTTTTAACTGTTGAAGTAGTTCATGCGTGTTTTTGAAAGGAATACAATGATGTTGGAAGTTTGTAATATAGTCGTGTAGTAGTTGCTCTTGCGTTAAAGTAGTAATGTTGTATTCGGAAAGGAGAGTAGCATATACTTTATCCTTCCACGTATAGCCATTATTATCGAGTTCAAGAAATCGAGAACAATACTCTGATTTCTCTATGCTCTTCAAATGTGAGGCGAAGCGATTATATTGCTCACAAATAAATTGTTCTAAAGATTGGCGCCGATCTAATAGTGTTCCATCTAAGTCGAATAAGATTGCACGAATCATGGGAAGCCTCCTTGCAGTTTTTATAATTAATTATCGCATATTCGCAAAAAAATGATTATGATATTTTGTAGAATGGAATAATGGGGGATTGTATGAAGAAACTGTATGGCAAGTTAGTGTGTTGTATTATAGCAAGCAGTTTAGTTGCAGGATGCGAGAGTGCTATCGAGGTTACGAAAGAAAAAGAAATTTGTAAAACAGAAGAAGAGTGCACGCAAATAGGAGATAAAACATTACAAAAAGTATATAAAAAGATAGAGGGACTTTCAGAACTTGAAAAAGTAGAGGATTATGACATAGAAGAGTATGAAAGTATGAATATGAAAGAGGCGGAACAGAAAAAAGAAGAGGATGACAATTACTTCTTTTTAGCTTCTTATTATATCGATGATGATGAAATTGTAGATCCTTATTTTGAAAAATTGGATCGTAAGAGATTGAATAAAGTTTTTGCAGATGACGAAGTAGCAAAAGATGATTTGTTAAGCCAGCGACAAGATAGAGAGTATCATGAAACGTTATGGGACATGTATCGCACTCTCATTCCAGTGAAATATCGTGAGAATATAACGGGGGTGGATTTAATAACGGATGGTTATGACGGCGTTGTTGCCCATGTCATGCCAAGTATGGATGACCCGAGAGATTGGTTGCTTAGTTTAGACGTGCTCGATTCTGGGGTGAATATAGATGAAGTGATGAAAACATTAATTCATGAAACGGCTCACGTATTAACGATTGGGCATAAACAAGTACCAGTGGATAGGAAATATTTAGAGGCGTTTGATGAAGAGAAAGACATTTCATCATATCGAAATAAATGTAACACGGTGTTCTTGAAAAATGGATGTGCGAGAAAAACTTCGTATATTAACCAATTTTATAATGAATTTTGGAAACCAATTGAGCAAGAGTGGACAGAAAAGAAAGTAGAAGAAAGTGAAGAGGCACAAATTAAATTTTATAAAGAAAAGCATGATGAGTTTGTATCGCTGTATGGAACAACAAATGTAACGGAAGATATCGCAGATACATTTACAGCGTTCATTTTACAAGATTCAAAAAAGGTGAAAGAAGGAACAGAGTTAAAATATAAGAAAATTGCTTTCTTCTATCAGTTTCCTGAGCTTGTAAAAATGAGAGCGGAAGTGCTGTCGGGATTATATGGTGTTTCAAAAACGATAGAACAACAAAGTGGAGACTAATGTGAGTTATGCATTCGATATAGTTTCGTTAAAGAAAAGCGTGAAGAATTTTTAATTCTTTGCGTTTTTTTATGTTGATAAAATTGAAAATTCTGTATTTTATTAAAAAGAAGAAGGAACTTGCGGTATAAAATAGAATTAGTATAAAAATGTCACAATTTAGACACAATTATAATGCGCGTGTTGTAGGGACTATAAGTTTACTCTCGAGGAGGTAATGAAACGTATGAAAACGATTCTTGCTGTTGCTGGTCTCATTTGGGTAATGTCTCACGGTTTTCCGATTTTTGAAGGGGAGCAAATTCGTAGTGCTTTGAATGAAAAGTTTAATGATTATCATGTGATAGATCGAAAAGATAATGTCGTTACAGTACGTGTGAAAGACTGTTTCCATACAGTTACGGTTGCGGATGGAAACATTACAAATGAAACGAAAATGTGTGATAAAAGGTAAAAGAAAGAAGCTGACTATAGCGCACTGTTTTGAGTCAGCTTCTTTTTCTTTTTCCAATTAGAATTTTTTCAAATGCCTCAACAAATACATACATAAGAGTTGCAAGAACACATGTGAGTAGTACGCTAAGTAAGACGAGTGTGAAGTTAAAGACTTGGAATCCGTAGCTAATTAAGTAGCCAAGTCCTTGTTTGGAAACGAGAAGTTCTCCGAAAATAACACCGACCCAGGATAAACCAACATTTACTTTTAACGTTGAGATAATTGCTGGAAAGGATGCAGGGAGAACGACTTGCTTATAACATTGCCATTTATTTGCGCCAAATGTGTCCATCACTTTTATATAGTTAGAATCGACTTCTTGAAATGCACTGTAAATAACGAGAATGGTAATGATGATGGAAATGATTACTCCCATTGCGATAGAAGATGAAATGTTTGGACCGAAAATAACGATGATGATTGGACCGAGTGCAACTTTTGGCATTGCATTTAGAACGACGAGGTAAGGATCAAGTACGCGGGCTAGAAGTGGCATCCACCAAAGAAACGTGGCAATAATAGCACCGAGTACCGTTCCGAGAATGAAGCCTACTCCTGTTTCCAGCAATGTCGTCCATATGTGGGCCCAAAGTGAACCGTCGATCCATTTCGTTAAGAAGAGGTCCCAAATACTCGAAGGAGAACTAAAGAGTAAAGGATCGATCCATTCTTTTTTGCTAGCTATTTCCCATAGTGCAAAGAAAAGAATAAGTAGTAAAAGCTGTAATGAGCGAGCAATCCAAGCACGCCTGCGTTCTTTCTTTCGAAATTGTTCATGTAGTTGTTTTATATTATCCAAGTCGTTCCAGCTCCTTCCATATATCTTGAAAGAGGGCTGGGAAATCGTAGTGATGGCGTGCTTCTAACGGTGATAAAGAACGGATACTTTCCGGGACGATAAAGGTTTTTGCGATTTTTCCAGGATTCGCTTGAAGTAAATAAATACGATCACTCATCGCAATCGCCTCTTCAATATCGTGAGTAACAAGTAGTGATGTTTTCTTATATTTATTTAGTAAGTTGAAAACGAGTTCTTCTAGTTTTAATTTCGTTTGATAATCGAGTGCGGAGAATGGTTCATCTAGTAATAAAATTTTCGGATCAGTTGCTAACGTTCGAACGAGAGCAGCACGTTGACGCATACCGCCGGATAGTTCACGAGGATATTGTCCTTCTACCCCATGTAGACCGACTTGTTGTAAAAGATTTAAAGTATGTTCTTTCATCTGTTCATCATAAATCTTTCGAATATGAAGTCCAAGCATAATATTTTCTTCAATCGTTTTCCACGGGAATAAGTAATCTTGCTGCAACATATATCCCATAGATGAAGTTTTCGTTGTAATTGGTTCACCATCTAAAAAGACGATACCATCAATTGGATCAAGTAGTCCAGCAATGATTGAGAGGAGCGTTGTTTTACCGCAACCACTTGGGCCGAGTATAGAAATAAATTCGCCTTCTTCCACTTGTAAGCTCATATCTTCGAGAATAAGTTTGGCATTCTCTTTTGCGAAAAAACAGTGAGAAACGTTACGTATTTGTAAAAAACTCATACACTTCGCCTCTATTTCTTAATAACGCTTTCGGCAATTTTTGTATTGACGAGCGCTTCATGTGGGACTTCTTTTTGTAATTCACCAGCGTCTTTCATAATCGTTTGGAGCTGTTTCCATTCTTCCGCATCTAGTAGTGGATTTGTCGCATAAGAATGTTGTTTTTTATACCGTTCAATTACTTTTACTGTAATGTCTTTCGAAGTGTCTTTAAATAGCGGAGAAACAGCATCAGCAATCTCTTCTGGACTATGTGTATCAACCCATTGCTGTGCTTTATAGAGCGCACTTGTGAACTTTTCAGCAGCAGCTTTATCTTTCTTTAAGAAACTTTCTTTTGCCATGAACGTTGTATAAGGAACAGTACCAGATTCATTTCCGAATGAAGCGACGATATAACCTTTACCTTCTTTTTCGAATATGCTTGCAGTCGGTTCAAAGAGCTGCACAAACTCTCCTGTACCAGATGCAAAGGCATTTGCAATATTAGCAAATTCGATATTTTGAATTAAGTTCGTATCTTTCCGAGAATCAATGCCATTTTTCTTTAAAACGTATTCCCCAACCATTTGCGGCATGCCGCCTTTACGCTGTCCTAAAAATGTAACACCTTTTACGTCATTCCAATTAAAAGAGTCTAGTTTTTTACGTGAAACTAAAAATGTCCCATCTGTTTGTGTAAGCTGTGCAAAGTTAATGACAGGGTCTTTCGCTCCTTGTTGATGAACGTAAATAGACGTTTCAGAACCGACGAGAGCAATATCAATTCCGCCAGATAATAGGGCGGTCATCGTTTTATCGCCACCAGCTGTTGTTTGTAGGTCAATATTTAGTCCTTCATCTTTAAAAAATCCTTTTTCAATCCCGACATATAATGGGGCATAGAAGAGAGAATGGGTAACTTCGCCAACGCGAATGTTTTGAGTTTGTTCTTTCGTACTTTCTTTTTTACTACTACAAGCAGCAAAAGTAAAAACAGCTAGTAACATGATGCAAAAAATCGCGATTAATTTTTTCACTATATAACACCTCCTAGAAGTCACTCTACAAGCATGATATGTAGGTAAGTGCCCATATGTGAGTGTAGATAGCAGGAATTTTTTGGGTGGTAAAGAAGTACAAATATAAGGGGTGATAAAATGGAGTACGAATACGATGATAGCGTACATTTACATCTTGATTATTTCGGGACAGAATGTGATATGGAATCGATCGCTTATAAGAGGAAGAATGAAGACGTATGGGATGTGTATTTTAATTTTGGAGTATACGGTATTCAGAAAGACGATGTAGAGTTAGGTAGGTTTATGGACGAATATGCCGGTTATTACGTTTTTTCTGTACATGCTCGCGATCTTAGTTGGGAATTTGGAAGTGCCCAGTTTGAAGAGTGGGTTTTGAAAAATCGGATAGTAGAAAAAACGCTACAAAAATAGGAGGAATTTTGTGATTGGATTTCTCATCTTAGTATTTATTTTTGTGGCCGGATTTTTTATTATGCAAATGCTTATTTAACGATTTGCAAAGAAAAACATCCATAAATATACAAAAATAAAATGGTTTCATATGTGGCTACATATGAATATGAAAAAGGCCCGAGATTAGATTTTTTTGATTTTGTGGTTATAGTAATAGTTGTAAAAAACTTGCATTTATACGTAAAACAGTGAGTGGTGTTGTGAAAGATATTTTGACAAATACAGACACACATACATACGGAATTAAAGTGTGATTACAGAATGGACAAATTGGCCGTGTGTAAAGTGTGGGGGAATAAGAAAGAGGTCGTCCAACGGTGGACGACCTCTTTCTTATTATGCTTGATTAGTGCGGAAGAATGGAAGCTTCTGCACAATGTGAATTAATCCGTATGCAAGAATTAAGCACATAAGAGGATTAATGAAAAATCCATAGCGATTAATTGCTAAGAATAAGTTTGAGAAGATAATGTAAATAATTGAACTTGCTACTAGCATCATAACGCGTTTATGTTTAAATGAATTTAGCATGAAGCAGAAGCTGCTCAAGAATGTACCGATGATAAACACTCTATGACATAGTTGCATAAAGTTGTGAATACGATATTGGTCTACAGCAGGAGCTGTTTTGAATAATTCAATTGTTTTACCGACAGTGAACCAAGAGAACCAATAAGTGAAGTCCGTCTTAAATCCGTTCTTAATTAATTCTTTTGCGTATGCACCTTTGTCATCTAAGCCTTTAGCTCTCATTTCATTTACTATATTTTCATATCCAATTTTATTAAATGGATCTGCACCGGCAATTAGTGGATCTGCACCTTGGGTTGAGAATAAAATAAATTGGTTGAGTGCTAAGTAGTTACGAACAACCCATGCGCCAATAATAAAGAAAGGTCCGATAAACCATAACAATCCGATTCGAATGGATTCTTTAAATCCATATGTAAATAACACAACAAGAACAGGAATAAGCATCATTGGAGCTGGATTTGGACGGAACATAAGTAAAATTGAAACGACAATTCCAAACCATATATGGAATTTCACTTTATTGTATTTCCATGCGAGAACAAATACATATACACATAACGCCAATAAGAATATGGATGGAACTTCTGTTAGCAATGTACGGAAGTATGTATAGTTACTTGGATAAATAGCATATAAAATACTTGCAACAATTCCATAAATGTTTTTTTCGAACAATTCTTTTCCTATTAAGAATACTAATAGCACTGTGCAAAGGTTCATGATCATGTTAATAACAGTTGCTACGTAATAGTAAGGAATTGATGTAATATCAGAAATAATCATAGCGCCAGCTAATAGTAATGGCTGACCTGGTGTAATATATGCATTTTTCCCTGGAACTTCACTAGGTTCTAAATACACATAACCAAATACACCATGTTTTAATAGTTGTTCAGCTGTTAACGAATAGTTAAAGGCATCATTTGCACCATATGTTACTTTGACTAACTCTCCATCTAATCCTGGCTGTTTTACTAAACAAAAAACGTGCAACAGGAAAGAAAGCGCCAAAATTGCATATACCGCTTTAGGCAAACTCTTAAACTTAGTAAGCAAAAATGAGCAACTCCTTTTTTATTAATTCTTTCGTATTTTTATGTGAAATCTTTAATAGTATTAAGGATTTCCAAAACATAGTTATTATATCATAAAGTGGAATGCTGAAATTAAGTTTTTCAAGAATGAGTAATTTGTATACCACAATTTAACTGTTGATTAAGGGAATATTAAGACAATACATTTATAGTAGAAGCAAGTATGCAGACGAAATATGTAATATATGTTATTTTAATAGAAATAGTTCTTTCGATGCGGGGGAAATTAAGACATAGAAACGAGGGAATGAATTGAAGTATGGTTCTACACTTTTTCATCTTCCAAAAAGAAATATATTAATTTCTAGCATTATAAGTAGTATGGTGACTTTATTAGTAATAACTATGCTGTTTATGATTTTAAAGGTTTTTAATTTAGACATGATGAAAGATCATTTAAATCAAAAGCTTGTTTTAAGTGTTATGATGATTTTCATATGGGGCATAACGTTTTATATTACGCATTTCAATAAAAAAGAGATGTCTATACTTAGAGCATCCCTGCGAGTGCATTTTATATTACTTTTATTAGCTCATACAGTAGCGTTATTTTATATTGTCATGCAAGTTAATATGAGTTTCATAGAGGCAATGAATTGGATTTACTTTTATAATATGCAGTTTATATTAAGTTTTGTAGTAATTTATGCAATATATATTCTTGTATATAATTTAATAGGTAAGGTTTTTCTAAGTATGGTTTTAACGAGCTGTACGTTAGTCATTTTATGTATTGTGAATTATTTGAAGCTTATTTTCAGAGGTGATCCGTTATATCCTTCTGATTTCACACAAATTACGCATATGCAATCTGTTATACCGATGGTGATGGACTATTTTAGTTGGAGTTATATTTTTGTCATTATCGTAAGTATCGTAGCTTGTATTGTAGCAGGGATATATATGAGAAGGTATATTCAAAATGTAAAGATTCATCTAGGAATAAGAGCCTTATTAGTAGTAGGATCTATTTTTGTTCTATATGCGTACGGTAATTTTGCGAATACATTTATGAATAAAGTATTTCAAAAATCAGGTGTAGATTTTGTTTTGTGGAATCAAAATGAGAACTACGCTTCAAATGGTTTTGTACTTGGGTTTATTAGCAATTTAGATACAACAGTTATGGAAAAACCAAAAAATTATTCTAAAGAAAATATGCTTCAAATAGCAAACGATATAAAAAAACAATATAGTGGAAATATAGGGAATCAAAAGAAAAAAGAGAAACCGAATATTATTTTTGTAATGAGTGAATCGTTTTGGGATCCGACGAAAGTAACCAACCTTTCTTTTAGTGAAGATCCTGTACCAAATTTGCATCATTATATAGAAAACTTTCCTGGGGGACAAACTATTTCTCCTACATTTGGGGGAAATACAGCGAACGTTGAATTTGAAGCATTAACAAGTTATTCAATGAGTTTGTTAAAGCCAGGTTCTATACCATATCAGCAGGTTATTACAAATAAGAAAGAAGTTCCATCAATCCCTACGGCGTTGAAAAAAGAAGGTTATTATACAAGTGCAATTCATTCATTTGGTCGCACATTCTTTAAACGTGACGATGTATATAAGGTGTTAGGATTTGATAAGTTTAATGCAGAGGACACGATGGAAAATGTAGATATTGATGGAGATTATATTAGTGATTTAGCGATGAGTAAAGAGATAATTGCTGAGTTAGAGGAACAAAAACAGCCAACATTTATTCATGCAGTTACGATGCAAAATCATTTTCCATTTACAGAAGGCCGATTTGGTGAAAACCTAATAGAAATTAGCGGTCTAGAAAATGAAGAATCAAAAGGAGAATTAGAGACGTATACAGAAGGATTAAGACGTTCAGATGAGGCACTTCAATATTTAATAGAGCAACTAGATAATTTAGATAGACCTACATTATTAGTATTCTTTGGAGATCATCTTCCATCATTAGGAACAAATAAATCTTTTTATAAAGAAAACGGGTATATAACGAATGAAAAAATACCGAGTGAACGTTTAGCGATGGCGCAAACGCCGCTATTAATGTATGCAAACTTTGATATGCCAAATGATAATATAGGTTTAGTAAGCCCAATTCATTTTTCTAATCTTATTTTTGATTATGCAGGATTAAATAAATCCTTATTTTATCAATTTTTATCGGAACTTTACAAGGAAATACCAGTGCTTAGAGATGAATTAAAAGTTGATAAAAATGGAGAAGTAATCAATGATTTAACAAAGAAACAAAACGAAATGTTAGAGCAATATAAAATGCTTCAATATGATTTACTCGTTGGAAATCAATATAGTAAAGATATCCTCTTTAAATAAAAGAAACAAAAAGAACTTGTATAACGATACAAGTTCTTTTTTCATAGTATTTAACGGGGTAACCAGACAAGCTGGGTTTAGGGAGTATTACTTGTACATTTAGTATATATGAAAATGTAATCGTTTTATTCGTGTATTTGTGAGAAATGTGTGAATTTTATGTTTTATAAAAACGATTATGTTAACTTTCATTCTTATATTGCAGTTGTTATGTTTGTAAAAATTTTATCAGTTCTTTATTTAATTCATCCGCTTGATCGATTGGTGAACCATGACCACTATTTGTAAGAGCATGTAACTGAGAATTTTTAATTCGTTGTTGTGTAAGTTCAGCACTTTTGTAAGGAATTAGTTGGTCGTGAACGCCGTGGAAGATTTTTGTTGGGACGTTAATTTTATTTAAATCTTTCGTTACATCTTCATTTGCAGCTGCTTGTAAAATTTTGATAAGGGCATAAGAAGCGGACTGCATACCGAGATAAGAAAACCATTCAAGGGTTGCAGCCCCTAAGTTTCTATTGAAAAAGGATAAAGATACGTCATTTAAAAATTTTGGTAAATTAGCATACATTTGATTAATGAGAGCATCTGCTTGTTCTTTCGGTACACCGTAAGGGGACTCTTGATTTTTAACGAAAGAGGGGGAGACAGCGTCAATTAATGCGAGCTTAGAAATGCGGCGCCCATTATAGCGAGACATATAGCGAATAGAAAGAGCACCACCAACTGAGAAACCGACTAATGTAGCGTTCTCTACTTGAAGTGCTTCCAGAACAATTGCGATATCATCGGCTAATCGATCATACGTGTAACCAGTCCATGGCTTATCAGATTGCCCATTCCCTCGTATATCCATGGCAATACAGCGAAAGCCATGCTCTGGTAAAACATTGAGTTGATATTGATACATTTGATGATTTAAAGGCCATCCGTGAACGAAGAAAACAGTCTTACTACCTGGACCAGGATTAACGTCTTGCACAAAAATATGCACATCTTTCTCGACAGTAACAAACATAAATGTCCCCCTATTCTATGAATATGTTCTATCCCAAAAGCGTTGTTTTGTTATAGCTTTAATAAATTCATTTGCTAGTCGCGTAGGGTCTTATTCTATTAAAAAACCAGGTTTTCCTTCGATATTTAAAGATTGAATAATAGAAGAGCAGTTTTGGAAGGAGCCAATCGGCTTAAAGCGATTATATGATTCTACGAAAAATGAACTTGCTTTGTTAAGAGAATGATCCTCCATCTTTCCGCCGATAAGAAGTAATCCATCATAAAGGAGTGGTGAGCCTGTTAAGAAAGTATCATTTCCCTGCACTATGCCTAATCGTTCGGAAACGATCACTGGCAGTTAAAGAGTTTTCATCTCTTTTCCTTCATTTTCACGCATGAAAGATTGGAGTTGTTCGGTCTTTTTATTTTTTTGCCATCCATAAAAAACACCTCCCATAATATACGTATTATTGTTTACATTTTTTATGCTTGTATATAGCATGAAGGTATTGCATCGTTGGGATGATTTTCCTCAAATGTTCGATTTATCTTTGTTTGTCTATGAAAATCATTTATTATAATAAATGGTATTCTTTGAGATGTTATTTTGAAGGGGTGTTGAAGTGAAAGAAAGTTTTCTATCATATAAAGAAGAAGAAAGGAATGCAAAAATCCTTTTATGGGTGTTATATGTCATTGTTATTGTATATCAAATTTTCTATGCAATCGTATTAGAAGATAAATCAATAATGGATAAGGGATACAACATAATATGGCAAGTTATTTGCGGAGTAGCAATACTATGCGTGAATATATATTTACTGAAAAAAGAGAAGGCAAACCTTGTTAAATATGCATGGATATTTGCATACATAGGGATAGAAATCGCTAATATAGTTTCGTATATTTTTTATAATAAGGCGGCGTTTGATGCGACAAATATAATAGAAATTATTCTCATTTTCTTTGTACCCATATTTTTAAATAAAAAATTTTATGTGTTTTTGCTTTCCTCTATTTTAGGAAAATATTTAATTTATTTATTTGTATTAGAGGAAATAAAAGCATTTATGTTCCTTATTATGTGTACGCTTATGTTAATAGCTGCATATATCATTTTAAATCGATTTTTACAATATCTTTCAGCTGTAAAGGAAAGTATTGCGATTGCTAGTGAATCACAAAAATTAGCAGTAATCGGAAAAATGGCAGCGACTGTTGGACATGAAATTAAAAATCCACTGGCTTCATTAAAAGGATTTACGCAATTACAACGAGAGAAGCATGAAGAGGATCCTATTTATAAACGTATGATTTTTGAAATAGAAAATATGAATAATATGATAAGTGAGTTGATGGAAGTTGCTACATGCAAACCTTCTATTTATAAGAAACATGATGTAGGAAAAATTGTATTACAAGTAATAACAAGTCTTCGCGGAAAAATGAATGAATTAAACGTGCAGTTTATTTCTAATGTGGAAGAAAAAACAATAGAAGTTGAATGTGATGAACGAAAAATAAGAGGAGTCTTTTTATATACGATAAAAAATGCTTTAGAGGCAATGGAACAAGGTGGCATATTACATTTACAATTAGAGAATAAAGGGAAAGAATATGTAATAATCAGCGTAATCGATAATGGTCATGGTATTAAGCAAGAAAACTTAACCCGTGTTACAGAAGCCTTTTATACAACGAAACAAGATAAAATTGGTCTGGGACTTACGGTAGCGAATCGAATTGTCGCCGAGCACCTTGGTGAGCTGCATATTTCAAGTGAAAGAGATACTGGAACGAGAATAGACATCATTCTCCCAAGGAAGTGTGGAAATACTGAAATCCAAGTGGAAGAAAAGCTAGGAGTTACCATATGAATAAAGGCTATATATTTAAAAATGAAGAAATAAAGGCATTGAAAGTATTTTTAAGTTTATTTTTTATTATATTTTTTGTGTATGATCTTGCCTATGAATTTATCGTACCTTTAATCGCGGGAGAGCAAGAAGGCGTAGGAAAGTTTGAAGATGGTTTAGGTTTATGGCTTTACCTTTTGACGGTAGTATTGTTTTGCATTGGAATATACTTTATGAAATGGAAGAATGTTTTTGTGGTAAAGTATATTATTCTAATTGGCTATAATGTATTAGATTGTATCCATAACATTATGATTTATTATGGTAGCGATGCGGAATTTGACGGTGGAAATATAGTAGAAGTATTTTTTATTTTGTTCGCACCAATCTTTGTGAACAAAAGATATTTCTGGTTAGTTCCAGCGATACTTGTCGGGAAGTACGCTCTTACAGGAATCATTATTCAATCTTCTCTCGTTTTAATCCCAATGGCATTATATAGTGTATTTACTATTATATGTTGGATTATATTTTTGAGGGTTCAGTCTTACGTTCGTACGCTTGAGATGATGGACAAAGAAATAAAACAGACAGAAAAACTAGCAGCTGTTGGAAAAATGGCAACGGTTATTGGTTATAAGATTAGAAGACCTTTAGCAAACTTAAAAAAACTTGTGAATAAACAGGCAGACAAGCATCCAGAGGATAAAATTTATAGTGATATTATGAAACAAGAAGTAGATCGGATTCATATAATTGCTACAGAACTTAGTGGATTTGAGAAATCTAAATCACTAGAATCAGAAACTCATAACATACAAGAAATTATCTCTTATGTTATTCGAGTTATGGAAAAGCCTGCTTTAAAACAAGGAGTCCACATACAAGGTATTTACAGTAAAGACTTACCGTCCATTACATGTGATGAAAAACGATTAAAACAGGTCTTTTTTAATTTAATCAAAAATGCAATTGAAGCAATGTCAGTTGGGGGAACAATTACGATTAAAGTTACTGTAAAAGATGGAATCATCGTTCAAGTGAAAGATGAGGGATGTGGTATTCCGAAAGATAAAATTCCAAAGTTAAATGAAGCCTTTTATACAACGAAAGAAACAGGAACTGGTCTAGGTTTAGTAGTTACAGAAAAAATTATTAAAGACCACAATGGTAAAATGAGTTTTGAAAGTGAAGTTGGGGTTGGAACAACGGTTGAGGTTATGTTACCACTGCATTAAATAGAAAAAACATCACTTATTTGGAAGTAATGTTTTTGTGTTCTTCTTAGGTAGACGTTCTAAAAAAGAGGACTATAACGAAAAATAATATATTGATAGTGTAAAAAGAAAATAATGGATGTTTTACTATGAAAAATATATAATGGCTTTGTCTGTTATTTGTTGTAGTTCATTTATATTTCTATTTGTTGACCCGAATCTCGGGTCTTTTTTTATGAAATGAATTGCTATATGTCAGTGATTAGAAAAATAGAATATATATTCATGCTGTAATACTGGTAGCACCAGTAAACTCGGTGCTACCAGTAGGTTCGTTTTCCGGCACAACGAAAGCATTTACGTTGGTACAGGTGGTGCTTTCACATTTCTCTATTTTTCTGTGGGCGATTGTATTGTGTATATAAATTTAAAAAATGATAGCGTTAGAGCCACCATTTCTCCTGCGGAAGCAAAATAACATCCACATCAAAATTTTCTTTAAACCAATCATACATCAATGTCTCTTTCACTAAATATTCAGAGGCAGAGTGTGACACACCAATTAGAGACATATTCGTTTCTTTTACATAATCCATAATGAGCGAGTATTTATGTCGGCCGTAATCATTGTCGATATGGCAATGGATTTCTCCTGTAATATATGCTTCAGCACCTTTTTCTTCTGCTTCCTTCATTAAAGATACAACATCGCCACACCCAGCGATAATTGCGATTTTTTTAATGGAATCATGTCGTTTACCTTCGAAGTCTGTGTAAGGAATCTGGAAGAGTTGTTTTAGATGTTTTTGGAGTGCTTCTGTTGATGTTTCATCTATTTCACAAATAAGGCCAATTGGTTCTTGTTCTGGACCTCCATATGCAAAGTCGTCCACTACAGTAGCGTTTAATGCTTTTGCAATTGAAATACTCGTTCCATGCGTTTGATGAAAATCCATTGGTACGTGACATGTATATATAGAAAGTTGTTTTTCTTTTATTCCTTGCAAATATTTTTCAGGAATTGGTATGAAACCGCGACCTGATCTTCCAAGCGGATCACCACACTCCATTACAAGGGGATGGTGCATAAAGAGTAAATCACCAGATGTGGATTGTGAAATGAATGTTTCAAGAACGTCATCTGTAGGGAATACAGCTAAAAATACTTTGTTTACATTTTCAGATCCGTGCATCATAAGGCCGTTAAATAAATCTACAAAATTTGCGTCGAAAAATTGTTGCCAAGGAAATTTGATAGGATCATATACGGCTGGGATAAATCGACTAAAGGCACTATCTTTTCCGTATTTTTCAATTTGGAATAAGTGATTGAGTGATTGCTCTATTTTTTTTAAGGCTGGCATGTTTGATAATCCTCCTTAAGATGATTCTTGCTTTATGAGTTGTTTGTATTCTTCGTAGTAAAATAAGAAGCGGATAGGTAACAAATAAAACCTAGAATCCAGCCGATAGAATGAGAATAGGGAAGTACATGCTGTAACAGTATTCCGCTAGAAATGAAGAAACTACCCAATAGACCCTAATAACATAGGATATCGTTGTAGTTTGAACACGGATAGTAAACCTCCTTTCTTCTGCATGAACTATTCATAAAAGCTCGATTGCTGAAACTTTATCACATACATTTTATATTAGTCTTAATTTTCTGTATATAACTTTTAAGAAAAATGGTGATACAATATATGAATGATAAGAGAAGAGAGGATGAAGATTAACGTATGTACGTTACTGTAACAGAAGCAGCATATAAAAAGATTATGGATACGATTCCAAGTGAAGCGAAATATATAAAGTTATTTTACGATAATGAAGGTTGCGGTTGTGTTATGAGCGGAATTATCGATTTAGTAGCTGTAGCAGAGAAAGATGAGCGCGATGTGGATATTGAATCAAGCACAATGAACTTTATCGCTGATCGTACAAAGCTTGTATTTATGGATGATAAGTTAACTGTTGATTGGCATGAAGGTGGAGGAACTTTTCAGTTAAAGAGCCCAAGCCAGTTTTATAATCCAAATATGAAGTTACACGTTCGAATATAGTAAAGGAAAGGTGATTCCAAAATGTATTTTGGAATCACCTTTTTTATTTTATAAGTCGCTATTATTGTCGATTTTTGTCGATAAGTCGATATATTTGGGAAATCGCCGATATAAATGGAGTTGCGCTGATATATTCAGAAAATCGCCGATATAAATGGAGTTGCGCCGATATATTCAGAAAATCGTCGATATAATTTCATTTACCAAAACGTTTCATATAATAAAAAGATTTTTTCACATAATGAAATGTACATATGATTGAATTTTCTGTATAATCTTCTTTGCGGAGGGGATACGCATGAGAAGATGGGGAATTGAGTTGTTAATTTTGAGTGTTGTTATTATTTGGGGGATTAACTATACAATTGCGAAGTATGGACTTTTAGAATTTACAGCAATTGAGTTTACTGCACTTCGCATGATGGCGGCGGCACCGCTTCTGTTACTCCTTACCTTTTTTATTGAGAAGTCGGTTTATATGGAGCGAAAGGATATACCTAGATTAATTATCGTTAGCATTGTAGGTATTGTACTGTATCAAACGTTATTTATGGAAACTGTCAAATATACATCTGCTACAAATGCCTCTTTACTCATTTCTATTTCACCTATTTTTACAACTGCATTTGCGATTTTCTTGAAACAAGAAAAGTTTTCTTCTCGAAAGTTAATCGGTTCTATGACTGCCTTTGTTGGTGCAGCATTAGTTTTAGTAGCAGGACATTCGCTTACTAGTTCTTTTTATGGCAATGGAATTGGACTTATTACATCAATATGCTGGGGACTTTATCCTGTTTTAGCAGGACCATTAATTAAAAAATATTCAGCATTACGTGTTACAGCATGGTCTGCATTAGTCGGTGCGATTCCGCTATTATTGTTAAGTGGTCCACATGTGTTTGTCATGCCATTTCACATTACTCACGAAATGACACTATTTGCTTTACTATATTCTATTTTCTTTGTAACAGTATTTGGTCTAGTAATGTGGTATGTTGGTGTTCAAAAAATTGGGGCGTCACATACGATGGTATATATGTATATAACGCCGCTTGTAGCGGTTCTATTTGCAGCTGTCTGGGCAAATGAATATGTATCGTTTCAACAAATCATCGGTGGAATTATCATTTTTGTTGGTCTATGGTTTGTGAAATCGGAGAAAGTAAAAGTTCATTCTATTGCAGGGGAACCTATATCAAAATAGGAAAACAGATCACCTATGATCTGCTTTCCTATTTTTTTATTTTTGGTAAGAAGATGAGAAATAAGATAGCAGTAATAAGTGGAATTAAGTTTAAAAATGGAATACGGAAGAGTGTAATAAGAATAATACCTGGAAGAAGAACACCGAGGACAGCGTAAAAAATGCTATGGTTTTTCGTGTACCAATACAATGAAAGTCCAATAAGTGCAGGGATAATGATGTGAATGAGAGCCATTAAAAAATAAATCATTAGACGCCCCCTTTATTTGTGTGCTTATTACATCATATCCGTATGTTCATAGATTGATATCATTTTTTTCATAAATGGACGAAAAAAGTTTGAAAAACCGTCACAAAATATGAGGATATGATGTTTGAAATCTTGTATAATATTATTTCCTAAAAATATTTAAACAACATAAACATACTGTTTATGTTGTTTTTAATTTGAGTGAAATAGATGTAAGGAATATGAATTTGAAAGAAATTTTTTGTTGGATAGATAAGAACGAATGAAGAGAGGTACAGCATGATTAGTATGTCACTAAGATCATTTAAAATCCAATCGTATTATATACTAGGTATTTTGTTACTAGGATGGATGTTAACACCGTTTTCAGCACACTTTTTAGGTGCTGGAATTGGGCTTATTGTAAGTATGTATTGCGTTTGGCTTTTAGGGAGAAGAATTGAGAAGCTTGGAGATAGTATTGTAAAGAAGACGAAAGCACCGACACTCGGTATGTTTAACCGTTTTGCAGCTGCCATTTTGGGTGCTATTATTATGTACGAAATTGAGCACCACATGGTTATGTGGGCATTTGCAGTAGGGATTATGGGTGGTTATTTCTTAATCGTTGTTAATTTAGGATACTATAGCATGAAAGATGAGAAAGAACTAACAAAGAGCTAAAAAAGATAAAAGACTTCTTTTTAGATGGAATAGATGACCCAGCCACGGATAGAAGCGGACGGGGACTTTTTTGGCCCCATGTGGTGTGAAAACAGAGAGATGTAGCGAGTAGGGATATAATTTATATATCCGAATCCATAATTTGGCTATGTGAAAATCGGTTTATTCTGGGATAAGTGATGATATTACAACAGGAAGTGTAACTTTGCATAAAATGCAGGTTTCCGCTTCCATTAAGTTAACATGAAATTACGTATTAGTATGACTTTGAGGTTCTTTAAAAAAGTTGGATATAATACAACAAATTATTCCGGTAATTAGAATAATATATTTTATCGTTTCACTTGTATGTTGAAATAAATTAACGTTAAGCATCACAAGTCCCCAAAATAGTTGGATCGCTCCGTAACCGAATAAAACTTTTCCTGTACGAGAAAAATTTTTCATAAGTCTCACCCTTTCCTGTATATGTAAATTGTATCATAAAAAAAATGAAAACGAATGATTATAAAATGAATTTTCTGTAATTTATCGAGGTAAGTCATAGATAAAGAGAGAAGATATAGAAAGAAGCTTACGTTTTCACGTAAGCTTCTTTTTTATGTAAGTGTGTATAAACCGTTAAGCCGCATTGGGTTTTGTCGGTGAGTACGCGAAACTTTACGGTTACACGACACTTATTCATATGAGTAAAGGGTTATTTCAACAGAAAGTTTTAATTTAAGCGATTGGACCGCCTAAGTTAATAATGTCTTCAGATACGCTGTCGAACTTTTTGAAGTTAGCTTTGAATTCATTTGCAAGTTCGATTGCTTTTGCTTTGTAAGCAGCTTTATCAGCCCAAGTTTGTTCAGGCATTAACACTTCGTCAGGTACACCTGGTACGTGAAGTGGAACTTCAAGACCGAAGATGTCATGTTTAGCTGTTTCAGTTTTCGCAAGTTCACCGTTTAATGCAGCTTGAATCATTGCACGAGTGTAACCTAAGTTCATACGTTTACCAACGCCGTATTCGCCACCAGTCCAGCCAGTGTTTACTAAGAATACTTTCGCATCGTGTTTCTCAATTTTTTCACCAAGCATTTCAGCATAGCGAGATGCATCAAGTGGTAAGAATGGTGAACCGAAGCAAGTTGAGAATGTTGCTTGCGGAGATGTAACACCGCGCTCTGTTCCTGCTAGTTTACTAGTGTAACCACTTAAGAAATGATACATAGCTTGTTCTTTTGATAACTTACTGATTGGAGGCAATACGCCAGATGCATCAGCAGTTAAGAAAATGATTGTATTTGGGTGTCCAGCAACACTTGGCAGTACGATATTGTCGATCGCATGCATAGGGTATGCAGCACGAGTATTTTCTGTTAAAGTAGTATCGTTATAGTCTGCGATACGCGTTTGGTCATTAATGATAACGTTTTCTAAAACAGATCCAAATGTGATTGCATCGAAAATTTGTGGTTCTTTCTCGTGAGAAAGGTTTACACATTTCGCGTAGCAACCGCCTTCAATATTGAATACACCGTTATCAGACCAACCGTGCTCATCATCACCAATTAATTTACGGTTTGGATCAGCAGATAATGTTGTTTTACCTGTTCCAGATAAACCGAAGAATAATGCTACATCGCCTTCTTCACCTACGTTTGCAGAACAATGCATAGAAAGAATATCTTGTTCAGGTAATAAGAAGTTCATAATAGAGAAGATTGATTTTTTCATTTCTCCAGCGTATTCTGTACCACCAATTAATACGATGCGTTTTTCGAATGAAACCATAATGAATGCTTCGGAGTTTGTACCGTCAACAGCTGGATCAGCTTTGAAATTCGGTGCAGAAACAATTGTGAACTCTGATTCATGAGTCGTTAATTCTTCTTCAGTTGGACGAATGAATAATTGATGTACAAATAAATTGTGCCATGCATATTCGTTAATAACTTGAATTGGTAGGCGGTAATTGCGGTCAGCGCCTGCAAATCCTTTGAAGACGAATAACTCTTCTTTTTCTTTTAAGTATTCTAAAACTTTAGTATATAATTTATTAAAATGTTCTTCAGAAATCGGTTGGTTCACAGCCCCCCAAGCAATTTTGTCAGCAACCGATGCTTCTTTCACAATAAATTTATCTTTAGGAGAACGTCCTGTATATTTTCCTGTTGAAGCAGAAACGGCACCAGTAGAAGTTAATTTCCCTTCATTTCGCATTAATACTTTTTCCACTAATTGCGGAACACTTAGTTGAATCTGTGCATTGCTTCCGTTCAATAATTCGTGTAAACCAATTTGGACATTCACAGTACTCATATTTATATACCATCCTTTTCATTTAATGAAATATTTCTCGTAATCCCCAACAAGAGTATAACACAATTATATAAATAATGTATACTATTTATTTCTTTTTGTTTGTGTGAATGCATTATTTCCCTATTAATATTTCATTTCAGGCGTATTGAGAAAAACTTTCAGGAAAATGTGAATATTAATTGACAAATGAATATCATTTCTTTAGTATAGGTTGGGACGGATACTCTCTTATCCCGAGCTGGCGGAGGGACAGGCCCGATGAAGCCCAGCAACCTCACTTGTATTGATAAATGCAGGTGAATAGGTGCTAAAACCTGTGCGAGGCTACAGGTCTCGAACGATAAGAGCGAAGGGCAAAAAGCAGTATGCAAGTAGCAAATTAAACCTTTCCTCTATGTAAAGTAGGAAAGGTTTTTCTGTATGCTTGTGTGGGAGAATAAATGTATGTCGCAGTTTGTGGCAAATTAAGGATGAGTTCCGTACAATATATACAATTACTGTAGGGAGGTTTACCACATGACAAAAAAACGTCATCTGTTCACATCTGAGTCTGTAACTGAAGGACATCCAGATAAAATTTGTGACCAAATTTCTGATTCAATTTTAGATGCGATCTTATCAAAAGACGCAAATGCACGTGTAGCTTGTGAAACAACTGTAACAACTGGTTTAGTATTGGTAGCGGGGGAAATTACGACTTCTACTTACGTAGATATTCCGAAAATCGTTCGTGAAACAATTCAAGGCATTGGTTACACACGCGCAAAATACGGATTCGATGCAGAAACTTGTGCTGTTTTAACATCTATCGATGAGCAGTCCGCTGACATCGCTATGGGTGTTGACCAAGCGCTAGAAGCACGCGAAGGTCAAATGACTGACGCTGAGATTGAGGCGATTGGTGCAGGAGACCAAGGTTTAATGTTTGGTTTTGCATGTAATGAAACACAAGAATTAATGCCACTTCCAATCTCGCTTGCTCACAAATTAGCTCGCCGTTTAACTGAAGTACGTAAAGATGATACATTATCATACTTACGTCCAGATGGAAAAACGCAAGTTACAGTTGAGTATGATGAAAATGGTAAACCAGTACGTGTTGATACTATCGTAATTTCTACACAACATCACCCAGATGTTACATGGGAAGAAATCGATCGCGATTTAAAAGAGCACGTAATTAAAGCTGTAGTACCAGCAGAATTAATGGATGGAGAAACGAAATTCTTCATTAATCCAACTGGCCGCTTCGTAATTGGTGGACCACAAGGTGATGCTGGTTTAACAGGACGTAAAATCATCGTTGATACTTATGGTGGATACGCTCGCCACGGTGGCGGTGCATTCTCTGGTAAAGATGCAACGAAAGTTGACCGTTCTGCAGCATATGCAGCTCGTTATGTTGCGAAAAACATCGTAGCAGCTGGTCTTGCTGAAAAAGCAGAAGTACAACTTGCATACGCAATCGGTGTAGCACAACCAGTATCAATTTCAGTTGATACATTCGGCACTGGTAAAGTATCTGAAGACGTACTAGTAGAACTAGTTCGTAACAACTTCGATCTTCGCCCAGCTGGTATTATTAAAATGCTAGACTTACGTCGCCCAATTTACAAACAAACAGCAGCTTACGGCCACTTCGGACGTACTGATGTAGATCTATCATGGGAACGTACAGACAAAGCTGCAGCTTTAAAAGAGCAAGCTGGTCTATAATATATGAAAAAAAGCTTTGCGCGGTGAGCGCAAAGCTTTTTTTATTTATAATTACGTTGGAATAAAGCGAAGAGTTCAATGTCATGCCAAGTGCCGTTGCGGAATATAGCTTCTTTACAAGTTCCTTCATGTTGAAAACCAAGTGATTTATATAATTTAACTGCTCTATCGTTAAAAGAAAATACTCGTAAAGAAAGGCGATGTAAATTTAATTCTAAAAATGCATAATCCAATAATAGGGTTAAAGCTTCCTGCCCATAACCTTGCCCCCAGTAATCCTTTTTACCAATATCAATAATGCATTCAGCGTTTCGATTATACGAATCAATATGAATTAAAGAAGTAATACCAATTGGAAGATGCGTAGCTTTTTCTTCAATGATATAGCTCTTAGAGTTCGAAGAATGAATAAATTGCTGGCAAAGTTTTTCTGTGTCTTGAAAGGAATATTTATCAAGAGTGAGTGTAGTTGAACTCATAACGTCTACATCATTATGCCATTTATAATATGTTAGAATATCATCTTCGGAAAACTTTCGTAACTGGATACGGTTTGATTCAAACAATGTAAACACCCCTTTTGTATTTATTGGTTTTTGTTCATTATCTCAACACACGAACTACAATAAATTTGTCCTTCTAATTCAATATACTTTTTCATATTCGTCATGCCATTCGCCGGAATGGGCATATGAATCCACGCTTTTTCATACGTTTGTATTTCTGTTTTACATGATTTACAAAAGATTGATTTCTTTTTGAACATATGTAATCAACCTTTCATTTGACGTGCTTTACTTGCGCAAAAGGCACTACTTAGTAAAAATAGTGTCGCGAATATAATACTTACTAATGTAGCGTATGGAATTGCACCTTTTAAGGAAAAGCCGACAGTGATTGAAGCGATGAATAAGAGGATAAATGTTGTTGTTAATTTTTTATAAAGTTCCATACTATGTAGACCTCCAATTTATTTTTTAGTACAAGTTTTAAAATTGAATTCTATTATGTAGAAAATATAAAGAGTAGCTAAAGATGTGTAGTCTAGGAGTATAAGAAAGTGCACTTTCCTTTTTGTGGGTTAGCATACTTATATTGTATCATGGCGCATGATTGGTTTCATGCATAATTGTGTAAAGGTATGTATGATAAAATGAAGAAAAGTCTTTAAGAAAGGAAAGATAAAAAATGAGTGTAACTGAACATAAAAAACAAGCTCCAAAAGAAGTGCGTTGCAAGATTGTTACGATTTCCGATACACGTACGGAAGAAACAGATAAGAGCGGACAACTATTACATGAATTGTTAAAAGAAGCAGGACATAAAGTAACTTCTTATGAAATTGTAAAAGATGATAAAGAAAGTATTCAGCAAGCAGTGTTAGCTGGTTATCATAAGGAAGATGTAGATGTTGTATTAACAAATGGCGGTACTGGTATTACGAAACGCGATGTCACAATTGAAGCAGTATCAGCGTTATTAGATAAAGAAATTGTTGGATTTGGTGAGCTGTTCCGTATGATTAGTTATTTAGAAGATATCGGAAGCAGCGCAATGTTAAGTAGAGCGATTGGTGGTACAATTGGGCGCAAAGTAGTCTTCTCGATGCCAGGGTCTAGCGGAGCGGTTCGACTTGCGATGAATAAATTAATTTTACCGGAATTAGGCCATATTACATTTGAGCTGCATCGCCAATGAGTAAGTGTGCTGGGATTGTATTAGCGGGTGGTATGTCGAGTAGGTTTGGTGAGCCGAAAGCGTTAGCAATTTGGAAGGGAACTACTTTTGTTGAGCATATTGTGAAAGTGATGGGAAATACTTTGCAAGACATTGTAGTAATTAGCCGTACTGATATAAAAGAGCGAGTAGAGCAATTCGTACAAGTTCCTGTTATAGAGGATATCCCGCACTATAAAGGGAATGGACCGCTGGCCGGCATTGTATCAGGTATGGAATACATAGAAGCAGATTGGTACGCTATTATGCCTTGCGATGCGCCAAATGTTTCGCATGAATGGTTTACCATTTTATTAGAGCAAACGAGCAATGAATATGATGCGGTTGTACCTATTATTAATGGAAGAAAACAACCGTTACTTGCAGCGTATCACAACCGCGTGAAAGAAAAGATTTATGCTTTACTTCAGGAAGAAAAAAGAAGTGTGGGCCAGCTTTTATCACAATGTAATGTGAAATATGTTTCTGGAGAAGATGTACAAGCGAATGCGGATTGGTTTATAAATGTAAATACGAAAGAAGAATATGTGCAGGCTCAAAAAGACCTTTCAAATGAATGAAAGGTTTTTTGATATACAGAATTGGGGAACAATTGCTGTATAAAGGTATGTGAGTAAGTTGATTTTAAAGGGAATTTTTAAAATCATTATACAGTTAAAATACTGTATAACCATATATTAATTTTTATGGGTTTTTATTACAAGTCTGTTTAGTTATGTTTATTTTTGGTATAATTAATATAGAAATAAAACAATGCTTAACCTTATGTATCATTTATTAAACTAAAATTTATGACCATGTAATAAACTCCCTTCGTTTTTTGAAGGGAGTTTTTCTATTTAAGCAAGCAACTCTGATGCGTTATGCTGAAGGACTTCTTCATATTGGTTAAGCAAGCCACGAAAGATCTCATCCCAGCTCTTTGATTTCGCAAAAGATGAAGCTGCTATTCCCATCTGCTCAAGTTTTTCTGCATTTTGTAATAAAAAATAAATGGATGATAGAAATGCATCTTCATTTTTAGGCGGACAAAGAACTCCCGTTTTTCCATCTGTAATAATATTTTTAACCCCGCCACTATTTGCACCAATGACAGGTGTACCGCATGCGAGTGATTCAAGTACGACATTTCCGAATGTTTCAGTAGCTGATGGAAACACCATTATGTTAGAACAAGCATATGCTTCAGCTAAATCTGCACTTTGTAAATAGCCAGTAAAAGTGATATTTGTTTTCGGAACAGCTTCACGTAAACTTGTTGCTAGAGGACCATCTCCTGCAATGAGCCAATGAATATCGTTTCGAGTATGTGCTGTTTTAACGATAAGGTGTTGCAGCGTATCAATATCTTTTTCAGGAGCAATTCGTCCAACATAGGAAAGGACATACTTCGCTGTAATATTATATTTTTTTCGGAATAGGTCTGTATTGTAAGCAGGATGAAAGAGTGTGCAATCTACACCACGTCCCCATATAGAGAGGGTCTGAAAGCCTTTGTTTTTTAATTGATGTAATGTTTCAAAGGAAGGTACAAAATTTTTTTGCATATGACTATGAAACCATTTTAAATAGTTCCACAGCATATTGGAGAGGAATTCGATTTTGTAATAACGTAAATAGGCATCGAAATCAGTATGATAAGAACCGACAACTGGGATGTTTAACTTTTTTGCATAATACAATCCACAAAGTCCCATGTTGAAAGGTGTGGCAATGTGAATAATGTCAGGTTTAAAGGAAAGTAGTTCCCGTTTAATGCGCGGAGTAGGAAAAGAAAAACGACATTCTGGATATAATATTGTTAACGGGATACTTCTCATCTTATTCACATTCGCTACAAAATTATCTTCAGCTGTATGCTGAGGGGCGAAAACAGAATAGGCGATCTGTTCTTTCTGAAAATATTGTGTTAATCGCTCTAACGTTTTCGCAACCCCGTTAACTTGTGGCGTAAAAGTATCGGTAAAAATGGCGACTCTCATCATATCACTCCTTTATGTGAAAAGTGGGATGAATTGATAAAAAGAGATGATGCCAGAGCAAGTGCCAAGGCACATACCGACGAATACATCTGACGGATAGTGAAGTCCTAAATAAATACGTGAAATACCGACGCATAATGCTAACGGTAATAGGAAAGCAAGTAAGCTTGGATTATAGCAAATAAATGGAATGAAGACAGAGAAAACGGCTGTTGTATGACCAGACGGGAAAGAGTGGTCTTTTAATGGATGGACTGGATATTTTGCATCCTGAATTGTTAAATAAGGACGTTTTCGCGGATACCACCTTTTTAATATTTGCACAGGAATATGGCTAATTGCTAACGAAATAGCAGTTGCAATTGCAGCTTGATGCAAAGTTCCCTTTGCGAAAATTAAAAAGAAAAGTGTGAGTGCGATGGAGAAAGTCGCGCCACCGATATGAGTAATATTGCTGAAAAAGATATTTAATGTTTTTTGATCAAAGTAGCGGTTAATTCCTCTGAAAATGTAACATTCTATTTTATATAATCCACTGACCTTCATGAAAATTCTCCTCCCTCATCTACATATATATGGAGATATTAGCTTTTATTTTAATAAGATTTTGTTGAGGGAGTAATAATGTTTTGTAAAGAAAAAGTTAGATTTTATATAAAAAAAGCTGCCAATCTTATGGCAGCGGAAATTTACTTCTGTAATGATTTATAATATTGACCTTTTTCAACGTATTGCGTGCGAATACGCTCCATATCTTTACGGTCTTCTTCTGTTAATTCACGAATGACTTTCGCGGGACGACCGAAAGCTAACGTGTTTGGTGGAATTTTCTTTCCTTGTGAAACGAGGCTTCCAGCGCCGATAAAAGCTCCTTCGCCAATTTCAGCACCATCTAATATAATAGATCCCATTCCAATTAAAGCATCTTTCTTAATATGGCAACTATGTAAAATGACTTGATGCCCAATTGTTACGTCGTCTTCTAAAATAAGAGGATACTGCGGGCTTTGGTGAAGTGTACATTGGTCTTGTACATTTACTCGGTCTCCAATGATTGTCGGTGATACATCACCACGGATGACTGTATTAAACCAAATACTTGATTCCTCGCCAACGGAAACATCGCCTGTAATCGTAACATAGTCAGCGATAAAAGCACTACTCGCAATTTTCGGATTTTTTTCTTTGTAAGGATATATCATGTAAAGTCTTCCTTTCCTAGAGACTAGTTTTAGTGTATCAAATTATGAGAAAGAGTGAAATGGAGGAGAGCCGTATGTGGAATTATGAAGCGGAGGAAGCAAAGGCTGTCATTGTTATTGTGCACGGCGCAATGGAATATCACGGACGTTACGAAGCCGTTGCGGAAATGTGGAATCATATCGGCTACCACGTCGTGATGGGGGATCTTCCGTCACATGGAACGACTTCAAGAAATAGAGGACATATTGATTCATTTGATGAATACATAGAGGAAGTTAAATTATGGGTGAAAGAAGCAAGAAAGTATAGGTTACCTATTTTTCTATTCGGTCATAGTATGGGTGGTCTTATTGTCATTCGTATGATGCAAGAAACGAAGAGAGAAGATGTAGAGGGTATTATTTTGAGTTCGCCTTGTTTAGGGGTAGTGACTGGACCCTCTGCTCCGCTTCAATTTGCTTCAAAAATATTAAATGTTGTGGCTCCAAAATTGCAATTTGCAACGAATCTTACGGTGGAAATGTCAACACGTAACCATGAAGTGAGAGATGCAATGGAGAATGATTCTTTGTTCTTGCGCAAAGTATCAGTACGTTGGTATAGTGAATTGATTAAGTCTATCGAAATTGCTCATAAAAAAATAGATGATTTTCCAGATGTTCCGCTCTTGCTAATGCAAGCTTGTGAGGATAAACTTGTAGATAAAACACGTGTCCGCACTTGGTTTGATAATGTTAAAATAAGTGATAAGGCTTTTAAAGAATGGCCGAATTGTTATCACGAGCTATTAAATGAGTATGAGCGTGATGAAATTTTGAGTTATATTCAGTCATTTACTGAAATGCATGTCAATAATATAGTAAAAACAAACAAATAAATCATTATTTGTACATTTAATAGAGGAGATGAAGGAAGAAGTGAACGTACCGAGTAATCCCATAACGCTCATGGCGAAAGTATACCGTGATGTGTTTCCGGTTGTACACCATGAGCTAGCGATGTGGAAAGAGCGTGCCTACCATATTCCGAACGATGAGCTTCATAGTCAGGCAATCGCAAGTATTGAGCATAAAACGTTTCATTGTGAGGGCGGTGGCATTTTAGCTCTGCTAGCAAATGAACACCGAGAAGAATGTATTCGTTTTATCGTAGCGTATCAAACGATCAGCGACTATTTAGATAATTTATGTGATCGCAGTACATCACTTGATCCAAATGATTTTGCCGCACTGCATGAATCGATGTTAATGGCATTATCACCTGAAGTAGAAGGCGGCGGTAATTATTATCGTTATCGTGATGATCAAGATGATGGTGGTTATTTAGATGAACTTGTTGAAACATGCCAAGATGTTTTAAAGAAAACGAAGCACTATGACAAAATTGCTCCTGTTCTTCATGAACTTGCTTGTTATTATTGTGATTTGCAAATTCATAAACACGTGAAATTAGAAGAAAGAGAGCCGCGCCTGAAAAATTGGTTTGAAGCACATAAAGAAAACTTACCTGAGATGAGTTGGTTTGAATTTTCAGCATGTGCCGGTTCTACACTTGGGATTTTCTGTCTTGTCGCATATGCATTTCATGATGAATTACATGATGAAGATATTGCGAAAATTAGACAAGGATACTTCCCTTACGTACAAGGACTTCATATTTTGCTGGATTATTTCATTGATCAAGAAGAAGACCGTATAGGCGGAGATTTGAATTTCTGTAGTTATTACGAAAACGAGCAAGCGATATTAGATCGTATGAAACATTTTGTAGAAGAAGCAGAGAAGAGCATTGGTGATTTGCCTCATGCGAAGTTTCATCGTCTCATAAGCCGAGGGTTACTTGGTATTTATTTATCAGATCAAAAAGTATCAGCACAAAAGAATATGCACAAAATGGCACGGCGCATTGTAAAGTACGGAGGCCTCACTTCACGATTCTTCTATTGGAATGGGAAGATGTACCGAAAGAAAACAGCGCAGTGATGAAGAAAACCACTCTGTAGAGTGGTTTTTTTTCATTATGATCGTATTTTTAAAAATACATATATAAGAAGTTCAATCGCAAAAATCACTAATACAGATAGTCCGAATAAAGGCATGATAGCGCCTAGTATAACCATCATGATAAAGAAAACGATTATGCTCTTCTTATCTCTTTGTTTTGGAGGTGCTGCTAATTTTCCTTTCGGCTTTCTTGCTAACCACATTTTTACTCCGTAATAAATAAGAAGTAGTAGAGATAATGTCGTTAGTAAGCATAATATTTTATTTGGCCATCCAAATAAATGTCCTTCATGAAGCGGGATGCCGTAAGTGAACCATTGTGCAAGTAATCCATAATCACGATAGTCCGTTTTGGAAATAAGCTTTCCGCTATATTGGTCAAAGTAAGCTGTTATCTCTTCATTTGGTGCAACATGCATACCTGTAATACCAGAACCGCTCGATTTCGAAACAGTGAATACACCTTTCGGATCAGCTGGTAGTGAGATAACGTATGGCTTCTTTATTTCAATTCCTTTTTGTAATTCATCGACAGAAATTGTTTTTGGCTTACTCGAATTCGATTCAGGAGGAGCTTCTTTTCTTGTTGCCCATGGCAATTCTTTTACCTTTGATTCAGGCGGTGCCATATACAACTTTGGATATCCAATCGATTCATTCGACGATGCAATTTTATAAATTTGGTTACCCATAAATCCTGACCATGGCAATCCAGATGCGACTAACAAAACGAGTGGAATTGTAAATATAATACCGATAATAGAATGACGTCTTTTTGCTTTTTCTCGCTTATTGGATGATGGTGTGTTTTTGAACTGTCGTATACTCATGTACAATCCGGTTACGATTAAAAAGATTGTCCAGCATGCCGCGAGTTCTACAGTATAGTTGACGACAGTGCCACCGATTAAAAGAGAACTATGTAATTCCCTCATTATATTCGCAAACGTTTCACTTGCGTTTTGATCTCCGACAATTTGATTATTGCTATCTAAATATACATACTTTTGTTGCCCCGTATATTCATTTGCAATCGTAAGCCTCGTATTATAATCCCCATTAAACTCACTAATTTTCGCCACACTATAATGTGGATATTTTTTCTCGGTTAAGGAAATAGAATCAGACATCGAAATAGATTCTGTTTGGGCGCTCTTCCCAAAATATAAATCTTTATAGATGAAATCTTCAACCTCTTCCCGAAATAAATACCCAATTCCGCTCAGTGACAACGTAATAAGAAGCGGTGTAATAAAAAGTCCAGCATAAAAATGCCAACGCCAAAAAATGTAATGAAGCGAACGATTTACTTTCATACTTTCAGTTCCCCTAACCTTCCCTATATGAATAACTACGTATTTAATATAGCGAGATTAAGTGTGATTACTTTGAAAGAATTGTGAAGAAAGTTAAAAGTTTGTGGGATTTTTATTAAACAGAAAACACATTTTAGAAGGAGTGTTTTTTATGTTTATGAAGATCTCTTTATATTTGATAAGTACATCCTAACAACCGCTTTCGCAAGACATTGAGAAGAATCAACAAAATCCTCACTAGCCACAACATTCAAATCAGTACATGCGATAATTGCGTTATCTACTTCATCCTTCAATTGCACAACGAGTGCGCTCCATAATTTGTGAGCTTCTTCAACTTTTCCGCTTTTAATATACGTAATAATTTGATTAATCATCGTTTGCCATTTTTCATAATGAATGTATTCTATATTCCGCTTTGCAATCCCGTCTTGATAAATACCAGCTTGAACTGTCGCTTCCGTTGCAAGAAGAGCGACTCTTTTTGCAGTTTCAGGAATTGCTTTTAACGTTTCGTCAACTATATTTAAAATCGGGATAGAAAGAGAACGCTGTAATTCTTTAAAATAAAGATGTGCCGTATTGCACGGCATAGCGATAAAGCTTGCGCCAGTACTTTCAAGTTTTTGTGCTCCTTCAATAATCGCTTTTTTCATCGCTTCGTGATCAATAGGGCGATCTATGTAAAACGGTGTTGGGCACGAATAGATCATCATATGAGGAATGTCCATATCATGCTTTGCTCCGTATATTGTTTGGCATTCTGCTACAACTGTATCGACGAATGGTCCGGTTGATTTTGGCCCCATTCCTGCTAGTATTCCGATCATTGTCTCGTCTCCTTTAATATGTAATTAAAAACGTTTTTTGCGAACGATAAAAAGAAATAAGGTAAATAATAAAAATGAATATACGATAGCCCAAGCTGTGAGCCATAGTGTGTGAGTCAGTATATTATATTTGTATTGGCCAAGCATTAGAAAGCTTTCGACAGGTGGTAAAAACCATAATAACTCTTTTTTAAACCGGATAGATGCGATCGTTATAAGCAATATAAAGGTAAGGCTAAGCCAAGCAGTGCCTGCTTTTTGAATCATATTTCTAGTAAATAATGTTGCGATTGAAATTCCTAGTATAGAGAAAGACATGTGAGAGAGAAATCCGACTAGAAATAAAGAAACTGTCATTTTTTCATTAAACATTTGCAAAATAATTGGATAGATTACGGATATAAAAGATAATACAGTACAAATGAGAAGAGCCGTAATATATTTACCCACATATAGTGCGGAAATATTATTTGTGTGAGAAATAGTAATTTGTTCTTGTACAGGGTCTTCAGTATGAAAAATTGTGACCGTAATCCAGGCAGATAATAAATAAAGTGCGAGTGCTGTTTCTAAATATGTCGGTACAATAGGAGTCGGTTTATATGTATATACAAAAAGCAAGCTCACAAAGTACATCGCAATAGGAGGGATGTACTTATACGATTTTGTATAGTCGAGAAAATGGTAACGAATAAGCGCGAACATAATAAACCTTCTTTCGATTTAAAAGTTAGGTTGTAGCAGTGTGATAGATGCTTTTTTATGTAATAAAAACTGAAGCATTTCGTTTGTATATTCTTTTTCGATTTGTAATTGAATAAGATTTTGATTTGCATTGTGTGCAACGTGTATAAAACCGGATTGCTTTTGTAGTTCTATCGCTGAGAATGTTTCGTGAACGATTGCCTCAATATAGACTTGTTCTGCTCCTTTTTGTGCAGAGATATTTTCTGCAATTGTATGATTTGTTAACGTCACAATTCTATCGGCGAAGTTTTCTAATAGTTGTTTTTCATGACATGTGAAGAGTATAGATATACCTTGTTGTTTTAATGATAGTAAAATATGTTCTAGTTCTTGTTGAGAGTTCGGATCGAGCCCAGAAAGAGGTTCGTCTAAAATTAATAAATGTACGTCCGTAAGTAATGCTTGCATAATGCCTGTTTTTTGTTTCATGCCTTTTGAAAAGTTTCGTACAACGGAATGCCTTGCATGATGTAGGTGAAAAGATTGAAGAAGCAGCGGAATTTTATCTTTTACATATTTTGTTGATAAACCGTGAATGTGGCCGAGATGAAATAGATAATCCTCTAATGTAAAACGAATTCCTTCAGGAAAATGTTCAGGTACATAACCGATTTGTATATGTTCTTTCCTTTGAATTGTCCCTGCCGTAGGTGAAATAAAGCCTGCAATTATTTTGAGTAGAGTACTTTTTCCAGTCCCGTTCCCGCCAACAATAGCGAGTGCTTCTCCTTCTGGAATGGATAAATCAATGTTGTCTAGTATAAGCGATTTTCCATACTTCTTTTGAATTCCCCTTAGTTCTACTAGCAAAGTTCTATCCTTCTTTCTTTAAATAGTGTATATATCCATTATATAGGAGAATAACAAAAAGACGTGCAATGAGTGCACGTCTTTTTTTGTTATGTTTTGTCGAATCGTCGATATATCGAAAAAATCGTTGATATATTACCCCGCATTAACGGGCAGTAAAACTCCCACCTTAAAATTCAGTTGGAGCAAAGAAGTTAGGTGGGGGATAAACTGCCCATAAATGCCCGATTGGTTCAACTAATAATCAGTAGGGGATTCCCCCCATTGATTAAAGTTTCACTTTATCGTTTCTCAATCGCCACAATAAATGGCGGGTTATTTTGCTGGTTAATGAAGCCATATCGCAGTACGTGAGCTTGTTTTTGGTCTAGCTCTTCTGCAAATTTGAGAACAGCGTCGCGTTCTACTTGTCCTTCTGGGTGTCCGTGGTAAATGACGAGGACGATGATTCCTTCAGGTGCCATTACTTCTAGTAATTGTTCAATTGCCGAAATTGTTGAGTTCGGTTTTGTAACGATATGCTTGTCACCGCCAGGAAGGTAACCTAAGTTGAAGATAGCGCCTGTTACTTTTCCTTTTGCGTCTTCTGGTAGTACGGATAGAAGTGTATCGTGACTATCGTGAACTAAAACAGTACGTTCAAAAAGTTCTTTTTCTTTTAGACGAGTTGTTGAGCTTTCAATTGCTTCTTTTTGAATATCAAATCCAAATACTTTTCCGCTATCCCCAACAATTTCAGCTAGGAAGCAAGTGTCATGACCATTTCCAAGTGTTGCATCTACAGCGTAGTCGCCTTCTTTAACAGCCGTTTGCAGCAGTGTGCGAGCAAACGGTAATACACGTTCTAATTTCATTGTTGTTTCTCCTCATTTGCATATTTTCCTTGCCAGCTTCCGCGGCGTACAAATTCTGCATCGATGGAATTTAATACTTCCCATTTATTTAAGCTCCACATTGGACCAATCATTAAATCAGGTGGGCCGTCACCTGTGATACGGTGCACAATTACGTCTTCTGGAATAATTTCAAGTTGGTCAACAACGAGACTTACGTAATCCTCAAGAGAAAGGAATTCGAGTTGTCCTTTTTCATATTGCTTCACCATTGGCGTTCCTTTTAATAAGTGAAGTAAGTGGATTTTAATTCCTTGTACATCAAGTTTCGCTACTTCACGAGCTGTTTCCATCATCATGTCGTAATCTTCAAGTGGAAGACCGTTAATAATATGAGAGCAAACTTTAATGCCGTGCTTACGTAATTTATTTACGCCTTCCACGTAAGACGGATAATCGTGAGCGCGATTAATAAGGTTTGCAGTTCGTTCGTGAACAGTTTGTAAACCGAGTTCAACCCAAAGGTATGTGCGTTTATTTAAGTCCGCTAAATATTCAACAACATCATCTGGTAAACAATCTGGACGAGTTGCGATAGAAAGACCGACAACGTCTTTTTCTGCTAGAAGCGGTTCGAATTTTTCTTTTAACACTTCAAGTGGTGCATGTGTATTTGTGTACGCTTGGAAATAAGCGATACATTTTCCATCTTTCCACTTAGAGCGCATTTTTTCTTTCATTTCATGATATTGCGTTATAACATCATCGCGGCGATCACCGGCGAAGTCACCAGATCCAGCGGCACTGCAAAATGTACAACCGCCGTAAGCAACTGTACCGTCACGATTCGGACAATCGAAGCCAGCATCTAATGAGACTTTAAAGATTTTTTCACCAAATTCATTTCGTAAATGGTAATTCCATGTATGATAACGTTTATTGTCGTTTGTATATGGAAAAGGGTTTTGAACCTTCATTACTTTCCCTCCTAAGCCGAGTCAAAATGAAACAAAATCCATTATAACATACTCATAAGGTGGAGATGGAAGGGACACACTAAAGGGGAATTGAAGCAAGGAGGGACAATTATGGCAGAGCGTCAATCACTTGAATCGTATATTACACAAGCGGAACAAGCTGTGGAATATGCGAAAGAACAATTAGACCAAGGCATGAGACAAGAGCATTACAATACGATGGAGTATTCAGATGCGCAGTTACAATTAGAACAAGCATATAACGATTTACAAACGATGCAACAACATGCGAATGATGAGCAACGTGAGCAGCTAAATAGAGCACGCATGGCAATTCGCCAATTGCAACATCAAATGATTATTACACCGCACTAAGAAGGAGTGAATGTAATGGCGAAACGTTCAGATCAAAATAATCCAGAGCAAAAAACACAAAATGGACATAACGCTGAGTTTTCGAATGAACTTGATCCCATTGTTCAAGTAAAACAGCGTAATAGTAAAAAAGGACAACCTCAAAAATCAAAACAATCAGAGTAAACCAGGTCGAAATATGACCTGGTTTTATTTTGCTATATGACAATAATGTAAGATTTCTGTAAGGTTTGCCGATAGTTGTAATTGTCCTTTTCCAGTAGAGTAAGGGAGGATTAAATTTTGGACAAGGAGTTGCTTATGGGGAACAATATTACAAACAAACGAATTGATGAGTTAGATTACATTCGTAGCTTCGCATTACTGGGGATTATTTTAGTAAATATTCTAGCGCTACTTAATATTAAAACTCCAGATCCTAATACAGTAGATGCTAGCTATCAAAGGTTTCTATACTTATTTGTAGAAGGTCGTTTCTTCTCAATTTTCTCATTCTTATTTGGAGTGGGATTCTATATCTTCATTACAAGAGCGATTGCGAAAGGGAAAAATGGATATGTTCTAATTTTCCGCCGCGTAGTTGCATTATTTATTTTTGGTTTGATTCATTACATGTTTCAGCCTGGAGAAGCGTTAACGTTATATGCAATTTGCGGATTAATCGTTTTACCGTTTTATAAAGCGAAAAAACAAGCGAACTTAGTAATTGGTCTTATTTTGACAATAGCCTTTAGTATAATGGGTGTTAAAGAACTATTACCACTTGGTTTAATTTTATTAGGTCTTGCTGCAGGACAATATCGTGTATTTGAAAATCTTTCAAAAAACATAAAGCAAGTCGCTATTTTTACAGGCATTATGTTTGTTTTAAGTGTGGCAGCTGTATGGTATCAATATGGACACGTGCCTGCTGGCCCATTTGTAAATATGATATTGATGAATGAAGATGGAACAATGGATGCTGCAAGCCATTTTCTAAAAATTGGTATTACTGTTGGACCAATTATTTCAGCTTTCTATGTAGGAGCATTAATTTTATTACTTCAGTTAAAACCAGTTCAAACATTATTAGCACCATTGAAATACTACGGTCGTATGGCTTTAACAAATTATATCGGACAAACGGCAATGATTTTAATCGCTGGTAGTGTATTTAACTTTGCAGGTAACTTAACATACATGCAGACGCTATATGTATGTATCGCAATTTATGCAATTCAAATTGTGTTTAGTGTAATTTGGATGAAAATCTTTAAAATGGGTCCATTAGAATGGGTTTGGCGTGTTATTACGTACTGGACGGTAACACCTTTAAAGAAATAAAGTGAAACTTTAATCAGTGGGCTGTTCCTTTCGCGGAACAGCCTATTTTTATTGTCATCTTTTGTCGATAAGTCGATATATTTTGGTAATCGCTGATAAAAGTGTAAGAATCGCCGATATATTTGAAAAATCGCTGATAAAAGTGTAAGAACCGCTGATATATTTGAAAAATCGCCGATATAATTTCATTTACCGATTTACTATGCCGAAATGCGAACTAGTATGAAAAGCCAAACTTACACGCCCACCTTCTTTATATTACAAAAGTGTAAGGTAATTGTAATGTTAACAAATAGCAGTTCACCTCCAAAAGGCGCAAAATAGGTAATGGAAAAACAAGCGTAGGAGGATATATATGACGAAACCAGTTGTAGACGTGAAAAACGTTCAAAAAGTGTACGGTAAAAAAGGTGAGAACCAATCACACGCGTTAAAAGGTGTTTCATTCTCAATTCAAGAGGGTGAGTTTGTTGGGATTATGGGACCATCTGGTTCTGGTAAAACGACATTATTAAATGTAATTTCAACGCTTGATAAAGCAACGGGCGGCGTTGTTGAAATTGCGGGTACAGATATTACGAAAATGAAACAAGGTGAGCTTTCTGATTTCCGTTCACAAAAGTTAGGATTCATCTTCCAAGACTTTAACTTATTAGAGAACTTATCTATTTATGAAAACATTGCACTTCCACTTTCTCTTCAAGGTGTCGCATCACGTAATATTGGACCGAAAGTAGAAAAAGTAGCGGGTATGTTAGGGATTACAGAAATTCTTCAAAAGTATCCATCTGAAGTATCTGGTGGACAGAAACAACGTTCAGCAGCAGCGCGTGCACTTGTGCATGAGCCGGCAATTATTTTAGGGGACGAGCCAACAGGAGCGCTTGATTCTAAAAATGCAACGAGTTTACTTGATGCGATGACAAACTTAAATAAAGATCAAGGCGTATCGATTATGATGGTTACGCATGATCCATATAGTGCAAGTTACTGTCAGCGTATTTTATTCATTCAAGATGGTGAGCTATATAAAGAAATTCATCGCGGTGGTACGCGTGAAGAGTTCTACAAAGAAATTTTAGATGTACTTGCAGATTTAGGTACACAAAAGGCGTAAGAAAGGAGGTTCCAGTATGTTATTTAAACTTTCCATGTCGGGGCTGAAAAGTAAGCTGAAAGATTATATCGTCTTACTTGTCGGTCTTGTCATGTCGATTTCAATTTTTTACATGTTCCAAACGTTAGCACTGAATAAAGCATTTTTAGAATCTAATTCAGTGATTAAATCTATTGGATTCGTATTCCAAGCAGGATCATTTTTATTAGCAATTATAACGTTCTTCTACATTTTATATGCAAACTCTTTCTTATTATCTCTTCGTCAAAAAGAGTTCGGTATGTATATGATGTTAGGTGCGAAAAAACATAAAGTTACATTACTTATGTTTATTGAAACAATCGTATTAGGTGCTGCGTCTCTTGCAATCGGGATTGCAGTTGGAGTAGGACTTGCAGAAGGTATTGGACAGTTATTAATGAAACAGCTTGAATTTGCTGGTGAAGGGTATAAAGCATTTTATCTACCATCTATGACTGTTACTTGCATCTTCTTCTTTGCACTATTTGTATTATCAGCAATTATGAACAGTATTAAATTGTCACGTATTTCTGTATTGCAATTAGTACATGCAGATGCGCAAACAGAGCGTGTTGCAGTAAAAGGTAAAAAGACAGTTGTAGTGGCATTCCTTGCTGTTCTTTTATTAGGTATAGGTTATGCATCTATGATCTATATGGAAAAACTAAAAGAGATGGGAATCCTTATTGCATTAATTACGACAACAACTGGTACTTATATGCTATTTAGTTCACTTCTCCCGGTTATTATTAAAAAATTAAAGAGTAATAAAAAGCGTAGTGAAAAAGGACTTAACGCTTTTACATTTGCACAATTAAACTTCCGAATTAATAGTTTAACGAAAGTGCTTGCAACAGTGGCAATGTTAGTTGCGCTTGGAGCTGGTGCAATTTCGGGCGGTATGGCGTTTAAAAATAACGTTATAAAAATGGTAGATGGTTTAGTAATATATGATTCAGTAGTTCATAATCCAACAGCTGAAGAAAAGAAAGTTTTAGACGGTATTACATTTAAAGAGAAAAGCGAATATCGTTACAAAGTTGATGATAAATACGTTTACTATGTAAAAGAAGATTTAGAGAAAAATCGTCCTTTAGTAAAAGATATGGCAAAGATGAAGTCTATGAAGGATTTAGTAAATACGAAAAAAGTTTCAGAGGAACTACCGGTAGGTGCAGTTTCTAGAGAGATGAATCAAAAAGATGCGAACACTAAAGAACTTTCAGTGGAATGGATAGATGCTTTTAGTACAATCCATCCATATTATTTATACAATGATCATGCAATTAAAATTGTAGATCAAAAAATGTACGATGGGATAAATGGTAAAGATGGTATAGCATTTATCGGAAAAACAGATGATTTTTTAACATATAAAAAAGAATGGAAAAAACTTGACGAGTTGCAGCTAGATAAATATAAAAATGTAAAAGCTGAACAAATGGATAGTAAATATCAAGCTTATAGTGGGTTCTATGGCATTGCGAGTGGAACAGTATTTATGGGATTCTTCCTTGGAATTGCGTTCTTAGCAATGATGGCAAGCTGCCTTATGTTTAAAATTCTTTCTGGTGCATCAAAAGATATTACGCGTTATCAAATGCTTCGTAAAATCGGTGTGCGCCGTGAGTTATTAACGAAATCAATTTATAAAGAGTTATTCTTAGTATTCTTATTCCCAGCAATTGTGGGTATCGCTCACGTATTAGTTGGTATGAATATTTTCGGATTTATTTTAATCGATCCGTACTTCCGTATTTGGGTACCAATCGTAATTTTCGTAGTTATTTATGCGATTTATTACTTCATTACAGTTCAATTGTATAAAGGAATTGTTCTTCCGAAAGAAGATTAATAATAAAAACCGAGCAAAAACGCTCGGTTTTTATTATTTTCAGAAAAAACACTTTAATGTTACTGAAATGTATAATATAATGTAAATAAGTAACGTAATATAAAAGTAGGAGCAGCTGGATAAGGAAAGGAGGAATCCAATCTGTAGAAAAAAGCTGAACTTTTACCCCCACATTTTTTTACCGCAACGTATTTATACAATCGTAAGTTTCCACATTGAAAGTTTTCAGAACCACCTGAGTATATTGTGAAAATAATGGATAACACATGGAAATCTCATAGCATGATAAGGTAAAATGGACAACATAATGAGAAAATTACCGTTCATAAGATGAGGAGAATACATGTATGGAAGTTGTAGAGGCATTAAAAGATATAAGCCAAATTGAGGCTATGAAAAAATATTTAAAAGAGCACTCCCAGCGAGATTATCTTTTATTTGTTATTGGAATTAACACAGGATTAAAAATTACAGAATTACTTAGCATGAAATTTGAAGATGTATTAAATGAAGACGGGACTGTTAAAGAGTTTTATGCTCTTCCTGTGAAAGATGAAAAATTTAAACAAGATATTTATTTAAATACAAAAGTAAAAGAAGCGCTTTTAGATTACGTACAATCTATTGGCGTTAAAAGAGAAAATTACGTATTTCAATCTAATAAAACGCCAAATTCAATTACGCGCCAACAAGCGTATCGTGTAATTCATAATGCTGCAGAAGCAGTTGGAGTTGTTGGTAAAATCGGAACGAATTCAATGCGAAAAACGTTCGGATTTCATGCTTACAAAAGAGGGATAGCGATTGCGCTATTGCAAAAACATTTTCATCACGCGACTCCATCAGAGACACTAAAGTATTTAGGGATCTCAAAGGATGAGAGCTTTAAAACGGAGATTGATGTCGATTTATAAAAGCCGTAACTAAAAAATTAGGAGGCGGAAAATATGAATATTAGAGAGAGTGAACTGCCGGGTATTGGATGTAAGTTTGAAGTGATTACAAAAGGTAATGAAAAGATGGTTATCGTTATTCATGATGATGGCCGAAGAGAAATGTACCATTTTGATACTGATCATGAAGAGAGTATTTCAAGCGTCTCTCTTCGTGATTCTGAAGCGAGACAAATTGCAGCTATATTGGGCGGAATGGTATATAGACCACAAGCTTTAGATACGATTGAAATGGCTTTTGAGGGATTATCAATTGAGTGGTTTAAGGTGGAAAATAATGCACCAGTTGTACAAAAAACAATTGGTAGTTTACATGTTCGAAACACATATAACGTAACGATTATTGCCATTTTGAAAAAGAATATGAAGAAGTTCTTTAATCCAGGCCCAGATTCTATCATTGAAGCTGGCGATATGCTCGTATTATCAGGTGAAAGACATGAAGTGAAAAGAATTATTAATGAGTTGCTTTCAGTAGGAGGGGATTCATAATCGATGGATACTTTAATCTTTGAAGTTGGAACTGCGTTAGTATTAGTCGCTTTTGCAGCTATTCTTGCTGCAAAGTTAAAGTTCTCGATTATCCCGTTTCTTATTATACTCGGTATGCTAGTGGGGCCTCATGCCCCAGATTTAGGGCTTATCGATTTAAGATTTATTGAAAGTGGAGAAGTTATTTCCTTCCTCGGCCGTGTTGGCGTCATATTCCTCCTATTTTACTTAGGTTTAGAATTCTCAATTAAAAAATTAATTAAATCAGGAAAATCAATTGCTTTTGGGGGAACTGTTCATATATCGCTTAATTTTATATTAGGTTTACTTTACGGATATATAATGGGTTTCCCCTTATTAGAAACATTAATTATTGCTGGGATTATAACAATTTCATCGAGTGCAATTGTTGCGAAAGTAATTGTTGATTTAAGAAGATCTGGTAATAAAGAGACGGAGCTAA
The DNA here is from genome assembly GCF_038006085.1 of Bacillus sp. FSL K6-0073. Lineage (NCBI taxonomy): Bacteria > Bacillati > Bacillota > Bacilli > Caryophanales > Bacillaceae > Bacillus > Bacillus sp. FSL K6-0073. Next base: position 4,736,480 of record NZ_JBBOUN010000001.1, on the reverse strand, counting down.
TTTTAGGAATCATTATGTTTGATGATATCTTTTTAGCGGTATATTTATCAGTCGTTTCAGGATTAGTACTCGGAGGGGCAACGTCATTTGTAGGTGCTCTTACATCTATTTTAATCGCAGTAGGGTATATGCTACTATTCTTTGTAGTTGCTAGAAAAGCTACACGATTTTTAAATAAAATGTTAGATATTTCGTCCAATGAAATTTTTATTATCGTAATATTTGCTATTTTGTTCTTTGTAGCAGGATTTTCAGAAACGATTCATGTTGCGGAGGCGATTGGAGCATTATTATTGGGGCTCGTCTTTTCTGAAACAGAGCATAGTGATCGAATTGAACAGCTTGTTGTTCCGTTTCGTGATTTCTTTGGAGCTATATTCTTTTTCAGCTTCGGTTTAAGTATAGACCCATTTTCACTTGGCGGAGCAGTGTGGTTGGCATTAGGAGCAGTTTTCATTACTCTTATCGGTAATTTTACTGCTGGAATGGTTGCGGGGCGTAAAGCTGGGTTATCGCATAAGGCTTCTACGAATATCGGTTTAACGCTTGTATCACGCGGAGAATTTTCTATTATCGTCGCGAATATTGGAATTGCGGGTGGCTTAATGGCAGCGATTAAACCGTTCTCAGCTTTGTATGTTTTAATATTAGCATCGTTAGGACCTTTGTTAACGAAAGAATCTGGGAGAATATACTCGCTACTAGATAAGGTGTTTAAATGGAGTGCTAAAGAACGTGTGAAGCGAGAAAAGGAAGTTGGATAGTACAAATAAGGGTAGACTGCATGAAAATTTCATGCAGTCTACCCTTTTATATATTGTTACTGTTGTCGTTTTTTGTCGGTAAGTCGATATATTTTAATAATCGCTGATATATTTGTAGTTGCGCCGATATATTCTAATAATCGCTGATATAATCCAAGAAGCAACCAATATAAATTCATTTACCGACGAACTATTATCTGAATTTCATCAACTATTAATCAGTTGCCTTCCTATTTAAAAACGACTACAATTTTACTGTTATATATGAACGAAAAAAATAGAATAGGAGGGGAAGCTATGCCAAGGAAAGTATGGCTATTAGTAGCTGGGATGATTATTAATGTCACGGGTGCTTCTTTTTTATGGCCTTTTAATACAATTTATTTGCATGATCACCTAGGAAAATCTTTATCTGTGGCCGGAATGGTATTAATGATCAACTCGCTTACCGGTGTAATCGGAAACTTGCTCGGCGGTGTTTTATTTGATAAATGGGGCGGTTATAAATCAACTTTAGTAGGGATTGTGATTACACTTGTATCAATTTTAGGTCTTGTGTTCTTCCACGGTTGGCCGTTATACGTTGTGTGGCTAGCGTTAATCGGCTTCGGTTCTGGAATGGTCTTCCCATCGATGTATGCGATGGTCGGTACAGTTTGGCCAGAGGGCGGAAGACGAGCATTTAATGCGATGTATGTTGGACAAAACGTTGGTATTGCGATTGGAACAGCGTGTGGTGGATTAGTTGCTTCGTATCGTTTTGATTATATTTTCTTAGCGAACTTTATTTTATACTTTGTTTTCTTCTTAATTGCTTTTATTGGATTCCGTGGTATGGAGGACAAGAAGGAGCCAGGAGTACAAAAAGAAGTCGAAATGAAAAAAGGTTGGTCACTTACACCTGGATTTAAAGCACTTCTTATCGTGTGTGTAGCATATGCTTTATGCTGGGTTACATACGTACAGTGGCAAGGTGCAATTGCAACACATATGCAGGAATTAAACATTAGTCTTCGTCATTATAGTTTATTATGGACGATAAACGGAGCAATGATCGTTTGTGCGCAGCCACTTGTTAGTATGTTAATTCGCTGGATGAAGCGTTCCTTAAAACAGCAAATTATGATTGGAATTTTCATTTTTGCGGCGTCATTCATTGTGTTAAGTCAAGCGCAGCAATTTACGATGTTCCTCGTTGCGATGGTAACATTAACAATTGGTGAGTTATTTGTATGGCCTGCGGTTCCAACGATTGCAAATATACTTGCACCAAAAGATAAATTAGGATTTTATCAAGGGGTCGTAAATAGTGCGGCGACTGTAGGGAAAATGTTCGGACCGGTCGTTGGCGGAGCAATTGTTGATTTATACAATATGGAAGTATTGTTTATAGCAATCATGGTAATGCTTGTAGTAGCGCTTGTAGCAACAAGTATTTATGATAAACGAGTAAAAGTAGAAGAAACAGTTGAAGAAAAAATTGCAGTTTAGTTTGACGGAACATGTTCACATGTTTTAGAATATATTTAAATAAAACAACCTTTAGAACAAGGGAGATAGCTCGGCTGTCTTAAGATGAATTCGTTAGTTATGAAGAGTAACGATTAACCGAGAAGTCCTCGCTTTAGTAAGCTCTTAAGAGATACTAGGTGAAGGATAGTTCACGTAACTTATATGTGTAATAACAGTGAGAAGGAGTAGTAGTAATAGAAGCTGGTTTAGAGAGTTGACGGTCGGTGCAAGTCAATCCACGTTTCGTTATGAACTCGCCTTTGAGTTGCAGTTGTGAAATTAATAGTAGCAATTGCCGTTAATCCACGTTACGGATCTAAGCGAATGTACATTTGTACATTAATTTAGGGTGGTACCGCGGGAATCTACAACCTCTCGTCCCTTTCTAGGGATGAGAGGTTTTTTGTATTTTGGGCGGTGAAAATAAATATAATTTCAAGGAGGGTATCTCATGAGCTTTAATCATCAAGAAATTGAGAAGAAGTGGCAAGGGTACTGGGAAGAAAATAAAACATTCCGTACGCCAGATGAGACAGAAAAACCAAAATTTTATGCACTAGATATGTTCCCATATCCATCAGGTGCAGGCCTACACGTAGGACATCCAGAAGGTTATACAGCGACAGATATTTTATCTCGTATGAAGCGTATGCAAGGATATAACGTTCTTCATCCAATGGGATGGGATGCATTCGGTCTTCCAGCAGAGCAATATGCACTTGATACTGGAAACAGCCCAGCTGAATTTACAGAGCATAATATTAATACGTTCCGTAACCAAATTAAATCATTAGGTTTCTCTTACGATTGGGATCGTGAAGTAAATACAACAGATCCAAATTACTATAAGTGGACGCAATGGATCTTCCTAAAACTATTTGAAAAAGGCTTAGCTTACGTTGATGAAGTACCTGTAAACTGGTGCCCAGCACTTGGTACAGTACTTGCAAACGAAGAAATCATTGACGGTAAGAGTGAGCGTGGTGGACATCCAGTTGAGCGTCGTCCGATGAGACAGTGGATGTTAAAAATTACAGCTTACGGAGATCGTCTATTAGAAGATCTAGATGAGCTTGATTGGCCTGAAAGCTTAAAAGATATGCAACGTAACTGGATCGGTCGTTCTGAAGGTGCAGAAGTACACTTCAACATCGATGGTACAGACGAGAAATTCACAGTTTTCACAACACGCCCTGATACATTATTTGGTGCAACATACTGTGTACTAGCTCCAGAACATGCACTTGTTGCAGAAATCACAACAGCAGAACAAAAAGAAGCGGTAGAAGCTTACATTAACGCTGTAAAAATGAAGAGTGATCTAGAGCGTACAGAACTTGCGAAAGAAAAAACTGGTGTATTCACTGGTGCTTACGCAGTTAACCCAGTAAACGGTGAGAAATTACCAATCTGGATTGCTGACTATGTTCTTGCAACTTACGGAACAGGTGCTGTAATGGCAGTTCCAGCTCACGATGAGCGTGACTATGAATTCGCATCAGTATTTAATCTTCCAATGAAGGAAGTTGTAAAAGGCGGAGATATTACGAAAGAAGTGTACACAGGTGATGGTGCACACGTAAACTCAGCATTCCTTGATGGTTTAAATAAAGAAGAAGCAATCGCAAAAATGATTGAATGGCTTGAAGTAACGAGCGCAGGAAATCAAAAAGTAACGTACCGTCTACGTGACTGGTTATTCAGCCGTCAACGTTACTGGGGTGAGCCAATTCCAGTAATTCACTGGGAAGATGGTACAATGACAGCTGTGAAAGAAGAGGAATTACCATTAGTTCTTCCGAAAACAGAAAACATCCGTCCTTCAGGTACAGGTGAATCACCACTTGCCAACATTGACGAGTGGGTAAATGTTGTTGATCCTGAGACTGGTAAAAAAGGTCGTCGTGAAACAAATACAATGCCGCAATGGGCTGGTAGCTGTTGGTATTACCTACGTTACATCGATCCAAACAATAGCGAAGCACTTGTAGATCCTGAAAAAGTAAAACAATGGCTTCCAGTTGATATTTATATCGGCGGAGCGGAGCACGCTGTACTTCACTTACTATATGCTCGTTTCTGGCATAAAGTATTATACGATATCGGTGTAGTTCCAACGAAAGAACCGTTCCAACAATTATTCAACCAAGGTATGATTCTAGGTGAAAACAACGAGAAAATGAGTAAATCAAAAGGTAACGTTGTAAATCCTGATGATATCGTAGCAAGCCACGGTGCAGATACACTTCGTCTATACGAAATGTTCATGGGTCCATTAGATGCTTCAATTGCTTGGTCTGAAAATGGTCTTGACGGAGCTCGTCGTTTCCTAGACCGCGTATGGCGTCTATTCGTTCAAGATAACGGTGAATTAAGTGAGAAAATTACTGACGCACCAAATAAAGAGCTTGAAAAAGCTTACCACCAAACAGTGAAGAAAGTAACAGAAGACTATGCAGAGCTTCGCTTCAACACAGCGATTTCTCAAATGATGGTATTCATCAACGATGCATACAAAGCTGAAACACTTCCAAGAGAATATGTAGAAGGTTTCGTAAAAATGATTGCACCAGTTGCACCTCATATCGGGGAAGAGCTATGGAGCAAGCTTGGATACAATGAAACAATCACATATGCAAGCTGGCCAACATTTGATGAGTCTAAACTTGTAGAAGATGAAGTTGAAATCGTTGTTCAAGTTATGGGTAAAGTTCGCGCAAAACTAACAATGAGTAAAGACGCATCAAAAGAAGAAATGGAACAACTTGCACTTGAAGCAATTCAAGACCAAATTGAAGGGAAAACGGTTCGTAAAGTAATTGTTGTTCCTGGAAAACTTGTTAACGTTGTTGCAAACTAATTCATTCTAAATAAAAGCTCAGAGCGTTTATGCTCTGAGCTTTTTTGTATAGAAAATAATCTCAGGGTCACCTTCATCTAAGTTTTCAACTATTCCGCTATGTATAAAACCATTCGAGTTAAATACTTTCTGCATACTTTCATTCGATTCGTTCGTTGAAGAAAATATTTTTTGAGTAGGAGAATGACTTAACATATATGAGATTAACGAGCTTGCATAGCCTTGCCTTCTTTTAGTTGGTGAAACAATGATTAATGAGAGGAAAGTACAACCAAAGAAATTTGTATCGTATGTTAGAAAGCCAGAGATAGAATTTTCTTCTTTTACAATGATGCATCTGCCTTCACGGATAGTGTGCTTAATATAATTTCGTCTACTATCGTTTCCAATTACGTCAATATCTATATGGACGATTGAATCTAAATCATTGATAGAAGCCTTTGTTACATTCTTCAATATACATACCTCCTAGAAAAAATATTCAGTTAATTAATTTTATCATGAATGAAGAAAAAGAAGCGGAATTCTAGTGCAGACAAACACCTATTCTTCTATAGGAAATATGATAAAAAAGGTAGGCTAAATTGAGTAGAAGAGGTGAAAGGAATGAAAGGGATGGACAATAATGCACCACATGGTTTCGTCGGGGGTGGATCGGATAGTTATGAACAAATGATGTTAATGGGAGGAGGACAACAAGGATACGGTGGAATTCCGAGCTGGATGGGTGGAGGCGCGGGTGGATTTCCAACATCGGTAGCTGGCATGCAAACTGAAATGCCTACATCAATGGGAGGCTTTTCGACATCAGGGGCTGGAATGCCTACAATAACAGGTGGATTTCCAACATCAGTAGCTGGTGTACAGACAGGAATTCCAGTAGGAGCACCAACTACATTTCCTTCTTTCGTTGGAGGAGTGCAGACAGGATTTCCGGTACCAGGAATAGGTGTTGTAGCTGGAGGAATAGGTGCGTATCCGCAAGTTGTTCACGGTCATCATGGACATCACCACCATCAAGGTCAACATGGCCATCATGGACACCATCATCACCAAGGTCAACACGGCCATCATGGACATCACCACCACCAAGGTCAACACGGCCATCATGGACATCACCACCATCAAGGTCAACACGGCCATCATGGTCATCACCACCATCAAGGTCAACACGGCCATCATGGTCATCACCAACAACAAGTACATCACCATGGACACCACCACATTCATCCGCAAGCTGTTCTTTATCAAACGCACCAAGGTCATCATGGACATCATCACCACCAAGGCCAACAAGGTCATCATGGACATCATCACCATCAAGGCCAACAAGGTCACCACGGTCATCAAGGACAGCATAGTCAACAGCACCAACACCAACAATATCAGCAATATCAACAACAACAATCTTCTCCTTGGACAGGTGGAATTGGAGCGGGAGCAGCAGGAGCAGCGGCAGGAGCGGCTAGCATTAGTGGAGCAGCAGGGCACGCGGGACACGTGGGTCATTAACAAGCCAACAGAAAAAAGACATAATAAAAAACTGCTAGGAAATCCTAGCAGTTTTTTTCAGCTTCTTGGCGCTGACGTTCAATTTCAGCACGAAGTTGTGGTTCCGGTGCTTGCCAGCCTTCTGGCTTTAGAATCTTACCGTCGCCTTCACGGAATCGAGGCTTCCCATCAGGGAATAGTTTTGCCATGTTGGCGTTGTTTACAATTTCGAATCCTTTATCTGGACGTACGCCCATTTCTGCAAACGTTCCGAATGCAAAGTAAATAAGGTCAATCAGTGCATCGTATTGATCTTCAACAGTCGTTGCCTCAAGAAATTCTTCTAGTTCTTCCTGCATAAAACTTGCACGGATTTTTGCACGCTCTTCTGTTAATTTTGTTGGAGTATTTGTTACAGGATGTCCGAATACTTCATGCATTTTTGCAACAAGTTCATATCCTTTATCTAAACCTTTTTCGTTTGTCATGTTGTTTCATCCTTTCTTACGTTATGCCGAAGTTTATTGTAACATAAGGTGATTATGAAATGAAAAGAACATCTTATAGAAATAAGATGTTCGCTCGTTATTCTTCTTTCTTAATTAAAATAGATAAAATAAGATCAATACCGAATATACCAACGAGTAACATTGGTATAACGACAAGTAAATAACGTGTGAAGGAAACATTTTTTAAGTATGTATGAGCAAATAAAAAGACGGCGAGAAATAAAATACCATTTAAAATAGGCTTTACTAATTTTTTAGACATAAGCTCCCCCATAAATATCTTCTCTCTCTATCTAAAATAAAAACTCCTCTCTCCGTTGTATCATGCTGGAGAGAGGAGTTCAATCATTTCTCATTCAATTACACCAGAATTTGTAATGTCTACGGTATATTTTATAGTAACGGGAACATCTTTGTAAATTTGTTTCCACTCTTCTAATTTGAATGGGCGATAATGTTGCTTATATTTAGCTCCTAGCCCAAGAGGGTCGACATCTAGAGATTTAAAATGCTTAATTAATTTCTTACCTTGTGTCTCCAATTGTTTTTGAACGACCTTCTCAATCTTTTTTGTATTCTTAGCATTCTCTAAGTTAATCTGTTTCGATACTTCTTGAATACGAGCCTCAAGTTTAACATGAATGGAAAAGGAAGGCTTACCATTTTTTATTTTTATATCGTATGTTGGAATAGAACGAATATTATTAATCATTACGTACCCAGGATCTGCTTTAAATTCATGTGAATCTAACTTATGTTTTTCTAAAAGTCCTTTGAATATAAACATATCTTTTTCTGCAATTTTACCAACATATTTATCCTTTTTAAAAAGACCAATTCCCGTTATTTTTATTTTATCACCATGTTTCTTTAAAATTGGAATATAGTAGTCTTGCCCTTCTTGATAATAACGGAATGCTCCTATATGCAGATTATCTGTTGGTAAAGGACCGGTCTCCATATTATGTTCTAGCATTTTTTTTATATAAATTGCAACGTTGGATGAAGTCGTGTACTTTCCTTTTAAAAGTTCAGTACCATTACCTTCAAGTAAAGCAACATATAAGGCATTCCCGATGTTTACATCACGAATTAATGTATCGAAGGAAGCAACCATTCCTTTCTTAGCAATTCGGGTGGTAAATAGAGCAACCCGCATTTGCCCGCTAGCAAATGGTTGAGAAGACTCTAAAGATGTGTCAGCTTTTACTTGTTTTACCGCATTTGCTGTTCCTTCAAAAACTTGAACTTTGTTTCCTTTTTGCTGAATAGGACAAACAAATGTTACCTTTATTTTATTATCTTTTGCTACATCGAAGACAGTTCCTTGGATAAGGTGTACGTCATCGATAATATTTTTTTGTAAACATCCAGTTAGACTAAAGAGTGCTATACAAGAGATAAGTATTAATTTTCTTTTGATTTTTTCCATTTTCTTTTCACCCACACAATAATAAATAGAATTGGGATGTATACATAAATGAGCCAAAAGCTTCCTTTTGATGCATTACTAATAAAATTATTAATATCGTGTCTGTTTGTTAGAAGTTGTGAAACAATGAGGGTGATAAACATAAAAGCGATTAAAACACCTCTTTGTTTTACACGGAATATTTCGTGCGTTGCTCTCGTTGCCGCCCACAAAGGTAGAATAAAACTTGTAATGATAACGAGGGCATAAGCTGAAATTGCGATATATTCTAGCCTTTCTATGAATGGTAATTGAACAACTTGGGTCATAGAAAGTTGGGCCCATATCGTTTTTAACAATTGTTTTTCACTAAAAAACGAAAAGGCTAAAAGAGTGCTAAATAAATATAGAAGGTTTGAAAATAGTGCCCCATATTGAGCAAATTTATGAGATTGTTTAGGGTTTTTCACAAATGGATAAACCATGAGGTAAATCTCAAAACCAGTCATACTGTAGATTGACAGTTGAGCGGATTTTAAAATATCTGAAAAAGAATGTGTGAGAATGGGTAATAAATTTTCCCAATGTGAGTATTTCAAAACGAATAAGCTTAGAAATAAATACCCTAGTGTACCACCAACAGAGATGACGCAAATGCCTGTAATGACACGAAATCCAGAAGAAATGATGTAATAGCTAACTAGGCACAAAAAGAGTGTTAACATAAAGGTGGAGGCAGTTGGGAACATCCATACTTGAATAATTTCAACGTATGTTCGAATAACCGAAATACTGACGATTAAAAAATAAGTTGCAAAGATGATATTAAAGACGTTCCCTATCCACTTTCCAAAGGTTTGTCGTTGTAAATCAATTAAATTCCCGTTTGTTTCCCTTAATAAAAAATACATCATCCACATAAGAACATGGATAACGATGCCTGTGATTACAACGCCTATCCAGCCGTCGTATCCAGCGGCCTTTGCGGTGATTCGAGCAAATCCGAGAACGCCAGCTCCAAACTGTGCACCGTGAATTAAGAAGAAAACAAAGATAGGAGATATTTGATATTTTTCTTGAACTTTACTCATCAATGCACCTCATCTCTTAATCATCAAAGTCTGATCTATGTTTTGTTGAAATTCCTTTAGCAGCTTTTTTTACATGTTGTGGTCTTGCTTGTACATCTCTTGTATCGATCATTGTTAACGGGAAACGAATCCAAGAGTCTTTAACAGATTGTTGTCTTGTCGGATAAAACAAAGCGTACGGTTTACGTAAGGAAGTAAGTCTAAATAGATGGGTAAATAAAAAGATAAACCCAAGAGAGATACCGAAAAGCCCCCCTATTTCCGCGAATGCTAGAAACGGGAAACGTAGTAATCGAACAGCATTACCCATTTTATAAATAGGTGTAATAAAGGAAGCGAGTGCTGATAGTGCAACGATAATTAATAAAATATTACTCGTTAACCCAGCTTGTACAGATGCTTGTCCGATTACGATACCGCCTACAATACCGAGCGTTTGCCCAACTTTCATCGGTAACCTCGCCCCGGCTTCTCTTAATAAATCGATTGCGAGTTCTAGAAAGAGCGCTTCAATTAAAGGTGGGAATGGTACTTGTGCCCTTGATAAAATCAAAGTTTCAAGTAAATCACTTGGAATAAGTTCATAATGATAATTTAAAACTGCAACGTATAACGGTGTAGCGCAAATTGAAAATAGAACGGCAATTAATCTTAAAATCCTTGAAAATGTAGCGTACATCCAGGAGACATTATAGTCTTCTGGTGAAATGAAAAAATCAAAATAGGATACGGGTGTTAGTAAAACACTTGGAGAACCATCAACAAAAATAGCGATTTTTCCATCAATTAGTGCTTTTGTAACTCTATCAGTACGTTCTGTATTGATATAGAGAGGGAAAATCGATTTTTCACCCATTAATTCTTGTAAATAAGCACTATCATTAATTTGATCATATTCAAGAGCGCGTAATGACTCTTCTAGAAAATCTACATTATCTTTTTCAGCAAGGTTGTCTAAATACATCATGACAACTTTTGTTTTGGAAAACTCGCCGATAATCATTTCTTTTGTTTGTAAATCTAAAACAGGAAGACGTTTTCGAACTAAATTAATGTTTGTATCAATATCCTCTACGAAACCTTCTTGCGGACCAATAACAGTTGATTCGTTTAAAGGAGGGGTTGGTGCACGATAATTATCAATTGCAATGTTTGCAAGCATACATTTTTGATCTTGCTGATTCAATTGAATAATCGCATGCCCCTTTAAAACCATATCCTCAATTTTTTGCAAGTCGTTCGTAATTGTAATGCCGCTCATCGGGATATGTTCCTTCAGCTCTTCTAGTGATGCGTTAGGTCGTTCTAAAAGAGTGGGCATTAAATACTTTTGTAATTTTTCTCCATCAAGTGAAGGGCGATAGTAAGAAATCCAATAAGGCATCGTTTCATCGTCGGATGTATGATAATTTACAAAATCACTAGACTTTTTCAGCTTCTCTATTAAATTTTGTAAAGAATGAATACGATCTTTTTCTGGTTTTGTAAAGTCATAAATACTATTACCTCCAGAGCTTTGTTGCTTACTTTGAGAAGGTTCATCTTGCTTAGCGTTTTGTTGTTTATCTTGAGACGAATCACCTTGCTTAGCGTTTTGTTGTTTATCTTGAGACGAATCACCTTGTTTAGCACTTTGTTGTTTATCTTGAGACGAATCACCTTGTTTAGCACTTTGTTGTTTATCTTGAGAGGAATCATCTTGTTTAGCACTTTGTTGCCTATCTTGAGAGGGATCATCCTGTTTAGCGCTTTGTTGCTTATCTTGAGAGGAATCATCTTGTTTAGCACTTTGTTGCCTATCTTGAGAGGAATCATCCTGTTTAGCGCTTTGTTGCTTATCCTGAAACGAATCACCTTGTTTAGCACTTTGTTGCCTATCTTGAGAGGAATCATCCTGTTTAGCGTTTTGTTGCTTATCCTGAGAAGGGTCATTTTGTTTAGCACTTTGCTGCTTATCTTGAGAGGAATCATCCTGTTTAGCGTTTTGTTGCTTATCCTGAGAAGGGTCATCTTGTTTAGCACTTTGCTGCTTATCCTGAGAGGAATCCTCTTGTTTAGCGTTTTGTTGCTTATCCTGAGACGAATCACCTTGTTTAGCGTTTTGTTGCTTATCCTGAGAGGAATCCTCTTGTTTAGCGTTTTGTTGCTTATCCTGAGAGGAATCCTCTTGTTTAGCACTTTGTTGCTTATTCTGAGAAGAATCTTTTTGCTCGTTATTTTTACCTTTATTATGTTTCATACTTCTAGTCTGTTCTTTGTTATCATCCTCTTGATTGTTAGAATGCTGCTCCTGGTTATCTGTTTCGTTTAATTTTGATGTATTTGATTTTTTTTTCTTACGTAACCAATTCCAAATCATATGTACGCCCTCTTTAATCTTGTAATATAGTGCTATTTTGTGGCTAATTTTGTATATTATTCATTTATTTATGAAAAGAAGAAGGAGATTAGTTTGCATAGAAAAAAAACTTTAGTAAGCAGTTCATACTATAACGGGGAGAGGGAGAGTCTGTGCAAATTGTAAAAAAGGAGAAGTTTGTTTTAAAAGGGTTTACGTTTGAAAATGGCAGAGAAATTCCTGTTCAAATGGGATACGAGACATATGGCACTTTAAATAGAGAAAGGTCAAATGTGATTTTGGTTTGTCATTATTTTAGTGCAACAAGTCATGCGGCAGGAAAATATACAGTGCATGATGAGGAGTCTGGTTGGTGGAATGGGCTCATTGGACCTGGAAAAGCAATTGATACAAATAAGTATTTTGTTATATGTACGGATAATCTTTGTAATGTGCAGGTGAGGAATCCATATGTAATTACAACAGGACCGAAATCAATTAATCCAGAAACTGGAGAAGAATATGCTATGGATTTTCCGATTTTTACATTTCTTGATGTAGCTCGTGTACAATATGAGTTAATAAAAGGTATGGGAATTTCAAGGTTACACGCTGTAATCGGACCGTCGGCGGGGGGGATGATTGCACAACAATGGGCGGTTCACTATCCACATATGGTAGAGCGGATGATTGGCGTTATTACGAACCCACAAAACCCAATTATTACGTCAGTAAACGTAGCGCAAAATGCGATTGAGGCAATTCAACTCGATCCAAATTGGAAAGATGGAAAATATGGAGAAGAGCAGCCGATAAAGGGGCTTCATTTAGCAAATAGAATGATGTTTATGAACGCTTTTGATGAGTATTTTTATGAAAGAACATTTTCTCGTAACAGTATAGAGGTAGAACCTTATGAAAAGTTTGCTACACTAACATCATTTGAAAAAGAGATAAATAAAGCGACATATAGAAGTATAGAGCTAGTAGATGCAAATTCATGGATGTATACTGCGAAGGCAGTTTTATTGCATGATATTGCACATGGGTTTTCTTCACTAGAAGAATCTCTTTCTAACATAGAAGCGAATGTACTTATGATTCCGTGTAAACAAGATTTGCTTCAGCCGTCTCGTTATAATTATAAAATGGTAGATATTTTGCAAAAACAAGGGAAGTATGCGGAAGTATATGAGATAGAAAGTATAAATGGGCATATGGCAGGAGTATTGGATATTCATTTATTCGAAAAGAAAGTTTATGAATTTTTGAATCGGAAAGTATCTAGTTTTGTGTAGAAGGAAAATGATGGGGAAAAGGTGCAGTGTTTGAAGTAGGCACCTTTTTTCACATGATTTGTAGACGGAAAATATATGTAGCAATTGCTATACCGAAAAACGCTATGCTAAGCAATAGAAATAAGAATGACATTTCTTGTGGCGATTTTATCTTTTTATTATTTTTCATACTAAGTACAATAATTGCAGCGAGTAAGAACACAATGCCTATAATGAAAAGAAAAAGCGTCATTTTAATCGACTCCTTTCATAAAACAAGTATATTGAGGATACAATGTGCTAGTTATGTTTGTAAAGAATAAGTTTTACGAGAAAATTGAGAAATAGCTTTTCGATTCTTTGCGTTCTTTCTTTTGCATGCTAAAATTGGTAGAGAATGTTTGTGAAAAAGAAACTAAAGGTTTTATTGTATATAAGGAGGAACTACATATGACAGAAGTTAAAACAATCACTACAGAAGAGGTACAAGAGCGTTTAGAAAATGGAGAAACGTTATTTTTAGTAGATGTAAGAGAAGATGAAGAAGTAGCGGCAGGAAAGATTCCAGAAGCTGTACATATTAAAATGGGCGATATCCCACATAAAGTAGATTTCTTTAATAAAGAGAATGAATATATCTTTATTTGTCGTTCAGGAATGCGCAGTGAAAATGTATGTCATTATTTAAATGAACAAGGGTTTAAAACAGTGAACATGGTTGGCGGTATGCTTCAATATGAAGGTGAAACGAAATAGTTAATTGTAAAAAACTTGAAACGAGTCTGTTTCAAGTTTTTTTCTTTTGCATACAGTATAAAAAAGGAGGAGGGGTAAATGGGGATTAATTTGCGTAAAGTAAAAATTATTAATAATACAGGAGCTGTTAATGTCGGTGACTGTTATGATCTCTCACCTTTAGCTGTAGCAAAAGTATATGCAGGTGCTGGAGGATCGAGTGCGGCTATTTTTTTAAATGGAAAAAGGCAGCCAGAAGCGGTCATTAGAACATCAGTATTTCTTCCGCCTTTGGCAACGAGTACACGTACGTTAGGTTCATAGAGGAAAGGTAGAGTGTAATTATGCCTGCTCATATAAAAGAGTTTGTTATTGTGAATAACACTGGAAATATATTTACCGGTGATAATTTGAGCGACACTTCATTTACTGCTTCGAAATCATATAGTGGTTCAATGGGGTGTACTTGGATTGATGTTGTTACAGTAATAGGGACGGAGACGAAGCTTTGTTTACAGCCGGGAGATTCGGTGACGACGACGTATACAAGGGGCACTCCTGCTGGTACTGTAACAGGAGCAAATATGGGGCAAAATGTAAATACATCGAGTATAGCGCAAGCTGTCCCTAATACAGATAATATGGATTCAATTGCAGGACTCCCTTAAGAAATTAAGGGAGTTTTTATTATTTAAAATAAAAATAGTCTTGGAAATTATTTTTGTAAATAGATTAAGAAGAGGCTTATTTATTATGAAAAAGACGGTTTGTAGGCGGTGAAAGTGTGAAGAATCGTGATAATAATCGGAAGCAAAATTCGTTAAGCTCTAAATTTAGAATTCCACCCGAACTTATTGGTCCTACTTTCCCCCCTGTTCCAACTGGGTTTACAGGTATAGGGATTACTGGTCCAACCGGTCCACAAGGCCCAACAGGACCTCAAGGACCAAGAGGATTACAAGGTCCGATGGGGGAGATGGGCCCGACAGGACCTCAAGGTGTGCAAGGGATACAAGGATCAGTTGGGCCAATAGGTGCAACTGGACCAGAAGGACAGCAGGGCCCACAAGGATTGAGAGGACCACAAGGAGAAACTGGAGCGACAGGACCTCAAGGGGTGCAAGGGTTACAAGGTCCGATTGGTCCAACGGGAGCGACTGGGGCACAAGGTATACAAGGGATACAGGGATTACAGGGGCCAATTGGAGCGACGGGACCTGAGGGACCTCAAGGAATTCAAGGTGTCCAAGGGTTGCCGGGTGCAACTGGTCCACAAGGAATACAAGGAGCACAAGGGATACAAGGAACACAAGGACCGAGTGGAAATACAGGTGCAACCGGAGCAACTGGTCAGGGGATAACAGGCCCGACTGGAATAACAGGTCCAACTGGGATAACTGGACCATCTGGAGGACCTCCTGGTCCGACGGGGCCGACTGGTGCGACAGGTCCGGGCGGTGGACCGAGTGGAAGTACAGGTGCGACTGGAGCAACTGGGAATACTGGAGCTACAGGAAGTACAGGGGTAACAGGAGCAACGGGAAGTACAGGTCCGACTGGAAGCACGGGAGCACAGGGCTTGCAAGGAATCCAAGGGATTCAAGGGCCAATTGGGCCAACAGGTCCAGAAGGTCCACAGGGTATTCAAGGTATTCCTGGTCCGACGGGAGTAACTGGTGAACAAGGAATACAAGGAGAGATAGGTCCAACAGGTCCAGAAGGCCCAGAAGGACTTCAGGGCCCGCAAGGAATACAAGGTGTGCCAGGGCCAGTTGGAGCAACGGGTCCAGAGGGTCCTCAGGGGATACAAGGCATTCAAGGACCGGTAGGAGCAACAGGCCTACAAGGTCCACAAGGAATACAGGGAATACAAGGAGTGCAAGGGATAACGGGAGCAACTGGAGCACAAGGAGCAACAGGAATTCAAGGGATACAAGGGGAAATAGGAGCAACGGGTCCAGAGGGCCCCCAAGGAGTGCAAGGTATACAAGGGGCGATTGGTCCAACCGGTCCGATGGGCGCACAAGGAGTGCAAGGTATACAAGGGATTCAAGGAGCAACAGGTGCACAAGGAGTGCAAGGCCCACAAGGGATTCAAGGGATACAAGGTCCGACGGGAGCAACAGGAGATACGGGGGCAACCGGAGCGACGGGAGAAGGAACTACCGGTCCAACAGGAGTAACCGGTCCAACAGGGGTGACTGGCCCGTCAGGAGGACCAGCAGGACCGACCGGCCCAACGGGGCCATCAGGTCCGGCAGGAGTGACAGGTCCATCAGGTGGACCACCTGGTCCGACAGGAGCAACAGGTGCGACAGGAGTAACAGGAGATACCGGGGCGACAGGCTCAACTGGAGTGACAGGAGCGACAGGAGCAACGGGAGCAACCGGAGTGACGGGTTTACAGGGCCCGCAAGGAATCCAAGGTGTTCAAGGAGAGATAGGTCCAACCGGTCCACAGGGTATTCAAGGTCCACAAGGAATCCAAGGAGTAACGGGGGCAACCGGAGCACAAGGTCCACAAGGAATTCAAGGCCCACAAGGCGACATAGGTCCAACCGGCCCCCAAGGAATTCAAGGTCCACAAGGTCCACAAGGAATCCAAGGAGCGACAGGGGCAACCGGGGCACAAGGCCCACAGGGAATCCAAGGTCCGCAAGGTGATATAGGCCCGACTGGCCCACAAGGCCCCCAAGGAATTCAAGGTCCAACGGGAGCGACAGGAGCAACCGGAGCGACAGGTCCCCAAGGAATTCAAGGTCCACAAGGAATCCAAGGCCCGCAAGGAATTCAAGGTCCAACGGGAGTTACAGGAGCAACCGGAGCGACAGGTCCCCAAGGAATTCAAGGCCCGCAAGGAATCCAAGGTCCAACGGGGGCTACAGGAGCAACGGGTTCACAAGGTCCAACTGGAGATACAGGTCCAACCGGAGCTGGAGCCACTGGAGCGACCGGGGCGACTGGAGTTAGTACAACTGCAACGTATGCATTTGCGAATAATACATCAGGAACCGCTATTTCCGTTTTATTAGGTGGTACGAATGTACCATTACCGAACAATCAAAATATTGGTCCAGGAATTACTGTTAGTGGAGGAAATACTGTATTTACAGTTGCGAATGCAGGGAATTATTATATAGCTTATACAATTAATCTAACGGCAGGATTACTTGTAAGTTCTCGTATAACTGTAAATGGCAGTCCGCTTGCGGGAACGATAAATGCTCCGACAGTTGCTACTGGTTCATTTAGTGCAACAATAATTGCTAACTTGCCTGCTGGAGCTGCTGTTAGCTTACAGTTATTTGGAGTAGTTGCAATAGCTACATTATCTACAGCAACGCCAGGGGCTACCTTGACTATTATTAGATTAAGTTAATAAGCAGAGAACCTTGAAGCTTTTATGTTTCAAGGTTTTTTTATCTTTGTATTTGTAAGTAAACCTCGTTAACCAGGGGGAGTGGATCCCCTCTAATTATTTAAAGTTTCACTTTATTCACTTGAGCAAAAACATCGCAGTTCGAAAATATATTATAATAGAATGAAAAGAAAGAAATTTGGCAGAAAGGGAGGGTGGCGATGCAGGAGATGGTTAAAGATTTTTTTGGACGCCCACTTCAAGATTTACGTATATCTGTCATTGATCGTTGCAATTTTAGATGTACATATTGTATGCCAGCGGAAATATTTGGGCCAGAATATGCTTTTTTGAAAGACGAGTTTTTACTAACTTTTGATGAAATTGAGCGTTTGGCAAAATTATTTGTTAGAATCGGTGTACGGAAAATTAGACTTACTGGCGGTGAGCCACTGCTTCGTAAAGATTTAACAAAACTTATTGCACGTCTTGTGAAAATTGATGGGCTAATAGATATAGGGTTAACGACAAATGCTATTCATTTAACGAAACAAGCGAAGGCATTAAAAGAAGCTGGATTACATAGAGTGAATGTTAGTTTAGATGCGATAGATGATGACATATTTAAGAATATTAATGGTCGAAATATTAATACGAAACCGGTAATTAAGGGAATTATAGCAGCTAAAGAGGCGGGCTTGGAAGTAAAGGTAAATATGGTTGTGAAAAAAGGGATGAACGATCATCAAGTACTACCGATGGCTGCGTATTTTAAAGAGCAAGGAATCACCCTTCGGTTTATTGAGTTTATGGATGTTGGTAGTACAAATGGGTGGAATTTTGATCAAGTCGTTACAAAACGAGAATTGATTGAGATGATTCATAAGGTGTATCCGCTTGAGCCAGCTGAAGCCCATTACTTTGGTGAAGTTGCAAAGCGATATCGGTACGTTGGAACAAATGTTGAAGTTGGTTTTATTACATCTGTTTCTGAGTCATTTTGTGCCTCTTGTACGAGGGCGAGAATTTCGGCAGATGGAAAGTTTTATACGTGCTTATTTGCGACAGATGGTTTGGATGTAAGAGAACTTCTTAGAGGAAATCTTTCGGATGAGGAGTTATTAAGTGTTATACAAGATGTATGGATGAATAGAAAAGATAGGTATTCGGATGAACGAACAGAAGAAAGTGCAAAAAATCGTCCGAAAATCGAAATGTCTTATATAGGAGGATAAGAAAGGGGGGTATCGCATGCAGGAGCGATATTCAAGACAAATATTATTTTCTGGTGTTGGAGAAGAAGGACAGAGAAAAATAAGAGAGAAGCATGTGCTTATTATTGGTGCTGGTGCTCTCGGTGCGGCAAATGCAGAAGCGATTGTTAGAGCGGGTGTTGGAAAAGTAACGATTGCTGATCGTGATTATGTAGAATGGAGTAATTTACAAAGACAACAACTATATACAGAAGAAGATGCAAAGCAGTATAAACCGAAGGCGGTAGCGGCAGCAGAGCATTTAAGAGCGATTAATTCTGAGGTGGAAATAACTCCTGTTGTGACGGATGTAACGGTGCAAGAAATGGAAGAATTAGTGAATGATGTAGATTTAATATTAGATGCGACAGATAATTTTGAAACGCGTCTTCTCATTAATGATATTTCACAAAAGTATAATATTCCGTGGATATATGGTGGGTGCGTTGGAAGCTACGGAGTAACGTATACAATTTTACCAGGGAAAACACCGTGTTTTCGCTGTTTAATGGAGCATCCGGCGAGCGGAGCAACATGTGACACAGCTGGTATTATACAACCGGCAGTACAATTAGTAGTTGCGCATCAAACTACGGAAGCGCTGAAAATATTAGTAGAAGACTACGGAGCGCTTCGTGAAACGATGTTATCATTTGATCTTTGGAATAATCAACAGATGGCATTTAAAGTGAATAGGCAGAAAAAAGATACTTGTTTATCTTGCGGAAGGTTACGTACATATCCGAGTTTAACATTTGAAGCACAAACGAAAACAGAAGTGTTATGTGGGCGAAATACAGTGCAAATTCGTCCAGGTGTGCGGAAGAATTTTAATTTGGAAGAAATTAAAAAGCGCTTACAAAGAAGTGTAGAGATAAAGGCGACACCTTATTTATTATCGTTTCCGGTAGAAGAATATCGTTTTGTTTTATTTACAGATGGCAGAGCTTTCATTCATGGGACGAATGATATAAATGTAGCGAAAAGTTTATATGCAAGATATATAGGTTGAACCTAAAGGAAATCCTTTAGGTTCAACGGAGAAAGGATTATGAATTTCTCGTATAATCTCCACTTTTTCCACCTGTTTTTTCAAGTAAGTACGTTTCGCCGATAATCATACCTTTATCGACAGCTTTACACATATCATACACAGTAAGAGCGGTAGCCGAAGCAGCTGTTAAAGCTTCCATTTCAACACCGGTGCTACCTTCTGTTTTAACTTTTACTTCAATGAGTAAACGATATTGTTCTTCTGATTGTTTCCAATCGAAAGAAACGTCAACACCTTTTAATAGTAAAGGATGGCACATTGGGATAATATCAGAAGTTCGTTTCGCAGCCATAATGCCTGCGATTTGCGCAACTGCTAATACGTCACCTTTCCCAATTTCATTGTGAGAGATTTTATCGTAAATTTCTTTCGTAACGACAATGCTAGAGCACGCAATTGCTGTTCGAACGGTTGCTTTTTTGTCACTTATATCAACCATCTTCGCGCGTCCTTGGTCATTAAAGTGTGTAAATGAAGACATGGAATTCCTCCTTGAAGTAATTTCTATTGAATATATAAAGTTTAATCGAGATAAAAAAAATTGCAAATATGAGGTGAGAAACGATGGTAGAAAAACGAATTCCAATTCAAGTTGCTGAGGCAGTAGAACGGGTAATGAAATATGCAAAGCATGGTGAAGTAGAAGAAATTTCTATTACGGAAAGTTACGGGAGAATTCTCGGGGAAGATGTTGTCTCAGATCATGACGTTCCTCATTTTGATCGTTCCCCTTACGATGGTTTCGCCATTCGAGCAGAAGATACGAAAGAAGCAACTCAAGAGAATCCAGTTGAATTTGAAGTAATAGGAGAAATCGGGGCGGGTTCTGTTTTTACAGAAGAAGTAGGATCTTTTCAGGTGGTTCGTATTATGACAGGAGCAGCTATTCCAAAAGATTGCAATGCAGTCGTAATGCTAGAGCTGACAGAAGGGTTTGAGAAGAACGGGAAAACATATATGAAGTTAAAACGCCCTTTTAATAACGGTGACAATGTGTCGTTTAAAGGAGAAGATATAAAACAAAATCAAGTTCTCGTTCAGAAAGGCGTTGCAATTAATCCAGGTGTTGCCGCCTTATTAGCAACGTTTGGATATAGTACTGTGAAAGTTGTAAAACAGCCTGTTGTCGGTATTGTAACGACAGGAAGTGAATTATTAGAAGTACATGAGCCGTTAGAACCGGGGAAAATTAGAAATAGTAACTCTTATATGATTGCTGCTCAAATTATGAAAGCTGGAGGTAAAGTCCGATATTATGGTCAACTCGCGGATGAGTTAGATGCATGTTTTACAGCTGTTCAATCAGCGGTGGATGAGGTCGACATTTTAATTACAACAGGCGGTGTATCAGTAGGAGATTATGACTACTTACCAGCTATTTATGAAAGGTTACAGGCAAATGTACTCTTTAATAAGATAGCCATGAGGCCCGGAAGTGTAACGACAGTAGCTGAAGTTGATGGAAAGTTACTCTTTGGTTTATCAGGAAATCCGTCTGCTTGTTATGTAGGCTTTGAATTATTTGTGCATCCAATTATAAAAACGTATTTGTATGCGAAGGAACCTCACGTATATAGAGCGGATGCTATTTTACAAAAAGATTTTCCAAAGCCAAATCCATTTACTCGTTTCGTAAGAGCGAACGTAACAATTGTGGACGGGGCGTTACAAGCGATGCCAGTTGGTTTAGATAAATCGAGTGCGGTATCTTCACTTGCAGATGCGAATGCTTTTATCGTGTTACCTGGAGGAACGAGAGGATTTGAGACCGGAATGAAAGTATCCGTATTATTGTTAGAGCACTCTGAGGGATGTGATTGGCCATGGGCAAAGCCCCTTCAATCTTACAAATAGTAGGATATCAAAATAGCGGGAAAACAACACTTGTTGAGAAAGTGGTGCATGCATTAGCTGAACGAAAAATGAAAGTTGCTACAATTAAACATCACGGGCACGGAGGCTTTCCAGAAGTAGCGCAAAAAGATAGCGAAAGACACCGTAAAGCTGGTGCTGTCGTAAGTAGTGTAGAAGGTGCTGGATTGCTTTCACTTTCTTCACTAAAAAAGAAATGGTCCTTGCAAGAAATTATTCGCTTATATGAGTTTTTTGAAGTGGATACAATTTTAATAGAAGGCTATAAAAAAGAGAATTACTCGAAAGTAGTGTTACTTTGTTCTGCGGAAGACATTGAGCTTTTACATAAAGTAGAAAATATAGTGGCGGTTATTACGTGGTATGATGTTCCGGCAAATATACGAGAAGAATATAAAGTATTTCATATAACAGAAGAAGAGTTGTACATAGACTGGTTTTTACAAACGGTTAGGAGTGCGAAATGATAAATACATATTATGAAGTAATTGATACAGAAATCTCGATTGAAGAAGTAACGAAGAAAGTAATTCGACGTGAATGCGGTGCTGTTACAACATTTATTGGAACGGTTAGAGAGTTTACGAAAGGGCGTCGTACATTATACTTAGAGTATGTTGCTTATAAGACGATGGCAGAAAAGATGCTAGAGAAAATTGGCTTGGAAGTGAAAGAGAAATGGCCAGGTACATACGTTGCGATTACACATCGCATCGGTACGTTGCAAATTTCTGATATAGCGGTTGTTGTTGTTGTTTCAACACCACACCGTAAAGCGGCTTATGAAGCGAACGAATATATTATGGAACGCATAAAACAAATTGTGCCGATTTGGAAAAAGGAGTTTTGGGAAGATGGTGATTCATGGATTGGTGATCAATTAGAAAAAACAACATATCCGGCGGGAGAGCCTGGGAAGGAGCTATAAGTATGATTAGAGTATTGTTATTTGCGCACTTGCAAGAAGAAGCAGGGACAAGTGAATTACAAATAGAGAAAGAAAATATTACGGTTGCACAGTTAAAAGATGTTGTTGCGAACGAATATAATGTACCAGTTTCAGAGCCAATTATGGTTGCGATTAATGAAGAATACGCAAATGAAGATGACAGGGTCCAATCTGGTGATGTTGTTGCACTAATTCCACCAGTGAGCGGTGGTTAATATTGGATTTATTAAAACGACTTTCCTACATAGGGAAAGTCGTTTTTTTATGGCAGTTTTGAGAACACTAATCTATAGAACAAGGAGGGAACTATGAAAAAAATATGTGTAGTTATCACAATGCTCTGTGTGGCCTTTTTCTCTCCTCCAAGCGATTCTTTCGCGAAAGAATCAAGAGAACAGCTTTTAGAGAGTGCATTATCAAATAGGTACTATTCAGTTATTAGACAAGTGACAGAAGATCAATATGAATGTGCTTCAGTTATAGATATAAAGCGTCTTGGCAAGAAAGATGAATTTGTTCCTAGATACGAAGTGAAGCTACAATTTCTTACATTTCAAGGAGCGCATAATCCGCCGAACGATAAAGTTACGCTTACTTTGGAAGATCATTTAGATCACGTAAAGATAAAGAAAGTGGAGCGAGAAAAGAATGTTTCTGACGTTATTGCAGAAAAAGTTTGTGAGCGGGAAAAAGAAAAAATAAAAGCTCACTCTAACGACTTAGAGTGATAATCTATGGCATTTAGTAAAGAAAGGTAATGAGTGATGGATATATTTTTAGCGATTTTACCAGCTATATTTTGGGGAAGTATTGTGCTATTTAACGTAAAACTGGGCGGGGGCCCGTATAGTCAAACGCTCGGAACAACGTTTGGAGCACTTATTTTCTCAATTGTTGTTTATATTTTTATGAAGCCAGTATTAACACCTACCGTTATCGGAGTTGGAGTTGTGTCAGGTTTATTTTGGGCGCTTGGTCAGGCAAATCAATTGAAAAGTATTGATTTAATGGGTGTTTCGAGGACGATGCCAATTTCAACAGGACTTCAATTAGTCGCGACGACTTTATTTGGCGTTATCGTATTTCATGAATGGTCCACGACAATATCGGTCGTCCTTGGGATTTTAGCGCTCGTTTGTATTATTATCGGTGTTATTTTAACATCGCTTCAAAGTGAAGAAGAAAAGAATGCAGAGCAAGCAGCAAACTTTAAAAGAGGTATCGTAATTTTATTAATTTCAACAGTCGGTTATTTAGTTTACGTAGTAGTAATTAGGTTATTTAACGTAGATGGCTGGTCGGCTTTGTTGCCACAAGCAGTTGGTATGGTGTTAGGTGGGATTTTGCTTACCTTTAAACATCATCCATTTAATAAATATGCAATTCGAAATATTATTCCAGGATTAATTTGGGCAGCTGGAAATATGTTTTTATTCATTTCACAGCCGCGTGTTGGAGTCGCAACAAGTTTCTCGCTATCGCAAATGGGAATTATTATTTCCACGCTTGGTGGGATCCTTATATTAGGTGAAAAGAAAACGAAACGTCAATTAACGGGTATCGTTGTCGGTATCGTTTTTATTATCGCAGCCGGAATTATGTTAGGTATAGCCAAAAGTTAAAGGAGGTATGGAAATGTATAGTGATTTAGCAGGGAAAGTTGTCGTTATTACAGGATCAGCAACTGGTCTCGGAAGAGCGATGGGAGTAAGGTTTGCTAAGGAAAAAGCGAAAGTGGTTATTAATTATCGCTCACGAGAATCAGAAGCGAATGATGTGTTAGAAGAAATTAAAAAGGTAGGCGGCGAAGCGATTGCTGTAAAAGGTGATGTAACCGTCGAATCAGATGTTGTGAATCTTATTCAATCTGCTGTGAAAGAGTTTGGTACGCTTGACGTTATGATTAATAATGCAGGGATAGAAAACGCGGTACCGTCGCATGAAATGCCGCTTGAAGATTGGAATAGGGTAATTAATACAAATTTAACAGGTGCTTTTTTAGGAAGTCGTGAAGCAATTAAATATTTTGTAGAACATGATATTAAAGGGTCTGTCATTAATATGTCTAGTGTTCATGAGAAAATTCCGTGGCCACTATTTGTGCACTATGCAGCAAGTAAGGGTGGTATTAAACTGATGACAGAAACGTTAGCGCTAGAATATGCGCCAAAAGGTATTCGAGTAAATAATATTGGGCCAGGTGCAATTAATACGCCAATTAATGCCGAAAAGTTTGCTGATCCTAAAAAACGGGCTGACGTAGAAAGTATGATACCGATGGGCTACATTGGAAAACCTGAAGAAATCGCAGCAGTAGCAACTTGGCTTGCTTCATCAGAGGCGAGTTACGTAACTGGAATTACGTTATTTGCAGATGGTGGAATGACTTTATACCCATCGTTTCAAGCTGGGCGTGGGTAATATGAAAAGGACAAAGAGTTTTATCTCTTTGTCCTTTTTTACAAAAAAATAGCGTTCAGCTATTTTAAATTTAATGATTAATTGTATCTTGAAGAAATTCTGTTGCTTGATGTTCAGTAACATTTTGTACGAGCGCGACTTCGCTGATCATCATTTTTCGTGCATTATCTAGCATTTGTTTTTCGCTCGCATTTAATGTTCTCTCTTTATTACGGCGAAGTAAATCCCGAACCACTTCTGCGCTATCTTGTAAATTGCCATTTTTCATTTTTTCCATATTCATTGTATATCTTTGTTTCCATGAGAGTGATGGGTCTGACTCCCCGTTTTGAAATTCAAGAAGTATATCATCTAACGTACCTCGATCAACGATATAACGAATACCTGATTTTTTTAATTGTTCCATCGGAAGCATTACTTGCATATCTTTACTAATGATGCGTATCACACAATATTGACGTGAAGTACCTAATATTTCTTTCTCTTCAATTGCTTCGATGATTCCTGCACCGTGCATTGGATAAACGATTTTATCACCAATTTGAAACAAATCATCCACCTCCATATGTGGTAACCACTTTTAATGATAGCATACGTATGTAAAAATGTCAAATTTTATATAATAACATAATATTTATATTCGAGTCAATAAGATAAAGTGCTTTTTTTATGTTTTTTTTGAACTTATTTATCCCGCATTAACGGGCGATAAGACCCCCATCTCAAAATTTAGAGAAAGCAAAGAAGTTAGGTGGGGGTCGGGCTGATTAAAGTTTCACTTTATAGTGATTTTTTTAGAAAAATAGTACAGGTGAGAAAGAAGGCATATCCACTTATTTTTAAGCATAAAATGTAAAAGCGCTAATACAATATACCTAAATCCGTTCTTTGCAAAGGAGGGAGAGAAGGTGGGGCGCACAATAAAAATTGATATTACAAATAAAGTTGTAGCTAAATTTAGACCAAATTATTTGGAATTATATACGAGTAAATTTATGATAGGTAAGTTTTATGTCTATACTGAAGATAAAAAATATGTGTTAGAAGACGGATATATATATGAGAATGGAAAGTTTTATCGCATCATAGATACGCACCGTGGCAATAATCAAGCGGCGGAGGGCTGCGATCTAGGATGGTGTTAACATGATTCGTGTGAAAGTGTTTGATGAAAGTCACGAAAAAGACTTAGAAGACGCTGTGAATGTGTTTTTGAAAAAGATTGATGATAGCAACTTTGTAGATATTAAGTATCAAGTTGGTGTTTCCATTAATGACGATGAAAACCAAATTTATTGTTTTTCAGCAATGATCGTTTATAAAGCATAAAAAAGAGCTGGCTCACCCAGCTCTTTTTTATGTTTTATGTTGGGACAACATGTGTCGGTAATACGTTCATAATAGATTGGGGTGTGCCTAATTTCTTTGTCGTTAAAAGAGGCTCCCCTGTTTCATGATTTTGAGCATCTTTACACATACCAAGGTGATAACGATCACCTAAAAATGGATCAATATAAAAACCGTTTTTGAATACTTTATCATTCGGATGTTTTTCATGATGAATATCAGAGCAGTTAATGCAATAGAACATAGCTTTCATCCCCTTTTTATTTTTATTTGAAAAAAGTGAGTCGGTAGTCATTTCGCTCCTGAGAAAATGTTGAGGAGAAGAGAAATAACTACCTACTCAAATGGTGGGCATATTCCTTCTGATTTGTCATATCTCGCGTATTGTCCCTTGAGGGAAGGAGGAGAGACGAAGTACGCATGATATAAGTAAGGCGCTTCTCTCAAGATAAATGATGGAGTTTCATGTTGAGAGAAGTTTTTATTTTGTATTGCCTTTGTGAGTATATTATGAGGAAATGCTCAGAGGGTGTTTGTCCTGTTGAAAAAATGTTGAGAATTTCTCAACAGTAAAAGAATTGGCGTTGACATGAAACTAAAAGGTGTTATATTATCGAAGTATAACCAAAAGGTGTTATGTTATAACGCCGAGTAAAGGAGAATGAAAATGGAACAACAAAATACATTAAATGATATTAAACAAACAATCGTTTTTAACGCGTCTATTCAAAAGGTATGGAGTGTAGTATCAACTGCAGAAGGGATTGCGTCATGGTTTATGCCAAATGATTTTGTATTAGAGGTAGGACATGAATTTCATGTGCAATCACCATTTGGGCCATCACCATGTAAAGTGTTAGAAATTGATGAGCCAAACCATTTATCTTTCTCATGGGATACAGATGGCTGGGTTGTTTCATTTAATTTGAAAGACTTAGGAGATAACAAAACAGAATTTACGTTAATTCACGGCGGCTGGAAACATCCTGATGAAATTCTTCCGAAAGCAAATGCGAAGAGCTCTATTATTCGCGATAGAATGAGCGGTGGTTGGGTAGCGATTGTAAATGAAAAACTGAAAAAGGTTGTCGAAGGCTAAGTGTCCTCGTCAGCAGCGAAATATGATGTATTTCAAGCAATTGCTGATCCAACCCGCCGAGAAGTAATACGGTTATTAAGTGACAAAGAGTTACCGATTTCCAAAATAACGGATCATTTTCCGATGAGTCGTACTGCGGTTGTAAAGCACCTTCATATTCTTTCGGAAGCGAATTTAGTAAGTGGAAGAAAGAGCGGAAGAGAGAAGATATATCGTTTGCATCCAGAACCATTAGAAGAATTACAACAATGGCTCTCATATTATGAACGTTTTTGGGATAATAAATTATCCATGCTGAAACATATTGTGGAGAATGAAGAATAAAAAAAGGATGACCAAAATGGTCATCCTTTTTATTGTTGCTCACTTGTTTGTGTAGCTGGCTTTAATAAAAGCCAACCGATAATTAATGTACATACTGCTAATACGAAAGTGCTCATATAAATAACGTGTACACTTGCAGCTAATGCGGATTGTGATTCAGTGGCTACACTTGCTGTAGTCCCGCCGTGTCCACCAGATACAAGATCAAGGTTTTTAATGCCGCGTGCATGAATCATCGTATTAAAGATTGTTCCAAAGATTGCAGCACCTAACGTTTGACTGAATGTATTAATAAATGTGTTTAAACCAACAGCTGTTCCGCGTGTATGAGCTGGTACGGCTGCTTGAATTGTTACCATGTAAATCGGTGTCACAAGCCCCATTCCTAAGCCGAATAATCCGACTGCTACATAAATAAGGAACGATGGTGAATTTGTTGATAGTGTAAATAATAAGAACGTAGCGACTGATAAAATGCTAGCTCCAAGTAAAATGATTTGTTTCGTTTTTAATTTGCCTACTAAGTTACCAGAGAAAATAGCGCCAAATGTCCACATAACAGGGATTGGCATTAAAATAAGTCCAGCTTCTGTAGCATTTTTCCCTAATACACCTTGGCTCCAAATTGGAAGGTACATTGTAATACTAATAATCATTGCGCCAGCAATAAGAGTTAATATATTTATCGTAGATAATGTACGGTTAGAGAAAAGTGCTAGCGGAATTAATGGTTCTGGAGATTTTTTCTCGATGAATAAGAAAATAATAAATGAAATAGCGGCAAAGATTAATAGGCCGATAATTGTCATGTCTCCCCAGTTTTGCTTACTGCTACCTGTTAATAATGCATATAGTAGAGCGATTGTACTTAATGAGAAGACTGTTGCACCAAGATAATCGATATGATGCTTAGCAGGTTTAATAGATTCTTTGTAGTAAATTGCAATCATTAAGCAAGCGATAATTCCGAATGGAACGTTTAGGAAGAAAATATAACGCCAAGAAAGAGAATCAACTAAAAATCCACCTACTAACGGTCCGATAACACCGGATACACCCCAAACGGCACTCATCCAACCTTGTGCTTTCGCGCGGTCTTTCGCTTCGCTATATAAGTCTCCAATAATCGTCATTGTGATTGGCATAACAGCACCAGCACCGATACCTTGAAGCGCGCGGAAGAAGATTAATTGTTCCATCGATGTAACGACTCCGCAAAGTGCAGAACCGACTAAAAAGATTGTAGCTCCGATCAGTAAAACTTTTTTACGGCCAAATAAATCAGCGAGCTTTCCGTATATTGGAGTCGAAACAGCTGTTGCAAGCATATAAATTGCATATACCCAACTAACAAGTTCGACGCCTGACAAATCACTCGTTATACGAGGGATTGCTGTACTAACAATCGTTCCTTCTACCGCAGAAAGAAACGTCATTAACATTAAAGACATCATGACTTTTTTTCTCATTTGTTTTCCCCTTACCCTTTTTTAAATATTCAACAATATAAAATATAAAGGTACTAAGGTATATAAAGCAACAAAAAAGCAATGGGAAGTTAAGTGGAGCGTATATTTGTCGTTTCTTGTCGGCGAGTCGGTATATTTGGGAAATCGCTGATATAAGTTGTGGAATCGCTCATATAATTTCATGTACCTATAAAAAAAGAAACAGGAATCCCTGTTTCTTTTTTTAATACTGCATTTTCGCGTTTTCTCCAGCTGCCGTTCCGGCAATTCTACCAGTAACAAGGGCTGATGTAATATTATAGCCACCAGTATAACCATGAATATCAAGAACTTCTCCGCAGAAATATAAGCCGTTCGTAAATTTAGAAGACATTTCTTTCGGGTTAATTTCTTTCACGGATACACCGCCGCCAGTAACGAATGCTTTTTCAATTGACTGCGTACCATTTACATTCACAGTAAACTCTTTAAAGTCTTTCACAAGTGCACGAATCTTTTCGTGAGAAACTTGTCCAGCTTGTTCGCTACCGTCAATTTCATTTTTTTCTAATAAGAATAGGAAGTAACGTTCAGGGACATAACCTTTTAAAACGTTTTTAATTCCTTTTTTTGGATCTTCTTTCATTTGTTTCAGCATGCGCTGGAATAGTTGCTCACTATTTTCCTCTGGCAATGCATCAATACTCATTTGTATTGTATTCGTTTTAAACTTTTTCAGTGCTTTCACGACGAATTGACTACAGCGAAGAGCAGCAGGACCAGATAGGCCAAAATGAGTGAAGAGCATGTCCATTTTGTGAGAAATGATAACTTTTCCTTTCGGGTTTAATACGCTTAAGTTTATATCACGTAAAGCAAGACCTTGTAATGAGCGGTCACGTATAAACGGCTCGTTTGAAAGGATAGGTACTTCTGTTGGGAATAATTCTGTAATTGTATGACCCGCTTTTTCAGCCCAAGCATATCCGTCTCCAGTAGATCCGGTTTGAGGAACTGATTTTCCGCCAACAGCGATAACGACGTGATTTGTTTCTAACACTTCGCCTGTTTGCAGTATAACTGCTTTCGTTTGACCATTTTCATATTCAATCGTTTCAACAGGTGTATTTGTACGAATTTTTACACCTAAGTCTTTTAATCGTGTTAAAAGTGCGTCTACAACAGATTGTGCTTTGTTTGACACAGGGAACATGCGACCGTGGTCTTCTTCTTTCAATTTAACACCGAGATTTTCGAAGAATGTAATAATATCTTCATTATTAAAAATAGAAAAAGCGCTGTATAAGAAGCGACCGTTTCCTGGTATATGTTTAACAATTTCATCAAGTGGTAGACGGTTTGTTACGTTACAGCGTCCACCACCAGAAATTGCAAGTTTACGCCCAAGTTTATTTCCTTTATCAAGAAGTAAGACATTTGCGCCTTCTTCTGCAGCACCAATTGCAGCCATTAGCCCAGAAGGACCGCCGCCGATGACAATAACATCATAATGCATAATATATCGACCTCATTTTCTACATTTCCTGCCTAAAAGAATAGCATGTTTTCCCTTAAAAGAAAAATAGAGTGAAGTACTGCTTAATGAGAGAATTGTGGTACAATACAAAAGTTAGAGTTCAGCACTATCCTGCCATTTGTAGGCGATAAGACTAAGACCTCAAGATTTAGGAGAAGTAAATAGGGAGTCTGTTAGCCTGTAAATGCTCGAATGGTTCAACTAATAAGGAGTAGGAGAGAAGTCTCCAACTAATTATAGTTTCACTTTATGTAGATGTAGGAGGATTTTTGTATGTCCGATTCGAAATTTCTGCGCGGAACGCTTATTGTTACGCTAGGGACATTTTTAGTAAAGTTCTTAGGCATGATTTACGTCTTTCCGTTTCATGCATTAGTAGGAACAGAAGGCGGAACGCTCTATACATATGGATACATTCCATATACGATCTTTTTAAGTATCGCAACGGCAGGTGTGCCACTTGCTGTTTCAAAATTTGTTTCCAAATATAATGCGCTTGGCGATTATAAAACGAGCCGGAGAATGTTCCGCTCGGGAATGGTTATGATGATAGTAACAGGAGTTCTTTCGTTCCTAGTACTGTACATGACGGCGCCATTGTTTGCAGAAGCGATGCTTGGTAAACAAAGTATACACAATAATGTAGGAGAAGTTACGACGATTATTCGTCTTGTAAGTTTCGCACTTATTGTTGTACCAGCAGCGAGTTTAATTCGTGGTTATTTCCAAGGTCACCAGTCTATGGGACCAACTACCGTTTCACAAATTATTGAACAAATTATTCGTATCGTCTTTTTATTAGCAGGTAGTTTTATCGTTATTAAAGTACTTGGCGGTACAGTTGCAACAGCAGTTGGAGTAGCGACATTTGCTGCGTTCGTTTCAGCGGTTGGAGCACTCGGTGTGTTAATTTGGTACTGGTTAAAACGTAAAAAATATTTGGATCAATATCTAATTGAACAAACTGTACCAGAATCAACAGTAAGCACCGTTCAATTGTTTAAAGAGTTATTTGCATATGCGATTCCTTACGTTGTAATTGGGTTAACAATTCCTTTATATCAACAAATTGATACATTGACATTTAACTCAATTATGCAGGCGATTGGTCAAGGTGATATCGCAGAGCGAGCTCTCGGTATTTTCACAATGTGGACGCATAAGTTAATTATGATTCCTGTATCACTTGCAACAGCGTTTAGTTTAACGCTTGTACCAGCAATTACAAAATCATTTACTGAAAAACAATACCGTTATTTGAAATTACAAATTACACAAACATTCCAGGCGAATATGTTTTTAACATTGCCAGCAGTTGTCGGTATTTCTTCACTG
The DNA here is from genome assembly GCF_038006085.1 of Bacillus sp. FSL K6-0073. Lineage (NCBI taxonomy): Bacteria > Bacillati > Bacillota > Bacilli > Caryophanales > Bacillaceae > Bacillus > Bacillus sp. FSL K6-0073. Next base: position 4,704,495 of record NZ_JBBOUN010000001.1, on the reverse strand, counting down.
GCATATCCAATTTATACTGCGTTTTACGATTCAGATCCACTAGGTGGACAAGTATTAATGTGGTATGCACCAGTTGCGTTGTTATTCGCTTTATTTACAGTAACAGCGGCAATCCTGCAAGGTATTAACCAGCAGAAGCATGCGATTATTGCGCTTATAATGGGCGTTATTTTGAAATTTGTATGTAACGTAATCTTTATTCGTTATTTCGGTACAGTAGGAGCAATTCTAGCAACAGCAGTTGGTTTCTTAGCTTCTGTTTGGTACACAAATCAACAAATTAAAAAATACGCACACTATTCATTCGGTGTTGTATATAAAAGAACATTCCAAATTGCAGTACTAACACTTATAATGGTCGTTGCTGTAAAACTATCACAATGGCTTCTATCCTTCATGATTTCGCCTGATGGCCGTATGGGTGCTCTTATAACAGTTGCAATTTGTGCAGGTATTGGCGGTCTTGTTTACGGATTGTTAGCAATTCGCACAGGAGTACTTGAAAGAGTATTTGGCGGAGAAGCATTAGATAAAATTCAACGTAAACTTGGTAGTAGATTTAAAATAAAGTTGAAATCAAGAGGGGCGTAATTACGTCCCCTTTTCTATGATAAATAAAGAAGGTGAAAAACGTGAGATTAGATAAATTATTAGCAAATATGGGATATGGAAGTAGAAAAGAAGTAAAGAAATTATTGAAAGACGGCGTTGTGAAAATTGATGGAACGCCAGTAAAAGATGCGAAAGTTCATGTAAATGTAGAAGAGCAAGAAGTTATGATTCACGGTGAAGTTGTGGAATACAAAGAATTTGTTTACTTAATGATGCATAAACCACAAGGTGTTATTTCAGCGACGGAAGATGATAATCATGAAACAGTAATAGATTTATTAGAATTAGAAGATGCAATCTTTGATCCGTTCCCAGTTGGACGACTTGATATCGATACGGAAGGTTTCTTATTGATAACAAATGATGGGAAGTTATCACATCAATTATTATCTCCGAAAAAGCATGTGCCGAAAAAATATTATGCACACGTTGCAGGAGTAGTAACAGAAGAGGATGTAAAAGAGTTTGCTAAAGGTGTTATTTTAGATGATGGCTATGAAACAAAGCCAGGTGCACTTACAATATTGAAAAGCGATGATATTTCTGAAATTGAGCTTGTGATTACGGAAGGGAAATTCCATCAAGTGAAGCGTATGTTTGAAGCGGTAGGGAAAAAAGTAGTCTACCTAAAGAGAACAGAGATGGGTCCGTTAGTATTAGATGAAGAACTAGAACTTGGACAATACCGAGAGCTAACAGATGAAGAAGTAGAAATGTTAAAAACATATCAAGTAGATACTGAAAAGTAGTACCTTTATAGGCGCAGAAAAGACCCCTTTCTAATTATTAGAAAGGGGTATGTATTTATTTACATACAATTATTTTTCATTATGAGGTCATTCTCACTTTCTTTCCTGTTGTTGTCCACTTACCGCGGCAAGGGCTATACACGAGTTCATTAAACTGCAACACATTTAGATCACGTTGTATCGTTCGCGGTGTGATCCCGAACTCATCTACAAGGTCTTTCGTCGTTACCGTTCCGTTTTCATTGATGTACATATAAATTGATTTAATGCGTGTTAGCATACGAGTAGTTGTAGGTTTCAAGAGAAAACCACTCCTCTACTAGTTTTTTTGACCCCATTCAGGAAAGAAGGTCGTTACTACCATTGTACTCTACATGATAAAATTCATGCTTTAATCTACTTAAATTTTACAGAAATTTAACAAATATTCATATAGAAAAATATTGGTAGTTGACATTGTATATATGGTCAGTCAACTAACACATAAAATTCTACGTAAAACGCCAAATTCCTGCAAATTTTTTTGAAAAAATAAAAGAAAAACTAATAAGAAATATCTGAAATATTACAATTGTTCGGTATTTAGTTTTCGTGTATGGCATAAGAGATTTCGGTTTGTTATGATGAAAGAAACAATATAGTGAAGGATGGATGCGTGATGTCAGCAATTAATTGGACAGAAGAAGTTGCGAAACGAAAAGATGATTTAATTCGTGATACACAACAATTTTTACAAATTAAAAGTGTATGGGAAGAAGAATCGGCGAAAGAGGGCGCACCATTCGGTGAAGGTGTAGAAAAAGCTTTATCTTTCATGTTACATAAAGGAGAAACTGAAGGTTTTGCTTCTAAAAATTTAGAAGGATATGCAGGTCATCTTGAAATGGGACAAGGAGAAGAGTTAGTAGGCATTCTTTGTCACGTTGACGTTGTACCAGAAGGAGATGGCTGGACGACTCCTGCATATAGTGCGGATATTCGCGATGGAAAGATTTTTGCACGTGGTGCAATTGACGATAAAGGCCCAACGATGGCAGCATATTATGCGATGAAAATTGTGAAGGAATTAGGCTTACCTCTTTCCAAACGTGTTCGTATGATTATAGGAACAGATGAGGAAAGCAATTGGAAATGTGTAGATCACTACTTTAAAAACGAAGAAATGCCAACAATCGGTTTTGCGCCAGACGCGGATTTTCCAATTATTAATGCAGAAAAAGGAATTTCTGATATACAAGTTGTGCAAAATGGTAGTGAAGAGAAAAAAGGTACATATGAACTTGTTTCATTTGATTCAGGGCGCCGTTTAAATATGGTTCCTGATTTTGCAGAAGCGGTTATTACAGGAGAAGATGTAAATGCACTTACAGTAGCATATGAAGAGTATTTACAAACTGCTAAAAAAATAGGGAAATCGACTATAGAAGGAAATACAGTGACGGTGCAAATAGAAGGAATTTCAGCGCACGGATCTACTCCTGAAAAAGGAGAAAATGCAGGTTTATTATTAGCAAACTTCTTAACTACAGTTTCACTTGATGGAAAAGCAACTGCATTTGCGACATTTGCAACAGAAACATTTACTGGTGATATTTTTGGTGAAAAAGCTACTATTGCTTATAAAGATGAAATTAGCGGTCCGTTAACAGTGAATGTCGGTCGCATTTCTTATACGAAAGAAAACGGTGGTAACTTAGGGCTAAACGTACGTTACCCAGTTACAACTAACTTTGAAGAAACAATTGTGAAGTTGAAAGAATATGTTGGTACACATGGTTTTGAAGTGGCTGACTATTCTAATTCTCGCCCACATCACGTCGATAAAGATCACGTATTAATCCGTACGTTACAACGTGTGTATGAAGAACAAACAGGTGAAAAAGCAGAACTATTAGCAATCGGCGGCGGTACTTATGCTCGTTCATTAAAAGCTGGTGTGGCATTTGGCCCGCTATTCCCTGGAAAAGAAGAACTTGCGCATCAAAAAGATGAGTATATCGAAATTGAAGACTTATTAAAAGCAACAGCAATTTACGCGCAAGCAATTCATGAATTAGCGAAGTAATGGATATATAAATAATGTCCGCTCTCTATTTTGGAGAGCGGCTTCTTTTTACCTGAATGAGATAAGAAAGAAAAGCAACAATAGAAAGAAGGAGAAGATGTACATGGAACTGCATTATTTTGTCGCAATTACGTTACCGAATCATATAAAAGAAATGCTGTCTAACTATAAAGAGGACATGCAAGAGGAATTACAATTTCGTTCATGGGTACATAAAGAAGACTATCATATTACCCTTTCATTTTTAGGGAGTGCAACGGAGGAACAGTTAGAGGGAATAAAGAATGGATTACAAACAATTGCAGAAACAAAAGAACTATCCTTCACGTTACAAGGTTTTTCAACGTTTGGTAGGGAAGATCAGCCTCGTATTTTTTGGGCGAAGGTAAGTGAGAATCACGATTTGTTTCAGTTGCAAAAGCAAATACATGCCATTTGTGAAGAAAATGGATTTTCTCTAGAAACACGCCCGTATCACCCGCATATTACCATTGCTCGTAAATGGATAGGAGAAGAAAAGTTTCGTTTAGAAAGTATAAAAGAAGTGCCTGAAATATCATTTCAAGTAGATACAATTACTTTATACGAATCCCACGTGAAAGAAACCCCGAAGTATAAATCGATTGCTGAAATAAAATTACAAAAATAGAATGTTGAAAACGTTTTTTATGCAGGTGAATATACTATAGAGAAGAATGGAGTTACTGTATAGAGTCTTGTTGATAAGAAAAGCCTTATCATTTGCAGCTCATTTTATCTCGCCTAATTGGTGAAGGCTAATAATAAGTGAGGATGGAAAAATTTTCTCGCTCATTAAAGTTTCACTTTATTTTAACTTTGAGAATGATGGTGATTTTTTTATGTTGAAAGTAAAACGTCCATTTGATGCCTATTTAGATGAAATGAATAAAATTACAATTTTGCTCCCACATGCGTATGGAACAAGTCGGACATTTCGTTTGCAAGAAGGAAGTAATGTGAAAGATTTACCGATTGCTCATACTATTGCGCTTCCAGATGCAACGAAGTATGAGTGCTTTATAGAAGAGCCGCTAGATGTGGGGAAGTATTATACAGTACGAGATGAACGGAATGAAGAAACTGATTTACAAATAGGTGCTGTTATTCGAACAAAAATTTTCGATGAAAAGTATTATTACGAAGGTACAGATTTAGGTGCTGTGTATCAAAAACAAGAAACGACATTTAAAGTATGGGCCCCAACTGCAAGGCTTGCGAAAGTAAGAATTTATAAGAGCGATAAAGAATATACCGATCATGAAATGTACAGGGGAGAAAACGGAGTTTGGATTCAAACATTACAAGGTGATTTAGACGGAGCACGCTATACATTTCTTGTTTGTATTAATTTAATATGGAACGAAGCGGTGGATCCTTACGCAAAGTCAGTGACTGTAAATGGAAAGTATGGCATTGTTATCGATTTAGAAAAGACGACTGTAACGAAACGAGAGCAATTACCACCATTACAAGCAATGACAGATGCCATATTGTATGAATTGCATATTCGTGATGCTACTATTCATCCGAACAGTGGAGTGAGTAAAAAAGGGACGTATAAAGGGCTAATGGAAGAAGGAACAACAGGACGAAATGGGACATTGACAGGTTTGTCTCATATAAAAGATTTAGGTGTTACGCATGTTGAATTATTGCCTTTATATTGTTTCGGTGGTGTGGATGAGGCGAATCCTTCTTCTGCCTATAATTGGGGGTACAATCCATTATATTACAATGCACCAACAGGATTTTATGCTACAAACCCCTCTGATCCGTATAACAGGATAGTTGAGTGCAAACAACTAATTGAAACATTTCATGAACAAGGTATTAGGGTGATTATAGATGTTGTATATAATCATGTTTATGAAAGAGAGCTATCATCATTTGAGAAGCTTGTTCCAGGATATTATTTTCGTCATGGTGAAGATGGTATGCCTTCTAATGGGACGGGAGTCGGAAATGATATAGCGTCTGAACGGAAAATGATGAGGAAATTCATTGTAGAGTCTATTTTATATTGGCTTACTGAATACAATGTCGATGGATTCCGATTCGACTTAATGGGAATTTTAGATGTTGATACAATGAATATGATAGAGAAAGAAGTGCGAAACATAAAACGAGATGCTTTGTTATTAGGAGAAGGATGGGATTTACAAACACCGCTTCCTCTTGAGGAAAAAGCAACGTTAAATAATGCGAAGAAAATGCCACATATCGCACAGTTTAATGATCAATTTCGTGATGGGATAAAAGGGAGTACATTTCATATAAATAAGCGTGGTTTTGCATTTGGTGGGCATGTAGACTGTAATCATTTGCAGTATATTGCAGCAGGAAGTCTTTTAAGTATGAAAGAAACAGGGCTGTTTCTAGAGCCAGCGCAAAGCATTAACTATGTAGAATGTCATGATAATATGACGATGTGGGATAAACTAGTGCGCAGTAATGAAGAATCAGAAACGATTTTGAAAAAACGTCACCTGTTAGCGAGCGCAATGGTTATTCTTTCACAAGGCATTCCTTTCTTACACGCAGGGCAAGAGTTTTATCGTACGAAGAAAGGAAATGAAAATAGTTATAATGCAAATGATGAGATCAATCAATTAGATTGGGATCAAAAAGAGAAAGAGATAGAGACCGTTAACTATATAAAAGGTTTAATCGCGATTCGTAAAGAGCATGGGGCATTCCGATTACAAAGTGCAGACCTTATAAAAAAACATATGACTTTTTTACAAACATCTACAGAAGTACTTGCATATCACCTAGAGCATGCAGAATCGTTTGGGCCGTGGAAAGAGATTATCGTCTTATTTAATAGCGGTTTAGAAGCTAAAACTGTGCAACTTCCGAAAGAAGCAACGTGGCATGTGTTAGTAAACGAAAACGAAGCGAAAATAGAGCCAATTTCTTCATTTAGAGGAAAGGAACTTAGGCTCGCTCCAATTAGCACGTATATATTGACGATAATGTGACAAATCGCTACTTGACGATGAGAATGTAATAAATGTAGAATTGACAAAGGTGACGATTTTGATAAGTTGTCATTCTATGACAGGTTTTGTAAAATAAAATAGAGGATTTTTGGCTTAGGCTAATTTTTCTTTTCATTTACAGTAAAATATATGAATCCACAACATGTGTAGAAATGTTGCGGTTTTTCTTTTCATAACTATAAAAGATAAGGATTTGTTAACGGGTAATGAATATGGAATGGTTGGAACAATTATTAGGAAAAGAGTGGAGTCTTGTACCGGCTGGTGGAGTAACGGGCGATGCATATATTGCGCAAAACGGACAACAGAAGTTATTTTTAAAGCGGAATACATCGCCCTTTTTAGCGGTATTGTCAGCAGAAGGAATTGTTCCAAAATTACTTTGGACAAGAAGGGTAACGAATGGTGATGTAATTTCTGCTCAAAAATGGCTTCCGGGACAGAAGCTAGAGCCAGAGGATATGAAACTAGAACGTGTTGCGAAACTTTTGAAGAAAATACACTCCTCTAAAGCGCTTGTACAGATGATTCAAAGACTTGGGAAGCAGCCGCTTCACGCACAAGAGTTATTACAACAACTGCAACTCGTTTTAAGAGGAGATATAAGGGATGATGAAACAATTCAGCAAGGCCTTCAATATTTAATGGATTCATTAAAAGCTATTGAATACAATGAATTCGTTGTATGCCATTGTGATGTAAACCATAACAACTGGCTATTGTCGGATGAAGATGAATTGTTTTTAATTGATTGGGATGGAGCTGTAATTGCTGACCCAGCTCTAGACCTCGGTATGTTATTATATTGGTACATTCCGCGCCAGGAGTGGAGTGAGTGGCTCGGTTATTATGATATTGAAATGGATGAATCGCTGCTTAGGCGTATGAGATGGTATGTGATAGCACAAACGATTTTGTCTATTCAATGGCATACAACAAAAAAACAGCAAGCAGAAGCTGAATATTGGCATCAATATTTACAGCAACTACTTGCTTCAGAATAATACTTAAGAAAAATTGTCCATTCCAGCAATCCACTGAGTAAGTTGTTCTTGATTATTGGAAATGTGGTTGTCCAAATTAGAGGAAGATTTACCCGATTGACTATAAGAATATACATCGTTTAGCATTGCTTTAGCGTCACTACTTACATTATCGTTTGCGAGTAACGATTGAATGAGACGCTCTAATTGCTCGCATTCAGAAACTGTCCCGCAACAATCACTTTGGTGATTGACTAAAATATCTTTCAGCACTTCTAATTGATGTTGTTGATTAATTGGCATGAACGGATCATCCTTTCGATTGTTTTTCTCTTTTTAGAAATGTAAGAGAAAAAGCTGTTTCGTCATGGAATGTTTAATGCTGTATGTAGTTTTTATCAAAATGGTACATCTTATACTTGAAAGAAACGGACCGAGTGCTCGTACGTACTTGGTTTTTTGTTTGGTAGATTGATTAAAAACAGAGAGAAGGAATTATTCCTTTAAAATAGCTATGTAAAGAGAGGGAGACATCTATGCGTTTAAGACATAAACCATATGCAATGGATCGAATTAATGAGTATTCACATATCGTAATTGGAAACCCAGAGGAGCGCGCTGGTAACTGGAAAGAAGTATTTGGAAATGAACAACCAATTCATATTGAAGTAGGTACAGGTCGTGGCCGCTTTATGTATGATATGGCAAAAGCAAATCCACATATTAATTATATTGGAATTGAAAAATTCACAAGTGTTGTTGTAGACGCACTTGATAAATTAATTGAAGAAGAATTACCGAACTTAAAGTTAATTAATAAAGATGCTGAAGATTTAACAGTTTTCTTTGCAAAAGGTGAGATTGATCGCGTTTATTTAAACTTCTCAGATCCATGGCCAAAGAAACGTCATACGAAGCGTCGTTTAACGTATAAAACGTTTTTACGTAATTATGAAGAAGTGTTAGTAGAAGGCGGAGAAATTCATTTCAAAACAGATAACCAAGGTTTATTTGAATATTCTCTTATGAGTATGGCTGAGTATGGTATGTTATTAACTTACCTTAGCCTAGATCTTCATAATAGTGATTATGAAGGAAACATTATGACTGAGTACGAAGAGAAATTCTCTAGTAAAGGTCATCGTATTTACCGAGTGGAAGCAAAATATCGTACAGAACCTATGCAGTAATGCATAGGTTTTTTTGTATCTAAAATAATCAGAATTTTATGTTAGTATTAAAAGAAAAGGGGGATGAAAAATGGAACAGTTACAAATTGGAGATATAAAAGTGACGTGGCTAAAAGGTGGGAACACACATTTAGACGGGGGAGCGATGTTTGGTGTCGTCCCGAAAGTACTTTGGTCACGTAAGTATAAACATAATGATACAAATCATATTTATTTACGAACAGATCCGTTACTTTTGCAAACGAAAGACGGAAATATGCTCATTGATTCCGGAATAGGAAACGGTAAATTGAATGAAAAGATGAAGCGAAATCAAGGTGTAACAGAAGAATCATCGGTTTATGAATCATTAGAAAAACTAGGATTAAAGCCAGAAGATATCGACTACGTCTTAATGACACATCTTCATTTTGATCATGCATCTGGTTTAACAAAATGGGAAGATGATCACCTTGTACCTGCGTTTCCAAATGCGAAAGTTTACGTAAGTGAAACAGAATGGAATGAAATGAGGAACCCAAATATTAGATCCCGTAATACATATTGGAAGGAAAATTGGGAGCCGATTGTAGATCAAGTTGTTACGTTCCAGCAAGAAATAGAAATTACAGATGAAATAAAAATGGTGCATACAGGTGGTCATAGTGATGGACATGCAGTTATTGCTTTAGAAAGCCATGGGGAAACGATGCTTCATTTAGCAGACCTATTACCGACGCACGCACATCAAAATGTATTATGGGTAATGGCATACGACGATTATCCGATGACCTCGATTGAAAATAAACAAAAGTGGATGAAGTATGGTGCTGAAAAAGAGGCATGGTTTACGTTTTACCATGACGCATATTATCGCGCTGTGAAGTGGAATGAGGAAGGGCATATCGTAGAAAAAGTAGAACGGAAAACGAGTATAGAAGCATAAAAATAGGAGGTTGTTCCATCATATTTATTGGAGCAGCCTCTTTTTTATTGTCGGGTTTTGTCGGTAAGTCGATATATTTAAACAAACGCTGATATAAATTGAGTTGCGCCGATATAATTGGGAAATCGCTGATATAATTTTAATCAATACCCGCAATTTCAAAAAAAATAAGAGGTTCACCTAATGGGAACCCTCCTTTTTATGCTGCTATAACCTCTAAAACAGTACCTGTTTTAGCATCAACTAAAAATTCAAATCGTTCTTGTATATCATTTAACATTGTTGTAAGACCGCCGCGATAAACTTCATATGCGACATCATATTTTTCAAATGTCTCTGGAACCATATGTACCCAAGAGCCAGTAATTTCACCTTTATGACTTAATGCTTGTTTCACCATTTTCAATGCTTTTTCTGAAGAAATATGGGATTGTTCTTGTACTTTGTTTGCAACGAGATAACCAGCTGCGAACCCAACGCCAAGACCTGCTACTAAACCTTTCCAGCTCATATATTCACCTCAATTCTATAAAATAAAAATAGTGTACCGATAATAATTATAAAGCAAATACAGCCAAAAAAGAAGAAACTAGAAACATTTCGAAAATTTCGTTACAATAAAAGAGGTATTCTACTAAGGTTTGAAAGAAGGGGACTTCGTGAATAAAGAGACATTACAATTATTTCGTACGTTAACAGAATTACAAGGTGCATCAGGTTTTGAACATGATGTACGCCGTTTTATGAAACAAGAATTAAGCAAATATGCGGATGAAATTGTACAAGACGGTTTAGGTAGCGTATTTGGTCTGAAAAAAGGGGACGAAACTGGCCCGCGTGTTCTTGTAGCAGGTCATATGGATGAAGTAGGTTTCATGATTACGCAAATTACGAAAAACGGAATGCTTCGTTTTCAAACGTTAGGCGGATGGTGGAGTCAAGTTTTATTAGCACAGCGTGTACAAGTTATGACGAAGAATGGTCCTGTTATTGGGGTTGTTGGTTCTATTCCTCCTCATTTATTAAGTGACGCGCAACGTGCAAAACCGATGGATATAAAAAATATGTTAATTGATATAGGTGCAGATAGTTATGAAGATGCGATTGAAATTGGTGTAAAACCAGGACAACAAATCGTGCCGATTTGCCCATTCACACCGATGGCAAATGAGAAGAAAATTATGGCGAAAGCTTGGGACAACCGTTACGGATGTGGTCTTGCAATCGAATTGTTAAAAGAATTAAAAGATGAAACATTACCAAATACATTATATTCTGGTGCTACTGTACAAGAAGAAGTAGGCCTCCGCGGAGCGCAAACAGCTGCAAATATGATTCAACCAGACATTTTTTATGCGCTTGATGCAAGTCCAGCAAACGATGCATCTGGTGACAAAACGCAGTTCGGTCAATTAGGAAAAGGTGCTCTTCTTCGTATTTATGATCGCACGATGGTAACACATAGAGGAATGCGCGAATTCATTTTAGATACAGCAGAAACAAACAACATTCCGTACCAATACTTTATTTCACAAGGTGGTACAGATGCGGGCCGTGTACATACAAGTAACTCTGGTATCCCATCAGCAGTAATTGGTGTTTGTGCACGCTACATTCATACACATGCTTCAATTTTACATGTTGATGATTATGCAGCGGCGAAAGAATTAATTACGAAGCTTGTAAGAACAACAGATAAAACGACGTTAGAGACAATTAAGAATAACGCGTAGAGAAGAAGGGCGAAAAACCCTTCTTTTTTTAGGTTGAATAGATGACCCAGCGATGAGTGGTGGCGGTTAGTGCCTAATGGGTGCTCGAATGATGTATTAAGACCGCGGGTAGGAAGAAAGAAGAAGCCTGTTTTTGTGTTTAGGACCAGTAATATTGTAGAAAGCGACCTTCTTTTATGGGGAGAAGGAATTCCCTGATGGTGTGTGGTAGTGGTTGGTACTTAATTTGTGCCGAAGCGGATATTAGAATAGAATGATGAATTTTTATAGAGGTGAACGAAATGAAAGTAGTGGTTGGATCAAAGAATAAAACGAAGGTTGGGGCTGTGGAGAAGGTTTGGAAAGATGCTGAAATTACATCTCTTTCTGTTCCGTCAGGAGTATCAGCTCAGCCTTTCTCAGATGAAGAGACGATGCAAGGAGCGATTAATAGAGCGAAGCGAGCGCTAGAGGAAGGAGAAGCTCCAATTGGTATTGGGCTAGAAGGCGGCGTAATGAAAACGGAGCACGGTTTATTTATGTGTAACTGGGGCGCGCTAGCAACAAGTGATGGGAAAGTATTTGTGGCCGGAGGAGCGCGTATTACGTTACCAGACGATTTTTTAGCACCTCTTGAAGATGGTAAGGAATTAAGCGAAGTGATGGAAGAGTTTGTGCAGCGAAAAGATATTCGTAGTCACGAAGGTGCGATCGGTATTTTTACAGATGATTATGTCGACCGTACGGAATTATTTGTACACGTTGTTAAGTTGTTAGTTGGGCAATATAAGTATGACAAAAAGCAAGCATAAACCTTGCACCGTGCGCGATGTATGGTAGTATAAAAGAAAGATTATAACATGAAAAATGCACTCGTTAGAGGAGGAAATATAGATGAAGTCATTAGAAAGCATGGAGCAATTCCAACAGTTAAAAAATGAAGAGAATGTAGTCTTTATGTTCTCAGCAGAATGGTGCCCAGACTGCCGCTTTGTAGACCCATTTATGCCAGAAGTAGAAGAGAAATATAGTGATTTCTCATTTTACTATGTAGATCGCGATGAGTTTATTGATCTATGTGTAAAATTAGACGTATTTGGCATTCCGAGCTTTGTAGCGTACAATAAAGGTGAAGAAACTGGTCGCTATGTAAACAAAGATCGTAAAACACAAGAACAAATCGAAGAGTTCATTGAAGGTTTAAAATAAGGCAATTTGCCAATTGAATTGTAAAACAACCTCTACCTTCGCGGGGGAGGTTGTTTTTTTGGAAGGGAGGAAAAAGAGATGAAGATGACAAGTAAAAAGATGAAAGATGAGTTAATAAAGAAATTATCTCGCCCAGAATGGGACTTTCAGTATGATAGTGAGAAAGAAGTTTTACGTATTGAACAAAAAGACTCCAAAAAAGGTATTAACGTATCGCTTCCAGGAGTTGTGGCAAAATGGGAAGTGAACAAAGAAAAGGCAATTGAAGAAGTTGCTTATTACGTACAAGAAGCGCTAATTGCGATGCATAAAGAAGAAAATAGCGGAGCGAAAATTTTACCTGTTATTCGCTCTACTTCTTTCCCGAAACAAGCAGAAGAAGGAAATCCGTTTATTATGACGGATCATACGGCGGAAACACGTATTTACTATGCGTTAGATTCGAATAAAACGTATCGACTAATTGACGAGCGTCTATTACAAAAATTAGAACTTACAGAACAGCAAGTGCGTGAAATGGCATTATTCAACGCACGCTCATTAGGTTATGAATTTAAACAAGACACAGTAGCGGGTAATACATTCTACTTTTTAAACACAAATGATGGGTATGACGCGACTCGTATTTTAAACGAATCGTTACTACAATCGATGCGTGAAAAGATTTCTGGTGACATGGTTGTTGCTGTTCCTCACCAAGATGTATTAATTATTGCTGATATCGTCAACGAAATCGGTTATGATATTATTGCACAAATGACAATGAAATTTTTTGCCGAAGGGCATGTTCCGATTACATCACTTTCATTCGTATATGAAGATGGAGAATTTGAACCAATCTTTATTTTAGCGAAAAATCGGAAGAAGACAGATGGAAAAGAGAAAGGATGAACGAAGTGAACGTTTTTTACAACCTTGAAGGAATTGGTGACACTTTAATTGTTGCCTTACAAGATATTACTTTAGAGAACCGTACTTTTGATCGCAAAGGAGATGTTGCACGCGTATACGATCGTGAAAGCAACGAGACAGCAGGATTCAACATCTTTAATGCATCTTCTTACTTAGAAGTAAAAGAAACAGGCAACCTTACATTAACGAAAGAGCTTGTAGAGAAAATCAACGAAATTTTAGCGAAGAATGGCTTTGAAGAAACAGTAGAAGCAGATCTTTCTCCAAAATTTGTTGTAGGCTATGTAGCTGAAAAAGAAAAGCATCCAAATGCTGATAAGCTAAACATCTGTAAAGTAGAAATCGGTACAGAAACACTACAAATCGTATGTGGTGCACCAAACGTTGATGCAGGACAAAAAGTTGTCGTTGCAAAAATTGGTGCTGTAATGCCAAGCGGTATGTTAATTAAACCAGCAGAACTTCGCGGTGTTCCTTCTTCTGGAATGATCTGCTCTGCACGTGAATTAGAGCTTCCAGACGCTCCACAAGAAAAAGGTATTCTTGTATTAGAAGATAGCTTTGAAGTTGGACAAGAGTTCAAATTTTAATTGATATAAGAAAAGAGAGGTTGTCCTTTTGGACAACCTCTCTTTTTTTGTCATTCTTTGTCGGTAAATCGAAATTTCGTGTTAAATCGTTGATATATTGAGAGTTGTGATAGATATATTCAAAAAATCGTTGATATATTGAGAATAGTGATAGATATATTTAAAAAATCGTTGATATATTGAGAGTAGTGATAGATATATTCAAAAAATTGTTAATATGATAAGGATGTCACCTTTTTTCTTAAAATCTATATTGTATTTTATAAACAAACTAGTTAAAATTTAGAAAAGTAGAAGGGGATAGACGTATGAAACAACAACCAAAAATCGCAGAACTTCTAAAACGAATTGAAACTTCAAAACAGCAAGATATTGAGCTAGGTACTTATGAAATATATGTGTTTAGTGAAAGTGAATTAGAAAAAGGACAAATCGGTTATCGATATGATAAACATAAAAATTCATTAATAAGTGAAGAAAATGGAAAGTGGCAAGAAGGATGGATTACAATTGGATATGAAACGGATATGGGCGATCCAGTTTTCGTAAATATAGATGATGACGCTTATCCGGTTTATACTGCAGAACGTGGTACAGAAAAATGGCAGCCAGTTTATATTGGAAATATGGATGAGATTATAGGGCAATTATAAGAAAAACTTTGAATCCGGTGCAAAGTGATGGGAGAGAAGTATGAAGTATATAAAAATAATGAGCATGATTGCATTCATTGGAATATATATGGCCGGTTGTTCACAAGAGCAGCCGAAAAAAGAAACTACATCTTCTATACAAGAGAAAAACAAAGATACCAAAGAAGATGCACCGGTAGAAAAGCAGCAAGAACAAGAAAAGAACGAAGAATCGCAAGCAATTCAAACGAATGAGCAAGTAGAACATAAGCAAGAGGAAGTATCATCTGATGAAAAGAAAGAAGAAACTACGCCAGTGCAGCCGACTGAGCAACCAGTGCAAAATAATGAACAAAAAGTAGAGAGTAATGAAAAACAAGAGAAGTTTCTCGTCGTTATTGATCCAGGGCATCAACAAAAAGCGAATTTAAATTTAGAGCCGATTGGACCAGGGGCAACAACGCAAAAATATAAAGTGACAGACGGTACAACAGGTGTTGTGACGAAAAAGAGAGAGGCTGTACTTGTATTAGAAATGGCTTTCGTATTAAAAGAAAAGTTAGAAGCAAAGGGAATACAAGTATTAATGACGAGAACATCACAAGACGTTGATATAAGTAATAAAGAAAGGGCGACATTCGCAAATAATCATAAGGCTAATTTATTTTTACGTCTTCATGCAGATGGTTCTGAAAATCCAAACCAAAGTGGATTCGCTGTATTGACGCCGGCAGAAGGAAGTCCATATACGAAAGAGATTTATGCGGAAAGTCTTCAAATCTCTCAAATGATTGTAAATAAAATGAGGGAGAACCAGCAAGTAAAAGTAAATGGAATTAAATTTCGGGATGATCTTTCTGGATTTAATTGGGCAAAGGTTCCTGGTGTGTTATTAGAACTTGGGTTTATGTCAAACCATGAAGAAGATAAAAAATTATCTGACCCGCAGTATGTAAATTCTTTATTGCAAAGTGTAACGGATAGCATAGATGCATATCAGAAGAGTAAAGCTTAAGCGCAGTCTTACATGAAAGACTGCGTTTTTTTTATATGAAAACACTCGTAAATTAGAATATTATGGATAAATATGACATGCTTAATTTTACCTGCACTTTTTGCCGAATGCTGATACAATAAAGGATGTTACTATTTAGTAGAAAGAGTGGTAAGCATGTTAGATTGGATGAAAAAGCTGTTTAACAAAGAGGAAGAACAAACAGCGATGAATAAAGAAGTACCAAAGCAAATTGAAAGTCAGCCGAAAATTCCTCGTGTAAACCACTACACTGAAGCAAGAGAAGCACAAATGGCAAGTAGGAATGCAGGTAAATGCCGTTTTCCTTTAGTACCGGATAATGGGTTCGATGAAGAGGATGAAAGCGAAGTAAATCGCTTCGAAGAACAACCTGTTCAAGGAGTAACATATGAAGAACCGACTGCCCAAAGAGGAATAAAGGTGGAAAGAAGCAGACGACCGTATGTGGAAAAGGTAGTTTCTACATATGAAGAGCCGGAAGTGCAATATGAACCGGTGCGGGAGTCTGTCGTTAAAAAGGCATCTGCACCTTCGCAAGAGAGTAACCGTAGACCATTTCGGCCAACAGAAATGATTTCGCCAATTTATGGATATAATCGTCCTTCAGTAGAGAAAAAGGAAGAAAAGCAGGAGGAAGTAAAGGAAAGAGAAGACCTTGAAATATCTGTAGAGGGTAAATCAGTCGTTGATGCATGGTTAGAGAAAAAAGGATATACATTATCTGATTTCTCAGAAGGACAAGCAACGTCTTCTGCTTCAGGTGAAGTAGTTGAACAGCAAGGTCAACAGAGCAAAAAAGAAGAAAAATCAGTTGTTGATCAATGGCTAGAGAAAAACGGTTATGAAATTGAACGCCAAGTGCCTTTAGTAGAAGAAAAAGAAGTGATTCAAGAAATGAGTACACCGCAGGAAGTTCCAGCGGATGAATTACTTCATAAAACAGTAGCTGAGCAGATGGAAAGTGCTAAGCTAGAAAAAGATGTAGTGGTGTTAAACGAAAACAATCTACAAGAAGAATTAGTAGCTTCTAAAGTAGAGCACGAGGATACAATATTATCAGAAGAAATTAAACGTAATACAGAAATAAAACAACCTACTATTGAAGTAGAAAAGCAAGCTCTAGAAGAATCAGTGATTGTCAAAGCAGAAGAAAAACTTGAAGAAACAATCATTGTGGAAATACCAGAAGAAGTGTCACAAGTAGAAGTGATTGCAGAAACGGAAGAGCTTGAAGAAGTAGTTATGGAAACAGAGGCACCTGAAGAAGTGGAAGTAATTGCGGAAGCAGAAGAGTCAGAAGAAGCTGAAGTAATTGCAGAAACGGAAGAGTCAAAAGAAGTGGAAGTAATTGCAGAAACGGAAGAGCTTGAAGAAGTAGTTATGGAAACAGAGGCACCTGAAGAAGTGGAAGTAATTGCGGAAGCAGAAGAGTCAGAAGAAGCTGAAGTAATTGCAGAAACGGAAGAGTCAAAAGAAGTGGAAGTAATTGCAGAAACGGAAGAGTTAGAAGAAGTGGAAGTAATTGCAGAAACGGAAGAGTCAGAAGAAGTGGAAGTAATTGCGGAAGCAGAAGAGTCAGAAGAAGTGGAAGTAATTGCGGAAGTAGAAGAGTCAGAAGAAGCTGAAGTAATTGCGGAAACGGAAGAGTCAGAAGAAGTAGAAGTGATTGCAGAAATAAACGCGCCTGTAGTAGAGACATTTGTAGCACTTGAGGACATTCAGCAAGAAGCTGAAGCAATTGAACAAAAGAGTGAATTCATACATGTTGCTGAGGCTGATGAACAAACGAAGAAAGATGTTCAAAGCTTTGCGGATGTTTTAATTGCAGAAGAACAACCAGTTGTAGAAGAAGCACCGATTGTAGAAGAACAATCAGTTGTCGAGGAAGCACCGGTCGCAGAAGAGCAACGAGTTGTAGAAGAAGCACCGGTCGTAGAAGAGCAATCAGTTGTAGAAGAAGCACCGGTCGTAGAAGAGCAATCAGTTGTAGAAGAAGCGCCAGTCGCAGAAGAGCAACGAGTTGTAGAAGAAGCACCGGTCGTAGAAGAGCAACGAGTTGTAGAAGAAGCGCCAGTCGCAGAAGAGCAACGAGTTGTAGAAGAAGCACCGGTCGTAGAAGAGCAACGAGTTGTAGAAGAAGCGCCGGTCGTAGAAGAACAACCAGTTGCCGAGGAAACACCAGTCGCAGAAGAACAACCAGTTGTACAAAAAGAAGAACCAAAACGTGAGAAAAAGCGTCATGTACCATTTAATGTTGTTATGTTGAAACAAGATAGAACACGATTAATGGAAAGACATGCAGCTAGAGCAAATGCAATGCAGCCTTCTGCTAATGTACGAGTAGAGAATAAGCCAGTGCAACAAGAGGTAGCAGAACCACAAGTGGAAGAGCACCCAGTGCAGCAAGTAGTAGCAGAACCACAAATGGAAGAGCACCTAGTGCAGCAAGTAGTAGCAGAACCACAAGTGGAAGAACGCCCAGTGCAGCAAGTAGTAGCAGAACCACAAGTGGAAGAGCACCCAGTGCAGCAAGTAGTAGCAGAGCCACAAGTGGAAGAACAACCAGTACAGCAAGTAGTGGTAGAGCAAGTACAAAAGCCAATTTCAAGTACGGAAGTACAAGAGAAAGCATATGTTGTAAATCAAAGAGAGAACGATATGCGAAATGTATTGCACACACCACCGACATACACTGTTCCGCCATTAGCGCTGTTGTCGATTCCACAGCAATCAGCGTTAGATAATACAGAATGGTTAGAGGAGCAGAAAGAATTATTAGATACAACGTTTAATAATTTTCACGTTGGAGCACATGTTATTAATGTATCGCAAGGTCCGGCAGTCACTCGTTTTGAGGTGCAGCCAGACCCAGGTGTGAAAGTAAATAAAATTACAAATTTAAGTGATGATATTAAGTTAAGTTTAGCTGCGAAAGATATTCGTATTGAAGCGCCAATTCCAGGGAAGAGTGCGATTGGAATTGAAGTTCCAAATAAAGAAAGTAAGCCAGTATTTCTTCGCGAAATTTTAAGAAGTCCTGTATTCACAAAGAGTGAATCACCGCTTACTGTTGCGCTGGGGCTTGATATTTCAGGGGATCCAATTGTAACGGATATTCGAAAAATGCCGCACGGACTTATTGCGGGTGCAACGGGTTCAGGTAAAAGTGTGTGTATTAACGCGATTTTAACGAGTATTTTATATAAAGCGAAACCACATGAAGTGAAGTTAATGTTAATCGATCCGAAGATGGTTGAGCTTGCACCATACAATTCTGTTCCACATCTTGTAGCACCTGTTATTACGGATGTAAAAGCAGCAACAGCTGCATTAAAATGGGCAGTTGAGGAAATGGAACGCCGTTATGAATTGTTTGCGCACGCAGGTGCTCGTGATTTAACTCGTTATAATACGATTGTAAGTGAGCGAGAAATTCCGGGAGAAACATTACCTTATATCGTTATTGTCATTGACGAGTTAGCCGACTTAATGATGGTAGCACCTGGTGATGTTGAGGAAGCGATTTGTCGTATTGCGCAAAAAGCACGTGCTTGTGGTATTCATTTATTAGTAGCGACGCAGCGTCCATCTGTAGATGTTATTACAGGTTTAATTAAGTCAAACATTCCAACGCGTATTGCGTTTACTGTATCATCTCAAGTTGATTCGCGTACGATTATCGATATTGGTGGCGCGGAGAAATTACTTGGCCGTGGTGATATGTTATTCTTAGGGAACGGTACATCTAAGCCTGTTCGTGTACAAGGTGTATATGTATCGGATGATGAGATTGAAAAAACAGTTGATCATGTGAAAAAGCAAATGAAGCCGAATTACTTATTTAAGCAAGAGGATTTATTAGCGAAAACAGAACAAGCTGAGTCGGAAGACGAATTGTTCTTCGAAGCATGTCAATTTGTTGTAGAACAAGGGGGAGCGTCCACATCTTCTGTACAGCGAAAATTCCGCATCGGTTATAATCGCGCAGCACGTCTCATTGAAGAGATGCAATCGCAAGGAATTATTTCTGAAGCAAGAGGAACGAAGCCAAGAGATGTCCTTATTTCTGAGGATGAATTCGCTGCTATGCAGGAAACAAATGTATAGTAAACGGTTATGCTGTATACTAAGAGAAAATGTTGGATAGTAAAGTAGGGAGTAAAGCGACATGAAAGAAATTGAATTAAAATTAAAAGGTGAAATAAATAGACTAACAAATAAAACATTTAAATTTGACGAACGTGTTGGAGAAGGGTGGTTCTCTGCCGTTTACTTTTTAAAGACTAGAGAAATCATCGAAGAATTTCGCCCGAAAAGTGTTGTAACGATGCAATTTTTCCAAAAGGAAAATGCAGTTCTTTGCGGAACGGATGAAGTAATTGCATTGCTACAAACATTCGCTAAAAATCCTGAGGAACTTGAGATTAACTCTTTAAAAGATGGCGATAAAATTAGTCCATTTGAAACAGTGTTAACAATTCATGGTCCTTATGAAAATTTCGGATTTTTAGAAGGTGTCATTGATGGGATTTTAGCTCGTCGTACATCGGTTGCGACAAACGTATATAACGTTGTCCAAGCTGCGCGTAGCGTAGATAAAGAAAAACCAGTTATTTTCATGGGAGATCGTGACGATCATTATACACAACAAGCTGGTGACGGTTATGCAGCATACATCGGAGGTATGAGCGCACAAGCGACGCATGCGATGAATGAATGGTGGGGCAAAAGTGGTATGGGGACGATGCCTCACGCATTAATTCAAATGTTTAATGGTGATGTTGTAGAAGCGGCAAAAGCATATCATAAGAAATTCCCAGAAGATGAATTAGTTGTATTAATTGATTACAACAATGATGTCATTACAGATGCACTTCGCGTAGCGCGTGAATTTGGATCAACATTAAAAGGTGTACGTGTAGATACGTCCCGCACGATGATTGATCAATACTTCATTCGCCACCCAGAAGTACTTGGAACATTCGATCCACGTGGTGTAAACCCATCGCTTGTATTCGCACTTCGTAAAGCACTTGATGAAGAAGGATTCCAGCATGTAGACATCGTTGTAACTGGTGGATTTGATGAGAAGCGTATTCGTGAATTTGAAGCTCAAAACGTACCTGTTGACATATACGGGGTAGGAAGTAGCTTATTAAAAATGAATATTGGCTTTACTGGTGATAATGTAGAATTAAATGGGAAACCAGAAGCAAAAGCTGGTCGTAAATATCGTCCAAACCCACGTTTAGAGCGTGTTCAATTAGAAAAAAGAGAAGAGATGTAAAAGAGAGAAAAACTGATAGGTGATTGACCCTATCAGTTTTTCTGTTATCATAGTATAGCGGCTTCTTTTTTGCTATAATGGACTTGTTATGGATATATAAAGAAGTACGTACGAGTTTATCCTGATAAGTGAAGGGAAGAATAACTTCACTACATCAAAAATGTATGATGATTACCAAAATAAGAAAAGATTCATATACTGTCTTATAGATAGGCCGTTGTATTAGTTCGAAATGTTGGAGGTTCTTTAAGATGACAGTTTACCATTTTGTAGGAATTAAAGGAACAGGAATGAGTTCATTAGCGCAAATTCTTCATGATATGAAGCATACTGTTCAAGGGTCTGATTATGAAAAGCGTTTCTTTACACAAACAGCGTTGGAAAAGCGTAGTATCTCGATCCTTCCTTTTGATAAGAATAATGTAGAAGAAGGACAAGTGATTATTGCAGGAAATGCATTTCCTGATACGCATGAAGAAATCGTAGCAGCAAAAGAATTAAACATCCCAGTCCATCGTTACCATCATTTCTTAGGTGACCTGATGAGCCAATACACAAGTGTTGCTGTAACTGGTGCACACGGAAAAACATCAACAACAGGTTTGTTAGCCCATGTAATGCAAGGTGCACACCCAACATCTTACCTTATTGGAGATGGAACAGGGCATGGGGTAGAAAATAGTAAGTATTTTGTATTTGAAGCTTGTGAGTATCGTCGTCATTTCTTGTCTTATAATCCAGACTATGCAATTATGACGAATATTGATTTTGATCATCCAGATTATTTTGCAGACATCAATGATGTATTCAGTGCATTCCAAGAGATGGCATTGCAAGTGAAAAAAGGCATTATTGCATGTGGAGATGATGAAGAACTTCAAAAAATTCAAGCGAAAGTACCTGTTATTTTCTATGGATTTGGAGAAGATAATGATTTCCAAGCACGCAACATCCAAAAGAGAACAGATGGTACTATTTTTGATGTATTCGTTCGTAATACGTACTATGACACGTTCAAAATTACAGGATACGGCAATCACAGCGTATTAAATGCGTTAGCAGTAATTGCACTTTGCCATTATGAAAACGTTGATGTAGAAGCAGTAAAGCATCAGCTAACAACTTTTGAAGGCGTAAAACGTCGCTTTAATGAAAAGCCGATGGGAGAGCAAGTGATTATCGATGACTACGCACACCATCCGACAGAAATTAATGCAACGATTGAAGCAGCTCGTCAAAAACATCCAGAGCGTGAAATTGTCGCTGTATTCCAGCCACACACATTCTCACGTACAGAAAAGTTCTTAGATGAGTTCGCAGAAAGCCTAAGCAAAGCTGATCAAGTATACTTATGTGATATTTTCGGATCAGCACGCGAAAACAAAGGTGAATTAACAATCGAAGATCTGCAAAAGCGTATTGACGGTGCAGAACTAATTACAGATACAACAACGGATGTATTAAAGAAACATAAAAACGGCGTTCTAATTTTCATGGGCGCAGGAGACATCCAAAAATTCGAAGCAGCTTACGTAAAAGAAGTTCAAGTTGCAGAGAAGTAATAGAAAAGACGCATAGCGATGGCTGTGCGTCTTTTTTGTGTGCTATGTTGGCATATATGATTCTTGAGGTTAGTCGATAAGTCGATAAGTCGATATATTAGCGTATATGTCTTTAGTTATAAATGTTAGAATAATAAGAAAAATAAAAAGGGGACTAAAAAACATGTTCACACTCCGAGTAGATGACGAAATCGAACTACAATTACTAGAAAAACATCATAAAGGGGAATTATATCAATTATTAGATCAAAACCGTAATCATTTACGAAAATGGCTCCCTTGGGTAGATGGGACGAAATCAGCTGATGCGTATGATGAGATTTTTCCGATGTGGTTAAAGAAATTTGCAGAGGGAGATGGTTTTGAAAGTGGCATACGTTACAAAGGAAAGCTCGTTGGGATGGTAGGTATTCATCCAGTGAGCTGGGGGAAGAAAGCGACGAGTCTTGGGTATTATCTTGCAGAAGATGCTGGCGGGAAAGGTATTATGACGCGTAGCGTAAAGGCTGTACTTCACTATGCATTTGAAAATTTAAAGTTGAATAAAATTGAAATTCGGTGCGGTGTTGGAAATGCGAAGAGCCGCGCAATTCCAGAACGTTTAGGATTTAAGTTAGATGGTATTTTAAGAGAGGAAGAATGGCTATATGATCATTTTCATGATATCGCTGTATATAGTTTACTAGCTTCAGAATGGAAAGATATTCGATGAACGAGAAGATTCGTATTGTTCCGTATGAAAGTACGTTTCAAGAGGAAGTAGTAGATCTTATCGTTCCTATTCAGCAAAAAGAGTATAATGTTTCAATTACGAAAGAAGAGCAACCTGATTTACTTGAAATAGAAACATTCTATCAAAAGGATTACGGAAACTTTTGGATAGCAATTTATGATGGGAAAGTAGTTGGAACAGTAGCTTTATTAGATATTGAGAATCATCAAGTAGCGTTAAGAAAAATGTTCGTGAAGAAAGAGTTTCGCGGAAAAGAATGGGGCGCATCACATATGTTGCTTCAAACAGCAATTTCATGGGCTGAGGATAAAAAATTGAAAGATATTTACTTAGGAACAACAGTAAAATTTTTAGCGGCACATCGTTTTTATGAAAAGAATGGTTTTGAAAGTGTGAGTATAGACGAGTTGCCGAAAAACTTTCCGGTGCTACAGGTAGATAAGAAATTTTATAGGTACATTGTGTAAAAGGTCATTTAGAAATGGCCTTTTTCTATGAAGCAAAATAGAAATAATGGTATAATTTAGGTTAGGGGGTGTAGGTATGAACTTTCCAATTCAAAGAAGTAAGTCAGTAGTCATTTTCGTTTGTCTTACGTTAGTTTTTATGTTTATATATCCAATTGTCATGCTTTTCACTAATAAAGCGCATTGGATGTCAGCGTTGATTGGGATGGGTTTATGCTTCATTGTAAATGTACCACTCGTTTGGGAAGTATTTATTAAAAAACATAAAGTAGAAAATGGCGTATTAAAGTACGGTATTTTAAATGATGATATTGTATTAAAAGATGTGAGAATTATACGTCAGGTCGGAAAGTTTCTTGAAATTACGACGAATGCATATAAAGTACATATGGTTGCGATGCCGCAAAATATGGATGAATTCTTAAGGCTTATAGAGAAAGAAAATCCACATGTGAAAATAGAAATGGTAGGGAAGAAATAAAAAACGCTCGGCGAAAATTCCGAGCGTTTTTATTATTATTTTAAGTTCTCTGGGTTTAAAGCTTCTAGTTCAGGTACAACGAAGCGTCCGTCTTTACGGATTAGTACGTCGTCGAAGTAAATTTCGCCGCCGCCGTATTCAGGGCGTTGGATGCATACTAAATCCCAGTGGATGTTCGAGTTGTTGCCGTTCCATGCATCGTCGTAAGCTTGTCCAGGAGTGAAGTGGAAGCTGCCATCGATTTTTTCATCGAATAGGATGTCTCCCATTGGATGTAAGATGTATGGGTTTACGCCAATTGCGAACTCACCAACGTAGCGTGCGCCTTCGTCTGTATCGAAGATTTTGTTAATGCGCTCTGTATCGTTTGCAGTTGCTTCAACGATTTGACCGTTCTCAAACTTAAGTTGTACATTTTCAAATGTATAACCGTTGTAAGGAGATGGTGTGTTGTAAGAAACTGTACCGTTAACAGAATCACGAACTGGTGCAGAGTATACTTCACCGTCTGGAATGTTTAAATGACCTGAGCATTTAATAGCTGGAATGTCTTTAATAGAGAATGTTAAGTCAGTTCCAGGACCAGTTAAACGAACTTTATCTGTTTTATTCATTAATGTAACAAGGCTATCCATTGCCTTATCCATTTTGCCGTAGTCTAAGTTACATACTTCGAAGTAGAAGTCTTCGAAAGCTTCTGTACTCATTTTAGCAAGCTGTGCCATAGAAGCATTTGGGTAGCGAAGAACAACCCAGCGTGTTTTTGGAACGCGAATGTCTCTATGAACTTTTTTACCAACTGTTTGGCCATGAACTTTCATACGCTCACTTGGAACGTCAGCTTGTTCATTAATATTATCGCCAGAGCGAAGACCGATATAAGCGTCCATGTCTTTCATTACGCTTGCTTCATATGCAGCGATTTGTTCGAAATGTTCTTCAGTAGCACCCATTAATAAAGAGCGATCTACTTGATGATCTTTTAAAGAGACGAATGGGAAACCACCAGCTGCATATGCTTCTTTTACAAGTGCAGTTACAAGTTCTTTTTGTAAGCCAAAGTTTTCAATTAATACTTTTTCACCTTTTTGTAAGCGGATAGAGTAGTTAATTAAATTGTATGCTAACTTTTCAATACGTGGATCTTTCATATGTAAAGCCTCCCTACTAATTATGTATCCTCTCCTATTGTAACCTACTTAGTGGAATTTGTTGAATGATTTATGTTACAGTTAACGAATAAGTATGAAAATTCTAATGATGAGATAGGGATTAGAATGAAACGGAAAATGATTGTATAATAGGGGAAAGTATGAAAAAGATAAAGGAAGTGATGAAATGCAAGTTCTTTTATATGTAAGTGCGGCTATTATCGCGGTTGCTTTCGCAGTATTAGTAGTGTATGTATGCAGAACGTTGTTATCGGTTCAGAAGACGTTGGAAAACGTTGCAAGCACGTTAGAAGGTTTAGAAAAGCAAATGCAAGGAATTAGCGTAGAGACAGAGCAATTATTACATAAAACGAATGCGTTAGCTGATGATATTCAACAGAAGTCACAGTCATTAAATAAAGTGGTAGCGGGTGTAGATGGGATTGGAACGACAATCCAATCTTTAAATACGAAGCTTCGTAATGTATCAGACTCTGTAACGGACGAAATTGAAAATAACGCTGATAAAGTAGCGCAAGTTGTACAGTGGAGCAGTGCGGCGATTGAAGTATACAATCATTACCGTGCGTCGAGACAAGAGAAGAAGGTTGAAAAAGAAGAGCGTAAATTAGAAAGAATTGAGAAAAAAGCTGAAAAGAAAGAGAAGCGCTCTAGATTTCGTATGAGAGGTGAATCGTGATGAATATGACAAAACTTGAAACAATTGAAGAGCTTGAAGTCTTAGTAGAAAAGAATGAGCCGTATGTTCTTTTTAAACATAGTACGACATGCCCGATTAGTCACGGTGCATACACAGAATTTCAAGCGTATTGCAGTGAAGAAAGAGAAGTGCCAGCGTATTACTTATACGTACAAGATGCGAGAGATGTGTCAAATCGTGTTGCAGAACAATACAGTATTAGACATGAATCACCGCAAGTGCTATACATAAAAGATGGGATGGTAGTATGGAATACATCTCATTGGAATATTAAAAAAGATGCTTTAGAAGAGAATATAAAGTAAAAAGAAGCAAGCTAAAGGTGCTTGCTTCTTTTTTTTTGTTTTTGTTGAAATATATTTAGTGGTACACTATTAATAGTTCAAACTAAATAACTAGATTGTTGAAAGTAGGTTTTAAGTAATGAAGAAAATGGCATTATCCTTCGCAGTCGTAAGTTTATTACTAGGAGCTTGTAGTAACAATAGTAATACGATTAGTAAGAAGGATGAAGTTATACAAAAAGATACAAAAGAAAAAAGTATGATTCCGAGAACTGCTGTTTCTAAAGATTATTATAGAACTGTTATTCCTTTAAAAGAACAAAAGGTTATTAATACAGCTAATATAAAAACAAATTCTAAATTAGATTTAGCAGAGTATGAAAATGGTTTAATAAATATTGCAACGCAGCAATTTGATACAGAGAGTCACGTACTGCAATTAAATCAGTATATTCCAGAGAAACTAGTTGATGAACTAGTTGCGAAAGTAGAAGCGCCAGTTTTGACAAATATTATAGAACAAGACTATTTCGGAAAACAGAATTCAAATGAATTAAGTTTATCTGGTGTTATGATAGGTTTAGCTATGTCTTCAAGTGTATCGAATGAAGAAGCTATGTCTAAAGGGACTGAAGTTGCTAAACAACTTATTGAAGCTATTAACAAAAATGATAAGTATAACAAATCTCCAATTACGTTTGCTATCTTTAAGCAAGAAAGTACTAGTTCTTTAAAAAATGGTACGTATATTGCTAGTGCTACTGTTCAAAAGAATGATACGAACCTTGGAAATTGGAGTACAATTGATGAAAAGTCGTATTCATATCCTTCTGATGAATTTACACAAGCACATGGAGAAGATAATACAAAAATAAATAACTTTGCTAAGGAAATAAAAGGTTTTTCTAATGGAGATTTTATTCCAGTCAACGCTAAAGTTTCTTATAAGAAAGATCAAATGGATACATTAAATATGAATATTGTTATTAAATATAACGGTAAAACAGAATTAATGGCTCTTACCCAATTGGCTGCTCAAGGCATGTTAGACAAATTGCCTAAAGATGCGAAAGTACAATTACAGATTAAGTCCGAGAGTAAAATTGAGGCCGTTATTATAAAAGAGAAAAACAGTGATAAACCGTTTGTTTCCTTCTTGTAAAAAAAGACAGTATGTAAACTGTCTTTTTTTTATTTTAAATGAAAATATACAATGTTTTTTGATAGTAATTCATTGCTGTATATCGTGTGACAATCGTATATGTATCAGCTATAATAAGTTATCTTAAAAAAGTAACATATAGGAATTTGAAAGAGGTGGCTTTCTTATGGCATCACAACAATTAGGTCGTTTACGTTCTGAAATTGATCAACTTAATTTACAAATATTAGAGTTACTAAACGAAAGAGGTCGTCTCGTACAAGAAGTTGGTAATTTAAAAGAAGTACAAGGTGTGAAACGTTTTGATCCTGTACGTGAAAGAAATATGCTGGATTTAATTGCAGAGAATAATAATGGTCCATTTGAAACTTCGACTTTACAACATATTTTCAAACAAATTTTTCAAGCTGGTTTAGAATTACAAGAAGATGATCATCGTAAAGCATTACTTGTTTCTCGTAAGAAAAAAACAGAAGATACGATTGTTGAAATTAATGGTGAAAAAATTGGTGACGGAAATCAGCATTTTATTATGGGACCGTGTGCAGTGGAAAGTTATGAACAAGTACGTCAAGTTGCTGAAGCAATGAAAGAGCAAGGTCTGAAATTAATGCGTGGTGGTGCGTTCAAACCACGTACTTCACCGTATGATTTTCAAGGTCTTGGATTAGAGGGATTACAAATTTTGCGCCAGGTAGCAGATGAATATGATTTGGCTGTTATTAGTGAAATTTTAAATCCGAATGATATTGAGATGTCATTAGATTACGTTGATGTTATTCAAATTGGTGCTCGCAATATGCAAAACTTTGATTTGCTAAGGGCAGCTGGTGCTGTAAATAAACCAGTATTATTAAAACGTGGTCTATCAGCAACGATTGAAGAATTCATTAATGCGGCAGAATATATTATGGCAAAGGGAAATGGGAACATTATTTTATGTGAACGAGGTATTCGCACGTATGAAAGAGCGACGCGTAATACGCTTGATATTTCCGCTGTGCCGATTTTAAAGAAAGAAACACATTTACCTGTCGTTGTCGATGTAACGCATTCTACAGGGCGACGTGACCTTCTCTTACCAACTGCAAAAGCAGCGATGGCAATTGGTGCAGATGCAATTATGGCTGAAGTACATCCAGATCCAGCTGTAGCTTTATCAGATGCGGCGCAGCAAATGAATATACCGCAGTTCAATGATTTTATGAATGAATTAAAATCATTTGGAAGTAAATTATAAAAACTTTTAATGAGCTGTTCCAAAAAGGCATTTTGGAACAGCTTTCTCCTATTGTATAGCGACTGTCATTGTCGATTTTTGTTGGTAAGTTGATATATTTAAAAAATCGCTGATATAATTAGAGTTGCGGTCGATATATTTGGAAAATCGCTGATATAATTAGAGTTACAGTCGATATATTCGAAAAATCGCCGATATAAATTTCATTTACTATCGTACTGCTTAAAATAAGATTTTTACTTAGGAAACATCTATTTTTTTACAAAAAATGCCCTTTTTTCATAAAAAATACGAAAATACGAGAAAAGAAGCGAATTTTTTCGAAACTTTTGCGGGAAAATATTGTATGAGCCTGCGTTTTTATCGTATCATTAGTAAAAGGAAGAACTCGGGACGATTGGTGGCATCTGCAAATAGAGTTGATGTCTTTTTTTCATTCAAGTAACCGATACATAAAAATAGATAACAAAAATAGAAGGAGTGTGCGATGAGATGAACGTAACAATCTATGATGTAGCGCGCGAAGCAAACGTTTCAATGGCTACCGTATCTCGTGTTGTGAACGGTAACCCAAATGTAAAGCCTACAACAAGAAAGAAAGTATTAGAAGCAATTGATCGTTTAGGATACCGCCCGAATGCGGTAGCACGTGGACTAGCAAGTAAGAAGACAACTACAGTAGGTGTTATTATTCCTGATATCTCAAATACGTTTTATGCAGAACTTGCACGTGGAATTGAAGATATCGCAACAATGTACAAATATAACATCATTTTAAGTAACTCTGATCAAAACAAAGAGAAAGAGTTCCATTTATTAAATACGATGCTTGGAAAACAAGTGGACGGAATTGTTTTCATGGGTGAAGATATTACAGACATTCACATTGAAGAATTTAAAAAATCTCCAGTACCAATTGTATTAGCAGCGTCATTTGATGAGCAAAATGAAACGCCATCAGTAAATATTGATTATACACAAGCAGCTTATGATGCAATGAAGCACTTTATCGAGCAAGGACATAAACGTATCGGTTTCGTCTCTGGTCCTTTCATTGATAAAGCGGGAAGCGCGAAGAAGTTACAAGGTTATAAAAAAGCTTTAGAAGAAGCAGGTATTTCATATGATGAAAATCTTGTAATCGATGGAGATTACACATATGACTCAGGTATTGAAGCATTCGAAAAGCTTTGGAGCAATGATGAAAAGCCAACAGCAATCTTCGTGTCTTCTGATGAAATGGCACTAGGTGTAATCCATGCAGCACAAGACGCTGGATTAAACGTACCAACTGACGTAGAAGTACTTGGTTTCGATAATACACGTCTTGCATTAATGGTTCGTCCGCAGCTTTCAACAGTTGTTCAACCGATGTATGATATCGGTGCAGTAGCAATGCGTTTATTAACAAAGTATATGAACAAAGAAAAAGTGGAAGATCACACTGTTATCTTACCTCACCGTATCCAATTTAGAGATTCAACGAAGTAAGTATAAAAAAGCTCACAGCATTTGCTGTGAGCTTTTATTCGGATTCAGGATAGTATTTTTGTACGACTGTATCCACCGCTTTATTTTTCTTAACGTGTAAAAATCTTGCGTACAATTCTTTTCCAGTTTCAAAGGGGGTATCGTCTAATTCAAACACATGCAACACTTTTCGGAACTTCCACGTTATTTGCTCACCGTACACATTATCGTACGTATCTTCAGATTGCATAGCAATTTTTTTACCAAGTTCGTGAGCATCCTCTAAACTGTTTGCTTTAACAAGAATAATGCTTTCTTCAAAAAGTGTATTGTGATTCTCTTCATAATGCCTTCGCTATAGATGGGGCTATTCCTTGTTATATGTCACATAAGTGCAAATTTAACTATTATAGGGCAATGTCATGTATAATAGAAAGAAAAGGCTTGTGAGGGGGGAAAAGAGATGATCGTTCTTTGGATAATTACGCTTTGTATGACTGCTATTTTTGCATATATGACGTTAAAACAAAATGGTTTAAAGCGATTTGTTCCAGGAAGTATTCTTGCAGGAATTGCCCTTATCACGTATGTAATTTCTATTTTTATTGAAAGTGTATCAGTAGATATGAGCACAAGTTTAATGTTTATTGGTATTACACTATTTGCAGGTAGCATTATGGTACTTGTGGTTGCTGGTATTATTTTATTTATTCATATGAATTCGGAAACGTTATAGCATATAGAAAAGGCATGTCCCGAGGGACATGCCTTTTTATCCGTTCAATTATGCTCTATCTTTAGAAGAGTTTTGCTGTTTTAGTAAGTCGCGAATTTCGCCAAGAAGTTCTTCTTCTTTTGTTGGTTCTGGAAGTTCTTCCTCTTTTTCTTCTTCTCTTTTAGATGTTAGTTTGTTGAAAACTTTAACAAACATAAAGATAGCAGCTGCAATAATTAAGAAATCAAAAATAGTTTGGATGAAGTTACCATACATAATAGATGATTTACCGAATGTAATTTTTAAATCTGTAAAGTCAACGCCACCTAATACCATACCAAGTAATGGTGTGATGATATCTTTTACTAAAGAACTAACGATTTTACCGAATGCAGCACCGATTACAACCCCGACAGCTAAATCGATTACATTCCCTTTGAAAGCGAACTTTTTAAACTCGTTCCACATGTGTTAATCCCATCCTTTCCACGATTCATTATGAAATTTATAATTCCTATCAACATATTCTATAGAAATTTATGAGAGAAATAAAGAGGGAATGGGAATGAAAGTAAATTCTGAAAAATGTATCCGTTTTAATTTTTATTTACATCATCTAGTAGAGATTGCAACAGTTGCTGCGTTTTTAATCCTTCTAATCCATCTACAACGGGCTTTGTATCGCCTTGTACACACTCAATAAAATGATGAACAGCATCTTCAAAACCACGTTGTTTTAACGTCGTATCCCATGATGGGGAACCACTTTGTGAAACTGAGTTTTCCTGTTCAATTTCAAATGTATTCATATTTTTTACGCGAATGATTTTTCCTATCGTTACAAGTTCAATTTGTTCTAAATTAGTACCGGCATGGCGATGCATTGCAGTAGAAAGTAATAGTCCACTTGGAGTTGTATATGTATGATGTCCGTAAAGAAGTTCATTCTTTTCATTGATTTGCATCATATTGTGAACGGCGTTAAGGTCATCATTAGCTAACCAGCGAGCAGTATCTACAATGTGTAAATAATCATCTAACATAGTGAAGTCGTACGTATATGGCCCGACTTTATTTGTACGATGCTTTTCAATTCGAATCCATGAAATATCATGAGCCTGTTCTTTGGCAGCGACATACATAGGAACGAATCTGCGATTAAATCCGACCATTAATTTTCGGTTATACTTCTCGCTTAACTCGACTAGTTGCTCAGCTTGTTCCACTGTAGCTGCTAGCGGTTTATCAACATAAACGTCGATCCCTTTTTTTAGAAGTTCAGAAACGATTTCATAATGCGATGCAGTTGAACTATGAACGAAGATTGCATCGCATTCCGAAGCTAACATTTCAATAGAATGAAAGTCTTGAATTCGGTATTGCTGGCAAACTTGTTTTCTTTTCTGTGCGTTAGGTGTAAACGCCCCTACAAAATTCCAATCAGTTTCTTTTGTAAGTGTTGGAAGATAGGCCTTTTGCGCAATACTTCCAAGTCCAATCATCCCAATTTTAGGTTTGTTCATTTTTATTCCCACCCTATTAATAGTAATGTAACGGCTTAAATGTAGCATAGGGTGGGGGAGGAAGGCAAAAATTAGCTTTTTACTTACGGCCTTCTAACAAAATCTTCTCTATCTCTTCAAAGTGATGAGTGCGAGCATGCTCTAACGGGGTAACACCATCATTGTCTGGAATATTTACATCTGCACCGTGCTCAATAAGAAGGCGAATGACTTGTTGCTGTGTTTCGTTTCCGTTACTTAGTACGATGGCTTCCATTAAAGCTGTCCATCCCAGGTTATTTACATGATTTACATCAATATTTGTTCGAGTGAGGAGTTCTTTTATAACGTCAATATAGCCATGTTCTGAGGCTGGGATAAGAGCTGTTCCGCCGTAACGATTTGTAATCGTAGGATCTGCACCAGCATCAATTGTTAGTTTTAAAATGTCTAAGTAACCTTCCGCACCGGCGTATAGAAAGGGATTGTTTTTCATGTCATCTTGGATATTTACGTCAGCACCAGCTTCGATAAGCGCCTTTGCGGTTTTTACATCATTTTTGTATGTAGCAATCATAAGCGGAGTGCGTCCTTGACTATCCGTCGCATTTATATTTGCACCTTGTTTTAGTAAAGATATAACAGTATTCGTTTCATTTTTTTCAGTGGCTGCTAGTAGTGCAGTCTCCATGTTTATCATCTCCTTTTTTATTTCTTGTTCTTGCGAGCATCCTTGTAAAAAAATTACGCAACATATCATACTGAATGTTTTTTTGAACATGGAATTTCAACCTCCTAATTTCAACTGTAAAATAGGAACATTAAATTTTTATAAACTGACGCTAAAATTACTATAAAATCGCTTGAGTAATTGAACATATCTTTTTATGCTTATAAATAATAAGGTTTGATAAAGTGAGGATTTAAGATATGTCTATTAAAACAAGGTTTTTATTTTCTTATATTGCTGTTATCCTCGTTTCCATTACGCTTATATTAGTCGCGGGATTTTTAATCGTTTTTTCGATAACAGGTGACTTGGAAGCAGTGAAAAATTTCTATAAAAGTTCTTACATTCAAAAGCCGCTTACACCAGAAGAAGAGAATACGTATATGGAATTGAAATTAGCGGCAAAGAAAAATCAATCACAACTATTAGATGAATTGTTCGTTTCATCACTTGAAAAAGAAGGTGTGAAAATAGTTGTAAGAAAGGGAGAAACCATTTCTTATGCTACAAAAATATTTGAAAGTATATCTTTAAAAGAAGCCCTTCCGAAATTTGAATCAGCAAATATTAATAGTCGTGGTACAACGGAACTAGGCGATACATTTTATCGATATGTAAAATTTGATTTTTATTTTCCCGGGGATGAAGAAGGAAGTATATTTGTACTAAAAAGACAAAGTTCATTTGTAGATCTTACACAAAAGTTATTTCCGATTTTGTTCGTATCACTTTTACTGTTAGCCATTTTGCTTATTGGATTATTAAGTTACCTCGTCTCAAGAAGTGTAATAAAGCCAATCTTCGTATTGAAAGATGCGACTGAGAAAATAAAAGAAGGGGATTTAAATTTTCAAATTCCAGTTACATCGCATGATGAAATCGGGCAATTAAATCAAGGATTTGAAGAAATGAGGAAGAAGTTAAAAGAATCGATTGAAGTGCAAACACAGTATGAAGAAAATCGAAAAGAGCTTATTTCAAACATCTCTCATGACTTAAAAACACCGATTACATCAATTATCGGATATGTAGAAGGAATAAAGGACGGGATAGCAAATACGCCAGAAAAAATGGATAAGTATTTATCAACTATCCATACGAAGGCAAAACATATGGACACACTCATTGATGAACTATTTTTATTTTCGAAGCTCGATTTGAATCGGGTTCCATTCCAGTTTGAAACAGTTGAATTGAATACGTTTATGCAAGAATTAATAGAAGAGATGCAGATGGATTTAAGTGAAGAAGGTATAGAAGTGCGCCTACAGTTACATTCATCACCACTATATGTAACGGCTGATTGCGAAAAGATCAATAGAGTTATATCAAATTTAATTCATAATAGTGTGAAATACATGGATAAAGAAGAGAAGAAAATTACTGTAACAGTATCGAGTGATAATAATAAAGTTATTGTGAAAGTGATGGACAACGGATCAGGTATAGAATCTGATACATTGCCGTATATCTTTGAACGTTTTTATCGTGCAGAGCAATCGCGGAATTCTAGCACAGGTGGAAGTGGACTTGGTTTAGCGATAGCGAAGCAAATTGTTGAAGAACATGGCGGGGGAATTTGGGCGGAAAGCGAGCTTGGTAAAGGCACAAGCATTTTCTTCTCATTGGAAAAAGTAGAGGAATGTGGTGAGTAAATTGAAAAGAATTTTATTAATAGAAGATGAAGTAAGTATTGCAGAATTACAGAGAGATTATTTAGAAATTAATGATTTCCAAGTTGATGTAGAGCATTCAGGAGAAATAGGTTTACAAACAGCTCTGCAAGAAGACTATGATTTAATTATTTTAGATATTATGCTTCCGAAAATGCACGGATTCGAAATTTGTAAACAAATACGTGCTGTAAAAGATATTCCGATTCTACTTGTTTCAGCAAAAAAAGAAGATATAGATAAAATTCGCGGACTCGGATTAGGAGCGGATGATTATATAACGAAACCGTTTAGCCCGAGTGAATTAGTCGCAAGAGTAAAAGCACATATTGCCCGTTATGAAAGATTATTAGGAAATGTAAGTAAGCAACGTGATACGTTATATATTCACGGAATTTCTATCGATCAACGAGCGAGAAAAGTTTTTATAAACAATGAAGAAGTTGCGTTTACAACGAAGGAATTTGATTTATTAACATTCTTTGTCACACATCCAAACCAAGTATTAAATAAAGAACAGTTATTTGAACGCATTTGGGGATTAGATTCCGCTGGGGATTTAGCCACTGTTGTCGTCCACATTAGAAAGCTACGTGAAAAAATTGAAAGAGATCCTGCTCACCCGCAATATATTGAAACAGTATGGGGAGCTGGTTATCGTTTTAACGTGTAATATACCTGCCGAGTAATTGGCAGGTTTTTTATGTTATTTGCAAAAAGGAAATAATAGGTAATTTGTGTTAAGATATAAAGAGAGATAAAACATAGTAGAGCATGAGAGGGTGTGCTACATTTTGGGAGATACATTACAAGATAATAAATCAAACAAGGTCTTAAGGATTGGAACTAATATTATAATTATTTTATTAATTATTGGTGCAATACAAATGTTTTATGATAAAGATTATACAAATGATCATTTCGGCTGGTTATTTTTAGTATTAGGTTGGATAGTTAGAAGCATTTTTAATATTACGATAGGTTTAAAAGAAGGAGATAAAAAGTCAGTGTTGTTTGATGTAGGTTTGGTGCTCTTTTCCTTTTATCTTTTATTTTTATATAGTACGAAATATTTCTTCTGAAAATTTAGCTCATAGTCTTATAGAGACTGTGAGCTTTCCTTAATAATAACGGTACTGGCGTAACGATTTATAAAATATTTGAGTAGTAGAAGTAAACAGGGTCGCTTCTTCTAAAAAAGGATAATGGTTGCTCTCCTCAAATGTCACAAAAGTAGAATCGCATATACCCTCATGTATCTCGATGGAATATTGAATAGGACACTGCACATCATATCTTCCGCATATAATAAGTGTCTTTGTTTGGATGAAAGGTAAATACTCTCTTAAATCAAATGAAGGATATTCATTGGCGAAAGCATTCATCCGGCTAATGGACATTGTTTTGTTGATTGGTTTACAAAAATAAGAGTTGTAGTTTTCTGGTTTAAACAATGATAATTTTGTTCTCTCAGTAGATAGTTCTTTTCGTTCTTCACTTGTAAGGTGAGGGCTTTTTAAGTTTTCGATGAGTTTTTGCATATAATGAAACTGTGGATGTGCTGGGTGATAAATGCAAAATGGTGTTTCGGTATAGTTACTTGCTGCAGCGCCTGCTATGACTAATGAGTGTAAGGAATTTGGATATGTAATCGCATATAAAAGTCCAAGCATACCACCTGCTGAATGACCGGCGAAATGCCATGTTGGAAGTTGTAATGCTTCTCGTATGGCTTCTAAGTCGTGGATTGTTTCAATCATGCTTAATTCGTTTTCTGACTGGGCGGTTACAGAGCGACCAGTATCTCGTAAATTAATGAGAAATACACGATGCGTAGCAGTAAAAACATCCGCAAAGTAATCACCAGTTTCATTAAATTGTGAATAGTGATGTGTAATACAAAGCGATTCGCCATTTCCTTTTGTAAAGAGTTCAAATGTACCGCGTTTCGTGTTGATTATTTGTTGTGTCCACATAATATCACGACCTTTTCTCATAAAAGTTGGGCCAGACTGTTATGAAATGAAAATATATCAGCGATTATTAGAATATATCGGCGCAACTCGGAATATATCAGCGATTATTAGAATATATCGGCGTAACTCGGAATATATCAGCGATTATTAACATATATCGACTTACCGACAGAAAACGACAATAATAGCAAACTTCAAATAAAAGGAGGCTATTCAAAAACGAGCCTCCTTTTCGTTAGTATAAAGATTTTGTCATATTATTCCGAATAATTTCAAGGGATTTCGCTACAGTTAATGCGTTTTTTTCTTCAATTTCTGGTTTACGGGGGATAGGTTTATACATGTTGTCTGGATCTTCCCATGTGAGGGGAAGTTCTGTTTCTGCTTGTCCTTTCCAAGCTGCAATCCATTCTGGAGGGAGATAACCTGAGATGTTTTGGATGTTGTTCATTTCGAGCCAAATGAGTGCCCAAGCTCTTGGAACGACGCGCCAGTGATCATAGCCACCGCCGCCGACAGCGATCCAGCGACCGTCGCAATATTCATTAGCAATTTCACGAGCGAGCTTCGGTATTTCGCGGTAAATATTCATTGTCGCACAAAGATGTGTAAGTGGGTCATAATAATGTGCGTCAGCACCATTTTGCGTTAAAATAATATCCGGTTTAAAGTACGCTGCAACTTCTTTTACAACAGTTCGATATGCTTCTAAGAACGATTCATCTTCTGTAAAAGCATCGAGTGGAACGTTAAAAGAATAACTATAACCATTACCTTGTCCACGTTCGTTTACAGCGCCAGTTCCAGGGAATAAATAGCGACCAGTTTCATGCAGTGAAATGGTGCATACGTTAGGGTCATCATAAAACGACCACTGTACGCCATCACCGTGATGAGCATCTGTATCAATATATAAGACGCGTAAACCGTATTTCTTTTGAATATATTTCATTGCGATAGAACTGTCGTTATAAATACAAAAGCCAGATGCTTTGCCGCGAAAGCCGTGATGTAAGCCGCCGCCCAAATTAAGTGCGTGTTTTACTTTTCCGGAAAGAACAGCATCGACAGCTGTTAACGTACCGCCAACGAGCAATGCGCTTGCTTCGTGCATATTTGGGAACATCGGTGTATCTTCTGTTCCGAGTCCATATGTCATCGCAATTGATTTTTCTAACTTTCCTTCTCCAGCACGTTTTACCGCATTTATGTACTCCTCTGTATGAACGTAGGCAATCTCTTCATCTGTAGCCATCCGTGGTGAGATGATTTGAGAGGGAG
The DNA here is from genome assembly GCF_038006085.1 of Bacillus sp. FSL K6-0073. NCBI lineage: Bacteria > Bacillati > Bacillota > Bacilli > Caryophanales > Bacillaceae > Bacillus > Bacillus sp. FSL K6-0073. The sequence continues at coordinate 4,666,422 of NZ_JBBOUN010000001.1, read as the reverse complement.
AGATGAAACCGCCCTTTTGTAATAAATCATACGTAAGTGTGACGCGCAGTTGGTTAAAAGGATGATCAGGGCTAAATGAATAGCCCCGAAAGTCATCCGAATAAATAAACGCGCTACTCATGCTTGCATCCCCATGATGTTTGGCCATAATACGCGGTAGCCTTCTGCTTCAAGTGCATCAATCACTTTTAGAGGATTCATCGTTTGAATGCGGAAAACGAGTACTTTATCATTCTCGTCTTTTGCTGGGTAGACGAGAACGCTCACGATATTTATTTGTAAATCACTAAAAATAGCAACGACTTTTCCAAGAATACCAGGTTCGTTTTTTACTTGAATTTCAATTTGCGAACTTGGTTGATGTGCTCCTGTTAATTTTACTAATGTGTGCAGTACTGTAGATTCAGAAATGATTCCAACTAACTTCCCGGCCTTTGTAACAGGAAGACAGCCAATTTTATTTTCAAAAAATAAAGTAGCAATTTCCTCAACAAAATCGAGAGGATGGCAAGTCATAACAGGATGTTTCATAATAAGCTCGAGCGGTTGCTGTAGCATATCGAGTGAAACTTGTTCATCTAGAATAGACGGACTTGCATCTCTTACATCCCGATCAGAAATAATGCCTACGACGTGATTATTTTGATCGACAATTGGAATGTGCCGAATGCCTTTCGTGCGTATCGTTCGGATTGCTGTTTCGATTGTATCGTTTGGATGTAATGTAACTACATTTTGATTCATAATTTCTTCTACAATCATTCCAGTTGCCCCCTTTATTAATACATAAAACGATTGTGAAAACGTAGACGATCAAAAGCTTGAATAGAATCCGTATCAACGCGTTTACCGATGCGGACCATTAAACAGTTGGCAGGATGTGAACAAATTTCAGGATCGTCTGTAGCCATCCATTGTAACCCGCCAGCATTCATCATCTTCTCCATTACTTTTCGGTATTCCCACACATTCAATCCTGTTTGTTTCAAATCCCAGTGCCAATAATATTCAGTCGTCAATATAATGTAATCTTCCATATAATCGTCCATCATAGAAACCTCTAGTAAGTTCTTTCCGACAGAACTCCCGCGGAAGGCTGGGACTACTTCAATTGCCCCAAGCTCAATTAAGTTTTCCATTTTTCCTTCTGACCATCGTTCAAGTGGATCAGGATACAAGTATGTAACATATCCAACAATTGTTTGGTCATGTCTAGCAATAATGAGACGAGCTTCTGGTAATTTAGAAATTTCGACAATTGCTTTATATTGTTGCTCGGCAGGACGAAACGCAATTAAGTCTGGATGAAACTCATACATTTCTAAGTTATGTGTAGAGACAGGACCTTCAATAATTAAAGTGCCTTTCGCTGTTTTTAAGTTTCTAGCATTATATATTTTTTTATGAATCAATGTATTGCTCACCACCTTGAGGGTTTGTGAATCTATTAATATCGTACTTTATAATATATGCGATGTGAATCGAAATTTGTCATTAAAAATTTGTCTAAAAATCAACAAATATACTGAAAATTTTAAATAATGTCATTATAATAGATAATAGAATACATAGGAGGGGGATGTAAAGTATGAAAGTAGAAACGCTTCCTGTCATTAAAGGAGAAAATAATTTGCCGAATTATGATGAGGCATACGCGAATTTTAACTGGGAAGAGGTTAATAAAAACTTTACTTGGAATGAAACAGGCCGAGTAAATATGGCGTATGAGGCAATTGATAAGCATGCGAAATCCGATCGAAAGAATAAAGTAGCTCTTTATTATCAAGATGGATCGCGAAAAGAGAAATATACATTTAAGGAAATGAAGGATTTTTCTAATAAAGCAGGAAACGTCCTTAAGAATTATGGCGATGTAGAAAAAGGCGATCGCGTTTTTATTTTTATGCCACGTTCTCCAGAGTTATATTTCGCACTTTTAGGTGCAGTGAAATTAGGAGCAATTGTTGGACCGCTATTTGAAGCATTTATGGAAGGCGCAGTTCGCGATCGCTTAGAAGATAGCGAAGCAAAGGTGTTAATTACAACGCCTGAATTGTTAGAGCGCGTACCATTAAATGATTTACCGGCTTTAAAAACAGTTTTCCTTGTTGGAGATAATGTAGAAGAAGGCGGTAAAACGGTAGCGTTCAATCCTTTATTTGAACAAGCTTCAAAAGAATTACATATTGAATGGTTAGGCCGTGAAGACGGCTTGATTCTACATTACACGTCTGGTTCTACTGGTAAGCCAAAAGGTGTGCTTCATGCGCAAAACGCAATGGTTCAGCACTATCAAACGGCGAAGTGGGTATTAGATTTAAAAGAAGACGATGTATATTGGTGTACTGCTGACCCGGGCTGGGTAACTGGAACAGCTTACGGTATTTTCGCACCGTGGTTAGTTGGAGCGTCAAACGTTATTTTAGGTGGACGCTTTAGTCCAGAAGCTTGGTATGAAGCACTGCAAGATTACGGTGTGACGGTTTGGTACAGCGCACCAACAGCATTCCGTATGTTAATGGGAGCTGGACAAGACGCAATTAAAAAATATGACTTATCACAAGTTCGTCACGTATTAAGCGTTGGTGAGCCGTTAAATCCAGAAGTAATTCGCTGGGGTATGAACGCATTTGGACTTCGTATTCATGATACGTGGTGGATGACAGAAACAGGTGGACAAGTTATTTGTAACTACCCTTGTATGGAAATCCGTCCAGGTTCAATGGGTAAACCAATTCCAGGTGTGAAAGCAGCGATTGTTGATAATGAAGGAAATGAAGTGCCTCCTTACACAATGGGTAACTTAGCAATTGCGAAAGGTTGGCCATCTATGATGCGTGGGATCTGGAATAACCAGCAAAAATATGAATCTTATTTCATGCCGGGAGATTGGTACGTATCAGGCGACTCTGCCTATATGGATGAAGATGGATACTTCTGGTTCCAAGGACGTATTGACGATGTAATTATGACGTCAGGTGAGCGCGTTGGTCCGTTTGAAGTAGAAAGTAAATTAATCGAGCATGCTGCTGTTGCAGAAGCTGGTGTAATTGGTATTCCTGATCCGGTGCGCGGCGAAATTATTAAAGCATTTATCGCACTTCGAGCAGGATACGAACCATCTGATGAATTAAAAGAAGAAATTCGTCAATTTGTAAAGAAAGGCCTAGCAGCTCATGCAGCGCCGAGACAAATTGAATTTAGAGATAAATTACCGAAAACGAGAAGTGGTAAAATTATGCGCCGCGTATTAAAAGCGTGGGAGTTAAACTTACCAACAGGTGACTTATCAACGATGGAAGATTAAGAGAGAAAGGTCTGAACGAAAAATGTTCAGGCCTTTCTTTTTTATGATATCATGAACTTATATATATAAGTTAAAGGGGGTAGTATGATGAAACCAGAAAAGGAAAAGATGATACTAGGAGAAATGTACATACCGGCTGATCCAGTTTTAGTACAAGAAAGAGAGCAAGCACGTATATTAACGAGAAAATTAAATGATACGCCAGAAGAGCAATTGAAAGAGCGTAGCGAAATCGTAAAAGAATTATTCGGAACGACAGGAGATAATATTCATCTTGAATCTTCTTTTAGATGTGATTACGGCTATAACATTCATGTCGGTGAAAATTTTTACGCGAACTTTGACTGTACGATTTTAGACGTATGCCCGGTAACAATCGGAGTGAACTGTATGTTAGCTCCAGGTGTCCACATTTATACAGCAACGCACCCACTTGATCCAATTGAGCGTATAAGCGGATCAGAATACGGAAAACCAGTTACAATTGGCGATAACGTATGGATTGGCGGAAGAGCAATTATTAATCCAGGTGTAACAATTGGAGACAATGCAGTGATCGCATCTGGTGCTGTCGTAACGAAAGATGTACCTAATAATGTAGTAGTTGGCGGGAATCCTGCAAAGATTATAAAAAAACTAAAATAATATTTGAACGAAGTGCCTTCCTCGTCTGTATACATTTATGAAAGAATAGATGAGGGAGGTTTTTTTATATCTAATAAATTACTCTTTGCGACGTTGTAAAGGATTGGAGAGAAGTGAAATTCCACCTCTATTTGACACGCCTATATAAATGATGGTATAAAGAAAAGTATATGAATAATTGAGCGTGGAAAGGGAGAAGTAGTGATCATTTCCCTGTTTTAGAGAGCTGATGGCCGGTGAAAATCAGCACATAGATGATCGCGAATTACGCCCCTAGAGCATCTTTTTTCGATTGAATTATATTCAAAAGGGAAAAGACGGTGCTAAGCCGTTATGTAAATAAGGTGGTAGGCTTTTTTTGCCTGCAACTAGGGTGGTAACGCGATAATCAAAATCGTCCCTTATTTGAAGGGGCGATTTTTTTATGTTTTCAACTTTCACGCCAGTAATGAACTTAAAGGAGAGTATGTAGGATATGGGTATTTTACAAGATCTTGAATTTCGCGGTCTAATTAATCAGCAAACAGATGCTGAGGGCCTTGAGCAATTATTAGAAAAAGAAAGCGTTAAATTATACTGTGGTTTCGACCCGACAGCAGATAGCTTACACATTGGTCATATGTTACCAGTATTAATGTTACGTCGTTTCCAATTAGCTGGTCACCAACCAATCGCACTTGTTGGCGGTGGTACTGGTATGATCGGTGATCCAAGTGGTAAAAAAGCAGAGCGTACATTAAATACGAAAGATACAGTTGCTTACTACACAGAAAGCATTAAAAACCAACTTTCAAACTTCTTAGAGTTTGAAAACGTGGACAACCCAGCAACGATGGCTAACAACTACGACTGGCTTGGTAACTTAGATGTAATTTCATTCTTACGCGATATCGGTAAAAACTTCGGTTTAAACTATATGTTAGCAAAAGATACAGTAGCATCTCGTTTAGAAACTGGTATTTCATTCACTGAGTTCAGTTACATGATTTTACAATCATACGACTTCTTAAACTTATACCAACAACATAATTGCCGTCTGCAAATCGGTGGTAGTGACCAATGGGGTAACATTACAGCTGGTCTTGAATTAATCCGTAAATCAGAAGAAGATGCGAAAGCATTCGGTTTAACAATTCCACTTGTTACAAAATCTGACGGTACGAAGTTTGGTAAAACAGAAGGCGGCGCAATTTGGTTAGACCCAGAGAAAACAACTCCTTACGAGTTCTACCAATTCTGGATCAACACAGATGACCGCGACGTTGTTAAATACTTAAAATACTTCACATTCTTATCTCACGAAGAAATTCTTGAGCTTGAAAAGCAAGTAGCTGAAGCGCCAGAAAAACGTGCAGCACAAAAAGCATTAGGTTCTGAAATGACAAAACTTGTTCATGGTGAAGAAGCATTAGAGCAAGCGATTAAAATTTCAGCTGCATTATTCAGCGGTTCTGTAGCAGAACTGACTGCAAGCGAAATCGAGCAAGGATTCAAAGACGTACCATCTGTAGAACGTACTGCAGAAGATACAGTATTAATTGACTTACTTGTAGAAAGCAAAATCTCTCCATCAAAACGTCAAGCACGTGAAGATGTAACGAACGGCGCAATCTACGTAAATGGTGAGCGTACACAAGCATTAGACTACGTTGTAACAGAAAACGACCGCATCGAAGGTAAATTCACAATCATTCGCCGCGGTAAAAAGAAATATTTCTTAATTCGTTACTAATAAATAAAAAGCTTTGAGGAATTTCCTCAAAGCTTTTTTGTTTTAATCTCCTTTTCGAGTTCATACGGAAATCACATGTAAGCGGTATGATAAACGTATAACAATTAGAAAGGAGTGGTAAAACGAAATGTCACTAGAAGCGTTGATTATTTTTTCTTTGCTAAACGCGGGTCAACTTGCAGAGAATTCGAAGGTTGATATACATAAAGAGCAGAAAGATGCTTATGTATATGTTCAAAAAGAGGAAAATAAATAACTTTAATATATATAAATAAAAGCTACTCGAAGTAACTGTTTTGGTGTCTTCGGTAGCTTTTTGAATTATGAATAAATAGGAATTAATTCTCGCTTGAAATCTTCGTACATTTCAAAGGCGATTTTCATGATTTCTTTGAGTTCATCGTAACTGTGGAAGCATGGACGAAGTATTTTTTCTGTATCATTTGATAATATTGCTACAAACATAGCCCATGGATCTCCAGCTCTTATTGCACCATTATGTCGTGCAGACCAAATAAACTCAACAAGGCCATGTTTTAAACTAATATTAAATCTAAAAGTATAGATGTTTTTATTCTTGACCTCACCAACAATAAAAAAGTTTTCTTTTTTCATAAAACGAGCTTTATAGCCAAGAGACTCAAATACTGCAATTACTTTTTCGTTTTCATAGTTTTCAAATGTGTTTTCTCTATCTGGAAATTGTTTTGATAATGCTTTATATCTCTGAATAAAATCAATTTTTGTAAGGCTGGCTTGTATTTCAGGTTTTAATGAATACGCCAAAAATTACTCCTCCCTAATTTTTTATATTAGATCAAATAAAGCAGTATACATTTTAGATACATGAAGAAATCCGCCTTTTGTAAGTCGGATTTTTCTTAGTTTAATTCTATTAAAATATTATGATTGTTAATTGAAATGTAGTTATTTTTAGCAAGATTTTGCAGTTAGCTATTTAAAAGTGTAAGTATATCTCCTTTAAATATAGCAGCTATTTCCGCTTCCTCTAATGAATCTCCCCATCTAAAAACTATATCATCTTTTGGGCAGAGATGAATGGAAAGGTTAAAATAATCTATTTCATCTTTCCATTTGTTATATTCATTAAATGCTTTTTTGAAGATTTTTCTAACATTTTCTTCCGCAATTATATCATTATTTTTACTTGCAATGATTGTAAATCTTTTAGGATTACTAGAAACTATTTCAATGGCATCTGGAAGTTTCTCAAGACAAAACTCTGCAATACTTGAGTAGAAAGTTGTTCCTCCAACTTTCATTTCAACTTCTGGCCCCTTATTAAATCCCTCAAGTTTCCATTTGGTTTGAAGAGCTTTCCATACCTTTTGGTATTTTTCAATTTTAGAGTTTTTGTCTTTGATTTCAATAGCTGCAAGCAAGTAGAATTTGTAGACATTAGTCAAATCATGTTTCATAAATACTTGCTTGATTTCAGTGCCACATACTTCTTTGAATTGTTTTTTTTCATCTGAGCTAAATAACATGGAGCCATTAACACTGAATAAACTTAAATTTGGTAAATTACCGACTCTTTTGATTGCTTCATCCTTACTAAACCATTTGTAGTATGAGAATGCATCTTCTTCTACTTCATTCCAACACTTCATTTTACCACCTCAATTTTAATAGTCATAATGATTCCCATGTACATCATTGAAATGTGATCCTCTATTTTGAGATGGATCATCTGGATAAGTATGACCGTCTGAATGCTCTCTTATAATCTTACCATCTTTGAAATGATAGTCTCTTCCAGGAATAGGGTTCCCTCTTTTATCTACAGCTGGTGTCACCTTAGTTGGCTGTTCATTAACAGGAATACCGCTTGCTCTCTTAGCTCCTTTAGGAGTAAAATTTGGCGGTCTTTGTCCTTTTTCTGTTTTTACATAGTCTTTGTAGTATCCTAGTTATAATATTTTCACCAGTAAAATCAAATATTCCTTTTCCATGGTATTTGATTCGAAACAAAGGAAAAGCTAGCGTAAACGTTAGTTTAAATATTAATCAGGTGTTCTTCTTTGTGTGATTTTTATCTCCATCGCCATGCAATCGTGGTATCTTCAATGTGGATTGCTGGAATGTCGATTCCTAAATATTTCCCTTCGTTCTCATCGAAAACGGACCAATTTTCATCGTCTAGAAATTCAGGATCAATAGTTTCAAAGTCAAAAGTACTGTCTTCGTCTACCATTTCACGAAAATATTCTTGATAGGGTTTACTATTATCATTTAAATGTATTGTTCCATACATCCATGGTGTTTCTACAAAAATGTCTCTGATTTCACCTATTTCAGTATCTTTAAAGTATAATTTCATATTTGCACCTTCTTATTCATGAATTTTGAAATAGTCTTTTTGTATTTCGTCTTTTATCAAATACTTATTATCTCTTTTTGTCCACTTTAGAGCAAGTTTTTTCCAATGAGGTGTTGTGTTAGTCTATCTTGCGCAATTAAACGTTAGAAATCGAATAGAACGGTATAAATTTTAGTTAAATGAAGAAATCCGGCTCTTGTGAGTCGGATTTTCTTTTTTTATATTTAAAATAATATTGTTTTTCTTTAATATAAAATTATGAATAGATAGGAATTAATTCTTGTGGCTCCACTTTTACTATTCATGTTAAAAGTCTAAATCTTTTTCATTACCATCATAATCTACTAGTAATGATCCTTCGTCTAAGGTATCCATTAACCATTCCACCAAAACATTCCATGATCTAGAAACGCTGTGAGTCTCCCTATCCCATTGTATTACCGTTGCATCGTATCCATTGCTTGATTCTAAGTCTATACATATCGAGTCACCATAGTTTAAATCTGCGATGATTAAATACGTGTCTGGCATCTTTGTCGGTCTTCGTTCTTTTTTAAACGAATCATTTAGATAAGAGCCACCACGCTGTTTTGGGCCCTGAGCAGCTGTATAAATTTCTGACAGGACTGTTCCAGGTATAAATAATTCTCCGCCATTACACACTTGGAGAAAATCTTTATATATATCAGGAATTTGAATGTTAAGTTCATTTTGAAGGCTTGTTATATCTTCTAAGTTAATTCCATTGTTTAGGGTGTGAATGCCATCTACATATTTATTAACTTCCTCAAAAAATGGTTGTAAATGATTGTTTTTTGAATAATATTTTCTTAGCATAAAACCATCTCCCTTTATTCATGTTTCCAAGGCACAACATCTCAAATCTAGATACATAAAGAAATCCGGCTCTTGTGAGTCGGATTTTCTTTTTATATATATAAGATAAGATTGCCTTTCTTATATATAAAATTATGAATAGATAGGAATTAATTCTTGTTTAAAATCTTCATACATACCTAAAGCAATTTTTAAAATTTTTTCTAAGCTGTCATAATCGCTAAATAGTACGGGCTTAATTCTAGTATCTGGAGAAATTAAAAGTCTTGAATATAGACTCCATGGACTACCTAATCTTAGTTCATCATTATGATAAACTACCCAAGTAAAATCCAGAACGTTTACTTTAATACCAATATTAAAATAAAATAAATTTTCTTTTTTATCACCTAGTTCTCCAACTTTTAAAAAGTTTTCTTTTTTATCATAAACTGATTTATAACCTAGATTTTCAAGTATTTGTTGAATTTCTTCAATATTGGGATTAGGAATGATTTCTTCGGCATCATAATTTTCTCTCGAAAAAGAAGAAAGTTCTGTGTATCTATTAACAAAGTCAATTTTTTTTAGTGCTGTTTCTATTTCAGGTTTTAATTTTAAGTTCATAATTAATTCTCCTAAAACCTTAAGTCTGTCCTTGTTTTTTAGTCATTACTTCATGTATTTTTAAGGTGAAATTATGAATAAATAGGAATTAATTCTCGCTTGAAATCTTCGTACATTTCAAAGGCAATTTTCATGATTTCTTTGAGTTCATCGTAACTGTGGAAGCATACTGCCGGCAATCTTTCAGAACCATTGGATAATACTTTTACAAACATATCCCATGAATTCCCAACTCTAACTTCACCATTATACCTTGCAGACCAAATGAACTCAACAAGCCCATATTTTAAGCTGATATTGAATCTGAAAGTATAGAAATCCTTGTTCTTTACTTCACCAACAATAAAAAAGTTTTCCTTTTTCATAAAACGAGCTTTATAACCAAGGGATTCAAATATTTCAATAGCTTTTTCGTTTTCATAGTTTTCAAACGAACTTTCACTATTTGATGAAAAATTTTCAGATAGCTCTCTATATCTCGTTAAAAAATCAATTTTCTCAAATACTTCTTGTATTTCAGGTTTCAATGCATATGCCATTTTTTATTCCTCCCTAAATCTAATATTAATGTCATATTTGTTTTTCGCCAATTTTATATATTCATCTATTTTTTTGAAATTTTTATTAGATGCTGGAATCTCTAATATTTGTTTTCCTTGTAGTTCAGTGCCGTCTATTTCGTCGTATTTATTTGAACGAATTTTAGTGCCAACTGCATACTTAGTTTTCATTTCTTTCAAATGTTTTTCAAAAGTTTTAATATCGATATCCTCTAAATCTGTTGCTTTTCTAGAAATTATTTCTCTTTCAAATGGGTCATATGAATCTAATCTTTTACCATTACTTAAATGGACCTCATTATTTGGATACCATCTATTTTTTTCTGCAGTTTTATTAAACTTATTTCCTCTTGCCATAGGTGAATCTTTTGTCCAATAATCACTTGCTTCTTTCCAGTTCAATCTATCTTTAGGTATTTTACCGTCTTTTGCTTTTCTAACGCAATATTCCGCATATTTTAATTCTAAATCAGATTCGACAAACTTACCATCTTTTAAAAGATTTTTAGAGGAACCTCCAGAAGAAGACTGAAACCTTTGCAAAGTATCAATACTATTTTGAACGGTATTATACCATACAAATGTACCATGTGTAGCAACACCTGCTCCAGCGGTTGTAAGAGCTAAATCAGCTGGGATAACAATTGGTGATGCTGCCCCGAAAGTTACTCCTTCTAACAATACGGTTCCAACATTTGATCCTGTTACAATAGCTATACCGCCCAAAATTTCAAAAATAGATCCTACCCCTGATACAAAATTACCCACAAGATTTCCGGCTTGAAAGGTTGTTTTGTTTTCTAATTCATTGCCCATTGGTAATTCCACGCCTGTAAAGTTTTCAGCAGCTGAATTACAAATTCCTTGGAAGAGTTCCCAAGCGCCAATAGCTGTTTTTTGGTACCACGGTCTATTAGCTTCTTGTTCCTGCAAAGCCATTTTTTCTTCAATTTCTTTTTTTATTTCGGCTTCTTGAACTCTTTCCTCTGCAATTTTTTGAATAGAGGTTATCCATTCCATATTCAACCCTTGTGTACTAAATGTACCACTGACGGGACTAAAACCTTTTCCGCTTTGTACTTCCGCCAAACCTGTCGCAATGCTAGCGGCTAGTTGGAGTGCAGTATCATAATTATTACTAGAAGTATAATTAAATTCATATAGATGTTCTAATTTTTCTTGCAGTTTTTGCCTCATGACAGTAAAAAGATTTACCATAGCGTCCATACCTGGGATCGACATAGTTTGGTTGAGCGCTTCTGTACTTGCTATCATTCGATCGATTTCTCGAATTTGTTCTATTATCTCCTGTTCGATAACATCTGTAGAAGCTACCTGTGATTGAAAGTCTCTTGGAAAGGCATCATTTTGAAGGATTAATTCTTCGCATAAGTAAATGATTCCTTGTGCTAACGGACGAAAGGTTTGTAAGAAATATGCTTTTGCACTGCTATATGTTTGCCCTTGTAGAACAGTATCCAATGCAAAAGCGTCAATAGAATGAATAATTTGTTCCATACCTTGAATAGTAGCGTTACATAAAGAGTTCATACTTTCTGTTTGAGCTTGTACTTCACCGAGATACATATTTAAAGACATGAACTTTCCCTCCCCTTACAAGAAAATAATACCAATTTAAGGAAGGGGTTGTAAATCGAATATTCTAATAATTTGACAGTTAAAGAGATACTTGTTCATTAAGTTTTTTTAATCTTATTCAGATGCTCGGGTGATGAAGAGGTTTTTAAGTTGAATGTGAATAGAAAAAGGGAAGGTATAGATTATGTACAAATAAATACGTTGTAAAAATAATGTTAACAAAAGGAGAGTACAGCAAAGAAAAATGAATTATGGGGTAGGTTTTTATTAATGTGGATAAAAATGGATGAAATTTTAGAGAGAGGGCTAAGTTTTATTTTGTTACATTGTTCCGTTTTTATACATATACAGGCTATATTTAATAAAAAAAGCCCAGGCCCCTTGATAAACAAGGTTCCTAAGGCTTTTAATACGACTCTTTGCAGAGTACCGAGATTAACGAGAGTAGAACTCTACGATTAATGCTTCGTTGATTTCAGCTGGTAACTCAGAACGCTCAGCGTGACGAGTGTAAGTAGCTTCTAATTTGTCAGCATCGAAAGTTAAGTATTCTGGTACGAAGTTGTTAACTTCGATCGCTTCTTTAACAACAACAAGGCTGTTAGATTTTTCGCGAACGCTGATAGTTTGACCAGGTTTTACACGGTAAGATGGGATATCTACGCGAGCGCCATCAACCATGATGTGACCGTGGTTTACTAATTGGCGAGCTGCACGACGAGTGCGAGCTAAGCCCATACGGTAAACTAAGTTGTCAAGACGAGCTTCAAGAAGGATCATGAAGTTTTCGCCGTGCTTACCAGGCATTTTACCTGCTTGGTCAAATGTGCGACGGAATTGACGCTCAGTCATGCCGTACATGTGACGAAGTTTTTGTTTCTCTTGTAATTGTAAACCGTATTCTGAAAGTTTCTTACGTTGGTTAGGACCGTGAGGACCTGGTGCGTAAGGGCGTTTTTCTAATTCTTTTCCTGTGCCGCTTAGAGAGATTCCAAGACGACGAGACAGTTTCCAAGCTGGACCTGTATAACGAGCCATAGTTGACTCCTCCTTTAAAAATGTTTTTATTTACGTAAAATAAAAACAGACGTAATCGATATTTACGGGCATTTTGTTTTCATGTACCTTCGCTCCAGCAGCAGGGAGTTACGAGATACACCTCCGTAGAGGAACAAAATACAAACGATAAACTCACATTACAAGGCTGCCTTTTTATTTTACACAAACGCTATTATATCTTTTACCCAGAGTTTCGTCAAGCGAGTACGTTTTTGTTTTATGCATAAAAATTTTGGAAATTAATATAAGAAGGAATTTAAAACAATATAGAAGAAGAGATAGAAACACAAATAAAACGCTTACATAAAATGAAGGAAAACGTTCATCAAATTTTTATGGATGAATATGCGGCAATAAAAACATAAGGGGGATGTTTTTATGAAAAAGAAGCATATGGAGACAGCGTTAATTCACCACGGTTATACACCTGAGGAACATAAAGGAAGTTTAACACCACCTTTATTTCAAACTTCTACATTTACATTTGAGACTGCGCAGCAAGGAGAGGCGAGTTTTGCGGGAGTGGATCCATCTTATATTTACTCACGGCTTGGAAATCCAACTGTGAAATTATTTGAAGAACGTATGGCGTTGTTAGAAGGAGGAGAAGAAGCACTTGCCTTCGGATCTGGTATGGCAGCTATTTCAGCAACGTTAATCGGTTTTCTAAAAGCTGGAGATCATATTATTTGTTCAAATGGATTATATGGATGCACGTACGGTTTTTTAGAAGTGTTAGAAGAAAAATTTATGATTACGCATTCGTTTTGTGATATGGAGACAGAGGTTGATATTGAAAATAAAATTCGCCCAAATACAAAGCTTATTTTCGTTGAAACACCGATTAATCCGACAATGAAATTAATTGATTTAAAACAAGTGATTCGGGTTGCAAAGCGAAATGGCTTACTTGTTATTGTTGATAATACATTTTGTTCACCTTATTTACAAAGACCGCTTGAGCTTGGCTGTGACGCTGTTGTGCATAGTGCGACAAAATATATTGGTGGTCACGGTGACGTTGTAGCGGGCGTAACAATTTGTAAAACGAAAGCATTAGCTGAAAAGATTCGCCCGATGCGAAAGGATATCGGCGGTATTATGGCACCGTTTGATGCGTGGTTATTATTACGCGGGTTAAAGACGTTAGCAGTAAGAATGGATCGTCATTGTGATAATGCAGAAAAAATTGTATCGTTCTTAAGAAAACATGATGCGGTAGAAGGTGTTTGGTATCCAGAAGGGGAGTTAGCATCTCGTCAAATGAAACGCGGGGGCGGTGTTATTTCTTTTTCAGTAAAAGGCGGAAAAGAAGAGACGCAAGCGTTTATTAATGATCTTCACTTTATTACAATTGCGGTGAGTTTAGGAGATACAGAAACGTTAATTCAGCATCCAGCAACGATGACGCACGCTGCGATTCCAGCTGAACTAAGAAAAGAAATGGGCATTTTCGATAATTTAATACGCTTATCAGTCGGTTTAGAATCGTGGGAGGATATCGTTTCTGATTTAGAGCAGGCATTAAAGAAAATATCTACTGTTAATCAATAAAAAAGAGTGAGCTATCGGTTTTGTACAGGACGTACTAAATCGATAACTCGCTCTTTTCTTTTTACATATGTTTTAGGAGTGTTTCCACAAACTTTTCTAAATAGCGCTGATCTACTTCATCGAAACGATTCTTTTCAGGACTATCAATGTCAAGTACACCAATGACAGCTCCTTCTTTCACAATCGGTACAACGATTTCTGAATTAGAAGCACTATCGCAAGCGATGTGACCTGGGAATTGGTGAACGTCTGCTACAAGCTGCGTTGTTTTCGTTTCAGCTGCAACGCCGCAAACGCCTCGTCCAAATGGAATGCGCACGCAAGCAGGCATTCCTTGGAATGGTCCAAGAACAAGCTGAGTTCCTTCTGTTACGTAAAAGCCAACCCAATTAACGCGATCTAAAAATTGGTTTAATAATGCGGACGCATTTGATAAGTTTGCGACTACGTTTGATTCGCCAGTTAATAACGCATCCAGTTGTTTAATTACTGTCTCATATTGCTGCACGCGAGATCCTGCATAACTTTCTTTAGTAAACATGGAAACAGCTCCTTTTTTATCGAGATGTGTAAAATATTAGCAAAATACGATGTATTTCACATGACTTTGTCGATAGAAAATTAAAGGAATTTGTCTTAAAAGTCAAGAAATTTAAACTATAGCTGTTCAGTGAAGGGAAGTGAGCGCATGAAGCAGACGAAACAAAAAGTAATTGATGCGGCAATATCGTTGTTTAATACGAAAGGTTATGATGGAACGTCAGTGCGAGACATTGCAAAGCGAGCGGATGTGAATGTAGCGAATATTTCATATTATTTTGCTGGGAAGCAAGGTTTATTAGAACAGCTTATTACTGATTTTTTAGAAGGATATATTCATGTGATTGAAATGTCGTTTGAACAGAGAGAGTATTTGTCGGCTAAAGATGTAATGGTGCAAATGGTGCGCGGGATTTTACGATATCAATTTGAAAATAGAGAACTAACACGTTTCTTCTACCGAGAGCTTTCGCTTGATACGACATTAATTCGTGAAGTGATGACCGTTTATTTTTCTAAAGAAAGATATTATATAGAACAAATGATTAGACAAGGACAAATGAAACAAGAATTTCAGAAAGTATCATTTACAATGTTTATGACGCAATTAAAAGGTATGATAAGTATGCCGTTTTTATATCCACAATATATATCAGAAGTACTCCATTCTTTCCCGTCTGAGACATTTTTCATAGAAATGTATACGAAAGAGATTGAGCAATGGATGGAACAAGCATTATGTAAAGCGAATATGTACCATGAATGGCCAAGAGCTGTTCATATGTGAAGAATCCCCACCTAACGAACTGAGGTGGGGATTTTTATGTTTACTTTTCTTTGCCATAAATTGTTACATAATAGCGCGATAATTGTTAATGCAGCTCCAGCGATTTCAATTTTATCCACTGTATAACCTCGAAAGATAGAACCGATTAGTGCAAGGATAGGAACTAAATTCATAAATAATATGCCGTTAATAGATGAAATATAGCGATTTCCCATATTCCAGCAAAATACAGCGATAACGCCTGCGATAATCGACATATAAAAGAGCTCAAAACGAACGCTCACAACTGTACGCAGTGACGGTATAGTAACTATATTTGTGTACGTTAAGAAAGTAACAATAACGATGAGTGAAATGGAGCCAAATAAACAAGTTAATGTCGTGTACCTAAGTGGTGACCAAGATTGAAAACGAGCACCCCCGTTTGTATAAATGACCCAGCAAGTAACGCCGCATAGCATCAATATATTTGTCGATAAGTGGCTTGCAGCTCCAAATAATAATTCAATATTTCCTTTTGAAATGACAAGCATAACACCAAGTAATGCAACGAACATACAAAGGAATGTATAGTTTTGTGGGCGGCGATTTTTCGTTATCCATTGCAGTGATAAGGCAATCAGTGGCATAAGGGATTGAATCATAGCTGCATGGATTGCTCCGGAAGGTCCAGCAAGTTGTTGTCCGTAGAAAACGAGAAAACCATACCCCGCGAAACCGACTGTCCCGTAAAAGAATAGAGAAAGTGTTCTTTTTTCTAAGCGGAGTGAAGTCTTTCCTTCAGTAATTAATAGCAAAATAAGAAAAATAATAGCTGCTGATCCATAGCGAAGCGTTGTGAAGAAGAATGGATCGATAAATTGCAGAGCATTTGCCATTACAGGAAACATAAATCCCCAGGCAGTGACGGCGAGTAAGCATAGAAAGGATCCGAGTAGCATTTGTTTTTTGTTCAAGAGTATCTTTCCCCTTTACATTTCGTTATAGTAAGTTGATGAAATAAGTATAAAGAGTAATTGTTTATAGGAGGAAATATCGATTTCTTATAACGGTTATAACTTTTTGTTAGAGGTGTGTACAATGGATTTGGAGGCAGTACGATCGTTTATTGAAGTGAAGCATACGCGAAGTTTATCAAAGGCAAGTAAGATTTTACATATATCTCAACCAGCGCTTAGTAAACAAATTCAAAAGTTAGAAGCGGATTTAGAGGTTACTTTACTTAAACGTTCTGCGCAAGGAGTAGAGTTAACGGAGGCAGGAGAGTTATTTATAAAAAGAATGTTACCAATTTTGGAGCAAATAAATGAAGTGAAAACAGAAATGAGGGGGTATCAAGAGAACCGGAAGTTTTCAATTGGTATACTACCGAGTTTAGCGGAGTATTACATATCAGAATGTAAAGATATATTAGGTGATGAGTTCGAAGTGGAATGGCAAATCGGACATACGGAAGTATTAAGAGAGTTATTTAAAGCGCGGGAGATTGACGCGATGTTCATCGATTCAGTAGTAGAAGGTGCTACGTATATAAAAGAAGTGCAACAAGAGAAAATTGTTTGTGCCGTTTCAAATAATCATCCGTACAAAGAGAAGATAGTCATTCAAATAGAAGAGCTGCACAATGAAAAATTAATTGTATATCCAGAAATATGTGATGTAAGGAAAATGATTATGAACATGTTTCATGAAATAGGTGTAAAACCAACTATAGCTGTGGAAACATCTTACGCAGAACCGATGCTTGCAATGGTAAAAGCTGGCCTTGGTATCACGTTACTTCCAGAAAGGGCAGTAGAGCAGTCTGTAAGGCAAGGAAATGTACATGTAATTTCTGTTGAACCACCACTCATGCGGAAAATTTATTTCGTATCCCATACGAAAGATTGTTTGTTATTACAATCATTTGAGGATAGGTAGTGACGTAGGCGGAATATTGAGAAAGATTACAATCACATTGAAAGGAACATGAAATTTTTAAAAAAACTAGGTCAAAAACAAACCATTACATGGTATGATTAGTACATTGTTAGTTGTTAAATATAGGGGAATTCCCTTTTTATACATAATGCCTTCCATTTCATAAACGGAACGGACAAAAAAAGAGATATAACTAGGAGGCTTTTTTGCATGGATTCTATCCTGACGATCGTTATCATTGTAGTAAGCTCTATTCTAGTGCTGCTCATGATAGAGCTTGTGATAAGAAATCGTTCATATAAAGATATTGAAGCACTGGAGCAGTGGAAACAAGAGATAAAAGATAAACCTGTGGCAGATGAACTAAAACGGGTAAAAGATTTAAACATGACGGGTCAAACAGAAGAACTGTTTGGTAAATGGCGTGAAGAATGGGATGAAATTGTATCAACAACCCTTCCGAAAGCTGACAAAGATTTAGCGCAAGCGCGAAAATTCGCCTCGCAATTCTCCTTCCGAAAAGCAAAGCATGCGATGAACGAATCCATAAGTGGTTTAGATGACGCTGATAATCGTATTACGGACATTTTAAATGAATTACAGCAATTGTTAGAAAGCCATGAGAAAAATAGCTCGGAAATTGAAGGGTTACGTGATACATATCGTAGTATGAAAAAGAGTGTTCTTGCTCATAGACATATGTATGGAGCAGCAGAGCAGAAAATCGAAGAGATGCTAGACGCTGAATCTGAGAAATTTAAAACCTTTGAAGAAGCGACAAACAATGGCGACTATTTAAAAGCGAGAGAAATTGTTATTAGTTTGGAAGAAGGTTTAGCAGATTTAGAAATCATTATTCACCAAATTCCAGATTTATTGGTAGAGTGTCAAGCGACGTTACCAGTTCAGCTGGAAGATTTATTACACGGACACAATGATATGGTAAGACAAGGTTATGTATTAGATTATTTGGAAGTCCCTAAAGAAGTTCGTGATATGACGAAACAACTACAAACATGTTTAATGGATATACAGGAGCTTCATATAACAGAAGCGGCTGAAAAAGTAGAAAACTTAAAAACACGTTTAGATGGCTTCTACGATCAACTGGAACAAGAAGTACATGCGAGACATTATGTGGAGCAAAAAACACTTTCTGTTTATGATGATTTAGAAGAAATGCGCATCGAAACGATTGAAACGAAAACAGAAACACAACTTGTGAAACAAAGCTATCAGTTACAAGATAAAGACATTGAGTCTCAAAAAGTAATTGAAAAGCAAATGCACATTTTAACGAAACGTTTTGAAATGCTACAATTACGCGTTGCAGAACAAGATATTGCCTTCTCTATTATTCGCGAGGAACTAGAAGAGGTTTATGAGCAATGTGAAACGTTAAAAGTACTTCATGCAGAATATAAAGAAATGCTGCAAACGATGCGCAAAGAAGAATTTGAAGCACGTGAGAAGTTACAAGAAATGCGAAATACTATTTTCGAAACGAAACGCTTTATGCAAAAGTCGAATTTGCCAGGTCTTCCAGAGAGTATTATGGAAGATTTAAAAAGAGGGCAAATGGCAATGCAAGCTGTATATGAACAATTAGAAGTGAAGCCGTTAAATATGAACGCTGTAAATAGCAGTTTAGAAGAAGCATACACAACTGTGAACGGTGTGGCTGAAATGACAGAAGAGTTAATTGGACAAGCGTATTTAGTGGAAAAATTAATTCAGTACGGTAACCGTTACCGTAGTCATGATGAAAACCTAGCAGAAAGTTTAAATTATGCTGAGAAATTATTCCGTGAATACCAATACGATGCAGCTTTAGAACAAGCGGCTTCAGTGTTAGAGCAACTTGAACCTGGCGTTGTTCAAAAAATAGCTGAATATGTAGACAACGAACAAACCCTTTCATAAAAGGGTTTGTTTTTTTATGTAATTTTGCAGGCGATGTTGCTATAATGAATAGCGGAATACAGCAAGGTTATTCGTTTCAAAATAAAGTGAAACTGTAATCGGTGGGAGGATTCATCCCCACTGATTACTAGCCTTCACCAATCGGACATTTACGGGCAGTTAATCTCCCATCTAACTTCTTTGCTCTAACTGGATTTTGAGGTGAGAGTCTTATTGCCCGTTAACGCGGGATAAAGTGAAACTGTAATGGGAGGGCATCCTCGCCAATTATTAGCCTTCACCAATCGAGATAAAACGGAACCTTTGCGTAGTCTTAGCGTAATGACACGTATTTATGATATGATTATACGATGTGATAGCGCTGAAAGGGGAAGAACGATGATCTATTTTGATAATAGTGCGACGACGAAGCCATATCCAGAAGCTCTTCAATCGTACGTGACGGTTGCTGGGAAATATTTTGGTAATCCTTCTTCTATTCATTCGCTTGGAGGAGAGGCAGAGCGTCTATTAACACAATCAAGAACGATTGCAGCGCAGCTTCTTCGTGTTAAACCTTCTGAAATTATTTTTACATCAGGTGGAACGGAAGGAAATAACCTTGCGATTAAAGGGATAGCGATGAGGAATCGTTCGCGTGGCAAACATATCATTACAACAAATATTGAACACGCGTCTGTGTTTGAAGCATATAAGCAATTAGAAGAACTCGGGTTTGATGTAACATATTTACCGGTTAACGAGCATGGTGTTGTATCGGTAGAAGATGTGAAACGAGCGCTTCGTGAAGATACGATTCTTGTGTCAATTATTCATGTGAACAACGAAACCGGAGCAATTCAACCCGTTGCTGAAATTGGAACGTTATTATCGAATCATCCGAAAATAAGATTCCATGTAGATCATGTACAAGGGATAGGAAAAGTACCGCTTGATTTATATGCTTCTCATATTGATCTTTGCTCAATATCTGGACATAAATTCCACAGTGTAAAAGGAACAGGTCTTCTTTATGTACGCGATGGCGTAAGATTAGATCCGATTTTATCAGGTGGTCAACAAGAGCTTAAGTATCGCTCTGGTACAGAGAATTTACCTGGCATTGTAGCGATGGTGAAAGCACTTCGCATGACAATGGAACAAGTGAAAGAAAAGGTAGCTCATTTGCAAAGTTTACAAGCAGAGCTTGTTCGTTTCTTTAAAGAGATGGAAGATGTAACGATTAACACGTCGCTTGCATATGCAGCACCGCACATTTTAAATGTATCATTTGTTGGTTTAAAACCAGAAGTAGTCGTTCATGCTTTAGAAGAACACGGTGTATATGTGTCAACGAAATCTGCTTGTTCTTCAAAAGCAAATGAAGTGAGCAGAGTGTTAGTGTCAATGGGAGTGCCGCATGCAGCAGCTGCAAGCGCTATTCGTATTAGTTTGGCACCAGAAAACACAATGGAAGAAGTAAAACAATTTGAAGGTATTGTAAAAGAGACGATGCCAAAATTATATGAAGTGATGAGGTAAAGAAATTATGTTGAAATATGAATATATTTTAGTGCGTTATGGAGAAATGACGACAAAAGGTAAGAACCGTTCTAAATTTGTAAGCACATTAAAAGATAACGTGAAGTTCAAACTGAAAAAATTCCCAAATATTAAAATCGATGCAACACATGACCGTATGTACATCCAGTTAAATGGCGAAGATCATGAAGCGGTATCTGAAAGATTGAAAGATGTATTTGGCATTCATAAATTTAACTTAGCGATGAAAGTACCATCAGAATTAGAAGACATTAAAGAAGGTGCATTAGCAGCTTTCTTACAAGTAAAAGGCGATGTGAAAACATTTAAAATTACTGTACACCGTTCTTATAAGCATTTCCCAATGAGAACGATGGAATTATTACCTGAGATTGGTGGACACATTCTAGAAAATACAGAAGATATTACTGTAGATGTTCATAATCCAGATGTAAATGTACGTGTAGAAATTCGCAGTGGTTATAGCTACATTATGTGTGATGAGCGTATGGGAGCTGGCGGTTTACCAGTTGGTGTTGGCGGAAAAGTAATGGTACTTCTTTCTGGTGGTATTGATAGCCCAGTAGCAGCTTACTTAACGATGAAACGCGGCGTATCTGTGGAAGCAGTTCACTTCCATAGTCCACCTTTCACAAGTGAGCGTGCAAAACAAAAAGTAATCGATTTAGCGCAAGAGTTAACGAAGTATTGTAAACGAGTAACGCTTCACCTTGTTCCGTTTACAGAAGTGCAAAAAACGATTAATAAAGAAATCCCATCTAGCTATTCAATGACGGTTATGCGCCGTATGATGATGCGTATTACAGAACGTATTGCTGAGGAGCGTAACGCACTTGCAATTACGACTGGTGAAAGTCTTGGGCAAGTAGCAAGCCAAACGTTAGATAGTATGCATACGATTAACGAAGTAACAAACTACCCAGTTATTCGTCCGCTTATTACGATGGATAAATTAGAGATTATTAAAATCGCTGAAGAAATCGGCACGTATGATATTTCAATTCGTCCATATGAAGATTGCTGTACTGTATTTACACCAGCAAGCCCAGCGACGAAGCCGAAACGTGAAAAAGCAAATCGTTTTGAAGCGAAATACGATTTCACACCATTAATCGATGAAGCTGTAGCGAGCAAAGAAACAATGGTATTACAAACGATAGAAGTAGTGGCGGAAGAAGAAAAATTTGAAGAACTTTTCTAAACCATAAATTACCATATCTAAAACGTGTATGAAGTCATGTTATTTATCACACTCTATACTCACAAGGAGGTGATATAACATGTCACGTAGCACAAATAAATTAGCGGTTCCTGGTGCTGAATCAGCATTAGACCAAATGAAATACGAAATCGCTCAAGAGTTTGGTGTTCAACTTGGAGCTGATGCAACAGCTCGCGCTAACGGTTCTGTTGGTGGTGAAATCACTAAACGTCTAGTTTCACTAGCTGAGCAACAATTAGGCGGTTACCAAAAATAATCCCATATGATGGCTTAGAAAGAGCGGGTTCTCCCGCTCTTTCTTTTTTGTGTTGCTATTTGTCGGTAAGTTGATGTAATTTCATTTAGTAATTCGACAGAACTGAAAAATTTGTCAAAAGAAGAGGGTTCAAAATTAACAGAAAATTCTTTATTATATAAAGGAGGCATAAAGAAAAGGGAGGATATTTTATGAAGCGAGAAGAATTGTTGGCGCCACCGTCTTATAATTTAGTTTCTGAAATAGAGAAATATACGGGTGATAAAGGGAAATTAGCTTTAATTTGGCAAGATGATAAAGGGAATCGAAGGGAAGTTACATACGCTGAATTAATGCAAGGTGCGAATAAAATTGGAAACGCTTTTATAAAAAGTGGTTTGCAAAAAGGGGACAAGCTTCTTATTATGATGCCGCGTTTAATTGAAGCGTACATGACGTATATTGCTGCTATTAAAGCAGGATTTGTCGTAATTCCAAGCTCGGAAATGTTACGTAAAAAAGATATAGAATATCGAATTGGACATGGAGAAGTAAAAGCGATAGTAAGCTATGAGCCGTATATTAGGCAGTTTGATGATATAGAAGCGATGGAATCTCTTCGAAAATTTGTCCTGAGCGAGCAGTCAGTAGATGGATGGATTAATTTAAAAACAGCGTTAGAAACAGAGAGTGACAGGTTAGAAATGGCGAAGACAGATAAAGAAGATATGGTCTTTTTATCTTACACGTCAGGAACGACAGGAAATCCAAAAGGTGTCGTTCATACACATGCGTGGGCATACGCTCATTTACGTACGAGCGCTCCAAATTGGCTCGGAATTGAAGAGAATGATATTGTATGGGCAACAGCTAGTCCAGGCTGGCAAAAGTGGATTTGGAGCCCGTTTTTAGCAACGCTAGGATCAGGGGCAACAGGGTTTGTATATCACGGTAAGTTTGAACCGAAAACGTACCTGAACTTATTAGACGATAATAAGGTGAATGTACTTTGTTGTACACCGACTGAGTATAGATTAATGGCAAAGGTAGAAGATTTAAGCCAGTACAATTTAGAGGCATTACATAGCGCTGTATCAGCAGGTGAGCCGTTAAATAGAGAAGTCATTGGAACGTTCCAAAAGCACTTTCATATTACAGTGAGAGACGGCTATGGGCAAACGGAAAATACATTACTTGTTGGTGTAATGAAAGGGATGGATATTAGACCAGGTTCAATGGGGAAACCAACGCCAGGTAACCACGTCGATATCATAAATGAGGAAGGTACTCCAGTTAAAGTAGGCGAAGTTGGTGATATTGCAGTTCACATTGAAACGCCGGCCCTCTTTAAACAATATTACAAAGACGATGAACGTACAGCGATGCAATTCCGCGGTGATTATTATATTACAGGTGATAAAGCGAAGAAAGATGAAGACGGCTACTTCTGGTTTGAAGGGCGCGGTGATGATATCATTATTAGCTCTGGTTATACAATCGGGCCGTTTGAAGTAGAGGATGCACTTGTAAAACATCCTTACGTAAGAGAATGTGCAGTTGTCGCAAGTCCTGATGAAATTCGTGGAAGTGTCGTGAAGGCATTTATCGTATTAAGAGAGAATATAGAAAAGAACGAAGAAACATTAATTCCAACACTCCAACAACACGTCAAAGAACTCACTGCACCATATAAATACCCTCGCAAAATTGAATTTGTAGATGAACTACCAAAAACGATTTCTGGAAAAATTCGCCGTATTGAACTTAGAAAACAAGAGATGGAGATTCCGTCAAAATAATTTTGAAAACAGTGAAGTAAATAGTTGAATGAAATGCAAAACAATGATAATATAAAAACGAACACAAGTTCGATTTTATAAACTTAAAAAAGAGGTGTCCGTATGATTTTAGGGATTAATCCGTACTTAGTTTTAGATGGTAGTGGGCAAGAAGCTGTACAGTTTTATAAAGAGGCTTTAGATGCAAAAGTAGAAGTCATGCAAACTTTTGGTGACATGCCTGAAAATCCAGAATACCCGATTCCAGCTGAAGCGAAAGAGCGCGTTTTACACGCTACTTTAAAAGTTGGTAATACGGATCTTATGATTTCTGATACATTCCCAGGTCAAGGACATGCAATCGGATCTCAAGTAACAATCGCAATTCAAATTAGTAATGCAGAAAAAGCAAAAGAAGTATTCGATAAGTTACAAGAAGGTGGAGAAGTTATCATGCCACTTCAAGAAACATTCTGGAGCCCAGCATACGGACAAGTAAAAGATAAATTTAATATTGAATGGCAAGTTACAACGTCTACTACTGAACAAAAGTAATTTTTAGAAAAGCACCATGTTTTGTGATATGATCCCCTTATAGTAGACAGAAAAAAGAAAGCACATTAATCTGTTTACTATGGAGGGGATTTTTCTATGGGTAAAATTCGAGTAACTTATGATATGGAATTCAAGAAGAAAGCAGTAGATTTATATATAAAAGAAGGAATGGGCTATAAAACTGTTGCCAAGGAATTAGGAATTGATCACTCGGTCGTAAGGCGTTGGGTGAAACACTTTGAAGCCGAAGGAATCAAAGGGCTAGAAGAAAAACGTGGTAAAGCGAAAGGATCCGGTTTAGGCAGACCAAGAACGAAGCCAGAAGATCCAGAAGCAAAGATAAAACGATTAGAAGCGGAAAATGAAATGCTAAAAAAGCTCTTAAAGATGTAAAAGGAGGAATGGAAGCTGTATCCAAAACGAAAAAATTTGAAGTTATCCATGAGATGATAAACACAGGGCACACGGTTACCATGTTATGCGAGATTGCTGGTGTAACCAGAGGTGGATATTACAAATGGGTAAAGCGGTATTCAGCACCTTCTGAAAAACAATTGGAGGATGCTGAAATCAAGAAAAAGATTGTAACGTGCTATAAAAAACTGAAAGGAATTTATGGCTACAGAAGAATACAAGTTTGGTTGAAAATCACCTATAATCTTCATATTAATCATAAACGAGTACAGAGACTTATGAAGGAATTAGGTATCAGATCCGTTATTAGGAGAAAACGTCCTTATTACGGAAAGAAAGAAGCCTATGTGATTTCAGATAACCATCTAAACAGAGATTTTCAAGCTTCCAAACCGAATGAGAAATGGGTAACAGACATTACTTACTTAATTTTCAATGGACAGAGACTATATTTATCCGCGATTAAAGATCTATACAATCATGAAATTGTCGCCTATGAAATCAGCCGTAGAAACGACTTGAAGCTTGTGTTAGATACCCTGAAAAAGGCAAGAAAAAAACGAAATGTAAAAGGAATTCTTTTACACAGTGATCAAGGGTTTCAATATACATCTCGACAATATAACCAATTACTAAAAAAATATCAAATGAAGGCAAGCATGTCACGAAAGGGAAATTGTTGGGACAATGCTTGTATAGAAAACTTCTTTAGTCATTTCAAGTCAGAGTGTTTCCATTTATACTCTTTCCGTAAGGCTGATGAGGTGAAAGTTGCCGTGCGCAAATATATGTACTTTTATAATTATCAAAGATTTCAAAAGAAATTAAATAACCTGAGTCCATATAAATATAGAACTCAGGTTGCTTAATTGTGCTTTTTAAAGACTGTCTACTTGACAGGGGTCACTTCATTGAAATGGTGCTTTTTTTTATACAATAAAAAATAAAGGAGATGGGATATATGGGAGAAATTTGGTATGGCGGCACCATTTACACAATGAGAGAAGAAAATGAAAAAGTGGACGCTGTTTACGTTGAAAACGGCATAATTGTTGATGCTGGTAATAAGGGAGAATTAGAAAGCAGATATTCAAACGTAAAGTTACATGACCTAAAAGGAAAAACAATGATCCCAGGTCTCGTTGATAGCCATATGCATCTTATTGGGCATGGAGAGAGATTACTCCGTCTAGATTTATCAAATTGTACATCTTATAGCGAAGTACTGGCTCTTGTTCAGAAGCGAGTGGAAGAAGCTCCAAAGGGCTCTTGGATTATTGGAGAAGGATGGAATGAAAATAACTTTACAGATACGAAAGATGTTCACGCGCGTGATTTAGATGAAATTTCGAAAGACCATCCTATTTTATTAAAGAGAGTTTGTCGTCACGTTACATGGGTGAATTCATACATACTGCAAGAAGTGAATATAACAGAAGCGACAGAAGATCCAAAAGGCGGGAAAATTGGCAGGGATTCATCAAATAAGTTAACAGGACTTTTATATGAACAAGGGCAAGAATTAATTAAACATGTTCAGCCAGAAATTGATGAAGCTTATTTACAAAGAGCTCTGCAAACAGCGATTAAAGATTGCTGGAAATACGGACTTGTTGGCGGGCATACGGAAGATTTAAATTATTATGGTGGTTTTAGAAAAACGCATAATGCGTTTTCTCATGTGATAAAAGAAATGCCATTTAAAGCCCATTTGCTCGTTCACCATGAAGTAGCACATGAACGAAAAGAATATGAAAATGAACATTATATTGAATTTGGGGCAATGAAAATTTTTTCTGACGGTTCTTTTGGCGGAAGAACAGCATTATTAAGTGAACCGTATGAAGATGCTAAGGAAACGAATGGGGTTGCGATTTTCTCACGTGAAGAACTTGCAGAATTAGTGAAGAAAGCACGAGATTTACATATGCCAGTTGCGATTCATACTATCGGTGATTTATCGCTTGAATATGTCATTGATGCACTCGAATTATATCCACCAGCAAAAGGGTTACGTGACCGCATTATTCATTGTCAGCTTGCTCGTGAGGAGTTAATTGAAAGAATGAAAAACTTGCAAGTCATTATAGATATACAGCCAGTCTTTCTTTCATCAGATTTTCCGTCAGTCATTGAAAAACTAGGAGAGCGCCGTCTTCGTTATGCGTATGCTTGGAAGACATTACTGGAAGCAGGGCTACATTGTAATGGTGGCTCAGATGCCCCCATTGAACAAGTAAATCCGTTTCTAGGTATATATAGCGCTGTTACACGTAGAAGTTTTATTGACGGTGTATGCTATATGCCTGAGGAAAGATTAACGGTATATGAGGCTGTTTCTTTATTTACAACAGGAAGTGCCTATGCAATTGGAAAAGAAGCGAAGCGAGGGCAAATTACAAAAGGATATGAAGCAGACTTTACAATATTAGACCGCAATATGTTTGAAATTGAGGCAGAAGAAATAAAAGAAGTACAAGCAGAAATGACCGTAATAGATGGCCAAGTTGTCTATAGAAAAGATGCGTAAAAATATATGAGCGATTATCGGAATATATCGACTTACCGACAAAAACTGACAAGAATAACGGCCGGATAGTAAGAGATTATTGTCCGCGCCAATCGGGGTAAATAAATAACCGCAGAATTATGGAATTCCATAATTCTGCGGTTATTTTAATCCTATAAAAACGTTCTCTGTACTTTTTCCCAGAAAGAGTTGTTTTTTAATTTAACTGTTTTAATTTGTTTATCGCTTAAGCGTACAACAGCTTTTTCCACTTGTTTAATACTAAGCGCTTCGTTATCCATGCCGATAACAGGATAATCGTTACCGTCTGGTCTTAGTTTTAAAGTTAATGTACGTTCGTGATTTAAAATGAAAGGTGAACCGAGCGTACGGTAAGTGTTGTTGTTTAAAGATGCTAGTTCGCTTACTTGGAAACATGGGATAAGCGGGTCAACAACTGCACCATGCAATGATTTATTGTAAGCAGTACTTCCTGTTGGGGTAGAAACTACTAAACCGTCCCCTCTAAAAGTTTCGAAATATAAATCATCAACGTGAACATCTACAACGAATGTTTTAATAATGCTAGAACGTAATGAGAACTCATTTAAACAATGGAAAGATGTACTGCCATCTACATCTACCTGAATTGTTGGATATTTACGCACTTCAATTTCATTTTTTGTAATTTCTTGAAGGGCTGTATCAACGTGATCAATATGGAAATCGCAGTAGAAAGAAATTTCATCTTTCGTAGAAATCCCTGCGTATAAACAATCTTCTCTAAAACCAGTTTTACGAACGGCTTGTAAGAAGGTTGCATCATCTCCAACACTGACGATAGCGTTTGCATTTTTTGGATGATCTAATATGGTAAATCCATTCTCTTCTAAAATACGATAGATTGGTTTCATTTTTTCAACGAGCGTTGCTTTGTCATCACCATAAAAGAAAAATAAATTGCGACGATCTGCCATTATGTATCCCTCCACTGCAGTTAAATTTTCTGTTTTTCGTGCTACATATCATTAGAGTCCGTTCCCTGATGATATGTTCAAATAATATATTTCGATATAAATTGTCAAAATACCTTTTTATTTTTAGAAAAATTTTTATATTCAATCTTATAGAACCCTGTTTAATGATGAATAAAGTTGTCGATAATGGGTACGGAGTGAAAGGATGATACGTATGAAGTGGTTCGTAATTGGAATAATAATTCTTCTTCTTTTTATTTTGTTTATACTATTGTCGAAAATAAAGCTTAAGGTGACATTTTTATATTCAGAAATGGAAAAGCAATGTTTGCTTCAAGTGAAAATATGGATGATTCGATATACATTTGATGTGTTGGAAAGAATTGAAAAACAGCAGAAAAAGACAGGACAGAAAATCGAAAAAGCTGAAGAGGACGGCGGACTCGATAATAAAATTATGGCGCAACTTGACAGCATTGGTGAACTGATAAAAAAGCTTCAAGAAGTTCATACTATTGTTAAAGATTTTCTCAAACGAGTGAAAATCAATGGTTGGAAATGGCATACACAAATTGGAGCAGGCGACGCAGCTAGTACTGGAATTGTCACTGGATATGCATGGGGGACAAAAGGTATGGCTGCTGGAGTTGTCGGACAATATATGCATATTGTCGATGTACCAGAATTTGAAATTACTCCTGTTTTTCAAGGGAAAGGATTTGCGTCAAGATGTGAGTTAACAGCATCTTTTCGGATATTCCGCACTATAAAAACAGCGGTGAAATTGCTCATATTTATGAGGAAGCAAAGATCTGGTATGACAGAAAAATCTGTTCAAGCATAGGGGGGATATAGAATGGACCATCCAATTCAAGGTTTAATGACAACCGCAATGCAGCATTTAAAACAAATGACTGATGTAAATACCATTGTTGGTGACCCAATTAAAGCGGCAGATGGAAGTGTAATTCTTACTGTTTCGAAAGTAAGTTTTGGATTTGCTGCTGGTGGAAGTGAATTTGGTAAAGTAGAACATTCAGGCCGCCATCCATTTGGCGGGGGAAGTGGTGGAGGAGTTTCTATTAATCCTGTTGCCTTTCTTGTTATAAATGGAGATGGTGTGAAAGTATTGCACTTAGATAAACAAACACACGTCATCGATAAAATAATTGAATTAGCTCCACAAGCTGTTGATAAAGTGAAAGAAATGATGGATAAACGAAAAGAAGATGATCCTGAATTTCAAATTTAACGAATAAAGAAGCTAATCAATAGGTTAGCTTCTTTAATTTTTTTGTAAATAAAGCGATTTTATTTGCATTATCGATAGGGACAAACTATCATTTACATTGTACATATTTTGTTTAAATAAGGGAGGATTTTCAAGTGGCAAACGTAACTTTTAAAGGTAATCCAATGACTTTAGTTGGAACAGAAGTTAAAGTTGGCGATCAAGCGCCAAACTTCCAAGTATTAGCAAACGACTTATCTCCAGTAAGTTTAGAAACATACAAAGGTGAAGTGAAATTAATTAGTGTTGTACCTTCAATCGACACAGGTGTTTGTGATGCACAAACACGTCGTTTTAACCAAGATGCAGCAGGTATTGAAAACGCGAAAGTATTAACAATTAGCGCTGATTTACCATTCGCTCAAAAACGCTGGTGTGCAGCAAACGGTTTAGAAAATGTTGTAACACTTTCTGACCACCGTGACCTTTCATTCGGTGAAGCTTACGGCTTAGTAATGAAAGAGCTTCGTTTACTTGCTCGTGCAGTATTCGTAGTAGATAGCAACGACAAAGTAGTTTACGCAGAGTACGTAAGCGAAGGTACAAGCCATCCAAACTATGAAGCAGCATTAGAAGCAGCTAAATCTGCGAAGTAATGTGAAGGAAATGACCTCTTATAAAGAGGTCATTTTTTCTCATATATTGCTCTGTAACGGCATCGATATATGAGAAAAAACGTTATATCATATATAACTTAAAAGGGAGCTCTTTACAGGAGGTCGCTTTTTCTTTTTGGAAAAAAACACTTTGTGGTATGATATAAGTTATGTGTAAAAGAGAGAAGGAGGAATGTACGTGAGTCAGACAGTAGAAACATTATTTTCTATTTTTGATTCTTCTGCGGTAGTTTTACGTAAAGAATTAGATGTAACATATTTAGAGGCGCTTGTAGAGACAGGTGATAACTTGTTTGAGGGAGCGATTTTACAAGAAGAATTATCCGAATCAGCAATTGAAAGGCTGAATCGTGAATATAGTACGTTTAATGAAGAAACATATAAAGGTGAAGAAATTCGTAAAGCATTTCAGTTAGCCATCTTAAAAGGAATGAAAGAAGGCGTACAAGCGAATCATGAAATGACACCTGATGCAGTTGGTATGTTTATGAGTTATTTATTCCATAAATTTATGCAAGGGCAAAATGAAATTACAGTTTTAGATCCTGCAATTGGAACAGGTAACTTAATGACTACAGTGTTTAATAGCGCCAAAGAAGGACTAACAATGAGTGGATTTGGTGTAGAAGTGGATGAAGTGCTAATTAAACTTGCTTTAGTAAATGCAAATTTACAAAAGCATGCAATCGAATTCTTCCATCAAGATGGACTAGCACCACTTTATATCGATCCAGTTGATGCAGTCGTTTCAGACTTGCCAGTTGGTTATTATCCAAACGAAATCGGTGCAAGTGAATATAAATTAAAAGCAGATGAAGGAATGTCATATGCCCATCACTTATTTATTGAACAAAGTGTGAAACATACGAAAGAGGGCGGGTACTTATTCTTCTTAGTACCAAACTTCATTTTTGAAAGTGACCAGGCACCAAAATTACATGCATTTATTAAAGAAACATGCTTTATTCAAGGGTTATTACAGCTTCCTGTTTCCATGTTTAAAAACGAGAAAAATGCAAAAAGTATATTTGTTCTCCAAAAGAAAGGCGCTAATGTAACAATGCCAAAACAGGCGTTATTAGTGGAGTTGCCTAAATTCTCTAACATGAAGGCGATGGAAGACATTATGGATCAATTAAATACTTGGTTTGCAACACATAAATAAAGCTAGGTATATGTAACAGCATTAGTGATTCATGTAGTACAGTTTTATATAATATGTCATATTTTTAAATATATACAAGATTTAACTGAATTTTTTTGAAATCTGTAATATATATTTTTTCTTGGTGTTACAATTTTTTCACTTGAAATATATGTCGGACGATGTTTAAATTAAAATCGTGAGTATAAAATTTGCTAATGATGAAACGTTTTCATATTTAGTGAATTTGATCAGATAAAATCGAGCGGTTTGTGGAAACATCCACACAACTACCAAGAGAAAAAGGGGCGAAAGACTAGATGTCAAAAATCATCGCGATTAACGCAGGAAGCTCTTCCTTAAAATTCCAATTATTTGAAATGCCAAGTGAAACAGTATTAACAAAAGGTTTAGTAGAACGTATCGGTTTAGAAGATAGTATCTTCACTATTACTGTAGATGGCGAAAAACAAAAAGAAATTACAAACATTCCAGATCACGCAGTAGCAGTTAATATGCTTCTAAAAAAATTAACTGAAAACGGAATCGTTAAATCTCTAGATGAGATTGGCGGTATCGGTCACCGTGTTGTTCACGGCGGCGAAAAATTTGCTGACTCTGTTTTAATTACTGATGAAGTATTAGCTGATATCGAAGAATTAAGCGATTTAGCACCACTTCATAACCCAGCAAACGTTGTTGGTATTAAAGCATTCCAAGAAGTATTACCAAACGTACCAGCAGTAGCAGTATTCGATACAGCATTCCACCAAACAATGCCGGAATCTGCATTCCTATACAGCCTACCATATGAGTACTATGAAAAATTCGGCATCCGTAAATACGGTTTCCACGGAACTTCTCATAAATATGTAACTGAGCGTGCGGCTGAATTATTAGGTCGTCCAATTGAAAGCTTAAGCTTACTTTCTTGTCACTTAGGTAACGGTGCAAGTATCGCAGCAGTAGAAGGCGGTAAATCTATCGATACTTCTATGGGCTTCACTCCACTTGCTGGTGTAACAATGGGTACACGTTCTGGTAACCTTGACCCTGCGTTAATTCCATACATCATGGAAAAAACAGGCCAAACAGTAGAAGAAGTAGTTAACGTATTAAACAAGAAGAGTGGTATGTTAGGTCTTACTGGTTACTCTAGTGACCTACGTGACATCATTGCGAAAGAAGAAGAAGGCGACCACCGTGCGAAAGTAGCACTTGATGTATTCGTAAGCCGTATCCACAAATACATCGGTTCTTACACTGCTCGTATGAAAGGTGTAGACGCAATCATCTTCACAGCTGGTGTAGGTGAAAACAGTGCGATTATTCGTGAGCGCGTATTAGAAGGCCTTGAGTACATGGGCGTATACTTTGATGCAAAACGTAATAACGTATTCGGTGAAGAAGCATTCATCAGCTTCCCACACTCTCCAGTAAAAATTATCGTAATTCCAACTGACGAAGAAGTTATGATTGCTCGTGATGTACTACGTCTTGGAGATATTGGTTAATATATGAAAAGAAAGACGAGATCCTATAGGATTTCGTCTTTTTTCTTTTGGATGTATTTTAAAACTCCATCCGGATATAATATTTTTTCTTTCTGAATGAATGCCGTAATAGGAATCCATTTCGCATACGCTACTGTTTCCTCATCTTGTATATTTAATATTTTCATTTCATATAGTGACGTGTCTAATAAACGCAAAGAATATAGTTGAATGATTTCATGACCAATGTCTCCATCTAGATGAAAGACATTTTCTAAACAACCTAAATAATTGGTGATTTCCACTTCTGTATGAAGCTCTTCCCTAAATTCACGAATAACGGTATGTGCTGATTGTTCACCAAGTTCAATTGAACCACCAAGAGGTCGGTAAAATGTTTCATCGGCTGAATGATATTCTTGTACGAGAAGACGCCCGTGATGTATAGCAATGCCAAAAGCCTTTGCACGTGGATACATATACAATCACTCCTTATTTTTTTGTATAAGGAAGATTATAATGTGTTTTGTAGTAAAGGTGTCATGTATTTAAGAATATGGTCTAATCATAATTCCATCAAATAAGTTTTTCCAAAATGCTTCATTGTATTGGTATACATCCATAATAGGACATTTCATAACGCAAACACGTTGTAATCCCCAATCTTCTTGGGTGATAGTTGGTATATCGGCAGGAATTAGTAACAAGACAGAGAATGTATGTGTAACGATTTGAGATAAAATTTGTTCTAGGGAACATGCTTCTTCATATGTTCCTCCAGTTCGAATAAATAATATGGATTCTGCCGTTTCAATTGTAGCTAGAAAACGATTAATACGATGTTCATAGTTTAACTTAATTTCTGTATAAGAAGGCCAAGAAGTTGGTGTGTTTACATCTGTTTTAAAGTCATGACAGGAGTCAATTTCATAAAGGTTGTCCCTTAATCTTAATTTTGCATCATCATCCCAAAATGAGATGAAGGATAAATTTTCGAAATTTAAAAAGCGGTCAAATCGATTTTGTAATAATACATTCACTTTTTCTAATGAGGGGCTTAGCATAAAATCAATAACGCCAAAAAATGGTGATAATTCTAATTGATATAATGCCCAAGCAGGCCAGCAGTTTTGTCCTAAGCTGAATACCGCATTATATTCTTTTTTTATATCGGATAGATTCATGTGATTTATCTCATCCTTTTTGTTAATATTTTATGCCATTCAAAAATGGTATGTGAATAAAGATAGACAAGCATATTTGCAAAGAATAAGCAGAAATATGTTACAATAGAAAAAAATCGAACGAGGTGGTTGTTACGATGCGATCGAAGCGAGAACAAGCCATTTTAGACAATATAAAAGAATGGGAAGCGCAATTAGTTGAGCAAGAAGCGACCGATTTTCAAAAAGTGTTTGATAAATGGTTACATACTACAGTTGCGAAATTACCTGAGAAAAAGCGAAAAGAATTCTTCACGAAAGCAGATGGATGGCTCTTTCATTTGCATGCATTTATTCAAAGTTCACAAGCACAGTTAGATGCACGTAATCGGATTTTAGGAACATCAAGATTATTTGATGAATCGATTGAACAGCTTGAAGATTTGAAAGCATTATCTATTGATCAATTAACATACATAGCAGAGCAGCAAACAGCACGTCATCGTCTATATTCATTTGTACAAGGCGGGGCAACAGGTGCTGGAGGTTTATTATTATTAACGGCGGATTTTCCGGTTATGATCGCGTTAAATGTGAAGGCAGTCCAACTTATTGCAACATCATTTGGACATGATGTGAACAAGCCGTATGAAATGATGCTTGCGTTAAAGGTGTTTCATGCGTCATTACTACCAGGAAGACTTCAGCAATATGCATGGTACAATTTATTGCAAGAGCTGGAGCAGGAAGATTCGTTCTTTTACGAAGGAGACGAAGCAGTGCTACAAACAGCTTCTACTGAGGTTGTGTTAAAACAAATTTTGAAGACATTTTCGATTTATGCTCTTCGTCGTAAATTATTCCAAGGTATACCGGTAATTGGAATGGCAATTGGATCTACAGTGAATTATCGTTTAACAAGAAACGTTACTGAATTTGCAAATAGATTTTATCAAGTGCGCCATATAGTCGAGAAAGAAAAAAGAGCATAAAAAAAGCGAGAGGCCGAAGCCTTTCGCTTTTTTTAATTTGTTGCATGTTTTTTGGACATTGGAACAGATACTGGTTGTTTTTCTGCTGTTTTTTCTGTTTTTGGATAATAAATTAAATCCAATGTTTTTGCCTGTACGGCAATCGAAAGAATAGTAAAAGCAATTTCTGTCCAATTTAAATAATATAATGAAAGCGCAAGAACAATCGCGTCAAAGACGAAGAAAATTTGCCCAATTGTAAAACGAGTTCGTTTACTTAATACAATTGTTAAAATATCGTCTCCACCGGTTGCACCGCCAAATCGCAATATAAAACCGAGTCCAATACCAGCTAACGCACCGCCAACTACTGCAGCTATAAATAAGTTATTTGATAAATCTACCGTAAATGGAGAATAATTTTCCATAAAGGAATAAAATACTCCGAATGAAATTGAACCTAGGAATGAATAACCAACCATTTTTCTACCTAAAAATGAAGCGCACAGTAAAATAATTGGGATATCCATTAATACAGTTGAAATAGATGGTGAAATATCATAAAAGTTTTGAATGAATAGTGCAATTCCTACAAAGCCACCTTCTGTTAAGTGGTTTTGGAAGTGAATGTGATATAGCGCTGCTGCTAAAATAAATGAACCGATTAAAACCATAAAAATTTCTTTAATAATTTGCCGACTTTGGATGTTCCTCATCGTTATTCCTTCTTTCCGTAGTTAGTAGTCCTTTTTGTGTTGTAAACTAACTACGAGCTCACATGTAGCTTTCAGTTAGTTTACGAAAAAACTAACTACGCTATATGTCGCTGAAGAAATAACGAATAATCCTCTCGTCCATCAATTCTCCCTACCTTCGTTTTAGTTTAAGTCTTAAAACGACTAAACAAAACGTGGAGTAGGATTCGTCATTTAGCAATCCTGCTCTTCTTTGTTTTGTTTAGTTAGTAACAATTAAGTCCTAAACAAAACGCTATGTGTAAGAAGAGTCTTTTTTTTGCCAAATTATCCTTCGGGCAATCATAATTTCCCCACTCTCGTATTTTTTTCGCTAGACTAAAGTATCTGAGCTGAAAAATACGCTACGTGTATGATTCGTCAATACGATGCCACATGCTCCTTCGAGCGATCATGATATCAAAATCCCTTCCTTCAAGATTTATACTATTATATCATACTTTTAAAAAATGTATGCGGATGGAAACCGACAATAAACGGAGGGAATCTACAAAAAATGTTATGTTTAAATATTTTTGTAGAAAAGCCTAAGTTATTTCGGAGGATTGGACAGTTTGTAACGGTTTGTCCAATAAGTAAGAAAAAAAGGGTTTTATTCCGTTGTATTCTTTTCATCACTTTTATCTTTAAAAAACGCATCCCAACTAATCACACTTAAAAAAGTTAAAGCGATAATAACGAAAGCACGCATAAGCTGTAGACCTCCTTTTGTACATAGTATATGAATCATTCGATTCGGAATGTGTCATTTTTTTACAAGTCTTAACTATTATGAGAGTATATTAATATAGATAGATGAAGGGGAGAGTGAAGGTATGCTAAAAGGAATGTTCAAAAGAAAAGAATTAATATGTATTTCATGTCAGAAAAAAATTCAATATGAAGAAGAGCTTGTTGCTTTTGTAAAGTTGCCGAAAGAAAGAAGTATATTAGTTGGCCCTTTTGATGTGTGTTTGGCAAAAACAGCACAAGAGATATATTGTAAATCATGTTACGACAAAAAAAGCATGACCCAAAGTAATTGAGGGGCATGCTTTTTTCATTGGTGTGCTTTCCCCTCAGATACATTTTGAGTGAGTCGATACCAAAGCCAAAGGTCATTAATGATGGAAGCAAGATCGGCAATTTCTGAATTTAGTTTACAAGAAACTTCGAAGTCTTCTTCGTTATTTAAATAATGTTGTTTTGTATTAATATAGTGCTCAAGTTCTTTTATACGATCAGGAATTTTCCCGCGAACTTGTTCCCATTTTAGTAAAATAGCATGTTGCATTTTTTCGGGGATTTCTTCCCAGTCTTCTTGTAAATGCGGAATTTCAATTCCTAGATGTTCATCGTATAAGAAATACTTTTCCATAAGTTCACCCCCGTTTTCCTGCTTATATTGTACAGAAAAACAGAAAGAAGTTCGACGAAATTGTTTGAAAAAATTTGAAAATGACTCTTGATACATTTTGTGAAAGGTGGTAAAGTGTGAATTATTATAAAAGAAAATGAATATTTATTCTTTAGGGGGATGCAAAATGGAGAAGAAAAAAGTTGTATTAGCATATTCTGGAGGTCTTGATACTTCCGTTGCAATTAAATGGTTACAAGAGAAAAATTATGATATTATCGCGCTTTGTTTAGATTTAGGGGAAGGTAAAGACTTAGGGTTTGTAAAAGAAAAGGCACTTTCAGTAGGTGCAATTAAATCATATATGATTGATGTTCAAGAAGAATTCGCGAATGAATATGCATTGATGGCGATGCAAGCACACACTTTATACGAAGGGAAATACCCTCTTGTCTCTGCATTATCTCGTCCGCTTATTGCAAAGAAATTAGTAGAAATCGCAGAACAAGAAGGTGCAACTGCAGTTGCACACGGATGTACAGGAAAAGGAAATGACCAAGTTCGTTTTGAAGTTTCTATCCAAGCATTAAATCCTTACTTAGAAGTGATTGCGCCTGTACGTGAATGGAAATGGTCACGTGAAGAAGAAATTGCATATGCAAAAGAAAACGATGTACCAATTCCGATTAATTTAGATAGCCCGTTTTCAATCGATCAAAACTTATGGGGACGCAGCAACGAATGTGGAATTTTAGAAGATCCATGGGCAGCGCCGCCAGAAGATGCATATGAGATGACATTGGCGTTAGAAGATACACCGAATAAACCAGAGTTTGTAGAAATCGGATTTGAAGCAGGCGTACCGACTACTTTAAATGGCACTGCATATTCACTTGCAGAATTAATTAAAACGTTAAATGCGCTCGCTGGAAAACACGGCGTTGGACGTATTGATCACGTAGAAAATCGTCTTGTCGGTATTAAATCTCGTGAAGTATACGAATGCCCAGCAGCAATGACGTTAATCACTGCGCATAAAGAGTTGGAAGATTTAACACACGTAAAAGAAGTAGCACATTTTAAACCAGTGATTGAACAGAAAATAACAGAACTTATTTATAACGGTTTATGGTTCTCGCCTTTAAAACAAGCGCTTCATGCATTTTTACAAGAAACGCAAAAGAATGTAACAGGTACAGTGCGTGTGAAATTATTTAAAGGTCATGCGATTGTAGAAGGACGTAAATCTGAGTACTCTTTATACGATGAAAAATTAGCAACATATACTGCCCAGGACGAATTTAATCATGATGCAGCAGTTGGATTCATTTCATTATTTGGTTTACCGACGAAAGTATACAGCCAAGTGAATCAAAAGAAGGTGGAAGCGTGAGCAAACTTTGGGGCGGACGTTTTACAGAAGAAGCGGAAGCATGGGTTGAAGAATTTGGAGCATCCATCTCCTTCGATCAACAATTAGTAAATCAAGATATAAACGGGAGTATTGCACACGTCACGATGCTAGCAAAGCAGAGCATCGTGACGAAAGAAGAAGCAGAGAAAATAAAGGTAGGTCTTCAATATTTATTGAAAGAAGCAAAAGAGAATAAGCTACAATTTTCAGTAGAAGCAGAAGATATTCATTTAAATATCGAAAAGATGTTAATTGAACAAATTGGCGAAGTAGGAGGGAAACTTCATACAGGCCGAAGCCGTAACGATCAAGTGGCAACGGATATGCATTTGTATTTAAAAGAAAAGGTAGAACATATTATAAAAGCTACAAAGCAATTGCAAACTGTTCTTGTTCATCAAGCAGAAAATAATATTGAAACGATTATGCCTGGCTATACGCATTTGCAACGTGCCCAGCCGATTTCATTTGCTCATCATATTCTCGCTTACTTTTGGATGTTAGAGCGTGATGTAAATCGTTATGAAGATTCGTTAAAGCGTATTAATATCTCCCCATTAGGAGCAGGAGCGCTAGCTGGGACGACATTCCCGATTGACCGAGAATATAGTGCGGAGCTTCTTGGATTTAATGGAATATATGAAAATAGTTTAGATGCAGTAAGCGATCGTGATTTCATACTGGAGTTCCTAAGTAACTCATCTATGCTTATGATGCACTTATCGCGCTTTTGTGAAGAACTTATTTTATGGAGTAGCCAAGAGTTTCAATTTATTGAAATGAGCGATCAATACGCAACTGGAAGCAGCATTATGCCGCAAAAGAA
Organism: Bacillus sp. FSL K6-0073; assembly: GCF_038006085.1. Taxonomy (NCBI): domain Bacteria; kingdom Bacillati; phylum Bacillota; class Bacilli; order Caryophanales; family Bacillaceae; genus Bacillus; species Bacillus sp. FSL K6-0073. The sequence continues at coordinate 4,626,770 of NZ_JBBOUN010000001.1, read as the reverse complement.
AAACCCGGATATGGCGGAACTAATCCGTGGTAAAACAGGCAGAGTATACGGTAATTTATTCAGTTTACTTACAGTAATGAAAGGATTACCGCTCGCTTACAATAAAGACTTGCAAGAAGATAAAGAAGGAATGTTTGATACAGTAAAAACAGTAGAAGGATGCCTTCATATTATGGGGGGCATGCTTGAAACGATGACTGTAAACAAAGAAAAAATGGGGCAAGCTGTGACGCAAGATTTCTCCAACGCAACAGAAATTGCCGACTATTTAGCAAACAAAGGACTACCATTCCGTCAAGCTCATGAAATTGTTGGGAAGTTAGTGCTACATTGCACACAAAAAGGAATTTATTTATTAGATGTCCCGCTTGAAACATATCAAGAAATGAGCTCTTTATTTGAAGAAGATTTGTATGAAGTTCTTTCACCATATGCGGCTGTAAAGCGTCGTAATAGTGCTGGTGGGACAGGGTTTGAACAAATCAAAAACGCTTTGGAGAAGGCGAAGGGGTTAACGAAAGAATTTATTAAGAATTGAGTTGGGAAGTACGCCAGTCTAGTAAAGTCTGGCGTACTTTGTTTTTTAATAATATTTAAGTTACAATATAGTGAAAAATAACAATTTAGGGGAAGTCTATGAAAAAAATAGTGTTTATCATTGTACTGGTAATTAGTTTAATTGCAAATGCTAAAGTGTTTCTTTTGGACAAATATATGTATGTTGGTGAAAAAGAAAAGCGAGAAGAAGCGATTATCGCAACGATGTGGCATTTGCAAGATAAAGGATATAAAGAAAGTGATATTTTATATATAAAACCGGCCTTTTATAGCAAAATGGATTCGTATGGAATGAATGTGCAGTTTAAAGATGAACCAAATGAATCATATACATATAGAGTTTTAAAAGATACGAAAACAAATAAACTAACTGTACACCAAGATAGCAATGAGCAAGGTGGTATGGGCGGGAAGCATCAAGAGCTTAAATAAAGAAAGAAAACGACTGATGGCATTCGCCTGCAGTCGTTTTTCTTTTAATCATACTTATGTCGATCTTCCGTAATTCGAATATACTCAATATCCATCAAATCTCTAAGTAATGCACCGTTACTTAGTTCAACGCCATGTTTCTCTTTAAAATGAGTACGAATCGTATCTAGCATTTCGAGTTCTTTCCCATTCACATCTAAAATAATACGTTCAGAATCATCCATGTTGCATCCTCCTTTTTTACACATATATATTTTGTCCGTCTATTTCTAAAAAATGTATGTTAACGTAATGTTAGGAAATAAGAAAGGGATGAAAAATGAGACGTATTTATTTTATAGGGTTAATTTTGTACACGCTAATTGTATTACACGTTGCATTCCCAAATATGTTTTCATTTGAGGATGTAGAAACAGTACACGTCGGGATATTTATCTTTATTCTATTTGTAGTAGACTGCTGTATTTCAATATGGTTTTCGAAAAGAAAATATGTACAAGATAAAAAAGAAATGGAACAAAAAAAGAGAAAACGTTCATTTTGGATGATGACGTACTGTTTGTCTTTAGTGCTTACTGCTGCTTTTTTTAGTGAACATATTCCATTAGAAAGATTAAATATTGGATTTGGAGCGTTCGTATTCGCATACTATTTTTTTATGCACTTTCTTCCTTATATGAAAGAAAAGCGAGGAGAAGAGGAAGACCCGCTTGTAGAAGAAGCGAGAGAACAAGAGCATAAGAGAATAGAAGGGGATATAAAGAAACTTGGAGAACAAAAATGGTATTTAAAATCAAAAATCATATATGTTCTTTGCTTCATTACGCCGCCAATTGGCTATTTGTACGTCTTCTTACTTCGTAAAAAAATGACAGCAGATGCAAAGCAAACGTACTTAACGATCGCGACAATCATGATGGCGTTATGGTCTTTGAAGTTTCTTCCGCCTTATGTGTTGGCAATTACCGTTGTTGTCGTAGCATGTCTTGTGTTTATAGTGAAGTTTATAAAATGAAAAACACCAAGCCTATGTGGACTTGGTGTTTTATCTATAAATTAAAGCTCACCTTGTTCCTCATCACCACGAACAACAAGGACATCGCATTTCGCATAGCGAATAATATGTTCAGAGACGCTACCAATTAGGAAACGCTCAACAGCATTTAAACCAGTCGCACCACACATAATTAAATCTACTTTATGGTTTGGAGCGATTTCTTTTGAAATTTTTGATTTAGGATTACCGAATTCTAATACAGTTTCAATTTTTTCAAGACCAGCTTCAAGCGCAGTTTTTTTGTAGTCTTCTAATAAGTCTTCTGCAAATAGATTTGCACGTTCCGCAATTGCACGGCTATAAGCTTCTACTGCTGAGTATGCTTTTACATCAACGATATGAGCAATTGTTAATGTTGCATTGTTGCGCTTTGCGACTTGAATTGCTTTTTTAAAGGCTTTTTCTGCTTCTTTAGAACCATCCACCGCGATTAAAATATTTGTATATGTATTATTCATAGTAAATTCCTCCCAATCTGTTTTATAACTGTTTACAACTTAATTATAAAACAAATTTTGGTAACGTGCTTGCCAGAAACGTTACAGAATTTTGAAAACTCTGTTTCAATTCATTTTAGTTGTAATTGGAGCGAGAACTTGTTACATATGAAGTATAGCAATTTAAAAGGGGGCAGTTTTGTGAGACATGCGCTCATTACAGCCGGTACGAAAGGTTTAGGAAAGCAAGTAACAGAAAAATTATTGGCTAAAGGCTATTCAGTAACAGTAACGTACCATAGCGATATCACGGCTATGGAAACGATGAAAGAAACATATAAAGATGTGGAAGAGCGTCTACAATTCGTGCAAGCGGATGTCACGAAAAAGGAAGATTTACATAAAATAGTAGAAAAAGCGATGAGCCGTTTTGGCAAAATTGACTTTTTAATTAATAATGCTGGTCCATATGTATTTGAACGAAAAAAGTTAGTTGATTATGAAGAAGATGAATGGAATGAAATGATTCAGGGAAATTTAACAGCGGTATTTCATTTATTAAAACTTGTCGTTCCGGTCATGAGAAAACAGAACTTTGGCCGTATTATTAATTACGGATTTCAAGGGGCGGATAGTGCACCGGGATGGATTTATCGTTCAGCTTTTGCCGCAGCGAAAGTAGGACTTGTTTCATTAACGAAAACAGTTGCTTATGAAGAAGCGGAGTATGGTATTACTGCGAACATGGTATGTCCTGGTGATATTATAGGCGAGATGAAAGAGGCAACTATTCAAGAAGCACGTCAGCTGAAAGAGCATAACACACCGATTGGTAGATCTGGAACAGGTGAAGATATTGCAAGAACCATTTCGTTTTTATGTGAGGACGATTCCGATATGATTACCGGTACAATTATTGAAGTGACTGGTGCAGTGGATGTTATTCATAGACATCGATAGAATAAAATAAGATGAAGTTTCGAATAATTGGACAGTTTATCCATTGTGCTGAGAGGTGCGGATAATACTGTCCTTTAATATAAAATTAAATCTATCGGAAAACTCGTGTTATTTTTTTGTCAAATATTGAGATATTATGTTAAAATATAAGAGCGTAGAAAGCGCTTTAAAAAAATGATTCAGGGGTCATTTCATAACTCAAGGGGGAACTAATCATGCGTATCGGTATTCCAACAGAAATTAAAAACAATGAAAACCGTGTGGCAATGACGCCAGCGGGAGCAGTACATTTAGTACAAAATGGTCATGAAGTTTTTGTTCAAAAAGGAGCAGGTTTAGGATCTGGCTTTACGGATGAAGAATACGTACAAGCTGGTGCGAAACTTGTAGAAACTGCTGAAGAAGCATGGAATCAAGATATGGTTATGAAGGTAAAAGAGCCAGTAGCAAGTGAATACGGCTATTTCCGTGAAGGTTTAATTTTATTCACATACTTACACTTAGCTCCAGAACCAGAATTAACGAAAGCACTAATCGATAACAAAGTTGCATCAATCGCATATGAAACAGTACAATTAGACAATCGTTCTTTACCATTACTTGCACCTATGAGTGAAGTAGCTGGTCGTATGTCTGCACAAATCGGTGCACAATTCCTTGAGAAAAACAAAGGTGGTAAAGGTATTTTACTTGCAGGCGTTCCAGGGGTAAAACGCGGCAAAGTAACAATCATCGGCGGTGGTCAAGCTGGTACAAACGCAGCTAAGATTGCAGTAGGTTTAGGTGCAGATGTAACAATCATTGACTTAAGTGCAGAACGTCTTCGTCAATTAGATGATATTTTCGGTAACCAAGTAAAAACATTAATGTCTAATCCATATAACATTGCAGAAGCTGTTAAAGAATCTGACCTTGTTATTGGTGCAGTATTAATTCCAGGTGCAAAAGCGCCAAAACTTGTAACTGAAGAAATGATTCAATCAATGGAACCAGGTTCTGTCGTTGTAGATATCGCGATTGACCAAGGTGGTATTTTCGAAACAACTGATCGTATTACAACTCATGATAACCCAACTTACGAAAAACATGGCGTTGTTCATTATGCAGTTGCTAATATGCCAGGTGCAGTTCCACGTACGTCAACTCTTGCATTAACAAACGTAACAGTACCATATGCAGTACAAATTGCGAACAAAGGTTACAAAGATGCTTGCTTAGGCAACACTGCATTACTAAAAGGTATTAACACATTAGATGGCTATGTAACATTCGAAGCAGTTGCAGAAGCGCACGGCTTACAATACGCTGATGCGAAAGAGCTTCTTGAAAAAGCTCCTGCTTTATCATAATAGAAATACATTCGAGACCTTCCTTTATGAGGAGGGTCTTTTTTATAAGGTGAAAAATTGTTTTTTATTACTGTTAACAAGTGGTAATTGTGATAATTTAGAATTATATAAATTTAAGGGAAGGGGGATTGAATTGGGAAGAAAAAGTAAGCGGGGGAAGCGTAAAAAACAAAGAGGAGTAATAAGGAGTAAACATGAGTTAGTAGTTACGAAAAAGAGACCTAGGTCGAAATTTGAAAGTGGTTTAATAGATGCGGCGAATGTTATGTATTTTATTGTAATGAGTATTATTTTCATTAACTTAATTAAGTTACAAATTTCAAATTTATCTTTACATGTATTTGTACTTATTATTTTTCTTATGGTAGCTATTTCGGTACATGTTTTAGTTTTTGGAACATTACTATCAACTAATAAGAATGGTGGAAAAAAAGTACAAAAAAAGAAAAGAAATTCGTCTTATTATGCAAGCTCATCAAGTGGATTCGGTGACTACAGTAGCAATGATTGTAGCAGCTCAAGTGATGGCGGAGGAGATTGCGGAGGTGGTGGAGACTAAGTTAGTTTTTCAGAAGAACGACTAATGAAAGGGTGAGACGGAATATGGAGACTGTGAACTTAATAGAATTAACAAAGGACATTCAAGACCAACATAAAAACTTCGTCGTTTCAAATGTAAATAGTCATTGCTTACGAATCGCTGTATTTACTGGCGAATATGATTGGCATTATCATTCTAATTCGGATGAATTATTTATTGTGCTAGAGGGAGAATTGCTTATCGATTTTGAAGATGGAGAAACAGCAGTTTTAAAGCCGAATGATTCTATTTTAATTCCAGCGTGTACGATTCATAGAACGAGAGCATTAAAGAGAACAGTAAATCTTTGTTTCGAAAATATAGAAGCTGATACGATTAAAGTGGAGCAGTTATGAAAAAATTATCTGTAGCCGAGTATAGAAAAATCATTCCGATTTTGGAAAGTAATACAAGAACGACGACATTTGCTTATGCGGTATGTGACCAAATGATAGATGGTGAGATTTTTGCCAACGAGAAGTTAACAGCAGGATTAATTCGTACAGTTAACGGTATCTATTATTTATTTGGTCATACGGATGATCAAAATTATAATGAAGATTTATTGATGTATTTAAAAATGGCTATTGAAAAAACAGAGAAGAGATTTACACTATTCGCTTCAAGTGAAGAGTGGGAAATGATGATTGAAGGGCGTTTTAGTAATGTACTTCGGAATATGCCACGAATGAAATTCCAAAGAGAAATCTTTGAAGAGCGAACACAAGATGCAAATAAAAATACATATGCAGTGAAGCGTATTGATAAAAGTGATATAGAACGAAGCAGTGAATTTACAGAGAAGTATTATAAAGAATATTGGGGATCAAAAGAACTATTTTTGAACGGTGGTTTCGGATTTTGTATAGAACAAGGTGGGATGATTATAGCTGAATGCGTCTCAATATTTAGAGGGAATAGTTTTGCTGAAATCGATATTGCTACGCATAAAGCATATCAAGGGAAAGGATTAGCTCAAGCTGTTGCGACACGGTTCATTGAACATTGCATGCAAAATGATATTATACCGAGCTGGGATTGTTATGTAGACAATATTCCTTCGCGAAAATTAGCTAGTAAATTAAGTTTTCATAATCCGATAGAATATAGATTGTTTGTACGTAAGAAAACGGGGGAATAAAAATGAATGTGGAATTAACGAGATTCAAAGTGAAACAAGGTAAAAGTCATCGTGTAGATGAATGGATGCAGCTTCTTAATGACAATATGAAAGAAGTCCTTTTGACATTAAACGACGAAAAGATGTATGTTGAGACAATTTTCCGGGAAATAAGAGATGGAGAAGAATACTTATATTGGTATTCTGTGCAAGGAGAAGGCGGGGCTCTTGTCGAAAATTCTCATTATGAAATTGATAAAAAGCACTTGGAATTTTGGCATGAATGTATTGATGAAGAAGCACCATCTGTTGATATGAAAACGGAAGTTGTTATGATTCAAGATGTTGTGAGGGAAGCGATGGAATAATAGAGTAATATTTTGTGAACAAAAAACAGTCTTATTTTTTTGCTGAAATATATATTATTGGAGATGCTATAGGATGAGAATTAGTAATAAATATATCACTCTCGATGAAATAGAGATAATAAGAGAATCCTTAAATAAATTGCATGAATATCATAATAATAAATCAAAATATTTTTCTGGCGATTACCCAAGAATGACATTTGAGGAACGTATTGAAAATTATAAAAAGAACTCAAAGTACGGAGAATATAGAATTGAATTATTGATTGAGTCAGAAACAGATAATATATTAGGATTTTGTATAGCGTATAGTAAAAGCGTAAGCGGAAAGATTGAAGTTTTATTTGTTGATGAAAAATACCGAAGAAACGGATTTGGTTTGAAATTAATGAATAGTGCAGTGGAATGGTTTAAAGTGAAAAAGATAGATGAAATTGAATTAACAGTAGTGTATGGAAATGAAGCTGTATCATTTTATGAAAAGCTGGGATTTTATCCTCGTTCAATTATTATGGCAACTAAGTCATAACGATAGTATGGGGAGAGATGAGTGGGAGTTTTTGTTTCAAAAAATGATTCATATTTTACTAAATTATATGTGAAGAGCACATCAAAATAAATGTGCTTTTTATTATGGAAAAATTTATAAAAGCTGTATTTGGATATCTTTAAGTGAAAATAAAGAGGGATATCGAGAATATTTTAGGATAAACTATAAAGTGAAACTTTAATCAGTGGTGAGGGCATCCCCCACTGATTATCAGCCCTCACCAATCGGGCTTTTACGAGCAGTCCGCCCCCCACCTAACTTCTTTACTTCCGCTGAATTTTGATGTGGGGTCTTACTGCCTGTTAATGCGGGATAAAGAAATAAAAAACACCGAACCAAAAGACTTACAAATATACGGTGTAGTTGTAACAGGCAAAATAGAGGATTTACAAAGTTTACAAGGAGCACCATATATTAAGGCTGCTGTTAGAGGTGTAACAGTTGAGAAATATTAATTACAGTCTATTAATGTGAATAATCAGAAAACTTATGTTATACTATGGGAAAAGGAGGTTTATATGAGGCAAATACATGGAGCAATTTATATTTACATAACTATGTTTTTCGTGGCGATATCCTATGGATTAGGGCACGTGTATTCGCATCCTATACTAACTTTTTTAAGCGGAGCATGTATGGCGTTTGCGCTTCTTGTCCACCTTTTCTCAGTTTGGATCGTGAAATTTCAATTAAATATTAGTGAAATAGAAGAAGGCACTTTTTGAGTGGCCTTCTTTTTTTAATAATATTTAAAGGAAGAAATAGACAATAAATAAGTGCTTTTGAATGGAGGGGGGCATTATGAAGAGAGCATTATTCTTTTTCATTAGTATTTTCTTTTTAGGAAGCTGTTCCATTTCGTATGTTACTTTTTCTAGCGAGAGCAAAAGTTGGACGGGACAATATAAAGGCCATATTAAGGATGATAGTGAAGATGGAATGTTTACATTTCAGTATAAGGGCGGAGATGGGAATACAGAATTTAAGAATTTAGAGATTGCTATTAATGGAGCCTTTAGTACAATGACACAAACGTCAGAAGTTCATAGAGGAGCAAAGGTTGAAATGAAGTCTTCTTGTGTAAGTTGCGCGCCTATCTCTAAAGATGAACCAATAGAGATTGTGATGAAATGGGATGATAAGTATGAGGAGAAGATGGTGCTAAATTTGAAATAGCCTAGAGTAAGGGGTTAAAAATGAATAGGCATATGAAAATTGTTATGTTTTTAAGTGTATTTCTAGTCGTATTATCAGCGTGTGATACAAAACAAGTAGAGCAAGTAACGGTAAAAGAAGGGTATATTATATTAAGAAATGACACGGTGTTTTTTGCCGATGATAAAACGTTTAAAACAAAAGTAGAGTTGCAACATTATATAGAACAACAAATGAATAAAGATCATCCAGCACATATAGTCTTGAGCTTTAAGGACAAAGACGCATATAAACAGTTAAAAACAGGGGATAAAATAAAAGTATGGTCTTCTCAAACACTTGAAAGCTATCCAGCAAAAATGATTGTAGAGAAATTTGAAATAGTAGAGAAATAAAAAAGGCAGCAATCAAGCTGCCTTTTTTATTATTTTACAAATTGTAATTCTTTCGGGAATTTCGTTAAAATTTCTGATCCGTCTTTTGTGATGTAAATATCATCTTCAATACGAACGCCACCTACGTTTGGTACATAAATACCAGGTTCGATTGTGAAGACCATACCTTCTTTTAATGGAGACTCGTTACCAGCTTTTACATCTGGATATTCGTGTACGCTAATTCCAAGTCCATGACCAAGTCGGTGCGGGAAGAAGTCTCCGTAACCTGCATCTGCGATAACAGAACGAGCAGCGTTATCGATTGCGCCAAGTGTAACACCTGGTTTACATGCTTCAACTGCTTGTAGTTGTCCAGCAAGTACAGTGTTGTAAATGCGAGTTTGCTCTTCAGAAATCTCACCGAATGCTACTGTACGTGTAATATCAGAGCAATAACCATCAATGATTACGCCTAAATCAAATAGTACGAAATCGCCGCGTTTCATTTTGTTTGCGCCAGGAATACCGTGTGGAAGAGCAGAGTTCGCACCTGCTAATACCATCGTATCAAATGACATTTTATGTATGCCTTTTGTTTTTAATTCGTGTTCAATAATTGCTAATACTTCTAGCTCGCTGCGGTTTTCTTTAATTGCATTTACACCAACTTCAACAGCATAGTCCGCCATTTTAGCTGCTTCGCGTAAAATAGAAAGTTCTTTTTCATCTTTAATTAAACGAAGTTCGCGAACTTTCTCCTCAGCTGATTTGAAAGCTGCATTTGGGAATAATTTCGTTAATTCTTCGTAGCGCTCTACGTTTAAATGTTCTTTTTCAATTGCAACTGCATTTGCATTGATGCCGCGGTCTTTAATTGCTTTTGCAATCATATCCCATGGTCTGTCAGTATCAGTAAATCCGATAATTTCATGTGCCCAGCCAGCGTTACGTGCTTGGCCTTCTTCCATTTTAGGGCAAATTAAAATAGGTTCTTTTTCTTGGAATACAAACATACCAAGAAGTCTTTCGTGTGGTTCACAGTGGAAGTTTGTCATGTAGAAGACGTTCGGTGTAGAAGTTAAGAACGCAGCTTCTACGTTTTTTTCTTTTAGCCATTGCATTAAATTTTCTAATCTAGCATTCATCGATTGGCACCCCCGAGATATTTAATTACAAATATAACTTTAACTCGGAAGAAAGCGTTATGACAAGTAAATAGATGTTAGAAAAGACAGGGGATTGAAAAATCATGTAGAATAAAAAGTGAGAATGTGAATAGGGGAGGAATGTAATAATGAAAGTATCTTATCATGGACATTCAGTTGTGAAAATTGAGGCGAATGGAAAAGTTATTTTAATTGACCCGTTTTTAACAGGTAATCCGAAAACAGATTTAAAAGCTGAAGATGTAAAAGTGGATGCAATCCTTTTATCGCATGGACACGGTGATCATGTTGGAGATACAGTAGAACTTGCGAAGAAAAATAATGCAGTTGTTGTAGCACCATTTGAACTAGCAACATTTTTAAGTTGGCAAGGTGTAAATACACACCCGATGCATATTGGTGGTTCACATGAATTTGACTTCGGAAAAGTGAAGTTTACACAAGCATTCCACGGCTCTAGTTATATTGATGAAGCAAATAAGACGATTACATATACAGGTATGCCAGCAGGTATTTTATTTACAGCAGAAGAGAAAACTGTATACCACGCAGGAGATACTGCACTATTCTCTGATATGAAGTTAATTGGGGAATTAAATAAAGTTGATCTAGCATTTTTACCAATTGGTGATAATTTCACAATGGGACCAGAAGATGCTGTACTAGCGGCAAAATGGATTAATGCGAAAACTGTTGTACCGATGCATTATAATACGTTCCCAGTTATTGAACAAGATCCATATCAATTTGTAGAAAAGCTACAAAATTGTACAGGGAAAGTATTAGAAGCTGGAGAAAGTATTACACTATAGAAAAGAAACCCTTCATTTGAAAAAGAAAAGTGAAGGGTTTTTTATGTGTGTAGGACAGCTTTTAATGCTTGTATTTGTTTTGGTGATTCTTTTCTTTTGGTACGTGGTTGTTCAGGTGTTTCATTCAATTCCATTGCAACTTTTTTCCCATCTACGAAAGCTAAAAATACAGCACCTACAACCTCTAAAAATTTTTTCATCATGTGTTCGCTCCTTTGTTTTATTTCTTGTCTTAATTGTATAAGTAATTAAGTGTACGAACTATCGAATGAGATGACAATAGCATTACATTGTTGTAATAGAATGAATGGTGGAATGCAAGAGACATTTTGTTATAAAAAAAATAGTACAGGTATGCAAAGAGAGAGTGTAACAGTTTTGAAAATATAGTATACTAAAAGTACAACACATGAAGAATTTAGGGAAAAGAAAGTATGGTGAAACCATTTGGCTACCAAGCATAACCAAATTTTAGAACATATTAATAGCCTGCCAGTAGGCCATAAAATTTCTGTAAGACAAATCGCGAAAGATTTGAGTGTAAGTGAAGGGACAGCTTACCGTGCAATTAAAGATGCAGAAAATAAAGGATATGTTAGTACAATTGAACGTGTCGGAACAATTCGAATTGAACAGAAGAAGAAAGAGAATATCGAAAAACTGACATATGCAGAAGTCGTTAACATTGTCGATGGTCAAGTACTTGGGGGCAGAGAAGGACTACATAAAACATTAAATAAATTCGTAATCGGAGCTATGAAATTAGAAGCGATGATGCGCTATACAGAAGCTGGGAATTTACTCATTATTGGTAACCGTACGAACGCACATCAATTAGCGTTAGAAACTGGAGCCGCTGTATTAATTACGGGCGGATTTGATACGGAAGATCATGTGAAGAAATTAGCAGATGAATTAAAACTGCCGATTATTTCAAGTAGTTACGATACCTTTACAGTTGCAACGTTAATTAACCGTGCGATTTACGATCAGCTTATTAAGAAAGAAATTGTACTCGTTGAAGATATTTTAACGCCAATTGAAGAAACGTTATATTTAAAGCCGAGTGATACAGTGCAGCAATGGCATGCCTATAATGAAGAGACGATGCACGGAAGATATCCGATTGTTGATGAAAGTAACAAAGTGCTAGGAATCGTAACTTCAAAAGATATGATCGGAGTAGCGAAAGAAACACCAATTGATAAAGTAATGACAAAGCACCCAATTACAGTGAACGGTAAAATGTCTGTCGCAGCTGCGGCACGTATGATGGTGTGGGAAGGAATTGAATTACTTCCTGTCGTTGAGGAAGGAAATAAACTGCAAGGTATTATTAGCCGTCAAGATGTACTTCAGGCACTGCAAATGATTCAACGTCAGCCGCAAGTTGGAGAAACCATTGATGATATTGTAACGAATCAATTTATGACGCCAAAAGAAGCGAAGAATGAGCATCTATATCAATTTTCGGTGACGCCGCAAATGACGAACTCAATCGGAACGTTATCGTACGGTGTATTTGCAACAATTGTGACAGAAGCGACAAATCGCGTCATTCGTGCGCAAAAGAAAAGCGATTTAATTGTTGAAAACTTAACGATTTATTTCGTAAAGCCGGTTCAAATTGATAATGTTGTATCTGTTCATCCGAAAGTATTAGAAATTGGACGTAAATTTGGTAAGGTCGATGTAGAGGTGCATCATGAAGGTAATGTTGTTGGAAAAGCATTACTTATGGTTCAGTTAATCGATAAATAAAAAGATGGAACAAATCGTTTTGATTTGTTCCATCTTTTTTGTTGTTTTAAATTTGAAAGGCATGATTTTAGATGGGAGTTTTAGTGAAATATGTATGGGATGGAGTGGAAAAGTAACGTGAGAAAAGACAGAATAATAATTCAATTCAGTTGTATATTGTGTTATGATTATATTGTAAGAAAATGGAATTATGAAAGGTGGTATGCATTATGTCGTCAGCCGTACTTTTTTTTGGTAGTATCGCATTATTTTACTTTCTTGTAATGATACCTATTCAATATTTATATTTACAAGGTTTACATGAAAAAAAGGAAAAGACAGGATTATCTCAGCGAGAGCTATATGAAAAAATGTCTTTTGAAGAAGAACAATTACATTTTCATGTACAAGGTAACCCATTTAATATACCATCTGCGTTTGTTGCATATATGATTTTGAAAGTGAAGCAACATAAAAAAGCATCACAATATTGATGCTTTTTTATGTTGCTTCATAGACTTCGGCTTCTTTAACTGCTAATGGCAAGAAATGTTTGTATTGGCGAAACCCGTTAAATACACTTGCACTACCAAATAGAACGAATAAAACACCAACGATAATACGAGCGGTTGAAAGTTCTAAAAAGAATTGGTTTATCCCGAAAAATAAAACGAATGAACCGAGTGCCATTGCGGATTTTCCTGAGAGCCAACCTTTCTCCATTGGGCGGTTTGTACGAAAGTATTTTGTTTTGTAAAAGAGGTACAACATAAATGAGACGATAATACAGAAGACTAATACTGGCATAATGAACACTCCCATCGCTTTATGAAAAATAATAGAAAAGAAAAAGAAATATCTAAACTTTCTAACTTTTATTATAAAGCAATTGTTCGCATGTATGAAATACTTTCCGTTATAATGGAGGATAAAGTGAAGAAGTTGATTAAAAAGGAGATTATACATATGCATGAGCAAATTTTAGAAGCAATTAAAGAGTTTGATACAATTATTATTCATCGCCACGTGCGTCCGGATCCAGATGCGTTAGGTTCACAGGGGGGTCTTGGTACAATTCTACAAGAATCGTTTCCAGAGAAAAATATTTATACGGTTGGGTACAATGAACCGTCACTAGCATACTTACGAGTAATGGATGATATTGAAGATAGTGTATACGAAAATGCGCTTGTTATTGTTTGTGATACTGCGAATCAAGAACGTGTTGACGATCAACGCTATACAAAAGGGAAGATGTTAATTAAAATTGATCATCATCCAAATGAAGATCCATATGGAGATATTACGTGGGTAGATACGACAGCGAGTTCTACAAGTGAACTGATTTATGAGTTTTATAACTATGGAAAAGATAAAGGATTAAAAATAACAAAAGAAGCAGCTCGCCTTATTTTAGCAGGAATTGTTGGAGATACAGGTCGTTTCTTATTCCCAAATACGACAGCCAAAACACTTCGTTACGTAAGTGAGCTTGTTGATATGGGTGTGAAATTCACAGATTTATACAATGAAATGTATAAGACAAAAGAAAAAATTGCTCGTTTAAACGGTTATATTTTACAAAACTTTACGATGGTAGAAGAAGGAGCAGCTTACATTAAATTAACGAAAGAAGTATTAGAAGAGTTTGATGTACTTCCTTCTGAAGCATCTGGTGTTGTTGGAGCGCTTGGCAATATTGATGGATTAAAGGCCTGGGTTCTATTTTTAGAGGAAGACGACGTAATTCGTGTTCGTCTTCGTTCAAAAGGACCAGTTATAAACAAATTAGCAATGCAATATAACGGCGGGGGGCATCCGATGGCTTCTGGTGCGAAGGCATCTTCTTGGGAAGAAGCGGATCGTCTTTTTGCTGATTTACGTGAGATTTGTAAATAAGAGACTATATGTTAGAACGAAAAGAAGGAGCGGTGCTAAAGCCCTCCTTCTTTATTTTTCTTTCTCTATAGTAATGCTAATTTCAAGCACTGTATCAAAAGATATTGTATCGACTTTAAAACGGTATAGCCGATCGTAATGTTTGTACGTTTTATTTTCGATTACCTTTTTAAGTAGGTCTTTATTTTTTGCGATACTTTGAATGTTTTTCGTTAAAAGATGTTGGAGATCATTATGGATAGATGTAGTCATATTTTCGAGTGTGAGATTGTCTAAATCGTATTTTTCTCGATTGATAAGTTTTATTTTAATCTCTTGAATGGTTAAGAGCCGTTTATTTTCAGTATTCAATTTTTCTTGATCTTCGAGAAGGACGTGGAGCTTTGCTTCTTGTTTTTCTATAATTTCTCTTTGTTCTGCTATTTTACTAGCTTGTTCTTCTTGAAAAACACCGTATATGTACAAAAAAATAAACCAGCTCAAAACGCCTCCAACAGCAGCCCCAGCTAATACTAAGTACCATCTTTTTGCTGTATTAGCACTTGGTACTCTCATACATGTTCCTGCGTTAGCCATTTAATAATAATGAGACCTGTTTGCATACCACCAGTTGCGAAAAAAATAAGGAGAATTTGTTTTACGATATCTTTCATATCTCCGCCAAAGAAACTTCTTTCGAAGCTATAAAAGGTATCGAATGTTCCGCCGATTGCTGCAACGAGTGCCCAAATTCTTAAATTTTGGGCGAATTGATTAATGTAAGTTAGAGCTGGTTTTCCAATAAGAAACGCACCAAATCCACCAATTAATGAACCGCCAAGTATAACCCCAAAGGCAATAAAATAACTAATAATAAGCAGAGAGAAAAAAGTATGTTCTCTTACATCCATCGTCATTCCCCTTTCTTCTTCATATATATGGACAAAGTATAAGAAGTATGTTTTGATTTCCGCTTTCCTCATCACCTATAATAAAAGTAGTCAAATAGGTAAAGAGAGGGTACAACAGTGAAGTTTGTGCATTTACAATGTCAAACCGTTTTTAGTTTATTAAAAAGTGCTTGTAAAATTGATGAGCTTGTAGTCAGGGCGAAAGAACTTGGTTTTTCATCGCTGGCTATTACGGATGAAAATGTTATGTATGGTGTTATTCCGTTTTATAAAGCATGTAAGAAACATGGTATACAGCCTGTTATTGGATTAACCGCTTCTATTTTTAGTGAAGAAGAAGAAAGGTCTTATCCGCTTGTATTACTTGCTGAGAATGAAATAGGCTACCAAAATTTATTAAAGATTTCTAGCAGTATTATGACAAAGTCCAAAGAAGGTATTCCTAAGAAGTGGCTTGCGCATTATGCGAAAGGATTAATTGCTATTTCACCAGGTAAAGATGGCGAAATTGAGCAATTATTACTAGAAGACAATGAGAGTCAGGCTGAAGAAGTAGCTCGCACGTATCAAAATATGTTCGGCCATTTTTATATGAGTTTGCAGCATCATGCGATTCAAGATGAGTTGCTTTTACAAGAGAAACTACCTGAATTTATTAGTAGGGTTAATATTCCAGTCGTTGCAACAAATGATGTGCGCTATATCAATCAAAGTGACGCGCTTGTTCACGAATGTTTACTATCTGTTGAAAGTGGAACGAAAATGACTGATCCAGATAGGCCGAGGCTGAAAACAGATCAGTATTATTTAAAGTCATCGGATGAAATGGAAGCACTATTTTCCCATGCGCCGGAAGCAATCCAAAATACAATAAAAATTGCAGAGCGTTGCCAAGTAGAAATACTGTTCCATGTAAATCAACTTCCGAAGTTTCCTGTTCCGTCTAATGAAACGAGTGATATATACTTGCGTCGTGTTTGTGAAGAAGGTTTGCGGAAACGATATGGTGAACCGAAAGAAGTGCATATAAAGCGTTTGGATCATGAATTAAATGTTATTTCTCGTATGGGATTTAGTGATTATTTCCTCATCGTATGGGATTTTATGAAGTATGCACATGAAAATTATATTCTAACAGGACCAGGTCGTGGATCGGCAGCTGGTTCACTCGTTTCATACGTATTAGAAATTACAGATATTGATCCAATTGAATACGATCTATTATTTGAAAGGTTTTTAAATCCTGAACGTGTGACGCTTCCCGATATTGATATTGATTTTCCAGACGTAAGACGTGATGAGATGATTCGCTATGTGAAAGATAAATACGGTCAGCTCCGTGTTGCGCAAATTGTAACGTTTGGTACGCTTGCAGCAAAAGCGGCAATTAGAGACATTGCTCGCGTAATGGGGCTTCCGCCGCGAGATATTGATATATTTTCAAAACTTATCCCATCAAAGCTTGGTATAACATTAAAAGATGCATATGAAGAATCACAATCACTTCGTGAGTTTATACAAGGGAATCTTTTGCATGAGCGTGTGTTTGAAATCGCAAAACGTGTAGAAGGTTTACCACGTCATACGTCTATTCATGCGGCTGGTGTTATTATGAGTCAAGAACCGCTAACAGGCAGTGTAGCAATTCAAGAAGGACATAACGATGTTTATGTTACGCAATATCCAGCCGATGCGCTAGAAGAACTTGGGTTGCTTAAGATGGACTTTTTAGGATTACGTAATTTAACGTTACTTGAAAATATTATAAAATTTATCGCGAACAAAACAGGGAAAGAAATCGATATAAGAAACTTACCTCTTCAAGATGAAAAGACGTTCCAATTATTAGGAAGAGGAGATACAACAGGTGTATTCCAGCTTGAGTCAGGCGGTATGCGAAATGTACTTCGCGGGTTAAAACCGAATGAGTTTGAAGATATCGTAGCTGTTAACTCGTTATACAGACCAGGACCGATGGAACAGATACCGACTTTTATTGAATCGAAACATGGAAAAAGAAAAATCGAATATTTACATCCGGATTTAAAGCCAATTTTAGAAAGAACATACGGCGTCATTGTATACCAAGAACAAATTATGCAAATTGCATCGAAGTTAGCAGGGTTTTCGCTTGGAGAAGCAGATTTACTGCGCCGTGCGGTGAGTAAAAAAAATCGTGATATTTTAGATCAGGAACGTAAGCATTTCGTCCAAGGATGTTTGGGAAATGGATACAATGAGACATCCGCAGAGAAAATTTATGATTTAATTGTAAGATTTGCGAATTACGGTTTTAACCGAAGTCACGCTGTAGCTTACAGTATGATTGGATATCAGCTTGCCTATTTGAAAGCGAACTATACGCTGGAATTTATGACGGCATTATTATCAAGCGCAATTGGAAATGAAGATAAGATTGTACAGTATATACGAGAAACGAAGCGGAAAGGTTTTCACGTTTTGCCGCCGTCTCTTCAGAGAAGTGGTTATAACTTCCAAATAGAAGGGAATGCGATACGTTACAGTTTACTTTCGATCCGAAATATTGGAATGGCTACAGTGACGGCATTATTAGAAGAACGAGAGAAAAAAATGTTCGAAGATTTATTTGAATTTTGTCTCCGTATGCCGTCAAAGTTCGTAACGGAGCGTAATTTAGAAGCTTTCGTCTGGTCGGGATGTTTTGATGATTTTGGTGTTTCGAGAACGAATTTATGGAAAAGTATTAAAGGGGCGTTAGAGTACGCGAATCTCGCACGTGATTTAGGAGATGCTGTTCCAAAATCAAAATATGTACAAGGAGAAGAGCTATCTTTTATTGAACAACTAAATAAAGAGAAGGAAGCACTTGGCTTTTATTTATCAAGTTATCCGACAGCGCAGTATGTGAAGTTAGCAAAAGAATTAGAAATTCCATCTCTCGCTCAGGCGATGCGACACAAGAAAAAAGTACAAAGAGCGATTGTGTATATAACAAGTGTTAGAGTGATTCGTACGAAAAAGTTTCAAAAGATGGCATTTATTACATTCTGTGATCAAAATGATGAAATGGAAGCGGTCCTCTTCCCGGAAACGTATATACATTTCTCGGATAAGTTGCAAGAAGGAGCAATTGTTTTAGTTGACGGTACGATTGAGCTAAGAAATCATAAGCTTCAATGGATTGTAAATGGACTATATCCGCTAGAGGAAATGGATGTTTATGAAGAAAAGAAAGACGCATCTGTTTACGTGAAATTGCCATCTCAGTATGAGAAAAAGCTTTTAAATCGGGTTACGAAAATATTGTTCGACTATTCAGGTTTTGCGAAAGTACTAATTTATTATGAAAAGGAACATAAAATGGTACAATTATCTCGGAGTTTATCGATTCATCCAAGTGAAGAATGTTTAGGAGCACTTCGTGAAATTGTCGGGGAAGAAAATGTAGTTGTGAAAATATAATGGACAATTTCCCTACACTTCGATTATTATAGTAGTAGTGTTCGTGGTCAGACCACTTGGAGAAATTGATATCAGCAAGAATAATTTGAGGAGAGTGGATAGTTTGTCAACACTTCGTGAAGAAGCACTTCACATGCATAAAGTGCATCAAGGAAAATTAGAAACTGTATCAAAAGTAAAAGTAGAAAATGCAAAAGATTTAAGTCTTGCATATTCTCCAGGGGTTGCAGAACCTTGTAAAGAAATTTATGACGATAAAAGTAAGGTATATGAATATACGATGAAGGGAAATATGGTAGCAGTTGTGACAGATGGAACAGCTGTACTTGGTCTTGGTAACATTGGACCTGAAGCATCTCTTCCAGTAATGGAAGGTAAAGCTGTATTATTCAAGAGCTTTGCTGGTGTAGATGCATTCCCAATTGCCTTAAATACAAACGATGTAGATAAAATTGTTGAAACTGTAAAATTAATGGAGCCAACTTTTGGCGGCGTTAACTTAGAAGATATCGCAGCACCAAACTGCTTCATTATTGAAGAGCGTTTGAAAAAAGAAACAAATATTCCTATCTTCCATGATGATCAACACGGAACAGCTATTGTAACAGTAGCAGGTCTTGTAAATGCACTGAAATTAGTTGGAAAGAAAATGTCTGACATTAAAGTTGTCGCAAATGGCGCAGGTGCAGCAGGTATTGCAATTATTAAACTTTTATATCGCTATGGTGTACGCGACATTATTATGTGTGACCGTAAAGGCGCAATCTATGATGGTCGTCCTACAGGTATGAATCCGGTGAAGGATGAAGTTGCAAAATATACAAATAAGAATCGTATAGAAGGTTCTTTAGCTGATGTTGTACAAGGTGCGGACGTATTCATTGGTGTATCTGCAGAAGGTGCATTAACAGAAGAGATGGTTCGTACAATGAATGACGATGCGATTATTTTTGCAATGGCGAATCCAGTTCCAGAAATTATGCCAGAATTGGCAAAAGCAGCGGGCGCAGCTGTTGTTGGAACAGGTCGTTCTGACTTCCCGAACCAAGTAAATAATGTACTGGCGTTCCCTGGTATTTTCCGCGGTGCACTTGACGTACATGCGACACAAATTAACGAAGAAATGAAGATGGCAGCTGTACAGGCTATTGCTGAGCTTGTAGCAGAAGATGAGTTAAATGCAGACTATATCATTCCGGCACCATTTGACGCGCGTGTAGCGCCTCAAGTAGCGGCTTACGTTGCAAAAGCAGCAATGGAGACAGGAGTAGCTCGCCGTCAAGTAGATCCAAATGAGATCGCTGAAAAAACAAAACAATTAGCGCTGATTGGTAAAGAATAAGCGAGGAATTTCCATTGACATCATCAAATACAAAAGTATATCTCGAAATTGTAAAAAAAATCCGTTCCATTATGGAAGAGGATGGATTGGTGGCGGGGGATCGTTTGCCGTCTGAGCGTGAGTTAAGTTCACGCTTAAACGTAGGACGTTCCTCTGTAAGAGAAGCATTGCGTGCTTTAGAACTGGTAGGATTGATTGAAACGAGACGTGGTGAAGGGACGTTTATTCGAAACTTTTATGATAACGGTCTTGTACAATTAATTGCTCCGTTCTTATTGCAAGATGAGAAAACAATTCGTGATTTATTACAAACGAAACGGTTACTCGAGAAAGATATGATTCGAATTGTATGTAATTTACCGAAAGAAACGTTTTCTAAAGTGCTAAGTAAATTACATCAAGTGCTCGAAGGAAACGAAAACTCAATTCCAATGCTTCATCAAACGTTCTTTAAAACACTTATTGAACAAGTCGATAATTATTTACTATATCGCATTTGGATGATCGTAAATGATTACGTATCAACGCTTTCTTGTAAAGTTTCAAGAGATTCTATCGATATGTATAGAAAGCTTTACGCTACTTTGGAAGAAAAACAAGAAAATGATGCACTAAAAATTTACGATGAATTAGTAGAGAATATACAGTTTCACTCGTAATGTATAAAATTTGTCGAAATGACCATGACACGTTATGACAAACATTCTACCGCGTAGCGGTTAAAGTTAAACGTAAAGAGTGAGGTTATTAGACAGATTGAGAAGATAAGGCTAACATCAAACTTTGGTGTTAGCCCCATTTTCTTCTTACGCTAACCTTAGCTCTCAACGAAGGGGGTCAAATTGTGCTAAGAGATTTATTCGTGAAAAAGAAAAAGTACGCTGCAATACCTTCAGAACAAGTACGAAAAGATGTACCAGATGGCGTTATGACAAAATGTCCGGAATGTAAAAAAATCATGTATACGAAAGAACTTCTAAAAAATTTAAAAGTATGTGTGAATTGTGGATATCATCATCCTATGAATGCATGGGAACGTCTTGATAGTATATTGGACGAAGGGTCATTCCGTGAGTATGACAAAGAAATGGTTTCATTAAATCCACTCGAGTTTCCAGGTTATGAAGAGAAACTAGAGAGCGATCGTAAGAAGACTGAATTGAACGAAGCGGTTGTAACTGGTGAAGGAACAATTGATGACATGCTTGTTGTTGTTGCAGTAATGGATTCTCGTTTTCGAATGGGGAGCATGGGCTCTGTAGTAGGAGAAAAAATCGCCCGTGCGGTTGAAAAGGCGTACGACTTACAAGTTCCATTTATTATCTTTACTGCTTCGGGTGGTGCCCGTATGCAAGAAGGGATATTAAGTTTAATGCAAATGGCAAAAACAAGCGTAGCTTTGAAAAAGCATAGTAATGCAGGAGGATTATTTATTTCTGTTATGACTCACCCAACGACGGGCGGGGTTTCAGCGAGTTTCGCTTCACTTGGTGATTATAATCTTGCAGAACCAGGTGCACTTATCGGATTTGCTGGTAGACGTGTAATTGAACAAACGGTGCGTGAGAAACTACCGGAAGATTTCCAAACGGCAGAATTCTTACTAGATCATGGTCAATTAGATGCGGTGGTGCATCGTGATGATATGAGAGAATCGCTTCGCAAGATTTTAGAAGTTCATCAAGGAGGGGAAATGGCTGTATGGCAGAGCTAGAATTTGAAAAACCAGTTGTTGAGCTAAGAAATAAGATTCGTGAACTGAAAGACTATACGAAAAACAGCCAGATGGACTTCAGTGAGGAGATTCGTATTTTGGAAGAAAAGCTAGAAAATTTAGAGGAAGATATATACGGCAATCTAAAAGTATGGGACCGTGTTCAAATTGCTCGTCATGCAGAACGACCGACAACGCTCGATTATATTGAGCACTTATTTACTGATTTTTTCGAATGTCATGGAGATCGTCTATTTGGCGATGATGCAGCGATTGTCGGCGGCATTGCGAAATATAAAGGGATGCCTGTAACTGTAATTGGGCATCAGCGCGGAAAAGATACGAAAGAAAATATTCGCCGTAACTTTGGAATGCCTCATCCAGAAGGATATCGAAAAGCACTGCGTCTCATGAAACAAGCGGAAAAGTTTAATCGTCCTATTATTTGTTTCATCGATACGAAGGGAGCTTATCCTGGTAAAGCAGCTGAAGAACGTGGACAAAGTGAAGCTATTGCCCGCAACCTATTTGAGATGGCAGGTTTAACGGTACCAGTTATTTGTATCGTTATTGGTGAAGGCGGTAGTGGTGGTGCGCTAGGTCTTGGAGTAGGAGATTACATTCATATGCTAGAAAATTCCACTTATTCTGTTATTACACCAGAGGGTGCAGCGGCAATTCTTTGGAAAGATGCAGGAAAAGCAAAGGAAGCTGCAGAGGCAATGAAAATTACAGCAGCAGATTTGAAAGAATTAGGTGTAATTGACGAAATTATTCCAGAAGCAAGAGGCGGAGCTCACCGTAATATTTTGAAACAGTCAGAAAATATAGATTTAATGATTCGAAAAACTTTTGAACAATTAAACGGAATTTCGAAAGATGAATTAATCGAAAAACGTTATGAAAAATATATGAAAATTGGGCAAGTTTCGTTTTCAAACGCTTCCATTTGGATAAAATAAGAAAAGCGTGCGTTCCACTTCGCGAATGCACGTTTTTATTATGAAAAGACACATCTTCTCCATTGTATTTTTATATTTTTTCGTGTTATTTTATTATAAGGCAAATAATCTTTATGAGGTGAGTACAAATGAAACGTATTGGTGTATTAACAAGTGGTGGAGATTCACCTGGTATGAATGCTGCCATTCGTGCAGTTGTTCGTAAAGCGATTTTCCATGATATTGAAGTATATGGTATTTACCATGGATACGCTGGATTAATTTCTGGTCACATTGAAAAATTAGAACTTGGTTCTGTTGGCGATATTATCCACCGCGGTGGTACAAAATTATATACAGCAAGATGTCCTGAGTTTAAAGATCCAGAAGTACGACTAAAAGGTATCGAGCAATTAAAGAAACACGGTATCGAAGGACTTGTTGTTATTGGTGGAGATGGTTCTTACCAAGGCGCTAAAAAATTAACTGAACAAGGATTCCCATGTGTTGGTGTACCAGGTACAATCGACAATGATATCCCTGGAACAGACTTCACAATTGGTTTCGATACAGCTTTAAACACTGTTATTGATGCAATTGATAAAATTCGTGACACAGCTACATCTCATGAACGTACATATGTTATCGAAGTAATGGGACGTCACGCTGGTGATATCGCATTATGGGCTGGTTTAGCTGATGGTGCGGAAACAATCTTAATTCCAGAAGAAGAGTATGACATGGATGATGTTATCGCTCGTCTGAAGCGTGGTAGTGAACGTGGTAAAAAACACAGTATTATCGTTGTAGCTGAAGGTGTTGGAAGTGCAATTGACATCGGTAAGCACATTGAAGAAGCAACAAACTTTGATACTCGTGTAACTGTATTAGGTCACGTACAACGTGGTGGATCACCAAGTGCACAAGACCGTGTATTAGCAAGTCGTCTTGGCGCAAGAGCAGTTGAATTGTTAATTGCTGGTAAAGGTGGACGTTGTGTAGGTATTCAAGATAACAAACTTGTTGATCATGATATTATCGAAGCGTTAGCTCAAAAGCATACAATCGATAAAGATATGTATCAATTATCTAAAGAATTATCCATCTAATCGGCGTAATGTCAGATATTTGGGAACGGTTTCATAATTTTCGGAGGTGCAATATGCGTAAAACTAAAATTGTATGTACTATAGGTCCTGCTAGTGAAAGTATTGAAAAATTAGAGCAATTAATCGAAGCAGGTATGAACGTTGCTCGTTTAAACTTCTCTCATGGTAGCCATGAAGAGCACGGAGCTCGTATTAAAAACATTCGTGAAGCTTCAAAGAAAACTGGTAAAACAGTTGGTATCTTACTTGATACAAAAGGTCCAGAAATCCGTACTCACGACTTCGTAGACGGACAAGCTGAGCTTGTAACAGGTGCAGAAGTAGTTCTTTCTACTGAGCAAGTATTAGGTACTGCAGAGAAGTTCTCTGTATCTTATGCTGGTCTTTATGACGATGTAGACCCAGGTTCTCGTATTCTAATCGATGACGGTCTTATCGAACTAGAAGTAATCGAAAAAGCTGACGGAAACATCCGTACAAAAGTTCTTAACAGCGGAACTGTAAAAAATAAAAAAGGTGTTAACGTACCAAACGTAAGCATTAAGCTTCCTGGTATCACTGAAAAAGACGTAAAAGATATCATCTTCGGTATCGAGCAAAAAGTTGATTTCATTGCAGCTTCATTCGTACGTAAAGCGTCTGACGTATTAGAAATCCGTGAATTATTAGAAGAGCATAACGCTCAATACATCCAAATCGTACCAAAAATCGAAAACCAAGAAGGTATCGACAACATCGATTCAATCTTAGAAGTTTCTGACGGTTTAATGGTAGCTCGTGGTGACATGGGTGTAGAAATTCCACCAGAAGAAGTACCGTTAGTACAAAAACGTCTAATTAAAAAATGTAACGTGTTAGGTAAACCAGTTATTACTGCAACACAAATGTTAGATTCTATGCAACGTAACCCACGTCCAACTCGTGCGGAAGCAAGTGACGTAGCTAACGCAATCTTCGATGGTACAGATGCAATCATGCTTTCAGGTGAAACAGCTGCTGGACAATACCCAGTAGAAGCGGTAACAATGATGGCTAACATTGCGGTACGTGTTGAAAAATCATTACAATATGAAGATATGTTCAAAAAACGTATTAAAGAGTTCACTCCAACAATTACAGATGCAATTAGCCAATCTGTTGCGCATACAGCACTTGCTCTTGATGTAGCTGCAATCGTAGCTCCAACAGAAAGTGGATATACTGCGAAAATGATCTCTAAATACCGTCCAAAATCTCCAATCGTAGCTGTAACATCTGACGAGCAAGTAGGACGTCGTCTTGCACTTGTTTGGGGTGTACAAGCATTTATGGCTGAGAAGCGCGCAGCTTCAACTGACGAAATGTTAGATACAGCAATTCAAACAGGTATGGATGCAGGTCTAATCGGACTTGGAGATACTGTAGTGATTACTGCGGGTGTTCCAGTTGCTGAAACTGGTACAACAAACTTAATGAAAATCCACGTTGTTGGTGAAGAAATTGCTAAAGGACAAGGAATCGGTCGTAAAGCTGCAAAAGGTAAAGTAGTTGTAGCAAAAACAGCTGCTGAAGCTGTAGCGAACGTAAACGAAGGTGATATCCTTGTTACAACAAGCACTGATAAAGATATGATTCCTGCAATCGAAAAAGCTGCGGCTTTAGTTGTAGAAGAAGGTGGCTTAACGAGCCATGCAGCTGTTGTAGGCGTATCAATCGGTATTCCTGTTATCGTTGGTGTAAACGGCGTAACAGCAACTTTAAAAAATGGCCAAGAAGTAACAGTTGATGCAGCACGCGGAATTGTTTATAATGGACATGCGGAAGTGCTATAAGTAATACGGAGAGAAGGATCGGAGTCCTTCTCTTTTTTTTTTACACAAAAACGAGATAGAATTAGCTTAAAGCGCCTAGAATTGCTTTTAAAAGCTGTTTGTTATGGGTTTTAATATGAAAGGATATCTATATTTCATATGATGTATATAGGCGTTGTGAGGGCATTAAAAGTGAGATGTGAGAGAGGTGTAGAACTATGAAATGGTTACTATTCTTGTTTATTTTAATACCAGCGATTGAGATTACGGTCTTAATTGGATCAAGTCATGTAATAGGTTTATGGTCTACGTTCGCTATGATTGTATTTACAGGTGTTGTAGGTGTGTATTTGGCGAAAAGACAAGGGTTTAAAGTGCTTGGAGAGATTCAATCTAAGTTGAATAGAGGGGAAATGCCAGGTGAGGCGGTACTAGATGGTATTTTTGTATTTGTAGGAGGTATTCTCTTAGTGCTTCCTGGGTATGTGACAGATGTGCTAGGGTTTATCTGCGTGATCCCTATTACGAGAGCTTTATTGAAGCCGCTTGTTATGAAGTGGATGGAATGGAAATTTAGAAAGAACTCTACTATTATTATTCAGAAATAGCACTTAGATTGTAGAAATCTAAGTGCTATTTTTTGTCTTGTAAGAGGAGAGGAACTTTCTAATTGAAGCTTTGTTTTACCACGCTATTTGTGGGGTGGAATTTCTATCTCGAAATTGGGCTGCTCGTAAGTGTCTGATGTGGGGCGAATGATGAGTGGGGATGAACAAAACGTCTGCTCATTATATTTGCTATATAATTTTCATTTGAACTCTTGTTGTGCTTCGATTAAACTTGTGATTTTTTAGTGCTATTAATTTAGATGAATAAGATGGAGGGAAACGCTGCTAAATTAAAGTTTTGCTTTCTTATATAAAGGAACGATTGGTGTAAAAAATTCATATAAAAAGGCGGAGATTGTTAGTTGAAGTCTTATTTTATGCTATTTTGTATAATTATTCATTTACATAAAAAGTAATAAATGTAAATAATAATTATAAAATAAATAGAATAAATATGTAAAAGCACCACGAAATATGCGTTTTTTATGCAAAAAAACAAGAGAATTATCTTTTTTGAGTGCAATTCTCTTGTTTTATGTAATGAGTATGAAAAATAAGTACAAGGAATAATCAGTGGGAATTTCCCACTGATTACATGTAAGTTTTTTGTTGTGTATGAATTAGAAACTATTATTTTGAAGGTGAACCTTTAATATATTTCCACAAGTCATGGAAGACATTAGCTTTGTGTAATGTATTAAGTAGTACTAAGGTGACTGGGCCGATGATTAATCCTAAAAAGCCAAAAAGTTTAAAGCCGACAAATAGAGCGACGAGTGTTGCTAATGGATCGAGACCGATGTTAGATGAAAGTACTTTCGGCTCCATAATTTGTCTTTGGACAATCACGACGATGTATAAAATGAGAAGACCAATGGCGAATGCGGTATCGCCAGTGAAAAATACGTATATAACCCATGGAACAAAGACTGCACCTGTTCCTAAATATGGTAGTAAATCTACAACTCCTGTAATAATCGCAATAGTAATGGCGTATGGTACGCGTAATATTAAAAGCCCGATTAGTACAATGACGGTTGTCATAGATACGAGTGTAAGTTGTGCTTTCACAAAACCAAACAAAGCTTTTCTTAAGTCGACAAAAATAGTTTTTCCATAGCCATGTACACGATTCGGTAGCAATTTTCTTGCTTTCTGAGCAAGACGGTGCCAATCGTAACTGATGAAGAAAGTGGCTAATA
Source organism: Bacillus sp. FSL K6-0073 (assembly GCF_038006085.1). Lineage (NCBI taxonomy): Bacteria > Bacillati > Bacillota > Bacilli > Caryophanales > Bacillaceae > Bacillus > Bacillus sp. FSL K6-0073. The sequence continues at coordinate 4,599,170 of NZ_JBBOUN010000001.1, read as the reverse complement.
AAATGAATACAAGGACAGTTAAAGTTGTTGGCAGTGCACTAATGAAATTCGTTAACCCGCTTATAATGGCGGTTAAAAGTTCTTTCATTTGTGTTGTTGCTTCTGTTCCTAAGTTTTGAATGTTTTGTGTAATTGTATAGCGCTGTGGTTCTCCAAGATGATTAAATTTAGAGATTAAATCATCGTAGAGAGGCATAATATGATTAAGTGCAAATTGCTGAGCGAATGTAACGATATCTGGAAACTTTACTGTAACAAGTTGTAGTAAGTATGTTGTGGCAGATATTGCTTCAGTCACAAGATATGTAACAAGTCCAACGATAGCTCCAAATACGAGAATTAAGCTAACGAGTACTGCTAGTGCGCGAGGAAATTGTAGTTTTTGATTAAGGAAATTGACGACAGGATTAATCAAATAAGCAAATGCAAAAGCGATAATAAAAGGATAGATAAGCCCTGACATGTATAGTAATACATAGAACCCAGCTACCGTTGCTACAATGACAAATATGAGTCTCAATATCATATATAGTAAGTTTCGGTTCAAAGATGTATACCTCCCATTCCAATTTGGATTATCCTAATTCGTTCAACTTATAACGAGTGTGCTCCACTGATTAAAGTTTCACTTTACCCCGCATTAACGGGCAGTAAATCTCCTACCCGAAGTGCGGCTGGATCAAAGGAGTTAGCTGGAGATAAACTGCCCGTAAAAGCCCGATTGGTTCAACTAATAATCAGTGGAAAATGCCCCACTGATTAAAGTTTCACTTTATGTTATAGTGGAATGATGGATTTTTCCTGCTTTTTCAGTATGTGAGTGACTGTGAAAGCTTGGTGTTGATGCTTCTACTATATGGTAAAAACTTCATTTTCTCTTCTTTTTATTTTACCTGTTTCTAATTAGAAAAGAAAGAAGAGACGCCCGTTTTTTAAAATGTATACATGCTTAAATTTTGATGGTGAAAGTCTCAGTTTGTCATTTTAAAATACATAAAAAATGAAGTGATTCATGTTGAATAGGCATCGATATAGCATGTATAACGATAGGTTTAAAGGTATTTTTGTTTGGAAATGAGTTCATTATTTTCAGAAAGGAAGTGCAAACATGATTAGTCAGTCAACGTTATTTTTATTCATACTACTTATTATAGGACTTATTGCTAAAAACCAATCGCTTACTGTAGCTATTGGTGTGTTATTTTTATTGAAGTTTACGTTTTTAGGAGATAAGGTCTTTCCTTATTTACAAACGAAAGGAATTAACCTAGGTGTAACGGTCATTACAATAGCGGTGCTCGTACCGATTGCGACAGGGGAAATAGGTTTTAAACAACTTGGAGAAGCGGCGAAATCTTATTATGCGTGGATTGCTTTAGCTTCAGGTGTAGCGGTCGCTTTGTTAGCGAAAGGCGGCGTACAATTGTTGACGACGGATCCTCACATTACAACTGCGCTTGTTTTTGGGACAATTATAGCGGTTGCGCTATTTAATGGGGTTGCTGTTGGTCCGTTAATTGGGGCTGGAATTGCCTATGCGGTTATGAGTATTATACAGATGTTTAAATAAGGAATTTTATAGTAATATAAAATTTTTGAATTCTTTCTGTTCACAAAAGTCAGATAATTGTTTATAATAGGATTAGAAACTTTGAAAAGTTACATAACAGCAGAGACTTTACACCAGATAAAATAAAAACAACATAAAACAATTTTATAATGATATTGTTTTATGTTGTTTTTATCATAAAACTCTTCGGAATGTATTTTCCTCACTAACTTGTTGTTTTGAGCGTGAGGATTCGGGGAGACATTCACGCTCATGCTTTCCATGTAAACAATGGACAATAAGAGGGGAACATCGCAACAAATTTGCATGATCGTGCATTTTGCTTGCCTAAAGAGTGAACGGGCGTTCATAATTCAAAAGGGAAGCAAATAGATATAAGGAGCAAGGTTGGGAGAATTTTCAGGAAAAGGAGAGAATGTCATGACTGTTATTCGAGGTTTAGAAGGGGTAGTAGCAACAACATCATCTGTGAGCTCTATTATTGATGATACATTAACTTATGTTGGGTATAATATTGATGATTTAGCGGAGAATGCTACATTTGAAGAAGTAGTATACTTATTATGGCATCGTAAGCTTCCTAACGAACAAGAACTAGAGAAATTTAAAGGGACTATATCGGAATACTATAAAGTGCCAGATGAGATTTTAACATATTTGAAACAAGTAGATTTAAAAATCGCACATCCGATGTCGGTTTTACGAACTGCAATTTCCATGCTATCATTATACGATGAGAGCGCTGAAATTATGGATGAAAAGTCCAATTATTTGAAAGCGGTTAAATTACAGGCGCAAGTCGGAACTTTAGTTGCTGCTTACGCGAGAATCCGTAAAGGTTTAGATATTGTTGAGCCAAGAAAGGATTTATCATTAGCTGCAAACTTCTTGTACATGTTAAATGATCGCGAGCCAAATGAAGTTGAAATTGAAGCTTTTGATAAGGCGCTTGTACTTCATGCAGATCATGAGTTAAACGCTTCTACATTTACTGCACGTGTTTGCGTAGCTACACTTTCAGATGTATATTCTGGTATTACAGCAGCAATCGGTGCATTAAAAGGTCCTCTTCACGGTGGGGCAAATGAAAATGTAATGAAGATGTTAACTGAGATTGGTGAAGAAGAAAATGTAGAGTCATATATTCATAATGCTCTTCAAAATAAAGTGAAAATCATGGGCTTTGGCCACCGTGTGTATGAGCAGGGTGATCCACGTGCAAAACACTTACGTGAAATGTCTAAGAGATTATGCGTGCTTTTAGGAGAAGAGAAATGGTATAATATGTCTATCAAAATTGAAGACATTGTAACAAAAGAAAAAGGTCTTCCACCAAATGTTGATTTCTATTCAGCTTCTGTATACCATTGTTTAGGAATTGACCATGACTTATTTACACCTATTTTTGCAATTAGCCGTATGTCAGGCTGGTTAGCTCATATTCTAGAACAATATGAAAACAACCGTTTAATTCGTCCGCGTGCTGATTATAATGGACCAACGCATCAAGTGTATGTTCCAATTGCACAACGATAAGCGAATAACACTATTTTGATAGTGAAAATACGCTTTCAAAAGTCTGATTTTTTCGGAAAGATGTAATGATTAGAATATTTTAATTTGACTAACGGTTTGAACTGAGGGGTTATTCCCTCAGTTTCATACATATGAAATTTCAAACATGGGGGTTATCACATTGACGACAGGTGAAAAAATTACTGTAACTAATGGTGTTATGAATGTACCAAACAATCCGATTATTCCATTTATCGAGGGAGATGGAATTGGTCCTGATATTTGGGCAGCTGCATCTCGCGTACTAGAAGCAGCAGTTGAAAAAGCTTATGATGGTGAGAAGAAAATCGTTTGGAAAGAAGTGCTTGCAGGGGAAAAAGCATTCAACCAAACAGGCGAGTGGTTACCTGAAGAAACTTTAAACTTAATTCGTGAATATTTAATCGCGATTAAAGGTCCACTTACAACTCCAGTTGGCGGTGGTATTCGTTCTCTAAACGTAGCACTTCGTCAAGAATTAGATTTATATGTATGTCTACGTCCAGTTCGTTATTTTGAAGGTGTTCCTTCACCTGTAAAACGTCCGGAAGATACTGATATGGTTATTTTCCGTGAAAATACTGAAGACATTTATGCTGGAATTGAATATGCACAAGGGTCTCCAGAAGCAGAAAAAGTTCTTGCTTTCTTAAAAGAAGCAATGGGTGTTAATAAAATCCGCTTCCCAGAAACATCTGGTATTGGTATTAAGCCGATCTCAGAAGAAGGGACAAAGCGTCTTGTTCGTGCTGCAATTCAATATGCAATTAACGAAAAACGCTCTTCTGTTACATTAGTTCATAAAGGAAACATTATGAAATTTACAGAAGGTGCTTTCAAAAACTGGGGTTATGAAGTAGCGGAACAAGAATTCGGCGACAAAGTATTTACTTGGGCTGAATACGATCGTATTGTTGAAAAAGATGGTAAAGATGCAGCGAATAAAGCGATGGCAGACGCTGAAGTGGCTGGAAAAATCATCGTAAAAGATTCTATTGCAGACATCTTCTTACAACAAATTTTAACTCGTCCACGTGAGTTCGATGTTGTTGCAACAATGAACTTAAATGGTGACTATATCTCTGATGCACTTGCTGCACAAGTAGGTGGAATTGGTATTGCACCTGGTGCAAACATTAACTATGTGACTGGACATGCTATCTTTGAAGCTACACACGGTACAGCTCCAAAATATGCAGGTTTAGATAAAGTAAACCCATCTTCTGTTCTTCTTTCAGGTGTATTATTATTAGAACACTTAGGATGGAACGAAGCTGCGAAATTAGTAACTGCTTCTGTTGAGAAAACAATTGCTTCAAAAGTAGTAACTTATGATTTCGCACGCTTAATGGAAGGTGCAACAGAAGTGAAATGTTCTGAGTTCGCTAATGAACTTATTAAAAACATGGATGTAGCGATAATCAAAAACGCATAATTAAAGCGGGGGGTAAATTATGACAATCAAACGCAAGAAGGTTTCAGTCATCGGTGCAGGATTTACAGGAGCAACAACGGCATTCTTATTAGCACAAAAAGAACTTGCAGATGTTGTATTAGTGGACATTCCACAACTGGAAAATCCAACAAAAGGGAAAGCGTTAGATATGTTAGAAGCGAGCCCAGTACAAGGTTTTGATGCTAACATTATTGGAACATCTGATTACGCAGATACTGCTGATTCTGACGTTGTCGTTATTACAGCAGGTATTGCACGTAAGCCTGGTATGAGCCGTGATGACTTAGTAGCAACAAACTCTAAAATTATGAAAAGTATTACGCGCGACATTGCAAAACATTCACCAAATGCAATTATTGTTGTGTTAACAAATCCAGTTGATGCAATGACATATTCTGTATTTAAAGAAGCAGGATTCCCGAAAGAGCGTGTTATCGGTCAATCGGGTGTATTAGATACAGCTCGTTTCCGTACATTCATCGCACAAGAATTAAATCTTTCTGTAAAAGATATTACAGGATTTGTTCTTGGTGGACACGGTGACGACATGGTACCTCTTGTGCGTTATTCTTATGCAGGCGGTATTCCGTTAGAAACGTTAATTCCGAAAGAGCGTTTAGAAGCAATCGTAGAACGTACACGTAAAGGTGGCGGTGAGATTGTAGGCTTATTAGGAAACGGTAGTGCATATTACGCACCAGCAGCTTCTTTAGTTGAAATGACAGAAGCAATCTTAAAAGATCAACGCCGTGTATTACCGGCTATTGCGTACCTTGAAGGTGAGTATGGTTATAGTGACCTTTACTTAGGGGTACCAGTAATTCTAGGTGGTAACGGAATTGAAAAAATTATTGAATTAGAACTTCTTGCAGATGAAAAAGAAGCGTTAGATCGCTCTGTAGAATCTGTACGTAACGTAATGAAAGTTCTTGTTTAATAATTGAATAGTAGTGAAAAAGATTCGGGATTCCGAATCTTTTTCTACTATTTACCGAATTGTTTTTTTGAAATAATATGAAAACGCTATCATTTGTAATATCCTATAATGAAACTGTAGATTTATACTATATATTGCCCTCATCATAGTAAATTTCGGATAAGGTATCGCTTTTAGTAGGATAATAAGGTGAAAAAATCGGAGGGGGTTGTAACATGTTAAAGAAAAAAGTTCAAATTGGTCGTAAAATGGATGAAATTACAGTAGGAGAGAAATTATCTATCACTGAAAAAATTGAGGATAAAGATTTGTTATTGTACTTAGGGTTAACGAATGATGCCAATCCATTATATATTCAGCATGATTACGCATCCCAAACTCCGTATGAAAAGCCGATTGTACCAAGCATTATGCTAACGGGAATGATTACAACGGCAGTTACGAAATATTTACCGGGTCCAGGAAGTCATATTACGAGAAAGGACCTTACATTCGTGAAACATGTTCACCATTATGAAACGTTACAAATCCACTTTGAAGTTGTGGCTGTTTCTGAGGAGGAACATACAATTGATATGCTTGTATCTGCTCATGATGAAAAAGGAGAAACTGTTGTAAAGGGTTCATTAACAGTAACGCCACCTTATAAATCTGTTTCCATTATGGAAAAAGCATTAGATAACTTTTAAAAGATGAAAATAAAAATAGCGCTAGCATACCTTTAATAGGGATGCTAGCGCTATTTTTAGTTGAAAAACCCTTCTTTGAACCCTTCAGCAAATTCTGAGCAACCCGTTTTAATCGTATCCCAGCTAGGAGCGTTAAAAGCAAGGATACATGTGACTGCTAAAGATAGAATGGATAGTATTAGTCGCATAATAGACCTCCAAATATTATTAATTTATATATTAAGATTAATAATATTATTATCGGTAATTGAAGTCAATTAAAGGAGTGGTTTTTTAGGTGAGGTGGAAAAGAGAAGAGTGATCTTTGAAACGGTAAGAGAAGCTGAAGTGTGGGCAGACGGGTTTGTGAATGAAATGTACGGGAGAGTATTTGATGGATATGAAACACCAGATTATAAAATAGCGTATGCTCTTTCGTTGTTCTTAGCGCAAAATCAAGATTTTATCCCGCATTAACGGGCAGTAAGATCCCACCTCAAAATTCAGCGAAAGCAAAGAAGTTAGGTGGGGAATCAACTGCCCGTAAAAGCCCGATTGATTCAACTAATAATCAGTGGGGAATGAACACCCCCCCACTGATTAAAGTTTCACTTTATAGTTCATACGGAAGTGAGCTTTAACGAAGAGAGAGCAATCTATAAAATTTGGCAAAATCCTGTGTAGTTGCAGGTGAAGCGTAATTAAGTCTATTTTCTCAATTCTACACAAACGATCTCCATGAATAGACAATTATATTGAGAGGGACCTTGTTTTCTAGTATGATGAGAATAACGGGGAAAATACTAGGATGAAGAAGGTTTCAAGTCTATAACTTGGAGGAAAAGAATGAACAATCGTATTTTAGTAGTTGATGATGAGGAATTTATCTTAACTTTAATCGAATTTAATTTACAACAAGCTGGGTTTGAAGTTATAACAGCGATGGATGGAGAAATGGCGCTTCAAAAAGCGACAACAGAACGCCCAGATTTAATTATATTAGATTTAATGCTTCCGAAAATGGATGGTATGGAAGTGTGTAAAGAATTACGATTGCAGCGCGTTATGACGCCGATTTTAATGTTAACGGCAAAAGATGATGAGTTTGATAAGGTGCTAGGCCTTGAACTTGGGGCAGATGATTATATGACGAAACCATTTAGTCCAAGAGAAGTTGTTGCTCGTGTGAAGGCAATTTTGCGCCGCACGAAATTACAACAAGAAGAACAAGTTGCAGAAGCGCCAGATGAAGATAGCATTACAATTGCAGAACTTAAAATTTTACCGGAGTTTTATGAGGCTTATTTCCAAGGAAGAAAGCTTGAATTAACACCAAAAGAATTTGAACTACTTGTGTATCTTGCGAAAAATAAAAGTCGCGTGTTGACACGTGATCAATTATTAAGTGCTGTATGGAATTATGATTTTGCTGGTGATACACGAATTGTTGATGTTCATATTAGCCATTTGCGCGATAAAATTGAACAAAATACGAAAAAACCGACGTACATTAAAACGATACGTGGTTTAGGATATAAATTAGAGGAGCCAAAAGGGAATGAATAAATTTCGTTCCAGGCTTCTTTTTACATTTGTTTCTCTTATTGTATTTATTTTAGTTGGACTAGGTTTATTACTAGAAACTGTGTTTGAAAACTACTATATAGATCATGCTAAAGAGAGAATGGTAAAAGAGACGGAGTATGTTGCGACGTTAGCAGAAGAGCAAGGTTTTAATAATGTCTTAAAAAATCCATACGTATTTGAAAAGTTAGAAGAAAAAATACCAGCTTCTATCGTATTTTTGGATGAAAAAAAGAAAGTTCAATATAGAAAAGGACAAGAATTGGCATTTAGTCCAGAGACGATTAAAGAACTTTCTTCGGAAGTGGCAAAACAACGAAGTAAAGTAATTACGAAAGAAACGGATCGAAAGAATGAATTTTATCATGCGGTGTTCGTTCAAGATGTAGAAGGAAAACAAGGATACATTTTGGTGAAAAGTATAATTGATCCTTTAAGAGACGTACATCAAAAAACGTGGGGATTATTAATTATCGGATTTGTCATTGCTTGTCTCGTAGTTGTATTTTTAGGTATGAAAATTACAGGGCAATATATTAGGCCAATTGAATCGGTTACGAAAGTTGCAATTGAATTGGCAAAGGGTAATTATAAAGCACGTGCATACGAAAGTCATTCGGATGAAACAGGAATGCTGAGTAAAGCGATTAATATTTTAGCACGAAATTTACAAGAGATGACACTTGAACAAGAAATGCAGCAAGATCGTCTGCATACGTTAATTGAAAATATGGGAAGCGGAATGATTTTAATTGATAGCCGAGGATATATAAACCTTGTAAACCGCTCTTATAAGGAAACTTTCCACGTAACAGATGAAGAATATTTAGATCGCTTATATTATGAATCGTTTCATCATACAGAAATTATTGAGCTTGTAGAAGAAATCTTTATGACAGAAGTGAAAGTGCGTAAACAAATGTTATTACCACTTGGAATTGAACGGAAGCATTTCGAAGTATATGGAGCGCCTATTATCGGGACAAACCATGAATGGAAAGGGATTGTTCTCGTATTCCATGACATAACAGAGTTAAAGAAATTAGAACAAATGAGAAAAGACTTTTTAGCGAATGTTTCTCATGAATTAAAGACACCGATTACTTCTATTAAAGGTTTTTCAGAAACACTCTTAGACGGAGCGATGGATAATAAAAAATTCTGCGAACATTTCTTGCACATTATTTTAAAAGAAAGTGAGCGCATGCAAGGATTAATTGAAGATTTATTAGATTTGTCGAAGATCGAACAACAAGGATTTAAATTAAATATGGGAACCGTTGACATGAAGGGGCTGCTTGAAGATATTCATATGGTGCTTGATAATAAAGCAGGAGAAAAAGAAATCTCTTTACAAGTGAATGTATTAAAACGTGCCTCTGTTATTGGAGATCCAAGTCGTTTGAAACAAATCTTTATTAATTTAATTAATAACGCAATCGTATATACACCGGCTGGAGGCGTTGTTTCAGTAGAGTTAGCGGAAGATAAATATAATGCTTATATAAAAGTATCGGATACTGGAATTGGTATTAGTAAAGAGGAAATTCCGCGTATTTTTGAACGTTTCTACCGGGTGGATAAAGCAAGAAGTAGAAATACTGGTGGTACCGGCCTTGGATTGTCGATCGTAAAGCATTTAGTTGAGGCGCATCAAGGTACGATTACAGTAGATAGTGAAGTTGGAGAAGGGACAACGTTTACAGTTGTTTTACCGAAATCAGCAACTGAAAAATAGGATGAAGGATGTTTACAATATATTAACAATGGCTTAATTAAATATTAATAAAGCTCTGTTAATATAATACATGAAAACCCCTTCATCCAAGGAGTAATTTTGGACGAGAATAGTTAAGCTGTTCTCGTCACTTCCCTTTATGCCAATATAAGTCTGTTTTATATATGAAAGAAAATAGCCGTTATTTTTCTTCTCTCTATTAGTCATGTTAATATAGAGAGAGGAAAGGAACGGTTTTTTTCTGTGAAAAAAATCATTTCAAATTTGTATGGGGAGGTTTTAATTTTGGAAAAAAAGGTCGTATTAGTAGATGGTAATAATATCGCGTATCGTGCTTTCTTTGCACTACCGCTTTTAAATAACGACAAAGGTATACATACGAACGCAATTTACGGTTTTACAATGATGTTAATGAGAATATTAGAGGAAGAAAAGCCAACTCATATGTTAGTGGCGTTTGATGCAGGCAAAACAACGTTCCGTCATAAAACGTATAGTGAGTATAAAGGAGGGCGTCAAAAGACTCCACCTGAATTATCAGAGCAGTTCCCGTTTATTCGGGAGATGCTGGATGCGTTCAATGTACCGCGTTATGAATTAGAAAATTATGAAGCGGATGACATCATGGGAACGTTAGCGAAAGAAGCGAGTGAGCAAGGGGCAAGTGTAAAAGTTATTTCAGGAGATAAAGATTTACTTCAACTTGTTTCTGATAACACGCTTGTATGTATTCCGCGAAAAGGGATTACAGAAGTGGATGAATATACGAAAGAAGCTTTATTTGAAAAATACAGCTTATCACCAAAGCAAATTATCGATATGAAAGGTTTAATGGGAGACCAGTCAGATAATATACCGGGTGTACCAGGAGTTGGTGAAAAAACGGCAATTAAATTGTTAACACAGTTTGGAACGGTTGAAGCGGTGTATGAAAATATAGATCAAGTAAGTGGGAAGAAATTAAAAGAAAAACTGGAAGAAAATAAAGAACAAGCTCTTATGAGTAAGGATCTTGCAACTATTATTACAGATGCGCCGATTACAGTTCATGTGGATGATATGGCGTATAAAGGATATGAAGCAAGTGATGTCATTCCAATGTTCGAGAGTTTAGGATTTACATCTCTTTTAAATAAATTAGGCGTTACGCCAGAAGAAACTGCTCCAGCTGAATTAGATGATATTACATTTGATATTGTGGAAGAAGTTACAGAAGAAATGCTTCAGCAAGATAGTGCGCTTATCGTTGAAGTACAAGAAGATAACTATCATAAAGCAGACATTCAAGGTTTCGGTATTCAAAATGAAAATGGATGTTACTTTATTCAGACAGACATTGCTCTTAAGTCAGATGCTTTTAAAGAGTGGCTTGCAGATGGAGAAATGAGAAAGCATACATTTGATGCGAAGCGTGCAATCGTTGCACTGAAATGGAATGGGATAGATATGCAAGGGATTGACTTTGATCTATTAATCGCTGCTTATTTACTTGATCCAGCTGATACGGATAAAGACTTCCGTACTGTAGCGAAAATGAAAGAAACGCATGCTGTGAAATCTGATGAAGAAGTTTACGGAAAAGGTGCGAAGCGTGCTGTTCCAAAGTTAGAGGTAGTAGCGGAGCATGTGGCTCGTAAAGTGCATGTATTATATGATGTAAAGCAAACATTCGTTGAAGAGTTAAAGAAGAATGAGCAATATGAACTGTTTACAGAGTTAGAATTGCCGCTTGCACGTGTATTAGCTGATATGGAAGTAAAGGGTGTAAAAGTTGATACAGAGCGTCTTCGTAATATGGGAGAAGAACTTGCGGGTAGATTAAAGGAAATGGAACAGGAAATTTATAAGCTTGCGGGAACAGAATTTAATATTAATTCACCGAAGCAGCTTGGTGTTATTCTGTTTGAGAACTTAAACTTGCCGGTTATTAAAAAGACGAAAACAGGTTATTCTACGTCAGCTGATGTACTAGATAAGCTTATGAATCACCATGAAATTATTCCAAATATTTTACATTATCGTCAATTAGGAAAACTAAATTCAACTTACATTGAAGGTTTACTGAAAGTTGTACATGAAGATTCATCTAAAATTCATACTCGCTTTAATCAAGTGTTAACGCAAACAGGTCGATTAAGTTCAACGGATCCGAACTTGCAAAATATCCCGATTCGATTAGAAGAAGGAAGAAAGATTCGTCAGGCATTTGTTCCGTCAGAAGAAGGATGGATTATGTATGCGGCTGATTATTCACAAATCGAACTGCGTGTATTAGCTCATATTGCAAATGATAAAGGGCTAGTTGAAGCATTCCAACATGATATGGATATTCATACGAAAACAGCTATGGATGTATTTGGCGTTGAAAAAGATGAAGTAACTTCAAATATGAGACGACAAGCGAAAGCTGTTAACTTCGGAATTGTATATGGTATTAGTGATTATGGTCTTTCACAAAACTTAGGAATTACAAGAAAAGCAGCAGCGGAATTTATTGAAAAGTATTTAGAAAGTTTCCCTGGTGTACAAGAATACATGGAGGACATCGTAAAAGATGCGAAACAAAAAGGATATGTGGCTACATTATTAAATCGTCGCCGTTATATTCCAGAAATTACGAGTCGTAATTTCAATTTACGTAGCTTCGCTGAGCGTACAGCGATGAATACACCAATTCAAGGTACTGCCGCAGATATTATTAAAAAAGCGATGATTATTATGGCGGATCGTTTAGAAGAAGAAGGATTACAAGCACGTCTTCTTCTGCAAGTACACGATGAATTGATATTTGAAGCGCCAAAAGAAGAAATTGAAAAATTAGAGAAGCTTGTACCTGAAGTAATGGAGCATGCAATTGAACTCGCAGTTCCGCTGAAAGTTGATTATTCTTACGGTCCAACTTGGTACGACGCAAAATAAGGAAGTGATGAAATGCCTGAATTACCAGAGGTTGAAAATGTCAGACGGACACTTGAAAATCTTGTAACAGGAAAAACGATTGAAGATGTTATTGTTACTTATCCAAAAATAGTGAAACGACCAGATGATGCAGAAATTTTTAAAGAAATGCTAAAAGGCGAGAAGATTGAAAATATAAAGCGAAGGGGTAAGTTTTTGCTTCTATATGTAACAAATTATGTTATTGTTTCACATTTGCGTATGGAAGGTAAGTTTTTACTACATCAAGAGGATGAGCTGATTGATAAACATACGCACGTCCGTTTCTTATTTACAGATGGAACGGAATTACATTATAAAGATGTGAGAAAATTTGGTACGATGCATCTCTTTAAGAAAGGTGAAGAAATGAACCAAATGCCTCTTGCTGACTTAGGTCCGGAGCCATTTGATGCGGAATTGACAACGCAGTATTTACAAGAAAGATTGAAAAAGACGAATCGTAAAATAAAAGTTGTGCTATTGGACCAGCGTCTTTTAGTAGGGCTTGGAAATATATATGTAGATGAAGTTTTATTCCGTTCTCAAATTCATCCTGAACGAGAAGCGTCGTCTTTAACAGTAGAAGAAATTGAGCGAATTTATGAGGCTACCGTTACAACGCTAAGCGAAGCGGTGAAGCGTGGCGGAAGTACAATTCGAACGTATATCAACTCACAAGGGCAAATTGGTTCGTTCCAAGAACTCCTAAATGTATACGGAAAAAAAGGAGAACCGTGTGTAACTTGCGGTACGATATTAGAAAAAACAGTTGTTGGCGGGCGAGGAACGCATTACTGCCCAATTTGTCAGCCTAGAATATAGAAAAGAGATAACATCGGATAGGCATTTGTCATATACATACAGCAGAGCTATGTATAAGGGAGGAGCTTACCGATGTACCTTTATTTATCTCTTATTTTATTAGCTTTTACATTAAGCTTGGATAGCTGTAGTGTAGGGCTAACATATGGTTTAAGAAGCGTAAGAATTCCACTAAGATCAATTATAATTATCGGAATGTGTTCAGCGGCTGTTATGCTTGTTTCAATGGGAATTGGACATATGATCGCGAAAGTATTTTCACCTGTTATCGCAACGCGTATCGGTGGGCTCGTTCTTATTGGAATAGGGATTTGGGTATTATATCAATTTTTTCGAAGTGAGAAAAAAGAAGAACCGAAGCAAGAGGAGAAGGTCTGGAAATTAGAGATTGCCTCGCTAGGGCTAGTGATTCAAATTTTACGGAAACCGACTGTAGCAGATTTTGATAAATCAGGCACCATTTCTGCAGGAGAAGCATTGCTTCTTGGTATCGCTCTTTCTGTAGACTCATTTGGTGCCGGAATTGGTGCATCTTTATTAGGGTATACACCCGCTATGATGGCGATATTAGTTGCAATTATGAGTTCTTTGTTTTTATTTATTGGAATGAAACTTGGAACGGTTTTATCGAATATGAAGTGGTTACAAAAATTCACATTCCTGCCTGGAGTATTACTCATTATTATTGGAATTTGGAAAATGTAAGTATGGGCGTGGAACATTAGTTTCGCGCCTTTTATTATGAGGAGGATTATGATGACAGTAGTAATTGGATTAACAGGAGGCATTGCAAGCGGAAAAAGTACAGTATCTCAAATGTTTCGTGAACTGAGTATACCAGTAATTGATGCAGATATTATTGCACGAGAAGTTGTAGAGCGAGGAAAACCAGCATATAACAAAATAGTAGAAGTATTTGGAACGGAAGTGTTACAAGAAGATGGAGAACTAGATCGTCCAAAACTAGGAAGTGTCGTTTTCTATAATGAAGAAAAACGATTGCAGTTAAATAAAATTGTTCATCCTGCAGTACGTGAGGAAATGAATAGGCAAAAGGAAATGTACATAAAAGAAGGTATGCAAGCGGTTGTGTTAGATATTCCTCTCTTATTTGAAAGCAAATTAACAAGTCTCGTTGACCGCATTTTAGTTGTAGCGGTTAAGCCGCATACGCAATTAGAACGTTTGATGAAACGAAATAACTTTTCAGAAGAAGAAGCAACAGCTCGTATTCAATCTCAAATGCCGTTAGAAGAAAAAGTGAAAAATGCAGATGAAGTGATAAATAATGATGGCACAATTATGGGAACGAAAACACAATTGCAGGTAATTTTAAGGAAGTGGAACATTATTGACTAAAAAATTGTGAAATTAATGAAAATGCTTAGTGACATATCTCCTTTTTGTGTTATACTATTATTGGGATTGGAGATAAATAGTATAACGCATTCAAGGGGGATAACATATTATGACTCGTGTGGCAATTAATGGATTTGGACGTATTGGGAGAATGGTATTTCGTCAAGCAATAAAAGAAAGCGCATTCGAAATTGTAGCAATCAATGCAAGCTATCCATCTGAAACGTTAGCACACTTAATTAAATATGATACAGTTCATGGCAAGTTTGACGGAACAGTAGAAGCATTTGAAGATCACTTATTAGTTGATGGAAAAATGATTCGCCTTTTAAACAACCGCGATCCAAAGGAATTGCCTTGGACAGATTTAGGTGTTGAAGTTGTAATTGAAGCAACTGGTAAATTTAATTCAAAAGAAAAAGCAATTCTTCACGTTGAAGCTGGAGCGAAAAAAGTTATTTTAACAGCGCCTGGTAAAAATGAAGATGTAACAATTGTAGTTGGTGTGAACGAAGACCAATTAGATATTACAAAACATACTGTTATTTCAAATGCATCTTGTACAACAAATTGTTTAGCGCCTGTTGTGAAGGTGTTAGATGAGCAGTTTGGAATTGAGAACGGTTTAATGACGACGGTTCACGCTTATACAAATGACCAAAAAAATATTGATAACCCACATAAAGATTTAAGAAGAGCACGTGCTTGCGGACAATCAATCATTCCGACAACGACAGGTGCTGCGAAAGCGCTAGCAAAAGTTCTTCCACATTTAAACGGAAAACTTCATGGTATGGCACTTCGTGTACCAACACCAAACGTGTCTCTTGTTGACTTGGTAGTAGATGTAAAACGCGATGTGACAGTAGAAGCTATTAACGATGCATTCAAAACTGTTGCAAACGGTGCTTTAAAAGGTATTGTAGAATTCAGCGAAGAGCCTTTAGTATCTATCGACTTTAATACAAATACACATTCAGCTATTATCGATGGTTTATCTACAATGGTAATGGGTGATCGTAAAGTGAAAGTACTTGCTTGGTATGATAACGAGTGGGGCTATTCTCGTCGTGTTGTAGATCTTGTAACGTTAGTTGTTGAAGAGTTAGCGAAACAAGAAAATGTGCAACACATTTAAGTGAATAAGGGAGGAGAGGGCAAGGCAATATTTGCCCTCTTTTTTTAATTTTTTCTGAAAAGGAAAAAATTATATAAGTATATTTTAAAAAGTGGACATACCACGAAACGTTGTGATTACTGCATTTGTGAATCGTTTATTTTTTTTAGGGAAAAGTAAAGAGGAAAATATGACAGAAAATCGAAAAAACTGTTGTTGCAAAATGAAAATAAACAAAGTATACTAACACTCGTAAACTTAAGAGCTGAGGTACGTAGTCACTACTTAAAGGGTTAGGACCTCTCTGGACTAACTTTCCCCCGTGGTAGTGGAGCAAGCCAAATTGCAAATTAGTTTTCAATTCGAACAGTTAGAATAAATTTACAAGGGGGAACTGTAGAATGGATACTATGGATACGATGGGTCGTCACGTGATCGCTGAACTTTGGGATTGCGATTTCGACAAGCTTAATGACATGCCGTATATTGAACAATTATTTGTGGATGCAGCACTAAGAGCTGGTGCTGAAGTGCGTGAGGTTGCTTTCCATAAATTTGCACCACAAGGTGTAAGTGGAGTAGTAATTATCTCAGAATCACATTTAACAATTCATAGCTTTCCGGAGCACGGTTACGCGAGTATTGATGTTTATACTTGTGGGGATCGTATTGATCCAAATGTTGCTGCAGAATATATTGCAGAAGGTTTAAACGCGAAAACGCGTGAGAGCATCGAGCTTCCTCGAGGCACTGGTAGCTTCGAAATTAAGCAGAGAGAAACAAAAGCTCTTTAAAAAAGAACATAATTGATTTAAAATGTAAAGAGGTGTATAATGCACCTCTTTTTTAGTTTATAAAAAAGGAAAAATATAACGTACTCGTTAGTTGAATAAATTGGATTCTTGCAAATGAGGTAGTGCTCTATATACCATCTTATTTTTAAGGATGAGATGATAAAGTGATGCGCTGAAACTTAAAGTGGTAAGAGAGTTAGAATGAGTTATATAATATTGTATATATATTTTAGGTGAAGTGAGTAGAGAAAAATAAAGAGTATAGTGTAAAGGAGTGAATGTATTGCGTTGTCCATCCTGTTCTCATAATGGTACAAGAGTGTTAGATTCGCGTCCGGTAGACGAGGGGCGCTCTATTCGAAGAAGGAGAGAGTGTGAAAG
This sequence comes from Bacillus sp. FSL K6-0073, assembly GCF_038006085.1. NCBI lineage: Bacteria > Bacillati > Bacillota > Bacilli > Caryophanales > Bacillaceae > Bacillus > Bacillus sp. FSL K6-0073. The sequence goes on along the minus strand of NZ_JBBOUN010000001.1, from coordinate 4,582,250 downwards.
CTGCTTAAGTCGCTTTACGACCTTTGAAAGGGTAGAAGAGTCACCTCTTATCGTTGTAAAAAAAGAAGGCACACGAGAAGAGTTTAATAAAGAAAAGATTTTACGTGGTTTAATTAAAGCGTGTGAAAAAAGACCAGTATCTTTAAGACAATTAGAAGAAGTAACACAAAGCGTGGAACGTGAACTGCGTAATTTAGGTATATCAGAAGTGAAAAGTGATATGATTGGTGAAATTGTCATGGAAGAACTTCGCGATATTGATGATGTTGCTTACGTACGTTTTGCTTCTGTATATCGTCAATTTAAAGATTTAAATGTATTTATTGAAGAATTAAAAGATATACTGCAAAAAGAAAGAGAGTAGAAGTTGTATTTTATTCTCTTTACATACCGTAAGTAATAGGATAAGAGAGCTAGAAGCGCAAGCTAATAGCTCTTTTTCACTAAGAATTTATATAATGAAGATAGAACGAATGAAGTAGAGGATAGATTGGATGAGAGAAAGGAAAAGCAAGAATGGAAAAACAGTCATGGATGGAGCTATTGCCGATTGATCGTTATAAAGTAAGTGCGAAAGGGCTACTGCACAATTACGACCGAAAAGTGTTAACGATGTTGTATCAGCCGTTAATAGGTAGTAGAGCTTTTAGCTTATACATGACACTATGGGGAGAGCTAGAGCAAGATCGTGTATTTGGAAAAGAGAATACGCATCATTTCCTTATGGTGACTATGCAAATGCAACTTCCTGAAATATATGAAGAACGAGTAAAGTTAGAGGCAATTGGGCTATTGAAGGTATATATTAAGAAAGAAAAAGATATTCGAATGTTCATATATGAGTTGCAACCACCTTTATCTCCGAAGCAGTTTTTTGATGATATTGTTTTAAGTATCTTTTTATACAATCGATTGAGCCGGACAAAATATAATCAAGTAAAGCAATATTTCTTAGAAGAAGAATTGGATTTTGCTTCTTATGAAAATGTTACGCGTTCTTTCAATGATGTGTTTGGTTCGTTTAATCCAGGACAGCTTGAGCATGCGCAAGAAGATCTTCGTATTCCAAAAACGACAACTATGCCAAGTAACGAGAAGGGAGACGCTCCGAAAGTTTGGAATGATTTCTTTGATTTCTCTTTATTTGTAGATGGATTGTCCGCTCTTGTTCCTAAAAAGGCGATTACAGATCAAGTGAGAGACTGCGTTATAACACTTGCTTACGTGTATGGTGTAGATGTGTTATCGATGCAAAATATCGTTCTTGGTGCAGTGACAGAGATGCAAACAATTGATACGGAAAGGCTTAGAAAAGGAGCGCGCGATTGGTATCAATTTGAAAATGGTCAAGCATTACCGGTATTAAGTGAAAGAGTACAGCCTCATGCTGCACGTACGATGAAAGAGAAAGAGCCTTCATCGCAAGAGGAGATGCTAATAAAGCAGCTAGAGGAAATCTCGCCAAAACAACTATTGAAAGAGATTTCTGGTGGTGCAGAGGCAACGAAAGCGGACTTGCAGATCGTTGAAGATGTCATGATTAATCAAAAATTGACACCAGGAGTTGTGAATGTACTTATTTATTACGTTATGCTACGCTCAGATATGAAACTTGCGAAAACGTATGTCGAGAAGATTGCTGGGCATTGGGCACGTAAAAAGGTCGGTACAGTAGCGGACGCGATGGCGTTAGCGAAAGAAGAGAACCGTCAATATCAAGAGTGGGCTGAGACGAAGAAAAAAGGCCGTACGGCGAAGAAAACGGTGCGGAAAGAAATGGTGCCAGATTGGCTTAAGGAAGAAGAGTCGAAAGAACAAGAGAAAGAAACAGAGAAGAAAGATATAAGTGTAGAAAAAAATGCAAGTACGCTAGAAGATGAAAGAAAACGACTAGAAGAAGTGTTAAAAAAATATAAGCGTGATTAATAGAAGAGAATGAACGCTCTTTGAGGTGAGAAAATGGAGCATATTCAAAATTCATTTGCAAAATTAATGGAAAATGAAAACTTTAAAAATAGATATGAAGTATTAAAGGCAGAAGTAATGGCGCATCCGCGTGTGAAAGAATTTATAGACGAACATAAGGGTGAAGTAACGACTTCTATGATTGAGCGCAGTCTTGTGAAGTTATATGAATATATTGGACAAAGTGTAGGTTGCGTGGATTGTCCGGATTTAGGTTCATGTAAAAATATGCTGCAAGGTTATGAGCCAAAGCTTGTTATTCAAGGGAAGATGATTGATATTCAATACGATCGCTGCGTTAGAAAAGTAGCGCATGACGAGAGAAAGAAATATGAAAAACTCGTTCAAAGTGTATATATGCCAACGGATATTTTGCAGGCAACTATGGAAAACTTAGACCCTTCTGATTTAAATGCACGTATCGATGCAATTGGTGCAGCGAATGAATTTTTAAGTACATATGAACCAGGTAAAAAAGCACAAGGTTTATATTTGTACGGTAAATTTGGTGTAGGAAAAACGTACCTTTTAGGAGCAATAGCGAACGAGCTTGCTCGAAAGAAAATAAGTTCGATGCTCGTATACTTCCCGGAATTTTTACGTGAAATTAAAAGTTCAATTCAAGATAATTCGATTGGTGAAAAGATTGATGCGGTTAAACGCGTACAAGTTTTAATGTTAGACGATATCGGGGCAGAAGCGATGTCAAGCTTTGTGCGTGACGATGTGCTTGGTGCAATCTTGCAATTCCGTATGTTAGAAAACTTACCGACGTTCTTTACGTCTAATTTTGATTTTAAACAACTGGAACACCATTTAACGTATACGCAGCGTGGTGAGGCTGAAGAAATGAAGGCAGCACGTATTATGGAACGAATTAAATATTTAGCGAAACCAATTCCAATTGGTGGGAAAAACCGTCGTCATAAGTAAAAGAGCAAGCTGAGAAGCTTGCTCTTTTGTATTATAGTGATATTTTCTTTTCAAATATGAGGTCGAAATATTCAGGTTGTCCAGAACTGCCAATCGTAGGGGCAACAATCTGTACGAACCTCCAGCCATCTCTAGCATGTTCTTGAATAATTTCTTGGTAGTCTTCAGCTGGTTTTGAGCGAGTGAACCCCCAATGTAATTCGACTTTTACGAATTTATATTCAAACATTCAGATACCCCCTTTTATTGATAAGTAAAGTATACAATAAAAATTCATAGTAGCTTGTATCATTTTTTTCTCCCTCCCTTAATATATATAAAATTAGCAAGCCATATTGAGTGGATTTTCTAACGATAGGAAATGTGATTCTACTAAGAGTGAACTTCACGCGGGACGGACTCTTATAGGATTTGTAACGTATAGATACAGTCCTTTAGAGCGGGGATAAAAGGGGGGACAAAAGTGATTGAAATTTGCTTCGAAGAAAAAAATGATGCTATGCACGTATATAGACAATTGCTGAAAAGAGCGGAAGTGTTATATAAGGAAACGAGTGTGTATTTACAGGAACAAAAAGTGGTGATTCACATACCAGTACGTGAATCGAATTATATTGAAAAAATCTTATTGCCAGTAATGGTGTATTTCATTGTGAATGTGAAACAAAATGAGTGGATTTATACGATTTTAAAAGAAAAGTTTTTTTATGAAGAACAAGAAGAGTGTCATCAAATATTGCACATGGCACATGAGATTTTAAAGGGAAGAAGAAAAGGTGTAGCTCAGGATTTAACGCGTAACGCATTTGAGTCATATATTAAGTCTTCTTTAAATAATTGGCTTTGTGATCCGCTCTCATTCTCGTTTTCATCATATATCCGTTTTCGTCTTCGTACATATAGGGAAATGGTGGCTAAACTTGCGGAAGTGGCAATTGATGAATATAAGATGGAGCAAGAATACCAAATGTTCATTGAGACGCTTCGGCAACAAGTAAGTAGCCGTAAATCACGTTTGTCTTGCGTGCATCTTATTTTTGATGAAAGCTTTATCTTTTATGATGATAAAGGTAGACGTTTAAAACAGGAGAAGTTGGTCCAATATATAGATGAGGAATTATTAAAGCAAAATGATGTATATATTGATACGAAAGTAATTGCGCCGCTTCTTTCTATTTCGCCTAAAAAGATTTATTTATATACGAAAGAACAAGACCATAATATGATTATTACTTTGCGAAATGTGTTCCAAGAACGGGTCCAATTACATGGATTACATGATTTTGAGCGCAATGTGAAAAATTTAAAAAATAAAGGTAACGCCCTTGATTTTCTAAGTTTTTGAGCATATAATTACCTACATAAATGAAATATATTGAAATGTCATGATGAGGACATGAGTAGTTTTCTACGATTTTCAGAGAGGGAAGCCTTAGGGTGTGAGCTTCCTAGTACGGGATTATTACTTACCACCTCTAAACTTTAGCAGTGAACGGTTTTTCTAGTAATTGCTAACGGACAACACCGTTATGTTGAACTTGAGCAATTAACAATTATGTTAATTGGAACAAGGGTGGAACCACGAATTCAACACTCGTCCCTTTTTACGGGGTGAGTGTTTTTTATTTTGAGAAAAAGAGGAGTGACCAGTGATGGCAGATGTAGTTAAAATTACTTTCCCTGATGGAGCTGTGAAGGAGTTTCCAAAAGGCGTAACAACTGAAGAAATCGCAGCTTCTATTAGCCCAGGCTTAAAGAAAAAAGCTGTAGCTGGAAAATTAAACGATGAGATGATCGATCTTGTTACACCAATCGAAGAAGATGGTGCAGTTTCTATCATTACATTAGATTCTGAAGATGGCCTATATATTTTACGCCATTCAACAGCCCACCTTTTAGCACAAGCGTTAAAACGTTTATATAAAGATGTTAAGGTTGAGCTTGGCATTGGTCCAGTAATTGAAAATGGCTTCTACTACGATATTGATATGGAAGAAGCAATTACAGTTGAAGACTTCAAGAAAATCGAAAAAGAAATGCAAAAAATCGTGAACGAGAACTTAGAAATCGTTCGTCATGAAGTACCACGTGCAGAAGCAATTCGTCGCTTTGAAGAAATCGGCGATGAGTTAAAATTAGATTTAATTAACGATCTTCCAGAAGATGCAGTTATTTCAATCTATGAGCAAGGCGAATTCTTCGACCTTTGTCGTGGTGTTCACCTTCCATCTACAGGGAAAATTAAAGTGTTTAAATTATTAAGCGTTGCAGGTGCTTACTGGCGCGGTGATAGCAATAATAAAATGCTACAACGTATTTACGGTACTGCATTCGTTAAGAAAGCAGAATTAGATGAGCACTTACGTATGCTTGAAGAAGCGAAAGAGCGCGATCACCGTAAATTAGGTAAAGAATTAAAACTATTTACTAATAGCCAAAAAGTAGGACAAGGTTTACCACTTTGGTTACCAAAAGGTGCAACAATCCGCCGCATTATCGAGCGTTACATCGTTGATAAAGAAGCAAGCTTAGGCTATGATCACGTATATACTCCAGTACTAGGAAGCAGAGAGCTTTATGAAACTTCTGGTCACTGGAACCACTACCGTGATGGCATGTTCCCATCAATGGAAATGGATAACGAAGAATTAGTTCTTCGTCCAATGAACTGTCCTCATCATATGATGGTTTATAAAAATGATATTCACAGCTACCGTGAATTACCAATCCGTATTGCAGAACTTGGAACAATGCACCGTTATGAAATGTCAGGTGCGTTATCTGGATTACAACGTGTACGCGGAATGACTTTAAACGATGCGCACATTTTCGTTCGTCCAGATCAAATTAAAGAAGAGTTAAAACGTGTTGTAAACTTAACTCTAGAAGTGTACAAAGATTTCGGTTTAGAGAACTACTCATTCCGTCTATCTTACCGCGACCCAGCAGATACTAAAAAGTATTATGCGGATGATGAGATGTGGGAAAAAGCACAAGGTATGTTAAAAGAAGCTATGGATGAAATGGGTCTTGATTACTATGAAGCTGAAGGTGAAGCGGCATTCTACGGTCCAAAACTTGATGTTCAAGTTCGTACTGCTCTTGGAAAAGACGAAACACTTTCAACTGTACAATTAGACTTCTTACTTCCAGAACGCTTTGAATTATCATACGTTGGTGAAGACGGTAAACAACATCGTCCAGTTGTAATTCACCGTGGTGTTGTATCAACTATGGAACGTTTTGTAGCCTTCTTAATTGAAGAATACAAAGGTGCATTCCCAACATGGTTAGCTCCAGTTCAAGTACAAGTAATTCCAGTTTCTCCGCAAGTACATTTAGACTATGCGAAAAAAGTACAAGACGAATTGCGTCGTGCTGGTATCCGTGTTGAATTAGACACTCGTGAAGAGAAGATCGGTTACAAAATCCGTGAAGCACAAATGCAAAAAATTCCGTACATGCTTGTAGTAGGTGACAATGAAGTAACTGAAAACGGCGTAAACGTACGTAAATATGGTGAACAAAAATCAGAAACAATCGCATTAGATGCTTTTGTTGACATGATTAAAGTAGAAGGAAAACGATAAGAAAAAGCCGCGGTATACCGCGGCTTTTTTATGTAATATATTCGAGAGAAATTAGAAAAAATAACCATGTGACACTTATCATAAAAAAGTATTGCAAGTATGTTAGTTGTTTGTTACAATATTTCTTGTTGTTAGTAAAACACATCGCGTCTTATTGACAGACGTCATGTCCTATGATAAACTCATCAAGGATAATAGAATATTGTTTTGTGGAACAAGTAGAAGCACCCGCTTCTCACCTGATGGACGCATTCGCAGTTAACAGGTAAATGTATTTCTTACTTAAGATTTTACAAGTGTGGGTGTCGTATGCCCGCACTTTTTTTGTTCGGGTTCTATGACTACAAAATATGTTCTGAGAAAACCTTGGAGGTGGCTTACTATTAGCAAGGATATGATGATTAACGAGCAAATTCGTGCACGTGAAGTACGTTTAGTTGGCGCAAATGGCGATCAACTTGGAATCAAGTCTCGTAATGACGCTTTAGACTTAGCTGCAAATCTTAATCTTGATTTAGTATTAGTTGCTCCAAATGCGAAACCGCCAGTATGCCGCATTATGGACTACGGTAAATTCCGCTTTGAGCAACAGAAGAAAGAAAAAGAGCAGCGCAAAAATCAAAAAGTAATTAGCATGAAAGAAGTTCGTTTAAGTCCAACAATTGATGAACACGACTTTAACACAAAACTTCGTAATGCTATCAAGTTTTTAGAGAAAGGCGACAAGGTTAAAGCGTCAATTCGCTTTAAAGGACGTGCCATTACTCATAAAGAAATCGGTCAACGTGTTTTAGATCGCTTCTCAGAAGCTTGTGCTGAAGTTAGTACAGTTGAATCTAAGCCTAAAATGGAAGGACGCAGTATGTTCTTAGTTTTAGCACCGAAAAACGATAAGTAATAGATAGAGGAGGAAATACCTATGCCTAAACAAAAAACTCATCGCGGCGCTGCAAAGCGTTTCAAAAAGACTGGATCAGGTAAACTGAAACGTTCTCACGCTTACACAAGCCATTTATTCGCTAACAAATCTACAAAAGCTAAACGTAAACTACGTAAAGCTGGTGTAGTAAGCGCTGGTGACTTCAAACGCATTCGTCAAATGCTTGACAACTTAAAATAAGTTCGGCTGATATATAGAACAATTAGGAGGTAATATTATGCCAAGAGTAAAAGGTGGTACAGTTACTCGTCAACGTCGTAAAAAAGTAATTAAATTAGCAAAAGGTTACTACGGTTCAAAAAATACATTATTCAAGGTTGCTAACCAACAGGTTATGAAATCTCTAATGTATGCATTCCGTGACCGCCGTCAAAAGAAACGTGACTTCCGTAAATTATGGATTACACGTATCAACGCAGCAGCTCGTATGAATGGTCTTTCTTACAGCCGCTTAATGCACGGTCTTAAAAATGCTGGCATCGAAGTTAACCGCAAGATGCTTGCTGACTTAGCTGTTCATGACGAAAAAGCTTTCGCTGAATTAGCAACAGTTGCAAAAAACAACATTAACTAATTAATTAGTTGAAACCTTAGAAGAATTTTCTTCTAAGGTTTTTTTATTTGTATTCAAATAGAAGTTAGAAGTGAAAGAAATTCTAAAGATTAACGACTATGTCGTTATCAATATGACAAAATCAATATAAAAGTTATAGCAGTATAGAAGAATATACATATGAAGTCAGGAGAATACTCCTGGCTTTTTTCAATTCTGCTCGTTTGGAAAGAAGAGTATCTTTCCTAGCCGAAACGACACTGCTATAATGGAAAGGTAATATGGAACTTTCATCAGATGAACAATTTAAGAGCGATGACTGAAACGTATTTGTAAATTAAGGACAAGCTATTTTATAAAGAGTTAGATAGCTGACTTATTCATAAGAACTGAAACATAATAATGAACTTTGAGATGAAACAACATTGTTGCGTAAAATGCGATGTTGGAGGAGGACAATAGAATGGACTTACTACAACTATTTAAATTACAAAAAGAATTAGATGACCGTATTGCAAAAGAACATGACTTACAACCGAAAAAATTGTTAAAAGAAAAAATGTTAGCTCTTCTTGTAGAAATTGGAGAACTTGCAAATGAAACACGTTGTTTTAAATATTGGAGCAACAAGCCAGCTTCGGAACGTGAAGTAATATTAGAAGAATACGTAGATGGTTTGCATTTTATTTTATCAATCGGAATTGATTTAGGTATTGATAAAAACTTCCTATTCTATAAATGTGCACAAACGAATAAAACACAAGTGGAAATTTTCTTAGACACATATGCGAAAGTAATTCGTTTTACAGATCAACCATCTATTACAAACTATATTGAATTATTTACGAGCTATCTTCGACTTGGACAAGCACTTGAATTTGAGCAAGAAGAGATTGAAAAAGCATATTTAGATAAAAATGAAGTAAATCATCAGCGTCAAACACAAGGATACTAATTTAATTTTTGAATATTTCAATTTAATTATTGTATAATGAATTGACTGAAGAAAAAGGAGGGTGTTGGCAATGACAAAATTAGACGCGACATTGACAATGCTAAAAGAATTAACGGACGCACGTGGTATTGCTGGTAACGAACGTGAACCACGTGAAGTAATGAAGAAATATATCGAGCCGTTTGCGGACGAACTTTCTACTGATAATTTAGGGAGTTTAGTTGCAAAAAAAGTAGGGGAAGAAAACGGCCCAAAAATTATGGTTGCAGGTCATTTGGATGAAGTTGGATTTATGATTACACAAATCGATGACAAAGGTTTCCTTCGCTTCCAAACGGTTGGTGGCTGGTGGTCACAAGTTATGCTTGCGCAACGCGTGACGATTGTAACGCGTAAAGGAGATGTAACAGGTGTAATTGGTTCAAAACCACCGCACATTTTACCTCCAGAAGCTCGTAAAAAGCCAGTTGAAATTAAAGACATGTTCATCGATATCGGTGCTTCTAGCCAAGAAGAAGCAATGGAGTGGGGCGTACGACCAGGAGATCAAGTTGTACCTTACTTTGAATTCCAAGTGATGAAGAATGAAAAAATGTTACTTGCAAAAGCATGGGATAACCGAATTGGTTGTGCAATTGCAATTGACGTATTAAAACAATTAAAAGATGAAAAGCATCCAAACGTTGTATACGGCGTTGGAACTGTACAAGAAGAAGTTGGTCTTCGTGGCGCAAAAACATCTGCGAATTATATTAAACCAGATATCGCGTTCGCAGTAGATGTTGGTATCGCTGGAGATACACCGGGTGTAACGTCAAAAGAAGCGCAAAGTAAAATGGGCGATGGACCACAAATCATTTTATATGATGCTTCTGTTATTGGACATACAGGTTTACGTGATTTCGTAGTTGATGTTGCTGATGAATTACAAATCCCGTATCAATATGATTCAGTAGCGGGCGGAGGAACGGATGCGGGTGCGATTCACATTGCTGTAAATGGTATTCCTTCTATGGCAATTACAATTGCAACGCGCTATATCCATTCTCATGCGGCAATGTTACACCGTGATGATTATGAAAATGCAGTGAAGTTAATTGTAGAAGTTATTAAACGTCTTGATAAAGAGGCTGTACATAACATTACATTTAATTAATAGAAAAAGCGAAGGAGATTCTCCTTCGCTTTTTTATGTTTTAAAAAGGCCGTTCTAATCCTGCTGCAGTATGAGCGCCTAAAATAATTAAACGAGTTAATTGCATCGCCATAAAATGCGGAGTATATATCATTCCTCTTTTTAACCATGACATAATCATTCCGATGTGAGCCCCTGTAACATAACTAATCAAAATATCACGAGGAACCATAAGATCTTCATCATCTGGTTGTGAAATAGACAAGCTTAATGTTAAATGCACTTGTATTGTTTTCATCATTTTATAAGAGTAGTTTCCGGCAGCTTTATCCCCAAGCATAACGTTATAAAAGTTTACATTTTCTGCGATATGTTCGAATAAAGCCAAAAATGTAGGGTGAGGTGAATCAAATGTAAGTTGAAAATCTTCTTTATTTCTATTTTTCGGTTTAATTACTTCTGCTAGCTTCTCTAACATTTCTTCAATACTTTTGTCTAATAGGTCATATTTATCATGGTAATGGCTATAAAATGTAGCGCGATTTACAGGAGCGCGTTCTGCGATATGTTGCACAGTTACATTTTCAAAGCCTTTTTCGCCTACTAAAGCGACAAAAGCATCCTGAATGAGTTGTCTCGTTCGCTTTACACGTGGATCATTTGTATTTTTAATAGACATTTTTCTTCTCCTCGTTTAATTTTCTATACTTAAACAACATATTGGTATTATATTGTTGTTTAAGCGACATTTCATACGTAAATTGTCGGTTGTAGATTCAAAATAATTATTTATAATTATAAACGATAGTCCTTCAGAAATCAGCACCGCTCGCAGGTAGATAAATTTCGATTTACGCTGCAGATGGTGTGATTTTTTTGTTAAAAGGTTAATATAATTAACAATTAAACAATCTAAACAATAAGGACATAAATAGTTTAGAAAAAAATTATATGCGATATAAGGAGAGGAATGCAATGAATCAGTTTCGAAGAATGGTAATTATCAACATTATCACATTAATTGTACTAGTTGGCGGCGGTATTGGCGGTTATTACTATTACAACCAAACGGAAAATTACTTAAAAACAGACAATGCAAAGATTGATGGGAAGGTAATTCCGGTTGCTTCACCAGTAGCAGGTAAACTAACTGACTGGAAAGCTGAAGTAGGAAAAAATTATAATGAGAACGATAAACTAGGCACTGTTACTGTAGCGGCAGCTAATGGAGAACAAACAGTAGATGTAACCATTCCACAAAATGCAACGGTTGTACAATCAAACGCAACAACAAATGCTTTCGTTGGAGCTGGTAGCCCGATTGCTTACGCATTCGATATGAACAATTTATGGGTAACAGCAAACATTGAAGAAACAGATGTTGATGATGTTCAAAAAGGTCAAGATGTAGATGTGTATGTAGATGCATACCCAGATACAACGTTAACAGGAAAAGTAGAACAAGTTGGCTTAACAACAGCGAATACATTCTCTATGTTGCCATCAAGCAACGCAACAGCGAACTATACGAAAGTAACACAAGTAGTACCAGTTAAAATTTCTTTAGATCATAGCAAATCAGTAAATATTGTTCCTGGCATGAATGTGACAGTTCGTATTCATAAGTAAGGGGGAGATGAGATGTCCTCAATTGTAATTGCAGGATATGCACTATTTTGTATAATCGTCTTCTTCCTTGTAAATCGTCTTTTACGAAAGAAAAAAACGAAAATGGGAGAAGAACAAGTCCCAGCCGTAAGTAAAATAGAAATAAGTAAAGTTGAAACAGAAGAGAAAGAAATTGAACGAAAGCAAGAATCGGAAATTTCTAATGTAGTTGAGTTAGAAACAGGAAAGCAAGAAGAAGTAAAACAAGAAAAAGAAGTGCCGAAAAAACAAATGTCTACGCCTGTAGAGAATGTGAACGTAAAAGCAGTTGTAGCTGTATTAATTCTCGGCATGTTCGTTTCTATTTTAAACCAAACAATTATTAACGTTGCATTACCTCCGTTAATGAATGAATTTAACGTATCAACTTCAACAGCACAATGGTTAATTACAGGCTTCATGCTTGTAAATGGTATTTTAGTACCGATTAGTGCATTTTTAGTTTCACGATTTACGTATCGTAAATTATTCGTAGCAGCAATGTTATTCTTTACGGTAGGATCTATCATTTGTGCTACTTCAGGAAACTTTACAATGATGATGACAGGTCGCGTAATTCAAGCAGTTGGTGCGGGTATTTTAATGCCGGTTGGTATGAATATCTTCATGACGTTATTCCCGCCTCATAAACGCGGAGCGGCGATGGGATTACTAGGTGTAGCGATGATTTTAGCACCAGCTATCGGACCGACTGTAACAGGTTGGGTGATTGAAAACTATAGCTGGAACTTAATGTTCTATGCGATGTTTATTATCGGTTTAATTATTACGTTCCTATCTTTAAAATTCTTTACACTAGCTCAGCCAGTGTCTAAAACGAAATTAGATATATTCGGTGTGGTTAGTTCAAGTATTGGACTAGGAAGCTTATTGTACGGATTTAGTGAAGCTGGAAATAATAGTTGGACTAGTGCAGAAGTTGTTATTTCACTTATCATTGGTGTAATTGGTTTAGCGTTATTTATTTGGAGAGAGCTAACAACGGACAATAAAATGCTTGATTTACAAGTATTTAAATATCCAGTATTTACTTTCACTTTAGTAATTAACGCAATCGTTACGATGGCATTATTCGGAGGTATGTTATTGCTTCCAGTATATCTGCAAAACATTCGTGGCTTTACGCCAATTGAATCTGGTTTACTACTTCTTCCAGGATCATTAATTATGGGGATTATGGGACCAGTAGCGGGTAAATTATTCGATAAATATGGCATTCGTCCATTAGCGATAATTGGATTGGCAATTACGACGTATGCGACATATGAATTTACAAAATTATCGATGGATACACCGTATAGCGTTATTATGACGGATTATATTATACGTTCAATTGGTATGTCATTCATTATGATGCCAATTATGACGGCTGGTATGAACGCGCTGCCGATGAAATTAATTTCTCACGGTACAGCAACGCAAAATACGTCAAGACAAGTAGCGGGTTCAATCGGAACAGCGATTTTAATTACACTTATGACGCAACAAACGACTGCTCACGTAGCAGATTACGGCAACATGTTAACAACATCAAACCCAATTTTAGTTGATAAAATACACGGCATGGGGCAAAGTTTAGCGGCCTTAGCTGGATCAGCTCAAGCAGGAGACGCGATGAGTACACAACTATTATATGGACAAATTTCAAAGCTATCTGCAATTAACGGTATTAACGATGCCTTCTTAATCGCAACGATACTAGCAGGTATCGCTTGGGTGTTATCGTTCTTCTTACCATCAGGCAATAAACCAAATAGAAAAGCAGGGAATTAAATTCCCTGCTTTTTTGTGTTCTTTATGCAGTTAAATATAAAAGCTGGTAACCAGCTACGGAGCACAGCCCTGTTATAAACAAAATTGTTCCCATAGCACGAATACTTGATATTTGTCTGCCGCTTATAATAGCTAATAGTCCAGCTAAAGAGAAGAGACCCCAATATAAAGTTCCTGAAATTGGAATCATCCCCTCTAAGTCTATTCCATAACCTATACAAATGATAGGAACAACGATAAGAGATATGCTAATTAAACCAGCTATAATAGTAAATGATTTACGACATTTCATACCAGCAATAATTAAAAAAATGCCGACGATGAATTCGCATAACATTAAAGTAAAAGCTAAAATCATCCAAATTAATATTCCGAACATTTCTGTATTACCTCCGATTTGTGGGTTTCGAAAAAAGTTATATATAGAATCAAACACCTACAGACATGAGTACCCAGAAGATAACCCCTAATATTCCAATGGTAAAAATAATGAATCCCATATTACGTATACTTTTAATTTTTGCTTGGAATCCACTTATCCCTGCTAATAATCCAGTTAAAGAAAATAGGGTCCAGTAAAGAGCAGTTGGAATGGGGAAGATTGTATCCATATTAATTCCTATACTTAAAAAAACAAAAGGTAGTGTGACAAAGGATAGGCTAAGTAGCCCCATTAAACCAACGAGTAATTTCCGATATTTAATTCCTGTTACTATTAAAAAAATACCACCAGCAATCCCGCATAGTAAGAGAAGTGGCGTGAAAAGCATCCAAATAACACTGAACATATGTAAACTCCTTTATATGAATTAAGTTATATTTTACTACATGAAGTTTATTTTGGATATTATTAATAAATATGTATAAATTGATAGAGATGAGAAGTGATCATACGAATTAATAAAAGAGGTATCGTGAGGATACCTCTTTCTAATTCAAGAATGCCAACAAATTATTCATAATATGAAATAACATAGCTGGAATAATGGATTTTGTTTTTTTACATAAAATAGCCATTAATAATCCCATGAAGAAAGTAATGACCATTACGCCAAGTGAGTATGTATGAGCGATACCGAAGAAGAAGCTTGTTATAATCGCTGCAATCCAAAATGGAAAGCGTTCTGAGAAAAAGCGAAGTATAAAGCCACGGAAAATAAGCTCTTCAAAAATTGGTGTGAGTATTGCAAAGCCGAGAAGTAATAATATTTGATACTGCTTAAAGACATCTAAGTTTAGTGCGGAAGATTGCTGCTTTGTTGCGTCTTGGAACACATAATTTAACAAGATGTAATTGAGTAAAATGTTTATAGCGAAGAAAAGAAGTAAGTATACGTATGTACGCCATTCTCTCAGTGCTTTAAAGTTAAATGATTGTAGTAGTAATTTTTTTGCGGGTTCGAATTTAAAAATGAAGAATAACAACACGGCTAGCTGTAATACAATACTTGCAGTATTTACGATAGATTCATACAGGGCAATTTGTTTTTTATCTGTAAGACCGGCTGTATAAATTGTTAAGGGCATTGCGAGGAACACAGTAATAAGTCCGGTTCCGAAAAAAGCGAATACAACGGAGCTAATAAATTGTCCCCATGACATAGAGTATTTCTGTTCATTAGAAAGTTGTGTAGCGGGTTGCATATGTAGAATCACCTCTTTATATTTGTATATTTAATTATAAGGCATTTTGTTTTCAGGCGTAATATTTAAATATTACATATAAAGGTGTATTTTCCATAAAATAATAAAAGAGGTATCACCCTGTAGTGATGCCTCTTTCTCATTGATAACTATGTTCTATCTTGTTATTCAATTTTGCTTGCTCTATTTGCAATTCACGCTCTACCAATCGATCTAATTGCTGAATTGCTTTAAGTGCTTTTTCATAAGAAATTGTTCGATAATGATGCGCTCCGCCCGGTTCTTCATCTGCTTCGTCTGCCCATTTAATAATATTTTGAAGAGATGTTCTTTCAATTTCTTGTTCCACTAAGAAAGAATCTGTATGAAGAAGAATTGCAATAGAAATTTCTTTTGCTAGTTTTGGATGTTCTCCTAATCTAATAAGTAATTTATGTGCTCTTTCAGCACCTTTAATTGCGTGTATATCATTCTTTTTATATAAGTCATAATCCCATTCACCGCCTGTGTACCACGTATGATGTCCGATATCATGAAGGAAGCCAGCTTTTGTGGCAGCATCGACTGAGGCGTGATGCTTTTTGGCTAGGTGAAACGCATGGTAAGCGACAGCGATCGCGTGGACCATTCCAGAACGGTTTACGTATTTTTGTGTAATGTGGTGTTTAAAAATTTGTTCAAGCGTAATACGATGCATAAAACATTCACTCCTTTTATCTTATGGTGTATATGAAGAAAAATCGATCGGTTTAAATGTATTTTGAACATTGTACTCCATCATAGTTCGTTAGTAAAGTAGAAATGTTTAGGAGAAGAAAAAATTTTTCTGCAAAAAAAATCACCTTAGCTTATGCAAAGGTGATTTTCAAATTGCTTATTTTTTTAATCCTTGCTCTAGTGTTTCTAACATTTCGTGCTTTTCATTTTCATCAGCGTTTTTCCAAATGACTTCAAATAAAACGCCAAGACCTGGAAGCATTTTTTCTTCACCGCTTTGAATTGCATCGACGATTGTTTCTTGTAATTGATCTTGTGAATTTCCAGATACATTCGCTAATACGGCACCGCGTAAATTAAAACTCATTGCTTTCACCTCTTCTTCAGAATTGAAACTGACGTTAGTTTTTGTTCTTTTTTATGTAAATATGTATGAAAAATAGGCTATAATGATAAGACAAGAAGAGAGGGAAATACATATTATGAAAAACATTGATTCAGTACAAAATCCGCGTGTAAAGCAGTGGAAAAAGCTGCAAACGAAAAAAGAACGCGATAAAAAAGGTTTATTTTTTGTAGAAGGATTCCACTTAGTCGAGGAAGCTTTGAAGGCAGGAATTGTAACAGAACTTATCGTTTCAGATCAGACAGACCTTCCGAAAGATTGGACAGTTAATGATGTGGAAATGTATATCGTACCTGAGGCGATTGTCAAAATACTTCGTGAAACAGAAACGACACAAGGTGTATTTGCTGTTTGTGAGAAGCATGAGAAAGAAGTAGCTCTTACTGATGGGAAATTCCTTTTATTAGATGGCCTGCAAGACCCAGGTAATTTAGGAACAATTATTCGTACAGCTGATGCAGCTGGTATTCACGCCGTTGTGCTTGGAGAAGGTTGTGTTGATGTTTACAATAGTAAAGTACTCCGCTCTACACAAGGCTCTATTTTCCACTTACCAATTGTAAAAGGGAACTTAGAAGAATGGGTAGACAAGTTAAAAGAAAACAACGTTCCTGTATATGGAACAGCTCTTGAAAATGGAGTTCCGTATGGTGAAGTAACGCCGGCTGGCAGTTTTGCATTAATTGTAGGAAATGAAGGAAATGGCGTACGCCAAGAAATTCTTGCAAAAACGGATCAAAACTTGTATATTCCGATTTACGGCGGGGCAGAATCATTAAATGTTGCGGTTGCAGCAGGGATTTTAACGTATTATTTGCAAAGCCCGGTTGCGAACAAATAAAAAACTTCTTATAATAAGTTGAAGTACATTATATTAAAAGTTAAATAACGAAAAACGTTGATAGAGAAGAGTAACTTACAAAATCGCCATATAGGGAGAGAGTGCCGTAGACTGAAAGCATTCTTATGGTAGACGGAAGTGAATTCACCTCTGGAGTTGACGCCAGGACCATGTATATGTAAAGGCGTTCCGGTCAGAATTGATCGTTATAACTAATGAGTGGGCAGACTTGTTCTGTCAATTTAGGGTGGTACCGCGAATTTACCTCGTCCCTTTTTGGGAGCGAGGTTTTTTTATTTTTAAAATTAGGAGGGTTCCAAAATGGAAGCACGTTTAAAAGAGCTAAAGCAAAAAGCGTTAGAGCTTATTGAAGAAGCGAAAGAGCTAAAGGGCTTAAACGACGTACGCGTAGCGTATTTAGGAAAAAAAGGCCCAATTACAGAAGTATTACGCGGCATGGGAAAATTGTCAGCAGAAGAGCGTCCACGTATGGGAGCATTAGTAAATGAAGTGCGTGAAGCGATTCAAACGCGTTTAGATGACAAAATTAGTAACTTAGAAAAAGCAGTAATCGAAGCGAAATTAGCTACTGAAACAATCGATGTTACACTGCCAGGTCGTCCTGTTGAAACAGGTTGTCACCATCCGTTAACAGCTGTTGTTGAGCAAATTGAAGATGTATTCATCGGTATGGGTTATGAAGTAGCTGAAGGAACAGAAGTAGAAAAAGACTACTACAACTTCGAAGCACTAAACTTACCGAAAGATCACCCAGCGCGTGATATGCAAGATACATTCTACATTACAGAAGAAACGTTACTACGTACACATACATCTTCTGTGCAAGCACGTACGATGGAAAATAATAAAGAAAAAGGCCCAATCAAAATTATTTGTCCTGGTAAAGTGTATCGCCGTGATGACGACGATGCGACGCATTCACATCAGTTCATGCAAATTGAAGGTCTTGTAATTGATAAAAACATTCGTATGAGTGACTTAAAAGGTACACTGCAAGTATTCGTGAAAAAGATGTTCGGTGAAGATCGTGAAATCCGTCTTCGTCCAAGTTTCTTCCCATTCACAGAGCCATCTGTAGAGATGGATATTTCTTGTATGATGTGTCATGGCAAAGGTTGCGGCACTTGTAAAGGAACTGGCTGGATTGAAATTCTAGGCGCAGGTATGGTTCACCCGAACGTACTTGAAATGGCTGGTTATGATTCAAAAGAATATCAAGGTTTCGCATTCGGTATGGGCGCAGAGCGTATCGCAATGTTGAAATACGGAGTAGATGACATTCGTCATTTCTATACAAATGATGTACGTTTCTTACAACAATTCAAACGAGCGTAAGGGAAGGAGAGGATAAATATGTTCGTATCATATCGTTGGTTACAAGAGTATGTAGATATTAAAGATGTAACAGCACAAGAACTAGCAGACAAAATCACGAAAAGTGGTATTGAAGTAGAAGGCGTTGAAGTATTAAATAAAGGTGTAAAAGGTGTTGTAGTTGGTCACGTATTAGAATGTGAAAAACACCCAGAAGCTGATAAATTAAGCAAATGCTTAATCGATATCGGTGAAGAAGAGCCAGTTCAAATTATTTGTGGAGCTGCTAACATTGCAAAAGGTTTAAAAGTACCAGTTGCAAAAGTTGGAGCTGTACTTCCTGGTAACTTCAAAATCAAAAAAGCAAAACTACGCGGTGAAGCTTCTCACGGTATGGTTTGTGCTCTTCAAGAGCTTGGTATTGATGGAAAGTTAGTTTCAAAAGAATACGCAGATGGTATCTTCATCTTCCCAAGTGACGCTGAAGTTGGTGCAGATGCACTTGAAATTTTAAACTTACACGATGAAGTACTTGAGCTTGGCTTAACACCAAACCGTGCAGATTGCTTAAACATGTTAGGTGTTGCTTACGAAGTAGCTGCTATTTATGGCCGCGAAGTAAAACTTCCAGCTATCGACTTACAAGAAACAGCAGAAAAAACTTCTGATTATATTTCTGTAAGCGTAGAAGCGAAAGAAGAAAACCCATTATACATTGCAAAAATGGTTAAAAACGTAAAGATTGGTCCGTCACCAATGTGGATGCAAACTCGTCTTATGGCAGCTGGCATTCGTCCAATTAGCAACGTAGTTGATATTACAAACTACATTTTAATGGAATACGGTCAACCGTTACATGCATTCGATTACGATAAATTAGGTTCAAAAGAAATCGTTGTTCGTCTTGCAAAAGAAGGCGAAAAAATTGAAACGTTAGATGATCAAGAGCGTACATTACAAAGCCACCATCTTGTAATTACAAACGGCACGAAAGCTTTAGCTGTTGCTGGTGTAATGGGCGGGGCGGATTCTGAAGTTACAAATGAGACAGTAAACGTTCTAATTGAGTCTGCATACTTTGCAGGTCAAACAGTACGTCGTACATCAAAAGACTTAGGTCTTCGTAGTGAATCAAGTGCACGTTTCGAAAAAGGAATCGATCCAACACGTACATTTGAAGCAATTCAACACGCAGCTGCTTTAATGGCGAAATATGCTGGCGGTGAAGCACTTGAAGGTGTAGTAGAAGCTGACAACTTACAAGTACAAGAGCGTACAGTATCTGTTACTGCTGAAAAAGTAAACCGTGTATTAGGTACAAATATTTCTGCGAGTGAAATGGGTACAATGTTCACAAACTTGAAATTCCCATTTACAGAAGTAGAAGGAACATTCCATGTAAATGTACCAGCACGTCGTCCTGATATTACAATTTCAGAAGACTTAGTAGAAGAAGTGGGCCGTCTATACGGTTATGACCACATTCCAGTTACATTACCTTCTGGAACGATGACTCGTGGTAAATTAACATCAGCACAAACGAAACGTCGTAAAGTACGCCGCTTCTTAGAGGGTGCTGGTTTATATGAAGCAATTACGTATTCATTAACAAGCGCTGACAAAGCGAAACAATATATGGTTGAGCCAAACGAAAAGGCGCCTGTAGGTCTTGCACTTCCAATGAGTGAAGAACGTAGCCAACTTCGTTTAAGCTTAGTACCGCAATTACTAGAAGCAGTTTCATACAATGTCGCTCGTAAAAACGACAGCGTTGCTTTATACGAAGTAGGTTCTATCTTCTTACCGACAGAAGAAGGAGAACTTCCGAAAGAAGAACAACATCTTGCAGGTGTTATGACAGGTCTTGCTCTTCACCATGCATGGCAAGGTGAGAAGAAAGTAGTAGACTTCTTCGTTGTGAAAGGTGTACTAGAAGGACTATTCGACGTGCTTGGCGTTTCAAATCAAATCACATATGCACCAGCAAAACGTGAAGGTATGCACCCAGGCCGTACAGCTGACATCGTATTAGATGGCGAAGTAATTGGTTTCATCGGTCAATTGCACCCAGAAGCAGAAAAACAATTAGATGTGAAAAATACATTCGTATTTGAATTATCTCTTGTAAAAGTATTCGGTGCAGACGCTGAGGAAACTTACTACTCAGCAATTCCACGTTTCCCATCTATGACACGTGACATGGCTGTTGTAGTAACAAAAGAAACAAAAGCTGGTGAAATGAAGCAAGTCATTGCTGAAGCTGGCGGAGAACTTCTGAAAGACGTAACACTATTCGACTTATACGAAGGTGAAAAAATGGAAGAAGGCAAGAAATCACTTGCATTCTCTATGACTTACTTCGATGCAGAACGTACATTAACAGACGAAGAAGTAACAGAAGCACATAACCGTGTATTAACAACGGTAGAAGAGAAATTCGGTGCGGAGTTACGTAAGTAATTAGAAAATTGCCGGATTCATTCCGGCAATTTTTTTATTGGATTGGTTGTCGGACGCTGTCGGTAAGTCGATATATTACAAAAATCGCTCATATATTTTCCGACACCTTGCATCTTTCTCTCGAATGTAGTACATTAATTTTAGTTTAACAAAATGAAAGACGATGATAAGGAAAAGTAGTATATACTATAATCCAAAGCGAGTCAGGGACGGTGAGAGCCTGATGAGGCGGTATATGTGAAGAACACCTTGGAGTTGCTAACCGAAATTGAATTTTGTATTCAAGAGTAGACTTAGACGGGAATCCGGCCTGTTACAAACCGGGAAGTATGTATTACATACGAGTTAAAGTTGGTCTTTATGACAAATTGGGTGGTACCGCGAAGTTTAACCTTTCGTCCCTTTATGGATGAAAGGTTTTTTTGTATTTAAATATATGAGCAAAGGAGAATTTCACTATGGAAAACACATTAGTAAAAAGTCTGTATAGAGATACAGAAAAGTATGCAGATCAAACAGTACAAGTATCAGGGTGGATTCGTAACTTACGTGATTCAAAAGCATTTGGTTTCATCGAATTAAACGACGGTAGCTTCTTTAAAAGCGTTCAAATCGTTTTCGATACAGAATTAGAGAACTTCAAAGAAATTGCAAAACTTCCACTTAGCTCTTCAGTTAAAGTAGAAGGTAAAGTAATTGCAACGCCGGGAGCGAAGCAACCATTTGAAATTAAAGCAGAAAAAATTGATATCGAGGGCTTATCAGATTCTGATTACCCACTTCAAAAGAAGCGTCATACGTTTGAATACTTACGTACAATCGCTCACTTACGTCCAAGAACAAATGCATTCTCTGCAACGTTTCGCGTACGTTCTATCGCAGCATTTGCGATTCACCAATTCTTCCAAGAGCGTGGATTCGTACATGTCCACACACCAATCATCACTGGTAGTGATACAGAAGGTGCTGGCGAAATGTTCCGCGTAACAACGCAAGATTTAAATAACCTACCAAAAGGTGAAGACGGAAAAGTTGATGAGTCAAAAGACTTCTTCGGTAAAGAAACAAACTTAACAGTAAGTGGACAGCTGAACGCTGAAGCTTATGCATTAGCATTCCGTGATGTATACACATTCGGACCTACATTTCGTGCAGAAAACTCAAACACAACTCGTCACGCTGCTGAGTTCTGGATGGTTGAGCCTGAGATTGCATTCGCTGAACTAGGTGACGTAATGAACCTTACAGAAGATATGCTGAAATATGCAATGAAATACGTATTAGAGCATGCTCCAGAAGAAATGGAATTCTTCAACAGCTTCGTTGATAAAACAGTTCTAGAGCGCATGAACAACGTAATCAACTCTGACTTCGGTCGCATCACATATACAGAAGCAATTAAAGTGCTTCAAGAATCAGGTGCTGACTTCAAATACCCAGTAGAATGGGGAATTGACTTACAAACAGAGCACGAAAGATACTTATCAGAAGAAATCTTCAAACGCCCTGTATTCGTAACTGACTATCCGAAAGACATTAAAGCATTCTACATGCGTTTAAATGAAGACGGTAAAACAGTAGCTGCTACTGACCTTCTAGTTCCTGGCATCGGCGAATTAATCGGCGGAAGCCAACGTGAAGAAAGAATGGACGTTTTAGTAGACAGAATTAAAGAATTAGGTATGAACGAAGAGGACTACTGGTGGTACTTAGAACTTAGAAAATACGGCGGTACAAAACACGCTGGATTCGGTCTAGGTTTCGAGCGCTTCCTAATGTACATCACTGGTATGGCTAACATCCGTGACGTAATTCCATTCCCAAGAACTCCAGGTTCTTCTGAATTCTAAAATATGAAAAAAAGCGAGAGGATTTCCTCTCGCTTTTTATTTTACATATTGTATAGTTTATTCCCTCGTAGCAAAAAGTAACGCGAAGGGGTGAATATAAATGAGTAAAAAAGTGAAAAAAGATCATTCAAGATCGGGCCTAGGTTCTCCAGAAGTTGAAGGACAAGGAACGACGACACATGAAACAGGTTCTCATAAAGTATCTTCATCAAATAAGAAGCAGAAACGAAGCTAACATAACAAAGGAGAGTCTTAAGGGCTCTCCTTTGTTATGTGTTACATCTTATTATCGTTAATTTCTTTTGTAATCTTATTTATGTCTTTGTCTAATCGATCTAAATAGAAAAACCACAGTAAACTTATGAACACGTAATAGATGGCCATCACGCCAAGATTATCAGATATATTTTCGAATGTGGATTTAGTAGTGAAAAAAGCTCCCCAAATGATAGAAATAGTGAGGTAAGAAAGTGGGCCTACGAGGTGTACGAAAGCATATAGTACCTTTTTAACTTTTACAGCGTTCATATGAAAAACCTCCTTTTTCTAATCATACATTCAAGTTCTTCACAGAAGTGTTGTAGTTTTGCTGGATTATGTATTAACAAGCGTGCATCGTGTTTCCCAATAAATCTTCGAATCCGAAAGTTTAATAAGAAAGATCGACCATAACGCTCTATTAAATCGTTGAACGCTGGTTGTTCACTTAGTAGCTGAATGTTTTCTCTAATTTCGAACTGTCTTTCGTGTGGATCGCCTAGTAAAATATTTAGAATCATTTGTAGAAGTAGCAATGTAGATCTCCTCCTATGTTAGAATAATCTGTATATTATAATTATAACAAAACTATAAGGACAATAGTAGGATGAAACAAAAAACAGGAGTTTGTAGGCTCCTGTTTTTGTCGATACTATTTTAATAAGCGAAGCGCCTTCTCCGTATTAGCGAAATGCAGTTTCACAAACTCGGGTAATCGTTCTTTACCAAGCTTTTGAATTAATTTAGCAGCAGCGATATCAACTTGTTTACCAGCACCTTTCGGAAGTGGCATACCAGCTTTTTTACTTAGTTCGTCAAACTGTTTTACGAATGAGTAGCGAGCTAAAATAGAAGCAGCGGCTACTGCTAAATGGACGCTTTCACCTTTCGTAGCGAAATAAACATTTTCACGCTGTACCTGTTTTTGTTTTGCTAAATATTTATAGTATGTATCAGGTTGTGTGAATTGATCGATTAAGACGCCTTCAGGTTTTGTAGGTGCCATTTTCGCTAATAAGTTTGTAATAGCTTTATTATGTAGCAAGGCTTTTAACTTACCTTGGTTGTTTCCTTTATCAAATAGCTCGTTATATTTTTCATTATGAAGGACAAGAGAGCTGTAAGGAACAACGTGTAGAAGTTGTTTCGCAATGGCAGTAATTTGATCGTCATTTAAGTTTTTAGAGTCTTTTACACCAAGTTCTTTTAGTAGTGGAATTTGCTTCGCATCCACATATACAGCAACGACTGTCATCGGTCCAAAGAAATCTCCCGTACCAACTTCATCAGACCCTACAATAGACATTGTACTGATGGAAGTAGGCGGCGCATAACGATGGGAATCGACAGATTTTTTTACAGCTGTTTTTGGCGCGTGAGAGACAGTTTGCCAACGAGAAGCTTCTGCTTCAGCGCGGCCTCCTTGGAACATTACTTTTCCAGATTTATACGCTGTAATCGTGCAAGATGGCACCTTAGCCATAAAGATACCGCCTTGCGGAATTTTCGGGGTAAGCGAATGTTTATATTGTTGTTTCATGTCTTCAATTACTGTAGAATTTGTTTGAATTACGATAGAATTTGACATAATGGTCGCCCCTTTTTTTATATTGTTATTTTTATCATATCGGATTGTTCTTTCTGTTTCCATATTATGAAGGTTCATGGTATGATAAACTTTAGGATTCTGTACGTGATTGGAGGCCGGTGAGTTGTCACAACAAAAGGGAAAGAAAAGTCGAATTAATGTAGAAATCTATGGTCAGCAATATTCAGTTGTTGGCGATGAAAGTACAAGTCATATCCGCATGGTAGCAGCGATTGTGGATGATAAAATGCGCGAACTCAATGCCAAGAATCCTTCGCTTGACACGAGTAGACTAGCGGTATTGACGGCGGTAAACGTCATACACGATTACATAAAATTAAAAGAAGAACATGAGAAATTGAAAGAAAGTATGACAAAAAAAGGAATGGAATAACATGATTGATATTATTATCATTTTACTGCTTGTTATGGGATTTTTCCTCGGCTTACGCAGAGGGTTTATTCTGCAACTTGTGAAGTTAACAAGCTTTATTATCGCATACCTTGTTGCATACTGGTACTGTAAAGATTTAGCGCCAGCACTTGCGAAATTTATTCCGTATCCATTTGATAAAAACGTATCTGTTCCAGAATGGATTGATGCAAATAATATTGAGACAGTATTTTATCAAGCGCTTGCGTTTATCATATTGTTTATTATTACAAAAATAGCACTTTCATTACTTGGTAATTTGTTAAATATGTTTGCAGAAATACCGGTTTTAAAGCAAGTAAATGCGTTTGCGGGGGCAATCCTCGGATTTTTAGAAGTATATATTGTTTTGTTTGTCTTAATTATCATTGGAAACATTCTTCCGATTGAACAAGTACAAACACCATTACAAAAATCATCAATTAGCAAAATAATTGTAGACGATACACCGATTCTATCTGAAAAGGTGAAGGAACTATGGCAGACAGGTAGCAGAGTATAACTTCTCTTTTTTCGGAAAGAGAAGTTTTTTTCTATGAAAGAAAGGCGGGGTAATGATGAAAGTAAATAAAAAACAAGTTATCAAATTATTAGAGACAATCGGGCTTTTTATGGAACTAAAGGGTGCGAATCCATTTAAAATATCTGCATTTCGTAAAGCGGCAGCAGCATTAGAAAGTGACGATCGTAGTCTTTCTGAGATTGAAGACTTCACAAAGATTCCGGGCATCGGAAAAGGAACAGCAGCCGTTATTCAAGAATATATAGAATCGGGAACATCTGAAGTATTACAAGAACTTGAAAAAGAAGTACCGAGTAGCTTATTGCCGTTATTAAAACTACCAGGTCTTGGTGGTAAAAAGGTGGCTAAGTTATATAAAGAGCTAGGCGTTATTGATATGGAGACGTTAAAAGCTGCTTGTGAGGAAAATAAAGTACAAGCTTTAGCTGGTTTCGGTAAGAAGACAGAAGAGAAAATATTAGAAGCAATCGATCAAGTAGGCTCTCGTCCAGAGCGTTTACCAATTGCGATGGTATTGCCTATTGCCGGGGAAATAGAGGAGAAATTGTCGAATATTGCTGAAGTAATTCGTTTCTCTCGCGCTGGTAGTTTGCGCCGTGTTCGTGAAACAGTGAAAGATTTAGATTTTATCATTGCAACGACAGAACCAGCAGCGGTACGTGAGCATTTACTACAATTCGATAATATGATTGAGGTAATCGCAAGTGGGGATACGAAAGTTTCTGTTCGTCTTCAATATGAATATGATATTTCAATCGATTTCCGCTTAGTAAAACCAGAAGAGTTTATTACAACACTTCACCATTTCACAGGATCAAAAGACCATAACGTGAAAATGCGTCAAATCGCAAAAGATAAAGGCGAGAAAATTAGTGAGTACGGTGTAGAGAACTTAGAAACAGGTGAAGTGAAAACATTTGAGACTGAAGAAGACTTCTTTGCTCATTTCGGTCTACCATTTATTCCGCCAGAAGTGCGTGAAGATGGAAAAGAAATTGAATTAATTAAAGAGTATCCGAACTTAATTCAGTTTTCCGATATACAAGGTGATTTACATATGCATACAACTTGGAGTGACGGTGCTTTTTCTATTGAAGAAATGGTACAAGCGTGCCGTGCTCGTGGATATAAGTTTATGGCGATTACTGATCACTCGCAATACTTAAAAGTAGCGAATGGTTTAACGAAAGAGCGTCTTCGTGAGCAAGCGAAAGAAATTGAACGTATGAATGAAAAGTATCCAGACATTACAATTTTACGCGGAATTGAAATGGACATTTTACCAGATGCCTCGCTTGATTTTGATGATGAAGTATTAGAAGAATTAGACTATGTCATTGGAGCGATTCACTCTAGCTTCTCACAAGACCGTGAAACGATCATGAAGCGTCTGCGTACTGCACTTGAGAATAAACATGTCACAATGATTGCTCATCCGACAGGACGTCTTCTCGGGCGCCGTGAGGGTTATGATGTAGATACAGATTTATTAATTGAACTCGCAAAAGAGACAAATACAGTTTTAGAATTAAATGCGAATCCGAACCGTCTAGATTTAAGCGCAAAATTATTAAAACAAGCACAAGATGCTGGTGTAAAAGTAGCGATTAATACAGATGCTCATACACTTGAAATGTTAGAAGATATGGAAACAGGTGTAGCAGCAGCACGTAAAGGTTGGATTCAAAAAGATAACGTGATTAACACATGGGATATTGAACGTTTATTAGACTATATTAAACGTAATAAGTAACACAAGGGGGACCTGCAACATGTTAGAAAGAACGTTGCGTGTATTAGAATACAATAAAGTAAAAGAACAATTACTTGAACATACAGCCTCTTCACTTGGCCGTGACAAAGTGAAGCATTTAGTGCCGAGCACTGATTTTGAAGAAATTGTAGAAATGCAAGATACAACGGATGAAGCAGCGAAAGTTATTCGTTTAAAAGGTAGTGCACCATTAGGTGGTATTACGGATATTCGCTCAAATGTGAAGCGTGCAAAAATTGGGAGTATGTTAAGTCCAAATGAATTACTTGATATTGCGAATACGATGTATGGTAGTCGTAATATGAAACGTTTCATTGAAGATATGGCTGATAACGGTGTCGAGCTTCCGATTTTAGAAACTCACGTCGCTCAAATTGTATCTTTATATGATTTAGAAAAGAAAATTACAAATTGTATCGGTGACGGCGGTGAAGTAGTGGATAGCGCAAGTGATAAACTGCGTGGGATTCGTACTCAAATTCGTACTGCGGAAAGCCGTATTCGTGAAAAGTTAGAAAATATGACGCGCTCTTCAAACGCGCAAAAGATGCTGTCTGACTCGATTGTAACGATTCGTAACGAACGTTACGTAATCCCAGTAAAACAAGAATACCGCGGCGTATATGGTGGTATTGTTCACGATCAATCAGCTTCTGGACAAACGTTATTTATTGAACCGCAAGTCATTGTAGAATTAAATAACGCACTGCAAGAAGCTCGTGTGAAAGAGAAACAAGAAGTCGAACGCATCTTATTGATGCTAACAGAAGAAGTGGCAGTAGAAGCTGATATCGTTTTATCAAACGTAGAAGTAGTTGCGAATCTTGATTTCATTTTTGCGAAAGCTTTTTATGCGAAGCGAATTAAAGCAACGAAACCAATCGTAAATAACGAGCGTTATATGGATTTAAGACAAGCTCGCCATCCGCTAATCGATCCAGAAATTATTGTGCCAAATAACATTATGTTAGGTAAAGATTTCACGACAATTGTTATTACAGGACCGAATACAGGTGGTAAAACAGTTACGCTGAAAACAGTTGGTATTTGTGTTTTAATGGCGCAATCTGGTCTTCACATTCCAGTAATGGATGAGTCAGAGATTTGTGTGTTTAAAAATATATTTGCTGATATCGGTGATGAGCAATCGATTGAACAAAGTTTAAGTACGTTCTCCTCACATATGGTGAACATCGTTGATATTTTAGAAAAAGCTGATTTTGAAAGCTTAGTTTTATTCGATGAATTAGGTGCTGGAACAGACCCACAAGAAGGTGCTGCACTAGCAATTTCGATTTTAGATGAAGTATGTAATCGCGGTGCTCGCGTTGTTGCAACGACGCATTATCCAGAATTAAAAGCATACGGATATAACCGTGAGCAAGTTATTAATGCGAGTGTTGAGTTTGATGTAAATACATTAAGTCCAACTTATAAATTATTAATCGGTGTACCAGGCCGTAGTAATGCCTTTGAAATTTCGAAACGTCTTGGATTATCTGATCGCGTTATTGACCAAGCACGCAACCACATTAGTACAGATACGAATAAAATTGAAAATATGATTGCGAAGTTAGAAGAAAGCCAGAAGAACGCAGAGCGTGACTGGAACGAAGCAGAAGCACTTCGCAAACAATCTGAAAAACTTCATCGTGAATTACAACGTCAAATCATTGAATTTAACGAAGATCGCGATGAACGATTATTAAAAGCGCAAAAAGAAGGGGAAGAAAAAGTCGAAGCCGCAAAGAAAGAAGCAGAAGGCATTATTCAAGAACTTCGTCAATTGCGTAAAGCACAGCTTGCAAACGTGAAAGATCACGAGTTAATTGAAGCGAAGAGCCGTCTAGAAGGCGCAGCACCAGAGCTTGTTAAGAAACAAAAAGTAAACGTGAAAAACACTGCGCCGAAGCAACAGTTACGTGCAGGTGATGAAGTAAAAGTATTAACGTTCGGTCAAAAAGGTCAATTACTTGAAAAAGTAAGCGATACTGAGTGGAGCGTACAAATCGGTATTCTGAAGATGAAAGTAAAAGAATCTAACATGGAATACATTAACACACCGAAGCAAATAGAGAAAAAAGCAGTTGCAACGGTAAAAGGTAGAGACTATCACGTTTCATTAGAACTTGACCTTCGTGGTGAACGATTTGAAAATGCAATGGCGCGCGTTGAGAAATACTTAGACGATGCCCAGCTTGCAAGCTATCCTCGCGTATCAATTATTCACGGTAAGGGGACAGGAGCACTTCGCCAAGGTGTACAAGATTATTTGAAGAAGCATCGTGGTGTAAAAACCTTCCGTTACGGTGACATGGGCGAGGGAGGCCTAGGCGTAACAGTTGTCGAATTAAAATAGAAAACAACGAAACAAAGGGGAAACCATTATATGTTTATGGACAAACTTGCAAAAGTATTGTTAGCTTGTTGCGGAATATTTTTGGTGATTGGGGTTATTTATTTAGTTGTTTTTGCGAAGTGAAAAAGCGTCAATCGTGGCAGAATGATATTGCCATAGATTGACGCTTTTAATATATGTGAAAAGGAATAGAACATGAAAATCAACCAATACATAAGCGAAGCAAAATCATGCTCCAGACGTGAAACAGATCGCCTCATTAAAGCTGGACGCGTGGCTATTAATGGTGAAATATGTACGCACGGTGCACTTGTGAGCGATGGTGATGTTGTAACGATTGATGGGCAAGTTATTGTAAAAGAAGAGAAAGAAAAGGTGTACATAGCCTTTCATAAACCAGTCGGAATTACTTGTACAGCAGCTGATCATATTGAAGATAATATTATTGATTATATCAATTATCCAGAGCGAATCTTTCCAGTTGGACGATTAGATAAAGCATCGGAAGGACTTATCTTATTAACGAATGACGGCGGCATTGCGAATCGAATTTTACATGGTGATCATGAGCACGAGAAGGAATATGTTGTCACAGTCGATAAACCTTTTACGGACTGGTTTATT
This sequence comes from Bacillus sp. FSL K6-0073, assembly GCF_038006085.1. Classification (NCBI taxonomy): domain Bacteria; kingdom Bacillati; phylum Bacillota; class Bacilli; order Caryophanales; family Bacillaceae; genus Bacillus; species Bacillus sp. FSL K6-0073. Next base: position 4,551,926 of record NZ_JBBOUN010000001.1, on the reverse strand, counting down.
GATGAGATGTCCAGCGGTGTAAAGATTAAAGATGGAATGACGAAGCCGTGCAAAGTGACAAGAGTCGATCAATCAACATTTCGTATTGTTTTAACGCAAGGAATGAACAGGCAAATTCGTAGAATGAGTCGAGCTTTCGGGTTTACTGTAATAAAGCTAAAGCGAGTACGCATTATGAATATAGAGCTAAATGAGCTTGAAGTTGGAAAGTGGCGGAGCGTTACGGCTGAAGAGTTAGAAATTTTAATAGGGCAGTTATAGGGAGGGAAAATTTTCTCCCTATATTTTTTTTGTCAGAAAAAATAAAACTATTGATTTTTTAAAAAATAGCCCATATAATAAAAAGCAACAAGTTTCGACAAGATATTTTATAAAAGTAATGATGAGGACATGAGTTGTATTTTACGATTCTCAGAGAGGGAAGCCTTAGGCTGTGAGCTTCCTAATACGAAAAGACAAGCTTACCACCTCTAAACTTCAAGAGTGAACTGCATACATGATGCATTGTAATTCTTGGCGGATAAAACCGTTATCAATTTACACGAGCTATAAAATGAGCGTATTTCGTTATAAATTCATTTTATTAGAATAAGGGTGGAACCACGATTTCAACACTCGTCCCTTTGTTAGGGACGGGTGTTTTTTGCGTTCTTTTACGGGGAAGTATGCTTGAAAGAGGATATGTAACGGATTTCAATTCAGAATATTTTGTTAATTTATCATTTTAGGAGGTTAGTAGAAATGAAATCATCTTTAAAGTTTTCAGAGATGTTTGCAATAAGTTTAATGTTATTTGCACTGTTTTTTGGTGCAGGTAATATGATTTTTCCACCAGCGTTAGGGCAAGGTGCTGGAACGGACGTATGGATCGCGCTGTTTGGTTTTATCGTAACAGGCGTTGGACTACCTTTATTAGGAGTAATTGTTATAGCTTTAAAGGGAGATATTAATGAGCTAGCAGGACGTGTACATCCTATATTCGCACTTGTTTTTATCACTGCAATTTATTTATGTTTAGGCGTATTCGTAAGTGTGCCGCGTACAGGAACAGTAGCTTATGAGATGAGTGTTGCACCGTTTTTACCAAGTGAGATAGCTGGTCAGTCATATCCACTTGTTATCTTTACACTTATTTTCTTTGCAGTCACTTTCTATTTAGCTTTAAATCCTTCGAAATTAGTGGGTCGTATTGGTAAGGTGCTAACTCCAATATTATTAGCTGTTATTGCAATTATCGTAGGTAAAGCACTTATTACACCAATTGGAGAATTTGGTGCACCGACAGAAGCGTATAGTGCTCCTCTCTTCAAAGGATTTATTGATGGATATTTAACTTTAGATGGACTTGCAGCACTGGTATTCGGAAATGTTGTAATTCATGCGTTAAAAGAAAAAGGCATTACAAATAAAAACAGTATTGCAAAAGTAACAATCTTTGCAGGATTTATTGCAGCGCTTGGTCTACTACTTGTGTATTTAGCACTTGCTTATCTTGGAGCTTCTAGTGTGTCACTTGGAATGGGTGCAAACGGAGGAATTATTTTAACAAATGTCGTGAATCATTTATTTGGTAGCTACGGAACTTTATTATTAGGGATCGCAATTACAGCAGCATGTTTGACAACTTCTGTAGGTATTGTTGCAGCTTGTGGTGATTACTTCTCTTCCTTATTACCAAAGCTTTCTTATCAAAAAGTCGTTTTCATTTTCTGTGTATTAGCATTTATGGTAGCAAACCTTGGGTTAACTCAGTTAAATGCATTAGCATTACCAATCTTAATCGCAATTTATCCAATTGGAATCGTACTTATCGTATTATCACTTGTTGAAAACTACGTTCGTCTTCCATTAGCGATGTATGTGGGCGGGATTGTAGGAGCATTTGCAATAAGTTTCTTTGATGGATTACACAATGCAAACCTTCAAATTGCAGCGCTAGCACCTATTTTAGATAAGATTCCATTATATAGTGTAGGAATTGGTTGGTTAGTTCCAGGGATAATCGGTATAGGATTTGGTTATATAGTTTCTAAGTTTCAAAAGCAGGAAATTGCTGTAGAGAAATAGAGAAAAGAGACTTTCTATAACAGAAAGTCTCTTTTTTTGTAAAAAAAGCAGCATATAGAGAAATTCAGATATTAAAAATTTTATACGTAATATAGTTGACAAAAAATTTATGAGTAGGCTAAGATTGACTTAGTTGTGGAAATATTGGAAGGGAAGTGAGGGAAAAGGGGTTTCTATAACTATAGTGTTGTTATGGGAAGAGGTGAAAGAAGAGGAGAAGAGATAGTTTATTTTTTTTGATTTGCATTGAGAATGATAATCAATAAATACGTTTTATCATTTTTTCTCAGTTTCTATGCCTTCGTATAAGGAATAGGGTGAGATATTATTTTTAACATTAAATGAGAATGATAATCAATAATACTTATGTTACATAAAAGAATGCTAATTAAATAATAGGTAGAAGAGATTATTTTTTTTCTTATAAATTGAGAATAATTATCATTTTCAAGAAGTGAAATAAAAGATAACCAAGGAGGAAACAAGAAAAATGAAAAAGGTTTCTGTATTACCCGCTTTTATTATAACGTTCGTATGTATGCTAGCTTTTCTTGTAATGCCATACGGGAATGCTTTAGCAAAACTAGCTGATGGTACTTACGATATTAATTACGTAATTCAAAAAGCGGAAAATGATTCAGCTTCAATGGCAAATGACTATTTTGAAAAGCCGGCAAAATTAATAGTGAAAAACGGTGAGATGAGAGTACAAGTTCCGATGAATCATAGTGCTTGGATTACAGAATTTAAAGCACCAGAGAATGGGAATTTTGTTGATGCGAAAGTTGTTAGTAAAGATGAATCGGCAGATAAAAGAACAGTAGAGTTTAAAGTAGATGATTTATCCAAACCGGCAGCTGTAAAAATTCATGTTGTTGTACCAAATGCAAACTATGACCACCACTACACAATTCGTTTTGCATTTGATGCAAATGTAAAAGCTGTAGGTGGCGATAACGGCGTAGCTGCTACAAAAAAAAATAATGATCAAGCGAAAACAGATACACAAGTAAAAGAAGAGAAAACAAAAGTAGAGAGTAAGGAAACAGCTAAAGAAGTGAACAAAGAAACAAAAAATGAAAATGGAAAAGCTGAAAAAACAGATAACCCAAAAACAGGCGATGAAGCACGTATTGGATTGTTTGCAGCGTTAATTCTTATTTCAGGTGCTTTCTTAATTCGTAAAGTGAAGTTGAGTAAATAAATCTTTTGAAGGGTGATGAATATATGTTTAAACAATTTAAAATGATTATTGCCGTATTTGCTGTTTTATTTACGTTTATCGCAACACTAGGTTTACAAGATGCAAAGGCTGCTACAAAACTAGCTGATGGAAAATATAATATTGCTTTTACTGTATGGAAAGGCGATAAAGATGAATCGTCTAGAATGAATAGTTATTTTGAAAGCCCAGCAACATTAACAGTTAAAAATGGAAAACAATACGTTTCATTTAAAGTGAAAGATAGTGCTTCTATTAAAAGTTTCCAAGTAGAAAAAGATGGTCAATTTGTAGAAACAACCGTGTTAAGTGAAAACAAAAAAGATAATACTAGAGTAGTAGAATTTGAAGTTGCTGACTTGTCAAAAAAACTAAATGGAAAGGTGAAAATTAATATTCCAATTATTAATTATAATGCTTCGTATGATATTCGCTTTGTATTTGATGGGAGCAGTATTAAATAATTTTCAAAAGGGAGAGTCGTTCCATTGAACAGGTATACAAAAATTATTGTTGCTATGTTTTTAATGATATTTACATTCGTATCAACATTACAACCACTTGCAGTTCAAGCAGCTACCAAGTTGGCTGACGGTGAATATTCAATTGGGTTCAAAGTTTTAAAAGATACATCAGATGAAGAATCGATGATGAATCAATATTCAGTAAGCCCAGGGACTTTAAAAGTGAAGGATGGGAAAAAGAAAGTATCCTTTACATTAACGAATAGTTCATGGATTACGAAGTTTGAAACAGAAAAAGCAGGTAAGCTAGTTGCGACAAATATAATTAGTGAAGATAAAGAAAAAGATACAAGAGTAGTAGAATTTGATGTAGAAGATGTAGAGAAGGTATTAAATGCAAAAGTAAAAGTAGATATTGATTTTTTAAATTATCATCATGAGTACGACGTTCGTATTGCATTTGATCAAAATAGTATTACACCAATTCATGTGGAACAACCAAATGAAAAAGAGGACCCAGCTAATAAGCCAGATCCAAATGAAAAACCGGATCCAAGTCAGAAGCCCGACCAAAAGCCTGACCCAGATCAACAACCAAATTCTAACACAATTAAAGATGGTGCGTACAGCATTCCATTTAAAGTGTTAAAAGATCAAACAGATGAAGAATCTAAGATGAATACTTACATGGTAAATCCAGGAGTATTAAAAGTAGAAAACGGTAAGAAAAAAGCAATTGTAACATTAAAAAGTAGCTCATTAATTAAAAATTTTCAAACGGAAAAAGATGGCACATTTGTTGATGCAAAAGTAGTAAGTGAGGATACGGAAAAAGATACAAGAGTAGTAGAGTTTGAAGTAAACGATTTATCTAAAAAACTAAATACAAAAGTATTTATCGAAATGGCATCAAGAAATTATAAGCAAACGCATGATGTACAACTTTTATTTGAACAAGATAAACTTGAACAAATTAAAAATGAAGAGAAACAACCAGAAGTAGAAAAACCAGATGAAAATAAAAAATCAGATGCTGAAACAATTAAAGATGGTGAATACAGCATCAATTTCAAAGCATTAAAAGATCAAACAGACGAAATTTCAATGATGAACACATATACAAAAAGTCCAGGTGTGCTAAAAGTAAAAGATGGTAAGAAGTATGTATCATTTACGTTAACGAACAGTTCTTGGATTACAAAATTTGAATTTGAGAAAAATGGTTCGTTTGTTGATGCACATGTAATAAGTGAAGATAAAAAAGCTGATACACGCGTAGTGGAAGTAGAAGTACCAGATTTATCAAAAAAGTTAAATGCAAAAGTAAAAGTAGATATCGATTCAATGAATTATCACCATTTTTACGATATTCAATTTGCATTTGATAAAGGTAGCATTAAGCCGTTAGATAGCCAAGGCGGAAACAACAACCAAGGCGGAAACGACAACCAAGGCGGAAACAACAACCAAGGCGGAAACGACAACCAAGGCGGAAACGACAACCAAGGCGGAAACGACAACCAAGGCGGAAACGACAACCAAGGTGGAAACAACAACCAAGATGAAAATAATAAACCGAGAGTAATAGTTGATTCGAAAAATTTAGTAGATGGCCAATATGATATTACATTTAAAGTATTAAAAGATAAAACAGATGAGATTTCAAAGATGCATGACTATGTTGTAAATCCAGCGAAATTAATCGTAAAAGATGGTAAAAAATATATTGAGATGACGCTGAAAAATAGTGCGTGGATTACGAAATTCCAAGCGGAAAACAATGAACTATTCGCTGATGCGAAAGTAGTAAGCGAAGATAAAAATGCAAATACGCGAGTAGTACAGTTTGAAGTAGAAGATCTATTTAAAAAATTAAACGCAAAAGTAAAGGTAGACATCGATGAGATGAACTACCATCATTTCTACGATGTACAAATTCAATTTGATACAAATAATATCGGCGCGTTAGGAACTCTTAAAGAGGAACTGAAAAATGAACCGAAAAATCCAGTGACTACACCGAAAGTAGATAATGTAAAAACAGTAGGTACTCCTGATTTTAATCGAAATGCAGATGGTCACAAGAAAAAAGAAGATACAAAAAATGATTCGAAAAAAGAGAAAAACTCAAAAACTGCAGATACAGCACAACTTGGTTTATACATGGTGTTACTGCTAGGTTCACTTGCTTTACTAGTTCGTAAATATAGAGCAGGTAGATTGTAATTTTTGGAGTCTTGATGCATGTTCGCATGCATCAAGACTTGTTTCATATTGTATGGAAAGGAGTGGTGATTGAGAGTGAAGAAAATTGCAAGTGTACTAATGGCTATCATTTTGTTAATGAGTATAGCCGGGTGCTCATCACCAAAAAAAGAATCAGCAAAGCAGGTAAAGAGTGAAAGTAAAGAGCGCGTCGTTGCAACAACAGTGGCTGTTACTGAAATTATGGATGCGTTAGAAGTAGATTTAGTCGGCGTTCCAACAAGTTCTAAAACTTTACCGAAGCGATATAAAGGTTTACCTGAAGTTGGGAATCCAATGAGTCCAGATATGGAAAAGGTAAAGTCATTAAAGCCTTCAGAAGTGTTATCTGTGACAACACTTGAATATGAATTAAAGCCAGTTTTTGATGGTGTGGGTATGAAAGCAAACTTTTTAGATTTAACGAGCTTGAAAAATATGCAAAGTTCTATTAGCGATTTAGGTAAGAAATATGGGCGTGAAAAACAGGCCGAAGCAGTAGTAACTAAATTAGATAAAAAGGTTGCTAGCATTCAAAAAGAAGTAAAAGGAAAGAAAGAACCGACAGTGCTTATTTTATTAGGTGTGCCGGGAAGTTATTTAGTAGCAACAGAGCATTCTTATATTGGAGATTTAGTGAAACAACTAGGTGGTAAAAATATTGTGCAAGGTGAACAAGTAGAATATTTAGCTTCTAATACAGAGTATTTAAAGAAAGCTGATCCAGATATTATTTTACGAGCAGCTCATGGTATGCCTGATGAAGTTGTAAAAATGTTTGATAAAGAATTTAAAACAAATGATATTTGGAAACACTTTGCTGCGGTTAAAAATAACCGTGTTTACGATTTAGAAGAGCGTTTATTTGGAACGACAGGCAATTTAGCAGCAATTGAAGCATTAGATGAATTGAAAAAAATGATGTATCCGTGATGCATTTTAATATAAAGGAAGAGTAGAATGAATAAAAAAACTTGGAGTTTCCTCATTGTTACTGCATTGCTTATTGTTATGACATCATTGTCAGCGATGAAAGGTAGTTTAGAAGTAGGTATTGTTGAACTTGTACAAGGGATATTTACAGGTGGAAATGAAGATGTTGAAGTCATTAAAGATTTACGTTTTCCGCGTATTATTATTGCGTTGTTCACTGGAGCGGCTCTCGCTGTTTCAGGTGTGCTTTTTCAAGCTGTTATGAAAAATCCACTCGCTGATGCTGGGGTAATCGGTATATCTTCAGGAGCAAGTTTTATGACACTTGTTATTATTACGTTGTTCCCGCAATTCTTTTTCTGGACACCCGTATTCGCCTTTTTAGGTGGTGCGCTTGCATGTTATCTCGTTTATTCGTTTTCATGGAAATCAGGATTAAGCCCGCTTCGCATTATTTTAATTGGTATTGCCATTAATGCAATGTTTACTGGATTAAATGAATCATTCGTTACGATTTGTGGATATTTTATTAAGAGTATTAAGCAAACGACGACTTCTAACATAACAATGAAGACGTGGGGCGATGTAGAAATAATGGTGACTTATGGAACGATTGGTCTTATTCTTGCTCTGTTCGTAGGAGCTTGGTGTAACTTATTATCGCTACAAGATAAGACTGCGAAAAACTTAGGCTTGCACGTGACGAGAGTTCGTCTTATTATTTCTGCCATTGCAGTACTCTTAGCGGCAGTATCAACAGCGATTGCAGGTGTTATTGCTTTTGTAGGATTACTAGTTCCGCATATTTCAAGACAATTAGTCGGTTCAGACCATAAAGTATTAATTCCATTTTCTGCTCTTGCAGGGGCGTTATTAATTTTGACGGCAGATACGATTGGAAGGTTAATTGTGCCACCTAACGAAATTCCAGCAGCAACAATTATGGCGGTTATTGGTGGTCCATTCTTAATATTCTTGCTTAGAAAGAGTGATAAAGTTCATGGAAATTAAAAATGTAACCTTTTCATACGATAACGTAACAAATCGATTAAAGTCTGTTAGTAGTGAAATAGAAATTGGGAAAATTACAACAATCATTGGACCGAATGGATGTGGGAAATCAACATTACTTAGTGTCATGTCTAGAAACCACGCTCCTAGCAGTGGAGAAGTAATACTTGATGGGAAAGCGATTAGTGAATATAAACCGAAAGAGTTTGCTAGAAAACTAGCGGTTGTCCATCAACAAAATGAGGCTCCAGCAGATATTACAGTGGAAAAGCTAATAAGCTTCGGGCGTATGCCATATAAAAATATATTCTCTCCGCAAACAGATGAAGATAGAGAAGCGATTGAGCGTGCGCTAGTATGTACGAATTTACAAAGTAAGCGTGATAAGCCAATTTATGCTTTATCTGGTGGAGAGAGGCAGCGAGTTTGGATCGCAATGACATTAGCTCAAAATACACCAATGCTCTTCTTAGATGAGCCGACCACATATTTAGATATTTACTATCAGCTAGAAATATTAGAGTTAGTGAAAGAGTTAAATGAAGTGCATGGACTAACGATTGTAATGGTATTACATGATATTAATCAAGCCATTCGTTATAGCGACCATATTATCGTTATGAAAGATGGAGAAATCATTACGAAAGGTAATCCTAATGATGTAATAACAGAAGAAATGGTTAAAGCAATATATGGTGTAGATGTCATTGTAAAGCAGGATGAAGATACCGGATTGTACATGGTACCTATGGGAATCTAAAGGCTGAGCATAATCCGTTTTGAGGTGATAATTTGAATAGTAAGAAAGGACGGAAAAAGAATTCTTTTTTTCAACGCATACTTACAATTGTGTTTTTAGGAATCTTTTTCTATTCAATGTATGAGTTGGGCGGGATTTTCATGGATTATTATGAAAATCGTAAAGTAATGGCTGAGGCACAACATATTTATAAAAGAAGTCCAATGGAAGAAAAATCAGAAGATGGAGAGGTACGTAAACAGTTTCAGGATCTCCAGAAAATTAATCCAGAGATAGTCGGATGGATTACGATGGATGATACACAAATTAATTATCCAATCGTTCAAGCAAAAGATAATGATTACTATTTATTTCGTAATTATAAAGGTGAAGATATGAGAGCGGGAAGCATTTTTATGGACCATCGTAATGATGTGAAATCTCAAAATCGAAATACGATTTTATATGGCCATCGTATGAAAGACGGTTCTATGTTTGGTAGTTTAAAAAAGATGTTGGATGAAGACTTTTTTATGTCTCATCGTAAATTATATTACGATACATTATTTGAAGGATACGACGTGGAAGTTTTTTCAGTATACACGACAACAACGGACTTTTATTACATTGAAACGGATTTTGAAAATGATGCAGCATATACATCGTTCTTAAAGGAAATTCAAGAAAAATCACTGTACAAAACGGATACGGAATTGACGGCTAATGATGAAATCGTAACACTTTCTACTTGTGACTATGCGCTTGATCCAGAGGCTGGAAGGCTAGTTGTACACGCAAAATTAATAAAAAGAAATTAAAGAAAAAAGTATAGAATATGAGAAGTGATAGATAACGCTTCTCATATTCTATACTTTAAAAAAGGACTGTTTTTACTGTGCTGCAGCCATTGGCATACGTACAACTTTTACATCATAGTAAGCAATTTTATTATCAAGAATATATTCTGGCATTCCGCCTTGATGTGAGTGAGCATCTTTAAATGCAGCGCTCTTTGTCCAACCTTGGAAATCTTCTTTTGCATTCCAGCGAGTGCTAATTGTTACTTCATCATAATCAACTGTATTTTGCGTTAAAAGAACTTCTAGACCTAAAAAGCCTGGCATCGTTTCAACTTTACCTACTTTATTAAAACGCTCAATTAATTTATGTCCATTTCCCTTTGTAATTTTAGCTGTATTTGTAACAATAATCATGTTTATTCCTCCTATTAAATATAGCCTTTATTTTCGAGAACTCATATACATTAAATGATAATGAAAATCATTATCATTGTCAATGCTAAATGTGAAATATAAAAGTTTTTTATATTATATTGGACAGTAAGATTTCCAGTTCAAAATGTAGTAAATATGTGGCAGTTAAGCGAGAGAATGAGCGAGTTGTACTAGCAAAGCAATAATATGGTATAGTGAAACGAGGCTGTTTTTTCAGTCTCGTTTTTTAAATGCTTCCTGTAGAGAAAGCATGCAAATGGAAAGGAAGTTATTATATGCGATCAGAAGTAACTGTAAAAATAAAACCGAAATTTATAAAAGAAATTAAAAGTGGATATCCGCTTATTTTAAAAGATGCGATTCAAAATTTAAATGATGTTCAGGAAGAAGGAACAATCATTAAAGTAGTAGATGAGAAGAACCAATTTATCGGAAAAGGCTATTATGGAAAACAAAATAAAGGATACGGCTGGATTTTAACGAGAAAAGAGAGTGAACAAATTAATCAGTCTTTCTTTGAAAGTAAAATAAAATCTGCCTTACATAAACGAAAGCAATTTTACAAATCAAGTGATACGACAGCATTCCGCGCCCTAAACGGTGAAGGTGATGGTCTTGGAGGACTAATTATCGATTATTATGATGGCTACTACGTAGTAAGTTGGTATAGTGAAGGGATTTATACTTTCAGAGATGAGATTATAGCCGCTCTTCAAAAAGTAGCAAACTTTAAAGGTATTTATGAGAAAAAGCGTTTTGATACGAAAGGGAAATATATTGAGGGTGATGATTTCGTAGCAGGAGAGCGTGGTGAGTTCCCGCTTATCGTAAAAGAAAATGGTGTGAACTTTGCTGTTTATTTAAATGACGGAGCGATGGTTGGTGTATTTTTAGATCAGCGTAACGTTCGAAAACAAATTCGTGATAAGTATGCAAAGGGAAGAACCGTGTTAAATATGTTCTCTTATACAGGTGCTTTTTCTGTATTTGCAGCGCTTGGCGGAGCGAGCAAAACGACGAGTGTCGACCTTGCAAATCGTAGTTTAAGTAAAACGATTGAGCAGTTTAGTGTAAATGAAGTTGATTATGAAGCGCAAGATATTATTGTAGAAGATGTATTTCTTTACTTCAAATATGCAGCGAAGAAAAAAATGAAATTTGATATGGTCGTACTTGATCCTCCAAGCTTTGCACGCTCAAAAAAATATACATTTAGTGCAGCAAAAGATTATAAAAATTTATTAAAAGAAACAATTGCTATTACAGAAAATAACGGTATTATCGTTGCTTCTACAAATTGTAGCGCATTCGATATGAAAAAGTTTAAAGGCTTTATCGATACAGCCTTTAAAGAAATGAATGGCAAATATAAAATATTAGAAGAACATTCTTTACCAGAAGATTTCCGTACCATTGATCAATTTAAAGAAGGAGACTATTTAAAAGTAGTTTTCATCGAGAAAATTAAAGGTTAATAAAGAAAAGGAGCTCGAGTTTACTTGAGCTCCTTTTCTTATTGAACGATATTTTGTACTCTACCGACTTGCCCGTCCTGCAATCGCACTTTAATGCCATGCGGATGGGAAGGGGAGTTTGTTAAAATATCTTTTACAATTCCACGTGTTAATTTGCCTGTTCGTTGATCTTGTTTTAATACAATATCAACTTCAAGACCGGGTGCTATATTAGAACGTTTTTGTCCGTTCATTTACACACCTGTACGTCTACGTTGGTTGTTTGTTTTCTTTGTTTGTTGGTTTTGTAATTTTTTTGTTTCTTGGCTTTGATTTTTGGCATTTTGACCATTACCGTTACCTTGCTTTTTCTTTGCAAGTTGTTCACGCATTAAATCAGCTAAGCTTACTTTTTTGTTTTCTGACATGATAAGTCTCCTTTATATAAAGTTAATTATGAACTATCGTAGTAAATTTCATCATATCATTGTTAGGGAAGGAAGGGAAGTTGGTTTGAAAATTCATATAATTCTTCACAGTATTCATTCGTTACGATACAATTAAAATGCTAATGTTTGTAAAAAAGGGGATAGACATATGTCACATCATATTTTATTAGTTGAAGATGATATCTCAATTCAAGAGATGGTGGAAAAGTATTTAATAAAAGAGGGCTTTCAAGTAACAATTGCGTCTGATGGAGAAGAAGGCGTGAACACATATTTAAAAGGTTCATTTGATTTGATTATCCTTGATATTATGATGCCAAAGCTAGATGGCTTAGAGGTTGTACGAATCATTCGAGAAAAAAGTGCAGTTCCGATTTTAATGATGTCGGCAAAAGATACAGATGTTGATAAAGCTGTTGGATTAGGACTTGGAGCAGATGATTACATTTGTAAGCCATTTTCTATGATTGAATTAGCTGCACGTGTAAAGGCAGGTATTCGGAGGTCTACGAAATATTCGGCTACAGAATCAACAGAAGAAAAAATGATTCAAATTGGTGATTTAACAATCGATCCAATTAATTTTACGGTTGAAAAAAACGGGAAACCTCTCAAACTTACTTTAAAAGAATTTGAGATCTTAAAACTGTTCGTAAAAAATCAAAATCGTGTATTTACGAAAGCACAAATATACACGTTAGTTTGGAACGAAGAGTATTACGGTGACGATAACGTCATTAATGTTCATATGAGAAGATTGCGTGAGAAAATCGAAAGTGATCCATCTAATCCAGAATATATTAAAACGTTATGGGGCATCGGCTATAAGCTGGAAGTGATGTAATATGATCAATTTGTTAATAGGTATTATTTTTATATTGTTATGTGTTATTTATATGCAATATAAAATGAGAAAAAATAGTAGTAAAAATTTACGATACACATATGAAAAGTTAGAAAGTATTGTAAATGAAAAAACAGGCGAGACGTTACTCGTTATGACAGATGATCTAGAATTGCAAAAATTATTAGTGGCAATTAATCAATTATTAGATGCAAAACAGAAAACGAATGCAGATCATGCAAAAGTAGAAATTTCGATGAGAAAAATGCTTTCAAATATTTCGCATGACTTGAAAACACCACTAACAGTTATTCTTGGATATACAGAAATGTTAAATAAGGATAAAACGATGAATAAAGAAGAACAACAAATATTACTTGAGAAAGTGCATACGAAAACACTAGAAGTGATGGAGCTAATTCATAAGTTTTTTGATTTAGCGAAATTAGAATCTGGTGACAAAGCAATTGAAATGACAAAAGTAAATATGAATGAAGTTTGTCGCGAGAAGATTTTATCATTTTATGATTTAGTGACGACGAAAGGTTTTCAGGTTCATATTGATATACCAGAAAGAAATATATACGCACTTGGAAATGTGGAAGTATTAGGTAGGGTATTGAATAATTTAATATCAAATGCGATTACATATGGAGACGATGGAAAGGCACTCGGTATGACGTTAAGAGATGATGACACGAGCGTGTATATAGATATATGGGATACAGGAAAAGGAATTGATGAATCTCATATTGATAAAGTGTTTGAGCGTATGTACACACTTGAAGATTCAAGAAATAGATTGTACCAAGGAAGCGGTCTCGGATTAACGATTACGAAACGGCTTGTGGAAGCGATGGACGGAAAAATTCATCTTTCTAGTAAACCGTATGAAAAAACAATTTTTACAATTGTATTAAAAAAGATGCTGTTTTAGCTTGTAGAGAAGTAGATTCTACAAGCTTTTTTTCAGCGTAAGGAATTTGTAAGAAACGGGTAAGAAAAAAGAGATTTCCGTTGTCTATTATAGAAATATAGAGTATTGCGAAAGGGGAAAGTAACATGACATATATATTAAAAACAAATCAGTTAACGAAAGTGTTTAAAGGGAAAGAAGTTATTTCCAGTGTTAACATGCATGTGAAAAAAGGAGAGATATACGGTTTTTTAGGACCAAACGGTGCTGGTAAAACAACGATTATGAAAATGATTACAAATTTAATAAAACCGACGAGTGGTGATATTGAAATCTTCGGTGATAAATTAACAGATACATCTTATGAAGTATTAAAAAGAATGGGGACAATTATTGAATATCCAATCTTTTATGATAAATTAACGGCGAAAGAAAACTTAGACCTACATTGTGAATACATGGGCTACTACGATAAAAATGCAATTGACCATGCTTTACATTTAGTGAAACTACAAGGGGTAGATAATAAAAAAGTAAAAGATTTTTCATTAGGAATGAAACAACGACTCGGTATTGCAAGGGCAATCGTTACAAAGCCAGAATTGCTCATTTTAGATGAACCAATTAACGGTTTAGATCCAATTGGTATTAAAGAGTTACGAGACTTATTTAAAATGCTTTGCAAAGAATATGGCATTACATTATTAGTTTCTAGTCATATTTTAGGTGAGATGGAACTAATGGCCGATACAATTGGTGTGATTCAAAATGGAAAACTAATAAAAGAAGTTTCAATGAAGAGTATTAACGGAAAACAAACAGAGTATATTGAAATTACTGTTCCTGATGTGAAACGTGCAGCTTATATTTTAGAAGATAAACTTGGTATAAAAAATTACAAAATAATGAGCGGAAACATGATTCGGATTTATGAAGTGGCGGTGACACAGCAAGCCATTTCAAAAGCACTTATTATGAACGATGTGGAAATTGAAAGTATTAATAAGAAACATAGTTCCTTAGAAGAATATTTCTTAAATGTAATGGATGGAGAAGGTATTCATGCTTAATGGACTGTGGCTGAACCTGGTAAGTGGATTTATCGTAATGCTAATAAGTGGAATTTTATATTATAGAAAACCAGAGCGGAAATGGTTGTTCATTGTACTAGTGATAGGAATGTTAAGCTTCGTTACTGCTGGAATTAGAATGTTAGCAGCGTAGAGACAGGTATATAAAGAATGGAGGCGTAATTTATATGTTTAAATTAATGAAGCTCGAATGGAAGAAACATAAATTATCTCGTTACTTTAAAAGTGTAGCAATTTGTATTATAGCAATTTTCGCTGCAGTAAGCCTTATGGCATTGGGAATGAAAGCCGAGGAAGACATGCTCTTCTCTGATTTCACACAGAACATGGCTGCAGCAAATATTTTTATTAGGATAACATTCATTATTTTTAGTTCGGTCATTTTATCACGTTTAGTAATTGATGAGTATAAGAACAAAACGATGCAATTATCGTTTATGTACCCGCTGCAAAGGAAAATGCTAATGAGGGCGAAATTAACAATTGTTTTTTGTTTTTGTTTTGTGAGCACCATTATCGCTACTTTTATTATTAGTTTACTCGTATATTTTGTGAGTCCAATGATGGGACTGATTGAAACGCCAGCTACGATAGGTGAAATAATAGCTATCGTTCCAGATACTTTTATAAGTGCATTTATGATATCTGGTATAAGTTTAATTCCTTTATTTTTTGGAATGAGAAAGAAATCGACACCGACAACGATTACTTCGGCAGTAATAATTGGTATGCTGATTAGTGGTAACGTTGGTCCTGGAAACGATCAAGTAAGTATGTTTGATTTTATAGCTATCCCAATCGTGCTCTGTTTATTAGGGATTTTCATTAGTTATTTATCGTTTCGTAAAATCGATAAGATTGATGTGGTGTGAAGCAAGCTTAAAACAACAACGAACTGGGGTATGAATGGTGAAAAAGATAATAGTAATTGCAATATTATTCATTACAATTGCTAGTGTAGTTTTTGGTATTAAGGTATTTCAGGGGAAAGATTTTAAGAAAGAAAAGTCTTTTGAGATAAATAATATAAAAGAAATAGAAGTAGATAATGAAAACTGGAATCTTGAATTTAAAAGTACAGACGCTAATAAAATAGTAATTTCCGCTCAAGGTGAACAAGTAGATAAAGAGATAGATCCTGTCAAAATAGAAAATGATGAAAATAAAATTGTGATTAAACAAAAACAAAAGATGAACAGATTTTTTAATGGTTTTACGTTTAGGAAGAAAAATAGTATATCTATAGCTATTCCGAAGAAAGAAATAAATAAAATTGTATTAAATAATAAATCGGGTGATGTGAAAATAAGAGATATAGTAGTAAAAAATATCATGACAAAAGGCAAGTCTGGAGATGAAATGATTGTAGGACTATCAGCCGAGAAAGGTGAATTCATATCGCAAAGTGGAGAGTTAGTTTTAAAAGGTAGTTCAGTACAAGAATTAAATATAAAGTCTACGACTGGTGATAACTATATAACAAATGTAAGTAACTCAAATATGAACATCACTTCAACATCTGGGGAAGTATTACTGAAAGATATGACAGAAGGAAAATCATTATTTATAGAAACAAAATCAGGTGATATTGGCGTACGGTATAAAGGTGTCCCTGCATCATTGAAGCTTATGGCTAAAAGTAATTCGGCTGACGTAATAGTGGATTTAAAAGGACTTAAGAAAGATAAAAATACAGAAAAGATAAAAGAAGGAACTATTGGTGATGCAAAAAACGAAGTGAAGATTTTAAGTAAAACAGGGGTAATTTATATTGATTAAAGTTTAAATGAAAGGAGGACTATCATGCTACGTCTTATGAAGCTAGAATTGAAGAAGTTTAAGTTTGGATGGTATGTGAGGGGAGCAGTTATTGCAAATATCATTATACTGGCATTATTAATCTTTGTTAGTTTCATTGCACAAATAGAAGGAGATCCAGAAATAAGAGATCCGCAGATGATTTTGCTAATGGCTAGTACAGTAGTAAGAGCAACATTTATTATTTTTGGTAGTGTGTTAATCGCAAGGTTAATAATTGGCGAATATAAAAATAAAACAATACTACTCATGTTTTCTTATCCTATTAACCGAAAGAAAATGATGGCTAGTAAGTTGGCTATTACAGCGATAGTAACATTTATAACAGTTATTGTATCTAACATTTTAGTAGTAGGAATTTTCTTTGGGATAGATAGTTATTTTTCAATTCTTCCTCATTCATTCACAGTAGATCAATTGGTGCAAGAAGGAATAAAACTGGTTCCTTTAGCTATTGCAACTGCGGGAATGAGTTTAATCCCATTATATTTCGGAATGCGTAAACGTTCAGTGCCAACTACAATTGTTTCATCTCTTATCGTTGTAGCAATTGCAATGAATAGCAACCCAGCGTTTCCTACAGCAACTTTACTTCCCCTTCAACTAGCACTCGCAGCAATTGGAGCTGTGATTGCATATTACGGAATTAAAAATATAGAGAAGGAAGATATAGCTGTATGACAAGAATAAGAAAAAAGAGTTGGCGTTACACTAACTCTTTTTTGTATATGTATGCTTCGTTACTACTCTGTAAATTTGGAGTGTTTGCTTAAATACTCTTGAACTCCTGGAGAGATATTAAAGTTATTAGGACTTTTATATTCGATAGTAAAATCTCCGTCTCTACTTGTCTCAAAGGAGATGGCATAGCTATTCATTTTAGCATCGTAAGAAGTATTTTTGACTTCTGCATCTAGATTAAAATATTTTGTAATATATTCTTTTGAGTCCGTAATTGCTGCTTGTTTTCCCCAAGGGGTACCATAATAGGTGAAATAAAGAGATACACTAATAACTCCAATAAGGGAAGTTAGTAAAATAGTTCCCATAGCTATTTTTTTATTTTTTGTATTCAATTTGGTTACTCCTCTTCGTAATATGTATTCATTTTAACCTATATATTCCATAAAACAACCATTTTAAAAAATAGTTTCACATGAAACAAGTTACAGAAAAAGACAAGATATGTAAACACCTTGTCTTTTTTGTCATTACATTTTAGGAGCTACCATTCCAGCCGCAGCCCACTCTTCTTTTGCGGGGCCGTACACACCAGGAACTGTTAAGCCGGCTTGTCGCATTAAAACCGTCATTTGCCCGCGATGGTGATTTTGATGATTAATAAGTGTCATTAAAAATATAGAATTCGGCATAGGGCGACCAAAGAAGTCGTTAATAGTAGCTAAGTCTTTATCAGTCCATTTATTTTGAAGTGTTTCAACAAAAGCCGCGTTCACTTTACGGTACTCATCTGCAATTGTTTTTGCAGAAGTTGGAACAGGATAATCTTTCGTTTCTCCTTCAAACTTTAGCCCTGTGCCAGATAGTATAACAGGAATTGCCGTCACGATATGCCAAGCGACTCTTCCTAAAGTCCAATGTTCAGGTGCAATTTCTTGTGATAAAGATGCATCGGTTAATGAATCAAGCATTTTCTCAGTAGACTCTGCTTCGTATGTCCATGATTGTAAAAAGCCTTCAATTGTTTGGTACATAGTTATCCCTCCTATTTTTGTTCATAGATTAAATTCGTGAGAGATAATATAATCCCTGTTCCACAAGAAATAATTAATTAAGCATTGCTACAATATGAAAACAATTAGAAAATATTTGTAAAAGTGTCAGGAAACGAATGTGCTCATTCGTATATATAATGAATAAAGAATAGGATAAAGAGTGGTGATAAGGGTGAAGGATATAGAAATAGTAGAAGGTCTTCGGAAACAAGATATGTTAGCATTACATACAGCAATTGATCGATATGGAGATTTAATTTATAAGGTAGTTCATAGTATTTTAGATACTGCACAGAGTAAGGTGTTAGTGGATGAATGTGTTGACGATATTTTATTAATCGTTTGGTACAACATTAGTAGTTATGATGAAAATCGTGGGAAGTTTAGAAACTGGCTTATATCTGTCGCTAGGTTTAAGGCCATCGATTATAAACGAAAAAGTAATAAGTCTTATCAATTACAAGAGTTTCAGCAAGAAATATATGAAGATAGAAAAAATGTCAATTTAACAAAAGAAGAGCGAGATTATAATTTTTACGTTTTAATTAAAGAATTGAATGAAGAAGATAAGAAAATTTTTATAAAAAGGTATTTAGATGAATATAGCGTACAAGAAATAGCGCTTGAATTCGGTATGACACGAGATACGGTATATAGTAGGCTTTCAAGAGGGAGAAAGAAATTGAAGAAGCTGCTGGGGGGGAAAAGGAATGAATAAAGAAAAGTTACTTCAGGAATTAAATAACTTACAGTATAGCGATAATTGTGTAGATGATTATAGAAATGATGAGAAAATAGATAAAAAGAAAATAGATCGTACAAAAGAAGTTGTAACAAAAACAATTTTAATGAAACGTTGTTATGAGGTTGTACAAGAAGAGTTACAGGGAAGCGAAGAGATTTTATATAGTATGCTTGCCGAAAATCATCGTGTGAAAAATTGGCAGACAGGCACAGCAATGACATTAGGGATAGGCGTTCTTGCAATGAACTTCGGTATTAATAATGTGTTAATCGTTACAAATAAACGGTTGTATGTGTTTTTTATGGATCGTTATTATAATGAAGTTGATTTAAAAGTATGTGTATTGAATGAAGTAGCTTATATGAAAACAATATTAGACCGTAAAGGTGGAAGTGAGTTTCTGCATATAAAGTATAAAAATGATAACGAATACGTATTATTGGGAAATGCTGATGATTACAGAGAGTTATTTCAAATAGTAGGTAGGTTGAAAATAGCGAATGGAATAGAATTGAGATTACAAGATAAGAAATTAAAGAGAAAGTTAACTTTAAAACGAAGTGTGTTCAATATAATCATGTATTTACTTGTTATATATATTATGTACAAAGCCTATGTTAATTTTATGCCATAATAGGAAAAGACGGCTTCACATATATGAAGCCGTCTTTTAATTAACCTTCTTCCCACTCTTCCTCATCAACCATAAGAAATAAGGTGCTCCAAGTACAGCAACGACAAGACCAGAAGGAATTTCTTTCGGATATGCGATTGTACGTCCAAGTAAGTCAGCAACAGAAAGAAGGATTGCTCCAAATAGTGCTGAACAAACGAATAGTCTTTGATGATTCATACCAACAATAATTCTTGCTAAGTGAGGTGCGACAAGGCCTAAAAAGGCAATTGTACCGACAGCAGCGATATTTACTGATGCAAGTAGTGTCGCTAGCACAATCAGAGCAAGACGTGTTTTATTTACTGGTTGCCCAAGTCCAGTTGCTAAATCGTCTCCAAGTACGAGAACGTCAAGTTGTTTTATTAAGAAAAAGATAATGAATACAAGAATTAGAGATGGATATAGAATGATATTTTCTAAGTGATTCCATCCTCTTGCATACGTACTGCCAGATAACCATGTTAAAGCAGCGGCAACATTCAAATTGGCTCTAACGATAAAGATTTGAATAATTGCCGAGCCAAGTGCAGAAATACCAATTCCTATTAAAGCAAGGGCTGTTGGGCTAAATCCTGATTTCCATGAAAAGAAGAGGACAATTCCTACTGCAAGTAGTCCTCCGATAAATGCACCAATTGGTAGAAAGAAACCAGGAAGTGCAGGAAAGACATACATAATAGTTAAAGCACCAACACCAGCTCCCGATGAAATACCAATAATAGAAGGATCGGCAAGTGGATTTCGTAATATACCTTGGAAAACAAGCCCACTTATTGCAAGGCATGCGCCAGCAATAGCAGCCACGAGCATTCTTGGTAAACGAAGATTCATCATCATATTTTTGTCAAATAGTGTTAATTGACCTGATATAACATTTGTAATACTTTCGATATAAGCGTTACTACCGATTGTAACACCAAGAGCAATCGTCACAATACAAAGTGTGATAGATATAATGATTACCTTTTTATAAGAGTAATAGCGGGAACTAGCTCCAGCTGCATTCGCACCGTTATCATTCATATATTGTTTCGACTTCATCATTCGGTACACTAAGTAAATAAGCCAAGGAGATCCAATCATTGCTGTGACTGCCCCAACAGGAAGTTCTGCACCGGTTGGATCTATTAATTTACCGACAACATCTGCTCCAAGTAATAATACTGCCCCCCATAAGAAAGAAGAGAGAAGAAGAGTAAAGTGTTGACGGTATCCGATAAGGCGCATTAAATGAGGCGCAACTAAGCCGACAAATCCAATTGGTCCAACAACAGTAACAATTACTGCTGTTAAAAAGATTGCAGCAATGAAGGCGATAAGACGTGTTACTGCTGTTTTTTCACCAAGAGAAACAGCAACATCATCACCAAGTAAGAGAATGTTGAGTTTACGAGACATAAATAGTAAAACTAGGAAAGAAATAATGATAAATGGAAAAGCAAATTGAACGCCATCCCAGTTATTTTGAATAAGAGAGCCAGCTCCCCATAAAAATAAACCAGCTGTTTCATTTTCATAGAAAAGCTGCATCGTTCCGGTAAAGGCAGAGAGCATTAATGTAACGACCATACCAGCTAATGCCATTCTAAGTGGGGTTCCCTTTTTTCCACCAGAAATACGGTATACAAATAAAGCAGTAATAGCGCCGCCGATAAATGTGAACAGAAGAGAATTAATTTGTAAACCTTTCGGTAAGAAAATTGTAGCCGCTACTAGAAAGAAATATGCGCCAGAGTGAATACCCATTGTACTGGATTCAGCAAGTGGATTTTTCGTTAACGTTTGTAAAATAACCCCTGATGCAGCAAGAGCGCCTCCAGCTAAAATGGCAATTACAGCTCTAGGTAATCGAAGCATGATTAAAGTTTGATGTTCTAGCGATTGGTTCGGTGAGATAAGAGCATCAATAATCATACTATAGGAAATGTTTGCTTGACCTTGTCCGATATGAATAAAGAAAAGGAGGAGCAAGAGAGCTGCTCCTCCTCCGAATACAAGACTTGCTCGAAGTGTGTGTTGTAAGCTATTCATCGTGTAATCACTTCTTCGCTGTCATTACATCTGCTACTTGTGTTGCTAAAGATGTTGCAGACTCAGGACCACCGAAAATCCAAGTATCGCCTTTTAATTTATACATTTTGTTTTCTTTTTTGAACTTTAATTCTTCCCAAGCAGGGTTGCCTTTTAGTTGCGTGTCAAAAATGTTATCTTCATCCGCTACAATGTAAATGAAGTTTGAATCTTGTACACTTTGTAATGATTCTACAGTTGTTTGTTTGAAACCATCTGGCTCAGATTTTCCTGCTTCAAAAGTATTTGTTAAACCTAATTTTTTTGTAACTTGTAAAGCTAAAGAATTGTCAGTTAAGATACGGAATGTTGGTACGTTTTTAGCAGTAAATGCTTGTGCCATTGCAATGTTTTTATCTTTTAAGTCTGCTTTCTCAATTTTTGCTTTTGCATCAGCGAATGCTTTATCCATATCAGCTAATACTTTTTTACCTTCTTCTTCTTTTCCAACTGCTTTTGAAATTTGTTTAAATGTTTCTGTCATTTCAGCAAAGTGATCGTTATTACTTGTTGATGGATCAAACATAACTGTTGGTGCAATTTGCTCTAATTCATTTTTAATTGCTTTACCACGGAATGAAGCTGTGATAATTAAGTCTGGTTTTAAACGGCTAATTTCTTCTAAGTTTGGTTGTTGACGTGTCCCTACATCTACAACATCTTTACTCGGTTTTGTTTTTGTATTTACCCATTTATTATAATTCTTAATGTCTGCCATCCCTACTGGCTGAACACCAAGTGCTAATAAGTCTTCTGAATATACCCACTCAAGTACAACTACTTTTTTCGCTGGTTTATCTAACTTCGTTTCCCCTTCAGCGTGTTTAATTGTTATAGCTTGATTTTTATTGTCCGCTTTTGTTTCTTTTTTCTCCTCTTTTTGCTGTCCGCATCCAACAGCGAATAGAAGAACTACTATAAAAATACTGATAATTTTCTTCATCTTCTGCCCCCAAATTAAGTGTTTTTTGTAACTAGTACCATGAGTGAAAATGGTTATCAATTACAACACCCAAATCATACTATGAGGGTATTTTAAGTGTCAATATATTTTTAAAATTTTGACGAAAAACAACAAATTATATGAATTTATATATATTATAGTCGTTATTTATCCCGCTATTTGCCCGGCCGTAAGATTCATATCTCAAAATTTGGGTGGAGCAAAGAAGTTAGGTGGGAGTCGGGCTGATTAAAGTTTCACTTTATGGAGAGTAAGTCTCTTTACTAAAAATATTGGCGAATGTGGAAAGTTAAAATGGGAACTTGGCTGTGTACGAAAGTGTAATGTGTATGGTTAATAATCTGTGGAGATGGGGCGAAAGTACAAGCAAAAGGAGAGTGAATCGCATGTAATAATTACTAGAATGTATGGAGGAAATCTGTGTTTTATCCCCGACTAGGCAAAGTATTTCTTTGTTATTTAGATAGTTGTTTTTTTAGTTGGTGATTGCACTAGAAAGATCGAATATAAAGGAAGTGATCAACATGTCTTCATGGAGCAATAACATAAATGGATATTGTGGGTGTAATAATCAAAATGGTGTACATGTTGATTCATGCTGTTTTAGTTGCGATGGGACAGTGCCTAAGGTTGGTCCAACCGGTCCGACGGGAGCAACAGGCTCAACAGGTCCAACGGGAGCGACAGGAATAACAGGAGCAACGGGAGCGACAGGTTCAACAGGTCCAACGGGATCAACGGGTTCAACAGGTCCAACGGGAGCGACAGGAATAACAGGAGCAACGGGAGCGACAGGTTCAACAGGTCCAACGGGATCAACGGGTTCAACAGGTCCAACGGGAGCGACAGGTTCAACAGGCCCAACAGGAGCGACAGGTTCAACAGGCCCAACCGGAGCGACAGGTTCAACAGGCCCAACAGGAGCGACAGGTTCAACAGGTCCAACGGGAGCGACAGGTTCAACAGGCCCAACAGGAGCGATAGGTTCAACAGGCCCAACGGGAGCGACAGGTTCAACGGGAGCGACAGGTTCAACAGGTCCAACAGGATCGACGGGAGCAACGGGAGCAACAGGCTCAACAGGTCCAACGGGAGCGACAGGAATAACAGGAGCAACGGGTCCAACGGGTCCAACAGGAGCGACAGGAATAACAGGATCAACGGGTCCAACAGGAGCGACAGGCCCAACCGGAGCTACAGGTACAAGTATCACGGCGACATATGCATTTGCAAATAATACGTCAGGAACAGCGATATCAGTACTTCTAGGTGGAACGAATGTCCCGCTTCCGAATAATCAAAATATCGGTCCAGGTATTACGGTTTCCGGGGGAAATACAGTATTTACGGTTGCAAATGCTGGAAATTACTATATTTCATATTCGATTAATATAACGGCTTCATTATTAGTTAGTTCACGGATTACAATCAATGGAGCACCACTTGCTGGGACGATTAATTCTCCTGCTGTAGCGACTACATCATTTAGCGCAACAATCATTACAACTCTTGCAGCAGGAGATGCTATTAGCTTGCAATTATTTGGTTTGTTAGCTGTCGCAACATTATCAACAACTACTCCAGGAGCAGTGTTAACGATAATAAGATTAAGTTAAACTATAACTCTCTTACTCTTTTAAGATTAAGAGAGTTTCTACATATAATAAGAAGTTAATGAAGTAAAGCATAGTTATACAAAAGTCAGAATATTATGATTGTAACGCTATGGTGACTATAATATAATGAAAATAACCATCATGAATGAACATTCATTTATTTTTATGTATTTGAAGGGGGAATGAAGGTGGAAAAACCATGGTTGAAAAGTTATCCAGAGGAAATTCCGAGTACGATTTCTTATGATATTCAGCCGCTTCATAGATATGTAGAACAGATGGCTTCTCGCTACCCAGAAAAGAAAGCGCTTCACTTTTTAGGGAAGGATATTACGTTTTCGGACTTCCATGATAAGGTGAAGAGGTTTGCAAATTATCTTCAAAAGCTCGGTGTGGAAAAGGGTGATCGAGTTGCTATTATGTTGCCGAATTGTCCGCAAGCTGTAATTGGTTATTATGGTACATTACTTGCGGGAGGTATCGTAGTACAAACAAATCCACTGTATACAGAGAGAGAATTAGAATATCAGCTTCATGACTCGGGAGCGAAAGTAATTCTTTGTCTCGATTTAGTGTTTCCAAGAGTAACGAATGTTCAATCTGCTACAAAAATTGAGCATATTATCGTAACTCGCATTGCGGACTTTTTACCATTCCCTAAAAATCTATTGTATCCATTTGTGCAGAAAAAACAGTCAAATTTAGTTGTGAAAGTATCAGAGAGTGAAACGATTCATCTTTGGAATTCAGTAGAAAAAGAAGTGAATACGGATGTTGAGGAGCCTTGTGATCCTGAAAAAGATCTAGCTCTTTTACAGTACACAGGAGGAACAACCGGATTTCCGAAAGGCGTTATGTTAACGCATAAAAACCTCGTCTCTAACACGTTAATGGGAGTTCAATGGTTATATAATTGCAAAGAAGGAGAAGAAGTCGTTCTTGGGGTTCTTCCATTTTTCCACGTGTACGGCATGACGGCTGTTATGAATTTGAGTGTTATGCAAGGATACAAAATGGTCCTTATTCCAAAGTTTGATATGAAAATGGTTTTTGAAGCGATTAAGAAGCATAAAGTGACACTATTTCCAGGTGCACCAACTATTTATATCGCTCTTTTAAATAGCCCACTTTTAAAAGAATACGATATTTCTTCTATTCGTGCTTGTATTAGTGGATCAGCACCACTCCCAGTAGAAGTACAGGAAAAGTTCGAAACAGTTACAGGTGGTAAACTAGTAGAGGGATATGGTTTAACAGAATCCTCTCCGGTTACACATAGTAATTTTTTATGGGAAAAGCGAGTGCCAGGTAGCATTGGAGTTCCGTGGCCAGATACAGAAGCGATCATTATGTCACTTGAAACTGGTGAGGCATTACCGCCAGGAGAAATAGGGGAAATTGTAGTGAAAGGTCCTCAAATTATGAAAGGATACTGGAATAAGCCAGAGGAAACAGCGGCTGTATTGCAAGATGGCTGGCTCCATACAGGTGATGTTGGCTACATGGATGAAGATGGATTCTTCTATGTAAAAGATCGCAAGAAAGATATGATTGTCGCGAGTGGATTTAATGTGTATCCTCGTGAAGTTGAAGAAGTATTATATGAGCATGAAAAAGTGCAAGAAGTAGTGACAATTGGAGTTCCAGATCCGTACCGAGGAGAGACAGTTAAAGCATTTGTTGTGTTAAAAGAAGGTACGGAGTGCTCTGAGGAAGAATTAAATCAGTTTGCACGTAAATATTTAGCGGCTTATAAAGTGCCGAAAGTATATGAGTTTAGAGATGAATTGCCGAAAACGACAGTAGGGAAAATTTTGCGCCGTGTTCTAATAGATGAAGAGAAGAGAAAGAATGAGGATGAGCAAACGGGCTAAGGCCCTTTCTTTTTGAAAAAATAGGATTGACACTTTTCTAAATAGTCAGTATTATAAGAATATGAATGACTATTCATTCAGTCATCTTCTTGAAGGGGACAGTAAAGTGAAGAAAAATAGACCGAAATACAATCAAATTATTGATGCGGCAGTCATTGTGATTGCGGAGAATGGGTACCACCAAGCGCAAGTTTCTAAAATCGCAAAGCAAGCTGGGGTAGCTGATGGCACGATTTATTTATATTTTAAAAATAAAGAAGATATATTAATATCCTTATTCCAAGAGAAGATGGGAGAATTTGTCGAAACAATTCGTCAAAAAACAGCAGGAATTGAAAGCGCTGTATCGAAGTTATTCATGTTGGTAGAAACGCACTTCTTGCTGTTGTCGCAAAATGATCCTCTTGCTATCGTTACGCAATTAGAGCTGAGGCAGTCCAATCAAGACTTGCGCCTTAAAATAAATGAAGTATTAAAAGGCTACTTACAAGTTATGGATGAGATTTTAGAGACTGGTATAAAACAAGGTGAATTTCAAGCAGATTTAAATGTTCGCGTGGCAAGACAAATGATCTTTGGAACAGTAGATGAAGTTGTGACCAATTGGGTAATGAGCGATCATAAGTATGATCTGGTCGCACTTTCAAAAACGGTACACGGGCTACTTATTGCAGCTTGTGGTTATCGTCAATAATGGGAGGGATCATGTTGAAATTCCTATCTGTAAGAGTTGAAGATCATATCGCGGTGGCGACGTTAAATCACGCACCAGCGAATGCGATGTCTTCACAAGTTATGCATGACGTTACTGAATTAATTGATCAAGTGGAAAAGGATGATAACATTCGTGTTGTTGTTATTCACGGTGAAGGACGTTTCTTCTCAGCGGGAGCAGATATTAAAGAATTTACATCTGTTACTGAAGCGAAACAAGCAACAGAATTAGCACAGCTTGGACAAGTTACGTTTGAGCGTGTTGAAAAATGTTCAAAACCAGTTATTGCGGCAATTCATGGAGCGGCACTGGGCGGCGGCCTTGAGTTTGCTATGTCTTGCCACATGCGCTTTGCAACTGAAAGTGCAAAACTTGGTTTACCTGAATTAACACTTGGATTAATTCCTGGCTTTGCAGGTACACAGCGCTTACCACGTTATGTTGGGAAAGCGAAAGCTTGTGAAATGATGTTAACAAGTACACCAATTACTGGTGCAGAAGCATTAAAGTGGGGACTTGTTAACGGATTGTTCTCTGAAGAATCTCTTTTAGATGATACGCTTAAAGTTGCAAAACAAATTGCTGGAAAAAGTCCAGCAACAACTCGTGCTGTACTAGAGTTATTGCAAACGACAAAATCGTCTCATTACTATGAAGGTGTACAACGTGAATCACAGATTTTTGGTGAAGTATTTACAAGTGAAGATGGAAGAGAAGGTGTAGCTGCATTTTTAGAAAAGCGTAAACCTTCATTTAGTGGCAGGTAGTTCAATTATTTTTTTAATATAAATTAACAGAAAATTAAAATTGATAGAATCTTTCTGAAAAACAAGGGGGTAAATGGAATGAACATCTACGTACTCATGAAACGAACATTTGATACAGAAGAAAAAATCGTAATTAAAAACGGTGCAATTTACGATGGCGAAGCGGAATTCATCATCAACCCTTACGATGAATATGCAATTGAAGAAGCAATTCAAGTAAGAGACGCACAAGGTGGAGAAGTTACAGTTGTAACAGTCGGTGGCGAAGATAGTGAGAAAGAACTTCGTACTGCATTAGCAATGGGCTGTGATAAAGCCGTATTAATTAATATTGAAGATGATGTAGAAAATGGTGACCAGTTCACGACAGCAAAAGTGCTTGCTGAATATTTAAAAGATAAAGATGCAGATTTAATTTTAGGTGGAAACGTTGCAATTGATGGTGCATCTGGACAAGTAGGACCACGCGTAGCTGAAGCGTTAAATATTCCATATGTAACGACAATTACAAAACTTGAAATTGACGGTACAAATGTGAAGATTGAGCGTGATGTTGAAGGTGATACAGAAGTGATTGCAACTTCATTACCAGTTTTAGTAACAGCACAGCAAGGTTTAAATGAACCGCGTTATCCATCGCTTCCAGGTATTATGAAAGCGAAGAAAAAGCCGCTAGAAGAATTAGAATTAGATGATTTAGATTTAGAAGAAGATGATGTGGAAGCAAAAACAAAAACAATTGAAATCTATTTGCCTCCTAAGAAAGATGCAGGAAAAGTGTTACAAGGCGAGCTGCAAGATCAAGTAAAAGAACTTGTATCGTTGCTCCATACAGAAGCGAAAGTAATCTAATAAAATACGAAATTATATATGCAGGAGGGAAAATCTATGGCTCGTAAAGTATTAGTAATGGGTGAAGTTCGTGATGGATCGCTACGTAACGTTTCTTTTGAAGCGGTAGCAGCAGCAAAAACAATTGCAGAAGGCGGTGAAGTAGTAGGTCTTCTAATTGGAGACAGCGTTGCCTCTTTTGCAAATGAATTGATTCATTACGGTGCAGATCGCGTTGTGACAGTTGAAAATGATAAATTAAAATCATATACATCTGATGGTTATGCACAAGCGTTTTTAGCTGTACATGCTGAAGAAAATCCAGAAGGTATTGTCTTTGGACATACAGCACTTGGTAAAGATTTATCACCAAAATTAGCAGCGAAGCTTGAAGCTGGTTTAGTTTCTGACGTAACTGCTTTAGAGGTTGAAGGTGGAAATGTTATCTTCACTCGTCCAATTTATTCTGGTAAAGCATTCGAGAAGAAGATTGTAACAGACGGCATCTTATTTGTGACAGTGCGTCCAAATAACATTGCAACTCTGGAAAAAGATGAGTCTCGCAGCGGTGACGTATCTTCTATTACAGTTGATGTGAAAGATTTACGTACAATCATTCAAGATGTTGTCCGTAAAACAGCAGAAGGTGTGGATCTTTCTGAAGCAAAAGTTATTATCGCTGGCGGACGCGGTGTGAAGAGTGAAGAAGGCTTTAAACCATTAAAAGAGTTAGCAGACGTACTAGGCGGCGCTGTTGGGGCATCTCGTGGTGCTTGTGACGCTGAATACTGTGATTACTCATTACAAATTGGTCAAACTGGTAAAGTTGTTACGCCAGACTTATACATTGCATGTGGTATTTCTGGTGCGATTCAGCATTTAGCAGGTATGTCTAACTCAAAAATAATCGTTGCGATTAATAAAGATCCAGAAGCAAGTATCTTTAAAGTAGCTGACTATGGTATTGTCGGTGACTTATTCGAAGTTGTACCTCTTTTAACAGAAGAGTTTAAAAAGTTAAAAGTACATTCATGATTTAAGTACCCTTGAGTTCCAAGTGAAGTACCCCTATATATAGAAAAAGGTGAGAGATCCCCTGTCTCTCATCTTTTTAGTATTTAATCCGTATTTTTATATAGTATAAAGGAACATTTTTTTGTTACAATACATAACGATACATATTATTCGCCACGTATATAAGTTAATGATATACTCTTGGTAGAATATACTTGAAGGAGGAAATAAAATGGCAATTGTAAACGCAAATGACCAAAGCTTCGCAGCTGAAACTAGCGAAGGTGTTGTATTATTAGATTTCTGGGCACCTTGGTGTGGACCTTGTAAAATGATCGCTCCTGTATTAGAGGAAATTGATGCAGAACTAGGCGAAAAAGTAAAAGTAGTAAAAGTAGACGTTGATGAAAACCAAGAAACTGCTCGTCAATTCGAAGTAATGAGCATTCCAGCTCTTTTCGTATTAAAAGACGGTAAAGTAGTTGATCAAGCGTTAGGTTACAAACCGAAAGAAGCGTTAGTAGAATTAGTTTCTAAACACTTCTAAAATAAAAAAGCTACCATTTGGTAGCTTTTTTTATTTTCTTTTTTACAGTCTTTCCGTTACAATAAAAGAACGTATGTTGGGTGTTTGGGCATAGTATGTTTTCAAGGGAAAATAAAAATGCTAAGTATGTAGAAATGGAGGGAGACGAGTGCACGAACATTTGAAAGAGAAGTTGGCTATTTTACCAGATCAACCTGGTTGCTATTTAATGAAAGATAAGCAAGGAACGGTTATATATGTCGGAAAGGCAAAAGTGCTTAAAAATCGTGTGCGCTCGTACTTTACTGGTTCACATGATGGGAAAACACTGCGGCTTGTAGGAGAAATTGTTGATTTTGAATATATTGTAACCTCTTCGAATTTAGAAGCACTTATTTTAGAGTTAAATCTAATTAAAAAATATGATCCGAAATATAATATTCAATTAAAAGATGATAAAACATATCCTTTTATTAAAATTACGGCGGAGAAGCAACCGCGCTTACTCATTACTCGAAACGTAAAAAAGGATAAAGGGAAATATTTTGGTCCTTATCCAAATGCACAATCTGCTCATGAAACGAAAAAACTGCTAGATCGTATGTATCCACTTCGGAAATGCACGAATATGCCAGATAAAGTTTGTTTGTATTATCATATGGGTCAATGTTTAGCACCTTGTGTGAAAGAAGTGACGGAAGAACAAAATAAAGAAATTGTAGATGAAATTATTAAGTTTTTAAATGGTGGACATAAAGAAGTTCGTTCAGAACTAGAAATAAAAATGTATGAGGCTTCAGAGAAACTAGAGTTTGAACGTGCAAAAGAGTTGCGTGATCAAATTGCTCATATTGATGCGATTATGGAAAAACAAAAGATGATTATGAGTGACTTAGTGGATCGTGATGTGTTTGGATATGCAGTGGATAAAGGATGGATGTGTGTTCAAGTTTTCTTCGTTCGAAAAGGAAAGCTAATTGAACGTGATGTTTCTATGTTTCCAATCTACGATGAACCAGAAGAGGGTTTTTTAACGTTTATCGGCCAATTTTATGAAAACAGTAGTCATTTTAAGCCGAAGGAAATTGTCGTTCCAGGAAGTATAGACTCGGAATTAGTAGAGCGCTTTTTAGAAGTGGAAGCGACGCAGCCGAAACGTGGTAAGAAAAAAGACCTTGTAGAATTGGCAAATAAAAATGCGAAGATTGCTCTTGAAGAGAAGTTTTACTTAATTGAACGTGATGAAGAACGAACGATTAAAGCGGTAGATCATTTAGGGAAGCAGCTTGGGATTGAAACGCCATATCGTATTGAAGCGTTTGATAACTCAAATATTCAAGGAACAAATCCCGTTTCTGCAATGATTGCTTTTATCGATGGGAAACCGGCGAAGAAAGAGTATCGGAAATATAAAATTAAAACGGTTCAAGGACCAGATGATTATGAGTCTATGAGAGAAGTTGTGAGGCGCCGTTATACAAGGGCGCTTAAAGAAAATTCACCTTTACCTGATTTGATTATTATTGATGGAGGAAAAGGCCATCTAGCGGCTGCAAGTGATATTTTAGAGAATGAGCTCGGATTATATATTCCGATGGCAGGTCTTGTAAAAGATGATAAACATAAAACCTCCCATTTAATTATTGGGGATCCACCGGAACCTGTGATACTTGAGAGAAATAGCCAAGAATTTTATTTGTTGCAGCGTATTCAAGATGAGGTGCATCGATTTGCGATTACATTCCATCGTCAATTACATGGGAAATCTGTCATTCAATCAGCATTGGATGATATTCCAGGAATCGGTGATAAACGGAAAAAGGTATTGTTAAAACATTTTGGTTCATTAAAGAAGATGAAAGAAGCTTCTATAGAGGAATTTGTCGAAGCGGGTATGCCGAAAAATGTCGCGGAGACGATTTATACGTATTTAACAGATAAGAAGACGTTGTAGTTTACAACGTCTTCTGTTTTTTGGTATAATTTCTGAAGATTTAAAATAAACGCATCTGAATGAAAATACAAAAAAGTCAACTAAACTGATATGTCTAGTTGACTGTAGGTAATGCTTACACTTCAATGAGATCTTTTATATCCCATTTTACAAGAAATGTAATAGAGTCAGAACGTTTTTTCTTTTCTTCGTATGACTCCGCAACGACGTTCCGTTGCTTTTGGATTTGTTCAGCGATGAATCCGGCTTCTAGTTGATAAGAAGAATGTCGTTTTTGTTTTTGACGTTCTGCGATGAGTGTGCCTTTAAGTTGGAACTGCATTTCACGACGCTTATGTTCAACAATGCTTAAAGTGCCCCAGCCAGCCTTTTCAAAGAACTGAATGACTTCTTCAATTGTTTCTAGCGGATATTTTCTTGCAAGGTTTCTACCAGACCAGTATAAAATACCATCTAAATCGTTGCCGATTAAATCAGGTAGTAATTCTTCACGTAGCAATTCATAAGCGAAGGCGTTCAATGAAACATCTTCTAAAGATGTTGTATCGATTGTATTTTTACTCACAATATTCCCCTCTTTCTATAGGGATTATTATATAACATTTCACATTTATAAAAACAGATTTTTCTTTAGGAAAATCTGAATATATAAGAAGAAAAAAAGAATTGGCAAATTATATGCAAATTATGTATACGTTTTCTTGACGCTTCGACAAAAATAGGAGTAAAATGAACTTGGTATCAAATTATGCTGAAATATTTCGAATAATTTTTTCAGTTTTTCTTATGCCAATAGTGAAAAAACATTATTGTCATAAACTAATCTGAAAACAGCAGTCAAACATTCAAGGGGGGTAATGGGGACATGAAAGGCCGCGAGTATACGTTTCGTAAGTGGCACTCATTAATGGGGGTCATCCCGGTTGGTGTCTTTTTGACGCAACATTTAATTGTAAACAACTTTGCAACACGAGGAGCAGAGGCTTTTAACAAAGCTGCAGGCTTTATGGAGCTCCTTCCATTCCGGTATGCGCTAGAAATTTTCATCATCTTTTTACCGATACTGTACCATGCTATATATGGCTTATATATTGCATTTACAGCTAAGAACAATGCGGTTTCTTACGGTTATTTCCGTAACTGGATGTTCGTTTTCCAAAGAATTTCAGGTATCGTTACGCTGATTTTCATTTCTTGGCATGTCTGGGAAACTCGTATTCAAGCAATGTTAGGTAAAGAGGTAAACTATGATATGATGGCAGATATTTTAAACAATCCAGCTATGTTTGCATTCTACTTAGTTGGTGTTGTTTCAACAATTTTCCACTTTGCAAATGGACTATGGACATTCTGCATCAGCTGGGGAATTACAGTATCTCCACGTTCACAAAGAATCTCTACTTATGTAACATTAGCTATTTTCTTAGGTTTATCTTATGTAGGTGTGAGTGCATTATTAGCGTTCATCGATCCACAGCTAGCAAACCAGTAAGGAGTGGGAGAGCATGAAAGGGAAACTTATAGTAGTCGGCGGTGGCTTGGCTGGCTTAATGGCAACGATTAAAGCGGCAGAAGCAGGAGTAAATGTTGAACTGTTTTCTTTAGTACCAGTAAAACGTTCACATTCTGTATGTGCTCAGGGCGGAATTAACGGTGCCGTAAATACGAAAGGTGAAGGGGATTCTCCATGGATCCACTTTGACGATACAATTTATGGTGGGGACTTCTTAGCGAACCAACCACCAGTTAAAGCGATGTGTGAAGCAGCACCTGGTATCATTCATTTAATGGACCGTATGGGTGTTATGTTCAACCGTACGGAAGAAGGACTTCTTGATTTCCGTCGATTTGGTGGAACGCAACATCACCGTACAGCATTTGCTGGTGCAACAACTGGACAGCAATTACTTTACGCATTAGATGAACAAGTACGTCGTCACGAAGTAGCAGGACTTGTAACGAAATATGAAGGTTGGGATTTCTTACGAGCTGTTGTTGATGATGAAGGTGTGTGCCGAGGAATCGTTGCACAAGACTTACAAACTATGGAGATTAGAAGTTTCGGAGCAGATGCCGTGATTATGGCAACAGGGGGCCCTGGTATCATTTTCGGAAAATCAACAAACTCCATTATCAATACAGGTACAGCAGCTTCTGCTGTATATCAACAAGGCGCATATTATGCAAACGGTGAGTTCATTCAAATTCACCCAACGGCAATTCCTGGAGACGATAAATTACGTCTTATGAGTGAATCTGCACGTGGTGAAGGTGGACGTGTTTGGACATATAAAGATGGTAAACCATGGTACTTCTTAGAAGAAAAATATCCGGCTTACGGAAACCTTGTACCTCGTGACATCGCAACACGTGAAATCTTTGATGTTTGCGTAGAGCAAAAACTAGGTATTAACGGTGAAAACATGGTGTACTTAGATCTTTCTCATAAAGATCCAAAAGAACTAGATATTAAACTAGGTGGAATTATTGAAATCTATGAGAAATTTACAGGGGATGATCCTCGTAAACTACCGATGAAAATCTTCCCAGCTGTTCACTATTCAATGGGCGGACTATGGGTTGATTATAAACAGATGACAAATATTCCAGGTTTATTTGCAGCAGGTGAGTGTGATTATTCTATGCACGGTGGTAACCGTCTTGGTGCGAACTCACTATTATCAGCAATTTATGGTGGTATGGTAGCGGGACCAAACGCAATTGAATATATGAAAGGTCTTTCTAAATCATCTGATGCTGTTTCATCTACTGTATATGAGCAAAATGAATTAATCGAAACAGAGAAATTTAACAATATTTTAACGATGGATGGTAACGAAAATGCGTATGTTCTTCATAAAGAGCTTGGAGAATGGATGACAGATAACGTTACAGTAGTTCGTGAAAATAAAAAATTATTAGAAACAGATGCGAAAATTGAAGAATTAATGGCTCGTTACAAACGTATTAACATTAACGATACAGCAAGATGGAGTAACCAAGGTGCTTCATTTACACGCCAACTTGCAAATATGTTTGAGTTAGCACGTGTTATTACAATTGGCGCATATAACCGTAATGAAAGCCGTGGGGCGCATTACAAACCTGAATTCCCAAATCGTGATGATGCAAACTTCTTAAAAACTACGATGGCAAAATTTGAGGGAGAAGGAAATGCACCAGCATTCCATTACGAGGACGTTGATATTTCGTTAATTAAACCACGTAAACGTGATTATTCTTCAAAACACGATGTAGCTGCTAAGGGTGAAGAGAAGGGGGATAAACAACATGTCTGAGAAAACAATCCGCCTCATCATTACAAGACAAGACGGGCCAGATGCGCAAGCCTTTGACCAAGAGTTTGAAATTCCATATCGTCCGAATATGAATATTATCTCAGCACTTATGGAAATCCGTCGTAATCCTGTTGATTCAAAAGGGAACCAAACAACTCCGATTGCATGGGATATGAACTGCTTAGAGGAAGTATGTGGTGCATGTTCGATGGTGATTAACGGAAAACCACGTCAATCATGTACGGCACTTATCGATCAATTAGAGCAACCAATTCGCTTAAAACCGATGAAGACATTCCCGGTTGTACGTGACTTGCAAGTTGATCGTAGTCGCATGTTTAATGCTCTAAAACGCGTTAAAGCGTGGATTCCAATTGATGGTACGTATGACCTAGGTCCAGGACCAAGAATGCCTGAGAAAAAGCGTCAATGGGCTTATGAGCTTTCAAAATGCATGACATGTGGTGTTTGCTTAGAATCATGTCCAAACGTAAACAGTAAGTCTGATTTTATTGGACCAGCACCGTTATCACAAGCTCGCTTATTCAACTCACATCCAACGGGTGAAATGCATAAAGCAGATCGCTTACGTGCAATTATGGGAGATGGAGGACTAGCAAACTGTGGTAACTCGCAAAACTGTGTGCAATCATGTCCGAAGGGTATTCCTTT
Source organism: Bacillus sp. FSL K6-0073 (assembly GCF_038006085.1). Classification (NCBI taxonomy): domain Bacteria; kingdom Bacillati; phylum Bacillota; class Bacilli; order Caryophanales; family Bacillaceae; genus Bacillus; species Bacillus sp. FSL K6-0073. Next base: position 4,515,980 of record NZ_JBBOUN010000001.1, on the reverse strand, counting down.
AACAACTTCAATTGCGGCATTAAACCGTGATACAACAATTCAATCGTTCAAAGATTTCTTTGGTAGCGATAATAACTATTAATAAATATTGCCTCTTCATATCGAAGAGGCAATATTTATAACTATATTTTTCTGTTTATTCTGTTTATTTTAAGATGAAAAGGAGAGATAACAATGAAGAGGATTTCTTATATTGAAGACTTTGAGCAATGGGAAAGTGGTTTTTCGTTTTACAACCCTGTAAAGGTTCGTTTTGGTGAAGTAGATATGTTTGGACATGTAAATAATGTCGTTGCTTTTACTTATTTTGAAGAAGCTCGTATTGCGTTGTTTAAAGAACTTGGATTTATGCAAGAGTGGACACATGCATCATCAGAAACGATGATCGTTGTTGCGGATTTACAATGTAATTTTATTAAGCAAATATATTTTGATGAACAGTTGAAGGTGTATGTAAAAGCAGGGTCGGTTGGGAATTCTTCTTTAGATTTACATTATATGGTGAAGAATGAAGCAGGAGAGGTTTGTTTAGTAGGTCGTGGAATGATGGTTCAAGCGTCGAAAAAAACAGGAAGAGGCGAACCATGGCCTGAAGAATGGAAGAAGAAATTACTACAATGATAGAGTGAAAGAAAAATAAGAGAGCAATTTGCTCTCTTATTTTTTGTCTTCCATCACTTCTTCTAATGTTAAGTGATGTTTATATAGGTATGTAGCGTATGGATTACCAACGTAGCGTAAGTGCCATGGTTCATATGCATATTCTGTTGTATCTGTTTTATCTTCTAAGTAACGAATGACAAAGCCGAATTCATGAGCATGTTCTGCGACCCATTTTCCTTCTGCTGTCTCCCCGAAGATAGGCTCTAATTGAAATTTAGCTGATTTTGAACTAATATCCATTGCTAAACCCGTTTGGTGTTCACTTGTACCAGGAATTGCGCTTACTGAATTAGCTTCGGCTTTTCCTTGGCGTCTAACGTATGTATCATGCAACGACTTTTGGCGTTTGTATGAACGATAACCAGATACAGCTGTAAGATCAAGCCCTTCTTTTTTCGCAGCTTTAAACATGTTTTCAAGTGCCTCTGCAGCATCTTTGCGTAGTAATGTTTTTTCTTTATCTTTTGGACTAGTAAATGGTACATTTGGTCTCGTTAAGTCTTCAGGAGTGTATCCATCTGGTAGTTTTCGATGTTTATTAATTAAGACAAGGTTAGATTTTGGATTTGTTACAACTGAAAAGTCATTGTCTATTTTCTTTGCATTATGATCAGCTTTTGGAAAATCAGGAATTTCTTCTTTTTTATGGTTAGTATGTTTTTGACTTTCGACAGCTTTCGCTTCATGATGTAGTGGTGATTTAGAACCAAAGTAAGCGAAAGATGTGATACCGATTACAATAGTAGTGGCAGAAATAATTATTATCTTTTTCATGATGCCTTGTAATCACAGTCCCTTCTTAATAGAATGTGTAATGTTTTTTTATTATAAATCTAGTTTGTTGGAAAAGGAATATAAGAGTCATAACGTAATAGAAATGCAAAGAAAATGTCAGAAAATGTGTGAATTTGTAGTATTTTTTTATATAATTCATTTCTTATCTTTCATGAAATGCATTTTTTATGTAATATATATACATAAGAAGATGTAGCGATTATCGAGAATAGAGAACTTCTTGTATAGACTAGGAGTGAATGGGAATGGATTTTGCAACAATTATTGGACTTATTTTAGGATTTGTAGCAGTGGTAGTAGGGATGGTCGTCAAGGGCGCTGACATAACAGCCTTATTAAATCCTGCCGCAGCATTAATTATTTTTATCGGTACATTTGCTGCAGTATGTATTGCATTTCCGATGAATCAACTAAAAAGGGTTCCAAAACTATTTAAAGTTCTTTTTGGTTCAAATAAAAAGGATTTAAGTTATGAACAGTTGCTAGAATTATTTGTTCATTGGACATCTGAAAGTAGAAAATACGGTATTTTGTCTTTAGAGCAACAATTAGACAAAATTCAAGATGAATTTCTTTTGCGCGGTATGAAATTTGTGATTGATGGTGTATCCGCAGAAGATTTAGAGCAGATTTTGGAATCTGAATTAGAGGCAATTGAAGAAAGACATGCAAAGGGAGCTGCTATTTTTTCACAAGCTGGTACGTATGCACCGACATTAGGAGTTTTAGGTGCTGTTATCGGTCTTGTAGCTGCGCTTGGTAACTTAACTGATATTGAAAAGTTAGGTCATGCTATTTCGGGTGCGTTTATTGCAACGATTTTTGGTATTTTTTCCGGTTATGTATTATGGCATCCATTTGCAAATAAGTTAAAGCAAAAATCTTCAGCTGAAATTGAGAAAAAACGTTTAATCATTGATTGTTTATTAATGTTACAAGAAGGTACATATCCGTTTATTATGAAGAACCGTATTTTAGGTGCACTTTCTGCAACTGAGCGTAAAAAGCTAGAAAAAGGAGCAGAAAAAAATGCGGAGTAAGAAAAATAGAAGAGGTAAAAAGAAAAAACATGATGAGCATATCGATGAAACATGGTTAATTCCATATTCTGATATGTTAACGTTGTTATTTGCATTGTTTATCGTTTTATTCGCAATGAGTAGTATAGATGCTGCGAAGTTTAAACAGATGGCAGTTGCTTTTCGAAGTGAATTAGCTGGGGGAACAGGCAACAAAGAATTTTTAAGTGATCAAAAGCCAAATGATGAAAAAGAATTATCAGCAAGTAGCCTTGAGGCAGAACAAGCAAAAAAACAAGAAGAAGCTAGAGCTAAAGAAAAAAAAGAGATGGATGAATTGAAAGCATTACAAAAAAAGATTGATCAATATATTAATGAAAAACAATTATCCTCTTCTTTTCAAACTAAATTAACTGAAAAGGGATTAATGGTGACAATATTAGAAAATATACTGTTTGATTCGGGGAAAGCAGATGTGAAATTAGAATCTTTAGGGATTGCAAAAGAGATGTCTAGCTTACTTGTTTCAGCGTCACCTCGTGAAATTACAGTATCGGGTCATACGGATAATGTCCCTATTGCCAATGCGCAGTTTGCGTCGAATTGGGAATTAAGTACGCAGCGGGCAGTTAATTTTATGCAAGTATTACTGCAAAATAAAGAATTACAACCAGAAAAATTTAGTGCGATTGGATACGGAGAATACCGTTCAATTGCTCCAAACGATACGCAAGAAGGAAAGGCAAAGAATAGACGTGTGGAAGTATTTATCTTGCCTTTAACAGAGAAAGTAAAATAAAAGAGGATGGCGAATGCCATCCTCTTTTATTTTACATCAAATGATTTTAAGTTGTCGCGACGGATTTTATCTTTTTCTGCATCTGATTTTTTGAAATCATAATCATATAAAGCGCCTTCCCAATCACCATACATTGGATTCGGGAAAATAATGAATTTCTCACCAAATTGTGCTTTTGAATCTTCTACTGTTTGGTTACGATCTTTTACAGATTTTCCATCAAAACCTGTGAAATCAGACAAGTTATCACCGAAGAATAAGACAATATCATGGGTTTGAGAAACGAGTTCACGGCGTTTTTCTTTCCCTTTTTCTTTCGGATCTTGTAGTAATATATGTTCTTTCGTTGCTTGAGGAGCACCTACACGCTCAAGATTTTTAATTGTTGCATCTAGTTGATTCGTTTTACGATTTGAGACGTAGTAAATATCTACACCTTTAGACTCTGTATATTTTAAGAAATCAATTGCGCCTGGAAGGGCTTCAGCCTCAGCTTTGTTAATCCAATCATCCCATTTGTAAGGATAGCCTTTGCCTGTTTTTACGCTCATTGCTTGATGAGGACTGTTATCTAAAACAGTTTCGTCTAAATCAAGCACGATAGCAGGTTTTTTCTCTGTCCCTTTTGCAAGAATTGCATCAAGCTTTAATTGACCAATGTTGTACCCTTGGTAGTAAAGTGCTTTCGTTTCACCGGCTGTTTGATACCATAAATCAGCCATTAATTGTTGTTCTGTTAATTTTACTTTCTCTTCTTTCGCCACTGTTTTCTCTGGTGTTCCTGAACATGCTACAAGTGATGTAGATAGAACTGCTACAGATAATAAAGTGGTAATGCCCCTCTTCATCTTCATATGTATCCTCCTTGATGTTAGAAAATCATTTTATATTATATATTAAAATATAATATTTTTATATGAACATTTGCATATTGTCTTTTGTATATATAGTAGTATGTCCTATATTAGAAAGATGAGCAAAATAATAATAGTTGTTTTGACAATTTTTATTGTCGTAATGACAATTATAATTGACAAAAAGAACTTTGTTATTTACAATTTTAACTAAATAGAACAAATGATGGATTCATGACGATGTTTACATATAAGAGGATGAAGCGTGGTGCTATATTTTGTCTTGAATAAACATAGTCTTTGAAAGAGAGCACGAATGATACTAAAGGGGAGGCTTTATACTTTGAGTTTACAAATTCAAAACTTAACGAAACAATTTGGGGAATCAAAAGCAGTTAACGGTTTGCAAATTTCGTTACCAAAAGGTGAAGTACTAGGGTTACTTGGACGAAATGGTGCAGGGAAAACAACAACAATCAAAATGCTTCTCGGATTATTAACGCCTAATGAAGGTTCGATTACATGGGATGGAAAAGCATTTGGAAATAGTGGTGTAACAATTGGGTATTTACCAGAAGAAAGAGGTTTATATACAAAAAGTAGAGTAATAGATCAGCTGCGATATTTTGGTAGATTAGAAGGAATGTCGAAGAAAGAAGTAGATCATGCTATTGATCACTGGTTAGAGCGTTTAGCGATACCAGAATATAAATTTAAAACGGCTGGAGAGCTTTCAAAAGGGAATCAGCAAAAAATCCAATTAATTGCTGCTCTTCTTCATAATCCGGAACTTCTCATTTTAGATGAACCATTCAGCGGCCTTGATCCAGTTAATGCTGGGATGTTAGCTAGTATTATTGAAGAACAAGTACAGAGCGGAAAGACGATTATTTTATCAAGTCATCGTATGGAACAAGTAGAGGCTTTTTGCCAACATGTATGTATTTTGAAAAAAGGTGAGGCAGTCGTAAAAGGACAGCTAAGTGATATTAAGAAAGAATACGGTTTCCGTAATTTAACGATTGAAGATACAGTAGAGAATGAAAAGGGATTAGAAGCTATACATGTATCGTATGAAAAACAACAAGGCCTTCTTTATGTGAAAGTACAAGACGATGCGGAAGCTCTCAAGATTTTGCAACAGTTGCAAGAGCAAGGTGTTAGCTTACGACAATTCAAAATGTTAGAGCCGACGTTAAACGAAATCTTTGTAGAGAGGGCGAAATAACGATGCGTAAATTTTCTCACGTATTTTCATTTTATTTTAGGGAAGCATTTTTATCTAAAAAATCATTAATTACGAGTGCGATTTTATTTTTAGTTGTGTTTGGGATTTTTGCATTTAATCATTTTACTTCAGGCGATGATAAAAATAAGGATAAAGATAAAATTGCAGTTGTAGTAGAGAGTTCCACATATAAAGTACAAAAAGATGAGCTAAATAAGCTATTGCCATCAGCAAAAATAACAATTGGTTCAAAGGATGATTTTGATAAACTGCATAAGCAAGTAGAAGAAGGCGATTTAGATGGTCTATTCCATGTGACGGAAAAGGATGGGGCTCCATCGATTACATATATGTATAATGGATTTCCAAGCCAAGCAACTTCTGCAATTATGGCAGGATATTTAAAGCAACAATATACGATGGTGACGATTGCCAAAAATAATGTTTCACCAGAAATTGCACAGCAATTACAAACAGAAATTCAAGTAAAGCAAGAAGCGATAAAAGATCGTACATCTTCTTTCGGAATTGCCTATTTCTTTACATTTGCTTTATATATGTTTATTGTAGCGTTCGGAAATACAATCGCAATGAATATTGCATCTGAAAAGGCGTCACGTGTAATGGAAGTAATGCTTCCGAAAGTGAAGCCTCTTACGATGATGTATGCGAAAATTTTAGCGGTTGTTTCAACGGCGTTATTACAACTTGTCATATTGGCGTGTGGTTATCTTATTCCATATTTGTTAGGTTGGGTCGATTTAGAAAGTGCCTCACTATTTGGTATTCCAATTGACTTTACGAAATTAGATGCAAAGGTTATCAGCATGTTTCTTGTTTATTTCATTACGGGATATTTACTTTATGCGATGATGTATGCTGCTGCTGGAGCTGTCGTGTCTAAGACGGAGGATTTACAAGCTGTATCTTTCCCGGTAATGATTTTAATTATGGCTGCATTCTTTATTAGTATTAAATCATTAAGTGATCCGAATAGTACTATCGTCGTTGTAAGTTCTTACATTCCATTCTTTACACCGATGGTTACCTTCTCACGTATTGTAGCTGGTGAAGCAGGTATGCTAGAAATTACGATAACATTAGCAGTCTTATTGGCGACAATTGCGGTATTAAATGCTGTTACAAGCCGCATTTACGTAAACGGCGTAATGAATTACTCAGATAAAGTGAAATTTAAAGATTTAGCGAAATTTATAAAGCGTCAATAATGAGAGAAAAGCGTGATTTCTTATTGAAATCATGCTTTTTCTTTATGTATAAATTAAAAATAGTATATAATGATAAGAGTCGTCTTTTAATAGAATGAATAAAAAGGAGGGTGTGCAGATGGGGATTAGTAGTCGTTTTACAGTAGGTGTTCATATGCTGACATTACTTGCGATAGATCGAAACTCTCGCTGTACCTCTGAATGGATTGCCGGTAGTGTGAATACAAATCCAGTTGTGATTCGTCGCATTACAGGAATGTTGAAGAGAGCAGGACTTGTTGATGTACAAGCTGGTAAAGGTGGTACGACACTTGCTCGAGATTTAGAAGAAATTACATTACTTGATGTATATAAAGCAGTGGAAGTTGTAGAAGAAGGACAGCTATTTTCCTTCCATGAAAATCCCAACATTGAATGTCCAGTAGGAGCTAATATTCAATCAGTATTAGAAATTATTTTAATGCAAGCGCAAGAAGCGATGGAAAACGTACTTGCAAATGTAACGGTAGATCAATTAGTTACAAATTTAAAGTCTAAAATGAAAGAATAAAAAAAGCGAGCTTCCTCATAATGAGGGCTCGCCTTTTTTTATTCAGAAATATTGAAAATTCTATTTTTCAGTATTTAAAATGAATTTACCTACGATAGCTGCGAAGATACCACCAAGAATTGGTGCTACGATGAATACCCATAGTTGAGAAAGTGCTTCTCCACCAACAAATAAAGCTGGTGCGATACTACGAGCTGGGTTAACAGATGTTCCAGTTAACGGAATTCCTAATAAGTGAATTAAAACTAATGTGAAACCAATTACTAGTCCAGCTAAAGAAGAACTTCCTTTTTTACCTGTTACAGCAACGATAACTAAAATAAATACGAAAGTTAAAATGAACTCAACTAAAAATGCTCCAGATAAACCAAGAGTTCCGAAACCATTTTGTCCTAAATTATCTAAAGGTGTTTTAGCAGATTTTAAAATTGTTACTAACGTTGCAGTTCCTAATAAACCACCTAAAATTTGAGCTAATACATAATAACAAAGTTCCATAGCGTTCATTCGTTTGTTGATGAACATAGCTACTGATACTGCTGGGTTAATGTGACATCCAGAAATTGTTCCGATGCTATATGCCATAGCTACAATAGATAGACCGAAAGCCATAGCGATTCCTAATGTTCCAATTCCTTCAATTCCGCCGCCAGTGACAGCTACTCCAGTTCCGAATAATACAAGTACAAATGTACCAATAAATTCAGCGATTGCTTTTTTTAACATAATTTACCTCCTATTAATGCGCATGAAACGTATTATAACATAAGTTTTAGTATAAGCAGCCAATGAAATACTATTCTGATAAGGCGAAATAGGGGGACAATAAAAAAGAGTATGGTTCATCTCTATAGAACCATACCCTTTTTTTATGCCGATTTTTTCTGTTTAACGACTGGAACAGAACGGTTTAAAATACTATTTGCAACCATTCCTAACATGATAATAATCATTCCGATGAGAGAAAGTCCTCCAGGGAGTGAACCATTTAAGAAAATGATTTCTCCAAGTACGGTAAAGACCATCGTTCCAGCTTGTGTTGCTTCAACAGCTCCAAGTAGAGCGAGGTTATCTTTTGCTAAGTCAGTAGCAAAGAAAAATGTCATCGTTGCAATAACGCCGGAACATAATGCTAACAAAAATCCTTGAAGTATTTGGTTGGATGTTGGAATGCCAGTAGTAGAAAATCCGTATATACCAAGCAAGATTGTTATAGGAAGACTTCCAATTGCCATTCCTAATACACGTTGGAACGTATCAAGGCGTCCACCAACAAGCTCCATCATTTTTCGGTTACCGAACGGATATAAGAAAGCGGCTAATACGACAGGTAAAAAACCTGAAATGAACTGAGTCATTGTAATATGGCCTGCGGCAGTTGCTTGCATACAAATTACACCAAGTAAAATAAATAATGCAACATATAAGCTACGAAGTGGAATTTTTCCACGTACAAGTTTCGTACCTGATTTTGTTTCTATTTTCACGAAAAATAGTGGTGATAGTAGTAAACCAGCTAAAATCGTAACTTGCCAAGTTCCAGCAACGAGCCAAGCTGGAGAAAAGACAGCTGCGAAACTTAATAAAGAATAAAAACCAATACCGGCAACAGAACCCCATCCGATCCATGCCAATGGATGTTTTTTTAAATCTTCCCATAATCCCCTAAAGTTTTTGCGAAATAAAACGATAAGGAATAAAATAGGAAGAGCAAATAAAAAACGGAAGGAAGCTGTCCAAGCCCAGCTCGTTCCAGATACATTCATTGCTCTATTAATAATAAAGGTTGCAGAAAAAAAGGCCGATGATAAAAGACCTAATAAAATTGCGCGCATGAAGTATAACACTCCTTTCGAAAATAAATAATTATGTATAGTATGATATACTTTTAATTATTAAAAGTAAACTATTTTATACTTTAAGGTGGTTTTATATATGAAAGAAAATGAAGATATGCAAACGAAAGAAGTCATTCAACAAGTTGGACAGTTATTGAGACAAATTCGAAATGAACAGAAATTAAGTTTAGAAGAATTAGCTCATAAAACAGGAGTTAGTAAATTAACATTAGGAAAGATCGAAAGAGGGGAAACAAATCCGACACTAGCTGTCATTTGGAAAATAACGAAAGGGTTATCAATTCCTTTATCCAGATTAATGGTTGTTGGAGAACCTGTAGCTGTTGCGCGCTGTGGAGAAGGATTTGCAGTAGATGAAGGACAAGCGTGGCATTTAGAAACGATGTTCCGTTATACGAAAGAAACAGGGATGGAAATGCACCGCGCTTGTTTACGATCAAATAGTATATATGAGCCAGAAGCTCATCATGAAGGTGCGATTGAGCTTGTAACGGTAATGAAAGGGAAAGTGTCTATTCAAGTGGAGAATGATGTATACGAATTAAATGAGTTTGATTCCATTCAATTTGAAGCGAATAAGAAGCATATTTATAAAAATGAAGAAGAAGAAGTAGCGGTATTACATTTAACGATGAAATATTCTTCATGAAAAAATCACCTATAGGATTCTATAGGTGATTTCTCTTCTTAAGTATGTGAAATAATGCCGTTAGTACGAACGTGGCATAAGTAATAAACAAATGAAATAAACTAAAAATCCTGTCCCAAAACATAAAACAGCAATAACCCAAATGATACGAATAAGAGTAGAGCTAATATCAAAATATTCTCCTAAACCACCACATATACCAAATAGCATTTTATCAGTTTCGGATTTACATAACTTTTTTGACATATTCCAATCAACTCCTTTTTATATCAAACTGCATACTTTTATTCTATATGGAAATTTATGAGAAGACTATGGGGTTGTATTACATTTTTTTGTGAGAAGTGATCGTATTAATTGTCTTAATTTTCAGTGGATATTAAACTTGTAGTTATGAGGTGATTTTTAATAAAGGGTGGGGAAATAGAGATGACAGTATATTGGTTGACTAACGTAATGCTTGAATCAGGATATACATATGAAGAAGAGAGAATTTCACAAACAGAAACAGAATTATGCAGTTTACTTATTGAAGATGGTCGAATTAAAAAAATTATAAAAGGGATTGTTCAAGAGGAAGATATAGTAACTTTTGATGCTAAGAACTTATTAATGTTGCCAGCTTTCAAAGAGATGCACATTCACATTGATAAAACATATTATAGTGGCCCATGGAAAGCTTGTATGCCAGCAGAAAGTATTTTTACACGTTTTAATGAAGAAGAAAAAATTTTACCAAAGCAATTAGCGACTGCCCAAAATAGAGCGGAAAATATGCTAGAGTTACTACTGCAAAATGGTGCAACGAATATTAGAACGCATTGTAATGTCGATCCGATTATTGGGCTTGGTAATCTGGAGGCGACGTTAGCGGCATTAGAAACATATAAAAATCGAGTGTCTAGTAGAATTGTTGCGTTTCCGCAACATGGATTATTGCGCAGTGATTCTGTGCAACTCGTGAAAGATGCGATGCGTATGGGTGCTCATCTAGTCGGAGGAGTAGATCCAGCTACAGTAGATAATGACATTGAAAAGTCATTACATACAATTATGGATATCGCAGTAGAATTTAATGCGGATGTTGATATTCATTTGCACGATGCGAATAATCTTGGAACGTTTACGATGAAGAGATTGGCAAGTTTAACAGAAGAAGCAGGATGGCAAGGCCGTGTAACGATTAGTCATGCACTTGGACTTGGTGGTGTTACTGATAAAGAGGCTGAAGAAGTGGCAGAAAGACTCGCAAATGTAAATATTGATATTACTTCAACAGTGCCAATTGGTAAACAAGTAATCCCAATTCCGTTATTAGATAAAAAAGGTGTTAAGGTTGCATTAGGCAATGATAGCATTACAGATCATTGGTCACCGTTTGGAACAGGTGATATGCTTCAAAAGGCGAATCGATTAGCAGAGCGTTTTGGGTGGAGTGACGAAAGGTCTTTAGGAAAAGCACTCCGCTTTATTACAGGAGGAAAAGAAACGTTAAATAATGAAGGGAAGCGAGTATGGCCGAATGTAGGGGATGAAGCGAGCTTTGTTTTGACGAATGCGACATGCGCTGCTGAAGCAGTAGCGCGTCAAACAGAAAAACGTTTAGTCGTGTATAAAGGAAATATTGTTGTTGGAAGTTTAAATGAGGTGGAATTAAATAATCTTGTGTAGAAGAATCGTTTAAATACTTTGAGGAGGGTTCTAATGGTGAGTATAGAACTCTTCTTTTTTATTCTTACAATATATTTTTATAGGAAAGCTAGAAGGGATGAAAAAATTGGACAATCAACATAACCAAAATCATATTATGGGAACTTTGCAATGGTTTATATTTTTATTAGCAAATTCAATCGCACTACCAATTGTCGTTGGCGGATTATTTCATCTTACGACGGAAGAAATATTTTATTTAATGCAGCGTACGTTTTTTGTAGTTGGTATATCTTCTTTTTTACAAGGGTGGCTTGGGCATAGACTGCCAATTGCGGATGGGCCGGCTGGATCTTGGGTTGGTGTATTTACCGTACTTGCTTATGCAACGGCCGGACAGGATCAATTACATAGTACACTGCAAATTTTAGAATTAGGAATAATAATCTCCGGTGTTATTTTAATAGGATTAGGAGTAACTGGTTTTATAGGACGTATTTTATTTTTATTTACGCCGCTTGTGACAGGGACGTTTTTACTTTTATTATGTTTACAATTAAGTGGTGTATTTTTAAAAGGAATGTTAGGAATTACAGCTACTATTTCTCAAATCGACGGATTTACAGCAATGATCGCGTTTAGTATATTTCTGTTCGTTATTATACTATCTAATTTTGGAAAAGGCTTTGTCAAAAGTTATGCAGTTTTAATAGGATTAATTAGTGGGTGGATTATTTTTCTCATTGCAGGAAAAGTGACAATCCCATCTCAAGTAACTCATTTTGTGCAACTTCCACATATATTTGCTTGGGGACTTCCAAAATGGAATACTGGTATGGCTGTATCCAGTTTCGTTATGGTATGTATTTTAGTTTCGAATACGGTGGCAGCTATTATAGCAATTAATCAAGCAACTATTCATAAAGCGACTATTGAACAAAAACAGTTGAAAGATGGAACATGGGTTGGGGGGATTTCACATCTCATCTCTTCTGTATTTTCAACTGTAGGTGTCGTTCCGTTACCAGCAACGGCAGGATTTATACGTTTAACAAAACAAAAGTATATACGATCGTTCTTAATGGCATGTGCATTACTAGTCGTAATGTCTCTTTTTCCAAGTATTATTCGTTACTTAGCATCTTTACCATCAGCTGTTGCATCGGCTGTTTTAATGGCTTCGTTCGTACAGTTAATTGGAATTGGATTTAATAATATAAAACAAGTGCCGATGAGTGAAAGGAATGTAACGATCTTAGGCGTTGCAGTATTATTTGGCAGCGGCGTAATGTTTTTACCGTCTGGAGCACTCCAATCCTTGCCGTCTATTATGCAATATATATTCGGTAATGGTTTATTTGTAGGTACGGTTGTAAGTATATTGCTAGAACAAATATGGCGCGTTGGAAAGTAAGTGGATAAAAAGAGTGTACGCACTGTATAAAAGTCTAAAATAACATAGGAAATAAAGCCCATTTTTATTCACCACCTGCACATTTCGTTCATACAATATCTTGACTAAATAAACACCCAACTTACACATACACAGCTCTGGCTTAAGCAAGGAGGGTTATACCAGTTGAAGGAAAAAGCGTATCAATCTAAACCTTTACTCACAAAGAGAGAGAGAGAAGTATTTGAATTGCTGGTTCAAGATAAAACAACGAAGGAAATTGCAGGTGAACTTTTTATAAGTGAAAAGACAGTTCGCAACCATATCTCAAACGCAATGCAAAAGCTAGGGGTTAAAGGACGTTCACAAGCAGTTGTGGAGCTTCTTCGTATGGGAGAGCTCGAATTATAAGAAAGCAGCCGACTTTTATATAAAAGTCGGCTATTTTTTGTTTGCTTCACTTGCTATATGAATGATAAGAACACTCCATACATAAATAGGTAATAAGGAGGGGATATGTTGAAAAGGATACTGTTAGTTTCAACAAGTGCTCATGATATGAATGGACACCCGACTGGTTTGTGGCTGGAAGAGCTCGCAGCTCCTTATCATGTATTTAAAAAGGCTAAGTTTGATGTTGATATTGTGTCAATAAAAGGTGGGAGAGTACCTATAGATAGAGTGTCTATTCCGAATGGTATACCTCGCGAATTCAAGCATGTAGCTTCTTTATTGCAAAATACGAGGCCGATTTCAAATGTTCATTTTTCGGATTATGATGCGGTTTTATTTTGTGGTGGGCACGGGGCGATTGTAGATTTTCCAGGTAATCCATATGTAGCAAATTTGATTGAGAATATGTATAACAATAACCGGATTGTAGCGGCTGTTTGTCACGGAGTAAGCTCTTTAGTCGGTGTGAAAAATAAGGATGGCTCGTTTTTTGTTGCGGGTAAGCGTATAACAGGTTATACAAACGATGAAGAAAGAGCTGTACATTTAGAAAAGCGCGTTCCGTTTTTGTTAGAAAGTAAGTTGAAAGAAGAAGGAGCTTTGTTTTATGTAGCCCCCAATTTTACGCCGCATGTAGTAGTAGATGGTCATTTAATTACAGGACAAAATCCACAGTCTAGCGTGGAAATAGGTAAGGCTATAAAAAGGGCTGTAAATAAATTATCGTCATTTTAATTTCTGCTCATTTCTTCTTATTAATGGGAATGTCTTCTTTTCAAAAAAAGATGGAGCAATGAATATGCACTTTATATAGAAGAAACCGACTTTCTTATAGAAGGTCGGTTATTTTTCTATCTTGCAAATTACGAAAAAAAGGAGCAAAATAAAAAAGGTCCTAGTCTATACATGGGCAAATGAAAATTTTCATACAGAAGCATTTGAAGTGAGCGAACTTAAAGTGTGTAAAATATAATGATAAACATAAAAGATGATGAATGAGAAAACGGGTGATGAAGTTGAATAGAGCAATCGGTGTTATCGATTCAGGAGTTGGCGGTTTAACAGTAGCGAAGGAATTAATTCGTCAATTGCCGAAAGAGCGTATCATATATTTAGGAGATACAGCACGTTGTCCTTATGGTCCACGTTCTCGAGAAGAAGTACGTCAATTTACGTGGGAAATGACGGAGCATTTACTAGATTTAAATATTAAAATGTTAGTTATTGCGTGTAATACAGCAACTGCAGTTGTATTAGAAGAGATGCAAAAACAATTACCAATTCCAGTAGTAGGAGTTATTCACCCAGGATCACGTACAGCTTTAAAAGTGACAAACACGTATCACGTTGGGATTATTGGAACGATTGGAACGGTGAAAAGTGGTGCATACGAAGAGGCGTTAAAGTCTATTAATAACCGTGTTATGGTAGAAAGTTTAGCTTGTCCACCTTTCGTTGAACTTGTAGAGAGTGGGAATTTCGAAAGTGAAATGGCGTATGAAGTTGTAAGAGAAACGCTGCAACCACTGAAAAGTACCGATATTGATACACTTATATTAGGTTGTACACATTATCCGATTTTAGGACCTGTTATTAAAAAAGTAATGGGAGATAAAGTGCAACTAATTAGTTCTGGTGATGAAACAGCACGTGAAGTAAGTACAATCTTATATCATAGTAAAATGTTGAATGAAGGAGAAGAACAAAGCGATCATCTCTTCTTAACAACAGGAAAAATAGGCTTGTTTAAAGAAATTGCATCAAAATGGTTTGGTCAACCGATTGAAAATGTGAAGCATATTCATTTAGAAAAAGAATAATAGTAGAATTTATATAAGTGAGCTCCTGAGAAATCAGGAGCTTTTGTTTTATCTTGCTATTTGCTGGGTAGTAAGACCCCTGCTGATTAAAGTTTCAATTTATAAGAGGCACAGCTTGTTCTAAAACGTGAAACAGCTCGTATACATAATAGTACAAACTTAGATTTTAGGGGGGAATGGCATGCCTAAATCCACTTTTAAATGGGTTGTTGGTGCTACTGTGAGCGCTGTTTTACTAACAGGGTGTGGCTTTATAAATCAAGAGAAAGCAACTGAACAAATTGATCCGCCAAAACAAGTTACGTATACAGAGGGTGGGAAGAAAGAAGTAGCTAAAAAAGATAAGCAAGGGCAAATGGTAAATAGAGAACTATACCTTGTTGATAAAAATGGTTATGTTGTACCACAAACGTTAGCTATACCTACTCCGAAAGCAAATGAGACTGTGAAGCAAACGTTAGAATACCTTGTGAAAGATGGACCGGTAACGAATTTATTACCAAATGGGTTTCGTGCAGTCATTCCGGCGAATACAACGATGACCTTAGATTTGAAAAAGGACGGAACGGCAGTTATTGATTTCTCTAAAGAAATGAAAAACTATGCGAAAGAAGAAGAGCGTCAAATCGTTGAATCTATAGCTTGGACGTTGACGCAATTTACAGAGATAAAACAAGTGCAGTTCCAAATAAATGGTGAGAAATTGGCAAAGATGCCGGTTGGTGGTACACCGCTTGGTGAAGGAGTGAGCCGTGCAAATGGTATTAACTTCGATGATGAACAAGTAGCAGATGTAACAAATACAAAACCAGTCACACTGTATTTTATGGCGCAAAATAATAATAAACAGCAATACTACGTACCAGTCACACGCCGCGTTGCGGAAGGTAAAGAAAATGACTATGCAGCAATTATAGATGAGCTTGTAAAAGGTCCGATCCATCAATCGCTCCTGAATGATTTTAATCCAGGCGTTAAGCTTATTACGAATCCGAAATTACAAGACGGAAATCTTACATTAAACTTTAATGAAAATATATTTGTAAACCCAGATAAAAATATGATTTCAAATTACGTATTGAAGTCGTTAGTTTTATCTTTAACTGAAAAGAAAGGCGTGAAAAGCGTTTCTATTGAAGTAAATGGTAAAGCAAATCTTATAGATGAAAAGGGCGGAAAGTTAATAAAACCGGTAGATCGTCCAGAAAACGTGAATACAGGTAGTTTTTAATCGCCAATAATTTGATATACTTAAGTAAGAAAGGGGAATTGCTTTTTGAGTTCCCCTTCTTTTATTGTATACATATCATACATTTAAATTTGGCTATACTAACAAGTAGTTATGAGGAGGTTATTTTTATGCGAGTAGATGGTAGAGAGAAAACAGAATTACGCCATATACATATTCATACGAATTATTTAAAACATCCAGAAGGATCAGTATTAATTGAGGTTGGGGATACAAAGGTAATTTGCTCAGCGACAATTGAAGAGCGTGTCCCGCCGTTTATGCGTGGAGAAGGAAAGGGCTGGGTAACAGCTGAATATGCGATGATTCCACGTGCGACAGAACAACGTACAATTAGGGAGTCAAGTAAAGGGAAAGTAACAGGACGTACAATGGAAATCCAGCGTTTAATTGGACGAGCATTACGTGCGGTAGTTGACTTAGAAGCACTTGGTGAGAGAACAGTTTGGATTGATTGTGATGTTATTCAAGCGGATGGTGGAACGAGAACTGCTTCTATTACAGGTGCATATGTAGCAATGGTATTAGCGTTTGAGAAGTTATTACAAGCAGAAAAAGTATCTAAAATTCCAGTGAAAGATTATTTAGCAGCAACGTCGGTAGGAATTGTTGAAGAACAAGGTGTTGTTTTAGATTTAAACTACGTAGAAGATTCTAAAGCAGATGTTGATATGAACGTAATTATGACTGGAAAAGGGCAGTTTGTTGAAGTGCAAGGAACTGGAGAAGAAGCGACGTTTAGCAGAGCACAGTTAAATGAATTACTTGATGCTGCGGAACAAGGCATTTTCCAACTGATTGACATGCAAAAAGAAGCTTTAGGCGACATCGTATCTCATATAGAGTAGAGGTGGAAAGTATGAAACAAGTTGTTGTAGCGACAAAAAATATGGGGAAAGTACGTGAATTTGCTGAGTTATTTGAGCGATTTGATTTAGAAGTAAAATCATTACACGATTTTCCTCATATTGAAGAAGTCGAAGAAACTGGTGAAACATTTGAGGAAAATGCGATTTTAAAAGCGGATAGTCTGAGCAAACAGTTGAATGCAATTGTAATCGCAGATGATTCAGGTCTTATTGTAGATGCTTTAAATGGAAAGCCAGGCGTGTATTCAGCTCGTTTTGCTGGAGAGCCGAAAGATGATCAAGCGAATATTGATAAAGTGTTACAAGAATTAAATGAAATACCGTTTGATAAGCGTAAAGCTCGCTTCTACTGTGCATTAGCAGTAGCTTTCCCTGAAGGTGATAAAAAGCCTGTTATTGTAAACGGGACGTGTGAAGGATATATTTTAGAACAGCGCCGCGGAGAAAACGGCTTTGGATATGATCCGATTTTTTATGTGGAAGAATATAAAAAAGCGATGGCGGAACTAAGCTCAGATGAGAAAAATGCCATTAGCCACCGCGGACGTGCTCTTCGTAAATTAGAAGAAAAAATCCCGGAATGGTTTTTAGGAGAATAAGGGAGAGAGATTGATGAAAGCTTTAATCGTAAGCGATAGTCATAGCTCTGTGAAGGAATTACAGCAGTTAAAAGAGAAATATGAAGGGAAAGTAGATATCATGATTCATTGCGGTGATTCGGAGCTAACGCCTGCTCATGAAGAGTTGCAAGGTTTCCATGTTGTAAAAGGGAATTGTGATTATGCTAACTTTCAAGACGAAATCGTAACTGATGTAGATGGCATTCGTTTCTTAGTTGTGCACGGACATCGTCATAACGTGAAAATGACATTGCAAACATTAGCGTACCATGCAGAAGAGGTAGGGGCGCAAGTTGCGTGCTTCGGACACTCTCACGTATTAGGTGCAGAATTAATCAACGGCGTTTTATTTATTAACCCAGGCAGTGTTTTATTACCACGTCAGCGTGTAGAAAAGACATTTGCTTTATTAAAAATGGATGAAAATCAAATGGAAGTTCGTTTTGAAACGTTAGACGGACAGCTAGTTGAACAAGCAGTTTTTAAAAGAGGATAAGAAAAATTATCCTCTTTTAAAAAAGGTGTTGACTTTATGTATGGTTATACATATAATAAATATTGTCGATAGGGCAACGGCGCTAACGAAGAAAAATAAAATAACATATGCGGGTGTAGTTTAGTGGTAAAACAAGAGCCTTCCAAGCTCTGGTCGAGAGTTCGATTCTCTTCACCCGCTCCATGTCCCAGTAGCTCAGCCGGATAGAGCATACGCCTTCTAAGCGTACGGTCGGGAGTTCGAATCTCTCCTGGGACGCTAAAAAAACCTTTTGCGGTGACGTCAAAGTCCGCAATATATAAGCTCTCTAATTCGTAAGTTGAATCGTACAATGTGCGGTCGCTAACGAGTTAGGGGGCTTATTTTTTTATGTGACAAATTGTATTATAAAAAAATACACCCCCAATTGTTAGTTATGTCTAACAATTTTATTTTCAATTATGTAACTAATTGCATTCATTCTCCCTGTTAGTAATTTCTAATATTTGGAACAGTGAAATAACCATACATGGTATAATTTTCTTATAAAATGCTTTATAAAGAAGGAGGATCAATGCATGAGTTTAAATATGTATTTGGGAGAAGTACAAAGCCAAACTCATAGCATGAACGCTGTATGTTCCTCTACCATTCAAGGTATGGAACAAGCCATTCAGTCGATTGATGCTTTTACAAGCGATACTGTTCTACAAGGGCAAACTTACGATAGTGCAAAAGCATTCTTCGCAGAAACTTTTCGTCCTTTAGCATAAGGAATCATTTATTTATGTGAAGAATTAATCCGTCAGAATGATGCCTTTCCAAATCAATTTCAATCACAAGTTGCTTCCACAGATGTAGTTGAACAAGAACTGTTAGAACAAATTCGAGAGATTGACCGAATGATAGCAAGTACAGAAGCACTCAATCAAGCTATGCCAATCTCGGGCATGGACGCTATGGTAAATCTTTTTATTGAGATGCGGCGTAAAATTCAGGAAAAATTAGAACATCTATATGAATTTAATCGAACGTCTAGTAATAATTACGCAACAGCACTTCAACTAGCCGCTAGTATTGCAACAGGTCTTGCAGAAGTACAAAGTGGAAAAGGATTTAGTCCTGCAAGTGGTACATTTAGTACGAAAGAATTAAATATGGAGTGGGTGGCTTCTATTCAAGCGATTGCAGAAGATAGGAATCGTCAGGCTGATAATTCAATTGAAGAAGGTGCAATGTGTGGCAAACCAAAATCTGATTTAGAGAAAGCTTGGGATGGTCTTTATGATGGTGCAGGAAAAGGTGTTGGAGATGCTTGGGAAGGATTTAAAGCGTTAGGTGACGGTGAAACATGGTCAGCCATGTGGGATGCAGTTGTCAATTATGACGAAACTCTCCCTGCCATGTGGAATGCCTTTTCAGATTCTTTTATGGATGATGTTTGGCATGGTGATGTTGAAAGTGGCTTTCGCTGGGGTTCTTACCTTGTAACATCAGTCGGGTTAGGATTCCTTGGAGGTAAAGGGTTGGATAAAGTTTCTACACTTGCTAGAGGAGCTAGATTCTCTAAAATAACTCAGATTACTCCACCACGTTTACAACCTGCCTTTGCAGGTGTTGGATTAACTGGTGAAGCAGTACTTAGTGCATTACCATCGTCAGGAAATTGGGGAAATTATTTGAGTAGCTACCTCATGTTTGCTAGACCTTCATGGAGACAGTCTGAACTTGACGTAGGTAAGGAATATCCTGATTATGATGACCAAGTTGCTTTTAAAGATAGAGAAGAAGTTTCAAAGGCTACAAAAGGTAGTACAAGACCTGATTTTTATATAGAGGGTCACAGCTTGGAAGTGAAAAATTATGACTTGTCTACTTCGTCAAAAAGAAGTAACCTAGTTAGAGTTATTGTTAAACAAGTTAATGATAGGGTTGATAATTTACCTGTGGGTACAAAACAAACCGTCATTATTGATATACGAGGACAAACCGTTCCTGAAGATGCTTTATTTGATATTGTAAGGAAAATAAGGGAAAAGGCTAAAGAAACACCAGAGGTAATATTCAAGCGAGAGGATTGATATTAATGGCAGTAGGATTTAAAGTAGATATATTTTTTTATGAAGTAGGTCATCCTGACTTTTTACATAGCTTCTTCTCAACAATTTCATATCATACAGAACCTGAAGGTTGGGGAACTAAGTACCCACTGTTAATGAAAAATTTGTATTTTGACAAGTTGAGTTGGGAAGATACAGAAGAAGGACTTCAAAATGTAGAAGAAATACGAGGGATTTTAAGTAAATTACCTCCATCAAAAGTCATTTGGGACATTGAGGATGTAGAAAAACAGCCACCTTGGGGAAATAAGATTCCTACTAGAATAACTAGCTTGGAAAATTATCATGCTACCCCAACAGGTAAAACTTTCTTAGACTTACTAAGCAATGCTTTAAAAGTCGCTAAAAGAAACAAAATTGATGTGACAGTTTCAAATTTAGGTAAATAAAATTCCGCAAAAACATCTCAGGGCTTCCTTTGAGATGTTTTGTTTTATAAAAAGGGAGTTTAAACTTGTTCCTGTTTCTTATTTGTAAAAAATAGGGGCATAAACACATTAAAAATTAGTATATTGGAGTGATAATATGTCAAATGCAGGATTTGGGGTAGATGTTATTTTTTATGAAGTAGGTCATCCTGATTTATTACACAGCTTTTTTTCAACGATGTCTTACCATACAGAACCTGAAGGTTGGGGAACAAAATATCCTTTACTTATGAAAGATTTGTACTTTAAAAAATTAAGTTGGGAAGATGTAAAAGAAGCAAGAGAAAATTTAAAAGAGATTCAAAATGTATTACAAAAAAAGAAACCCGATGAAGTGGTTTGGGATATTGAAGATTTAGAAAAGAGACCTCCTTGGGATGGACAACAACTTCCACCACAAGTGACAGATTTAACTACATATTATGTCACATCTAGAGGAGTTACCTATTTCGACCTGCTATTTCACGCATTTGATGATGCACAAGAAGTAGAAATAGATATTGTAATACGAAAAAGTTTAGCAGATAAAACATCTTAACTTTTACTGTTAGCATCTTAAACTGAAATAAGGTGATTGAATATGGCAACGGGATTTAAAGCAGACTTTCTATGGTATAGATTAGGTACATCGGATTTTGTACATTCATTTTTCTCAACTATTAGTTTTCATTTAGAAAAAGAAGGTTGGGGAACAAGATATCCACACTTAATGAAAGAACTATATAATGGAAGGTTAACACTCAAAAATATCCCAAAGGCGATTGAGGAAGCGAAAGAAGCTCGTGAAAAATTGAAATTATTCTCACCATCAGAAGTAGTATGGGATATTGAAGATTTATCTAAGCAACCACCATGGGGAGATAATATTTCAACAGATATAACAGACTTATCTAATTACTTTTACACAAGTGGTGGTAAAGACATGTTTGAAATGTTATTTAAGGCATGTAACGAAGCTCTAGAATTAGAAGTAGATTTAGAAATAGAGACATTATAACAGGAAAAAGCATGTGTTTTATAATTTTTTTGACTGCTTATGAAAAAGATTGCTTCGAGAAACTGTACTATAATTCAATTAGAAATTGATTATATGGGGTAGGGAATAGGTCAATTAATTGAAAAAGCATCATCTTGACGATAAGGTATATAATAAGGTAGAATTTTAACAAATGGTCAGTTGACCGAAACAATGAACGATTCAACAAACGGATTATACTAGTGTTTATATATTTAGGTTAAAGACGGGTCGGGAGTTCGAATCTCTCCTGGGACGCTAAAAAAACCTTGTTATCTTTTGATAACAAGGTTTTTTGTTTGTCTACAAATTGATGTATGTGCAAGAGGTTTAAAAATATTATAACGGGATATATGATAATGAGTATATGCAACAGATTAAAGTGCATTAAAAAGAGCGCTTAAAAAAGCTCTTTGCTAGTCAGTTATATTATTTGTTTGTTCAGGCTCATCAAATGGTTTATGCACGTATTGAAAACCATATCCAGCTTCAACGAGAACCTCATCAACCTTTTCTAAAAATTCTTTGCCCCATTCAGTAAAAAGATATTTCCCCAATATCTTAATAACAAAACGATACCCTTTTACTTCAGGATACCTTTCGTAAACCTCGTCACTTTCTATAAAGCCCAAATACAAATTGATTTTTTCTTGCAGTAATTCAATATGTTTTTCCTCATCAGACCAGTCTAATTCATCAGCGATGACTAAATAGGCTATTTTTTCTTCTTTATTGTAGCCCATAAAATCAACTTTTTCTAATTCGTATAAAGACATAAGTACACCTCTTATCTATTGTTTTCTTCTAATTTCAACTTTAGTTGGAGGTATTTCCGTACCACCTACAAAAGGTGGTTGCCCTTTGCCTATAACTGTTGCGCCCTATTCCTCTTATTTAATTTAAAGAATCAATAGGTTTATGGTGGAACTCAAATCCATATCCAGATTCTCCTAACTGTTCACTTACAATATTATAAAACTTTTTACCGCTCTAGTACGATTGAGCAACCGTTATCGAAACTTATTCCTGTTAGTGTGTTACAATTAATAGAAGCGGAAAACGAGAATCTCCAATTGACTGGACCTGTGATTGGTTAGATGGTTTAAGAAGGTCGTATAAAAAAGGGAGATGGCGCAAAGATGGCGAGATCAAATGAGAATGATTTAACGGAGAAATTGGCAGAAGGTCACCGGAAATATGGTGATGGCAATTTTACAGTACAGAACATCGGTGATGAAACTAACCCGAATTGGACTGTCGTAAAAAATGTGAGGAAAGGATCGGCAGGCATTCGCGAAGGAGAAGATATATTAAGACTGCGATCAAAATATATAAAGTAGTAAGGAAATGGGCGGAGCGGGAGTTCGAATCTCTCCTGGGACGCTAAGAAAACCTTGTTATCTTCTGATAACAAGGTTTTTTGTTTGTTTTAAATTAGTTGTTAATAAACTTGTCAAAGACAAAACCATAATCTTTCACATTATATTGTTTCTTCGTATCAACAAGCCAGTTAAAGGCGATCTCGTTCATCTCTTTAAATTGCTCTGCTAAGTTTACTTGTGCGTTTGAAATACGGCTGAAAGCATTAGATGCCATATCTAAACTTTTGTGTGCATATTGTAATGTAATATCGTTGTCGTATGAAATTTCTTCGATTTTAAGTAAAGCCTTATATAAATCTTTTAATTCTTCAATATGTTTTTTATGAACATCAATTGAGTAATGCTCATCGCCCATTTGAAACTTAATTTCTACATCTAAATCAATCGTTCCGGCAGTTTCAAGTGCTACGTTTTTAATTTGATATTTGCTATAACTAAAGCGGCGTAGTGTACGTTTTTTACTTGTCGCACTTGTACCATCTAGATGGAGTAATCCTTTGTTTGTGAAGCAATATTCATCTGATTTCGATTTAATTAGAAAGTAAATTTTCTCTCCATCTTCATGCATTACGTAATCATCAGCATCGACTTTATCGTAATCTTTCGGTGTAATGACAGAACCTACATCGCTTAATCCTAAAACATCGGCAGCTACTTTTTTGAACATATATAATCCCCCTTGCAAAAAAATTCTTAATTGCACAAAAATATATTAACATGATTTTAACAAAGGGTGTTCTTTTAATGAGAAAATATTGGGAGGTAAGTTAAGAAAAGGAACGAATATTATTATAAAATATGTAAAAAGGTGCTGAGAAGAAGTGTACCATCATACAAAAACAAAAGGAGATTTAGCTGTTTTAAAGGCACAAGTTGATTTGTATGAAAAAGGATACATGATTTTAATGCCACAAACAGAGCATTCGCCGTTTGATCTTGTAGTGTATAAAGACGGGAGATTTAAAAGGGTACAAGTGAAATATAGAGAATTGAATGCAAGAGGGATACTAGAAGTTAGATTCCGATCTAGTTATTCTACGACAAGCGGAGTCACTACAAAAGAAGTGAATAAAGAAGAGATAGATGTGTATTGTGTATACTGTCCTCAAACAGATTTTTGTTATTATTTCAATCCAAAAATTTTTAGTAAATCTATTAGTTTAAGAGTGGATTCTCCGAAAAATAACAAAGAGAAAAAGTTAATTTTGCAAGTGATTATAAATAAATTCCGTGAAAGCACCTCAAGCGATATGAGGTGTTTTTCAATCTCTTTTTGAAATCTTACAATTCTGTAAGGTAACTGTAAGGTAGTTCGATGGTAAGAAATTGCTAATCTTTTATAATGAAGATAACAACGATAAAACGAGGAGGCAGAAATGATGAAAGGATTAGTTGTAACGGGCTTGACGGTTGCTTTTGGATTTGTAGCGTATGAGAAATTAACGTATGTAGTTGATGTTGTGAAACATTTGATTGCTTAGAGAAAACAGCCATGAGAGGGAAAGGGAATGAGTGAATGAATGGAATGGTTATTTGGAATTATAGGTACTTGTAGTGTAGTGTTATTGTTCTTTGTCCCAAGTGGTATACTTAGTTCGACAACAAGTTTGTTCTTCTTAAGTTTGTTTGCTTGTACGATGCTTATTATTATGTTTTTAATGAAGCGAAGTAAACCAATCTTCTATTTTAGCATGATTGTTATGGCAATTATTGTTCTCCAAATTATTACCCTTGTAATATACCCCACAATTATAAAAGCTTTCCATTAATGATGAATCCTCTGCGTTTGTTGCTGGGGATTTTTACTTGTACAATTTTAATTTTTAGTAGAGATTTATTTGTATTGGAATGTAAAAATTAAATATTTTCATATTTCAAACAAATAGTTTTGGGATGTTGTGTTCTCATTACGCATTTGATATATTTACTTTGAACATAATTAAAATCAAGAAAAAGAGGCGGACGTATGGATAAAAAAGAAAATACGGTCGTATTGTTTCCGCAGCTATCAGAGCGCTATATTGATGAAGGTTTTTTAGCGCTGAAAGAGCGGAAGTTCGAAGATGCATTGCGCTGCTTTGAAATATTACGTCAGTATAATGCGGAAACGGAACAAACGGAATTAGCTTCAGTTATTTGTTTACTCGAATTAAAACGTATGGAAGAAGCGAAAGACAAATGTGAACAGTTGCTTAAAACAGGAGTTGTCTTATTTGGTGATATTCTTGAAACGTACGTGACTATTTTAGTTCAAACAAATGATTATGAAGGTGTTATTGAAACTGTTGAAAAGGTTTTACAAACGAAAGATATAATGCCTGATCAAAAGGAAAAATTAGCGCAGCTTGCTTTATTTGCAGAAGGTATGCTAAATGAGGGAGACGCATCGCTAGTGGATTCAAATTTTGAGTTGGATGAGTTTACTAATGAAATTTTTGGAGAAAACTTTGGACAGAAGCTAAGAGCGATTCAGCGACTTTCGTTAAAAGACTTAGATCTTGCATTACCTGTTTTAAAGAAATTTTTAATAGACGAAGAGCAACACCCCTATTTGAAAACTTCTATTTTGTATAAAATGATAGAAAGTCAGGTAGAAGAGGAAATAGAGGTAGAAAAGTTTGGGAATACGATTAAGGTAATTCCAGCATTTACAGGTCATAATGAGGAGCAATCCAATAACATTATACATAAATTATCAAGTCGATTAGAGCAAAATTATCCCGATATATTTGAAGCGATGGTTACATATTGGAAAGAATTGCAAATTAGCATTTTCCCATTCGCTCTATTAATGGATAAAGAAGAGATTTGGTCAGCTGTTTTAGAGAGAATTGGAAGAAAGCGTTTCGGATTGGCTATTGATGAAGAAGAGCTTATGGCAGCATACAATATCGAATTGGAAGAGTTTCATATTGCCTATCAATGGTTATTACGTGTTGAAAGAGAAGGATATTTGCCCGTATAATTATGAAAAAGAATCGTTCAGTTCTTGAAACGAGCATATTCTATGTTATAATATAAGGGTTGCAAAAGGCAGAAAACTGCCTGTTTGTAAGAGAAGAGAAGTGTAATTCTCTTACTTAATATGTTTCATATTATTCTCGAACAAAATATACCGTAGTTGTCTTCTGGGCAATTAGTAGATTGGAACATTATATCTGAAAGCTTTTGCTAGAGGATTATTTGTGTATTTGTTATTTCAAAAAAGAGATAATGAAGATCTTAATCTATAGAGGTATGTGCATACATTATTATAGTTGGAGGGAAAGAATAAATGTCTACAAAATGGGAAAAATTAGAAGGTAACGTTGGCGTTTTAACAATCGAAGTTGATGCTAAAGAAGTAAACAACTCTATCGACGCTGCGTTCAAAAAAGTAGTAAAAACAATTAACGTACCAGGTTTCCGTAAAGGAAAAATGCCTCGTCCATTATTCGAACAACGCTTTGGTATTGAATCTTTATACCAAGATGCTTTAGATATCATTTTACCAAAAGCATACGGTGAAGCGATTGAAGAAGCTGGTATCTTCCCAGTTGATCATCCTGAAATCGACATCGAGAAGTTCGAAAAAAATGCTAACCTTATCTTCACTGCAAAAGTTACAGTGAAACCTGAAGTTAAATTAGGTGAGTACAAAGGTTTAGCAGTAGAAAAAGTTGAAACAACTGTAACTGATGAAGATGTAGAGAACGAATTAAAATCTTTACAAGAGCGTCAAGCTGAACTAGTTGTTAAAGAAGAAGGAACTGTTGAAAACGGTGATACAGCTGTAATCGACTTCGAAGGTTTCGTTGATGGCGAAGCATTTGAAGGCGGAAAAGGCGAAAACTACTCTCTAGCAATCGGTTCTGGTACATTCATCCCAGGTTTCGAAGAGCAAGTAATCGGTCTTAAATCTGGTGAGTCTAAAGACGTTGAAGTATCATTCCCAGAAGAGTACCATGCTGCTGAATTAGCTGGCAAACCAGCAACATTCAAAGTAACAATTCATGAAATCAAAACAAAAGAACTTCCTGAGTTAAACGACGAGTTCGCTAAAGAAGCAGACGAAGCGGTTGCAACTCTTGATGAATTAAAAGCAAAACTTCGCACAAACTTAGAAGAAGGCAAAAAGCACGAAGCTGAGCACAAAGTACGTGACGAAGTAGTAGAATTAGCTGCTGCTAACGCTGAAATCGAAATTCCAGAAGCTATGATCAACACTGAGTTAGATCGTATGGTTCGTGAATTCGAGCAACGTTTAAGCCAACAAGGTATGAACCTTGAGCTTTACTACCAATTCACAGGTACTGACGCTGACAAATTAAAAGAGCAAATGAAAGAAGATGCACAAAAACGTGTAAGAATCAATCTTGTTCTTGAAGCTATCATTGAAGCTGAAAACATCGAAGTTACTGAAGAAGAAGTAACTGCAGAAGTTGAAAAAATGGCTGAAATGTACGGTATGCCAGTAGACGCTATCAAGCAAGCTCTTGGAAGCGTAGACGCTTTAGCTGAAGATCTTAAAGTGCGTAAAGCTGTAGACTTCTTAGTAGAAAACGCTGCATAATAAAATAACAAGGCACGATTAAAATCGTGCCTTGTTTTATAAATATAGAAATATATTTATAAAACTTTTCGATGGAGAAGGAAAAGTTCCTTTACAAGTCGAATATACATATTTCAAAAGTTTTAAAAATTTTTTATTTGTACATAACTAGTCATATTATTTGTATTTCTCGCCACGTAGTGACATAATATGTATTTACATACGATACATTTATCGTGTACATACGAAGGCAAGAGGTTAGCACTTTGTAAGGGGTGTGAAAATATGTTTAAATTTAATGATGAAAAAGGGCAATTAAAATGTTCTTTCTGTGGTAAAACACAAACGCAAGTTCGAAAGTTAGTGGCAGGTCCAGGTGTTTACATTTGTGACGAGTGTATCGAACTTTGTACTGAAATTGTACAAGAGGAGCTTGCGAAGGACGAAGAAGTAGAATTCAAAGATGTACCGAAACCGGTAGAAATTCGTGAAATCTTAGATGAGTATGTCATCGGGCAAGATAGCGCGAAAAAAGCACTAGCGGTAGCGGTATATAACCATTACAAACGCATTAATTCTAACAGCAAAATTGATGATGTAGAATTAGCGAAGAGTAATATCGCACTTATCGGGCCAACAGGTAGTGGTAAAACATTACTTGCACAAACGTTAGCGCGTATTCTAAATGTTCCATTTGCAATCGCGGACGCAACATCTTTAACAGAAGCTGGATATGTTGGTGAAGATGTAGAAAATATCTTACTAAAATTAATTCAAGCAGCTGATTATGATGTAGAGAAAGCGGAAAAAGGAATCATTTATATTGATGAGATTGATAAAGTGGCACGTAAGTCCGAAAATCCATCAATTACACGTGATGTATCTGGTGAAGGTGTGCAACAGGCACTTCTGAAAATTTTAGAAGGTACTGTAGCAAGCGTTCCACCTCAAGGTGGTCGTAAGCATCCGCACCAAGAGTTTATTCAAATTGATACAACGAACATCTTATTCATTTGTGGTGGAGCGTTTGATGGCATTGAGCCGATTATTAAACGTCGCCTTGGTGAAAAAGTAATTGGATTTGGTTCTGAGAAGAAAAATGCTGATGTAAATGAGAAGCATGTTTTATCTCACGTATTACCAGAGGATCTTTTAAGATTTGGTTTAATTCCAGAGTTTATCGGTCGTCTTCCAGTTATTGCGAACCTAGAGCCACTTGATGAAGATGCTCTTGTTGATATTTTAACGAAACCGAAAAATGCACTTGTTAAGCAATTCCAAAAACTATTGGAGCTTGACGATGTTGAGTTAGAGTTTGAAGAAGGTGCACTAATCGAAATTGCGAAAAAAGCAATTGAACGTAAAACGGGTGCTCGTGGACTTCGTTCTATTATTGAAGGCTTAATGCTTGATGTAATGTTCGAACTTCCATCTCGTAAAGATATCGAGAAGTGTATTCTTACAAAAGAAACAGTAGCTGATAATGAGCCGCCAAAATTGGTGTTACAAGACGGTACTGTACTTGATACAAAAACATCTGCATAATGCGAATGCGAAAGGGAAACAGCAATTTTTATAATTGCTGTTTTTCTTTATGTTTAGCTACGTTCCTCCGCGGAAATACTAAGAGATAAAATATTGCGGGAGGAAATAAATAATGAGCTGGACAAATATATTTTTAGTTGTTCAACTTGTTTTTGGTGTAATTGTCGGATTGTATTTCTGGCATTTACTTCGAAATCAACGAACACAAAAAGTTTCAATTGATCGAGAATCGAAAAAAGAATTAGAACAACTTCGTAAAATGCGTGAGATTTCTTTAACAGAGCCGCTAGCAGAAAAGGTGCGTCCTACAACCTTTTTAGATATTGTAGGGCAAGAGGACGGGATTAAGTCGTTAAAAGCGGCTCTTTGTGGTCCGAATCCGCAACATGTAATCATATATGGCCCACCAGGTGTTGGGAAAACAGCGGCAGCACGTCTTGTATTAGAAGAAGCGAAACGAAATCCTAAATCTCCATTTCGTACGAATGCAACATTTATTGAACTTGATGCGACAACAGCTCGGTTTGATGAACGTGGTATCGCAGACCCTTTAATTGGTTCGGTGCATGATCCGATTTATCAAGGTGCTGGGGCGATGGGGCAAGCAGGTATTCCGCAACCGAAAAAAGGTGCTGTAACAGATGCACATGGTGGTATTTTGTTTATTGATGAGATTGGCGAGCTCCATCCGATTCAAATGAACAAAATGTTAAAGGTGTTAGAAGATCGAAAAGTATTTTTAGAAAGTGCGTACTATAGTGAAGAAAATACAATGATCCCAACATATATACATGATATTTTCCAAAAAGGCTTACCGGCAGATTTTCGCTTAGTTGGAGCAACGACACGTTCGCCAGAGGAAATTCCTCCTGCTATTCGGTCACGTTGCTTAGAAGTATTTTTCCGTGAATTAGATACGGAAGAAATTCAAAAAGTAGCGAAAAATGCCGCGGAAAAAGTGGAAATGCAAATAGGTGAAAATGGTATTGAAATGATTGGGATGTATGCAAGGAATGGACGAGAAGCGATTAATCTCGTGCAAATCTCTACGGGTATGGCGATAAATGAAGAACGTTCTTTCATTAAGGATGAAGATATAGAGTGGGTTGTTCACTCAAGTCAGCTTACACCGAAATATGAAAAGCGCATTTATCCGATTCCAAGGATTGGTCTTGTAAATGGTCTTGCTGTATACGGACCCAATACAGGTGCGTTATTAGAAATTGAAGTAACAGCAATTCCGGCGAAAGATAAAGGATCGGTAAATGTTACGGGAATTGTGGAAGAAGAAAGTATTGGTAGTCAAACGAAATCGATTCGTCGTAAAAGTATGGCGAAAGGCTCTGTTGATAATGTATTAACAGTACTTCGTTCTTTAGATGTGTTGCCAGAAGGATATGATATACATATTAATTTTCCAGGTGGTATCCCAATTGATGGACCTTCTGCGGGAATCGCTATGGCAACAGGTGTATATTCTGCGGTGCACCGCACGTATGTAAATAATGAAGTAGCGATGACAGGGGAAATAAGTATACACGGAGAAGTAAAACCTATTGGTGGCGTGTACGCAAAAATAAAAGCTGCGAAAAAAGCGGGAGCTAAGAAAGTCATTATTCCTGCTGAAAATATGCAACCATTTTTGTATACGATTAAGGGAATTGAAATTATTCCTGTTCGTAAGTTAAAAGAAGTATTTGAGTTAACGTTTATGCAAGAAAATATGCATAGAGAGCTAGATGTACATACTCACGTAGACGAAACAGATGCACAATCTATGTAAAAATAAACAATAATAAAATTTGCCAGACTTCGTTTAAGTTTGTATGCTTAATCGGAGTCTTTTTCTTTTCGTGAGGTAGAAAAACAAGCTATTTACAATTGCGCGGAATCTCAGCAATTGCATCTAGGTGTATTGTAATATAAAATAGTTGAACAGGAGTTTAATTTATTATGGAGGTGCTATGTCTAGTATGAATACGAACGAAAGAATCGTGCCCCTCCTACCATTAAGAGGCGTTCTCGTATATCCAACGATGGTTTTGCATCTTGATGTAGGACGTGATAAATCGATACAAGCACTAGAGCAGGCGGCAATGGATGAAAATATCATCTTTTTAGCAATGCAAAAAGAAATGAATATCGATGATCCGAAAGAAGATGACATATATAGTGTAGGTACAGTGGCGAAAGTGAAGCAAATGTTAAAATTGCCGAACGGTACGCTTCGTGTCCTTGTGGAAGGTTTACATAGAGCAGAAGTAATAGAGTTTATCGAAGAAGAAAATGTAGTACAAGTGTCTATTAAAACGGTAACTGAAGAAGTAGAAGATGATTTAGAAGAGAAAGCTTTTATGCGTACGTTACTGGAGCATTTCGAACAATATATTAAAGTTTCGAAAAAAGTTTCAAATGAAACTTTTGCAACGGTAGCTGATGTGGAAGAACCAGGGAGATTAGCTGATTTAATTGCTTCTCACTTGCCGATTAAAACGAAGCAGAAACAAGAGATTTTAGAGATTGTATCTGTAAAAGAACGATTACAAACACTTATTTCAATTATTCAAGATGAACAAGAGTTACTTAGTCTAGAAAAGAAAATTGGGCAAAAAGTGAAACGTTCCATGGAGCGCACGCAAAAAGAATATTTCTTACGTGAGCAAATGAAGGCGATTCAAACTGAACTTGGCGACAAAGAAGGCAAGGGCGGAGAAGTAGAAGAACTTCGTGAGAAAATTGAACAGTCAGGAATGCCGGAAGAAACAATGAAGGCTGCCCTGAAAGAATTAGATCGTTATGAAAAGTTACCAGCAAGTTCTGCGGAGAGTGGTGTTATTCGCAATTATATTGATTGGTTATTAGCGCTTCCGTGGACAGAGGCAACAGAAGATATAATTGACCTTGCTCATTCGGAAGAGATTTTAAATAACGATCATTACGGTCTTGAAAAAGTGAAAGAGCGTGTACTTGAATATTTAGCTGTACAGAAGTTAACGAATTCATTAAAAGGACCTATCCTTTGTTTAGTAGGCCCTCCTGGGGTCGGCAAAACTTCGCTAGCGCGTTCAATTGCAACATCATTGAATCGTAACTTCGTCCGTGTATCTCTTGGTGGTGTGCGTGATGAATCTGAAATTCGTGGTCACCGTCGTACATATGTTGGAGCAATGCCAGGACGCATTATTCAAGGTATGAAAAAGGCGAAAACAGTTAATCCAGTCTTCTTATTAGATGAGATTGATAAAATGTCTAACGATTTTCGTGGAGATCCATCAGCGGCATTACTTGAAGTATTAGATCCAGAACAAAACCATAACTTCAGTGATCATTACATTGAAGAACCATATGATCTATCAAAAGTTATGTTTGTAGCAACTGCTAATACACTTTCAAGTATTCCAGGTCCATTACTTGACCGTATGGAAATCATTTCGATTGCTGGCTATACAGAACTTGAAAAAGTACACATTGCTCGTGAGCATTTGTTGCCGAAACAATTAAAAGAACATGGCTTACGAAAAGGTAATTTACAAGTGCGTGATGAAGCGCTGCTTGAGATTATTCGTTATTATACACGTGAGGCTGGTGTTCGTACGCTAGAGCGCCAAATTGCAAAAGTTTGCCGTAAAGTAGCGAAGATTATCGTTACAGCAGAACGTAAACGTATCGTTGTGACAGAGAAAAAGATTGTTGATTTACTTGGTAAACACATATTCCGTTATGGGCAAGCTGAAAAAACAGACCAAGTTGGTATGGCAACAGGTCTAGCTTACACAGCAGCAGGCGGCGATACACTTGCCATTGAAGTTTCTGTAGCGCCAGGAAAAGGGAAACTAATTTTAACAGGGAAACTTGGGGATGTTATGAAAGAATCAGCACAAGCTGCGTTTAGTTATATACGTTCTCGTGCAGAAGAGCTTCAAATCGATCCGAATTTCCATGAGAAAAATGATATTCATATTCACGTTCCAGAAGGAGCAGTTCCAAAAGACGGACCGTCAGCAGGTATTACGATGGCAACGGCACTTATTTCTGCGCTAACAGGTATTCCTGTAAGTAAAGAAGTGGGTATGACAGGTGAAATTACACTTCGTGGTCGTGTATTACCAATTGGTGGTTTAAAAGAAAAAACATTAAGTGCTCACCGCGCAGGCTTAACAAAAATTATTTTGCCAGCAGAAAACGAGAAAGATTTAGATGATATTCCAGAGAGCGTAAAAGAAAACCTTACGTTTGTGCTTGCATCTCATTTAGATGAAGTATTGGAGCACGCATTAGTAGGAGTGAAACAATGAAAGTAACAAAAGCAGATATTGTAATTAGTGCTGTTAAACCAGAACAATATCCAGACAGTGATTTACCAGAAATTGCATTAGCAGGTCGTTCAAATGTGGGGAAGTCTTCCTTTATAAATAAAATTTTAAATCGTAAAAAGTTAGTGCGTATTTCTTCTAAACCAGGAAAAACGCAAACGCTGAACTTTTTCTTAATCAATGAGATGATGCACTTTGTTGACGTTCCAGGTTATGGATATGCGAAAGTATCTAAATCCGAGCGCGCTGCATGGGGGAAAATGATTGAAACGTACTTTACAACGCGTGAGCAATTAGACGCAGCTGTATTAGTAGTTGATTTACGTCACCAACCAACAAGTGATGACGTGATGATGTATGATTTCTTAAAGCATTATGAAATCCCAACAATTATTATTGCGACGAAAGCCGATAAAATTCCAAAAGGGAAATGGCAAAAGCATTTAAAAGTTGTAAAAGAAACGCTTGCTGTTGAAATTGGCGATGAAATTGTTCTATTCTCTTCTGAAACAGGACTTGGAAAAGAAGAAGCGTGGAAAGCAATTCATAAATTTACAAAAACAAAAAACGCGTGACGAATGTCGCGCGTTTTTGTTTTGCTAAATTTTTTAGCGTACGTTTAATGTAACTTCAATATTTCCTCGTGTTGCTTTCGAGTAAGGACATACACCGTGAGCCGCTTCTACAAGTTCTTGTGCTTCGTTATGTGAAACGCCAGCCACATGTACATCAAGTACAGCAGATAGGCCGAAACCACCATCTGTATCTTTTTCGATAGAAACGTGAGCAGTTACTTCTGTACTTTCTACTTTCACACGTTTTGTACGAATGACAAGTTGTAATGCACTATCGAAACAAGCTGCATAACCAGCTGCAAATAGTTGTTCTGGATTTGTTGCTTCTCCGCCTGCACCACCTAGTGCTTTCGGCATTTTTACATCAAGATTTAATATGCCATCATCTGAAACTACTTTCCCATTTCTTCCACCTGTTGCTGTTACTGAAGCAGTATATAATTTATCCATATTTATTCCCCTTTTCTATCATTAATTGTTTTCATTGTGTCAATTAGTTTATTTAGCTGAATTAATAAAGAGCGATATTCTTGCTCTGTAATTCCTAAGTTTGTAGCCATCGTTGTCGGTAATGAACAAGCCTTTTCCTTTAAATCTTTGCCTTGTTCTGTTAATTCAATACAAACTTTTCGCTCGT
Organism: Bacillus sp. FSL K6-0073; assembly: GCF_038006085.1. Taxonomy (NCBI): domain Bacteria; kingdom Bacillati; phylum Bacillota; class Bacilli; order Caryophanales; family Bacillaceae; genus Bacillus; species Bacillus sp. FSL K6-0073. The sequence continues at coordinate 4,481,260 of NZ_JBBOUN010000001.1, read as the reverse complement.
CTTCTTTGGAACGAACACGTTTTACAAGTTTTAATGATTCCATGCGTTTTAACATAGGTGTTAACGTACCAGAATCTAAAAATAGACGTTCTCCAATTTCTTTTACTGTTAGTCCATCTTGCTCCCATAGTACGAGTAAAGTAATGTACTGGGGATACGTAATACCCATTTCTTCTAAATAAGGTCGATAAAAACGAGTAACCTCTCTAGAGCAGGCGTAAATAGAAAAACAAAGTTGGTTATCTAGATGCAAAGAGTCCTCTGTCATAAATAACTCCCTTCTAATTAATTTGTGCACAATTTAATTTCGTAAAACCAATATAACGAAAAAGAAATACAATGTCAAATACATTGTATTGAGAAAGTCTTTGTTGCATTTTGGAACAATCATACATATTTTCCTTCATGATGAAAGAAGATAGGGAAGATGATGTTATAATTTATATGGAATAGTTTCCATCACTTGATTATGAGGGCTTTTTTTGGTAACGTACAAATAGAGTTATTAATTTATAATCATTATAAAGTAGAAGTTTTTTTATTAGTGTTACTGAATCTCCTTTATTACATACGGAGAATAATTAAAAAATAATCAGTTGTTCACACGATTGTCAGATTCATAAGAGGAAAGTTGTATTATGATAGTAGATAAAGTGATAAAACGGGTGAAGGGGGACATGCTGCGTGCATATTCTTGTTGTTAGTGTAAATTATCGAACAGCCCCTGTAGAATTTCGTGAGAAACTCACATTTCAGGCAGCAGAACTAGAGCGAGCGATGACTACATTACAAAATCAAAAGAGCGTGTTAGAGAATGTCATTGTATCAACTTGTAATCGCACTGAGATTTATGCTGTTGTCGATCAATTACACACGGGACGGTATTATATTAAGAAGTTTTTAGCTGATTGGTTTCAGCTTGAAATAGAAGAAGTCGCGCCATATTTAACTATTTTTGAACAAGATGGTGCAATAGATCATTTATTCCGCGTAACGTGCGGTTTAGATTCTATGGTAGTCGGAGAAACGCAGATTTTAGGTCAAATAAAAGATAGCTTTTTAGAAGCGCAACAAGTTAAAGCAACAGGCACAATTTTTAATGAATTGTTTAAGCAAGTCATTACATTAGCAAAACGTGCCCACTCAGAAACAACAATCGGGGAAAGTGCGATGTCTGTTAGTTATGCTGCTGTTGAGCTTGGAAAGAAAATATTTGGCGAGTTAACAGATTGTCATGTGCTTATTCTTGGTGCTGGTAAAATGGGCGAACTTGCACTGCAAAACTTATATGGAAGTGGTGCTCGTAAAGTAACAGTTATGAATAGGACGCTTTCGAAAGCAGAAGTAATGGCTGAGAAATATATGGGACATGCAAAATCGTTAAGCGAATTACAATGTGCATTATTAGAAGCAGATATTTTAATTAGTTCAACTGGTGCATCTGAGTATGTCATTACGAAAGAGATGATGACAAAGGTGGAGAAAATGCGCTGTGGTCGCCCTTTGTTTATGGTTGACATTGCAGTGCCACGTGATATTGATCCAGCGATTGATGAGCTAGAAGGTTCTTTCTTGTATGATATTGATGATTTACAAGGAGTAGTGGAGGCAAACCGTGCTGAGCGTTTGAAAGAAGCAGAGAAAATTCAATTTATGATTGAAGAGGAAATTGTTCTATTTAAAACGTGGTTAAGTACACTTGGTGTTGTTCCATTAATATCAGCTCTTCGTGATAAGGCACTTGCAATCCAAAGTGAAACGATGGTAAGCCTAGAGCGAAAAATACCAAACCTTAGTGATCGCGAGAAAAAAGTTATTAGTAAGCATACGAAAAGTATTATTAATCAATTATTAAAAGACCCAATTTTAGTAGCGAAAGAAATAGCTGCTGAAGAGGGAGCGAGCGAAAAATTAGCGTTATTTGCGAAGATTTTCGATTTAGAAACGGAAGACGTAGAGAATTGTGCGGAAGAAGTAGAACATAAAAAAGTGTGGACACCATCCGTTCCATCTTTATAATTTGGAAGGATGATCGGATGAGTTTTTTAAATAACAGTATTATTTATCATATTGCAATTATTTTATATGCTTGTAGCATTAGTTTATATTTTATAGATTATTTCCAAAGTAACCGAAAGGCGAACCGATTTGCTTTTTGGTTACTTTCGATTGTATGGGTCCTGCAGTCTATTTTTATGTTACTTAGGGCTACAGATTCAGAAACGAATCCTATTTTAACTTTATTATCAGGGATATATTTTTATGTTTGGTTATTGATTACGATGTCGTTAGTCATTAATCGATTTATGAGAATTGACTTTTTAGTCTTTTTTACAAATGTTGTTGCATTTGGCGTAAGCGCTTTTTCTATTTTTACACCGCTCGGAAAGATGTCGCCAGTACTTGCGGAACAATTAGTTTCAGAACTTGTATACGTGCATGTCGGTATGGCAATTATTTCTTACGCAACGTTTACTGTATCGTTCATTTTTTCTATTATGTACTTATTACAATATCGCCTATTAAAAAAGAAAAAATGGAATGCGAGATTAAGAAGATTAGGGAATTTACCGAAGCTAGAATCTATGTCTTACGGATTAAATTTATTTTCTGTTCCATTTTTCTTACTAGCAATTTTATTGGGATGTATATGGGGATATACAAAATTGGACAATTTCCATTGGTATGATACGAAAGTAATCGGATCTTTTGTCGTTCTATTTGTGTATTGCACAGGTTTATATTTACGAGCGGCAGATGTGTTGCAAGGTAAGAAAATTGTACAGTGGAATATCGGATCGTTTCTCGTAATGCTAGTAAACATTTTTCTATTAAGCAGTTTATCCAATTTCCACTTTTGGTATTTATAATGAGGAGAGAGAATTATGCGCAAAATTATTGTAGGATCACGAAAGAGTAAACTAGCATTAACGCAAACAAACTGGTTTATTGATCAGTTAAAAGCCCTAGGTCTACCATATGAATTTGAAGTGAAAGAAATTGTCACAAAAGGTGATGTTATTTTAGATGTTACTCTTTCAAAAGTAGGCGGCAAAGGCTTGTTTGTAAAAGAGATTGAACACGCGCTACTTACGAAAGAAATCGATATGGCTGTACATAGTATGAAAGATATGCCAGCCGTACTTCCAGAAGGTTTAATGATTGGCTGTACACCAAAGCGTGTTGACCCTCGTGATGCTTTTATCTCAAAAAATGGAGCATCGTTTAAAGAGTTAGCGGAAGGTGCTATTTTAGGTACGAGTAGTTTAAGACGTAGTGCACAGCTACTCGCTGCGAGACCAGATTTACAAGTGAAGTGGATTCGCGGGAATATCGATACACGTTTACGTAAATTAAAAGAAGAAGATTACGATGCGATTATTTTAGCGACAGCTGGATTACAAAGAATGGGCTGGGATGATGAAGTTATTACAGAACATTTAGATGAAACGTTATGTGTACCTGCTGTAGGACAAGGTGCATTAGCGATTGAGTGTCGTGAGGATGATAAGGATTTATTGCAGTTGTTAGCGCATATTAATGATGCGATAACAGAAAGAACAGTGGCGGCGGAGCGAGTATTTCTTCATAAACTTGAAGGTGGATGCCAAGTTCCAATCGCTGGATATGCAACCCTTACAGAAAACGATGCAATCGAATTAACAGCTCTTGTCGGCTCTATGGATGGCTCTGTTTTATTAAAAGAGACAGTAGTGGGTACTGATCCTGAGGAAGTAGGATTAGAGGCCGCGGACCGTTTAATTAAGCAAGGCGCCAAAGAACTCATTCTTGCTGCAAATAAGGAGCAACAATAAATATGAACGCTCTCGCTGGAAAAACGGTATTGATTACACGTGCCCAGCATCAAGCGAAACAAATGAGTGTAGCAGTGAAAGAAAAGAGCGGAATTCCATTGGAAATTCCGCTTTTGCGTATGGAAGGTATGTCTCATAGGCAAATTCAACATATTGAAGAGCAGCTACATTCATACGACTGGGTTATTTTTACGAGCAGAAATGGTGTAGCTTTTTTTCTAGATAGTTTAAAAAAGAAACTACCACTAACCATTAAAATCGCTGCGGTAGGTGTGAAAACAAAATTAGAGTTAGAAAAAAGGGGCTATCAAGTTCATTTTGTTCCGACTTCATTTGTTGCAGAAGCATTTGCAGAAGAGTTTCTAAAAGAATTAAGTGGAAATGAACGTATTTTATTTCCGAAAGGGAATTTAGCAAGAGAGGTAATTCCGGTTGCACTTCGGGAAATTGGTGTTTCTCTAGATGAGCTAACCGTATACGGTACGAAAGTGAATATAGAAAAAAAGCAAGAGCTTATAGCGGCATTGAAGTTAGGGAAAGTAGACATTATTACATTTACGAGCCCTTCAACTGTTACTAGTTTTGTTCGTTTACTTGAGGGTACAAACTGGAGAGAATGGACAAAAAAATGTACAATTGCTTGTATAGGACCTATTACGGAAAAAGAGGCAAGTCTTTATTTTCCGTCTGTTATTGTGCCGAAAGAGTACACTGTAGAAGCATTACTACAATATGTTTGTGAATCTATAAAATGAAAGAATGGGGATAGAAATCTATGAACTCTTTACAATTTAATCGTCATCGTCGTTTAAGACAAAGCGGGGGCATGCGTGCGCTTGTGCGTGAAACGTTTTTACATACGGAAGATTTTATTTACCCTATTTTTGTATTAGAAGGTGAAAATGTTCGTAATGAAGTTCCTTCTATGCCAGGCGTATATCAAATGTCTTTAGATTTATTGCAAGCTGAAATGCAAGAAGTTGTTGATTTAGGTATTCGTTCTGTTATTGTATTTGGTTTACCTGCTGAAAAGGATGAAGTTGGATCATCAGCATATTGTGATCATGGAATTGTACAACGTGCTATTCAGCAAATTAAAGGTGATTTCCCTGAGCTAGTAGTAGTTGCAGACACATGTTTATGTCAATTTACAAGCCATGGTCATTGCGGTGTAATTGAAGATGGTATTATTTTAAATGACGAGTCTCTTGCAGTTCTTGCGAAAACAGCTGTAAGTCAAGCGAAAGCAGGAGCGGACATTATTGCGCCATCAAACATGATGGACGGCTTTGTAACAGCAATTCGCCATGCATTAGACGAAAATGGTTTTGGACACGTGCCAGTTATGTCGTACGCTGTGAAATATTCATCAGCATTTTATGGACCATTCCGTGATGCTGCGCACGGTGCACCGCAATTTGGTGACCGTAAAACATATCAAATGGATCCGGCAAACCGTATGGAAGCATTCCGTGAAGCAGAATCAGATGTAATGGAAGGTGCAGATTTCTTAATCGTAAAACCAGCTCTTTCTTACTTAGATATCGTTCGTGATGTGAAAAACAACTTTAATTTACCAGTTGTCGCTTATAATGTAAGTGGTGAATATTCGATGATTAAAGCGGCAGCGCAAAATGGTTGGATTAATGAAAAAGAAGTTGTTCTTGAAAAATTAATTAGTATGAAACGTGCAGGAGCAGATTTAATTATTACGTATCATGCAAAAGATGCAGCAAGATGGTTACAAGAAGGAGGCGCTAAATAATGAAAAAGTTTGATAAGTCAATTGCAGCGTTTGAAGAGGCGCAAGACTTAATGCCTGGCGGCGTAAATAGCCCGGTTCGTGCCTTTAAGTCTGTTGGGATGAATCCGTTGTTTATGGAGCGTGGAAAAGGCTCTAAAGTATATGATATCGATGGGAATGAATACATCGACTACGTATTATCATGGGGTCCTTTAATTCATGGTCATGCAAATGATCGTGTTGTAGAAGCGTTAAAATCTGTTGCTGAAAGAGGTACAAGCTTCGGTGCACCAACAGAAATTGAAAATAAATTAGCAAAACTTGTTATTGAGCGCGTGCCATCAATTGAGATTGTGCGTATGGTTAACTCTGGAACGGAAGCAACAATGAGTGCACTACGTTTAGCTCGTGGTTATACAGGTCGTAATAAAATCTTGAAATTTATCGGTTGTTACCACGGTCATGGTGATTCGTTATTAATTAAAGCTGGTTCTGGTGTGGCGACTTTAGGTTTACCAGATAGTCCTGGTGTACCAGAAGGTGTAGCGAAAAATACGATTACAGTAGCTTATAACGATTTAGAAAGCGTAAAATACGCGTTTGAACAATTCGGTGATGATATTGCTTGTGTAATTGTAGAACCAGTAGCAGGAAATATGGGGGTTGTTCCTCCGCAGCCTGGATTTTTAGAAGGTCTTCGTGAAGTAACAGAACAAAACGGTGCATTGCTTATTTTTGATGAAGTAATGACAGGGTTCCGAGTAGCTTATAATTGTGGCCAAGGTTATTATGGCGTAACGCCTGATTTAACATGCTTAGGTAAAGTAATCGGTGGTGGTTTACCAGTAGGAGCATACGGTGGTAAAGCGGAAATTATGCGCCAAGTTGCGCCAAGCGGACCAATTTACCAAGCTGGTACTTTATCAGGTAACCCACTTGCAATGGCGGCAGGTTATGAAACGTTAGTACAGTTAACGCCAGAATCATATGTAGAATTTGAGCGTAAAGCTGAAATGTTAGAAGCTGGATTACGTAAAGCAGCTGAAAAACATGGCATTCCGCACCATATTAACCGTGCAGGCTCTATGATTGGTATTTTCTTTACAGATGAACCCGTTATTAATTACGATGCAGCAAAATCTTCAAACTTAGAATTCTTTGCGGCTTACTATCGTGAAATGGTAGAACAAGGTGTATTCTTACCACCATCTCAATTCGAAGGTTTATTCTTATCGACAGCACATAGTGATGCAGATATTGAAGCGACGATTGCAGCAGCTGAAATTGCAATGTCAAAATTAAAAGCGTAATGTATTAGAGAAAATCGCTCTCCATAAGGGGAGCGATTTTTTTTATTCATAAAGTAAGCTTTCCGCACATAAATCTGTAATGACATATAGTTTGGGAGGGGGAAAAGAAGTGGCTGCAGATCATTCATTACGATTTTCATTAAAAGAATCTGTGTGGTTCCAAAAAGGACAGGAAGTCGAAGAACTTTTGTCAATTTCGTTAGATCCAGACGTTGAGATAGAAGAGCTTGATCATGAAGTAATCGTGAGAGGACAATTAGATTTAACGGGAGAGTATGTTGCACGAAAAGATGATTCCACGTATTCATTAAGAGAACTATCGCCAGCAAAGTCAATTGATTATGTAGAAACAAGAGAAGATGGGGTTAATGAACTTGTTCATTCCTTTCCACTTGAAATATCAATTCCGAGAAATCGAGTGAAAGTAATTGAAGAGCTATATGTATCAATCGAGGAATTTGATTATGAATTAAAGGAAAATGGTTGCTTACAATTATTAGCGGATATATCTATTACCGGTTTGTGTGATGAAGAGAGAGGCGAGGATGAAGTTGAAGAGGAAGAAACGGTGTATGCTGAGTTAGAAGAAGATTCAGCGCAAGAGGATGAAAATAGACCGGCGCCGCATGTAGAAGAACCGGCATATAAGGAATCAGATGAGTGGGAAGATTACGCATTTGAACCGTTCCAATTAGAGGAAAGAAAAGAGCAGGAATTAGAAGAAGAGAAAATAGAAGAACATGAATTTGTGGAACGTGAAGAGGAGCAAGAAACAACGCCGCAATTTGAACTGTTCGGACGAAAAGATTTCAAGAAAGAAAAAGCGAAAAAGCAGGAAGAACAAGAAGAAGAGTACTCACAGCGAGATGAAAATGCGCTTTATTTAACAAAACTATTTACGAAAGAACCGGAAGAAGAATTTACAAAGTTAAGAATGTATTTCGTGCAAGAAGGAGATACAATTGAATCTATTGCAGACCGTTATGAAACGTCTGTACAAAATTTATACCGTGTTAATCAAACAGAAGATATATTTTTAAATACGGGGCAAATTATTTATATTCCCGTTTCAAGGGTAAAGACGAAATAAGGAAGTGAGTGTTTTCACTCACTTCCTTTCTTAGAGGCTATGTTTTGAATAGAAAGGGTTATTCGTATGGATATTGAGTTGCGAAATCACTATGAACCTATCGTGAGGCAATATAGATTGGATACGCAGCATATGGAAGAGCACGGAAATGTAATGAAAATTTATACGAATCAAGGTCCATATGCACTCAAGAAAATAGAAGGCAGAAAGTTAGAGCGGAATAACTTTCTGCATCATATTCAATATTTGAAGGAGAAAGGTTTTTCAAATTATGTACCTATATATCATGCGACGGATGGAAGTTATATTTTAAGTGACGGGACGTATAATTATTATTTAATGCCTTGGTTAGAACGTGCAGAAGGAAACGGTGAGGACAATGATCAATACCATAAAATGTTTCAGACACTTGGAACGTTGCATCAAAAAACTGTGAAGGAAGAAATGTATACGGAAGAAGATTTAGAAAAACATTATACAAGTATATCCGATCGTTGGGAAAATGATGGTGAGATGTTAGAAGAGTTTCTCGTAGAATCTGAATCAAAATGGTATATGTCCCCGTTTGAATTGCAATATTGTACGTACTATCATCATGTAATGAGAGCGCGTGAATTTGCAACGAAGCAATTAAATGAGTGGAACGATGCGATGAAAGAAAAAGAGAAAACGCGTATTACTTTTGTGCATGGTAATGTGTCACTTAATCATTTTTTATTTGACTATGAGCGGAATGGCTATTTTATTAGTTTAGAAAAATCGAAGTTTGCAACGCCTGTGCAAGATATAGTAGGTTTTTATTCACGGTCTTTAAACACATATCCAATCGCAAGAAGTGATCGGTTTGAATGGTTTCAAATGTATCAAAAAAATTTCCCTTTTACGAAAGAAGAGCAACTACTTATGTTTGCGTATATGACGTATCCATCGCAATTTATTCGGCAAATCCAGTCCTATAAGAAAAGAAGAGATAATCGCAACGAGGAAAATGAACTGCGCGGAGTAAAGAGTTTGCAACAATCGCATTGGCTCGTTAGCAATATAGAATATTTCCTGTCACAATTACAAGCTGCCCAGCAAGGGAACGGATAAAGTAAAGGCATTCCCCGCTGATGATTAGCCTTCACCAATTGGGCGTTTACGGGCACCAGGGCTCCCATCTAACTTCTTTGCTTCAGCTGAGTTTTAAGGTGGAGGTCTTACTGCCCGCAAATAGCGGGGGAAAGAAGATAAGTAGAGGATTCTACTTATCTTCTTTTTTTGGCACGAAAAGCTGTAGTTTTAAATTTGTCTTGACGAATAAGGTTTCGTTTTTTACACTATTGTATATAATAATTAACAATCATATAAATGCCTTGAAGGGGAAGAGTATAACATGAAACGTCTTCAGAGAGGAGAATCATTAGCTGGGAGATTCTCTAGATAGTTATGTTAGAAGGTAGCCCTGGAGCATCTTTTCTGAACGGAATAGTTCTTATTAGGAAAAGACGGATTTGTCCGTTATCAAATTAAGAGTATAAGCAAATTATGAATTTGTTTGTAAATAAAGGTGGTACCGCGATGTCCCTCGTCCTTTTTGGATGAGGGACATTTTTTATTTTAAGGAGGGAAAATAATGTCAAACACGGAAAAGAATTTACCAACTAAATATGATCATATGTCCGTTGAAGAAGGCCTTTATCAATGGTGGCTTGAAGGCAAATATTTTGAAGCAACAGGAGACGAGAAGAAACAACCATATACAATTGTAATTCCACCTCCGAACGTAACTGGTAAGTTACACTTAGGTCATGCTTGGGATACAACTCTTCAAGACATTTTAACTCGTACGAAGCGTATGCAAGGATACGATGTGCTATGGCTTCCAGGAATGGACCATGCTGGTATTGCAACACAAGCAAAAGTAGAAGGAAAACTTCGTGAAGAAGGTATTTCACGTTACGATCTTGGCCGTGAAAAATTCCTTGAAAAAGCTTGGGAGTGGAAAGAAGAATACGCTTCTCACATTCGTCAACAATGGGGAAAAGTTGGTTTAGGACTAGACTATTCTCGTGAACGCTTCACATTAGACAAAGGTTTATCAGATGCGGTTAATAAAGTATTCGTTCAATTATACGAAAAAGGCTTAATTTACCGTGGTGAATATATCATCAACTGGGATCCAGCAACACGCACAGCTCTTTCTGATATTGAAGTAATTCATAAAGAAGTTCAAGGTGCATTCTACCATATGAACTATCCGTTAACAGATGGTTCTGGTCACATTCGTCTTGCGACAACTCGTCCAGAAACGATGCTGGGTGATACAGCAGTAGCAGTTCATCCCGAAGACGATCGTTACAAACATTTAATCGGAAAAACAGTTACACTTCCAATCGTAGGCCGTGAGATTCCGATTATTGCTGATGAGTACGTAGAAAAAGATTTCGGAACGGGCGTTGTAAAAATTACACCAGCTCATGACCCGAATGACTTTGAAGTAGGTAACCGTCATGACTTACCACGCATTTTAGTAATGAACGAAGATGGAACAATGAACGAAAAAGCTGGTAAGTATAACGGTATGGATCGTTTCGAATGCCGTAAAGAATTAGTGAAAGACTTACAAGAAGCTGGCGTATTAGTAGAAATCGAGCCACATATGCATTCAGTAGGTCATAGTGAGCGTAGCGGTGCAGTTGTTGAGCCTTATTTATCAACACAATGGTTCGTAAAAATGGCTCCACTTGCTGAAAAAGCAGTAGCGCTTCAACAAAAAGAAGAAGAAAAAGTAACGTTCGTACCAGAGCGTTTTGAAAACACATATTTACGCTGGATGGAAAATATTCATGACTGGTGTATTTCTCGTCAATTATGGTGGGGACACCGTATTCCAGCTTGGTACCATAAAGAAACTGGTGAAGTATACGTAGGTACAGAAGCACCAGCAGATATTGAAAACTGGAATCAAGATAATGACGTACTTGATACATGGTTCAGTTCAGCGTTATGGCCATTTTCAACACTTGGTTGGCCAAATGAAGATTCAGCAGACTTCAAACGTTACTATTCAACAGATGCACTAGTAACGGGTTATGATATCATCTTCTTCTGGGTATCTCGTATGATTTTCCAAGGTTTAGAGTTTACAGGAGAGCGTCCATTTAAAGATGTATTAATTCACGGTTTAGTTCGTGATGAGCAAGGTCGTAAAATGAGTAAATCTCTTGGTAACGGTATTGATCCAATGGATGTTATCGAGAAGTACGGTGCAGATGCAATGCGTTTCTTCTTATCAACAGGAAGTGCACCAGGTCAAGATTTACGTTTCAGCATGGAAAAAGTAGAATCTACTTGGAACTTCATTAATAAAATTTGGAACGCATCACGTTTCGTATTAATGAACATGGATGATATGAAGTATGAAGAAATCGATTTAACTGGTGAAAAATCAGTAGCAGATAAGTGGATCTTAACTCGCTTAAACGAAACAATCGAAAGCGTAACACGTAACATGGATAAATATGAGTTCGGTGAAGCTGGTCGTTCATTATACAACTTCATTTGGGACGATTTCTGTGATTGGTATATTGAAATGGCGAAACTTCCACTATACGGTGAAGATGAAGCAGCTAAGAAAACAACTCGTTCTATTTTAGCTTACGTATTAGATCAAACAATGCGTCTATTACACCCATTCATGCCATTCGTAACAGAGAAAATTTGGCAACATTTACCGCATGAAGGCGAGTCTATTACAGTAGCTGCGTGGCCAACAGTTCGCGAAGATTTACAAGATACGGAAGCTGCGGCAGAAATGCACCTTCTAGTTGATATCATTCGCTCTGTTCGTAACATCCGTGCAGAAGTAAATACGCCAATGAGCAAAAAAGTTCAAATGCAAATTAAAGCAAAAGATGAGGCTGTACTTGCTCAACTTACGAAAAACAGCTCTTACATTGAGCGTTTCTGTAACCCAAGCGAATTAACAATTCAAACGGACTTACAAGCGCCAGAAAAAGCAATGACTGCAATCGTATCAGGTGCAGAGTTATTCTTACCGTTAGCTGATCTTATCAATCTTGATGAAGAGAGAGCTCGTCTTGAGAAAGAACTTGAGAAGTTCGATAAAGAAGTAGAACGTGTACAGAAGAAACTTTCTAACCAAGGTTTCGTAGCGAAAGCTCCTGCAGCGGTTATTGAAGGAGAGCGTGCGAAAGAGCAAGATTACCTAGAAAAACGCGAAGCAGTTCGTCAACGTCTAGCAGATCTTGAAAAGTAAAAATGTTTTTAGAGACTCACTATATTGGTGAGTCTCTTTTCTTTGCGTATAATAGAACTATGAAAGTTGTCTTTTGAAAGGGGAAAAACATACGTGATACATACATACGAAGAAGCGATAGGGTGGATCCATAGCCGATTGAAATTTGGAATTAAGCCAGGATTAGAAAGAATGAGATGGATGTTAGAAGAACTTGGAAATCCAGAGCGTCATATAAAATGTGTTCATCTTGCTGGTACAAATGGAAAAGGTTCAACGTTAACATATATGCGTTACATGTTAGAAGGCGCGAAATATAAGGTAGGAACGTTTACCTCTCCTTACATCGAATCATTTAATGAACGCATTAGTGTGAATGGAACACCAATTGCAGACGAAGAGATTACTGAACTTGTAAAGATGGTAAAACCAGTCGTGGAAAAACTAGATGAAACGGATTTAGGGGAAGCGACAGAGTTTGAAATTATTACTGTTATGGCGATTTGCTATTTCGGAAAATTCAATTTCTGTGATGTTGTTTTATTTGAAACAGGGCTTGGTGGACGTTTTGATTCTACCAATGTTATACACCCTGTTCTCACGATTATTACAAATATAGGTCACGATCATATGCATATTTTAGGAAATACACTAGGGGAAATTGCATATGAAAAGGCGGGGATTATTAAGTCTGGCGTGCCCGTAATTACTGGTGTACAAGATGAAGAAGCTTTGCAAGTCATTCAAAATGTTGCAAAGGAAAACCATGCAAACTTATACGAACTTGGCAAGCATTTTACAGCGTTACATAAACAGTCTAACGAAGATGGGGAACAGTTTGATTTTACTTGTCCTTTTTCCGCATTTGAAGATTTGCAAATCTCAATGAAAGGCATTCATCAAGTAGGAAATGCAGCGCTAGCACTTATGGCAGTAATGTATGTGAAAACATATTTATCATTTTTAATTGAGGAAGATGAGATAAGAACGGGATTACGGGAAGCATATTGGATTGGGCGCTTTGAAAAGCTGCAAAGTAACCCGGATATTATTATAGATGGTGCTCATAATCCAGAAGGTATCGAAAGCCTTGTGAAAACAGTAGAAGCACATTACAAAGATAAAAATGTAATAGTGTTATTTACTGCCCTTGGTGATAAACAATTACATAACATGGTAGGCCAATTAGAAACCATTGCAGATGAAATTATTTTTACAACATTCGCCTTTGATCGTGCTATTTCTGCTGACAAGCTTGCATCATATTCACAGAAAGAATCAAAATTAGTTTTTGAAAATTGGAAAGAGGCAATTGATACAAAAGTTGAAAAGATAGCAGAAAATGATGCTTTTATCATAACAGGTTCTCTTTATTTCATTTCTGAAGTACGAAAATATATTCGCGAGAAAAACTAGATAGTCTTTGCTATCTAGTTTTTTTGTTCTACAAATGAAGTCAAATGCATACATATAAGATAAATATATAGGGTTATTTGGCGAATTCCTCTGACAAATATCTCGTTTTTTTATGAAATGAATATGATATGATGCGGACAACGATAAGAGGTGAGGTGTGAGTGTATGGACAAGCAATCACGAACGATCTCAGTGAAAGTGAATGGAACAGAAGCGAAGTATGAGGAAAAAAAGAAAGATGAATTTGAATGGATGGTAGTAGAAAGTGAACGACCGAAAAATGTTGTTCCGTTTCAAAAAGCGAAATCAATGTCTGTGGAAAAATACCGAAAGAAGTGGAGTAATACATTAATTGTAATCGTTGCAACTGCAATCATTATCGGTACGGCGTTTGGAATGGGGATGCTTCATTTACTTACTGGACAAGGAACGACAGGAGGAAGTGAAGTGACAGCTTCAAGGCCGACTGGAAATGGAGAATCAAAGGTGGGTGGAACGGCAGAACAAACACCAGCACCGAAAGAAGAAAAACAAAAAGCACAGACAGGAACGTCATTGGATCCGATGAAATTATTTTTTGTTCAAGGGGGGCTTTATTCTTCTGAAGAAAAGGGACAGGCAGCTCTTGAAGAATGGAAAGGCAATGGGGGCATTGGTGCTTTGAGACCGAGCGGTGATAAGTATGCAATAGTTGTTGGTATTGCTAGCGATGAACAGTCTATAAATCAATTAATGACTAAGTATAAAAATGATGGTGTCTCCGTTTTAAAAAAGAGCTGGGATATAACAGATAAAGCATTGCTGAAAGATGATAAAGAAGTAGGGACATTTTTAACAAAAGTGCAGCCATTATACACTCATTTAGCAAAATATGCTTCTAGCGTACAAGTTGGTGGAAAAAGCAGCCCAAAAGATATAGAAGCAATTGAAAAAGAATGGAAAAAGGTTGAAAAAGAAGGGGAAAGTATGAAACGAGAAGAAGCAAAGAAACTGTATATGTATACGTCGGTAGCTGTACAAACAGTAAAAGATGGGAAGGTGGATAAGGAATCTTTGGCGAAATTAAATCAAGTTATTATTGATGGTTTACTCTCGTATGAAAAAATTGTTTCGTAGAAAGTGAAATGATAGGATAATAAAATGAGTAAGAAAGAAGTACATGTACTTCTTTCTTTTCTTTTGAATTTAGAGCAAAGTGCTTTCTCTATGACGGGAATATAATCGTATGCAATAAAGAAGTTTTATTTTAGTTAGAGAAATTAATATTTCTTTCATTTGTGGGCAAACTATTCCTTTGATACGATTAATATAAATTGTTCTGCTTCATGTGAGAAAGGAAGGAGAAAATATGAGAAAAATAATTTTAGCTTCAGGATCACCTCGGAGGAAGGAATTACTTGAGTTAGCTAGTGTGCCATTTGAAATCGTTGTAAGTGAAGTAGAGGAAACAATTGGTGCATATTCATCGCCTTCTGATATTGTAATGTCGCTTGCCTTGCAAAAAGCATCAGCGGTGGCAGAAAATAATAGTGATTACATTGTGTTAGGTGCAGATACAATTGTTACATATGAGTCGCGTATTCTTGGTAAGCCTTCTAATGAGGATGAGGCGAAAGAGATGTTACAATTACTATCAGGGAAAACACATGAAGTGTATACAGGTGTTGCGATTATAGCAAAAGAAAAAACGGTTACTTTTTATGAGCGTACAGAAGTTACATTTTGGGAGTTAACAGAAGAGGAAATTGATACATACGTCGCGTCGAAAGAACCTCTTGATAAAGCCGGTAGTTATGGGATTCAAGGTAAAGGATCTATTTTCGTTCAAAATATTCAAGGGGACTACTATAGTGTAGTTGGCTTACCAATTGCACGTCTCGTTCGGGAATTAAAACAATTTGATATTGATGTAACCCATGCGTAAAATTGCATGGGGTTTTCTTTGAGAGAACAAATAAAGGGGTGGAGAGATGAACGGTATTCGTGATGTTGTAAGAGAAGAACAGCCACGGGAGCGTTTATTGTTAGAAGGTGCTGGAAGTTTATCAAATCGAGAGCTTCTCGCAGTGTTACTCAGAACAGGTTCTAAAGAAGAAACAGTTTTAAAGTTGTCAGATAAAATTTTACACCAATTTGATGGCTTACGTATGTTGAAAGATGCAACATTAGAAGAGCTAATTAGTATACATGGTATTGGGATTTCAAAGGCATCGCAACTTATGGCAGCCTTTGAACTAGGCAGAAGAATGGTACGTTTAGAATATCAAAATAGATATAGTATTCGAAGTCCAGAAGATTGTGCGAAATACATGATGGAAGAAATGCGTTTTTTACAACAAGAGCATTTTGTTTGTTTATATTTAAATACAAAAAATCAAGTTATACATAGGCAAACGATCTTTATTGGAAGTTTAAACACGTCAATTGTACACCCGAGGGAAGTTTTTAAAGAAGCCTTCCGTCGTGCAGCAGCCTCTATCATATGTCTTCATAACCATCCCTCAGGAGATCCCACGCCGAGCCGTGAAGATATTGAAGTAACCAAACGCTTAGTAGAATGCGGCCAGATTATCGGAATTGAAGTGCTTGATCATATTATAATAGGTGACCATAAATTCGTGAGTTTAAAGGAAAAAGGTCATATTTAAGACTATGCTTTTTACTTATTTTGTTTTATAATGTGATTTATGAGTTTTTTGTAGAAATTTATCTACAAAAAGGATAAAGATATAAAAAACGTACTGTTTTTATAATATAAATTAAGAAAAAATGAGTCCGTGAAAACAAGAAAGGAAGATAAATAATATGTTTGGATTTGGTGGATTTACTCGCGATCTTGGAATAGACTTAGGAACTGCGAACACGCTTGTATATGTAAAAGGAAAAGGTGTAGTTTTACGTGAACCTTCAGTAGTGGCGTTACAAACTGATACGAAACAAATCGTTGCTGTAGGTAGCGACGCAAAACAAATGATTGGTCGTACACCAGGGAACGTTGTGGCACTTCGCCCGATGAAAGACGGTGTAATTGCTGATTACGAAACAACTGCAACAATGATGAAATATTACATTCAACAAGCTCAAAAATCAAACGGTTTCTTCTCACGTAAGCCGTATGTAATGGTATGTGTACCATCTGGTATTACAGCTGTAGAAAGACGTGCAGTAATCGATGCGACTCGTCAAGCGGGTGCTCGTGATGCTTATCCTATCGAAGAGCCATTTGCAGCAGCAATTGGTGCAAACTTACCTGTTTGGGAACCAACTGGTAGTATGGTTGTTGATATCGGTGGTGGTACAACAGAAGTTGCAATTATTTCTCTAGGTGGTATTGTAACAAGCCAGTCAGTCCGTGTTGCTGGTGATGATATGGACGATTCAATCATTCAGTACATTAAGAAAAGCTATAACTTAATGATCGGTGAAAGAACAGCTGAAGCATTAAAATTAGAAATTGGTTCTGCAGGCGAGCCAGAAGGTATCGAGCCTATGGAAATTCGCGGTCGTGATTTAGTAAGTGGTTTACCAAAAACAGTACTAATTCAGCCAGAAGAAATTGCAGATGCATTAAAAGATACAGTAGATGCGATTGTAGAATCAGTTAAAAATACGTTAGAAAAAACTCCACCTGAATTAGCGGCTGATATTATGGACCGCGGTATCGTATTAACAGGTGGCGGGGCATTACTACGTAATTTAGATAAAGTAATTAGTGAAGAAACGAAAATGCCAGTTCTTGTTGCAGAAGATCCATTAGATTGCGTAGCAATTGGAACAGGTAAAGCATTAGACAATATCGATCTTTTCAAAACTGCTGCTCGATAATATTGCAAAATAAAAATCAGTGAAATTAAGAGGGTGTGAACGTGCCACAGTTTTTCTTAAACAAAAGATTAATTGTTTTGTTGGTTAGTATTATTCTTCTCGTGGCATTGATTGGAATCTCATTGAAAGAACGGAACAGTTTAACATGGCCAGAGCAGTTTGTTAAAGATACTGTCGGTGTTGTAGAACGTGTATTCCAAAAGCCAGCGAAATACGTAGCTGGATTCTTCGAAAATGTAGAGGATGTAAAGCGCACGTATGAAGAGAATAAAGAATTAAAAGCAAAATTAGATAATTATGCAGGTCTATCAGGGAAAGTAAAACAATTAGAAGATGATAACAAGAAGCTACAAGAGCTAACGGGTAAAAAAGAGTTAAATAGCGGGTATACTGAAATTCCAGCTACTGTTGTTTCTCGTAATCCAGATAAATGGTACGATTTAATTGGAATTGATAAAGGGGCACAGCAAGGAATTAAAAAAGATATGGCTGTAGTAACTTCACAAGGGTTAGTTGGAAGAGTGAAAAGTGTATCTCAGTTTACATCATCAGTAGAATTACTAAGTTCTATGAGCCGAACAAATCGCGTTTCTGCTATTGTACAAGGGCAAGAGAAAATCTTTGGATTGATTGAAGGTTATGACAAAGAAAAGCAATTACTTCTTTTCACAAAGATTGGCTCTGATGCACCGGTAGATAAAGATCAACTAGTTGTAACATCTGGACTGGGTGATATTTTCCCGAAAGGTCTTGTAATTGGAAAAATCGTTGAAGTTCAGCCGGATGCATATGGCTTAACAAAAACAGCTTATGTAAAACCTGCCGCTGATTTAAATGACGTAGAGCATATTACGGTTGCTAAACGTGCAACACCTTCAGCGCCATTAGAATAGGAGGAGAAGAAGAGATGATGAAGATATTAAAAAGAGCAGCTCTTCCTCTTTTGCTCCTTTTTGTGTTTCTATTTGAAAATATGTTTGCTACTGTTGTTCCAACGGATGTGTTTTGGAAAGACAGCATAGCAGCACCGCATTTCTTTATAATCGTCTTATGTTTTATTACAGTGTATTATAGTCCGGTCCAAGGGATTTATTACGGACTATTATTTGGCTTCTTATTTGATACCGTATACACAGAACTTGTCGGGATATATATTTTTGCTTATCCGATTTTAGCTTATTTAGTATATAGTGTGATGAAAGTACTACAATTGAATTTATTTATTGTTGTTTCTATCATATTAGCTAGTGTTGTAGCACTAGAGTATTATGTGTATGGATTCTTAACTTTATTAGGACGTACTCATATGCCAGCGTATGTCTTTTTCACAGATCGTCTCCTTTCTACTTTATTGTTAAATGCTATTTTCTTATTGATAGTTTGTTTCCCACTGAGACGATATATAGTGCGTCTTTCAAAAGCGATGGAAGAAAAAGAAAAAAGGATTTTCTAATTTTATGTCGAATTGAATCGGTGGGGTGAACTTTAGTGGAAGAAAAAAAGCAACAAAATGTAACGATAAAAGGGACAAAAGATGGGATAACGCTTCATTTAGATGATTGTTGTTCATTCTCAGAATTATTGGTGGAATTAGATGAAAAACTTTCTACACATTACTACGATGGTGATGGACGTTCTTTAATTGAAGTGCATGTGAAAGTAGGAAATCGTTATTTAACAGAAGTCCAACAAGAAGAGATTCGTACGTTAATTCGTAATAAAAAGAATCTTGTTGTGGATTCAATTGAAAGTGATGTTATCACTAAAGCAGAAGCAATAGCTTGGAAAGAAGAAACAGAAATTGTCCCTATTTCCAAAATTGTTCGCTCTGGACAAGTTTTACATGTAAAAGGAAATTTGTTGTTAATTGGAGATGTTAATCCAGGCGGAACGGTTATCGCTGGGGGGAATATTTTTGTCGTAGGATCATTAAGAGGAATTGCACATGCTGGGTATTATGGGGATTCGGATGCTGTAATCGCTGCATCTGTTATGAACCCGATGCAACTTCGAATTAGTGATGTGGCAATGCGGGCTCCGGAAGAGAAAGAAGACGGAGCGGAGGCGGCAGAATGTGCGTATATTAATGAGAACAATCACATTGTTGTCGATCGCCTGCAACTTCTCACTCATCTTAGACCTAATTTAACAAAGTTAGAAAGGGGAATTGTATAGCTGTGGGAGAGGCAATAGTAATTACATCTGGAAAAGGCGGAGTAGGTAAAACTACTACATCTGCGAACATTGGTACGGCCCTAGCGTTATCTGGAAAGAAAGTGTGCTTAATTGACACAGATATCGGTCTTCGAAATTTAGACGTAGTAATGGGGCTGGAAAATCGTATTGTATTTGATCTTGTTGATGTCGTTGAAGGGCGTTGCCGTTTACCTCAGGCTCTTATTAAAGACAAACGTTTTGATGATCTTTATTTATTACCTGCAGCACAAACGAGTGATAAATCAGCGGTAACACCTGAACAAATGGATGAATTAATACAAGTATTACGTCAAGATTATGATTACATATTAATCGATTGTCCTGCGGGGATTGAGCAGGGATTTAAAAATGCGGTAGCTGGTGCGGATAAAGCAATCGTTGTTACGACTCCAGAAGTATCCTCAATGCGCGATGCGGATCGTATTATTGGGCTTTTAGAAAAAGAGGATATTGAACCACCGAAACTTGTTATTAATCGTGTACGTAGTCATATGCTTCATGAACAGGATATGTTAGATGTTGATGAAATTGTACGTACATTGTCAATCGAGCTTCTTGGTGTTGTCGAGGATGACGATGAAGTTATTCGAGCTACAAATACAGGTGAACCTGTGGCGTTGCAACCAAGCGGAAAAGCAGCGTTGGCTTATCGTAATATTGCAAGACGCTTGTTAGGTGAGAATGTACCATTACAAGCATTTGAACAAGAAAAGGTATCGGTATTTGCAAAGGTGAAAAACTTCTTTGGAATCCGTTAAGAGCACTTCGCACATATGCGAAGTGCTTTCTTTTTTCTTCACACGAATATCTTTCTTTCTTAGCTCATACATATGTACAAACTGTATACAACTGTTTCTAATGAAATTAGCTTAACGAAAGAAAGGAGACAGTATGAAGAATAGACGCGTAGAAGAAATTAAAAAGCGGATTGCAAAAAGGAAGGCCGAGCAAGAAAGGATGGAGGAAGAGCAGTATTTTAACGGAGGGAATTTTGATAGTGAAGCAGTATTTATTGAAGATGGAGAAAAGGAAATGCATCCTTTATTTCGAAAGGAAGTCTTTTTCTTCAAAGTTTTATTATCAGCAATATTAGTTCTTTCGGTTGCTATTTTATATAAGAATGCTCCTTCTTCATTCAATGGAGCTAAAGCTGTTACAGAAAAAGTGATGAAAGAGGAATTTCAGTTTGCTACTGTAGTGAAATGGTACGAAAAGCAATTTGGAAAACCGCTCGTATTCTATTCGCCGAACGAGAAAAAAGAAGGAAGTATTCAGCAAAAAGATTATGCAATTCCTGCTTCTGGAAAGGTAATGCAAGGGTTTCAAAAAAATGGCCAAGGTGTATTTGTCCAAACAGCTACAAATGCAAAAGTGGAGTCAGTAAATGAAGGGTTAGTTGTTTTTGCAGGCAAGAAAGAGGAACTTGGAAATACAGTTCAAATTCAACATGCAGATGGTACGGAGTCATGGTATGCAAACTTAAACGATATGTCAGTGAAATTATATGATTACGTTTCAAAGAAACAAAAAATTGGAACGGTGAGTAATGATACAAATGATAAAAATGGAAAGTTTTATTTCGCGATAAAAAAGAATGAAAAATTTATTGATCCGATCCAGGTGATATCATTTGATTAAATATAGGGACGTTTTAACGAAAATTTCCGTGCATCCATTATTTTGGGTTATTATTGTCATTGGTATTTTTACTGCGCGTTTTAAAGAGTTACTACTGTTATTTTGTATTGTTCTTATTCATGAACTTGGGCATGCTTTTGCAGCAGCACACTATAATTGGCGTATAAAAAGAATTCAGCTTTTGCCGTTTGGTGGCGTTGCCGAGCTTGAGGAACATGGTAATAAGTCATTGAAAGAGGAACTTGTTGTCGTAATTGCAGGACCGATTCAACATGTTTGGATGATGCTGGTAGGTTATATGTTGTTCGAAGCCGGTTGGCTGAATACAGATTTATATTATTTCTTTATGTGGAATAATATAATTATTTTAGCATTTAATTTACTCCCTATTTGGCCGTTAGATGGCGGGAAAGTATTGTTTAATGTATTATCATATCGTTTCCCTTATTTACAAGCACATGAAAAGATGATGCAATTGTCATGTGTTTTTTTTGGTGTAATATTAGGATGGCAGTTACTCTGGAATAGTAACAATATTATGATGTGGGTACTACTCATATTTTTAGCAGTGTCATTATATCAAGAGTGGAAACAAAGACGGTATGCATTTATGCGTTTTTTATTAGAACGTTATTATGGAAACAAAAGAGGAATCGAAAAGATTGCACCTATTGAAGTGCAAACGGAAGATCGTTTATATACGATCTTCACAAAATTTCGTAGAGGATATAAGCATTCTATTATCGTCCGTGGAAAATATAAAGAGCATTACACATTGGATGAAAATGAATTGCTCTATGCATATTTTACTGAAAAACGAACAACTTCATCAGTTGAAGAATTAATCGGTTAGTGTTGACGATAGCACTAACCTTTTATTATTGTAAAAGCAAAGAAGATTATAAAGTGAGGAAATAATTTTGAAAACGTTATATGTGAATTACGCTGGTTCGGAAAAGCGCGTTGCAATTGAAGAGAAGAAAAAAATTGTTGAGTTTTTATGGAAACGTAATGAAGAGCAAGAGATTGTTGGGCATATTTATGTTGGACGTGTCGTAAGAACAATTGCTGGAATGAATGCAGCTTTTGTAAACATCGGTTTAGAAAAACATGCTTACCTTTCATACGATGATGTACCATCTTCTTATCGTATACATGAAGGGCAAGCGATACTCGTACAAGTTGCGAAAGAGGCAATTGATACGAAAGGGCCTAAATTGACAGCGAATATAGAATTTACCGGGAAATATGTCGTTTATATGCCGTTTGGTGAGATGCGCGCTGTTTCTCGAAAAATAAAAAATAATAAAAGAAGACAACAATTACTCCAAATTGAAATAGAGGGAACGGGGGGATACATTTTCCGTTCTGCTTCTGAAAAAGGAGCAATTGAAGAAATACAAGCTGAAATGCAAGAGTTACAACAGTTGTATGAAGAGTTAAAAAGAAAAGAGGGCCAAGGAAAGGCGCCGTTATTACTTCATCGACCGGCGACCTTTTTAGATCGTGTATTTCAAGAGAACCCAATTGAAACCATTGAAAAAGTAGTTGTAGATACAAGAAGTATAGTAAAAGAATTAGAAGACAAAATTGGAAAAGAAAAAGTATCTTTTTATAATGAAAAGTCTTCGATGTTTAACCATTTTGGAATAGAGCGTGAAATTGAGAAAGCACTTCAAAAAATTGTTTGGCTTTCAAATGGTGCTTATTTAATTGTAGAACAAATGGAGACGATGACTGTAATTGATGTGAATACGGGCAAGTTTACGGGAAAACAAAATTTACAAGATACAGTACTTCGCACAAATGAGATGGCAGCTGAAGAAATTGCACGCCAATTAAGAATTCGTGATATTGGTGGTATGATATTAATTGATTTTATTAATATGAAAAAAAGAGAAGATAAAGAAAAGGTAAGAGAATGTCTCATAGCTGCTATGCAAGATGACCGCACATATACAAGGGTGCTCGGCTTTACGGAGCTAGGGATTTTGGAAATGACACGTAAACGTAAAAAGCATTCTTTACGAGACGTATTATTAAAAGAGTGTGTACCTTGCAAAGCGACGGGTTATGTGATGTCGCATGAAACAATTGCGTATGAGTTAGAGAGAGAACTAATCACATATGGCAATATAGAAGATGAAGCGGTATTAATCGCTGCGCCTAAAGAACTGCAAAAACAGTTTTTGCAAAAAGAATTACAAAAAAATATTCCATTTGAAATTTATTTCAAAGATGATAATATCGAAAAGTATGCTATCGTTCGTTTTGGAAGTAAAAAAGAAATTGTAGAGCGGAAAAAATAGTTAGCAGAACATTTATTGACAACCGTCTATGATTCATGATAACATCTTTATGTTATAGTTTATAGCACCTAAACGGCTATATGCTACAACCGCACAAGACAGGTTCCCTAAAGGCATTTATGTCTACCTCGTTTTTGGCGAGTCTTAGTAATTAAGAGGAGGTGCAAGTATGTACGCAATTATCGAAACAGGTGGAAAACAAATTAAAGTTGAAGCTGGTCAAGCAATCTACATTGAAAAATTAGATGTTGAAGCTGGTGAAACTGTTACTTTTGACAAAGTTCTTTTCGTTGGTGGCGAAAACGTTAAAGTTGGTAGCCCAGTTGTAGAAGGTGCAACAGTTACTGCGAAAGTTGAAAAACAAGGTCGCGCTAAGAAAATTATCGTTTTCAAATACAAAGCGAAAAAGAACAATCGTAAGAAACAAGGTCATCGTCAACCTTACACTAAGCTAGTTGTTGAAGCTATCAACGCTTAATTCTGGTTAACATGATTAAAATTACGATAAGTCGCACGAAATTAGGAAGTATCCAATCATTTAAAATGACTGGACATGCCGATTATGCGCCACATGGACAAGACCTTGTCTGTGCTGGAACTACAGCGGTTGTGTTTGGTTCTATAAATGCAGTGGAAGAACTTTGTAATGTGCAAGCAACTATTGAACTCGGAAGTGATGGCGGATTCTTAACGTATGAATTGCCTAATGATTTAGACGTTCATACAGCAGAAAAAGCACAAACACTTTTAGAAGGATTAGTTGTTTCGCTTAAGACGATCGAACTTGATTACGGAAAGTATATCCGTTTAATAGAAAAAGTGCAGGAGGTGTAACGTATGTTAAGATTAGATCTTCAGTTTTTCGCATCTAAGAAAGGTGTAGGTAGTACAAAGAACGGTCGTGACTCTCAGTCAAAACGTCTTGGTGCTAAACGCGCAGATGGTCAAACGGTTACAGGTGGTTCAATTCTTTACCGTCAACGCGGTACAAAAATTTATCCAGGTGTTAACGTTGGTCGTGGTGGCGATGACACTTTATACGCGAAAGTTGACGGCGTAGTACGCTTTGAGCGTCTTGGTCGTGACCGCAAACAAGTGAGCGTATATCCTGTTGCTCAAGAAGCATAAGAACTCACGGAAAACTCTAACCTGAGTGCAGGTTAGAGTTTTTCTATATTAAGGGGTATCTAAATGAATGAAAAATGGACAATTATAGATGCATTGCGCCATTCAAGACATGATTGGCTCAATCGTATGCAGATGGTGAAAGGAAACCTTTCCCTTGGAAAAGTGGAAGAAATTCATAGTCTCATCGATCGTTTTGTCCAAGAAGCGAGACAAGAATCCAATCTGATGGGGCTATCAATGCCTTTATTTTCAGAGTGGATTTTAACATATAATTGGAAACAGCAGCCGTGCTTATTGGAGTACGAAGTATTAGGGAAATTACATAACTTATCTCACTTAGATGAGACTGTATGTACATGGACGAATCAATTTTTCTCGATGCTTCAGCATAGTTTAGACGTATATGTTGAAAATTATGTTTGTATCACAATTGAATGTGACGCGGATAATGCTCGTTTCTTTTTTGATTTTCGTGGTAAGCTAACGAGTGTAGAAGAACTACAGAATTGGCTTGCGACCCAAAACAATAAATGGTATTCCATTTCTTATACAGTGCGAGACGAAGAAGTCTCAGTTATATTACAACCAATTGAAAAAAGTGTGGTGAAATAATGTTTGTAGATCAGGTCAAGATATATGTAAAAGGCGGCGACGGTGGTAATGGTATGGTTGCGTATCGTCGTGAGAAGTATGTACCAAAAGGTGGCCCAGCAGGTGGCGACGGTGGTAAAGGTGCAGATGTTGTTTTCGTAGTTGAGGAAGGCTTACGTACATTAATGGACTTCCGCTACCAACGTCATTTCAAAGCTGATCGCGGTCAGCACGGAATGAGTAAAGGTCAGCACGGACGTAAGTCTGAAGATTTACTTGTAAAGATTCCACCAGGAACAGTAGTAAAAGATGAAAAAACTGGTCAAATTCTTGCCGATTTAGTAACGCATGGACAAACTGCTGTAATTGCAAAAGGTGGCCGCGGTGGCCGTGGTAACTCACGTTTCGCAACAGCTACGAACCCAGCGCCAGAAATCGCTGAGAACGGGGAACCAGGTCAAGAGCGTGATGTTATTCTAGAACTTAAAGTACTAGCAGACGTTGGACTTGTTGGATTCCCAAGTGTAGGTAAATCTACATTATTATCTGTTGTATCATCAGCGCGTCCGAAAATTGCAGAGTATCATTTCACAACAATCGTTCCAAATCTTGGTGTTGTTGAAACGGGTGATAACCGCAGCTTCGTTATGGCTGACCTTCCAGGACTAATTGAAGGCGCACATGCTGGCGTCGGACTTGGACACCAATTCTTACGTCATATTGAGCGTACACGTGTAATCGTGCATGTTATTGATATGTCTGGTTTAGAAGGCCGTGATCCATATGAAGATTACGTAACGATTAATAATGAATTAAAAGAATACAATCTTCGCTTAACTGAGCGTCCACAAGTTGTTGTTGCAAACAAAATGGATATGCCAGATGCAGAAGAAAACTTACAAGCATTTAAAGAGAAAGTGGGAGACGAAGTAAAAATCTTCCCAATCTCAGCTGTAACAAGACAAGGTGTTCGTGACTTACTGTTTGAAGTAGCGAACTTAATAGAAACAACACCAGAATTCCCAATACATGAAGTTGCGGATGAGTCTGATACAAGTGTAATGTACAAATTTGATACTGAAGGTGTTAAATTTGAAATTACACGTGAAAGTGATGGCACGTTTGTTATCTCTGGTTACGATATCGAGAAAACATTCAAGATGACAGACTTCTCACGTGATGAATCTATACGTCGTTTCGCTCGTCAAATGCGCGGAATGGGTATTGATGAAGCGCTTCGTGCACGTGGTGCGAAAGACGGAGATATTGTAAAAATTCTTGAATATGAATTTGAATTTATCGATTAAGACTGCCGAAATACGGCAGTCTTTTTTTTATATCGTAAAAATCGGATTTATATAGGAAAAAATCCCCACTAATTAAATTTTCAATTTATAATAAAAAGGGAGTGGTTTTAGAAGAATTTTTTATGGGGAGAAAACGAGCATGTATAAAATATTAATTGTAGAAGATGATGAGAAAATCGCGGGAATATTGGAAGAGCATTTAGAAAGGTATGGCTATCAATCATTTAGAGCAAGTGATTTACGTCAAATAAAAGATGAGTTTGTAAAAGTGAATCCTCATCTCGTGTTACTTGATATTAATTTACCGTACTTTGACGGTTTTTATTGGTGTCGTCAAATTCGTACTGTATCGAATGCGCCAATTATTTTTGTTTCTGCAAGAACAGGAGAAATGGATCAAGTAATGGCGATTGAAAATGGCGGTGATGATTATATTACGAAGCCATTCCATTTAGATGTCGTAATGGCAAAGGTGAAGAGTGCACTTCGCCGTGGTTACGGAGAGTATGCTTCTGCTGCTGAGAGTGATTGTTTAGGTGTAAATGGACTGTTGTTATTCCCGTCTCAGCATATTGTTGAGTGGCAAGGACAACAAACTGAACTGACAAAAAATGAATTTTACTTATTAGAGTGTTTAATGAAACAGGTGAATCAATATGTATCGCGCGAAGAACTGTTAGAAGCTCTATGGGATGAAGTAGCATTTGTGGATGATAATACATTAACCGTAAATGTAAAACGTGTAAGGAAGAAACTAGAGGAGTTAGGCATTAAAAATGCAATTGTAACGAAACGTGGATATGGTTATGCGCTTCTTACGGAGTGGGGCGAAGGGCATGAAGGTTAAAAATTACCTTATGGACCGCTTTTCTTTAATTCTTTCTTATCTTGTTAGCCTTTGTTTATTTGGGCTCGTTTTACAGTTGCAAAGTCTTTTGGAAAAGAAATCCATTGATTGGAGTACGTGGTTATATGGACTTTTATTAGGAACAGTTGTGTTTACTGTATACCTCATTTACGATTACCGAAAACGGAGTGTGTTTTTAAAGAGGATCGAAAAGTATGTTACTGGTGGAAATACATTACATGACTCTTTACTTATTGATGAATCTTATACATCAGAGCAAGAAATGGTCGTTGAATCTTTTACGTTATTAAGACAGCAATATATGAATGAAGTTCATAAACAGCATACGAAAGAGCAACAACAAATGATATTTATGAACCAATGGATTCACCAAATGAAAACACCAGTATCTGTTATTGAATTATTGTTGCAGAAGTTTGGCAAAGAGCATCGTGAGGCAAGAGCAACAGTTGAAAGTATTCGTGAAGAAAATAACCGTATACTAAATGGTTTAGATTTAGCGTTACATATGGCAAGACTAGAGCAGTTTGCGAAAGATTATAAGGTAGAAGTAGTAAATGTTATAGATGTCGTGCGAGGTATTATTAATGAAAATCGAAAATCCTTCATTCAATCGTCTGTATTTCCGAAAGTGATGTTTGAAGAAGATACTTGTATGGTTGCATCTGATAGAAAATGGCTGAGTATTGCTATAGGTCAAATTGTTGTAAACGCAATCAAGTATACAAAAATTTCAGCGGCAGAGAAAAAAGAAATTCAATTTCAAATTGAAGAGAAAAATCAAAAGGTGTTATTACATATTAAGGACAATGGAATTGGTATTCCAGAGCAAGACGTAAAGCGCATATTTGATCCATTTTTTACGGGAATAAATGGACGTAAAACGAGAGAAGCGACTGGGATGGGCTTATATATTACGAAGGAAATTTGTGATAATTTACATCATGGAATGTATGTCCAATCGGCTGAAGGAGAAGGGACAACATTCACGTTCCAATTTGCAAAAGATGAAGAATATCATACATTGATGAGAAAAATGACAAAACTGTAAGATAACAAAACGTTTTGTAAGGGAAATCACTCGTTTCTTTTTCTTATTTTTCTTATAGTAAATGTAAGAAGAAAACACATAGGGGGATTAGAAATGAGTGTTCTTGAAGTAAAAGGCTTAACGAAGGTGTACCAATCAAAAGGTTCAGTAGCGACGACTGCTTTAAACGATATAAATTTTAAAATAGAAGAAGGCGAATTTGTAGGGATTATGGGCCCTTCAGGAAGCGGAAAAACGACGCTTTTAAATTTATTAGCAACAATTGATAAGCAAACTTCAGGTCATGTGCTTGTAAATGGTGAAGAAATTAATCAAATGCGTGCTGCAAAATTAGCGGAGTTTCGCCGTACACATTTAGGATTCATCTTCCAAGATTTTAACTTACTTGATACGTTATCCATTAAAGAAAACATTATTTTACCACTTGTAATGGCGAAGAAATCTGTAAATGAAATCGATGCGAAAGTACTGGAAATTGCAAAGTTTTTAAACATCGAAGAAATTTTAAATAAAAAAGTATACGAAGTATCTGGGGGACAACAACAACGTGCAGCAGCAGCGAGAGCAATCATTCATGAACCGACGTTAATTTTAGCAGATGAGCCAACTGGAAACTTAGACTCAAAGTCAGCGAAATCGCTAATGGGAGCCCTGCAAGATTTACACGAGCAAAAGAAAGTAACGATTGCAATGGTTACGCACGATCCAGTAGCGGCTAGTTATTGTGAACGTATCCTTTTCATACGCGATGGAGAAATTTTCTCGGAAATACATAAAGGAAGAACGAAACAAGCCTTTTTCCAAGAAATTCTGGACGTACTTGCGATGCTAGGAGGAGAATATCATGAACTTTCGCCAGCTCGCGCTTAATAACGTAAAAGGAAATTGGCGTAACTATAAAGCGTTTCTTATAAGTAGTTGTTTATCGATTGTCGTATTTTTTATGTATGCTTCTTTTATTTATCATCCAGATGTCGTAAGCGGTAATATTAGTATGAGAAAGATGATCACAAAAGGATTAGAATCGATGAATTATATTGTGGTCATCTTCTCGGCACTCTTTATTTTATATGCAAATTCAACGTTTTTACGAGCAAGAAAAAAAGAGTTTGGTCTACTAACATTAATAGGCGGAACGAAATCGCAGCTCGGCCGAATGATTATATTAGAGCAACTGATGTTAGGTAGTATTGCAATTGTAGTTGGTATTGGGGTTGGAATGCTTTGTTCAAAATTATTTTTCCAAGCGTTAAGCGTATTATTAAAAATAGATAAGACACTTCCACTTGTTTGGAATAGTAAAGCAGTTCTTATTACAGCTGGTGTATACTTTATTCTATTTTTAATCCTATCATTGTTTAGTGTTTGGACAGTAGGACGCTTGCAAATTATTGATTTATTAAGAGAGGCAAGAAAGCAAAAAGTAGAGCCATTTGCATTTACATGGTTATGTGTAGTTGGTATAGGATGTATTATTGTTGCATATGTACTTAGCTTCCAAGTAACGTTTCTGAATTTCCTCATCCTCTTTTTACCGGTGGTAGGACTGACAATTGGCGGAACGTATTTACTATTTACACAAGGTAGTACAGTTGTATTAAAAGCATTACAAAAAAGAAAGCAATCTTTCTATACGTATCCAAATATGTTTGTTCTTAGCAACCTTATTTATAAAATGAAAGATAATGCTCGTTTTCTATTTGTAATTTCTATTATTACGGCGATTGTATCCTCGGCAGTTGGCACGCTTTACGTATATTTTGAAAATTTGAGTGCGGAAACGGTAGAACTTACACCACATGCTATTTCATATGAGGAAAAGGGGTTAAATACATATAGCCTTATTAATGAAGAAAAGGTACAGGAGCTTGTGAAGAGACACGGGTTTGAAGATGCACGAAAAGTAACCTACGTTAAACTACCAGCAACACAGAAAATAACGTTGTTTAATAGTGAACATGAAGTACCGATGACGATTATTTCAGAAAAAGAATATAATGCGGAAGTGCGTAAACAAAAGAGAGAGCAACCTTCAGAAATTCATAATGCAATGGGTAGTGCAACGATGGTTATGGTTGATATGTCAAATGAACTGATGAAGATAGACCGTACGAAACCGTATGAATTTACAATTAACGGACAAAAGCAGTCTGTTCAATTAAATGCCCCAACGCAGTATTCTGTTTTTAATGATAGTGAATATCTCGTTGTAAATGAACAAGATTTTGAGAAATATGCAAAACTCGTACCAGATGAAGAAAAGACGAAATATTATGGTTATTATATTGAGGATTGGAAAATTACAGAAGATCTTGTATTAGATTTGAAAAATGAAATTGCACCAGAAAAGCAAGGAGAATTGAGAAATTCAGTGTTTGCGTATAAGGATATAAGAGAAGGTGGAGCAATTACAATGTTCATCGGTTTCTTCGTAGCGGTACTGTTCTTCTTCTTCGCTTGTAGTATGACATACTTTAAATGGTTTAACGATAAAGAACAAGATCGTATTCAATTTAAATCGTTAAAGAGAATCGGTATGACAGATAAAGAAATTCGCAAAATTGCGATTCGACAAATGGGAGTTATCTTCTTTATCCCAATTTTAATCGGTTCCATTCATAGTGGAGTTGCTCTTCATACGTTAGGAAAAATGCTTTATATTGATTTGTGGAAATCAGGCGCGCTTGTAATTGGAGCATACATTTTAGCTTCTGCCATTTACTTTATGATCGCACAAAGAGGATATTTAAAACACGTAAAAAGCTAGGGGAACCTCTAGCTTTTTGCCTATGTAGTAAGTTACAGGAGGACGATAGATGAAAATTCGGCAACTAGCGCTGCAAAATATAAAAGGAAATTGGCGTAATTATAAAGTGTTTTTCTTAAGTAGTTGTTTTGCAATATTTGCTTCTTACGCATATATGTCTGTCATTGTGCATCCATATATGCAAGAGACGATGTGGTATCAAAACGTACGCTGGGGACTTATCATATGTAATGTTATAATCATTTCTTTTTTCGTCATATTTATTTTGTACTCTACTTCTATTTTCATAGAAGCACGTAAGAAAGAATTAGGGTTATATATGTTAATGGGAGCAACGAAGTCTAACGTAATAGGAGTGATTATGACCGAGCAAATTTTAATCGGGGTCTTCGCGAATATTTTCGGTATTGGGCTTGGTATGATATTTTTAAAACTCTTTTTTATGGTATTTAGTATGTTACTGGGGCTTCCGAAAGAACTCCCTGTCATATTTGACGTAAGGGCGATTGGTGTAACATTTATTACATATATGGTCGTTTTTATTTTGTTATCTTTTATAAGTGCTTTACGTATATGGAATATAAAAATCATTCGGTTGTTGAAAGAATTTCGAACAGATAAAAAAGAGAAGAAAACATCAAAGTGGCTCTGTTTATTCGGCTTTGCTTGTTTAGTGGGCGGATATGCGTTGGCGCTACAAGTGACGATGGCTACGATAGTGATATACTTTTTCCCTGTGTCTATACTTGTCTTTTTTGGAACGTACTTTTCTTTTACACATGGAGCTACCCAAGTGTTAGAAATGATAAAGCGAAATAAAAAGATTATGTATACATATCCGTATTTATTTATAGTGAATCAATTGTCACATCGAATGAAGGAAAATGGTCGCTTTTTCTTTCTGATGTCTATGGCAACGACGTTTGTAGTTACAGCAACAGGTACGGTGTTCTTATATTTTTCTAGCATGCAAGATATGTGGCGAACTGGAGGGGTACACTCGTTTTCGTACATAGAAAAAGGTATTTCTACTCATGAAGTCTTTGAGGAAGGTGCGGTTGAAAAATTACTGCATCAATATGAGTATGACGATTTTCAATATATGAGTTTTGTTGGAGTGTATGCATCCTTTCAGTCTAGTAAAGGAGAAACAACAATAGTACCGCTTATAAAAGAAAGTGAATATAACCAAGAAGCAAGGAAACAAAAACAGAAAACGTATCGTCCTAAAAAAGGTACAGTGACACTCGTTTATTATAATAAATACAATAATTCGAATGTATATAATCAAAAAGAGATTCAATTGCAAGTAATGAATCAACCATATCAATTCGTATTTAACGGTCAGAAAGAAGGGGTTCAATTTAACCATCATCCTTCGTACATTAATGGTCTGTTCTTCGTTATGAATGATGAAGATTTTGATAGTATAGCAAATCAGGTTCCTGATTCTGAAAAAATGATATATAGAGGCTACACATTACCAAATATCGAAAAGACGAAGAAATTAAATGAAGATTTACGGAAACATATGAAACAAGATAATAATGCATTTCGAAGCAATATGGAGTTGTATGTAAATATGAAAGAAGGCGGCGATATTACTCTATTTGTAGGCTCATTTATTAGTATATTATTCTTTCTTACTTCATGTAGTATCGTTTATTTTAAATGGTTCCATAATATTGCATCGGACCGAAAGCAGTATGGTGTACTCTCTAAACTTGGAATGACGAAGGAAGAAGTATGGAAAATTTCTCGTTGGCAATTATGTATGCTATTTTTTGCGCCAATTATAGTAGGGAGTATGCACAGTGCAGTTGCGTTATATACGTTTCATAATACGCTTTTTATGGATGGATCATTAAGAAAAGTAGGTTTGTTCATTCTGTTTTATATCGCAGCATGTATCATTTATTTCTTCTTCGCTCAAAGAGAATATAAGAAACATTTAGACTAGCGAATGCTAGTCTTTTTTTAATATTCGAAATTTACATAGAAGAATATAAAAAAGTATGGTATAACAGTAAGAAAACGAAAAAGAGGGGAAAAAACGATGATTCGAGTAGGATATTTAGGACCAGAAGCAACATTTACAAATATGGCGGTGAGTCGTTTTTTTCCGGAAGCAGAGCATGTACCGTATCGAACGATTCCAGATTGTATAGATGCAGCTGCAAATGAAAATGTAGACTTCGCAGTTGTACCGTTAGAAAATGCAATAGAAGGTTCAGTGAATATAACGGTTGATTACCTTGTACATGAGCAGCCGCTTTCCATTGTAGGAGAAATTACAGTACCAATTCAGCAGCATTTACTTGTACATCCGCAGTATGCAGAAGTGTGGGGTGAAGTATATGCAGTGCATTCTCATCCGCATGCCATTGCACAGTGCCATAAATTTTTAAATGAAGAATTAAAAGGAGTAACTGTTCGAGATATGACATCCACAAGTGCTGCTGCGCAATATGTGAAAGAACATCCTGAAGAGAAAGTTGCTGCTATTGCAAATGAAGCAGCTGCAGAAAAATACGGATTAACAATTGTGAGGCGTAGTATTCATACGCATAAAAATAATCACACACGTTTCCTAGTACTCCATAAGAAAAAGAAAGCAGTACTCCCGAATAACGGAGAGAATCGCGGAGAGAAAACGACGCTTATGATAACGTTACCTGCAGATTATGCAGGTGCCCTATATCAAGTGTTATCAGCTTTCGCATGGAGAAAATTAAACTTATCAAAAATCGAATCGCGTCCGATGAAAACAGGTCTTGGAAATTACTTTTTCTTAATCGATGTCGATAAAGCATATGATGACGTATTATTGCCAGGCGTAACGATGGAACTTGAAGCACTCGGTTTTTCTGTTACTGTGTTGGGAAGTTATTCTTCTTATTGGTTGTAGAGGGGAGCTGTTGTTAAACTTGATTGAAATGAAAAGCTGTTTTTCGGTTTGAGGCAGAGTAAGCTATCGATTCTATTGAAGTAAGTGATTAATTAAGCTAGCAAAATAAAGAAGCCGTCCTAAAAGATATTTAGGACGGCTTTCTGTTAGGAATAGGTAACTCTTTTGTCGTGTTTTTAGTACGCATCATTACAACTATTATAATAGTAGGATTCATCATTGTTCGAATTACTGCAGCAAATACAATTCGTTTGTTGTATTAATAGATTGAGTGTAGATGGAGCTACAGTATCTGAGAAAGTAATACTCTCAACATCTTCTACTAAAAATGTTTTAATATCTCCTGGTGTTAAGGTAAATGTAAGTGGAGAGCGATGGTTTAATCTTGCAATTGTTAATCTAATCGTTGTTGCAAATGCAGGACTGAAACTAAATTTAATAAGTGTCTTATTATGATTTTTAGTGAAGTTTTCAAATACAGTTCGAGGAATTCCAGTTGTTATATCAAGATCTTGAGGGGTATTTCCCGTGCCGAAAATAGTATAGTTCTGTATAAAACAGTTATTTGAATCTGAATTTGAAGAATTACATGGACGATCATTTTTCTTATAATATTTTTTTCCATTTTTTAAGAAGTAATCCGCCATAATTAATCACTCCCTTCACATATAAGAATTAAAGGTTGTCCATATATAATATGAAATATATTTTTATATGTTTGGACGTGAAGGAAGAGAAAATAAAAAGAGTCCATCTGGTATGATGGACTCAATACTGTTTTACCTGGTGTGATTCTTTATTTTAACTTCGCAAGACGATCTTCTAACTGACCACGCCAAATATCAGCTAGTTCTGGAACGGCAAGAATTTTTTCAATGCCATCTTTATCTTTTCTATTATGAAA
Source organism: Bacillus sp. FSL K6-0073 (assembly GCF_038006085.1). Lineage (NCBI taxonomy): Bacteria > Bacillati > Bacillota > Bacilli > Caryophanales > Bacillaceae > Bacillus > Bacillus sp. FSL K6-0073. The sequence goes on along the minus strand of NZ_JBBOUN010000001.1, from coordinate 4,446,132 downwards.
ATAAATTTCGTTAGAGAACAAAACAGAAATATTGCTCGGTTGACGTTCTAGTAATGTAATTTTAGAATCTTTACGTACAGTACCTTCTTGAAGAACGCGGCATAGGTAGCCTGTAAATCCAGTTGCTACAATGCGTGGCAGTATGCCAGGGATGCCAAGACGTTTTGAAATTGTGCTACAAGGTACTCTTGATTGTGTCACTTGAATGATTGATTCACCTAGTTGATATGTATCTCCGATGCAAACATCACGCTCTAACATATTTGTTACGGTAATGTTTTCGCCAAATGTGGAAGCTGGAAGCGTAGTTTGAAATTCCTCTTCCCATAGTGCGTAATGCTCGTGTGGGTACACACAAACAGCACGATCAGGACCGCCGTGATGTTTTAAATCCGCTACATCATCACCACGAAATCCGTCTTTTGAGAGAAAGGCCTCTTCTGTAGGGTCTTTACATATACCTGTTATCATTTCTTTATCTTCGCCATATTTCATTTGTTTCGGTTTGCCAATGCTAAAGTGAACGAGTTCAATTCCCATATTTGATCTCCTTTACGATTGATTACAATATTATAGCATTAAAAAAGCACAGAGAATGATAAAAACTCTGTGCCTTACATTAATAAACCAGAAATCCTGCTTTATCTAACGCCTCACAAGCAGCATCTAACTTTTCTTTAGAATCTGCCTCAATTGTATGTAAGTGAATACCATCTGTTAGTTGTGAAAGATAGGAAGCATTTGTGTTTTCGATTTTTTGTAAATATTGCTCTACATCAAAGCGATTGCTTACCATGATGGATGCTGTTAAGTCACCGTATACAGGATGCTCAACTTTTACATCTTTAATCGTAACGCCGTGGTCAACAAGCATTGTAAGTTCTTGACGTACTTCTGCTGGTTTGTGCTGGCATACGATTACGCGTTCAAAAGCTTGTTGTTTCTCTTGTGGTTTTAAATATAAATAGCCTTGGGCAGTCGCAATAATTGGTTCGTTTCGTGCTTTAAGCAAGGAAATATCTTGCACGATAACTTGCCTACTTACGTTTGTCTTCTTCGATAGTTCATTCCCAGATAACGGCTCATTTGCAGCGAGAAGCCACTGAAGGATAAGCTGTCGTCTTTCTTCACCTAAAATCTTTTTTTGGTCATTTTGTTTCATTATGATTTAACACCTCTATAAAATTGATTTCCAATTGTGTGTAGTGCATGAATAGTAGTATCAATTTGATCTTTCGTTGTTTGTTGTCCGAAAGAGAAGCGGACATATTGTTTGGCCTCTTCATACGTTTTTCCAATTGCAAGCATAGTTTTCGAAGGTTCTTGTTTACCGACTTGGCAAGCACTTCCGGTGGAAATGGCGATACCATGGCGATTACATTCTAGCATAGTATATTGACCTTCTATTCCTTTTATTGTAACCCCAACAATATGTGGTAAACAAGAAGTAGAATGACCTTCTACTTCAATTTCTAGCGGAAGTGTTTGTATTTGCCCTAAAAAGTAGGAGCGTAACTCTTTAAAACGTAAACTTTCTTCCCATTGAGTTTTTAATATATTTTCAGCAGCTGTTAAAAAAGATGCGATGCCGGGAACGTTCACTGTACCTGGGCGAAATCCTTTTTCGTGAGAAGTTCCCGGAAATACTTGCTCCCAGCGAGATTGCGGATTTATGTAGCAAGCGCCGACACCTTTTGGTCCGTATATTTTATGTGCTGAAACAGAAAGACTATCAATGCCCATCTCAAAAACATGGATAGGCAGTTTACCAAACGTTTGCACACAATCTGTATGAAATAAAACATTATATTTTTTTAAAAGTGCCCCGATTTCTGTAATGTTTTGAACGGTTCCGATTTCAGAGTTTCCATGCTGTATACTTGCTAGCGCAGTATCTTCTGTAATAGCTGCCTCTAAATCTACTAAACAAAGGAGTCCGCTTTTATCAACAGGAATTTCAGTGATCGTATAGCCTTTTGATTTTAGAGATTGAAAATAACTTCGAATGGATGCATGTTCCATAGGTGTCGTAATAATATGCTTCTTAGTTCGGGCATTTAGAAGTGATTGAATCGCAAGATAGTTTGATTCCGATCCGCCACTTGTGAAAAATACTCCTTGTTCTTTTCCTCCAATCATTTCCGCAAATGTTTTTCGGCAAACTTGTAATAAAGAAGCAGCTGTTCCTCCAATATCATGTAAACTTTGTTCATTTCCGAAGTATTGCGACGCTGCTTTCATATATGTTTGTAACGCTTCCTCGCTCATAGGTGTAGTAGCTGCATAGTCAAGATATATCATCATGTAAGTTCCTCTCTCTAGTAAGAGTTACAGTTCTTTTACTTTTTAAATGGTAGTGAAAATAAGAATTATAAAAAAACTCTTGTCATTATTTTAAAACTATGTAAATATAGGTGTCAAGACAGTTGAAAAGTGTAAAGTAGGAGGCAACAATTATGCCAAGTGCAGATGTCTTAATTATTGGAAGTGGTGTTGCGGCACTTCGTGTTGCAAAAGAGATTTGTCACGAAAAGAATGTGATTATTATCACAAAGGAGACGAAACGTAATAATAATACACATTTAGCTCAAGGTGGAATTGCCGCAGCGGTAGCTACATATGACAATCCTAATGATCATTTTGAAGATACATTAGTAGCAGGGTGTCATTATAACAATGAAGAAGTGGTCCGTTATTTAGTCGAGGAGGGACCGAAAGAAATTAATAACCTTATTGAAAGAGGAATGAAATTTGATGGAGATGAAACAGGTCCTCATCTTGGAAAAGAAGGAGCGCATCGAAAACGTCGTATTTTACATGCAGGTGGCGATGCAACAGGAAAGAATTTATTAGAGCATCTTATTCAAGAAGTAGCTCCATACGTTACGGTAGTGGAACAGGAAATGGTGCTCGATTTTATTATAGAAAAAGATAAATGTGTTGGGGCTTTAACTCGCAACAATAAAGGAGAATTGAAACGTTACAATGCAGATTGTACGGTGTTAGCTTCAGGCGGTATTGGCGGTTTATACGCCTTTACTTCTAATGATGAGACGATTACAGGCGACGGACTTGCAATGGTGTACCGTGCAGGCGGAGAGCTTGTAGATTTAGAGTTTATACAATTTCATCCGACGATGTTATACGCGGGTGGGCGTTGTTCCGGCCTCGTGTCCGAAGCTGTTCGCGGAGAAGGAGCTGTCCTTATAAATGGAAAAGGGCAGCGTTTTATGATGGATATACATTCCGAACAGGATCTAGCACCTCGTGATGTAGTCGCACGGGCTATTCATGAACAGCTACTTGCGGGTGAAAAAGTGTACTTAAACATCGAAATGATTCAAAACTTTGAACAACGCTTTCCGACCGTGTCATCGATATGTAAAACAAATGGAGTCGATATAAATAAAAAACTTATTCCAGTCGTGCCTGGTACTCATTTTCACATGGGCGGCGTGAAAACGAACTGTGATGGAGAGACGTCTATTCCGAACTTATACGCAGTCGGTGAAGTAGCTTGTAACGGAGTTCATGGTGCAAATAGATTAGCGAGTAATTCATTATTAGAAGGTCTTGTGTTTGGAAAAAGAATCGGACGACACATTTTATCTAGAGAGACAAAAGAAAAGGTGAACATGCTAGCTGAAAAGGAAGAAAAGTTTATCGTTCCGAATCATTTACCGACGAAAGAAGAAATACAAAAATGCATGATGAAATATGTTGGGATTGTGCGAACAGAGCAAAGTTTATCTTATGCGAAGAGATGGTTTAGTAAGTATGGTGTTCGAAATATGATATTACAACATGATGTTCTTACGAATGAAGAGATAACGCTTATTAATATGTTAACGGTTTGTGAGCTTATAGTTGTGTCAGCCTTGCAAAGAGAAGAAAGTATTGGCGGGCATTACCGGAGTGATTATCCAGATAGAAATATAGGAAAGAAAGAGATTGTTCGAGTAAAGAGAAAACTACAACTTGTGTGATGAGGGGAAGAGGGGCTTTATGAACACGATAAAAGTTAAAGAAGCATTAAACCGATTTTTTTTAGAAGATATAGGAGAAAGAGATGTAACATCTCAGCTTATTTTTCCAGATAACTTGCTTTCGAAAGGAACGTTTCTTGCGAAGGATACAGGGGTCTTTGCAGGATGTTTAGTAATTGAATCAGGATTTAAATTAATTGATGAGAGAATTGAAATAGAGCTTCATAAAAAAGATGGGGATCTTGTAGAAAAAGGAGAAATTATTGCAACAGTGCAAGGTCCAATCGCATCGTTATTAACAGCAGAGCGCGTTATATTAAACGTTATTCAGCGTATGAGTGGAATAGCGACGATGACGCGTAAAGCGGTTCTTGCTTTAGATAGTAGTCATACTCGCATTTGTGATACGCGAAAAACGATGCCAGGACTACGTATGTTTGATAAGTATGCAGTCGTGTGCGGCGGTGGATTTAATCATCGCTTCGGTTTATATGATGGTGTCATGATTAAAGACAATCATATTGCTTTTGCTGGTTCTATTACAAAAGCTGTTACATCAGTAAAAGAAAAGTTAGGACATATGGTGAAGGTAGAAGTGGAAACAGAAACTGAGGAACAGGTGAGAGAGGCTGTCGCTGCTGGTGCGGATATTATTATGTTCGATAATCGTACGCCAGATGAAATCCGGGAGTTTTCAAAGATTGTACCAAGTGCCATCGTTACGGAAGCTTCAGGGGGCATCACAATTGAAGATTTATCGAAATACGGAAAAACAGGGGTAGATTATATTTCACTTGGAGCGTTAACACATTCAGTGAAAGCACTTGATATTAGTTTCAATATTGAAGAGTAAGGAAAGTGGCTTAGAGGGGGAGAAACGTATATGAGTATTTTAGAAAAAGTACAGCCGATTGAAACGATGTTACCAGAGCGTTATTACACAATGTCAACGGAAGATATGGAAAAGCGTGTTCGTGAAATTAAAGAGAAAATGGGGAAAATGTTATTCATTCCAGGGCATCATTATCAAAAAGATGAAGTGGTACAATTTTCAGATGCAGCAGGGGATTCACTTCAACTTGCGCAAGTTGCAGCGAGCAATAAAGACGCAAAATACATTGTGTTTTGCGGGGTACACTTTATGGCGGAAACAGCAGATATGTTGACGACAGATGATCAAGTTGTCATCTTACCAGATATGCGTGCAGGTTGTTCGATGGCGGATATGGCAGATATTGAACAAACAGAAAGAGCATGGGCAGAGCTCACTAAATTATTTGGAGATACGATGATTCCGTTAACATATGTGAACTCTACAGCTGCAATTAAAGCGTTTTGTGGTCGTAACGGAGGAGCAACAGTAACTTCTTCTAATGCAAAGCAAATGGTATCTTGGGCGTTTACTCAAAAAGAACGTCTCGTCTTTTTACCAGACCAACATTTAGGGAGAAATACAGCGTACGATCTAGGTATCCCGTTAGATAAAATGGCAGTATGGGACCCGCACACAGATTCATTAGAGTACGATGGGGATATAGAAGAAATTCAAGTGATTTTATGGAAAGGACATTGTTCTGTTCATCAAAATTTTACAGTGAAGAATATTGAGAGTGTACGAAAAAATCATTCTAATATGAATATTATTGTACATCCAGAATGTTGCTATGAAGTTGTAGCTGCTTCAGATTATGCAGGCTCAACGAAATATATTATTGATATGATTGAATCAGCGCCATCTGGTAGCAAATGGGCGATTGGTACAGAAATGAATTTAGTGAATCGAATTATTCAGCAACATCCAGATAAAGAAATTGTTTCGCTTAATCCATTTATGTGTCCGTGCTTAACGATGAATCGAATAGATCTGCCTCACTTATTATGGACACTTGAAACGATAGAAAGAGGAGAAGAAATTAACGTTATTAGCGTAGACAAACAAGTAACGGCAGAAGCAGTTCTTGCATTAAATCGTATGTTAGAGCGTGTGTAAAGCAACGGTATTCCCGTTGCTTTTTTTCATACATATAATCATAACGAGAACGAAATGGGCATACATTGTTTTGAAGAAATCATTGTGGTTCTTTATGCTTATTCCACTTCGAATGATATTGAAAATCGAAGAAGTGATAAAAGTAAAAAGAAGTTAATGTTATTTAGAAAGAGTTACTTCATGAGATTTGTTACTTATAGATAAGTTATACAGGAGGGGGAAAATTTGAAAATTCATATCGTGCAAAAAGGGGATACCCTTTGGAAAATTGCGAAAAAGTACGGAGTGGATTTTGACACGTTGAAAAAAACAAATACACAACTTAGTAATCCAGATTTAATCATGCCAGGTATGAAAATTAAAGTGCCATCAAAGAGTGTTCACATGAAACAACAGGCTGGAGCAGGTTCAGCGCCTCCAAAGCAATACGTAAAAGAAGTGCAGCAAAAAGAATTTGCAGCAACACCAACTCCGCTTGGAATAGAAGATGAGGAAGAAGTTACGTATCAATCAGCACCAATTACACAGCAGCCAGCTATGCAACAAACACAAAAAGAAGTGCAAATAAAACCGCAGAAAGAGATGCAAGTAAAGCCACAAAAAGAAGTACAGGTGAAACCACAGAAGGAGATGCAGGTAAAGCCGCAAAAAGAGGTGCAAAAAGAACAGCCAATTCAAAAAGAAAAACCAGTTGAAAAACCGTCTGTTATTCAAAAACCACCTGTGATAGAAAAACAAAAACCGGCGGAAAAAGAAAACACGAAGTTTTCGGTAAATGTATTACCGCAGCCGCCACAACCACCAATAAAACCGAAAAAAGAATATAAAATTTCAGATGTAATAAAAAAAGGAAGCGAGTTAATTGCTCCTCAAATTAGTAAAATGAAACCTAACAATATCATTTCTCCGCAAACGAAAAAAAATAATATAATATCGCCGCAAGTGAAGAAAGAGAATGTAGGGAATATAGTGTCACCACAAGTGAAAAAAGAGAATGTAGGGAATATAGTGTCACCACAAGTGAAAAAAGAAAATGTAGGAAATATAGTGTCGCCGCAAGTGAAAAAAGAAAATGTAGGAAATATAGTGTCGCCACAAGTGAAGAAAGAGAATGTAGGGAATATAGTGTCACCACAAGTGAAAAAAGAAAATGTAGGAAATATAGTGTCACCACAAGTGAAGAAAGAAAACGTAGGGAATATAGTATCGCCAAATGTATCGAAAGAAAATGTAGTTATTCCACAAGTCATACCGCCAAATATTCAAATGCCGAATATAATGCCAATTATGGATAACAATCAACCACCGAATATAATGCCAATTATGGATAACAATCAAATGCCGAATATGATGCCAATTATGGATAACAATCAAATGCCGAATATGATGCCAATTATGGATAACAATCAAATGCCGAATATGATGCCAATTATGGATAACAATCAAATGCCGAATATGATGCCAATTATGGATAACAATCAAATGCCGAATATGATGCCAATTATGGATAACAATCAAATGCCGAATATGATGCCAATTATGGATAACAATCAAATGCCGAATATGATGCCAATTATGGATAACAATCAAATGCCGAACATGATGCCAATTATGGATAACAATCAAATGCCGAATATAATGCCGATTATGGATAATAACCAAATGCCGAATATGATGCCAATCATGGATAACAATCAAATGCCGAATATAATGCCAATTATGGATAACAATCAAATGCCGAATATGATGCCGATTATGGATAACAATCAACCACCAAATATGATGCCCTATCAAATGCCGTATCAACAGCCCATGATGCCGCCGAATCCGTATTATCAACAACCAAATCCATATCAAATGCCATATCAGCAAGGAGCGCCGTTTGGACCGCAACATACGTCTATGCCAAACCAGAATATGATGCCAATGGATAATAACATGCCGCCGCTTGTGCAGGGTGAGGAAGATTGTGGATGCGGAGGAGAAAGTAGACTATATAGTCCACAACCAGGCGGTCCGCAATATGCGAATCCTTTATATTATCAACCAACTCAGTCTGCATATGCACCACAGCCAGGAACGATGTATTATCAACCAGATCCACCAAATGTATTTGGAGAGCCCGTTTCAGAAGAAGAGGACGAAGAAGAAGTTTAAAAAGGCGGGAGTATTCCCGCCTTTTTTGCATTCTTGTTGATTAAGAAAATGCAGTTTTTTTATGAAGTGCTAGAAAATTCCCAGTGAAATATTAACAGTGTAAAAACCTTCTCTGTTACTCATCATAAGAGGGAGCTTTTCAGTAGAGAAGCTCATTCTAACAGAGGGGGTTTTTGTATTGAATACGAAAGTAAAAGTGATTGCTGCTTCTTTGTTAGTTACTAGTGCATTAGCTGCATGTGGTACACCAAAAAACAATGCAATGGATGGACGTAACTACAATTACGAGCGTACATCTTATAATGATACACACCAGTATCGTGATAATGTGACGCGTAATGATCGTTATACAGATTATGTAACATATAGAAATGGTCGTAACGATACAGGATACAATTATTACCGTGATGTAAATTACAATGGACAAATTGCTAATCCGCATCCAACTCGTAATATTACAATGAACAATTCATACATTAACAATGATGGTAAAACAGCTGAAAGAATAACAAATCGTGTGAAACGTATGAATAACGTAGACCGTGTGTCTACAGTTGTATATGGAAACGATGTAGCGATTGCGGTAAAACCACGTAACACAGTGACAAATGAAACGGCGATGGCGAACGAAATTCGTCAAGCTGTTGCAAATGAAGTTGGAAACAGAAACGTATATGTTTCTGTAAGAAATGATATGTTTACTCGTGTCGATGCAATGAGTACGCGTCTACGTAACGGTACAGTTACAAACGATTTTAATCGTGATATAGGAAATATGTTCAGAGACATTCGTTACGGTTTAACTGGTACAGTGCGATAGCAAAACAAAAGAGGAAGGGGGAGCCCTTCCTCTTTATTCATCTTCGTCTTGTAAACGACGTTTTTTAATGAAATAACTAACGGAATAAGAACCTAAAAAGCATATGAAGAGAATACCACCTGTTAAAATAGCTTCAAATAGGGGGCTTTCTGGACTGAAAATGATATAAATAATAGCCATAACGATTCCTACAATAAGAGAGCGTAAAACAATTTTGTAATAAGGAGTTAATTTTATCTCCTTTTCACTTTCTTCTACATCAATTGAAACACTTAACTGTAAATAACTAAGGATCATACTCGTAAGAATAAATACTAGCCATAATGGAGATTTCGTAATTTGATCTATTCCTTCAGTGAATCCGATATAGCCTAAAATACCGATTATACCAAGTGATTGAAAAAGAAAAGCAATACGTACGTTTTTTAACGTTTGCAGAATGAGACGTTCATCCTTTATTTTTTTCACACTACCCATCTCCTGTTTATTATAATTTCGCTGTTACATTAATTGTAACATATATATTACATTTATCAATTTATAATTTACATATAATTTGTTTAGATGAAAGAGGAAATAAAATATTTTTATAAACATGTTGCACTTATACTTTATTAATGTTATATTAGCAAAGCGATGAGCTAATTTACGTAAGACGAGAGATATGCTTAAGTGCTAAACACGCGAATGTGGTCGCCTGGTCTCTCGCCGTAAACGCATCAAGACGCCTGCTTTGCAGGCGTCTTTCATTTTATATAAAAGTAAATGATACATGCAGATGAGGTGAATCCTTATCTGCATTTTTTATATTTTCGAAAGAAATGTAATATGGATAAAACCCCCATTTCCGGAAAAACTACTAATGAAAGTATGATCTTTCCTTAAAGAGGTGAACGGAAATGAAATGGATACTGATTGCGATGCAAGCTTTCGTTATGATGTTTTGTTTCGTTTATGAAACGAATGTGAAGGCGGAAGGGCCAGTACCAAAAGTAACGAAAAAAGAACCTGAGGTTACAATTTTATTAGAGCGTATGTATGTTGATGGCGAAGTAAGCGAAGAAATACTTACAGAAAAAGTGACGGATTTAGAAAAGTTTTTACAGCAGTATAAAGAATGGCAGCTCGTTGATTGTGATGATGTACAAATTGTATTGCAAAAGAAAGTTGATGATATTTCTCCGTTATTGAAAACGAGCGGGTATTTTGGTGTTTCAGAGGAAGGGATATTACAAATTTTCAAAGGTGTGCCAAAAAATGATAATGCGATCCATTCTTTCTTTCAAATTGATATGAAAAAGCTTGAGAGCTATGAACGTGCGAAATTGAAACGTGGCATTCGTATTAAATCAAAAGAAGGTTTTGTGAAGACGATTGAAAAAATGAAGCAATACGCAGTTCAAAGTAAGAAAAAAAGCAGCTCATGGTGAGCTGCTTTTTTTCTTATTTATTTTTAGCTAAAATTTCTTTTGCGATTTCATCAATTAGCATATCTTTTCCGATTGGATTGAATGCTTTCGTATTGAAGACTTCATTTGATACTTCATATACGTGATTATTTTTAACTGCTTTATTGTCTTTCCAAACGGCACTGTTTTTGTAGTCTTCGTAAACTTTATCAGCTTCGCCGCCGAAGTTTACAATAAACATTTGGTCAGGCTGGAATGCAACTAGACCTTCTAGTGATACTTGCGCCATCGTTTGTTTTAAATCCGTACCTTTTGTTGCTGGAAGTTTTAAGTCATTAAAGATGATGTCACCGTATCCGAAGCTACCGTATACACGGAAGTTTTGTGGTGTAACTGCAACGAACATAAAGTTCTCATCTTTTGTTTTCTCTTTAATTTTTTTAGATAAAGAGTCTGCTTTCTTATCGTAGTCTGCAATCCATTTGTCTGCTTTCTTCTCTTCGTCAAATAGCTTACCTACTTCTTTAAACTTACCACGCCAGTCTTCTAAGTTTGTTTCTAGAACAACTGTAGGTGCAACCTTTTCTAGTTGATCATAAATTTTTAATTGACGGTTGTTTAAAATAATTAAGTCTGGTTTTAAAGCAGTAACAGCTTCTAAATCAACTTTAGGTGCCCAGTACCAACCTACTGCTTTTACTCCATCTAACTTGTCTGTTAAGTGATTTTGGATTTTATCTTTATATGTATTTGCTGTACCAACAGGTTTATGTCCAAGAAGTAATAGTTCTTCTGTTGATCCAGATAAGTCAACAATTCTCTTTGGATTTACTGGAATTGTAGCTTCACCTTTAGCATGTTTTACAACTTTTGTTTTCGATTGTTCTTTTGCTTTCGATTCTTCTTTTTGAGAAGAACAGCCAACGATAGAAAGAACAACAAGCATAATAGTAAATAAAATAAATAGCTTACGTTTCATCCTGATGTAACCCCTTTAATTAGTATTGATAATCATTATCGACTTCTGTATATTAAGGTGCTTTAACCTTTCTGTCAATGGAAAATAACAGAAGTTTCAAGTGGAGAACATTTGTTGGGGCAGTCTCGCTTTTCTATCATTAAATATGTTAAAATGGAATACATGATTTAAGAGGGAGAGATCGTATTTTGTTTGAATATGTTACAGGTTACGTGGAGTATGTAGGGCCGGAATATGTCGTAATTGATCATAATGGAATTGGTTATCAAATTTTCACACCAAATCCGTATGTATTTCAAAGAAGTAAGCAAGAAATCCGTGTCTATACATATCATTATGTGAGAGAAGATATTATGGCACTTTACGGTTTTAAAACACGTGAAGAGCGTTTATTATTTACAAAGTTGTTAGGCGTGTCTGGCATTGGGCCAAAAGGCGCTCTTGCAATTTTAGCTTCTGGTCAAACAGGACAGGTCGTTCAAGCGATTGAGCATGAAGATGAGAAGTTTTTAGTGAAATTCCCAGGCGTCGGAAAGAAAACAGCACGCCAAATGATTTTAGATTTAAAAGGAAAACTAGCAGATGTCGTACCAGATGCATTTGTTGATTTATTCTCAGACACAGAACGTTTTGATGAGAATAAAGGTTCATCAGCTGAGCTTGATGAGGCACTGGAAGCTCTGCGCGCACTTGGATACGCAGAACGCGAAGTTTCTCGTGTTGTACCAGAGTTATTAAAAGAAGCATTAACGACGGATCAGTATATTAAAAAGGCACTTAGTCTTTTACTAAATGGTAAGAGGTGAGTATAATGGACGAACGTCTCCTTTCAGGGGAATCTGCATATGAAGATGCGGATTTAGAATATTCATTACGGCCACAGACGCTCCGTCAGTATATTGGCCAAGATAAAGCGAAACATAATTTAGAAGTATTTATTGAAGCGGCGAAAATGCGTGAAGAAACGTTAGATCACGTGCTTTTATATGGACCACCAGGTCTTGGTAAAACGACGCTTGCGAATATTATTGCCAATGAGATGGGCGTTAATGTTAGAACAACTTCAGGTCCCGCAATTGAAAGACCAGGAGATTTAGCTGCTGTATTAACAGCGCTTCAGCCAGGTGATGTATTATTTATTGATGAAATTCATCGTTTGCATAGATCAATTGAAGAAGTATTGTATCCTGCGATGGAAGACTTTTGCCTTGATATTGTAATTGGAAAAGGGCCCTCAGCACGTTCTGTACGCCTAGATTTACCGCCATTTACATTAGTTGGAGCAACAACACGTGCTGGAGCATTATCGGCACCGCTTCGTGACCGCTTTGGTGTACTTTCAAGGTTAGAGTACTACACAGTAGATCAGCTTTCTGCGATTGTTGAACGTACAGCAGAAGTATTTGAAGTTGAAATCGATTCGTTAGCTGCATTAGAAATTGCAAGACGTGCTCGTGGTACACCTCGTATTGCGAATCGTCTTTTAAGACGTGTACGTGATTTCGCACAAGTTCGTGGTAATGGAACGGTTACGATGGAAATTACACAAATGGCATTAGAGCTACTGCAAGTAGATAAATTAGGTCTAGATCATATTGATCATAAATTACTGCTTGGTATTATTGAGAAATTCCGTGGCGGTCCAGTTGGATTAGAAACGGTTTCAGCAACAATTGGAGAAGAATCTCATACGATTGAAGATGTGTATGAGCCGTATTTATTACAAATTGGCTTTTTACAACGAACGCCGAGGGGCCGAATTGTAACGCCGCTTGCGTATGAACATTTCGGAATGGAGATACCAAAAGTATGACGGAGATGCCAAAGCTGCTTATTACAGCCGGGATCTTACTCATCGTTGTTGGATTAGCTTGGAAGTTCATTGGAAGGCTTCCAGGCGATATTTTTGTAAAAAAAGGAAACGTTACCTTTTATTTTCCTATCATTACATGTATTGTGTTAAGTATTGTATTATCTTTTATTATGTATATAATAAATCGATTTAAATAAGAAATAGGTGGATATAGCTATGGATATAAATCTGTTTGATTTTCATTTACCAGAAGAACTTATTGCACAAGTCCCGTTAGAAGAGCGTGAAACATCAAGATTAATGGTGTTAGACCGTGAAACAGGTGATATTGAGCATAAGCATTTTACGGATATTCTTTCTTACTTACATGAGGGGGATTGCTTAGTTTTAAATGAAACGAAAGTTATGCCTGCTCGTTTGCACGGTGTGAAAGAAGATACAGGCGCGCACATTGAAGTACTTCTTTTAAAACAAGAAGAAGGTGATAAGTGGGAAACGCTTGTAAAGCCAGCGAAACGTGTAAAAGAAGGAACTGTTATCTCTTTTGGCGAAGGGAAATTAAAAGCAACTTGCACAGGAACTGCAGATCAAGGTGGACGTCAGCTTGAATTTTCATATGACGGCATCTTCTATGAAATTTTAGATGAACTTGGGGAAATGCCACTTCCTCCATATATTAAAGAGACGCTAGAAGATCGCGATCGCTATCAAACAGTATATGCGAAAGAAATCGGTTCAGCAGCAGCGCCGACTGCGGGACTTCACTTTACAGAAGAGTTACTTGAGAAGTTAAAGCTAAAAGGCGTTCAGTTAGCATTCATTACACTTCACGTAGGACTTGGAACATTTAGACCAGTTTCTGCAGACACGATTGAAGAACACCATATGCACGCAGAATATTATCATATGTCTGAAGAGACAGCGGCATTATTAAATCGTGTGAAAGAGAATGGTGGACGTATTATTACTGTAGGTACGACATCAACTCGTACGTTAGAAACAATTGCAACAGATCATGAAGGTAAGCTTTGCGCCGCTTCTGGATGGACAGATATTTTCATGTATCCGGGATATGAATTTAAAGCAATTGATGGTTTAATTACAAACTTCCATTTACCGAAATCAACATTAATTATGCTTGTAAGTGCATTTGCAAATAGAGATAATGTACTTCATGCTTATAATGAAGCAGTAAAAGAAAAATATCGTTTCTTTAGCTTCGGTGATGCAATGTTCGTTGCATCTCACGCTAAAATGAGAAACAAATAAAAGGAGTAAGTTATGACAGCAATTCGTTATGAATTTATTAAGACATGTAAACAAACGGGTGCCCGTTTAGGTCGTGTGCATACGCCGCACGGTTCATTTGATACACCAACATTTATGCCAGTTGGTACACTTGCAACAGTTAAGACAATGTCACCAGAAGAATTAAAAGCAATGGATTCTGGCATTATTTTAAGTAATACGTATCATTTATGGCTACGTCCAGGTCATGAAATTATTCGTGAAGCAGGCGGTTTGCATAAATTTATGAACTGGGATCGTGCAATCTTAACAGATTCTGGTGGTTTCCAAGTATTCAGTTTAAGTGACTTCCGTCGTATTGAAGAGGAAGGCGTTCATTTCCGTAATCACTTAAATGGAGATAAATTATTCTTATCACCAGAAAAAGCGATGGAAATCCAAAATGCATTAGGTTCAGATATTATGATGGCATTTGATGAGTGTCCACCATTCCCAGCTACTTTTGAATATATGAAGAAATCTGTAGAGCGTACGAGCCGCTGGGCAGAACGTTGCTTAAAAGCGCATGAACGTCCGCAAGATCAAGGCTTATTCGGTATTGTACAGGGGGGAGAGTACGAAGAGCTTCGTCGTCAAAGTGCGAAAGATCTTGTTTCAATGGACTTCCCTGGTTACGCTGTAGGTGGTTTATCTGTAGGTGAACCGAAAGATATTATGAACCGTGTACTTGAGTTTACAACACCACTTCTTCCAGATAATAAGCCTCGTTACTTAATGGGGGTAGGTTCTCCTGACTCGTTAATCGATGGCGCAATTCGTGGTATTGATATGTTTGACTGCGTACTTCCAACTCGTATCGCTCGAAATGGTACATGTATGACAAGTGAAGGTCGCCTCGTTGTAAAAAATGCGAAATTCGCAAGAGACTTCGGTCCGCTTGATCCAAACTGTGATTGCTACACATGTAAAAACTACTCTCGTGCGTACATTCGTCACTTAATGAAATGTGATGAAACGTTCGGAATTCGTTTAACGTCTTATCACAACCTTCATTTTCTGTTAAACTTAATGGAGCAGGTGAGACAAGCTATTCGTGAAGACCGTCTTGGCGATTTCCGCGAAGAGTTCTTTGAACAGTATGGCTTTAATAAACCGAATGCTAAAAACTTCTAATACATAATTTAAAAGGAGGAACAAAAGATGAATGCAGGTATGATGAATATCGTTATGATCGTTGCGATGTTTGCGATTTTCTATTTCTTATTAATTCGCCCGCAACAAAAACGTCAAAAAGCAGTTGCTCAAATGCAAAGTGAGTTAGCAAAAGGTGATGCTATCGTAACAATCGGTGGTTTACACGGTACAATAGAATCAGTAGATGAGACGAAAATTGTTATTAAATCTGGTGGTTCACACTTAACTTTCGATCGCAATGCGATTCGTGAAGTTGTGAAAAACTAATTTGGAAGGCCCTGCATAAAATATGCAGGGCCTTTTTTAGTTACTTTGC
Organism: Bacillus sp. FSL K6-0073; assembly: GCF_038006085.1. Lineage (NCBI taxonomy): Bacteria > Bacillati > Bacillota > Bacilli > Caryophanales > Bacillaceae > Bacillus > Bacillus sp. FSL K6-0073. The sequence goes on along the minus strand of NZ_JBBOUN010000001.1, from coordinate 4,430,220 downwards.
TTTGACATATTTACACCGAAAATACCACCGAGTGTACTCGCCCCCATTAATGCTAATTGATAAAGTAATTGTGAGTTCGATAAAGTTTGAGAAAAGCCTAAATAGTTAACTAGAAAAACGAGTATAGTGAACGTGAGACCTGTTGTGAGACCTACTAGCCATCCTTTCCCTTGAGCTTTTTTACCAGCAATAAAACCAGACATAAGCATAGATAAAAGAGCGAGTATAAAAATAGTAACGGCTAATGTCCCTTCGTTTATATTCGTAAACTTTAATAAAAGAGCCATAATCATGCTAGTAAGAGATGCGAGAATTAATAGTGTAATAATACCGAAGCCGATTGCAGTGGATAATTTTTTCGTTCCATCCATTTATACATTCCCCCTTTTTAATACAAGCATATTTTTCTTTTGTCTAAGTTAGACTAGTTTCTTTTTTATAGGGGAGTCTATACGTAAAAAAGGAGATGTAGAAATGGAATGGATATCAATAATTGGACGGACAATGCTTTTATATATCATCATCTTAATTATTTTTCGTCTTATGGGTAAACGTGAGATAGGAGAACTAAGTGTATTAGATTTAGTCGTATTTATTATGCTTGGAGAAATGGCCGTAGTGGCAATTGAAAATACCGATAAATCACTTTGGCATCAATTAGTTCCGATGACTTTTCTTATGTGCATCCAAATTATTTTGTCAGTCATTTCCCTAAAGTATCAACGCTTTCGGCATTTAATAGAAGGTGAGCCGGCTATTCTTGTAAACGCGGGAAAGATTGATGAAAAGAAGATGAGAAAGCAACGTTATAATATAGATGATTTAATGATGCAATTAAGGGAACAAGGAGTTGGAGATATTCGGGATGTAGAATATGCTATTTTGGAACCGTCTGGGAAGTTATCTGTCTTTCAAAAACAAAAAAATAAACAAGATACATTGCAGTTTACGCTTCCTCTTATTATTGATGGAGAAATTCAATCTAGTCATTTACAAATGATTGAACATACAGATGAATGGCTTATTGAGAAATTAAAAAACTTAGGTTATAACGATGTAACACAAATTTTATACTGTAGTTTTCAAAACGGAAAATTTTTTGTTGATGTAAAAGAAAATTAGAGATTTATCCTTTGAAAGAGTAAGAATGATTAGTTTAACTAATAATCAGTGGAGATTACCCCACTGATTAAAGTTTCAACTTATTTCAAAAATGAAAGTTTACGAATGATAGGGAGACGACTTAACTCTTCTTTTCGAATGAGTTTGAAAGTGAAGAGAAGTACGATATAAACAATTGTTGTTAAAGTGATTTCCCATAATGTTTGTATGCCAAGGGCATGAGAGAAAATAATATATTTATGAAGATAAAAACCGAAGGCGCCCGCGATACCGATGGCAAGTCCGCCGAAAATATAGTCTTTTGCGTAAATGGTAAATGTAATCTTTTTTAAAACAGTAGCGTAGTGAAGAAATGTTACTGTTACAATATTTGCAGCAATAGCGAGAGCAACCCCCATCATTTGAAATTCTGGCCTTGATGCTAGTACAAAAATAACGATTAATTTCACGATGGCACCAATAAATGTATTCATCATTGCAGCTCTTGCTAAGTTTAAAGCTTGCAAAACAGAGGTAAGTGGACTTTGGAAATAATGAAATAAAAAGCAAGGCGCAAGAAGTTGAATGAATGCTGTTGCGCTGTCTGATCCATACATAAGAGTTAAAACAGGAGAAGCGAATACGTATAATATAACGACAGACCATCCGCCGGTAATTAATGAAATTCGAAGTGCTTGTTGTAAACGGTGCTCTACTAATTTATGTTGTCTTTTTGCCATTGCTTCACTAATAGAAGGAACGAGCGCTGTAGAGAGAGCGTATGTAATAAAGGCGGGTAGTGATAGGAGCGGGAATGCATAACCGTTTAATATACCGTATTGCTGGGTTGCAATAGAAGCAGCGACACCAGCGATTGCTAAGCTTTGCATAACGACAATAGGTTCAAAAAAATAGGAAACGGAGCCGATTAAACGACTTCCTGTAGTTGGAAGGGCAATATCCATCAGAGAATAAAATGTTCCTTTGCTTTCCTTTACAGTAGTGAAAAATCCAGAGCGTATTGATAAATGTTTTTCTCGCTGAAATAACGTGAGTAAAAATAATAAGGATGCAACTTCACCGAGAACAGCTGATAACATAGCGCCGGCTGCAGCGTATTCTATGCCGTAAGGTAAAAATAATTGAATGCATATAGCGATAATGGTAATGCGGACGACTTGTTCTAGAACTTGCGCATAAGCGCTAGGTTTCATGTTTTGTTTCCCTTGAAAGTAACCACGCAAAACAGAAGAAACAGCAATAACAGGAACAACGGGCAAAATGGCCATTAATGGATAGTACGTTCTTTCGTCGGTTAATAATGTTTTTGCTAAAATAGGTGTGAGGAACATAATTCCGATTGTTAAAATGATACTAATAACGGATGTAACAGCTAGTGATACGGTTAATATTTTTTTAACTCTTTGTTTATCGTTCACAGCTTCCGCTTCTGCTACAAATTTTGCGATTGCGACAGGAAGACCAATTTGTGTCAATGTAATTGCTAAAATGAATGTAGGAACGGCCATCATATAAAGACCAACGCCTTCTTCTCCCAAAATACGTGCCATTACTATGCGGTTGATAAAGCCGAGTATTTTTGTAATAAAGCCGGCTATCATTAAAATAAATGCGCCTTTTAAAAAGCTTTGTCTCGTCATGTTCTTCTCCTACCTTCTCAAAATCAATGGAATGATTTACAATAATTTATATGCACGTACGAGACAAGAATGACAAGCATTTAAGAGAGTGAAGTATGATAGTGCTCTTGAAAGTAGTTATTGCTGTCCATTAGAGCGGGAATAAAAGCGACTTTTCGTGCGAAATAAGAAGGAGATGTTATAGATGTTAGATAGAGAGGCTTTGGTAGAATCATACCGCGGACAGTTACAAGTCGTTTTAGAAAGTAAAGTAGAAGAGTTTCAAATGTTCGGCTACGACAGAGTGACAGATGATGACATTTGGAAGTTTCTTAAAGTGAAAAAGTGGAAGAAGATAGACAGCGATGTTAGATTGTATGAATTAGTTAATGACGTATTAACAGTAAGTGCTAATGAATATATGACATATTTAACTGTTGAAGCATATCAAGCGCCACTTTGGTCATTTGATGAATATGAAAATAAATAACCGACTGCAATTGGTTTGTTCTTCCTTTTGCAGTATAATGATAGGTATTGATAATCAGGAAATAATTATGTCTAAGATCATATATAAAGGAGGTAGTGAAGAGAGAAAACAAATAATGAAAGTGCAGGTATCGTGAAAACGTACCGGCACAGCTAGTGATGAGCTAGCAAAATTATAGAAAGGAAGTCTACTAACTAGACGTATGCACACGTGTAAAAGTGAATCGTAAGAGATTTATTTAAAGTGTTAGTAGCGGAAAGAGGGTACATATGGCAAAGCGTGGTACGAGAATTGCCGCCTTTTTCCTCATCGTTTTATTAATCGGTGGAGTAATTGGTGCGGCAGGAAAAGACATAGCAAAAGGAATTAGTCTAGGACTAGACCTTCGCGGTGGTTTTGAAATTCTGTATGAAGTAAAACCAGCCAAAAAAGGTGACAAAATCGATCGAGACGTACTTGTAAGTACAGTAGGTGCTCTTGAGAATCGTGTCAATGTTCTCGGTGTAAGTGAGCCGAACATTCAAATCGAAGGGCAAGATCGAATTCGTGTACAGCTTGCTGGTGTACAAGATCAGCAAAAAGCACGTGAAATGTTATCAACACAAGCGAAATTAACATTCCGTGATGTAGATGATAATCTTCTTATGGACGGAACGGATTTAAAAGGCGGCGGAGCGAAGCAAACATTTGATGAGCAAGGCCGTGCGAGCGTAGGTCTTACACTAAAGAGCGCTGAAAAATTCCGTGAAGTAACTGAAAAAATTTCAAAAATGCCACCACCAACGAATTTAATGGTAATTTGGCTTGATTTTGAAGAAGGAAAAGATTCGTACAAAGCAGAATCTGCAAAACCGAATCCGAAGTTCTTATCAGCAGCAACAGTAAACCAAGTATTTAACCAAGCTGAAGTATCTATCGTAGGTGGAAACTTCACAGTTGAAAGTGCGAAACAACTTTCATCTTTATTAAATGCAGGTGCACTTCCTGTTGATTTAAAAGAAATGTATTCAACATCTGTTGGAGCGAAGTTTGGTCAACAAGCGTTAGAGCAAACGATTTTCGCTAGTGCGATTGGTATCGCTCTTATTTTCTTATTTATGCTTGTATTCTACCGTTTACCAGGACTTGTAGCGGTTATTATGTTAGGTTTATACATTTTCGTTACGTTACTTGTCTTTAACTGGATGCATGCAGTTCTTACGCTGCCGGGTATTGCGGCGTTAGTGCTCGGGGTAGGTATCGCTGTTGATGCGAATATTATTACGTACGAGAGACTGAAAGAAGAGCTGAAAATTGGTAAGTCAATGATGTCAGCATTCCGTGCTGGTAACCATCGTTCATTAGCAACGATTTTAGATGCGAACATTACAACACTTGCAGCAGCTGGTGTGTTATTCGTTTACGGTAATAGTTCCGTAAAAGGGTTCGCAACAAGTTTAATCGTAAGTATTTTAGTCGGTTTCATTACGAACGTATTCGGTACTCGTTTCTTACTAAGTTTACTAGTAAAGAGCCGTTACTTCGATAAAAAACCAGGATACTTTGGTGTGAAGCAAAAGGATATTATTCCATTAACAAAAGGTGTAGTACATCCACCAACGAAATTTGATCGTATTAACTTCGTAAATGTCGGTCATAAATTCCTTATCTTCTCGATTGTAGTTGTAATTGCAGGTGCAATTATCTTGCCAATTTTCAAATTGAATCTTGGTATTGACTTTGCGAGTGGTACACGTATCGACTTGCAATCAAAACAAGCAGTTACTGTGTCTGATGTTCATAAAGATTTTAAAGAGTTGAACATTGATGTGAAGGAAGAAAATATTGTACCGACTGGAGATGACAATAAAGGATTCGCAGTTCGTACATTAGGTGTTCTATCAAAAGATGAAATTGCAAAAACAAAAACATTCTTCCACGATAAATATGGTACAGATCCAAACGTAAGTACAGTTTCACCAACAATCGGGAAAGAAATTGCACGAAATGCATTTATCGCAGTATTAATCGCTTCTGCGGTTATCATTTTATACGTAAGTATTCGATTCCGATTTACGTACGCATTATCTGCAGTACTTGCATTATTACATGATGCGTTCGTTATGATTGTTATATTTAGTATTTTCCAATTAGAGGTAGACTTAACGTTTATCGCTGCAGTGTTAACAATCATCGGTTATTCTATTAATGATTCAATCGTTACATTTGATAGAAACCGTGAATTATACAAACAGAAAAAACGAGTTCGCGATATAAAAGACTTAGAAGAAATCGTAAATGCAAGTATTCGCCAAACGCTTGGTCGTTCGATTAACACCGTATTAACAGTGTTATTTCCAGTAATTGCACTGCTTATCTTCGGTAGTGAGTCACTACGTAACTTCTCGTTTGCGTTACTAGTTGGATTAGTTGTAGGTACGTATTCTTCTGTTTTCGTTGCTTCTCAAATTTGGTTAATGCTTGAAAACCGTCGTTTGAAAAAGGGCAAAAACAAGAAAAAGGTTGAGAAAGTAGAATCTGAACCGCAAGTATAGAAAAGATGATGTCTCTTTATGAGGCATCTCTTTTTTCGTTTGTGGATACAATAAGATAGCAACTTTTTAACAGAAAGAAGATTGAAGAAAGTGGTGGTATTATCGCTGTTTTTGTTAAAATAAAAAGATAGGTTAAGAAAAGAAGGGATTTTAATGATGGAAAAAGATGAACGTTTTAAACAGGCTGAGTTTGGTGCTATTGTCGGGATCGTTGGTAATATTATATTAGCGATTGTAAAGGCGGTAATTGGTTATATTGGGAACAGTAAAGCACTGTTAGCGGATGCGGTGCATTCTGCATCAGATGTAATTGGTTCGCTAGCTGTACTTTTTGGATTGCGAGCGGCAAAGCAGCCACCTGATGAGGATCATCCATATGGTCATGGTAAAGCGGAATCGATTTCAGCGATTATTGTTGCGGTATTATTATTTATTGTGGGACTTGAAATCGCGATTTCGTCTATAAAAGCTTTTTCGCAAGAACTAGAACCACCGAAAGGAATTACGATATTTGCTGTTGTTCTTTCAATCGTCGTGAAAGAAGGAATGTTTCAATATAAATTCCGATTAGGGAAAAGAGTAAACAGTGATGCAATTATTGCAAATGCATATGAGCACCGTTCGGATGTATTTTCTTCAATTGCAGCTTTAATCGGTATTTGTGCAGCTATAATCGGTGGTAAGCTTGGTATAGACTGGCTCGTATATGCTGATCCGATTGCAGGATTAGTTGTTTCACTTCTTGTTGTAAAAATGGCATGGAGCATTGGAGCGGAAGCAATTCATGCAACGCTTGACCATGTTCTTCATGAGGAGGATGTTATTCCGCTTAGAGAGGCCGTTCTTCAAGTAGATGGTGTGAAAAAAATTGGTTCTTTATATGCACGGGAGCATGGTCATTATGTTATTGTCGATATTAAAGTGTCTGTAGATCCATACATTACCGTAGAAGAAGGACACCGTATTGGAAAACATGTGAAAGAAATACTTATGAAACAAGATAATGTACAAAATGTATTCGTACATATAAATCCGTATTCTCCAAATTAAACATCATTAACATTTTAGTATATAGATATTGCATCGTAGTTTGCATTATATTGTCACCCCTTAATCTGTCTTGTATAATGAACAGGTTAAGGGGTGATTTCGTGTTACAACCGAAGACGCGTTGGAAAGAAAAAGAATATAATGACGAGCGAGTGAGTGAATTAGCAAGTAAATTACAGTTATCGCCACTTGTCGTTTCATTATTCCTCGGTAGAGGACTAGATACAGAAGATAAGATTTTAGATTTTTTAAATACAGAAAATCAAGAATTTCATGATCCATTTTTATTAGAAGGAATGGATAGAACGGTAGAACGTGTAAATAAGGCCATTCAAAATGGAGAGCAAATATTAATATTTGGTGATTACGATGCGGACGGAGTAAGTAGTACGACGGTTTTATATCTTGCTCTTCAAGAATTAGGTGCAGAAGTAGAATTTTACATTCCAAATCGTTTTACAGAAGGGTATGGACCGAACGAAGAAGCGTTTCGTTGGGCGCATAGCGCAGGGTTCTCACTGATTATTACTGTCGACACTGGCATCGCAGCAGTACATGAAGCGAATGTAGCGAAAGAGCTTGGAATAGATCTAATTATTACAGATCACCATGAGCCACCGCCAGAATTGCCAGAAGCACTTGCGATTATACATCCGAAATTAGAAGGTGGCGTATATCCGTTTCACTATTTAGCTGGTGTAGGTGTTGCGTTTAAAGTTGCGCATGCACTATTAGGCCGTGTACCAGAACATTTATTAGAGATTGCAGTAATCGGTACAGTAGCTGATTTAGTATCACTTCATGGTGAAAATAGGTTGCTAGTGAAACGCGGTTTAAAACATATGCGTATGACGAGAAATATTGGTTTGAAGGCATTGTTTAAAGTTGCTAACGTTTCGCAAAGTGAAATTACCGAAGAGAGTATTGGTTTCTCAATTGCACCTCGTATTAATGCGGTCGGGCGTTTAGAAGATGCAGCGCCGGCTGTACACCTTTTATTATCAGATGATCCAGAGGAAGCGAAAGAGCTAGCTGAAGAAATTGATGAGCTGAACAAACTGCGAAAAGATATTGTAAAGCAAATTACAGAAGAGGCTATCGCTGAAGTGGAAAATAACTTCCCACCAGAAGAAAATAAAGTATTAGTACTTGCAAAAGAAGGCTGGAACCCAGGGGTAATTGGAATTGTTGCTTCTAAATTAGTTGAACGTTTTTATCGTCCGACGATTGTATTAAGCATTGATCCTATAAAAGAAACAGCAAAAGGCTCAGCACGTAGTATTGCAGGATTTGATTTGTTTGCAAATTTATCAGATTGTAGAGAGTTATTACCACACTTCGGAGGGCATCCGATGGCAGCGGGAATGACGCTACATATGAATGATGTAGATGAATTACGTCGCCGCTTAAATGAACAAGCAGATGCAATTTTAACAGACGAAGATTTTATTCCAATTACAGCAGTTGATGTTTTTTGCAAAGTAGAGGATGTAACGTTAGCGGCAATTGAAGATATGCAAAAACTAGCCCCGTTTGGTATTGGAAATCCGAAACCACGTATTGCAGTAAAAGATGCAGAGTTAGAAAGCATTCGCGCAATCGGATCAGATGGCTCTCATTTAAAAATGGCTCTTCGTGATGGACAAGCAACACTGGATACAATTGGATTTGGTTTTGGTGCATATGCGAAAGAAATCTCTCCAGTTGCAAAAGTATCTGTAATAGGAGAAGCGTCCATTAATGAATGGAATAACTTTAAGAAGCCACAACTAATGGTACAAGATATTGCTGTAGAGGCGTGGCAATTATTTGATTGGCGTAGTATGCGTAATGCAGAAGCAAATTTAGCAGAACTTCCGAAAGAAAAAATAACAATGGTGTATTTTTCTGAAGAGGTATTGAATAAATTTTCTTTAGAGAGCTATAAAGAAAAGCTCATGCATGCTTCAGAAGTAACGCATTTAGATGATCAATATATCGTGTTACTTGATTTACCAAAAGGAACAGATGAATTACGTGAGCTATTTAAGGTAGGATTCCCAGCGCGAATTTATACGCTATTTTATCAAGAGAATAACCACTTATTTAGTACAGTTCCGACGAGAGAACACTTTAAATGGTACTATTCTTTCTTAAGCCAAAAAACACCATTTTCTTTAAGACAATATGGAGAACAACTATGTCGTCATAAAGGTTGGTCAAAAGATACAGTAAATTTCATGACACAGGTGTTTTTTGAGTTAGAATTTGTTACAATAAAAGATGGCGTCATTTTTATGGCAGACAAAAAACAAAAGCGTGATTTAATTGAATCGAACACATATCGTGAGAAAATGAACCACTTACAATTAGAAAAAGAATTGGTTTATAGCACATATCAGCAACTATATACATGGTTTGAAACGATTCGTAATCATAAAGAAGTAGAACAGTTAGGGTAAAGGATTTGTATTTACAAACCTTTTAGATCTGAGGAGGATTCAGAAATATGGATTTCAAGCAACATATCGCAATTGTACCGGATTATCCGAAAGAAGGTATTGTGTTTAAAGACATTACACCTTTAATGAATGACGGTAAAGCATACAAAGCAGCAACAGATGCAATCGTTGAATACGCAAAAGAAAGAGATATCGATGTTGTAGTAGGACCAGAAGCTCGTGGTTTCATTATCGGTTGCCCAGTTTCTTATGCGTTAGAAGTAGGATTTGCGCCAGTTCGTAAATTAGGAAAATTACCACGTGAAGTAATTACAGTTGACTACGGTAAAGAATATGGTAAAGATGTTTTAACAATCCATAAAGATGCAATTAAGCCAGGTCAACGCGTATTAATTACAGATGACCTATTAGCTACAGGTGGAACTATCGAAGCGACAATTAAGCTAGTTGAAGAACTTGGCGGAGTTGTAGCAGGGATTGCATTCTTAGTAGAGCTTACTTACTTAGATGGTCGTAAAATGTTAGATGGTTACGATGTATTAGTATTAGAAAAATACTAATCACTATATAGGTAAAACTACGGTGATAAAAAGTACCCGTGAATCTCTTGGAGAGGAGCGGGTACTTTTGTATAATTGAACAAAAAATCATGGTGAAATGTCAGTAAAATCTTTTCCTTTTCACAATTCACAATCATTGGGTTATAATGATAGAATATAATTTATTCTATTAAATAAAGATAAAGTCAATTTTCAATAAAAGGTGATTCGATGGCAAATGAGCAGGTACTAACAGCTGAACAGGTACTCGAGAAAGCAAGTCAATATTTAGTGGATGAAGATATTGAGCTAGTAGCACGTGCCTATGAATATGCACGCGATGCGCATAGCGAACAATACAGAAAATCGGGTGAACCGTATATTATTCATCCAATTCAAGTTGCAGGTATTTTAGTTGATTTACACATGGATCCAGCTACGGTATCAGCAGGTTTCTTACATGATGTAGTGGAAGATACAGAGATTACGTTAGAAGATATTGAACGGGAATTTAACAAAGAAATTGCTATGCTTGTTGATGGTGTTACGAAGCTTGGGAAGATCAAATATAAATCTCACGAACAACAACAAGCAGAAAACCATCGCAAAATGTTTATTGCAATGGCTCAAGATATTCGAGTTATTTTAATTAAACTAGCTGATCGTCTTCATAACATGCGTACATTGAAACATTTGCCTCAAGAGAAGCAGCGTCGCATAGCGAATGAAACGCTAGAAATCTTTGCACCTTTAGCACATAGACTCGGAATTAGTACTATTAAATGGGAGCTAGAGGATACGTCACTTCGCTATTTAAATCCACAACAATATTATCGTATTGTAAATTTAATGAAGCGTAAACGTGCAGAACGTGAAGAATATTTAGACGAAGTAATGACTGGTATTCGTGAGAAATTAAAAGAAGTTGCAATTCAACCTGAGATCTCTGGAAGACCGAAACATATTTACAGTATTTATCGTAAAATGGCACTGCAAAATAAACAGTTCAATGAAATTTATGATTTATTAGCTGTACGTGTCGTTGTAAATAGTATTAAAGATTGTTATGCAGTGCTTGGAATTATTCATACGTGCTGGAAGCCGATGCCAGGTCGTTTTAAAGATTATATTGCAATGCCAAAAGCAAATCTATATCAATCTCTTCATACGACTGTAATTGGACCGAAAGGTGATCCGCTTGAAGTGCAAATTCGTACGAAAGAAATGCACGAAATTGCAGAATTCGGGATCGCGGCACACTGGGCATACAAAGAAGGAAAAACAGCAGAAACAACAGGTACATTAGAGAAGAAACTCACGTGGTTCCGTCAAATATTAGAATGGCAAAATGAAACTTCTAATGCAGAAGAATTTATGGAGTCATTAAAAATTGATTTATTCTCTGACATGGTATTCGTCTTTACACCGAAAGGCGATGTAATGGAATTACCACTTGGATCGGTTCCAATTGATTTCGCGTATCGTGTCCATTCGGAAATTGGGAATAAAACAATTGGTGCAAAAGTAAACGGGAAAATGGTGACGCTGGATTATAAATTAAAAACAGGCGATATCATTGAAATTTTAACGTCGAAACATTCATATGGCCCAAGTCAAGATTGGGTAAAACTTGCTCAAACATCTCATGCGAAAAATAAAATTCGTCAATTCTTTAAGAAACAACGTAGAGACGAAAATATTGAAAAAGGCCGTGAACTTGTTGAAAAGGAAGTACGTGGTCTAGAGTATGAGATGAAAGAAGTATTAGCGCCTGATAACTTAAAACGCGTCGCTGAGAAATTTAACTTTGCAAATGAAGAAGATATGTTTGCAGCAGTTGGATATAGCGGAATTACAGCTTCGCAAATTGTTACGCGACTAACGGACAAGTTCCGCAAGCAACGCGAAGAAGAAGAAATTGTTGAAGTTAAAGAAGTTCGTAAACCGATGAAAATTCGAAAATGGGATTCTGGTGTAAAGGTAAGCGGTGCTGATAATTTATTAATCCGTTTATCGAAATGCTGTAACCCAGTTCCGGGTGATGATATCGTTGGGTATATTACCAAAGGCCGAGGTGTATCGATTCACCGCCGTGATTGTGTAAATGTTCATACAGAAGAAGCGATAGAACGTTTATTAGAAGTTGAGTGGGAAGGTAGCCCTGAAAAAGAAATAGAGTATAACGTTGATATTGAAATTTCAGGTTACGATCGCCGCGGTTTATTAAATGAAGTACTGCAAGCTGTTACAGAGACGAAAACATACATTTCAGCTGTTTCTGGTAGAAGTGACCGTAATAAGATGGCAACAATTAATATGTCAATCTCGATTCGTAACTTACAACACTTGAAAAAAGTAGTAGAACGCATTAAACGCGTTCCAGAAATTTATGCAGTACGACGCATGATGCATTAATAGGGAGTGTAGAAAGATGAGAGTTGTTTTACAACGATCAAAGAAAGCGTCTGTCACAGTAGACGGTGAGATCGTAGGACAAATTCCGTTCGGTTTAACATTACTAGTTGGCATTACGCACGAAGATACAGAAAAAGATGCAACTTACATTGCGGAAAAAATTGCAAACTTACGTATTTTTGAAGATGAGAGTGGAAAGATGAATCATTCTGTACTTGATGTAGAAGGACAAGTTCTATCTATTTCGCAATTCACATTATACGGAGATTGCCGCAAGGGAAGACGTCCAAACTTTATGGATGCTGCGAAACCTGATTATGCAGAGCGTTTATACGATTTCTTTAATGAAGAAGTTCGTAAACAAGGATTACATGTGGAAACAGGGAAGTTCGGAGCAATGATGGATGTTTCTTTAATCAATGATGGTCCGGTGACCTTAATTGTAGAAAGTAAATAGTGTTGATAAAAAAGAGAGGGTTATATAATCCTCTCTTTTTTATACATTGTTGTATGTTTTGTTCATTTATTTGGAATCAATAGCAGTTTCGGTTATGTATAACTCTCCCATCAATATGGAACAATAAAAAGTAAAACATCCATATTGAATGTGAGGGATATACGTATGCGTATGAATGAAAAAGGGCATTCTGTTACAAATGGTGCAAATCAACTATTTAACGTGAATTTTCATGATTTTATTTCAAAAGAGCAAAACAATACTTCAATGGAGCTTGCTTCCGAGTTTGGGATTTCTCTTCAAGATGTAAAGCGTTTAAAGAAGCAGATTGAACGTTCTTAGAGCACTTGACAATCCTACTTAACAAACGTATAGTAATTTTATATTTACATATGAATATAACCGTTGATAGAGAAGAGTAAATGAGATACACATGGAAAGAGAAGGAATGTCTTAGGCTGAAAACATTTCTGCATGATGACTGATTGAATGACACTCTAGAGGTTTCAACTTGAACGGCATATACGCTTAGTAGGGATGAACGCACATTTAAGCGTTATTAAAAAAGTGGAAGCATACGTGCTTCAATTAGGGTGGCACCACGGGTATAATACTCTCGTCCCTACTGTTTAAACAGTAGAGGCGGGAGTTTTTTTATTTTTATTAAGATTAAAACAATTTGAGGAGGAACTGAATATGTCTATTCAAATCCCACGCGGAACGCAAGATATTCTTCCAGGCACTGTTGAGTTATGGCAGTATATCGAAGGGCAAGCACGCGAAATTTGCCGTCGTTACAATTATAAAGAAATTCGTACACCAATTTTTGAGCACACTGAGCTATTTTTACGCGGTGTTGGTGATACGACAGATATCGTACAAAAAGAAATGTACTCATTCCAAGATCGTGGAGAGCGCAGCTTAACATTACGTCCAGAAGGTACTGCACCTGTTGTACGTTCTTACGTTGAAAATAAAATGTTTGGTGATGCAACACAACCAACGAAATTATACTATATCGGTCAAATGTTCCGTTATGAAAGACCACAAGCAGGTCGCTATCGTCAATTCGTACAATTCGGTATCGAAGCAATCGGCAGTAATGACCCTGCAATTGATGCAGAAGTAATTGCACTTGCTGTTGAATTTTACCGCGGCATGGGCTTAAAAAATATTAAAGTTGTATTAAACAGTTTAGGTGACGCAGCGAGCCGTCAAGCGCACCGTGATGCATTAATCGCACACTTTGAGCCACGTATCGGCGAATTCTGTTCTGACTGTCAATCTCGCTTAGAAAAGAACCCACTTCGAATTTTAGACTGTAAGAAGGACCGTAACCATGAATTAATGGGAACAGCACCATCTATTACAGAATACTTAAACGAAGATTCAGCAATATACTACGACAAAGTTCAAGAACTATTAACGATGATGGATGTTCCGTTTGAAAAAGATCCGAACTTAGTGCGTGGTTTAGACTACTACCAACACACTGTTTTTGAAATTATGAGTGAGGCAGAAGGTTTCGGTGCGATCACTACATTAAGCGGTGGTGGCCGTTATAACGGACTTGTACAAGAAATCGGTGGACCAGAAATGCCAGGTATCGGTTTTGCAATGAGTATTGAACGTTTAATTATGGCGCTAAAAGCTGAAAACATCGAATTACCACTTGAACATAGTATTGATTGTTACGTTGTGGCGCTTGGCGAAAAAGCGAAAGACCATGCTGCAAAAGTTGCGTTCGATCTTCGTAAAGCTGGATTGTCAGTTGAAAAAGATTATTCAGATCGTAAAATGAAAGCACAATTTAAATCAGCAGATCGTCTAAAGGCGAAATTTGTAGCTGTATTAGGAGAAGATGAGCTAGATAAAGGCATCATTAACTTAAAAGATATGGCAACAGGTGAACAAGAAGAAGTAGCGTTAGATGTATTTGCTTCATACGTAGCAGAGAAATTAATATAGGGGGAACTTACAGTGGCTGAAAGAACACATGCATGTGGAAAAGTAACAGTAGAAGCTGTTGGACAAACAGTTCAATTAAAAGGTTGGGTACAAAAACGCCGTGACTTAGGTGGATTAATCTTTATCGACTTACGTGACCGTACAGGTATCGTGCAAGTTGTATTTAACCCAGAAACATCAAAAGAAGCGTTAGAAGTAGCAGAAACAATTCGTAGCGAATACGTATTACACGTAGAAGGTACAGTTGTTGAACGTGGTGAAGGCGCAATTAATGACAATATGGCAACTGGTCGTATTGAAGTACAAGCAACAAAAGTAAATGTACTAAATGCAGCGAAAACAACGCCAATCATCATTGCTGATGATACAGATGCATCAGAAGATGTGCGTTTAAAATATCGTTATTTAGACTTACGTCGCCCAGTAATGTTTAACACATTCAAAATGCGTCATGACGTAACGAAAACAATTCGTAACTTCTTAGACACAGAAGAGTTCTTAGAAGTAGAAACACCAATTTTAACGAAAAGCACGCCAGAAGGAGCTCGTGACTATTTAGTACCAAGTCGTGTGCATGATGGTGAATTCTATGCACTACCACAGTCACCACAGTTATTTAAACAGCTTCTTATGGTCGGCGGATTTGAGCGTTACTATCAAGTAGCACGTTGTTTCCGTGATGAAGATTTACGTGCGGATCGTCAACCGGAATTCACGCAAATTGATATCGAAGCTTCATTCTTAACACAAGATGAAATTTTAGATATGATGGAGCGTATGATGACGAAAGTTATGAAGGATGCAAAAGGTGTAGAAGTTAGTGCACCATTCCCTCGTATGAAATATGCTGATGCAATGGCTCGCTACGGTTCTGATAAGCCAGATACACGCTTTGAAATGGAACTAACAGACTTATCTGAGTTTGCAGCAGGTTGTGGCTTTAAAGTGTTTACAAGTGCTGTAGAAAGCGGCGGACAAGTAAAAGCAATCAATGCAAAAGGTGCTGCAAGTAAATATTCTCGTAAAGACATCGATGCATTAACTGAATTCGTGAAAGTATACGGTGCAAAAGGTCTAGCTTGGCTTAAAGTTGAAGAAGACGGTTTAAAAGGACCGATTGCAAAATTCTTCGGTGAAGAAGATGCAAATGTGTTAATGAGCACATTAGAAGCTACTGCTGGCGACTTATTACTATTCGTAGCAGATAAGAAGAGCGTTGTTGCAGATAGCTTAGGCGCACTTCGTTTACGTCTAGGTAAAGAGCTTGAGTTAATTGATGAAAGTAAATTTAATTTCCTATGGGTAACGGATTGGCCACTTCTTGAGTACGATGAAGATGCAGATCGTTACTTCGCAGCTCACCACCCATTCACAATGCCATTCCGTGAAGACGTTGAGTTACTAGAAACAGCACCAGAAAAAGCACGTGCACAAGCATATGACCTTGTATTAAACGGTTATGAGCTTGGTGGTGGATCACTTCGTATTTACGAGCGTGACGTACAAGAAAAAATGTTCAAAGCACTTGGATTCTCACAAGAAGAAGCGCAAGAGCAATTCGGATTCTTATTAGAAGCATTCGAATACGGTACACCACCACACGGCGGTATTGCATTAGGTTTAGATCGTCTTGTTATGCTGCTTGCAGGCCGTACGAACCTTCGTGATACAATTGCATTCCCGAAAACAGCAAGCGCAAGCTGCTTATTAACAGAAGCTCCAAGCCCAGTTGCAGAAGCACAGCTTGAAGAGTTAAACTTAAAATTAAGCTTAAAAGAAGAGAAGTAAGAATAGGGTCTAGATGGTTATACTAATACCATCTAGACTTTTTTTGAGAGGTTGTTTAAAAAGTCCGGTTTAGATAACTGTCGCATCTCATCGTTGCTTCGCCAGTTCGGTGCTCGAGTAGTATTTCTACACTGCGCTCCTCCTGGCTTCAGCGCCTCGATCTGCTCGGTTCTCTAAATCCTCCTTTTTAAACGTGTATTGAAAGGAAGTAAAAAAAGACCGGTTTACACTATGTTTTCATTATCGAAATATGTATTTTTAGGAATTCTATAACTTTTTCTATACAAATAGTCGGAAAAACGCTAGAATACATGGTAGACCATTTTTGTAATAGGAGTGTAGAGCTGAATGTTACATCAATTTTCACGTAATGAATTAGCCTTCGGTAAAGAAGGACTTGAAATATTAAAAAATAGTACAGTCGGTATTTTAGGAATTGGCGGCGTAGGCTCTTTTGCAGCTGAAGCGTTAGCACGTTCTGGCGTTGGACGTCTTGTATTAGTTGATAAAGACGTTGTAGATATTACAAACGTAAACCGTCAAATTCACGCTTTAGTATCTACTGTAGGACGTTCAAAAGTAGAATTAATGAAAGAGCGTATCGCAGACATTAACCCAGAGTGTGAAGTAATTGGACTTGAAATGTTTTATACAGATGAAACATATGAAGAGTTCTTTAAGCACGGTTTAGATTTCGTAGTGGATGCATCTGATACGATTACGTTCAAAATCCATTTAATTAAACAATGTTTACGTCGTAAAATTAAAATTATCTCATGTATGGGTGCAGCAAATAAAATGGATCCAACTCGTTTCCGTATTGCGGACATTTCTAAAACACATACAGATCCAATTGCGAAAGTCATTCGTACGAAGCTTCGTAAAGAGGGTATTAAAAAAGGTGTAAAAGTTGTCTTCTCTGACGAAAACCCAATCGTAATTCGTGAAGAGGTACGTAAAGAAATCGTACCAGACGAAAATGCAAAAATTCGTAAAGCGAAATTACCGCCTTCATCAAATGCATTCGTACCATCTGTGGCAGGCTTAATCATGGCAAGTCACGTTGTACGTGAACGTATTAAAAACGTTGAAGTGAAGCGTGTAGGGCAAGAATAAAAAGAAAGCATATATCCGTCAAGGGTATATGCTTTTTCTATTATGTTTTAAAGAATTGCAGATATTTGCAATACTAATAATTCGAATGTAAGTAATCCTAATAAAGAATAATCGTATTTATCCGACTTATAGGCGGAAATCTTTTTTAAACTCTTAATGGTAAAAAGACCTAATATTAGAAAGAGAATACCGAGTGTTATTTTGAAGACTATTAATGAAATAGCAACCATCGCCCTTAAAATGTATATGTTTATAATAACATTTTAGTAAAAAATATCTAATCTATACCGAGAGTTTTCTTGTGTGATAGGGAGGGATATTTCTTGTCGAATCATCGATATATTAAAAAAATCGTTGATATATTTTGAGTTACGATAGATATATTTGAAAAATCGTCGGTGTAATTTCATTTACCGACACATACATATATACTCTCCACCAAAGAAACAAACAGGGATGTCACTTAGTCAAAAAAGTGACATCCCTGTTTTTAATTCTCTGCAGAATAAATAATATCTAAATTTCCATTTTGATCTGTTTTGAAAATCGGGGCAATTTGCTCTTCTTGCTCTTCGACTGAAACAAGTTTTCGAGCACGATCCATAATTCGAACAAGCATCGCGTAATCTTCTTCGATTGCTTGTTGTTTTTTTGTGAGTACCGCTAATTTCGTTTCAAGTTCATGATTCGTTTTTTGCAGAGAAGTGAGCTGAGCTTGTAATACATCATTTTCAGTTTGCAACTTTGCGAGTGAAGGGTTATTATGCTCCAAGTTTTGCAAAAATGAGATGACATTTTGCATCGTAAGTTCTTGTTTACTTGGCGTAATATCTTCAGAAAACTCAGCATCGATTACGAGTTGTTTCGTTTTCGTGAACTGATTTTTTTCTATTTTAGCTTCAGAGCGCTTTAATTCTTTACGTTGTTTCTTCGCAAGCTGCACAGCATCTTCGTAATTCGGCCTTACTTCAGCATTCCATCTAAAGCCGCAAGCTGCTGAAGTCCGGTTCAACGTATCGCCGACTTCATCAAATGCTTTTATTTGTGTACTTCCGCTGCGAATATGTCGTAAAACAGTTTCTGCTAAAAGGAGATCATCTTCTTTTGTCCATGCATCTTGACGTGTTTTCATAAGCGAAGCCTCCATAATGGTGACGTTTTCGTTTATGTTACCCTTTATTTTTCGTTTTATTCGAAGTTTGTAATCTTTCATAAACAGTAGAAAGGGCTTGCTCAAATTTCCCTGTCGTTTTCGGTTTATAATATTGCTTGTTTTTTATTTTATCAGGTAAGTATTGTTGCCTTACCCAGCCATTTGGATGGTCGTGTGGATATAAATATCCAATGCCTCTTCCAAGTGATTCTGCGCCTTTGTAATGACTATCTTTTAAATGGCTTGGAATGTCACCTGTTTGACCGTTGCGTAAATCGTGTAATGCAGCATCAAGTGCTTTATAAGCTGAATTTGATTTTGGTGATAAGCATAGCTCGATAACGGCATTTGCAAGTGGGATGCGTGCTTCTGGGAATCCAACTCGTTCAGCTGATTCAATTGCAGCTAGTGTACGTGGTCCAGCTTGTGGGCTAGCAAGTCCAATATCTTCATAAGCCATAATAAGAAGGCGTCTGCCAATACTTTGTAAATCACCTGCTTCAATAAGGCGTGCTAAATAATGGAGCGCTGCATTTACATCACTTCCGCGCACTGATTTTTGAAATGCTGATAATACGTCATAATGAGCATCGCCGCCTTTGTCGTGAACGAAGCTCTTCTTTTGTAAGCATTCTTCCGCAATCTCGAGTGTGATTTCAGCCGCTTGATCGTCTGTAGTAAAGCTAGATAATACAGCAAGCTCAAGTGCGTTATAAGCGGAACGCATATCACCACCAGAGGCATTTGCAAAGTGATGTAGTGCTTCATCTGTTACCGTTACAGCATATTCTCCAAGGCCTTTTTCTTTATCTTCTAAAGCTCTTTTTAACCCAATTAAAATATCATCTTCTGTTAGTGCGTGTAATTCGAAAATTTGACACCTGCTTCGAATAGCGGAGTTTATTGCATGGAATGGATTACTTGTCGTTGCACCAATTAAAGTAAGAAGTCCGCTTTCTAAGTGAGGTAATAGAAAGTCTTGCTTTGCTTTATCTAGACGGTGAACTTCATCTAAAATTAAAACGAGGTGCCGATGCATCTTCGCTTCTTGCACGACAACTTCCATATCTTTTTTATTGTGAGTAACAGCGTTCAATAGACGAAACGGGGTACCGGTACTTCCAGCAATTGCACTGGCAATGGATGTTTTTCCTGTACCTGGAGGACCGTATAAAATCATAGATTGAAAATGATTGGCTTGGACCATTCGCCATAAAATCTTTCCTTCACCAACTAAATGTTGTTGCCCAATAATTTCTTGAATATTTGTAGGGCGCATTCGATGTGCGAGTGGTTGTTTCATTTGGACCGTCTCCCTTAATATATAATCTCGTTCTATCGTATCATTTTTTTCTACGAAATTTGAAATAGGATGCTGTTTTATGGGAAAAATGAAGGATAATATTTTCATTTTTCTTTCAATTGTAATAATTTCCGAGTTTTTCAATGTGATTTTATGTTATCATTTTGATACACAAGTTGAAATTTCTTATAATACTATATTATGCTATAATTTCATAGGATTTTAAATTGTGTTCTTTTTATAAATAAGATATAACCAATAGAAGTGAAAATTTGAAAAGAGGTGCAAAATAGATGAAAATTTCAACGAAAGGCCGCTATGGCTTAACAATTATGATTGATCTTGCAAAAAAGTTTGGTGAAGGTCCGATTTCATTAAAATCAATTGCGCAGGCGCATGACTTATCTGAGCATTACTTAGAGCAATTAATTTCACCACTTCGTAACGCTCGTCTTGTAAAGAGTACGCGCGGGGCATATGGCGGATATGTATTATCTGATCAACCGGCTAACATTACAGCTGGGGATGTAATCCGTGTATTAGAGGGACCGATTAGTGTTGTAGAAATGATAGAAGAAGAAGAGCCAGCGCAGCGCCAGTTATGGATGCGTGTTCGTGATGCGGTGCAAGAAGTGTTAGATAGTACAACGTTAGAAGATTTAGTACGTTATGAGGAAGAAAATCACGGGGGCTATATGTTTTACATTTAATTCCTTGTGAAACGATTTGGAAAGAAGGAGATTTAATGGAACGCATTTACTTAGATCATGCTGCGACATCTCCGACTCACCCAGAAGTGGTCGAAAAGATGATTCCATATATGACAGAAATATTCGGGAACCCGTCTAGTATTCACTTTTATGGACGTCAAACTCGTCACACAGTAGATGAGGCGAGAAGAGTGTGTGCACGCAGCATTCATGCGAATCCGAATGAAATTATATTTACGAGCGGTGGTACAGAAGCTGATAATTTAGCGCTTATCGGTGTAGCACGTGCGAACCGTCATAAAGGTAACCACATTATAACGACGCAAATTGAACATCATGCGATTTTGCATACGTGCGAATTGTTAGAGCGTGAAGGGTTTGAAGTGACATATTTACCTGTCGATGAAACCGGGCGCATTCAAGTTTCTGACATACAAAAGGCATTAACAGAAGAGACGATTCTTGTATCTGTTATGTTTGGGAATAATGAAGTAGGGACGATGCAACCGATTGTGGAAATAGGAAAGCTGTTAAAAGAGCATCAAGCGTATTTCCATACAGATGCGGTACAAGCTTACGGTTTAGTAGAAATTAATGTGAAAGAGTTTGGTATTGATTTATTATCAATTTCAGCTCATAAAATTAACGGGCCAAAAGGTGTAGGTTTCTTATACGCTGGTGCAAATGTGAAATTTGAACCGTTATTAATAGGCGGAGAGCAAGAAAGAAAACGCCGTGCTGGTACGGAAAATGTGCCTAGTATTGCTGGGCTTCAGTATGCAATTCTTATAGCTGAAAAAACTCGTGAGCAAAAAAATGCCCAATATGAAGAGTTTAAAGATATAATGGTATCTGTCTTCAAAAATGAAGGCATTACTTTCGAGGTAAACGGAAACTTAGAACATCGCTTACCGCATGTACTTAATGTAAGTTTTACAGGAATGAACATTGAACCTTTCCTTGTGAACTTAGACTTAGCTGGCATTGCAGTATCAAGTGGTTCTGCTTGTACAGCTGGTTCGATTGATCCATCACATGTATTAGTAGCGATGTTTGGAAAAGACTCCGATCAAATACGTTCATCCGTACGCTTTAGTTTTGGACTTGGAAATACGAAAGAGCAAATTGAAAAAGCGGCGTACGAAACAGTGAAAATCGTGAAGCGATTAACACAAAATTAGCATGGGAGGTGACATGATGAACAAACTACCTCACGAAACACGCGTTGTCATCGGAATGTCCGGTGGCGTCGATTCATCTGTAGCAGCACTTTTATTAAAAGAGCAAGGTTATGATGTAATCGGAATTTTTATGAAAAACTGGGATGATACAGATGAGAATGGTGTCTGCACAGCAACAGAAGATTACAATGATGTAATTGAAGTGTGTAACCAAATTGGTATTCCGTATTATGCAGTAAACTTTGAAAAACAATACTGGGATAAAGTATTTACGTACTTCTTAGATGAGTACCGAGCTGGTCGTACACCAAACCCAGATGTAATGTGTAATAAAGAAATTAAATTTAAAGCATTTTTAGAGCATGCAATTGCGCTTGGTGCGGATTATGTGGCAACAGGCCATTATGCACGTGTTGCTTATATGGACGGCGAATATAAAATGCTTCGCGGTGTTGATGACAATAAAGATCAAACATATTTCTTAAATCAATTAAGCCAAGAGCAATTATCAAAAACAATGTTCCCGTTAGGTGAATTAAAGAAACCGCAAATTCGTGAAATGGCGAAAGAAGCTGGCTTAGCGACAGCGGCGAAAAAAGATAGTACAGGTATTTGCTTCATTGGTGAGCGTAACTTTAAAGATTTCTTAAGTAATTACTTACCGGCACAACCAGGTGTAATGCAAACATTATCTGGTGAAGTGAAAGGGAAGCATGACGGTTTAATGTATTATACAATTGGACAACGTCATGGCCTTGGAATTGGTGGTAATGGTGATCCATGGTTTGCTGTTGGAAAAAATCTAAAAGAAAACATTTTATATGTTGATCAAGGATTCCATAACGAACTTCTATATGGTGATGAAGTTATTGCTACGAATGTAGGATGGGTAAGTAACAAAGAAAAAGAAACAGAATTTAAGTGCACGGCGAAATTCCGTTATCGTCAAGAAGACAATAAAGTAACGGTTCAAATCGTTGATGAAAATACAGTTCGTATTCTTTGTGATGAGCCAATTCGTGCAATTACACCAGGACAAGCAGTCGTTTTCTATGATGGAGATGAGTGCTTAGGCGGTGCTACAATTGATGAAGTATACCGTAGTGGTAAGAAATTGGATTATTTAGGATAAATGAGAAGCCTCTGCCGATTAGCGGTTAGAGGTTTCTTTTACATAAAGCGAATTTTCGTTCGCTTGGAAAATACATTCTTTGTTATAATTTGTTGTAGAGGTGAAGGACATGTCAAACAAACTTGAAACAGGTATTCAATATATGCAAGAAGGAAACTGGGAAGAAGCAGCTAAAAATTTTACAGAAGCAATCGAAGAAAATCCGAAAGATGCGCTTGGATACATTAATTTTGCAAATTTATTAGACGTATTAGGTGATAGCGAGCGAGCGATTTTATTTTATAAACGTGCACTAGAGTTAGATGATAAATCTGCAGCAGCCTACTATGGTTTAGGAAATGTATATTATGGCCAAGAGCAATTTACTGAAGCGAAAGCTGTATTTGAACAAGCAATGCAAGCTGGATTACAATCAGCTGATGTAACATTTATGTTAGGTATCACACATGTACAGCTTGGAAATGATCGTCTTGCACTACCATTCTTACAAAGAGCAACAGAATTAGATGAAAACGATGTAGAAGCTGTATTCCAGTGCGGACTTTGCTTCGCGCGACTAGAACACGTTCAAGAGGCGAAACCTTATTTTGAAAAGGTATTAGAAATGGATGAGGAGCATGCAGATGCGTATTACAATTTAGGTGTTGCGTACGTATTTGAGGAAAATAATGAGAAGGCTCTCGCTTTATTTAAGAAAGCAACTGAAATTCAGCCAGAACACTTTTTAGCGGGTAATGGCGTTCGTTTATTAGAGCAAGAAGCTGAATAAGATAAAAATATAGTTTAATGGGTAGTTATCCCTCATCTAAAAAGGTGGGGGATGTACTGCTCATTAAAGTGAAAATACCGGAAAGGAGAGGAAAAATGGGAAATCAACATGCAATGGATTTGTTTGAGGAAGAGAAAAAGTTTATAAAAGCGCAAGTTCTTCATACCATTTTCCACAACGAAGAAAACCTCTATTCCGTTGTCAGTATGAAAGTCATTGAAACGAATGAAACGTATGACGAAAAGAAAGTAATGATAAACGGTCATTTTCCCCGCATGCATGAAGATGAAGTGTTTACATTGACAGGTCATTTTAAGGACCATCCAAAGTATGGAAAACAATATATGGTTGAAACATTTAAAAAAGAATTGCCGCAAACAAAAGCAGGTATGGTGCAATATTTAGCGAGTGATTTATTTAAAGGGATAGGAAAGCGTACAGCTGAAAAAATTGTAGACCATCTCGGAGAACATGCTATTTCTAAAATTATGGATGACCCTGAGGCATTAAATGGTGTTGTTAATAAACAAAAGGCTCAGGAAATATATGAGACAATTGTTGAACATCAAGGGTTAGAGAAAGTAATGAGCTTTTTAAATGGCTACGGTTTTGGAACGAAACTTTCTATTAAGATTTACCAGCAGTATAAAGAGATGACATTAGAAGTGATTCGTAATAATCCGTATCAACTTATCGAAGAAGTGGACGGGATTGGTTTTGGAAGAGCGGATGATATAGGGCGTGCGTTAGGGATATCGGGTAATCATGACGACCGTGTACGCGCAGGATGTTTTTACACATTAGAGAATGTCTCATTACAACTTGGTCACGTTTATATGAGGAAAGATCAACTTGTAAGAGAAACGATGTCACTTTTAAACAATCAAGAAGGAAGAGTGACTGAGGAAGATATTATAGGTTGTATTGAAACGATGCAAAGTGAAGGGAAAGTCATCATAGAAGAAGAACGAGTGTATTTAGCAACGTTATTCTACTCTGAGAAAGGTGTTGTAAAGTCTATTCGCAGGCTTATGAATCAAGAAGAAACACCTTCATTTCCAGAAGCAGAAGTGTTAAAAACGTTAGGTGAAATTGAAGAACAACTGAACGTACAATATGCACCGTTTCAGCAAGAAGCAATTCAAACAGCACTTCATAAACCGATGATGTTATTGACAGGTGGACCAGGAACAGGGAAAACAACAGTTATTAAAGGGATTGTTGAAATGTATGCATCACTACACGGGTTATCGTTAAATCCGAATGAATACAGTGATGATAATCCATTTCCAATACTATTAACAGCTCCAACAGGAAGAGCAGCGAAGCGAATGAGTGAATCGACAGGACTTCCAGCTTGCACAATTCACCGTTTACTTGGTTGGACGCCAGAAGGATCTTTCCAGCGTAATGAAACGGATCCTGTCCAAGGTAAGCTCCTTATTATCGATGAATTTTCAATGGTTGATATTTGGCTTGCAAATCAGCTATTTAAGTCGTTGCCGACGAACATTCAAGTTATCGTTGTAGGTGATGAAGATCAGTTGCCATCTGTAGGACCTGGACAAGTATTAAAAGATTTATTAAATGCAGGCGCAGTTCCGACAGTGAAGCTTACTGAAATTTATCGTCAAGCGGAAGGCTCATCAGTGATTCAACTTGCCCATGCGATAAAAAATGGAACTCTACCACCAGATTTAGCACAAAATCAAAAAGATCGTTCATTTATCGGCTGTACAGGAGCTCAAATTGTTGAGGTTGTGAAAAAAGTTTGTGAAAATGCTAAAACAAAAGGCTTTAGCGCAAGAGATGTACAAGTATTAGCACCGATGTACCGCGGGCCTGCTGGTATTAATGTATTAAACGAAGCGCTGCAACAAGTATTTAATCCGAAGAGGGAAAAGAGTAAAGAAATTGCTTACGGTGATGTTGTGTACCGAAGAGGCGATAAAGTACTGCAACTCGTGAATCAGCCGGAGAGCCAAGTGTTTAATGGTGATATTGGGGAAATTGTTTCGGTGTTTTATGCGAAAGAAAACGTTGAGCAACAAGATATGATTATCGTTTCATTTGACGGAATTGAGGTAACGTATACGAAGCCCGATTTAAATCAAATTACGCATGCATATTGTTGTTCCATTCATAAATCACAAGGTAGTGAATTTCCGATTGTTATTATGCCAATCGTGAAAAGTTACAACCGTATGTTACGTCGTAATTTAATTTACACGGGCATTACAAGAAGTAAGAAGTTCCTTATTATTTGCGGAGAGGAAGCAGCTTTCCAATCTGGTGTAAATCGCCTTGATGATGCAATGCGTCAAACAACCTTAGCTAGTCGCTTGCAAGAATCACAAGGAGAAGTACAGATGGTCACAGTTAATGGCGAGGAAATGGACGTGGAAAACATTTCACCGTATGATTTCATGTAACAAGGTGAAATTATATAGTGAAACTTTCAAACGCATAGCGTTGAAAGGCTCCAGTAAAATGTATAAATGAATGCAGTTTGGACATAATGGCGAATAGAATCTGGGAGACTGTAAGGAGATGAAAGCCATATGTTTATTTGTCCAAATTGCAAAGGGAAAGACATTGGAAAAATAGGTGTCAACCAATTTTATTGCTGGAATTGTTATATCGAATTATCGGTTTCAAAGGGGAAAATCCATACGCATCAAGTTGAGGAAGATGGTTCACTAAGCTCTCTTGATGATTTATTTGATGAGAATGAAAGAACGATCGGATAACGAAAAGGGGGATTTACTTTGAATCTACGCAATTCATTAATCGCATTAGGTGTTGGAGCTGCAGCATATCAATATGCTCGTAAGCAAGATGTATTTTCAAAACGCAATATGAAAAAAGCACGTAAGATGATTAAGTCTTACTTATAATCATTTCGATAAAGTGAAAAACTCCCTTATAGACAAGGGAGTTTTTTTATGCACTCATATGTAAATAAAAAAGTCCGATTTCTGAGAAAAGATAAGATAGACCGTAGCAGCCAACGCCAAGTATTCCATACTGCCATAATTGCTTCGCTTTTTCTTTACGTGAAGAACGAATAAAGAATCCCTTCCAAATACCGAACCCGATACAAATCCATTCAAGAATCATAAAAAGTGCTGATAATCCAAGCATAAACAAAACCATAATTAGCCCTCCTGATTATATTAATTCATGCTGTATTCTCAGGGGTGGTTGTCCTTGTTATGTTATTTATATGTACGTCTTTAAAAAACAGTATGGTCCGTATGAAAAGATTTTAAAAGTTTCGCACATAACCTACCCCATTTATTTTCAAAATAAAGGTGGAGGAGGTTTTTCATGTGAAGAATCTTAAAATCATTTGGATATATCGTTTAGGATTATTGTTACTTGTTTTTCTTTGTCTGCTCGTCTTTTTAAAAATTAAGCCGCTATGGGCACCGATTATTTTTGTATTTAAAGTAGCGATTACGCCGTTTCTTATCGCGTGTTTTATTGCGTATTTATTGCACCCTTTAATTGAAAAAATTCATAAGGAAGGGATGCCCCGTACACTTGCCATTTTGCTCATTTATATCCTTTTCTTTGGCGGAATTGGTTATGGGATTTATAAAGGAACACCAGTCGTTATTAAGCAGTTACAAGAGATTAATGAACAATTTCCGCAGTTTACAAAAATGTACGATTCGTGGATGGATGGCGTTACAGAACAAACGGCGAATTTCCCTTCGTTCATTCATGAAAAGGTGAAACAACTTTTTGTGGGTGTGGAAACGAAGATTCAAGCGCTTTTAAATAAAGTGATGAGTACAGCTCGTGGTGTACTCGATTCATTGCTCATTATTTTCTTAATACCGTTCATTGTATTTTACATATTAAAAGATTATGGTGAGTTTTATCATATCTTTTGGAAACTAGTCCCAAGTAAATGGCGAGGTACGGGGCAAATGCTTGCGAAAGAAATTGATAAATCACTTGGAAGTTATATTCGAGGACAGTTATTTGTTTGTTTAGTATTAGGGGGAGTATCAGCTCTTTCTTTTTGGTTTATCGGTATGAAATATCCATTATTGCTTGGCATTATTATTGGGGTAACGGATATAATCCCGTACTTCGGTCCTATTTTAGGAGCAATCCCGACGTTAATGATTGCAGCAACAGTATCAACGAGTTTACTTATTAAGGCGGGGATCACAATTGCGATTTTGCAATTTGTGGAGAGTAACATTTTATCGCCTTACATCGTTGGTAAGTCACTTCGTATGCATCCCGTTATTATTATGCTTGCCTTACTAGTTGGGGGAGAGGTAGCTGGGATTGTAGGATTGCTAATATCGGTTCCGATTTTAGCAGTTATTCGCACTGTCATTGTTCATGTGAGACCTCTCTTGAAAAAAGAAGATGTGTAAGTATAGAAGCCCTCTATGTAAGAAATAGAGGGCTAATCATATATTTATTTATTTAGAAAGCTGCTCGTGTATCTTTTGAACGAGGGAGCTCACATCATTTGTTTGAATATGTTTTATTTTTTTCCATTCGTTATCATACATAAATACAATTTGATTGTTGAAAAGACGCTTTTGTTCTTTTAGATTAGAAATTTTTGCGAAAGAGTACTCTTCAAATATTGGATTCTTACTTATATCTGGCCCATAAAAGAATAGCCTTTTGTTCGTTAAAATTAGCAATCCTGGCCTTGCGACGGAACGATAAATAAATATGTCTAATGAACATGCTGCGTAAAATAATATCGTTTCGTCAGTCGCTAATATGTTTTTAGCTTTGCTAAGTAAGGTTGTCATTGTGATCGCTCCTTTATTTTATTAACAATAATTTAATTATAACAAAAAAAGTAATATTTAGAAATTTTTATAAATTATTCTTATAAGGAGATTCCGATTTATTAATAAATGCATACTATATGAAAAGGCTGTTAAGAATGAATAGTAGAATACTTATGATTAATAAGTAATTAATCCAATATAAATGATTATCTACATTGACAAACTTAAGAGAATTCTATTATATTTAGTCATATAATACATTAAATCAATGACGGAACAAGTACGTTACAGTCCATTTATAGAGAGAAGCTTCCATATGGCTGAAAGAAGCTTTAAATGAAGGGTAACAGAAAGCTAATCCTGAGAGCAGCTAATCACTGCCGTCTTGCCACGTTACGGCACCATGAGGTGATGAATTGATTGTTATTGTAATCAATTCATAATTAGGGTGGTATCGCGAGTTAACTCTCGTCCCTTTTATAGGGACGGGAGTTTTTTATATTTAAGGAGGAAAATACAATGAAACAACTAACAGGCGCACAAATTCGTCAAATGTTTTTAGACTTTTTCCAAGAAAAAGGACATGCAGTAGAACCTAGTGCATCACTAGTTCCGCATGAAGATCCATCTCTGTTATGGATTAACAGTGGTGTAGCGACATTAAAAAAATATTTTGATGGACGTGTAATCCCGCAAAATCCACGTATTACAAATGCCCAAAAATCAATTCGTACAAACGATATTGAAAACGTAGGGAAAACAGCTCGCCACCATACATTCTTTGAAATGTTAGGAAACTTCTCAATCGGTGATTACTTTAAAGAAGAAGCAATTACTTGGGCTTGGGAATTCTTAACGAGCGACAAATGGATCGGATTCGATAAAGAATTACTATCAGTTACAATCCATCCAGAAGATGAAGAAGCATTCACAATTTGGAATGAGAAAATGGGCGTTCCCAAAGAGCGTATTATCCGCTTAGAAGAAAACTTCTGGGATATCGGTGAAGGCCCAAGTGGACCGAATACAGAGATTTTCTATGACCGCGGAGAAGCTTACGGTAATGACTTTAGTGACCCAGAATTATATCCAGGCGGAGAAAACGAACGTTACTTAGAAGTATGGAACCTTGTATTCTCTCAATTTAACCATAATCCAGACGGTTCATATACACCACTTCCTAAGAAAAACATTGATACAGGGATGGGTCTAGAGCGTATGACATCTATCGTTCAAGATGTGCCTACAAACTTTGATACAGACCTATTCATGCCGATGATTGGTGCAACAGAAACAATTTCTGGTGAAAAATATCGTAATGGCGATTTAGAAAAAGATATGGCATTCAAAGTAATTGCTGACCATATCCGTACAGTAACATTCGCTGTTGGTGACGGTGCTCTTCCATCTAACGAAGGCCGTGGTTATGTATTACGTCGTTTATTACGCCGCGCTGTTCGTTATTCGAAGAAATTAAACATCAACCGTCCATTTATGTTTGAATTAGTACCGGTTGTTGGAGAAGTAATGAAAGACTTCTATCCAGAAGTACTTGAAAAGAAAGATTTCATTGCGAAAGTTGTGAAGAACGAAGAAGAGCGTTTCCATGAAACACTTCATGATGGTGAAGCGATTTTAGCTGAAGTAATTGCAAAAGCAAAAGAAGAAAAAACAACTGTTATTTCTGGAGTAGATGCGTTCCGTCTATATGACACATACGGTTTCCCAATTGAATTAACAGAAGAATATGCAGAAGAAGCTGGCATGACAGTTGATCATGAAGGTTTTGAAAATGAAATGGAAAAACAACGTGAGCGTGCACGTGCTGCTCGTCAAGACGTTGATTCTATGCAAGTTCAAGGTGGTGTCCTTGGAGAAATTAAAGTAGCGAGCGAATTCGTTGGTTACGGTACAGTTGCAACAGAAAGTAACGTTGTTGCACTTGTGAAAAACGGCGAATACACAGACAGCTTACAAGCTGGTGAAGAAGGACAGTTAATTCTTGATGTAACACCATTCTATGCTGAGAGCGGTGGACAAATTGCAGACCGTGGTTACCTTCTTGCAGATGGTGTGAAAGTTCTTGTAAAAGACGTACAAAAAGCACCAAACGGCCAAAACTTGCATAAAGTTGTTGTTGAAGAAGGAACATTAACGAAAGATGCGGCTGTAAAAGCTATTATCGATACGAAAAATCGTAGTAGCGTTGTAAAAAATCATACAGCAACTCATTTACTACACCAAGCATTAAAAGACGTACTTGGAACACACGTTAACCAAGCAGGTTCTCTTGTAACTTCTGAACGTCTACGCTTTGACTTCTCTCACTTCGGTCAAGTACAAGCTGACGAATTAGAAAAAATTGAGCGTATGGTAAACGAGAAAATTTGGGAAAGTATTGATGTTGAGATTTCTCAAAAAGCAATTGAAGAAGCGAAAGAAATGGGCGCAATGGCATTATTCGGTGAAAAATACGGAGATGTTGTACGCGTTGTACAAGTTGGCGATTACAGCTTAGAGCTTTGTGGTGGTTGTCACGTTGATAATACAGCTTCTATCGGTATTTTCAAAATCGTTGCTGAATCTGGTATCGGTGCAGGAACTCGTCGTATTGAAGCAGTAACTGGTAAGTCTGCATACGAATTAATGAACGATCAAGTAGGTTTATTAAAAGAAGCAGCAGGAAAAATGAAAACAAATCCGAAAGATATTTTAACAAGAGTTGATGGTCTATTTGCTGAAGTGAAACAACTGCAAAAAGAAAATGAATCTCTTGCTGCGAAATTAAGCAATATCGAAGCTGGAAACTTAACTGATTCTGTAATGACAGTTGATGGGGTGAATGTATTAGCAGCGAAAGTAAATGTTGCAGATATGAACAACTTACGTACGATGATGGATGACTTGAAAAATAAATTAGAGTCAGCAGTTGTTGTATTAGCGTCTGTTAATGACGATAAAGTAAACATCCTAGCAGGTGTAACGAAAGACTTAATTAGCCAAGGTTACCATGCTGGTAAACTTGTGAAAGAAGTAGCTTCTCGTTGCGGCGGTGGCGGTGGCGGCCGTCCTGATATGGCACAAGCAGGGGGTAAAAACCCAGCTCAAGTCGAAGAAGCTTTAGCATTTGTACAAGAGTACGTTAAATCTGTTTCAAAATAAAGAGATAGTAGTGTACAATGGTAGGGAGAGGAGAAGTTCTTCTCCCTATACTTACTATATAAGTGAGGTGCTTGAAATGGACGGTTTTGATAAAACAATGAAGTTTAGCATTCAAGATGAAAAACAGAGTGTCCATGTAAATGATGTACTTTTAACTGTGTATGATGCACTTCAAGAAAAAGGTTATAATCCGATTAACCAAATCGTCGGTTATTTATTAAGTGGAGACCCAGCATACATACCTCGCCATAAAGATGCACGTAGCATCATTCGCAAGCTTGAACGTGATGAGTTAATTGAAGAGCTTGTGAAGTCTTACTTGAAACATCATCGTGAGGAGTAGTTTATGCGGATATTAGGTTTAGATGTAGGTACAAAAACAGTCGGAGTTGCAATTAGCGACGAAATGGGCTGGACAGCACAAGGATTAGAAACAATTAAGATTAACGAAGAACGAGGTCACTTTGGTTTTGATCGTATTTCTGAGTTAGTAAAGCAGTACAATGTGGACAAGATAGTAGTAGGTTTACCTAAAAATATGAATGGTACAATTGGCCCGCGTGGTGAAGCGTGCCAACAATTTGCAGAAAACCTACGAGAGCTGTTACAATTAGACGTTGTAATGTGGGACGAGCGTTTGTCAACAATGGCAGCGGAACGTCTGCTCATTTCAGCCGATGTAAGCCGTAGGAAGCGAAAGCAAGTAATTGATAAGATGGCTGCAGTCGTAATCTTACAAGGATTTTTAGATAGTAAATAAGAGGTGACCAAAATGGAAGAAAATCAAATTACAATTGTAGACGAAAAAGGTAACGAACATTTATGTGAAATTATTTTCACTTTTGACGCTGAAAAATTTGGAAAAAAATCGTACGTAGTCTTCTCTCCAATCGGTGAAGTAGACGAAGATGGAGACCAAATTTATGATGCAATGGCTTATGAGCAAAATGAAGAAGAGGGCGGAACTTTACTTCCAATCGAATCTGAAGAAGAGTGGGAAATGGTACAAGAAATGTTCAACACTCTAGCTGATGAGCAAGAAGCTGAATAATAAGTACTGAAAAGATGGACGACATACAGTCCATCTTTTTTTTGTATTTATATGTAAAATGAAAGATTTTTTGTCGAAACTGTGTAAGTCTTTGTAGTATAATGAGACGGATTGTAGAAAAATAAAGTGTCAATTAAAAAAGATAAGTGAATTTTTTGCGTTTTTACATCGTGCTGTATAGAAAGGTGTACATACGGTCTACAATTAAGTAAGGAGGAAATGTTTTGATAGAGAATCAAGTGAAAAAGAAGCGTAGACGTATCTTTTTATTTTCGATTATTGCACTGCTTTTAGTTTGTGGTTCAGTCTATGCGTATATTTCATCCGCATTAGGACCAGTTGATAGCGGGAATAAAAAAGAGATTGAAGTAGAAATTCCGAAAGGATCATCTACAAGTAAAATTGGAGAAATTTTAGAAGAAAAAGGTGCTGTGAAAAACGGTACAGTTTTTAGTTTTTATACAAAGGCTAAATCGAAAAGTTTACAAGCAGGTACATATTTATTAAACCCTTCAATGAGTGCTGAAGATGTGATCGAACAAATGTCATCTGGCAATGTGCATCGTCCAGCTCTTTATAAAGTGACGATTAAAGAAGGGGCGCAAGTAACTGAAATTGCAGAAACGATTGCGACAGAACTAAAGTGGAATAAAGATGATGTTACGCGTCAATTAAACGATAAAGCATTTATTCAAAAAATGCAGCAAAAGTATCCGAAGTTATTAACGGATAAAATCTTTGATAGCAATATTAAATACCCATTAGAAGGTTATTTATATCCTGCAACGTATTCGTTTTATAAGAAAGATACGACGTTAGAAGAAATTGTAATTCCAATGCTTGAGAAAACAAATGCAATCATTGTTCAAAATGAGGCGACAATGAAAGCGAAGAATTGGGATGTTCATCAGCTTTTAACATTATCTTCACTTATTGAAGAAGAGGCAACTGGTTTTACAGATCGTCAAAAGATCTCTAGTGTCTTTTATAATCGTTTAGCAAAAGGTATGCCGCTTCAAACGGATCCAACGGTATTATATGCACTTGGAAAGCATAAACAACGTGTATTATACGAAGATTTAAAGGTCAACTCACCGTACAATACGTATGTTGTAAAAGGATTGCCGGTAGGGCCAATCGCAAACTCTGGTAAACATTCAGTAGAAGCTGCGTTAGAACCTGCGCAAACAGATTATTATTATTTCTTAGCTGCACCAAGTGGTGAAGTGTACTATGCGAAAACATTAGAAGAGCATAATGCATTAAAGCAAAAATACATTACGAAAAAACAGTGAAATGGGGAGGGATAGCGAAAAAAGTCGCACATCCCTCTTTTTTGTGGTAAAATATATCGGGTTAAAAACTGGCAGAAGAATCGTTTTTAATATCAAAACGGGACGTACAAGCTAAGGGTAAAGCTGGCTTGTATTTTTATTGCATTCTATGTGTGAAAAGACGTCATAGAGGCACTTCTCCATGTAAATAAGGAGGACCATTTATGGAGGATGCAGTTAACGAGTACCTATTATCATTTATTGATCCGAAAGATAAATTAATTCTTGAAATGGAAGAATATGCAACAGAAAATCATGTGCCGATTATGGATCGACTTGGAATGGAATTTATGCTGCAATTTTTACGTTTAATTGGACCGAAAAGCATTTTAGAACTTGGAACAGCAATCGGTTATTCTAGTATTCGTATGATGCAAGCTATTCCAAATTCACGTATTGTGACAGTTGAGCGCAATCGTGAGCGATATGAAAAAGCACTTGAATATATAGAACGTTCCCCAGTAACAGATCGTATTTCAGTTATTTACGGTGATGCGTTAGAGACAGGTGAACAAGTAAAAGAACACGGGACATTTGACGTTATTTTTATTGATGCAGCAAAAGGACAGTATCGTCGCTTTTTTGACTTATATGAACCGTTATTAAATCCTGGTGGCGTAATTATTTCAGATAATGTTATGTACCACGGTCTTGTAACGACAAAAGAGAAAATTGAAAACAGACGTACACGTGGTTTAATCCGTCGTATTAAGACGTACAATGAGTGGCTTATGAACCATGAAGGATATGATACAACGATTTTCCCAATTGGTGATGGAGTAGCTGTTAGTAAAAAGAGAGGGTGACCAAGGTATGAAGAAACCTGAATTGTTAGTAACGCCAAGAGCGGTGGCGGATATCGAACAACTTGCGAAAGCAGGAGCAGATGCGGTAATGATCGGTGAGCAAAAGTTTGGTTTACGTTTAGCAGGGGAGTTTTCACGTGAAGATGTAAAACAAGCTGTGAAGATTGCACATGAAAATGGTGTGAAAGTATACGTAGCCATGAACGCTATGTTCCACAACGATAAAGTAGAAGAATTAACAGATTACGTTTCATTTTTAAACGAAGTAAATGTAGATGCAATTGTTTTCGGAGATCCAGCGGTATTAATGGCTGTTCGTGAAGTAGCACCAAATATGCAGTTGCACTGGAATACAGAAACGACAGCAACAAACTGGTTCACTTGTAATTACTGGGGACAAAGAGGATCAAAGCGTGCTGTATTAGCTCGTGAGCTTAGCTTAGATGAAATTGTTGATTTAAAAGAAAATGCTGAAGTGGAACTGGAAGTACAAATTCACGGTATGACTTGTATGTTCCAATCGAAGCGTTCATTAGTAGGAAACTACTTTGAGTATCAAGGACGTAATCTTGACATTGAAAAGAAAAAATATGAAGAGAATATGTTCTTATATGACCCAGAGCGTAACAATAAATATCCAATTTATGAAGATGAAAATGGTACTCACATTATGAGTCCGAACGACATTTGTTTCATCGATGAATTAGAGGAACTAATCGATGCTGAAGTTGATAGCTTAAAAATCGACGGTGTACTAAAAAGCTCTGAATACATTATTGAAGTAACGAAGAAATATCGTCAAGCGATTGATTTATGCGTAGAAGATCGTGATGCATATTATGACGTGAAAGATGATCTATATAAAGAAATAGAAGAAATGCAACCAGTAAATCGTCCGTTAGATACAGGATTCTTCTTTAAAGAAACGGTTTACTAAACGAGGAGGGTGTAGGAAATGACTGTACAAGAAATTTCACGAGTGATCGATGGCAAACGTGTTATTGTGAAGAAACCTGAACTGTTAATCCCTGCGGGTAACTTAGAAAAATTAAAAGTAGCTATCCATTACGGGGCAGATGCTGTATATTTAGGTGGACAAGAATTTGGTCTTCGTTCGAATGCAGGTAACTTTACGCTAGAAGAAATGGCAGAAGGCGTTGAGTTTGCAAAGAAGTATGGAGCAAAAATATACGTAACAACAAATATCTTTGCACATAATGAAAATATGGACGGGCTAGAGGAATATTTAAAAGGGATTGAAAAAGCTGGCGTAACGGGAATTATCGTTGCTGATCCACTTATCATTGAGACTTGTAAACGCGTAGCGCCTTCTGTTGAGGTGCATTTAAGCACACAGCAATCACTATCCAACTGGAAAGCAGCACAGTATTGGAAAGAAGAAGGTTTACATCGCCTTGTATTAGCTCGTGAAGCAAGCTATGAAGAAATGAAAGAAATTAAAGAAAAAGTGGATATTGAAATTGAAGCATTCGTCCATGGTGCAATGTGTATCGCATATTCAGGAAGATGTACATTAAGTAACCATATGACAGCGCGTGATTCTAATCGTGGTGGTTGTTGCCAATCTTGCCGCTGGGATTATGATTTAGTTCAAACAGTATCACAACATAAAGATGCAAAAGAGCTTCCTCTATTCCAAGAAGGAGATGCTCACTTTGCGATGAGTCCAAAAGATTTAAATTTAATTTTATCAATTCCAAAAATGATTGAAATCGGAATCGATAGCTTAAAGGTAGAAGGACGTATGAAATCAATCCATTACGTAGCGACTGTAGCAACTGTATATCGTAAAGTAATTGATGCGTATTGTGCGGATCCAGATAACTTTGAGTTTAAACAAGAATGGTTAGATGAGCTTGATAAATGTGCAAATCGTGATACAGCTCCTGCATTCTTTGAAGGGGTTCCAGGACATCAAGAGCAAATGTTTGGAAATCATAGTAAGAAAACAACGTATGATTTTGCTGGTTTAGTGTTAGATTATAATGAAGAAACGGGCATCGTAACGATTGAGCAACGTAATCATTTCAAACCAGGACATGAAGTGGAGTTCTTTGGACCAGAAATAGAAAACTTTACGCAAACGGTGGAGAAAATTTGGGATGAGGATGGAAACGAATTAGATGCAGCGAGACATCCGTTGCAAATCGTGAAATTCAAAGTGGATCAACGAGTGTATGTGAATAATATGATGCGCAAAAGCATACTTCAATAAGAAAGAGTGATAGTCGAATGGGGACGAATAAGCCTGTTGTAATTGGAATTGCTGGTGGTTCGGGATCAGGTAAAACGAGTGTAACGAAAGCGATTTTTGACCATTTTAAAGGTCATTCTATTTTAATCTTAGAGCAAGATTATTATTACAAAGATCAAAGCCATTTACCAATGGAAGAGCGTTTAAAAACAAATTATGATCATCCGCTTGCGTTTGATAATGATCTGTTAATTGAACATTTGCAGCAGTTGCTTGCATATGAGCAAATTGATAAGCCTGTATATGACTATACATTGCATACGCGTTCAGAAGAAATTATTCCGGTTGAGCCGAAAGATGTAATTATTTTAGAAGGAATTCTTATTTTAGAAGACCCACGTCTTTGCGAGTTAATGGACATTAAATTATTCGTTGATACGGATGCTGACCTTCGTATTCTGCGCCGCATGCAACGTGATATTAAAGAGCGCGGTCGTACGATGGATTCAGTTATTGATCAGTACGTAAATGTTGTACGTCCAATGCACAATCAATTTATTGAGCCTTCTAAGAAATTTGCGGATATTATTATCCCTGAAGGTGGACAAAACCACGTTGCAATTGATATTATGGTGACAAAAATTGCAACAATTCTTGAACAAAAAGTAAATTTGTAATAGCATAGTAAAAGATATACGGTAGGAAGGGATTTTTTCCCTTCCTATCGAATACAATGAAACATGCAACCTCATCTATATATAGGTGAGGGCATATTTATATCAACTTTCCATACATATCTTCTTTATATAAAGAAGAATTGGAAATACGGGGTTGTATGTGACAACTCCGCTAGTGCAAGGGTACTAGAAACCTCCGCTAACAATGGAAGCGGAGGAGTTTTCATATGGAACTCCTCTTTTTTTCGGGGGATTGGTATATAAAAGGAGTGGAAAATATGTCAACAGAAAAAACATACCCTATGACGCAAGAGGGTAAGCAAAAACTAGAGAACGAACTTGAGCAATTAAAAACAGTAAGACGTAAAGAAGTAGTAGAACGTATTAAAATCGCACGTAGCTTCGGGGATCTTTCTGAGAACTCTGAGTACGATGCAGCGAAAGATGAGCAAGCGTTCGTAGAAGGACGTATTACACAATTAGAAAATATGATTCGTAACGCAGTTATCATTAAAGATACTGGCGAAGTATCTACTGTTGTTACATTAGGTAAAACAGTAACATTTAAAGAATTACCAAACGGAGATGAAGAAGCGTATACAATCGTAGGTAGCGCAGAAGCTGATCCATTCGAAGGAAGAATTTCTAACGATTCTCCAATCGCAAAAAGCTTATTAGGTAAGCAAATTGGTGAGAAAGTAACAATCCAAACACCAGGCGGAGAAATGCAAGTAGAGATTGTCTCTGTAAAATAAAAAAAAGATTCTCCTATCGGGAGAATCTTTTTTTTATCCCGCTATTTGCCAGACAGTAAGACCACCATCTCAAAATTCAGCGGAAGCAAAGAAGTTAGGTGGGCATCGGACTGCTCGTAAACGCCCGCTTGGTGAGGGCTAATTAAAGTTTCTTTTTATCTGTAGAATAGAAAAATTTGTGTAAACCTTAGAGTGATTCGACAAAAAATGTCAAAAAAACATTTTAAGCTTTGATATCATAATTAGAGACCATAGTTTTTAAAAGGGAAAAGGGGCTAATTATGAAACATAAAATCTTTACAGGATTGGTTTGTAGTATCTCTATATTAGGACTTGCTGCATGCGGAACGAATGAAGAAACTACATCATCAAAGGGAGAAAAAGTAAAGCAAGAAGAAAAAAAGGATATTAAAGCAACTGAGAGTTCAAAAGCCTTAGAAAATCCACAAGATAAAAAGGAATTTAATGATTTTGATGTAGCGTATCAATTAGCAATTGTCATGAAAATATTTCAAGATGTAACGATTAAGTATGATTACGCAATTGGGAATCCAGATTATTTATTGCGAGATTCGATGGATCAAAAAACAATAGATGATATGAAGAATATGTTACAAGAACAGGCGAAGAATAATGATAAAATTTTAAAAGATGAAGTGAATCAAGCATATACATATTTAAAACAATCGAAAGTAAGTAATAAAGATGATATTCAAAAAATAATAGATGCACAAAATAATTATTTACATATTGTAGATAAGATGATTACTTGTATTGATTCTGTAACAGTTGAGAATGCAAAAGAAAAAAGAAATGAAATGGATAATCTTAGTAAGGATTATTTAAAAATAGCGGCTAATGTAACAACCACTGTAATTGAAGTTGCTAAAAACACTGGAGTGAATGAAACTGAATTTAGATCGCTTCTTATGAAATTTTTAGAGAAGCCAAAGAAACAATAATAGCCTTATATAATATCTGTTTTTGTTTTGGAGATTGTATAAATAAAATAGTACCTCGTCTAAACTACAATAGACGAGGTGTTTTTTATGAAAATAAAACGGAGAATTACAATTGTTTTAATTTGTTTTATGTGCGTTATGTTTGTATTGCTTTGTCGTTTAATCCAAATTCAAATTATAGATACAGAATCATTTACTGATCGCAAAATAAATTTAATTGAAAAAAGTGTTACGCAACGCACACAATCCATTACAGTAGACGATGGACGTGGGCAGTTTATAGATCGTAATGGTAAAAAAATAGGTGAGGAAAAATATCCTGTTTTAATTATTTTTCCATTTTTACAAATAAAAAATGACATGTTAGAGAAAATCGCGCATATCATTGGTGTGTCGAGACAAGAGATTAGAAGACAAATGAAAAATAATAAAAATGCATTTACACTACAAGGAGAAACTGCTCCATTTCGAGTGACACGAGAGCAGATGGAGAAGGTAAATGAATTACATGTATTAGGTATTGTAGCAGCTGAAGTGCGATTAAAACAAACTGGAGAGATAAATCATTTAATTGGTGATGTAGGGGAGAACGAAAGGGAGTTTCAAAAGCGATATGGAGAATTGAAAAGAATCTCAAAACAAACGCCGATAGGTATTTCAGGATTACAGCAATCATTTGATGAATTTCTATTGACTGATGGAGAGGCAAAAGTATTATATCAAGTAGATCGGCAAGGAGAACCAATTTTCGGAAAGCAAGCGAAATACACTTCACCAGGAAATCCATTTTATCCAGTTAGGATTCAAACTACTTTACATAAAGAGTTGCAGCAAAAAGCAGAAGAAGTGATTGAAGCGAACGAAATAAAGAAGGGGGGACTAGTATTACTAGATGTAAAGACAAATGAAATATTAGCGATGGCTAGTAAGCCGTCTTTACAAGTAAGGGATGAGAATTTATATAAAACTACACTTGAAAATCAAATGTTAACGCCACATTTTCCAGGCTCTGTTTTTAAAACAGTAGTTGCAGCTGCAGTCATTGATCAAAAAGTAAATTTGTTTAATCGGACATTTAACTGTAATAAAGATTTATATGGTGAAAACGACCCACAAGTTAGGATGGGTACACTTAACTTTAAAGAGAGCTTTGCTAGGAGTTGTAACAGGACATTTTCCGAGTTAGGTAACGAGCTATTACAAAAGGATAAGACGGTGCTAGAAACATACGTAGCAGCTTTAGGAGCAAATGAAAAGGTTGGATGGAAAGGTTCTGTATTTCATACACCTCATTTTGAGCAAATGCCAGAAGAAAAGGGTACTACTATTTGGGGGAATGAAGAAAATAAAAATAGTAAAAAAGCGGTAGAACAAACAGCAATTGGACAGAAAGATGTACGTATATCACCTCTAGCAATTGCAAATATGATGGCGACGATTGCGAGGAATGGAGAAAAGATGGAAGTGAAAGCAGTTGAAAAAATAGTATATAAAAATGGAGCGGATTTTTTTACATTTGAGAGCCATACGTTAAATGGAAAACAGCTTTCGTATGAAACAGTGAAAACATTACAAGAGTTATTAAGAGGCGTTGTAACAAGGGAGAAAGGAACAGGAACGGCATTCCGTTCGTTGCCACTAAGTGTCGCTGGAAAATCCGGGACAGCGCAAACAGGGAAAGGGACGAGGGTGAATCGCTGGTTTGCAGGTTATTTTCCGTATGAGAATCCAAGATATGCTTTAGTTGTTGTTGATCTAGAGACTGATAGCAAAGTGAATAAAGTTACACCTATTTTTAAAGATATGGTAGGAGCAATCTATCAATTGGAGAATGAAAAGTAATCTTGCAATTTATAGTGAAATGTCTTCATTTCATGAAAATATCATTGTAAATGTTCAACCTTTCTAGATTTAATGTTACAATAGCAATTAGGAAAAACTGCATGGAGGTTTGGAGAATGGCAGGAGGATCAAGATTCCAACAGAAACAACAAAAACGTCGTCAAAACGGTGTTTTAAATATTGCAATCGCTATTGTATTACTATTAGTAGCTATTGTAGCATATCAATTGTTCGTTCCTAGTACGAAAGAGCAAGCATCTTCTACTGATAAGAAAGTCTCTCAACAAACAACAAAGAATGAGAAAGCTGGAAAATCAGAAGATAAAGAATCTGCTAAGAAAAAAGAAAAAGAACAAGAGCAAGCAGAAGCCAAGAAAAAAGCTGAAGAAGAGAAGCTAAAGGCTGAAGAAGAACAGAAAAAAGCTGAAGAAGAAGCGAAAGCTAACGAGAAAGTATCAGCTGAGAAAACTGTATCTAAGGCAAAAGAGGCGTATACAAAACCTTCTTGGAAAGCTGTAGGAACAGAACAAGGTTCATCACCAGCGATGACGTTTAAACAGGGTTCATCAGATTGGAATGAGATGCAAAGTGCAATTGCTGCAGGTGTTGAAGTACCGAAAGAGCAATTAGTATTCCATTTTGTTGGAAGAGACAAAACTGGAAAGAGTAAAGCTTATGGTGATGTTCAAGATAAGCAAAGTGGGAAAAGATATTATGTAAATATTGATTGGGTAGACAATGAGGGCTGGAAACCAGTACTTGTTCAAACTCTAAACTAAAAAAGAGAGGCTCCTTAGGAGCTTCTCTTTTTTGTTAACGCAATTTCTTTAATTTAAAATGAACAACCGCGCTATAATACGGTCTTTTGCTTTCAGGATCCATAACCATCTGATGTGAGATGTGATGAACTTCAAGCATAAGTGCTTTATTATTATCAATTTGTTCACTAATTTTTCGTTCTAAAGAAGCTAAGTCTCCCGCTTCAAAAAACTCTACTTTATCTTCTAACATTTCAAAGGTAAATGACATGAAGACGGCCCCTCTCCTATGTAATCAACTATAGTGTAACAAAGAAAAGAAGGAAATACCATGTACATTTCAATTGACATTTTTAGAAAGAGGGAATATCATACTGATAAAACCGATAAGAAAAAGGGGAATTTTTATGGGTACAGAATTTAATGGTTTATTTGATGAGTGGGCTCATACGTACGACTCATTTGTACAAGGCGAAGATATACAATATAAAGAAGTTTTCGCCCATTATGAGGACATTCTAGAGGATGTAGTTAACAAGTCATTTGGTAATGTATTAGAATTTGGTGTCGGTACAGGTAATTTAACAGATAAATTATTACTTGCTGGCCGCACAGTTTACGGTATAGAACCGTCGCGTGAAATGCGCATGATTGCAAAAGAGAAATTGCCAAAAGAATTTTCAATTACAGACGGTGATTTTCTTTCGTTTGAAGTTCCAAATTCAATTGATACCATTGTAAGCACCTATGCATTTCATCATTTAACAGATGATGAAAAAAATGTAGCGATTGCGAAGTATAGTCAATTGCTAAACAAAGGTGGTAAAATAGTGTTTGCTGATACGATATTTGCAGATCAAGATGCATATGATAAAACTGTTGAAACAGCAAAACAAAGAGGTTTCCACCAGTTAGCAAACGATTTGCAAACGGAATACTATACACGTATTCCAGTTATGCAGACTATTTTTGAAAACAATGGCTTCCATGTAACGTTCACGAGATTAAATCATTTCGTTTGGGTAATGGAGGCAACTAAGCAATAGAAAGAGGGATTAGATTGAGAATTGCTGTAATTGGAGCAATGGAAGAAGAAGTACGTATTTTACGTGACAAATTAGAACAAGCAGAGACAGAAACAGTTGCAGGTTGTGAATTTACGAAAGGGCTATTAGCAGGGCATGAAGTAATCTTGTTAAAGTCTGGTATTGGTAAAGTAAACGCAGCGATGTCAACGACAATTTTATTAGAAAAATATAAGCCTGAAAAAGTAATTAATACTGGTTCAGCTGGTGGATTCCATCATTCTCTAAACGTAGGTGATGTAGTTATTTCCACTGAAGTTCGTCACCATGACGTAGATGTAACAGCATTTAACTATGAATATGGTCAAGTACCAGGAATGCCGCCTGGATTTAAAGCTGATGAGGCGTTAGTTGCATTAGCTGAGAAATGTATGCAGGCTGAAGAAAATATTCAAGTTGTAAAAGGTATGATTGCAACAGGTGATTCATTTATGAGTGATCCGAACCGCGTTGCAGCCATCCGTGATAAATTTGAAAATCTTTATGCGGTAGAAATGGAAGCAGCAGCAGTTGCACAAGTATGCCACCAATATGAAATTCCGTTTGTTATCATTCGCGCACTTTCTGATATTGCTGGTAAAGAATCAAATGTTTCATTTGATCAGTTTTTAGATCAAGCAGCTCTTCACTCTACAAACTTTATTGTAAAAGTGTTAGAAGAGTTAAAGTAATGTAACAAAAAGGCAACTGTCTCATATAAAGAAAATACATACAGTTGCCTTTTCTTTATTGGCAAACAAGGGGGAGAACACGATGAATGTATATCGTGGAGTTCATGAGTTAATTGGTCATACACCAATTGTAGAAATTACTCGTTTTTCACTTCCGAAAGGGGTCCGTTTATTTGCAAAGCTTGAATTTTATAACCCAGGCGGAAGCGTTAAGGATCGTTTAGGAAGAGAATTAATCGAAGATGCGCTAGAAAAAGGGCTTGTTACCCAGGGTGGAACAATTATTGAACCGACTGCTGGGAATACTGGTATTGGACTGGCACTTGCAGCATTAGAACATGATTTACGTGTTATCGTTTGTGTACCAGAGAAATTTAGTATTGAAAAACAAGAATTAATGAAAGCACTAGGTGCAACGGTCGTGCATACACCGACTGAGGAAGGAATGACCGGTGCAATTGCTAAAGCAAAAGAGTTAGTAAATGAACTACCGAATTCATATTCTCCAAGTCAGTTCGCAAATGAGGCAAATCCTCGTGCATATTTTAAAACATTAGGACCTGAACTGTGGGACGCATTGAATGGAGAGATTAACATATTTGTTGCTGGAGCAGGAACTGGCGGTACGTTTATGGGGACTGCATCTTATTTGAAAGAAAAAAATATAGATATTAAAACAGTGATTGTAGAGCCAGA
The DNA here is from genome assembly GCF_038006085.1 of Bacillus sp. FSL K6-0073. Lineage (NCBI taxonomy): Bacteria > Bacillati > Bacillota > Bacilli > Caryophanales > Bacillaceae > Bacillus > Bacillus sp. FSL K6-0073. The sequence goes on along the minus strand of NZ_JBBOUN010000001.1, from coordinate 4,385,644 downwards.
AGGATCTATTTTAAATGGTGGTAAGGCTGGTTCACATGAGACCGAAGGAATTGGACTGGAATTTATCCCGCCATTTTTGAAGACATCTTATTTTGATGAAATTCATACGATTTCTGATCGAGATGCATTTTTACGAGTGAAAGAATTAGCCCAAAAAGAAGGACTTCTCGTTGGGAGCTCTTCAGGAGCAGCATTTCATGCGAGCTTACTGGAGGCAGAGAAGGCAGCACCAGGTACAAATATTGTAACCATTTTTCCTGATAGCAGTGAGCGCTATTTAAGTAAAGACATATACAAAGGATGGGAATAAAAAATGAGAGCAAAGACAAAGTTAATTCATGGTATTCGCATAGGAGAACCTTCAACTGGATCTGTAAACGTACCGATTTATCAAACAAGTACGTACAAACAAGAAGCAGTTGGTAAGCATCAAGGATATGAATATTCACGTACAGGTAACCCAACACGTGCAGCTTTAGAAGAAATGATTGCTGTATTAGAAAATGGGCATGCTGGATTTGCATTTGGTTCAGGAATGGCTGCTATTACAGCGACAATTATGTTGTTCTCAAAAGGTGACCACGTAATTTTAACAGATGATGTTTATGGCGGAACATACCGCGTTATTACGAAAGTATTAAACCGTTTCGGTATTGAGCATACATTTGTAGATACAACAAACTTAGAGGAAGTTGAAGAAGCGATTCGTCCAAATACGAAAGCAATTTATGTGGAAACACCAACGAATCCACTACTAAAAATTACTGATATTAAGAAAATATCTACTCTTGCTAAAGAGAAAGACTTATTAACAATTATTGATAACACATTCATGACGCCATATTGGCAGTCGCCGATTTCTTTAGGAGCAGATATTGTGCTTCATAGTGCAACGAAATATTTAGGAGGTCATAGTGACGTAGTTGCAGGTTTAGTAGTTGTAAATAGTCCACAACTAGCAGAAGATCTTCACTTTGTACAAAACTCAACAGGAGGTATTCTTGGGCCACAAGATAGCTTCTTACTACTTCGCGGTTTAAAAACATTAGGAATTCGTATGGAAGAACATGAAACGAATTCACGCGCTATTGCTGAGTTCTTAAATAATCATCCAAAAGTAAATAAAGTATATTACCCAGGTCTTGAATCACATCAAAACCACGAATTAGCAACAGAACAAGCAAACGGATTTGGTGCTATTATCTCATTTGATGTAGATAGTGAAGAGACATTAAATAAAGTACTTGAGAAACTACAATACTTTACACTTGCTGAAAGCTTAGGAGCGGTAGAAAGTTTAATTTCTATTCCATCTCAAATGACACATGCATCAATCCCAGCCGATCGCCGCAAAGAATTAGGAATTACAGATACATTAATTCGTATTTCTGTCGGTATTGAAGATGGTGAAGATTTAATTGAAGATTTAGCACAAGCGCTAGCATAATAAAAAATGCACTGCTCTATATTAGCAGTGCATTTTTTTATTACATCATTTGTGAAACATTTCACAAAATAGACATACACAAACGAAATGATTTCATGTATATTGAATTCAGGAAATGTTACTCACGAACAAACTTGTGAAACTTTTCACAAACAATGAAATTCATGTAGGAAAGCATCTCTATTTTTTTGTGTTAATTGGGACTTATTTTGACCTATAGGGACATATAAGGACCGTGATAGTAGAATAGGAGGAAATTCACATGGTAGTCAAAGAGAAAGTTGTAAATGAAATGCAGGAAGTAAAAAAGATGATTGATACGCTAGTAAATAATGGTCAACAAGCTTTACAAGCATTAGAAAGTTTTACACAAGAGGAAATTGACAACATTGTTCATGAAATGGCATTAGCAGGTGTTGATCAACATATGCCGCTAGCAAAATTGGCAGTTGAAGAAACTGGCCGTGGTGTATATGAAGACAAATGCATTAAAAATATTTTTGCCACTGAATATATTTGGCATAGTATAAAGCAAGATAAAACGGTAGGGATTATTCACGAAGATCCTCATGAAGAAATAATAGAAATCGCGGAACCTGTCGGTGTAGTAGCTGGGGTAACGCCAGTAACGAATCCAACGTCGACAACAATGTTTAAAGCGTTAATTGCGATAAAAACAAGAAATCCAATTATTTTCGCATTTCATCCTTCCGCACAAAAATGTTCTGTGGCAGCAGCGAAAACCGTATATGATGCAGCGATGAAAGCTGGTGCACCAAAACACTGTATTCAATGGATTGAAAGACCGTCTGTTGAAGCGACGAAACAATTGATGAACCATGATGGTGTAGCACTCGTTCTAGCAACTGGAGGCGCTGGTATGGTGAAATCAGCTTACTCTACTGGAAAACCAGCGTTAGGCGTTGGTCCTGGTAATGTACCGTGTTATATAGAAAAATCAGCACATGTAAAACGAGCTGTTAATGATTTAATTTTATCGAAAACATTTGATAACGGTATGATTTGTGCATCGGAACAAGCAATCATTGTCGATAAAGAAATTTATGATGATGTTAAAACAGAAATGATTGAAAACAATTGTTACTTTGTAACAGAAGAAGAAAGAAAAAAATTAGAAAAGCTCGTTATAAATGAAAATACATGTGCAGTAAATAGTGATATTGTAGGGAAATCAGCACAGTATATTGCCGATTTAGTTGGGATCACTGTTCCTGAACATACAAAAATGCTTGTAGCTGAAATTCAAGGTATCGGAGCAGCATATCCGTTATCTCGTGAGAAACTGAGTCCAGTATTAGCTTGTGTGAAGGCGAATTCATTAGAAGAAGGATTTACATATTGCAAAGAAATGTTGAACCTCGGTGGTTTAGGACATTCAGCAGTTATCCATTCTACAAATAAAGATGTGCAAAAGCAATTTGGGTTACGTATGAAAGCTTGCCGTCTCATTGTAAATGCACCTTCATCACAAGGTGGAATAGGGGATATATATAATGGATTTATTCCATCACTTACACTTGGTTGTGGTTCATACGGAAAGAATTCAGTTTCCCAAAATGTAACAGCGACTCATTTATTAAATATAAAAAGGCTGGCAAATAGAAAAAAGAATATGCAGTGGTTCAAACTGCCACCAAAAATTTATTTTGAAAAACATGCTACAGCTTATTTAGCAAATATGCCTAACATTTCACGTGCATTTATTGTAACGGACCCCGGAATGGTTGAACATGGCTATGTCGATACAGTCGCGCACTATTTAAACAAGAATGCAAATGATGTGAAAGTTGAAGTTTTCTTTGAGGTCGAACCAGATCCATCAGATGAAACTGTTTTCAAAGGTGCGGAAATGATGAAAAGCTTTAAGCCAGATGTAATTATCGCACTTGGTGGTGGTTCAGCTATGGATGCAGCAAAAGGAATGTGGTTATTCTATGAGCATCCAGAAACGACATTCTATGGTATTAAACAGAAATTTTTAGATATAAGAAAACGTACATGTAAATATCCGGAATTAGGAAATAAGGCGCAGTTTGTTGCGATTCCAACGACATCAGGAACGGGATCAGAAGTGACACCATTTGCGGTTATTACAGATAAGAAAAATAATATAAAGTATCCGCTCGCAGATTATGAATTAACACCAGATGTAGCAATTGTTGATCCACAATTTGTAATGACAGTACCACCACATGTAACAGCAGATACTGGTATGGATGTTTTAACACATGCAATTGAGGCGTATGTGTCTGTTATGGCAAATGACTATACAGATGGATTAGCATTAAAAGCCATTGATCTCGTATTCAAATATTTACCGAGAGCATATAAAGATGGAAATGATGAAGAAGCAAGAGAAAAAATGCATAACGCTTCTGCAATTGCAGGGATGGCATTCGCAAACGCTTTCCTCGGTATTAATCACAGCTTAGCACATAAGATTGGACCAGAATTCCATATTCCGCACGGACGCGCAAATGCCATTCTAATGCCGCACGTAGTCCGCTATAATGCTATTAAGCCAAGAAAACACGCATTGTTCCCAAAATATGAGCACTTTGTGGCAGATGAAAGATATGCACATATAGCGAGAATGCTCGGTCTTCCAGCAAGTTCGGCAGCAGAAGGGGTGGAATCACTCGTCCAAGCAATTATTGAGCTTGGAAAAAGCTTAAATATTAATATGAGTATTGCGGGACAAGGAGTCGATAAAGAGCAATTTGAAGAGGTTGTTGGAGTATTAGCAGAAAGAGCTTTTGAAGATCAATGTACAACTGCTAATCCAAAGTTACCGCTTATTTCAGAGCTGAAAGAAATTTATATGGAAGCATATAAAGGTGAATAATGATAAAAAAAGAGCCGCAGTAAAAGCGGCTCTTTTTTTATTGGAAAATATCTCCCAGAATGGCTGTATTTACTGGTCTTTCAGTTTCATAGAATATGATACAGTGAAATGGAGGAGTGAGAATATAATGAAAGAATTAAAAGGAAAAATAGAAGATTATACTCGGTTTGGACAAATGCTTCTCGCTGTAAGTACATTGTTAATGGTTGGCTTATTGATTCCGAGTGGAGCAAAAGAGACAATCCAATTTTTTGTTATGATGGGGAGCATCGTTATATTTTTAAGCTTATCGTTCTTTTTCTTTCAGCGTGTGAAAGTGATGCGTGACCAGCTAGAGGAAAATGAATGTGAATAATATTGTTAACTAGAGCGCAGCGAAAAGAAAAAATCTTTTTGTCGCGCTTTTTGTTTTTTGTAGGAAAATATATGCGTTTCGTGTTGACAATGATAATCCTTATCAATTAAAGTAGAATAGTAGTTAATGATTATCATTATCAATTAGAGGTGAAGAAATGAAAAAATCTATTACGCTATTTACAGCGATTTTATCTATTTTTTTCTTGTTAATAGGTTGCAGTGCCAAAGGGGACGAAAAAGCGTCTGCAACCAAAACAGAAAAAGGAAAAGAGAAAATCGAAATTACCGACCTATCAGGAAGAAAGGTAACATTCGATAAAGTGCCAGAAAGTTTTGCAACATTAAGTATGGGGGACATGGATATTATTCATGCTTTAGGTGGAAAAATAGTAGGTCGCCCGGATACGAAATTAACTCTTCCGGATGAGCTAAAGAAAGCACAAGTAATTGGGAATGCACATCAACCGAATTTTGAGCAAATTGTTAGTTTAAAGCCCGATGTACTTGTTGCTAACAATGGATTCCAAAAGAATGTGCCAACGGTTGAAGGACAAGGAACGCAAGTTATCATTTCTTCTGCGAATTCTGTACAAGATATTCAAAAGAATATTGAATTATATGGAACGGTAATGAAGAAAGAAGATAAAGCAAAAGAAATTATTCAAAAAATGAATGATCAAATGAAGAAATATGAGAAAAAGAGCGATGTGAAAGCATTGCTAGTGTATGGCGCACCAGGAACTTATTTAGCGGCATTACCAACATCTTTATCAGGTGATATTTTAGAAAAAACAGGCGGAAAAAATATTGCTTCTGATTTTCCAGAAACGAAAGAATATCCGCAATATGCACAGCTAAGTGTAGAACGTATTATTGAGGCGAATCCAGATGTGATTTATTTAATTACACACGGAGATCCAAAAAGTGTGAAAAAAGCATTCGAAGGCGAAATGATGAAAAATGAAGCGTGGAAAAATTTAGAGGCAGTAAAACAAAACCGCGTAGTTATTTTGCCACCTGATTTATTTGGATCTAATCCTGGTACAAAAGTTACAGAAGCAATGGACTTTATGTATAAAAGTATACAAGATGTAAGGAAATGATACGTATGGAAAGTAGTGAAGTAGTAAGAGAAAAGGAACATCCTTTTGCGAAAAAAAGATGGATAATAGCAGTTACTTTAGTTGTATTAACAATCCTAGGTCTCTTTTACGGTCTTTTCGCAGGAAGTTTATCCTTTTCTGTACGAGATATTCTAACGGGTATACAAGATGAAGGTTCGACAGTTCATCGAATTGTATGGGATCTTCGCATACCGAGAGTGCTCATTGGGTTTATAGTAGGAACATGTTTAGCTGCATCTGGTACACTGCTACAAGGAGTTATGAGAAACCCTCTTGCAGATCCTGGTATTATCGGAGTTTCATCTGGGGCAGGCCTTGTAGCAATTGTCATCATGATTTTATTCCCACAGCATCTAGCTTTTTTACCACTAGGGGCGTTTTTAGGAGCTTTCATAACAGCGATGGTTATTTATGCTTTATCATGGCAAAAAGGGGCACCACCTTCAAGAATCGTCTTAGTAGGGGTGTCGATCAATGCATTAATTGGTGCAGCAACGTCAGCATTAATGTTATTACATAGTGACAAAGTACAATCGGTGTTACCGTGGCTAGCGGGTGGTATTGGTGGTGTAAGTTGGGCACATTTAAATATGATTATTTATTATGCAATATTCGCCATTATATTAGCTTTCTTTGGTATTAAGCATATTCGAGTGTTAATGCTTGGAGATGAAATGGCAAAGTTATTAGGACATAACGTGGAAAAAAGTCGGTTTTATTTAATCGTAGTAAGTACATTATTAGCTGGAATTGCAGTAAGTGTGTCTGGTCTGATTGGATTTGTCGGTCTTGTCGTACCACATATGCTACGTTTATTAGTTGGAAATGATTATAGATATTTGCTACCTTTATCATGCCTTGGCGGCGGGGTATTACTTGTTTTTGCGGATGCAATAGCTCGAAGTTGGTTTGACCCAATCGAATTGCCTGTTGGTATTTTACTGTCCTTCTTAGGTGGTCCGTTCTTCTTATATTTAATTCATAGAGGAGGAAAACAAAGTGATTTCCGTTAACAAAGTGTTTTACGCACACTCTGAAAGATTTCAAATGCAAAATATGAATGTACATATTAAGGCTGGAGAAATCGTTAGTTTAATTGGTCCGAATGGATCGGGAAAATCTACTTTGCTTCGTTTAATAGCAAGGCTACTGAAACAAAGCGAAGGGGACATCATTTTAGATGGGAAAAATATTCATATGATGAAGAGTGCTGATGTAGCGAAGCAATTAGCAATGTTACCACAAATGCATGATCATCAATTAGATTTAACAGTGAAAGAACTAATTGAGTTCGGAAGAGGTCCACATAAATCATGGAGTAGCCACTTAAATAAAGAAGATGAAGAAATTGTTGATTGGGCATTGTCTGTTACAAATCTTGAAGGGTGTGAATATCGTCTTTTACATTCTTTATCAGGAGGAGAACGGCAACGTGCTTGGATTGCGATGACGCTAGCGCAACGTACAAATGTCTTATTATTGGATGAACCAACAACCTTTTTAGATATCGTTCACCAGTTGGAAGTAATGGAACTTGTGAAACGATTAAATGAGGAGTTTGGAATGACAATTATAATGGTTTTACATGACATTAACCAAGCTGCTCAATATAGCGATCGTTTACTTGTATTAAAGCGAGGGAAAATTCAGTATGATGGTATACCAGAAGAAGTACTATGCCATGAAATGTTTCAACATGTATTTGGCATAGATGTAGATATTTTTCAGGGAAGTGACAAGCCTTTTTTTACACCGAAACGAATTTCTAAAAGGGGAGAAGAGCGATGCAAACAGAAGAGCGTATTACCATTGAATTAGTAAGAAAATTTGTTATGGCAGCTCACGGGGATTTAGAGAAAGTACAAGAGCTATTGGTTGAATCACCAAGCTTACTTCACGCCTCTTATAATTGGGGTGGATCAGATTGGGAAAGTGCGTTAGGCGCATCGGCACATGTAGGTCGTAAAGATATTGCTCTTTATTTACTAGAAAAGGGTGCTCGGATGGATATTTTTGCAGCAGCTATGCTTGGTGAATTAGAAGTTGTACAAGCTATTTTAGTAGCTCAACCAGAAGCATTGCGCGCATCTGGTCCTCATGGTATTTCTCTTCTTCAACATGCACGAATGGGTGGAGAGAAATCTAAGCGTGTATATGATTATTTAGCAATACTATCTTAATGAACGAAGGAAGTTCTTATGTGCGGTAAACTTTTCACTTGAAACAATTGGAAAGTTTACCGCCCGTTAGAACGGGATAAGTATCTAGTATATTTGAAAATCCTACACCCCCCTCAATTGTAGTTTTCTTTATGCTAGTTATGATATGGATGCAGTGGACAATATTTGTCTACTGCTTTTTTTGTTTCTATAAGATTGAATATTCTGTGTTATGTAGTTGATTCATTTATAATAAATGGTAACATTTATTGTGCATACAAAATATGATTGTGAAATTAAGAAGAAATTAGTAGAAAGGAGTGAAGGAATGTTTCATACAGACCGTTTACAAATTCGTAAATATACAATGGATGATTTACAGTTCTACGCTTCACTATGGGGAAACGAAAAAGTAATGCGCTATATTGGAAATGGGAATTTAAAAACATATATGCAATGTAAAAAAAGTTTGGAAGAGTGGGTAATTCCTAGCTATAAAAACGGCCTCGGTTTATTTGTATTAATTGAAAAGGAAACGGGGATACGGATTGGTCATGCAGGATTAGTAAAGCAGCAGATAGATGGAAAAGAGGAAATTGAAATTGGTTATTGGTTATTACCTCAGTATTGGGGAAAAGGCTATGCGAAAGAAGCAGCGGCAGCATTTCGAGACTATGGCTTCCAAGCGTTACGAATGAATAAATTGATTTCTCTTATTAATCCGGACCACCCCGCCTCAATCTTTGTCGCTAGAAAAACGGGGCTTAGTTATGAGAAAACAACTTCATTTCATGGGATGGATGTTCTCGTTTATTCCATTAGGCGCGTTGGATGAAAAAAGGTTAATTGCATTTTTTGAAGAATGGTATATAAAAATAAAGGGGGGATTACATGTACATTTATCATAATGGACTTATTATTCGTGAGGGAACGAATGGTGTACCTGCATATGCAATTAAGACTTTATTTGAAGATGCCGGTTGGAGCAATGATAATATCCCTTCTTGGCAAATTGAAAAATTCACGATAGCATTTGAAAATTCAACATGGGCATTCACAATCTGGGATGAAGAAGAGATGATTGCCATGGTTAGAGTCATTTCTGATGGAATCATGGTCGCGAACATAGTAAATTTAGTTGTGAAATGTGAATATAGAGGGAAGGGATTAGGTAAGAAACTTGTCGCTCTTTGTTTGCAAAAGCTACCACATGGTGACTGGTTTGCACATACTTCTGCGAACAATTTTGATTTTTATAGAAGCTGTGGATTTGAAGTTAGAGAGCTATCGAGAAATGGAACATGTGCGTATTATGGATATCAAGTCGCCAAAAGAGATGGTCACCGATAAATGAATGGCAAGTAAAAAAGTATAGCGAGGTAATTTTGAGACTTTTGATAATAGAGAATGGATTGAGGCTCGTTTTATGATAAAATAAAAGAAAATTCTGTTTATTTATAGGGGGATAAAAATGAGTATAAAAGTTGGGGATGTATTTAAATATGAAAGAAGATTTACTGAGGAAGAGGTTTTTGAATTTGCAAATATTACCGGTGATAAAGGTAGACACCATGTGGAATACGATGAAGATGGAAGATTAATGGTTCATGGTTTATTGACTGCTAGCATTGGGACGAAAGTGGGAGAAGAGTTACATTACATAGCAAGAGAATTAGTAAGTGAGTTTATTAGACCAGTGTTCACAGGAGATACGATCACTTGTGAACTAACTTTAACAAATGTTGAGCAAATGGAAGGCTATAAAAAAGTTTCAATCGAGTCAGTTTATCGCAATCAGCATGAAAAGACTGTACTAGTTGGGACAAGTTATGGAATTATAAGGGGATAAAAAAGAAGCCTGTTTAACAGGCTTCTTTTTTATTATTTAGTAAACACGTTTTCGATTTTCTGCATAACTAGAGATGAGTAATAATGCAGTTTCTTCTCCTATATTACGAACAATATGAGGAACACATGCATTCCATGAGAAAGAATCACCTTCTTCTACAATTGCAATATCTTCACCGTGCTGAACTTCTAGTTTTCCGCGTAATACAAGGTGACATTCTTCCCCTTCATGGGCATTTGGTGAGTTTTCTTTCGGGAATCCAGTAGGGATTTCTACTAAAGATAGGCGAAGGCCCCCTTGCTCCGCAACATGTTCAATTCTTTGCTCATCTTTGCCGTATACACTGTATTTCCGTTCTTCTTTTTTGACAATTTTTAATCGATCTTTTTGCTCTAACAATAAATAGGGAAGGGGAACGTTTAAAAAATTGGAGATCGTTTCTAAAGTTGAGATAGATGGTGATGTTTTATTATTTTCAACCTGACTCATAAATCCTTTAGAAAGACCTGTTCCCTCACAAATTTGTGCGATTGTTATGCCCCTACGTTGACGAATTTCACGTATTGCAGAACCAATATTCATAAAATCAAGCTCCTTTTTGTAAACAACTATTTGTATCATAGCAAAAAAAATATATTTTTTCCCAGTGAAAATGAATTGACGAATAAAAAAAATTAGTGTATGTTTTGTAATGTGAATAAAAGTTTTATATAATAAAACTATAAAGGAGAGAAAGAAATGAATCAACATATTGGTAACTTAATTATTCGTATCGTGTTAGGGGTAACATTCTTCATGCACGGTTTAACAAAATTCCAATCAGGAATTGACAATATTGCAGGGTGGTTTACAAGCATTGGTTTACCAGGAGGACTTGCATACGGTGTAGCAACATTTGAATTAGTTGGAGGCCTATTATTAATTCTAGGTTTAGGTGTAAGATATATTGGATTATTATTTGCACTTGTTATGGTTGGAGCAATCGTAAAAGTGAAATGGTCAGCTGGTTTATTGGGAGATGGAAAAAATCCTGGTTTCGAATTAGAACTTGCATTATTAGCAATGGGTGCATACTTATTTGTTGCAAAAGCTGATGGTTTTGTAGATAATTTCTTAAAAGAAAAAATGTCAAAGAAGAAATAATTTAAATGGGGGAGGCTAACAAGATGAGTTTTCAACTTCATCCCAATACAACACTTGATGTTGTTCATTTATACGTATCTAATGTAAAGAAATCACTAGAGTTTTATACGGAAGTACTAAGTATGAAGGTGCTAAAAGAAGAAAAAGCAGTCGTTACATTTGGGAATGAAAATGATGAACCACTTCTTATCATTGAAGAAAAGAAAGAAGCTTTTCCGAAGCAAAGAGGAAGAACAGGGTTATATCATTACGCAATTTTATTACCAAGTAGGCAGGATTTAGCGAATGTTCTTCGTCATCTTGTAGAAATGGTATATCCACTACATGGCGGGGCCGATCATTACTTTAGTGAAGCTCTTTATTTAGCTGATCCAGATGGAAACGGGATTGAAATTTATCATGATCGACAAAAAGAAGTTTGGCGTGATGAGAATGGAGAGCTCCCATTTGTTAGTAACCCGTTAGCTGGTGAAGAATTATTGCAGCAAGGAAGTACATGGAGTGGATTTCCAGCTGGTACTGTGATGGGGCATATTCATTTCCATGTAGCTGATTTAGAGGAAGCGAAACGTTTCTATGTTGATGGTCTTGGTTTTGAAGTAACGATCCCAGCTCGTAATGGAGCGTTGTTCGTATCAGCAGGTGGCTATCATCACCATATCGGTTTAAATACATGGCAAGGTGAAGGGGTACCACCGCAAATGCCAGGTTCTGTTGGTTTGAAATATTTCACAATTGTACTAGCGGATGAAAAACAAAAAGAACAAGTATGTGAAAGCTTAAAAAATATTGGCAAGATTGCTACGTACAAAGATGGAATATTACAAGTCGAGGATCCATTTGGACATTGTATCCATTTCAAAATAAAAGGAGAAGCCTAAAAAGGCTTCTCTTTTTTATTTTCTTATAATTGCATTTTCGTTTTGTAAAAATAGTTCATCAAATTGTTTTGCAAGCTCAAAATCTAGTTTCGTTAAACCTTTTGCATTCCAAGATGACAAAGTAATAATAACTGCTTTATACTGGATAAGGATAAATGGATGGTGATTATGTTCTTCTGATAGTTTGGCGGCTTCAGAGACAAATTCGACTCCTTTTAAGTAGTCGGAAAACATATATTTTCGTTCAATCCATTTCTCATCTTTTACCATCCATTTATCTACCTTCAATAATTCCTCGTGAACTTCTTCTTCAGTTAATCTTAGCATCATTTTTCACATCCTTTATTGGAAGTAACGCAAGACCATTGTTAATAAGGCGTGTTACAGCTTCGTCAGTTGTGAAAGTAGAAAGTTGATGTAGTAATGCTGCAGATGTTTCATGCCCTTTGTTATGCTCTAAAAGTAACTCTAATACTTCAAGGCGCAGCAACCATTCTTTCGCATAAAATTTATTTAATACTTCTTGAATTGCTACTAATTGATCGATATGCGCGTCGTGTAAAATCCCCTCACTTCGAATATCTCGAACTGTTTGATACATACGCTCGAGTTCATTCAGTACAAGCGGAGCAGGAATTTCTTGAACTTCTTCATCCATTGGGAAAAATGCTGCTGCATCTGCGGCACCTGGGAATACTGAAGTGATTTGTGAGCCAACAGCCATATCAAATGCGCCCCATGAAGCATCAAATAAAACGCGGGCGTTATAAGTAACTGTGCAATCGATAAAGGAAATAAGAGCAATTTTCTTATCGTTTTTCACAATATCTGTTACTGTTCCTTTTACATGAATACCACTTGCAAAAGTAAACTCAGCGATAGTTCCAATTGTAATTCCTAATGATTGTAGTTGTTCGTCTGTACAATTTTCTAATGCAATATTTTCAGTAAGTAATCCAATCGGTGTTCCAAATCCGTCACTGTGTACAGAAGTAGAATGATTCGCTAACTGTTTATTATGAAGCGCTAATGCCGTTGGCGAATTTGTTCGCATGTAAATTAATTCACCTGCATCGTTTTCAATTGTCTCGCTAAATGTACCTGTGATTTGTAATCCGCTATTTAGCTCAGCTGTTGCATAGTTCTCAGAGCGAATTGCTTTTTCTAAACCTTCTTTTCCACCTGTTTTAAAGGCCATTGTTTTAGAAAATGTTTCAAGCGCATCTGTTAATTCTTCAAAGGACTTGCAAACGAATAGTTGTGGTTGCATTTTTGTTACGTCATAAGTTGTCCCTGTACATGCTTCGATAGAAAATGGAACTTTTTCTACAGCGTCTGTTAAGCAATGTTTGCTTTCGCCAACAGAAGAAAGGAGACCAGCACCATATATTTTTGGATCATCTATATTTCCAATCAATCCATATTCTACTGTCCACCAGAAAAGACGTGAAATTTGTTCAGCTTCTGATAAACCAGAAACTAAGTTTTGTTTTTCGATTACAGCATTTTCAGCAGCCTTAACTTCATCAGGAGTAGAAGTAGGACTTTCTTTTACTATCGTTAATGTACGAACAGCTTCAAATGCATCATGTTCTTCTTTTGTAGAGAAAGCTTTTGCACCAATTTGCCCAAAACGTTTCACATATTTTGCATATGTAGGATCAAGTAAAATCGGTGCGTGTCCTGCGGCTTCGTGTACGATATCTGGAGCTGGTGTGTACTCGATATTTTCTACTTTCCGAATATCTGTTGCGATTGGTAGTAATCCGTGTCCTTGGAAATCGAAGAATGCTACACCGGGAATAAGTCCGTCAATCGTTACAGCGCCCCAGCCACTTGGTGCCAAACACTCATTCATTTCTTCTACTTTTGGAATTGAATCTATATTAATACCAGATGATTGTAGTCCGTTCACATAGGCTGGATGAGCAACGTCTTTTAAGAAACTATGATTTTGTCTCATAATATAACGCCACACAGCGTGATTCACCGGTGTGTATTGATCATAATGTTGTGTGGATACGAATGGTTTTAAATGCGATGGGATTTCTGTTTTCTTTGTCATTTAGACATCCTCCTTTTTTTTCAATAAAATTGAATATCGATTTCGTATAGCTTGTATCACCTCCTCGTATGATTAAGTTAGGTTTTTTAGGGACGGGATGTACCTATAAACCCAAGAGTATCTATTTTTATGAGATACTTAAATTTGTAGATAGAGTGTTGCCGACCACCTCCTTGAATCTTTGTATTCGGTTGAAAGAATGGTACCTCTGTCTAATAAGTAGTTTACGAATGAGTTGGATGTTGATGACCATTGGTCATTCTTCGTATCTCTTACGAGGTAGTAGCGCTTATTAGTTCAGAGGAGGACAACACTATCTAACACTGATTAAAATAGGGGTGTAAGCTATGTTCTATTTAGGTATTGATATCGCTAAACATAAACATTATGCGTCCATTATCGATCAAACTGGAAAACCTATTACTAAGCCATTTCCCTTTCAGAATCACAAAGAAGGTGGACAAGCACTATTAAATTGGATGTACCGATACATTGAGTCTCCTACAGAAATAATGATTGGAATGGAGGCAACAGGACATTATTGGTTAGCCATTTATTCTTTTCTACTGGATCATGGCTTCTCAGTCGTTGTATTAAATCCAATTCAAACCAATGCCTGGCGAAAAGGAACAGAAATTAGAAAGCGGAAAACAGACGCCATTGATGCCACTATGATTGCCGATATCATTCGATTCGGCCGTTTTGTTGAAACTCCACTTGTGGACGAGAAAATGTTCGCTCTAAAACAAATGAGCCGCTTTCGTAATGCGCTTGTAAGTAATATGAGTGATTTAAAAAGAAAAGCTCTTGTCGTATTAGATCAGACTTTCCCAGAGTACCAAAGCATCTTTTCGGATGTTTTTGGTAAAACTTCTTCACAAATCTTACTTGAATATTCCTCTCCTAGTGACTATGAACAGATATCTATTGATGATTTAACACAAATAATTGAGCAAACCAGTCGTAACCGACTTGGGAAGAAAACAGCCAACAAACTAATGGAATTAGCCTCTAATTCGTTTGGTGTTACTTTCTGTAAAAACGCTTTTTCCTTTCAACTAAAAATGTTGATGGAGCAAATTCGTTTTATCGAAGATCAAATCAAAGAGTGTGAAGAAGAAATGTCACAACTTTTAATTGATTTAGATACTCCTATCATGACAATACCTGGCGTTGGACCGATTTTAGGTGCCACTATACTAAGTGAAATTGGGGATATACACCGCTTTGACAAACCATCTAAACTTGTCGCATACGCAGGCATCGATGCCTCTGTGTCCCAATCTGGGCAATTTGAATCCTCAGGTACGTCTATATCCAAACGTGGCTCTTCTCATTTGCGTAGAGCCTTATTCCAGGCGGCTATTACAGCTCATAAACATGACCCTGTATTAAAAGCCTTTTATGAAAAGAAACGAAAACAAGGAAAGCACTACTATGTTTGTATAGGAGCCGTAGCTAGAAAGCTGTGTTACATTATCTATGCCATTCTTAAAAGCAATAAACCTTATGAAATTCCACCACACACAACAGAAACATGAACTTCTCATTTTTTTGAAAATCCTTAGGTTTATTTGATACGCCCTTTTTTAGAGAAACACCCCCTATTTATATAAAAAATCCTCCTTGACTTCTCATAGTTGGTCTTTCATTTTTGTAAGCGCTTATAAAATTTTATCATAAGATTCGGAATTATTTAACATATGTTTCTGTGAGAAATAGAAAAAGCCCCTATCGGAAAATCCGATAGGGGCGAAAGAATCGCGGTACCACCCTATTTGTAAGAGAAAATATAATTACATCTCAATTAATGATAACGGAAAAATTCCGTCTTTTCCTTCATGCATAAAAGCACTACGAAAAAGAAGCTCCAGAATTGTAATTCATACTTATATATGTGCTAATTTCCACCGACCATTAGCTCTCTGTAACAGGGATATAAGATACTACTGCGATTCTTTCAACGCGTATATATGAAATTGTGTAAGAGGATGGATGCAAAAAAGTCCCTATCGGAAAATCCGATAGGGACGATAAAAATCGCGGTACCACCCTATTTGTAAACAACTAATTGTTTACCACTCACTTTACGATAACGGAAAGATCCGTCTTTCTCTTCATGCCATAAAAAGCATTACGGGAAAGAAGCTCCAGAATTGTAATTCACGCTTGTATATGTACTGATTCGCACCAACCATCAGTTCTCTGAGACAGTGATATAAGTCGCTACTAGCATTCCTTCAAAGCCGATATATAATTCGTTCAACTAAACTATGTTTTGTATTATAAAACTATATTAAAAAAATTGTCAACAAAAATTTTTTATCCCGTGTTAATGAGCAGTAAAATTCCTACCTCAAAATTCAGTGGAAGTAAAGAAGTAAAGAAGTAAGATGGGAGCCTAACTGCTCGTGAACCCCCGATTGGTGAAGGCGAATAATCAGTGGGGATGAACGAAATCTCCACTGATTAAAATTTCACTTTATTTCACTTCTAAATTAACAGTTAAATTAGAGGTATTGCCAGCTGCATCAGTTGCTACAATGTGAATAGTATTTTTTCCTTCGTGTAATTGAGTGCGATCGAAATAAATGTCATAGCTTTTCTCCCAAGGGTTCAGGAATGCCTGTTCCCATACACCATTTCCGTTAATTTCATATTGCATTCTCACTGGAATACCAGGTGCTATCCAACCAGATTCTGACATCCAATCTAGTAGAATATCATCAACTTTTCCTCTAATTACAAGATTTTCTTGGTCAACCTCGTGTGTTAACTTAGGTGCAGTTCGATCAAGAAATACAGCAGCTGTTTGCTTTGTTTCTCCGCCAGAATTAGAAGCAACTGCTTCAATTTGATATAGCCCGTCAGTTAAAGGAGTGCCATCTGCTTTTGTACCATTCCATTTGAAAGGTTTATACCCAGGAGTTGCATTTTTAGCTTGATGGATAATCCCTTGATACGTTACATGTTCTTTCGTAACTAAATTTGCATGCAATGTGATATCATCCACAGGCGCAACTAAATAGTAGTTGATGAGATTATCATCTAGTACGTGGTCGCCATTTGGGCTAAAAGTAGAATTAATAATTTCAAGTCCATCGATACGTTTATAATCTTTAGGATCGATACTAAATGTGAATGGAATTCGAATTTCTTCTTTTGCCCCTTGTTCTTTTACATATACATTTCCAGTATATACACCTTGTTGTAGTGAGTTATCTACAGTGATAGTAAATGGTTTTTCGGTACTACTATTCGGTTGTATGCTAATCGATGAAGGGACAGAAGCTTTTACTTTTGTTTTTATGTTTGCATCTAGTAATTCCACACGAGTTGAAAAACTTTTCTTTTTACTAGAAAGGTTTTGTAATGTAACATTTTGCGTCAGTTTTACTTTTCCACTATTGGGCTTAATAAGACCGAAGCTGACATTGTTAGGTTTTACTAATATATTTGTTTGAGCTGCTTTCGGAATGTTAATTAAACCAGATCCTTGTGCCATAACAGGGTATGTATTTTCATTGACATCATGTAATGTTTTGGCATTGTTGGCAAGAGCCGCTTTCAATTGTTCTGTCGTCCAATCAGGATGCATTTGACGCAAGAGGGCAACCGCTCCAGCTACTTGCGGAGCAGCCATACTTGTTCCGTTATGCGATTCATAGCCGCCTCGCGGTACTGTACTAGTAATTTGTACTCCAGGTGCAACAACATCAGGCTTTATTAGCCAACTTCCTTGTGATGGTCCTCTTGAACTAAAGTTACCGATAAGTTCTGTTTGCTTTGGTTGTCCAATTTTTATGTTTTTCTTTCGTTTTGTAATTAAAGTTTTTAATTCTTCCCCATTTGTATTTGATAATTGCGTTACTGGGACAGCTAGATGTTCACGTGAAAAATATTCCGGCATCATATTAATTTCTTTTTCGCTAGAGATTAATAACACACCAAGTGCACCAGCTTGCTTCGCTTGTTCTGCTTTTACTAATGTACTAGAAGTACCTTGTAAAATAAGTGCGAATTTCCCTTTTACATCTTGTTTTGCATAATCACTTGGATTGCCATAACCAACATATACAAGAGGGGAATCATTTCCTATTGGAAAATCGGATTTTGATAACGGTAACCCTTGATATGTTTTGCTGGAACCAGCTACTTGGAATGTTGGAAACGGGATAGAAACCGTAGATGCTCCAACAGAAATGACACTACTTGCGTTACCGGGAGCATCAACAGACCAAGGTTTTGGTCCGTCATTTCCATTTGAAACGACAGCAGTAACACCAAGTTTCGCTGCTCGTTCTAACGTTAATGTTACAGGCTGATCAGGTACATTTAAATCCTGCCCAAGGGAGAGGTTTAACACATCCGCACCATCTTGAATCGCTCGCTCAATCCCTTGGATAATATCATCTGTTGTACCAGTTCCACCGTCATTCATTACACGATAGGCTAGAATAGAAGCGTTTGGAGCAACGCCTTTAATTTTTCCGTTACCTGCAATAATTCCAGCTACATGAGTACCATGTACGTTACCATCCATTGGATCGTTATCTTCATCAACCGTGTCATATCCACCGATATAATTTGCCTTTAAGTCAGGGTGTGTATAGTCT
Organism: Bacillus sp. FSL K6-0073; assembly: GCF_038006085.1. Classification (NCBI taxonomy): domain Bacteria; kingdom Bacillati; phylum Bacillota; class Bacilli; order Caryophanales; family Bacillaceae; genus Bacillus; species Bacillus sp. FSL K6-0073. The sequence continues at coordinate 4,367,137 of NZ_JBBOUN010000001.1, read as the reverse complement.
ACGCCAGAGTCGATAATGGCTACTTTCATGCCTTTTCCATCAAGCGGTTTGCCAGATGGATCTTTTAAATTCCACGCTTCAGGTGCACCAATTGTCGGTCCACCGATATTTGGTGCTTCTTCGTTAGTAGCACTTTTTGATGTTTCATGCAATTTATATGTTAAGTTCGGATAGACTGCTTTTACTTCAGGTAAAGAGGCAAGAGAGGTAATTTGATCTCCAGGAACTGAAATAGAGAATCCGGAAAATAACGTATTATACACTTCTTTAATTTTTGCACCAGGTGCTTTTTCTTTTATTTTCTTAGTCGTATCTTCTTGTGCTTTTTTTAGCTCAGCATGATAAGACTGCGCATTACTATTTTGGAAATCTGGAGCATGCTGAATATTACTTTGAGCAGCGAGAGGTGCGTGTTGCAATTCTACAATTACTGATATTTCTTTTGTTGTTTTCGTTTCAACATTTTGAGCAATTTTATGTTCTCCCCACTGTTCAATCGTTGTTTTTAATTGTGGACTAAATTGCTTTTCCTTTTGTAGTGATTCAGCATGAGCGCTTAAAGCTCCAAAACTAGAAAAGACAAGCGCCATGCTTAATAGTGTAGATGTAGTTTTTTTCATTGATACTCCCCCTAATAAAAGTGCTAATATTCAGAAATAAAATCTTGCATTTTAGTTAAAAATTATAAATATAAATGTTGGATAAACTATACTTTCGACACAATTCATACCAATCCTCTATGAATTGAAAATTTCTTGGGAAATTTTTTCTGATTATGTCGAATCGATATTTTTCACATATTGTAGGGAGAAAGTGAGGAATGCTATGAGGGAAATGGAGTGATGGTATGAAAAGGCTAATAGTAAGTGGTAGTGTAGTGTTGTTTATGTTTTTATTTTCTATCACTATTACTAGTGCAGAAAATAATAGTGTGAAAGTTGCTTTTATTCGTCATCATAACCTTTGGATTAAAGTTGATGGGAAAGAAATACAGATTACAAAAGGAGAGTACATAACAGGGCCGAAGTGGTCACATGATGGAGAATGGCTAGCATATGTAAAAGGGAAGAAACAAAGTATTCTTGAGTTATATCGGATGAAAGATGGAAAGAAAGTTACGCCGTTTCACTCAGAAGCATCAAATTATCAATGGTCACCAACAGAAAATATAATTGCATTTATATTTACAGGTACATTAAATACATTTGATGTAGAAAAAAAGAATGCAGATTTTGAAAATGTATCGGCTGGTGTAGGGGATTATGCATGGTACCCCGATGGAAAGAACTTTCTTGTATCCTCTGAAGCGCACTTACTTCCCACAGGATGGACAGGTGCTCAGCTATATGAAGTGCAAAAAGATGCACATATGAATCCTCACAAAATGAAGCATTTGTATGCATTGCCAAATGAACATGATGATTTCCTAGCGCTAGTAGCAAGTGGCTTTAAGTGGTCACCAGACCAAAAGTGGATTTCATTTTTAGCAGTACCGACAGCTTCATGGTCAGCTGATAGTAATACGCTTTGCTTAGTTCGTGCAGATGGCAGTCGGTTTGAAAAAGTAGATCAAATGTTATTAAACGCACAATGGTTTCAATGGGCACCATCAAAAAATATATTAGCTTATATTGAAGGGAGCGGAAGAGTTGCATTAGAAAATAAGCATTTAAAAGTAAAGGAATTGCCAGCACTTCAGCAGAACATATTTACGCCGAAAGGATATGTTGATTGGGATTTTGTATGGAAGAACGATAGAGTAATTATCGTTTCACGAGCAAAAGAGGCAGGGATAGAAACTCCACCAGAAAAAAGGCCACTACCATCTTTGTATGAGGTCGATAGTACAAGTAATGCACAGCATCAAATCACAAAGAAAACGAACAAGCAAGGGGATTACCACCCGATCTTCATGAAGAAGAGTAATCAATTAATTTGGATACGTTCAGACCGTAAGAAAGCGGATGTATGGCTTGTTCATAAAGATGGGAAACAGGAAAAGAAGTGGATTGAAAATATAGATGTACCAGCGTGGTATTATGAGAAATGGAATTGGGAAAATGTCATCTCGGTGAAATAACAATAAAAAACTGCCTAAAAGATCATTTTAGGCAGTTTTTTATTGTTATTTATGCGTTTTATTTGGCTTTTTTTTCGCTGGGTTTCCGTTCCCTTGGCGCTTTCTATTTTGTTCATCTTTTGCTTGTTTTTCATGCAGTGTATCTAAAAAGTCATTCGAGTTACTCATTTTTCTATCGCTCCTTTCATTTCGTCCTAATTACTATAACCATTTAGGAGGATAATCATGAGTTAGAAGTTAGGCACTTAATTTTCTTCGATAATGTAAGTAAAATATTCCATACATAACAAATAGCATGAGTAAAACTTGTAACTCTACATTTTCCTTTAAAATAGCTGCGATAGGGTCTGGTAAGTACGGTGATTTATCGTTTGTGCTTAAACCTAACCATTTATTTAAGAGGCTAATGGTACAAAACATAAAAACACCGGACCAGCTTGCCGCAATTGCTTTTTGTTTAATTTTTGTTTCACGTTCATCATCTGTAATCCAAGGATTAGCAGTTTTATCACTACTAAAGAAGCCGTTTATATATCCCCATACAATCATTCCAATAAAGACAATTATCCATTTCATATATGTAATTCTCCTTTCGGTGTAAAAAGTATTTTACATGTGATATTGTAATATTTTACAAAGATTAGTGTCAAACCTTTTTTACATATCGTTTTTTATACAGCAGGAATAAAGAATGCAATAGGGAAGAAATATGTGTGAGGATTTTATAGTAAGAGGAGGCTGAATATGAAAATCGTTTTTGTTCGGCATGGTGAAGGTGAACATACAACGGATTTACCAGAAAGTTTACAAGTGTTTGACCCACCATTGACGAGAGTAGGAAAGGCTCAAGCTAAATTACTTCAATGCAATGTGCCATTGCAAGAGACAGATATATTAATTGCTAGTCCTACACTTAGAACTTTGCAAACGGCGACAATATGGAGTGCGAAAGTTGCTTGTCAAAAAATCGTCCATCCATATGTATCCCCGCGTATTTTTCCTTATCGAGAAGGAGCGAAAACATTACCGTGCGATTATATAGTAGATCAGGGAATGATAACAAAGTTATTTCCGCATTTTTCGATAGAGAAAAGCTCAAATAATCAGTTATGGAAGGAAGGTATAAACACTATTTCAGAGAATAGTTTTCAGCAAATAGTAAATGAATTTCTTCTTTGGTGTTATGAACTGGGTGCTGAAAGAATTTGCATTGTATCTCACGATGGAACAATTACAGCATATAGGCAATATTTACAGAAAGTCGTTTTAACTAGATCAGATTTTTTGAAAGAAACGGGCATATATGAAATGGATTTATCCCATAAAATTCTGATTGATAAGGGCTGATTATAGGATGGGGGTTGTATGTTGAATATTGCATTAGTAGTTGGTTTTAATTCGGATTTAGAGGCGCAATCAATCCGAGCATCTCTTGAATATTTTGGTGCAAGGGTTGTGACATATTGGATTGGTAGACCGAAAGATTTTGTGGAAGTTCTTTCTGGAAAGAACTTATTTAACGATATTAATTATATTATTTTTTGCTTTCATGGTGAAGAAGGGAAGTTTGTCATGGAAGAGTTAGGCGAAGAAGTATATGAACAAGATGAACCGAGAGGGTATTTTGGTACAGAAGAAATTTATAAATATGCAAAATTGCATAATACACATATTGTAAATAGCGGGTGCACGTTAGGGGAGAAAAATCTAGCAAAATCTTTTTTACATAGTGGGGCGAAATCATATATTGGATCGATTGATTATGTAGATGGAAATGCAGCACTTATGTTTACTATACGCTTATTTTATGGGGTTATTAACCATGGGAAAACGTTAGAAGAAGCGTTTCAAGAAGCGAGTTTAATTGATGAGGAGACACATACATTTCGATTCTATAATTAGTGTGAAACACGTTTATTCTATATTCGAATAAACGTGTTTCACATTTAACTCACATTTTTTTTACATTTTTTTCAATGAAAATGATTATCACTTGTGGTATGATATGTTCAAGTTTTTACAGGTAATAAAAGTTACTATATAAACATTAGTTTTTAATGTTTCATACGCATGTCACAGATTATTCATAATTAACATTTGAAAAATAAGTAACTAATGTTATTATATTATCTGTAACTAACTTAATTACAACTTTAGGAGGAAGATATGGTTATTCAATTTTTAAGAGAAAACAAAGCAGTTTCTTTTGTATTAGCAGTAATTCGAGTATATCTTGGTTACACATGGTTAATGGCAGGAATCGGTAAACTACAAGGAAAAGGATTCGATGCAACAGGTTATTTGCAAGGGGCAATTGAAAAATCTAAAGGTGCACAACCGGCTGTTCAATCTTGGTGGGCATCATTCTTACAAGAATTTGCAATTCCAAATGTAGATTTGTTTAATACACTTGTAACATGGGGAGAAATTTTAGTCGGAATTGGTTTAATTGTAGGCTGTTTAACAAAAACAGCGGTCTTTTTTGGCCTTGTAATGAACTTTTCCTATATGTTTAGTGGGTCAATTGGTGTGAACCCTGAGATGGTTATCTTATCTATGTTTGTTCTTGTTTCCGGTATGAACGCTGGGAAATTTGGAATGGATGGCTTCGTTATCCCGAAAGTATTAGGATCAAAAACTCAAAAACGCCAAAAGCAAGCTGCTTAATATATGAAAACGGGTATCTCAAAATGAGATACCCGTTTATGTTATTTTTCAACTTTGATCGGATTGTTCTTAAAGAAATCTTTTACATACCCGACAAATTCTTGTGGTTCTTGGCGAAATGGTGCATGATAACCTTTTTCAATAATATGTAAAGTGCTATTTTTTAAGAATTGATGATACGTTTCTCCTTCTTTCCAGGATACGCTACTATCATTTCTGCCCCATATAATTAAAGTTGGCTGTTTTATTTCATTTGCATTAATTTTAAGACGTCTAGGCCATAATTTCATTTTATTATAATGCTCTTCATCATTACGTTTGAATTTCACTTTGCTTTCATCATAATCTGTAATAGAAGAAACGGCATTTAAATCAGTCGACAATTGTGGTTTTGGTGAGCCTTGTTTATTAACGAATGTATGAGGGCCACCTGTAGCATCAGTTAAAATAAGGTGAGTAACTGCTTCAGGATATAAATATGTTAAATTTAGAGAAATTTCTCCCCCCATGGAATGCCCCAGTATTGCGAATGAATCATACCCAAGTTTTTTCATTAATTTATAATACAAATTTGCATGAGTTGGAAAAGAATAATAAAAATCCATTGGCTTAGATGAGCGCCCGAATCCTAAAGCATCTACAGAAATAATTGTATGATCTTTTGCTAAATCGGAATAAATCTTTTGAAAACCATCTGATGACCCTCCAAAGCCATGAATCATAAGTAAAGGTGGTTTTTCATTACCAATCTTTTTAAAGTAAATGGTTTGACCATCTATTTCTACCATTTTTTCCTCGGTAGCTAGTTTCGCTGTAATTGTATTTTTAACTTGTTTTACTTGTTCTACTGGCTTTTCTGCTGCACTACATCCTACTAATAGTGTAAGAGTAAGACAACCTACCATAAAATAGCTAAATCGCTTCAATTAGGTGTCTCCTTTCTAACATAACGCTGTATCTATCATAGCAAATAGCATATTACGATTTCCAGGAAGTTGGCTACCATTTTTTATCATAAGAGGTGAAAGGAGCGTTTCTTGGAAATTTTCTGTTTGAAGAAATTTACGGAATGTAAATTGTGAGTGTGGGACATCAATTCGTACTATACCATTCCAACATTCACATATCTTTTTTAATAATTGAATAGCATCTTCTTCTTGCTTGGCGATAAGTGGATTGATACATAATATATTGCCCTTTTGTATGCATAATGAAAAAGCTTCTATACAGTTATTTCTTTCAATTTTAAAAGAGTGTACGGCCCTTGGTAATAGCAAAGAGTAAAGTAGAGAACGATTCATACCAGTTGCAATTTGATCCAGAGAAGTAAGAGATATAAGGTCTTCTTCTTGTACTTGTTGTAAGTGAGAAGGGTACGTCTTAATAGTTTGCTTTTCAAAACGATGAATCGTTGTTGCTGTTTGAAATCCGCATGATGTGTATAGAGGTTCGCCAGCTTTTGTCGCAATAAGTGCAGTGGGTTGTTTTGGATGAATTTGTTCCAAGCAATGATTTAGCAACATGCGCCCTATTCCGCGTCCTTGAAAATTAGGGTGAACGATTAACATACCAATGGAAGCGAAGTTACTTGTAAAGGGAAATACTCCTCCAGTCGCAATGAGTTTGTTTTCATGAATGTAACCTACAAGTGTGCCGATAGAAAGATACATTTCGAATTGTTTTTTCATAAAAATTTCATCGTGTAACCATCCAACAGATTTGCAAAGATTAAGTAATTCAAAAATAAAAGACTCATTTAGCTTTACTATTTTCATAAAGGCTCACCGCATTTCTATTTATTTTCATAAACATAGAGTCAAAATGTAAAAAAAGAGATTTACGTTAAATGAAATCCAACTTGTTTATATTTAAATTGTAAAGGGCGGAATGATTGATACAAAAAGACAAACTTATACAAATTATAACTGATATTTACATAAGTTAACAAAAAATTTACATACAGCTAATTTTCTCTTAATAGTCTTCCATTAAATTTGATAGTGGGAAATGAATAACCTAATTAGGGGGACAAGACAGTGAAAAAGTTTGTGAAAAAAGCATGGCCATTTGCAGTTGTGGCATCATTAGCAGTTACTTCGGTAGCAACATGGAATTTTACTCATTCTAGTGAGGTTAATGCAGATGAGAACGGAAGCAATGCAAAGATTAAAAATGTTATCGTATTAATTGGGGATGGTATGGGCCCTTCATATATGACGGCTCACCGTTATATGAAAGATAATCCAAAAACCTTTGAAATGGAATCTACAGAATTTGATAAGCATCTTGTAGGAACACAAAAAACATACCCAGAAGATGAACATGAAAATATTACAGACTCTGCATCGGCAGCAACAGCTATGTCAGCAGGAATTAAAACATATAATGCTGCAATTGCAGTTGATAATGATAAAGCGGAAGTGAAAACAGTTCTTGAGCAAGCGAAAGAAAAAGGGAAATCAACGGGACTCGTTGCAACTTCTGAAATTACACATGCAACACCAGCTGCTTTCGGTGCGCATGACATTAGCCGTAAAAATATGGACGCAATTGCAAATGATTATTTTGATGAGAAAATTAAAGGGAAGCATAAGGTAGATGTTATGCTTGGCGGCGGCGTAAAGAACTTTGTTAGAAAAGATCGTAATCTTACAGAAGAGTTTAAGAAATCTGGTTATAGCTATGTAACGGATCGAGATCAATTGTTAAATGATAAAAATGATCAAATTCTTGGTTTATTTGCACCAGGTGGATTAGATAAAATGATTGACCGCAATGAGAAAACACCTTCATTAGAAGAAATGACTAATGCAGCAATTGAGCGTTTGAACAAAAATAAAAATGGTTTCTTCTTAATGGTGGAAGGAAGTCAAATCGACTGGGCTGGACATGATAATGATATTGTTGGTGCAATGAGTGAAATGGAAGACTTCGAAAAAGCTTTCAAAGCAGCGATTGAGTTTGCAAAAAAAGATAAAAATACGTTAGTTGTTGCAACGGCAGATCACGCTACTGGTGGCTTATCTTTAGGTGCCAATGGCGAGTATAACTTTAAAGTAGATCCAATTAAAGCTGCAAAACGCACACCAGACTTTATGGCAAATGAGATTGCAAAAGGTGCAAATGTAGAAGAAACATTGAAAAAGTATATTGATTTACAATTAACTCCAGAAGAAATTCAAGCTGTAAATGATATAGCTCCGTCAAAAGATGTAACAAAGATTGATAATGCAATTGAAGATATTTTCAATAAGCGCTCGGTTACAGGCTGGACAACAGGTGGACATACAGGGGAAGATGTGAACGTGTATGCATTTGGTCCAGGTAAATACTTGTTCTCTGGCGTTCAAGAGAATACAAATATAGCGAAACGTGTCTTTGATATTGTTGGCGGTGGCGATCCGAATAAAGGAAGACGCTAATTAAGAGCGAAAGTGAGGCGGAATGCCTCACTTTTCTTTTTAGGAGTTGGGAATATGGGAAAAATATTTAGAAAATTAAGGTTACTTTTAGTGTTTGTAGTACTACTAGTTGGATGTCAACAAGAAGAGAATAATGTAGCACAAAAATCTACTACTAAAAAAACTGAGGAAAAGGTACAAATAACAAAAGAAGAAGAGAGATCTATTCAAGATGTTATTCATACATTTGTGCGAACGACGAATGAAAAAAATCTTGCAGAACATATGGAGTTATTTTCAAAGAAGATGCCTAGTGCTGAAGACTTAAAAACACAAAAAGAAGCCGCATTTCAAAAGGGAAATAAGAAAATTGAATTGGAACATATAGATATGAAAGTTAGTAAAGTAGGGTATGTTATTGTTGAAACGAAAGAAAAGGAAGTAGACGACAGTATTACTCTTCAAAAGAAAGTACAGTATGCTCTTGGAAAAGAAGAGGAGAAATGGAAGATTGAAGAGGTTCGAACGATAGAGAAAAAATAATGTGAAACTTTAATAAGTGTGGAGTCGTACTTCCCAAAAATGATATAAAAAAGGTTCTCATTGGCGAGAACCTTTTTTATAGTGGTAGCATAATTTGATTTGAGCATGCCTCAATATCATCAATATCTTGACGAATAGTGGCCATTTTATTATCCAGATCTTCAGCTTTCATTGCTGCATCATGTAGTTCATCTTTTAAATACTCCGGTATTTTCCCTTCATATTTATAATAAAGTTTGTGTTCTAAACTTGCCCAAAAGTCCATTGCCAGTGTACGTAACTGAATTTCTGCAAATACATCTTTTGTACCAGAATTTAGTGATAAAGGGTATTTAATGATCATGTGTAAACTTTTATATCCGTTTCGTTTTGGGTTAGCGATATAATCTTTTACTTCTATGACTTCCATATCTTCGCGTTTTTGAATGACTTCTTTCAAATGATAGATATCTTCTACGAAGCAACATGTAATACGAATACCAATAATATCTTGTAAATGTGTTTGAGCATTTTCAACTGTTGGTAATAAGCTTTTGCGCTCTAGTTTTTTAATAATACTTTCAGGTTGTTTTAGTCTTGTTTTTATATGTTCAAACGGGTTGTAATCCTCTAGAAATTGAGCTTCCCGGTTCATAATTTCAAATTTAGTTTTTAACTCTTCTAAAGCAAATGTATATGGTAATACAAAAGCTTTCCAGTAGTTAACTGTTGATTGATTATATTCCATTTATATACACACCTTTTCCTATTTGCAAGTGAGGTCGTTATTATACTAAATACCAAATCATATAAGCGCAAGCAGCAAATGATGAGATCATAAAGCGATATTTAGTTTTCATACTTTCAACTCCTTTCGAGTAAGATTTTATATAAATAAACGTGATTGTTAATAAGTTCACTATGTACAGTTTCTATAGTAATAGATTCGTGTGAATTTCGTATGAACTAATTGTTTCAGCTTTTTGTCTTTTTTGCTGTTAATCATAATTATTATTCGATTTAAAGTATTTTTATTTGATTTATCTATTTAGATAAATTAATGTATATTTAAATTTACAGTTATCGAGGAGGATATATGGTGAACTTTAAAGAATTAGCAATTGCTAGACGTTCTGCAATGAAATTTATACAAGGTATAGAAATCTCTGATGAGGATTTTAAAAAAATATTTGAGTTAACTAAGCTTTCTCCATCTTGCTATAATTTGCAGCACACACATTATGTTGTAATTCGTGATCAAGAGCGAAAAGAAAGATTAAAAGAATTAGCTTTTGGTCAATATAAAGTATCGAGTGCATCAGCGGTAGTGCTCGTTTGTGGTGATAAAAAAGCATACCAAAATGTTGAAAATATTTACTTCGGTATGAAAGTTTTAAAAATGATTGATGAATGTGAATATGAAGATACAATTAGGCAAACGAAAGGTTTATATGAAGGAAAAGGAGAGCGTTTCATGGAGGATGAAGCGATTAGAAATGCTTCGTTAAGCGCGATGACTTTTATGTACGCAGCTAAATATTATGGCTATGATACATGTCCAATGATTGGTTTCGATGAAAAAGCAGTACAAAGTGAATTGAAGATGCCGGAGCATATAGTACCTGTTTTAATGATTACGATAGGAAAAAGTGATACGACTAAAACTCGTCCACGAGGATATCGAAAGCCGATTAGTGAGTTTGTTACATACGAATCGTTTTAATAAAGTGAAACTTTTAATCAGTGGGGGTCTTACTGCCCGTTAATACGGGAGAAAATTTATTTAACTATAAAAACAAGGGGATTCTAAATGGAATCTTCTTGTTTTTGCAATTGACAAATAGAATGAAGTTTTATAATATATAAATCGTAATCATTACGTTTTAGTTGCGGTCTTTGAAAGAAAGGAGAAATAAATATGCGTGTAAATATTACATTAGCTTGTACGGAGTGCGGCGATCGTAATTACATTTCTAAAAAAAATAAACGAAACAATCCAGAACGCATCGAACTAAAAAAATATTGTCCACGGTTAAAGCGAGTAACGTTACATCGTGAAACGAAGTAGAAGACTAGAGATATCTCTAGTCTTTTTTGTTAATAAATTTTAGTTTTCTTTGTTATAATTACCTTAAATTGTAAGATTGAGGAGGAGAATAATGAATCAAAAAGATAAAGAGAGAAAAGAGCGAGTGGCTCATATTATTGATATTCCAGGTGATTATAGGCTTGTTGTAGATGATCAAGAAGGGGTTGATGACCCGTATCATTTATTGTGGTGGGCACATAAAGATGATGAGGAGAAACAGATACAAATTACATTAAATAGACATACTGGTAATTTAATTGAATTTAGGATAGATGATGAAAATTCTTTTTCAAGTGGCAAGGAAGCGATAGAGGAGAAGAAGGCAAGAGAGATTGCAAATGCGTTCTTGAAAAAATATACAAAAGAAGGATATGAATTCTATACATATGTAACGGTTAAGGACGACAGGCGCGGTTGGAAAGAAGTAAATTATATGCAAGAAGTGAATAGCTATCCATTGCCGAATACAGGGTGCGTTGTGCGAGTGCACCCTTCAGGTAATGTTGTGCATTTTCATTACAATGGACAAAAAGCTATAGAGAAAAAAACGTTATGGCCAAGTGAAATTGTTGAGGAGAATATCGTTTTAGAAAATTTGAAAGCTAGACAAGATATGAGACTTGTATTTGTAGATTTAACATACTCTTCATGTGAGTATGAAAGCGGGGAAGAAGTAAAAGGGTACCATCTTGTATATGAACCAGAGCCTAGTCATGCGTTTATTGATGCAAGTACAGGTAAAGATTTATTTGGACCAGATCATTATAAATTACCTTCGGCTGTAGCTGTTGAAAAATCGAAAAAAGGTAACGAACGAGGTGACGTATTCGAATTATTTGACTGGAATAAAGAAGGTTTTACAAAAGTAGATGAGACAGAAAATGATGATGAAATAAGGATGAAATTTGTTCCGAAAGAGGAATTACAAAAACAGAAAGAAGAAAAGGATCCATATTTAATGAATGAATTCTTTAAAAAGCATTTACCGATGTTGAAATATAATAATTTAGTTAGCGTTAAAATTGATAAATTAACCAATGAATTAACTGGTTTTATAAAACTGACAGATGATAAAGAAGTAAAGCAAATACTGTCTAGAGAGGAATGTTTACAAAAAGCACTTCAATTTTTAGAACGAGTTATTCCAGATATCACACAATATCTGCGTCTTTGGGAGGAACGTGAAGAAGCAGAAGATGGGATTGAAAGATTTATCTTTTCTGTATATATAAATGATATTCCGGCAGAGTATAACCAATTTATGATTAACATCAATGCAGAAAATGGTGCTGTTATGCACTACTCGGGGGAGTCTAGCAACTTTATAAAAGAATTGCTCACATATGAAATAACACCAAAAGTAACTAAAGAAAAAGCGTTAGAAATATACAGAGAGGCTATCCGAGTTAAATTAGAATGGTTTTTAGATCATGATGCAGAGGAAACGAAATACAAACTACTTTACAAACAAACGACAGATGAAAAACATAAAGAACCTTTTAATTGTAGGCGGGAAATTCGTTATATTGATGCCCAAGCGGGGAGAAAGATTTGGAGTAAGTAAAATAAAAAGAGTTATTTTTCAAAGAAAATAACTCTTTTTATTTTTATACTTTGCCTGTTCGTTTTTCAAAAGTAAATGTGATAGGAAGATTGGAATGAGAACTATCACTTTTAAATATTACTTTCCATTCTTTAGTATGGGCTTTAATTTCAAAATTAAGAAGATTCATCGCTCTACGTTTATCTATTTCTAAAAACATATTATGAATCTCTGGTTCTTGCTGTAAATTAAGAGCCTTTAGTGTGACTGTAAATGTGAAAAAATTCTGCCCTTCATATACTATTTTTGATATTTTTGTTTTTTGTTTATTTAACAGCACATAAAAACGGTCTGATGGAGTTAATTGTACAGAGTCATCAGTAATTTCATTCTCGCTATTATGAAGTTCAACTAAGAAAGATGTACTATGAGAAGAATCTTTTTTGCTTGTAATCTGTAATTCAGTAGGAATCATCGGTATTTCATAAAAATCATTCCTTATTATGTTGTTGTAATCCTCTGAAAATTTACGAACTTCTTTTGGAAAAGAGTCTTCTTGTGTACTTAAAAAAGTTTTGTTTTGCTTTGGAATTTTTTTACTAAAATTTAATGTTTCTTTAAAGTAATAATTGGATCCAGTTAAAAATAAACAACTACAGATTAATAAAAAAATTCGATACGGATTTTGAAAGTGAAAGAATAATAGTATACATGTAATAATTCCAATTACATAGAAAATAAAGATAAGTAGTTCTAGTTTTGAGTGAAAGGAGAAACCATAGTTATGAAAAAATTTTATTCCAGTTATAATTTGAGCTCCAAAAAATAAAGAAATTCCAAATTGAAAAAATAATAAATCAGGCCCTCTTTTAATAACAAAAGTAATGAACGAAATGAAAAGTAAAAACACCCCTAAATAAATTGTTACATTTAATAATCGTTCTAATGTAATCATGAATAGTGTCCCCTTTAATAGCATATTCATATATAAATAACAATTTTATTTAATTATAATATAACGATAAAATATTTTAAATGTTAGAAGTGTTGAGTTTTATAAATAAACTGTACAGACACAAACAACCTCACGCCCACATACACATAATAAAGACCACTATTTTGGCGGAGGTGAAAGGTTTGAGTCTATTCGCCGCAATTGGATATATGGTTCGAGAAGTGTTTGTCTTTGTTTCTTATGTGAAGAACAATGCGTTCCCGCAGCCGTTATCATCAGATGATGAGAGAAAGTACTTAGAGTTAATGGAGCAAGGTGATGCTCAAGCGAGAAATCTTTTAATTGAACATAATTTACGGCTTGTAGCTCATATCGTTAAAAAATTTGAGAACACAGGAGAAGATGCAGAAGATTTAATTTCAATTGGTACGATCGGGCTCATTAAAGCGATCGAGAGCTATTCTGCAGGAAAGGGAACGAAGCTTGCGACGTATGCAGCACGCTGTATTGAAAATGAAATTTTGATGCATTTACGTGTACTAAAGAAAACGAAAAAAGATGTTTCACTTCATGATCCGATCGGGCAAGATAAAGAGGGCAATGAAATATCGCTTATTGATATATTAAAATCAGAGTCTGAAGATGTAATTGATATGATTCAGCTTAGTATGGAGTTAGAAAAAATTAAAGAGTATATCGATATTTTAGACGAAAGAGAAAAAGAAGTGATTGTGAAACGTTTTGGACTTGGGCTAGATAAGGAGAAAACACAGCGGGAAATCGCTAAGGCGCTTGGTATTTCTAGAAGCTACGTATCACGGATTGAAAAGCGTGCTTTAATGAAAATGTTCCACGAGTTTGTAAGGGCAGAGAAAGAGAAAAAAGCGAAAGAGTAAAGTGTATTAGAAGCAGCCATATTTAAAATGGGCTGCTTTTCTTATTGTAAATAAGAAAAGAAAACGCGTTATGCTAAGAAGAAATACATGTTCACTGTTGAAAATGACGGATTCTATCTGTAATATTAGAAGGTGCTAAATAATTTAAGAATAATACCATACTTAGTTTTCTGTATATATAATAAGGCTGCTTTATATGATATGTGGGAATAAGAACCAATTTTACATATGATATAGAAAGAAAAGAAGGGAAAACTAAAGTTATAGACTGATTAGGGGGTTTCGCAATTTGCGACGTACATTATATCGACTTATGATAGAACTTACAAATGGTCGCTTTACTTCTTATATATTACGTAAATTTGCACAATCTCGTTTGAGCTCTATCATTATTCCATCGTACGCGAAAGTTTTTCAAATTAATCAAGATGAGATGGAAAAGGGTTTGAAGGAATATAGAACATTGCATGAATTATTTACGCGTAAGCTAAAAGAAGGAAAGCGTAGTATTGATACAGATGCATCGAGTATCGTTAGTCCTGTTGATGGTGTTTTTGCAGATCATGGTCCTATTGAGGATGCAAAAACATTTGATATTAAAGGAAAGCGCTATTCAATTGTGGATATGCTAGGTAATGAAGAACGTGCAACGCGATATGCAGGCGGTACATATATGGTAATTTATTTGAGTCCAAGTCATTATCATCGCATTCATAGTCCGCTTTCTGGTTCTGTGACTGAAAGATTTGTACTCGGTAGAAAATCATATCCGGTAAATGCAGCTGGTATGGAATACGGGAAAGAACCACTGTCAAAAAATTATCGTTCTGTTACAGAAGTAAGCAGTGATGGCGAGCATATGGCTCTTGTAAAAGTAGGTGCTATGTTTGTTAATAGTATCGAGCTTTTGCATGAGAGAGACACTGTTCAAAAAGGTGAAGAAATGGCATACTTTACATTTGGTTCAACAGTTGTGTTATTGTTTGAAAAAGATATGATAGAAGTAGTGCAGGAATTAAAGAGTGGACAAGAGCTTCGTCTTGGTGAAAAAATAGCTACTCGCTTAGCTCATAAATAAAGAAAAGCTTTTATAACCGTAAGTAAGAGTTATGGGCAAAGATACTTAATGATGAAATCCCCTAGATGGGAGTACTTGTTTATTCGAGAGCCATCGTAGATGGCTCTTTTTACAAGGCATCTAATAATTTATCCTGTAACTGTTTGATTGGTAAGGGCTGATTAAACTTTCACTTTATATGTAATCAAGATGATTTGACAAGCTTGTCCTCTAATGAGCGTCTAATGATTTCTTGTTTTATAAGTAAAATGAAGTCGGGATTTAATTTTAGTTCTTTTGCTTTATAATAAGACTCAGTGAGTAACTCAGTGGATAACTGTTCCATATGTTTTGTTTTCAAGGTGAGTCACCTCCTAATAATATAAGGATTGATTCGTTGATGCATTTAATGTACCAAAAAAATATGACAGTCACAAACGAGTGGTTATCCACATACCTAGGTGGATAAAGTGTGTATAGTTTGTTAGTAAATTCCAAATTAACTGAAAAATTAATGTGGAAAATGTGTACAATTTTATCCACAGGTTATATATCGAAAAATGTTGTCGAAAAATTTTATGAAAAATCCTCAAAGAGGTGAAAGAAATTGAAACTATTTTTACCAAATGAATATGTGAAAAATGTATATCATGTTCAACCAGAAGATTTAAAAAAACGTGGGATTAAAGGCGTTATTACTGACTTAGATAACACTTTAATTGAATGGGATCGTCCCAATGCAACGCCACAACTTGAAAAATGGTTCTTGGAAATGAAAGAGCAAGGCATTCAAGTAACGGTCGTTTCAAATAATAATGAGCAACGTGTGAAAGATTTTGCTGATCCATTAGGTATTCCATTTATTCATAGTGCACGTAAACCATTTGTTCGCGCATTTAAGCGTGCGATACAAGAGATGCGTTTGCAGCCAGATGAAGTTGTAGTAATTGGAGACCAGTTACTGACTGACGTGCTTGGTGGAAACCGAGTAGGCCTTCATACAATTTTAGTTGTACCGGTAGCACAAACGGACGGATTAGTAACGCGCTTTAATCGAAAAATTGAACGAAGAATTATGAAAAATATGAAGAAAAAAGGTTTAATTAACTGGGAGGAATAAAGTTTGACTGAAACAATTAAATGTATTGGTTGCGGTGTAGAAATTCAAACAGAAAATAAAAACGAAGTGGGGTATGCTCCTGCCTCATCTTTAGAGAAAGAACAAGTCATTTGTCAACGTTGTTTTCGCCTGAAGCATTACAATGAAATTCAAGATGTATCGTTAACAGATGATGACTTCCTACGCATTTTAAATGGAATTGGAAAATCAGATGCATTAGTAGTCAAAATTGTAGATATTTTTGATTTTAATGGTAGCTGGTTACCTGGCTTACATCGTTTCGTAGGGAATAATAAAGTATTACTTGTTGGAAATAAAGCTGATTTAATTCCAAAGTCAGTAAAACATGATAAAGTAAAACATTGGATGCGCTATAGTGCAAAGCAGCTAGGATTAAAACCAGAAGATGTCTTTTTAATTAGTGCAGCGAAGGGACAAGGAATTGCTGAACTAGCAGATGCTATTGAGTATTATCGCGGCGGCAAAGATGTTTATGTTGTTGGATGTACGAATGTAGGGAAATCGACATTTATTAATCGTATGATTAAAGAATTTAGTGATGAGACTGAAAATGTAATTACAACATCTCATTTCCCAGGAACAACACTGGATTTAATTGATATTCCATTGGACGAAGAGTCTTCTTTATATGATACGCCAGGTATTATTAACCACCACCAAATGGCTCATTATGTTGGAAAGCAAAGCTTAAAGCTTATTACACCAACAAAAGAAATTAAGCCGATGGTATTCCAATTAAATGAAGAACAAACGTTATTCTTTAGTGGATTGGCACGTTTTGATTATGTAAGTGGTGGTCGTCGTGCATTTACTTGTCACTTCTCGAATCGCTTAACAATCCATCGTACAAAGCTTGAGAAAGCAGATGAATTATATAAAAATCATGCCGGGGATTTACTAAGCCCACCAACGCCAGAAGAATTAGCAAATATGCCTGAGCTAGTGAAATACGAATTTAATATTCGTGAACCTAAAACGGATGTTGTATTCTCTGGATTAGGATGGGTTACTGTGAACGAACCAGGAGCAAAAATTGTTGCACACGTACCAAAAGGAGTAAGTGTTTCACTACGTAAATCTTTAATTTAATATGGAGAGGGATTTATGAAACAATTATATGGTGTAATCGGAAATCCAATTGGACATTCATTATCACCCGTTATGCATAACGATGCATTTGAACACTTGAATATGGATGCCCATTATCATGCGTTCCTTGTTGAAGAGGAATTGCTAGGGGAAGCAGTAAGAGGTTTAAAAGCATTAGGTATTTCAGGATTTAATGTAACAACTCCGCACAAGGTTGCTATTATGGAGTATTTGGATGAGATTGACCCATTGGCAAGGAAAATCGGTGCAGTAAATACAGTGGTTCATAAGGATGGAAGATTAATTGGCTATAACACAGACGGGATTGGTTTTGTTCGAGCGCTGCAGTCAATTAGTAATGAACCACTTCAAGGGAAACGTATTTTGCTACTTGGTTCAGGTGGTGCTAGCCGAGCTATTTATTTTTCTCTTGCTGATGTAGGTGTAAAAGAGATTGATGTAGCCAATCGTACAGTAAATAAGGCGAAGGAACTTATTGCTGCACGTACGGCCGATGTTAATTCTATTGCTTTGTCGTTAGAAAAAGCGACAGAAGAACAAGGAAATTATGATATTATCATTCAGACGACAACGATAGGTATGCATCCGCACGTAGAATATACGCCATTACAAATTTGTTCGTTAAAAAAAGGAACGATTGTATCAGATATAATTTATAATCCATTTCAAACGAAAATTTTATGTGAGGCAAAAGAGCAAGGTGCAATCATTCAAAATGGTATTGATATGTTTGTTTATCAAGGAGCACTTGCATTTGAAATGTGGACAGGACGCACGCCAAATATCGAGAGAATGAAACAATTAGTTATAGAAAAGCTTGGAGGCTAACATATATGTTAACAGGAAAACAAAAAAGATTTTTACGTGCACAAGCACATCATTTAACACCAATTTTTCAAGTAGGAAAAGGCGGAGTAAATGAAAATATGATTAAACAAATTGCAGATACTTTAGAAGCTCGTGAGTTATTTAAAGTAAGTGTATTACAAAACTGTGAATTTGATCGCCGTGAGGTTGCGGAAGAACTTGCAAAAGGTGCACGTGCTGAAATCGTTCAAGTAATTGGAAGCACAATCGTTTTATACAAAGAATCAAGAGAAAATAAACAAATTAAGCTTCCTCGATAAAAAGATTAGCATGCGCTATTTTTATCGCTGATGCGTAATGATGTAGAGAGCGAAACCAATTGAACTTTTATTAATAGCAACTCTCTTCATTCCTAACCGAGGAGAGTTGCTGTATATAAAAGGAAGGGGCGTTTCTTTTGAGGAAAATTGGCATCATTGGCGGTACATTTGATCCGCCTCACTATGGACATTTGCTAATTGCAAATGAAGTATATCACGCTTTGAACTTGGAAGAAGTATGGTTCTTGCCAAACCAGATTCCGCCACATAAACAAGGGCGGAATATTACAAGTGTAGAAAGTCGTTTACATATGTTGGAGCTCGCGACTGAGGCAGAAGAACACTTTTCTATTTGTTTAGAAGAGCTAAGTAGGAAGGGCCCATCTTATACGTATGACACTATGTTACAATTGACGAAGAAGTATCCGGATGTGCAGTTTCACTTTATTATTGGTGGGGATATGGTTGAATATTTACCGAAGTGGTATAACATTGAAGCTTTACTTAATCTTGTAACGTTTGTTGGAGTTGCAAGACCTGGGTATACATTGCATACACCATATAAGATTACTACAGTGGAAATTCCGGAATTTGCAGTTTCTTCATCCTTATTACGTGAGAGATATAAAGAGAAGAAAACGTGTAAATATTTACTTCCTGAAAAAGTACAGGTATATATCGAGAGGAATGGGTTGTATGAATCGTGAGAATGCACTGCATATTGTCAAACAACAAATGCATGAAAAACGTTATATACACACGATTGGTGTAATGGAGACAGCGATTGAGCTTGCTAAGTTATACGGTGTGGACGAGAAAAAAGCAGAGATGGCAGCTATATTCCATGATTATGCGAAATGTAGAGCAATTTCAGAAATGGAAGAGATTATTAAACGTGAAGATTTGCCGAAAGATTTACTTTGCTATAACAAAGAGTTATGGCATGCACCTGTTGGGGCATACTTAGTAGAAAAAGAAGTAGGCATTACGGATTCTGAAATTTTGCAAGCTATTACATATCATACAAGTGGTCATGAGAATATGACGATGTTAGATAAAGTGATTTATGTAGCTGATTACATTGAACCTGGGCGAAAGTTTCCAGGAGTGGAAGAGGCTCGTAAACTCGCATATACGGATATAAATCAAGCTTTATTATTTGCGTTAAAGAGAACAATTCAATTTTTAATGGAAAAAGATCAGACGATTTATCCATTAACATTCCAAACATACAATGCAGTTATCAAGGAGGAAATGAGTAAATGAACGATAAAGATTTATTAGTATTAGCGGCAAAGGCAGCTGATGATAAGAGAGCAGAAGATATGGTTGTCCTAAATATGCAAGGTATTTCACCAATTGCAGATTATTTCATTATTTGTCACGGTAATTCAGATAAACAAGTACAAGCAATTGCACGTGAAATTAAATCAAAAGCACATGAGTTCCAAATCGACGTACAACGTATGGAAGGGTTTGACGAAGCACGTTGGGTATTAGTTGATCTTGGAGATGTAGTTGCTCATGTATTCCATAAAGATGAGCGTAATCACTATAATTTAGAGCGTCTATGGGGCGATGTGCCACGTGAAGATATTACAGAAGAGTTAGGCCAATGAAATACGAACAATTTGCATTGTTGTACGACGAACTAATGAATGATGTCCCTTATGATAAATGGGTGGAATTTACAGAGGGAAGTTTACAGCAGGCAGGTATGAAAGAGGCAAAAATTCTTGATGTAGCATGCGGTACAGGTAATGTAACCCTGCCGCTTGTGCAAAAGGGTTACGATTTAATAGGTGTCGATCTTTCAGAAGAAATGTTAACAGTCGCTCAGCAAAAACTAGGCGGAGAAGGGCATTTTATTCCTTTTTACCAACAAGATATGCGCGAGCTTGATGTTCCGGGTGAGTTTGACTGTGTAACGATTTTTTGTGATTCATTAAATTATGTATTGCAAGAAGATGGAGTACAAGAAACATTTAGAAGAGTATTTCACCATTTACGTCAAGATGGTTTGTTTTTATTTGATGTACACTCTTTATATAAAATACATCATGTATTTCAAAATGAAACGTATACAGTGAATGGAGAAGAAATATCTCTTATTTGGAATTGCTTCCCTGGTGAAGAATCAAATAGTGTAGAGCATGATTTAACATTCTTTGTTCAAGATCCAGAAGAAGATGTGTACCATCGGTTTGACGAATGTCACGTGCAACGTGCATATCAAGTGGAAGAGTTAACGAAATGGCTTGAAGAAGCAGGCTTTACAGTGCTTCGTGTAACAGGTGATTTTGAGCGACTTGAAGTTACAGAACAAACAGAGCGTATTTTCTTCATGGCGAAGAAAAACGGATAAAAACAAAAGCAACCGAGAAGGTTGCTTTTGTTTTATAAAGAAGATGTATTTTTAGTTCTAGCATAATCTAAAGATCGTATGCGTAAAGTGTGGGAATAGTAGTTGAAGTGAAAATGTATTGTAAAAAAGTAAGTATTTATAAAAAGGATTTGGAATGAAAATGACGTATTTATTATGTGTGTTTATTGAATTGCTGATCAACGCATTCTAAATCTTCATCAAATTTTTCATGTGTTCGCTCGATTAACTTATGGAACATATCTCCAACGTGTTCTTCTAAAACCCGAATGCCTTCCCCAGTAACGCCGCCTTTCACGCAAACCTTTTCTTGTAAGGTAGGTAATGTGAAGATTTCTTTTTCAAGTAATTTCCCCATCCCCACGACCATTTCACTTACTAAAGTAGTAGCCTCTTCGTGTGTAATATTTGTTTTATCTACAGCAGCGTTAATGAAGCATTGTAGTAAATAACTAAAGAAAGCAGGACCGCAACTTGCTATATCAGATGAAACGCGCGTTATATCTTCTTTTATTACAAGAGGTGTAGAAATGTTTTTGAATAGACGAAGTAGTTTTTGTTGCCATTCTTCAGAGCAATTATCTCCAAATGTAAATAGTGAGGCGCCAGAGAGCGCGCGATTTGTGATACTTGGAATGATACGCGCGACGTGGCAAGGTACGAGAGTCTCTAATTGTGATGGAGATATTGGACTTGTAATAGAAACTAAGCACGTTTCATCAGAAAAATGTTCAGCGTATTTTTTTAGGATAGGGTATATATCTATCGGCTTAACACAAATAAAAATAAGTTGTGATTGTTCGATTACTTCCGGGATTGTTTTTGCTATCTGAACAGAAGGGTATTTTTCTTTTATATGATATGCTTTTGCAGGCGTCCGATTAATGATTGTAAGGCAAGAAGGTTTGACAGCACGGGTTTCTAAAAATGCATCGATTAGTATATTTCCCATGTTTCCTGTCCCTATAATTCCTATGTTCAAAGTTTCATCCCTCCTTCGTAACAGCTTTCTCCTAAACAATATGAATGATGTTATAAATTTATGATTAGAGGTGTAAAATGATGTGGGATTTTCCGAAAAAGTGGTTAGGTTTAGTAGCTATTATTGGAACTTTACTTTTTCTTGTTTTTTGGAAAACGAATCAGAGTGTAGAACGAACGCCTATTACAATGAATGTACAAGAGAAGGAGATAGAAAAAAAGGGTAAACCGAAAATATCGGATACAAAGGAACAGAAAAGAACAATTATAATTGATGTGAAAGGAGCGGTTAGTAAAGAAGGGGTATATGAAATGAAGGAAGGAGATCGCGTAAAGGATGCGGTTCAAAAGGCTGGTGGTTTTTTATCAGAAGTAGATATGAAAAAAGTAAATTTAGCACAAATTGTACAAGATCAAATGCTTCTTTATATACCGAGTAAAAATGAGTCAGAACAAGGGGTGCTTACTTCTTCTAAGGAAGATGGCAAGATTCGAATAAATACAGCGGCGAAAGAACAACTAGAAAAAATTACAGGGATTGGCTCTCGAAAGGCAGAAAGTATTTTGAAATATCGAGAAGAACATGGTCCGTTTCAGAAAATAGAAGATTTATTAGAGATTGATGGGATTGGTGCGAAGTCTCTTGAAAAGATAAAAGATCAAATTATTATTCCGTAAAAGATTGACGAAGTTTTTCTTCTTTCGCTACACTACAAGTAGACAAAAAAGTAGGTGAAAAATATGGAACGAATTTCATGGGATCAATATTTTATGACGCAAAGCCATCTACTATCTTTGCGTAGTACATGTACAAGGCTTGCGGTAGGAGCGACAATCGTTCGCGATAAACGAATTATTGCTGGTGGGTATAATGGTTCAATTAAAGGTGGCGTACATTGTATAGATGATGGTTGTTACGTAATCGATAATCATTGTGTTCGGACAATTCATGCCGAAATGAATGCTTTATTACAATGTGCCAAGTTTGGTGCGAAAACAGAGGAAGCAGAAATTTACGTTACGCATTTCCCTTGTTTACAATGTTGTAAGGCGATTATTCAAAGTGGTATTACAGCGGTTTATTATGCACAGGATTATAAAAATCATCCATACGCCATAGAGTTATTTGAACAAGCGAACGTAACAGTGAAGCACGTTCCGCTAGAATATGATATTGCTGCATTAGAGGAGCAAAAACGTTATACAGAGTTGAAAGAATTATTTGCGTCTTTAGAAAAAGATAATTTATCAATGGAAGAATTACAGCATGTATTCACGAAAGCAAAAATGATGCTATAAGGAGTGAGTATAAGTTGCAGGAACAATGGGGGTATGTTGCAATCTCGTTTATAATAGGGGTTGCAATTGCTTTTTCCTCGTCACTTTTATTGATAGTTTTTTGCCTCTTTTTAAATGTTTTCTTCTGTTTATATCGCACTTCGCGTAAAACCTTCATTTTTTGTATTGTAGCGTGCTTTAGTAGCGCTATATACACTTCCTATGTTCAAACGTGGAATAAGCCTCTAGGGGAGTCCTATGGAGTTACAAGAGGGGTTATACAAAATACACCGCTTGTTAATGGGGATCGCCTATCTTTTCAATTTGAAGATCAGAATAAAAATATAGTGCAGTTAAGTTATAGAATCAAATCAGTCTTGGAAAAGAAAAAAATGCAACAATTATACGCAGGGATATCATGTGTATTCGAGGGTGAGAGGAAAGAACCGGAAACAGCTCGGAATTTTCATGGTTTTAATTACCGTGATTATTTATACAAACAACATATTCATTTCACATTTGAGGCTACATATATTTCTGAATGCTATAAAACATCACTGTCGCTCACGCAATGGATTCTTCTTTTGAGGCAACAAGCAATCTCGAAAGTTACAGAAATGTTTCCAGAGCAATCAGGTGCTTTTATGAATGCATTACTATTTGGTGATAGACAACAAATGACGTTTGAAGTGGAAGAGCAATATCAACAATTTGGTCTTGTACATTTGTTAGCAATTTCAGGTTCGCACATTGTATTGTTAATGGTGATAGTATATTTTATTTTGCTAAGAAGCGGTGTGACAAGGGAGGTAGCAACAATTTGCCTTATCGTTTGTATTCCTTTGTATATGGTTTTAGCAGGGGCGTCACCCTCTGTTATAAGAGCTTCTATAACAGGAGTTTTGATGTTGATTGCTTTTATGTGCTCGATTCGTTTATCTAGTTTAGATGCTTTAAGTGTAACAGCTATATGTATGCTTATATATGACCCTTATCTTGTTTTTAATATTGGATTTCAGTTTTCATTTGTAGGTAGCTTCGCTTTACTTTTGTCTGCTCCGTTATTGTTAGGGGGTAGCAACGGAGTAATCCGAAATTCTATTTATATTTCTATCATTTCACAGCTCGTTAGTACTCCGATTTTGTTATATCACTTTGGTTATTTTTCTCCATATAGCATTCTCCTCAATCTCTTATACGTTCCGTTTTTATCTATCATTGTATTACCATGTAGCATTATTATTTTACTGTGTATGCCAATTGTCCCGTTTCTCGCAAAAGGATTTGCGGATGTATTATCAATAGGCTTGAGTATGTCTAATGATTTTCTAAGTTATTGTGAAAGTTTACCATTTACCCAGCTTATCTTCGGGGAAACGCCCTTCAATCTTGTAGCTGTATATTGCGCGAGTATTGTCAGTATATTGATGGTTTGGGAAAGGAGAGCGCCGAAAAAAATAGTTTGTATAGTTGCGAGTGTATTTCTTTTTATTAGCACATGTCATTATATATATCCATATTTTAGAGGAAGCGGAAGTGTAACATTTATTGATGTTGGACAAGGTGATGCAATATTAATTCGCCTTCCGTATGATAAAGGGATTTATCTTATTGATACAGGTGGAACGCTTCGTGTGAATAAGGAAGAATGGCAACAAAAAAAGCATGAATTTTCTGTTGGAAATGATGTATTAATCCCCTTTTTACAAAAAGAAGGTATTAAAACAATTGATAAATTAATCGTAACGCATGGAGATGCAGATCATATAGGTGCTGCGCAAGAATTATTATCATATATACCTGTAAAAGAAGTGGTATTTGGCCGAAAGGGAAAAGATGCAGTATTAGAAAAAGTAGTAAAGAAACGGGCATTAGAAAAGGAAATGAAAATAACTGAAGTGGGGGAAGGGGAGAGTTGGAGTGTAAATGAAGCGGAATTTTTCGTTTTAGCTCCAAAAGGAAAAGAAAAAAGCGAAAATAACGCTTCAATTGTAATATGGGCAAAATTTGGAGGGTTGAAGTGGCTATTTACAGGCGATTTGGAAGAAGAAGGGGAAAAGGTTTTAGTAGAGGCATATCCAGATTTACAAGTGGATGTTTTAAAAGTTGCTCATCATGGGAGTAATACGTCATCTATAGAGCCTTTTTTGAACGTCATACAGCCTCGTGTAGCGATTATATCTGTTGGTAAGCAGAATAGGTATGGACACCCGCATAAAGAAGTGATAGAGCGTTTTGAGAAGATGGGGAGTGCGATATGGCGCACGGACAAGCAAGGTGCTATTTCCTATGTTTTTAAAGGGGAAAATGGAACCTTTAAAAGTAAAATCACATATGATAAAACACATAATAGATGAAAAAGAGAAGACTGCCATGAAGTGGCAGTCTTTAAGAACCGATAAATTTAATAACAGTTGCAATGATGAAAAGTGTTGCGAAAAAACCAAATGAGACGATAAATCCTACCCCTGAATCAATAGCGTCATTGCGTTTACTTTGAACGTTTTGTTCAAAATCATTCATTTAGAATCCCTCCCCAACATTCCACTTTAGTATAAAATATTGTCAGAAAAAAATCTACAATTTCCATATGAAGAGAAAACGAGCTTTTTTGTTACTTTTAAATCATGAAGTAATGTGAGTTTTTCGTTTCCAAGCATGTTAACAGTTGGCACTTATACTCAAATTTTTATTGCGAATAATAAAGGGAAGGTGATTACCGCACACCAATAAGAAACCCGGGGCTTATTGCGTGGCGTTTAATATAAATAAAGGGACGGGTTATAAAGCCTGTTCCTTTGTACTTGTAAAACAACAGCTAGGGCATTAGTATAAATATATATTGCCAAGTTAGGGAGTAGGAAAAAGTATGAGTGATATACATAAAAAAATTAAAAAGAAACAGTTTGCTCCGTTATATTTAATATATGGAACGGAAGCTTTTTTTATAAATGAAACGATAAAGCTTATTACGACAGAAGCACTTGAAGAAGAAGATCGAGAGTTTAATGTTGTGACATACGATTTAGAAGAAGCGTATTTAGAAGATGTGGTTGAGGATGCGCGTACGCTTCCTTTCTTCGGAGAACGGAAAGTACTGTTAATAAAATCACCGCTATTTTTGACTTCGCAAAAAGAAAAGTTAGAGCAAAATATAAAAATTTTAGAAGAATACATTGGTGAACCTTCTCCATTTTCTATTCTTGTTTTTGTTGCGCCTTACGAAAAACTTGATGAGCGAAAAAAAATTACAAAACTATTAAAGAAAACAGCAGATGTAGTAGAAGCGAATGCGATGCAAGTACAGGATGTTCAGAAGTGGATTGTTGCTCGTGCAGATGAAGTGCATGTGCATATTGATAACGCGGCTGTTAGTTTGTTGCTAGAGCTTGTGGGAAGTAATGTAACGATGTTGGCGAAGGAAATGGACAAGTTAACGTTATACGTTGGTATGGGCGGAGAGATTACGACGAAACTTGTTGCAGAGCTTGTGCCAAAATCAGTTGAGCAAAATGTATTTGCTTTGACAGAAAAAGTGGTGAAAAAAGATATTGCAGGTGCAATGCAAATTTTGGATGGATTATTTACGCAGCAGGAAGAGCCGATTAAATTGCTTGCGTTATTAGTGAGTCAATTCCGCTTGTTGTATCAAGTGAAAGAGCTACAGCAACGTGGTTATGGACAAAATCAAATTGCGTCTCATATTGGTGTACATCCGTATCGTGTAAAGTTAGCAATGAATCAAACGAAGTTTTTCTCTTTTGAAGAATTAAAAAAAGTGATTATAGAATTAGCGGAAGCTGATTATAGTATGAAGACGGGAAAGATGGATAAGAAGCTTGTGCTCGAATTTTTCTTAATGCGATTAAATCATATGTGATGACACAAAAAAGTTCATGTATTTAGTGCATGAACTTTTTTGTATATAAAAAAACGATCCAAATGGATCGTTTTTTAAACGCCTTACGCGTTTACTTGTTTCGCTAAGCGAGATTTTTGACGAGCTGCAGCGTTTTGGTGGATAAGACCTTTACGAGCTGCTTTGTCAAGTTTTTTAGAAGCAGTTTTGAAAGCTTCTTTAGCATTTTCAAGATCGTTATTAGTAACTAAAGCTTCTACAGTTTTAACAGCAGAACGCATGTCAGACTTGATAGAAGCGTTATGTGCACGACGCTCTTCGCTAAGTTTAGCGCGTTTGATAGCAGATTTGATGTTTGCCATACTTTTCACCTCCCTGGTGCAATCGAATGACTCGATTCTTACATAGAACAAGTGATATTCTATCAAACGGTGAAGAGAATTGCAATAGTATATCCATGAAATTTCACGTAAAGGAAAGAATGACCTTATATAACTTTGGGAAATCTAACGATATTTACTATGAATTACGGAGGAGATACGATGAAAGAACCATTAGATTTAAGTAAATATAGCATTAGAACTGACCTTGCTGTAGAAGCTCATCAAATGTTGCAAGAAAGCCAAGAAGAACAAAAAGGGATACAGGGAGTTATTGTAAAAGAGAGAGAAGAAGAAGGTACTATAATTACAAAAGTAACGATTGATGAAGCTGCCTCTGAAGCGATGGGGAAAAAACCTGGAAATTATTTAACACTTGAAGTACAAGGGATACGTCAGCAAGATACAGAACTTCAACAAAAAGTGGAGCGTATTTTTGCAAAAGAATTTTCTTGTTTCTTAGAAGAGGTTGGAGTTACAAAAGAAGCAAGCTGTTTAATTGTAGGTCTTGGGAATTGGAATGTAACACCAGATGCTCTTGGACCGATAGTTGTAGAAAATGTATTAGTAACGAGACATTTGTTTCAATTGCAGCCTGAAAGTGTAGAAGAAGGATTTAGGCCTGTTAGTGCAATTCGGCCGGGGGTAATGGGGATTACAGGAATCGAAACGAGCGATGTTATTTATGGAATTATTGAGAAGACGAACCCGGACTTTGTAATTGCAATTGATGCATTAGCTGCCCGTTCTATTGAACGAGTAAATAGCACGATACAAATTTCTGATACCGGAATCCATCCTGGATCAGGGGTTGGGAATAAGCGTAAAGAACTAAGTAAAGACACATTAGGTATCCCTGTTATCGCAATTGGTGTTCCGACTGTGGTCGATGCTGTTTCGATTACAAGTGATACGATTGATTTTATTTTGAAACATTTTGGTCGAGAGATGAAAGAAGGAAATAAACCTTCACGATCTTTGTTACCAGCGGGATTTTCATTTGGAGAAAAGAAAAAATTAA
Organism: Bacillus sp. FSL K6-0073; assembly: GCF_038006085.1. Lineage (NCBI taxonomy): Bacteria > Bacillati > Bacillota > Bacilli > Caryophanales > Bacillaceae > Bacillus > Bacillus sp. FSL K6-0073. Next base: position 4,338,647 of record NZ_JBBOUN010000001.1, on the reverse strand, counting down.
CAGAAGAAGATATGCCGGATGAAAAGAGCAGAAATATGTTTTTAGGTGCTGTTGGTACGTTGGAAGAAGAAGAAAAAAGAAGGCTGATTTATGAAGTGCTATCTCCTCTTGGTCATAATTTAATGGTAACCCCAAAAGAAGTAGATACTTTTATTGAGGATATGGCGAATGTAATAGCGAGTGGTTTAAATGCAGCGCTACATCATCAAATTGATCAAGATAATACGGGAGCATATACACATTGAGGGGAACGGATGATTATGGTTTGAGTCGCTTTGCGCTTTTGTGTATATGTAGTGTAGCTTTATGTTTACTTATGATGATAGCAGGAGTGGCACTTGCTAATCATGGTTTGAAAAGTATGAAAGGCTATCAGCAATTGTCATATGAACAAATAGCTCATATGACAGGGACAGAAAGTACAGGTGCTGAATCAGAAATTTTGGGTAGCTCGTTTTCGGCCTCAGAAAAACAACAGCAATTAGAACGTTTAAGAAGTTTTAATGTTGTAGAAGGAATTGGGATGGCGGTAGCAAGTGTAGCTTATGAAATGACGAAGTTCGGGACGGATATAGTTGTTGGGAAAATAAAAGGAATTTTTAGCTAAGAGTAACATGGGAGGCGGTTGTTTTACTGATTTGTAGGACAGCCGTTTTAAAATTTGAAAAGGGTTTGTCTCTTATGGTTTATTCGCATAAGATATAGATAGAATGATTTGTATCGTAAGCAGCACGAGTTTTCATTGAATCTTTGTTGCTCTATTGATATAATCAGTGCTAGTGTATATTGGCGAGACTATTAGGAGTTGAGAACATAGATGAATAAAGAAGAAAGAGCAAAAAGACAGTCCAAAATTCGTAATTTCTCTATTATTGCTCATATTGACCACGGAAAATCAACGTTAGCAGACCGTATTTTAGAGAAAACAAACGCGTTAACACAACGCGAAATGAAAGCTCAGTTGCTTGACTCTATGGATTTAGAGCGTGAGCGTGGTATTACAATCAAATTAAACGCAGTACAATTAAACTATAAAGCAAAAGATGGTGAAGAGTATATTCTTCATTTAATTGATACACCAGGACATGTCGACTTTACGTACGAAGTATCTCGTAGTTTAGCGGCTTGTGAAGGCGCGATTCTTGTAGTAGATGCAGCGCAAGGTATTGAAGCGCAAACGTTAGCAAACGTATACTTAGCGCTTGATAACAATTTGGAAATTTTACCAGTTATTAATAAAATCGACTTACCAAGTGCGGATCCAGAACGTGTACGTCAAGAGGTAGAAGATGTAATTGGTTTAGATGCATCAGAAGCGGTACTTGCTTCTGCGAAAGCTGGAATTGGTATTGAAGAAATTTTAGAACAAATTGTTGAAAAAGTACCAGCTCCGTCGGGTGATTCAGAAGAGCCATTACAATGTATGATTTTCGACTCTTTATATGATCCGTACCGCGGTGTAATTGCTTATATCCGTGTTGTAAATGGAACAGTAAAAGTTGGCGATAAAGTACGTATGATGGCAACGGGTAAAGAATTTGAAGTAACAGAAGTAGGTGTATTTACACCGAAAACTACGCAACGTGACGAGTTAACAGTAGGTGATGTAGGTTTCTTAGCAGCATCGATTAAAAATGTTGGTGACACACGTGTTGGTGATACGATTACACATGCGAAACGTCCAGCTGCAGAGCCGTTAGCAGGTTACCGTAAGTTAAACCCGATGGTATTCTGTGGTCTGTATCCAATTGACTCTGCTCGTTATAACGATTTACGTGATGCATTAGAAAAATTAGAGTTAAACGATTCTGCTCTTGAGTTTGAACCAGAAACATCTCAAGCGCTAGGATTTGGTTTCCGTTGTGGTTTCTTAGGGCTTCTTCACATGGAAATCATTCAAGAACGTATTGAACGTGAATTTAAGATTGACTTAATTACAACAGCGCCAAGCGTTATTTATAAAGTTTATTTAACTAACGGTGAAGATGTTATTGTTGATAACCCATCTAATATGCCAGATCCACAGTCTATCGATCGTGTAGAAGAGCCGTTTGTGAAGGCTTCAATTATGGTTCCGAATGACTATGTTGGAGCTGTAATGGAGATTTGCCAAGGTAAACGTGGAACGTTTATTGATATGCAATATTTAGATGAAACGCGTGTTACATTAACATATGAAATCCCGTTATCAGAAATCGTATATGACTTCTTCGATCAATTGAAATCAAATACGAAAGGGTATGCATCATTTGACTACGAGTTAATTGGCTATAAACCATCTAAACTTGTGAAAATGGATATTCTTTTAAATAATGAACAAGTGGATGCTTTATCATTTATCGTACACCGTGATTCAGCGTATGACCGTGGTAAAGTAATCGTAGAGAAATTAAAAGAATTAATTCCGAGACAACAATTTGAAGTGCCAATTCAGGCGACTATCGGAAATAAAGTTGTAGCACGTTCTACAATTAAAGCGATGCGTAAAAACGTACTTGCAAAATGTTACGGTGGTGACATTTCTCGTAAGCGTAAACTTCTTGATAAGCAAAAAGAAGGTAAAAAACGTATGAAGTCTGTTGGTTCTGTAGAAGTACCGCAAGAGGCATTTATGGCTGTACTGAAAATGGATGACAACTAATATTTGAAATAAAAAAGAAGTCGTTTGTGCGGCTTCTTTTTTCTGTATAATTACTTTTTAGACATCTGAGCAGCTCTCATTTACAATAATGAGAGAGCTTTTTAGTTCATATAGAGTTAGGAGATTGTTAATGTCCGAAAATATTCGAAAAGATATTCAAGAAAAAATACAAAATGGTAATTTTAATTGTGAAAAGGAATTGACGCTTTCTATTATTAGTGGAAAGTGGAAAGTTGTGATACTGTGGCATCTTGGTGTGGAAGGGCCACATCGTTTCAGTGAATTACAACGGTTATTCCCAAGCATTTCTCATAAAGTTTTGTCGAACCAATTAAAAGAGTTAATGGAAGATGGAATTGTTGATCGGACAGTATATCCCGAAATTCCTCCTCGCGTTGAGTATTATATGACGGAACTAGGCATGTCACTTTTACCGATCGTTGAAATGATGTATGATTGGGGAAAAATGCGAATGGAACAAATTCGTAATACGTTAGAGAAGTAGAGAACCCTCCGGAGTGCGGAGGTTTTCTTTTTAGAAAGGTAGGAGTTATATTTGGTACAAGCTGCATATATTCATATTCCGTTTTGTCAGCACATTTGTCACTATTGTGATTTTAATAAAGTGTTTATTGAACGCCAACCGGTTGATCAATATTTAGATTATTTAGAGAAGGAAATAATAAATACGGTTCAAAAAGTTCCGTTTGATAGTATAAAAACGATTTTTGTGGGCGGGGGAACTCCGACAGCGTTAAATATGGAACAGACAAAAAAATTACTCGAGATTATTAATCGTCATTTGCGTCCGTTCGCCCCAAATTGTGAATTAACATTTGAAGCGAATCCAGGAGATCTGCCGAAAGAGAAGTTGAATGTACTGCTAGAAGGTGGAGTGAATCGAATTAGTTTTGGTGTGCAAACGTTCCGTGATGAACTGCTTGAGAAAATCGGGCGCAAGCATACGAGGGAAGATGCATTCCTCGCGATTCGAGAAGCACAGGAAGTAGGATTTAAAAATATTAATGTAGATATTATTTATGCTTTGCCAGGACAGACGATAGAAGATGTAAAAGAAACATTAGATATTGCTTTTACGCTTGATGTACAACATTTCTCTGCATATTCATTAATTGTGGAACCTAAAACAGTGTTTTATAACTTAATGAACAAAGGGAAATTGCGTCTTCCGGGTGAAGACCATGAAGCGAAAATGTATGAAATAGTAATGGATGAAATGGAGAAACACGGTTATAACCAGTATGAAATTAGTAATTTCTCAAAAGGTGACAATAAAAGTAGACATAATCTCACATACTGGAATAATGAAGAGTATTATGGATTTGGAGCTGGAGCTCATAGTTATGTGAACGGGGAACGTATTCAAAATGTAGGTCCGCTGAAGCAATATTTTAATAAAATTGATGAAACAGGATTTCCGTATTTAGATGTTCACAAAGTGACGGAGAAAGAAAGAATGGAAGAAGAGCTGTTCTTAGGGCTTCGAAAAACAAAAGGTGTTTCTAAAACGGCGTTCCGCAATAAATTTAATGTAGAGATGGATCAAGTTTTCGCGAAGCAGTTACAAAGCAACCAAGAGCAGGGATTGCTTGAAGAGGAAGATGGGCATGTGCGTTTAACGCGAAAAGGAAAATTATTAGGGAATGAAGTATTCCAATCATTTTTGATTGACTAATTAAATGTTCCATAGGCGTGAAAAAGTTTCATTATTTCGTGACGTTTCCGTTGACAATTGAATGTCAATTTTGGTAAGTTATTAATAGATTTAGCACTCAAAGACAAAGAGTGCTAACAGAGGTGATGATGAGATGCTTACGGAACGTCAGCTCTTAATTTTACAAACAATTATTGATGACTTTATTGGATCAGCGCAGCCCGTTGGGTCTAGAACGTTGGCTAAAAAAGATGAAATTACATTTAGTTCAGCTACTATTCGAAATGAAATGGCGGACTTAGAAGAATTAGGTTTTATTGAAAAAACGCACAGTTCTTCTGGACGTGTTCCTTCTGAGAAAGGCTACCGATTTTATGTAGACCATCTTTTAGCACCGCAAAACTTACCGAACGCTGAAATTGTACAAATTAAAGATTTATTTGCTGAAAGAATTTTTGAAGCGGAAAAAATTGCACAACAATCTGCTCAAATTTTATCAGAACTTACGAATTATACGGCCATTGTTCTTGGACCGAAGTTAAGTACAAATAAACTTAAAAATGTACAAATTGTGCCGCTTGATCGTCAAACTGCTGTCGCTATTATTGTAACCGATACAGGGCATGTACAAAGTAAAACGATTACCGTTCCGGAATCTGTTGATTTATCAGATTTAGAAAAAATGGTTAATATTTTAAATGAAAAGCTATCTGGCGTACCGATGGAAGAACTTCATAATAAAATCTTTAAGGAGATTGTTACAGTTTTACGTGGGTATGTTCATAATTACGATAGTGCAATAAAAATGTTGGATGGTACATTTCAAGTTCCGTTATCGGAAAAGATATACTTTGGAGGAAAAGCAAATATGCTTTCGCAGCCAGAGTTCCATGACATTCAAAAGGTTAGATCTTTACTTACCATGATTGATAATGAAGCCGAATTTTATGACATTTTGCGTCATAAACAAGTCGGGATTCAAGTGAAAATTGGTAGGGAAAACTCTTCGACGGCTATGGAGGATTGTAGTTTAATTTCTGCAACATATTCGATCGGCGAAGAGCAACTTGGAACAATTGCTATTTTAGGTCCTACGAGAATGCAATATTCTCGTGTAATTAGTTTGTTACAGTTATTTACGAGACAATTTACTGATGGACTTAAAAAGTAAATGAGAGTAATACATTCGCTCAAGTGATGAAATTTTCATTGCTGTGTGTAATATATAATGCTTAGGTAATCATGCTATGCATGATACCTAATACCTTTTAAGGAGGTGAATATTGTGGAAGAGCGTAACGAACAAGTGGTAGAAGAAGTAAAAGAAGCGCAAGTTGAAGAAGCTGTCACGCCAGAAAACAGTGAAGAAACTGTAGAAGAAAAAAGTGAGGCTGCTCTTTTACAAGAAAAAGTAGATGAGCTACAAGCGAAACTAACGGAAACGGAAGGTCGCACATTACGTCTACAAGCTGATTTTGAAAATTATAAGCGCCGTGTCCAAATGGATAAACAGGCTGCTGAAAAATATAGAGCACAAAGTCTAGTTTCAGACATCTTGCCAGCTCTTGATAATTTTGAAAGAGCAATGCAAGTGGAAGCGACTGATGAGCAAACGAAATCCTTGTTACAAGGTATGGAAATGGTGCATCGTCAATTGTTAGAAGCGCTGACTAAAGAAGGTGTGGAAGTGATTGAAGCTGTTGGTAAACAGTTTGATCCTAATGAACACCAAGCTATTATGCAAGTAGAAGATAGTGAATTTGAATCAAACGCGGTTGTGGAAGAATTCCAAAAAGGTTATAAACTAAAAGACCGTGTGATTCGCCCATCAATGGTAAAAGTAAATCAATAATTTACATAAAACTAGGAGGATTCGCCATGAGTAAAATTATCGGTATTGACTTAGGTACAACAAACTCTTGTGTAGCTGTTATGGAAGGTGGAGAACCAAAGGTTATCCCAAATCCAGAAGGAAACCGTACAACACCTTCTGTTGTAGCTTTCAAAAATGAAGAACGTCAAGTTGGGGAAGTTGCAAAGCGCCAAGCAATTACAAACCCAAATACAATCATGTCTGTTAAACGTCATATGGGTACAGACTACAAAGTAGAAGTTGAAGGTAAAGAGTATACACCTCAAGAAATTTCTGCAATCATTTTACAAAACTTAAAAGCTTCTGCTGAAGCATACTTAGGTGAAACAGTAACGAAAGCTGTTATTACAGTACCTGCATACTTCAACGATGCAGAGCGTCAAGCAACGAAAGATGCTGGTCGTATCGCTGGTTTAGAAGTTGAGCGTATCATTAACGAGCCAACAGCAGCAGCACTTGCTTACGGTTTAGAAAAACAAGACGAAGAACAAAAAATCTTAGTATATGACTTAGGTGGCGGTACATTTGACGTATCTATCCTTGAGTTAGCAGACGGTACATTCGAAGTTATTTCAACTGCTGGTGACAACCGTCTTGGTGGCGATGACTTTGACCAAGTTATCATCGATCACTTAGTAGCTGAGTTCAAAAAAGAAAATAACATTGATTTAAGCCAAGATAAAATGGCGCTTCAACGCTTGAAAGATGCAGCTGAAAAAGCGAAAAAAGATCTTTCTGGTGTAACACAAACTCAAATTTCATTACCATTCATTAGTGCTGGAGCTGCTGGTCCATTACACTTAGAATTAACGTTAACAAGAGCGAAATTCGAAGAGCTTTCAGCAGGTCTTGTTGAAAGAACATTAGAGCCAACTCGTCGTGCATTAAAAGACGCTGGTTTTGCTCCAAGCGAATTAGATAAAGTTATTCTTGTTGGTGGATCTACTCGTATCCCAGCTGTACAAGAAGCTATTAAACGTGAAACTGGTAAAGAGCCATATAAAGGTGTAAACCCTGATGAAGTTGTAGCATTAGGTGCTGCAGTTCAAGGTGGCGTACTTACTGGTGATGTAGAAGGCGTTCTATTATTAGACGTAACTCCACTTTCTTTAGGTATTGAAACTATGGGTGGCGTGTTCACGAAATTAATCGAGCGTAACACTACAATTCCAACAAGTAAGTCACAAGTATTCTCGACAGCTGCTGATAATCAACCAGCAGTAGACATTCACGTATTACAAGGTGAGCGTCCAATGTCGGCTGACAACAAAACGTTAGGTCGTTTCCAATTAACTGACCTTCCACCAGCACCACGTGGTATTCCACAAATCGAAGTAACATTCGATATTGATGCGAACGGTATCGTTAACGTACGTGCGAAAGACTTAGGAACAAGCAAAGAGCAAGCTATTACAATCCAATCTTCTTCAGGTCTTTCTGATGAAGAAGTAGAACGTATGGTACAAGAAGCGGAAGCAAATGCTGACGCTGACCAAAAACGTAAGGAAGAAGTTGAACTTCGTAACGAAGCTGACCAACTTGTATTCCAAACAGACAAAGTTGTAAAAGATTTAGAAGGTAAAGTAGATGCAGCTGAAGTTGCAAAAGCAACAGAAGCGAAAGAAGCATTACAAGCTGCAATTGAGAAAAACGAGCTTGAAGAAATTCGTGCGAAAAAAGATGCTTTACAAGAAATCGTACAACAATTAACTGTTAAATTATACGAGCAAGCTCAAGCAGCTGCTGGTCAAGCAGAAGGTGCGCAAGGTGCACAAGACGCTGGCGCAAAGAAAGACAATGTAGTTGACGCTGAGTTTGAAGAAGTAAAAGAAGACAAGTAATTCAACTGTAAACATAATAAGTAAGATGACAAAAAGTCAAAGTCAAGCGTGCCTTGACTTTGGCTTTTTTCACGAATGAGAAGCGATGTGTGAGGATCTTAAGTTTTTCGCTTTGCATACTGTAAGTGAGGAAACTTTGTTGCAAAGCACTTTCTTTCGGTGTTAAAATTACGTTTATGTGAAAGATTCGGGGGTTGTAAATTTATGAGTAAACGAGACTATTATGAGGTCCTTGGACTTAGCAAGGGCGCTTCAACAGATGAAATTAAAAAAGCGTATCGTCGTTTGGCTAAAAAATACCATCCAGACGTAAGCAAAGAAGAAAATGCAATTGAAAAGTTTAAAGAAGTACAAGAAGCATACGAAGTGTTAAGTGATGATCAAAAGCGTGCACAGTACGATCAATTTGGTCATGCTGGTGCAAATCAAGGATTCGGTGGATTTGGCGGCGGAGGAGACTTCGGCGGTGGCTTCGGTTTTGAAGATATATTTAGTTCTTTCTTCGGCGGTGGCGGTGGCAGACGTCGTGATCCAAATGCTCCGCGCCAAGGTGCTGACTTACAATATCAAGTCACTTTAGATTTTGAAGAAGCTATTTTTGGTAAGGAATTAAATGTGGAAATTCCAGTAGAAGATCCATGTGATACTTGTAAAGGTAGTGGAGCAAAACCAGGAACTTCAAAAGAAACATGTAAACATTGTTCAGGCTCTGGTCAAGTGAGTGTAGAACAAAACACGCCGTTTGGTCGTATCGTAAACCGTCAAGCTTGTGGTCATTGTTCAGGAACTGGACAAATTATTAAAGAAAAATGTACGACATGTCACGGTTCAGGTAAAGTTCGTAAACGTAAAAAAATCAATGTTAAAATTCCAGCGGGTATCGATAATGGTCAACAAATTCGTGTGTCTGGAAAAGGTGAAGCCGGCGTAAATGGCGGACCAGCAGGAGACTTATATGTTGTCGTTCATGTAAGAAATCATGAATTCTTCGAGCGTGAAGGAGATCACATTATTTGCGAAATGCCATTAACATTTGCGCAAATGGCGCTTGGTGATGAAGTGGAAGTTCCTACTGTTCATGGTAAAGTGAAGCTGAAAATTCCAGCAGGAACACAAACTGGAACAGAATTCCGCTTAAAAGGAAAAGGTGCTCCGAACGTACGTGGATACGGCCAAGGAGATCAATATGTAGTCGTTCGTGTTGTTGTACCGACGAAATTGACTTCGCAGCAAAAAGATTTATTACGTGAATTTGCAGGACAAGAAGAGCAGGATGATAGTTTATTCGGAAAGCTTAAACGTGCTTTCAAAGGGGAATAATGGAAATAAAAAATGGAGTTGGTAAATTGTGAAATGGTCAGAAATTAGTATTCATACAACAGAAGAAGCAGTAGAAGCTGTCTCTCATATTTTACATGAAGCTGGTGCTAGCGGAGTTGCGATTGAGGATCCAGCGGAGTTAACGAAAGAGCGCGAGCAACAATATGGTGAAATTTATGCATTGAACCCAGATGAATATCCGGCGGAAGGTGTATTAATAAAAGCGTATTTCCCGCAAACGGATTCTTTACATGAAACGATTGCAGGTGTAAAATCATCTATTGATGTGCTTCCATCTTACGACATCGAAATTGGTACTGGAAATATTACCGTTAACGAAGTCAATGAAGAAGATTGGGCTACTGCTTGGAAAAAATATTACCATCCAGTACAAATTTCTGATACATTCACAATCGTACCGACTTGGGAAGAATATACACCATCTTCTCCTGATGAAAAAATCATTGAATTAGATCCGGGTATGGCGTTTGGTACAGGAACTCATCCAACAACAACGATGTGTATCCGTGCTTTAGAAAAAACAGTACAGCCAGGTGACACTATTATTGATGTAGGAACAGGTTCTGGTGTACTTAGTATTGCGGCTGCAAAATTAGGTGCGTCTTCTGTTCAAGCATATGATTTAGATCCGGTTGCGGTTGAAAGTGCAGAAATAAATGTACGTTTAAATAAAACAGATGATATCGTGTCTGTTGGACAAAATAGTCTTTTAGAAGGTATTGAAGGTCCTGTTGATTTAATCGTAGCTAACTTATTAGCAGAGATTATTCTATTATTCCCTGAAGATGCAGCAAGAGTTGTGAAGTCAGGTGGATTATTTATTACATCGGGCATTATTGCTGCGAAGGAAAAAGTAATTTCTGAGGCGTTAGAACAAGCTGGATTTACAATTGAAGAAGTGTTACGAATGGAAGATTGGGTAGCAATTATTGCACGAAATGCGTAATATAGATTTTAGTCTATAATGAAAAGGGGAGTCTCTCACTATAAGGTGAGAGACTTGCCGTTTGTTATATGAAAAATGATAACGTTTCGTTCTTTTCGTAAGTGTTGACTTACGAAAGGAACGAAACTCTACTAAGGTGATTATATGCAACGTTATTTTGTAGAAGAGAAATATGTAAATGAGACAAGTATTCGGATTGTAGGTGATGACGTACATCATATCGCAAGAGTGATGCGTATGTCAGCTGGTGATCATATTTATTGCTGTGTAAACGGAAAAACAGCAGTATGTTCAATTGATGAAATTACCAGTGAATTTATTAATACGGCTATTGTAGAATGGGTAGAGGCGTCAAGTGAACTTCCTGTTTTCGTGACGATTGCAAGTGGACTGCCAAAAGGAGACAAGCTAGAGTTAATTTTTCAAAAAGGAACTGAGCTTGGGGCAGCTGCATTCTTACCATTTCAAGCATCTCGCTCTATCGTAAAATGGGATGCGAAAAAAGCTGATAAAAAAGTTGAGCGTTTAAGAAAAATTGTGAAAGAAGCTGCGGAACAATCACATAGAAGTGAAATTCCAGAAGTACATGCTCCGGCATCATTTAAGCAATTGCTTTCAATGAGTGGTGAGTATGATGTTTGTCTTGTTGCTTACGAAGAGGAAGCAAAACAAGGTGAGAAATCTAATTTTGCGAAAGCTTTAACGACAATGAAACCAGGTCAAAAGCTATTGATTGTATTTGGCCCAGAAGGCGGTTTAGCTGAGGAAGAGATTACAGCGCTTCGTGAACATAAATTTGTACCATGTAGTTTAGGACCAAGAATTTTAAGAACAGAAACGGCGCCGTTATACGCGTTAAGTGCTGCTTCGTATCATTTTGAATTGATGGGGTGATGATCAATGTCAACTGTTGCGTTCCATACGTTAGGTTGTAAAGTAAACCACTATGAAACAGAAGCCATTTGGCAATTGTTTAAACAAGGTGGTTATGAAAGAACAGAATATGAAAAGAAAGCTGATGTATATGTTATTAACACATGTACAGTAACGAATACTGGGGACAAAAAAAGCCGTCAAGTAATCAGACGTGCTGTGCGTCAAAATCCAGATGCAGTTATTTGCGTAACGGGATGTTATGCACAAACATCTCCAGCTGAAATTATGGCGATTCCGGGTGTAGATATTGTAGTTGGTACACAGGATCGTGAAAAGATGTTAGGTTACATCGAAGAATTCCGTAAAGAGCGTCAACCAATTAATGCTGTCCGTAATATTATGAAAACACGTGTGTACGAAGAACTTGATGTACCTTATTTCACGGATCGTACACGTGCGTCTTTAAAAATACAAGAGGGTTGCAATAACTTCTGTACATTCTGTATCATTCCTTGGGCGCGTGGTTTAATGCGTTCTCGTGATGGAAAAGAAGTTATTAAACAAGCACAACAATTAGTGGATGCAGGCTATAAAGAAATCGTATTAACGGGTATTCATACAGGTGGATACGGCGAAGACATAAAAGATTATAACTTAGCTGGATTACTTCGTGATATGGAAGCGGAAGTAGACGGATTAAAACGTCTTCGTATTTCTTCTATTGAAGCGAGTCAAATTTCAGATGAAGTAATTGAAGTGTTAGATAAATCTGAAGTAGTTGTACGCCACTTGCATATTCCGTTGCAATCTGGTTCTAATACTGTATTAAAACGTATGCGTCGTAAATATACGATGGAGTTCTTCCAAGAGCGTTTAGATCGTTTGAAAGAAGCGTTACCAGGCCTTGCGATTACATCTGACGTAATCGTTGGTTTCCCAGGTGAAACAGAAGAAGAATTCATGGAAACATACAATTTCATTAAAGAGAACCGCTTCTCTGAGTTACATGTGTTCCCTTACTCAAAACGTACAGGAACACCTGCAGCACGCATGGAAGATCAAGTTCCTGAAGATGTGAAGAACGATCGTGTTCATCGTTTAATTGAGCTATCTAATCAATTAGCGAAAGAGTACGCATCAGCGTTTGAAGGTGAAGTGCTTGAAATCATTCCGGAAGAGCAATTTAAAGAGGGCGACCGTGAAGGGTTATATGTAGGGTATACAGATAACTACTTAAAAATTGTATTTGAAGGATCAGAAGAATTAATTGGTAAGCTAGTGAAAGTGAAAATTACGAAAGCTGGTTATCCATATAACGAAGCGCAATTTGTTCGTGTTCTTGAAGATGATGTAAAAAAAGAATCAGCTAGCGCATAAAAAGAGCGTGCAACCGGAAACGGTTTGCATGCTTTCTTTATTTGAAGCGCTTAAGTACTATAAGGTGGGGAGGCGTTGCATGCATCCCTGTATGAAAAAAGATGAAATGATAAAAATATAGTTGTCTTCATCAGTAAAGGATACTAGCTATTTGCATAACTTTTGAAAAGGAAATGCTTCTATTCTTCTTTTATTCTGCCAAATAGTTGACCTGAAGTGATAAAATGTATTATAATCGTAAAAGACATGCTGAAGAAGTGTTTCTTTTTGCATGCTGAAGTTAGTATGTAAGTGTGATGTTTCGGAGGGAGGGAAAGAGAATGTCAAAAACAGTCGTTCGTAAAAACGAGTCTTTGGAGGATGCACTTCGCCGTTTTAAAAGATCGGTTTCTAAAACTGGTACACTTGCTGAAGCAAGAAAGCGCGAGTTTTATGAAAAACCAAGTGTAAAACGTAAGAAGAAATCTGAAGCGGCAAGAAAGCGTAAATTCTAAGAGAGGGTGTAAGTTATGAGTCTTCTCGGTCGTTTAAACGATGATATGAAACAAGCGATGAAGAATAAACAAAAAGAAAAATTAACCGTTATTCGTATGGTTAAGGCTGCTTTACAAAATGAAGGTATTAAACTGCAACATACTCTTACTGAAGAAGAGGAAATAACAGTTTTAGCTCGTGAAGTAAAACAGTATAAGGACTCCCTCCTTGAATTTAAAAAAGCTGGTCGTGAAGACCTTGTTAATAAACTGCAAAGTGAAATTCAGATTTTAAGCGCATATTTGCCAGAGCAATTAACTGAAGAAGAACTAGTTGATGTAATCAAGCAAGTTATTTCTGAAGTTGGTGCGACTTCTAAAGCAGATATGGGTAAGGTGATGACTGCTGTTATGCCGAAAGTAAAAGGTAAAACAGACGGATCACTTGTGAATAAGCTGGTTATCCAGCTATTAGCGTAAAAAAACGTCTCATTTCGTATGAGACGTTTTTTTATTGTTCTTATTAAGGAAACGCTATATTGCTTAAAAAGGGTTTCTGTAAGTGATAGAAACCCCTCTAGTTAAAGTTTCAATTTATTATTTCCTTGTATAATTCCGATTCTACACCTGTTCTTACTTCCTTGACTAAAACTTCTTTCGCAAATAAAAGCTAAGTACCGAACCTTCTGAAACTCAGATTGAAGTTTTATAGCTTGCTCTTCAGCATAATCCTCAAAGGTAATGAAAGAGATTCTAACTATTTTAGATTTTGCATCAGTTGCATAAAATGGCCGGATATTACTGTCGGTAACTTGTTTTATAACATTCAAAATTTCTTGACCAAAGCCAATTTCCTTTCGTATTTCCTCATTTATTAATTCATTTTTTAATGAACCCTAATATTTTTTGAAATTCATATAACAACCATCTATAAAATATTCTTACTTAAAACGTAACATTCAGAGTGGAGAAATTTTCTTTTTTTGATTTTATCCCTCATTAACGGGCAGCCCGATTGGTGAGGGTTGATTAAAGTTTCACTTTATCTCATGTGTCCAATAAATGACAACTACTTATTCTATGGTCAGTATGTCACGTCCAGAACGAATTGTAACAGTTTTTTTCAAGTTTCCAACTTCTCGCTAGGCTTAATTTCTTAATGTAACTTGTACTGATATCCTGTAGGGGCGCATATTCTTGTATTAATACTTCTATTATTAAAGGTAACATCCTCTAATCCATCATTGTCCTGACAAATATGATTTCATATAGCGACTGTTTTAATTAACATGATATGAACTCTTACAGAATATAGTTATGTTAGTGAAGTCGTTATAACACGATAGGCGCTTGTGAAGAAATACATATATATGGGATGAGAGGGGGTCTTTCGAGATGAAGAAATTAGAACAAATGAAAAATTGGTTGACAAAACAAGTAGACCTACCAGTGGATGTATTAATGGATCTACCTCGGATTACTCTTGTTGGGCAAATACATATTTATATAGAAAATCATCGGGGGTTATTAGTGTTTTCAGATAAAGAAGTGCGATTGCTTTTAAAACACGGTCAATTATTAATTAAAGGACAATCCTTTGTTATTAAAACGATTCTTCCAGAAGAGCTTTTACTCGAAGGGATAATTGAGCAAGTAACATTTTTAGAAAATGAAAAAAAAGGTGATTGAAGTGAAACTTCCATTTGTGAAGTTTTTCTTCTTTATCCTGTAAAAGTTCCGTTGATAGAGACGGATTACAGTTTTACTCGGTTTCATTTTAGTACGAGCTATTTTAATGCTTCAAATAAAAAAGTAGTATATCTACTTTTAGAAAGGTAGTGAAGGTGGTAAATGAAAAATAAATGGTTTATAAAGTGGCTTGGATATGTAAAAGTGCGAATTGAAGGTAGAGGAGCGGAACGGTTTGTTAATGAATGTGTACGGAGGAATTTATTAGTTTGGGATGTTAAAAAGATAGCTGATGAAACGTTAGTTTTTTGTATATTGTTACGCGATGTGAAAAAAATAAAACCAATTTATAGAAAAAATGAATGTAAATTATATTTTATTGGACGTTATGGTTTTCCTTTTTGGAATAAGCGTTTAATTAAAAATAGTGGATTTTTAATTGGTTTTTTAATTTTCTTTTTTGGTGTGATTGCAATGTCAAATATGGTTTGGAAAATTGAAATTACAGGAGCAAAACCTGAAACAGAATATATATTGATGAAAGAATTGGATAAAATGGGTATTAAAAAAGGGAAACTACAATTTCAAATGCCGAATGTAGAAGATGTACAACGCCATTTGACAGATAATATTAATGCCATTACTTGGGCGGGACTAGAAGTAAGAGGAACGACGTATCATTTTAAAATTGTTGAAAAAAACGAACCGAAGAAAGAAAAGGAACAAAGGCCGCAAAATTTAGTAGCAAAAAAAGAAGCGATTATTACAAAGACGTTCGTAGAAGTTGGAAAGCCGGTTGTACTGAAAAATGATCATGTAGAAAAAGGGCAGATTCTCGTATCAGGAATATATGGTAATGAGGAAAGTCCGACGATTGTTTCAGCGAAAGGTATTGTGTATGGCGAAACGTGGTATACATCTAAGGTGGATGTCCCGTTAAAGACGCAATTCCAAGTGTATACTGGTAACGTATACAATGAACATTTTCTTAAATTTTGGGATACGAAAATAAAAATATGGGGATTTCAGCATGATAAGTATAAACGCTCTCGTACTGAAAGTGTAAAGCATGATGTGAAATTATTTGGTTTTACACTGCCGATTGCATATGAAAAAGATGTTGTGAGAGAAGAGGAAGAAGCGAATCGAGAATATACAGAAAAGCAAGCGCTGAAAGTAGCGAAAGAGATGGCCGAAAAAGAACTAAAGAAAAAATTGGATGAACATGCTATGATTGTAAGTGATAAGATTTTGAGTAAAGAGGTTGAGGCGGGTCAACTAAAGGTCACATTGCATTATACTGTGGTTGAAAATATTGCAGAGCCACAACCAATATCCGAATCCGATATTCAAGGAGACTGAGTAATGGCAGAACAATTAGTAGAAATGAACCAACAATTGGAAAATACTAACGAAGCAATCGCTCTTTTTGGAGTCAATGATGCACATTTAAAAGTAATTGAACGAGAACTGAATGTATCGATCGTAACTAGAGGAGAAACTGTTCATGTATCTGGGGCAGTTGAAACGGTGACACTCGTAGAAAAAATCTTACAGCAATTACTTGTTGTAATTCGTAAAAGTATATCAATTTCAGAGAGAGATGTTGCGTATGCAATTCAGCTTGCACAACAAGGGAAAATTGCTCAATTTGAAGAGTTATATGAAGAAGAAATTTTCAAGACTGCAAAAGGTAAATCCATTCGTGTAAAAACAATGGGGCAAAGACGATATATTCATGCGATGAAGAAGAATGATATTGTCTTTGGGATAGGGCCTGCAGGAACTGGAAAAACATACTTAGCTGTAGTAATGGCTGTGAGGGCTTTAAAACAAGGGTATGTAAAGAAAATTATTTTAACAAGACCTGCTGTAGAAGCTGGAGAAAATTTAGGTTTTTTACCAGGGGATTTGAAAGAGAAGGTAGATCCATACTTACGCCCATTATATGATGCCTTACATGATATTCTTGGACAAGAATATACGCAGCGTATGATGGAGCGAGGAGTAATTGAAATCGCGCCGCTTGCTTATATGAGGGGGCGTACGCTTGATGATTCATTTGTTATTTTAGATGAGGCTCAAAATACAACGGGTGCTCAAATAAAAATGTTTTTAACAAGATTAGGTTTTAGTTCTAAAATGGTTATTACAGGGGACCCTTCACAAGTAGACTTGCCAAAAGGGGTAAAATCAGGGCTATCTATAGCTGCTAATATTTTATCTGGTGTATCAGGTCTGTCATTTATTACATTAGAACAAACGGACGTTGTGAGACATCCATTGGTGCAACGTATTATTGAGGCATATGATAAAATGGAATGATCCTATTTGTCAGGATCATTTCTTTTTGTATGATAAGGTTGGCGAACGTCATATTTTTTACTATCATGAAAGATAAGGAAAATAAACTATAGGTACTAGTGTATAAAATGTTGCCTCAAAGTATCGTTTGGTAGAAGAAATGAAAGCTATAAATAGTTTCACTTTATTTCTGGAGAGGAGAAGGTATTGAAATCATGTCAAGATCTCAAGAAATTTCTAAGTGGTTTCGTAATTTACAACATTCGAAAAAACTAAGTTGGATTTCTTACGTTGTATTAGGAGCGGTGCTGTTTTTTGCGCTTATGAATAATGTAAAACCAGAGCAATTAGATGTTAATATGTATTCTATTGCGAAAAAGACAATCCATTCTCCTATAAAAATTGAAGATAAAGTTACAACGGATAAAAAGAAAAAAGAAGCCGCTACAAAAGTTGAAGATCAATATACATATAAAAGTGAGTATAAACAAAACAAAGTTGATATTGTGAATGACGTCTTTGCTAAAGTGGATGAAGTGGTGCAAGAGATTAAAGCTGTTGGACCGGATGATCAAAAAAAGATGACTGATGCTGAGAAAGTGGAGAAGTTAAAAAAGAAACTACCCGCTGACTTAACGAAAGAATTATCTGATTCAAACTTACTAAGTTTGATTAATGCAGATTCGAGCCAATTAGTATTAGCGAAAGATGCTGCGGTCACAGCAATTAATAGTATCATGACTGAGCATATTAAAATGGACGAATTGAAAGATGCGAAAGAACGATATGTAAGTGAGATGAATAGTGTTAATGTTGATAATGGTTTAAAAGAGTCGATTAAGGCGCTAGGAAGATATGCAATTTCAGCAAACTATTTTTATGACCCGATCTTAACGAAAGAGAAGAGAAAAGCAGAGGAAGATTTAGTTCCACCTGTTTATATTCTTCAAGGACAAGTTCTTGTTAGAGAAGGTGAAACAATTTCAAGTGATGTGTATAATCAGTTGAAATTAGTTGGTTTGTTAGAAAAAGGGAACGGCTTTCAACCTTATGTTGGATTAGCGGTACTCATTGGTGTGTTACTATACTTTATGCATAAACAATTTGAATTATTTTTAAAGAGAAAAAGAGAAGATAGACCGTATGTTTTAGCGTATATTACAATTTTGTCTATCACAATTGTCTTAATGAAAATCATTAGTTTGTTTCAAAAACTTGAATACGCGGGGATTGCATATGTTGTCCCAGTTGCGATGGGAACAATACTTGTAAAACTAATGATTGGTGATCGATTTGTCTTTTTAACGAGTATGATTTTTTCTGTATGCGGAAGTATTATGTTTAATGAAGGAGTAACGAGTACATTAAATTATAGTGTAGGGATTTACGTATTGTTAAGTTCATTATCGGTTAGTATTTTCTTGCGAGAAAAAAATCGTCGTACAATGATTTTACAAGCTGGTATACTCGTTTCTGTATTAAATGTAGTCGTATTGGCGGCGCTCTTATTATTACGTAATGGGAATTTTTCGCCTCTTGAAATTGGTACGCAATTATTAATGGCTTCGCTTTCAGGGATTATATCATCCGTTTTGGCTATGGGGATTTTACCATATTTAGAAAGTGGACTTGGAATCGTATCAAGTATGAAGCTTATGGAACTATCAAGCCCAAATCATCCGCTTTTACGCAGAATTTTGTTAGAAGCGCCAGGGACATATCATCATAGTGTAATGGTAGCGAATCTTTCTGAGGCTGCTTGTGAAGCAGTCGGGGCAAATGGTGTATTAGCGCGTGTAGGGGCATATTATCATGATGTAGGAAAAACAGTACAACCGCAATTTTTTATTGAAAACCAAATGGGAATTGAAAATCCGCATGATAAATTAGATCCTGTAACGAGTAAAGATATTATAATTGCTCACGTAACGGATGGAGTAAGAATGCTCGAAGAATATCATATTCCACAAGAAATTATTGATATCGCTGGGCAACATCACGGTACAACGTTACTGAAATATTTTTATTATAAAGCTATTAAAGAAGATAAAGAAAAATATACAGAAGAGATGTTCCGTTATCCAGGTTCAAAAGCAACTTCGAAAGAATCGGCAATTGTTGGTATTGCTGATAGTGTAGAAGCTGCGGTACGTTCTATGAATCACCCAACGCCAGAACAAATTAATAATTTGGTGCAAAGTATTATTAAAGATCGACTACAAGACGGTCAATTTAGTGAATGTGATTTGACGTTTAAGGAACTACAAATCGTTGGAAAAACGTTGTGTGAAACGTTAAATGGTATTTTCCATTCGCGTATTACATATCCGGAACTTCCGGAAGAAAAGGAGAAAGAATGAGTTTGTTAATTGATTTTATTGATGAAACAGAAGAAGTAAAAGAAGCGTATATGAGTTTAATTCGTGAAGTGTTAGAAAAAGCAGCTCAAATGGAAAATATCGAGGATGGTGCGGAGGTATCGGTGACATTTGTAGATAATGAGCGCATTAGAGAAATTAATCGTGATTACCGAGATAAAGATCAACCTACAGATGTAATATCCTTTGCCATGGAAGAAATGGGAGAAGGAGAAATGGAGATTGTTGGTGCAGAGATGCCGCGCATGTTAGGTGATCTTATTATCTCTATTCCAAGGGCGAAAGAGCAAGCTGAAGAGTACGGACATTCTTTCGATCGTGAACTTGGATTTTTGGCGTTACATGGCTTTTTACATTTACTTGGTTATGATCACATGACAGAAGAAGATGAAAAAGAAATGTTCGGAAGACAAAAAGAAATTTTAGAAGCTTTTGGATTAGGACGATGAAAAAAGGAAAACTTATAGATAGTTTTGGATATGCTATAGCTGGTATATTCTTTTGTTTTCGTCATGAACGAAATATGAAAATCCATTATTTAGCCGCAGTCATTGTTATATGCTGCGGCTTTTATTTCCATATTACGAGAACAGAGTGGATGATATTACTTATTGTAATAGGTAGTGTAATGAGTTTAGAAATGGTAAATACGGCTGTGGAAAAAACAGTAGATTTAGCGACTGCCGATATTCATCCATTTGCAAAAATTGCAAAGGATGTTGCGGCAGGAGCGGTTTTATTGTTTGCAATTATAGCTGTTATAATTGGTGCTATTATCTTTTTACCGTATATGGTATAGTTGCATTCCGAAGCTTTTATTAAGCTTTGGAAGTGCCGTAAGGGGCTTTAATGAGAGAGTGTACCTCTTCATAGCTGTGAACAGGAAGGATGCGGGAATATGAATAGTAAACAATTAATTCTAGAAGCAATCGAAGCGCGTAAACAAGCGTACGTACCATATTCTAAATTTCAAGTAGGTGCAGCACTATTAACGCGCGATGGAAAAGTATATCGTGGATGTAATGTTGAGAATGCATCATATGGCTTATGTAATTGTGCTGAAAGAACAGCTTTATTTAAGGCGGTTTCTGAAGGAGATAAAGAATTTGTAGCCATTGCGGTTGTAGCAGATACAAAGCGCCCAGTACCTCCTTGTGGAGCATGTCGACAAGTTATGGTAGAATTATGTAAACAGGATACGAAAGTATACTTAACAAATTTACATGGTGACGTTCAGGAGACGACAGTCGGAGAATTGTTACCAGGAGCATTTTTAGCGGAGGATTTACATGAATAGAAAAGGTTATAAATCAGGTTTTGTCTCTATTATTGGCAGACCGAATGTTGGGAAATCTACATTTTTAAATCGTATTATCGGCCAGAAAATTGCTATTATGAGTGATAAGCCACAAACGACTCGTAATAAAATTCAAGGTGTATATACAGAAAATGATGCACAAGTTATTTTCATTGATACACCAGGAATACATAAACCTAAACATAAACTAGGCGACTTCATGGTGAAGATGGCGCAAACGACATTAAAAGAAGTTGATATCGTTCTGTTTATGGTTAATGCTGTCGAAGGCTTTGGTCGTGGTGAAGAATTCATCATCGAGAAGTTAAAAGAAACGAAACAACCAGTATTTTTAGTTATTAATAAAATTGACCAACTTCATCCAGAGCAATTACTAGAGTTAATTGATCAATATCGTAAACTACATGAGTTTGCAGAAATTGTACCAATTTCTGCGTTAGACGGTAATAATGTGGACGCTTTAATTGGAACAATTAAAAAGTATTTACCAGAAGGACCACAATACTATCCAGATAATCAAGTAACGGATCATCCGGAGAGATTTATTATTGCAGAGCTTATTCGTGAGAAAGTACTACATTTAACACGTGAAGAAGTGCCGCATTCTGTGGCTGTTGTTATCGATGCGATTCAAAAGCGTGAGGGCGGGGCAGTTTATATAAATGCAACGATTGTTGTTGAACGTGCATCACAAAAAGGAATCATCATCGGAAAACAAGGGAAAATGTTAAAAGAAGTTGGTAAGCGAGCTCGTTTTGATATTGAAGCGCTACTTGGTTCTAAAGTATTTTTAGAAGTATGGGTAAAAGTGCAAAAAGATTGGCGTAATAAAATGTCTCAGCTTCGTGACCTAGGTTTCCGCGAGGATGAGTACTAAAATAGAGTCAAGCTGTAATCAGTGGATGGTTGGTTCATCCACTGATTATTGGTTTTTATGAACTTTGATAAATTAGGAAAAATTTTTCTCACATGAAAATGGACAAAATGGGTCAATTTAATAACAACAAAGGAAATTGGTTTATAGGCTACGCTTATTGAGAAAGGTGGATTCTTATGCTAGATTTTACCTGGAAGTTTTTCTCCAAAACAGGAAGCATTGAAACGTACTTGCTTTTGAAAGAAATGGAAAAAGACGTAAACGATGAGATGGATCAACATGAAGAGGAGCTAGCGCATCTAGACTCTCCAATTTCTTGACCCGTTTTGTTCAAACCTTGGATGGTGACGAACATGTTTCAAAAAGTTGAGGGCATCGTTATCCGTACGACAGATTACGGAGAAACGAACAAGATTGTTACAATATTCTCAAGAGAACTTGGTAAGGTAAGTGCAATGGCAAGAGGGGCAAAAAAACCGAAAAGCCGATTAGCATCTGTGTCGCAATTAATGACACATGGCCAGTTTCTTATTCAAATGGGATCTGGGCTTGGAACATTGCAACAAGGCGAGATTATTTCAACTATGAAAGAAATTCGCGAGGATATATTTTTAACTGCTTATGCATCATTTATTGTTGAATTAACTGATAAAGCAACAGAAGATAAAAAACATAATCCGTATTTATTTGAAATGTTATATCAAACGTTGCATTATATGTGTGAGGGTGTTGATCCAGAAGTATTATCATTAATTTATCAAACGAAAATGCTTCCGGTATTAGGGATGCGCCCGTACTTTGATACATGTGCGATTTGTCATCAAGAAACAGACTTTGTCGCCTTCTCCGTTAGGGAAGGCGGTTTTCTGTGCTCACGTCATGCGGAGCAAGACCCGTATCGTATACCGGTAGGAGAAGCTGTTCATAAATTATTACGTCTTTTCTTCCATTTCGATTTACATAGGCTCGGAAATGTATCGGTAAAGGATAGCACAAAAAAACAAATGCGTTTAGTATTGAATACATATTATGATGAATATTGCGGAATTTATTTGAAATCAAGACGTTTTTTAGAACAACTTGATAAGTTTCAAATATAATTTTGGGCCGTATACGGTCCTTTTTACATACTTTCTTTTTCGAATAGCATATTTAGTATATAATATTTAAGAGATAGTATAACTTTTTTCGTTGTGCATTAAAGGTGGTGATTATCATAGAGCTGAATAAACGGCAAGAACATATAATTCAGATTGTAAAAGATCACGGTCCTATTACAGGGGAATCAATTGCAGCGCAATTGGGTCTAACACGTGCGACGCTAAGACCAGACTTAGCAATTTTAACGATGGCTGGTTATTTAGAAGCACGTCCACGCGTAGGTTATTTTTATACGGGTAAAACTGGGGGGCAGTTATTATCTGAAGCTGTTAAGAAAATTAAAGTACAAGATTATCAATCTAGACCGGTTGTAATTGATAAAAATGTTTCCGTATACGATGCAATTTGTACGATGTTTTTAGAGGACGTTGGTACATTGTTCGTTGTAGATCAGATGACTCTATTAGTTGGTGTTGTGTCTCGTAAAGATTTATTAAGAGCGAGCTTAGGAAAGCAGGATTTAACCTCTCTTCCGGTTAATATTATCATGACAAGGATGCCAAACATTGCGATGTGTCGTAGAGAGGATTCTTTATATGATATTGCGATGGAATTAATAGAAAGACAGATTGATGCAATGCCAGTTGTAAAAGATACGAAACAAGGTTTAGAAGTGATTGGGCGAATTACAAAAACAAATATTACACGTGCGTTTGTAAATTTAGTAAATAACGAATAAGTGTAATTTGTTTAAAGTGAGGTAATGTAATGGATAATAAAATCGTATATGTCGTATCTGACTCTGTAGGGGAAACGGCTGATTTGGTTGTTCGAGCAGCAATGGGGCAATTCCCGTTTGCTCCTGATATTAGACGTGTACCGTATGTAGAAGATACAGGGACATTAAAAGAAGTGATTTCGATTGCTAAGAGTAATCAAGCACTTATATGTTTTACGTTAGTTAAGCCTGATATGCGCAAATATTTAGTAACAGAGGCTGCAAAAGAAGGGGTAGAGGCATACGATATTATCGGCCCTCTTATTGATCAAATTGAAGAAATTACGGGGCAAGTGCCGAGATGTGAGCCAGGCGTTGTCCGTAGGTTAGATGAAGAATACTTTAAAAAGATTGAAGCGATTGAGTTTGCTGTGAAGTATGATGACGGCAGAGATGCACGAGGTATTTTAAAAGCGGATATCGTGTTGATTGGTGTTTCGCGTACATCAAAAACACCACTTTCCCAATATTTAGCTCATAACAAACGCTTGAAAGTTGCGAATGTACCACTCGTGCCAGAAGTTGACCCACCTGAAGAACTATATCAAGTGGCAAAAGAAAAATGTTTCGGTTTGAAAATTACGCCAGATAAGTTAAATCATATTCGAAAAGAACGATTAAAATCACTTGGATTAAGTGATGGAGCAACATATGCAAATATTAATCGTATTCAAGAAGAAATTGATCACTTTGAGGAAGTAATTAGTAAAATAAATTGTCAAGTAATCGATGTATCGAATAAAGCAATTGAAGAAACAGCAAATATTATTGTGAATGCAGTGCAAAACCAAAAAATGTTTTAGCACATTTACCAAAGGTGAATGTGCTTTTTTCGCTCGTGTGAAATATGGTACCTATGGATTTTGTAATAGATTGTAGTGTAATGGTTATACTTATACTCCTTTGTCTTTTAGTATATTCAAGGTGTGAGTTTGTCATCCTGAAATGTAAGATGAAAAAATAAAGGGATATGTAGCGTAGTTGAAGAAAATATATTATAATAAAAAATTGTGATAAAAACCTATATTTTACGTTTAGACTTTAATTTTTCAGAATAAACTAGGGATAGGATTTACGAAAAAGACATGTAATTACGTTAAATCGACAAAATCTATACAAGAAAACGCACATTATGGAAGGATTCACAGAAGGGATGTAGAATACAGAAATATGCAAAGCATTGACAACATATTAGTTGGTGTGGATGTATATCCCGTGAAGGCTGAAATTGTGCAAGTTGGAGCGGAATTTCATGTCGGAATTTTGTTTGTCGCATCATATGCTCATCCTTTAAGGAAATAGCAAGGCCATTGGATCTTTGTAGATACTGAACAAAATGGAGTTGATCGTTATATGGATCAACATGAAAAAGTTACAAATCTCAAGATCAAACGGTATATGTGGCTTGCTACTCTTCTTATAAAAAGGTGTATATGTATTGTTTCTAAGAGATACATTTGTAACAGATGAGCAAATGTATACAATTTTATATAGCAAGTATGTATATGCGATTTATGCAGATAAAGGACCTATAGGAAAGGTTTAAAATCGTTTATACAATGTAATCGGCAACACTTTCTAACAAGTTTAGAAAAATATTGTCGAATTATAAAGGAATTTTTTAATTTATATCGAATACAAAATACGACACGGAGATGGAGTTATGGGGAACAGAATTCCCGAAGAAGTTGTTGAACAGATTCGGACATCATCCGATATTGTAGAAGTCATTGGTGAATACGTTCAACTTAGAAAACAGGGGCGTAACTATTTCGGCCTTTGTCCATTTCATGGTGAGAAATCTCCTTCATTCTCTGTTTCATCTGATAAGCAAATTTTTCATTGCTTCGGATGTGGAGAAGGTGGAAATGTATTTTCCTTTCTAATGAAAATGGAAGGACTGGCTTTTACCGAGGCTGTTCAAAAGCTAGGCGAAAGAAATGGAATTGCGGTTGCAGAGTATACATCAGGGCAAGGACAACAAGAAGACATATCTGATGACACTGTCATCATGCAACAAGCTCATGAATTATTGAAAAAGTATTATCATCATTTATTAGTAAATACGGAAGAGGGAAATGAAGCACTTTCATATTTATTAAACCGTGGTATTACGAAAGAGATGATTGAGAAGTTTGAAATTGGTTATGCATCACCTGCCTGGGATGCAGCGACGAAAATTTTACAAAAAAGAGGTTTATCGCTGTCTAGTATGGAACAAGCTGGCCTTCTAATAAGAAGTGAGAAGGATGGTAGTCATTATGATCGCTTCCGTGGAAGAGTTATGTTCCCGATTTATACGTTACAAGGTAAGGTGATAGCGTTTAGTGGAAGGGCGTTAGGAGATGACACTCCGAAATATTTAAATAGCCCTGAAACACCGATTTTTCACAAAAGTAAATTGTTGTATAACTTCCACCAAGCAAGACCGTTTATTAGAAAACGTGGGCAAGTGGTTCTTTTTGAAGGATATGCCGATGTACTAGCTGCGGTAAAAAGTGGTGTGGAAGAAGCTGTTGCGACAATGGGAACAGCTTTAACTGAAGAACAAGCAAAACTTCTGCGACGTAACGTTGAAACTGTTGTTCTTTGCTATGATGGTGATAAAGCAGGGCGAGAAGCGACGATGAAAGCAGGGCAATTATTGCTAAAAGTTGGTTGCCAAGTGAAAGTCACATCCTTGCCAGATAAGCTTGATCCTGATGAATATGTGCAACAATATGGGACTACTGCTTTTGAAAATCTTGTGAAATCAAGTGTGAGTTTTGTTGGTTTTAAAATAAATTATTTGCGTTTAGGGAAAAATTTGCAAGATGAGTCTGGCAAAGAAGAATATGTGAAAAGTGTTTTAAAAGAGTTATCGTTGTTACAAGATGCGATGCAGGCAGAGTCATATTTGAAGTCATTATCGCAAGAATTTTCGTATTCAATGGAAACACTTTTGAATCAATTGCACCAATATCGCAAAGAACAAAAGGTACAGCAAAAACAAATAAAGCAGGTTGCTAAACCGTCTCAAGTCGTTCAAACAAAACCGAAGTTAACAGGTTTTGAAAGAGCGGAAAGAGAAATTATTTACCATATGTTGCAAAGTGCAGAAGTAGCTGTTCGTATGGAATCCCATATAGAAGATTTTCATACAGAAGAACATAAAGGGATTTTATATGAACTATACGCATATTATGAAAAGGGAAATGAACCTTCAGTCGGAACATTTTTAAGTTGGCTCTCTGATGAAAAGTTGAAAAATATTATCACTGATATTTCGACGGATGAATTTATTAATCCAGAATACACAGAAGAAGTGTTGCAAGGCCATTTGGAGACGCTTAGACGGCATCAGGAAAAACTTGAAAAGATGGAGATCATCTTTAAAGTGAAACAAATGGAAAAAACAGATCCTGTAGAGGCTGCTAAATATTATGTAGCATATTTACAAAATCAAAAAGCGAGAAAATAGCTTTTTTGATAAAGTTTTAGTATAATGAATGTTTGTATCTCGCGTAAGGAGGGGAACAGATGGCTGACAAACCAGCTCGTTCTAAACAAATTGAAACTGAAATGACCCTTGAGCAAGTGAAAGAACAACTCACTGAGCTCGGAAAAAAACGTGGCGTTCTTACATATGAAGAGATTGCAGAACGCATGAATGGATTTGAAATTGAATCCGATCAAATGGATGAATACTATGAATATTTAGGTGAACAAGGCATTGACTTAGTTGGTGATAATGACAACGAAGAAGGCCCTAATAATCGCCAAATTACAAAAACAGAAGAAGAGTTTGACCTCAATGATTTAAGTGTACCACCTGGGGTTAAAATCAACGATCCTGTTCGTATGTATTTAAAAGAAATTGGTCGTGTAGACTTACTATCTGCAGAAGAAGAAATTCGACTTGCAACGCGTATTGAAGAAGGCGATGAAGAAGCGAAACGTCGTCTTGCAGAAGCAAACTTACGTCTTGTAGTAAGTATTGCAAAGCGCTATGTAGGCCGTGGCATGCTTTTCCTAGACTTAATTCAAGAAGGTAATATGGGTCTAATTAAAGCTGTTGAAAAGTTCGATTATCGTAAAGGTTTCAAATTTAGTACGTATGCAACTTGGTGGATTCGCCAAGCTATTACACGTGCCATTGCAGACCAAGCACGAACAATTCGTATTCCAGTTCATATGGTTGAAACGATTAATAAGTTAATTCGTGTACAACGTCAATTATTACAAGATTTAGGTCGTGAACCATCTCCTGAAGAGATTGGTGAAGAAATGGATCTTGCTCCAGAAAAAGTACGTGAAATCTTAAAAATTGCACAGGAGCCAGTTTCTCTTGAAACACCAATTGGTGAAGAAGATGACTCCCATTTAGGTGACTTTATTGAAGACCAAGAAGCAACATCGCCTGCGGACCATGCGGCCTATGAATTGCTAAAAGAACAATTAGAAGATGTGTTAGATACGCTAACAGATCGTGAAGAAAATGTTCTACGTCTTCGTTTCGGTTTAGATGATGGACGAACTCGTACGCTTGAAGAAGTTGGGAAAGTATTCGGCGTAACGAGAGAGCGTATTCGTCAAATTGAAGCAAAAGCACTTCGCAAATTAAGACATCCAAGCCGTAGTAAGCGTCTTAAGGATTTCTTAGAATAGGTTATTTTTTAAGTTTACTTCACCTTTGTGAAGTAAACTTTTTTATTTTGTTAATTTTTGTTAAAATTTAGCTATCGGCAACGATTACAATTTCTTGTAATTTATTTTACAGAATTGTCTTTTGATTTGCAAATGCTCATTTTTCGATTTTTCGATTAATTTTGTTTATTATATACAAAAATATATGTAGAAAAGCGAAAAATATGATGAGAAACGTTAATAATTATCGAAATAATAAGCGATATGACAATAAAAAACAATAAACTGAATTTATGGAATATTTTTAACAAGTGGTAGTTTACTCTTTTCTGATAGAGCGTTTTCAAGTACAATGGAAATGACTGAATCATCTAACTATTTAGGGGTATAGAGGGGGGAGAAGAGATATGAAACGTAATCCGCTGATTCCGTTCGCTCTTATTGCAGCATTGGGTATTATCGTTATGTTTGTATTTTCATTTCAGGGGCTAAATAAATCTAAAGAGTTAGCTGATGCAAAAAATGGCGGGAAGCCAGCACAAACAGCATCAAAGCCAGAGGATATTGTGAAGCAAAGCTGTACGAGCTGCCATGGTGATCAGTTACAAGGGGCAGTTGGACCTAACTTACAAAAAATTGGTGGGAAACTTTCAAAGGATGAAATTAAAGAAATTCTTTCGAAAGGAAAAGGCAATATGCCTGCCAATATAGTTCCAGCTGATCAAGCCGCTAAAGTAGCTGATTGGTTATCGAAGAAAAAATAAAGTTCCGTATGACAAGCCTTTTGCTTATGCAAAGGGCTTGTTTTTCTATATTTTCTAAAATACGATGAATGATAGAGCGGTGAATTGTTGTTATGGGCTTGCAACAACTACTATAAATTCATTATCATGGAGACAGACAGACAGACTGACAAGAGAAGGAGTAATGGAAATACATGAATGAAGTAAAGCTTTCAAAACGATTAGAAGAAGTTGTACGTGAAATACCAGTAGGATCTACAGTTGCTGATATTGGATCGGATCATGCGTATTTACCGTGTTATACAATTATAAATAATATTGCTACAAAAGCAGTTGCAGGAGAGGTTGTAGATGGACCATTTCGCTCTGCGCAAGCAACTGTAGCTGAAAGTGGTTTACAAGATAAAGTAGATGTGCGTAAAGGGAATGGATTAGCTGTTATCGCGCCAGGAGAAGTAGATGTAATTACGGTTGCCGGAATGGGCGGAGCGTTAATTCGTGACATTTTAGAAAGTGGTAAAGAGAAATTAGAAGGTGTAACACGTTTAATTTTACAGCCTAATATTGCAGCGCATCATATTCGTGAATGGTTTATTGAGAATGGTTGGGAGCTTATCCATGAAAAAATCGTAAAAGAAGATGGGAAAATTTACGAAATTTTAGTAGGGGAGCGCGGAAATGTTGTAGCGCCTTACTCTGAAAATAAACAAGCTGAATTGTTTATGGGACCATTTTTAATAACAGAAAAAAGTGAAGCCTTCGTTGAAAAATGGGAAGGAGAATTAAAAAACTTCCAAAATATTTTAAAACAGTTAGAACGTGCGGCTGATTCTGAAGAAACAAAAGCGAAGCGTGGGGAAGTAGAAGCGAAAATGAAAATGATAGGGGAGGTTTTATCATGAGTAAAATTCCAAACGGCCATGAAATTATTTCTTTATTTGAAAGTATGTATCCGAAGCATTTGGCAATGGAAGGAGATAAGATTGGTCTGCAGATTGGAGCGCTTAATAAACCCGTGCAGCACGTATTGATTGCGCTAGATGTAACGGAAGAAGTTGTGGATGAAGCAATTCAATTAGGGGCAAATGTCATTATTGCTCATCATCCTTTAATTTTTAACCCGTTAAAAGCGATTCATACAGATAAGGTGTATGGGAAAATTATTGAAAAGTGTATTAAAAATGATATTGCAATCTATGCAGCGCATACAAATGTGGATGTTGCTAAGGGCGGGGTAAACGATTTACTTGCTGAGGCGTTAGGATTGCAAAATACAGAAGTTCTAGCACCGACATATGCAGAAGAAATGAAAAAAGTTGTTGTGTTTGTGCCAGTCACTCATGCAGAAGAAGTAAGGAAAGCATTAGGAGACGCAGGTGCTGGTCATATCGGCAATTATAGCCACTGTACGTTTAGTAGCGAGGGTACAGGCACATTTGTACCTCAAGAGGGGACAAATCCTTATATCGGGGAAACTGGACAGTTAGAACGTGTAGAAGAAGTGCGAATCGAAACGATTATTCCAGCTTCATTACAGCGGAAAGTGATTAAAGCAATGATAACGGCGCATCCGTATGAAGAAGTAGCATACGATGTGTATCCGCTTGATAATAAAGGTGAAACGTTAGGCCTAGGAAAAATAGGATACTTACAAGAAGAAATGACGCTTGGTCAATTTGCAGAACATGTGAAACAATCATTAGACGTGAATGGCGCAAGAGTTGTCGGTAAGTTAGATGATAAAGTGCGTAAAGTAGCTGTACTTGGTGGAGATGGTAATAAATATATAAACCAAGCGAAATTTAAAGGAGCAGATGTATATGTAACTGGTGACATCTACTATCATGTTGCTCATGATGCGATGATGCTCGGTTTAAATATAGTTGACCCAGGACATAATGTTGAAAAAGTAATGAAACAAGGTGTGCAAAAGCAATTACAAGAAAAAGTGGATGCAAAGAAACTCAATGTACACATTCATGCTTCGCAGTTACATACAGATCCATTTATATTTGTATAAGAAAAATAAAAACCGTTGCTCATGTAAGCAACGGTTTTTATTATTGTTCTTTTTTCACTTTCACGCGAGGTAATATTTTTTGTAACGGTACTTTTCGAACTCTTTCCCATGTAGCGGGATTCATTGGGTCATATTGCTCTAAGAACGCGATAACTTCTTTTGTAATCGGCGTTGGAGTAGAAGCACCTGCTGTAACAGCTACGTTTTCTACACCTTGTAGCCACTCTAATTGAATTTCGCTTACATCAGCAACTCGATATGCTTTTGTACCCGCGATTTCTTGTGATACTTGTGCTAAGCGATTTGAATTGTTACTTTTCGGATCACCAACAACAATTGTTAAGTCTGCAACATCAGCTTGTTTAGCGACAGCTTCTTGGCGAACTTGAGTAGCTAAACAAATTTCTTTATGGAATTCTGCTGTTGGGAATTTTTTTTGAATGTCCTCCATTAAATGTTGAACATCCCATTGACTCATCGTTGTTTGATTCGTTACTAAAATTTTATCTGTTGGAATTTCTAATGTTTTTAAATCATCGGCTCTTTCGATAAGGTGAACGATGTCAGGTGCAATACCAACTGCGCCTTCTGGCTCTGGATGATTTTTTTTACCGATATAAATGACATGATACCCTTCCGCTTTCTTAGCTTCGATAAGGTCATGCGTTTTGGTAACATCTGGGCAAGTGGCATCGATTGTTGTTAAACCTTTTTCTTTTGCGCGTTGTTTAACTTCTGGAGAAACACCGTGTGCTGTGAAAATAACAGTACCAGAATCAATTTTATCTAAAATTTCTAAGCGACTTGGACCGTCTAATGTGATGATTCCATCTTCTTCAAAAGCGTCTGTAACATGTTTATTGTGAACAATCATACCTAAAATATAAATGGGTCTCGGCAATGATTTATCTAATGCAGCGTTACGTGCAATTACCATTGCATCGACAACACCGTAGCAATAACCACGAGGGGAAATTTTAACAATTTTCATATGAGTAATCCTCTCCTTCTAAACAAGGGATACTTTTGTGCATAGTCTTTTACATTATAAAGGAGGAGTGGATAGAAAACAAAGGATTGTTACACATATAGTTTTGGTTTTGTTGCTGTTTGTTGAACTGGTTCTTTCGGTAACTCTTTTTCTATTACAGGTTCAATCACTATTTTCTTTCGTTTTCGTTTCTTTTTTTGAGGTGCAGGAGGCGGACTTTCTACCTCAACTGGCTCTGTTACATTTTCCGTTTGATTTTCTTCCGTACTTTTTCCAGAGGTGAGGATTTTAACAATGCTTGGTAGACTACGCATAATAGGACCATACTGTTCGACGACAGGACCTACAGATTGAACGACTTGGGATACTTTTTCGATGTTGTTTATCATATTAGTAGGATTCGAAATTAAGTTCGAAAAGAAACTGCCGATGCCACTGCTTGCTGTTGTGGCAGCTGTAGTTGCGCCGCCGCGCGTTTCATTTGATTCATACATTTGAGGCGGTATCATTTGCTCAGGATGTTGCTGCATGTATGGTTGATATTGTGGATGTTGCTGCTGATATTGTTGCTGGTATTGCTGCTGATATTGCTGTTGATATTGTGGCGGCGGTGGTGGTTGCTGATGCATCATCAGTTGCCCTTCCATTTGTCGGTAAGGTGGAACCATTTGCATAAAAGGCTCGGTTGGATCGTGTTTTTTAAAAAGCTTAGCAAGAAAACCTTTCTTTTTTTGTGCCATTGGTGGTAGTTGTGGAATTGGATATGGTGTATAAGGTTGCTGCCCTGGATTCGGATACATTTGCCTTGTAGGGGATTTCGGAAACATGTGAGAAATCCTCCTTTCTTCAGTTAGGTATATACACATACAATATGCAATAAAAGGGAAGAAGGTTAGTTTTTGAAGTGAAAACCTAAACTAAAGATGGATTTTACTTGTAGATTTCGATATAATGTAGACTTGACTGATTTGTGCGCGCAGTAGAAATTTTAGAAAGAAGGTGTAACTTATGACACAACAAACTTTTACACAGTATGATTTTAAACCATTTTTAATAGATGCAGTTCGTGAACTACGCTTTACAGAGCCGACAGGAATTCAGCAGAAAATTTTCCCGGTCGTGAAAAAAGGTGTAAGTGTAATTGGACAATCCCAAACAGGTTCTGGGAAAACACATGCATACTTACTTCCTACATTAAACAGAATTAATGCAAGTCGTGAAGAAGTACAACTTGTTATTACAGCGCCTACTCGTGAGTTAGCACAACAAATTTACGAAGAAATCGTGAAATTAACAAAGTTTTGTGCGGAAGACCAAATGATTACAGCGCGTTGTTTAATTGGTGGAACTGATAAACAACGCTCAATTGAAAAGTTGAAAAAACAACCTCATATCGTAGTTGGAACACCAGGACGTATTAAAGATTTAGTAGAAGAGCAAGCATTATTTGTTCATAAAGCAAATACGATTATTATCGATGAAGCAGACTTAATGCTTGATATGGGATTCATTCATGATGTAGATAAAATTGCAGCACGCATGCCTAAAAACTTGCAAATGTTAGTTTTCTCTGCAACAATTCCTCAAAAACTAAAACCGTTTCTGAAGAAGTATATGGAGAATCCAGAGCATATTCATATCAATCCAAAACAAGTTGCAGCTGGAAACATTGAACACTATTTAGTGCCTTCTAAACATCGTAATAAAATTGATTTAGTGCATAAAATGCTACTTCAATTTAAACCGTATTTAGCAGTTGTTTTCACGAATACGAAAAAGATGGCAGACCAAGTTGCTGATGGATTAATGGAACGTGGCTTAAAAGTTGGACGAATTCACGGGGATTTATCACCACGTGATCGTAAAAAAATGATGAAACAAATTCGTGACCTTGAATTCCAATATATTGTTGCGACTGATTTAGCAGCACGTGGTATTGATATTGAAGGGATTAGCCATGTTATTAACTATGAGCTACCATCAGATTTAGATTTCTTCGTTCACCGCGTTGGAAGAACAGCACGTGCGGGGCATTCTGGTATTGCAGTGACGATATATGATCCAGCAAACGAAGAAGCGTTAGATAGTTTAGAAAAACAACGTCATATTGAGTTCAAGCATGTAGATTTACGCGGAGATGAGTGGGCCGATTTAGGTGAGCGTCGTCGTCGTAAGAGCCGTAAAAAACCAAATGACGAACTTGATGTTATGGCAACGAAAGTTATTAAAAAACCAAAAAAAGTAAAACCAAACTATAAACGTAAACTTGCAACAGAACGTGACAAAGTGAAGAAAAAATATGGCAATAAAAAAAGATAAGGGGTTTCCCTTATCTTTTTTTTATCCCGCTATTTGTGGGAGGTGTAATCAATATGGATAGAAAAGTATTGATTAAAGTTTCACTTAATCCAGCTAATTTAAATGAAAAGTATAGTCTGTATAAATAGTCATATAAATTTGTGTAGTGCATCTTTTGTGAACAAACAATTCACTACATATTTCTACAAATTATGCTATCATTATATCTATTGTATATTGAAGAGGTGATTGTATGTTAAAGATTGGATCTCATGTTTCCATGAGTGGTAAGAAAATGTTATTAGCAGCAAGTGAAGAGGCTGTTTCATACGGTGCAACAACGTTTATGATTTATACAGGTGCACCGCAAAATACACGAAGAAAACCAATTGAAGAATTGAACATAGAAGCAGGAAGAAAACATATGGAGCTGAACGGAATTGAGGAAATTATCGTCCATGCGCCGTATATTATTAATGTTGGGAATACGACGAAGCCAGAAACATTCCAATTAGGAGTAGACTTTCTTCGCATGGAAATTGAAAGAACATCGGCATTAGGTGTAGCGAAACAAATTGTTCTTCACCCAGGAGCGCACGTTGGTGCTGGAGCAGATGCTGGTATTCAACAAATTATTAAAGGGCTTAATGAAGTATTAACGCCAGAACAGACGGTTAACATTGCGTTAGAGACGATGGCAGGAAAAGGAACAGAATGCGGTCGTAGCTTTGAAGAAATTGCAAAAATTATGGATGGTGTAAAATATAATGAAAAGCTATCTGTATGCTTCGATACATGTCATACGCATGATGCAGGATATGATATTGTAAATGACTTTGACGGCGTATTAAACGAATTTGATAAGATCGTTGGTATAGATCGTTTACAAGTACTTCATATTAATGATAGTAAAAATGTACGCGGAGCAGGAAAAGACCGTCATGAAAACATTGGATTTGGTCACATTGGGTATAAAGCATTGCATCACATTGTACATCATCCACAGTTAATGCATGTACCAAAAATTCTTGAAACACCGTATGTAGGGGAAGATAAAAAAGATAAGAAGCCACCATACAAATTGGAAATTGAAATGCTGAAAAACGGCACTTTTGATGAAGGGCTTCTTGAAAAAATTAAAGCGCAATAAGGAGGGGGAAATCCCCTCCTTATTTTAGTAGTTGCTGAAATAAGGTATTTACTTGTTGGGCAGTGGCAGGGGAAGTTACTTTTGCGATTTGTTTTAAGAGCTCTAGTCGCTCGTTGTTATCGTAAATATTAATATTTTTACCCTTCATAAGTAAAACGATTTGATCAGCTTGTGCGGCTGTAATGGGAACTTCATATTCTTTGCTATATTTTAATAACTCTTTTGTAGAAATATGATTTAATTTTTTATTAACAATTTGTTTAATGAGGTTCATCTTATTATCCTCCTTCACGCGTTCTTCTATCGAAATATATGAGCATATAGCTTGTACATATTCGTATGGAGTTTCTTTTTTCATGAGGAAAAGAAGCGTATGTTATAATATAAGGACAAAACTACAGAAAAAGAGTAAAGGGAGGACTTATGGAGCAAAAGCAACATCGAAAAGAAAGTGTTATTCATCTCATTTATCGTTTAGTTATGATTATTTTTGGAGCAGCATGCGCGGCGGTAGCAATTGAACTATTTTTAATGCCAAATAAAATTATTGATGGTGGAATTATTGGTATTTCTCTTATATTAGATTATCTTACTCCTAACATTTGGTGGTTAAGTTTTTCTACTTTAGTCGTTGTTCTCAATATCCCATTTATGTATTCCGGTTATAAGCAAATTGGAAAAACATTTATGTTATCTTCGACATTTGGTATTGTAGCGTTAGCTTTCATTGAGTCAACGTTACATGCGGTACCACCATTTACAACAGAACCTATTTTAGCGACAGTGTTTGGTGGTCTTATTTTAGGTCTTGGTGTAGGACTTGTAATTCGTCATGGTGGATCGCTAGATGGAACTGAAATTATGGGGATTTTATTAACGAAGAAATTACCGTTCTCTGTTGGTGAATTCGTAATGTTTGTGAACTTATTTATTTTTGCATGGGCAGCATTTGTGTTTGGTGTGGAACAAGCGATGTATTCTGTTATGACGTACTATATCGCATTTAAAACGATCGATACAGTAATTCAAGGGCTAGATGAAACGAAGGCGGTTTTAATTGTATCTGATCAATATGAGGAAGTATCAAACGCGATTTTGCATCGTCTTGGCCGTGGAACTACAAAGCTTGTAGCGAAAGGTGGTTACACGGATAAAGAAAAAGAAGTTATTTATGCAGTTGTAACGCGTCTAGAAGTGACGAAGTTAAAATCAATTGTGCATGAAATTGATGAAAATGCGTTTGTTACGATTATGAGCACGCAAGAGACAAATGGTGGTAAGTTTAAATCGGCTATTCACTAAAAAGTTTATAGGAATATTTTTCGAAAGCAGAGAATTTTTCTCTGCTTTTTGTTATAATAGTAAGGTTTCTTGAAAAAATAGATATATTTTAGGCAGATTGGTTTACAACTATAATAAGCTGTACTATAATTCAAATAGATATAAATCGGAATCATTCTGAATTAAAATAGGTGAGATGCTATGAATAATATATTAGAAATTGAAGGTTTAACATTCCGATACGAAGATCGGAATGTGTTAGAAAATATTAATTTGCAAGTTCCGAAGGGAGCTTTTTTAGGTTTAGTGGGACCGAATGGTTCAGGTAAATCAACTCTACTTAAGTGTTTATTAGGTGTTTTAAAGCCAAAAGAAGGAAGCATTCGCGTGTTTGGCGTTGATAGTAAGAAGTTTAAGGAATGGAACAAAGTTGGTTATGTATCCCAAAAGGCAAATAGTTTCAATTCTGGTTTTCCAGCAACTGTTTCTGAAGTTGTGTCAATGGGACTTGTTTCGAAAAAAGGGCTTTTTCGCTTTTTCACAAAAGAGGATAAGAAAAAGGTAGAAAAAGCAATTGCTGATGTAGGGATGAGTGAGTTTCAAGGTCGTAACATTGGAGAGCTTTCTGGTGGACAGCAACAGCGTGTATTTATTGCTCGTGCGCTCGTTAGTGATCCTGAATTGCTTATTTTGGACGAGCCTACTGTTGGAATCGATGTAAAAAATGTGGAAAGTTTTTACGAAATATTAGAGGATTTAAACAAAAGGCTCGGGATCACATTAATTCTTGTTACTCATGATATGGGAGCTGTTACTGAAAAAGTAACACATGTTGCATGCCTAAACCAACATCTACATTTCCATGGAAATGTAGAGAAGTTCCGAGAGTTAGAAGATGCAGAAATGTCCGTCTTATATGGACATCATGTTCATCGTTTAGAACACGAACATGAGCATCACGGGAGGATATAATGATACAAGATTTTTTACAATATGACTTTTTACGTAATTCTTTATACGCAGGTATTTTAATTGGACTTGTTGCACCGCTAATTGGTGTGTTTGTTGTTATTCGTCGTTTATCTCTTATTGCGGATGCATTAAGTCACGTGACGTTATCGGGTATTGCAGCAAGTTTATTACTTGAAAAAACCATTTTTACAGGTGGGTTTTTAAACCCCTTATATATGGGGATGATTTTCTCGATTGGTGGAGCGCTACTAATCGAAAAGTTACGAACTGTATATAAGCACTATCAAGAATTAGCAATTCCAATTATCCTTTCGGCAGGGATGGGGGTTGGAGTTATTTTCATTTCACTTGCAAATGGATTTAACACAGACTTATTTAGTTATTTATTTGGTAGTGTCAGTGCTGTAACAAGTACAGATTTAATTATTATTGGGATTGTAGCAATTGTTGTTGTTGCGACAATTATTTTATTATATAAAGAGCTGTTTCTATTATCATTCGATGAGGAATACGCAGTATCAACTGGTTTAAGAGCGAAATGGATTCACTTTATTTTCATTATATTAGTTGCTCTTGTCATTGCAGTATCAATGCGTGTAGTGGGGGTTCTTCTTGTATCATCATTAATGACGTTACCAGTTGCAGCAAGTATTCGTATTGCTAAAGGATTTAAACAAACAATTTTCTTTTCCATTTTATTCGGTGAAATTGCAGTAATTGGTGGAATGTTTGCTTCGTATCAACTTGATCTAGCGCCAGGTGGTACAATTGTTATGATAGCAGTTCTTATTTTAATCGGTGCGATTTTATGGAAGAAGAAAAAAACTGCATAAAGTAGGGATAGGTATGAATCTAACAGAAGCTTTACGCCTAATGAAAGAAAAAGGATACAAACATACTGGAAAAAGAGAAGAGATGCTCAGATTATTTGCAGCGCATAATCGTTATTTAACTGCGAAAGACGTTTTAGAGCATATGAAGGACGATTATCCAGGACTTAGTTTTGATACGATTTATCGTAACTTAACAGTTTTTGCTGAGATTGGTGTTTTAGAACAAACGGAATTAAATGGTGAAAAACATTTTCGTTTTACTTGTTCTATTATGGAACATCATCATCATTTTATTTGTTTGGATTGTGGGGGAACGAAAGAGATTACTTCCTGCCCAATGGATTTTATGAATAAAGATTTTACCGGTTATGAAGTAACGGGTCATAAGTTTGAAATATATGGTCGTTGTCCAAAATGTGCAAAGTAAAAGCTCGTCGGTTATATAACTGACGAGCTTTTTTACGTAGAAAAGAAGGTTGCTCACAAATATTGTGGCAACCTTCTTTTTATTGTTCTTGTGTCTCTTTTTCTTTTTCTCGCTCAGCAGCCATTTCAGCAGCAATTACGTCGATTTCTTTTTTCAGTTCTTCTACCATTGTTTCTTCTGGTACTTTACGAACGACTTGCCCTTTACGGAATAATAATCCCTCTCCACGTGCACCGGCAATACCGATATCAGCTTCACGAGCTTCACCAGGGCCATTTACAGCGCAACCAAGTACTGCAACTTTAATTGGTACTTGAAGTGTAGAGATGTATTCTTCCACTTCGTTAGCGATGCTAATTAAATCGATTTCAATACGACCACAAGTTGGACAAGAGATAAGTGTTGCTGCGTTAGACGCAAGACCGAATGATTTTAATAGTTCACGAGCAACTTTTACTTCTTCAACTGGATCAGCACTTAATGAAATACGTAGTGTATTTCCGATACCTTTATTTAAGATTGCTCCAAGACCAGCAGCACTTTTTACAGTTCCGGCAAACAATGTTCCGGACTCTGTAATACCTAAATGTAATGGATAATCAAAAGCACGAGCAGCTTTCTCGTATGCTTCAATTGCTAAGTTAACATCAGAGGCTTTCATAGATACGATAATATCGTGGAAATCTAAGTCCTCTAAAATTTTAATATGATGTAGCGCACTCTCAACCATACCATCTGCAGTTGGGTACCCGTACTTTTCTAAAATGTGACGCTCTAATGAACCAGCGTTTACACCAATACGGATTGGAATACCGCGCTCTTTTGCTGCATTTACAACAGCTTCTACTTTATGGCGACGACCAATGTTACCTGGATTGATACGTACTTTATCGATGCCACCTTCAATTGCTTTTAAAGCAAGGCGATAATCAAAATGAATATCAGCAACAAGTGGAATGTTGATTTGTTTTTTTATATCAGCAATAGCATCTGCTGCGCGTTCATCTGGAACGGCAACGCGGACGACTTGACAGCCGGCTTCTTCTAAACGCTTAATTTCAGCAACTGTTGCTTCAACATCATGTGTTTTTGTTGTTGTCATACTTTGTATAATTAATTCATTATTACCGCCGATTGTTAAATTACCGACTTTAACTGGACGTGTTTTTGTACGATGAGTCATTTCATTCACGAATAGATCGCTCTCCTTATAAAAGAAGTTTCTTATTTAGTCCCTCATATCAATGATAGTATACGTGATATAGGGCTATAGAAACCGAAGTACTCGGTTTCACTTTTACTATTGTATCAGCGCCTTTATGTAATTGACAAGGATTAAGTGATAGCTTATTGATATAAGGGGAATTTATAAGACTTTCCAATTTGTATTTTTGTAGCAGATGTACTTTTGTTTAATTGTTTAAAGTCGTCAATGACTTTTTCTATGGAAGGAATTTTTTTCTTGTTAATTTGTTCTGTAATAGAAAGAACTGTCTCACCAGTTTTTACTTCAATTGTTTTATAAGATACATCCGTTTCTTTTTCTGTTTTGTTCTCTTTATTTTGTTGACTGTCTGTGTTTTCTTTTTTAATCGTTTGAGCAGCAGTTGTTTTTTTATATGAACTTAACATCGGTAAAGTACCGATTTTTATATCGTAATAAAATATATAACCGAGAACAAGCACGAATAAGAATATACCTAATCTCTTCATATTCTTCACTCCTTTGCTAGGAATATATGCTTGTCCAAAAAAAAAATGCCTATTTAGGCATTTTTTTCGTTCTTATTTTTCTTTTGGTTTTGGAACTTCTTTAATCGTTAAGTACAGAACAATTAAAACAACTGCGATATAGATGAATGTTGATCCAGGTACGACAATCTTACATGCATCCATAATCATAAAGAAGATTGTTGGGATTGTGTAGCTGTATGCAGTTAGTGTCCAAACTTGTTTATAGGATAGTTTACGTTGACCGCTCATAGCAGAACCGATGAACGCAAGTAAAGTCACGCCTACAAAAGTGATGAATAATTGGAATAGGTACACTAAGAATCCAATAACAAATAATAAAATCGGATAAATATTATCGAATAAAGAAATAAATTCTTGTAGATCTTTTTTCTCAAGAGATGCACCTAACAAATCGTTATAAGAATACGTTTGTGTTTGACCATTTCCCATAGAGACTACTTTATCTTTTAAAACAAATAAACCTGTTTTATTTTGATATTTTTCTAGGTCTGTTGAATTTGGATCAAATACGAAAAGTGCATTTCCTTCTTCTTTTTCAATAGGTTGATCAATATCGGCTTTTAGTTCGCCATTTTCAATTTTAAAATCAGGTAAATCTTTATCGATGACTTGATTTACCATGCTTACACCATCTTGGATAAAACTACCGTACAAAAAAGTTCTTGGAATAGTAGTAATTAAGCAAAGTAGCATAATATACAAAATGGTTTTACCGATTTTTTGAAAACGGAATAGCGCCATATCTTTAGGCGAGTATATGCTTTTTACGAATTGGGTAAATATGGACATAGATTCACTTCCTTTATGTATGTATAAAATCATTGTAACGTAGTAATCTAGAGAATCTCAAGATATATTATATTTACATATAGTGGAGATAACTAAATTTCTTTTTATTAACTTTCTTCTTTTAAATAAGAAAAATACAATTGACACTTTTCTTTTCTATATGGTAAATTTATCTTACCTTTCTTAGAGGGCATATCCGATAGGAATTCCTTTATTTGATATGTTGTTACATACATAATTGTGGACCCTTAGCTCAGCTGGTTAGAGCAGACGGCTCATAACCGTCCGGTCGTAGGTTCGAGTCCTACAGGGTCCATATCCATTTCGCATGTTTATTATGTTAGCAGGAAGCTTCCTTGTAGAAGGAAGCTTTTTTTACGGAATATATGAGCATTTTAATTGAAAAGAAGTGGGAATTTTGCTACTTTAATGATAGCAAGACAATGTGATTTATTTGTTTGCACCCTATGGCAATTAGGGTAGAATGAAGTTGTATGTCACTTAAGTGGCAATACATAAACTGGGAGGAATATAACAATGGCAAAACACGAATTACCAAATTTACCTTATGCGTATGATGCTTTAGAGCCTCACTTTGACAAAGAAACAATGAACATCCATCATACAAAACATCACAACACGTACATTACAAACTTAAACGCTGCTTTAGAAGGTCATGCAGAATTAGCTGACAAAAGCGTAGAAGAATTAGTTGCAAACTTAAACGAAGTACCAGAAGCAATCCGTACAGCAGTACGTAACAATGGTGGCGGACATGCTAACCATACATTCTTCTGGACAATCCTATCTCCAAACGGCGGAGGACAACCTGTAGGTGAACTTGCAACTGCAATTGAAGCAAAATTCGGTAGCTTCGATGCATTCAAAGAAGAATTCGCAAAAGCTGGCGCAACTCGCTTCGGTTCTGGTTGGGCTTGGTTAGTAGTAAACAATGGTGAGTTAGAAGTAACAAGCACTCCAAACCAAGATTCTCCTTTAACTGAAGGTAAAACGCCAGTTATCGGTTTAGATGTTTGGGAGCATGCTTACTACTTAAACTACCAAAACCGTCGTCCAGACTACATCGGTGCATTCTGGAACGTTGTAGATTGGAACGCTGCTGAAAAACGTTACCAAGAAGCAAAATAATCGTAATAAATATAGAAAAAGCTAGGGGAGAGCCCCTAGCTTTTTTCTATGCTTTCCTTTTACATAATTGGGCTTGTCTTTGGAAGACTAGAACATGAAGTAAAGGAGAGTTGTGTATGAAATGGAAACATATAATTGGTGACGTTGAAGTGAATCGGGATTTAGTGTTATTGCTCCTTATAGGAGGTTTATACACGCTCGCAATTTCTTTATCGAATACGTTTGTAAATATTTATTTATGGAAACAAACACAAAATTATGTGAATCTTGGCTTGTATAATTTA
This sequence comes from Bacillus sp. FSL K6-0073, assembly GCF_038006085.1. Lineage (NCBI taxonomy): Bacteria > Bacillati > Bacillota > Bacilli > Caryophanales > Bacillaceae > Bacillus > Bacillus sp. FSL K6-0073. Next base: position 4,295,841 of record NZ_JBBOUN010000001.1, on the reverse strand, counting down.
GCCAGCGTGGTATTACAGCCTCTCACATTTCTTGTAGGGGGGAAATTAGCGAAACGTATCGATCGCTCGATTTTATTACGAATAGGGGTAGGAACGCTCGCAATTTTTTTTATCGTTGTCTTAGTAGCAGGAAAAAGTGCTTCTCAGTATATTTTATTAATGGGGGCTCTTTTAGGAGTAGGATACGGTTTTTACTGGTTGGCTTTTAACTTATTGACATTTGAAATTACGGAACCAGAAACAAGAGATTTCTTTAATGGGTTTCTTGGACTTCTTACATCCTTCTCTGGAATGATCGGACCAATAGCAGCAGGATACACAATTTCACGTATGGAGAAATGGAGTGGTTATACTGTTATATTCTTTCTTTCATTAGTTCTATTTGCAATTGCTGTCGTCTTAAGCTTCTTTTTATCTAAAAGAGAATGTGAAGGGCGTTATGAAATCGTGCAAGTATTGAAAGAACGACGGATTGATAAAAATTGGGGAAAGATTACACGAGCTCATTTTTTCCAAGGATTGAGAGAAGGAACGTTTATTTTTGTCATTTCAGTATATGTTTATTTAGCAACTAATAGTGAGTTCGCATTAGGGAAATACAGTTTAGTGAACTCTGCTGTATCCTTTGTATGTTATTACTTAGTTGCTCGTATGTTAAAGAAGGAGTGGCGAAAAAAAGCAATTTTACTTGGAGGCATTATTTTATATGCTGTCGTCTTTTTAGTTATTTTCAATGTTACATACACGAAATTACTTATTTATGCGGCATGTATTGCAATTGCATATCCTATTTTACTTGTTCCGTACGGATCAATGACATATGACGTAATTGGTAGAGCAAAAAATGCGAGAGAATGGCGTGTGGAATATGTCGTTGTTCGGGAGCTGTGGTTAAACGCCGGAAGAATCTGTTCCATTTTAAGTTTTTTATGTGCTGTACTATTCTTTCCACCTGAAAAAAGTTTACCTTACTTATTATGTATTTTAGGTGCTGGACATTTTCTTATTTATTTTGCAGTTAAAAATGTCAAATATGATGAGGGAAATGCGAGTAAAACAAGTGTTGTAACGCAAGGGAACGCGCAAAACCAAACTGAACCAGAAGGTTAACTTCTCGTTTGTTTTATGCTAGAATAGAAAAAGATGTAAGACAGCAGTGAGGACACCTGTATGAAGGTGTCCCTTTCACATTACATAGCTGTTGGTAGAGGGGGTTTGTATGAGCAAGAAGCAGAAGCAAAATAAGAAAAAGACCCACGTTCCTTTTCGATTAAACGTGTTGTTTTTCTGCGTGTTTTTAATGTTCTCCGCGGTTATTGTAAGGCTCGGATATGTACAAATTGTTCGCGGTGAAGAATATAAGAATGAAGTGGAGAAGAAAGAAAACTCAACGATAAGTAATCCTGTACCGCGTGGGAAAATATTTGACCGTTATGGGCGACCTGTAGTAGATAATGCAGCCGTTCGTACTATTACATTTACAAAAATGAAAGGATCAACTGCAGAAGATCGCTTAGAAACAGCGAAAAAGCTAGCAGATTTGATTGAAGTACCGACAGATAAATTAACAGATCGTGATAAAAAAGATTATTGGCTTGCTATGCATAAAGAGGAAGCTAAAGAAAAAGTTACGAATAAAGATCGTCAAGAGTTTAAAGATAAAAAAATTGATGATAAAGAATTAGACGAGCGTCAGCGAAGTCGTGTAACAGAAGAAGAGATTAATCAATTATCCGCAAAAGATCTAGAAATACTCGCGATTAAGAGTAAGATGGACGGCGGATATGCAATGACACCTCAAGTTATTAAAAAGGATGCTACAGAAAAGGAATATTCGATTATTAGTGAAAACCTAGCAGCATTACCAGGTGTAGATACGAATGTTGATTGGGAGCGAAAATATACGTACGATGATTTATTCCGAAGTGTACTTGGTGGGGTGTCGACATCTGATGAAGGCTTACCGAGAGAAAGACTAGATTACTATCTTGTTCGTGATTATAATCGAAATGACCGAGTAGGAAAAAGTTATCTTGAACAACAGTATGAAGATAGCCTGCACGGTACGAAAGCAGAAGTTAGAAATGTTACAGATAAAAACGGTAATATTTTAGAAACGATTAATGTATCAAAAGGACAAAGTGGTAATGACCTGAACTTAACAATTGATATGGAATTACAAAAGCGCGTGGAAGATATTCTTGCGAAGAATTTAATGAGGTTTAAAGGAAGCGAACCTCTTTTAGATCGCGCATTTGTTGTAATGATGAACCCAAAAAATGGTGAAGTTTTATCTATGGCGGGGAAACAATTAGTTAACGAAGATGGCCAAACGAAAGTAAATGACTTTGCATTAGGTACCATGACAAGTTCTTATCCGATGGGATCAACTGTAAAAGGTGCAACAGTACTTACTGGATATCAAACTGGTGCGATTCAACCAGGGGCAGTACAATTGGATGAACCAATTAAATTAAAAGGTACACCTACGAAGTCGTCTTGGAAAACGATGGGATACATTAATGACCTTACAGCTTTAAAAATGTCTTCTAACGTTTATATGTTTAAAACAGCGATGAATATCGCCGGTGTTCCATATGTGAGAGGTGGTACGTTAGATATACCTCAAAAAGCATTTGATACGATGCGTTATTATTTCGGACAGTTTGGACTTGGTGTAAAAACAGGAATTGATTTACCGAATGAATCTGCTGGTCAGATGGGTAAGAGTAGTCAACCAGGTTTCTTACTAGATTTATCAATTGGACAGTATGATACGTATACACCGCTTCAATTAGCGCAATATATTTCGACGATTGCCAATGGTGGATATCGTATGCAACCACAAGTTGTAAAAGAAATTCGTCAACCGGCAGTGAAACCAGATGAAGTTGGGAAAGTTGTTCAATCTATGGAACCGAAAGTATTAAATCGTATTGATATGCCGGAATCGCAAATTAAACGTGTTCAAGAAGGATTTAGACAAGTGTATAATGATTCAGGTGGTACAGCTACAAAGTACTTTACAGGTGCAAAATATAAAGCTGCTGGGAAAACTGGTACAGCTCAAACTGTGTATGGTGGAGATAAAGAGATTGGTAGAAATGCAAAAGGTGAACGTGTGGAAACATATAACTTAACATTAGTAGGTTATGCGCCACTTGAAGATCCAGAAGTAGCATTCTCTGTTGTCGTTCCATGGGTACATGATGATAAGACTGGTATTAATGGATATATTGGTCGTGAAATTATGGACGCTTACTTTGATTTGAAAAACAAAGAAGTAAATGGTGAAGCTCCAAAAGATGATAAAGACAATAAAAATAAAGAGCAAGATGATGAATAAAAAAGTTGTAAAAAAGCACACTATATGAAAAGATAGTGTGCTTTTTTTTATGGTTTATGCATATCGTGTAATAAATGTGGACAAGTATACAACATTGAAAAAACGCGGCCGTATAAATGATACTTGTATATGATGGGATAGGAGATAACTGTTTTATAGGGAAATCATCAGAGGAAATGAATAGCTACTACTGAATTAAAATTGTATCGTATGTTGATTTTTGTGGAACTTTACAAAACTTTTACAAACAATTAAAACCGAATTAATAGTTTAGCAGTATTCTTATATCTGTAATCCTGTTATTTCCGGTTACTTCTAGGAGGAAGAACACGTGAAATGGATGCGTACACCGATTAAGATTTTCGTATTATCAATATGGTTCCTCTGTTTTGAAATGTCTACTGCATTTGCTTTAAATGATACGGGAGAAGTGAGAGTTGATGGATCCTCAACGGTTTTTCCTATTATAGAAGCAGTAGCGGAGGAATATACAAAGGTGCATCCAGACGTGAAAATTTCCATCAGTATTTCTGGAACTGGGGGAGGATTTAATCGTTTCAGTAAAGGAGAAGTAGATATAAATAATGCTTCGAGAGTAATGAAACAAGTCGAGAAAAATGAAATGAAGAAAAACTCTATTCAGTTCACACCTTTTGAGGTTGCTAACGACGGTCTTACGATTGTTGTGAATCGCCATAATACATGGATAGACGATATGTCAGTAGACGAGTTACGACTACTTTGGAGTGAAGATGGAAGAGAGAAGCGATGGTCACAAATTCATTCAACATGGCCACGTGAACAAGTGAAGTTTTATGCACCAGGCGTAGACTCTGGTACGTATGATTATTTTCAAAATGTCATCTTACAAAATCATCGCATTGTAAAAAAAGTCTCTTTGTCTGAAGATGATCAAGTTATTATGCAAGGGGTAATGAATGATAAACATGCCATTGCTTTTGTAGGATATGCTTATTATATGGCTAATCGAGATAAGGTGAAAGCAATAAAAGTAAATGGTGTATTTCCGACGAAAGAGACCATTCAATCAGGTAAGTATAAGCCGTTATCTAGGCCGCTACTTGCTTATGTGAATAATGCATCTATCCGAAATAAAATGAATGTAGCAAACTATGTTGAGTTTATGATTCAGCATGTCGGTAACCTCGCTGAAGAGGTCGGGTATGTAAAATTACGAAAAGAAAAATACAATGAACAGCTGCGTATGTTAACAGAAATAAAAAGGTAATGTCGGGGTGGAAAGGGGTTTTCATCTTTGGCTCATAATGACAAAAGTCAAATTACATTTTCTGTACAACATTTGATTGAAAGAAATATAAAGCAAAGAAAAAAAACGCAGCGAATCAATCGAATAGTGCCTTTATTACTAAAAATAATTGCTAGCGTTTCTATTGTGACGACACTTGGAATTGTTTTTACGCTCTCTAATGAAACAATCATGTTTTTTCAAAAAATATCATTATACTCCTTTTTGACGGAGAAAGAATGGTTACCATTTTTTGGAGATCCTAAATTCGGTATATTACCACTTATATGTGGAACGTTCCTTGTAACAGCAATTGCTATGTTTGTAGCAATTCCTATCGGTTTAGCGTGTGCCGTATTTTTAAGCGAATATGCTTCAAATGGTGCACGGAAAATATTAAAGCCGATGTTAGAGCTATTAGCAGGTATCCCGACAATTGTATATGGTTTTTTTGCATTAACAATTGTTACGCCGCTTTTACAAAGGCTTATACCAGATTTACAGTTTTTTAATGCGATTAGTCCAGGAATCGTTATCGGATTTATGATGATGCCTACAGTTGCATCTCTATCTGAAGACGCGATGAGAGCTGTGGCGAAAGGGACGAAAGAAGCTTCATTAGCACTCGGAGCGACGCGGTTTGAAATGGTAAAACAAGTGGTGTTTCCGTCCGCTTTTACAGGGATTATGGCAGCGATTATATTAGCGGCTTCTCGTGCAATTGGTGAAACGATGATTGTTGTAATTGCAGCAGGATCCACACCGAATGTATCGCTTGATCCAACACATTCTATTCAAACGTTAACAGCCTATATTGTGCAAGTAAGTTTAGGTGATGCTCCGCATGGAACGATTACGTATTACAGCATGTATGCTGTAGGTGCAACGTTATTTTTGTTTACTTTTATTATGAACATCATTTCGCAGTCTATTATGCGCCGTTTTAGGAGGATGACATAATATGCGAATGTTGAATCATAAAAAAATACAAAAAAACATGGCATCACGCTTTTTAAAAGATCGAATTTACAAATTGTTATTTTATATAGCAATTTTATTTTCAATGGTAATTTTGTTTTTGTTACTTTTTCAAATTGTTGAAAAAGGTATAAGTTATCTTTCAATAAATTTCTTTACAAATTTCGCTTCACGTAATCCGAAAGAAGCTGGTATTGCTGCAGCTTTGTCAGGGACAATATTATTTATGAGTATTGTTATACCTGTTTCTTTTATATTTGGAGTTGGAACAGCGCTTTATTTAGAGCAATATGCGAAGGAATCTCTATTTAAAAAAATAATAGAGATTAATAATCAAACGTTAGCAGGAGTACCATCCGTTGTATTTGGATTGCTTGGTTTAACTATTTTTGTATATGCTCTTCATTTAGGAGAGAGTATAGTTGCAGCAGCACTGACGATGAGTTTACTCGTTTTACCAACAGTTGTTGTGGCGAGTCAAGAAGCAATTCGATCAGTACCAAGTGTATTATTAGAGGGTTCTTACGGATTAGGTGCTACGAAGTGGCAAACGATGTATCAAATTGTATTGCCATATGCTTTCCCAGGGATTATAACGGGCTGTACGTTAGCGATATCAAGAGCAATTGGAGAAGCTGCACCACTATTAGTTATTGGGGCACTTGCGTTTGCAAATTATGTTCCATTTAGTATGTTTGATAGATTTACAGTTCTACCAATTCAAATTTTTAATTGGATGAGTAGGCCACAAGAAGAATTTCAGTATGTAGCAGCAGCTGGGATGATTGTTTTGTTAGGTTTGTTGCTATTTATTAATATATTTGTTTTATGGTTACGAAATCGAAAATAAGTTGGAAGTGGATGAAAGGGGAATTCAAATGGTAGCAACAGTAGTAAATGTACAGGTGAAAAACGAAGAGAAAATCGAGACTGCGCCAAAGAAGGTAGTATTTGATACGAAAAACTTAAATTTATGGTATGGGGAAGACCATGCTTTAAAAGATATTAATTTAAGTATTCATGAGAATGAAGTTACAGCCATTATCGGTCCAAGTGGCTGTGGTAAATCAACTTATTTAAAAACATTAAATCGCATGGTAGAGTTAGTACCGATCGTTCGAACTACAGGTGTAATTGAGTATAGAGAACGCAATATATTTGATAAATCATATCCAGTTGAAGAATTAAGAACACATGTAGGAATGGTGTTCCAAAAGCCAAATCCATTTCCAAAATCTATTTATGAGAATGTAGCATACGGTCCAAAAATCCATGGTATTCGTGACAAAAAGACATTAGATGAAATTGTTGAAAAAAGTTTACGTGGAGCAGCGATTTGGGATGAGTTAAAAGATCGTTTGCACGATAATGCATACGGTTTATCTGGTGGACAGCAACAGCGTCTATGCATCGCGCGCTGCTTAGCTATTGAGCCAGACGTTATTTTAATGGATGAGCCAACATCGGCATTAGATCCAATTTCAACATTAAAAGTAGAAGAATTAATTCAAGAGCTAAAGAAAGATTTTAGTATTGTTATCGTAACGCATAATATGCAACAAGCAGCGCGTATTTCAGACAAAACAGCTTTCTTCTTAAGCGGGGAAGTTGTGGAGTATACAGATACAAACAAATTATTTACGACTCCTTCAGATAAGCGTACAGAAGATTATATTACAGGTCGATTTGGTTGATATCGTTTCAAAGCTAAGAGCAAATGCCCTCTTAACAGAGGGCATTTCTTATTTTATCTTACTGTTAATAGAGAAGTAATACTTCTCCTTATCTTAAGGTTTATTACAAGCATAAAAGCCCGATTGATGAGGGTTGATTAAAGTTTCACTTTTATATAATGGCACATAATATTGAGGGGGAAGAAAAATGGTAAGAGAACAGTTTCAAGGTGATTTAAAAGCGTTACAGCAAAAGGTGATCGAGCTTGGAGAATTAGCAAATGCGGCTTTATTGATTGCTATGGAAGGTCTGCATACAAGGGATGTAGAGAAAGCGTTAGAGGTCATTGATGGTGATTACCGCATGGATAATTTAGAAGAGGAAATAAACGATCTTGCGCTTATGCTCATTACGAAGCAGCAACCTGTAGCAAGTGACTTAAGAAGGATTTTTATTTCAATTAAAACAGCGACAGATTTAGAGCGTATTGCAGATCATGCTGTTAATATTGCAAAGGCTACAATTCGTCTTGGGGAAAAAGAAGTGGCTGTTAGTTTGCACAACCTGGATGAAATGTTTGCGGTTGCAAATGAGATGTTGCATTTAGCGTTAGAAGCATATGAACAAGAAAATTTAACTTTTGCGAAACAAATTGCTGAAATGGATGATTCCGTTGATGAAATATATGGAAAAGCAATTCGTGAGTTTATATCTTCGGTTCCGGAACAACCAGAAGCAATTACGCAAATTACACAATTATCATTTGTCGCGAGATATATTGAGCGTGTAGCAGATCATATTACAAATATTGCTGAAAATGTATTTTATTTAGTAAAAGGAAAGCATTATTTATTGAATGAGTAGGAATTAAAGTAGGTGATGGGAAATCACCTGCTTTTTTTAGTCAAAACATGACAAAAAAAGCTCGTTGTTTCCTTTAGTTTATGATGATAAGATGTATCATAATGTAATGGAAAAATTAGTATATATGTTGGTCGTTAATAAGTATTATTTAACAATTAATAGTAAGCGCTTTCCTGTTGTTTGAAATGTACGTTTTTATAGGTGAGAAATTTAATTATATGGTCTTCTAAATGAGGATTTGTTTAACTAATCAAGTTTATGTTGCTAGTTCATGTGGGATAGGGAATATACATATGGTATATGGAGTTACTGAACATTATATAAGTGGAGGCTGAAGTATATGAAGGGGGTTATTTTAGCTGGAGGAAAAGGAAGACGCCTTAGACCATTAACATGTAATACTCCAAAGCCGATGTTACCATTATTAGAAAAACCAGTTTTAGAATATAATATTGAGTTATTACGTCAGCATGGTATTCGTGAAATTGCAATTACTGTTCAATATATGAGTACGACCATTAAGCAATATTTTGGTGACGGTAGTAAATGGGGAGTTAACTTGTATTATTTTGAAGACTCTCCTCCGCTTGGCACAGCAGGGAGTATTAAACAAGCAGAACAATTTTTAGATGAAACATTTGTTGTGATAAGCGGGGATGCATTAACTGACTTTCAATTATCAGAAGGAATTAGGTTTCATGAACAAAAGAAAAGAATGGTAACAATGTTTGTGAAAGAAGTAGAAAATCCACTCTCATTTGGTTTGGTTGTAATGAATAAAGACCAGGAGGTTACACGATATATAGAAAAGCCGGGCTGGAATGAGGTAGTATCTAATGTTGTGAATACAGGCATATATATTATGGAGCCAGAAATCTTTTCTTACATACCGCCTAGACAATTTTTTGATTTCAGTCATGATGTGTTTCCGTTATTGGCAAACAAAAATGTATTATTCGCATATTTGTCAGAAGGTTATTGGTTAGATATCGGCACATTTAATCAATATCGACAAGCACAATTTGATTTGTTAACGAAAAAGTTACAAGTACCTATTCCTTATACGGAAGTATTACCGATGGTATGGATGGGAGAAGGGGTGACGATTGGTAAAGGGACGAAAATTCATGGCCCCTCTTTTATTGGAGAAGGAGTAAAGATTGGTACAGGAGCTGTAATTGAGCCATATTCTATTATTGGGAAAAATAGTATCGTTTCAAGTTATTCTCATCTTCAAAAAAGTATTGTTTTTGCGAATGCCCACATTGGGAAGTATTGTGAACTATTAGAAACGACAATAGGAGAGCGTACAATAGTTGAAGATGATGTTACACTGTTTCAAAAAAGCGTTGTAGCGGATCACTGTCATATCGGGAGAAGTACGGTAATTAAGCAAAAAGGAAAAGTATGGCCTTATAAGGCGATTGATAGTCATTCGATAGTAGGAGCGGCTGGTATTCAAGAGAGTGAAATGAGTGCAGGGTGGTTACAAAAAAGCCGCATTGTAGGAAGAGGGAATGTTGAAATTACTCCTCAGTTTATCGTAAAGATTGCGATGGCGTATGGTTCTCTTTTTACAAAAGGAGAAAGTATATTAATTGGAAGTCAAGAAAATATAGAAACAACCTCTTATAAAAATTTATTTTTACATGCTATTCATGGTATAGGGATTCATACGATGGAATGTAAAGAAATGAACGAGTCACTTTTTCAATATAGTGTTCATCATTTGCAATGTGCAGGTGGTGTTTTCATTCAAGTGGAGAATGAGAATGAGATTGTTATAAAGTTATACGGTCAAGCTGGCATGCCGTTAACGTATAAGCAGCAAAAAGAGATAGAACAAGTATATATGTCCGAATTGTTTTATTACGTGCATGAGAAAGAAATGGGGCGTAATAAGCTCGCTCATGTTTCTATGAATGAGTATATAGAAGTTATATTGGAGCATATTGATATCGAGAAAATACAGATGCAGAAGTTTCATCTTCTTATTAATAAGAGAAATGATACGTTGCAACATTTACTCATGCTCTTTCTGCAAAGACTTGGTTGTACAGTTACATGGATTTATGCAAGCGAACAAAAAGATCATGTGAAAGCTTTGATGAAATCAAGTAAAGCGAATATGGCTCTTATGTTTTCTGAGCAAGGAAATCATTTCGAGTTATACGATAAACATAGTAATATTTACCAAGGTACAGATTTGGAAGAGGTAGATATTCCAGATTTCTTACTCGAATCGACAGGAAATATTTACCCAATGTCTTTGAAGTTAGGGGAATGTTATCTTCTATTTTATACGCAGGATGAAAGAAAGTCGTTTCAAGTAAGGTGGAAGCGAGATATTTTATATCGGATTGGAAAATTATTTGAGCTAATAGCATTGCAAGGAAAAACGTTTCTCAGCATAGTGGAGCAATCACCTCCGCTCTATTTACTTTATGATGAAGTGGTATGTTCATGGAATGAAAAAGGGGAAATTATGAGGAAATTATTGGATGATATAGAAAGGAAGGGAGAAGGTATATTTGAAGGAGTACAGTTCAAATATACTGAAAAAGAGTGGTCTTATATCGTTTCTGACACAAAACAACCAAAATTTTTGGTGTATTCACATGCTAGAAACCCAGTAATAGCAAGGGAAAACATGAAAAATCTTATAGAAAAAATTAGACAATATCAAAAGGTGTAGAATTTTTATTTTAAAAGTGGTATTATAGTATAGTCTGATTTAAGTTATTAGTACTGGAGGGAAATAAGAATGCGTGTGAATATTACTCTAGCATGTACAGAATGCGGAGATCGTAACTATATCTCAAAGAAAAATAAACGTAACAACGCTGAGCGTATCGAGCTTAAAAAGTATTGCAAGCGTGACAAGAAGTCTACGTTACACCGTGAAACAAAGTAAGCAGTAGGAATATTTTCCTACTGTTTCTTTTTTTATTCGATTCCTATGTTAAAAGTGATACACTATCAGCATAGAGTAAAGTGTCACTGTAAGGGGGAGAGTGTGTGAAAGCAGAGAAAGTACGTTTGCGTAAACAAATAATAGAACACATGAATTCTTTATCAGAAGAACAGTATACAACTTTATCAGAACAGATTGCATTTTCGTTGTATGCGCAAAAAGAGTGGGTTGAAGCTAAAACAATTGGAATTACTCTTTCAATGGAAAATGAAGTGAATACATATCCTATTATCGAAAAAGCTTGGGAAGAAGGAAAGAAAGTTGTAGTTCCTAAGTGTAATAAAGGAACAAGAACGATGTCTTTCCGGCAAATTAATAATTTTGATCAATTAGAAACGGTGTATATGAATTTACGTGAACCGATTCCCGGGCTTACGGAAGAAGTGAATATGGATGAAATTGATCTTCAAATTGTCCCAGGCGTAGCTTATACAGAACGAGGAGAGCGAATTGGGTACGGCGGTGGCTATTATGATCGTTATCTCGTGCATTATAAAGGGAAAACGCTATCATTAGCGTATGATTTTCAAATGGTAAAACACATTCCGGTAGAGCCATTTGATAAAAACATAGAAAAAATTATTACAGAAAAAGGAACAATGCTTACAAATAAGCTTGTATAGACAAATAAAAATTGACGAGACTTTTTCTTCTTGATTATAATAAAATATGTGAACGTTTTCTTATTATAATTTTTTATAGTAAGTGAGCATAGAGGGTGATGAAATGGTATCCATTTATGATATTCAGCAATTGCTAAAGAAATTTGGTACGATTATTTATACGGGAGATCGAATTGCAGATTTACAATTAATGCAAGATGAATTGCGTGAATTAAATCAATCACAGCTAATCGATCCACAAGACTATCAAACAGCTTTATTTTTATTGAAGCAAGAAATTCAAAAAGAGCTAAATAAGAATTAGATAAAGGTAGGTAAGCAACATGGAAGAGAAATGGTTAGTTGGTGTTGACCTTGGTGGTACAACGATTAAATTAGCATTTATTAATGTATACGGTGAAATTTTACATAAGTGGGAAATCCCTACGAATACAGGTGAGCAAGGAAAACATATTACACTTGATGTTGCGAAAGCAATTGATAAAAAGCTAGAAGAATTAGGCGAATTGAAGAGCAAGTTAATTGGTATTGGTATGGGAGCTCCTGGTCCTGTACATGTGGCGTCTGGAATGATTTATGAAGCGGTTAATTTAGGGTGGAAAAACTATCCGCTAAAAGATTTATTAGAAGTAGAAACAGGATTACCTGTTGTTATTGATAATGATGCAAACTTAGCAGCGCTTGGTGAAATGTGGAAAGGTGCTGGTGAAGGTGCAAAAGATTTAATCTGTATGACACTTGGTACGGGCGTTGGTGGTGGTGTAATCGCCAATGGTGAGATTGTACACGGCGTGAGTGGTGCTGCTGGTGAGATTGGACATATTACAGTCGTTACAGAAAATGCTTTCCCATGTAATTGCGGAAAGTCTGGTTGCTTAGAAACAGTAGCATCTGCGACAGGTATTGTACGTGTTGCTATGCAAAAAATACAAGAGACTAATAAAGAGAGCATGTTGCGTTCTATGTTAGCTGAAGAAGGACGTATTACATCAAAAGATGTCTTTGAAGCACTTGGACAAGGTGATGAATTAGCAGGTGAAGTAGTAGAAAAAGTAGCTTCTTATTTAGGATTAGCTGTAGCGAACCTTTCTAGTACATTGAACCCAGAGAAAATTGTTATTGGTGGAGGCGTGTCTAAAGCTGGAGATGCGCTATTAGAACCAATTCAACGCTATTTCGAGCAATATGCTTTCTCACGTGCTGTAAAGAGCACGAAGTTAGCTATTGCAACACTTGGTAATGATGCAGGTGTTATCGGAGGAGCTTGGCTTGTAAAAAAGCACAAATACGAAGCGAAGATGATATAAGTTGTGAAATATGAAAAGAGGAAGGGGGGAACCCTTCCTCTTTTTTGTGTGAAATCTCGATGAAGAATAAAGTGTAAACGAATTAAGCTGCTGGTGGATACCCGTTATATAGAACAGTCATGATCGTAAACCATCCGAAAACGAGTACAGTTGCAATTGCAAAGCCGCTCGCGAAAAAGTTTTTTTCACGAAGTGTTCTAAGCGTAGCAAATACAGCTAACAGAGTGACAAGTGTAAAAATAATAACAAGGCCCATACAATATCCTCCTCTGTCTACCCATTTCTTATTATGAGTTTTTGGAATATTTACTCTTTTATATTGTACATGTTTTAAAAATGATTGTCGAGATAGCATCCTTTCTTTTCCTCAGAGAAAGAAATGTTGTATCATTAAAAGTAAGTTTAATAACTGGAGGAGATTTTCATATGAAATGGATACAAATGCCGTTAGGCCCATTACAAACAAATGCTTATATTTTAATGAACGATCAAAAAGAGTGCATTATCTTTGACCCTGGTCATGAAGGTGAAAAGCTCGTTACATATGTACAAGAAGAACAATTAAAACCATTAGCTGTTTTATTAACACATGCTCACTTTGATCATATCGGTGCTGTTGATGCGGTAAGAGACACTTTTCATATTCCTGTGTACGTACATAAAGAAGAAGCAGATTGGTTAGGAGATGCAACTGTAAACGGCTCTCAAATTTTTATGATGAACCGCAGTATTACAGCAAAACCAGCGGATCATATTATTGATGCAGAAGGTACATTAACAATTGGATCATTTAATTTTGAAATTTTTGAGACACCAGGACATTCTCCAGGAAGTATTTCTTATTATAGTAAAGAGGCGAATGCTGTATTCTCAGGAGATGTATTGTTCCAAATGAGCATTGGAAGAACAGATTTACCTGGTGGAAGTTTCGCTGAATTAATTGGAAGTATTGAAGAGAAATTATTTGTATTACCAGATGAAACAGCGGTTTTATGTGGACATGGTCCAGAAACAAGCATTGGCTTTGAAAAAGAAAATAATCCGTTTTTACAATAAGGAGTCATTATGGGAATGGAGCTCATTTTAAGAGAATGGATGGGGAAAGAAAAGGATTATTCAATTTCATATAGTACGTATATGAACCTTGTATTGTATACAGAAGGTCATGGATATTATATGAAAGAACGTGAAAAGATTGGAAGACAAGGGGATTTTTTTACAAGTAGCAACGTATCCTCTGTGTTTGCAAAAACTTTTGCTAAACTTTTTATTCGTCTTGTTGAAAATGGTGAAGTTGCTCCGAATATTTGTGAAATTGGCGGAGGAACAGGGAAGTTTGCCTATGATGTTTTACAAGAATGGAAGCAATTATCTCCAAAAACCTTTATTGATTTAAACTATTCAATGATTGAAGTGAGCCCCTTTCATAGAAAATTACAGCAGGAGCACCTTGGCTCATTTTCTAATGTATCGTACTATACCTCCTATAGTGAAATGGGAGATTCTTTCGAGGGAATTCTTTTTTCGAATGAGTTGTTTGATGCATTTCCTGTTGAAATAATTGAGAAAAGAAATGGTATGTTGTATGAAGTACGTATTACATATACAGAGGAAGGAAGCCTTTCAGAAGTATGTAGGCCGTTAGATAAAAGAATTGGTCGCTATTTATTGAAATATAATATTCATATTGCTGAAGGGCAACGTTTTGAAGTACCAATTGTGATGGAGGAGTATATAAAAGAAATTGCGAAATGGTTTCAAAAAGGTATATGTATTACAGTTGATTACGGATACACAAAAGAAGAATGGATGCATCCAGCACACCGTGAAGGAAGTTTGCGAGGGTATTATCAGCATAAGCTAATACGTAACCCACTAGCGCATCCAGGTGAAATGGATCTTACTACTCATATTCATTGGGACGAGCTAAAGGAGATGTTTAGTATGCAAGGAATGAATGCAGTATGGCATAAGAAACAATCTGAGTTCTTGTTAGCTGCAGGGATATTAGAACAGCTTACGAGCCATCAAGATACGAATCCTTTTTCTGAAACGCAAAAACAAAATCGAGCTGTTCGTTCTATGATTTTGAATGGAGGAGTAGGGAGTGCATTTGATGTTGTTATACATACAAAAGATATGCAACATTTACATTTGGATCGGTATGTAACAATATAAAAAACAAGACACAGTATATACTGTGTCTTGTTTTTTAATACGACTTATGTAGTATTATATATTTCCTCTCATGATATATATTTATATTAAAGATATGAGATGAAAAATATAGAATACGTTCTTTTTCTTCGATTATTAGTCCCTAACCTAATAATACGCGAACGAGTTGAATGATTGTTTCATTCTCTACTTTGTAATAAATTTCTAATCCTTTTCTTTCACTAGAAACGATTTTAGCGCTTTTTAATTTTGCTAAATGCTGTGAAATTGTAGATTGTGGCATGTTTAAGCCAGTATACATTGTAGAAACGTTGCTTGGACCGCGCTCGATTAATCCTTTTACGATACATAAACGAACAGGATGAGCTAGCACTTTTAATAATTCTGCATTACTTTCATATAGTTCTAATTCTTTTTGAAAGGTTTCTAACATGTTCTTTTCCACCTCCGTGTGAGCTATTATACCATACTATACATACCAAAAATTTAAAGAAAAGAAAATAGTTGTTGCAGAAAAAAAGTCCTAAAGTAAAGAAATTGTAAGAAAAGAGACCCTGATGTAAATAAAATAGGTAAATTAGCATGTTTTTGTAAAATGACATTTTTGGGTGAAAATTTCGATGCGTTTTAAAAATTGAAAGATATAGATATATTTGTAACACAATTTTATCATGATTTTCTTATTCTTTCAAATGAATATACGAAATTTTTAAAATAATATGACAAAGGAATTATAATGATATATATAGAATATAAAACAGGTTAAAAGAAAAGAAGCTGAATGTAATTCGCTTCTTTATGGTGATAATGAAATATTTGATTACGGCTGATAAATCTTAGGATGATCAATTCATTAGTCATTTATTCTAAAATTCATCTTTTAGCAACGTTAAAAATCTGTGATTCCATATGTTCTCATAAAAATCAATTGTCTCTTTTGCGGACATAAAAGGATTATTCAACGTAGAGGTTGTTTTCTGTACCATAAAGTTTTCGTATCCTAGTCCGTGGGCAAACTTAATCGTAGCATCCATACAGTACTCTGTTTGGGCGCCACAAAATTCAATGCAATTTACAGATAATCGATCTAAAATTTCTTTTAAGTTTGTTTTATAAAATGAATTTGCATGTGTTTTTCTTACAAAAAAATCTTGTTCTTGAACATCTAGATCGGTATGAATAGCCCAAAGTTCTTTCTCGGGTACTAAATCATCATCACAATGTTGAACAAAAAGGATTGGTTTATTTAATTTTCTGTATGAATAAATTCTTTTATTTACTTTTGTTAGTAAGTTCTGTAAATCAAATAAATGCTCCTCGCTATAACATACGCCATTTTGTAAATCGATAACGATTAAAATATCTGAACAAGTATCCATTATTTTCACCCCTTTTTATTTCTTAATATATCAATTAATCCATTATTTAGAAATAGATGATATACTTTTATTTTTTTATGGACTATAAGAAAAGAAGAAATTCAAATGAATATA
This sequence comes from Bacillus sp. FSL K6-0073, assembly GCF_038006085.1. NCBI lineage: Bacteria > Bacillati > Bacillota > Bacilli > Caryophanales > Bacillaceae > Bacillus > Bacillus sp. FSL K6-0073. The sequence continues at coordinate 4,279,137 of NZ_JBBOUN010000001.1, read as the reverse complement.
ACTAAAACGCAGAAAAAGAAGATATGAAAACCTAATCTCATATCTTCTTTTTCTCTATGCATTTACAGGTTCTTCTACATAAGAAAGGGCATTTTCAAAATCGGATATTAAATCGTTAACATTTTCAAGACCGACTGATAACCGAAGTAATGAATTAGAGATTCCTCTTTCATCACGAGCTTCTTGCGACAGTGCTGCATGTGACATTTTTGCTGGATAAGAAAGAATTGACTCTACAGCTCCTAAACTAACTGCAAAAACTGGTAATCTTACTTTTGATAAAAATTGGCGGAGTGCATCTTCTGACTGCAAAGTAAACGATAAGACCGCTCCAGCTGATGTTGCTTGAGATTGTTGAATATCAAATCCGAGATGTGTTTGTAATCCCGGATAATAGACATTTTGTACTTTAGCATGCTCTTGTAAATAATGTGCAATTTTATTCGCATTTTTAGCTGAATGCTCGAGGCGTACATGCAATGTTTTTAGACCGCGAAGTACGAGAGAACAATCTTGAGGTCCTAAAATAGCACCGAATGCATTTTGTAAAAATCCAAGCTTTTGAGCGAGTTCTGCATCCTTTACTACTGCTAATCCGGCAGTAACATCACTATGACCAGCAATAAATTTTGTAGCACTATGAAGAACGACATCAGCTCCAAGTTCAAGTGGTTTTTGGAATAGTGGTGTCAAAAATGTATTATCAACAAAAGTAAGAGCGCCAATAGATTTTGCGAGTTTAGAAACCTCGCGAATATCTGTCACTTTTAAAAGTGGATTAGAAGGTGTTTCTACATAAAAGAGCTTTGTATTTGGTTTCATGTTTTGTTTTATTTCTTCTAAATTGGTCATATCAACAAATGTATGTGAAACACCGTAACGGGAGAGTACCTCAGTTATCACTCGGTAAGTGCCTCCGTACACATCTTCTGAAATGAGTACGTGATCACCTTGTGAAAGAAGGAGGAATGCAGTGGAAATCGCTGCAATGCCTGATGCAAAGGCGAATCCTTTTGTTCCGCCTTCTAATAAAGCAATGATATCTTCAAGAGCTTCACGAGTTGGATTTCCTGACCTGCTATAGTCATATTTTCCGAACGTATCTACATCAAACTGGTGAAAAGTTGATGTGTTATAAATAGGAACGTTCACAGCGCCTGTTTGCGAGTCATGTTTATATTGGTTGTGTAGTAAGAGTGTATCTATAGAATAGCTCATATTCTTACACCTTCTTTTACGAGTTTAATGGCTTGCTTTAAGTCTTGAATTAAATCGTTACTATTTTCAATGCCAACTGAGAATCGAAGAAGACGATTGCATACGCCGTTTGCTGTTCTAATTTCTTCAGGAATATCAGCATGTGTTTGCGTTGCTGGATAAGTCATTAAACTTTCTACACCACCAAGACTTTCGGCAAATGTAATTAAGGATAAAGATTGTAAGAATGGATTAATCCAAGCTTCATCTTTAAGGCGGAATGAAATCATGCCGCCTCTTCCTGGATAAAATACATCTGTTACCCCGTCTTCATCGCTTAAATACGCAACAACTGCTTTCGCATTTTCTTCATGTTGTCTCATGCGAAGCGCTAACGTTTTCATACCGCGAATTAATAACCATGAGTCAAATGGGCTTAAAACTGCACCTGATGCATTATGATAATGAGCGATTTCCTCGCAAAGTTCCTTTCCTTTTGCAACGACAAGCCCGCTTAGTACATCGTTATGTCCCCCTAAATATTTCGTTGCGCTATGAAGTACAATGTCAGCACCTTCTGTTAATGGTTGCTGTATATAAGGTGTGTAGAATGTGTTGTCTACAATAAGAAGTAGTCCGTGCCTTTTCGCTACAGTTGCGACAGCAGCAATATCAGTAACTTGCATTAATGGATTAGTTGGAGTTTCTATGAAAATAGCCTTCGTTTCAGTTGTGATAGCTTGCTCAATTTGTTTAATAGACTGTGTATTTACGTATCTACATCGAACATTCCACTTTTTTTCATGCTCAGAAAATAATCGATACGTTCCCCCGTATAAATCTTCAGATACAATAAGTTCGTCTCCAGAGCGGAATAGAGAAAGGACGAGGAGAACAGCCGCCATCCCTGAACTACAGGCATAACCTTGTTCGCCATATTCTAAGTCTGCAATCGCCTGTTCTAAAAGACCGCGAGTTGGATTGCCAGTTCGTGAATAGTCAAAGCCAGTAGATTTACCAATTCCTTCGTGACGATAAGCGGTTGAGAAATAAACTGGTGGATTAACCGTTCCAGTTGTAGTTTCACTACGATTTCCGATTTGTGCTAGTTTGGTTTCGATTGTTGACATGTGAAAATTCCTCCTTTTTAAATTGAAACATTAAGTGAATATAAAATAAAAAAAGCCTTCTAAGAAGAAGGCTTTCGGTTTGAATAGAGTCTTCTTCTCATCTGTCAAATCTTTCACAATTTGCTGGAATTAGCACCTTATTAACAAAATGTTAATGGTTGCTGAGGCGTCACAGGGCCAGTCCCTCTACCTCTCTAGATAAGAATGTTCGTATGAAATTTTTATTATGTTTTTAACTTTACAATAAAAGATAATTGAATTGCAACTTTATTTTAAATAATTTTTATTTTTCCGCAAGTGTCATTGACTTTTACTTTTGTGCATGCTAAATTTATTAAAAAATTAACAAACATTGTTAAAAGGGGAACGCATTTCCTTTTAGCTACATAAATAAAATAATAAAGACAACTCTTATTGAGAGCGGTGGAGGGAAAGGCCCTGTGAAACCCGGCAACCTTCAAACGAAATGTTTGAAACGGTGCTAATACCTGCAAAACGAATGTTTTGCATAATAAGAGGAGGAACAATTATGTCCCCCTCTTCAAAGTGAAGAGGGGGTTTTTATATTGATAGAAATGAGGGAGATTCGTGAAATTACTAGATTTATTATCAAAAGGAATTGTAATAGGTGATGGTGCAGTTGGAACGTTATTGCATTCACATGGTTTGCAAAGTAGCTTTGAAGAATTGAACGTATCTGATCCAGATCTAATTATATCCATTCATAAACAATATGTAGCTGCTGGAGCAGATGTAATTCAAACGAATACGTATGGAGCAAATGAGGCGAAATTACGTATGTATGGTTTAGAAAATCAAGTTACAAAAATTAATAGAGCGGCAGTGAAATTGGCGAAAGCATCTGTGACAGATAAAAATGCAATTTTAGGAACAATTGGTGGTATGAAACATATCGGAGCTGTTACAACGACTGATATGGAAAGGGAGTTTATGTTACTTGAACAGGCGGGGGCTTTACTAGAAGAACAGGTTGATGGATTACTATTAGAAACTTTTTATGATGAATTTGAATTGCTTCATGCTGTTAAAGTGTTGCGTAAGCAAACGAATATTCCGATTGTTGCGCAATTAGCGTTACATGAAGCAGGTACGACTCAAAATGGAAATGATGTCAATGAAATATTAAAGCAGTTTATAGATTACGGTGCAAATGTTGTTGGATTGAATTGTCAACTGGGGCCGCTTCATATGACGGAAGCTTTCAAAATGATATCGATTCCGCAAAATGGCTATTTATCAGCATACCCAAATGCAGGTCTCCCGAATTATGTAGAGGGACGTTACGTATATGAGGGAAGCCCAGCTTATTTTGAAGCGATGACACCGAAATTTATTGAGCAAGGTATTCGGTTATTGGGTGGCTGTTGTGGTACGACTCCAGAACATATTCAAAGTATGAAGCGCGCTGTTGCGAATATTACCCCTGTAATAGAAAAAGAAACGATTCAAAGGCCAAAAGTCGTTCATACGCATGAGAAACGTTCGAAGGCTCACGTCACTCTAGCAGAGAAAGCAAAAAAACAAACGACAGTTGTAGTGGAATTAGATCCACCGAAAACGTTAGATACACAGCGTTTTTTTGAAGGAGCAAGAGCGTTAAAAAGAGCGGGAGCAGATGCTATTACTCTAGCAGATAATTCATTAGCATCGCCTCGTGTCTCTAATATGGCGATGGGTGCGTTATTAACGAAGCATGATATCCCAGTATTGACGCATTTAACGTGTAGAGATCATAACGTCATTGGACTACAATCTCATTTGTTAGGTTTATCGGCGTTAGGGATGGAAGAAGTGTTAGCTTTAACTGGTGATCCAGCGCGCGTTGGTGATTTTCCCGGTGCCACTTCTGTATATGATTTATCCTCTATTGAGCTTATTAAAATGATTAAAGAAATGAACGATGGACGTTCAATTTTAGGGAAATCAATTGGACCGGCGACAAGGTTTTCTGTAGGCGGCGCATTTAATCCTCACGTGAGGCACTTAAAAGCAGCGGTTAAGCGAATGGAACGAAAAATAGATGCTGGAGCGGAGTATTTTTTAACTCAGCCAATTTACGATATCAAGTTAATTGAAGAAGTGTATGAAGCGACAAAGCATTTGGAACAACCTATTTTTATTGGAATTATGCCGTTAGTAAGTAAGCGGAATGCAGATTTTCTTCATTTTGAGGTGCCGGGTATTACTCTTCCTGAAGAAATAAGAGAGAGAATGGATGGACATGAAACGAAAGAGGCAGCAATTGAGGAAGGGATTCGCATTTCACAAGAATTGATCGATGCGGCGATGAAATATTTTAATGGTATTTATCTTATTACACCATTTTTAAAGTATGAAATTACAGAACATCTTGTTAAATATGTAAGAGAAAAGCAAGAAGTGAAAGAAGGTATTAATTGATGAAGTGTATAGAAGAAAAATTGAAAAATAGCATTTTAATATTAGATGGTGCAATGGGGACAATGATTCAGCAAGAGGATTTAACTGCTGAAGATTTCGGAGGAGAGGAGTACGAGGGCTGTAATGAATATTTAGTGGAAACAAGACCAGACGTTATTTTAAAGATTCATAAAGCTTATATTGAAGCTGGAGCGGATATTATTGAAACAAATACATTTGGGGCAACGAATATTGTACTAAGTGATTATGAGCTGTCTCATTTAGATGAAGAACTAAATGAAAAGGCAGCACTTTTGGCGAAGCAAGCTGTTAAAGAAAGCGGGAAGGAAGTATATGTTGCGGGAGCGATGGGACCAACAACGAAAGCAATTAGTGTTACTGGTGGTGTGACTTTTGAAGAATTGATTGAGGCTTATACAAGGCAGGCACGAGGATTATTAAAAGGAGAAGTTGATGTATTACTCGTTGAGACGAGTCAAGATATGCGTAACGTGAAAGCAGCTTATATTGGAATTCAAGTCGCTTTTGAAGAACTAAAAAAAACGGTTCCTATTATGATTTCAGGTACGATTGAGCCAATGGGAACGACTCTGGCTGGGCAAACAATTGAAGCTTTTTATTTATCAGTAGAACATATGAAACCATTATCTGTTGGGTTAAACTGTGCGACTGGTCCGGAGTTTATGAGGGACCATATTCGTTCACTATCTGATTTATCGGAGTGTTACATTTCTTGTTATCCAAATGCAGGTCTTCCTGATGAAGATGGACATTACCATGAATCTCCATCTTCTCTTGCTGAAAAGGTGAAGCGATTTGCTGAAGAAGGATGGGTTAATATTATTGGTGGTTGTTGTGGCACGACACCAGAACATATAAAAGCAATGAAATCCGCGCTAGCATCTCTTAAGCCTCGTGACCATCATGAGAGAGAAGGACATGGAATTAGTGGATTAGAAGCACTGCAATATGATGAGTCTATGAGACCGTTATTTGTAGGTGAAAGAACGAATGTTATTGGGTCACGTAAATTTAAACGATTAGTAGCAGAAGGGAAATTTGAAGAGGCTGCTGAAGTGGCAAGAGCGCAAGTGAAGAAAAATGCTCATATTATTGATATTTGTATGGCAGATCCTGATCGCGATGAAATAGAAGATATGGAAAACTTCTTAGCAGAAGTTACGAAAGTTTTAAAAGTACCGATTATGATTGATTCAACAGATGAAAATGTGATGGAGCGAGCTCTTACTTATATTCAAGGAAAAGCTGTTATTAATTCAATTAATTTAGAAGATGGAGAAGAACGATTTAAAAAAGTGACACCGCTTCTTCAGAAGTATGGTGCTGCTATAGTTGTAGGAACAATTGATGAAGACGGTATGGCGGTTAGTGCGGAGCGAAAGATAGAAATTGCGAAAAGAAGCTATGAATTACTTACAAAGAAGTATGGGATACGCCCGTCAGATATTATTTTTGATGCACTTGTGTTTCCGGTAGGGACAGGTGATGAAGAATATATTGGTTCAGCAGCAGCGACTATAGAAGGAATTCGCCTTATTAAAGAAGCGTTACCAGAGTGTTTAACGATTTTAGGGGTAAGTAACATATCATTTGGTTTACCACCGGCTGGACGTGAGGTATTAAATTCAGTCTTTTTATATCATGCTACGAAAGCAGGGTTAGATTACGCGATTGTGAATACGGAAAAATTAGAACGCTATGCGTCGATTCCAGAGGAAGAAAAACGCCTTGCAGATGCATTACTGTTTGAAACGACGAAAGAGACGTTAGAAGAATTTACAAACTTTTACCGAGTTGCTAAAAAGAAAGATATCGTTGTGCAAGAAACGTTAACGCTTGATGAAAGACTAGCAAATTATATTGTAGAAGGTACGAAACAAGGATTACACGAGGATTTAAGTCTTGCACTTGAAGAAGGAAGAAAACCTCTTGATATTATTAACGGTCCGCTTATGACAGGGATGGATGAGGTAGGACGACTATTTAATAATAATGAACTTATTGTTGCTGAAGTATTGCAAAGTGCTGAAAGTATGAAAGCTGCTGTAAGCTATTTAGAGCCACATATGGAATCTAGTGATAGTGCGAAAAAAGGGAAAGTATTATTAGCAACTGTAAAAGGTGACGTGCATGATATTGGGAAAAATCTCGTTGAAATTATTTTAGCAAATAACGGATATGAGATTATTAATTTAGGAATTAATGTACGTTCGGATCGAATTGTTCAAGAAGTACAAGAAAAGAAGCCGGATATTATAGGCCTTTCAGGTTTATTAGTAAAATCAGCGCAACAAATGGTAACGACTGCTGAAGATTTAAAAGCAGCAAATATTGATGTTCCCATTGTTGTAGGTGGTGCAGCGTTAACGAGAAAGTTTACAGATAATCGGATTTCACCATCATATAAAGGGCTCGTTTGTTATGCGAGTGATGCGATGACGGGGCTCGATATTATTAATAAGCTTCAAAAAGAAGAAGAGCGTGAGAAGATGAAACAGGATAAAAAAGAACGTCATCTTCATATCGTAAAAAAAGAGGAGAAGAAAGTAGAAATTCCAGCAGTAATTGAGCCATTACCGAAGGCTGAAGTTATCGTGCCTGATTCAACAAAACGAATTGTATTACGCGATATTCCGGCCCTTCATCTCGCTCCATTTTTAAATAGACAAATGCTACTTGGGCATCACCTTGGATTAAAAGGAAATGTGAAGAAGCTTTTGAAAGAGGGAGATAAGAGAGCACATGAATTAAATGATTTAATAGATGAATTATTGCAGGAAGGACAATCTTGGTTAAAGCCGAAAGCAGTGTATCAATTTTTCCCAGCGCAAAGCGACGGACAAAACATTGTAATATATGATCCAGAAGATCATACGCGTGTTATAGAGCGTTTCACATTCCCTAGACAAGGAAAGGCTCCCTATCGTACTTTAGGTGATTATTTGCGCCCAATAGGAGATGAGATGGACTATGTTGCTTTCTTATCTGTTACGGTTGGGGAAGGAGTTCGGGACATTGCAGAAGAGTGGAAGGCGAAAGGTGATTACCTACGTAGTCATGCCATTCAATCGTTAGCGCTTGAATTAGCGGAAGGACTTGCTGAAAAAACACATATGCTCATTCGTGACCGCTGGGGCATTCCGGACTCACCGGAACTGACGATGGAAGAACGTTTCCGTACGAAATATAGAGGAATAAGAGTGTCATTTGGTTATCCGGCGTGTCCAGAACTTGCAGATCAAGAAAAGCTATTTCGCTTAATTCATCCAGAGGAAATAGGTATTTCATTAACAGAAGGATTCATGATGGAGCCAGAAGCGTCCGTAACGGCTATGGTATTTTCTCACCCTGAGGCAAGATATTTTAGTGTATTATAGTCTAGAAGGGGGAGACGTATGAAGAAAATAGTCTTTACAGGTGGCGGTTCGGCAGGACATGTAACACCTAATTTAGCCATTATCCCATATTTACAGGAAGACAACTGGGATATCTCTTATATTGGTTCTCATCAAGGTATTGAGAAAACGATTATAGAAAAGGAAGGCATTCCCTACTATAGTATTTCGAGTGGAAAGCTACGTCGTTATTTTGATTTGAAAAATATAAAAGATCCTTTTCTTGTAATGAAGGGTGTTATGGATGCGTATGTAAGGATTCGAAAACTAAAACCAGATGTGATTTTTTCAAAAGGCGGTTTCGTATCTGTACCAGTCGTAATTGGAGGATGGCTAAATAGAGTACCAGTTTTATTACATGAATCTGATATGACACCAGGACTAGCAAATAAAATTGCGCTTCGTTTTGCTTCGAAAATATTTGTTACGTTTGAAGAAGCAGCGAAACATTTACCGAAAGAAAAAGTAATATATACGGGATCTCCTGTACGTGAAGAAGTGCTGAAGGGAAATCGTGAAAAAGGTTTAGCGTTTTTAGGTTTTTCACGTAAAAAGCCAGTTATTACGATTATGGGAGGCAGCTTGGGCGCGAAAAAAATTAACGATACGGCTCGAGAAGCATTACCAGAACTTCTTAAAAAATATCAAATTGTTCACCTTTGCGGAAAAGGTAACCTTGACGAAAGTTTACAAAATAAAGAAGGATATAGACAATTTGAATATGTACATGGAGAACTGCCAGACATATTAGCGGTAACAGATTTTGTTATTTCACGCGCGGGCTCCAACGCAATTTTTGAATTTTTAACATTACAAAAGCCGATGGTTTTAATTCCATTATCGAAATTTGCAAGCCGTGGAGATCAAATATTAAATGCAGAGTCCTTTGAAAGGCAAGGGTATGCCTCCGTATTATATGAAGAAGATGTAACTGTAAAATCTCTTATAAAGTATGTCGAAGAATTGAATCAAAATAATGAAAAGTATAAAACAGCACTAAAAAAATATAATGGAAAAGAAGCAATTAAAACAATCATTCAAAATATTTCAGAGGCATGATGAAACAATCATGCCTCTTTTAGTAGGGTGAAAGATTCCAAGAATTGATATTTTTATGTTACAATAAAGTGAAACTTTAATCAGTTGGGTTCATCCCACATCTAACTTTTTTACTGTTACTGAATTTTGAGGAGGGAGTCTTACTGCCCTCAAATAGCGGGATAACAAATGGGTTAATAGGGAAATTCCAATTAATGAGGCGTGAAAATACGAATGGATTAGGAGTGACTGTGTTGGAGCTAAGTCTCTATGAAAATACTGCACTTATTATATGCTTTGTGTTGTACGTTGGTAGTGTTATTGTTTATATTTCAAGGAAATTTTCGCAAGAAAGAGAGCTTGAAAAGTCAGAGATAACAGCTGAACTAGAAATGTTAGCTGATGAAAGTTATAAAAAACAAAAAATAAAAGAAGACCATGAAGCATCCCATCATTTAAACGCAAATAAGTTTTAAAGATGGGGATTTTTTTTGAAGTTGTTCTTTATTATAGCTATAACAAATAACGCTAAAAAGGAGTTTCCCCATACATAATGAAGGAGTGTATATAAATGAATTTTTATATCGCCTCAGGTTTCCAAAATAAACATCTTGTACATTCCGTAGCAAATGAACTGAAACATGCAGGATGGCACCATACATATGATTGGACCAAAAACGAAAGAGCAGCGAATGAAGAACGATTAAGAGAAATTGGTCAGGCAGAACGAAATGCTGTAAAAGAAGCGGATGTATTTTTACTTATATTAGATGGTGGAAACGGGAGCCATACAGAGTTTGGAATGGCGATTGCACTAGAGAAAACGATATATGTATATCATGCAGGAAACCCGCTCCAAACAACGTTCTATCACTTGCCAGAAATAAATATTTTTGAAGGAGATGTAGCTGAGTTTGCATCTTATGTTATGAATCATGTGAAATAATAGTAACTACCTAAAAGGTTATAAAAGTGATCTTTTGGGTACAGTGATGATAAGAAACGTATATAAAGGAGTACATAATATGAAATTAGAAAATGGATGGGAAACGAGCTTTTTAGAAGTCGTACAAAATAGTGAATTTAAGAAAGAGGCACTTCTTAGTCAATTGCTTTGTCAGGATAGTGAAGAAGTAGAAGAGCTTGTGGATGATTACGGCTACGAAGAACTTGTTGAACGTGAACATGATGATGAGTTAGCTGAAATCTTAGGAGAAGAACTTTTTAGTGAGATGGAACGCCAAGTATTCTTATCTTCAAATCCAGAAGAAAAACTTATTTCATTCGTCAATGGATTAGGTTTTCATGTGCTAGATTGGATCGTTCTTCTTGAAACAGAATTTGGCATTGATAGTGCAAACTTTACATCAGATGCTGTGAAGGTGTTAGAAAAGCGTTTCAGACAGTTTCCATACATAGAGGACAAGACAATTTTTGATATGACATTTGGAGAATCGATGGATGTATTAGAATCTGTTACAGGATTACAACTAAAGGAAAAGATGAACGTATAATGAAAAAAGAACGTGATTGGATCACGTTCTTTTTTTACATAATAATAATTTTATCATCTAGTTTTGTCTGCCCGGTAAGAAGTGCGTTTAAATATTCCACTTTTCTTATACAAGCTTGTATATGTCTTTCAATCTCTTGTAACTCTGCTTGGTGATGCGTTTCAATTGGATGAATTTGTACGTTGAATTTTTCAAATTGACTACTATATGTTATTTCTGCATAGCCGCTCATAATATCGGTTTCGTTATGAAATAAAAATTGCTTCGTTTTGTCACAGAATGATACATCCTGAAAGCCATATACTTTTAATGCTTCAATTACTTTTTTAATCATTTTTGTATTCATTTTTTAACCCTCTTTACGAAGTTCTACTTATATATTATAACATAAAAAATTACATAGAAAGCGCTTCCAAGTGTATTTTATTATAAACTTTACGTTTCAATCACAAAAATGAAACAAAGAAAAAATAATTGTAAAGAAGGAAGGACTCTTTTATTGTTTCGTCATATATATAGAGAAATAGTGCAATGAAAGGAAATTTTCCGAGGTGGAGATCGTATTTCCAATTTGAGCGCAGTAAAAGAGGTGAGAATTTTGAACTTTGATATTGTAGGACAAAAAGCATATATAAAAGATGGACCGCATCGGAACCGAATTGGAATTGTAAAGAAAAACGAGACAAAATTAGCATCGCAGTTTGCTATTGTAATTGGAGAACAAATCATTGATGTAGAGCTAAAGGATATCGTGTTAGTTGGAGTAGACGTAGGACAATTTCATAAATGGTGCGAACAAAATGGTTATTTGTGAAAAGGACGGGCTGTGAGATAATGAAATATATTTGAGGAAAGAGGATATGTTATCATATTCTCTTTTTCTATGTTTCAGGAGGCGAAAATGAAATATAAAGAACAGGAGTTTACGTTGGAGTTAAAAGAGAACATTCAATGTATGGAGAAGGAAATAGAGCGAATATCACTTAAACTGCATAAAGAGTATGCGCATTTATACATAGAAAAACACATGGAATTAGATATGGGATTTGCAAGAGAAAAAGAGAATCCCTTTGATGAAGTGACCCCTGTCAAGTAGACAGTCTTTAAAAAGCACAATTAAGCAACCTGAGTTCTATATTTATATGGACTCAGGTTATTTAATTTCTTTTGAAATCTTTGATAATTATAAAAGTACATATATTTGCGCACGGCAACTTTCACCTCATCAGCCTTACGGAAAGAGTATAAATGGAAACACTCTGACTTGAAATGACTAAAGAAGTTTTCTATACAAGCATTGTCCCAACAATTTCCCTTTCGTGACATGCTTGCCTTCATTTGATATTTTTTTAGTAATTGGTTATATTGTCGAGATGTATATTGAAACCCTTGATCACTGTGTAAAAGAATTCCTTTTACATTTCGTTTTTTTCTTGCCTTTTTCAGGGTATCTAACACAAGCTTCAAGTCGTTTCTACGGCTGATTTCATAGGCGACAATTTCATGATTGTATAGATCTTTAATCGCGGATAAATATAGTCTCTGTCCATTGAAAATTAAGTAAGTAATGTCTGTTACCCATTTCTCATTCGGTTTGGAAGCTTGAAAATCTCTGTTTAGATGGTTATCTGAAATCACATAGGCTTCTTTCTTTCCGTAATAAGGACGTTTTCTCCTAATAACGGATCTGATACCTAATTCCTTCATAAGTCTCTGTACTCGTTTATGATTAATATGAAGATTATAGGTGATTTTCAACCAAACTTGTATTCTTCTGTAGCCATAAATTCCTTTCAGTTTTTTATAGCACGTTACAATCTTTTTCTTGATTTCAGCATCCTCCAATTGTTTTTCAGAAGGTGCTGAATACCGCTTTACCCATTTGTAATATCCACCTCTGGTTACACCAGCAATCTCGCATAACATGGTAACCGTGTGCCCTGTGTTTATCATCTCATGGATAACTTCAAATTTTTTCGTTTTGGATACAGCTTCCATTCCTCCTTTTACATCTTTAAGAGCTTTTTTAGCATTTCATTTTCCGCTTCTAATCGTTTTATCTTTGCTTCTGGATCTTCTGGCTTCGTTCTTGGTCTGCCTAAACCGGATCCTTTCGCTTTACCACGTTTTTCTTCTAGCCCTTTGATTCCTTCGGCTTCAAAGTGTTTCACCCAACGCCTTACGACCGAGTGATCAATTCCTAATTCCTTGGCAACAGTTTTATAGCCCATTCCTTCTTTTATATATAAATCTACTGCTTTCTTCTTGAATTCCATATCATAAGTTACTCGAATTTTACCCATAGAAAAATCCCCTCCATAGTAAACAGATTAATGTGCTTTCTTTTTTCTGTCTACTATAAGGGGATCATATCATGAGGTGGGTTATTATTCATCAGTTGCCATAGCTATATTAGATGAAGAAAAAGAGATGATTGAATTTCACTATATTCCAATTTGGAAATGCGAAAGAATCTTTTTAGGAATGTCAATTCATTCAAACATTTTTGGGAGTAAGAAAGTAGGGGAACTTGTTGATGAATCTTGTTATGAGATTGAGGAGGAGTTAAAAGAGCAACTAGAAGAATACTTGGAGTAAGAATTCTCAAGATAAAATCTATAAAGAGGGAACGGAATAAAAAAGACGCTAACAATTGTATGTTAGCGTCTTTTTTTCATTATGAAGCAATTTCACCAGTTTTTGTATCATCTTGATTGTACGTATCTTGATCTAATTCACCAAGCCATTTACTTGAAATAAGACCTGCTGTCATAGAACCACTTACGTTAAGAGCTGTACGCCCCATATCGATTAATGGCTCAACCGAGATAACTAGAGCAACAATACCGATTGGTAAGTTCATTGTAGATAGTACGATTAAAGCTGCGAATGTTGCGCCGCCACCAACTCCGGCAACACCGAATGAGCTAATAGCGATAACAGCGATTAAAGTTAAAATAAATTGTGGTTGTAATGGATCAATTCCTACAGTTGGAGCGACCATCATTGCAAGCATTGCTGGATAAATACCTGCGCAACCGTTTTGTCCGATAGATACCCCAAATGAAGCTGCGAAGTTTGCAATTCCTTCGGAAATACCAAGCTTTTCTTTTTGAGCTTCAATATTTAATGGCATCGCACCAGCACTAGAGCGAGATGTGAATGCAAAAGTTAGTACAGGGAACACTTTTTTCAAATATTGAATTGGATTTAAACCAGACAATGCAATTAATAATAAGTGAATGATAAACATTACGATAAGTGCTACGTAAGAGGCTAACACGAAGTTACCAAGTTTTAAAATAGCATTTATATCGCTACCAGCAACTGTTTTTGCCATAAGAGCTAATACGCCGTATGGAGTAAGGCGTAAAATTAATGTTACCATACGCATTACGATTGCATATACAGCATCAAGCATTTTCTTAAATAGTTCTGCTTGTTCTGGATATTTTCGTTTTACACCTATAAAGGCAATGCCGATAAAGGCTGCAAATATTACGACAGAAATTGTTGATGTTGGACGAGCGCCTGTTAAATCAAGAAACGGATTTGTAGGTAATAGCTCTAATAATTTATCTGGAATTGTTGTCTTTTCAATAGAAGTAAATCTTTCTTCAACTAGTTTCAGACGAGCAGATTCTGCATCACCTTGTTGCAAGCCTGTTGCAGATACATCAAATCCTGCACTTGCAGCGATACCGACAGCTGCAGCGATTCCTGTAGTAAGAATTAAAATTCCGATAATAAGACCACTGATTTTACCAAGGTTTTTCGTTAACTGTAATTTTGTAAAGGCTGAAATAATAGATACTAAAATAAGTGGCATAACGATCATTTGAAGTAATTTCACATAACCGTTACCGATTAAGCCAAACCAAGTATTTGATTCAATAATTACTTTAGAAGTTGGTTCATAAATAAATTGTAATATAAGACCGAATATAATTCCGACTCCTAAAGCAGTAAATACACGTTTATTAAAAGATACATGCTTACGTTGCATATAATATAATACGCCAACTAAAATGAGCATGACTGCAACGTTAATTCCGACAAGCAGTGTATTCATGTTGATTCCCCCTAATTCCAATCTGTTATATAGGATATAAGGCAATAAAACTTATAAGTCAACTAGGAAATTCCGGAATTAAAAAAAGATGGCAAAATGCCATCTTTTAATGTCCAGCCCCAGGGACAAGTAAAAACGTCGTGTAGTATGTAAATCCTATGAAGAAAACAGTTAAATATGCCCCAAATACGTATATATACATACGCTCTGTTAATTTTAAATAGCTTAAAAGTACGAAGAAACCTGTTTGTCCTAAAAATAGTAGTGCGGTCTGTTGCATATCCCCTACGTAAAACATAACCGAGAAAATTCCAGTCCAAAAGCCGAGAACGCGAAACATGCGCTCCATGCCATCTCCCTCCTTTTCTAAAAAAAGTAAACCTCACCTCATTATAGTTTATTTTTCTTACTATTGTAAATATTCATTCATATAAAAAGAAGCCAATTATTATTGGCTTCTTTTTATATGAGAAATTAAATTGTTAGTTTATAATTACAAGATTTACATCCATCTAATAGACTATCATTTCGAGTTAATTCCATGTTAGGGAATAGGATTTCAAAAATTCCTTTCATCATATCTCCGTGCATGTTACAAATTTCAGTTGGATGATGAACAGCAACTTCTTTAAATGGACAATTGTGTACATCATAGAAAATTTTTGTTCCATCTGCACTTAATTCAAATGCAGGTGATAAGCCAGCTGTTGAGAAAGCTTCTTTTGCAATTTGAACTTTTTGTTCCACTGTTAAAGCATCTTCACTCACATTTAAACGTTGCATATGTTGTTGCATTAATTCAGCTCCGAATTGTTTTCCTGTTTCGTATAGCGCTTTCTCACCAGCAGCGCCAAGGCTAAGTAAAGAATTAAATGCGATTCTTGCTAATAATTGATAATCACGGAATGGAAATTGTAATTGGATAACATCTTCAGATAAGACATATAATCTGCTCGGTCTTCCGCCTTTTCCAGTTTTCTTCGTTTCCGATTTTAGCATATGAACATCTTCTAATTTAGATAAATGTAAACGCGCTACGTTTGGATGAATATCGAATTCATCTGCAATTTCTTGTACCGTTACGTAACTATGTTTTTGCGAAATATATTTATAAATGTAATAACGAGTTGGGTCAGATAATACACCTGTAATTTTTAAAGCTTGTTCCATGAGGATCTCCACCTTTATCACTTTATCCAAGATAATAACATTATAATACAGATAAACATGAGTATAGGTAATTTCAGACAATAATTCGGAAATTGTTCATAATTTCACAAACATATTTTTCCTTTTTCCTCTATTGAAAATACAAAAGTCCAAATTTTTATTGTGCATGTTTTCATGCTATATACATAGTGAGGAGGGAAAAGTGATGAATGGGATTGAAATTTTTGCGAATACAATTTTAAAAGAGGCGTGTAGGGTACAAGCGTCAGATTTACATATTGTGCCCCGGCAGAAGGATGTAGCAGTGCAACTACGTATAGGAAAAGATTTAATGACGAGACAGTGTATTGAAAAGGAGTTTGGAGAAAAACTTGTCTCACATTTCAAATTTTTAGCATCTATGGACATAGGAGAGAAACGGAAGCCACAGAATGGTTCGTTGTATTTGCAAATTGATGGACAAGAAGTGTATTTACGCCTTTCAACACTTCCAACAGTATATCAAGAAAGTCTCGTTATTCGCCTTCATTTACAAGCATCTGTTCAGCCCTTATCACATCTTTCGCTATTTCCAAGTACGGCAGCAAAACTACTCTCGTTTTTACGATATTCACAGGGGCTACTCGTGTTTACTGGACCGACTGGATCTGGGAAGACGACGACAATGTATGCATTATTAGAAGTAATTAGAAAAAAGAAAACACATCGCATCATTACACTTGAAGATCCGGTTGAAAAAAGAAGTGACGATGTATTACAAATTCAAATAAATGAAAAAGCGGGTCTCACATATGAAACAGGATTAAAGGCTATTTTACGTCATGATCCAGATATTATTTTAGTCGGTGAAATCCGGGATGAGGAAACAGCAAAAATAGCTATAAGAGCAAGTTTGACAGGACATTTAGTAATGACAACGCTGCATACGAATGATGCGAAAGGAGCAATCATTCGTTTCATGGATTATGGTATAACGAGGCAAGAGATTGAACAGTCTTTATTGGCTGTAGCTGCACAGCGACTTGTCGAATTGAAGTGTCCGTTTTGCAGAGGAAAGTGCTCAACTTTATGTAAATCAATGAGGCAAGTAAGGCAAGCAAGCATTTATGAGCTACTATATGGACATGAGTTAAAACAAGCACTTAAAGATGCAGATGGAGAATGTGTTACTTACAAACATGAGACTTTAGAATCGTCAATACGAAAAGGATATGCTTTAGGTTTTTTAGAAGAAGATGTTTATGTTTAAGAAAACTTGGAGTTTAAGTGATCAAGTAGTATTGTTGAAACGTTTAGGAGAATTATTAGAAAAAGGCTACTCTCTTTTACAAGCATTAGAATTTTTACAGTTTCAATTACCTGTAGAAAAGAAAGTACAATTGCAGCGCATGATTGAGGGGTTAAAAGATGGGAAAAGTCTACACGATTCTTTTCATCAGTTAAAGTTTCATCAGGACATGTTAAGTTATCTATTTTATGCCGAGCAACATGGTGATATTTCTTTTGCTTTGCAACAAGGAAGTGCACTTCTTTATAAGAAAGATAAGTATAGGAAAGACATGATGAAAATAATGCAGTATCCTATGTTCTTGATGTTTTTTCTACTAATCATGCTTTTTATTTTTAACCTCATTTTATTACCTCAGGTTGAAATGGTTTATAGTTCGTTCGGTTCTAATACACCACTACTTACAGAACAAATTTTAAGTGCAATAAAACTGCTACCATACATTATTTTAACCGCTATTTTAACTGTTATTATTGGATGTAGTTTATACATGTTGTATTTTAGGAAACTTCCACATATTAGACAGGTAAAAATCATGCTTCGTATTCCTCTCATCAAAACACTTCTTATTTTAAAGCATTCACATTATTTTGCTACTCAGTTGAGTGGTTTATTAAATGGTGGACTATCAGTATGCGAAGCTTTAACAATAATGATGGAGCAAAGATATCATCCGTTCTTTCAATATGAAGCGAATCGGATTGAAAGACAATTAATTGGAGGAGAACAGTTACAATCTATCATTGCTAAAAGTGGGTATTACGAGAAAGAACTTTCTTATGTTATTACGCATGGACAAGCAAATGGCAATTTAGGGATTGAATTAGGTGACTATAGCGATCTTATTATGGAAAAGATGGAACGAAAAATTAAACATATGTTAGTTATCATTCAGCCTATTTTATTTACATGTATTGGAGGAATCGTTGTCCTTATGTATTTAGCGATGATTATGCCGATGTTTCAAATGATGAATTCTATTTAGGGGGCATTTGTATGCAGAATGAGGAAGGATTTACTCTGTTAGAGATGCTATTAGTAATGGTTGTCATAACTATATTATTACTATTAATTATTCCAAATGTAGTTACACAGCGTTCATCGGTCCAAGGAAAAGGGTGTGCAGCTTACATGAAATCTATAGAAGCGCAAATACAAGTATATCAATTACAACATAATAAAATTCCATCGTTAAAAGAACTGGCAGATGAAAAGTATATTACAACTGATAAGTGTCCGAATGGCGAATCTATTCATATATCAGATGATGGCACAGTATCAATTAGGGCATTGTGAAACAACAAGGGTTTACTTTTTTAGAAATGTTACTCGTTTTATTTGTTATTTCTGTATTAAGTATAGTTACGTATTTTAGTGTTCATTCCTTATACGAGCGACAAAAAGTTGAACAATTTTTGAGACAGTTTTCAAATGATATTTTGTATATGCAGCAATTAGCGATAAACCGTCAAAAGCACTACACATTACGTTGGCATAAAGATAGAAATATGTATGCTATAAAAGAGTCAGGTACAAAGTATTATATCGTTAAGCGAGAGTATGAAGAAGATATACAAATTGATTTGCATACGTTTCCAAATCCGATGACATATAATCCAAGTGGAAATATTAATAGAGGTGGTACGATTATAATTTCGTATAGAAATTATAAATATGAAATTGTATTTCAGCTTGGAAGAGGGAGATTTACGTATCGTGAAATGTCAAAAAGGATCCATAATGGCTGAAATGATTGTATCGTTAAGTGTTTTAATGATGGCTGTATCGTTACTACTACCGCAAACAGTATTAGTTATGCAAGAAAGAAAAAATATACAAATTCGTTATAAGGCAACTGGATTATTAAAAAAAGAAGCAGCTATATATATGTATGGAAATGAAGAAAAGCGAATAATAGAAAAGAATATAAATGGAATTGTGTATTACACATATTGGGGAGGCAATGAAGTTTGTACCATGTGGAAAGATGTGAAAGACAGAATGATGGAACAATGCTTTTATGTAGGAGAAAAAATAAATTAGAATTTGGTTTTTCATTAATAGAAATGATTGTATGTCTGTTTCTATTATCAATATTTTTTTTGCTCTTTCCCCGCCTACATTTCATTGAAATGGAAAATAAACAGTCGAAAGGGTTAAATGATTGGGAGTGGGATGTGTATTTAGGGCAAATGCAATTGGAGTTTCGTGAAGTATCATCTGGAGAACAGCTAGCATTTGAAAATGGAGAAAGTATTTTACAATTCCGATCGCGTAATGGGAGTGAAGTATCGTATGAAAAAGAGAATAGTCGTCTTATAAGAAAGGTAAATAGGCGCGGGAGGGAAGTTGTTTTACAAAATATTGGAACGGTTTCTTACAAACTAACACCTCATGTACTCATTATAAATGTGAAAGATACTAGTGGGAAAATATATGAAGGTGTAGTTATGCGATATAGCGAAATAGGAATAAACGTATGAGAAAGCAAAAGGGATTTACAATGCCTGGAACGATTATCTTTCTTATTTTATTAACTTCTTTTTTTATATACGAAACAAATATGTTGTTTACAGATAAAAATTTTTATATAGGAATAGAACAAAAATTTTTATTGGATGAATTACTTAACCGATCTATTACAGATATAAAAAAAGACTTACAGCAAAAAGAAAAAGAAGATACATTTTTCTTTCAGTATGAAAAGGGAGAAGCGAGTGGAAATTATGTCTTTGAAAATGATTTAATTCTCGTTGCTTTGCAGTGTACACTCAAACAGGAAGCTTTCTATACGGTGAGTTTTCGGTATAGAAAAAAGGATGGGAAAATAGTCGATTGGATAGAAGGATAATATGTAAAATATATATATAGATAAACCAGGATTTCCTATTGTAAATTGAATTGATTTTTTAGAAGAAATGGATAAATATAATGATTAAAAGTTTAAATTTTCTCAAAAAAGAGAAAGGTAGAAAGAATATGATATATTCATGCTATCCAATCATTATTTTTAGGGAGAATAGGGAAATGACAAACAACAATCAAATAGGTGAAAATAAGGAACAAACTATTTTTGATCATAAAGGAAATACGATTATGACAGAAGATAGAGAAATACACATTATTTCAAAATTCGAAGAACCTCTTATTGTCGTATTAGCAAATGTACTAAGTGATGAAGAATGTGACGAATTGATTGAAATGTCTAAAAATAAAATGGAGCGTTCTAAAATTGGTTCATCACGTGATGTAAATGATATTCGAACAAGTAGCGGTGCATTTTTGGAAGACAATGAACTTACTTCAAAGATTGAAAAACGAATTTCATCTATCATGAATGTTCCGGTGGCGCACGGAGAAGGATTGCACATTTTAAATTATGAAGTGGATCAACAATATAAAGCACACTATGATTATTTTGCGGAACATAGTAGATCAGCTGCTAACAATCGTATTAGTACGCTTGTAATGTATTTAAATGATGTAGAAGAAGGCGGAGAAACGTACTTCCCAAAATTAAATCTTTCTGTACACCCTAGAAAGGGAATGGCAGTATACTTTGAGTATTTTTATCAAGATCAATCACTAAACGAGCTTACGTTACACGGAGGGGCACCTGTAACGAAAGGCGAGAAATGGATTGCAACGCAGTGGGTGCGAAGAGGAGTTTTTAAGTAATATATCACATCCAGTAATCAAATTACTACAAAGAGCCATGTTGTTGTTTTAATGGAGCATTGCATTATACTTTACTGACTGATTAACATCAGAGGCAGATGAGCAATTTTTTATGTTGAGTTCAATCTCATCCTTAAAAAGGGTCTAATCGATGGAAAGATTTAATCTCCAGATTTAAAAATACAGTAGATGACTAACACATTAAATGATGGTCATCTACTGTATTTTTTTAGTATGAAACAGCTTACATATTAATTTTAATTAATATGTAGATTTGATTTGTAATGAATGATTTATATATACTCATCAAAATATAAGCTTCTACTCAGTAGAAAATACTACCTTTAGTTATGTATAGTAAAGAATTTGGAAGTGATGATATATTAGGATTTAAGTCACTCTTAGGATGAAATCGATTCTTGAGGGTGCTAATATAAAATTTGCTATTTTAAATTTCAAAAATGAAATATCAAGTGATACAGAAATAATAACAGATATAATTATAATCTTTAATCCCAAATTTGAACAAGAAGAAGTTTTTTTGTAAACGAAGAGACTCTCCTTATATATGGTTCATTTTTGGTTTCTTATCATTAAAAATTAGTATTATACTAAGAGTGATATAACAATATAAAGAAGAAATTATAAAGGAAATAATTGTTATTCTGAAAGGAGAAAAAATGTTTGGAATTTTGGAAGGTAGTTTAGTGGATATGTTGGAAAAGGTAGGTGGGGATATTTTTGGTTTGATAGGTAGTATGAATGGTTATACATATATATATATTGGAAGTTTTATTGTATCGGTTATAATCATGATTCAAATCAAGGTAGAATGGGAACTGAAATCAAAAAACATAATTGATTTCATTTTTTATATATGGTTAGCAATAATCTTAGGAGAGGCGATTAAGCTTGTAAATAATAAAGTTATAGTAAATACTCTTTCATCTTATTGGATAGTTGCCATAGTAATTTTTTTACTCATGACAGCTATATTTTTAAAGGAATGTTTTTATTATTCTAATACATTAGAACAAATAGTTCAAAATTACTGTAAGGTAAATTTTGTGCTATTACTATCTGTTTTATTTACTCAAGTGGTAGCTAGTGTTAACTTTATATGGATTTTAAATAGTATAATTAGTCTTTTCTTTGTATGGGCAGTATTTAATTCTAATGTGAAAAAACATTTAAGGAATACTGATAGAAATGAAATTGCAGATATTCCAGTTAATTGTTATGAAGATTTATTTCCAACTAGAAAGAAAGAACATGATAGAATATTTGGGTATTTGAATGCCATAGGGACCGATGATCCTTATGCAATAGCCATTAGCGCGGGCTGGGGAGAAGGGAAAACGAGTCTTATTAGCGTACTACAAAAAAAGATAGAAGAAAAAAATAATACAATAATTTATATTCAACCAATGATTTTAGATACAAGAGAAAAGTTATTGAATTATGTATTTGGTCAATTAGAGAAAATATTGATAGCTAATAAAATATATACTGGAAAAGGAAGCCCATATAAAAAATATTTTGATTTACTTTTGAAGTTTGTTGACTATAAAACTATTACGAGTTTTTCGGTTTTTTTAGATGTATTCCAGGAAAATGAAAAACTGGATTTAAGAACATCAAAAATTGAGTTAGAAAAAAGTATTGGGAGACTAGTTAAGGAAAATCAAAGAATCTATATAATTGTTGATGATTTAGATAGAGTTGAAAAAGAAACAGTCTATAGTACCTTGACATTTATTAAGGAGATAGTAGATTTAAAAAAGGTAACAGTTTTATTTTTGGTAGATTACAAGAATATAATTTCAGAAAATATTACTATTGAGTATCTTGAAAAGTTCATAAATCAAAAATTTGAGTTGAGTAAAATACACGAAAATGAATTGTTATATTATTATATTGAAAAGTTAATTCCTAGATATGACAAGGACATTATTAATGATGAAATAGAAATCCTAAAATTGAAATTTAAGGAGCATATAAATATAATCAAAGATTATTTTAAAAATGAAATGGAGTCTATTGACAAAAGAATAAAAGAGGAAAAAAAAGAAAATTCCGATAGCGATATTATGGAAATGAAAAAGTTAAGCGATAGACTAAATGAATTTCAATATAAAATAAGTAATCCGCGATATGTGAAAAAAATAATTTTAAATATCAAAGAAACATTTAATTTTCTGGAAGCTAGTTTAATTAACAAAAAAGATGAGCAGTATTCTAGAAATAACGGAATTGAAATAAGTGAACTTATATTTAAATTGAATATTTTTAAAGTGCTATTTAAAGAAGAGTATGATGAGATTCTAAAATATGGAGATATTCGTAATTTTCTTTCTAATAACGAAGAAAAATTTATTCTTCCTTTTCTAAGAGAGAAAGGGAAATTCACATTTTTAGGAAACGAATACATGATAGCTGAGCGAAAATATGACTTTTATAATTCCATTATTTTTTCTAGTGAAATAGCGGATGAGATTTTTTTAGAAATAAAAAGTGAAAACGACAGATTATTAGAGGAGCTGGATTTAAATAATATAAATGTGGATTCATTGGATTTTGCCAGAATAAACAAATACTTAGTAGCAATAAACAGTAATCTGGAAGGAGAGAATGAGAGTAGGTTAAAAAATCGAATAGAACTATTTACGCAAATGCTTCAAAATGCTATAGAAAAAGAGAAGATTGAAATATACCAGGTCTTTGAGTTGTTAAGTAAACCACAACGGAATATTTTAATAAAATCTTCATATTTTTTTCAAGAAGTAAATAAAATTTTACAAACTACTGATAGTATATTTAGTAATAAAAGAGAACGGGAAGCTTCTAAATATTATTTAAAAGATATGGAATGGATACTTGTTTTAAACATTACAACGAATCTGAGGTCGCTTTTGAGCGTTTATTATTTATCTAATAAGGCTATAACCGGCACTTCTCTAAAAAGTGAATTTGAAGATATTGTATATTTGAAGGATTTGAATGATGTATTAATCCGGATTCTTGATATTGAAATAGAAGGTTGTTCAAGTGGTGTTATAGAATGTTTCGAACAAATTTTTGACGTGATTAAAGAGGGGATAAAATCAAATCAAGAACTAGATGAAATGGCATTAGAAGGATGTCATTATTTTGAAAAATGTATACAAGATGTTATAGAAATATATCGCTTAAAAGTAGAGATGTTAAGGTGGATAGATAATTCATTATTAAGTAAAGATAAAAGGTTTGACATTGATGATTCCATGTCATCTTTAAAAGGAGTACTTTCACAAATAGATAATCTTTATTCATATTTGATGAAAGAAAATGGTGAAAAGAACCATCAAATTTTCTATTTTTATCACAATTTATTAAATAATTTAGGTTTGTTCATCTCTAATAACAGAATTGAGATTGAAGAAATACCCCTTATGAACTTACGTGAAATATTGATGTGTTTAAATGAATATTTTAAAATCAACAGTGATGTTTATGAGGAGGAGAGATGGCAGTATTGTAAAATCAAGCTGACAGAAATCGAAGCTTTAATAAAAAATAAACGTTAATTCCTAAAAAATAAAGCGTAATCAGTAGTATAATACTGATTACGCTTTATTAAGGATATGATTAATTGAGATAAGTTATGTATGGTTTATTTTGCTAATTTATAAATTTCTACTTTATACCGAAAAAATGATGATTTTCTTTGGAAAGAGGGGTTAAAATGAAATCTATATACATAACCGGCTATATGGGAGCAGGGAAAACAACAATTGGAAAAGCGTTAAGTAAAGAACTTCAAATGGATGTTGTAGATACTGATCAAAAAATCGAAGAGAAGCAAGAGAAGGCAATTCGAAAAATTTTTGCCGAAGAAGGCGAAATGGCTTTTCGGGAATATGAAAGCGAAATGTTACGTGTGCTACCAGTCCATAATGTTATTATTACAACTGGTGGGGGAATTATTGAACGAGCGGAAAATCGCAAGTGGATGAAAGAGAACGGAACTGTCGTGTATTTATATTGTGATCCGCATGTAATTGCAGAAAGGCTTCGGGAAGATACGACACGTCCACTATTTCAAAAGAAAGATATAGATGCATTCGTAAAGAAATTTGAATCACGCCGAGCTTATTATGAAGAGGCTCATATTCATATCGATACGACAAATAAGTCTGTAAAGCAAATTATGAATGAATTAAAGGAAAAGATTAATGTATAAAAAAGTGGACATACTAATCAAGTAGAGGTGATGATAATATGTCTACTAATGATTATGTTCGCTTTGTGACGCAGCAGTTTGTGTCGTATATGGATGCTCCAAAAGAAGATCGAAAACAAAAGAAAGAACAACGCCGTGCTGAAAAAGAGCCATTTATGAATAAGTGGTTTGGTGTTATGCCGCTGAGTGCTGCTTTGTTTTACCGAAATGTAAAAAGTAAAAGAAAAAAATCAAGTTAAATTTTAGTCATATGTTTAGCAAACCAAAAATCCCCTAGTGTCTTATTACACTAGGGGATTTTTATTTACTGCACGGATTCTTGTTCTTCCGTAACGGCATGTATTTTATTGTTCACCCATACGAATCCTATTCCGATACAAATAGAAATGCCCCAGCCGACAGCGGTCATAATCGCTCTCATTTCACCATAGCCATCTACACCAAAAACAGAGATGAAATAAATTTTTAAAAAGCTTTTTAATATAAATTGCAGTCCGAAAAATAACGTTAAATATTGCAGTGCTGGATATATACGACTATCACGATAAAGCTCACGACTTTTATCGCGGTCATGGCCTTGCAGTGCGGCAATATCCGCAGCGAAATATAACATGAGTGGTTTTTTTATGAAAATTGTACAGATGACGATAATACCGAGTACGATGTGATAATATGCATCATTCCACAACATTCGTTCAGCTGACCCAGATAATAAATCTACCGTTGTATTAGAAATGAGTGTAATTAAAATAAAGAACCCTGTCACGTTAAACTGTTTTTCTTTTTTAAAGGTATACAGTGTATAAATAATCCCCGGAACAGAGGAAAGTAACATCGCGTAATAAGGATCGATATAAGGTTTTGCAAATTTCCAAATGAGGAATGGGATTACGAGATAAAAGACAAGATCTAATATAGCTTTTTTATTTTGATTCATACAAAGCCTCCTTAAGTCATACATATATTTTATAATATAATTTCTGAAAATTGTATAAGGTTTAATGGGAAAAGAAAAAATATATCAATTTTCGAGGGGTTAGTAGATTGAAAAAAATTGCCCCTAGCGTAGTAAGTTTTTTTAGTATATAATAAAGGAAACGCTTTCATTTTGATTTGTTCACAAAATGGACGGAAAATCACATATTTACTATCGATATGTTGCTTTATAATGAAACTAATTAAATATACATGCATACAATATTGTGAAATAAATAACATAAATAATCTATATAAATGTAAACGTTATCAAAAGAGAGAGGTGGAGACAATGAGTAAATTTTTCTTCAATCATAATCCAGCAACAGTAGAGGATGGAAGGCTTGTTAAATATGCTGAAATTATTTATGGAGAAGGTGGCCGTTCTGTATTAGAAAATTTAATGGTGAAGGCATCTATCAGATTGCGTGATCGTTATCCGAATAAATCTGACGAGCAGATCTCGAACCTAGTAAATAAAGGCATCCATGATATGTTTCAAAAATATGTGAGCGAGTAAGAGTGGCCAATGGCTGCTCTTATTTTTTTGTATAAGGATTGTAACTTTAGCTGAAAATAAACATGTATTCTGAAAAACGTAAAAAGGAGTGGGAAAGATGAGCAATGGAATTGGACGTTCGAAAGAAAATCTTCCAACTGATGCAAATCATGTGAGCGCGAAGGATCGTGCGTATCAAAAACGCATGGCAAAGCAAAAACAACAAGAGCGTAATGAGGATAGAGAGTAACTCGAAATAAAGCTCCTTCTAAAGCAGAAGGAGCTTTATTTTGATAGAAAATGATTCGCGGTAACATAAAAGAGTCCACCGTTAATAATTTGCACTGTAATACGTGGTTCATACTGTTCTTGCAGAGCTTGTTTTTCAATTTCATAGCTCTCAGGAAGTTCGTCACTTTCTTCATAAAAACGGTTTAAAAGGTCTAAATCATGATTCCAACGCACTCTTGCTTCTTTTGCCCACGTATGGTCATCTTCTGCAATTATATTTTTTAAAGCGTCTTCTATACGTTGTAAACCACTTTGCGGTTTAATGATAGGCGAGAGCGTAAAACAAAAATCAGGTATTTTTGGTGTAAGTTTAATGTTTGTTAATGTTTCATGAAAGTTTGCCATCATTGTTCCAGAAATGAGATGAATACCAATCGAGTGAAGGATGTCTTTTTTTCGATCACATTGATAGGAAACTTTTATATTAATACCGAGCCAAGGGTGGAGCGGTGTATGTGTTGCCCCATTATGTCTTACATCCTCATATAAACGTATGTATGAGCCTAATTCTTTTGTCGTTTGGAAAATTTGATGTAGACGTGGTGAACCGTAGTGAATAAGCTCACCATCATTTTCTTCATTTTCTGGATTTGTAATAAGAGTAAGGCGCATCGGATTCGGTACGCCTCCTGTTTTCTCAAGATAGTGCCAATAAAAAGGGCGATTCATTAATAATTTATCCATCTCAATTGTTAACTGTACATCTAATAAATGAGGAGAACGTTCTAAAATTTCACAGTTATTCGCCTCAAAGAAATTGTATAAGTAATTATGAATTTCATGTTGCTGCATAGCCTTGCACCTCAGCTTCATTTCGTTTCGCAAAGTCGATAATAGATGTTAAGTTTTCCATCTTAATTCTAATTTCACCTTCGCTTTTTGATTGCGCGAAAATTTCTTGAATGTGCGCGTCGATGTTTTTCATATTAATTCTCGTTAAAATTTCATCGAGTTCACCGATAACACGCTCGAATAAGTTGATTTTTTCATATAACAGTTTCAGAATATGTTCTTCAACAGTATGCTTTGTAGCTAAGTTATAAATATGAACATCATTTTTTTGACCGAGACGGTGAATACGTCCGATTCTTTGCTCAAGACGCATTGGATTCCATGGCAAATCATAATTGATCATATGGCTACAAAACTGTAAGTTAATCCCTTCACCACCAGCTTCAGTTGCAATTAATACTTGTGCGTGGTTTTGGAAAAGCTCCTTCATCCAATCTTTCTTCCCGCGTTTAAACCCGCCGCGGAATGGAACGGAAGAAATACCGTGTTGTTGTAAAAACCATTGTAAGTACATTTGTGACGCTCGATATTCTGTGAAGATAACGACTTTATCGTCAATTTCTTTTATAAGCTCAAGAGCTTTATTTGCTTTTGAGTTGAAAGGAATATGATTAATTTTGTCCATTAGCACATCGATATGTGGATCTTTTATATAATGTTCGTTTTCTTTCTGTCTTTTTTCTACATGCTTTTTCAATGAATAGTAAACAGCCTCACGACTACTACACGCTTCCCGTTTTAAAGTTAACGATGAGAAAGCAGATGTGAAGGCGTCTTGTCCTCGCCAATTCTCGATATCATTATATAGAGCTTGTTCTTGTTCATTAAACTCAACAAAAATTGTACGTACATGTCTCTTCGGCCAATCGATACCGGTATTATGTCGTCTATTTCGCACCATTACTTTATTAATGAGAGCTTTTAAGTCTTCATCTGATTCGGCTGAGCGATTTTTGGAAGCGTAATATTCTTCAAAGTTGGATTGATTGCCTAAATGTCCTGGTTTTAATAAAGAAACAAGGTTAAAAATTTCATCAATCTTATTTTGAACAGGAGTAGCGGTTAGTAATAAGCAAAACTTCTTTTTTAATCGTTGTGCAAATTCATAGTTTTTTGTTTTATTATTTTTCAGTTTATGTGCTTCATCGATAATAATAAGGTCATATTCCAAGTTCAACACGATATCGCGATGTGGTGAACGTTTCGCAGTATCAATTGATGATACGATTACGTCAGCTTGTTCCCATGAGTAGCTTTTCTTTTGTGCTACAGCGGGAATGAAAAACTTTGTATTCAGTTCGTATGCCCATTGTGATACGAGAGAAGCTGGGACAAGTATAAGTACCTTTTTCACAAGCCCGCGGACCATGTATTCTTTCAAAATAAGTCCAGCTTCGATTGTTTTTCCAAGGCCTACTTCATCTGCTAGAATCGCTTTACCGTTCATTTGTTCAATCACATTTTGAGCGACTTCTAATTGATGCGGAAGCGGTGTGAAATGGGATAAATGTTTCGGTGCTTGTAGTCCATCAAAAGTAGGAACAAGTAACGATTTTTCTGTTTCATAAGCTAAGTGATATAAATCCCAGTTTGTCCAAGGACCATCTTCGTCAATTCTATTTAAAAAATTGTTTTGCCATGTCCGATCTACGGAAATATCGACATTCATTACAACTCTCCCACCTTTTATAAACTAAAGTAATTATTTTTAATGTATGATGATTTTCCTTAAAAGAAGGCATAATTATCGTTATTAAAGGCTATATGATAGACAATAATAAAGTATTAAATCTCAAAAGCTGTATTTATTGTGTTTTAGCATAAAAAATTCTAAATTATTTTTTATGCTAGAATATTGATGAAATATAGCGAATGATGTTAGGATAATGGTGTGAAATGTGTGGAATCTTTCGTATTTTATCCAAGAAAGTGATTTTTTATTTACGCTTTCATAAAAAAATATAATGAGATTCCGTATATCCTATCTTTTCAGAATGAAAATGTTTAGAAAAGGGAAGCAACTTTTATTGATTTGTCAAAGCATAAGGGGGAGAGAGCATGATTACATTACAACGTACACCGTTATTTGATGTATACGCGAAGTATGGTGGAAAAACAATCGACTTCGGTGGTTGGGAATTACCAGTTCAATTTTCAAGCATTAAAGAAGAACACGAAGCTGTACGTACAGCTGCAGGTTTGTTCGATGTGTCTCATATGGGAGAAGTTGAAGTAAAAGGTGTAGATAGTTTAGCATTTTTACAACGTGTTGTTACAAATGACGTATCTACCTTAAAGGTAGGGGGCGCACAATATACAGCTATGTGCTACGAAAATGGTGGTACAGTAGATGATTTATTAATCTACAAACGTGGTGAAGAAGACTATTTATTAGTAATCAATGCATCAAATATCGAGAAAGATTACGAATGGTTAGCAAGTCATGTAATTGGCGATGCGACAGTAGTCAATGTTTCTAGTGAAGTTGCACAGCTTGCAATTCAAGGACCAAAAGCAGAAGGCATTTTACAAAAAGTTGTGTCAGAAGATTTGAAAGAAATTAAGTTCTTTAAATTTAAAAACGATATTCTTGTAGATGGAATTCCAGCACTTGTATCTCGTACAGGTTACACAGGTGAAGATGGATTCGAAATTTACTGTAAGAGTGAAGATGCTGCAAAACTTTGGGAGAAACTTCTTGAAGTTGGAGCAGAACAGGGCTTAAAAGCATGTGGTTTAGGTGCTCGTGATACACTTCGATTCGAAGCAACATTACCACTTTATGGACAAGAATTATCAAAAGATATTACACCGATTGAGGCTGGAATTGGCTTTGCGGTAAAAACAAATAAAGAAGCAGACTTCTTTGGAAAAGCAACGTTAAAAGAGCAAAAAGAAAACGGTGCGCCTCGTAAATTAGTCGGCATCGAAGTAATCGAACGTGGAATTCCTCGTACGCATTACCCTGTATTTATTGGTGAAGAAAAAATTGGGGAAGTAACGAGTGGTACACAATCTCCAACGTTAAAGAAAAGCATTGGTTTAGCACTAATTGATGTAAAATACGCAGCAGTTGATACAGAAGTAGAAATTGAAATTCGTAATAAACGCGTCAAAGCAGTAGTTGTTCCAACACCATTTTACAAACGTTCAAAGTAACGGGGAGAGGGGTAGATTTCATGTTGCATCGTTATCTTCCAATGACAGAAGAAGACAAAAAAGAAATGTTACAAACGATCGGCGTTCAAACGATCGATGAATTATTCTCTGATATTCCAGAGAGTGTTCGTTTTAAAGGGGATTTAAAAATTAAAGAAGCAAAATCAGAGCCAGAGCTTTTAAAAGAGCTATCTCAAATGGCTAGTAAAAATGCTAACTTAAAAGAATACGCTTCTTTCTTAGGAGCAGGCGTATACGATCATTATGCTCCAGTAATTGTAGATCATGTTATTTCTCGCTCAGAATTTTATACAGCTTACACACCATACCAACCGGAAATTTCACAAGGGGAATTACAAGCAATCTTTGAATTCCAAACAATGATTTGTGAATTAACAGGAATGGATGTAGCAAACTCTTCTATGTATGACGGGGGGACAGCTTTAGCTGAAGCGGCAATGTTAGCAGCTGGCCATACTCGCAAAAAGAAAATTCTTGTATCTAGCGCGGTTCATCCAGAATCAAGAGCAGTGCTTGAAACGTATGCAAAAGGTCAAAATCTTGAAGTTGTTGAAATTAATCATAAAGATGGTGTAACAGATTTAGACGTATTACAAAGTGAAGTAGATGATACAGTTGCTTGTGTAATCGTTCAATATCCAAACTTCTTCGGACAAGTTGAAAAATTAGCTGATATTGAAAAAATCGTTCATCAACAAAAATCATTATTTATCGTTTCTTCAAATCCATTATCATTAGGCGCATTAACACCACCAGGGAAATTTGGTGCTGATATTGTAATCGGTGATGCACAACCATTCGGTATTCCAACGCAGTTTGGTGGACCGCACTGTGGTTACTTTGCAACAACGAAAGCATTTATGCGTAAAATTCCAGGACGTCTTGTTGGACAAACTGTAGACTCAGATGGTAAACGTGGATTTGTATTAACGTTACAAGCACGTGAACAGCATATTCGTCGTGATAAAGCGACATCTAACATTTGTTCAAACCAAGCGTTAAATGCATTAGCAGCTTCTGTTGCAATGACGGCACTTGGCAAACAAGGTGTGAAAGAAATGGCACGTCAAAACATTTCTAAAGCACAATATGCAAAACGTCAATTTGAAGCGAAAGGCTTCACAGTAACATTTGCTGGACCATTCTTCAATGAGTTTGTTGTAGATTGCAAACGTCCAGTGAAAGAAGTAAACGATGCATTATTACAAAAGAATATTATCGGCGGTTACGATCTAGGCCGTGATTATAAAGAGCATGAAAACCATATGCTTGTAGCAGTAACTGAGCTTCGTACAAAAGAGGAAATTGACACACTTGTAAACGAAATGGGGGCTATCCAATGAAGAACCAAGACCAAGCACTTATCTTTGAAGTGAGTAAAGAAGGACGCATAGGATATAGCTTACCCAAATTAGATGTAGAAGAAGTGAAACTAGAAGATGTGTTTGAGAGCGATTATATTCGAGTAGAAGATGCAGAGCTACCAGAAGTATCTGAACTTGATATTATGCGCCACTATACAGCACTTTCAAACCGTAACCACGGTGTGGATTCTGGATTCTATCCACTTGGATCTTGTACGATGAAATATAATCCGAAAATTAATGAGAGTGTAGCTCGTTTCGCAGGATTTGCAAATATTCATCCGTTGCAAGATGAAAAGACAGTACAAGGTGCAATGGAATTAATGTACGATTTACAAGAGCATTTAATTGAAATTACAGGTATGGATACTGTTACTTTACAACCAGCAGCTGGTGCACACGGAGAATGGACAGGTTTAATGTTAATTCGTGCATACCATGAAGCGAATGGTGACTTTAACCGTACGAAAGTAATTGTGCCTGACTCTGCTCACGGAACGAATCCAGCATCTGCAACTGTAGCTGGTTTTGAAACAATTACAGTAAAATCAAATGAAAATGGTCTTGTTGACCTAGAAGATTTAAAACGTGTTGTAAACGAAGAAACAGCAGCACTTATGTTAACAAATCCTAATACATTAGGTCTATTCGAAGAAAATATTTTAGAAATGGCAGAAATCGTCCATAATGCAGGCGGTAAATTATACTATGATGGTGCAAACTTAAATGCGGTATTAAGCCAAGCACGCCCAGGAGATATGGGATTTGACGTTGTGCATTTAAACCTTCATAAAACATTTACAGGTCCTCACGGCGGTGGTGGCCCAGGTTCTGGTCCAGTAGGTGTGAAAGCTGATTTAATTCCGTACTTACCAAAACCGATTTTAGAGAAAACGGCAAATGGTTATCACTTCAACTACGACCGTCCAGAAGCAATTGGTCGTGTGAAACCATTCTATGGTAACTTCGGAATTAACGTTCGTGCATACACGTATATTCGCTCTATGGGTCCAGATGGCTTGCGTGCAGTAACTGAGTATGCTGTATTAAATGCGAACTATATGATGAGAAGATTAGCGCCATTCTACGATCTTCCATTCGATAGACATTGTAAGCATGAATTTGTATTATCAGGTCGTCGTCAAAAGAAACTTGGTGTACGTACATTAGATATTGCAAAACGTCTGCTTGATTTCGGTTACCATCCACCAACAATTTACTTCCCATTAAATGTGGAAGAATGTATTATGATTGAGCCGACAGAAACAGAATCAAAAGAAACATTAGATGGTTTCATTGATAAGATGATTCAAATCGCTAAAGAAGTAGAAGAAAATCCAGAAGTTGTACAAGAAGCACCACATACGACAGTCATTAAACGTTTAGATGAAACGATGGCTGCACGTAAACCAGTTTTACGTTATGCGAAGCCAGCTCCTGTACAAGTTTGATTAAAATAACAAAGGAAGAACTCGCTGAGGCGGGTTCTTTTTTTGTATGGAGAATTTGTCCCGCATTAACGGACAGTAAACTCTCAACTCAAAACTTAGCTGGTGCAAAGAAGCCAGGTGGGAGATAAACTGTCCGTAAATGCCCGATTGGTTCAACTAATAATCAGTGGGGATGAACAAAAATCCCCACTGATTAAAGTTTCACTTTATGCAGAAATAGTGAAGAAAATGTTAAAAAAATATGTTTTTTGTTTCCTAATGGTGTAAGGTGTAGTTTTATAGGTAGTTTTGTTGAAAAAGTCGGTTTGATAAAAGTATTTATTTTTGTTAGAATTTTATTGAAATTAAGAAGATGTGATGAGGCAAAGATTACTCATTTTTATGTATATGTGAAAAAACGAACAAGACGGGGGTGAAAGTGTGGGATATCGATGTTATAGAATGGTATACCATTTAGAAAATGGAGAAACAATTAAAGATGTAAAAGAATTTTGCTATCGAGACCAAGGAAAAGTGTTAGAAAGAGTAGCAAATCGTGTAATGGATAATAGAGAAGTGACGGTGATTGATAAACAAGGAACAATCATTTCAATAGCATGTGAGGACATTGTAAAGGTGGAACTTGATTACATAACAGAAAGTTAACCTTGAGTCATATCGAATTATTCGATAAAATAAACTGTTGAATGGTGAAGTGAGAAGAGAGGAGTTTATCATGGGTAGTACAAGACACTTTTATATGTTTATCTTAGCGTTTGTTCTTGTTGTGGCATTAACGATTTACTTAATCGTTGACAGCAGCTGGTACAACACAGTTCATCCGGTATTCCTTCTGTTTATGTATATAGGAATTGCAGTAGTAAGTTTCGGAATGAGAGACGAGATGTTAGATCGCTTTGAAAAGTGATACATATACGAAAGACCAACAGGAAAATGTTGGTCTTTTTTTCTTGCCAAAAATAGGATGGTGTGTATATACTGTATATATAAGGTATATACAGTATATACACAAACTGGAGGAAAACATGAATATTATTATTTCGAATTCTTCCCAAGACCCTATTTATGTGCAAATAAGAAAACAATTAAGCCAGCTTATTTTAAATGGCGGTTTAAAGGGTGGAGATCAATTACCGTCTATTCGTAGCTTAGCGAAGGAATTACAAATTAGTGTCATTACAACGAAGCGTGCATACGAGGAGCTTGAAAAAGAAGGATATATAGAAACTGTTGCTGGGAAGGGGACCTATGTTTCACGTAAAAATAATGAACTATTAAAAGAACAAAGGCTTCGCCTATTGGAAAGTAAAGCGGAAGAGATTGTGAATGAAAGTAAAGCGTTGCAGCTTTCACTTGAAGAATTACAGCAGATGATTGCGTTTTTATATAAGGGGGAATGAGAGAGATGTTAGAGTTAAAAAACGTTTGTAAAAGTTATGAAGGTTTCGCAGTGAAAAATATAAGTTTTACGTTACCACGCGGATATATTATGGGGTTTGTCGGACCGAATGGGGCCGGGAAAAGTACGACGATCAAAATGATTATGAATTTAATTAAAAAAGATAACGGAGATATAAAAATTTTTGGCAAGGACAATAAGAAAGCTGAAAAGGAAATAAAACAAAATATCGGCTTTGTATATGATGAAAATCATTATTACGAAGATTTAACGTGTGAACAAATGAAGCGTATTATTGCACCGTTATATAAAAAGTGGGACGAAGAGCAGTATCAATCGTATATGCATAGATTACAAGTTCCAAAGTATAAAAAAATTAAAGAATTATCAAAAGGAATGAAAATGAAATTTGCGATTGCAATCGCACTTTCGCACCACGCAGAGTTTATTATTATGGACGAACCGACAGCAGGGTTAGATCCAGTTGTTCGAAGTGAATTACTTGATATGTTGCAAGAAATTGTAATGGAAGATGAAGTATCCGTATTATTCTCAACGCACATTACAACAGATTTAGAGCGCATTGCAGATTATGTTACGTTCATCAATGATGGAGAAATTATATTTACTGGTGAAAAAGAAGACTTAATGGAGAACTACGTAATCGTAAAAGGCAGTAATGATTTATTAGACCGAGAAGGAAAAGAACTATTTGTTGGATTACGAAAAAGTAAGTTTGGTTTTGAAGGTTTAGCGAAGGATAAACAAGGAATCATCGATTGGTTTGGAAATGAGGTTGTACTAGAAAAGCCTACATTAGATGACATTATCGTTTACACTGCGAAAGGGAGAGGTGCCTATGCGTCAGCTCGTATATAAAGATTTGTTCTTTTTTCGGGTAATGTGGTTAGTGAATTTTGTTATGCCTCTTTTGTTTTTTATGTTAGAGCCAAGTGGTGAATTTTTATTTCCGATGAGTTGTCTATTTATAACCCTCTCCTCCGTTATGACGTTAACCTTTATGGATGAAAGAAATAAAAGTGACATTATTATAAATAGTTTACCAGTAAGTCGGAAGGATATCATTATTGCTAGATATATTTCCTGTGCAATATTTATTGTCGGTGCCATGGTTTCAACTATGATAATTGTATTCCTTTTAAGAGGTATTGCTGTTATTGATGATATTGGTGTATACCATCCTAATTTTTATATTGAAATTCCATGGTATGTAGTGGTAAGTGGAGTGATTTATTCTTTAGTATTTGTGGCGACATTTTTTCCTAGTTATTATGGTACAAAATCAAAGGGCATGAGAAGTATAGTATCAGCGGCAGCAATGGGGATTGGTGTACTTCTTTGGATGTTTATTAGTGATGATCTGAACAAAGCTACACCACCATTTATAAATTGGATTATGAATCCATTACATTTTGGCATATTTATAGTTGGATTAATCACACTAGCTAGTGTCTATATCGTTTCTATGCTTCTTACAATTAAAATTTATGAAACGCGTGATTTATAGAGAGGAGAATTCATATGCAACAGTTGATTTTGAAGGAGTTTTTTTTACAGAAGAAGATGTTTCCTTTCTATTTTTTAATCCCTATTTTATCTATTTTTAAGAATTCCGTCGAACCAATGGGGATTGCAATAGGAGTATTTATAACATGTAGTACGATTATATATATTTCTTTTTATTATGACGAGAAAAGTAAAGCAGAAAAAGTATTAGTGAGTTTGCCTATAACGAGAAAAGAGATAATTATAGCTAAATATATTTCAAGCACATTATTTATTATGGCTGGTTTGAGTGTAACTTTTATAGTCGTAATATTAGGGAATATTTTATTGAACAGAGATATAGTTATGCCTGGATATGCAATATTTTCAGCAATAGTAGCAACTTTGATTTATTGTGCAGTAACGATACCGACTAATTACATTGGGGGATATAAAGTTATTACTGTCTTGAATTTGATTATGCTTTTTCCTTTAATGGGTATGATTGGTCTTATGTGCAATATTTTTGGTGATAAAACAATTATGTTAAAAGTACTTCACTCTCAAGAGGCTACACAAGCAATGGGTGTTCTTAGTATCGGAGTATTAGTGAGTATATTCGTATCCATGTTCCTCTCAATGAAAATGTTTCAGGAGGCAGAGTTATAGAAGGGACATTTTCATATTAGGAGGTGTAATACATGATCAAGCAACTAATTTTAAAAGATTTCATCATTCAATGGAAATTTTTAATTTGGTACATACTGTATCCTGTTTTCTTTTATATGGCCTTAACAGATACGTAAAATTTATTCATCATTATGTCAGTAATTATTACAATTGGGGCAACAGTAAAAACATTTGAAGCAGATAGTAAAAATGAGAGTGAAGTTATAGTAAATAGTTTACCAATATTGAGAAAACAAATTGTGTATGCGAAATATATAGTAGCAATAATTATTCTTTTTATAAGTGTAACGGTCGGTTGTTTCACGATAGGAATGAAGAGCGAGGTTAACTTATTTGAATTTATTGAAACGACAATGGTTGCTAGTATTAGCTTTATTTTAGTGTATTTAAGCTTTGTTCTACCAATATCTTTTTGGTTAGGATATAAAAAAACTATTCTTATTACAATAGTAATATTCATGGCGCCGATTGTTATTTTAGAAACTTTGTTTCAAATCAACTTGGAACAAATTCAATTATATAACAGCATGTTATTCGTTAGTTCAATATGCATGTTCATAATATCTATCTTTGTTTCAGTAAAAATATATAAAAAAAGAGAATTTTAAAAGGTGCCTTAAAAAAAGGCACCTTCTTCAATAACGACAATACGAGAGCAGTAGTTTATAAAAAGAAACGCTATTTGGCACATCTTTCGGAGTATGTAATATAAAGCTGAAAACGATGATGAGAATAAGAAATAGGAAAAATAAAAATAGGATTTGCTTATGTATAGAATTTTGCATATTATCCACTCCTTTTTTTGGGTAGTATGTCCAAAAGAAAGGAATGTATGAAAAAAATTGGAGGGGGAACAATGGGGAAACGAAAATTGTTATTTGAAATAGGAGTATTATTTTTGTCAATAGGTCTTTTGTTATCAAATTTTTATTCAGACATACCATCACCGTTTCCTAATTTGCATAAAGGAATTGGTATAAGTATTGTTATAATTGGTCTGTTTTGTCTTATCACATCTAACTTCTACAGAAAGTCTGAATGAATATAAAAAAGGACAGTTACTCTTTTTCAGAAGTACTGTCCTTTTTAAATAACTTATTCCATAGTTTGGCGATACTCCATATAATGACGATTGCAATGGAGGCGATAATGGACCAAACAATCGATATAATTTCAAGTGTCATGTTAGGAAGGAATGTGAGAATGGATAATACTTTATGAAACAATGATTCTATTATATGAAAACTTATTTGTAATAGAATGACGATACAAAGTGTGATCCATGCTAATATTTTCTTTCCTTGTTCTTTCCACATGACATTCACCTCACGTTAGCTTAATAGTTTTAAGCCAACAGCGCCGCATAAAATGCAGCTTAAGAAAGCAAGACGACGCCAATCCGCTGATTCTCGGAAAATAAGGATGCCTAGAAGTGCGCTTCCGGCAGTTCCAATTCCAGTCCAAATCGCGTAAGCAGTTCCCATCGGTAATGTGTTCATCGCAAGAGATAAGAAGAAGAAGCTTACGCCGAAGTTAGCGATCAAGATAACTTTTGGTGCCCAGCCTTTCTTTTCAGTGGCTACTTTCATAAAGAGTACACCAATAATTTCACAAATACCAGCTAGAATTAAAAATACCCAAGCCATTTTATGCAGCCTCCTTCGCTTCTTTTTCTTCTGTTACTCGTTTTAAACCAATTACTCCGAAGAAGATTAAACCGATTAATAAAACTTTTACGATAGAGAAAGGTTCTCCGAAAACGAAAATCTCAGTAAGAACGATTCCACCAGCTCCAATACCTGTAAAGACTGCGTATACAGTACCGACAGGTAAATCTTTATAAGCTCTAAATAATAAGACGAAACTAATTGTAATTAATAGAGCAACACCAGCCCATTCAAGTGGTGCTTCCGCGTGTTTTAATCCAATCACCCAAAAGATTTCAATAATACCAGCTAAGATTACATAAATCCATGCCATTTGTCATTTCTCCTTCCTACCAGTCGTTAGGTAAAGGGCTTAAAAACGACGCATTGCAAAGGAGCAATCCGTCAGTTTGAAAGGCCTCGCCAAAATACTTGCCAAGAGGCGTTTAAACGAGTCTCAAAGCGATTTAAACCTGCGAATAGTAGTTCAACCATAAGTCCGTCCAGTAAGCATAGGAAAGCTTCTAGAGCGTCTTTCACTTCAATATTATGCAGTTCACTTTGCTCGTTTGCCTGTTTAAATATAGGGAATAAAAGTTTTCCGACGTTTTCAATGTGCGCATTCGCTTTTTCGATAATTTGTTCGCGAAATGCATCAGGCGGAAAATAAGAAGTTCGTAACCAAAACATTGATTCTTCACTTTCACCAAATCGTTTTGCGTAGCCCTTTAGTAATTGTAAGAGCAATTCTTCAGTAGACGAATTTGAAAATTTTTCGATATCGTCAGTGAAGCTTTGTAAATCTTTTTGAAGAGCGGATTCTAAGCATATAAAATATAGCTCTTCTTTTCCTTTAAAGTGTGCGTAAATCGATGGCTTTTTAATCCCAACTTCTTGAGCAATATTTGCTAATGAAGTTCCTTCGTAGCCGTAGCGTGCGAAATGAGAAAGTGCTACAGCTTTAATGCGGTTTGCTGTCATTTTTATCCCCTACCTACCGTTCGTTAGGTTCATTATATGAGATGGAAAATATAAAGTCAATAGGTGAAGAGCTGAAAAAGAGCGTTATAGGTAACGCTCTTTTTAGACAGTCTCTCGCTCAATTAAATGGAATGAAAGCTCTTTTGTACTGCCGACAATTTGCTCGCTTTGAATCTGCTTATGAAATAAAGAAAAAGCATGTGAGCCCATTGCGAGACCGGGATGTTCAATTGTGGAAATTTCTAATGCCTTTGAAATTTCATGATTATCAAATCCAAGGATAGCAAGGTCTTCAGGTACTCGAATACCATGTTTTCGAGCCTCTGTTAATAAACCAGCTGCAACTTGATCGTTCGCTGTGAAAATAGCAGTTGGACGATTTGTCATATTTAAAATACGATGGAGTATTTGTGCTCCGTCCTGCATTGTATAGCATTGGTGGAAAATCCATTCAGGATGCAACGTTTTCCCTTCGTTACGAAGTGTATCGGCGAACGCTTTTTCTCGCTCCATGGAATTTACACTTGTTTTTCTTGCTAAACAAATTCCGATTTTTTCATGGCCTCTACTTAGTAAATAGGCAGTACCGAGACGGAAACCTTCATAATGATCTACGTAGATGGATGAAATGAGGGGATGCTTCATTTTTTCACATGAAATAATAGGGGCAAATTTTGCAAAAGGTTCGATTTGTTCCCAAGAGCTCGTTCGGGAGCAAATAATCATCCCATCAAATTGTTTCATTTTCATCATTTCAAGAACACGAATTTCTTCAATGCTATCGTAATTCGTTTGACATAAATTAATGTGATATCCGGCAGCTAACGCTTCGTTTCCGATTCCTTCAATAATCGTACTGAAGTAGGGGAGGTTAATGAAAGGAAGCATAACGCCAATTGTATATGTTTTCCCTCTTATTAAATGGACAGCATTTATATTTTTTGCGTAGTTTAATTCTTCAACAGCATCTAGAACACGCTTACGCTTTTCTTCTTTTACGTAAGGGTGATTATTCAGGACACGAGAAACAGTTGATATCGATACACCAGCAGTTTTAGCAATTTGTTTTATATTGGCCATATGTATCACCTCTTTCCCTTATTATAAAGGGAAAATAATAAGAAAGAAAAAATCTTGACCTGAAAAGCTTTTCACAAACTATGGTATTAATAAGACTTCTTTTTATTCGCGTAACCTTTTCACTTGGGCGTAAGAATGATAGGGGTCTTTTTTGTTTGCAAAAAGTGTTGTCAAAATGTGTGAGAATAACGTGGAAAGTTTTCAAAGGTGGAGTTTGGTGACAAAGCGAATATGAAGAGAATATCAACGCTTCGTTCGTTAAGAGAGCGGTATGAAAGGGCGGAAACAAATTGAAAAAAAGAATCATTTGTTTCGTGTTTTCTAGTTTCATGCTTAGTTCGTGTTCATTTCAACAAACGATGCAAGAAGAAAAACACTTTGTGGGAACAACAGGAGGAGCTATGGATCGTGTTACGGATCCTATTCCGCTAAAGGAACTTCCAAAATATTTTCCGGTGAAGTTTAAAGTTCCAACGTTTTTACCGTACGACATTACAAGTGATGTGAAGGGGGAAGTAAGAACGCTTGGGAAAAAGAACACTGTCTTAACGATTAAATATAAACAGAAGGAGTCAGGTAGAAATGAGTATATTGAGTTAAATGTCGCGAACTTTCCTTATAGTTTTCCGGATCTTGTGGAAGAGAAGCGATTTCAAGAACAAATGAAACTGAATAATGGAACGTCTGCTTATTTTAAAAATAAAGATGATTATGAACGTGGTGACGAATTTGCTACGCTTATATGGAAAGAGAAAGGAATTGAATATCAACTGCTGTATCGGAATGTAGAAGAGAACGATGAAAAGGTAATCAAGCAGAATTTATTATACATTGCGAATAAGATGAAATGAAAAAACTAGCTGATTTATTCAGCTAGTTTTTTGTATGTTATTATTTCTTTTTAATTTTGCCTGTCCAAGATTTAAATCCACCTTGTAATTGGTAGAAATCTTTGTAGCCTTGTTTTTTTAAGTATTGCGCTGCACGACCTGTACGGAATCCGCTTTGGCAATATAAGTAAACAGGTTGATCTTTACGAAGTTCTTTATGGCGAAGGCGAATTTGTGATAACGGAATGTTACGTGCACCTAAAATATGCCCTGCGTTATATTCGTCTGCTTCACGAATATCGATAAGCTGTGCTTTACGGTAGCCAGCGCGAAATTCTTCTTCTGTAAGAGTTTTAATTAATTTTTTCTGATAGAAGTACATCCATACAGTGTAGCCGATAAATGCTACGATTACGGCTAATAAAATAATCCAAGTTGTTGACACGATTCTATCGCTCCCTTTTTTCTTATCCTACTTTCAATATTATAATGCCCATATGTATTTATGCAACAGATTCATTTGCATATAAGAAGAAATTTCGTATTCTTTCACAAATTTTGTCGAATTTGGTAGACTAGAGAATGTGAAAAATAATTGGTTATATGAGGTGCAGGATGGGAAAAGAAAAATGGTGTTATATTAACTCTGGTCAATGTTCACCGGCATTTAATATGGCGTTAGATGAATGTTTATTAAATTGGCAAAGTGACAAGAAAATGCCACCAACAATTCGTTTTTATGAATGGGAAGTACCAACATTAACAGTTGGATATTTTCAACGTGTTGAAAAAGATATTAATATGGATGTAGTTAACGAAAAGAAATATGGATTCGTTCGTCGTCAAACAGGCGGCAGGGGTGTACTACATGACAAAGAGTTAACGTATAGTGTTATTGTGTCTGAAGATCATCCGAATATGCCGAAAACAGTTACAGAAGCGTATCGTGTTATTTCGCAAGGTTTATTAGATGGTTTTAAGGCATTAGGGTTAGAAGCCTATTATGCAGTTCCAAAAACAGAAGCAGATCGTGAAAATTTAAAAAATCCACGTTCAGGCGTATGTTTTGATGCACCATCTTGGTATGAAATTGTAGTGGAAGGACGAAAAATTGCTGGTAGTGCTCAAACACGTCAAAAAGGTGTTATTTTACAGCATGGATCGATTCCATTAGAAATTGATTTAGATGAACTATATGATCTATTTTTATTCCCAAATGAACGTGTGAAGGAACGTATGAAGAGTATGTTCTCTTCTAAAGCAGTAGCAATTAATGAATTAACAGACCGTACATTTACGATAGAGCAGTTAATTAAAGCGTTTGAAGTTGGCTTTGAAAAAGGATTAGATGTAGAACTTGTTCCATATGAATTAACAGAAGAACAGTTACATGAAGTTCAAACGTTAGCGAAAGAAAAGTATGAAAGTAATGAGTGGAATTATAAAAAATAAGAGATGGCGATAGCCACCTCTTATTTTTTTATAGTAAATTAAGTACTTTTTCTACTTTGATTCCTTTATCTTGTAAAGAACGAAGGCGACTTACAACGTCCATAATTTCTTTGTCAAATGTAACGCTAATACCTTGGCTTTGTAGTTCTTCTTTTAAGCTTTCAATAGAATCATCTATGTCGATGCCAAGCTCGTAATCTTGACAAACTTCAATTGTCTTTTTCACGAGTTTAACATAATTTTCTTGTAGTTTTGAATTTGTTTCAGTCAAAGCAGGCTGCTTCGGTTTTGCAGGAGCAACCGGTGCTGTCTCTTGCTTTGTAACTGGAGTAGGGACTGCTTTTTTCACAGGCGTTGGAGTAACTAGTTCTACAGCTGCTTCTACGCTTACTGGCTTCGGTGTCGGTACTGGCGTAGGCTTAGCCATAGCAGGTGTTTCCACACGCGTAACAGGCTTAGGAGCAGGTGTAATTGCTTTTGGAGCTTCTACAACTACTTCTTTTTTCGGTGCTGCTTCTACCTGTGTTTCTTCTTGCTCGGCAGCTTCTTTATTTTCTTTACTCCACATAACGCGTTCAATTTCTAGAGAAACATTGTTTTTGTTCATCGCTGTTAATGTAACTTTACCAACTTCAGCGTTTCCAGTGAAATCAACAATTTTATAAATAACACTCTTGTTCCAATCCACGTTTCCGCTCAAAAATAATTCTTCGTTACATTTCGGCGTTAAGCCCTCGATTTTAATTTCTGCGTTTACACCGTTTTCACTATATACCATAATTAGCGAAGCATTTACATCTTCGTCTGCTAACATTAGTTCACGTACCATTTTGCCGGTGCGTACTTGCGTTTTCTTCTTAACTGACATCTAATTTCTCCTCT
The DNA here is from genome assembly GCF_038006085.1 of Bacillus sp. FSL K6-0073. NCBI lineage: Bacteria > Bacillati > Bacillota > Bacilli > Caryophanales > Bacillaceae > Bacillus > Bacillus sp. FSL K6-0073. The sequence continues at coordinate 4,234,973 of NZ_JBBOUN010000001.1, read as the reverse complement.
CAAAAATTCAGTAATAATAAAAAAATCGTATAACGAAAAATAATTGCTCACGAAGATTTATGATACCGATAATAAAAGCATCACGTCAACAATTAACTTTAATTATTTTGCATTTTTCTTATTTTCTTTATGAAATTTTTCAATTTGTAAAATTAGACAGAAGAAAAAACAGCCTTTTGAAGGGCTGTTAAAAATTTGATTTTTTGTATAGTAGTTTATATAAAATAAAAAATAAGATTGCGATTAAGGCGTTTTGCCAAAAGGTTAGATGATAAATGAGATAAGGTTGCTTTTGAAAATAAATATTTAAGAATACAGCGGAACAAAATGGAGTAGCAAATGCGAATCCAAATAGAATTTTTCTTTTCCAATTCATTTTCTGATCAAAGGAGTAACGCTTTAATAAATATAAAATAAATAATATACCTAGTATAATTATTGAAACAGACAAAGTAGTTCCAAGGATGCTAAAAGGCGGACTTGATAATGTATTATTTTTTTCAAAGAGAAACATAAAAAATGAAATAATTGCATTTATGCCAAACTGTATAGCAAGGAGTAAACTAATAACAAAACCAATTAAAGAAGTTTTTTCTAATTTTGTTTGGGCGGGTAAAGCAGCTATAAGTTCATCGCAGTAAGATTGTAAATCATTTCCGAAAATGTCATAAGCATTTTTATTTTCAGCTTGTGCTTCGATAAGGTGGTCTAATATTTCTAACAAAAGTTCTTCCACTTGATGTTCGGGTACATTAGATAACCGAAGATATACTAGCATATCACCATAAGCAATTTCGTTTTCGGAAGTTAGAAGCTCACGTTTTTTATTATTCAATTCAATCACGTCTTGTGCATTCATCCCTATCACTCCCCTTGTAATAATAAGTTGTTTACGGTCGTTGAAACCATCCCCCAGCTTTGTTTAAATTCTTCAAGCTGTTCTAATCCTTTATCGGTTACGTGATAATATTTTCGCTTTGGACCGAGTGAGGAAGCTTTTAATGTTCCTTCAATCAACTTTTCTTTTTGCATACGTAACAATAATGGATATATGCTTCCTTCGCTTACAAATGTAAATCCGTGTTTATTTAATTTTGTACTCAGTTCATATCCGTACACTTCTTCTTGTGAAATGATGTATAGGATGCACCCTTCGAGCACGCCTTTTAACATTTGGCTGTGCATGATTTCACCACCTTTTATTCAGGTAACTTGCATTGCAAGGTAGCTGGCATCCAAATTATAACATTCAGTAACTTGCAAAGCAAGTTACTGGGGTGGAAAACTTTAATGTCCCCCATACTAACGAGAGGGCGAAAAGCATATGAGACCATTTATGCCAAAGCTCGTTTACTTTGAACGAAAGGCACTTGAATATCCACTTGGTTTTATAGTTGCGCCAATTTAAATGCATGAAGAATGGGAAGAAGGAACCGTAAACTATTTGAGCGACAAAGATATGACGATACCAAATTTAACGTTTGAATTGATTCAGCATCGTTTTCCAAAACCATCGGAAAATATGTATATAAAAAGGATGATGCAGCAGTATTAAAAGAAACGATAAGAGGTTATATAAATGAGTTTTTTCCTAATGCAGAAATACAATATTTTACTTAAGGGGGGTCTGTATGCAAATACAGATTCTTTTTTGTTTTATATATTTAGGCTCGTTTTCAACTTGTCACGTTATTCTTTCTGGTGTATCATTTTATTGATTGCTTCGTACGGAATAAGCAAAATGAACTTGGATGGAGGAAACCGATGCCTACCCCTAGTATGGAAGATTATATTGAACAAATTTATTTGTTGATTGATGAAAAGGGTTACGCCCGCGTATCTGATATTGCTGAAGCGCTTAGTGTACATCCATCCTCTGTAACAAAAATGGTGCAAAAATTAGACAAAGATGAATATCTAATTTATGAAAAATATAGAGGGCTTGTATTAACAACAAAAGGTAAAAAAATCGGAGAACGTCTCGTATATCGTCATGACTTGCTAGAGCAATTTATGCGTATTATCGGTGTGGATGAAAGTAAAATTTACAATGATGTAGAAGGAATTGAACATCATTTAAGTTGGGAAGCAATTGATCGCATTGGTGATTTAGTGGAATACTTTGAACAAGATGCAGTCCGAGTGGAAACACTTCGTGGTGTTCAAAGAGCAAATGAAGAGAAAAGTAATTAAGGGGAACGTATGGCGTTTCCTTTTTTATTTCAATTCGAAAAGGATGGGAGAATTATGAAAGCAATTATTTTTGATTTTGATGGATTAATTGTGGACACAGAAACGATATGGTTTCACTCTTTCAGAGATGCTGTTCGTGAATACGGCGGGGAACTACCTTTAGAGGAATTTGCGAAATGTATTGGAACAACAGATGAGGTACTTTATACATATTTAAATGATCAATTAAAAGAGAAGTTTAACAAAAGTGCATTAAAAGAAAAAGTGGCAACTTTACATAAAGAGAAAATGAGAATACCAGAAGCTCGTGACGGGGTAAAAGAATATTTAGAAGAAGCGAAAGAAATGGGATTGAAAATCGCACTGGCTTCTAGTTCGTCTAGAGAATGGGTTATTCATTTTTTAGAAGAGCTACAGATTCGAGAATATTTTGAAGTGATTAAAACGAGAGAAGATGTTGAGAAGGTAAAACCAGATCCAGCTCTTTATCGAGTTGCAATAGAAGAATTAGGAATTAAGCCGTCTGAAGCTGTTGTATTTGAAGATTCATTAAATGGATTGAGAGCAGCGGTTGCAGCGGGATTAACGTGCGTTGTTGTACCTAATGATGTGACAAGGAATTTACCATTTGAAAATCATCATCTTCGAATTGAAAGTATGAGAGAGAAAAGTTTAAAAGAAGTACTTCAAAGTATAAAAAAAGACCGTATTTCCTAAAAGGAAGCACGGTCTTTCTTTTTGCTTTTTTTGCCTTCAATGACAGTTAAATGAGACTGTTTTCTTTTTCGTTTCAAAGTGGGAGAATTCCCTTTTTTGCTTTTGTCATTAGAAGTATTTGACTTAAAGAAAGAATTGCCTAGGGGTGCTACATTTTGTTTCCCATGTTTGCGGTTCGATTGTTTTGCCGCACGCTTATATGAGCTTTGTGAATTTGCAGAACCATTGGAATTTGTAAACATCTTGTATAGCAAGTAAAAGATACCGACAACAAGTAACATGTACCCGATATTTCTTAATACACCCATGGGATTTGTAATAACAGATGAAACAAGGCCGAATATTGCCAATCCGATAATAAGCACAAATATAGCGAAAGTAAACGAACGACCGTTCATAAGGGACACCTCCTAAAAACGTATATTAAAATTAGTATATTAACGATGAGGAAAGGAGTTGAACACCATTTTTAAATAATTATTGTTTGTTCTCTAAACGTAATAATTCTTCAAACGATGCAATTGCTACTTCCACTTGATCATCTGTTGGTTCTTTCGTTGTTAATAGTTGTAGCCATAATCCAGGATATCCAAGTACGCGTAATACAGGAATATCTCGTAATCGATTTGTAAATTGCAATACTTCAAAAGAAATACCAAGTACAACTGGAATTAATAAAATTCGGTTTATAACTCGTGCCCAAAGAGGATCTGTAGGGACTAGGAAATAAACGAACATTCCAATAATGACTGTAAATATAATAAAGCTACTGCCGCATCTATAATGGAGACGAGTTTGCTTTTGAACGTTTTCTACAGTCAGAGGAAGGTTATTCTCGTAAGCATTGATTACCTTATGCTCTGCACCGTGATACTGAAATACCCGCTTAATAAGTGGGGTTAAAGAAATAAAGTATATATAGCTCAATAATAGCATGAGCTTAATGACACTTTCGACAATAATTTGCCCAGTATGAGATGGGAAAATCGGTCTCGTTAATTCAGCTAATAGTGCAGGAACTGCTGTGAAAATGACTTTACCGAATATAAAAGATAAAACGCCAACAGCTGCAACTCCTAATACCATCGTTAATTTTGATTGTTCTTCTTTTTTATTTGCAATTTGTTCATCATCTTCTGGGTGGACGTCAAATCGTTCTGAAGCGAAGTTTAAATGTTTTGCTCCATTCGCACTTGCATCCACAATAGCGGCAATCCCTCGTAAAAATGGAATTTTTTTTAGGGTAGATAGTACTTTATTACGAACGCGTGGTAATCGATAAAATTCAATCGATTTATCTTTACGACGAACCGCTGTAACAGTATATTCTCTACCGCCAAACATAACTCCTTCTATGACCGCTTGCCCACCATATATTTGTTTTGACTCTTCTGTCATGTTAACACCAACCTGTATTTGTTTCTCTCTTATGTAGAAAAAGAGGCAATTGTCATACTGGGTTCTGTCGTTTTGAAATAAGACAATCACCGAGTTTCCTTTATTTTATCGGCAAATACAAGTAGATGACAAGGGAAAATGTTATGAGAGTCGGACATTTCTTATTCTTTTTATAGACAAATTTCGCAGGATTTAAACATGCTTCAAAATAGTTTCGGGCATACTATTGAGCGGAGGTGTCGATGTGAGTCAAGAACAATTAGGAACAAGGAATTTTGTGCAGATTGGTTTGTTTGGTGGAATCTTTTGGGGCGGGATATGGTATTTCCTTCATATATTTTCATTCACGGAGGCGGGCCCGAATTATTTCCTTTTACCATTTGCGTTTGGAAGTTGGAAAGAGGGTGTATGGGGCAATGTGTTCGGAATAGTGTGTATGGGACTTCTTTCAATTTTAATTGCCTTTTTGTATAAAGCATTTTTTGCAAAGTTTGAAGGGATTATAGCGGGAATTATTTATGGGCTATTTTGGTGGGCACTACTGTTTTTGGGGATGGGTTTAATGGCTCCTGTTATTAAAAGTGCGCTCCATTTACCAAAAGAGACAATTGTGACGACAATATGTATTTTTATATTGTATGGTGTGTTTATAGCATATTCTGTTTCTTACGCAGTAAATAGCAATAAAGCAGAACAAGAAGGGTAAGAGAAGACGAACTATTCAAATAAGTAACTCCTATGTTAAAATATTGTATAGATATTTAATATTAAGGAGTTTTAAGAATATGAAAAAGTTACTCCTCGTAAACGGTCCTAACCTAAATCGCCTCGGTGTTCGTGAGGTAAATGTATATGGAAAGGGCACGCTAACGACACTTGAAGCAGATATGAAGCAAGAAGCAGAAACAATGGGAGTGGAGTTAGAATGTTTCCAATCGAATCATGAAGGTGCCATTATCGACATTATTCATGAAGCGGAAGATATATATGAAGGGATCATTTTAAATCCGGGAGCATTTACGCATTATAGCTATGCGATTCGTGATGCCATTGCGAGCATTTCGATTCCTGTTATTGAAGTACATATTTCTAACATTCATCAGCGTGAATCGTTCCGTCATGAATCTGTGACAGCAGCTGTTTGTGCAGGTCAAATTGTAGGATTTGGTTTTTATGGCTATAAGTTAGCGTTATTTGCATTAATGGAGAAATTGAGGGAGGCATAAAGTAATGGAGAAAATTGAAAGATTACGAAGTGCATTTGATGAGGCTGGTATTGACGGTATTTTGTTAACAAATGAACATAGTCGTAGATATATGGCTAACTTCACAGGAACAGCAGGCGTTGTTCTTATTTCAAAAGATCGTGCTCAATTTATTACAGATTTCCGTTACGTCGAGCAGGCAAGTAAACAAGCGGTTGGATATGAGGTTGTACAGCACGCAGGATTGATCATTGATGAAGTGGCAAAGCAAGTGAAAGAGCTTGGAATTCAAAAGCTTGGTTTTGAGCAAGATACTCTTACATATAGTTCTTATTCAGTGCATAAGGAAGCGATTGATGCTGAATTTATCCCGACTTCTGGACTTGTAGAAAAGTTACGCTTGATAAAGACTGATTCAGAGATTAAGATATTAAAGGAAGCTGCACAGATTGCAGATGCTGCCTTTGAGCATATTCTATCATTCATTCGCCCGGGAGTATCTGAAATTGAAGTGTCAAATGAACTTGAATTTTTCATGAGAAAACAAGGAGCAACATCTTCTTCGTTTGATATTATCGTTGCTTCAGGTCTTCGTTCGGCATTACCGCACGGCGTGGCATCTGAAAAAGTGATAGAAACAGGAGATTTCGTTACATTAGACTTCGGCGCTTATTACAAAGGATATTGCTCTGATATTACTCGTACGATTGCAGTCGGTGAACCATCTGATAAATTAAAAGAAATTTATAATATCGTTTTAGAAGCACAACTACGTGGTGTGAACGGTATTAAAGCTGGTTTAACAGGTCGCGAGGCTGATGCGCTAACGCGTGACTACATAACGGAAAAAGGATATGGTGAATACTTTGGACACTCTACTGGTCATGGAATAGGTCTTGAAATCCATGAAGCACCAGGTTTAGCATTCCGTTCTCATACAGTACTTGAACCAGGTATGGCTGTAACAGTAGAACCAGGTATTTATATTCCAGGTATTGGCGGCGTACGTATTGAAGATGATATCATTGTGACAAGTGAAGGTAATGAAGTAATTACGAAATCACCAAAAGAACTTATTATTTTGTAATACACAGGAGGATTTTTTTACATGATTTCAGTAAACGATTTTCGTACAGGTTTAACAATTTCAGTGGACAATGCCCTTTGGCAAGTACTTGATTTCCAACACGTAAAGCCAGGTAAAGGTGCTGCATTCGTTCGTTCTAAACTACGTAATCTTCGCACAGGTTCTGTTCAAGAGAAAACATTCCGTGCAGGTGAGAAAGTAGAAAAAGCACACATCGAAAACCGTCGTATGCAATACTTATACGCAAGCGGTGAGGCTCACGTATTTATGGATAACGGAACTTATGAGCAAATCGAACTTGGTGAAAAACAAATCGAGCGCGAGCTTAAATTCCTAAAAGAAAACATGGAAGTAGCAATCATGACTTACCAAGGCGAAGTACTTGGTGTTGAACTTCCAAACACAGTTGAATTACAAGTTACAGAAACAGAGCCTGGTATTAAAGGTGATACTGCTTCTAACGTAACAAAACCAGCTACATTGGAAACTGGTCTTGTTGTACAAGTACCAATCTTCATTAACGAAGGCGAAATGCTTATCATCAACACTGGTGAAGGTAAATACGTTTCTCGTGCATAGTAAAAAAGCACTCGTGATAATTCACGAGTGCTTTTTTATAGGAAATAGGGTAGATAGTAAATAGCTGTTATTATAAAACTGACTAAAACAAGTGAAAGAGTACCCATAATAGATGGAGTCAAAACAATTTGAAATGGTTTTATTTCGCCAGTCTCAACGCCAGTTAATGTTTTACTTATTGCGTGATCTGTAATGTTATTTCTATGGTTACTCATAATAATTAACCACATAATTGCAAATATTGCTAAACTACCAAGGAAAAAGGTCTCTATAAATGACCAACCGACCAATAATGAAAAAAGATAAATAAGAGCTAATTCTACTACAACGGTTAAACTAACTTTCAATGCCTTCATATTTTTCCCCCTCATTCTTTAATTTCAACCAGTTTAAAAAATTTTCACGTGACACGACATGCAGAGAGCAAGGTGACTTTACTTCTTTCTCTAGTGCAGCGTGTTCGTCTGGAAACTTGTTTTCCACATGCAATGAAATATAAGGTAGTTTTTCTTGTGCTTTTAAAGAGCGGATATTATTCGTTTTAGCACCAGCAAATACGTAGGAAAGTTGTAAGTCTAAAAAGGCGATTTTAAAGATTTCTTTTTTAGCAGCCTCGTTATAGCCTTTTCCCCAGTACGGATAGCCGAGCCAACTACCAATGTGAGATTGCTTTTTCTCATTATTAATATGTTTAAGTGTGGTGAGGCCAATTATTTCATTTTCTTCATTCACAATCATTCTCGATAAGGATTTCTTTTGACGCTCTTCTTCTATTGCGAAAAGAAGAAATGTTTTCGTGTCTTCGATATTTTCTACCGTTATCCCCAATGCATTTTTTATATGTGGATCACTTGATAGCTCGAAAATCACATTTGTATAGCATAAATCTAGTGGTAATAAAGTGACGTGCTGCATGGTTTAAACCTCTTTTAAACTAAATATACCATAATATACCGTTAAATAATATGAATATTCAGATTTTAATTCAGACTTTAGAGAAAAATTATGTTTTTACTTCTGAAATAGACAACCTCTGCATATGGTTGTACAAATATATTCTTTTTTAGAATACGAAGTTAGTAACTGTTACGGGAGAAGGTGGAAGAATGAAACAGTGGCTAGCGGCAATGGAAACATCCGTGCTTGTTATGGGGGCACTTCGATTATTTTCAGGTAGTGCGGAGATATTTGCTGCTTTGCTTATGCTTTATGTGAATGATGCGAAGAAAGCGTTGTTTATAAATGGTATGTTGGCGTTTGTTGGACCTACCGTATTAATTTTAACAATGACAATTGGGATAGCGAGTGTAGCAAGTGAAATTTCTTTCTTGAAGCTCTTTTTTCTAGCGCTTGGAATTTGCTGTATTTTTATCGCATTACTGAAATAGTAAGTCGAGTATAGTGGGGAGAAGCCGATGAAAGAGGTATTAGAAGTTTTACCAAAAACGATGAAGTACTTAATTGAAGAATGTAAGCAATACGATGCTTTAGAGGAAATTCGTGTTCGAATTGGAAGGCCGCTAGAGTGTATTGCACACGGAAAGGTGTTTTTTTATGACTATATCACTACTGCAGAGGATGCTATTTACTTATTGAATAAGTTAAGTCAATTCTCAATTTATACGATGGAAGAGGAATTAAAACGTGGGTATGTGACGCTTCGCGGAGGGCATAGAATCGGGTTAGCAGGAAAAGTCATTACAGAAAAAAGCGCAGTGAAAATGATTCGTGATGTCTCTTCCTTTAATATTCGTATTGCTCGTCAAAAAATAGGGATTGCTGAACCGCTTTTGCCATATTTGTATGAAAAAAGGTGGTTAAACACGATGGTAATTGGCCCTCCCCAAACGGGAAAAACGACACTCTTAAGAGATGTAGCACGTTGCATGAGTCAAGGGGTAAGTGCTTCGGAAATTCCTTCCTGTAAAGTGGGGATCGTTGATGAACGGTCAGAAATTGCTGGTTGTGTGAAAGGGATCCCGCAATATGATTTTGGTACCCGAGTCGATGTGTTAGACGCATGTCCAAAGGCAGAAGGAATGATGATGATGATTCGTTCTATGAGTCCTGATATTTTGATCGTAGATGAAATTGGCCGTAAAGAAGATAGTGAAGCAATTATGGAGGCAGTGCATGCAGGTGTCCAGCTTTTTATAAGCGCACACGGATTTTCCTATGAGGATGTTGTGAGACGTCCATCGCTCAAGGCAGTGCTAGAGCTTGGTATATTTGATAGGTTTGTGGAGTTGTCAAAAGCGAGGGGTCCAGGAACGGTTATGCAGGTGAAAGATAAATATGGAAAACCAGTGTTATCAAATAGAAAGGCTGAGGGCGTATGGTGAAAATATTTGGTGCAGTGTTAATCGTTGCGGTCAGCACCTTTTTCGGGTTTTCGTACGCTAAAAGATACAGTGAGAGACCGAGGCAACTTAGGTTATTAAAATCAGCACTTCAATCATTAGAGGCAGAAATTATGTATGGACACACACCTTTATCTGAGGCTGCCGAGCGATTAGTTAAACAAATGCCAAAGCCATTAAATTGGATATTTCAAAGTTTCGCTAAAAAACTAGAAAGTGGAGAACAAACAGTAAGGGAAGCTTGGATAGATAGTTTGAAAGAGAATTGGAAGTTGACGGCTTTTCAACAAACCGAGTATGAAATACTGCAGCAATTTGGTGAAACGCTCGGGCAACATGATCGTGAATCACAACAAAAACATATTCGCTTATGTATTACACATTTGGAGAGAGAAGAAGAGGAAGCGAAAGCTTTACAACTGCAATACGAAAAAATGATTAAGAGCTTAGGGGTACTAGCAGGGCTACTTATTGTAATTTTACTGCTATAGGGGGGAGAAAGGCGATGTCCATTGATGTTGGATTAATATTTCAAATCGCCGGAATCGGCATTGTTTTAGCTTTCATTCATACTGTACTAAAAGAATTGAAGCGTGAGGATATTGCAAATTGGGTTATCCTTGTCGGTTTTGTCGTCATTTTATTTCATGTTGCATTTTTAATTAATACGCTATTCGACAAGATTAAAAGTGTCTTTCTCTTCCAGTAAAGGAGGCGGTTCGAATCGAAATTATACAAATTGTCGGATTAGGCCTCGTTGCTACGTTTTTAGCTGCTGTTTTGAACCAGCATAAATCTAGTATTACATCTTTATTTATTGTGTTCGTAGGTAGCGTGATGTTTCTTATTTTAATCGATCAAATTCATTCTATTTTACAAATGATTGAGAGAGTAGCGAGTGAAGCGAAAGTTAGCAACGTCTACGTGGAAACGTTACTAAAAATTATTGGAATTGCTTATATTGCCGAGTTTGGAGCTCAAATTACAAAAGATGCTGGTCAAGGTGCCATCGCTTCGAAAATTGAACTTGCTGGGAAAATCTTAATTCTCGTTATGGCAATTCCTATTTTGACGGTTGTAATTGAAACTATTCTCGGATTTTTACCGACGGGATAAGGGGGAGTGAATGTTGAGGAGGTTTGGAGCTAAGCTGCTATTTGCTTGCTTCCTTTTCTTTTCTTTACCGGTTGTTGTACAAGCTTCTCCTGTAGAAACAAACGTCGTTGATCAACAATTGGATAAGCTCGGAATTGAAGATGTGAAGCAATTTTGGGACGGGCTTGTTACAAAATATGGTGGCTATTTGCCAGAGAGTCAAAAAGGGAGTTTTATGGAGTTTGTAAAGGGAGAAAAAGAATTCTCTCTAAAAGAGTGGATGATAGGGTTATTAAAATATTTATTTCATGAGCTTGCAGCTAATGGAAAACTGCTTGGCACACTCATTATGCTCACAATCTTTAGTGCATTGTTGCAATCACTGCAATCCGCTTTTTCAAAAAGTAGTGTAAGTAAAATTGCTGATGCTGTTGTATATATGGTACTTATTATTTTTGCTTTAAATAGTTTTTATGTCGTTATGACATATGCAAGAGAAACGATACAAACAATGGTAGATTTCATATTAGCGCTATTGCCAATTTTATTGGCGCTTATAGCGACTGGTGGCGGGGTTGTATCTGTATCTTTCTTTCATCCGATTATCATTTTCTTAATGAATACAAGCGGGCTTCTTATGAATTATATCGTTCTACCGCTTTTATTACTGGCAACGATATTAAGTATTGTAAGTACAATGAGTGATCAATATAAAGTTACAAAATTGTCCAAGCTTCTGCAAAACGTTAGCGTTGGGATTATCGGTATCTTCTTAACGATTTTTTTAGGGGTATTATCTGTACAAGGAACAGCGACAGCCGTTGCTGATGGCATAGCTGTGAAAACTGCTAAATTTGTAACAGGAAACTTCATTCCAGTAGTTGGAAGAATGTTTACGGAAGCGGCAGATACTGTTATTAGCGCATCAGGATTATTGAAAAACACAGTCGGAATTATTGGGCTCGTCATTTTATGCTTAATTGTTGCTTTTCCTGCGATTCAAATTTTCTGTATTGCATTTATTTATAAATTCGCAGCAGCAGTATTACAACCGGTTGGCGGCGGAGCAATTATTCAATGTTTAGACATTATTGGAAGAAGCATCATTTACGTATTTGCTTGCTTAGCTATCGTATCATTTATGTTCTTTTTAAGTATTACAATTATTATTGCTGCGGGGAATATTACACTTATGATGCGGTAGGAGGTGAAGAGTATGCAATTTGTTACAGAGTGGATCAGAAATATTATCGTTTTTTTGCTCTTAGCGACAATGCTTCATCTTATTCTTCCGAATTCGAATTTGCAAAAATACGTTAAATTCGTTGTAAGTCTTTTGTTAGTCGTATTAATTTTAACACCCCTTTTTAAACTATTGCAGACAGATGTAAATGAAGTAATTGCAAATTTTAATGAAGAAAAGTACGTAGCAGAAGGATCTGTAAAAAATTCAATAGATTCGAAGAAAAAAGAAATACAAGCTCTAACACGTGCATATAGTTTAGAAGAGATGGCTACCAAAATGAAAAAAGAAGTAGGAAAAGAGTTTGAGAAAAAGTATGGTATGACTGTCTCTGAAATACAAATAGTCGCAGCAGAAAATATAGAAGAAGTAAAGTCAGCGAAAGATATTCAATCTGTTGTTGTGACGTTGAAAGAAAAAGAACGTAGTAAAAATGATGCAATCGAAACAGTAAAGCCAATTGAAATTAACACGAAAGAGCCTCCAAAAAAAGTGGAAGAAACGAATGGAGAAATGAAAGATTTCTTTTCAAGCAGGTGGCAACTAGAGGGTAAACAAATCCAAGTTCAAATGGAAGGGAGGACAGGTAGAGTAAATGGACAATAAAGATAAAAATTCGAAGTTCTCATTTTTTCGAAACTTATTGAATGGGGATCAAAAAGAAAGCAACGAGAAGGGTAAAAAGGTAACACCTAAGTTTTTACTTGTCCTACTCATACTTGGAATTTTGCTTATGTTTTCTAGTAGTCTCTTTTCAAGTAAAAAAGAAGAAGTACCTGTATTTAAAGAACAAAAAACTCAAAACCAAGAAAAAGACGTACCAACTTTCGGACAAAAAAGTAATGATAGTATGTCAAATGTAGAAAAATATGAAAAAGCGTATGAACAAGAATTAAAAACTGCTTTAGAAGAAATAGCAGGAGTAAAAGACGTAACGATTAAAGTGAATTTAGATTCATCTGAAGAAAAAATTTTAGAAAAAAATACAGTGAAACGCTCACAAACAACAGGTGAAACAGATAAAACAGGCGGTAAGAGAGAAGTAGAGGACGAGTCTCTTGATGAAAAGACTGTCATTATACGTGAAGGGGATAAAGAAACTCCTGTTGTTTTACGAACAGAGAAGCCGAAAGTACGTGGTGTTCTTGTAGTAGCAAAGGGAGTGGATAATATACAAGTTAAAGCAATGGTAAAAGAAGCTGTGATAAGGCTGCTAGATGTACCGGCCCATCGCGTTTCAGTTTCACCGAAAAATTGATAGGGAGGAAATAAAGTGTTAAAAAAACAAACAGTTTGGTTATTAACGATGTTAAGTTTAGTTGTTGTACTATCTGTGTATTACGTGACAACTCCTGACAAAATGAATACAGCATCGCCAGCAACAGGTGAAAAGATTGGACAAGAAAAACAAGGTACTGATAAAGCAGTAACAAACGAAGCGCCTAAAGAAACTCCGAAAAAAGAAAATACAAGCAAAGAAACAACAAATAAAGAAACAGACAAAAAAGAAAATGCAAAAAAAGAAACAAGTAAAAAAGAGGGCAATGTATCAGTTCAATCAAGTGATGAGAATTTCACAGCTTTACGTATGCAAATGGAAGATCAGCGTAGTGAACAAAAAGCAAAATTACAAGAAGTGATGAGTTCAACAAAAGCTTCAGCAACAGAAAAGAATAAAGCGAAAGAAAATTTTGATGCCATTACGACAATGGAAACGAAGCAAGAATTACTTGAGACAGTAATTAAATCTCAAGGAGGATATCCAGATGCTCTTGTAAGAGCTGATGGTACTGATATTAGAGTAACGGTTAAAGCGGCAAAACATTCACAGAAAGAAGCAAATAAAATTATTCAACTTGTAAGAAGTGAAGGCGGATCAAAAGATGTAGGTGTGAAATTTGATCCACCAGCGAAATAAGTGAAACCTTAATCCGTAGGGATTTCCCTACGGATTATTATCTTTTACTAAGCAAAGGGTATGCAAATAGTAAAATAGAGTATGTAAGTAAACGTGTGTATAGAAAAAAGCTATCATTTTCGATAGCTTTTTTCTATTTCGTCTTTGTAATTATTTTTACTATGTTCAACTCGGAATGGAGAAACACGTTGTGAGTAAAAGATTAATGGTTCATGGTACTGATGATTACTTTTTCCGGATTTGACGTGGATGCAAAGAACGCATGCCCAAACGATTACGGCAGGTAAAAAGAGAATGAGCCATATCATATTTCCACACCTCGACACAATATATTTTCTACACTTTGAACATACTATTCTTATATGAAGGAATGATGAATGGCGTGTAAACAAAAAAATAATATTTGGTAAAAATATGTTGTTGACTATAGATGTGTGAAGAGTGTAGAGGGGATGGCATGTTTGCTGTGTAACGTTTTGAAAAAGTAGTGAATGTTTTTTAAGAAGTGGTCTTGCCAATTTCGTGTGAAACTTGGTATTATTACTAGGTATTAAATTTTTGTTGGAATAATATTTTTACAGGAGTTTCGATTTATTATAAAGAAATATAAATTGGAATGTTTAAAAAATTTATCGTAAGATGGAAATAGTAAATATTTCTATTAGTTAATGAAATATATTTTCTAATAGAATACATCGTATTTTTACAGTCAATCTAGTTTTCGTGACGAGAATCTGTAAAAACGGGACAAACAAGAGTATGGGAGTGGATTTTACATGTTTAAAATTCAAGAAGTTCGCGAATTAATTAAATTAATTGATAGCTCTAATATTGATGAATTTGAATACAAAAAAGACGGTACAACAATCAAAATGAAAAAGCGTGGTAATGAAGTTGTTGCTGTGCAAGCACCTGCAGCAAAACAAGCTATGCAACCAGTAGCGCCTGTTGAAGTTGAAACGAAAGTAGCAGCAGCACAAGCAGAAGCGCCAAAACAAGAAGAGAAGAAGGTTGTTCAAAATGAAAACCTACATAAAATCACATCACCGATGGTAGGTACATTCTATTCTTCTTCTTCGCCTGATACACCTCCATATGTAAGTGTTGGGGATAGAGTATCGAAAGATTCTATCGTATGTATTGTCGAGGCTATGAAGTTATTTAACGAAATTGATGCTGATGTAGAGGGCGAAATTGTTGAAATTCTTGTTAATAACGGACAGCTTGTTGAGTATGGACAACCGCTATTTCTTGTAAAAGCGTAATAAGGGAGTCTTTGTGATGATAAAAAAAGTATTAATAGCCAATCGTGGGGAAATTGCTGTACGAATTATTCGTGCTTGTAAAGAAATGGATATTGAAACAGTTGCAATTTATTCAGAAGCAGATAAAGAGTCACTTCACGTACAGATTGCAGACGAGGCGTATTGTGTAGGACCAACGATTTCGAAAGAAAGCTATTTAAATTTGACAAACATTATTAGCGTTGCGAAGTTAACAGGCTGCGATGCTATTCATCCGGGATACGGATTTTTAGCAGAGAATGCAGATTTCGCAGAGTTATGCCGTGAATGTAACTTGATTTTTATCGGTCCAAGTCCAGAAGCTATTTCAAAGATGGGCACAAAAGACGTTGCTCGTGATACAATGAAAGAAGCAGGGGTTCCGATTGTACCAGGTTCACAAGGGATTATTAAAAATACCGAAGAAGCGATCGAGCTTGCTAATCAAATTGGATATCCAGTTATTATTAAAGCGACTGCAGGTGGCGGTGGAAAAGGTATTCGTGTTGCACGCCATGAAGAAGAGCTTATAAAAGGAATTCAAATTACACAGCAAGAAGCTAGTACCGCTTTTGGGAACCCTGGTGTATACTTAGAAAAGTACGTTGAAGATTTCCGCCATGTTGAGATTCAAATAATGGCAGATACACACGGAAATGCCATTCATTTAGGAGAGCGTGATTGTACAATTCAGCGCCGTTTGCAAAAACTATTAGAAGAAAGTCCATCACCTGCACTTGATGAAGATATTCGCAAGCAGATGGGTGAAGCGGCAGTTAAAGCGGCGGTAGCGGTTGATTATACAGGTGCTGGTACGGTTGAGTTTATTTATGAATATAAAACGAAAACCTTTTATTTCATGGAGATGAATACGAGAATTCAGGTTGAGCATCCGGTTACTGAAATGGTAACGGGAATGGACTTAATTAAAGAGCAAATTCTTGTTGCTTCAGGAGAAAAGTTATCGTTACAGCAAGAAGAAGTACAATTTAATGGTTGGGCAATTGAATGTCGAATTAATGCGGAAAACCCTGCCAAAAAATTTATGCCATCTCCAGGTAAAGTAGAAATGTACTTACCACCAGGAGGATTTGGTATTCGCGTCGATTCAGCTGTATATCCGGGATATTCAATCCCACCTTTCTATGATTCGATGGTTGCTAAATTAATTGTTCACGGAAAAACACGTGAAGAGGCAATTGCAAAAATGAAGCGCGCACTTAGTGAATTTGTCATTGAAGGCGTACATACAACAATCCCGTTCCATTTGCAATTGCTAGATCATCCTGATTTTGTAAAAGGTGAGTTTAATACGAAATTTTTGGAAGAGCATGAACTTGTGACGCAGTGATACATTAAAGGAGGTTTTTTTCATGGCTGAACATATGTTAGATATGGGTCAAGATACAACTCTTGGTAAAGTAGAAATTGCACCAGAAGTAATTGAAGTAATTGCAGGTATTGCAGCTGCTGAAGTAGAAGGTGTAGCGGCAATGCGCGGTAATTTTGCTACAGATGTTGTTGAGAAGTTAGGTAAGAAAAATCATGGTAAAGGTGTAAAGGTTGAATTAGCAAACGAAGATATTATCGTTGACCTCTATGTTGTAATGTATTTTGGTGTAGCAATTCCAGTTGTTGCACAAAAGATTCAAGACAATATTCGCCAAGCACTCTTTACAATGACAGGACTTGAGCCAAAAGAAGTGAATGTTCACATCGTTGGCGTAACATTCGAAACACAAAAAACAGAAATCGAACCAGTGTAAGAATGAAAAGGTGCCTAGTAACATAGGCATCTTTTTTATCGTTTCATTTCTTCACAAATTACAACCCTCTAATTATTATACTATTTCAAAAAATAAGAAATAAACAAGAAAATGTGTCGTTTTTCCAAAAAACGTACATTGTGATAAGATATGGAACTTGAAGTTAATCTTTTTATTATTTTTCAGCCTTGTAACCCGTGTGTGAAACGATAAATTGTGTTATTATCATTGTATTATAAGGTTGGAAAATCAATGAAAACTGTAAGAGTAAGTGAATTGACGGCTTATAAATTATAATAATATAACAAAGTATAAGGAAAGACTTGAAGCATAAAGGAGAGTTACAATGAAACGTAGGACGGCTAGAGAAAGAGCAATGCAAGCATTATACCAAATGGATATTACAGGTGAATTAGAACCGAAAGTAGCAGTGGAAAACACGCTGGATGAAGGCGAAGAAACAAATGAGTTTCTAGAGTCACTTGTAGTAGGTTTTGTAGAAAATAAAGAAGCAATCGATGAAGCGATTCGTCAAAACTTAAAAAAGTGGAAGCTTGAGCGTATTAGTATTGTTGATCGCAGTATTTTACGTGTAGCTGTGTATGAAATGAAGTACATGGAAGAAATTCCACACAACGTAACAATTAACGAAGCAATTGAAATTGCAAAAACATTTGGGGATGAGGAATCTCGTCGTTTTATTAACGGCGTTTTATCTAATATAAAAGATACACTGTAAATTCTTTAAGGGGGAATCTTAAAATGGTAGCAGTAATCATCAAAGGAAATGAAGTTGCGGAGAAAAAACGAGCACAATTAACAGAAGAAGTTGTGAAGTTGAAAGAGCAAGGTATTGTACCAGGATTAGCAGTTATTTTAGTTGGAGAAGATCCAGCATCTCGTTCTTATGTGAAAGGAAAAGAAAAAGGCTGTGAACAAGTAGGGATTTACTCAGAGCTAATTGAACTTCCTGAAACAATTACTGAGGAACGTTTGCTTGCTGAAATCGATCGCTTAAATGGAGATGACCGTATTAATGGCATATTAGTGCAATTACCTTTACCAAAACATATTGAAGAAAAAGCTATCATTGAAAGAATTTCACCAGAAAAGGATGTAGACGGATTTCACCCAATCAGCGTGGGACGTATGATGACGGGACAAGATACATTCCTTCCATGTACACCGCATGGTATTGTAGAATTAGTAAAAGAAACAAATCTTGATATTTCTGGAAAACATGTAGTAGTAATTGGAAGAAGTAATATTGTCGGTAAACCAGTGGGACAATTGTTTT
The DNA here is from genome assembly GCF_038006085.1 of Bacillus sp. FSL K6-0073. Lineage (NCBI taxonomy): Bacteria > Bacillati > Bacillota > Bacilli > Caryophanales > Bacillaceae > Bacillus > Bacillus sp. FSL K6-0073. The sequence goes on along the minus strand of NZ_JBBOUN010000001.1, from coordinate 4,216,832 downwards.
TAAATGAAAATGCCACTGTAACATATTGTCATTCTAAGACGCAAAATATGAAAGAGTTATCGAAGTTAGCTGATATTTTAATCGTAGCTGTTGGACGACCTAAAATGATAACAGCGGATTATATTAAAGAAGGAGCGGTTGTAATTGACGTTGGTGTTAACCGTTTAGAAACAGGAAAACTTTGTGGTGATGTTGACTTTGACAACGTGTTAGATGTTGCGGGTTACATTACACCTGTGCCAAAGGGTGTTGGTCCAATGACAATCACAATGCTTCTTCATAATACTGTTGAATCTGCCAAACGTGCAGGTGTCGTTTGTAAATAATTTGAGTCGGCTATGAGGAGAGAGAAATGGAGAAGCAATATTTAACCGTTACAGCGTTAACACGCTATATAAAAACAAAAATAGAATATGATCCGCATTTGCAGTCTGTTTGGTTAAAAGGTGAAATTTCCAACTTTAAAAATCATAGCCGTGGCCACATGTATTTTACATTGAAAGATGAAAATGCAAGAATCGCAGCGGTTATGTTTGCGGGCCATAATCGTAATATTAAATTCAAACCTGAAAATGGGATGAAGGTACTCGTGAAAGGGAAAATCTCTGTTTACGAGGCGAGTGGTTCTTATCAAATTTATATTCAAGACATGCAGCCTGACGGAGTCGGGAATTTACATTTAGCGTACGAACAGTTAAAAGTTCGTTTAGAAGAAGAAGGACTTTTTTCTCAAGTTTATAAAAAAGCGATTCCTCCTTACGCTAAAACAATAGGTGTGATTACGTCGCCAACAGGAGCAGCGATTCGTGATATTATAACAACGATTAAACGTCGTTATCCAATTGGGAATGTTATTGTATTTCCGGTACTTGTACAAGGGGAGTCAGCGGCTCCCTCGATTGTACAAGCGATTCGTACAGCGAATGAAATGGGAGAGATAGATGTACTAATCGTTGGTCGTGGTGGAGGTTCTATTGAGGAATTATGGGCTTTCAATGAGGAAATGGTTGCAAGAGCAATCTTTAAGAGTGAAATTCCTATTATTTCGGCAGTAGGCCATGAAACGGATTTTACAATCGCAGATTTTGTTGCAGATTTACGCGCGCCAACACCGACTGCAGCAGCTGAGCTGGCAGCACCTAACATTATAGAGTTACAAGAAAAGGTATTACAAAGAACTCTGAGATTGCAAAGAGCAATGAGAGAGTTAGTACATAAAAAAGAAGAAAAACTACAAGTGTTGCAAAAATCGTATGCGTTCCGTTATCCAAGACAAGTATATGAGCAAAAGGAAGAGCAATTAGATAGAGCGTTAGAACAGCTTGTTTTAGCGAAAGAGCGCTATATTGATAAAAAGGTGAATCAGTTAAAGCAACTTTCATTTTATTTAGAGAAGCACCACCCATCTCAAAAAATTATGCAAACGAAGGTAGCTGTTGAAACGTTGCAAAAGCAATTACAACGTGAAATGCAAACGTTACTTCAAACGAAAGAATTTGCCTTTGTAAGAGCTGCTCAAAAACTTGAAGCGTTAAGTCCGCTTAAAGTAATGATGAGAGGGTACGGGCTTGTATATGATGAAGAGAAGCAAGTGTTAAAAAGTGTGAAAGATGTAAGCCTTGGAGATGCTGTTTCAGTTCAATTACAAGATGGAATACTAGATTGTAGCGTATCAGGCATAGAGGAGCGTGAATTGAATAATGGAAAATAAATTAAGCTTTGAAGAGGCAATTTCGCAACTTGAGCATCTTGTTTCTAAGCTAGAACAAGGTGACGTACCTTTAGAAGAAGCGATTTCTTATTTTAAAGAAGGTATGGAATTATCTAAGCTTTGTGATGAGAAGCTGAAGAATGTACAAGAACAAATGGCAGTTATTCTTGGGGAAGATGGAGAGCTTGAACCGTTTACTGCTTTAGGAGATGAAGCATAGTGACGATTGCTTTTGATACTTTTTTGAAAGAAAGTAAAACTTTCGTAGAAGAAAAACTTGTAAGCTATGCAAATGAATTACAATGTCCAAATGTACTTCGTGAAGCGATGGCATATTCTTTGGAAGCGGGTGGAAAACGTCTCCGCCCGTTACTTTTGTTTGCAACATTACAAGCGTTTGGGAAAGAAAGAAATCTTGGAGTAGGTGCAGCTTGTGCTCTTGAAATGATTCATACATATTCATTAGTTCATGATGATTTACCTTGTATGGATGATGATGATTTAAGAAGAGGAAAGCCCACAAATCACAAAGTATTTGGTGAAGCGATGGCAGTTTTAGCAGGAGATGGCTTATTGACGTATGCTTTTCAAGTTATTATGGCATATGAGCAAAAAGAAATTTCTGCCGAAAAAAAAGTAAGACTTGTACTTGAACTTGCAAAAGCAGCAGGACCAGAAGGAATGGTTGGCGGACAAGTGGCAGATATGGAAGCTGAAGGGAAACGCCTTACGATTGATGAATTGGAGTACATCCATAAACATAAGACCGGAAAACTGCTTGAATTTGCTGTACTTGCGGGTGCGATACTTTCTGATGCGACAGAAGAGCAAGAAGAAAAGTTGCTTACGTTTGCCAAATATATCGGTCTAGCTTTCCAAATTCGAGATGATATTTTAGATGTCGAAGGAACTGAAGAAGAGATTGGAAAACCGATTGGTAGCGATCTTTCTAATGAAAAGAGCACATATACAACGTTGTTTACTGTAGATAGAGCAAAAGATATTTTAGAAGAAACAATTGCAGAAGCAAAAGGTGCGATTAGTTCCTTGCAATTACAAGATGAATATTTACTATCTATTTGTGATTTGATTGCAAAACGTAATAACTAATATAACAGCGTTTTCATTTGTTGAGTCATTCATCATTTTATGATATAAATGTAGGAAAAGGTTTTTCTTTTCTTGTTATTGGCAAAAATATATGTAGATTACATTGCCGTTATCACTTCGTGTTAGCGGCTATTTTTTTCATCGCCTAAAGAAATATGGTTTATAATAGGATTAGGGCGCAATAGACTGGTTAATAGCGGGACAAGACGAAAAATAGAAAAGAGAATTTCTTGTTTTGTGTAAATGTTTTTTATAATATTTGACATGTTGACAGATTATGAAATGAAAGTGAGTGATCCATGTGGATCTAACGCAAATTCAAAACCCTAGTTTTTTGAAAGATATGTCTATCAGTGAACTAGAGGGATTGAGTGAGGATATTCGTAAGTTTTTAATTGAAGAGCTCTCTCAAACAGGTGGACATATTGCACCTAATTTAGGTGTAGTAGAACTCACAATTGCTCTGCACAAATTATTTGATAGCCCGCAAGATAAATTTTTATGGGATGTAGGACATCAATCCTATGTACATAAAATTTTAACTGGACGTGCGAAAGAGTTTGGTACATTAAGGCAATATCAAGGTCTATGTGGTTTCCCGAAACGTTGCGAGAGTGAGCACGATGTATGGGAAACTGGTCATAGCTCGACTTCGTTATCGGCTGCAATGGGAATGGCTCTGGCACGTGATTTAAAGAAAACGAAAGAATATGTTATACCAATTATTGGAGATGGTGCTTTAACAGGCGGAATGGCTTTAGAGGCATTGAACCATATTGGACATGAAAAAACAGACATGATTGTTATTTTGAATGATAATGAAATGTCAATTGCACCAAACGTTGGTGCGCTTCATAATGTGCTCGGTCGTTTACGTACCGCAGGAAAATATCACTGGGTAAAAGATGAATTAGAGTATATATTAAAGAAAATCCCAGCAGTTGGCGGGAAAGTGGCTGCGACAGCAGAGAAAATAAAAGATAGTCTTAAATATTTACTAGTATCTGGTGTCTTTTTCGAAGAGTTAGGCTTTACATATTTAGGTCCAGTCGATGGGCATGATTATGAAAAGTTATTCGAAACGTTGCAATATGCAAAGAAAACAAAAGGCCCAGTGCTTGTTCACGTTATTACGAAAAAAGGAAAAGGTTATAAACCGGCTGAGAGTGACGTTATTGGAACTTGGCATGGAACAGGACCTTATAAAATTGAATCAGGTGACTTCGTTAAGCCGAAAGAAGTTGCACCAGCATGGAGTGCTGTCGTTAGTGAAACAGTACTTAAGCTAGCGAGAGCGGATGAGCGTATCGTAGCAATTACACCTGCAATGCCTGTTGGATCAAAACTTGAGAAATTCCAAAAAGAATTCCCAGATCGTATGATTGATGTAGGTATTGCAGAACAGCATGCTACAACAATGGCAGCAGGTATGGCAACGCAAGGAATGAAGCCATTCTTAGCAATTTATTCAACATTTTTACAAAGAGCATATGACCAAGTTGTTCATGATATATGCCGCCAAAATTTAAATGTTTTCATCGGAATAGATCGCTCGGGATTAGTAGGAGCAGATGGTGAAACGCATCAAGGCGTATTTGATATCTCATTCTTACGTCACTTGCCGAATATGGTGCTTATGATGCCGAAAGATGAAAATGAAGGGCAACATTTAGTTTATACGGCGATGCAATATGAAGATGGACCAATCGCATTGCGTTATGCTCGCGGTAATGGACTTGGCGTTCATATGGATAAAGAATTAAAGGCGATTCCAATTGGTACGTGGGAGACGTTAAAAGAGGGTACACAAGCAGCTATTTTAACGTTTGGTACGACAATACCAATGGCAATGGAAGCAGCTGAGCGTCTTGAAAAAGCTGGGGTTTCAGTGAAAGTAGTGAATGCTCGCTTTATTAAACCAATGGATGAAGCATATTTACATGATCTTCTAGGAAAGAATATACCGATTTTAACGATTGAAGAAGCTTGTTTAATCGGTGGTTTTGGAACAGGAGTAGTTGAATTTGCATCTGAAAATGGTTACCATAGTGCATTAGTTGAACGAATGGGTATTCCAGACCGCTTCATAGAGCACGGAAGTGTAACAAAATTATTAGAAGAAATTGGTTTAACGACAGATGCTGTTATAGACCGTATTCATACAATGATTCCATCAAAACAAAAAAGGGCGTAACAAATGAGCGTAAAAAAAGAAAGAGTAGATGTACTATTAGTAGAGCGAGGACTTATAGAAACGCGTGAGAAAGCAAAGCGCGCCATTATGGCCGGACTCGTATATGCAAATGAGATGAGACTTGATAAGCCAGGAGAGAAAATCTCGCAAGATACTGAGATTACGGTGAAGGGACAAGTTATGCCGTATGTAAGTCGTGGTGGTTATAAACTTGAAAAGGCATTAGAGACATTTCATCTTGATTTACAAGATAAAGTTATGATAGATATTGGTTCATCAACTGGTGGCTTTACAGATTGCGCGCTTCAAAATGGAGCGAAATTATCTTATGCATTAGATGTAGGATACAATCAACTAGCGTGGAAATTACGTCAAGATGAGCGTGTTGTTGTAATGGAACGAACAAACTTCCGTTACGTGACACCAGCAGACTTAGAACGTGGTTTACCTCAATTTGCAAGTATTGATGTTTCATTTATATCATTAAAGCTTATACTGCCAGTTTTAAAAACAATGCTTATGCCTAACGGAGATGTAGCAGCGTTAATTAAACCGCAGTTTGAAGCTGGAAGAGAGCAAGTTGGGAAAAAAGGTATCGTTCGCGATAGAAAAGTACATGAAGCTGTTGTAGAAATGATTGTCGAGTTTGCTTTAAAAGAAGGCTATGATGTGGAAGGTTTAACATTCTCACCAATTACGGGTGGGGATGGTAATATTGAATTTTTAATTCATCTGAAATGGCATGGTGAACGTGAGAATGGCGAAAATCATTCTCCGATTTCTATAGAGCAAGTTGTTACAGAAGCGCATGACGTTCTAAAACAAAAAGGGAAAGGGGAATAACATATGTTGTTCCTCTTTTTGCTGTAATTGTATAATGATTGTAAAAACAATTGTGTACAAGAAACGAATTATAAGTTAACATAAATAAGTGAAGTATACCAATGTTTAAACTATGGTAAGAGATAGTGTGAGGTGCAAATGTATGAACAAAGGTCAGCGCCATATTAAAATCAGGGAAATTATTGCAAACAAAGAAATTGAAACACAAGATGAATTAGTTGATATTTTACGTAATGAGGGATTTAATGTAACGCAAGCAACAGTATCGCGCGATATTAAAGAACTGCACTTAGTGAAGGTGCCATTACATGATGGGCGCTATAAATATAGCTTGCCAGCAGATCAACGATTTAACCCGTTACAAAAATTAAAACGAAATCTAGTGGATTCATTTGTAAAATTAGACACGGCAGGACATATGCTTGTGCTAAAAACATTGCCTGGTAACGCTCATTCACTTGGAGCACTTATTGATCATTTAGAGTGGGATGAGATCATCGGAACCATCTGTGGTGATGATACTTGCTTAATTATTTGCCGTACACCTGACGATACAGGTGTTGTCTCTGATCGTTTCTTAAATATGCTGTAACAAAAAATCTTGTTTGCTTTCCATCGTAAAGTGGAAAGTGAACAAGATATTTTTATTGGTTAAAAATATGAATTTTCAATTGTAATATAATATTTTGTTTGCATAAAGTTAAAAAATAGATGGATTGACCCGTAAAACAAATGTTTGGTACAATGAAGCGGGTTAGAAGAGTATATACATACAAATATATAGCATGATTATTTGAATGAAGAACTGAGAAAATCCTTTAGTAAGGGATTATTTTATAACGAGGTGAATGGGGCATTGTTATCGGAATTATCGATTAGAAACTTTGCTATTATTGAAGCATTAAATATTTCTTTTCAAAAAGGTTTAACGGTTTTAAGCGGTGAAACAGGGGCCGGAAAATCGATTATTATTGATGCAATTAGTTTACTTGTAGGTGGCCGTGGGTCAGCAGAATTTGTTCGATATGGAACAGAAAAGGCTGAGATTGAAGGGCTATTTTATGTTGAAGATGAGAAGCATCCATGTATTGAAAAGGCAGAAGAGTTAGATATAGAAATAGAAGATGGTATGATTATTTTAAAGCGTGATATTGCTGCGAACGGGAAGAGTGTATGTCGTGTAAATGGGAAGCTTGTTACACTTAGCATATTAAAAGAAATTGGGAAAACACTTGTTGATATTCATGGACAGCACGAAACGCAAGATTTAATGAATGAAGAACGACATCTGTTTATGCTTGATCACTTTGATGGGGATCGAATCGTTAAACAATTAGACATATATCAAAACGTATACGCTGACTATGAAAAATTAAAAAAACAATTGAAATCGTTAAGTGAAAATGAGCAACAAATGGCACATCGCTTAGATTTAATTCAATTTCAGCACGAGGAAATTCGCAAGGCGGATTTAAAGATGGATGAAGAAAATGAATTAACTGAGGAACGATTGCAAATTTCTAATTTTGAAAAGATTTATAAAGCGTTAGGTGATGCATATCGTTCTTTAAGTGCCGACGGACAAGGATTAGATAATGTAAGAAGTGCAATGGGGCAAATGGAAAGTATTACACATTTAGATGAAGTGTATCAAGAGAATCATGATTCAATTGCAAATAGCTATTACTTATTAGAAGAGGTTGCCTATCAACTGAGGGAAAAGCTCGATATGATGGAATATGATCCAAATCGTTTAGATGAAATCGAAACACGTTTGAATGAAATTCGTATGCTAAAGAGAAAATATGGAAATAATGTAGAAGAGATTTTAGCGTATGCTGATAAAATTGAACAGGAAATTTTTACGATTGAAAATAAAGACGTTCATATTGAAACGACGAAGAAACAGTTGAAGGAATTAGAAAGTGTTATTATGAAAGAAGCAACGTTGTTAAGTAATATGCGTCATGAGCTTGCAGAACACCTTACAAATGCAATTCATCAGGAATTAAAAGAATTATATATGGAAAAAACGAAATTTGAAGTGAGAATTATGAAGAGAGAAGGAAATGCAGAAGAGCCCCTTGTGGAAGGTGCGCCGGTAAGACTTACGGCGGATGGTTACGATCATGTGGAATTTTATATTTCAACGAACCCAGGAGAGCCGCTAAAACCACTTTCAAAGGTTGCTTCTGGCGGAGAGTTATCTCGTATCATTTTAGCTTTAAAAAGCATTTTTTCTAAGCATCAAGGGGTTGCATCTGTTATTTTTGATGAAGTGGATACGGGTGTAAGTGGCCGGGTCGCACAGGCTATTGCGGAAAAAATTTATCGAGTATCAGTAAACTCGCAAGTACTTTGTATTACGCACTTACCTCAAGTAGCTTCAATGGCGGATTCACATTTATTTATTCGAAAACAAGTAGCGAATGATCGGACAATTACATCAGTTACTGTTTTAACTATGGAGGATAAAGTAACAGAAATAGCTCGAATGATTTCTGGTGTGGAAATCACAGATTTAACGACAGAGCATGCGAAAGAATTACTTACGCAAGCGCATCATTTTAAACAGACAGCAGAGGCTATCCAGTAATGGATAGCTTTTTTTCTCAAATGACGATTTCTTAATTCTTCCGGTTATAAATAAAGCACTGCAAGGAGAGATTAAAAAGTGAAGCCAAGAGGCTGAATGTGGGGTAGGAGCGAGGAGAGTGAACAAGTTGAAATTAGAAAAATTTCGAAAAATAATAGGTCTTTGTCTCCTTGTTTCTTTAGTTTTTATTGGATGTTTTAAACCGCTTCGAACGTTTATTTCATCACCGAAACAACTTGTTGTTTTTGAAGGGCAACAATCAGAAATATCATCATTACCAGTTTTCAAAGCTTCATCCACAAATCGTCATGTATTTACAGTGAGTTCGAATGAACAAAAACAAGGACTTATGGTAAATTCTCATCAAAATGGTGAAGCTGATATGGTATTTCAGCTTGCTGGTTTTCCAGTGAAAAAAGTAAATGTGAAAGTGTTAAAAGATTTTAAAGTGATTCCAGGTGGACAATCAATTGGTGTGAAATTAAATACAAAAGGTGTACTTGTTGTAGGCCATCATTTAATTCAAACTGAAAAAGGTAAAATATCTCCTGGTGAAACAGCAGGTGTACAAATTGGAGATATGATTACTGAAATTAATGGTAAAACAATTGAAAGAATGAGTGATGTAGCACCGTTTATTCATAATAGTGGAGAAACAGGTGAACCGCTTAATCTTGTATTGTTAAGAGATGGAAAATATATTCGTACGAAGCTAACTCCACAAAAAGACAACGGTGAATCGTCTTATCGAATTGGCTTGTATATCCGTGATTCGGCAGCTGGAATTGGAACGATGACATTTGTTCATCCAGATTCTATGAAATATGGGGCACTTGGTCATGTTATTTCTGATAATGATACGAAAAAGCCGATTCAAGTCGAAGATGGACAAATTATGCGCTCGACAGTTACATCAATTGAAAGAGGTAGTCATGGGAATCCAGGGGAGAAATTAGCAAGATTCTCACCAGACCGTGAAGTGATTGGCAATATTACAATTAATAGTCCATATGGTATTTTTGGAAAATTAAATACGAATATGAAAAACGGTATAATGGATAAAGCAATGCCTATCGCATTATCTCATCAAGTAAAAGAAGGACCGGCAAAAATATTAACAGTTATTGATCAAGATAAAGTAGAAGCGTTTGATATTGAAGTTGTTAGTACAGTGCAGCAAAAATTCCCAGCCACAAAGGGTATGGTAATAAAAGTAACAGATAAACGCCTATTAGCGAAAACGGGCGGTATCGTACAAGGAATGAGCGGAAGTCCAATTGTACAAAATGGAAAAGTAATTGGTGCTGTTACACATGTATTTGTAAATGATCCAACATCAGGATATGGTGTTCATATTGAATGGATGTTACATCAAGCTGGAATTAATATTTATGATCAAGAGAAAAAAGCGAGCTAATATATATTATTAGCTCGCTTTTTCTGTTGAAAAATTCGTTGAAATTTTGTAAAAGCTCCGCAAGAGGTGTTTTTTGTTGTAAAATAAAAGGAAAGGGTTGAACGTTTCGTTGTATTTCTATGATGGAATGTGTTGCGAAAGGGAATAAATGAACGATAAACATATTTTTTTGTGATTTTATCGGAAAGTAAGAAACTTTAAAAGGGAATTTTCACACAATTGTCGAACAATTCATGTAGCCTAGAAGGATACACATGTCGGAGAATCGATTCGGTAAGGGAGGAAAAGCTGTGGAGAAAATTAAAGTATGTCTTGTGGATGATAATAAAGAACTAGTATCAATGTTAGAGAGCTATGTAGCCGCTCAAGATGATATGGAAGTAATCGGTACTGCTTATAATGGTCAAGAGTGTTTAAACTTATTAACAGATAAGCAACCTGATGTACTCGTTTTAGACATTATTATGCCACACTTAGATGGTTTAGCTGTATTGGAGAAAATGCGACATATTGAAAGGTTAAAACAGCCTAGCGTAATTATGTTGACAGCATTTGGCCAAGAAGATGTGACGAAAAAAGCAGTTGACTTAGGTGCCTCATATTTCATATTAAAACCATTTGATATGGAGAATTTAACGAGTCATATTCGTCAAGTGAGTGGTAAAGCAAACACTATGATTAAGCGTCCACTACCATCATTCCGATCAGCCACAACAGTAGATGGAAAACCGAAAAACTTAGATGCGAGTATTACGAGTATCATTCATGAAATTGGTGTACCCGCTCATATTAAAGGATATATGTATTTACGAGAAGCAATCTCCATGGTATACAATGATATCGAATTATTAGGATCGATTACGAAAGTATTGTATCCAGATATCGCAAAGAAATATAATACAACAGCAAGCCGTGTGGAGCGCGCAATTCGTCACGCAATTGAAGTAGCTTGGAGCCGTGGGAATATTGATTCTATTTCGTCCTTATTCGGTTATACAGTATCCATGTCAAAAGCAAAACCTACGAATTCTGAGTTTATCGCAATGGTTGCGGATAAGCTGAGACTTGAACATAAAGCTAGTTGAGAGTAAAAGTAGTAAGGGATTTAAGCTTTAGTAAAGCTTAATAATTCTTGAAATTGATACTCGATATCAAATTTAAAACCAATGAACTTTTTATTTAAAGACCAATGAATGTTATAATTCGTTGGTCTTTTTATTTTGTTGAGAAAAAGAGATTATTTGATAGTATGGAAAATAAAACCTATTTTTAGTAATATTACATGTAAGTGAGTTTTTTATAAGGCAATAAAATAGATATAGATAGGGAGAAGGGGAATGGAAAATAAAATTTCAACTTGGCTAGGAATAGTAGCAGCTATGGGAGTTCTTGCTATTGCAGTTACATTTGGAATGTTAGAACTTGCAGATAATCCCGTAGATAAAGAAGTGAGTGCTCAAATAGATAAAAAAGAAGACCAAACAATAGTAGGTAGAGAGGTAGATGGGGTCTTTGTTGATGTGTATGTTACTGAAAATTCTACTGAAAGCGAAGTCATTACAGCGATGCATCGCATGACTCATCAAAAAGTGGTGGCAGAACGAAAATCGGGCTCTATCCCAATGATTCAAAGTAATACTAAAAAATTAAAAGAAATTATAAATAAGAGTAGCTTTGCGAAGAAAAATGAACTTTTAGCAATTGCTGATAGATGGGCGAAAAAAGATTTTAGTAAAATTGTAGAAGATCACAATTATTTCTCAGATGCTCAAGAAGATAGCGTTTGTAAAGCAACTAGAGCAATGGATGCGTTAGAAGAGCAACATTATATTTTAACTACATTCGGGGAGGGAAAAGCGAAAGAACTATACGAATCAGGGGATGCTCCGCACGTTCAATAAAAAACAATATAAAGGGCTTCTAGTTTTTTTATGATCGTGTTTTTAGGACGCAATGGGGACTTATAAATAAATGGTATGCTTTCTTTATGACGTGTAACAAAAAAGAAAAGATGTGATTCATTATTAAATGATGAAGGAACGGCTAAATCACATCGTAGTACATCTGTTAAAGGATTTTAGTAGGAAAGGCATCCGTGATATAATAGAAAATAATAAAAAGTCCTGCAAAACAGGACTGTATTATTCTTCGTCTTTATTTTGTTTTTCTAATTCAACTAGTTTTTGAATTAAAATGTGCTGCGGCATATGCATGAGTTGTTCAAGTGGAACACCTAGTGCTTTTGATAAGCGGACTGCAGTATCTGGAGAGATTTGTAATGGTCTCATAGAAGTACCTCCTTTTTCGTATAGTATAGCATAAGATTGGGGGAGTGAGGATGACTCTTATATTTGCACATCGTGGTGCGGCTGGAACGTACCCAGAAAATACAATGATTTCATTTGAAGCAGCTGAGTCTTTTAGAGCGGATGGAATTGAACTTGATGTTCAATTAACGAAAGATGGAAAAGTTGTCGTCATTCACGATGAAACGGTGGATCGGACAACAAATGGAAAAGGTGCGGTTCGGAATTATGTATATGAGGACTTATGCAAGTTAGATGCAAGTTATAAATTTGGTGATAAAGTAGGTTTTTGTAAAATACCACTTTTAGAAGAGGTATTAGAATGGCTTGAACAAACGAGTTTGCTACTTAATATTGAACTTAAAAATAATAAAATTCCATACAGAGGTTTAGAGGAAGAAGTTATAACGCTTGTACGGAAATTTAGTCTAGAGGATCGTGTTATATTTTCTTCGTTTAATCACTACAGTATGAAACGGTGCCATATGATGGCTCCTGATATTCAAACAGCAATTTTATATCGCGAAGGTTTGCATAGTCCGTGGGCATACGCGAAAAAAATGGGGGCTACAGCAGTACATCCGAATTATCGTTATCTTCAAGATGCTATTGCCGAACTAACGATGGAAAGTGGTGTAGAAGTTCGCCCTTATACAATTAATGAAGAAACGCTTATGCGTAAATATTTTGATATGAATATATCGGCGATTATTACTGATTACCCTGAAACGGCAAGAACGTTATTGCCAATAAAAAAATGAGACCGCGTGTAACGGTCTCATTTTTTTATTTATAAATAGTGGGGCATTCCTATCTTCTAAAGCGAGCTTGTACTTTATTTCGTTTGCGATCTCGGTGCAAGACGAAGCCACCAAAGATATAAAACCCGAGCGCGAAGCAGAGAGCGCCGATTAAAAATTGTAACCACAGTATGGAAATTGGTGGAAATAGAATCCCGAATACAGTATCTCTCATTAACTTTATACCAAACACAGCTAATGAAATAGGGATGATTGCTAATAGTAGAGCAACGTAACGCTGCATACATAACGCTCCTTTTCAGATTATTTCGTATATTTTAATGATGTTATACGGAAAGGGGGTTTGTCAAGAGGGTGCTGAACGAGTAAGATAAGGGTGTGAAAAAATTTGCAGAGTTACTTCGAGAGGAAGTGTAATATATGAAACAAAAAGTATTAATTGTTGGTGCAGGTGAAGGCGGGAGCGCGCTGCTGAATCTGTTACAAAGTTCGAATATATTTCAAATTATAGGGATTATTGATATAAATCCGTTGGCAAAAGGACTACAAATTGCTAAGGAATACGGGATTGCAATTGGAGAAAGTGTAACTCCATTTCTTTCTATGCATATCGATGTAATATTTGATATGACAGGTGAAGATGATGTACATAAAGTTTTATTAGAAAAAAAGAAAAAAGACACTCTTCTTATACCAGGTGATATCGCAAAAATTGTTACAGGATTAGCGCATGAGAAGGAAGAGCTAATTGGGCGGTTAGAGGAACAGACGCAACAAGGAGAATTAATTTTAAATTCTACACATGACGGCATGATTGTAATTGATCGAGAGGGACAAGTTCGTCTTTTTAATAAAAGTGCAGAGCGTATTATCGGATATAAAAAAGAAGAGGCGATAGGAAAGTATATTTTAGAAGTCATTCCAACTAGTAAATTACTTCGCATTATACGTACGAAACAAATAGAAGTAAATTATGAACTGACATTAGAGAATGGAAAGAAAATTATTACAACGCGTATTCCAATATTAAAAGAAGGAGGAGAGGTACAAGGGGCATTTGCAATTTTTAAAGATATAACAGAAGTTGTAGATCTTGCGGAAGAAGTTACAGACTTAAAAGAAATTCAAACACTATTAGAGGCGATTATTAACTCATCTGAAGAAGCGATTTCGGTTGTGGATGAAAAAGGAAGAGGTTTAGTCATTAACCCAGCATATACGAAATTAACGGGTTTAACAGAAGAAGATATTATTGGGAAGCCTGCTACAACTGATATTGTAGAAGGCGAAAGTATGCATATGAAAGTACTTCGAACGCGTCGTGCGGTGCGCGGAATACATATGAAGATTGGACAAAAAAAGCGAGATGTAATTGTAAACGTAGCACCAGTTATTGTGGATGGAATATTGAAAGGAAGCGTCGGTGTTATCCGTGACGTGTCGGAAATTCAAAAATTAACAAATGAATTGAATAGAGCAAGGCAAATTATTCGTACATTAGAAGCGAAATATTCATTTGATGATATTGTCGGAAATTCAGATGAAACAACGGCAGCTATCGAACAGGCGAAGCTAGGAGCGAATACACCAGCAACAGTACTGTTACGCGGGGAATCTGGGACTGGTAAAGAATTGTTTGCACATGCAATCCATAATGGAAGTAATCGAAAATACAATAAGTTCGTCCGTGTAAACTGTGCGGCCATTTCGGAGACGTTGTTAGAAAGTGAATTATTTGGTTATGAGGAAGGGGCGTTTTCTGGAGCGAAAAGAGGCGGGAAACGTGGGTTCTTTGAGGAAGCGAATAACGGTAGTATTTTTTTAGATGAAATAGGGGAGTTGTCTGCAAATACACAAGCGAAACTCCTTCGTGTATTGCAGGAAAAAGAAATTGTAAAAGTTGGTGGAACGAAAGCGATACCTATTAATGTTCGCGTAATTGCAGCGACACATGTGAATTTAGAAAAGGCTATTCTAGAAGGGAAGTTTAGGGAGGATTTATATTATCGATTAAATAAAATTCCAATTCAAATTCCATCTCTTCGTCAACGTAAAGGAGATATACCGACAATTGCGGACAGATTGATTCAAAAAATTAATCAAGATTACGGTCGTAATGTAGAAGGGCTCACTGATTCAGCCGTTTTATATTTACAATCATACGAATGGCCAGGAAATGTGAGGGAACTTGAAAATATTTTGGGGAGAGCTATTATCTTTATGAATTATAACGAGACCTATATTGATGTACACCATTTACCGCCATTACATAACGAGGAGCAGGTGGAGTCAAAGCAATCTCATTTATTACCTGAATTAGAAGAAAAGCCACTTGAACATTTAGTGACAGAGTTTGAAGGGAATATTATTTATGAATATTTGGAGAGATTTGATGGGAATAAAACACAAACTGCGAAAGCGTTAGGAATTTCCGTTCGAAATTTATATTACAAGCTAGAAAAGTATGACCATGCAAAAAATAGCATGCAATAAATTGCGTACCGTGCAATTTATTGCATGGTATACAAAAAGTGACAAAATAAGACAGAATCTTTCGTTATTTTCCAAAGTATTGATTTTACTGCATTTTGAATGCGTTTTCATTATTGGTAAGACCACTTTTAAAAGTTGGCACGGTATTTGCTTTATAAATAGACGAGGGACGACGGAAAGGGTTGATTACAAAATATGAAGTTAGAATACTTAATTGATCAAGCAGCAGGAAAGCCTAAAAAAACTGTGGCTGTAGCAGTAGCTGAAGATCATGAAGTAATTGAAGCTGTAGCGAAAGCAATTAAATTACAGCTAGCTCAATTTCGTCTATATGGAAATCAAGAAAAAATAATGGGGATGCTACAAGAACATGGTTTACAAACTTCAGAACATGTTGAAGTGATTGCAGCAATGTCTAGTGCTGAAGCTGCAGAACTTTCTGTTAAAGCTGTGAGAAATGGTGAAGCAGATGTGCTTATGAAGGGGAACATCCCAACAGCGAATATTTTGAAGGCTGTGTTAAACAAAGAGTGGGGCCTACGTAAAGGTAGCGTACTTTCACATGTAGCAGCATTTGAAGTTCAAAATTACGACCGTCTTATTTTCGTTACAGATGCAGCGATGAACATCGCACCTGACGTAACACAAAAAGCTGCTATTATACAAAATACTGTAGAAGTTGCCCAGGCAATAGGAATCGACTTGCCCAAAGTGGCACCAATCGCAGCAGTAGAAGTTGTGAATCCAGCGATGCAGGCGACAATTGATGCAGCGATGTTAACACAAATGAATCGCCGTGGACAAATTAAAGATTGTATCGTTGATGGACCACTTGCTTTAGATAATGCAGTATCACAAATTGCAGCAGAGCATAAAGGCATAGTAAGTGATGTAGCAGGTAAGGCAGATATTTTACTCGTCCCAACGATTGAAGCTGGAAATGTGCTATATAAATCACTCGTATACTTTGCGGATGCAAAAGTAGGAGCAATGATTGCTGGCGCAACAGCACCGATTGTTTTAACATCTCGTGCTGATTCAGCAGAAACAAAAGTATATTCATTAGCATTGGCAGTTGCGACTGCTTCAAAATAAACCAAAAAGGGTAAAACATTAGGGGGAAACGACAATGACATTAGAAATCTTCGAATACTTAGAAAAATATGATTATGAGCAAGTAGTATTTTGTCAAGATAAAGAATCTGGTTTAAAAGCAATTATTGCAATTCATGATACAACACTTGGACCGGCTCTTGGTGGAACAAGAATGTGGACATATGATTCTGAAGAAGCGGCGATTGAAGATGCATTGCGTCTTGCAAAAGGGATGACATACAAAAACGCAGCAGCTGGTTTAAACTTAGGTGGTGCGAAAACAGTAATTATCGGTGATCCTCGTAAAGATAAGAGCGAAGCAATGTTCCGTGCACTAGGACGTTATATCCAAGGACTAAACGGACGTTACATTACAGCTGAAGATGTTGGTACAACAGTAGATGATATGGATATTATTCATGAAGAAACTGACTTTGTAACAGGTATCTCACCATCATTCGGTTCTTCTGGTAACCCATCTCCAGTAACTGCATACGGTGTTTACCGTGGTATGAAAGCAGCTGCAAAAGAAGCTTTCGGTACTGACAATTTAGAAGGAAAAGTAATTGCTGTTCAAGGCGTTGGTAACGTAGCATATCACCTATGCAAACATTTACACGCTGAAGGAGCAAAATTAATCGTTACAGATATTAATAAAGAAGCTGTACAACGTGCTGTAGAAGAATTCGGTGCATCAGCAGTTGAACCAAATGAAATTTACGGTGTTGAATGCGATATTTACGCACCATGTGCATTAGGCGCAACAGTTAATGATGAAACTATTCCACAACTTAAAGCAAAAGTAATCGCAGGTTCTGCAAATAACCAATTAAAAGAAAATCGTCACGGTGACATCATTCATGAAATGGGTATTGTATACGCACCAGATTATGTAATTAATGCAGGTGGCGTAATTAACGTAGCAGACGAATTATATGGATACAATAGAGAACGTGCACTAAAACGTGTTGAGTCTATTTATGACACAATTGCAAAAGTAATCGAAATTTCAAAACGCGATGGCATAGCAACTTATGTAGCGGCAGATCGTCTAGCTGAAGAGCGCATTGCAAGCTTGAAAAATTCTCGTAGCACTTACTTACGCAACGGTCACGATATTATTAGCCGTCGCTAATCATTCATATATAACTTTTACAAAAGGCGTGGTTACCTCTTATGAGGTTTCCACTTCCTTTTGAATTTATTAGTGGAGGTAGCAACATTGTCTGTAAATCGAATTCTTGTTATTAACCCAGGTAGTACATCCACAAAAATTGGTGTTTTTGATAATGAAAGACCCGTTTTAGAAGAAACGATTCGTCATGACGTAGAACAGATTGGGAAATACAAGCGAATTATCGACCAATATGAGTTTCGAAAAGAAACGATTTTAGAAGTTCTACATTCTCATGGTATTAACATTTCAAAATTAAACGCTGTTTGTGGACGTGGTGGATTACTTCGTCCAATCGAAGGCGGTACGTATACAGTAAACGATGCGATGTTAGAAGATTTAAAAAATGGGTTTAGCGGTCATCACGCTTCAAACCTTGGAGGCATTTTAGCATATGAAATTGCTTCTGGATTAAACATTCCTGCATTTATTGTGGATCCTGTCGTTGTAGATGAGATGGAGCCAGTTGCTCGTATAAGTGGTATTGCTGGTATGGAACGTAAAAGTATCTTCCATGCATTAAATCAAAAAGCAGTTGCTCGTAAAGTAGCCGAACAGTTAAACCACAAATATGAGGATTTAAATTTATTAGTTACACATATGGGCGGTGGTATTACAGTTGGTGCTCATAAAAAAGGAAGAGTAATCGATGTGAATAACGGTTTAAACGGAGAAGGACCATTTAGTCCAGAGCGTGCTGGTACAGTACCAGTAGGGCAACTAGTAGAAATGTGTTTCTCTGGTGAGTATTACCGAGATGAAATGATTAAAAAGCTTGTCGGACAAGGTGGACTTGTAAGTTTAATCGGTACAAATGATGCGATTAAAGTAGAGAAAATGGTTGAAAAAGGTGATCCTGAAGCAACTCTTATTTATAAAGCAATGGCATATCAAGTTGCAAAAGAGATTGGCGGAGCTAGCGCTGTACTTCACGGGAAAATCGATGCAATCGTATTAACTGGTGGACTGGCATACAGTAAAATTCTTGTCGATGAAATAAAAGAGCGAGTGGACTGGATTGCAGATGTTATCGTACATCCAGGCGAAGATGAGTTAGAAGCGTTAGCAGAAGGAGCACTTCGTGTATTACGTGAAGAAGAAGCTCCAAAAGAATACGTTGTACGTGAAAAAGAAACGGTAGCTAGGGGTTGAGATAATGGCAAAAGAATATGATTTAGTCATCGTTGGCGGCGGTACTGGTGGATATGTTGCTGCAATTCGTGCATCACAACTAGGGTTAAAAACTGCACTAGTCGAAAAAGAAAATCTTGGTGGTACTTGTTTACACAAAGGATGTATCCCTAGTAAAGCTCTTTTACGTAGTGCGGAAGTATATGCAACTGCTAAAAAAAGCGAAGAGTTCGGAGTTATTGCAAGCAATGTAGAACTAAACTTTGCG
Source organism: Bacillus sp. FSL K6-0073 (assembly GCF_038006085.1). Taxonomy (NCBI): domain Bacteria; kingdom Bacillati; phylum Bacillota; class Bacilli; order Caryophanales; family Bacillaceae; genus Bacillus; species Bacillus sp. FSL K6-0073. The sequence goes on along the minus strand of NZ_JBBOUN010000001.1, from coordinate 4,197,733 downwards.
AAAGTACAAGAGCGTAAAGAGAAGATTGTAACGCAGCTTCATAAAGGCGTTCAACACTTAATGAAACAAGGTAAAATTGATGTGTTTGAAGGTATTGGCCGTATTCTTGGCCCATCTATTTTCTCTCCGATGCCAGGGACAATTTCAGTTGAACTTGCAAGTGGAGAAGAGAATGAAATGTTAATTCCAAAAAATGTACTTATTGCAACAGGTTCTCGTCCAAATTCATTACCAGGTTTAGAATTAGACGGAGAGTACGTAATGTCTTCAGATCATGCCCTAAAAATGGAAACGCTTCCTAGTTCGATTATTATCGTTGGTGGCGGTGTAATCGGTATTGAGTGGGCATCTATGCTTGCTGACTTCGGTGTAGAAGTTACAGTATTAGAGTATGCAAAAACAATATTACCACTAGAAGATCAAGACGTTTCAAAAGAAATGCAACGTCTATTCAAGAAAAAAGGTATTAAAGTGGTAACTGGTGCAAAAGTATTACCAGAAACATTGGTAAAAGATAATGGAGTAACAATCCAAGCTGAACACAACGGTGAAAATAAAGAATTTAAAGCAGAAAAAATGCTTGTATCTGTAGGAAGACAAGCGAATACGCAAAATATTGGCTTAGAGAACACAGATATCGTTGTGGAAAAAGGATACATTCAAACAAATGAGTTTTATCAAACGAAAGAATCGCATATTTACGCAATTGGAGATGTAATCGGTGGCCTGCAACTTGCTCACGTTGCTTCTCATGAAGGAATTGCTGCAGTAGAACATATTGCAGGGAAAGAAGTTACACCAATTGATTACTCTATGGTATCAAAATGCGTATATAGCAGTCCAGAAGTTGCTTCTGTCGGTTTAACAGAACAAGAAGCGAAAGAAAAAGGCTATAAGTTAAAAGTAGGTAAGTTCTCATTCCGCGCAATCGGAAAAGCACTTGTATACGGAGAATCAGATGGTTTCGTAAAACTTGTAGTTGATGAAGAGACAAATGACATTCTTGGTGTTCATATGATTGGACCACATGTAACAGATATGATTTCTGAAGCGGGTCTTGCAAGAGTACTTGATGCAACACCTTGGGAAGTAGCACATACAATTCATCCGCATCCATCATTATCTGAGGCGATTGGTGAAGCAGCACTTGCTGTAGATGGAAGAGCGTTACACGCATAAAAATGTGGATTTAGGAGGTTATGAAAAATGGCAGAAGTAAAAGAAAAGCGCCATGAAGAGCTTGGCTTAAGTGATGAGCAAGTATTAGAAATGTTCCGTACGATGTTACTTGCACGTAAAATTGACGAACGTATGTGGTTATTAAACCGCGCTGGTAAAATTCCATTCGTAATTTCTTGTCAAGGACAAGAGGCTGCACAAGTTGGAGCGGCGTTCGCTCTTGATAGAGAGAAAGATTATGCATTACCATACTACCGTGATATGGGTGTTGTACTAGCATTTGGTATGACAGCTAAAGAGCTTATGTTGTCTGCTTTTGCGAAAGCTGGAGATCCAAACTCTGGTGGTCGTCAAATGCCTGGTCACTTCGGTCAAAAGAAAAATCGTATTGTTACAGGTTCATCTCCAGTAACAACACAAGTACCACATGCAGTTGGTATTGCACTAGCTGGAAAAATGGAGAAGAAAGATTTAGTAACGTTCGTTACATTTGGAGAAGGTTCTTCAAACCAAGGTGACTTCCATGAAGGGGCAAACTTTGCTGGTGTACACAAACTACCTGTTATTTTTATGTGTGAAAATAACAAATATGCAATCTCTATTCCAGTTGAAAAACAATTAGCATGTAAAAACGTATCAGATCGTGCGATTGGTTACGGTATGCCTGGATATACAATAGACGGAAACGATCCACTTGCAGTATATAAAGCTGTAAAAGAAGCAGCAGATCGCGGTCGTCGTGGTGAAGGACCAACTTTAATTGAAACAGTATCATATCGTTTAACAGCACATTCTAGTGACGATGATGATCGTGTTTATCGTGATAAAGAAGAAGTAGAAGAAGCAAAGAAAAAAGATTCAATTATAACATTCGCAGCTTATTTAAAAGAAGCTGGTGTGTTAACTGAGGAATCCGAAAAACAAATGTTAGACGAAATTATGCATATCGTAAATGAAGCAACAGAATATGCAGAAAATGCTCCGTATGCAGCACCTGAAGATGCATTGAAGCACGTATACGCAGAATAGGGGGGAACGTTTCATGGCTGTAATGTCTTATATTGATGCTATTACATTAGCAATGCGCGAAGAAATGGAACGCGATGAGAAAGTATTCGTTTTAGGAGAAGATGTTGGTAAAAAAGGTGGCGTGTTTAAAGCGACACACGGTTTGTATGATCAATTTGGTGAAGATCGTGCGCTTGATGCACCGCTTGCAGAATCTGCAATTGCTGGGGTAGCAATTGGTGCAGCAATGTATGGTATGCGTCCAATCGCTGAAATGCAGTTTGCTGATTTCATCATGCCAGCAGTAAACCAAATTGTTTCTGAGGCAGCAAAAATTCGTTATCGTTCTAATAATGATTGGACTTGTCCAGTTACAATTCGTGCACCATTTGGCGGGGGTGTTCACGGTGCATTGTATCATTCACAATCTGTAGAAGCGATGTTTGCAAACCAACCAGGTTTAAAAATCGTTATCCCTTCTACACCATATGATGCAAAAGGCTTATTAAAAGCAGCCATTCGTGATGAAGATCCAGTATTATTCTTCGAACATAAACGTGCATATCGTTTAATTAAAGGTGAAGTACCAGAGGATGACTACGTATTACCAATCGGAAAAGCAGATGTAAAACGTGAAGGTGATGATATTACAGTTATCACGTACGGATTATGTGTTCATTTTGCTCTTCAAGCGGCTGAAAAGTTAGCACAAGATGGCATCTCTGCACACATTCTTGATTTACGTACTGTATATCCATTAGATAAAGAAGCAATCATTGAAGCAGCTTCTAAAACAGGTAAAGTTCTTCTTGTAACAGAAGACAATAAAGAAGGAAGCATTATGAGTGAAGTGGCAGCAATTATCGCTGAAAACTGTCTATTTGATTTAGATGCGCCAATCGCACGTCTTGCAGGTCCAGACGTTCCAGCAATGCCATATGCACCAACAATGGAAAAATTCTTTATGGTAAATCCAGATAAAGTTGAAAAAGCAATGCGTGAACTTGCGGAATTTTAATCGGGGGGACTATACATGGCTGTAGAAAATATTACAATGCCTCAGCTCGGGGAGAGCGTTACAGAGGGCACAATTAGTAAATGGCTCGTTAATGTTGGCGATCACGTAAATAAGTATGATCCGCTTGCAGAAGTAATGACTGATAAAGTAAATGCTGAAGTACCATCTTCTTTCACGGGTGTTGTGAAAGAGTTAATCGCTGGTGAAGGTGATACGTTAGCTGTAGGTGAAGTAGTTTGTGTTATTCAAGTAGAAGGCGCAGATGAAGTAGCAGCAACAGCTGTTGAGGAAAAAACTAAAGAAGAATCAAAGGCAGAAGTAGCTACGTCTGAAAAAGCACCGAAAGTAAAACAACCAACTGATGGAAAACCACGTTTTTCACCAGCTGTGTTAAAGCTTGCGGGTGAGCATAACGTTGATTTAGATCTAGTAGAAGGTACGGGAGCAAACGGCCGTATCACTCGTAAAGATATTTTAAAGCTAGTGGAATCTGGAAATATCCCACAAGCAGGTGCGGCGAAGAAAGAGGAAGCTGTAGCGGCAGTAGTAGAAGCTCGCCCAGAAGCACCAAAAGCAGCACCAGTAGCGCAAAAAGTAGAAGCTGCGAAACCAGTTTCTGTACCTACAATGCCTGGAGATATCGAAATTCCAGTAACAGGTGTGCGTAAAGCAATCGCAGCAAACATGTTACGTAGTAAACACGAAGCACCACATGCTTGGATGATGATTGAAGTAGATGTGACAAACCTTGTGTCATACCGTAACTCAATTAAAGGTGACTTTAAGAAGCGTGAAGGCTTTAACTTAACGTTCTTTGCTTTCTTCGTAAAAGCAGTAGCACAAGCGTTAAAAGAGTATCCTCAAATTAATTCAATGTGGGCTGGCGATAAAATTGTTCAGAAGAAAGATATTAACCTTTCTATCGCTGTTGCAACAGAGGAAGAACTATTTGTACCAGTAATTAAGCAAGCGGACGAGAAAACAATTAAAGGTATCGCTCGTGAAATTACAGAACTTGCAGGAAAAGTACGTACGAAATCGTTAAAAGCAGACGAAATGCAAGGTGGAACATTTACAATTAATAACACAGGATCATTCGGTTCTGTTCAATCTATGGGTATTATTAATTACCCACAAGCGGCTATTTTACAAGTTGAATCAATTGTAAAACGCCCAGTAATTATGGATAACGGTATGTTCGGTGCTCGTGATATGGTTAACTTATGTTTATCACTTGATCACCGAGTACTTGATGGTTTAATTTGTGGTAAGTTCTTAGGACGTGTTAAAGAAATTTTAGAAAACATGTCAGAAAATAATACATCTGTATATTAATAAAAAGCTCGCTTATGCGAGCTTTTTATTATCTTATTTCTTCATCTACATCCTACTATATGTATAAATATCTTTCCCAGTAATCTTACAATAAACGATTATGTATTAGGAATTTACGAAAATACATTGCTGATATATGGTATATGGATATAAAATAAGAAAAGAATAATTTTTTTGGCAAATCTTACTGATGAAACTGTAGTATAATATATTGTATTGTATGAAAAAGAGAGTTATTCTATATAAGTGTTTTATAGATAATGTGTAATCAGTCGTCAAAACATGAAGAATGTTGACTCCTGGTTTTTTATTTTTGCCGTAACAATGTTTCAGGAGGATGTCATGAAAAGAAGTACCGAGTTTCTAAAAAGTTTAGATGTAAAATTAATTTTAATTTTGTGTGCACTATGTGTGACGAGTATAGCTGCTATATATAGCAGTCAGCAAACGGGACAGTATGGAGCTGCAAACTTTGCTATGAAACAAGGTGTTAACTACATAATTGGGGTTGTATTGTTACTTCTTGTTGCAAGCATCGACTTAGATCAATTGCAAAAATTATCTTGGCCGCTTTATATTGCTGGATTTGCTTCACTTATTCTTTTGAAAGTATTACCACCATCAGGTTTTACACCTGAAAAATTAGGTGCAAAAAGATGGTTTGTTTTCCCAGTATTTGGGCAAATTCAGCCGTCTGAGTTTTTCAAAATTGCATTGCTACTTGTAGTAGCGAGTATAGCAGTGAAACATAATGCACAGTATATGGCAAGGACATTCCAAACAGATTTAAAGCTAGTAGGTAAAATTATGCTAGTGTCACTTCCACCTATGGCGGTTGTATATAGTCAACCTGATACAGGTATGGTGTTCTTATACGCTGCTGCTATTGCATGTATTTTATTTATGTCAGGTATTCAAAAGAAATTGATAGCATTATGTACAGTTATTCCGTTGACCATATTATCTGCTTTAATATTTATTTTCTTTAAGTATCAAGACTTTTTCTATAATAATTTAGTTACTTTACTAAAACCTCACCAACAGTCGCGTATTGTAGGTTGGTTAAATCCATTTGAAAATGCAGATCAAGGTTATCAAACACAGCAATCGATTTTAGCTGTAGGTAGTGGAGGAATGGAAGGTAAAGGGTTTGGGGGAGGAAGCGTCTATATCCCAGAGAAGCATACTGACTTTATTTTCGCTACAATTGCCGAAGAAGGTGGATTTATCGTAGCAGCCTTAGTTGTCTTCTTGTTCCTATTACTACTATATCGAACAATTATTATTGGTTATTCCGCTGATAATTTATTTGGTACATTATTATGCGCTGGATCAATCGGTATATTAACAGTTCAAATATTCCAAAACATCGGTATGATCGTTGGATTAATGCCTGTAAAAGGTATTGCATTACCTTTCTTATCGTATGGGGGAAGTTCCTTATTCTCAAATATGATTATGATGGGGCTCATATTATCGGTACGGAAAACGTATAAAAAATATATGTTTTCAGTTAAGTAAAAAAAGCTGGTTCGTTTTTAAACGAACCAGCTTTTTTACATATATGCTCATAAACGTTGCAAACTAAAACAGGATAGCAGTTTGAGACGGGTAAGGAGTGCAAAGTGATGCATATGCATATTTTTGAAGGAGCACGGCATCTTTCTAATAGTGAATGGGTTATTCGGGCTATTATAGCATACATATTTTTAATATTAGTTGCGAAAGCGATGGGGCAAAGGTCTATCGCACAACTTCGTTTTTTAGATGTTGTATTAGTGTTATTGCTTGGTGGGAATATTTCTAACGCATTGTCTGATGAAAAAGTAGGGTTACTGGGATCGATGATTACAACGTTCATACTTGTTGTACTTCATATTATAAGCTCAGTTTTAATGCTGAAATGGGATAGATGGAGACGTTTTTTAGAGCCTGCACCTATTATTCTTATACACAATGGTTCCATTAATTTTAGCAATTTGAAAAAGGCGAGAATTACCTTGGAATATTTGTTTTCGGAACTTCGTATGCGAAATGTGAGCGATATTCAAACGATTAAATTAGCATTATGGGAAGCAAACGGTGTCGTTTCTATATTTCGGTATCCAGAATATGAAGCAGTTTCGCGGCTGGATCTTAAAGTGGCGGGAAAAAAATCCCCAGTTTCTTTTGTATTAGTAAAGGATGGGAGGATACAGAAAGATGTTCTTGCATTATTAGGAAAAACAGAAGCGTGGGCGAGAGAATTTCTAGAGGAGAGTACAGAAGTCGAATCTATTATGTTAGCTACAGTAGATGAATCACATAAAATAAATATTTTGTTAAAAAAATGAAAAATATACGCATTTTGTCGTTTCGTACATATGATACAATAGTGTGGACAACGAAAAAGGAGGCGATACGGTGGGATATGTAGAAGAATTACGAAAAATAGTTGGTCATCGCCCTTTAATTTTAGTTGGTGCTGTTGTACTCGTTATAAATGAAAATGGATATGTTTTATTGCAGCAGCGGACAGAGCCGTACGGAAAATGGGGGCTACCTGGCGGGCTAATGGAGCTTAGTGAATCACCAGAAGAAACAGCTTATCGTGAAGTATATGAAGAGACAGGAATAAAAGTGAAGAACTTGCGACTAATCAATGTATTTTCTGGAGCGAACTACTTTACAAAATTAGAAAACGGTGATGAATTTCAATCTGTAACAACCGCCTATTATACGGATGAATACGAAGGGGATTTTGTTATGAATAAAGAAGAAGCAGTTCAGCTTAAATTCTTTTCAGTAACAGAACTACCTGACTATATTGTAGGATCGCATAAAAAAATGATTGCTGAATATATGAAGATTATGGAAAAAAAGATATAATAATAGTGAAAGAAATACAAAAACACAGCTCTGGTTGGTAGTCCAGACGCATGATTTCATGTCAGTAACCTTCCCCTCCGGGATGTCCCGTATTTCTAATCTTTTAAAGGAGGGGCTGTCAATGGATTTGACAGTATATCACGATGGCCAATTTTTTGTTGGAATCATTACATGTAAAGAAAAAGGGAAATTGTATGGGGCGAGGTATATTTTTGGGGCGGAACCGTCAGATGAAGAAGTGCTTATGTTTGTGAATGGTTCACTTTTAGAGCATTTTCAGCACTTTGCAAAATGTGGTGTAGAAGTTAAAGAAAAACAGCGTCCTAAAAACATAAAGCGTATCATGCGACAAGCAGCAAAAGAAACAACTATTAAACGTTTTACTAAGGCGCAAGAGGCGATTAGTTTATCTTATGAATTGCATAAACAAGAAAAGAAACTGCAGTCTAAAGAGAAGCGAGAAGCTGAAAAAGAAAGAAGACGTTTAATGAAAGTACAAAAAGCAAAGCAAAAACATCGTGGTCATTAAAGAAAAGGTGTTAGAGCAAGAGCTCTAACACCTTTTCTATACTTAAATACAAGTAAACTTACTTGTATTTCATAAACATTAACTGGTAAGATACAAATAGGTAGTTTTAGAGGAGGGAAAAGAGTGATTAATTTTAACTTTTTTATGAATGATGTTGTCCGCCAAGCGCGTGAAGAGATTGTCTCTGCTGGATATACAGAATTGACGACGCCGGAAGCGGTAGAAGAAGCGTTTAAAAGAAATGGAACAACACTTGTAATGGTAAACTCTGTATGTGGTTGTGCAGGTGGTATTGCTCGTCCTGCTGCTGCGCATTCCGTACATTATGATAAACGTCCTAACCACCTTGTAACGGTGTTTGCAGGTCAAGATAAAGAAGCGACAGCAAGAGCGCGTGAATATTTCGAAGGGTACCCACCTTCTTCTCCATCATTTGCTTTATTAAAAGATGGAAAAATTGTAACGATGGTAGAGCGTCATGAAATTGAAGGTCATGAACCGATGCAAGTTATTGCGAAACTACAATCATATTTCGAAGAGAATTGTGAAGAACTATAAAAAATAAGAGAAAAGGCGGCACGTCCACAATCAAGTGGATGTGCCGCCTTTTTTATTTATTATTAAAATTTCTGAGATATGCATAGTTATGTTATTTTATGCATCATTTTATACATAACAAACAGCATTTATATTGTTTCTTTATTTATTTTTATTTTATATATTGCATAAAAATAAAAGTGCTGATACAATACAAACATCGAATAAATATTCTATTAAACTTTTAAATATACATTATTAGGGGGAAGAAAGATGAAGAAGTTAGTATCAATATCGTTTGCACTTATTTTAATTGTAAGTATATTCAGCGCTTGTAGTAATGGGGAATCGAAAGAAACAAAAGGAAATAAAAAAGTACTCGTAATGGGAACTTCAGCAGATTATAAACCTTATGAATATGTAGATGCGTCAAAGAGCGATGAAATTATTGGCTTTGATGTTGATGTTGCTAAATATATCGGAAAAGAACTTGGGTATGAAGTGAAAGTGAAAGATATGGATTTTGGTGGTTTATTAGCATCTCTTAGTTCAGGAAAAGTTGATTTCGTAATGGCAGGTATGACGCCAACTGCAGAGCGTAAAAATAATGTTGATTTTACAGATATTTATTTTGTTGCGAAAAATATGGTCGTTTCTAAAAAGGATTCTAACATTAAATCTGTAGAGGATTTAAAAGGGAAAAAAGTAGGGGTACAAACAGGGTCTATTCAAGAAGAGAAAGCTTCAGAATTTAAAAAACAAGTAGATTTCCAAGTTGAGGGACGTGACCGTATACCAGAAATCGTACAAGAAATTAAAGCTGGTCGTTTTGACGCTGCAATTATAGAAGATACAGTTGCTAAAAATTATTTAGAGAAAATGAAAGATTTACAAGGAATTGAAATTAAAGAAGCACCAGAAGAAGTTGGAGCAGCAATTGCCCTTCCAAAAAACAGTGATAAAACAGCTGAATTTAATAAAGTAATTAAAAAAATGCAAGAAAATGGAGAAATGGATAAATTAGTGAAGAAATGGTTTGGCAGCGGAAAATAAGCTGCCTTTCACTTTTCTGTGAGGGGAATGAAAAGAATGAACTTAGATTTTTCGGCGATTACGCCTTCGATACCATATATACTAAAAGGTTTAGAAGTTACTTTGAAAATTGTAGCAGTATCAGCTTTAGCAGGATTTATTTTAGGAACGCTATTAGCACTTTGTAAAATTGCTAGAATACGAGCATTAAATATAGCAGCAGATTTTTATACATCAATTTTTCGTGGTACACCCCTTGTATTGCAATTAATGATTATTTATTTCGGCGTCCCACAAATAATTGGTTATGAAATACCAGCATTCTTAGCTGCTGTACTTGCATTTAGCTTGAATTCAGGTGCATACATGTCAGAAGTAATTCGTGCTGGTATTCAAGCGGTTGATAAAGGACAAACAGAAGCAGCAATGGCTTTAGGGATACCGTACGGAAAAATGATGAGAAATATTATTTTCCCTCAAGCATTAAAAAATATATTACCAGCGCTTGTGAACGAATTTGCGACACTTACGAAAGAATCGGCTGTAGTAACAGTAATAGGCGCGACTGATTTAATGCGTCGTGCTTACATTGTAGGCGGTGAGACATTTAAATATCTTGAACCATTACTTTTTGTTGGACTGATTTATTATATGTTAGTCATTATTCTTACATTAGTCGGGAAGGCAATTGAAGGGAGAATGAAGAAAAGTGATTAAAATTGAAAACCTTCATAAATCATTTGGTAAAAACGAAGTATTAAAAGGAATTACAACAACAATTGAAAAAGGGGAAGTAGTCGCAATTATAGGGCCTTCTGGATCAGGAAAATCAACATTTTTACGTTGTATGAATATGTTAGAAGCACCAACGGATGGTCACATTTGGATTGGGACGGAAGAAGTAACGAATCCGAAAACGAATGTTATGCATGTTCGTGAAAATGTTGGTATGGTATTTCAACATTTTCACTTATTTCCTCATATGACTGTATTAGAAAATATTACGTATGCTCCTATCAATGTAAAAGGGGTAACGAAGCAAGAAGCTGAAAAGAAAGCTGAGAAACTTTTAGAAAAGGTTGGATTAGTAGATAAAAAAGATACGTATCCAAATCGTCTTTCGGGAGGACAAAAGCAACGTGTAGCAATTGCAAGAGCGTTAGCGATGGAACCGGAAGTTATGTTATTTGATGAACCGACATCGGCGCTAGATCCAGAGATGGTGAAAGAAGTGTTAGAAGTTATGAAATCGTTAGTTACGACAGGAATGACGATGGCTATCGTTACACATGAAATGGGCTTTGCAAAAGAAGTGGCAGATCGTGTTCTTTTCTTGGACGGAGGAAAGCTTGTAGAAGATAGTGCGCCAGAAGAATTTTTTGCAGCGCCGAAAAGTGAACGTGCGCAACAATTTTTACAAAAAATATTGTAATATGAAAAGGTTATGTGAATAATAAGTAGAAAAGGATGACATTGTGTCATCCTTTTTTTATACTAGCTGTAAATACGTTTATACATATAGGAGTAATGATATGTTTAAAATTGGATATCGTACAGTAAAAACAGCAATAGGGACAGGTGCGGCAGTTTTTATTGCTCAGTTATTAGGGTTAGAATTTTATAGTTCAGCAGGCATTTTAGTTATTTTATGTGTACAAAATACGAAGCGTAAATCACTTCAAGTGTCGTTACATCGTTTTCTAGCGTGTGTATTATCAATGGCATTCGCGTTTTGTATTTTTGAAACGATTGGCTATACACCACTTGCAATTAGCATATTGTTACTTACATTTATTCCGACTGCAGTAATGCTTAAAATTCAAGAAGGTATTGTCACGAGTTCAGTTATTGTTATGCATCTATATTCATTGAAGCAAATTACATGGCTTATAGTTGGAAATGAAATTGCTATATTAACGATAGGGATTAGCGTGGCGTTATTAGTAAATATGTATATGCCGAGTAGTGAAAATAAGCTAAAAGAGTATCAGGATAAAATAGAGAATAATTTTAAAACGATTTTGTTTGAAATGGTTGTGTATTTACGAAATCGAGAAAGTAGTTGGAGTGGAGCAGAACTCATTGAAACCGAGAATATGTTAAATGAAGCAAGAGATTTATCGTTTAAAAAACTTGAGAATGCATTTATGCGAGAAGATGATTATTACTATCGTTATTTTAATATGCGTATGCAACAATTCGAAATTTTAGAGCGAATGATACCACTAGCAGCTTCTTTATCGTGGACATATGAACAAGCTGACATGATTGCAGATGTTGTTGAAAACATTGGTAATGCTATTAGCCCTGAGAGTACTGGCGTTATTTCCTTAAGGCAGCTTCAAGAAATGAGGGGATTATTTAGAGACATGCCATTGCCAGCTACACGCGAAGAATTTGAGATACGTGCGAAACTTGTTCAACTTGTGTATGAAATGGAACAATATTTACTCATTAAAAGTCGCTTTAAGGGAAAGGATAATATAAAAGAACTTATATAGAAGGTAGGAATTATCTATGCCGTATCTTCTCTCTATCATATTATGTCTTTCTTTATCGCCGATTTGGCCTCTTGGGGATAATCCACGTGCCGGAGATCCTTTTATTATTGTAAATAAAGCAACGAATAAATTAGCTTACATTGACGATGGAAAGATTCAAAAGGTTTTTCCAGTAGCGACAGGGAAAACGAATGAATTAACTCCAGAAGGAACTTTTGATGTTGTAATGAAAGCAAAGGATCCGTATTACATTGCGAAGGATATTCCAGGTGGATCGCCAAAAAATCCACTTGGGTCAAGGTGGATTGGATTTAATGCAAGAGGAACTGATGGAAGTAAATATGGAATACATGGAACAAACCAACCGAGTTCAATTGGAAAGTATATTTCACAAGGGTGTATAAGAATGAAGAAAAACGATGTGGAATATTTGTTTGATCGCATTCCAATTGGAACGAAAGTATGGATTGTGAAATCGAAAAAATCATTTCAGCAATTGGCAAAAGAAAAAGGAGCCGTTGCATATGAAAAAGCCAACAAAAAGGTTGGCTTTTTCTATTATAATAAGTTGTCTTGACATGTGTACATAACCGTGCGTTAATGAGAGTATAGAAAGATAAAATTAGATAAAGGGGTTGCTCATATGTACTTGAATCCAAAACTTTCGTATATGCAGTTTTTTATGGGATTTCTATTTGTTATTACATTCATATTGGCAACTTTTAATATATGTTCTTATCTTGTAGCGATTGTATGTATGGCATTACTTAATCTCACTTTTGTTATTGGGGCATTTCAGCAGAAACAATATACAAGTTTTGTAATAGCGCTTGTAATGTCATTTTCCTTTAGTATTGTAGCGATTGTGTTTTATATAAAATAAACCATCTCGATGTCGAGATGGTTTATTTTGTTATGTGTAAAAAGTAAAAAAAGGACGAACACATCGCCCTTTTTACCAAAACATACTCGCGCCAGCAAGTAATGTTGTTACAAGCATAGAAATTAGCATCACATAAACCATAACTTTTTGAGCTTTTTTATGCATCGTTATACCTCCTTGCAAATCAGTACAATTTCATTGTAACGAGAAATGAAATTATGGACAAGGGGAGAGTGAGGACAAAATTCGGGAGGGGATTGCAAAATATAACAGGAAATTTGAGAGTGTGTAGAGAATATAGTAAAAGGGTATATTGTTAATTTTTAGTTGGGCAAGCTGAAGAATGGAGATACGATGATGAAAATATACGAAACAGATCGTTTATACTTAAGGGAAATTGATGAGTCGTATGCTGAAACAGTTCTTCAATATTACGACAGAAATCGTGAATTTTTAAAAGCTTGGGAAGAGTATAGACCGGATGATTTTTTTACGCTAGATTATCAAAAGAAAAAGTTGCAAAAGGATAGAAAAGAGTTCGAAGAAGGGAAAATCATCAGACTATGGATTTTTAAAAAGGGTGATGATACGAAAATAATTGGGTGTATTTCATTTAATTTAATCGTTCGTGGCATTTATCAATCTTGTGTACTTAGTTATAAATTAGATAAAGCAGAGTTAAACAAAGGGTATACGACAGAAGCGCTTAGAAAAGCAATTCAAGTTGCTTTTGGGGAATTTCAGTTACATCGTATAGAAGCTCCGATTATGCCTCGTAATTTAGCATCTATACAAGTAGTAACGAAGATAGGTTTTCAATATGAAGGCGTGTCTAGGAAGATGTTAATGGTAAATGGTGTGTGGGAAGATCATATGCGCTGGGTATTGTTAAATGAGTAATAGAAAGCAGATGGTTATCTAGACATGTAAACCATCTGTTTTTTGTCTTGTATTTCGAAACTTTTGCGAAATTCTGTTATAATTAATAGTGTTACATACATAATGGTAGTGCAGGAGGCGCAGTCTTATGATTAATCAAGAACGTTTAGTAAATGAATTTATGGAATTAGTACAAGTAGATTCTGAAACGAAATTTGAAGCAGAAATCTGCAAAGTATTAACGAAGAAATTTACAGATTTAGGTGTAGAAGTATTTGAAGATGACACAATGGCTGTAACTGGTCATGGTGCAGGTAACTTAATTTGTACTTTACCAGCAACAAAAGATGGTGTTGATACAATTTACTTTACTTCTCATATGGATACAGTAGTTCCTGGTAATGGAATTAAGCCTTCTATTAAAGATGGATATATCGTATCAGATGGTACAACAATTTTAGGTGCGGATGATAAAGCTGGATTAGCATCAATGTTCGAAGCAATCCGTGTTTTAAAAGAGAAAAATATCCCTCATGGTAAAATTGAATTTATTATTACAGTCGGAGAAGAATCAGGTCTTGTTGGTGCAAAAGCATTAGACCGTGAGCGTATTACAGCGAAATATGGCTACGCATTAGATAGCGATGGAAAAGTTGGTGAAATCGTTGTTGCAGCTCCAACACAAGCGAAAGTGAACGCAATTATTCGCGGGAAAACAGCTCACGCTGGTGTAGCGCCGGAGAAAGGTGTATCTGCAATTACTATCGCAGCGAAAGCAATTGCGAAGATGCCACTTGGTCGCATTGACTCTGAAACGACTGCAAATATTGGACGTTTTGAAGGTGGTACACAAACGAATATCGTTTGCGATCATGTACAAATCTTTGCAGAAGCTCGTTCTTTAATCAATGAGAAAATGGAAGCACAAGTTGCTAAAATGAAAGAAGCATTTGAAACAACTGCAAAAGAAATGGGCGGGCATGCAGACGTTGAAGTAAACGTTATGTACCCAGGATTTAAATTTGCTGATGGCGATCACGTTGTAGAAGTTGCAAAACGTGCAGCTGAAAAAATTGGTCGTACACCTTCTCTTCACCAAAGTGGTGGCGGAAGTGATGCAAACGTAATTGCAGGACATGGTATCCCAACAGTTAACTTAGCAGTTGGTTATGAAGAAATTCATACAACAAACGAGAAGATTCCTGTTGAAGAATTAGCAAAAACAGCAGAATTAGTTGTTGCAATTATTGAAGAAGTAGCGAAGTAATGAAATAGAAAAAGCGTGTAAATCAATTGTGATTTACACGCTTTTTATTTTGATTCGATTGCTTTGACAAGACGTATAAGCCAATATAAGAAAACCTATGGAAGTATATACGTTGTTGCTACATGTACTAGACGAAGGAATAATCCTAACGTATTTATATTGAAAATCTGAAGTAGTAAATAATTAATTGCAATGATTAATATAACTACAAGGAATGTATAGTTGAGTTTATCCCGCTATTTGCCGGACAGTAAGCTCCCTACCTCAAAATTCAGCGAAAGTAAAGAAGTTAGGTGGGGGCCCTGCTGCCCGCAAAAACCCGATTGGTGAGGGTTGATTAAAGTTTCACTTTATTAGTTGATCTCATCATAATCAGACCCTTTCACATATATATCCTCTTTATATCGATTATAAAAAAGAACAAGTAATTATTATAATTATTGTGCAAAATTTGATATAATGAAAGAACGAACGTTCTGATTAGGGAGTGAGTACTATGCGAGAAATGTATCCGAAAAATGGTCGTGTTATTTTACATGTAGATATGAATTGCTTTTTCGCATCTGTTGAAATTGCTCATGATCCATCATTACAAGGAAAGCCATTAGCGGTTGCTGGAAATGAAAAAGAGAGAAAAGGAATTATTATAACATGTAGTTATGAGGCGAGAGAATACGGCATACGTACGACGATGCCCCTTTGGGAAGCGAAAAGGTTATGCCCGCAATTAGTTGTAAGGCGTCCTAATTTCACATTATATCGCGAAGCTTCATTTCAAATGTTTCAAGTCCTTTCTCGTTTTACAGAAAAGATACAACCAGTCTCAATAGATGAAGGATATTTAGATATTACAGATTGCTACGCACTTGGTTCGCCTCTTGAAATAGCAAAGATGATTCAACAAGCACTATTAACAGAGTTGCAGCTTCCGTGTAGTATCGGAATTGCTCCAAATCTTTTCCTAGCAAAAACAGCTTCTGATATGAAAAAACCTCTCGGTATTACCGTACTTCGAAAACGTGATATTCCAGAAATGATTTGGCCACTTCCAGTTGAAGCAATGCATGGGATTGGAGAAAAAACAGCTGAAAAATTAAATGAAATTCATATACATACAATTGAACAGTTAGCGAAGGGAGACGAGCATATCATTCGCGCTAAAATTGGGAAGCACGGTATTGATTTACAAAAGCGTGCAAAAGGTACGGATGATAGGGAAGTGGATCCGAGTCAAATGGGCCAACATAAAAGTGTCGGTAACTCGATGACTTTTTCAAAGGATATGGATGAAGAGAAAGAATTACTTGATATGTTAGAACGGTTATCAAAATCAGTGAGTAAAAGATTACAAAAGCGAACCCTTGTCAGCTATAATATTCAAATTATGATTAAATACCATGATAGGCGAACAGTAACACGGAGTAAGCAATTGAAAAATGCAATTTGGGAAGAACGCGATATTTTTCAAGCAGCATCCCGTTTATGGAAGCAACATTGGGATGGTGATTCCGTTCGTTTACTAGGTGTTACAGCTACTGAAATAGAGTGGAAGACAGAATCGGTGAAACAATTAGATTTGTTTTCATTTGAAGAGGATGCGAAAAAAGAGCCACTACTTGCTGTCATTGATCAAATTAACGATAAATATGGAACACCGATTTTACAACGAGGTAGTCAACTACTACGTAAGCAAGAGAAGTCGTTTCAACAAAAGTTAGAAAATAAGTTTATGTAGAAGGTGTCATGAAGTAGTAAAATCATGACACCTTTCCTATTATACAGGTACCAAGTGATACGAGAGCATTTGTCCGTAACCCAGCCATTCCGTGTCTCCATTGTCTTTCCATTCCAATGCAAGCTCCTACAATAATTACGATAACTAATCTGAATACAATGTCGTACCATACCATCATGGTCACCTCCATAAATAAATATGTGTTATGTCTTTTAGAATGAGCGGGGAATACCCACTCATTCTTATTTTTACAACCAGCTATGAAACTTTTTAATATAAAGCTTTTTTAGGAATTGTGTTAAAAAAGCGTAGCCTAATAGTATTCCTACTAACCAAGGGAAGTAGTTAAGTGGCAATGCTTGTAAACCAACGGCTGCACCAAGTGGTGAGAATGGAATATAAATCCCGATTGCCATAATAAGAGCAGTTAATAAAACGACTGGTGTTGATGCAGTGCTTTGAATAAATGGAATCTTTTGTGTTCTTATCATGTGAACAATTAAAGTTTGTGTTAACAATCCAACGACAAACCATCCGGACTGGAATAATGATTGCTCGCTCGGTGTATTTGCACCAAATACATTCCACATGACTACGTATGTGATAATATCAAATATGGAACTAATTGGGCCGATACAAATAATGAAGTTTCGTAAGTTTGCAGTATCCCATTTTCGTGGTTTTTCTAGAAACTCTTTATCCATTTTGTCCCATGGAATAGAAAGTTGTGAAATATCATAAAGTAAGTTTTGAATTAAAAGATGAATGGCAAGCATCGGTAAAAAAGGAATGAAAGCACTTGCTACTAACACGCTAAACACATTACCGAAGTTAGAGCTAGCTGTCATCTTAATATATTTTAAAATATTTCCGAATGTAGTACGTCCTTCTAAAATACCTGCTTCTAATATAGTTAAACTTTTTTCGAGTAGAATAATATCGGAAGCTTCTTTCGCAATATCAGTAGCAGTATTAACAGATATTCCGACATCAGCTTCACGTAATGCTACAGCATCGTTAATGCCGTCTCCCATGTAACCTACAGTGTGTCCATTTCCTTGTAATGCGTGTATAATACGAGATTTTTGCATTGGATTAAGCTTCGCAAATACAGTCGTTTCTTCAGCAAGTTTTGCTAATGCTTTATCTGGTAAAGAATCAATCTCGTAACCGAGGATTGGTTCGCCGATATCTAATCCAACTTCTTTACAAACCTTTCTTGTAACAATTTCGTTATCGCCAGTTAAAATTTTCACTTGTACACCATGTTTTTGTAATGCTTGAATTGCAGCTGCTGCAGATGGTTTCGGTGGATCTAAAAAGCCGATATATCCAGCGAGAATCATATCAGTTTCGTCTTTTACTGCGTACTCTGTATCATTTATTCTTCTATCTTTTTTATAAGCCACAGCAATAACCCGCATACCTTCACTATTTAGTGTCTCACTTAGTTTTTTGACATTTGAACGTATTTCCTCGGTGAGTGGAACGATTTTTTCATCCACTTCAGTGTAGTTACAAATTGATAAAATTTCTTCTACGGCACCTTTACAAACCATTGTATGTTCACCTGAAATATCCTTTACGATAACTGACATACGCCGGCGGGCGAAATCGAATGGAATTTCATCTAGCTTTTGAAAAGCTGATGGATTAAATTTATTGTTTTCCTCTGTATGCTTAATAACAGCTTTATCTATTAAATTTTTCAATCCAGTTTGATAGAAACTATTTAAATAGGCAAATTGCAAGACGCGATTGCATTCATTTCCCTTGGGATCTAAGTGACGAACAAGGACCACTTTATCTTCTGTTAAAGTTCCGGTTTTATCTGTACAAAGAATGTTCATAGCACCTAAGTTTTGAATAGAATTTAGCTGTTTTACAATTACTTTTTGTTTAGACATGTTAACGGCACCTTTAGCTAAATTAGCAGTTACAATCATTGGTAACATTTCAGGTGTAAGGCCAACAGCGACGGCAATAGCGAAGAAGAAAGCTTCTTGCCAATCTCCTTTTGTGAATCCATTAATGAGAAGGACAATAGGTGCCATAATAAGCATGAATGTAATTAAGAGCCAGCTTACTTTGTTTACACCTTTATCAAAGCTTGTTTCTACACGCTTTCCAATTACCTTATTTGCTAAAGAGCCGAAATACGTATCGGTACTTGTTGAGATGACAACAGCTTTTGCGCTACCACTTACAATATTTGTTCCCATGAAGCAAAGGTTTTCCATATCGAGTGGATTGTAATTTTTTTTCATGTTTTTCGGTAAGATATGCTTATTTTCTGTATGGTAGCAGTGTTCGTATTTTTCTACAGGAAGTGCTTCCCCTGTCAAAGAAGATTGATTAACAAATAAATCTTTAGCGGATACAACACGCACATCAGCTGGAACGATATCACCAGCTGAAAGGGAAATAATATCGCCAGGTACAAGTTCCTCAATTGGAATTTCTGTTGTGTAATTTCGGTTTAAATTCTTTACATTTTTTGTTTCATGTACAAATCCATTTATTCTAAATACGCTCGCAGTTGTTCGAACCATAGCTTTTAACTTATCGGAAGCTTTTTGAGAACGAAATTCTTGGGAAAACCGAATCGTTGCACTAAGTAGGACCATTACAGATACGACAATCGTTCCTTGCATATCATCTGTGAAAAAGGAGAGTGCTCCAAGAGCTAATAAAACGAAAATAAATGGATTTTTAAATGCCAATAGAAATTGAATGTACCACGGCGCCATTTTATTATGAGCTATTTCATTCGGACCATATAAAGAAAGTCTACGAGACGCTTCTTGTTTAGATAATCCACCTTGTGTTGTTTCTAAAAGTTTTAACGCAGAGCTTACATCTTGTGTTGCAACCTCCACTAATAATTCGTTATTTGTTTGCATGCTATCTTGCTCATAAGCATGCTTTGTTTCTTGTCTTTGTAAATTAAACATCGGTAGTTCCTCCTCTGTCATGAAGGAGGAAACAATCTGTTACCTAACTATTTGAAATGGTGAGGAACAGTTTCTTTCCTACCTACATGATGAAATATGAATGTAAAACGTATGGGTATCTGGGCCGAATCATCAATTGCCAACTGTTCCTCACCTCCGTACAATTTAGTAGTTTCTGAATATGCTATGTTTGTTTCATAGTAAGGTGCATATAGACGTAAAAAGACCTTTACTCAAAACGAGTAAAGGTCTGAATTCGCAGTTAAAAGAGTCCACAACAAAGACTGTTAGTAGACATAAATAAAAACAGTTTTTGTGTATGACAAAATACATGCACCTCTCCCTCGTTGAGTTTTAGCACTGTATAGCATAGGTACTGAAACCAGCTACGTTAAAAAAGGCCTTCATTCCGACCTTTCCTGTTGACCCATTGGCGTCTCTCGACATTTTTGGGCAGCAGCGTTTCTCTATACAGGAGCCTCACCTAACAGAGACCATATTCAATTACATGTTGAATGTTAGCAATGGAAAATCGTAGTGTCAATATCTTTTTTATCTGTGTTTTTAAAATATTAAACGGATTTATAATAGATATGTGGGATGAAATGCATGATATTGATTATGAATAATATGGAAAAATATTTTTATAAAAGGGGAATTTGTAATGGGACCACAAAATTTTATTATAAATATTGAGAATCAAAAATGGTTGTTTAATGAGCATGAAGATTTATGTTCTCATGGAGAAATATATTTAAATGTGGCTGGAACGATTATTACGCAGACAGGTATGGATGAGGAATGGGGAATAAGTGAATCAGCTTTAGCTTTGTTACGAACTTTAGATAAAGAATATATTTGTGATATTGAAAATGAAGCGGGGCTTATTTTGCACGGATGTGGCACTATGCTAATGTTAGGATGCCCAATTTCAATTCATTGGACTATAAATCATATAGGTGAAAACGTGATTTTAAAGGACTTTGTCAAAGTTATTTCTACTAATCAAAAGGCTATATACTATGAAGGACTTCATATAGAATTGAATGAAAATGAATATAGAAAACAAATTGTTTCTTTTGCACTACAAGCAAAAGAATTATTTAATAAATCAAGTGAAAAGATAATTTCAAATGAGTTTGAGCGAAGTATGTATACCGACTTTTGGACGGAATATGATCATTTGTTAAATAACTATAAATAAAAAAGCACTGTAACCAGTGCTTTTTTATTATAGATTACGAGATTGTAGGGTTTTCAAAAATAACAATTTCTGAACTGTTTGTAGTTGAAACACGTTGGGCGTAATATGTTAAAGCTGAAGAAATATATGCTGGTAACGTATCATTTGTATGTGATGTTGTATATTCATGGATTAATTCCTTTAAAGTTGTCCATTCTAATTGTGCTGGGTGATCAGACACGAAAGAACTTACCCAGCGATCAAATGAAGATGAAAAATCAGTTTGTAAACGAAATACTTCTTTCATAATAAAACGCTCCCTTAAAATGTAGTATAATCATTTTACCATAAAACACGAACAATGGCTAAGTTTTTTAAGTATAACGTTCGTGTTATATAGTTGTCTAGATGATTGGTTATGTAAATTCAATTTGCCATTTGAAATAACATTCCGTAAGATGAGAGATAGAGTATATTTAGAGCTGGAGGAAAGAAAGTGGAATTTGTATTTTTAGGAACTGGTGCAGGTGTTCCTTCAAAAGGAAGGAACGTTTCAGCAATTGCTTTACAATTGTTAGAAGAACGAGGACAAACTTGGTTATTTGATTGTGGCGAGGCCACGCAACATCAAATATTACATACATCTGTACGTCCGCGCCGCATTGAAAAAATATTTATTACGCATTTACATGGCGATCATATTTTTGGATTGCCTGGTTTATTAGGTAGCCGTTCATTTCAAGGAGGAACTACGCCTTTAACGGTGTATGGACCGAAAGGAATTAAACAATTTATTGAAGTGGCATTATCGGTAAGTACGACACATGTGAAATATCCACTTGAAGTTGTGGAGATAACAGAAGAAGGTACCGTATTTGAAGATAATGAATTTTATGTAGAAACGAAAAGATTGTCACACGGTATAGAATGTTTTGGATATCGTATTGTAGAGAAAGATATACAAGGTGCTCTTTTAGTTGATAAGTTGCTTGAGATGGGTGTGAAACCAGGTCCAATCTTTAAACGTTTAAAAGATGGTGAAGCAGTTGAATTAGAGGATGGCACGATATTAAATGGAAATGAGTTTATCGGCCCACCTCAAAAAGGGAGAATTATTACTATCTTAGGTGATACGCGATATTGCGAAGCGAGTAGGGAGCTTGCGCAAGATGCAGATGTACTTGTCCATGAAGCGACTTTCGCAGCAGAAGATGAGCAACAAGCGTATGATTATTTTCATTCTACATCTAAGCAAGCTGCGAGCATTGCACTTCAGGCAAATGCGAAGCGACTAATATTAACTCACATTAGTTCTCGCTATCAAGGAGATACATATAAGGAATTATTGAAAGAGGCTAGAGAGTTGTTTTCTAATACAGAAATAGCGACGGATTTGAAATCATTCCCAGTAGAAAAATGATAATTTTATAAAAAATGGTAACGGCGGGTTACCATTTTTTTATGTCTAAAAAAATTTAAAAATAAAACTGTTATTATTTTATACTTATACTTGGATGATACAGAAAATTAGGATGGTTTGAATATATAGGATAAAAATACGAAATAATAATTATTTAGAAAAACTGTTATATAAGTCAGATGACATACAAGTGATACAAATAGCAGAAATGGACTTTTATTCAGAACTTTTAAAATTCAACAAAAGTAAGCGTTTTATAAAAAACAAGCTATAATGAGGGCAGATTATAATTTATGATAAGTCACATGTATTTTAGTCATTATCGTAACAAGTGAAGTTGACTAAATCATGAGAGAGTAACACGAGAATTATAATAGGAAAGATATTACTATTATTTGTCATAAGTCTTTTTCACTTTTTAGCTAAACGATATGATTAGCGAGTGTATCTATTGCAAGTTCCTTAGTTGAAGCTTTTTATTAATAAGGTGGTGGAGATTTAATTGGTATACCATTCTTTAAAAGAGTTCAGAACATCAGCAGGTAGTCTAGGTGGAATAGCGGATGCAAATTTAGTTGCATTAGCAATGGTTATATCACTTGTTTATGCTATGCTTGCAATGGCTTCTGTGTTAAACTTTGGATTGCTACCAGACTTTATTGTGGATTATCTTGTATCATTTTTAAATGAAAATAATGCTAAGGTTCTTATGTATTATGATAACTGGTATTATTTCAGGTTATATTGAATTACTTTTATTCAAAAACTATCCAATTCGTATAGCAGAACAAATTCGTGGTACAACTGGAAAAGCGACAGATGTAGCAGCTTAATAGAATAGTAGAATAAATTTTTTTCATAGAGGTTTAGGGGGAGTTATGATGAAGTATCGCTCAGTATTTGATATTATCGGTCCAGTTATGATTGGACCATCAAGTTCACATACAGCAGGCGCGGCAAGAATGGGGCAAGTTGCTCGCCAGCTGTTTCGTCATGAACCAGAAAGAGTAAGCATTTCGTTATATGGATCATTTGCAAAGACGTATCGTGGGCATGGTACGGATGTAGCGCTAATCGGTGGAATATTAGGATTTGAAACAGATGACTTACGTATTCCAGAGGCGCTAGAAATAGCAAAAGAGCGCGAAATTGAAGTGGAATTCATTGAAGAAGATGCCAATGCACCTCATCCAAATACAGCGAGAATTCGTTTGTATAAAGGTGAAGAGGAAATTGAAGTTGTTGCTTGCTCAATTGGTGGCGGTAAAATTGAAGTTGTAGAGTTAAACGGATTCGATCTTCAATTATCAGGCACGAGCCCAGCACTACTTATTGTAAATAACGATCGCTTCGGTGCTATTGCAGCGGTAGCTTCAATCCTTGCGAAACATGAGATTAACATTAGTACGATGAGTGTATCTCGTAAAGAAAAAGGAAGAAGAGCGCTTATGGTCATCGAAACAGATGAATTATTAGCAGATGAAGTAATTGAAGAAATAAAAGCGCAACAAAATATTTGTCAAGTAACTATTATGGAATAATTGCAGGGGGGACACACCATGTTTCGGAACGCAGCGGAACTAGTGGCGCAAGCTAAAGAACAAAATGTAAAAATCGCAGAAATTATGATTCAATGTGAAATGGAAACAAGAAGTATTTCACGTGAAGAAGTAATTGCTGGTATGGAAAAGAACTTAGTAGTGATGGAGCAAGCAGTAGAACGTGGTATTCGCGGCGTGAAATCACCAACTGGTTTAACTGGTGGAGATGCTGTAAAAGTTCAAGCGTATATGAAGAGTGGAAAAGGCTTATCTGGAGATACGATTTTGGATGCAGTAAGCAAAGCTGTTGCAACAAATGAAGTAAACGCAGCGATGGGAATTATTTGTGCAACACCAACAGCAGGGTCTGCTGGAACAGTGCCAGGTGTACTATTTGCACTAAGAGAAAAATTGCAACCTACACGTGAAGAAATGATTGAATTCTTATTTACAGCAGGAGCTTTCGGTATGGTTGTTGCGAATAACGCTTGTATTTCTGGTGCGGCAGGAGGATGCCAAGCTGAAGTTGGTTCAGCAAGTGGAATGGCGGCTGCAGCTGCAGTTGAGATGGCTGGTGGAACACAAGATCAAGCAGCTACAGCGATGGCAATTTCATTAAAGAACATGCTTGGTTTAGTGTGTGATCCTGTTGCAGGACTTGTAGAAGTACCTTGTGTAAAACGTAATGCAGCAGGAGCTGCAAATGCGATGATCTCAGCAGATTTAGCATTAGCTGGTGTAACGAGTACAATTCCATGTGATGAAGTAATTGAGGCAATGTTTAGAATCGGACAAACGATGCCAGTAGCACTTCGTGAAACAGCAGAAGGTGGACTTGCAGCAACGCCGACTGGTCGTCGCCTGCAAGAAGAGATTTTTGGGAAGAACAATAACTAAGTGTAATTATAGAAAAAGGAGCTCAAATAAACTTGAGCTCCTTTTTCTATTTTTCTTTTGTTAGTTGTTCTAATGTTTTTCCAAGATTATGTGATCGTTTCGTTGCCTGTGTAATACAAGAAATAAGTGCTTGTTGAAATTTATGTTCTTGTAATACTTCAATACCTGCTTCGGTAGTTCCACCAGGAGAAGTAATTTCCTTTCGCAAAATAGAAGGGTGTTTGTCACTTGCTTTTAGCATTTCAGCAGCACCAATCATCGTTTGAAGAATAAGTGATTTTGCAACATCTTCTTTTAAACCAATTTTTGTTGCAGCTTCTTCCATAGCTTCCACTACGTAATAAATATAAGCAGGTCCACTTCCGGATAATGCAGTGACAGCATGCATATCTTCTTCCTCTACAACAGAGACGAGACCAATCGTTTCAAATAAAGATGTTGCAGTGCGAATATGTTCCGCTGTTGCATGTTTTGAAGGGGAGATAGCGGTAGCTGATTTTAAAATGGCTGCGGATGTATTTGGCATTGCACGAATAATTGGAACGTCTTTTTGAAGTAGTTTTCTAATTGAGTGAGTAGAAACACCTGCTAGTAATGAAATAATAAGCACGTTATTATTTATGTATTCTTTAAAAGGGGTAAGCGCCTCTGCAACATCCTTTGGTTTCATTGCTAGAAAAAGAATATTTGCATCAGTAAGTAATTCTTTTTTATTATGAGTACCTTTTACACCGTATTTTTTATGTAGCTCTTGTAATCTTGTCTCGTTAGAACGATTACTTACAGTAATTTGTTCACCTTTAACGACATTTGCATGTAACAAGCCACCAATAATAGCTTCGGCAATAGAGCCTGCACCGAGAAAGGAAATGTTTTGAATAGACATGATGTTCCTCCTTTAATTTTGGTTAGAAATTCTTATAAATGTACATACATTCGTTTTTTTATAGGAAACACCTCTTTTTATCTGAAAATAATGACAAATATATATAGAAGTTGTAAACTGAAGAAGTATTCATTTTTGAACCGGAAAGAGACAGGGGGGCTAAGCATGACGGCGATTCACCGAATGGAGATTCCTGTACCATTTGCAGTGGAAACTGTGAATGTGTTTTTAGTTGAGGGGGAGACATTAACATTAATTGATACAGGGACGAATACAGAAGAGGCAAGGAATGCGTTAGAAAGTCAATTAGGTGCATTAGGACATACGATAGAAGATATTGAAACAGTAGTCATTACGCATCATCATGCAGATCATTGTGGACTTTTAAATATATTTTCTGAGAAGACGAATATTATTGGACATCCTTGGAATGAGCCTTGGATCACACAAAATCCAGAATTTTTAAAGCGGTATCATGAATTTTTTAGAGAGACGGCCTTACAGTTTGGTGTGCCAGCAGCATTTTTGAAAGACGAGTCGTTATTGACGACGAGGACACTTAAATATTCTTGTAATAGATCGTTAACGCATACTGTGAGAGAAGGAGATCGTATTGATTCTTTGCCTGGATTTATAGTAATTGAAACACCAGGTCATGCTTCTACTCATATTTCTTTATATAGAGAATCTGATGGAATATTAATTGGTGGAGATGCTCTCATCAGTCATATTTCTTCGAATCCAATACTAGAACCACCATATGAAGGGCAAACAGAACGGGCACGCCCATTACTACAATACAATCAAACATTACAGCGTTTAAGCGAAATGAATATTTCACGCATTTTATCAGGGCATGGGGAAGATGTTCTAAATGTGAAACAACTTATTGAAACGAGATTACAAAAGCAAGAAACACGTGCTTTTAAAGTACTTGAGTTATTAAAGGAAAAACCAATGACAGCATTTGAAGTATGTGTAAAACTATTTCCGGTATTATATAAAGAACAATTACCACTTACTATTTCAGAAACGGTTGGACAATTGGACTATTTAGCATATAATCAACAAGTGATGATTGATGAGTCATCGCAACAATTGATTTATTATGCAAAGTAGGTGACAGCAATGACAGGACGTTTACAAAATAAAGTAATCGTCATTACAGGTGCTTCTAGTGGGATTGGTGAGCAAGTTGCAATGCAAGTTGCAGCACAGGGAGCGACTCCAGTATTAATGGCTCGAACAGAAGAGAAACTACAAGCGTTAGTAGACAAAATTAAAGAAACTTATAATACGCCTTGCTATTATTATGTATTAGATGTAAGTGAAGAGATGGAAGTACAGTCTGTTTTTTCAAAGGTATTACAAGAAGTGGGACGTATTGATATATTAGTAAACAATGCGGGATTTGGTATTTTTAAAACGTTTGAAGATGCGTCAATGGATGAAGTGAAAGATATGTTCCAAGTAAATGTATTTGGATTAGTAGCATGTACGAAAGCGGTACTACCTTATATGGTAAACAAGAACGAAGGACATATTATTAATATTGCTTCCCTTGCCGGAAAAATTGCAACTCCGAAATCAAGTGCGTATGCAGCAACGAAACATGCTGTATTAGGATTTACGAATAGTTTACGCATGGAATTAGCGAATACAGATATTTATGTTACAGCAATTAATCCAGGTCCGATAGATACAAACTTTTTTGAAATAGCGGATCAATCTGGTACATATGTAAAGAATATGGGACGTTACATGTTAAAACCAACATACGTAGCAGAACAAATCGTAAAGTCGATGCACACGAAAAAACGTGAAGTAAATTTACCGAAGTGGATGGGAATTGGCCCGAAACTTTATGCTTTATTCCCAGGTTTATTTGAACGTGTAGCAGGTAAATCATTAAGTAAAAAATAGGAGATTTCCACATGGAAATCTCCTATTTTTTATTGTTTTCCAGTCACATAATCATAAACAATATCCTCAATCTCCTCGTATAAATCAATTTCAATATTTGAATGAGTCACCGTTTGAATATGTTTCACTAGCATTTCCTGATCTTCTTTTGATATTGGACTGCATTGATATTGCTGAAAACTTTTTATAATCATTTTCTCAATTAATTTTTCGTTCATATTTTTTCCCGCCTGTATGTACGTATGTATTGTTTTATTGTACTTGAAGTGAAATAAAAAAACTACTATGCACTATTTTTGTATAAAAATTCGGTTGTGTATATTGTTTTTCTAGTAAAATTAAGTTTTTTAAGTTTGTAAAATTTATAAATATTTAATTGACTCTATAAATATACAATATTATAATCATACTTAATTTAAAGAATCGATTTGAGGAGGAACTTATGAAAGTCGCAATTATTGGAGCCACTGGATATGGGGGCATTGA
This sequence comes from Bacillus sp. FSL K6-0073, assembly GCF_038006085.1. NCBI lineage: Bacteria > Bacillati > Bacillota > Bacilli > Caryophanales > Bacillaceae > Bacillus > Bacillus sp. FSL K6-0073. The sequence goes on along the minus strand of NZ_JBBOUN010000001.1, from coordinate 4,169,672 downwards.
GTTAATTCGTTTATTAGAACAACATTCATATTTTTCTATAGCATCTCTTCATTCTTTTTCACAAGTTGGTGAGTGTATAACAAATGTATATCCGCATCTTCGAAATGTCCTCGTTCATACGTTACAAGAAATTGATGTGGAGACAATAGGGAAAGAAGCAGAAATCGTATTTCTAGCAACACCAGCAGGAGTATCGGCGGAGTTAACTCCCAAGTTATTAGCAGAAGGTTTAAAAGTAATTGACCTATCTGGAGACTTTCGTATGATAGATCCTTCGTCATATGAACTGTGGTATAAAAGGCCAGCAGCGAAAGAAGAAATTCTTAGAAAAGCAGTGTATGGGTTAAGTGAATGGAAAAGGACTGAGATTCAAAAGGCAAATTTAATTGCAAACCCAGGATGTTTTGCTACAGCCACATTGCTAGCGATAGCACCGTTAGTACGTAGTAGCAGGATTGAAGAAGATTCGATTATTATTGACGCGAAATCAGGGGTAACAGGAGCAGGTAAAACACCAACAACAATGACTCATTTTCCTGAGCTATACGATAACTTACACATCTATAAAGTAAACCAGCATCAGCACGTTCCAGAGATTGAGCAAATGCTTACAGAATGGAATAGTGAATTACAGCCAATTACATTTAGCACACATTTAATACCGATATCACGAGGAATCATGATTACACTTTATGCAAAAGTAAAACAAAAGATGGAAATAAAGCAACTTCAAAAATTGTATGAAGAAACGTATGAACAATCGCCTTTCATCCGAACTTGTACGCAAGGGAAATTTCCAAGTCCAAAAGAAGTGAGAGGCTCAAATTATTGTGATATTGGCATAGCTTACGATGAAAGAACAGAAAGAGTTACGGTCGTTTCTGTTATAGACAATATGATGAAAGGCGCGGCTGGGCAAGCGATTCAAAATGCAAACATAATAGCGGGACTAGAAGAGACAACAGGTTTACAACATATGCCGCTTTATCTATAAGGGGGACATGATGATTAAAGTAGCGTCTATTACAAAATTAGAAAATGGTTCAATTGTAACGCCGAAAGGCTTTTCGGCAATTGGTACTGCAAATGGTCTGAAAAAGGAGAAAAAGGATTTAGGGGCAATCGTTTGTGACGTACCAGCATCATGTGCCGCTGTGTATACAACGAATCAAATACAAGCAGCCCCTTTACAAGTAACGAAGGATAGTATAACGGCAGAAGGGAAGTTACAAGCAATTATCGTTAATAGTGGAAATGCAAATGCTTGTACTGGAATGCAAGGATTACAAGACGCATACGAGATGCGCGCATTAGGGGCGGAACATTTTGGGATGAAAGAAAATTACGTTGCAGTAGCTTCAACAGGTGTAATTGGTGTTCCACTGCCGATGGATATAATCCGAAAGGGAGTTGCAACTCTTATACCGACGAAGGAAGAAAGTGAAGCATATTCTTTTTCTGAAGCAATTTTAACGACGGATCTCATAACGAAAGAAACTTGCTATGAAATGATTATTGATGGGAAGAAAGTGGCGATTGCGGGTGTTGCAAAAGGTTCAGGGATGATTCATCCGAATATGGCAACGATGCTTAGTTTTATTACGACAGATGCTCATATAGAGCATGACGTATTGCAAACAGCATTATCACAAATAACGAATCATACATTTAATCAAATTACGGTGGATGGAGATACTTCTACGAATGATATGGTCATCGTTATGGCAAGTGGATTATCAGAAACAAGGCCGATAAATATGGAACATACAGATTGGGAAACTTTCGTATGTGCTTTACAGAAGGTATGTGAAGATTTAGCAAAGAAAATTGCGCAAGATGGTGAAGGCGCTACAAAGTTAATAGAAGTAAATGTGCTAGGAGCTCAAACGAATGAAGAGGCAAAAAAAATTGCAAAGCAAATAGTCGGTTCGAGTCTTGTGAAAACAGCAATACATGGTGAAGATCCAAACTGGGGGCGAATTATTAGCAGTATTGGACAAAGTGAAGTAGCTATTAATCCGAATACAATTGACATTACTCTTCAATCTATATTGGTATTAAAAAATAGTGAGCCTCAAACATTTTCTGAAGAAGAAATGAAAGAGAGATTACAAGAAGATGAAATAGTCATTAATGTGTACTTACACTTAGGAGAAGAGACAGGATCAGCTTGGGGCTGTGACTTAAGCTATGAATATGTGAAAATAAACGCTTGTTATCGTACATAAGGAGAGAGAAGATGAGCGAATATATTGTAGTGAAATGCGGCGGTAGTATGTTGAATCAATTAAAAGCTGTGTTTTTTGAATGTATAAAGAAATTGCAACAGAAGTATAAAGTAGTGATTGTTCATGGTGGTGGGCCAGAAATTGATGCCAAATTAAAAGATTGTAACATCAACGTAGAAAAAAGAGATGGATTACGCGTAACACCAAAAGAAGTTATGGATGTTGTTCAAATGGTGCTATGCGGAAGTACGAATAAAAAACTCGTAATGAATTTACAAAAGCATAATTTACTTGCGGTAGGTTGTTCAGGATGTGACGGCAATTTACTTCAAGTTCAACCTGTCAGTGAAGAGATAGGATATGTGGGGGAAGTAAGTTATGTAGAAACAGCCTTATTAAAAGGATTAATAAATATGGAGTATATTCCTGTTATTGCTCCAATCGGGGTAAATGGTAATGAAGTTTATAACATAAATGCGGACAATGCTGCAGCTGGGATTGCGGCTGCGTTAGGGGCAAAAGAGCTTATTTTTATTACGGATGTAGATGGAATATTACATGAAGGGAATTTGGTAAAGGAAACGGATGAATCTGAAATTGCTACTTTTATAGAAACAGGTGTTATTACAGGTGGGATGATTCCGAAAGTACAGGCGGCACTAGCATCATTAAAAATGGGAGTGCAAAAGATAAGTATTGTGAATGGTACAAAAGATTTTACTGAGGTTACGGGAGAGTGTATTGGAACGACGGTAACGAAAGGTGTGAGTATTGCATGACGAGTCATCTTTTTCAAACGTATGGCAGAAGAACTATTGAGTTTGTAAAGGGAACTGGAACGAAAGTTATTGATAATAACGGTAAGGAATATTTAGATTTCACATCAGGAATTGGCGTATGTAATTTAGGACATTGTCACCCTACTGTTCTCAAAGGTGTACAAGAGCAACTTGATGATATATGGCATATATCTAACCTGTTTACAAACAGCTTGCAAGAAGAAGTTGCGTCATTATTAACAGAAAATAGAGCATTAGATTATGTGTTTTTCTGTAATAGTGGGGCAGAGGCAAATGAAGCAGCTTTAAAGTTAGCACGTAAGCATACTGGAAAATCTCTCGTCGTAACATGCCAGCAGTCTTTTCACGGTAGAACATTTGGAACGATGAGTGCAACGGGCCAAGATAAGGTAAAAGAAGGATTTGGTCCATTACTTCCATCTTTTTTACATATCCCTTTTAACGATATTAAAGCATTAGAGGAAGTAATGAATGAAGAAGTTGCGGCGGTAATGGTAGAAGTTGTTCAAGGAGAGGGAGGAGTAATACCTGCTGATCTATCTTTTTTGAAAGAGATTGAAACATTATGTAATAAGTTCGGTTCCTTATTTATTATAGACGAAGTACAAACGGGGATAGGAAGAACTGGAACACTATTCGCTTATGAACAAGTGGGAATAGAGCCTGATATCGTTACCGTTGCAAAGGCGCTTGGGAATGGGATTCCTGTCGGAGCGATGATTGGCCGGAAAGAGCTCGGAGCGTCGTTTACTGCAGGATCACACGGTTCAACTTTTGGCGGGAATTACATCGCGATGGCTGCAGCGAAAGAAGTATTGCAAGTAAGTAAAAAACCATCGTTTTTAAAAGAAGTACAAGAAAAAGGCGAGTACGTATTAGAGAAGTTGCAAGAGGAATTACAGCATGTCGAATGTATTCAAAATATACGTGGTAAGGGGCTTATGATTGGGATTGAGTGTAAGCATGAAGTTGCAAGTTTTATAGAACAACTAGAAAACGAAGGACTTCTCGTATTACAAGCAGGTCCTAATGTGATAAGACTATTACCGCCACTCATTGTCACGAATGAAGAGTTAGAACAGGCAGTATATATAATAAAAAAAGTAGTTTGTACAAAAAACGTATCAATCATATAAGGGGGAAGTTTCATGTCAACTGTACAAGTACCGAAATTAAATACGAAAGATCTTTTAACACTAGAAGAATTAACGAAAGAAGAAATTATTTCTTTAATTGAGTTCGCTATATATTTAAAAAAGAATAAGCAAGAGCCTTTATTACAAGGCAAAATATTAGGGCTTATTTTTGATAAGCATTCCACTCGTACTCGTGTATCTTTTGAAGCGGGAATGGTACAACTCGGGGGACATGGTATGTTTTTAAGTGGGAAAGAGATGCAAATGGGAAGAGGAGAAAGCGTTTCAGATACTGCAAAAGTATTATCGCAGTATATTGACGGGATCATGATACGTACATTCTCACACGCGGATGTAGAAGAGCTTGCAAAAGAATCAAGTATTCCTGTTATTAACGGTTTAACGGATGATCATCATCCTTGTCAAGCATTGGCAGACCTTATGACGATATACGAAGAAACAAATACATTTAAAGGAATAAAATTGGCTTACGTAGGTGACGGAAATAATGTATGTCATTCATTGTTGCTAGCGAGTGCAAAAGTCGGAATGCATATGACTGTGGCAACGCCTGTAGGGTATGAACCGAATGAAGAGATTGTAAAAAAAGCGTTAGCAATTGCCAAGGAAACAGGAGCTGAAATTGAAGTTTTGCATGATCCTGAATTAGCGGTGAATGAAGCAGATTTCATTTATACTGACGTTTGGATGAGCATGGGGCAAGAGGGCGAAGAAGAGAAGTATACTTTATTTCAACCTTACCAAATCAATAACGAACTTGTTAAGCATGCGAAGCAAACATATCGTTTCTTACACTGTTTACCTGCCCATCGTGAAGAAGAAGTAACAGGAGAAATTATAGATGGACCGCAGTCTATCGTCTTTGAGCAAGCTGGTAATCGATTGCATGCTCAAAAAGCGTTATTAGTGAGTTTATTTAAAAATGTAGAAGAGCCTTCCTAAAAGGGAGGTTTTTTTATATTAAAATGTCGGATGTATATTTGGTTAACCATTTCGATATCATTTATAATAAAAGAGAAAACTAAATTTGTTTTTCAGAGTGTGTAAGGACATACTACATATAAAAATATAGTTAAAGAGATGATGAGGGTGAAAACAACTAAGAAAACATATTCGTTTTTCCAGCGGATGTGGAGAATATTAAAGTTTCAATATTATAAGTTGCTTCGATCGCCAGAAGGCGCAAAGAAAGTATCGTTAGGGTTTGCTATAGGATTCGGCTTAGAAATGTTAGTCATTTATACGGCATCGCTCGTATATGTAATATTTTATCCAATCGTCAGGTTAGCAAAGGGATCTTTTCCTGCGGCAGTTATTGGCAATATTATTGGGAAAATATCGTTTCTCCCAGTATTTTTATTTCCGCTTGCGTATGCGCTAGGAAAAATGATTTATCCATTTCATGTACAGAAAATTCATCATGAACCATTTACCATATCGGACTTGTTTTCAAGTCACATTTTTACGATATTAAAGAGCTTATTACAAAGTGAAGTGTATGTATTAATTGGAATGACGATTTTAGGAGTTGTGTTTGGTCTCATTTCATATTTCGTTGTGCATTATTTATACGAAAAGAACCGTAAGTTACGTTTGAAGAAAAGGAAGAAACGAGTGAGAGAACCACTTGTACAATTATAAACAATGTCACATTCATTTTCTCCTTTGAATATGTTTAAGAAAAAGGAGGAGAGGATAATGTATTATTATTACGTGCCTCAAGTATATCCATATGTAAATTATTATCCGGTTTATGATACGAGTAGACAACACGAATTATATCGGCAACAACAATTACAGCAATTATCACAAATACCACAATTACCAACACAACAGCCTACACAGGAAAAAAAACCATATTTAACAACATGGCCATATTCCAATGTATACTATGGTAATTATTACGAATCATAAAGCTGCTTCTATTTAGAAGCAGCTTTATACGTTTGTTTTCAAAATTAAATTTTGAATGGTTTGAAGAGAATGAATGAGCTTTTCGCGCTCTTCCTCAGATAATGTTTGGAAATTTTCTTTTAGTTTGTCTAAAATGAATTGCTGATACTGATTTACTAATAATTTCCCTTCAGCTGTTAGAGAAATTAAAATGACCCGTCGATCTTTTTCGCTATAATGACGCTCTATTAGTTCTTCTTGAATAAGTTTGTTTAATAGAGGTGTCATGTTAGGCCGTGAAATCGCTAGCCGCTTGCCGATTTCGGAAACTGCTAATGTGCCGTTTTCATGCAAAAGCAGTAATACTTGTGTATGTGATGGCGGCATATGTCTTTGAGAAGAAAATTCTCCAGGAAGCATAAATTTGCGATAAAAAAGAGGCACTAGCGAAAGAAGATGATCAACAATACGTTCCCACTCGCGTGATTCCATATAAAGGCCCCCTTCCACTATCATTGTAACAAAAAAGACATGTTATAAAAATAGAATTGTTTCATGGTCGCTTTAATATTTGTAGGATAACACTTGCTTTGTAAATGTGTTGGCAATAATTGCATAGCCGTTATCATTTGGGTGTACTTGGTCAAATAATAACTCTTTTTTATCATTCGATATTAATTTGCGAATTGGTAAAACGATAGATGGTTGATTTGCTTTGGAAATGGAATAAACAGATTCATTCCAGCCATCTAAAAACATATCTGCATAACTTGCGATGGAGTCATCGAGTTGTAACGGGTTATAGAGTTCTGAGAGAATGAGTAAAGCGTCCGGATTTTGATCTCGAACTGTCTTTACAATACTTTTTATATCCGCTTCAAAATGGGCTTTTTCTTTATTTAACATTTTTATACCATCTATAACACCAACATCACGATTTAAACGAAATAAATTATTTCCTCCAATATTAATTGTAATTATATTTGCTGCTCTAATTTTTTCCTTTACATCTTCTGATTGAACTTTTTTAGCGAGAAGATCTGTTGTAAGACCGTTTACCCCAAGGTTTTCTACTGTAATTGGTTTATGAATTTGTGCTTCTATTTGCTTAGAAGCTAATTCAGCAAATCCACCTTGTGTCGATCCATATCCTTTAGCGAGTGAATCACCTAATACAAGATGATAAAAAGATTCGTTTGTTTGCTTATCAATCCAATTTGGGGCAGATGTTTTTTCTGTTTTTTCTTCAGATTCATTTTGTTTTGTCTCGTCGTTCTTTTCAAAATAAGAATAAGAAATGATCAGAAGGAGGAGACAAACAATTGTTAAGATGACTTTTTTCATAAATTCATCCTCCTTGTAATTGGTAATTGTATCATATTCAGCAGTATTAGCAATGTAAGGGCATATTATATGTTTATGAAAAGTTTATAATAACTTTACAGAAAATTTGTTGAAGTTTGTCAAAAAATATTGACGATAGGAAAGAACTTTATATATGATAATGTCAGATAAGGTGAAACTTTAATGAGTGGGAGCTTTATTTCCTATTAATTAATAGTCTTCATCAATCGGGCGTTTAAGGGGACTACTCGTTAGCGCAGGGTGAAATGAAAATTGTGTCTCTAATAGAAGAAAAAAGGTATGTGGTTAGAGACAGATAGGGATTCATTTCATTATTTCTGGTAATTGTATAAGGGGGATTTTTTGTGAAAAAGTCAAAAAAAATGCTAGCTGGAGCAACTCTTGCGATTGGTGTTATAGCACCGCAAGTAATGCCAACAACAGCTCATGCAGATGAGAACACTGGGGAGAGTACAGTTAACTTACGAATTCTAGAAACATCAGATATTCACGTTAACTTAATGAATTACGATTATTATCAAACGAAAACAGATAATAAAGTAGGTCTCGTGCAAACTGCAACACTCGTTAATAAAGCACGTGAAGAAGCGAAAAACTCTGTCCTATTTGATGATGGAGATGCATTACAAGGGACACCGCTTGGAGATTATGTAGCAAATAAAATAAAAGATCCGAAGAATCCTGTGGATCCTAGTTATACACATCCATTATATCGTGTAATGAATTTAATGAAGTATGACGTCATCTCTCTTGGGAATCATGAATTTAACTACGGCTTAGACTATTTAAACAAAGTAATTAGTAAAACGGAATTCCCGGTTATTAACTCGAATGTTTATAAAGATGATCATGATAATAATGAAGCGAACGATGAAAATTATTTTAAACCATATCATATTTTAGAGAAAGAAGTAGTGGATGAAGCAGGCCAAAAACAAATAGTAAAAATTGGTGTAATAGGATTTGTCCCACCTCAAGTTATGAACTGGGATAAGGCAAATTTAGAAGGAAAAGTAAAAGCGAAAGATATTGTCAAAACAGCGAATAAATTAGTACCGAAACTGAAAAATGAGGAACATGCAGATATTGTCGTTGCACTAGCGCATTCAGGTGTTGATAAGAGTGGATACAACGAAGGAATGGAAAATGCATCATATCATTTAGCAACACAAGTTCCTGGCGTAGATGCAGTATTAATGGGACATTCACATACTGAAGTGAAGGATGTATTTAATGGTGTTCCAGTTGTAATGCCTGGTGTTTTTGGTAGTAACTTAGGTATTATTGATATGCAATTGAAAAAGGTAAACGGAAAATGGGAAGTACAAAAAGATCAATCTAAGCCACAACTTCGCCCGATTGCTAATAGTAAAGGTACCCCATTAGTAGAATCTGATCAAAAATTAGTTAATGAAATTAAAGATGAGCATCAAGCGACAATCGACTATGTAAATACACCTGTAGGTGAAACGAAAGCACCAATTAATAGTTATTTTTCATTAGTACAAGATGATCCTTCCGTACAAATTGTGACAAATGCGCAAAAATGGTATGTAGAACAAGAACTTAAAAAACCAGAGTACGAAAAGATTAAAGATATTCCGGTTTTATCTGCAGGCGCACCATTTAAAGCAGGTGGCCGAAACGGTGCTACATATTATACGGATATTCCAGCTGGAACGTTAGCAATTAAAAACGTTGCAGATTTATACGTGTATCCAAATACGTTATATGCTGTAAAAGTAAATGGGGCACAAGTGAAAGAATGGCTTGAAATGTCTGCAGGTCAGTTTAATACAATTGATCCAAAGAAAACAGAAGAACAGCCATTAGTAAATATAGGCTATCCTACATATAACTTCGATATTTTAGATGGCTTAAAATACGAAATTGATGTAACACAACCGGCGAAATACGATAAAGATGGAAAAGTTGTAAATGCAAATGCTAATCGTATTGTAAATATGACATATGAAGGTAAGCTAGTAGCTGACAAGCAAGAGTTCATCGTCGCTACAAATAACTATCGTGGAAGTAGCCAAACGTTCCCAGGTGTAAGTAAAGGGGAAGTTGTATACCAATCACAAGATGAAACACGTCAAATCATTGTGAAGTATATGCAAAAAATAAAAGATATTGATCCAGCAGCTGATCAAAATTGGACATTTAAACCGATTGTTGCAGATAAATTAAATACAACATTTGATTCTTCACCAAATGCACAAAAGTATATAAAGAAAGATGGAAAGATGTCATATGTTGGACCATCTGAAAATGAATTTGCGAAATATGCAATTGATATAACGAAGAAAAATGATGATAAAGAAACTGGTGAAGGAAATCCAACGACACCGCCAACAGGTGGTGGAGAAAATCCGACGACACCGCCAACAGGTGGGGGAGAAAATCCAACAACACCGCCAACAGGTAATGGAGAAAACCCAACACCACCAACAGAAGAAGGTAATAATGGTAATGAACCAAAACAAGATGGAAACAATACTGGATCTGGACAAACTACAACAGATGATCAAAATACAAAAGAAACAACAACAACTGTAAGTGAAAATAAAGAAGCTGAAAAAGATGAACGTGATTTACCGAAAACAGGTGCAAGTATTGCTTCTACAATTGGAGCTGGTCTTGCGTTTGTTGGAGCGGGATTACTTATGTTATTTAGAAAAAAGAAAGCGAATAGATAGTCGAGAAATATAAAAAGGATTACCGATTTGGTAATCCTTTTTGTTATATTATGAAACTGGTACTGCTTTTTCTTTTTTCCATGAAAGACCGAATCCAGTAAAGCCGACGATAATGGTTACGACTGGACACGCTAAACAGAAGATTGCGTATGGCAGGTAATCGAATGTTGGAACGCTAAGAACGTTTGTTAAGAATACGCCACTTACACCCCATGGTACGAGTGGATTAATTACTGTACCAGCATCTTCTAATACTCGTGATAAATTACGACGTTCTAAACCGACTTCATCGTATTTATTAGCAAATGCTTGTCCTGTTAAAACGATGGATAAGTACTGCTCACCGAGTAAGAAGTTTACACCAATTGCAGTTGAAGCAGTAGAAATAATTAAGCGTGTACTAGTTTTTACGAAGCTAGAGATAATATTCATCAGCTGCGCTATAATACCCATTCCTTGTAATAATCCTCCCATACAAAGAGCTAGAAAAATAAGAGCAATTGACATCATCATACTTTGCAGGCCACCGCGAGATAATAAGCTATCAATATCTTTGATACCAGTTTTAGAAACGTAACCGTCTTGCATAATTTTTATTAAATCAGCTAAAGAAGTGCTAGGTTTAAAAATAAAGAGAATAATAATCCCTACCACAATTCCTGCAAGTAATGTTGGAACTGCAGGTACCTTTTTAAATGCGAATAGGAACAGTAATAAAATAGGAATAAGTGTAACGATAGAAATCGTTGCATTTTTTTCTAATGTGTTAATAAATGCTGAGAAATCAACGTTTCCATCAGATCCGCTTCCTAAAATGAAAAATGCGATAAAAGCAATAATGAAAGCTGGCACTGTTGTCCAAAGCATGTTACGAATATGTTCAAATAAATCTACACCCGTTACAGCAGGCGCTAAGTTTGTTGTATCAGATAAAGGAGACATTTTATCTCCGAAGAATGCACCAGAAATAATTGCACCAGCAATAAGAGCTGGATCGTATCCAAGGGCAGTACCCATTCCCATAAAGGCAAGTCCTACAGTTGCAGCAGTTGTAAAAGCACTACCGATACTCGTTCCAACAATTGCACAAACAACAAAAACAGTTGGAACGAAAATTTTTGGAGATACAAGTTGGAAGCCGTATACCATTAAAGTCGGAATAGTTCCAGCTGCGATCCAAACGCTAATTAATACGCCTACAAGTAAGAAAATAAATATAGATGGAATACCAGCTGAAATACTACTAATCATCCCTTTCTCCATAGTAGACCAAGAGATTCTCTTCAAGAATCCAAATGCTAATAAAAGAACGATACCAAATAAAATTGGGATGTGTGGTGAAACTTCTAATTGAATAACACTAAAACCAATACAGAAAAAGATAAAAATTGTTAAAAGAACAGACTCAATTTTTGAAACCATTGTTTTCCCCTCCTAAGTAATATGAAATAGCTCTTTTTTATATAAAATTCGCCAATATTGTATATTTCCTTCTAAATTTTAGAATTTTGTGACAAATTACCGGTAATTGTTTGTTCTTCTATATGATACGGAAATAATTGGATAAAAAAACGTCCCTGCATATAATTATGCAGGGACGAAGAAATCGCGGTACCACCCTAGCTTGTGAAATGAATGTATCACAAAATAAAGGGTCATATGATATGCGCTTATAAAATAAAAAACGCCCCTGCAATATATGCAGGGACGAAAAATTCGCGGTACCACCCTAAATTGTGAAACAGTGTCGTTTCACCACTCTTTAGACATAACGGTCTATAACCGTCTTTCACTACTCCTCACGTTTCGTAAAAGAAGCTCCAGGGGGTAATTCATAATTCGCTCTGTACTGGTTCGCACCGACCACCAGCTCTCTGAAATCAGAAATCGAAATACTACTAAATCCTATCAACGCCGATTCATATGATGTTAGTTAAATTTTTATCATATTTTCATCTTACATGTCAATAAAAATATTAAATGTTTTTTTAGGGAAATAAAGGATAATTGTTTTTAATGCTGTAAAAATGTACGTTATAATGAATTTGAAAGGGGGAGGAAAGAGTGAAGAAAAAAATAATTCTTTTTACCACTTTATTAGTTATTGGAGGAAGTGCTGGAATTTACACAGCTTTTGCGGCTGAATCAGAGCAGCTGAAACAAAAGCAAATACAACAATCAGAAGTGAAGAAAGTAAAAGAAATAGAAGAGAAGAAATCAATGGAAAAAACAGCAGAGAAACTAGGAGTTTCTACAGAGGGAAAAACAAAAGAAGAGATTACGAAAGAAGTAAATACCGCTAGGTTTGAGAAGCGTCATGATTTATTAATTGAGCACGCTAAGCAACTTGGAATTGATACAGAGTGGAAAAAAGATGAAGAAATTATTTTAGAAATTGGAAAGATACAGCATGGAAAGTAGAACAACTTATCGTATGATAAGTTGTTCTTTTTTAAGAACTATTTGATTTTAAAATAATTGACAGTCATTCAGATTTAATGTTAACTGTATTTATAAACAAGTTAACATTAGGGGTGACAATTGTGACAATAAATAGTAAAACGATTGAAAAATCATCTTATACATATGAAGAATTAGCAGAGAAAAATAAAGCTTACGTATGGCACCCATTTACACAAATGAAAGATTATTTAGAAGAAGATCCTGTCATTATTGAACGTGGAGAGGGAAGAAAGCTATACGATGTAAATGGTAATGAATATTGGGATGGTGTTTCATCTATATGGTTAAATGTTCACGGACATCAAGTACCGGAATTAGATGAAGCAATTCGTGAGCAATTAAATAAAATTGCTCATTCTACTATGTTAGGACTTGCTAACGTTCCATCTATTTTATTAGCAGAAAAAATTATTGAGGTTGTACCAGATGGATTGAAGAAGGTATTCTATTCTGATTCAGGTTCTACCGCTGTTGAAATTGCAATTAAGATGGCTTTCCAATATTGGCAGCATAAAGGGAAACGAAAGAAACAAAGATTCGTTACATTAAAAGAAGCATATCACGGTGATACAATTGGAGCTGTTTCGGTAGGAGCAATAGACTTGTTTCACCAAGTGTATAGTTCGCTCTTATTTGATGCGATTAAAATGCCGTATCCATATACATATCGTTCTCCTTACGGAAATAATAGGGAGGAAATTGTAAAAAGCCATTTAGAAGAAATGGAAGAATTGTTGAAAGAAAAGCATGAAGAAGTAGCTGCCATCATTGTGGAGCCATTAATGCAAGGTGCTGGCGGGATGATTACAATGCCAAAAGGATATTTAAAAGGACTGCGCGATTTATGTACTAAGTACAATGTATTATTTATTACAGATGAGGTAGCGACTGGATTTGGGCGTACAGGGAAAATGTTTGCGTGTGAACATGAAAATGTGACGCCAGACATTTTAACTGCTGGGAAAGGTTTAACAGGTGGATATTTACCAATTGCAGTTACGGTAACGACGGATGAAATATATAATGCCTTCTTAGGAGAATATGAAGAACAAAAAACATTTTTCCATGGACATAGCTACACAGGCAATCCGTTAGGGTGTGCCGTAGCAATCGCGAATTTAGAGCTATACGAAAAAACAAATTTAATAGAAGAAGTGGCACATAAAACGGATTATGTGGCAGCGCAATTAGAAAAGCTCTTTGCGTATAAACATGTAGGTGATATTCGTCAGTGCGGATTAATGGTTGGTATTGAGCTTGTGAAGAATAAGGAAACGAAAGAAGCGTTTGACTGGACAGAAAGAGTCGGTGTTCAAGTATGTAAACGCGCAAGAGAGCTGGGTATGATCTTGCGACCGCTCGGTAATACGATTGTATTTATGCCACCTCTTGCTTCTACAATTGAGGAGATTGATGATATGTTACGTATTTTGTATAAAGCAATCTCGGATGTTACGGAGGGAGAATAATGCGCGGTTTTTTTATAACAGCAACAGATACTGAAGTGGGGAAAACTGTCGTTGCCGGTGCATTAGCCGGTGTATTTAGAGAATTGGGATATAACATCGGAGTATATAAACCGTTGCAAAGTGGGCATGTTGCATCAAACCCTGAGGGAGATGCGGCAAGGTTAAAAGCATTATCAGGTGTGCCGACACAAGAAAATGAAATTTGCCCTTATTCTATTGAAGCACCACTTGCTCCGAGACTTGCCATGAAAAGAGCTGGAAGAGTAGTAAAGTTAAAAGAAATTACTGATTACTATAATGAACTATTAAAAGAGTTTAATAGCTTATTTGTAGAAGGGGCAGGTGGGCTTGCTGTCCCATATACAGAAGATGCTTTAGTAATTGATTTTGCAAAAGAATTACAGTTGCCTCTTATTGTAGTAGCTCGTCCTACATTAGGAACAGTAAATCATACAGTGTTAACGATTGCTTATGCAAAGGCGCATGGCTTAACCGTAGCGGGTGTCATTTTATCAGGTTGCAAAGAATGTGAAATGGAAAGAGTGCAAGAAAATAAAGAGATGATTGAAGAGCTGAGCGGGGTACCAGTTTTAGGATTATTACCATTCTTTGAAGGTGAGTTTACGAAAGAAGAAGTATTAGAATCTGCAAAAGAACATATTATGATTTCAAAATTAGAGGAGTTTATCCAAAATGAATCAAACGTGGCGGGCGCACCTTCAATGTAAATTACAACAATTACATGAGCAAGGGCAGTATCGTGATTTGCATGTAACAGAGAAGGCAGAAGAGACTTGGCTTATTCGAGATAAAAAAAGGATGTTAAATTTAGCGTCAAATAATTATTTAGGGTTAGCTGGAGATGAAAGGTTAAAAGAAGCTGCTATTGCCTGTACAAAAAGATATGGAACTGGAGCGACTGCCTCTCGTCTCGTTGTAGGAAATCATCCATTATATGAAGAGGTTGAGAGAATCATATGTGACTGGAAAGGTACTGAAAGAGCTTTAATTGTAAATAGTGGGTATACGGCAAATATAGGTGCCATATCTTCTTTGGCCTCTCGGCACGATATTGTTTTTAGTGACAAGTTAAATCACGCAAGTATTGTTGATGGAATCATATTAAGCGGGGCAGAGCATAAAAGGTATCGTCATAATGATTTGGATCATTTAGAGAAGCTGTTGAAAATGGCTTCGCCTGAAAGCAGAAAATTAATCGTAACAGATACCGTTTTTAGTATGGATGGTGATACTGCGTATTTGAGAGATTTAGTACAGCTGAAAGAGAAATACGGGGCAATCATTATAGTCGATGAAGCACATGCGAGTGGAATATATGGAATCGGCGGAGCTGGGTTATCTCATATAGAAAAAAATCTTGCTCAAAAAATTGATATACATATGGGGACGTTTAGCAAGGCTTTAGGGTGTTATGGTGCGTATTTGACAGGTGATGAAATTTATATAGAGTATTTACAAAATATGATGAGAAGCTTTATTTTTACTACAGCTTTACCACCAAGTACGTTAGGAGCAGTGCAAAAAGCAATTGAAATTGTAAAAGAAGATAACGAAAGAAGAGAGAACCTTATAGCAAACGGAGAATACTTCAGAACTAAATTAAGGGATGCTGGTTTTGATATTGGGAATAGTTCAACTCATATTGTACCGATTGTAGTCGGTTCAAATGAACATGCTTTACGATTTAGTAAAAGGTTGCAAGAGGTAGGGATTGCGGCCATTGCAATTCGTCCGCCAACTGTGCCGGTTCATAGTTCTCGAATTCGCTTTGCAGTTACATCGCAACATACAATAGCTGATTTAAAATGGGCTATTGACCGAATTATTCACATTGCGAAAGAAGAGGAGATTTTCGTATGAACGAGCTAAAGATTATTTTTATCCCCGGATGGGGAATGGAAGAGAATATTTGGGATTTAGTACTTCCGTATTTTAAAGGATATCCTGTTGAATGCGTAGATTGGCGTAATGTGAAAGAACGAAGTGAATTTGCGGAACGAATTATAGATGTA
The DNA here is from genome assembly GCF_038006085.1 of Bacillus sp. FSL K6-0073. Lineage (NCBI taxonomy): Bacteria > Bacillati > Bacillota > Bacilli > Caryophanales > Bacillaceae > Bacillus > Bacillus sp. FSL K6-0073. The sequence continues at coordinate 4,153,562 of NZ_JBBOUN010000001.1, read as the reverse complement.
GCGCATAACGACAACGTAATTTTAGTTGGATGGTCACTAGGAGCGTTAGCAGCAGTTGAAGCTTATAAAAAGATTCAGGCAAAAGGCATCGTATTAATTGGTGGGACTGCTAAATTTACAAATACGAGCGACTATAGTAATGGATGGAATGCTTTGCATGTAGAACGGCTGAAAAGGAATTTGGCGAGAAGGAGAGAGGATACGCTCAAGCGTTTTTATGAAAATATGTTTACGAAAGATGAGCTAAAAGGGAATAAAAACTTTGAAGACATTGTAGACCGTTTTAAAGGTGATTCTATTCAGTCTTTACAACTAGGTTTGGATTATTTAATAGAAACAGATATGAGAGAAGAACTAAAAGAAATTAAAGTACCTATACTACTTATTCACGGAGAACAGGATGTAATATGCCCATTGTCTGCGGCACGTAGTATGACGGAGAATAGCAGCAGCGAGCTGAAAGTAGTAAGTGAAGCAGGGCATGCATTATGTGTAACGAATTTTGAATATTGTGCAAATGAGATAATTCAATTTGTAGAGGGGATACGACATGATCAACAAAACGTTACTACAAAAACGGTTTAATGGGGCAGCCGTATCTTACGATCGATATGCAAATGTACAAAAAAAGATGGCACATTCATTACTTTCAATCTTAAAGGAACGATATAGTGAAACGGCATCAATACGTATTTTAGAACTGGGATGCGGGACGGGGTATGTAACAGAGCAATTATCAAAGTTATTTCCGAAAGCACATATTACAGCAGTTGATTTTGCTGAAAGTATGATTGCGATTGCGCAAACTAAACAAAATGTAAAAAATGTAACGTTTCACTGTGAAGATATTGAGCAATTACGATTAGAAGAATCATATGATGTCATTATTTCAAATGCTACATTTCAATGGTTAAATAATTTACAACAAGTGTTAAGAAATTTATTTCAACATTTGTCTATAGATGGGATATTACTCTTTTCAACGTTTGGACATGAAACATTTCAAGAATTGCATGCTTCGTTCCAACGTGCGAAAGAAGAAAGAAATATAAAAAATGAAACATCGATTGGTCAACGTTTTTATTCAAAAGATCAGTTGCTTCATATATGTAAGATAGAAACAGGGGATGTGCATGTTTCTGAAACATGTTACATAGAGAGTTTTACAGAAGTTAAGGAGTTTCTGCATTCTATTCGAAAAGTAGGAGCAACTAATAGCAATGAAGGATCATATTGTCAAAGTCCCTCACTCTTTCGTGCGATGCTACGCATATACGAAAGAGACTTCACGGGAAATGAAGGGATAATGGCAACGTATCATGCTTTATTTATACACATAACAAAAGAGGGGAAGAGATGAAATGAAACAAGTACAAACAAAAAGGGATTGGAAAAAACTTGCATACGACGTAGTGGAAGAGAAAATGATTACGAAAGAAGATGCAATAGCGATATTAGAAGCTGATGATACAGAAGTTTTAGAAATTATGAATGCAGCTTACATTATTCGCCATCATCACTTTGGTAAGAAAGTAAAATTGAATATGATTATTAATACGAAATCTGGATTATGTCCTGAAGATTGTGGATATTGCTCACAGTCTATTATTTCAGAAGCACCAATTGATAAATATGCATGGTTAACGCAGGAGAAGATTGTAGAAGGGGCACATGAAGCAATACGCCGTAAAGCAGGTACATATTGTATTGTAGCGTCTGGTCGTCGTCCAACGGATAAAGAGGTAAATCACGTAATTGGAGCAGTTAAGGAAATTCGTGAAACGACAGACTTGAAGATTTGTTGTTGTTTAGGTTTCTTAAATGAAGATCAAGCAGGACGTTTAGCGGAAGCAGGCGTGCACCGTTATAATCACAACTTAAATACACATGCAAATAATTACGATAGTATTTGTTCAACTCATACGTATGATGATCGTGTTGATACAGTTCAAAAAGCAAAACAAGCTGGTATTTCACCATGCTCTGGAGCAATTTTTGGCATGGGAGAAACAATTGAAGAGCGTGCTGAAATTGCATTTGAATTACAACGTATAGATGCAGATTCTATCCCTTGTAATTTCCTTGTTGCTGTAAAGGGGACACCTCTTGAAGGGCAAAAAGAGTTAACGCCAGTAGAATGTTTAAAAGTACTTGCAATGATGCGTTTTGTAAACCCAACAAAAGAAATTCGTATTTCAGGAGGACGTGAAATCAATTTACGTTCTGTACAGCCAATCGGTTTATTTGCAGCAAATTCTATTTTTGTCGGGGACTACTTAACGACAGCTGGACAAGAGCCGACTGCGGACTGGGGTATGATTGCAGATTTAGGATTTGAGATTGAAGAATGTGCATTATAAGATAGATGAAAAAGCAAACTTGTAAAAGGGTTTGCTTTTTTTGTAAATAAAATGTAATAAATAGTTGTGAACGCTTGATATTATTGGTTTTTGAGCGAAAAAAAGAATTTTTGTGGACGAATTTTCCAAGCCCTAGTTGTACATAGTAAATATGTAATTTATATTGGGTTGGAGGATTTTACATGTACAAATACATATTAGCGATTATGACTTGTTTAATTTTAATAAAAGCAATAAGTTCTGATCCAGTTAAGGCTGCTGAAAATCCTGAACAAAAAGAGATGCAACAAAGAATCGAACAACACTTTCGAACGAAAGCTGAACATTTTGGATTGAAAACGGAAGGAAAAGATTTAAAGGAAGTTAGAAAAGAAATTACTATTATAGAAGAAGCGAAAAAAAGAGAGAATGTATGGAGAACAGCACAAGCTCTTCATATAAAAACAGAAGGAAAAACGATGAATGAATTAATAAAAGATGTACAAAAAAAGGTGAAAAAATAAAAAGAGGCCGCAGCCTCTTTTTTTTATGTCCATTGTTTTGATAAGTGAGCCATTTCAATTGCAGCAACAGCTGATTCATATCCTTTATTACCAGCTTTCGTACCTGCGCGTTCAATCGCTTGTTCAATTGTTTCTGTCGTTAATACGCCGAAAATAACTGGGATGTCCATTTGTAGTGATAAAGACGCAACACCTTTTGCTACCTCATTACAAACGTAATCGTAGTGTGTTGTAGCACCTCGGATTACAGTACCTAATGTAATAACAGCATCATACTTTCCGCTACTAGCCATCTTTTTAGCGATTAAAGGAATTTCAAATGCACCAGGAACCCAAGCAACATCAATATCACTTTCTTCTACACCGTGACGCTTTAATCCGTCTAAAGCTCCGCCAAGTAACTTACTTGTAATAAATTCGTTAAAACGTCCAACAACAACTCCAACTTTTAATCCTGTACCAACTAAATGACCTTCGAATACCATAATAAATCTCTCCTTTAATTATAAGTTTAGTAAGTGTCCTAATTTATTTACTTTCGTTTGTAAATACGATTTATTTTCTTCTTTTGCCGGCATTTGCAACGGTACACGCTCGACTACTTCTAAATCGTAACCTTGTAAGCCAGCAATTTTTCTTGGGTTATTCGTTAATAATCGTAAGCTTTGTAAACCTAAATCTTTTAATATTTGAGCACCGATACCGTAATCACGAAGATCAGCAGGGAAGCCGAGTTTTTCATTTGCTTCTACAGTATCGAATCCTTCTTCTTGTAATTTATAAGCGCGAAGCTTATTAAGAAGCCCAATGCCTCTTCCTTCTTGTCTCATATAAAGAAGAACACCTTTTCCTTCACGCTCAATTTGAGCAAGTGCTGCATGGAGTTGTGGTCCGCAATCGCAGCGATGTGAACCGAATACATCTCCTGTTAAGCATTCAGAATGAACACGTACAAGTACCGGTTCACCTGTTGAAATATCACCTTTTACAAGTGCGATATGTTCTTTCGTATCTAATGAGTTAGAATAGCCAATTGCGTGGAAAGTACCGAAATCTGTAGGTAATGTAATTTCCACTTCTCTCGTCACAAGTGTTTCATGATGGCGGCGATAAGCAATTAAATCTTCTATTGTAATCATTTTTATATCAAATTGTTTTGCACATTCTATTAAATCAGGTACACGTGCCATCGTGCCGTCCTCATTTATAATTTCGCAAATAACTCCAGCTGGTTCGGCACCGCATAGCTTTGCTAAATCAACAGCAGCTTCTGTATGACCTGCACGACGCAGGACACCGCCTTCTTTCGCAATTAATGGAAAGATATGTCCAGGTCGATTGAAATCAGCGCCTTTTGATGCGGGGTTTAACAATTCTTGTATCGTAGTTGCACGTTCGTGAGCGCTAATCCCTGTTGTTGTAGAAACATGGTCAATGCTCACTGTAAACGCAGTATGATGTGAATCTGTATTATGAGATACCATTGGTTCTAATTGTAGACGTTCTGCGTACCCTGCTGTAATCGGTACACAAACGAGACCACGGCCATGTGTAATCATAAAATTAATTGTTTCTGGTGTAATGTACTCTGCTAAAGCAATAAAATCGCCTTCATTTTCTCGGTTTTCATCATCACATACGATAACGACTTTACCTTGTTTTAAATCTTCTAGAGCTTCTTCAATACGATGAAACATTGTGCTTCCCCCTTATAGAAATCCGTTTTCTTGTAAAAAGCTTTCAGTCATTGAACCTACTCGTTTTGTAGGTTTAGTAATAAAGCGTTCGATATATTTACCAATCATGTCACACTCAATGTTTACGATATCTCCGGCATTTTTTTCTCCAATGACAGACTCGCTTACTGTGTGCGGGATGAGTGAAATCGTTATGGAAGATTCGTCTATATCAAATATCGTTAAACTCGTTCCATCAACAGCAATGGACCCTTTCTGCAAACAATAGCGCAGCAGTTCATCAGAAATTGCTATTTTGTAATAGACGGCATTGTAATGTTGTTTTTTATTTAAAATCGTTCCGATGCCATCAATATGTCCTGAAACGAAATGTCCACCGAATCGTCCATTTGCAGCCATTGCTCGCTCTAAATTTACTTTAGAGTGCGGTTTAAGCATGCGAAGTGATGTCGACTGCATCGTTTCAGGCATTGCATCAACTGTAAATGAAGTAGTTGTAAAGCTTGTTACAGTTAAGCAAATGCCGTTAACAGCGATACTATCACCTAAGTGAACATCTGATAAAATTTTGTTTGCATGAATCGTTAATTTCATCGCTTCTCCGCTTTGTTGCATGTTTGCTATCGTTCCTAATTCTTCTACAATTCCTGTAAACATTTCGTCACCTCGTTTCGGGCATTCGCAACGATTTTTATATCATCACCAATTTGTTTCATCTCTTGAATTTTCAAGGAAAGCGCATCTTGTAATTTTGAAAAACCATTTCCTCCAAATAAAGTAGGAGCATCTTTCCCACCAATTAATTTCGGACTTATATAGGTTACAATTTCATTAAAATTGTTTGTTTTTAAGAAACTTGCATGAATCGATTGGCCACCTTCAACGAATAGAGAAAGAATTTGTTTCTCTCCAAGAAAGGAAAGAAGGTCTTCGATTTCTATATACTTCGTTTCCGTTTGGAATATAGCTATATTTTTAGATTCATAAGAAGATATCTTCTCTTTCTTTACATCCTTACCGACAATAATCCACGTCGGTGCTAAACCATCTGTTATGACATGAGAAGATGGTGGCGTTCGTAAATGGGTATCTAAAATAACGCGAATAGGATGTTTCCCACCATTTGGAATTCTTGTTGTTAAATGAGGATTATCAGCTATAACTGTATTCACTCCAACAAGAATTGCATCATGTGTATGGCGATATTGGTGAACATCAGCACGTGCTTGTTCACCTGTAATCCACTTACTTTCACCAGTTACAGTTGCTGTTTTTCCATCTAAGCTCATCGCTGTTTTGATTGTTACAAAAGGGCGTTTCGTTTTCATGTAGTGAAAAAAGTAGCGATTTAATAAAACTGCTTCTGCTTCAAGAACACCGGTAGTTACTTCAATTCTAGCTTCCTCTAATCTTCTTTTTCCGTTACCAGAAACGAGCGGATTACAATCGAGAGTAGCAATTACAACACGCTTAACTCCTCTTTCGATGAGCAATTCACAGCAAGGTGGTGTTTTTCCAAAGTGGCTACACGGTTCCAGTGTTACATAAACGGTAGCGTCTTTGGCGTTCTGACCAGCCATTTGAAGGGCATGAACTTCTGCGTGTTCTTCACCAGCTCGTAAATGAGCCCCCATACCAACGATGTTTCCATCTTTTACAACAACAGCACCAACCATAGGATTTGGACTTGTTTGTCCTGATGTTCCTTCTGCTAACTGCAGGGCAATCCTCATATATTCTTGATCTGTCATTTTCTTCACCTCTCCAAAAAAAATCAAAAAACCCCAAGGATTTAATATCCTTGGGGTTTGGGAGACGTGATTTCTAGAAATATAGTTTGAATACGAAAGCATAGGAAAGAAACCTAACGATAATTGATATTTCTGTATAAGGAAAAAACCTAGCAAAATATCGAATTTTTAAACGCTAGTTGTCTCTTTTTATTTCAGTATAAAAAATAAGTATAGAAAATTAAACATATATAAAGAATCAAAATGAATCTTTAAAAATATGCATACTGAAATAAAAGTGTATTCACTATATAAAAAACTAGAAACATATCCTTCTCCCATCCAGACTATACTGTCGGCCCTAGAGTTTCACTAGATCCACCGTTTTCGAGTTGAAAACGGGTCACGGACTTAGAAGTTTTCACTTCATCACCGCCGGTTGGGAATTTCACCCGACCCCGAAGGATGCTGTTTGCTCAAATTATAGCACAAAAAAAATAAAAGGCTAGTAAAAAATATTCGAATGTGAAGAATTGTGTGAAAATATATGCAGGCTGGAATGGAAATAAAAGTATTAGAAATGTTGTAAAGAGAAGGGATATAACGGAGTTGCTAAAAAGAAAAAACATGCACAAAAAAATGTGCATGTCACATGTAAAATTATTCTGCCTCTGGTGCTCTAACAACAGACTCGAATTTACCTTTATGCGAAGCGTCGCAATAAGGCATATTTTTTGATAAACCACAACGGCATAAAGAAAATGCCGGTTTTGCTGGGAATACATTCCCTTGTGAGTCGACTAATTCCACGTCCCCTGTAACGCGAAAAGAGCCATTATCATTTACTTTAATTTGTACTTTTGCCAACGTTATCCCTCCTTCCCAAACGCTTAATTTCATCATATAATCAAGGGAAGTGCTTGGCAATATAAAGTGAAACTTTAATTAGTGGGGGAGGCATCCCCCACTAATTATTAGTTGAACCAATCGGGCTTTTAGGGGCAGTTAATCTCCCACCTAACTTCTTTGTTTCAGCCGAATTTTGAGGTGGGAGTTTTACTGCCCGCAAATAGCGGGGAAAAAGAGCACTTTGTTTGAGAAAGAAGAGAGTGTTATAATAGTTTTCATAACTGACTAGAGTAAGGTGACGAGAGATGGATAAACAATTACATACATTACGAAACATTGCAAATGAGCGCACGTGGGCATCATTTTTGAATGATAATCATCCATATAGTTTGTTGCATTGGTCCATTGCAGGTGTAGGGCAAGAGGCAAAGGATGTTTGGTTACTGCAAGATGAAGTAACATTTCAAACGACAGAATTCCCAACGTTAGATGATGCAATGCAATGGATTTCTGAAAATATGGAACAAGTTACAGACGTTTTAGCGCAATAAAAAACAGGCTTATGCAAGCCTGTTTTTTGTTTCTTTCACATATGTGTTTAAAAATTGATCGACGGCTGCTTCGTACTCTTCTTTATTTTCGTTATAAGAGCAAGCGTGTGCACCGTGTTCTGCAATATAAAGTTGCTTATTATTTTCTTTCGCTTCATATAATGCTTTTGTCATATCAGCTAAAATATAGTCGTCATCTTTACTATGAATAAAGAGAACGGGATTGTTAATGTTTTTTATACAATCGATTGGTGAAACTTCACGAATTGTATAACCGTCACGAACTTTCAAAAATGCGTTTGCTAAAGGTAATAAAGGCCATTTTGGTAAATGGAATTCAACCTTTAAACGGTGCTGTAATTGTCCGTGAAAATCAGAGAAAGGACAATCTGCAATATAGAAATCAGCACCATCTTCTACAAATCCTGCGTATTGAAGAAGTGTTGCAGCTCCCATAGATTCACCATGAATACCAAGTGTAATATTGGTGCCAAAACGGTTTTTTAGCCAGTCAACTACGGATTTTAAATCATGTTTTTCATAGTATCCATAGCTTGTTGTTTTTCCGCCAGTTTTACCATGACGACGATGATCGTAAATGAGGACGTTATATCCCCTTTTTAAGAATAAGTTTGCATATTTTACAGAGTTTATTTTATTTACAGTTACACCGTGGCAAAAAACCATAAACTTATTGGTGGAATGACCAGCAGGAATGTAATATCCGTGAAGGTCGTATCCAAATTGTGAAGGGATATGAATTTCTTCTTTATGAAGAGCATCAAAATCCTCTATACGAAAATGTTTTTTCGTTTCTCTTTCGAGTACTTCTTCCTCTGTTTTTTTCTTTAAGTACATCACTTTATTTGTAAAGAAAATCCCAAGCGCAGTTATTGCACCTAGTATAGTAAACAATGCTGCAAAAAAACGTTTCATACTTTACCTCATCCTCCAAATACCGTTACATGTGATACACTTATATTGTATCACAATGATATAAAAGGGGAGAAATAGGAAATGCTGCATATACAAAAAATTACGCCAGCGATGAAAGAAACAATCCGAATGTTCATGTGTGAGAATTGGGGAAGTTCATTGATGGTTTCACGTGGTAAGGGACATCAGTTAGAAGAGTTGCCAGGATTTGTTGCGCTCTCAGATGACAGAATAATCGGAATTATAACGTATGAAGTGACCGGAAATATGTGCGAAATTGTATCGCTAGATAGCTTTGAAGAAAGAAAAGGAATAGGGACGAAACTTGTGGATTGTGTATTACAAGTTGCAGAAGAAGAACGGTGCAGACAGGTTTGGCTTATTACAACTAATGATAATATGAATGCGTTACGATTTTACCAAAAACGTAATTTTGTAATGACTAATTTATATTTGAATGCGGTAGAGGAGGCACGAAAAATAAAGAAAGAAATTCCACGTATTGGATATGATAATATCCCAATTTTACATGAAATTCAGTTGGAGTATCGTTTAGTGAAGTGATGTAACAATTTTCAGAAATGTGAGTTATTAATCTTGACGGATAGTGTAATTTAGGTTACCGTAAAATTGTAATCTATTACCATATTAAGGGGTGACGATGTGGCAACTATACGTGATGTTGCAAAATTGGCAGGTGTTTCAGTCGCAACCGTTTCACGAGTTATTAATGAAAAAGGATACGTTCATGAGGACACAGTAAAACAAGTAAAGGAAGCAATTGAAGAATTACATTATAGGCCAAACAGTGCAGCGAAGCCACTATTTAAAGAGAATTCAACGATAATTGCATTACTTGTAGATAATTTATGTAACCAATCAAACATCACTTTGCTACATTGTATTGAGGAAATAGCATATAAAGAAGGTTATCAAATCATTATTTGTAATATAGAGAATAAAGATAGATACATACATATGCTGAAGCAAAATAACATTGCAGGTGTTATTTTGACAAGAGCAGTTTTTAAAAGTGTAGGAGAAATTCCATTTCCGTTTGTTGTGATTGATGAGCAACAATTACATGGAAATTATTATGAAAGTGGACAGAGAGCTGTTTCTTTATTAAAAGAGAAAGGGTGTCACTTTCTTGCATATTTCGGTGAGGGAGAAGAAAGTGAAGAAATGGAAGATCATATAGCAGGGTTTTTAGACGCTGTTTGGGATGAAGGAATCTCTTATCGAGAAGAATGTGTACAAGGGTATACAAATAAACAATTTATTACATTATTGCAAAACAATCCATATATAGATGGAATTGTAGCCTCAAGTGATCAGATTGCTATTGAGTTAATTCGGTCAGCGAGATTTCTAAATATACATATACCAGATAAATTAAAAATTGTTGGACCGAATGGGAGCATAGAGTGTGAATGGATAGGTTCATCACTACCGACAATTGAAAGCTGTGTCAAAGATAACGGAAAAGTAGCTTTTCAACAATTAAAAGGAAAAATGAAAAAGTAAAAGGTGCGTTTTATACGCACCTTTTTATAATGTAATTGCGGCAATAAAGCCAAATATAAGTAACGGTATATTGTAATGTAGAAAAGTGGGTACACATGTATCCCATATATGATGGTGCTGACCATCAGCATTTAAACCGGATGTTGGTCCAAGGGTACTATCCGATGCTGGAGATCCTGCGTCACCTAGCGCTCCGGCTGTACCGATAATAGCAATTGTGGCCATTGGACTAAATCCAAGCTGAATGCAAAGAGGTACAAAAATGGTTGTTAAGATAGGGATGGTTGAAAAGGATGAACCAATTCCCATCGTAACGAGAAGTCCAATAACGAGCATAAGAAATGCAGCGAGTGGTTTGTTATTTCCAATTATATGTGCACTCGTTTGCACTAGAGATTCAACATGTCCTGTTTTTCGAAGAACAGCGCCGAATCCGGCGGCAGCAATCATAACAAAGCCAATAAAGGACATCATACGCATTCCGCTTGTTAATATCGCATCTGCTTCTTTAAGTGGTAGACTGCCACTAACTGATAAGACGATAATACCTGCTAAAGCACCGAAAATCATTGATTCTGTTGTTAATTGAACAGTTAATGTAGCAATGATAGATAATAACCCGAAAGTAATACTACGTTTTGTATAGGGAACGATTTCATTTTCGGTAGTATGAATTTGTTCTGTTTCATACGTACGAGGTTTTCGGTACGTAATGAATACTGCTACACATAATCCAATAATCATACCGATTGCTGGAATAGTCATTGCTTTTGGAATAAGTGTGACATCAAATGTAAGGCCGCTTTGCGCAGCGTTGGTTTGCAATACGTCATGATAAATTTTTCCGAACCCTGCAGGGATCCACATATAAGGAGTAATCAATCCAAATGTAATAATACATGTGACAAGTCTGCGATCCACTTTCAGCTCATTTAATACTTTTAAAAGTGCTGGAATTAAGATGGGGATGAAAGCAATGTGAACAGGAATCACATTTTGCGAGAAACAAGCCATCGTTAAGATAATGAATAAAATAAGTATTTTAGAATAAACTTGTTTTTTCGTGTCTTGTTCATTGCCAATCCATTTTAATGCAGTTTGAATCATAGCATCTGGAAGTCCTGTTTTGGAAAGGGAAATAGCGAAACCACCAAGCATTGCATAACTTAAAGCGATTGGAGCACTGTTTCCAAGACCAGTTGTAAAAGTGTTAATCGTTTCTGAAATACCGAGTCCGCCGATAATTCCGCCTGTTAAAGCTCCAACAATGATGGCGACAATGACCTGGACACGTAACAAACTAAGCAATAGCATAATTGCTACTGCGACGAGTACAGCGTTCATAATAAATGTAATCTCCCTAAATTTTTATTCTGTTAAGACAAGTAAATATGAAACATTTTGCTATGTTTATACATACTTGCGACATATTATTATAAAATGTTTTCTATGAAATGTAAAAGAGCCTTTTGTTACTAATGCTGAAAAGCTAGCTCTTGTTTAATTGATTGCAAAGAATTAGCGAATAATTCTGGTTCTTCTAAATCAGGAGAATGTGCTGAATTTGGGAACCAAATCATCTTTTTTATAGGCGCTTCAATAATATCGCAATATTCCTGAACGAGTGCATAAGGAGTTTGATAATCATAGCGACCAGAACAAAAATAAACTGGAATAGATAAACTTGAGATAGAAGAAAAGAAATCGATTGTCAGCATTTCTTCCCATAAAACGCCAGATTTTAAATTTCCTGCGAGAAACTTGAACCAATCTAATAGCGTATACTCAGGAGAAAAGAAACCTTTTCGTATGAAAGAAAAGGAAGATCCGTTTTGGATTGCGCCTCCAAATGTGCCAAGCCACTTTCTTTGAATAATGAGACGTCTCGTATCTAAAAATGGTGGTTTGCCTAATTTTAAAAGGGAAGCTAATGCCTTTTTATGATCATGTTTTTTTGCAGAATGAATTAAATGTTGATATAGCAATTCTTCATTTTGTTTCATATGTACAATTTGCCCAATACCGATGTAAGCCTCGATATACTTTGGATATTGATGTGCTATGTTAAGCCCAATAATACTTCCCCAAGAATGACCAGCGAGAAATAGTTTTTGTTTGTTGAACCTTTTAAGTACATATTGAATCACTTCTTTTGCATCGGAAACGAATTGTTCGATTGTGAAATTTGCTCCGAAATCTTTCATTGAAAAGGATTTACCAGCCCCGCGCTGATCCCAATTAATAACAATAAATTGCTTCTCTAATTCTTTTTGAAAATGGCGAATAAATCCGATTTGTGCCATCCCAGGTCCGCCGTGACAGCATAATAAAATAGGTTGCTCTACGTTTTGTCCACGCATAAGGAGAGTTTGTTTTCGATTATTAATCATAACGCTTTCTATCGTAGCGATACTATTAGGAATGAGTTGTTTGTTTTCATTATAGAACTGAGGGGTGTAGCTACGAAAAAGCATATTGAAAACCTCCTTTTGTGAAATCGTATGAATCGCACAGGCTATTCATTTTGCATATACTGTTAGAAAATCATTGTAACATACCATACTAGTGTCATTTCAACACGGGAGGAGGGAAATTGTGACGATTGGAGAAATTATAGATGGTTTAAATAGACGTGAATCCATCGCTATTATAGCAAAACGTCTTGAAATAAGCCCGTATACATTATCGAAGAAATTAAGATTGATTGGATACGAATATGATGGAGAGCAGAAGAAACGTATTTTTGTAGGAGATGGAGAAGAACCACGTCACTTACAACTCCAAGAAGCGACCGCCCTTCAATATGAGAAAACAGATTATCAATTATTAATTTATGAGCAACTACAAAGTATTTATGAGTTATTAAGAAAAAGAGAAGAAGTAATTGCACCAATTGTGAGTAAAAGTACAGAGAAAAAGAGACGAACTTTTTCTATTAATACAGAAATATTAGCAAGATTGGACCTTATATCAGAATCGAAAGGAATTCAAAAATCTAAACTTGTAGAAGAAGCGTTGCAACAATTTTTACAGCAATATGAAGTTGACAAAACATCACATTTTGATAACTAAAGAAAAGGATACTATGTTCATTGGAAGAACGAGTATCCTTTTTATGATGTATATTACGTATAAAATAGAGGATCAGTACAAATCCTTTATGGTGTGAAAAATGAAATTTATTATTAGAGAAACACTTAATTTACTTTTTGAATTCTTCCATCAATAACTGGCTGAATTGGTTCTTTTAATTGTTTTACGTAATCGACTAACGCTTCAAAGTCGTTTGGACCAGTTTCTGCATTTGTACCATTTTTAAATGATACAAATCCGTCACCGCCAGAAGTTAAGAAGGCATTTGCAACTACGCTATACGTTGTAGATGGAGATAATTCTTCTCCGTTTGTTAAACGTATATTTGTAATTTTTTCACCGTTTGGTTTATTTGCATCCCACGTATATTGAATACCTGAAATTTGAAGCATTCTTGTTGTTCCTTTTTGCCATTGCTGATTTAAAATATCGCGAATGTCTTGACCTGTTAAATCTACTTTAATCAATTGATTTCCAAAAGGTTGAATGCCGTATAACTCACCCCACGTAATATCACCAGCATCTAAGTCATTACGAATGCCACCAGGATTCATGAGGGCAATTTGAGTTTGCATCGTTTGACGCTGAGCATCGGCAACTAAATTTCCAAGAGTGGACTCACCAGCATCATTTTGTTTACGGTCGATAGGTGCTGTAGATTTTCCGACCACTTCATTTACAAGTGGTGCGATTTTTTCTTTATATTGATCTAGTTTTTTCTTTACTTGTTTATCAGGTTCTACACCTTCATGATACGTTGTAACAACTTCAGCTTTTTTCTTTACAATATCCTTTGTTTTACGATCAATTGTTACATCCACGTCTGAGAAAGCCGTTCCGTATGAATTTGCTTGGACAATTAGTTTATTATTTACTGTACCATTTACATACGTATGACTATGTCCACCGAAAATAACATCAACTTCTGGGTCTGTTTCATTTGCAATTCGAGTAAGATCGCCATTTGTTACCCCAGACTCATCGGTTGTTCCACCGACATGAGCAAGAACGACGATAGATTTAACGCCGAGGCGTTTTAATTGTTGTGTTGATTTATTAATTGCTTCTACTTCATCAGTAATTTGTACATTTTTAAGCATCGTAGGCATAACGACATTTGGTGTATCAGTTGTAACAACCCCAATGAATCCTACAGGAACACCATCTACCATTTTTACAGTAAACGGTGGTAAAAATAAGCGGCCAGTTGATTTGTTGTAGAAGTTAGCAGCTACATAGGGGAAGTTAGCTCCTTTGAAATTTCCTGTTTTTTCATGATATCCACCGTAAATGAGGCGTTGCATTTCATCAATACCTTCATCAAATTCATGGTTTCCGATTGTACCAACATCAAATTTTAAGTCATTTAAAAATTCAATTGTCGGTTCATCTTGTAATAATGCTGAAACTGGTGGACTAGCTCCGACGATATCACCAGCATGTACGAGAAGTGTATTAGGGTTTTGTTTTTTACGTTCTTTTAAATAAGTAGCTAAGTAATCAGCGCCACCAGCTTCTTTATTATTGATTTTTTTAACAGTATCTAGTTGTCCATGGAAATCATTAATACCAAGCATTTGTACGTCTATGTAGTGGTTTTGTTCAGCTGGATTCTGAGATGGGGGAGCGGCAAATACGCTTGAAAAAGTAATGGTGCTTAAAACAGCAACGGCAGGAATAATTTTTTTCCACATAATATAATTCTCCTTTTTTTATAATCTGACATCATACGACATAATTTTAATAGATTCATAGGATTATAGCTACACAAAAATTTAGTCTTTTCGAAAAATTAACATATTTACAAAAAGTGAATAATAGAGTAAAGACCCTTTTTTATTGTCGATTTCATCGTGTATCTACTATAATGGAGAAAAAAGTAAAAGGTGAGTAGCATGAAGAAAAAGAAACAAAGACAAATACAAAGACAAAGACAATCACAAGTGAATCAACCAAAGAAAGAAACACTTACATTAGGCGATCAATTAAATGATTCACTCATGCAACAATTAAAGAGTAAGAAGAAAGAGTTGCAAGTGAGGGAAGAGGAAAAAGAGGCAGCTGAACTGGAAAGAAAGCGCCAAGAACAAAAAGAACGTGAAAAGAATAAATCATTTGAAGAACTGCTAAGTGAAAGTAACCTTACTTGGAAAGACTTTAAATAATAAAAAATGATCAGTGAAATACCACTGATCATTTTTTGACGAGCTTGTAAGAAAAGGGGAGTTAGAATGAGAAAAATTGTCGTTGTTCCACATGAAAACCATTGGAGTGAAAAATTTCAAATGGAGGCTAAAAGATTAAAATCAGCGATGCCAGAAACGGTAAAAATTCATCATATTGGAAGTACGTCAGTTCCTGGACTGGCAGCTAAACCTATTATTGATATGATCATGGAAGTAGAAAATATCGAAAGAGTAGATGGGTGGAATGAACGATTTATAGAGCTTGGTTACATCGTAAAAGGGGAAAATGGTATTTCAAGACGCCGATATTATATTCATGGAACTGAAGAAAAACGTTCGTATCATTTACACGTGTTTGAAAAAGGAAATCCAGAGATAGTAAGGCATTTAGCATTTCGTGATTATATGATGGCTCATTGTGAAGAAGCAGAGGCATATGCAACCTTAAAGAAAGAATTAGCCGAAAAGTATACATATGATGGCGCGTTATATACGGAAGGAAAAAATGAGTTTGTGCGCAATGTGGATGAAAAAGCGAAAGAATGGAGAAAAAATAACGTGAATGAATGAATTCACGTTATTTTTTAGCTATATAAAAGTGTTATGTAAACTGTACGTATGTTTTGACTTTTGGGATGAATCTTGTTGAAATAAAGTTGTGGCTTATAAAAATGTAACAATGAAAGGGAGACGAATGTGCATATTCCAACAACTACACTTCATAATGGCGTGAAAATGCCGATGATTGGTCTAGGCGTATATAAAGCGAAAGAAGGAGACGAAGTAAAACAAGCAGTAAAAACAGCGTTAGAAGTTGGATACCGTTCGATTGATACAGCAACTGTATATGAAAATGAAAGCGGTGTCGGAGAGGCGATACGTGAATCAGGAATTTCAAGAGAAGATCTATTTATTACAACAAAAGTATGGAACGACGATCAAGGATATGAGGAGACACTCGAGGCATTTGAAAAGAGTTTGAAAAAATTACAAATGGACTATGTAGATTTATATTTAATACATTGGCCGGTAAGAGGGAAGTATGTTGATACGTACCGAGCTTTGGAGAAATTGTATGAAGAAGGTAAAGTGCGCGCGATTGGTGTTTCTAATTTTCATAAACATCATTTAGAACTATTATTACCAAATTGCAAAGTGAAGCCGATGGTAAACCAAGTGGAACTTCATCCGATGTTGACGCAATTTGAGTTGCGCAATTATTGTCAAGATGAGCAAATTCAAATGGAAGCATGGAGTCCGTTAATGAGGGGCGGAGAAGTATTCCAGCATCCAATCATTCAGGCTATTGCTAACAAATATGAAAAAACACCTGCACAAGTTATATTAAGGTGGGATATTCAAAGCGGGATTGTTACAATTCCTAAATCTGTTACACCATCTCGTATTAAAGAAAACTTTACTATTTTTGATTTTGCACTAACTGAAGAAGAGATACGTCAAATTAACACGTTGAATCGTGATTTACATGTAGGAACGAATCCTGATAAATATGATACGTTATAAAAAAGACTGTCTCCTAATACTGGAGACAATCTTCTATTTATCGGTAATTCGATATTTTTAACGATGCAAAGCATATGTGTCATATTTAACAATCTTTTGAAGTTGTATATATTCTTCTTTCGTTAAAGGTAACTGTTGGCTAGCTCGTATATTTTCCTGTAATTGTTGAAGCGAGCTTGCACCAGGTATAACAGCTGCAACAGTCTTATTATGTAAGCAATATTGAATAGCTGTTCCTGTTAAAGAGCGTTCTCCAATCGTTTCTTTTACACTCGCTAGAGTTGTATGTAATTCATCGTAAGAATAAGAGAGATAATCCTTTTCCTTTACTCTTTCTATTTTTCTTGCATTGTTGTCAGTTAAAATTCCTTTTGCAAGTGGCCCGCGGGCAATGACGCTAATTTGGTGTTCATTCAGAAGGGGGAACCATTCTTCTGGACGACGATTTAAAAGGCTATATTCCATTAGTACACTAACGATGTTTGAGCGTTTTGCATACTCACGAACGACATTTGGGCGTATAGAAGAAATACCGTAATGGCGAATAATACCTTCCTTTTTCAATTCTTCAAAAGCTTCAATTGTTTCATCTATTGGATCTTCAATCGTTCCGCCATGAAGTTGGTAAAGGTCAATATAATCAGTTTGAAGTCTACGTAAACTTTCCTTTACTTCAGTCTTTATGTAAGCTTTAGAAGGATCCCAAGACCAGCCATTTTTTTCTTCTGTCCAACGATTTCCAACCTTCGTTGTAAGTACAATTTGGTCTCTTCTTCCCTTCAAGGCTTTTCCAACAAATTCTTCATTTAATCCGTAATCATATAAATCTGCTGTATCAAAAAAATTAATTCCTAAATCGATCGCTTCATCGATAATATGCATAGCTTCTGTTTCAGATGTACCGAGAGACATACAGCCAAGGCCCATTTCTGTAACAAACAAATCTGAGTTTCCTAATTGACGTTTTTTCATAGGTCAACCTCCTTACCTTTATTGTACGAGAGGGAAAAGAGGTTGACAAACGTTTACTTTTCGCTGCGCATTAACTGCCCGTAAAAGCATGATTAATGTTTCACTTTATTTGCTGTAATCCACTCTTGTACAGTTGTATACTCTTTGCTATATTGCTTTAGCTTATGGCGAATTTGCCATGCTTTTCCGACTAAAGTGACGCGATTTGGTAAAATATAAACTTTCATTTCTATCACGCTCCTTTCAATGTGGTAAAATGTATGAGGAAAGAATAGGAAATAGAACAGGGAGATGAAGTAGTGTGAGTAATCTTGCAGAGAGAACAGTAAAAACTGAGCCGATTTTTGATGGTAGAGTTATAAAAGTTCGTGTTGATGATGTAGTATTACCAAATGGAGCAATGAGTAAACGTGAAATTGTAAATCACCCTGGTGCAGTTGCTATTATTGCTATTACTGATGAGGGGAAAATTGTGCTTGTTGAGCAGTATCGTAAAGCACTTGAAAAGGCGATTATAGAAATTCCGGCTGGCAAGTTAGAACCTGGTGAAAAACCTGAGGTAACAGCAGTTCGTGAATTAGAAGAGGAAACAGGATATGTATGTGAAAATATGGAGCTCATTACTTCTTTCTATACATCTCCAGGATTCGCAGATGAAATTTTATATGTATATAAAGCGACAGGTTTGACAAAAAAAGAAAATAAAGCTGAGTTAGATGAAGATGAGTTTGTGGAATTAATGGAAGTATCGTTAGAAGAAGCGATTACTCTTATGAAAGATCTTCGTATTCATGATGCGAAGACGATGTTTGCAGTACAATATTTACAACTACAAAAATAAACACTCGCCAAAGGCGAGTGTTTTTTAATTGATTTTTGCATATACACGTGCATCACGTAAGCTACCATCTGGTGCTAGGAAATCATTTTCCATTGTACCTTCTAGAATGAATTCTAGACGTTCTGCTAAGCTACATGCATTTATATTTGTTGCATCAGTACGAATTTCAATTCTTCTAGCGCCTAGTTTATCAAAGGCGAACTGAATTGCACCTTTAACAGCTTCGGTCATATAGCCTTGTTTTGTATAGGCACTATGTAGCCAGAAGTGAAGTGAAAACTTTGGAATATCCCAGTTTTCAGGCTTTAGTGTAATTGCTCCGATGAATGTACCAGATACTTTATCGTATAAGTGAAAATCAAGTGTTTCACGAAGTAAAAACTGTCCGTGAGCTTCGCGAACAATTTCTTCAGCACTCTCTTCTGTTTCAGCGTTAATTGGTATCCACGGTACTAAGTCTTCTAGAGAAGCTTGGATTGCTTCATATACTTCTGCACCATCACCTGGAAATGGTTTACGAACTTGCAAGCGTTCAGTTTGAAATAATGTTGGAAAATCTAATAATAATGGTTTCAAGAGAAATCCCTCCTATTCTCTACTTTTTAGTTTAGCAAAGTAGAGCGGAATTTCAATGTTAATTCGTCATACTTTTTTCTTTCTTTCATACATTTTTAATAAGAGTGTGAACGGAGGGAAGAAAAATGTGGCGAAAAAATTGGCAAGACCGTGTAATGTCTCACATACAGGAAAACTCTTCATTATATATATTTAACGCCGTTTTATTATTGATGGGAGTAATATTCGGAGCCATTCTGGTGAATAGTTTACAAATCAATCAAAAACAAGATTTATCATTTTATTTACAACGTTTTTTTGGACAAGTCTCTAAAGGAGAATTTGCTATTGCGGGCGAAATGTTTCGAGAAAGTTACTTTTCGCAATTAAAATACATCGGGTTTATTTGGATTTTAGGGATTTCAATTATTGGATTACCACTTATTTTTATTTTATTATTTGTAAAAGGAGTTGTCGTTGGATTTACAGTTGGTTTTTTAGTAAGTCAGCATGGATGGAATGGACTATTATTAGCATTTGTATCTGTTTTGCCACAAAATTTAATTATCATTCCAGTCTTTCTCGTTATGACAACTATTGCTGCAAGTTTTTCTTTACGGATGATTAGGCATCAATTTATTAGAAAAATAACCGAGCCACTATTACCATTATTAATCCGTTATACATGCTTCTTTCTTGTAATTGGAGTAGTGTTAGCACTTGCTTCTAGTGTGGAGGCTTACGCATCACCAGTTTTAATGAAAGAAGTCGTTGAGGCTATTAATAAAAAATAAATACTTTTTGAGAATAATTATCAATTTGTTTTTATTGTTTTTTCTTTTGACAGAAGCCCTTCTTCTGATATAATGGTGTAAGAGTGGCGAGGAGGGAGTAGTACCGAATGGAAGAAAGAATTGAACGAATTAAGAAGCAATTACATGCAGCGAGCTACAAATTAACACCGCAACGTGAAGCAACAGTTCGTGTGCTGCTAGAAAATGAAGAAGATCATTTAAGCGCAGAAGATGTTTACCTCCTTGTAAAAGAAAAGTCGCCAGAGATCGGATTAGCAACCGTCTATCGAACTTTAGAACTATTATCTGAGTTAAAAGTTGTCGATAAGATTAACTTCGGAGACGGTGTTTCACGCTATGACTTACGCCAAGAAGGTGCGCAGCGTTTCCACCATCATTTGATTTGTACACAATGTGGTGCTGTACAAGAAATACAAGAAGATTTACTTGGTGAAGTGGAAAGGAAAGTAGAACGAGACTGGAGCTTTAAGGTGAAAGATCATCGTTTAACATTCCATGGGATTTGTAAAAATTGTCAAGAAAATGAAACGGATGAAAAATAACCTTTTCCTATTTATCTAGGAAGAGGTTTTTTATTTGAATAAGGTATAAATTGGTGAAAGCTTGGCATATGTTGTAATAACTTATATTTTGGAGGAATTTACAATGCGCCGAGCTTTAAAATTAACTTTTGATGGAATAAAAGTATTTTTATTATTTACAAGTTGTACGATTTTGTTTTATTTCGCTATACTATGGATAAATGAAGAATATGAAAGCTATCATCGTTATGAAAAACCTAAAGAAGAGACTGTAGAAAAAGTATCAGGGAATGAAGAACCGGCAAAGGATGCTTTCGTAAATAGAATGATGTTTTTCTATGAAAATGGGGAGTAGTGTAGAGTGGAAGATCAATTAAAAGATTTTATTCATTATATGGTTGTCGAAAAAGGATTAGCAAAGAATACAGTAGTATCTTATGAACGGGATTTAAAAAGCTACGTAAAGTATTTGCAAAATGTGGAACAGACGAAAACTTTTCATGAAGTGACCCGTTTACACATTGTTAACTTTTTGCAGTATTTAAAAGAGAACGGAAAATCTTCGAAAACATTGGCGCGTCATATCGCATCAATTCGTTCGTTCCACCAATTTTTACTTCGTGAACGAGCGGTAGAACACGACCCATCCGTACATATTGAAACGCCACAAGGGGAACGGAAATTACCAAAAGTATTATCAGTTGATGAAGTAGAGGCGTTACTTCAAACACCAAAAATGACAAGTGCTTTTGGGATTCGTGATAAGGCGATGCTAGAGTTACTGTATGCGACAGGACTTCGTGTTTCAGAATTGATTGCACTCAATTTAGAAGATGTACATTTAACAATGGGATTTGTTCGTTGCATAGGGAAAGGGAATAAAGAAAGAATTATTCCACTAGGAAGTTTAGCAACGGAAGCGATTCAAAAGTATATTGAAAAAGGAAGAAGAGAATTAATGGGGAAAAAAGTAGTAGATGCACTCTTTTTAAACCATCATGGTAATCGATTATCAAGACAAGGATTTTGGAAAATATTAAAACGATTAGCGAAAGAAGCAAATATTGAAAAAGAGCTTACACCTCATACGTTGCGTCATTCGTTTGCTACGCACTTATTAGAAAATGGAGCAGATTTACGTGCTGTACAAGAAATGCTTGGACATGCAGATATTTCAACGACGCAAATCTATACGCACGTTTCAAAAACTAGATTAAAAGATGTATATAAACAGTTTCATCCGAGAGCATAGTTACTATGCTCTTTTTTTCATAGATTAAGAGGGGAAGAGCGTTTCACAGAAACTTCACAAACATTTCGTATATTGTTTTCAGCAGAAGACTGGAATATTACAATGTATTTCCTCTATACTAAATAAAGTATAAAGGAGGA
Source organism: Bacillus sp. FSL K6-0073 (assembly GCF_038006085.1). Classification (NCBI taxonomy): domain Bacteria; kingdom Bacillati; phylum Bacillota; class Bacilli; order Caryophanales; family Bacillaceae; genus Bacillus; species Bacillus sp. FSL K6-0073. The sequence continues at coordinate 4,131,510 of NZ_JBBOUN010000001.1, read as the reverse complement.
AATGATGATGAAAAAACTGATTATAACTTTATTTATCGCGATGCTAGCGTTGGCTGGCTGTAATACAAACAAAGAAGAACCGAAAAAAGAACAGAAACTTGAAGCTGTAAAAGTAGCAGTACAAACAAATCCGAAAGAAATTAAACCAGGTGAAAAAACAGAAGTACAAGCACTTGTTACACAAGGGAAAGAAAAAGTAACGGATGCCGATGATGTAAAGTTTGAAATTTGGAAAGATGGCGACGAAAAACACGAGATGTTAGATGGTAAGCATAAAGGAAAAGGTGTTTATGCAGTAGAGAAAACATTCGAAACGGATGGAGTATACCATATTATCGCTCACACAAATGCACGTGAAATGCACGTTATGCCAGAAGTAAAAGTTGCTGTAGGAAATGCGAAAGTAGAAGATGCAAAAAAAGAAAATAGTGATCACAGTGCAGGACATGGAGATCATAAAAGTGACACAATGATCCATCTTATGGCTGGAGACATAAAGGCAAATGCTGAATCTACAATGAAAGTTCATTTAAAACAAAAAGAAGAAGCCCTAACTGGTGCTGAAGTACAACTAGAGATTTGGAAAGATGGTGTTGAAAAACACGAATTTATTCCAGCGAAAGAAGGGAATAAAGGAGAGTATGAAACGAAACATACTTTCAAAGAGAACGGTGCTTACAAAGTGAAAGTACATGTAAGAAAAGGCGAATTGCATGAACATAAAGAAGAAACAATAGAAGTAAAATAAAAAGTAGCTCTTTAGAGCTACTTTTTATTTTTAATATGAAGAAATAAATCATAAAAAAATTAGCACTTCGTTGCAGAATGGATTACAATAGAAGTGTGAAGAAAATGAGAAATTCTACGAAAATGTATTAAAAAGAAAGCGTAAACATGTTATGATATCAGTATCAGATGTCTGACATCTGACTTAGAAAAAACTAGAAATGTTTTTGAATCGTTTCAAGTAAACGAAATAGGTTAGAAAATGATTTAAAGAAGTACTGTTTGACAATGAGAATTCTTTTGGATAACAGTTTCACTTTATAGCGTTTTGAACATACTACAAGAAGTAGAACTGAACTTATAGGAGGTCGCAGTTATGAATAAATATAAACGTATATTCCTAGTCGTAATGGACTCTGTGGGAATCGGTGAAGCACCAGATGCTGAGCAATTTGGTGATTTAGGATCTGACACAATTGGTCACATTGCTGAACATATGAATGGGTTACAAATGCCTAACATGGTGAAATTAGGTCTTGGTAACATTCGAGAAATGAAAGGTATCTCTAAAGTAGAGAAACCACTTGGATATTACACAAAAATGCAAGAGAAATCTACTGGTAAAGATACAATGACAGGTCACTGGGAAATCATGGGCCTTTACATTGATACACCATTCCAAGTGTTCCCGGAAGGATTCCCGAAAGAATTACTTGATGAATTAGAAGAAAAAACAGGCCGTAAAATTATCGGTAATAAGCCAGCTTCAGGAACTGAGATTCTTGATGAACTTGGTCAAGAGCAAATGGAAACAGGCTCTTTAATCGTTTATACTTCTGCTGATAGCGTATTACAAATTGCAGCACACGAAGAAGTAGTGCCACTTGATGAGTTATATAAAATCTGTAAAATTGCACGTGAATTAACATTAGATGAGAAATACATGGTAGGTCGTGTTATTGCTCGTCCATTCGTTGGTGAACCTGGAAACTTTACACGTACACCAAACCGTCATGATTATGCACTAAAACCATTCGGCCGTACAGTAATGAATGAATTAAAAGATAGTGACTACGATGTAATTGCTATCGGTAAAATCTCTGATATTTATGATGGCGAAGGGGTAACAGAATCACTTCGTACGAAGTCTAACATGGATGGAATGGATAAGCTTGTAGATACATTAAATATGGACTTTACAGGTCTTAGCTTCTTAAACTTAGTTGACTTTGATGCATTATTCGGCCACCGCCGTGATCCACAAGGATACGGAGAAGCTCTGCAAGAATATGATGCACGTCTTCCAGAAGTATTCGCAAAACTAAAAGAAGATGATTTATTACTAATTACAGCAGACCACGGTAATGATCCAATTCATCCTGGTACTGACCATACACGTGAATATGTACCATTATTAGCATATAGCCCAAGCATGAAAGAAGGCGGACAAGAGTTACCACTTCGTCAAACATTTGCTGATATTGGTGCAACAGTAGCAGAAAACTTCGGTGTGAAAATGCCAGAATACGGAACAAGCTTCTTAAACGAGCTAAAGAAATAGGGGGATAAACAAATGAATCGTGAACTTATTACAAAATCAGCTTCATACTTAAAAGAGAAATTTCAAGAGACACCACAAGTAGGACTAATCCTTGGATCAGGACTAGGTGTATTAGCAGACGAAATTGAGAACGCAGTAACAGTACCTTACAGTGAAATCCCTGAGTTCCCAGTATCAACTGTAGAAGGCCATGCAGGTCAACTAGTATTCGGTACACTTCAAGGTGTAACAGTAGTAGCAATGCAAGGACGTTTCCACTTCTATGAAGGATACGACATGCAAAAAGTAACATTCCCAGTTCGTGTTATGAAAGAACTAGGTGTAGAAACAGTTGTTGTAACAAACGCAGCTGGTGGTGTAAATACATCATTTGAGCCAGGCGATCTTATGTTAATTTCAGACCACATTAACTTCATGGGTACGAATCCATTAATCGGACCAAATGATTCTGAAATGGGCGTACGTTTCCCTGATATGTCTACGTCATATACGGTAGAACTTCGCGAAATGGCGAAACAAGTGGCAGCAGACTTAAATATTAAAGTACAAGAAGGTGTATACGTAGGAATGACAGGTCCTGTATATGAAACACCTGCTGAAATTCGTATGCTTCGTACACTTGGCGGAGATGCAGTTGGTATGTCAACAGTACCTGAAGTAATTGTAGCGCGTCATGCTGGTATGAAAGTATTAGGTATTTCTTGTATTTCAAATATGGCAGCTGGTATTTTAGATCAGCCACTTCACCACGATGAAGTAATTGAAACGACAGAACGTGTTAAAGCGAACTTCTTAGCATTAGTAAAAGCAATCGTAAAACAAATGAAGGGGTGACCTCACAATGAGAATGGTGGACCTAATTGCAAAAAAACGTGACGGACATGCATTAACGACAGAAGAAATTAATTTTATTGTTGAAGGATATACAAATGGTGATATTCCTGATTATCAAGTAAGTTCACTTGCAATGGCAATTTTCTTCCAAGATATGAACGATCAAGAGCGTGCTGATTTAACGATGGCAATGGTAAATAGCGGTGATACAATCGACTTATCAGCTATTGAAGGTGTAAAAGTAGATAAGCATTCAACAGGTGGTGTTGGTGATACAACGACACTTGTATTAGGTCCATTAGTAGCTGCTTTAGATGTACCAGTAGCGAAAATGTCTGGACGCGGTTTAGGACATACTGGTGGTACAATTGATAAATTAGAAGCAGTCCCAGGATTCCATGTGGAAATTGAAAACGATGAATTCATGCGTCTTGTAAATGAAAACAAAATCGCAGTTATCGGCCAAAGTGGTAACTTAACACCTGCTGATAAAAAGTTATATGCACTTCGTGATGTAACAGCAACAGTAAACTCAATTCCGCTTATTGCAAGTTCGATTATGAGTAAAAAAATTGCTGCTGGTGCAGATGCAATTGTTCTTGATGTAAAAACTGGAGCAGGTGCATTTATGAAAACGGATGAAGATGCAAAACGTTTAGCAGAAGCAATGGTACGTATCGGTAATAACGTTGGTCGTAACACGATGGCAGTTATTTCGGATATGAGTCAACCACTTGGTGAAGCTATTGGTAACGCACTAGAAGTACAAGAAGCAATTGATACATTACAAGGTAAAGGGCCGAAAGATTTAGAAGAGTTATGTTTAACACTTGGAAGTCAAATGGTGTACCTTGCTGGACAAGCTTCATCTTTAGAAGATGCACGTGAAAAGCTAATTGAAGTAATGAACAACGGAAAAGCGCTAGAATCATTTAAAACGTTCTTATCAGCTCAAGGCGGCGACGCATCTGTTGTTGATGATCCTTCTAAATTGCCACAAGCACAATTTAAAATTGAAGTGGAAGCGAAAGAAGACGGATATGTATCAGAAATCGTTGCAGACGAAATCGGAACAGCAGCAATGCTTTTAGGAGCAGGACGTGCAACGAAAGAGTCTGAAATTGATTTAGCAGTTGGTCTAATGCTGCGCAAAAAAGTAGGCGATAGCGTGAAGCAAGGTGAATCCCTTGTTACAATTTACGCAAACCGCGAAAATGTTGAAGATGTAAAAGCGAAAATTTATGAGAACATGAAGATTTCTAAAGAACATGTAGATGCACCAACTTTAGTACACAGTATCGTAACGAAGTAATAAAAAAAGCTGAGGAGATTTCTCCTTGGCTTTTTTTACTATTTTTTGTTTATAATAATAATGGGTGAAATTATGATTAGAATTTGTGCAGTAACAAAAACAGATGAAGTATTATATGATGTTTCGCTAGAAGAAACAAAGAAAGACCATATTGTATGGTATTGGCTAGATTTATATAAGCCAACGAAAGAAGAGTATACATATATTCTGCAAGACCATTTTAAGTTCCATCCCCTTGCAATTGAAGACTGTATAGAATATGTACAGAGGCCAAAAGTTGATTTTTATGATGGATATAACTTTTTAGTTCTTCATGCATTTGGGGAAGATGGACTAGAACCGCACGAAATCGATTTATTTATTAGTGATCGTTATATTGTTTCTTTCCACTTTTCTCATAACAATGCAATCGAAAGAGTATGGAAAACACTTGGAGAAAAGAAGCGTATTAAAAATAGTCCTTTACACGTAGCTCATACAATTATCGACCAAATTGTAGATGACTATTTTGCGCCTGTATATTACATTGAGGATCATTTAAATGCAATTGATGATAATTTAACGGGGGAGACAGCAGGAAGTGTATTAGAAGAGGTATTTGATATACGTGCAGATTTATCAAAGCTAAGGCGTACAATTATTCCGATGCGTGATTTATTATATCGTATTTTAAATTCGACTCGTTTTTACGGTATAAGCGATCATGAAATTTACTTTAAAGATATACATGATCATTTGCTTAAACTAACAGAAATGATTGAGGCAAGCCGAGAGTTAACAGCAGATATTCGGGATAGTTATTTTTCATTAAACTCACATCATATGAATAACATTATGAAAACATTAACTGTATTCTCGACTATTTTCATGCCATTAACATTTATTGCGGGAGTATATGGAATGAACTTTACGCATATGCCAGAGCTTGGTGGACAATATAGTTATTTTATTTGTCTACTTATTATGGCACTAATTGGCGGCGGAATGATGGCCTGGTTTTATAAAAAAGGATGGTTTAAGTAAAAAAACACCGAGGATTTCCTCGGTGTTTTTTTAACCAATAGCATGTAATACAAACATAGCTAAGAATAAGCATGTAATGATATACATAGATGGTGCGACTTCTTTACGCTTTCCAAGAGCAACTTTTAAGATAGGGTAAGCAATAAATCCGAACGCAATGCCATCAGCGATACTATATGTGAGCGGGATCATAACGATAATTAAGAATGCTGGAAATCCTTCTGAAAAATCATTCAGAGGAATTTGTTGAATGCTTGTAATCATCAGACCGCCAATAATAATTAAGATGGGTGCAATGGCACTATCAGGAATTAATTTGACAAATGGAAGAGCAAACAGTGATGCAAAAAATAGCAACCCAGTAACGATAGACGTCAGACCTGTCTTACCACCTGCAGTAATACCTGCGGCACTTTCTACTGTTGAAACGGTAGGACTTGTGCCAAATAGACCACATGTCATTGCTGAAATTGCATTGGCTTGGTAAGCACGTGGGAATTTACGATCATCTTCTAATAAACCGTGCAGAAGTCCCATGTTCTCAAAAATAAGCACCATGCTTAAAGAGAATGTTGCAATCCAAAATGGTAAGGAAGAAAGTTTCCCAAATGACATAGCTCCAAACACATCACCGTAATTGGCGAATGAGAATGAACTACTTCCCACTTGACTCGTATCCACAAGACCAAATAGCCAGGCGATACCAGTTCCTATTGCAATCGTCCATAAAAAGTTTCCACGTACGTTACGAATAAATAATACAAGTGCAATGATAAGAGTAAGTAATGTCGCAAGAACGACAGGATTACTTAATTTCCCCATTGCCACAGCAGTATTTGGGTTCGAAACGACTAAACCACCTTTTTGCAATCCGATAAACGCTAAAAATAATCCGATGCCGACAGTAATCGCTTCCTTTAATGACTTTGGAATTGATACTGATAGCACGCGAGCGATTGGTGTAAAAGCGGCAATTGCAAAAATAATACCAGAGATAAAGACAGCAGCCAATGCTTCTTGCCAAGTTAGTCCAAGCGTATGCACAGCTGTGTACGTGAAGAATGCATTTACACCCATACCCGGGACAAGAATAGCAGGTGCATTTGCCCAAAATGCCATGAGTAGACATCCGACAAATGAACTAAAAACAGTTGCTAAAATTCCAGCTTCAAGAGGAATGCCAGCATCTGATAAGATTGACGCATTTACAATCATAATATATACGATTGTGAAAAATGACGTAACTCCAGCTAAAACTTCTTGTTTTGGTGATGTTTCGTGTAAACCTAATTTAAATGTTCTTTCAAGTATTCCTTTCATGTTAAACCTTCTTTTTCATATCCCTCTCCCACCCGTGATATCTCTTTTGTAAGAGCTCACCGTTCTTTATTATATCAGAACATCATGTTTTTACAACAAGTAAAATGATAACGTTTACTTGTAAAGAGAATTCGTTATAAATACGTAAAAATAGCCCGTATGGATGAAATGATTTCTAATTCACCCGATTGAATGGGCGGGGCTGCTTGCGCATGTAAAGTAGCATAAGACGTAACCTCCCGTGGTAATTGGGCAGATTCTTCAACGAATGAGAGGGGAACAGGATTAATATTTAAATTATATGTACTCGCAATAGCACGAGCTTTTTCTACTGCTTGGTGCAGAGCTTGAATGAGAGCTTGCTCATAATATTTATTTGGATGAGATACTCGGAAACGTAAACCTTTTGCTACATTTGCGCCATTTGAAACGGCTATATCATATACTTCCCCAGCTTTTTGTACATTTAAAACGGTAATTTCATACAAATGCTCCACACGGTATCCTTGTAGCAATGCTTTATCATTTACATATTCGTATTGAGGAGTAATCGTATAAGAAATCGTTTCTATATCTTTATCGGCAATACCAAGCTGTTTAAGTGCATCCAGCAATTGTTTGGATTGCACTGCATTTTCTTCTTGAGCCTGTTTTACATTTTTATCATCTGTTCGAATGCCAAGCGTTAATATAACAACATTCGGTTTTGCTTTGACAACGCCTTCGCCTTGTACAGTAATAGTAGCTTCTTTACCAGTATTAGCTGTGCGTACGTTGTGTAAATAAGGATTCATTCCACCCTGCATTTTCCATCACCATCCTTTTTATATGTATATGTGTGAACAAAAAAGAAATTTATATGAAAAAAGTTACATAAATGAGAATGTTGAGGAAAGAAAGCATGTACAACATAGGTATTTATAGATTATAATATGTGTAAATATGATAAAAAAGGGACGAGGCTATTGAACGAAAAAAGAGAAACACTGATTTTAGATTTATCTGCATCATTTCGAAAAATGATACGTTTATTACAAAATGATATTAATACACGTTTTGCAGAACATATGCCATATAATGAATTTTCTGTATTACGTGCGTTATTTTTAAAGAGTCCACAGATGGCTTCGCAAATTGCGAGTGAAGTAAACGTAACCTCCAGTCATATTACAGCTGTTACAGATCGTCTCGTACGAAAAGGATTAGTAGAAAGAAAACGTTCTAATTCAGATCGTCGAATCGTGTACTTAGAAATTACAGAGCACGGAAGAGAAGTAACTGAAAAACTTGAAGCTGTGCGTAAAGAATATTATAAAGAGAGATTTAAAGGTTGGAGCGACCAAGAAATAGAAATGGTCTTAGAACTATTTGGCCGCGTATTATAATAAATGAGGATAGGAAGCGAAAGCATTCCTATCCTTTTTCTTTTGAATAAAAATATTTTGAAACTCCGATACTTTAATTAAAAGATCGGAGGAAAGATTATGAAATATATTGCTGCACTTACCATTTTATTTGGTGGTTTTTTCTATTTTCAAACATTTACGTACGCAGATACGCCTATCCAAGTGGTACGAAAAGAAGTGAAGTACATTGAAACCGATAATACAGTCTTATATTCGAAATTATGGGTTCGTTCTATGCAAAACGCAGTATTATTCCACCATAGCGATAATATTCGTAATCAGGACACATTACGTAATGTAACAAGTTCATCGCTTGTTAAAGCGAAACAACTACCTTTTCAGAAAGCGGCCCTCTATATACCGAGATTATCGCAATACGTATCAAAAGCAGGAAAAGAAAACATTCAAGTATACTACATTGCGATTCACTATAATGTGAAAAAAGAAAATGCATATCAACTAGATGGCATGAACTATTTTCTACAAGTATTTGTGAAAGAGCGTGGGGAATGGAAAATTGCTGAAAGTGTAGTTGCACCGACAGAGCAAATTGTGCAAAATGGTGATGGATTTGGGATGAAAGAAGAGATGGTGTACGGAGATAGGAGAGAGAATGTGAAATAACCTCCTTTAAAAGGAGGTTATTTCACACGCCAAGAAAATCTGAATTTTAATAAGCGAGATAATAGTAGGTAGACTATCGTACTGGTCCCTATAAAACCAATATAATAATTTACGATAGAATGACTTCCTCCCGCTGCCATTCCTCCAAACATTCCAATAAAGATTACACAACATATCATACATAGTGTTTTGAGTTTTGGATATAATAGGAAGTTTCCGTTTTGTTCATTAGGTGATCTTGTATATAAGTATATTCCTAAAGGTAATAAAATAAGTATATTTGCGATTGGACCGATAAGTTTTGTTGCTGAAGGAATGTACGTAAAATTAGGTTCATTATGACGTACGCCTTGTTGATCAGTATAAGCACGTTGAGGATCGTAATTAAAATTAATATTGAATCCGCGAACAGGCGCTAAAATACTCACTTTTTCTATTACTGAACCGTAACGATCTACATGCTCCTCCGTATAGACGGGATGATTGGAAATAAGTCCAACCGTATGAATAGAAATAGCTCCGGCAATTAGAGTTGGCAAAATAAAAGGGAATCCAAGTATAGCAACACTGAAGAATCCTTGTGAAATCATATTACCAGCAATTGTTCCTATGCATAATGCAAGTGTATATATAGCAATTAAGATGATAAACATGTATAAGAAATAGGTATGAAATGGTGAAAATATTTGATACTTATTATGAAAAGTTGTCTTTTTCATAATAGCAAAAAGTCCCCAATTCAATATAACGATAGCTACAATATTACACATACCAAAAAGCCATTTTGTCATGAAGAGATGTTTCCGTTTAAATGGCATAGACCATAAAATGTCACTTGAGTGATTTTGACGCTCCCATCCAATAAGAATGCAGGCTAATATAATAAGGAGTCCTCCTTGAACTATGATAGCATCGGGAAGTGAAAGGTGATAATTGTACCGGTATATATATTTCCATTCATTATGTTCATGAAAATATTTTAATTGCTCGGCAGCTGCTAAATAGTATTTATATGATAGTACATAAAAACTTACTAACCAAAATAGCCAAACAATATATTTACTTTGTTTGTAGGTATGCACCCATAATGCTTTTTGAAACATAGGATCTCTCCTTTAAAAAACTTTATAGTTTGTAAGACGTGATAATATAAAATAAGTGACGATTCCAAATAAAAAGAACCCAACATAGTAACTAAATAATAAATCAAAACTTTTTAACATTTGCCCACCTATTAATGCAAAATAAAAGGTAGTACCCCATATCCAGAGTGAGTTGTATTTTGGAAAAAGGAAAATTTTCTTATTATGTTCATTAGGTGATCGTGCATAAAGAAACATACCAATTAGTAAGCTGGAAATAGTATAGAAGATAGGAACAAGTATTACTTTTGCAGAGTAGTAACTATGAAAAGTGGGTCCCCTTTGTATTGCTTTTCCATGATCTTCATCTGATTGGACAGTAGGGTGGTAATTATAACTAATTGAAAAGTCTGATATAGAGCTTGAAATGTTGGTCTTTTTATTGAATTTATAAATGTTTTCGAAATTCGTATAACTTTTATTCCCCTGTATTGCCTCAGCGTGAGCTGTAAAGAAAAGGAGTAAGAGTGAAAAGATTCCCATTCCCATTATGCAAAAAGTAATGCTGAAGATGCTTTGTGAAATAATACTGCCAGTAAATGTACCTATACATAAAGAGACAGTATAGATAGCGATATATGTGAAAATTGCATACAGGAAATATCGATGAAATGGTTCGAAAGATTGATATTCAAAGTGAATCGTAGATTTATAAATAAAATACATAAGACCCCAATTGATTAGAAATGATAGTACAATGAAAAATCCACCGAAAACCCATTTCGATAAGAACATATCACGTCTTTTAAATGGAAATGTCATAAGTGAATCTCCATTTTGATTACTTCGCTCCCAGCCAATTAATATACAGGATAGGATAATTGTAATAATACCTAACCCAAAGCTATTAGAAGAATAAAAAGAATAATGATAGTAAAACTTTTCTTCACCTATTTTTTCTGGATGGAGAAAGAGAGACTGTTGAGTTTCTGCTGCTTGATAGTATTCGAAAGATAAAAAATAAAGTGAACTAAAGAAAAAAAGCAACGCAGCATATTTCCCGCGCTTCCAATTCCACATCCACAATGCTTTATGAAACATACCCATCCTCCTCCAGTGTTGTAACGAAGACATCTTCAAGTGACATTGTTAATTCTTCAATGAGCAGTGGCTGTTCTTTATGAAACTTTTCTAATGTAGCTGCCACATTTCCTTCAATTAAGATTGTATATACTTTTCCTGTTTGATTTAATATTTTAATATTGCTTAAGTTTTCTAGCTTTTGAGGTAATGAACGTTCGTAAGCTACTTGTATTTTTGCAAATCGTGATTTTGCATCGTCTAGTGATGTAATAGACGAGATAGTATGGCCTTTTAATATAATAATTGTATCTGCAATTTGTTCTACTTCATCTAAATGATGAGTGGAGATGAAAATGGTAATCTCTTTTTCTGCAACTTCTCCAACGAGAAACTGTAAAATTTTCCTTTTCACGATAGGATCAAGTCCATTTGTCGGTTCATCTAAAATGACATATTCTGCCTTTGTAGAAACGGCTAAAATGATGGCGAGCAGTGCTTTCATGCCTTTTGAATAGCTACGAATTCGTTTGTTTGGTAAGTTAAAACGTTCTAACAGTTCATAGAAATGTGTTTCATCAAATGCGGTATAAACTTCTTTATAAAACTTTACGATTTCTTTTATCGTATAGCCGTTCAGTATATTAGTAGAATCAGGAACATATACGATTTTTTGTTTCGTTTCAGGATTTTTATGGATGTCGATATCCTCATATGTAACAGTTCCCTCGTCTGGGTCCAAAATGCCGACCATCGTTCGCAATAAAGTTGTTTTCCCCGCGCCGTTTCTTCCGAGTAATCCGATGATACTCCCTCTTTGCAATGTGAAAGAAACATCGTCTAAAATTGTTTGATTATCAATTGTTTTCTTCAAGTTTGTCACTTTCAACATCTGTATTCCCTCCAATCTCTTTATAGTATGAATCTATCCAATCATGAATTTTATCTTTCGTAATACCAAGATAAGAGGCTTCTAATAGTAATTGATGAAATTGCTTTTCAACCATAGCGATTTTCCTTTCGTCTAATGTTGGGGTAATCGATTGGGATACAAATGTTCCTTTTCCTCGTAACGTTTCAATAATTCCTTGTCGCTCTAACTCTTGATATGCTTTACTCACTGTATTTGGATTTATAACGAGTAAAGAAGCGAGTTCGCGTACAGAAGGAAGTTTATCACTTGGAGCCAATATGTTTTTCAATACGAGTTCTTTTATATTTTGAACAATTTGTTCCCATATCGGAGTGTTGCTTCTTGGATCAAGTTGAATATGCAAGAGCAATGTCTCCTTCCTCATATGTATTAAGTGTACTACTTCGTGTAATACACTTAATACAATATAGGGGATGAATGTGTTTGTCAACTGAAAATGTTAGAAAAATTTGGTATTAAAAAAGGATAAATTGGAAAAAATAGGTCTGATATAGAATGGAGGGTTAGTCATGAAGCGAGTTTTTGGAATACTTGTTTGTTTCATGTTATTGCTTTCTGGAACTTCAGTGAGTTTCGCACAATCTGAGAAAACGAAGCAGGAGAAAACAGAAGAAACAACGCCGAAGTTAGCGGAACAAGCGTCGTCAGCAATCGTAATTGAGCAAGATACAGGTAAAGTTTTATTTGATAAAAACCCAAATGAAAAATTACCACCTGCTAGTATGACAAAGATTATGACAATGCTTTTAATTATGGAACAAGTTGAAAAAGGAAAACTAAAACTGACCGATAAAGTTAGAGCGAGCGAACATGCAGCTTCAATGGGTGGATCGCAAATCTTTTTAGAACCTGGGGAAGAGATGACTGTAAATGAGATGTTAAAGGGTATTGCAATTGCATCTGGAAATGACGCATCTGTTGCAGTAGCCGAGCATATCGCAGGTTCAGAAGAAGGATTTGTAAATATGATGAACAAAAAGGCGAAAGATCTAGGGCTGAAAAATACACATTTTCAAAACCCAACAGGTCTTCCGGCCAAAGACCATTATTCGACAGCAAATGATATGGCTATAATGGCGAGAGAATTGATGAAGTATCCACTTATTCGTAAATACACAGGTAAGTACGAAGATTATTTACGTGAAGATACGGATAAAAAGTTTTGGCTCGTTAATACGAATAAGCTAGTACGTTTTTATCCTGGCGTAGATGGAGTAAAAACAGGTTTTACGACAGAAGCGAAATATTGTTTAACAGCATCGGCTGAAAAAAATGGCATGCGTATCATTTCAGTTGTCATGGGAGCACCAACATCAAAAGAACGGAACAACCAAGTGACGAAGCTTCTTGACTATGCATTTGGACAATATATGACAAAGAAATTGTATACGCGCGGCGAAAAAATTAAGACAGTTCAAGTAGGGAAAGGGAAAAAAGAAAAAGTAGATTTAGTTGCATCAGATAATGTTTCTCTTCTTATGAAGAAGGGCGAGAATATGGACAAGGTAAAACAAGAAGTAATTGCTGAAAAGAAAGTAAAAGCACCGATTAAAAAGGGTGACGCGCTTGGTACACTTGTTATTAAAAAAGATAAGGATGTTTTATTAAAACAAACAATTGTAGCAAAAGAAGATGTTGCTGCAGCGAGCTGGTGGGAGTTATTTAAAAGAAGCTTTGGGATGTTTTCAACATCAAAATAGCGGCAAATATTTTGCCGCTTTTCTATTCGTATGTAAGTGAATAATGCTGAAAGGTTTCACTTTATGACGAAATAGTTCTTCTTTTGTCAGCAGGAAGGATTCTTATTTTGTATCACGAAAATCTTTATGTATGTGAATAAGTAAAGTTTGAGCATAAGGAGGAAATCGTGTGAGTCTTTCCATGCAATTAGAAGTAAAACGTGACGTCCTATGTGTGAGACTAGAGGGTGAATTAGATCATCATACGGCTGAAGAGTTGCGAACGAAAGTAACAGATATGATTGAGACACATGGTGTTCATCATATTGTTTTGAGCCTAGAGAACTTATCTTTTATGGATAGTTCTGGTCTAGGTGTTATATTAGGCCGATATAAACACGTAAAGGGATTAGGTGGAGAAATGGTTGTTTGTGCAATTTCACCGCCTGTTAAGCGTTTATTTGAAATGTCGGGCTTATTCAAAATTGTTCGCTTAGAAGAAAGTGAAGCGCACGCGCTCGCGACGTTGGGGGTGGCATAGATGAGAAATGAAATGAACCTTCAATTTTCAGCATTAAGTCAAAATGAATCGTTCGCTCGCGTTACTGTGGCGGCTTTCATTGCACAACTAGATCCAACGATGGAAGAATTAACGGAGATTAAAACAGTTGTGTCAGAAGCGGTTACAAATGCAATTATTCATGGATACGAAGGAAATGCAGAAGGTATTGTTTATATTTCTGTAATTTTGGAAGAAGCAATGGTGAAACTCACGATTCGAGATGAAGGGATTGGAATCTTTAACTTAGATGAAGCGAGACAACCCCTTTTTACAACTAAACCTGAATTAGAGCGTTCCGGAATGGGATTTACTATCATGGAAAATTTTATGGATGAAGTAGAAGTTATTTCAAACGAATCTTTCGGGACAACAATCCATTTGACAAAATACTTATCAAATAGTAACGCTCTATGCAATTAAGGAGAATAGCCTATGGACATAGAGGTCAAAAATGAGAAGAAGAAACCTCAGTTAAAGGACCACGAGCTAAAAGCGTTAATTCAAAAAAGTCAAGATGGAGATCAACAAGCGAGAGATACAATCGTTCAAAGTAATATGCGCCTCGTTTGGTCGGTTGTACAGCGGTTTCTTAATCGAGGATACGAACCAGACGACCTATTTCAAATTGGATGTATTGGGCTCTTGAAATCGGTAGATAAATTTGATTTATCTTTCGACGTGAAATTTTCAACATATGCAGTTCCAATGATTATTGGCGAAATACAACGTTTCTTACGTGATGATGGATCAGTGAAAGTTAGTAGGTCTTTAAAAGAAACAGGAAACAAAATTCGAAAGATGAGAGATGAGCTTTCGAAAGAATTCGGAAGGGCTCCAACGATTAATGAAGTGGCAGAGGCACTAGAACTAACGCCAGAGGAAGTTGTTCTAGCACAAGAAGCGAGCCGGGCCCCTTCATCTATACATGAAACTGTATATGAAAACGATGGAGATCCAATCACTATTTTAGATCAAATTGCAGATCAATCTGAAACGAAATGGTTCGATAAAATTGCTTTAAAAGAAGCGATTAGAGAACTAGATGAACGAGAGCGCTTAATTGTATACTTGCGTTACTATAAAGATCAAACACAGTCAGAAGTAGCAGAGCGCATAGGCATTTCGCAAGTACAAGTTTCAAGACTTGAAAAGAAAATATTAAAACAGATGAAAGATCGAATAGACGAATAATTGTCTATTCGATTTTTTTATGCCGTTAATAGGAGAGAGATGTTAATTTTCGCAAAAATTAACAGAATTTATTGATAATTTAGTTAATTTGAAATATAATCCAAGTATGAGCTTGTCATAAAGGGGGAAGGAAACATGGAAACGAGGCAACAATGGGGAACGAGAGCTGGATTTATTTTCGCAGCGGTCGGATCTGCCGTTGGATTAGGAAACATATGGCGTTTTCCTTATACAGCGTATGAAAATGGAGGAGGAGCATTCTTTTTACCGTACTTATTTGCATTATTAACGACTGGTATTTCATTGTTAGCGTTTGAATTTGCCCTTGGTCATCGTCATCGTGGTTCAGCACCACTTACATTTTTCCGTATTAGCCCGCGTGCCGAATTTATTGGATGGTGGCAAATGTGCGTAACATTTATCGTTTCAACATATTATGCAGTGATTATTGCTTGGTCTATATCGTATACATACTTTGCAATTACTGGAGCATGGGGAAAAGACACGCAATCATTTTTATTTAAAGAGTACTTACATGTTGCAGATAAGCCAGGACAATTTGGAGGACTTGTACCGGAAGTATTAATTCCGTTAGCTCTCGTTTGGATTATTGTGCTTGGCGTTGCATTTAAAGGAGTTAAAAAAGGAATCGAAGTTGTTAACCGTATATTTATTCCTTTATTAGTTGTTATGTTCCTTATTATCGTCGTTCGTGCAGTGACGATGGAAGGTGCTATGCAAGGACTAGATGCATTCTTTAAACCAGATTGGAGTCGTATTTTTGATGGGAAAGTATGGCTTGCTGCTTATGGTCAAATATTCTTTAGTTTATCTTTAGCATTTGGAATTATGATTACGTATTCTAGTTATTTACCGAAAAACTCGGATACAACAAATAATGCCTTTATTACTGGATTTGCAAACTCAGGATTTGAATTATTAGCAGGTATTGGGGTCTTTGCAGCTCTTGGATTTATGGCAAATAATATGGGAGTACCGGTTGATAAAGTAGCAAGTGCTGGCGTTGGGCTTGCGTTCGTAGTATTTCCGCAAATTATTAATGAATTGCCGATGTCACCGTTGTTTGGTGTATTATTTTTCTTATCGTTAACGGTTGCTGGAATCACATCACTTATTTCACTCGCGGAAGTATGTTTTGCCGCTGTATCTGAAAAATTCAGTTTAAGTCGGGAAAAAACCATTGGAATTATGGGAACCCTTCTCGTGTTAGTTTCTCTTGTATTTGCAACACGTGGTGGGCTTATGTTCTTAGATGTTGTCGACTATTTCGCTAATAATTTCGGATTAATTACAATTGCACTTGCGGAAGTAGTGACGATAGGGCTCATTTTACGTCGTTTACCAGTTTATCAAAATCATGCAAACTTTGTATCTGATATTAAATTAGGAACGTTTTGGAGAGTGAGTTTACTCGTTATTACTCCGCTTATGTTAGGGTATATGCTAATTGATGGTACAATCCAAAATATTAAAAAGAATTATGGAGATTATCCGACTGAGTTTGTTGTAACGTATGGTTGGTCGATAGCAGCAGCATTCCTCATAGTTGCAATAATCATTGGCCTGAAAAAATGGGATGCACAAATTCATTCGGATTCTGCCAAGCTTGAAAAAGAATGGAAAGATCGAGGTGTTTCATAATGAGTGGATCAGCGATTATGATGATGGTTATTGGAATAGTAGTCATTTGGGGAGGGCTTGCATTAAGTATTGCAAACTTATTTAAGAAAAAGGCATAAGTAAAAAACATCTGTACCGAAATGGTGCAGATGTTTTTTTATGAAAAAATTGTATTAGAAAAAAATTCAATAACCATACTACAACTACGAGGAAGAGTGAAGGAGTGAATGAAAGTTGGAACAAACGATTTATATTAAAATGCGCAATCGTTTAAAGGTTTCTCCTACTTATGAAGTAAAGCTGGGCGATGTTGCTCAACTTGCCGGAGATTCTTCCGTAGTTGAGTTGTTACAAAATGAGATAGTTTACAAAATAACAGCGCATGATAAGACGCATGTTGTAATTGATGTTATGAAAGTAATTGAGATTATTCAACAGAAAGCATCTCATGTACAAATTAATTTACTCGGTTCTGGACAAACTCTTGTTGAAATTATATACGAAAAAAAGAAGGCGCACCCAATTTTTTTCGGGCTTGTATGGCTGTTACTTTTCATTGGAGCGGCCCTTGCGATCATTTATTTCCATGAAGATGTAAGTATGCAACAAGTACATCAACGGTTATATTACATGATTACTGGAGAATTTAATGCGCAACCACTTTTATTTCAAATTCCTTATTCTTTAGGTCTTGGCTTAGGGATGGTTTTATTCTTTAATCATGTATTTCAAAAGCGAATTAATGAAGAGCCAAGTCCGCTAGAAGTTGAGATGTTTCAATACCAACAGTCACTTGATCAGTATGTAATCGTTAATGAAAACAAGGATAATATGAAACAACTTACCGATGATTGAGTCTGGATTTGTTATTTTAATTGGTTTAGCTGGAGGGATTGCGGTAGGTAGCGGATATGTCGCATTTTTAGCTGTACTTGGTATAATCCCCCGTTTAGCCCAATTAACGAGAAGTGGAAAGCATATTCAATATTTTGAGTGGGCAGTCATTGCAGGTACTTTAACAGGGGCTTGGTGCAGTTTGAAAAACATTACATTTCAAACGTCGCAATATTGGCTCGTTATATTAGGGATATTTTGTGGCACGTTCATTGGAATGCTTGCTGCAGCATTAACAGAGGTGTTAAATGTTCTACCTATTTTAGCGAAACGAGTAGGGGTAGAGGGGAAGATTATTGTTTTACTCGTCGCTCTTGTACTTGGGAAAGTAATAGGATCGTTGTTTCACTGGATTTATTTCGTAAAGTAGGAGGCAGTATATAAATGACAAGTCAGAAATTGAAGGATGATTACATAAATAAAGTGAAGGAGTATCATCCAAAGCCAAACTATTTACTAAATTGTATCAAAGCATTTCTTGTAGGTGGACTCATTTGCACAGTTGGAGAAGTATTGATGAAATTTTATATACATTATTTTCACTTCAGTGAACAAGAGGCAGGAAACCCAACTGTTGCAACCCTTGTTTTATTATCCGCGATTTTAACAGGGTGTGGTGTATATGATAAAATCGGTCAATTTGCTGGAGCAGGATCAGCGGTACCGGTAACAGGATTTGCAAATTCTATGGCGAGCGCTGCCTTAGAACATAAGAGCGAAGGGGTTGTTCTAGGGATTGCTACAAATATGTTTAAACTGGCAGGAAGTGTGATTGTATTTGGGGTTGTTGGTGCATATATCATTGGGTTAATAAGGTATACCTTTAAAATTTTTATGTCTTAAAGGAGGGGCTAGTATGAGGTTGACCGGAAAACAAACGTGGGTATTTCAAAATGATATATATGTGAATGCAACGGGTACTGCTGTCGGTCCGAAAGAAGCTGAGGGCCCTCTTGGGAAAAAATTTGATATTTCATATGATGACTTGCATTGTGGAGAAGAAAATTGGGAGCTCGCCGAACGAAGATTAATGTCAGACTCAATTCAACAAGCAGTGCAAAAAGGGAATATAAAAACATCGCAAATTGATTTCTTTTTAGCGGGAGATTTATTGAATCAAACAGTGACAGCAAATTATGTTGCGCGTAAGTGGGGCATTCCTTTTTTAGGAATGTTTAGTGCTTGTGCGACGTCTATGGAGACTTTAGCAGTTGGCTCAGCTTTTATAGACGGTGGATTTGCAAATCGTGTCTTAGCTACAGTAAGCAGTCATAATGCAACGGCTGAAAGACAATTTCGCTATCCAACAGAGTACGGTGGGCAAAAACCAGGGACAGCAAATTCAACTGTGACTGGTGCAGGATCTATATTAATTAGCAATGAAAAAAGTGCAATTAAAATTACGTCAGCTACAATCGGAAAAGTGCAAGATTTAGGAATTACAAATCCTTTGGATATGGGGGCAGCGATGGCTCCAGCAGCGGCTCATACAATTCAACAACATTTTGAAGATTTAAGAAGAAGTGCCGATGATTATGATTTGATTGTTACGGGTGATTTATCAGCTGTTGGGACGCCGATTGCGAAACAACTTTTACTTGAGGAAGGTTATGATCTTGGGCATATATACAATGATTGTGGATTGATGATTTATGAATCAAGTCAAGAAGAAGTGTTTGCAGGTGGTAGTGGTTGCGCTTGTTCAGCAGTTGTTACGTATGGCCATTTATTACACGAGATGCAAAAAGGGAATTTACAACGAATTTTTGTCGTTGCGACTGGTGCATTATTAAGCCCGATGATGATGCAACAGAAGGAAACGATTCCAACAATTGCACATGGTGTCGTATTTGAGAGAGTTAAAGGAGAGTGAATTGTGGATTTTATATATGCATTTCTTGTAGGTGGAGCTATTTGTTTAATTGGGCAACTATTGTTAGATTTCGTAAAGTTAACACCAGCTCATTTAATGGCAACTTTTGTAGTCATCGGAGCAATTTTAGATGGATTTGGATTGTACGATAAACTAATAAAGTTTGCAGGTGCTGGAGCGACAGTCCCTATTACAAGTTTTGGACATTCACTATTGCACGGAGCAATGCATGCAGCAGAAAAACATGGATATTTAGGAATTGGTATTGGCATGTTTAGTTTAACGTCTGCGGGCATTTCCGCAGCGATATTGTTTTCATTTTTTATAGCACTTATATGTAAACCGAAAGGATAAATCAAATGAGACGAAGGGTTGTTTTGGTCACAGATGGAGATGAATATGCAAAGCGGACAATTGAGCTTTTAACGAAGGAATTTGGGGGAAGGTGTATTTCAGCATCACAAAGTAATCCAACCAAATTGACAGGGAAAAAAGTTGTTGAGCTTATTATGCAAACGCCATATGACCCTGTATTTGTCATGTTTGATGACAGTGGATTTATTGGAGAAGGGTCTGGTGAAAAGGCATTAAAATATGTGGCTACCCATAAACAAATTGATGTGCTCGGTATTTTAGCAGTAGCGTCTAATACGCATCATTGGGAATGGGCACGTGTAGATGTAAGTGTAGATCGGAACGGGAATTTAACCGAATATGGTGTTGATAAATTTGGACTTCCAGATGGTGAAATTGGCAGGATTAGTGGAGATACAATATATTGTTTAGACGATTTAAATGTTCCTGTCATTGTTGGAGTTGGTGATATTGGTAAAATGTGCGGAAATGATGAATGGGAGAGAGGGTCACCTATTACAAAGAAAGCAATTCAATTAATTTTAGAAAGGAGTGGGTTTTATGACGAAGCCTAAAAAAGTGGATATCCCTATATCAACTTTCATAAGTGACAATGAAAATTATTTAAAACAGACAGTTGGACTAGGCGTTACATACGATGTCGGCATTCGTAAATTTCAAATTTTGAATAAAGAAATTGGTGTGCTATTTGTAAACGGACTTTGTGATACAAATTATATTATCCCTATTTTAGAAGAAGCGGTGGATACAAATGAGATAAGGGATGTAGAAGAAGATACAGTGAAGCTTTTAGAGAATCGCTTAATCCATCAACAAGTAAGTAAAGTGAAAACGATGGATGAGGTAATGCTCCAAGTATTATCAGGACTCATCGTGATATTTGTGGAAGGTGAAACGGAAGCGTTCGCGATCGATGTTCGTAGTTATCCAGGGCGAACACCGACAGAACCAGATACCGAAAAGGTAGTACGAGGTGCGAGGGATGGATTTGTTGAAAATATCGTTGTAAATACAGCGTTAATTCGTAGGAGAATTCGAGATCCACGTCTTCGAAATGAAATGGTTCGAGTAGGAGATAGATCGCAAACGGATATTTGTATTACATACGTTCAAGATGTTGCAAATCCAGATTTAGTAAAGATTATAAAACAAGAATTAAATAACATCGATGTAGATGGAATTACGATGGCGGATAAAACAGTAGAAGAATTTGTTGTAAAGCAAAGCTATAACCCATTCCCACTTATTCGATATACAGAAAGGCCAGATGTAGCAGCAAATCATCTACTAGAAGGACATGTGTTAGTACTCGTTGACACATCGCCAAGTGCTATGATTACACCGACAACATATTTTCATCATTTACAGCACGCGGAAGAGTTTAGACAAAATCCAGCTGTCGGTACATTTTTACGCTGGGTGCGCTTTTTAGGTGTTATATTCTCGTTATTTTTATTACCATTTTGGTTAGTGTTTGTATTTGATCCAACTCTTTTGCCAGCAAATCTTGCTTTTATTGGACCGACTAAGATGACGCATTTACCAATTTTATTACAGGTGTTAATGGCAGAGGTCGGACTTGAGTTTTTAAGGATGGCAGCCATTCATACTCCAACGCCGTTATCGTCTGCAGCAGGGTTGATTTCCGCTATATTAATTGGTCAAATTGCAATTGATGTAGGTTTGTTTGTGCCAGAAGTAATTTTGTATGTAGCAGTTTCGATGGTTGGTGCATATGCAACACCGAGTTATGAATTAGGATTAGGGAATAAGGTTGGGAAATTGTTTGTTATTATTTTAACAGGTCTCTTCCATGAGATGGGATTTGTAATTGGTATGACGATATTAATTTTATTTTTAACGTCTATAAAAAGTTTACAAACACCTTATTTATGGCCGTTTTTACCATTTGATTGGGGCGCGTTAACAAAAATTTTACTCCGTCCAACGATGTCTAGTTTAAAAGTACGACCAAGTATTGTAAGACCTCAAAATGTAAAAAGACAAAAATAAACGGGATTATACACCCGTTTATTTTTTTTAGCAAAAATTTATTATTTTTTAACAAAAATCAAACATTTTTTGTGTACACTTAGAGTAGATATTGTGTATGGAAGGGGAAGAGGACATGATTAAATTATTTGTAAGTGATTTAGATGACACGCTCGTTTACGATGTGAATCATATGCAAAAAGAAGATGAACGTGCGCTGTGTTGGTTAGCTGAGAAAGGGACAAATATTTGTTTTGCCTCTGGCCGCTTTACACACAGAATTGATGAAGTTGTAAAAAGGTTTGCATTCCCATATTACACAACTGGCTTAAATGGAGCGACAATGTTACTTCCGGATGGAAATTTATTTCATGAATCGAGTTTTGAAAATGTGGTTGCCCAGGAAATATATCGATATATACATAAAAAAGGACTAGCGGATATTGTTTGTGCAAATGAGCAGCGATATACAAAAAGGAAGAATGAACATCACCATAATTTTGAAGCGTATATGGGCGTGCATATCGCTGAAATTGAAGCGTTAGAAGAAGAGTTTGGTAAGACTGTACACCCTGCAAAATTGTTTGTTTTTGGAGAAGAAGAGAAAATTGTGACGTTAGATCAAGAGCTACGAGATACGTTTCAAGGCGAAGCGGAAGTTTTTATATCAGGTAAACGCTATGTTGATATTATGCCAAGAGGCGTGAGTAAGGGGAGTGCTCTAAAGCGACTAATGGATCATTTGCAAATTGAAGCAAATGAAGTTGCTTGTATTGGAGATTCTTTCAATGATATTTCTATGTTTGAAGTAACCCCGCATTCATTTACTCTTCATCATGCCCATCCGTATGTAAAGGAGAAAGCAAATCATATAGTGCGTTCGGTTGAAGAGGCTGTTATGAAATTACCGTTACTTGTATAAAAAAGAAGCCCGTCATTGGCGGGCTTCTTTTTTACTTGAATAAAGATTTAACAAAATCAATGATACTTGAGAAGAAATCTTTCACTTTATCTAGAAAACTTTGCCCTTCTTCAGATCCTAAAAAGGCAGAAACATGTTCTTTTGCTTTGTTTAATTGACTACCAACTTGATTCCAATCGATATTAAGATTCTTCATTTTATCAAATAACGATACTAAGTTATCTAACTGTTCATCTGTTAATGTAATGCCGAGTTGATCAGCAATTTTTTTAATTAATGAACGTAAATCTTCTGTTGTTTTTGGCTGTTCTTTTGCAATTTCTTCTTTAATTTTTGCAACAAGTTGAACTGCTTTTTCTTCACCAATTTTATCACCAAGCTGGGCTGTTTGTACCATTTCTTCATTCGCTACTTTTTTAACTTCTTCAGGAATTTGTTTATTGGACGCAGTTTCGTATGCTTTCATTAATCCAGTTAAAGCTGCAGTTCCTGAAACTTTAAAAGGTGCAGTAATTTGAATTTCTGCATCTTTTACACCTGCTGTAATCAAAGCGTTAGTGTACATTGCATCTGTTACCCAGTTAATGTTCTTTGATCGTACAATAAGACCAGATCCTGGTTTTGTGTATGTAATCATAGAAGAAGAAATTGCTCTCGTACCAATTTGTGCTTTTGGAACAATGCCTTCTAGAAATTTATGTTCTTCCGCATTAGATACAGTGATAATTGTAGCATCTTTTGGTGCTTTCATTTCTTTTAACAGATCTTGTTTTTGTTGTTCGGATAAGTTCTCTCCTAATGTAACAATTGATTCTCCCTCGATGATGTCTGCAAATGAAGCTGTTGGCATCATAAATACCGTTACAGCTAATAGCAGAGCTAATAATTTCGTTTTCACGAAAAATCGCTCCCTTTCTCTTTCTAAAATTTTCGGGCAACAAAGTTATTATAGTATATATTTCTTATTTGTCACCTAGCTTTTTCCACATTTCAAAAAAGAAGTATCTAGATTGTCGGATTCTTTTTGTTTCTAGTCATGAATGTGGTAATATAGTGCTGAGATAATTGAAAGGAGACATATACGTATGAAAACTTTAGGATACATATTAATGGAAAACGGTGAAAAAATCGACTTGGAATTTTTCCCAGAAGAAGCACCGAAAACAGTAGAAAACTTTAAAAAATTAGCAGAGCAAGGATTTTATGACGGTGTGACATTCCACCGTGTTATTCCTGGCTTCGTAAGCCAAGGTGGAGACCCAACAGGTACAGGTGCAGGTGGCCCAGGTTACTCTATTCCATGTGAAACTGATGGAAACCCTCATAGACACCTTGTAGGATCACTTTCTATGGCTCACGCTGGCCGTAACACAGGCGGTAGCCAATTCTTTATCGTTCATGAGCCACAGCCGCATTTAGATGGTGTTCATACTGTATTTGGTAAAGCAACAAGCGGTATTGAAACAGTATTAAAAATGCGTCAAGGCGATGTAATGAAAGAAGTTAAAGTTTGGGAAGAATAAGGTAAGGAAAAAGAGAGCTTTTGCTCTCTTTTTTATTTTTAATGAGATTGAGTACTTCTTCTACAGCTCATCATACAAGTAGTATTGTTGCTAAAATATATTGCTTGTGAGAACAAACCTTTAACCAATTACATAGAATACATTACATTATATGTTTCAATAAATATTTTTTGTTATATTAATTTTGCTAGAATTGTGTTGCTTTAGGGTAACTATGAATGAAGTGCTGTTGAATGATATGTTTCTTTCCATTCCATATAAAATTTTCTTTTTTTAACTCTATTTATTAAAGGAATAGTGCTGAAACATAGATTTGACTTTCTTCTTTTCGCTTTGTATGATTATCAAGTTGTTTTAGACTCTTCTCACTCTGTTGAAAATATTGTAAAATGAATGTGATATGAAAAGAGTGATTGAGGGGATTATTAGTTTGTAACTTTTGTAAGAAGGGATAAGGGTTATGTTAATTCGTTTTAAAAAAAGTTATGAAAAAATTGCAATGGGGCTTCTTTCGTTTATGCCAACTGAAAAAGATGTGAAAACATTACAATTGACAATGAAAGAATATGAAGCAAAAGATGATTGGCAATTGTATTTGTGGAAAGAAAATGAAGATTTTGTTGGAATAATGGGGATTGTAAAAAAAGAGAATCAAGTATTAGAAATTCAGCATTTGAGTGTGAACCCGTCTCACCGTCATGTGGGGATTGGGACGAAGATGGTTCAAGAGTTAAAGAGTAAATTTCTTGAGTTTACAATTTGCGGAAATGAGCAAACGGCAAGTTTTTGCGAAAAATGTAAAGGGCTAGAACAAAATATACATTCGTGAAAGCAGAGATAAGTAGTTTATTATCTCTGCTTTCTTTTTTGTAATTGTTCGTTTCGTTCAGTAATGACCTCTGTGCGATCACGCAAAGTGTGCTTGTTTATAATATATTCACCTGGGATAGCATTCAAGTCTTTCCAAGAGAGGTTTTGTTTTTGACATAACTCTATGCACTGCTTCTCTAACGATGGATCTGATAAGGGTAAAAATAAAGGTACAAAACGTTCTTTTTTATGGATAGATTGCAATCTGTCATTGAGCAAGGAAAGAAGTTGTACTTGATTAATTCCTAAACGTTGTAAAGGCACACCGCTTTTTTCTAAAATTGTGATTGCGCTTTTCATCATTTTTGTGGAACCATTCCAATTAGCACGTCTTTGGTGGTATAAAGAAACTGCAATTTGAATGAGACCAACTAAGTAATGATCACGATTACCTCTTGGTTTTGTTTTCCAATACTCTTCTAGTATTTCGTGGCATTCAAAATAGTCATAATCTCCATGGAAATGAATTAAAAATTGTATGTATTCGGTAGGATACATGTTTTCTCGCTCCTATCTAACGGTTATACATATAAGTGTATCATAGAAATATGAACAATAAACGACTAGGAGGTTTCCCCCTAGCCGTTATTGTTCATATTAGCAGAAGCAAGCTGCTCCTACAATAATTAGCAAAATAAACAGTACAACAAGTAATGCGAACCCACCGCTAAAACCACAATCAACGTGACCCATAGTTTTTTGACCTCCTACATTGTTCTTACTACACTGTTATCATATGAAGTGGTGGGCATGATGACATAGGCATCGGTCTATTTTTAATTAAATTTCTTAAAAAGGTTGGATAGAACATGAGTATGCTCTATACTTATGTTGTTATAGAAAAAATGTGGTGGGATGCTTTGTGCAATATAATTTTAAAGTAGAGGCTTTTGAAGGGCCGTTAGATCTATTGTTACATTTAATACATCGTTATGAAATTGATATATATAATATTCCTGTAGCAGATATTACAGAGCAATATTTATCTTATGTGCATACGATGAAAGAACTTCAATTAGATGTTGCAAGTGAGTATTTAGTAATGGCTGCAACGTTATTACAAATTAAAAGTAAGATGTTGTTGCCGAAACATGAAGAAGATGTACTTGATAACGGTGATGATTTTATAGATGATCCTCGTCAAGAATTGATGGAGAGGTTAATTGAATATAAGAAATATAAGCAAGTTGCTACTGAGTTAAAAGAAAGAGAACAAGAAAGAGCACAGCTATATACACGTCCACCAATTGACTTTACATCGTTGCAACAAGAAGAGGAGACAAGCTTACCTCTTGATGTTACGTTATATGATATGCTAGCAGCATTTCAAAAATTAATGCGCCGTAAAAAGGCAAAAAAAACTGTAACAACACGTATTACTCGTCAAGAAATACCAATTGAACAGCGAATGACTGATATTTTAAAGCAGTTAAAAATAAAGGGTGGTCGCCAAAGTTTTTATGATTTGTTTGTTGATGATGAACGTGAAATAATGGTTGTAACATTTTTAGCAGTTCTGGAACTTATGAAAAATCAACAAATCATAATTGAGCAAGAACATAATTTTGATGAAATTTTCGTATCAAGCTCTAATAAATCTGCATAGAGCAAGTATGTGAAAATGGGATAGAAACATTTTATCTCATGCTATGTTTTTATGTATCGTTTGGAACAAGAGAAAAAATATTGAACCGAACGCATTAATTGTGATTCGGTTTTTTTGATGTGTATTTTTATGAGAAAATAGAAGGAAGGAGCTCGTGAAATGGATAGGAAAGAACAAAAGTCAATTATTGAAGGCCTTTTATTTGTTTCTGGTGATGAAGGGATTTATCCAGAACAAATAGCGAAAGTTCTTGAAATTGAAATGAATGAAGTAATAAATATTTTAGAAGAAATGCAACAAGAATGTGAAGGTGCAAACCGTGGTTTGCAAATTGTACAGTATGCAAAAGTATATCGTTTTGCTACAAAGAAAGAACATGCTTCATATTATCAAAAATTAATAGATACACCAACAGCTGCTTCACTCTCACAAGCTGCCCTCGAAACTTTAGCGATTGTTGCATATCGCCAACCAATCACAAGGACTGAAATGGAAGAGATTAGAGGAGTTAAAACCGATAAGGCGTTACAAACGTTGGTTTCACATTTACTTATAAAAGAAATGGGAAGAGCAGAAGGACCAGGGCGTCCTATTTTATACGGAACAACAAAAGAATTTTTGGACACATTTGGATTGAAAACATTAGATGATTTACCACTGCTTTCTGAAGAGAATGAACAAATGAATGAAGCAGATTTATTCTTCGGTTCCTTACAAGAGATATCGAAATAAAAGCTTAGCATTTTGCTAAGCTTTTTTTGTATATCAATTATTTACAGTGCCATACTAAATGAAAAAAGGAGACGAGTTATGAGAGGTATGCGGATTATTTTATTATTAGTTTCTGTTTTATTATGTTTTTCTTTAAATAGCGCATCAGCTAAAAGGTATATGATGTCCATTCATACTACGTCTCCTTTACATATGCATCGGCAACATCTTAGTAAAATGAAAGTGAGCTTTTTAAAAGTGGGGCAAGGTGACGCAACACTTATTATAATGCCAAATGGACAAACAATGTTAATTGATGGAGGACCTTATGAAGCAGGAGAGGTTATTATTCAGAAATTAATTGAGAAAGGGATTAATCATTTAGATGTAATTGTCAGTACGCATCCCGATATGGATCACATAGGGGGGTTAATTCCAATTGTAGAGCAAATGCCGGTATCGCTTATATTAGATAGCGGAAAAACATATAGTTCTCTTACTTATCATACGTATCGGAATAATATTAAAAAAAGAGGGATACCTTTCGTTTCAGTAAAGGAAGGACAATATATACCGCTGGATCCACATGTTTCTATACAAGTATTAAACAACGGGAAATCAAAAGATGAAAATAATGAATCCTCAATTGTTTTAAAGGTGCGATATGGAAAAGCGGATTTTTTATTAATGGGTGACGCGGATGTACGGACAGAACATGAAATATTAAAACAATTTGATGTCCATGCAGATGTGTTAAAAGTGGGGCATCACGGCTCATATACTTCAACAAGTGAAACGTTTATAAAAAAAGTGGAACCGCAGTTTGCTATTTTGTCGTACGGGAGTAGTAATCCGTATGGACATCCTCACCAAAGTGTAGTGAAACGCTTAAAAAGGCACGGTATAATGGTATATAGAACGAATAAACGTACAGTAGAAATGGAAACAGATGGTGAACATATTATGTTAGAATCTAGCGGGTTAATGCCATTATTGAAGTGATTTCTAGATTAGGGGGCGATACTGTCCCTTTTTGGAAAAATGAATAATATATATTATAATTATAAGAGACGTAAGAAATTTCCTTTTCTGTTGAATAAAAAGGAAATTTCATTAGAATGTATAGACAACTACTCGTGCGTATATTAAGATGGAACTAGGCGAATAAGGTAATAATAACAAGTAGGTAATTCATGGGAAAGGATCGATGAAAATGAAAACGCAAATTGTCATCAATGCCAAAATTTACACAGGTCAAGAAATAGTGGAAAACGGATTTATTCGTTACGCAGAAACCATTAAAGAAATTGGTTTGATGGCTCAATATGTACCACAAGAAAATGAAACTGTTTTTGATGCTACAGGGAAGATTGTAATTCCAGGTATGATCGATGTTCATATTCATGGTGGATACGATATTGATGCGATGGATGCAAATAGCGATGGGTTAGTAACTCTAGGTAAAGAAATGTTAAAAGAAGGGGTTACAACTTACTTCCCAACAACAATGACACAAGCTCCAGAGGCAATTGAAGCAGCGTTAACTGCTGCAAAAGAAGCAAAAGAAAAAGGAGCGCATTTCGAATATATTCACTTAGAAGGACCTTATGTTTCAAAGAAACGTGCAGGTGCACAACCACTTGAACATATCGTTCCTGCAAATATTGAGCAATTTAAACAATGGCAAGAAGCAAGTGGGAATTTAATTAAATTAGTAACATATGCACCAGAAGAAGAGGGAGCGTTAGAGTTTGAACAATATCTTGCTGAAACTGGTGTAGTTGGCACAATGGGGCATACAGATGCAATTGATGCGCAACTAAAAAATAGAAAGATTACACATGCGACACATTTATACAATCAAATGCGTGGATTACATCACCGTGAACCAGGAGTTGTTGGTCATGTGTTATTAAATCCAGATGTAATGGTTGAAGTAATTACAGATGGCATTCATATTCACCCTGATATGGTGAAATTAGCATATAAGTTAAAAGGACCAAAAAAAGTAAGTGTTATCACTGACGCAATGCGTGCAAAGGGTCTTGAAGATGGATTATATGAGCTTGGCGGACAGCCAGTACATGTAAAAGATGGTAGTGCTCGATTAGAAGATGGAACGTTAGCTGGTAGTATTTTAAAAATGGATCAAGCTTTCCGAAATGTAATTGAATTTACAGGTTGTTCAATCGAAGATGCAGTACTGATGACATCAGTTAACCAAGCAGAAGAGTTTGGATTAAATAATAAAGGTGCATTAGCGGTAGGAAAAGATGCAGACTTTGTTGTGATGAATGAAGATTTACATGTATATGATACGGTTCGTTTAGGAATTCATATGAAGGAAGGGAAGTAATTAAATGAATATTCTTGTTGTAAAAACTCCAGAAGAACTAGCAGAAGCAGGTTATAAATTAATTGAAGAAGTTGTAAAAACAAAAGAAAATCCAACATTAGGAATGGCTACAGGAAGCTCTCCATTAGGTATTTATGCAGAAATGCGAAAAAATAAACTTGATACAAGCCGTGTAACCACTGTAAACTTAGATGAGTACGTAAATTTACCACATGAAGATAAAAACAGCTATCACTATTTCATGCAAGAACAGTTGTTTGATCATCTTCCATTTAAACAAACTTATGTACCAAACGGGATGGCAAGTGATTTAGAGGAAGAGTGCAAACGTTACGAGAGCATTCTAGCTGCTAACCCAGTTGACCTACAGATTCTTGGAATCGGTGAAAACGGTCACATCGGATTTAATGAGCCAGGAACACCGTTTAATTCTCCAACAAACATTGTTGAATTAACAGAATCTACACGCCAAGCAAACCTTCGCTTCTTCGAAAAAGAAGAAGATGTGCCAACTCATGCGATTACAATGGGAATTGGAAGCATTATGAAAGCGAAACAAGTTCTACTAGTTGCTATGGGTTCTAAAAAGGCAGAAGCTGTTAAAGAATTATTGCAAGGTGAATATAGTGAAGAGTGTCCGGCTACAGTTTTACAACGTCATCCGAATGTAACCGTAATCGCTGATCAAGAAGCTCTATCTTTATGCAGTGAGGCGATTGCTGATGAACATCGACAAGTATTCACCATTTCCGATCTATTATCAGATTCAAGAGTGGGTGAAACAGCTAATTGAGGACGGCGAATGGAAGCCGGGAGATAAAATCCCATCTGAGAATGAACTTTGTGATAAGTTCGAAGTGAGTCGAATGACAATCAGACAGGCGATTAATAATTTAGTGGAACAAGGCTATTTATATCGGAAGCGTGGAATTGGAACATTTGTCCAACTTCCGAAAGTGGAACAAAAATTGCAAGGAATGACGGGATTCACAGAAGACATGATTTCTCGTGGGATGAACCCAAGTAGTCAATTACTTAGTTTCCGCCTAGTTCCAGCTACTGCGAAAATAGCAGACCGGTTGAGAATACAGGAGGGGGAATCGGTTTATGAAGTGAGGCGTATTCGCTTAGCTGATGATGAACCGATTGCTTTTGAGACGACATATTTGTCGCCAGCTCTTGTAAAAGATATTAACGAAGAGATATTGCAACAATCTTTATATGAACATTTAGAGAAAAAACTGGGCTTTAAACTTGTTAGCGCTACTCAGTCAATTGAAGCTTCCGTTGCGACGGAAAATGAAGCTGAACATCTGCATATTCCTAAAAAGGCGCCTGTACTTGTAATGCGTCAATGGTCATATTCAGAAGGTGAGGTACCGCTAGAGTACGTGAAATGTATTTATCGTGGAGATCGTTATAAATTTATTACGAATATCGCACGTAACAAATAGTATATTTCAGTTTGTGAAGTACAGTGGAATTGAAAATGGTTAACATGTAAAGAAATAAAAATACGACTCATCCTTATAAGGAATGAGTCGTATTTTTATTATGAGCAATTACGTGGTTAACAGCATCTTTGACGTGATTTACTACATAGTGAGCGTGATTTTTTACTGCATCATCTGCTTGTGACATAGCAAAACTGTGAGGAGTTAAAGAAAACATAGGAATATCATTGTAAGAATCCCCTATACAAGCAATTTCCTCAGGTTTTATTTGAAACTCATTTAATAAAACAGAAATGGCAGAGCCTTTACTAACATTCGGTGGCATTACATCTAAACATTGTTCTGCTGAGATGAAAGTACTAACTTTCCCGTGGAATTTTTCATCAATTTTTTTCTGAAGGAGTTGTAAGTTCTCCTTTGTTCCACCGACAGAAATTTTATTTGGGAAAATTGTATCATCAATCTTCTGTAGTAAGTTTGGTTCTTCAACAGAAGTCATAGTTACTTGTTGTTCAAGTTCTTGAATAAAAGGTGTTTTCTCTTCAATGTAATAATTATGCTCATCACTTACATAACGGAAATAAGGATCTTCATTCGTCATAGCTAACAAATCGGGAAGTATGCTGGAATCAAAAGTTGCAGATAATAGTTGTTTATTTTCATGTGTATATACAAAAACACCATTTACACTAATGCGATGAAAATTTGTATTTACAGCTTTCATTAAGTCTGCAATTTCATTATCAAGTCTTCCGGAAGCGAAGCAAAGAATAACATTTTGTTCGGCAAGGCTGCGTAGTGCCGCAACATCTTGTTTATCAATAAGACCTCCGTGTTGCATCATTGTACCATCGATATCACTTACAAACATTTTAATCATGCTGTTATCTCCTTTCTATGTACAGTTGCTCTTACATTATACGCATCATATATAAACATGTCTAAAAAATGAATTTTTATTAAATGGCAGATGTTTTACATTGACGACAAAGAAGAATATTCTGTAACATGAAAGTAGGCTATTTAAGTACGAGGGTGGTGTTATATGAATAATTATCTAGAAATTAAAAAAGTTTTAAATAATAATGTCATCATTGCTAGCCATCCTGAACACGAGGAAGTAGTAGTGATTGGAAAAGGAATTGGATTTGGGAAAAAAGCGAAAGATGTATTGGAGCAAGAACAAATCGAAAAAATGTTTGTCTTAAAAAATGAACGTGATCGTGAACAATATAAATTATTAGTGCCGCATATTAGTGAAAAATTGATTGAATTGATGAACGATATTATGCTGTACATTCAAGGAAAAGCGAAATCTCCACTAAATGAACATATTCATATTGCGTTAACGGATCATATTTCATTTGCGATTAAAAGGTTAAAACAAGGACTTACAATTGATAACCCTTTTTTAGTTGAAACAAAAATGCTCTATCCAGAGGAATATGAAATTGCGGAAGGTGTTGTACAACTTTTAAATTCTCGTTTGCAAATTACATTGCCAGAAGGAGAAATTGGTTTTATTGCACTTCACATTTACAGTTCGCTTACAAATTCTGATTTATCTTCAGTTAATCAAAACTCCCGTCTCATTGCACAACTTGTATCTTTAATTGAGACAAACTTACAAATTACATTAGACCAAGAGAGCATTCATTATTTACGCCTTATTCGTCATCTTCAATATGCTATTGAGAGGGTGAAAAAAGGAGAAAAAGTAGAAGAATCGCAAAGTTTTGCTGATTTATTAAAGGCGGAGTATCCAGTTTGCTATAACTTGGCTTGGAAGCTAGTTAAGGTCATGCAAAAAGAGTTGCAACTACCTGTATATGAAGCTGAAAGTATTTATTTAACGATGCACTTGCAACGCTTAGTGAAGGCAGAGCATGTGTAAAAAGTCATATATTTTTGTCTAAAATGAAAACGTTAAAAAAAATGATTGAATCGCTTACAATAGTTATGTATAATAACTATTGCAAAGTTATACAAATTTCGACAAACACATTAAGGTGAGTAACGAAAACGTTTGCCTTAATTATAGTGAACTTATACGTAAACCTATTTTTGACACGTGTTACTGATTCGATCAGGCATGAGTGGAGAAAAGTAAGGAATGTAAGCTAGAGAAAGGGATATACTACCCTTTGTATAGCTATCGTTCTATCTTTTTTTCCTCATGTCTTTTTGGCGTTTGTCGGAAGGTATCAATATAGATAAGAGAGGAAGGGTTTCCATGTTTAAGAAGATCTTTGGTGTTCTTCAAAAAGTCGGAAAAGCGTTAATGCTTCCAGTAGCGATTTTACCGGCGGCAGGTATTTTACTTGGATTTGGTAATGCATTTCAAAATCCACAGTTAACAAATGTTATTCCTGCTTTAAAAGCAGATTGGTTCGTAATGGTTGCAAAAATTATGGAACAATCTGGTGATATTATTTTCGCTAACCTTGCATTATTATTCGCAGTTGGGGTAGCAATTGGTTTAGCTGGTGGAGACGGAGTAGCTGGTTTAGCAGCATTCGTCGGCTACTTAATTATGAACAAAACGATGAGTGTGTTCTTAGAAGTAGATAAGCTAGTGAAAGTAACAAGTTCTGGAGCAGACCCAGTAAAAATTGGATTTGCAGATCCAGCGTATGCAAACGTATTAGGTATTCCAACGCTACAAACAGGAGTATTTGGTGGTATTATCGTCGGTATAGTAGCGGCATATTGCTATAATAAATACTTCAACATTGAATTACCATCATACTTAGGTTTCTTTGCAGGTAAGCGCTTCGTACCGATCGCAACTGCAACATTTTCTTTAATAGTAGGTATTATCATGTGCTTCATTTGGCCATACATTCAAGGTGGCTTAAACACGTTCTCACATCAAATGATTGATGCAAATAGAACAATCGCAGCATTTATATTCGGTTTAATTGAACGTTCATTAATTCCATTTGGATTACATCACATTTTCTATTCACCGTTCTGGTTCGAATTCGGTCAGTATACAAATGCAGCTGGCGAATTAATCCGTGGTGACCAAAAAATCTTTATGGCACAGTTAAAAGACGGTGTAGAATTAACAGCAGGTACATTTACAACTGGTAAGTATCCGTTCATGATGTTTGGTCTTCCAGCAGCAGCTTTAGCAATGTACCATGAAGCACGTCCAGAAAATAAAAAATTAGCAGCAGGTATTTTAGGTTCTGCAGCATTAACATCTTTCTTAACAGGTATTACAGAGCCACTTGAATTTTCATTCTTATTCGTAGCGCCAGTATTATTCGGAATTCACGCTGTATTTGCTGGTCTATCATTTATGACAATGCAAATTTTAGGTGTTAAAATTGGTATGACATTCTCTGGTGGTTTAATTGACTTCCTATTATTCGGTGTATTACCAGGCCGTACAGCATGGTGGTGGGTAATTATTGTTGGTCTTGTACTAGCAGTTATTTACTACTTCGGATTCCGCTTTGCAATTCGCAAATGGAATCTAAAAACACCTGGTCGTGAAGTGGCAAATGCAAATGACGGCGCAGGAAAAGCAGAAGCAGGCGAACTTCCTCGTGAAGTATTAGTAGCACTTGGTGGTAAAGAAAACATTGCTTCTTTAGATGCTTGTATTACTCGTTTACGTGTTCAAGTTAACGAACAAAAGAATGTAAACAAAGACCGCTTAAAAGAACTTGGAGCAGCTGGTGTACTTGAAGTTGGAAATAACATTCAAGCTATTTTCGGGCCGAAATCTGACACATTAAAATCACAAATTCATGATATTATGTCAGGTCGTACACCTCATGTTGAAAAAGAAGAACCTGTAAAAGTGGAAGAAACTCCTCAAAAAGTTGATGAAAATGAAACAATTGTATCACCAATCGAAGGAAAAATCTTACCAATTACAGAAGTACCTGACCAAGTATTCTCAGGAAAAATGATGGGAGACGGATTTGCAATTGAACCAACTGAAGGAACAGTAGTTTCTCCAGTGAACGGTGAGATTGTCAATGTATTCCCTACAAAACATGCGATTGGCATTCAATCTGAAGGCGGAAAAGAAATTTTAATCCACTTCGGTATTGATACTGTAAAATTAAATGGTGAAGGTTTTGAAGCGCTTGTAGCACAAGGCGACAAGGTGAAACAAGGCCAACCATTATTAAAAGTAGATCTTGCATTTGTAAAAGAAAATGCACCATCTATCATTACACCAATTGTCTTTACAAACTTACAACAAGGGCAACAAGTCGAATTGAAAAAAGATGGAAATGTTAAGAAGGGCGAAACCGCTATTATTGACATTCAGTAGGAATTTGACGCAAAATGTTTATAATTATAATAGGCGATGTGGTTGACCGAACATCGCCTATTATATACAATAGATGGTGTAGTACTCACGTCTATACAACTAAAAAATACTGTAATTTAAAGGAGATAAATTATCATGGAAAAAATCTTTAAAGTAACTAGCGACTCAGGAATTCATGCTCGTCCAGCAACTCTACTTGTAAACACTGCAAGCAAATTCGGTTCTGACATTAACTTAGAGTATAACGGAAAGAACGTTAACTTAAAATCAATCATGGGCGTTATGTCTTTAGGCATTCAACAAAACGCAGAAATTAAAATCACTGCAAATGGTGATGATGCAGCTCAAGCACTAGCAGCTATCGAAGAAACTATGAAAAACGAAGGATTAGGAGAATAATGACTCTTAACATTCAAGGGATCGCTGCATCAAGTGGGATTGCTATTGCAAAGGCTTTCAGACTTGAAAATCCTGAATTTAACATCGAAAAGAAATCAATTACAAACGAAGCTGCAGAAATTGCACGCTTAGACGCTGCGCTTGAGAAAGCAAAAACTGAATTAGAAGCTATTAAGGACCACGCATTTGCTGAACTAGGTGCTGACAAAGCTGCGATCTTTGAAGCACATTTATTAGTGTTAAATGATCCAGAACTAGTAAATCCAGTAAAAGATAAAGTAAATAGCGAAAAAGTAAATGCTGAATTTGCAATGGATGAAGTTGCATCAATGTTTATTTCTATGTTTGAAAACATGGATAACGAATATATGAAAGAACGTGCTGCGGACATTCGTGACGTAACAAAACGCGTTCTTGCACATTTACTAGGAATTAACTTCTCAAATCCTGGTACAATTTCTGAAGAGGTAATCATCATTGCTGAAGATTTAACACCATCTGATACAGCTCAGTTAAACCGTAAGTATGCAAAAGGTTTCACTACTGATATTGGTGGACGTACATCTCACTCTGCAATTATGGCTCGTTCTATGGAAATTCCAGCTGTTGTTGGTACGAAAGTTGTTATGGAGAAAATCCAAAACGGCGATATCGTTATCATTGACGGTTTAGATGGAGAAGTAATTGTAAATCCATCAGAAGAAACTCTTCGTTCGTTTGAAGAAAAGAAAGCGAAATTTGAAGAGCAAAAAGCTGAATGGGCTAAATTAAAAGACCAAGCTACTGTAACAAGTGACGGACATCACGTTGAGCTTGTTGCAAATATCGGAACACCAAATGATGTACAAGGTATTATCGATAATGGCGGAGAAGGCGTTGGCTTATACCGTACAGAATTCTTATACATGGGCCGTGACAATCTTCCAACAGAAGAAGAGCAGTTCGAAGCGTATAAAGCAGTTCTTGAAGGTGTAAAAGAAGGTCAACCAGTCGTTGTTCGTACACTTGACATCGGTGGAGATAAAGAGCTTCCATACTTACATTTACCAAAAGAAATGAACCCAT
Organism: Bacillus sp. FSL K6-0073; assembly: GCF_038006085.1. Classification (NCBI taxonomy): domain Bacteria; kingdom Bacillati; phylum Bacillota; class Bacilli; order Caryophanales; family Bacillaceae; genus Bacillus; species Bacillus sp. FSL K6-0073. The sequence goes on along the minus strand of NZ_JBBOUN010000001.1, from coordinate 4,094,198 downwards.
TCTTAGGATACCGTGCAATTCGCTTATGTCTTGATGAGCAAGATGTGTTCCGTACACAACTTCGTGCATTACTTCGTGCTAGCGTATACGGTAACTTAAAAATTATGTTCCCAATGATTGCAACTCTTGATGAGTTCCGTCAAGCGAAAGCGATTTTATTAGAAGAGAAAGCGAAACTTGTAGAAGCGGGTACAACTGTTTCTGATTCTATTGAAGTTGGTATGATGGTTGAAATCCCAGCTTCAGCAGTATTAGCAGATCAATTCGCGAAAGAAGTTGACTTCTTCTCTATCGGAACAAATGATTTAATCCAATACACAATGGCTGCAGACCGTATGAACGAACAAGTATCTTACTTATACCAACCATATAACCCATCTATTTTACGTCTTGTAAAAATGGTTATCGATGCTGCTCATAAAGAAGGCAAATGGGCTGGTATGTGTGGTGAGATGGCGGGCGATTCACTTGCTATCCCATTATTATTAGGATTAGGTTTAGATGAGTTCAGTATGAGTGCAACATCTATTCTTCCTGCAAGAACACAGCTAAGCAAGTTGTCAAAAGCAGAAATGGAAACATTAGCAGAAAAAGCATTAATGATGTCAACTGCTGAAGAAGTTGTTGAACTAGTTAAAAGCATATAATCAATAAAAAAACCTGAGCCGATTTGAAATCGGTCTCAGGTTTTTTCTATGAGAAAAGTAAATCTTATTTGCTTACTATCGAGGATAAGAGACAGAATTAGATAGCGATTGCAACGATATCAGTTGGGCATACACGTAAAATACCAGTAAAAGTATTTCGATTTTGATTGTGTTTATCGTCTTTATTGTTATCTTTGTCATCTTTGTTATTACGAGCTAAAGCAGAGAAAAGAGCAACACCGTTAGCGAAACCTTCAAAAATTACATTGTTGAAAGTGCCATTACCTCTAATGCTTAAAAGAGAAAGCTCTGTTCCAACTGAAATGCTAGCAAGTACGTTACATACAGCTGGTTGTTGTGGTCTAACTACTTCTCTCTCTTTCTCTTTCTCATGATGTCTGCACTCTCTTTCATGATGATGACAGTCTCTAAAGTTATCACAGCATCCAAATGATCCAAACATAATCCTCATCACCCCCTTCACACTTATAATCTATGTAAGTTCGGTAGTTAGTGACTGGACAGAGAGTGGAATTTTTTCTAGGGGATTTTCTCATTTTAAATGACTAGCTGGGTGTTTAGTATGGAATGATGTTTAAAATAGGGGGAATATAACAAAAAAATGTAAAAACCACCGAAATAAATGAAATGGGTAGCCTTTACACTTTTTTACTTTTATATAAAACGATGATATATACAGGAAGAGCTAGGAGTAGTGGCACAATGGATCGTGCAGTATGTTTTTCTGATTCTAATTGGAATGCTTCTTCTTTTGGAAATTGTAAAATGGAGATGTTTGCGGCATCACCAATAAAATATAGAAGCAGTACAGTTACTATGTAACATAAAAGTGCGATAAAGCTTCCGTATGAACTCAATGAAAATCCCTCTCTTGTTATCTATTTGTTATCATTGTATCACAATTGTAACAAAAATACACGGGTATATTTCAACGCCTTAACAAAATTCGACACGAAACGTCACGTTTATTTATGAGGAGGGAATAGAATATACTTTTCCATAAGTATAAATGTCGAATGATTTGTAGTAATATTACAAAAGTATGACAGGAAATAAAAAACGAAGGCAACGTAGTTACCTTCGTTTTTTATTATTTTGCCCACTCACTCACTTGCTCTACGCTCATGCGAGGTGCAGGGTGGCCTTTTAAAGTTGATTCACCAATTGTAATAAGCATAATTGGAACGTAACGAGATGAAACGTTAAATTCGTCTGTCAGTGCTTGTGGATTGAAGCCACCAATAGCACAAGTATCCCAACCAGTTGCTTTAGCTGCAAGCATAAGTTGCATTGCTGCTAAAGATGCATTTGAAAAGGCAGCATCTCTTGGGAATTGTTCACGAGCATATGCAGATTCAATATTTTTAGCTAAGCGTTCTTTTGCTTCTTCTTTCATAAATCCTTGTTCTACAATTGGACCATATACCGGCTCAACATTTTTATAAGCTTCTAAATCGCCTAAAATAGCGACTACTGCAGAAGCATCAAGAATTTGTTGTTGGTTATAAGCTATTGGGTGTAATCGTTTTTGTACATCTTCACCTTGAAAAACAAGGAATTTCCAGTGTTGTAAGTTCCAAGCGGAAGGTGCTTGTGCTGCGGCTTTTAAAATCTCATGTAATTCTGTAGATGAGATTTCTTTATTTGGGTTGAATGCACGTGTAGATGTGCGTTCATATAGAACATCAAAAAAGTTGTCGTTTGTCATTGTATATCCTCCAAATTGTATATCGAATTATTTTCAAAAAAATAATATACACTACTTACATTTTGTAAGTTATCGAATTTAAGAATATAATATCTTTATTTTAATTGTCAAGTTTTAAAAATTAGCTAGGGCATTCATACAAACGATACAATTCCTACAATCATACACTAAAAAAGGAATTTATAGAGTGAAAAGCGAAGATAACATTCTCAATTAGCTTGTTAATATGTGTCTCTCACAAATTAAAGTTTATTGGAGACCAGTCTTTTAAAAAAATTTGTGAGGAATTCAGTAGAACAAGATATATGAAGTGAGTGAAGACTAGTGATGAACATACTACATTTTTTATTAGAGAATACGGTTTTCCAAAATGTGTTACAAGATCTGCAGTTAAATGTCCTTTATATAGAAAATGGATGTAAGCATCAACAAACGGTAGAAAATATCCATCCAAAATGTATGTTTATAGCAAATAGTTTTGAAGAGGGCGAACTATTATTTCAAAGAACGAAACCACACATTATCATTACGTATGTAACAGATTATTCTCAAATAAAATATATAAAGAATATGTATACTCCGCACAGTACATTCATTGTCATTTGGGATCAACAAATAACAAAAGAATTCACAGATGTACTTGCATTAGGAATACGTAATATTGTAATAGCTCCTGTAACTCCGCAAGCAGTGTTAGAGGAAGTGAATAAGAGTTTGTATCAACTTTCTTTAGTAAGGCAAGTTAGTTTGCAGCAGGAATTGCTTCAAACGATGTTTGATTTTCAAAATGATCTATTATTTATAGTAGAAGATGATGAAATAGTTGATTGTAATACAAATTTTTTAGCTTTTTTCGGATATGAAAATTTATTTGCCTATCGTGAGCAACATTTAGTATTTGCTGAACATTTTATTAGAGAAAATGGATACTACTCGACGACGCATGATATAACATGGCTAGACGATACTTTATCTAGTGGTAGAAGAATTAAGATGTTAAATTATGAAGGGGCAGTATCTACTTTTCTATTACGTGCGACACCATTGCCAGAAGATTTATCAAGATTTATTGTAAAGTGCACGGAAATTACAGAATTAGATGAAACCTATCAAGAACAAGAAAGACTTGCTATGATAGATTCATTGACAGAGATTTATAATCGTTTAAAGTTTCAACAAATACTAGAGGTAGAATGGGAAAAGGTAATACGTAGTGATGAGAAAATAGCAATCATTTTATTTGATATAGATAATTTTAAAACAGTTAATGACACATATGGTCATGATTTTGGCGATTTAGCATTAATACAACTTGCAGAGCTTATGAAATCTAAAGTGGAGCAGCAACATGTATTTGCAAGATGGGGAGGAGAAGAATTCATTATATTAGTGACAAATACAGTAGAAAAGGAAGCATTTCAAGTTGCGGAGTCATTACGATTCTTCATTGAAACAAAGCAATTTACTGGAATTTCGAAGTTAACAGCTAGCTTTGGAGTTGCGTTATATGAACAAGGAACTACAAGAGAAGAATTAATGCAACGAGCGGACATTGCATTATATGAAGCGAAAAAAAATGGAAAGAATCAAGTATGTGTGTATAGAAAAGAAAAAATGTAATTTTTCGCAACAAATTGTTGCGATTTTTTTTTATTGTTTGATAATAGAATAGGGGGGACAATTTTTAGCGAAGGAATTATGGAGGATCGATATGATAAAAAAAGTAATGGTGATGGCTTCACTGTCTGCTATAGTTGGCGGCGGAGTATACTATTTTCTTGTTAGCCCCAATATAAAGGAAAACACTGTATTAACAACTAAAGTGAATCCTACTATTGAATCAGAAGTACAAGGGAATATAGAAGAAAAAGAAGAGCAACAAATTGATTATGCTAGCATATCTCAAAAATTAGATCAATATTTAGTCGGAAAGCAATTTAATGGAACAGTTTTGGTAACAGATAAAGAGCGTGTTATATTGAATAAAGGATATGGGTATGCTGATGTTCAAAATAAAATAGAAAATACGCCTCAAACAAAATATCGTATCGGTTCTATTACGAAAACAGTTGTTGCCACATCTATTTTACAGTTGCAAGAACAAGGTAAATTGAATATTCAAGATAATGTAAATAAATATATTCCTTCATTTCCGGAGAATAAAAATATTACGCTATATCATTTATTAACGCATACCTCTGGTTTACCTGAACATGCAAAAGGAAATGTGAATGCTGCTTCCCGTTTACAGTTAATTAATTGGATTGGACGTCAAAATTTAGAATTTCCTGCAGGAACAGGTTGGAGATATACAGATTATAATTATATGGTTCTTGCTTATATAATAGAACATATCTCCAAAAAACCTTTAGGAGATTACATAAAAGAAAACATATTTTTAAAAGTAGATATGCATGAATCCGGTATGGGAAATATGGTACCTGGAGATAAAAATTTTGCAAAGGGTTATGTGAAAAAAAATCAAGAGCTTGTACCAGCGCAAAAGTTAGGCATGGATTGGCTATATGGTTGTGGTGAGATGTATACGACAGTTGGAGATATGAAGAAGTTAGACGAAGCAATTATAAATGGAAAACTTCTTTCTGAACAAAGTATACAAGCAATGTTTTCGCCTTCAGCAGAACGGAAATATGCATTTAGTTTTTATATATATCCAGATTATTTTCATAATCATGGTGTATTATCTGGTTGGAACACTTTTAATAATTTTAATAAAGAAAAAGGAATTTTTGTTATGTTATTTTCAAATGTGAAAAATAGTATGGATGATGACTTTAATAAAGAGTTCCGAAAGATGGTAAATGATTTATTAGAACAAAGGGGATGAGAAAATGGAACATAAAACTGTATCAATAGGTTTCATTGGTATTGGCGTAATGGGAAAAAGTATGGTTTATCACTTAATGCAAGATGGTCATAAAGTATATGTATATAATAGAACGAAAGCAAAAACAGATTCTTTAGTGCAAGCTGGTGCACATTGGTGTGATACGCCAAAAGAGTTAGTGAAGCAAGTTGATATTGTAATGACAATGGTTGGATATCCACATGATGTAGAAGAAGTGTATTTTGGTATAGAAGGAATTATAGAACATGCAAAAGAAGGTACGATAGCAATTGACTTTACGACATCTACACCTACTTTAGCAAAACGTATTAATGAAGTTGCAAAAAGCAAAAAAATATATACGTTAGATGCACCTGTCTCAGGAGGAGATGTTGGCGCGAAAGAAGCAAAACTCGCAATTATGGTAGGTGGAGAGAAAGAAATATATGATAGATGCTTACCTTTACTTGAAAAGTTAGGAACAAACATTCAATTACAAGGACCAGCTGGGAGTGGACAACATACAAAAATGTGCAATCAAATTGCCATTGCTTCCAATATGATTGGAGTATGTGAAGCTGTTGCTTACGCGAAGAAGGCTGGACTGAATCCAGATAAAGTGTTAGAGAGTATTTCAACAGGGGCAGCAGGTAGCTGGTCATTAAGTAATTTAGCTCCTCGAATGTTAAAAGGAGACTTTGAGCCAGGATTTTATGTAAAGCATTTTATGAAAGATATGAAAATTGCTTTAGAGGAAGCAGAAAAATTACAATTACCAGTCCCAGGCTTAAGTTTGGCGAAAGAATTGTATGAAGAGTTAATTAAGGATGGCGAAGAAAATAGTGGAACACAAGTATTATATAAAAAATATATAAGGGGGTAAACGAGGTGGACCTTCAAAAGTTTGATGAGATGATTGATACTGTACAGCGAGCTACTTGTATGCAAATTAATGAAAGACAAAAAGAAGCTTTTAAACAAAAATATGATTTTGAACCAGAATTTGAATATGGAAGAGATGAGAAGGGACATTATGTAATTCGAACCTCAAAAAAGATGTTAGAAGAAATGGAGTTTTATTTAGCATTGAAATATGATCGTGATGGAGTGGATCTTTATATGCAAGCTGAGATTGACGGCATATTTCATGTATCTGTTAGCTATGGTGAAGATGCCCTACATCTACAAGAATTGTTTCAATTTCTAGAAGAAAGTAAATAAAAGTCCTCAAATGAGGACTTTTATTTATTTAGTCATCTTTAATTTTTATAATTATAAGTTAGACGCGCGGCGGCATCGTTCAACCGGGAACGGGATAATTTGTGCGACGTGATTAGGACCAAATTGTTTTGTACGAGCATGGCGTATTATATAAAAAGCACACAGAATTGAAACAGGAATAGCGCCGAATAAACCAAACAATAAAGCGCTTACACAAGATGCGACAAATCCTAAAACACCAATTTCTAACTCTTCCATAATAGCTCCTAAAATAACAGGAAATGCTCCACATGTAACTCCAAGTATAAGTGCGATAAGTAAGCTCATGATTATCCCCCTCTGTTTGCGATATTATTTTCCTTCTTAATTAATTGTAGTATATCACATATAAAACAGAATTTTCAGAAAAAATTCAATAAATGTTCAAAAAATGTTCGGAAAATGCACTTGAAAAATCAAGGTGTTAAATTTGTGATGAAATAGTACTTTCAAGTAAATAAAAAATCAGGCTTATTTCAAAATGAAATAAGCCTGTTCCATAGGAGGATGTATATATGTAGAGTGAATAAAAGTTTGGAAAAGGGGGTCCAAGTCCTTTTATTCAACTAACTACCTTAATAGATTGGAACCCAGCCTTCAGTTGTCACAAAAATACGAATAGCTACAACTTGGCGATCATCTTGCAAGGTAAAATAATGTCTTGCATTTTCAGAAACAGATATTAAATCGCCTGGCTCAAGTTCAACATCAAAGAATTTCCCATCTTTACCTTCAATAGCGAAAATGCCATGACCACTGACGATAAAGCGAACTTCGTCATCTGTATGATGGTGTTCCTTTTGGAAATTAATTAATAATTCGTCAAGGTTAGGGGTGCTATTTGAAAGTGAAATTACATCATGTGCTTTATAACCACGGCGTGCTGAAACATCAGCGATTTCTTTTGAAAACACAGCTAATATTTCAGCTTTGTTTTCATCTGTTAACGAATAATTTTCATTTAAATGAGTAGGAAGTTTAGAAATATTCCATTTCTCATATAAAACGCCTTCCTCTTGTAGAAATTTAGATACTTCCACTTCATTTTCAATACGAGTATTTACTTCATGAATACGAATTTGCGCCATTAGAAACGCCTCCTTGAATTGATAATAGTTTTATATGAAATTGGAATAAAAACTCATAAGCTTCTAATCTCTTCTTTGCATCAAAGCTATCTCGGCCCCATACGGTAATACCGTGGTTACGGATTAATACTGCACCCGAATCTCCTTGTATATGCTTTCGGAAGTTTTCTCCAAGTGTTGGGATATGGGCATGGTTTTCGATAATAGGAATGTGAATGGTTGCATCTTCTTCCCAAATATCGAGAGCTTTAATAATTTCTTGATTTTGAAGGATGACTGCATCACTATATAAATTTGTGATGACATTATTATCGGTTGTATGAACATGAAGTACGCAACCGGCATTCGTATTGTTATAAATGTGTGTATGCAATATTGTTTCTGCTGAAGGGCGTAATTCAGTCTCTAAAACGGGAACTCCTACATGATCTACTAATAGAAAATCATCTGGAGTGGTTTTTGTTTTATCTTTACCGCTTGCTGTAATAAGAAAAGTAAGTGGTTCATGACTAACCTTTATAGAAATATTACCACTTGTTGCTGGGAACCAATTTCGTGTTGTTAACTCTTTTTTTATCTCGCTTAAGTCATACCATTGACGAAAAAGTTGTTTCATGCCTTCACCTCCAACAAAAGTTTTAATTCAGCTTGCACATCTTGAAATGTTTCAAACGGTGTATAAGCAATATGATTTTCTTCACACTTTGTAATAAGAAAATCGCGAGCGAATACTTTATCAGCTTGTTTCGCGGCTTGTAAATCAGTAATAGAATCTCCAATTACAATATGAAAGTCATTTGTATCACTTAATTTACGGATTAATGATGATTTACATAATCCGCAATGATTTTGACAATGATCATCACAAGAATGAGGCCATTTAACTGTAATAAACTCTGCTGAAAAGTCTGTTTCATTACAATAAATTTGCTCTTTTGGAATGATTCCTTGTAAGAGTGGATAGACGAAGAAATCCATTCCACCTGATATCACGTAAAAAGAAATGTTATTTTCCTTTACGAATTGTATAAACTCATGAAAACCACTACGGATTTCAGCAGTTTCTATTAAAAATTGAATAATATCATCGTGCAGATTAGTAGGTATTAATTGAAATAATTGAGAAACACCTTCTTGAATGGATAGTTCTTGTGATAAAATTTTATTCTTTACTTCTTCGGCTTCTGGTGGTGCGAATTTTTCCATAATGGACATAATGTTATCATTATTTGTAATCGTGCCATCGAAATCACAAAATACTTGAATACTCATAATTTCACCTCATAAGAGGGATTTCCCCATATTTGTAGTGCACTATGCAAATTTATGTCGTCTACTTCATGGAGTGGTTTATTTTGTAAAGTAGCATCAATTGCAGTACGGAAAGCTTTACCGCCGCCTTGCGCTCCATTTGGATGTCCGTGTATCCCGCCGCCAGCATTAATAACAACATCTTTACCGAAATCTCGTACAATAAAGGGAACGAAACCAGGATGAATACCAGCAGACGGAACAGAAAAGCTCTTCTTGAAAAATGCATCGTCTTCAGTTAAATATTTTGAGATAGCAAGAGCCTCTTCTTTTTCTAGCGCAACACTTCCGTATGGAGATGGGAATAATGAAAAGTCAGCCCCAGCATAACGTAGTAGCTTTCCAAGTAATAATGGTGATGAAACTCCATATAACTTGGATGCTGAATAAGCACCACTTACAGCAGGATGTGCCATAATAGGAACTGGGATTTCATCATCTTCTGCAAGTGATTGTAGTACATCTAGTCCGTAAGCAAATACGTTAAATAATAGAATATCAGCTCCAGCTTGCACTGCACGTTTAGCATTTTCTTTTAAATCAAAAGTTCGTCCTGTTAAATTTACGGCATATAACGTTTTATGACCGTATGTTTCGTAGACAGATTGTAAAACTTCTTTTCCAGATACAATGCGTTTCGTAAGTGGTGTTAATGCATTTTCAAATAATATTTCATCATCTTTTACTATATCTACACCACCAATTGCTTGATCGCGTAATTGCGTTTTTAAATACCCAATGTTTCGTCCAATCATTCCTTTAAAAATACTCATTAAAAGGGGACGATCATGCACTTGTAAAAGATTTCGAATACCATCTATCCCCAATTTTGGACCAGGAAAATGTTTTTTTAACTCGTCTGAAAAAGTTAAGTCAATTAGTTTTACTTCGCCATCAAGTGATAGCTTTCCAAATGTAGTCGTTAAAATCGCTGGTAAATCTGGACTGAAGTTTAATAGCGGATATTCGATTTTAATAATTCCACGTTTTACTTTTTTACGTAAATACGAATTGGTATATTCATGTTCAGCTAATTCCTCAACATGAATGACGTTGCCTTTATGCTGCTTTAATTGTTCTTGCAATAAGTGTGGCAAATGAGTCCAAGAGCCAATTGTTAAACCGAGTGCAATTTGCTCAGCTTTTTTTTCTAAGTTATGTGAATCATCATGGATTAAATACGTCGCTATAATTCCGCTCATTGTTATAACCTCCTAGTTAAATAAAAAAACCTCTCAGCTAAGGAGAGGTTTTTTTACAACCAGCTCCTTATCTGTCAGCGTAATGCTGCGAGAATTAGCACCGTGTCTACAATTGTAGATCGGTTGCCGGGTTTCGTCGGGCTCGTCCCTCCACCTGCTCTTGATAAGAAGTATTTAGAAATGTTTAAAATTTTAAGATAACTGAATTTTGTCAGATATTTTTCGTGTTGTCAATTACTTTTTGAAAAAATTTAATTTACCAATTCGATTAATGGCTTCTCGTAATCTATCTTCTGCATGCAAGAGACCAACACGGACATACCCTTCCCCATGCTCACCAAATCCAACACCAGGAGCAACTGCGACATGTGCTTTTTCTAGTAAAATATCAGAAAATTGCTCAGAGGTATATCCTTTTGGAACGGGAAGCCATGCAAAGAATGATCCTGTTGGAATGTCTACATTCCAACCAATTGAGTGACAGGCTGAAATAAGAGCGTTTCTTCGAGATTCGTAACTATTTACAAGGTCTATTACGCAAGACTGTGAACTTAATAGCGCTTCTCGAGCAGCATCTTGAACTGCACCGAATATACTAACATACATATGATCTTGTAATAGGTTAATTGTTTCAATCACACTTTCATTCCCTACAGCAAAAGCGATGCGCCAGCCAGCCATATTGAAAGTTTTTGATAATGTGTAAATTTCAATTCCTATATCTTTCGCACCATCTGCTTGCAAGAAACTAACAGGTTTTTGACCATCAAATCCGATAGCGCCATAAGCAAAATCGTGAACAACTAATATATTATGTTTATTAGCAAAGTGAATGGTTTCATCAAAAAAATCTTTTGATGCAGTAGCACCGGTAGGATTATTTGGATAGTTTAAAAACATTAATTTTGCACGCTCTGCAATAGAGTCATCAATGTTCGTATAATCTGGTAAAAAGTTATTTTCTGCAATAAGCGGCATTGTTTCAAAGTGTGCTTTTGCTAAAGCAACCCCGGATAAATAATCTGGATAACCTGGATCCGGAACGAGAATCGTATCACCAGGATTTGTAAAACAAATCGGTAATTCTACTAGTCCAGCCTTCCCGCCAAACAAAATAGCAACTTCAGTTTTTGGGTTTAATTCGACGCCGTATTCACGTTTATAGAATGTAGCCACGGCTTCCTTTAAGCTTTCATGTCCGCGAAATGGCGGATATTTATGATGAATGGTCTTTTCGGCAGCATCTTGTAAAGCTTTTACGATATGCTGCGGTGTTGGTTGATCTGGATTACCTTGACCTAGATTAATAACATCGTGACCAGCTGCAACGACTTTGTTAACTTTTGCAACAAGTGAAGCGAAAAATTGTGTTGGCAATGATGTTACTATCTCAGAAGGTTGAAATAATTTCATACTTTCCACCTCTTTTGAAAGTTGTTACAATTCTAGTGACAAATGATATAATCTTTCCAGTATTTTGTAAAGAGAAAAATAAGAATGGGGCTGAAAAAATGAAAGTCGCATGTATTCAAATGGATATTGTTTTTGGAGATGTAGAAAAAAATATTGAGAATGCTAAAAATAAAATAAGCGAAGCTATGAAGGAAAGACCAGATGTTATCGTCTTACCAGAACTATGGACAACAGGATATGATTTAACGAGACTTTCTGAAATTGCAGATAGGGATGGAGTGGAAACGAAAGAAAAGTTAATAGAATGGGCGAAGCAATATGATGTACACATTGTTGGTGGGTCCATAGCGAAGCAAACGGATCAAGGCGTTACAAATACGATGTATGTTGTAAATAATGAAGGACAGCTAGTCAACGAATATAGTAAAGTGCATTTATTTCAGCTTATGGATGAACATAAATATTTAATAGCTGGTAATGGTACGGGCGAATTTAAGCTAGATGATGTTGAATGCGCTGGAACAATTTGTTATGACATTCGTTTTCCAGAGTGGATGCGTGTCCATACTGCTAAAGGGGCAAAAGTATTATTTGTTGTAGCTGAATGGCCATTAGTTCGTTTAGCACATTGGCGTTTGCTATTGCAAGCAAGAGCAGTTGAAAATCAATGTTATGTTGTTGCGTGTAATAGAGCAGGAAAGGATTCGAATAATGTATTTGCAGGTCATTCTTTAATTGTGGATCCTTGGGGTGAAGTTGTAGTAGAGGCGAATGAAGAGGAATCAATTTTATTTGGAGAGCTTGTATTCGAGAAAATTAAAGAAGTACGTAAAGGAATTCCAGTTTTTGCGGATCGCCGTCCAGAATTATACAAATAAAATGTTGACAAGTGATTTTTATTCTTGGTATAGTCTTCAACATAAAGTTAAAAATTCAAAAAATTATACAACTCTTATCAAGAGCAGGTGGAGGGATTTGGCCCGATGAAGCCCAGCAACCGACCGTAATACCATTGTGAAATGGGGCGTTTATTACGCCAAAAGGCACGGTGCTAATTCCAGCAGAAAGTAAAACTTTCTGGCAGATAAGAGGGGAGAAGATAAACTTCAAACCTCTTTCTTAGTGGAAAGAGGTTTTTCTATGTTAGAAAAACCTCTGAATTTAAAAAGGGGGAGAAGACGATGGGATATTATTCATTAACAGAAATAACAGCTGTACAATATGCGAAAGATCATGGCTATTTTGAAGAGAAGGCAAATGTCATTTGTCATGAAATTGGAGATGGAAACTTAAATTACGTGTTCAAATTAGATGATGGAGAGAAATCCATTATAATAAAACAAGCACTGCCTTATGCTAAAGTAGTTGGTGAAAGCTGGCCATTGTCTATAAAAAGAGCAACGATTGAAAGCAAGGCACTGCAAATTTTTGCGCAGTATGTACCGGATTATGTTCCAGTAGTGTACAGTCATGATGAAGAGTTAGCGATAACGGTAGTAGAAGACTTATCAAGACTAACAATTACAAGAAAAGGATTAATAGACGGAGAAGAATATCCGCTTTTATCCCAGCATATTGGTCGTTTTCTAGCACATGTTTTATTTTACACTTCAGATTTTGGTTTACAGTCAGAAGAGAAGAGGGTACTAGAAGGTGCCTTTGTAAATCCGGACCTTTGTAAAATTACAGAGGATTTAGTGTTTACAGATCCATTTGGACATTATGATACAAATGATTATGAGCCAGATTTACAGCTCGTGGTTGATGAACTTTGGAGTGATAAAACTTTAAAACTAAAAGTAGCACAATATAAATATAAGTTCTTAACAAGAAAAGAAACTCTTATTCATGGTGATTTACATACTGGTAGTATTTTTTCGTCACCTTCTGAAACGAAAGTGATTGATCCAGAATTTGCGACATATGGCCCATTTGGATTTGACATAGGTCAATTTATTGCAAATCTATTATTAAATGCTTTATCTAGAGAAGAAGAAAAGAGAAGTGTACTATTTTTTCATATAGAAAAGACGTGGAGTTATTTTGTAGAGACTTTTACAAAGTTATGGATTGGGGAAGGTGTAGAAGCATATACGAAAGAAAAACAATGGTTACCAATTATTTTGCAAAATATCTTTACTGATGCTGTTGGATTTGCCGGATGTGAACTAATTCGTAGAACAATTGGTTTAGCTCATGTAGCAGATTTAGATGAAATAGAAAATAAAGAAACAAGAATTCAAGCTAAGAAACAAGCGCTATCCTTAGGAAAAGAACTAATAAAATATGAATCTAAAAGTGCTGATATTCAACTGTTTCGAACATTATTTCAACAGACAGTTTCAAGGGGTGTAAAAGCATGAGTACAATCGTTACTGTTCCGAGATCTGTAAGTTGGAAAGGTGATGCAATTGCGGTATTAAATCAAACGAAATTGCCACATAGCACAGAATACAAAACATTAACGACTATTGAAGAGGTTTGGAAAAGTATCATAATGTTAGAAGTACGCGGAGCGCCTGCAATTGGAATTGTAGCTGCATTTGGCTTGGCGCTTGCAGCGAAAAAATATAATACTTTACATATCGAAGAATTTCAAAAGAAGTTTAATAGAGACTGTAACTATTTACGGACATCACGCCCAACGGCAGTAAATTTATTTTGGGCAATTGATCGTATGAGAGAATCTATTCGAGAGATTACTACAATAAAAGAAGCACAAAAAATATTAGAAGAAGAAGCGCTTCGTATTCAACAGGAAGATGAAGAGGTGTGTCGAAATATTGGGGAATATGCGTTAACATGTTTTAAAGATGGCGATAATATTTTAACAATCTGTAACGCTGGAAGTATTGCAACTGCCAGATATGGAACTGCATTAGCTCCCTTTTATATTGGAAAAGAGAAAGGTGTGCGTTTACATGCATATGCGTGTGAAACGAGGCCAGTTTTACAAGGTGGTCGCTTAACGACGTGGGAATTGAAGCAAGCAAATATTGATGTGACCCTTATTACAGATAATACTGCAGCTCATGCTATTCAAACGAAAGAAATAAACGCGATTATTGTGGGAGCGGATCGAATTGTCGCAAATGGAGATACAGCCAATAAAATAGGGACAATGAATTTAGCTATTTTAGCAAAGCACTTTAATATCCCATTTTACGTTGCTGCTCCACTGTCAACATTTGATGTTACGAAAGAAACTGGAGCCGAAATTATTATTGAAGAAAGAGATGAAACAGAAGTTACAAAAATCTTTGGAAAACAAGTAGCACCAATTGGAACGGATGTTTATAATCCAGCATTTGACATAACGCCGAATGAATTAATTACAGGAATTATTACTGAGAAAGGTATTATACGCGGGGACTATAAACGAGAAATTGCATCATTATTTGAAAAACAAGCTAATACATAATAGCTTGTTTTTTTATGCCTAAATGCAGTGTTTTCTCTTACTTATATAATGAAAGGAGGGGAAGAGGATGGAAGAGTGGATCAAGATGATAGGTAATGTAGGGTTTCCGATTGTTGTAACATTATATTTACTCCACCGTATTGAAAGTAAATTAGAGGGGGTAATTGTTGCAATTGAGAAGCTCCCTCGGCAATTACTAAAGTACGAAGATCCTCGGGATAAAAAATAAAGTTTGCTCTTCTTGAGCAAACTTTATTTTTATTGAGCGGTATAACCCCCATCTATAACAACAGCTTGTCCCGTTATACCTTTAGCTTTTTCACTCGCTAAAAACATCGCATAATCAGCGATTTCTTGTACTTGTAATAAGCGCTTTTGTGGGACGAGTGGATAAATAACATCTTCTAAAACATTTTCAAGTGGTACATTTCGTGTAGTAGCTAAGTCTTGTAGTTGATTACGTACAAGAGGGGTATCGACATAACCAGGGCAAAGGGCATTAACAGTAATACCATGCGTAGCACCTTCTAAAGCAGCAACTTTTGTTAATCCAATTACGCCATGTTTTGCACTATTGTAGGCAGCTTTTCCAGCAAATCCGACAAGGCCGTTAATAGAAGCGACATTAATAATACGACCATATTTTTGTTGTTTCATAATCGGAAAGGCATGCTTAATTGCGATAAACGGAGCAATTTGCATAATTTGAATTAGTAGCTCGAACTTTTCAGTTGGAAAGTCTTCAATGGGTGAAACGTGTTGCATTCCTGCGTTGTTAATTAATATATGTAATGAACCGAAATGATCAACTGTTTGAGAAATTGCTGCTGTAATTTCCTCTTCAGATGTAACGTCACATTTTAAACCGATAGCTTGAAAACCTTCATTTTGTAATTGTTCAGCAGCTTCTTTTGCACGTTCTTCAAGCCGATCGGTAATCACAACTTTTGCACCTTCTTTTGCAAAAGCCTTTCCCATTTCATAACCAATGCCACTTGCAGCACCTGTTAAAAAGACAACTCGATTTGTAACCATGATGAAAAACATCCCTTCATAATAAAGTTTTCATAGTGCTCTATTTAGAGAAGCTATAATGAAATTCCTGCAAACATTTGGAAAAAATATCGTTAGCTATCTTGTTTTGCAAAATAGTCTTTGCTATACTATTTTGTAAAGCAAGATACTTACGCTTATCTATCTTGTAAAGCAAGATAGTAGGAGGATTTGAATTATGTCGACAAGTCAAATGCTGAAAGGGATTTTAGAAGGATGCTTACTTGCTATTATTTCTGAAGGCGAAATATACGGTTATGAAATGAGTGAAAAGCTAGCGAAGTATGGTTTTACAATGGCGAGTGAGGGGAGTATTTATCCGTTATTAATACGAATGCAAAAAGAAGGACTAATAACAAGCGTAATGAAGGAATCTCCATCTGGTCCAAAGCGAAAATATTATACATTAACAGAAAAAGGCGAGGAAGCACTTGATGAATTTATGGATCGCTGGGAAGCGATGCAAAGTAGTGTAGAGCGTCTACTGGTAGGGAAGGGGAGAAAAAAATAATGCTATCAAGAGAAGCACGAAAGTTTTTGTTAGATATGAGATTATTTTTGACGGCAAAGAGTGTAAAAGAAAGTGATATTGAAAACTTTTTAGAAGATGCAGAGTTGCATTTAATAGAAGGTGAGAGTGAGGGGAAGAGTGTAGAAGATATTTTCGGAAGCTCCCCGAAAGAATATGCGCATGAACTTGTAAAGGTAATGGAAAAGGATAGACGGGAAACGTGGAAGCAAATTGGTTTTACAGTAATGAATATCGTATCGTTTTGGATTATTGCTTCTATCTTAATAGTGAATAATGGAATGTTACAGATTTCACTTATTCAGTGTATCGGTTATAGTTTTTCATTTATTTTAGTTGTTATAGGTCCTAATTTTCTACTTCGCAAAATGACCTTCGTAACAAGCTTTACAAAAACATGGTTTTCTATGTGGTCTTTAGTTATGATTGCTCCAATGTTTTTATTAGGAGCTGTTACGATATTAGATGTGATATATCCGACAAAAATGCTCACATTCACCGAAGTGCAAAGTTATATAGTGTCTGGTGGGATTTTTATCATCACAGTAACTATAAATATATATTTTGAAGGATGGTTTAAAAATTTATATTTAATCATTCCACTTTCAATTATGTTAGTGTTTAAAACATTTACAACGGAAGATCTTATGCCAATGCTATTTCAAATTATATGTTTATACGGAAGTTTATTTATTTTAATTTTTGTTGAAATTATGATGAAGACGAATAGAAGAGAAATGGTTAAATAAGGGAGGAGTTATAATGAAGATTTCTAAAGAAGGTGAAAAGTTTTTAATTGATACGAAAGTATATTTAATAACAAAAGGGATTAAAGAAGAAGATGTGGACGCTTTTCTAGAAGATGCAGAGCTTCATTTAATAGAAGGTGAAAAAAAGGGAAAGACAGTAAGTGACATATTTGGTGACTCACCAAAAGAGTATGCGGAAGAATTAGCGAAAGAGATGGAGAAGGATAAAAGCGGGAGCATAAAAAGTATTTTAGGGATGATTATTGGTATTGGTGGATATTGGTTACTGACAAATATTTTATTTGGAAGCCCGATCAACAATTTACGTTAACAAATGTACAGTTAATTGGTTATCCTATCGTTTTAATCATTACGATTATTGGAACGATTGTTGCATTTAGAATGTCTTCTTTTAAAAGTAAATTAGTAGAATTTGGAATGATTTATGTAATAGTAATGGTTCCTATTTTATTATTGGTGTTATTGATGTTTATGAATAAATGGTATGGGACACCTGTATTGCAATTGGCGACAATGCAAACATATATATTAGCAGCAATTATCTTTTTATTACTTCTTATTGGTGAAGTATATGTTCTTGGCTGGATGGGTGTTTTTGTACTAATTGTTCCTCTTATGATTATGTTCTTATTTAAGGACTTAGAAGAAAGTAATGTATTTTGGGGAATTGCAAAGGTCTTACTTATGTATGGAAGTATATATGGATTAATGAAATGGTCTTTAAAAATTGAAGAAAGAAAAAGTATGAACTAGAAATTCAATAAAAAGCGGCTGCTCTGGATATACCAAAAATTATTTCCAAAGAAATATTATATAGGGATTTTTAGAGGGATTACATTTACATTTAGTTGTCTATTTTTATTTCTAGCAGCCGGGATTTGTTTTGTTGATTGGAATAAGTTTTTTTAAACAGTAACATGAGGGTTACTGTTTTTTTCTTTGTAATAAAGAGCTTTGTAAAGAGAGCGCTTTTTGTTCTGCTGTTAATAAGGAATGAATATGAACGTTTTCTGGACGAGGGACTATCGGATACATAAGATTTGTTGGAGAAGGGTGGTGCTCCGAGCCGGTTGGAGAATGAGGATCTGCATGAGTAAGTTTTCCGTGAACACGTCTTGTAAATAAAATATGACCGATTTCGTGAGCGAGCGTATATATATTTTTCATAGGAGCAGCCGAATTTGTTAAAACGATATAGCCAGTAAGTTGCTGTTGTTTTGCTAAAGAATAAGCGCAGGCAATTACTGCTGTTTCTTTGAAATAATCACTGCCAATATAACAAATATAAAGGTCGCATTCAGGAGCTTCATCTACACATGTTTGGAAAAAGGATGCCAGCTTTTCTTGACTTTGAATGGAATTTTTATAACTGATTTCACGGTCAAAAAAACGGAAAAGTTCATTTAATACAATTACTTCTTGAATTTGAAATGTAATGGGGTGCCAAATTGATTCTGCAACAGCTAAATCTTTTGCGATGCGGTCATCAGAAATATCGGCGCCGGGAGTAATACAAATACATATATTGACGTATGGATCCATAAGGAACACCTCAAATGAAAAAAAGTTCTTCCTATAATATATGTGGGAAAAAGATGTCATGTATGGATAAACGCCTTCTTTATTGAATATATAGATGACAAGTCGAAAAAATTTCATAGTTCTATAACATGGTGTGATCATCTTTTTGATATAGTAAAGAAAAGGGGGAGAATATATGTATACATTAAAAATCGTTTCAGACAGAGAAGCTCTTTATCAATTTGCAAGTTATGTAAGAGTTGTGCAAGGGGTTGAAGATGTATATGTAGAGGTGGGAGAACCTTTATATGAACATCCGTTGATGAAGTTTTATGTACATATTAAGCTGAAAGAAACATATGAGCAGCATAAAGCGTTACAAGAAATAGCAAGATTAGTAGAATTAGGGCGATTTACATACGTCCATTATCGTAATGATGAAATTGAAGAAGCTTTTGAAGCTGTAAAATATGAAAGTTTTAAGAAATAGAAATGGGAAAAAAGGAAGCGGAAACTTCCTTTTTTTTCTTGGAAATTACATCAACAAAAGGAGAAAAATTTTGTTATGATAAGGGAGGGTGAGGAAAGGAGAGTTTACATATTGGGGTATATTGAAGAGTTACGCAAAGTCGTTGGAACAAGGCCACTTATTCTCGTTGGGTCAGCAATTATTATATTAAATGATAATCAAGAAGTATTGCTTCAATATCGTTCAGATACATATGATTGGGGTGTACCTGGTGGGGCGATGGAACTGGGCGAAACGACAGAAGAAACTGCACGTAGAGAGTTATTTGAAGAAACGGGGTTAACTGCAAAAATAATGCAATTTCTTGGTGTTCTATCAGGAAAGGAAGTATATTTCCGTTATCCTAATGGAGATGAAATTTTTAATGTCATTCATCTGTATCAAGGGCATCATGTGAGTGGGGAATTAAAGCTCGATCATGAAGGATTGAAGCTTCAATATTTTCCGGTAGATAAGTTACCCAAATTGAATGAAACGACAGAGAAAATTTTACAAAAATTTTTATATGCATTGACAGAATAGAAGGTTAATTCCTTCTATTTTTATTATATTAAATATTTTGATTTTTTAGTATGTTTATAGTATGATAGTTATAGATATACATCTTATGGAATTTCACCTAAAAACTGACTAGGGTACATAAGAGAGGGGCAAGTGCAAAATGCATAATGTTGTTATTACAGCTGCAGTTCGTTCGCCAATTGGAACTTTTGGGGGAGCGCTAAAAAATGTAACGCCAGTAGAATTAGCTGTTCCTGTACTTCAGGAAGCTGTAAAACGAGGCGGGGTAGAACCACACGAAGTTGATGAAGTGATTTTAGGTCATTGTATTCAAAGAACTGATGAAGCAAATACGGCAAGAACAGCTGCATTAGCGGCAGGATTTCCTGACACAGTTACAGGGTATACAATCCAACGCCAATGTTCTTCAGGTATGCAAGCAATTATGTCAGCTGCAATGCAAATTCAATTAGGTGTAAGTGATGTTGTTATTGCAGGTGGAGTAGAAGCAATGAGTTCAAGCCCTTATGCATTGAAACAACACCGCTGGGGACAACGTCTACAGCACGGAGAAATTCGTGATACGGTGTGGGAAGTGTTAGAAGATCCGATTCATCATATTATGATGGGGGAAACAGCGGAAAATTTAGTTGAACAATATGAAATTACAAGAGAGGAACAAGATGAAGTTGCTCTTCGAAGTCATACATTGGCACTGAAGGCAATCGAGTCTGGATACTTTGACGATCAAATTGTTCCTATTAAAATAAAAGAACGTAGAAAAGAAGTAGTATTTTCAAAGGATGAACATCCACGTGCTGATATTACAGCAGAAAAATTAGCTGGATTAAAACCAGCTTTCCGTAAAGATGGTTCAGTAACTGCAGGTAATGCATCTGGCCTGAATGACGGAAGCGCGGTTCTAGTATTAATGAGCGAAGAAAAAGCGAAAGAAAAAGGCTTACAACCGTTAGCTAGAATTGTTGGATATTCAGTAGCTGGAGTAGATCCAAAAGTTATGGGTATTGGACCAGCACCAGCAATTCGTAAAGGTTTAGAAAAAGTAGATTGGTCATTGGAAGATGCAGATTTACTTGAAATTAATGAAGCTTTCGCGGCTCAATATTTGGCTGTAGAGAAAGAGTTAGGCTTAGACCGTGAAAAAGTGAACGTAAACGGTAGTGGCGTAGGACTTGGGCATCCAATTGGTTGTACAGGGGCTCGTATTACAGTAAGTTTAATTCACGAATTAAAAAGACGTGGGTTAGAAAAAGGAATTGCCTCTTTATGCGTCGGTGGCGGTATCGGGGTTGCCTTATTTATAGAAGCACTATAAAAAAGAAGCAGCTATTGCTGCTTCTTTTTTTACGATTCAAATAGATGATGAAATAATCGATCACGATTTTCAAAGAAAAGTTTCGTCGTTTGGTAATGCTCAGTTTCTTCTAATGTGGATTCGTGAATCCCTTCTTGTGTTAAAGAATATATAGTGGATTCAGGGTAGGCCATTAAAATAGGAGAATGCGTCGCAATAACAAATTGTGAACCTTGTTCCGCTAGCTCATGCATTCGAATGAGCATGGAAAGTTGTCTCATTGGTGATAAAGCTGCCTCAGGCTCATCTAAAATGTATAAACCTTGTCCTGAAAAACGGTTCATAAATAAGGAAAAGAATGATTCGCCGTGAGATTGTTCGTGTAGTGAAACGCCGCCGTAAGATTTTATAGCATCTATTTCATCAATATAAGAAGCAACGTTATAAAATGATTCAGCGCGAAGAAAGAAACCGTCGTTTGGTGTATTGAAACTTTTGGAAATTCGAAGGTATTCATGTAAAGATGAATGTGAATCGTTAGTGCTAAAGCGGAAATTCTTCGTTCCACCTTCTGCATTAAAGCCTAACGCAATTGCAATTCCTTCAAGTAATGTTGATTTACCTGTTCCGTTTTCTCCAATAATGAATGTTACATTTGGATGGAAAGCTAGTGATTGTAATGTTCGAATAGCGGGTAAGCAGTAAGGATATGCGGAAAAACTAGGGATATTTTCTTTTTTTAATGTGACATTTTGTAAAAAAGGTACGTCAATCAATATATAAACCTCAATTCATAAAGGATTTTGATTCTAAAAAGGCGGCAAATACAAGTGTTAATGACACCTGAATCCCTTCCTTATTTTCTGAATATTTTATGTGGATTATATCATTTAAACTATCATATTCCAATGTGAAAATAAATATTGCATGAAGATCCATTCTCTCGTTATGATATATGGTATTCTATTGAAAATGTGAGAAGGAGTTAAAGTATGCCGTTTACATTTGCACATCCAGCAGCAGTTCTTCCTTTTGCGAAAAAGCATTCTAAACATATTTCAGTAACGGCTCTTATATTAGGTAGTATGGCGCCTGACTTTGAATATTTTTTACACTTTAGACCGTATGGTGTAATTGGGCATACGTGGCTTGGATTCTTATATTTGAATTTACCACTTGTCTTCTTGTTAGCATACATATATCATTACATTTTAAAAAAGCCTTTTATAACGCATTTACCTAAACCGTTTGCTGGGTATTATACATATGTAGTAGACAAGCGGTGGGGGCTTCATACATGGAAGAATCTTTTTGTATTTTGTTATTCAGCATTATTCGGTATGTTAACGCATGTTGTTTGGGATGCATTCACTCATAAGACAGGCTATTTTGTTATGAAAATACCATTATTACAAAGAGAATGGTACGGTATCTCTGTTTATAAATATATGCAACATGGAAGTACATGTATTGGTGTTCTATTATTAGTATACGTTTTATGGAAGTATAGAAATGAAATGGGTAAAGATCTTATTTTAGCTTCGGAAAAAAGAAAGTATTGGGTTTCAGTAATTGTTGTAGCAACTATTATATTTATCATGCACGCGTTCCTAGATCCCTATTTTCATATTTTCCAAATTGGAGGTATAATAGTATCTGGACTGACAAGTTCATTTTGTGGACTTGTCATTGTTTCTATAGTTTACAAAGCCAGGGACTAATTTTATATTCATGAATGATAGCGTTAGGAGAAATGAAATGATGAAAGCATGGAAAAGTATTTTTGTTTTATGTAGTTTTCTTCTTATGTTAAGTGGTTGCTTCCATCAAGAAGAAAAGAAAGCTGAACCAAAGAAGAAAGAATCTATTCCTGAAACAAAAGAATATGGTGGGCGTGAGCTGAAAAAAGTAGGACAAAAAGTGAAAGAAACAGGATGGGGTACTTTCAAGTTAGAGCAGATGCATTCTGTGAATCAAACATTTGAAGTAGCGCCAATGAAAATTCACGTACAAGATGTGAAAGTAATTTCTTTATCACAGATGAGTGAAAAGGCAAAAAAAACATTGAAAGTATACACGGCACTAACTCCTGAAGAAGTAAAACGGAGATTAGGGGATAAAGTAAGCCAAGAAGATGCAGAATTATATGCATCGCTAAGTGGAACAGAGATTAGTAATACAATTCGTTACGTTGAGATTACATATAAAGTGGAGAATAGCGGAAATAAAAATATGCAATTTTTCTCTATGAATGATGTTATGATTAATGGTAAGCAACATTTTAAAGTAGCCACTCAAAACTTTTTATATGACGAAGATACGTTAGTTGGTACAAAAAATGTATCAAGAGAAGACTATAAGCCTGGTGAAACAAGAGATGGTATTATTGGTTTAATACTTGACGATGGAAAAGACAAGGTAAAGGATATTCAGTTTACAACTGATGATTTACTTGCAGGGGATTCAGAAACACAAGATGTTGTAAAAGAGCCACAAACGTTTAACATCTCACTAAAATAATGTAAGACAAAACAGTCAGCATTCAAATATTATGCTGACTGTTTTTTTATTTCTTTTATGTATGAATCTACATTTTGAAAAGGCACCTTAATTTTAAACGCATCTTTTTGTTCATTAAATTGCTTTTCATTGTAGGGACCGAAACGTTTATTGTGCTTTACGTCAATAATCCAATAATGTTCACTTTTTTTATTTGCAATTGCTGCGTCAGGGTTATTCGGATCTGATTTTTCCTCGGTTTGTTTTGCAATAATGTATTTATCATCCCAAGCAATGTCTGTAATTTTTGCAGGGATGTATTGTGTGGCATATACAGCATCTGGCGAGGGGAAAAGTTCAAATGCATTTCCAGAAGTACGTATGAGTTCGTATTCATCGTTAACCGTATAAGTTAAGTGACCTGTGTTTCCTGCACAACCAGTTAATAGGAAGGCGACGAATAGGATTATCCATTTTTTCAATATGGGAACCTCCTTTATAATGCTATTGTAACAAATTGTACAAGAAAAGTAAGAGAAACGCTAGTTTACAATGTTTTTTAGAAGTGGTACGATGAGACGGGTAAAGAAGGATATGAAGGAGTCGACATAAAATGAAGTTAAAGATGCATCGTCCAGCGCTTGTAATGAATCGCATAGGTGCTTCCCTAATTGACATGTTTTTAATCTCGGTTATGTATGGTGCAGTAGTAGCTGTTATGACCGGAAACTATAGTGCTATGTTTAAGCGCTTTAATATAAGCTTAGGTGATTTTAGATATGATTTCGCAGTAGTTTTTATATTAATGGCGATATATTTTATTGTGTTACCCTTTATTTGGAACGGTGTTACACTTGGAAAAAAGGTAACGAGAACAAAATTAATTTCATTGAAGAGTGAAAAGCTAACGTTGCAAACATTAATTATAAGATTTTTTGTAGTGTTATTACCGAACGTATTGCTATTAGGAATTCCATTAATATGTAATATATATATGATGTTGTTCCGCAAAGATAATTGTGGTTTTCAGGATTTAATTACAAAAACGAAAGTAATAAGTCTTGTATAATGAAAAAAAGACCTTTTTATACATAAAATAAGAAGGTCTTTTTTTGTTATACAAATACCATTTATGTAATAATATCATTTTTATTTTTAATAGATTGAAAATTTAGAAAATGTTATAATGATTAAAATAATATCTTTATATAATAAGGGGGAGATTAAAATGACTGGAGGTAGTGTAATCTTTTGGGGGATTTTAATTTTCATCGGTTTAGTTTTCGATCAGCGTAATAATAAGAAAAAAGAAGGATAAAAAGTAAACGTTTACAAATGAGATAGCAATTTTCTTGCTTGCAGATTAATCTTATAAAGGAGTATACTGAATGACGGTAAGACTTATAGAAGGGGTAATGAAAATGAAGCTTGCAGGAAAAGTTGCTATCGTAACTGGCGGTGGCATCGGTATTGGACGTAATACAGCTCTTTTGTTGGCTAAACAAGGCGCAAAAGTTATTGTGACGGACATTGATCAAGAGAGTGGACAAGCAACAGTGGAGGAAATTATGAATCTAGGCGGAGAGGCACTTTTTGTATCCTATGATATGGGAAAGCAAGGAGATTGGCAACGCGTTATTAGCATTACTTTGAATGCATTCAGTCGCATTGATATGCTTTTTCAAAATGCAGGTTTATATAAAATAGATTCTATTTTTTCTCGCCAACAAGAGAACGATTCCAATGTACTTTGTATTAATGACGTTTGGATAGAGATAAAACAATTAACGTCATCTTTTATGAAACAGCAAGAAGAAGTGGTGCTTAGTGATTTACCGATTTTCGGTATTATTAGCACGAAAGGACAATCATTTCATACAGTAGAAGCCCTAGTATAATAATGAAAACCGCCCTCAATATATGTGGACGGTTTTTTGTATGTGTATAGTAAAGATAAATTTTTTAGCGAATACGTTGTTCAGTTTGGTTATCAAAGAAATGCGCTTTATTCATATCAAATGCTAATTTAATTTGGTCACCAGGTGAAAACGTATGTCTTGCATCTACACGTGCCGCAAAATCTTGATTCCCAAGTTTCATATACAAAATGGATTCAGCACCTAATAACTCAGCGACTTCAATTTTTGTTGTGAAGGCAGTAGATTGTGAAGCTTCTAAAAATAGTAGTTCATCATGAATGTCCTCTGGACGAATACCTAAAACAATTTCCTTATTTACATAGCCATGTTCACGTAGCATCTTCATTTTTCCTTCGGATACTTTAATTTTTATAGTATTGTCTATAACGAAATCGGTTTCAGTCAATTTACCACGGAAGAAGTTCATAGCTGGTGAGCCGATAAATCCACCCACGAAAATGTTTTCTGGTGTTTCATATACTTCTTTTGGAGTTCCAATTTGTTGGATTTTTCCATCCTTCATAACGACAAGACGCGAAGCCATAGTCATTGCTTCTGTTTGATCATGTGTTACATAAATTGTTGTTGTTCCAAGGCGATGATGTAGCTTAGAAATTTCTGAGCGCATTGCAACACGGAGTTTAGCATCTAAGTTTGATAATGGTTCATCCATTAAGAAAACTTTTGCATCTCGAACGATTGCTCTACCTAAAGCAACACGTTGGCGCTGTCCACCTGATAATGCTTTCGGTTTTCTATCTAAATATTGTTCAAGTCCTAAAATTTTTGCTGCATCTTTCACACGACGATCGATTTCATCTTTTGGTATTTTTCGAAGTTTTAATCCAAATGCCATATTATCATATACACTCATATGTGGATAAAGAGCGTAGTTTTGGAATACCATAGCGATATCTCGATCTTTTGGAGGAACATCATTCATTAGTTTACCATCAATTGAAAACTCGCCTTTTGAAATATCTTCAAGTCCAGCTACCATTCGTAATGTTGTAGATTTTCCGCATCCAGAAGGACCGACAAATACAATAAATTCTTTATCTTGAATGTGTAAATTAAAATCAGTTACAGCTGTTACGTTATTATCATATATTTTATAAATGTTTTCTAATTTAAGTTCTGCCATGGTATTTCCCCCTAGAAATAATTATGCAAACGTTTTCTTTGAGTTCATTATAAACGAATAGATTCAAAAAATAAATAAAAAAATAAAACGTTTTCATTTATTGGAGATTTATTAGTGGTTTTCATATGTTTTCTTAGAAAAAGAACAATAAAAATTGTAAGCGCTATTTTAAATTGAGATAGAATCTGTTATCATTCATTAATGAAAACGTTTGCGCCTTAAAAAAGAGAAAAATGAATGATGAATGAAATGGGGTAGCATAATGGAAAAACAATGGTGGAAAGAAAGTGTAGTATATCAAATTTATCCTCGTAGCTTTATGGATAGTAATGGTGATGGTATAGGAGATCTTCAAGGGATTATTTCAAAGCTAGATTACTTAAAAGAGTTAGGGATTGATGTGATTTGGTTATCACCAGTCTATGAATCTCCAAATGATGATAATGGTTATGATATAAGCGATTATTGTAAAATTATGAACGAGTTCGGAACAATGGAAGATTGGGATGAGCTATTACATGAAATGCATGAACGTAATATGAAACTTATGATGGACTTAGTTGTTAATCATACTTCGGATGAACATAATTGGTTTATTGAATCACGTAAATCAAAAGATAATAAATATAGAGATTACTATATATGGCGCCCTGGAAAAGAAGGAAAAGAGCCGAATAACTGGGGAGCAGCGTTTAGTGGATCAGCATGGCAGTATGATGAAATGACAGATGAATATTATTTACATCTGTTTTCTAAAAAACAGCCAGATTTAAATTGGGATAATGAAAAGGTAAGACAAGATGTTTATGAAATGATGAAGTTTTGGTTAGAAAAAGGAATTGATGGCTTCCGTATGGATGTTATTAATTTTATTTCTAAAGAAGAGGGATTACCAGCTGTTGAAACAGAAGAAGAGGGGTATGTTTCAGGTCATAAGCATTTTATGAACGGTCCAAACATTCATAAATATTTACATGAAATGAATGAGGAAGTATTATCGCATTATGATATTATGACGGTTGGTGAAATGCCTGGTGTAACGACAGAAGAAGCGAAATTGTATACTGGAGAAGAACGAAAAGAGTTGCAAATGGTATTCCAATTTGAACATATGGATTTAGATTCAGGAGAAGGTGGAAAGTGGGATGTAAAACCATGCTCACTTCTTACTTTAAAAGAGAATTTAACAAAGTGGCAAAAAGCATTAGAGCATACCGGATGGAATAGCCTTTATTGGAATAATCATGATCAGCCTCGCGTTGTATCTCGTTTTGGTAATGATGGAATGTATCGCATTGAATCAGCAAAAATGTTAGCGACAGTTCTTCATATGATGAAAGGAACGCCATATATTTATCAAGGAGAGGAAATTGGAATGACGAACGTTCGATTCCAATCAATTGATGAATATCGAGATATTGAAACGTTAAATATGTATAAAGAAAAAGTGATAGACCATGGTGAAGATATAGAAAAAGTAATGGAATCTATTTATATAAAGGGTCGTGATAATGCTAGAACTCCGATGCAGTGGAATGATCAGAATCACGCTGGATTTACAAAAGGTGAACCTTGGATTACTGTAAATCCTAACTATAAAGAGATTAATGTGAAACAAGCAATCCAAGATGAAGGTTCAATTTTTTATTACTATAAGAAATTAATTGAACTACGCAAAAATAATGAAATAGTTGTGTATGGATCATATGATTTAATATTAGATAATGACCCTTCTATTTTTGCTTATGTAAGAACATATGGAGATGAAAAACTACTTGTCATTGCAAACTTTACTGCGGATGAAAGTGTATTTGAAATGCCTAAGGATATTAGTTATAGTGAATCAGAGTTATTTATACACAATTACGATGTAGAAATCGGATCAATAGATAACATTCCATTACGTCCGTATGAAGCGATAGTGTTCAAATTGAAATAAGAAAAAGCCTTATGCCATTTCAAACTTGGCATAAGGCTTTTTAGGATTACCATTTTAATATGGAGAATCCATATGGAGGAAGTGTAACTTGTAATACACTTGCTTCCGCTGAAAATTCTTCGTTTGTATAAATGTTAATTATTTTCTTACCAGTAACATGAAGAGGGAGTGAAACTGTAACTTCACTATTAGTAGGGTTTAAAACGAAAAAGATAGTTTCATCCTCATATGTTTTCGTATAAGAAATATAATTATGTTCATCATTTGCTTCGATGAATTGAAAAGTACCATGTCCTCCAAATGCTTTATGTTGTTTACGTAATAAAATCAATGTTTGTATATGGGTAAATAATGCATGATCTTGTTCCTTAGTATCCCAAATCATACATTTACGGCAATCAGGGTCCATGCCGCCATCCATACCAATTTCATCCCCGTAATAAATACAAGGAGAGCCGATGAAAGAAAGATGGAATACATAGAGCAATTTCAACTTATTTTTATCTCCGTTGCATGTTGTTAAAATTCTTGGAGTATCATGGCTGTCTAATAAATGAAATGCTGCTTCATTTACATTCATAGAGTAGGAATGTAGAGATTCTGTAATTTGCTTCATGAATTCACTTGCTTTAATGGAATCGTTAGCAAAGTAAGAAAGTAGAGCATTTGTAACAGGATAGCTCATGACAGCATCAAATTGATCGCCTTGTAGCCACGGAAGGGCATCGTGCCAAATTTCTCCCAAAATATATACTTCAGGATTTAGTGTCTTTATTTCAGTTCGGAATTCTCTCCAAAAGTTGTGATCGACTTCATTGGCGACATCAAGGCGCCAGCCATCTATATTGAATTCTCGTACCCAATAACGTCCTACTTCAAGTAAGTATTCTTTTACATCTGGATGAGCTGTATTTAATTTAGGCATATACGGTGTAAAGGCGAAAGTATCATAATTTGGAAGTGGTTCGGTTATAATCGGAAATTCATGAATGTGGAACCACTCTTTATATGCGGACTTCTCACCATTCTCTAGTACGTCTTGAAATTTCTCGAAAAAGTATCCACTATGATTAAACACAGCATCGAGCATTACTTTTATACCGTGCTTATGACATTCTTCAACGAGCTCTTTAAAAGTTTCTTTCGTCCCAAATTGTGGGTCAATTTCCATATAGTCAATTGTGTCATATTTATGGTTTGAATGAGCTTTGAAAATAGGTGTGAAATATATTCCGGAAATGCCAAGCTTAACAAGGTAATCAAGGTTTTGAATAACACCAGAAAAATCTCCGCCGAAAAAATTAGTTGGAGTTGGATTCGCACTTCCCCAAGGAAGGGTGTTTTCTGGATTCAGCGTACTATCGCCATTAGCGAATCGTTCAGGGAAAATCTGATACCAAATGGTGTCTTTAATCCAAGGTGGTGCTTTGAATACATCATCTGCATGAATAAATGGAAAACAGAAAAAGTTACCAACATCATCATTTGGAATGCTAGAAAAGAATCCTCGCTCTGCATAAATAAGAGTGTCTGTTTCAGATTTTAATTCAAACCCATAACGTAAGCGTTTAAATTTTGGTTCGATTGCAATGGACCAATAATCAAATAATGCAGTAGAACCCGTTTTTTTCATGGGTGTACTTGCTGATATCCATTTCCCGTCTTTCCATTCGTAAGGATCACCGTAAATAAGATCGGTGCTTTGAATATCATCTCTCTTAGTACGTACTCGGATGTGAATTGTTTGTTCATCATAAGCGTATGCATAATTATCTTTCGGCCTATGATAAATGGCTTCTTTAAACATATAGAAAATCCCCCTTCAATATCTCTATACATAGTATTCCCTTAAGTGTAATAATAAAGCCTGTATTGCAAACGATTGCCTTTCTCGTAGCTTTAATATTGCTTATAAGAGTAGTATTCATTTTATATAAAGTCAATGTATAAAGAGTATAATGACATAATTTTTAAATTAATATTTGCAAAATGAATAAAAGAATGTATAATGATAGACAAATAGCGCAAACGTTTTCATAGATTGAGATATTGTTTGCGCTTCAATTAAACTATTAAATGCAAACGTTTTCAGTTACTGAGGTACATAGACAATTTAGGGAGGTTTTTGGGATGAAGAAAGCATTATCATTATTAACGGTTTCAGCATTATCTATTGGTATGTTATCTGCATGTGGACCGAAAGATTCAGGGAAAAAAGAGGAAAGTAAAGCGAAAAAAGACTATGATCTTCTTGTTTGGGAAGATGATAAAAAAGGTGTTGGTTTAGAACCAGCAGTGAAAAGCTTTGAGGAAAAATATAAAGTAAAAGTAAAAGTTGTTGAAATGCAAATGACAGATCAAGTGAAGAAGTTACGCCTTGATGGGCCAGCGGGGACTGGACCAGATGTTGTAACATTGCCACACGATCAAATCGGAAATGCAGTAACAGAAGGTTTACTTTCTGAAGTGAAAGCAGATGATGCTGTAAAGAGTAAATTTACTAATTCATCAATAGAAGCACAGACATATAACGGAAAATTATATGGTTTACCAAAAGCAATTGAGACACCAGTCTTTATTTACAATAAAAAACTAATGCCAAAAGCGCCAGAAACGATGGACGAGCTGTTTAACTTCTCAAAAGAATTTACGAAAGATGGCAAGTACGGATTTTTAGCATTAGGAGATAACTTTTACTTTGCTAATGCATTCATGGCAGGTATGGGCGGTTATGTATTTGGTGAAAAAGATGGAAAGCCAAATGCAAGTGATGTTGGATTAAATAATAGCGGAGCAGTACAAGGTGCTGAATATCTTCAAAAATGGTACAAGGAAAAATTATTCCCAAAAGGTATTATCGGTGAATCAGGTGGGCCTGCTGCTGATGGACTATTCAATGAAGGAAAAGCAGCTTCTATCATGAATGGCCCATGGGCGTTCCAAGCAATGGAAAAGAACGGGATTGATTATGGCGTTGCTCCAATGCCGAAATTACCAAATGGTCAACCAATGAAAACGTTTGTTGGGGTTAAAGGATGGCATGTAACAAGTTTCTCTAAACAAAATGATTTAGCTACAAAATTCACTGAGTGGGTAACAAATGAAGAAAACGCAAAAATTCGATTTGAGAAAACAAAAGAAATTCCTCCAGTAAAATCAGTAATGGAAGATCCAATTATTAAAGATAACGAAGCTGCAAAAGCAGTTGCAACGCAATCTGAAAATGGAATTCCAATGCCAAACATTCCAGAAATGCAAGAAGTTTGGAAACCAGCTGGAGATGCGCTTCAATTAGTTGTTACAGATAAAGAGGCACCAAAAGCGGCGCTTGATAGTGCAGTGAAACAAATTAAAGGTAATATTGAGGCAAATCATAACAAGAAAAAATAAGGTGAAATTCGTGCCTCTAATATGAGAGGCACGAATTCTCTCCCTTCCATGTAGGAAGAAAAAAGGGGGAAGGAACATGCAAACATCTATGGAACCAGCAAATGGGTTAAACCATTCAAAGCATAGGAAAATGGCAACCATGTTATCAATCATTCCAGGCGTGGGCCAAATGTATAATAAACAATTTGTAAAAGGTCTTATTTTTCTAGTATTAACAGGTTCATTTATTGTAGCCTTTGCTGATTTATTAAATATGGGATTATGGGGTATTGTAACGCTTGGTACAGAAGTTCCACGTGACCATTCTGTCTTTCTATTAGTAGAAGGAATCTTGGCCCTTATCGTTATCGCTTTTGGGCTCGGCATATATGCATTTAACTTATATGATGCATACCAAAATGGAAAGAAACGTGATATTGGAACACCGTTAAATTCTGTAAAAGAGCAATACCGTAATTTGTTAGATCAAGGTTTTCCTTATTTAATGGTTTCACCAGGTTTTCTACTACTTATCTTTGTGGTCGTATTTCCAATCATCTTCGTAATTTTAATTGGATTTACAAACTATGATTTATATCATTCTCCTCCAGCTAAATTAGTAGATTGGGTGGGCTTTAAAAACTTTATTGATATTTTCACTTTACCGATGTGGAGAGAGACATTTGTAAGTGTATTCTCTTGGACTGTCATTTGGACATTCGTTGCAACAACATTACAAGTTGCACTTGGTATTTTCTTAGCGATTATCGTAAATCAGCCCGGTATTAAAGGAAAGGCGATTATTCGAACAATCTTCATTTTACCGTGGGCGGTTCCAGCATTCGTATCTATTCTTGTTTTCTCTGGTATGTTTAATGAAACATTCGGAGCGATTAACAATCAAGTATTAGCTTTATTCGGAATTGAAAAGATTGCTTGGATGACAGATCCATTTTGGGCGAAGATTGCTTTAATTATGATTCAAACGTGGCTTGGGTTCCCGTTTATCTTTGCGATGACAACAGGTATACTGCAATCGATTCCGGGAGAATTATATGAAGCGGCTACAGTAGATGGAGCGACAGCTTGGCAACAGTTTCGTAAAATTACATTGCCACTAGTGTTATACGCAACAGCGCCAATATTAATTACGCAATATACGTTTAACTTTAATAACTTTAGTATCATCTATCTATTCAACGGTGGAGGTCCTGCTGTAGCTGGACAAGACGCAGGTGGAACGGATATTTTAATTTCATGGATTTATAAGTTAACGATGACTTCAGCGCAGTACGGAAAAGCAGCAGCTCTTACAATGATATTATCGTTAATCGTTATTACAGTTGCGTTATGGCAATTTAAGAGAACAAAATCATTCCAAGAAGAGGATATGATGTAAATGAATATTAAAAGACAGAAGATGTTACGTCTCTCATTAAGTTATTTAGTTATTTTCGTAATGTGTGCCATCATTTTCTATCCGTTATTATGGATTATTGGCTCATCGTTTAATCCGGGTGATAGTTTATCTGGATCAAGTATTATTCCACAAAATGCAACGTTAGATCATTATCGTAAGTTATTAGATCTAGAGAATAGTAATTACTTACTATGGTATAAAAACACATTAAAAGTAAGTGTTTTAACGATGATTTTCTCAGTGTTAGCAATTAGTTTTACCGCTTATGCATTTTCGAGATATCGTTTTGTTGGAAGAAAAAATGGTTTATTAACATTTTTAATTCTGCAAATGATTCCAAACTTTGCAGCGTTAATTGCTCTATACGTATTAGCTCAATTAACAGGATTAATTGATACACACCTTGCATTAATTTTAATTTATGTAGGCGGGGCCATTCCGATGAATACATGGCTTATGAAAGGGTATTTTGATACGATTCCGAAAGAACTGGATGAATCAGCTCGTATGGATGGAGCAGGACATTTTCGTATTTTTTGGCAAATCATTATGCCACTTGCAAAGCCAATCGTAGCGGTTGTAGCGCTATTTACTTTCATTGGTCCATTTACAGATTTCATTTTAGCGAGTATTATTTTGCGAACACCAGAAAATTATACTTTAGCAGTTGGATTATATGAAATGGTTGCGAAGAAATTCGGTAATGAATTTACAACGTTTGCAGCGGGTTCTGTGTTAATTGCGATCCCAATTTCAATTTTATTCCTATCACTACAAAAATACTTTATTTCTGGTTTAACAGCTGGAGGTACAAAAGGATGAAAAATGGGACATTACGTCCCATTTTTCTTTTCATCTCCCTATAAATAAGTTTATAGGGAGATGAAAAGAGATTTGACATCACATGTGAAAAGAAGTGAAATAAATAGTATATTATAGTATAGGAAAAAATAGCTATATCCCTTACAATACATGAAGAGGGAGAATAGGATTAGTTTTGCAAGATATAAGAAATGAAAGTTTATGACTTGCAATGAGTGCGAGATAAAATATATGAAAAATGGCAGAGAAATGAGAGGAGGGGGATTTTTATGACAGTTACAATTAAAGATGTGGCGAAGCAAGCGAATGTTGCACCATCAACAGTTTCTCGTGTAATTGCTGATAATCCAAGTATAAGTGAAAAGACAAAGCGCCGTGTTAGGAAAGTGATGAGTGAATTAGGGTATCATCCTAATTTAAATGCGAGAAATCTTGCGAACCAAACGACGAAAACACTTGGTCTTGTTATGCCAAGTTCTGCAAGTAAAGCTTTTCAAAATCCATTTTTCCCAGAAGTTATAAGAGGGATTAGTTCATTTGCACACGTAGAAGGTTATGCGCTTTACATGTCGACAGGTGAAACGGAAGAAGAAATTTTTAATGGTGTCGTAAAGATGGTACAGGGACGCCAAATTGGTGGCATTATTCTTTTATATTCAAGGGAGAATGATCGGATTATTCAATATTTACATGAACAAAATTTCCCGTTTGTTTTAATAGGAAAACCATATGATCGAAAAGATGAAATTACATATGTAGATAATGACAATTATACAGCTGCAAGAGAAGTGGCAGAATATTTAATTTCATTAGGGCATAAGCAAATCGCGTTCATTGGTGGTGGATCAGATTTACTTGTAACGAGAGATCGTTTAGCTGGTATGAGTGATGCCTTGAAATTAGCAGACATTGTATTACCAAAAGAATATATTTTACATTTTGATTTTTCGAGGGAAAGTGGTCAACAAGCTGTTGAGGAATTAATGGGACTGCAGCAACCGCCG
Source organism: Bacillus sp. FSL K6-0073 (assembly GCF_038006085.1). Classification (NCBI taxonomy): domain Bacteria; kingdom Bacillati; phylum Bacillota; class Bacilli; order Caryophanales; family Bacillaceae; genus Bacillus; species Bacillus sp. FSL K6-0073. Next base: position 4,058,945 of record NZ_JBBOUN010000001.1, on the reverse strand, counting down.
ACGGCAATTATGGCAACGGATGACTTAATTGGACTTGGTGTGTTAAGTGCTCTTTCTAAAAAAGGATTCATTGTACCGAAAGATGTTTCTATTGTAAGCTTTAATAATGCTTTATTATCAGAAATTGCGAGCCCGCCACTTTCGACAGTTGATGTGAATATTTATCAGCTAGGATATGAGGCAGCAAAAGCTTTAGTTGATAAAGTAGAGAATGCAGAATCCACTGCAAAGTGTATCATTATTCCTCATAAATTACTAAAACGTCAAACTTGTGATCATTATGCATAAAAAAAGCTAAGAGTTTAACTCTTAGCTTTTTTTATTAGAAAGGCTTCTAATCGGTCGCAGCCTTCTTTTAAAGTTTCAATACTATATGCATAGGACAAGCGGAGGTAGCCTTCACCGTATTCAGAGAATGCTGTTCCAGGAACTACAGCTAGTCCAGCTTCTTTGACAAGATCAAGTGCAAAATCAAATGATGAAGATGTCAAATGACCAACATATGGGAATAAGTAAAATGCACCTGTTGGCTTTTCAACTGTTAATCCCATTTGAGTGAGTCTATTATATACGTAATCACGGCGTTTTTTATATTGGTGGCGCATCATTTTGGGTGCGTCTTTAGCCGCTGTTAATGCTTCAATTGCAGCGTATTGAGCGATTGAAGTAGCACACGTTACATTGTATTGATGAACTTTTAATATGTGTCCTGCTAAATAGCTTGGTGCAAATAAAAGTCCAACACGCCAGCCAGTCATAGAATGTGATTTAGATAAACCGTTAATGACAATTGTCTTTTCACGCATTTCTGGGAAATGAGCGATAGATGTATGCTTTTGTTCATACACAAGCTCGCTATAAATTTCATCTGAAAGGACGAAAATATTTTTATCTTTTAAAACATCTACAATATCTTTTAATTCTTCTGTGGATAAAGTTACACCAGTTGGGTTAGAAGGATATGGTAGTACGATACATCTTGTTTTTTCTGTAATAGCATTTTTTAGCGCGTCAGCTGTTAAACGGAATCCAGTTTCACGAACATCTACAAAAATGGGCGTTGCACCGCATAATCGAATAATAGGTTCGTAACCTGGATAAATAGGAGCAGGTAAAATTACTTCTGTTCCTGGCTCTAAAATCGTTCGGAATGCAACATCAATTGCTTCGCTAGCACCAATTGTAACGATGGTTTCGTTTTCAGGTGAGTAATGTAAATCGTAGTTATCTTTTACGAAGTTACAAGCTGCCTTACGTAATTCTAGTAAACCAGCGTTATGTGTATAGCTTGTATAGTTTTCTGTAATAGCCCGTTTTGCCGCTTCTTTTACGAGAGAAGGTGTAGGGAAATCGGGTTGTCCGATTGTTAAAGAAATCAAATTATCATAGTTTTGAATCATGTTAGAGAATTGACGGATTCCAGAAATTTGGATATCCTTCACTCTAGGGTTAATGAATTGTTCCATTGTATCTCCCTTTCTTCCGTTTGAAAATTAAGTTCATTTTATCATATTTTCTATGATTGCGCTTTGTATATGTAATTTAGAAAGAGAGAGAAAAGAGAAAAAAAGTCGCTATAAGCGACTTTTTAATATCCGTATTCCCAATCTATTTCATCTTCATTCCAGAGTACAGAGGATACCTTGCCAAGGTGAACAACTGATTCGTTCACAGCACATGTACAATCTTCATCTCCTGCTTTATGCTGTAACTCTTCATATACTGATTTTTCAACATTTTCTAGAACAACCAAATTTTCTTCTTTTAAAACAAGCGTAGTACCCGCCATATTTATCTTCCTCCTACTAAAGTAATGATCACTTATTTGTAAACATAGATAGTATGGATTATATGCTGTATTTTGCTATAGTTGTCCGTCTAAAAAAGTATTTTTATATTTTCTTTGTAATCCGTATTCATTGTATACTGCACGAGGGAAATTTGGTACAGGGTTTACAATCATTTCGAAAATCTGTAACAATTATTATGAGTTGTTAACAAAGAATTAACAAATATGTTAAGAAAAATCAAAATTTTAAAACAAATACACCTATAAAATGATATAATCATATCAAAATACATATAGGGGATGAGAGGTTATGGAGCTTATCCGTGATTTGTTGATTCAAATTGCCATCATAATTTTGCCACTATTTTTATATGAAGCGATTCGTTTAAATCGCTATCAAGAAATGCCTCCGAAGCCAAATCGTTACTTTATTATGTTTTTATCTAGCGTTACGCTCGTTCTCTCCATGACATATTCTATTTGTTTTGGCAATGTGTGCGGGTATAACTTTCACCCAATTCCAATAGTCAGTGGGTTTTTATATGGTGGGATTGTTGGTTTAATCCCAGCGGTTATTTTTGTTGCATATGAATGGTTACTAAAGGGAATGAGCTTTCTTCCGGTTGTAGAAGTAATATTTCTATTAATAGTTCCGCTATTTTTATCAAAGAAATGGTCTCTTTTTTCAAGGGATAAGAAATTAATTTTAGCATTTATGATTTCATCATTTTATGTGCTTGTTTCTTTAGTATTAGGCATGATTAATGTTCTTTTGGAAACAGGATTTACACCGTATATTTCGCAAATATATAGCGGATTTATATTTGCCTCGCTTATCATGGTCATGACAATGGTATTTCAGGTGTATTTAACTGAATATTTAAATGAAAATGCATTGCTACGTACAGAGATGCAAAAATCAGAAAAGCTTAATATTGTAAGTGAGTTAGCAGCAAGTGTGGCACATGAAGTTCGAAATCCACTAACTGTTGTTCGTGGGTTTATCCAATTACTAGAAAGTACGGAAGATGTGAAGAATAAGGATTATATGAGTCTCGTATTAGCTGAATTGGATCGGGCGGAACAAATTATTTCAGATTACTTAAATTTAGCAAGGCCGCAAATTGAGAAAAAAGAACACATTTGTTTATCAGCCCAATTAATAGAAATGACCACTCTCATGTCGTCATTTGCAGCGATGCAAGGTGTGTATTTACAAGTTGAAATTTCAGAAAGTCTTTATACGATTGGTGATAAGACAAAATTGAAGCAAGCTATTATGAATGTTGTTAAAAATGGTATTGAAGCAATTCAAGGAAATAAAGGATATTTAAAAGTAACAGCTATTCAAAAAGACGAAACAATCATAATAAGAGTTAAAGATAGTGGTGTTGGTATGACGAAAGAACAGTTAGCAAGGCTTGGGCAACCATATTATTCTTTAAAAGAAAAAGGGACAGGATTAGGGCTTATGGTAACATTTAGTATTTTACAAGCGCATAATGGTACATTGGAATATAAGAGTGAAAGTGGAAAAGGCACTGAAGCAATTATTATATTACCAGCTGTACAAAATAAGGAATAAAAGTTACCGATGGAAGGTAACTTTTTATTTTATATTGTTTATTCATTTGTTTTTTCTTGTTTTGCTCGGCTAAATAAACTTTTAAATGATTGAAAGAAGCTTTGCTCTTTTGAGGCAGCAACCATTCTTTTTGTTTCTTGAATTTCTCGAATAACTTGCATAAGCTGTGCATCACGGTTACTGTCCTTGTTATAAATTTGACTAACAAGTTTATTCATTTTTTCTTCCTGTTTGGATTCTCGTTTATACATATGATTCATTAATAAGTCCATCTTTTCTTTTTGCAGTGCATCTGTTTGAGCGGCGTGATCGACTAACTCTTGAAGCATTTTTTCTTGAGAGCCTTCTTTTACATAAACTTGTTGCATCAATTCGTCTAGTTTCTCATCCTTTAAACGATTTTGTGTAATTAGAGTAGAATTTTGATGAATAATTGCTTCATTTAATTGAGCTAGCATTTCAAGTTTTAACATGAACTCCTCAAAGTTACGCCCATCTTCTTTTTCTTTCGTTTGTATCTCTTGCTTATCTTGTATAACTGGTACAGGCGGGGCCTCTTTTTCTTTTAAAATAATCGGTATCGTTTCTGAAATATCTTCTTGTAATGTAGCAGCTCTTTCGTGTATAGATTTCAATAGTTTTAAATCATCAAGTTTATAAATACGAGCATCAGCTGTTTTGGAAATCATATAACCATGTTCCTCTAACAGCTGACTATATTTGCGAACTATATGTTTTGGGATGCCTGTTTTATTCGTGACATCTTTCGTTTTATAGGTAGCTTCCATCATATTTCCTCCCCAAAAAGTATCGTATATATCATTTCAATCTTTTATGAGGACTTCCTTTGAAAAAGAATGTCGGAAGGCTATTAGTTTTCTACAGCATTAGTGAAAAAATGAAAATTTTTGGCGGAATGGCAAGGAATAACTAAAATAATGTCTGAAAACATATACAGGAGAAGTTTGTTATAATAACGGAGGAAAAGAAACTGGTAGAAACATGGAGGTATACATGAAGCAATTAAAAGGTATTATCATTTCAATTATCGCAATTCTGTCTATTTTAGTGGCAGTTTATGAAGTACTTGTGCCAGAGGAAACAAGTGTAAAGAAAACAAATACGTATGATCAAGTGTTAGAATTTCCGAAAGAACGTTATCCAGAGACCGGAAAACATATTACGGATGCTATAAAAGAAGGGCATTCAGAAGTTTGTACAATCGATCGTGGTGGTGCTGCAGATAGAAGGAAATTGTCGTTAGCACCATATCCATCAAAAAAAGGGTATGATCGTGATGAATGGCCAATGGCGATGTGCAAGGAAGGCGGAAAAGGAGCACATATTGAATATATAAGTCCGGCGGATAACCGCGGAGCAGGCTCTTGGGTAGGGAATAAGTTAGATAAATATCCAGATGGTACGCGAGTAAAATTTGAAGTGAAGTAGTAGTTGTACATTTCATAATGAAGGAGAAGGGGAACTATGGAGTTAACGATTTCTTATTCGCAATTAATGTTGATGAACTATGACGGTGAGCAGCCTTATGTAGACTGGACTGATGAAGATTTTGAAAGAGGTTATGCTAAGGCAGATGGAACTGTTATTTTTGAAGCACTTTCAGATTATACTTGTGAAGTGAAAGTGACCCCAGGGAAACATATTGAAAAAGAAGAAGTAGTTAGAACGATTACGGTTCCTTTTACAGTTGAAAATGAAAGTATCGTTATAACGAGTATTCTTTCTAATAAATTTCAAATACCTATTCCAAATGGTGAGTATACAGTTGTCTTACAAGCAATTCCTCTTGAAGAGCCAACGGATGATGAATTATATAAAATACAATACGAATTCTTTTTTGAAAGTAAAGAATAAAAAATGGGTTATCCTGAGAAAAGGATAACCCATTTTTGTTATGCGTTTGTTTTTAAAAGGGAACGAGCATCTTTCGCTGCTTGCACCATATGTTCTAAAGCTGGAATAACTTCTTCTGTTCTTCTCGTTTTTAAACCACAATCAGGATTAATCCAGAAATATTTAGGATCACATACTTCTAAAGATTGTTCTACGATTTTATACATTTCATCTTTACTCGGTACACGTGGGCTATGAATATCATATACACCTAGGCCGATGCCTTTTTCATATGTTGTATGTTTTAAAGTATCAATAAATTCTCCGTGACTTCTTGATGTTTCGATAGAAATTACATCTGCATCTAATGCGCGAATCGCGTCAACAATATCTTCGAAGTTACTGTAACACATATGAGTATGAATTTGTGTTTCATTTGCTACAGAAGAAGTTGCTAAAAGGAAGGATTGTACTGCCCATGTAATATAAGCATCCCAATCTTTTTCTTTTAGTGGCATTCCTTCACGAAGTGCGGGCTCATCGACTTGGATTACTCTAATTCCGGAAGATTCAAGTAGTTCAATTTCGTGACGAAGAGCTAGTGCAATTTGATACGAAACTTCTTTTCTTGGAATATCATTTCGAACGAAGGACCAATTTAAAATTGTAACAGGTCCGGTTAACATTCCTTTTACAACTTTCTCTGTTAAGCTTTGTGCATAAACTGTTTCCTTAATAGTCATGCCGTTAATAAAGGCTACATCACCATAAATAACAGGTGGTTTTACGCAGCGGGAACCGTAAGATTGTACCCAACCGTTTTTAGTGAATGAGAAACCAGCAAGGCGCTCACCAAAATATTCGACCATGTCAGTTCTTTCAAATTCACCATGTACAAGTACATCAAGCCCAATTTCTTCTTGGTAACGAATCCACTTTTCTGTCTCTTTTTCAATAAATTGTTCGTATTGTTCATTTGAAATAACACCGTTACGCCATTCTTTTCGCGTTTGACGAACTTCAGTTGTTTGCGGGAAGCTACCAATGGTCGTTGTTGGTAATAGCGGTAACTCCAGGGCAACTTGTTGTAATTCGTATCGTTTTTCAAATGGAAGAGGGCGTGAAAAATCTTCTTCTTTTAGTGCTGTTCGTGCTGCTTTGACATCTTCTCGGTTACGAGCAGCAGATGACCGAATTGTATGATGTACGTTTCGATATGTTTCCAGCTCATTATTAATGCTTTCTGTACCTTGAGTGAGAGCGGAATGAATAAGAACTAGCTCTTCTAATTTTTGATTTGCAAATGCTAACGCATCAAACAGCTCAGTCGATAAGTGAGTTTCTTCTGTTTTATCGATTGGTGTATGCAATAAGCTACAAGAAGGTTGAACGATGATATCTTTCGTTTGGACTTGTTTTTGTAACGTTGTAAATAACGCAAGTACTTCATCAAGGTCAGCTCTCCAAATGTTACGGCCGTCTATACAACCGACAGCTAAAGTTTTATCAGCTGGGAATCCATATTTTGAAATAGCATTTAAATTACCTTCTTTACCATGAATGAAATCTAATCCAATACCGGATACCGGGAATGTAATAATTTCTTCATAGTTTTCTTCTACGCTATCAAAATATGTTTGTAAAAGAAGAGTCGCATTTGGAACTTCTTTACGAATAGCTTCATAAATTTCTTTTGCTTGTTGAACTTCTTCTTTCGTTAAAGAAGCGAAAATCGGTTCATCAACTTGAATGGCTTGTGCCCCAGCTGCATGTAGTTCTGAAAGCAGTTGTACGTAAGGTGCAACTAACTGTTTTAAAATGGTGGGAAATTGTTGTTGTGTATAGCCTTTAGCTAATTTTAAGAAAGTATATGGTCCTAAAATAACAGGCTTTCCATCTACTCCTAATTCTTGTTTTGCCTCTTCGTATAAGCGAAGTGGACGATTATCTTTTAAAGAGATTTGTAATCCCTCTTCATATTCAGGAACGATATAGTGATAGTTTGTGTTAAACCATTTTGTCATTTCGGAAGCTACGTGATCTTTAGAGCCACGCGCCATTGCGAAATATACATCAAGGTAAGATGTAAACTCAGAAAAGCGTGATGGAATAAATCCTAGCATATAGGCAGTATCCAAAACGTGATCATAATATGTAAAGTCGCCAATTGGAATGAGTTCAATCCCTTTTTCTTGCTGTACTTTTACGTGTTGAAGGCGAATTTCTTTCATTGTTGTTAAAAATTGTTCTTCATCGATTTTATTGGACCAAAATGCTTCCAATGTTTTTTTCCACTCTCGTTGTAGTCCGATACGTGGATAACCTAAGTTACTTGTTTGAATTGCCATTTTAAATTCCTCCCTAATTGAAAGTAAGCATTTCCGTTTACTAGGAAATACCTATAACAAAAAGTACAAAGACATAGAAAATAAGCCTTCCTTTTTGTTTTAACACCTCATCATCATCCGTGAATCTATCAGTGTTGTTAAAACAGGCAGGTCTCCTGACTTATGCTTCATATAATTTCTTTCACCTTCCCGTTTTCACAGTGGTACTAAAAAGAAATCTCAGCATTTACAGTGGCGGGACCGTGTTGGAGTTTCACCAAGCTTCCCTTTTAAACACGAAACGAAACTTTCGTGTACCTATTTTCCTTTTGAAAGGAATTTAACAAGCGATATGATATTGAAACAAATTCTAACACAATTTTTGGAATTTTGTCTACTGTTTTGAAATAAGAAAATTCTAAAGTTTTTTATTTCTTATTATTCTGAATTTTTATTCTGAAGTAATTAATAATAGTACAGTATAAAAAGAGAAATTGAGCTATGAAAGAAGTAGGGATGTCTTCTTTCATAGCTCAATTTTCATCTATAGCAACTTCTGAAAGTCGGCCTGCTATAGCATCTTTAAGGAGAGTGTTTAGCCATTGTAATTCAACTGTAATATGCTCAATTACACTTTGCAAAATATATAGTTGTGCACGTGGAACCTTTCCTTTATTACAATCATATATCGTTTGCATAGTATGTAAATATTGAAGAGTATCGTTTTTCTTTTTTTCTAAAATAGGAACTAATTCGTGATCATTGCTAAAGTGAGCGAAAGATAAGGCTGAATAAATAGGTTTATATATTTGGTTTTTGGCTTCGAATTGTTTTAATAGTAAAGTGTGGAATAGTTTTTTGCCTTCTTCTGTTATATGAAAAATCGTTTTGTCAGGTCGATTTGTGTCTCTAATTACATTTGTAATATGAATTGCGCCTTGCTTTTCTAATTGCTCGAAGGCGTAATAAAGTGATCCTTTAGCATATTTAATGTAACAATCCATTTGTCGTTCTTTCATAATATGCTGCACTTCATATGGATGTTTATCTCCTTCGAGTAGCAAGCCGAGAATGACTAATTTCATGCTCATGCTGTCTCAACTCCTGTATATAAAAACTTTATCCAGTAAGATCCCCACCCAAAAATTCAGCGGAAGCAAAGAAGTTAGGTGGGGATTAACTGCCCGTAAAAGCCCGATTGGTGAGGGCTAATAATCAGTGGGGGATGAACACCCCTCACTGATTAAAGTTTCACTTTATACATATTATAAACGGCATATCCTTTTTCATAAAGGAATATGCCGCTTCTTTTTTATATTAACTAACTTGCTTTTGTTTTTCTTTCTTTTTAGGGCCTGTAAAGAGGCGTTCATTTCCCATAAGTAAAATACAAATAATACTTAGTACAGCCGGGATGAGTGCCCAGAAGAATGTATTCGCAATAGATGTAGCGAGAGCTTCTTTAATACCCGCTAATACTTCAGCAGGAATTTTTGCGGTAGCGCCTGGTGATAATAAGAAACTTGTGTCTCCGCCTTTTGGAGCTAACTTTGCTAGTTCAGGTGGGAATACAGAGTTTAGTTTATCTGTAAAAATATGATTTTGAATTGTACCGAAAATCGTTACACCAAGAGTCATACCGAGTGATCGGAAGAATGAGTTTGTTGATGTCGCCGAACCACGGTCCCGCATTTCCAACTTGTGAATAGAGGACATACTTAATACTGAGAATGAGAAGCCAACACCAAGCCCAGCGAGAATCATAAATAGTGTTACGAGTAAACGAGGTGTGTCCATTGTTAAAGTACTTAATAAATAAATACCAAGAACGAAGAAGACACCAGATACCATCATAATGTTACGATAGCTTGTTCGAGAAGCTAATTGTCCTCCTGTTTGACTTCCAATTACAGAACCAACCATCATTGGTGTTAAAATTAATCCAGCATTAGAGGCGGAACCTCCAAGAACGCCTTGAATGAAGATTGGAATATAAACTGTACAGATAATAAAAGCGGCACCATAGAAAAAGGCAACTCCTTGGCTAGCTGCGAATAAAGGTTTTTTAAATAGATGGAACGAAATAATAGGCTCGGTTGCTTTTCGTTCTACAAAGAAGAAAATAATAAGTGTAATAAATACTGTTGTAAATAAGCCAATAATTACAGTGGAATTCCAGGCATATTCTTTACCACCAAGTTCTAATGCGAACATTAAGCAAACGATACTTATGACAAGTGTAATAGCACCAGCCCAATCAATTTTTTGTTTTCTAAATTCTAGAGACTCACTGTAGTATTTAGTAATGAAGAAAAAGGAGATAAGTCCTAATGGAATATTAATATAGAAGACCCAATGCCAACTTATGTAGTCAGTAATATAAGCACCTAATAAAGGACCGAATACACTAGATGTCCCGAAAACAGCACCAAATAGCCCTGTCATCTTCCCGCGTTTTTCTGGTGGGAAGATATCATACATAATTGTGAAGGCGATAGGCATAAGGGCACCACCACCGATACCTTGAATAGCTCTATAAATACTTAATTGCTCAATACTTGAAGCTGTTCCGCAAAGAGCAGAACCGAATAAGAAAAGAATGAGGCCCCCAATATAAAAACGTTTCCGCCCGTACATATCAGAAAGTTTCCCGAAGATAGGCATCCCTGCCATTGTTGCTACCATATAAGCTGATGTGACCCAAACAAACTTATCAAATCCTCCTAGGTCTCCAACGATTGTTGCCATTGCGGTTGCAACGATTGTATTATCCATTGCGGCCATTAATATACCAAGCAGTAAACCAGCAACAACAAATTTTGTCTTGTTGGCGTCTTTTTTTAATGGTTGAGTTTCCAAATATAACCCTCCTTTAGAAATAAGTAAACTATATTAAGTTTTGAGTGCAGTGGATAAAAAATTTTAATGTATAGTTGATTTTAATTTCTTTTCCATAAGTGCACTGATATGCCATAAAGAATATTATAGTCAAATTTGACTATAAGGCAAACTTTTTCTTCCGTCAAAATATTCTTTCGTATGAGTAGAGAACGAGTGAGCCATACTGAATATTGCTATAAAGGAAATGAAGTAAATTGTAAAAAAATTTCATAAAGAACACCTTCTGTTAATAGATGAAAAATGGTTTTTTCTTCATATTGTCGAATAGGATAAAAGGAAGAGAAATATTAAAGGTTGCTTGTAGCAAGCTTTAGTAATTTGGGGAATTCATTGTGTGTATGTTACATCTGAAATGAGGTGAATATATATTATGAAAATATGGGGACGAATTTCGGATACAGGAAAGTATTCAATACCGCTACAACCAGTATTGTGGATTGACGGATCTAAAAAGGAAAACGAATTTCCTCAAGTAGCCGTTACATTACAAATTGGTAGTATGTATACAGAACAATTTTCGTATGAATTGACCTACGATGTAAACGACATACTTATTATGCGAATTGAAGTGGAAAATAAAGGGGTAGAAATGATTTCGAGAGTCGTTGTAAGTCATATGATTCGAGATTACTTTGCTTATATTCCTAATTCTTTAAAAGTTGATAGGGGGATAAGTGAGTTTTTATTCCAGCTTGTTAGATGGCGAATTGATGAATTGTTACCGAATGAGAAGGTGGAACTACGTTGTAAAATAAAGGCTAATAAAGATAAAGCTCTTAAACAAACATTCTTTCAGGCTACATATACATTTCAAGATAAAGAGATATCATATGGCCCACTGCAAACAAATGAAGTTGTTGTGCGTCAATGATAAAAAGGAACCTGTACAAAAGGTTCCTTTTTTAGTGAAGGTTGTGTTTTTTGAGTATTTTTTTTTGCTCCATTCCTTTTTTTCCTACATAGTTATTTTTGTAGCCAAAGTATAGAATAAATAAAAATGAAACAACATTAACAATAGCGTCGATTTGATCGTTTGTAATAAAGTGTATGCCGAAAGAGGTAAATAATAATTTTAATGATAATAGAAAACCAGCTAGTAAACGCATAGCATCTGATAGATTCTCTTTTTGTAGCATATAGATTACTCCTTTCTATAAAAGTTATATATTATATATATGAAATAGAGTAGAAAAGGTATACAAGCTTAAGCAGAAATGTACATTGCATATGTACATTTTTTATTTTGTAGAAAAACATTATTGATATAGAAACATATATTGGTATAAAAGGGGGAAAAGTATGAAACATAAAGGGAAAATTAGTGGATTATTGCTTGGCAATACTGTGGCAGTTACAGAATGGATTGCACTTCAGGATGTAATTGCAAAACTGGATTCACGATCATTTTATACCGTCTTTATTATTTATATATTGCAAATGATACTAAGTTATTATTTTGGACATTGGTACGATAAAAGAGCGAATGAGCGTATGGGTATGGAAGTAGGAGGAATGGCAAGCAATGATTTTGTTGTTGATTTTTTTGGGAAAGTAGCTGCTTTATCTGAAAGAGATTCTCGTAATATTACAGTGTACATTCTTTCTGTAAAAGAATGGGAAGGATTAAAAGACACGTTGCAAGAAAAAAAGTTGGGAGTGTTAGTACAAAAATTAGAGAGTACAATTGTAAAGACAATTCGGAAGGGCGATGTTGTTACAAAGTGGGATGAAAATAAGTACGTTATTGTAGCAATTGATAATGGTCATGAAACATCAACAATAACAAAACGATTAATGAAAAATATTGAAAGTGAAATAGAAGGTGATTTACTCAGTGTCACTCTTTTATTTGGAGCAGCTAGCTATCCAGTAGAAGGAAAAACGTTTGAAGAACTGTTGAGAAAGTCGCAAAATCAATTGTACCAGTATAGAAATTTGCAAGAAAATGAGTGAAGCTTTGATTTGAAGATATATGATAGGAAGATGTTTTATTTGTAACATTTTTTTGACTTTTATTACAAAAAAACGCCACGTTTGTAATAAAAGTCTTTAAAAATATATGAAATAAGCATATAATTATGATGGTAGTGTCAATGCAATTTGCACAGTGTGTTTTATTTTAAAAGTGTAGAGGAAAGCAAGCTCTACACTTTTCCTTTTTAGGAAATGAAAAGAATATTTGTAAGTTGTTGCGAGATATCGATTGTACTGTGTAAAATGAACAAAGAGATTAATTGATAGAAAGCTGGAAAGGGAATGATAGACGTGAGAGCGGAGCGATCACCTTTTATCAGGTGAACTATTATAGTCTTATTAAGACTGAGGTGAAATTCCGTGGACATTAAAGTAATACATAGTGTGAACAGGCCTTAAAAAACACGAAGTAGTATACTTAAAGATGGATATGGAATTGCTAAATAATTCAAAAAGAATAATGTAATATCAAGTAATAATTTGTACAAACAATATTAATGATCTTCGTAAAAAAGATGCGAGTGTATAGAACAATTACATATTTTATAACTTTTTTATATTACACGATGGTCGTTTATAAGTAGGAGGAAGAGATGTTGAAATATAGTAAATTAGCAATTGTAACTGCATTATCAATGATTTTATTAGCCGGTTGTTTCGGTCCGAAACCAGAAGAAGAATTATATGTAGCGTTTGAAAACGCTGCTAAACAAGAAAAAACAATGTTTGAAGATGCAAAAAAACTTGAGACTTTAGAGAAAGAAGGACAAGAATTATATAACCAGATTGTTCAAGAAGGAAAAGATAATAATCAAACTGTTAAAGAAAAACTGAATCAAGCAGTGAAAAATACAACTGAACGAGAAAAAGTGCTTGCAAAAGAAAAAGAAGTTTTAAATAAAGCGCAAGAAGAAGTGAAGTCAGCTGATAAGTATGTGAAGAAAATTGAAGATAAGAAATTGAAAGATCAAGCTGATAAAGTGAAAAGCACGTATGAGAAACGACACGATTCATTTAATAAAATGTATGACAGCTATGACAAATCTTTAAAACAAGAAAAAGAGTTATATACAATGTTACAAGATAAAGGTACTAAATTAAAAGATATTAGTGAAAAAGTAAAAGTAGTAAATCAATCTTATAAGGATATTGAGTCAGAAAAAGATAAATTTAATGAATTCACAAAGTCTTATAATACAGAAAAAGTAGCTTTTTATAAACAAGCAAATATTAAAATTAAAGAAGAGAAAAAATAAAACAGTTTGGCCTACACTTGGCCAAACTGTTTTATTTTTTTGTATAAGTACGACTATACCATGGAACAGGTTCACTTAATTTTTTTTCTTGTTTTAATGCTTCAGGACCAATATAATCTTGAATTGTTTTTTTTGCCACTGTTAAAGATAAGGTTGTTTTCGGATTTCGATAGGAGGATTCAAGATGACCAAGATGCGGTAGAATTCGAAAATCTTCTTTCGTAGGAGGGATGTGGAAAAAATAATCGCCTAAACGTATAAGGACATCAGATTGTTGTTGGCTAAAACGTGGGTTTCTAGAAAAATGTAATCCTTCTTTAATTGCTTTTTTTTCAGCAATCAAACGTTCTAAAGCTGTCTTTTTTAACCAGTATAAATATTTAGGATTAGTAGCTGCTTTAGCATGACGATTCACAACGAAAATAGATTGAGCTAGTCGATTAATAGAATGTTGGTTTTGTAATTGAGATTGTGGTTGTGAAGGTTTCATATTGAATCTCCTTTCAATTTTTCATTATTATACCATAAATAAAATAGGTATTTATTATACGCAAAAAGTGATTGTATATATTTTCAATATTAAAGCAATATTGTTACAAAAAACAACTATTTTGTATAATAGTAATAGAATATGTTTTTGAAATTTGATAATGAAAGAGTGAGAAGTTTGAAAGAAATATTAAAACAACAGTATGCCATTATAGATATTGGATCTAATACAATGCGTTTAGTTATTTATGAAAAGCAAAATGGAGGTTTTTATAAAGAGATTGAAAATACGAAAGTTGTTGCTAGGTTAAGGAATTACTTAATTGATGGTGTGTTGAATGAAGAGGGAATAGAAGTATTATTACAGACATTATTTCAATTTCAAGAAAGTACAAGATTCCATCAGTTGCATCATGTACTTTGTGTTGCAACAGCAACAATTAGACAGTCGGAGAATCAAGAGGAAATTAAAAAGCTTGTTGAAGGACAAACGGACTTTACGCTTAGAGTATTATCAGAGTATGAGGAAGCGCGTTACGGATACTTGGCGGTTATGAATTCTACATCGTTTTCAGAAGGAATAACGGTAGATATTGGTGGGGGAAGTACGGAAGTTACATACTTTAGAAATAGAGAGATTTTAGAGTACCATAGTTTTCCTTTTGGGGCACTTTCTTTAAAGCAACAATTTATTAAAGGTGATATTCCTACTAAAGATGAGTTAGAGGGAATGCAACAGTATTTAGAGTTTCAACTTCGAACGTTACCATGGTTAATCAATAAGAAATTGCCTCTTATTGCAATTGGTGGTAGTGCTAGGAACTTAGTAAAAATCCATCAAAATTTAATATGTTATCCTATAGCAGGATTACATTTATACAAGATGAAAGAAGAAGATATTGAAAGTGTAAAAGATGAATTGGAAAGATTGTCGTTCATAGAACTTCAGAAATTGGAAGGATTGGCAAAAGATCGAGCAGATACGATTATTCCAGCGGTTGAAGTATTTCATACACTTGTTAATGTTATAGAGGCACCGGCATTTGTATTAAGTAGAAAAGGGTTAAGAGAAGGTGTTTTCTATGAAGAGTTGACAAAAGATTTGGGGATTTCATATTATCCGAACGTAGTTGAAGAAAGTCTGCATTTACTATCACATGAATACGAAATGGACATGGAATTTGTTATTCAACTTATTAAACATGGAAGACTAATTTGCAAACAACTTGAGGAAATAGGGCTTATTTCTATGTCAGTAAAAGACTGGGAAGTGTTCCATCAAGCAGCGAAAGTGTTTAATATAGGCAAATATATAGACGAAGAAGCGAGCCGTTTACATACGTTTTATTTATTAGCGAATAAGACAATTGATGGCATGATGCATAAAGATCGAGTAAGGCTAGCGCTTATTGCATCGTATAAATCAAAAATGTTATTTAAACAACATTTATCTCCATTTGAAGGTTGGTTTGATAAAAGCGAACAAAAAAAAATCCGCCTGTTAGGAGCTGTTTTACAATTTTCAGCTACTTTAAATGCAAGGCAACGATCGCTTATTGATACCATATCTATAACAGAAAGCGAAGAAGGATTAACGTTTAAAGCTTTATGTGAACAATCGGCATTAGCGGAAAAAGTGCAAGCTGAAAAACAAAAAAAACAGTTAGAAAGAGTATTAAAAACGAATATTAACTTGTCATTTGAACTAAAATATTAGGTTGTACGGATGTCTTTACAAAAAAATTACACTTTATAATATTGTAATTTGCTAAAATAAAAGTAAGTAAATTATAGTAAAAAAGTTTCAAGGGGAAGTGTGAAGAGAATGGAATTATTGAAGGGGAATGCAGTAAATTTAAATGATACAGCTTATTACAATAATCGAGAGTTAAGTTGGTTAGCATTTAATGAACGTGTCTTACAAGAAGCGCAAGATGCAAATAATCCACTTTTGGAAAGATTGAAATTTATTAGTATTTTTAGTTCGAATTTAGATGAATTTTTTATGGTACGTGTAGCGGGATTAAAGGATCAAGTGAGTGCTGGATTTAATCAGCCAGAAAATAAAGCTGGCTTAACACCAAAAAAGCAATTAAATAAAATTGCGATAAAAGCCCATGCACTAATGACAGTACAATATGATACATTTAAAAATTATGTATTACCAGCACTTGAGTTAGAGGGAATTGAACGTTTAACATTCAATGATTTGACGAAAGAGCAGCGAGAATTTATAGAAGAGTATTTTGATGAGCAAATTTTTCCGGTGTTAACTCCTGTAGCTATTGATGCATATCGCCCATTTCCAATGTTATTAAACAAAAGTTTGAATTTGGCTACTCTTTTATATGATGAGAAGCAAGCGGAAGAAGAAAACAGGACGAAGTTAGGAATTGTGCAAGTTCCTTCATTACTTGAGCGCTTCATAATTTTACCGAGCGAAGGGCAAAAGCATAAATTTATTTTATTAGAAGACGTAATTAGTAGCTTTACTCATAAATTATTTACGGGATATACAGTATCATCTGTTACTCGTTTCCGTATTACACGCAATGCAGATTTAACGATTCATGAAGAAGGTGCGAGAGATTTATTAAAGGTAATTGAAAAAGAATTAAAAAAGCGTAAGTGGGGGGCTGCTGTTCGTTTAGAAGTTGGGAAAGAACACATTGATGAAAGAGTATTAGCGTTATTATATGAGGTTCTGGAAGTAAAAGATGAAGATGTATATATAATGGATGGTCCATTAGATTTAACATGTTTGTTTTCTTTATATAAAAAACTAGCTCCTTTATATGAACATCTTGTATATCCGGCTCTTATTCCGCAACCACCTCAAGATTTAGGTGATGAAGAAGATGTATTTGAAAAAGCAATTGAGCATGATATTTTATTACATCATCCTTTTGAATCATTTCAGCCGGTAGTTGATTTTGTCCGTGATGCGGCGGACGATCCGAATGTACTTGCGATTAAACAAACGTTATATCGTGTAAGTGGTGATTCACCGATTATTCAGGCGTTAAAGATAGCGGCTGAAAAGGGAAAACAAGTGACAGTATTAGTTGAATTAAAGGCAAGATTTGATGAAGAAAACAATGTTCATTGGGCTAAAGAATTGGAACAGGCAGGCTGTCATGTTATTTACGGTGTAAGTCACTTGAAAACACATAGTAAAATTACGTTAGTTGTAAGAAGAAAAAACGGAAAAATCGAAAGGTTCGTACATCTCGGAACTGGAAACTATAATGATGCAACAGCGAAGTTATATACTGATTTTGGATATATTACATCAAGAAAAGACTTTGGGGTTGATGCAACCAATTTCTTTAATTATTTAAGTGGTTATACAACAAAGCCACATTTTCATCATTTATCGGTTGCTCCATTTGATATAAGAGAGCAATTTATAGATTTAATAGATGAAGAAATCCGTTATCATAGGCAATATGGAAATGGATATATTATCGCTAAGATGAATTCATTAACAGATAAACCATTAATTAAAAAAATGTACGAAGCATCACAAGCTGGAGTAAAGGTAGAGCTCATTGTTCGAGGGACATGTTGCCTACGACCTGGCATTCCAAATGTAAGTGAAAATATTCGTGTAGTTAGTGTTGTTGGAAGATATTTAGAACATAGCCGTATTTATTATTTCCATCATAATGGGGAGGAGAAAATATATTTATCTTCAGCTGATTTGATGACGCGAAATATGGAGAAGCGAGTGGAAATATCTTTCCCAATATTAGATATTGAAATGAAGGCACGAATTAAGGCGATTTTACAGCTTACATTAGCTGATAATGTGAAAACACGTGAACAAAATAAAGATGGTGATTACTATTATGTTATTAATAGTAGTACAGAAGAAATTGATAGCCAAGTGAAGTTGTTTAAGATGGCATATCAAAATACAGACGCTGAATAATGAAAAAAGTAAAAACCTCTTATGTCAATAAGAGGTTTTTACTTTTTTCTACTCATATGCTCCAAAAATGGAAGGATGAGTAGAAACAATAGTTTTATTATAAGCGTGTAATGAGATGGCTCGTTGAGAGAATAATATTTGAAAGAATCGTTATTTTAACTTAGTAATAGTATGGTTGCTGACATGGTCCACCGTAACAAGGATAAGGTGCTGGCGGCGGGAAAGGTGTTGGATAAGGTGGATAAAATGGTCGAGGGCCGAAAGCTAATGCTCCGCCGAGCAATCCACCAGCAATTCCAGCTAGAAAGGGAACGCCAAAAAACGGGAAGAAGCGTGAGTCGCCTACTGGACCAATAGGTGCTGAACGGACTGGAATTGGTTGATAATATGGATACATGAACATACCTCCTTTATTGGACTCACTTTTATCATATGGTAAACAAAACGTGGATGAGCGCGTACAAGAAAGGATATGTAAGAAAATAGGCGAATTATTACGAATGTTGGAGTGTGAAAATTGTGATTTCAGGTTTTGACATAAAACGAAATGGGACACGTGTTCTTCCCAGGCCTCGATTGACATAGAGAGTTAAATCCTGAATTGTATAGAAGCCTTCAATATAGTCTTTGGCGAGTGAAGGTGTAATAATAGCTCCTAAAAAAGGAATTTGTACTTGTCCGCCGTGACTATGACCAGAAAGTTGCAAGTTGATTGGATATCTAGAAACTTGGGGCGCGATATCTGGTTCGTGAACAAGAACAATGTTATAAGTACTTTGCCGTGCATGCTCTAATGTTTTCTCTATTTTTGGTTTGCCTAGTAGTATATCATCGAGACCGAAAATAGAAATTTCGCTATTATCCATTAGACGAATTCTTTTTTCACTATTGAGCAATAGCTCAAATCCTGATTCACGCATGATGTGCTCATAGTATTCAGTTCCATATCCACCGTGATCATGGTTACCATAAATAGCGAATTTACCAAAGGGGGCTTGTATATTTTTTAAAATGGATGCAACGAAAGGAGTGTCAGTATACGTTTGATAATTATCAATGAGATCTCCGGTAAAAAGGACAATATCTGGATTTACAGTATTAATTTTAGAAACAACTTTAGATAAATGTTGAAGCGAGAAATAGTATCCGAGATGTAAATCGCTGAATTGAAGAATTTTCATACCATGAAAACTTTTTGGGATGAGTTGTGATTTTAATGTGTGCTGTGTAAAAGAAATGAAATGGGGCTCTATATATTTAGCATAGTAGTATCCGATGCTACTGGTTATAAATGAATAGAGACAAGTACGCATACCAATTTTTAAAAAATTTCTTCTTGTAATGTGCTTCATAAAAATATGAGTATACCTCAATGTTTTCATTCCATTTATAGGCTACTCAAATCTCCTTTCAGTTTATTTAAAATATACTTTACATAATAAAAAGTAGTATAGATTACGAAAAAAAATGAATAAAAAGAAAGTTCTTTACGCTAAAATATCAGAAAAGTTTAAAAATATAAAGATTTCTATTAAATAAAGTGATAAAATGAATGTGTATTCATTTTTTGGAGGGGATGTATGTGAAAGAAAAGGTAGTTATTATAACAGGTGGATCGAGTGGAATGGGAAAAGGAATGGCGACTCGTTTTGCAAAAGAAGGGGCACGAGTTGTTATTACAGGACGTACAAAGGAAAAACTAGAGGAAACAAAGTTGGAAATTGAACAATTTCCAGGGCAAGTATTACCTGTACAAATGGATGTAAGAAATACGGATGACATTCAGAAAATGATTGAACAGATTGATGAGAAGTTTGGTAGAATTGATGTTTTAATAAATAATGCAGCTGGAAACTTTATTTGTCCAGCAGAAGATTTATCTGTGAATGGCTGGAATTCAGTCATTAATATTGTATTAAACGGTACGTTTTACTGTAGTCATGCTGTCGGAAAATATTGGATTGAAAAAGGTATAAAAGGGAATATCATTAACATGGTAGCAACATATGCATGGGATGCAGGTCCAGGAGTGATTCATTCGGCTGCAGCGAAGGCAGGAGTATTAGCAATGACGAAGACGCTCGCTGTTGAGTGGGGACGTAAATATGGAATACGAGTTAACGCTATCGCGCCAGGACCAATTGAACGTACGGGCGGTGCTGATAAATTATGGATTTCAGAAGAAATGGCTAAACGTACGATACAAAGTGTTCCGCTTGGAAGGTTGGGTACGCCAGAAGAAATCGCTGGCCTAGCTTATTATTTATGTTCAGATGAAGCTGCGTACATAAATGGAACTTGCATGACAATGGATGGAGGACAACATTTACATCAATATCCATTTTAAAAGGGATAAAAAAATGAATGTTTGATTCATTTTTCTACGGTTAAATGTGACGGAATTGTGACATATGAAAGAAAAGTGTTTACAAGAGGTCATATATACGTTATATTTAAGACCTCTTTTTTCTTCATAGTAGAATTGCTAATTCCCCTTAGCATTTTACCCCTCTAATCCCTTCAGGAAAACTGAAGGGATTTTTTATTATTTTTCCGTAAATATCATGTTATAATTTTTGAAAAGTAAAGGGAGGGAAGCACGTTGATAGATGCATTAGATGTAATGAGTAACTTGGATAAAGTCCTTCCTTATTATCAAGCTATTTTTAGTGCTGATGAGCATACTGTAATTGGATACGAAGTAGTAGGACGTATTCAAACAGAAGAGGGCATACAAAGTTTAGCTTCTTTCTTTCACGATGATTCGATTCCAAGTGAATTTCAACTGGAAGCGGATAATATTATAGTAGAAAAAGCTTTAAATCGTTATTTAGAAAGCGATCAAAAATTATTATTATTTATACATCGGAATGCTAATGTATTAATGAATGATAATGATGAAAGCTTGCTTCAACTTTTATTGAGGTATGAAGAACAAGGTTTAAATTTAAAACAAATTGTTTTAGAGATTACAGAGCATGAATGTAAAGAAGATATAGAGCAATTTAATCATTTGCTTATGTATTATCGTACATATGGTATTCAAATTTCCATTAATAAAGTCGGAACGGGCACAAGTAATTTAGAGCGTATTAGCGTGTTAGCACCTGATATTTTAAAAGTAGATTTAACGAACTTAAGGCAAACAGCACTTTTACAATCTTATCAAGATATTTTATATTCTTTATCATTACTTGCTAGAAGAATTGGTGCAACTTTGTTATATGAAGAAATAGATGCTTTTTATCAACTGCAATATGCTTGGAAGAACGGTGGAAGATATTATCAAGGTAATTATTTGAAAGAATGTTTACCTGATTTTATTGAAACGAATGTTTTGAAAGAGCGACTGGGTAATGAATGTCATCAGTTTATTCAGCATGAAAAGAAGAAGTTACAAAAAATTTATAATTTAACAGAGATGTTACGCGATCGCATTGGCGATGTTTTATCAAAACAAAAAAAGAATGAAGATATAAATGATTGGTTATTACAATTTAGTCAAAGTGTATCACAGTGTAGTTTTCGTATATTTATTTGTAATGAAGATGGTTTCCAACAATCAGGAAATGTTATGAAAAAAGATGGAGAATGGATTGTGATGCCGGATTATTATATGAAGAACTGGAGTTGGCGCCCGTATTTTCTCGAGAATATCATGAAAATGCGTTTTGAGAATAAGGCGAGGCTTTCAGATTTATATGCAGATATTGAAACGGGAGAAATGGTACGAACATTTTCTTTCCCGATTGATGATGACAACTTTTTATTTATAGATTTATCTTATGAATATTTATATGAAGAAGATGTTTTATTTTAATGCACGAAGGAATTCGTGCATTTTTTGTTTGTTTTTATCATAAATTGGTAATAGTGAAAATGGTGATGAAAATGCTGTCTATCGTTGTAAAGATTTTACGAACGAAATCTGTCCTTTCTTTGCATAATCATTGTTACAATGAATACTACAAAGACAAGTTCTTTTAAAAGGAAGGTGAAAAAATGAGGAAATATGGAATATGGCTTGTTCTATTTGTATGTGTTGCCTTTCTAGTTGGTTATAGTGTTACGACTGTTTTAGGAAAAGAGGAAGTGGAAGTCGATCGGAAAGAAGTATTTACAACGATACAAAAAGGCTATGAAACACAGTTTTCAATTCGTGGGAAGCATTTGCCGATGAATAAGATGATAGAGACGTTATCACCGTATTTTACAGATAATTTCCTTCAAGTATTTACAGATGAAAATAGCAGAAGTGATAAACAAAGTGGTGAATATTTACTTCCGGCAAAAGAAGCACCGTTTTCTTTTAATTCAGAAACGAAAATGTCGTATGATGAAGAACATAAAAATTTATATGTATATGAGCGGACAAAAAGTGGACAGTATCAAATTGTAACATTGAAAAGGGATCAAGATAAATGGAAATTAGCAGGATATCATGAAAGTCAGGAACTTTTAACTGAAATAAAAAGGTTGCAACAATTATAAAGTGAAATTTTTAATCAGTGAGAGGGATTACTCTTCCATCTAACTTCTTTGCTGTAGCTAAATTTTGGGTGGGAGTTTTACTACCTACAAATAGCGGGATAAGAATAGGAATAGGTATTTACCTATTCCTATTCTATATTGAGTAGTTGTTGTAACTTTTCAATTTGAAACCCTGCAACTACTTCGCCATCAATTACGACTGTTGGAGTTGAATAAGAATCATAGTCGTATAAAAGACGATTGCGAGCAGCAGCGTCTTTTTTTACGTCAAATTCTTCATATGCAACGTTATTATGCTTCAAAAATTCTTTCACAATAACACATGGCGGACAATCGGGTTGTGTATAAACCTCAATTTTTTTCATTGTTATTCCTCCTTTTTTCTGTTTTTTATTATATTCTTCCAGTATAAAAACCGCAATAAAGAAGGGGAAATATGTTCTTTCTGTTTTTTCCTTCGCATTTCGACAAATTTTTAGTTGAGTTTCTGGCCAATAACCTTTATCCTAGAGTGTGGAACATTTTTTCTGTTATGACGGATAGAATGAGTATAGCTGTAAAACCTATTGGTAGGAAGATTAGAGAAAGGAGAGATTTCATGTCTCTACTCCAAGGAATTTTAACTCGACTTGTTAGTCTACAAGAACAAGCTGAAAGCGGTGAAGTAGCACAACGCTATTTTGAAGTGAACGGTGAGCGCAAATGTAGCGTGAAATTTTTCGATAAAAGTGAAATGTATGAGTTAGAAGTGTATCAACAAGGTGAAAAACCTCAAGTGTATCAATTCGATAATATCGACATGGTTGCAATTGAGATTTACGATATCATTTCTTGATACATATAAAAAAGGTACTGCCATGTGGCAGTACCTTTTTTAGTTCTATTACTTTCTAGCGGAATGTATAGAAGTTTTTTATTTTTCCTACAATGGTATTAAAATGAAATTTTAATCCGTGCAAGTTTGCTTATCCATGTGGAAAATTAGTCCCGTCAACTGGGTGAATATGTGAAGCTAAACTTCTCACAATCGCTGGGTTCTGCAAATAGCCGGGAGAAATATGACTAGGAGGTTATCGTATGGAACGTTTACCAGTTGTGATTTGTCCTAATTGTCAAAGTTCTGCTGAGATTATTCATGTATTAACGGCTCAATCTAATCAAAATGTAATTTATACGTGCCAAGTTTGTCACTTTGTAATTCGAAATATTGAAACGAATAAAGGATAGGAAGTTATAATTTTAGTTTTTGTCCCATACAATGAGAATACGAAAAGTCTGTCTAATTGAAAGGACGTGACTCTGTGGACGGTGCACATAAATTTTACAATGTTTCAGAGAGACATTTAAATTTTGATACGGTCTTTAACCGTATTTGTAGTTTCATTGAAAAGGATCCGCGAAATTTATATCGATTATCCATTGGGACAGACTCGCAAGCGCATCAAAAGGATACGAGGTTTATTACAGCAATCCATATTCATCGTGTTGGAAAAGGTGCCTGGGGCTGTTTACACCACAGATCAGTAAAAGATAAGCCGGCAACCTTACGTGAGAAAATATATTTAGAAACGCAGTTTAGTCAAGAAATCGCATGTCTATTTACGCCTACTCATATACAAACAATATGGGAGTTATTGCATCCTTATGCTCAAGATGGGGCTGGATTCATAATGGAAATTCATTTAGACATTGGGAATGATGGTTTAACAAAAGAATTTATTTTAGATATGACAGAAAAAATTCGAGCAATGGGATTAACTGCAAAAATTAAGCCGGATGCTTATGCGGCGTTTAGCTATGCAAATCGATATACGAAATGATTTTTTTGTATGTGTACGATTGCTACATATCTTTTAATAAAAACTGAATATTACATCTATTAAATAGGTTGAATTTTTTATATAATAAGAGTAACGATGCGAGTGTAAGGAGAGGGGTATATGCAAAGGGAAGTTGTTTTAACAAAGGAAGAAGAAAGTTTATTACTAGATATTTTATTTCAGCAAAATTATGCAAGTGAAATTTTAGCTGTGGAACTTACAGATATTGAGAATGGTTTGAAACAGACAGATGTGATGCAATATAAAAAAATCACAAGGTTATTTTACAGATTAAAAAATAAAGGGTATTAAGCGCTACCGGAATGGTAGTCTTTTTTTTGTGCTGTATGCTAAAATAGCTGTGTGATTGTATTTTTATTGAAATAAATTTAGGACAAAATAATAATATGAAAACGCTGTCATAAAATGTGAATAGAGTTGTGAACATAAGCAGGAAAAAAGGAAAATGGGGGATGTAATATGATTAGTATTCCGAAAGACGAATTTCAACAAATTCTTGTGAAGGATTTAATGATTTCATCGGAAAAAGTAGCTCATGTCCAAATTGGAAATAGTTTAGAACATGCTTTACTCGTTCTTGTGAAATCTGGATATTCGGCGATACCTGTCTTAGATCCAATGTATAAACTACATGGTTTGATTAGTACTGCCATGATATTAGATGGTATGTTAGGATTAGAGCGTATTGAGTTTGAAAGACTCGATGATATGAAAGTAGAGCAGGTGATGAAGGAAGATATACCTGTTCTTAAATTAGACGATTCATTTGCAAAAGCTTTAGAAATGACAATTGATCATCCTTTTATTTGCGCTGTTAATGAAGAAGGCTATTTTGAGGGGATTTTAACACGTCGGGCTATTTTAAAATTGTTGAATAAGAAAGTAAGGCAATATAATCGATAACGTGAGAAAAGTGACTTCATAGAAACGAAGAAGTCACTTTTTTTCGTGCATATCACTTGTGTATGTATTATATTTAAAAAGACATAAAACATAAGGAAAGTTTGCGCTGGACAATTGTATTTTCTGAATGAAAGCATTCGGCTAAATTAAGGATGAAAAGCTTATTAAAATAAGGTGTATGGAAGCTAAGGAAAGAGGGAGAAAGTTGCAAATTGATGATTTTCAAATGATGGTTGTGTTAGCTCAGGAATCAAATATGAGAAAAGCGGCGGAACGTTTATTTGTTTCCCAACCTGCGCTGAGTCAACGATTACAATCTATGGAGAAACAATGGGGAATGAAGTTTTTTATTCGCTCACAAAAAGGATTGACAATTACACCTGAAGGGGAAAAAGTAGCAAATTATGCTAAAGAAATGTTGCAAAGGGAAGAAGATATAAAAAGTGAGCTAGCTGTTTTTAGAACGGAAACTCATGGAACGTTAAAAATAGCTGTTGCGTCAGTTATTGGTCAATATTGGCTCCCTCCTGTTTTGAAAAAGTTTGTGCATAAATATCCTTCTGTAAAGATATCGCTGTTTACTGGATGGAGTAGTGAAGTGCAAAAGCAGTTTTATGAAGGAGACGTTCATGTTGCTATACTGAGGGGCACACAAGAATATAAAGGTCAGAAACAACAATTATTTGAAGATGAACTGTATTTAGTTGATAAAGAAATAAAAGATATTTCGATGTTAAAAGAAACAAATAGGCCGTTCATTCAATTTAAAAGTGACTCTACTTATTATGGACAAATACAAAATTGGTGGTATGGTTTATTTTCTAATCCGCCTAAGCGAACAATTGTAGTTGACCAAATTGAAACATGTAAACAACTTGTTTTAAATGGTATAGGTTATGCCCTTTTACCTTCTACTGTTTTAAAGGAAGTACAGGAAAATATGTATAAAACACCTGTTCAACTGACGAGAGAAACATGGTTGTTAACAAGTGACTCGGCAAGGCAGTTGAAGCAAGTGCAAGCATTTTTAGAAATTATAGAAGAAATTCAAAGGGAAAAATAAGATTATTATCTTGCTACTCGCTCTTTCGTTTGGTAGAGTAACATTATAAATGGATTTAGGAGGCAACAAGAATGAAAATGATGGATGCTAACGAAATTATTTCGTTTATTCAAAAAAGTGAAAAGAAAACTCCTGTAAAGGTATACATAAAAGGGGATTTAAAAGAAGTAACATTCCCTGAAACAGTACAAGCATTTGTGAATAAAAAATCAGGTGTATTATTCGGAGAATGGTCTGAAATTAAGACAATTCTTGATGAGAATAATAAGCACATCGTTGACTACGTTGTAGAAAACGATCGTCGTAATTCTGCAATCCCAATGCTTGATTTAAAAGGTATTAAAGCTCGCATCGAGCCAGGTGCTATTATTCGTGACCATGTTGAAATTGGTGACAACGCTGTAATTATGATGAATGCAACAATTAACATTGGTGCTGTAATTGGTGAAGGTTCTATGATCGACATGAATGCAGTACTTGGTGGACGTGCAACAGTCGGTAAAAACTGTCACGTAGGTGCAGGTGCTGTACTTGCAGGTGTTATTGAGCCACCTTCTGCAAAACCAGTTATCGTTGAAGATGATGTAGTAATCGGTGCAAACGTAGTTGTTTTAGAGGGTGTTACAGTAGGTAAAGGTGCAGTTGTAGCAGCGGGAGCTGTTGTAACAGAAGATGTGCCTCCATACACAGTTGTTGCAGGTACTCCAGCACGTGTAATTAAAGAAATTGATGAGAAGACAAAAGCAAAAACAGAAATTAAACAAGAGCTTCGTCAATTAAACCCAGAGAAATAAAAAGTAAAAAAAGCGTAAGAGCGTAAAAGGGCTCTTACGCTTTTTATAGATAGAGGTGCAAAAATGACAGTAAGCAAATTTGTCCAAATTCGTAGAGATCTACATAGAATTCCAGAAATCGGATTTAAGGAATGGAAAACACAACAGTATATTTTAGATTATATAGGAACACTTTCTCATGAATTTGTGGAAGTGAAGACATGGAAAACGGGTGTAATCGTTAAAGTAAATGGAAAAAATCCCGAAAAAATAATAGGTTATCGTGCAGATATAGACGGTTTACCAATTACAGAGGAAACTGGATACGAGTTTGCTTCTATTCATGAGGGGATGATGCATGCATGTGGCCATGATGTACATACAACAATCGGTTTAGGCCTTCTAACGAAAGTTGTGAGCGAAAGAATAGATGATGACCTTGTATTTCTATTCCAGCCAGCAGAAGAAGGACCAGGCGGTGCTCTTCCTATGTTAGAAAGTGAAGAGTTAAAAGAATGGAAACCAAATATAATTCTTGGTCTTCATATTGCACCAGAATACGCTGTAGGTACAATTGCAACGAAAGAAGGACTGTTATTTGCCAATACTTCAGAATTATATATTGATTTAAAAGGGAAAGGTGGCCATGCTGCCTATCCGCATACTGCAAATGACATGATTGTTGCAGCGAGTCACCTTGTTACACAGCTTCAATCCGTTATTAGTCGCAATGTAAATCCTCTTGATAGTGCAGTAATTACAATCGGGAAAATTACAGGTGGTACGGTCCAAAATATTATTGCAGAAAAATCTCGTTTAGAAGGAACGATTCGAACATTATCAGTGGAATCAATGAAGCGTGTGAAAAGCAGAATTGAGGCAATTGTTGCAGGTATCGAAGCTTCTTTCCAGTGTGAGTCGATTATAGATTACGGAGCAATGTATCATCAAGTATATAACCATGAAGAGTTAACGAGAGAGTTTATGCAATTTGTACATAAACAAACTGATATGAATGTTATTACATGTACTGAGGCAATGACAGGTGAAGATTTTGGTTATATGCTTCGAGAAATCCCTGGATTTATGTTTTGGCTTGGAGTAAATTCAGAATATGGTTTACATCATGCAAAATTAAAACCAGACGAAGAAGTGATTGAAAAGGCAATTACATTTTTAAGCCAATATGTAAAGTGGAAAGGGAATAGAAAATAAAACTTCCGCTTTCTTGAAGGTTCCAAAAAACTTTTTGTTCTGAGGTGTAAGTAACGCTCGTATAGATTGATTTTAGACATTTACATACAAATGGAAGAATTAAAGTTAATTGTACTGTTTTAATAATGAGCAGGGGGTTTAGCCACTGCTCATTATTAATTATTTGACTAACTTATATATATTTACTTTTAGTATGAAAAGTGTGTAAAATCAATGTGAAACATAGAAAAAAGGGTGGGGAATTACGTGCAAATTAGCAGTGCGATTTTATGTTTCGTCTTATATGCGTATGTTATTATTGCGGCGGTTTATTTTGGGATAAGTTTTTATGCCTATCGTCTAGTAGATAATAATGAATATGACGAAACATACAAATGGGTGAAGAGATATTTATCACCTGTACTAGAAATTATGAATGGGTTTGTGCTCTTTTTATTTATTGGATTAATTGCTTTCTCAACGAGTTTAGTAGGGAATAAAACTACGTTATTTGTATTGGGTATCATTATTTTTATGTTGTTAGGAATAAGGATTGGTAATACGGTCTTTTGGAATGAAAGAAAAGTAGATGGTTGGACGGGAATGTTAATTCCGTGCATGTTAGCTGCAATCGTGACAAATATAGAGCATGAATATTATCAATTACATTTTTGGCTTATTATCGTTTTAACAATTCTTTCTGTTTTGTATATAAGCACAGTAGTACTAACATATATTGCACATGAAAAAGGAGATGTTAAAGGTACTCGTTTCTTTAGAGGACGGGCATTATTTTGGAGTGTGCCGACGATGGCAGTTATCGCGCTTATTGCGATATTAGTAAATGGATATCAATTTTCTAATTGGCAACTATTTTTAGAAAATTGGTGGATCTTTATCGTTTCGTTTATTGCTTTTTTAGGTGCAACGCATTATTTATTCCATCAACATCATTACATATGGGCGTTGTTATTTGCATTCACACAGCTTCTATTTGCCTTTTTTGGTCAAGAAACATTATTATTCGTTTTTGAAACATTTAGTTCTTTTGGAAATATATTTGTATTTGCTATGCTACTTGTTGGTATCGCTTTTTACTTGCAACAATATTTTTATATACAAAAACAAAAATAAGAGCTAATTACAGTTTTTGTGACGCATATAAAGTGTGTTACACTGAAAATAAATAGTACTTGAAGTTATTGGAGGAATTCTTGTGGGTGAGAAAGAAAAAGAATTTGCTGTCATTGGACTTGGTCGCTTTGGTGGAAGTATTTGCCGAGAACTAGCTCAATTAGGTATGGAAGTAATGGCAATCGATTCAGATGAGGATAAAATTAATGAATTTGCAAATATAGCTTCGCATGCTGTAATTGCAGATTCAACAGATGAGATGGTATTAAAAAGCCTTGGTATTCGAAATTTTGATCACGTAGTCGTTGCTATTGGAGATAATTTAAATTCAAGTATTTTAACGACTTTGATTTTGAAAGAGTTGGGTGTAAAAAATATTACTGTAAAAGCTCAAAATGATTATCATGAAAAAGTGTTAAGTAAAATAGGTGCAGATCATATTGTGCATCCAGAACGTGATATGGGAAAAAGGATTGCTAATAATATTGCATCAAGCAATGTGCTAGACTACCTTGAGCTTTCAGATGAGCATAGTATTGTAGAGATTATTGCGAATAAAAAAATTGATGGGCACTCTTTAATTGAATTAGATATTCGTGCGAAGTTTGGATTGAATATTGTAGCAATTAAACGAGGCAAAGAAGTTATCGTATCCCCTCGAGCTACGGAGAATATTCAAGCAGGAGATATATTAATTGTCATTGGTCATGACGATGAAGTGGATCGATTTAAACACTTTTTAAGATAAGAGAAAAGGACAATGCCTTCATGGCATTGTCCTTTTTCTTATATTTCCATAATGATTGGTAAAATCATTGGACGACGTTTCGTTTTTTCATATAGGAATGGGGCTAATGTGTCTGTAATTTCATTTTTAATTTCAGACCATTGTGTTGTTTTACGCTCCATTACTTTTTCTAAATGAGTTGTAATTAATGTTTGTGCATCATTGATTAAATCGCTGCTTTCACGCATGTAAACGAAACCGCGTGAGATGATATCAGGTCCTGCTGCAACTTTAAATTCTTTCATATCAATGCTTACAACTACAATTACAAGTCCTTCTTCAGAAAGGATACGACGATCGCGTAATACGATATTGCCAATATCTCCAATACCGTTTCCATCAATGTAGACCGAACCAGATGGGATTTTTCCAGCTACGCTAGCTTCATCCGAACGTAAAGCAAGAACATCGCCATTATCCATAATGAAGCAATTTTCTTCAGGGATGCCACAATCATTTGCTATGTTCATGTGCATACGCTGCATACGATATTCACCATGAATTGGCATGAAGTACTTCGGTTTAATTAGACGTAACATTAACTTTTGTTCTTCTTGTCCACCGTGTCCACTTGTATGGATATTTGAAAGTTTCCCGTGAATTACATCAGCGCCAGCGCGGTACAACATGTTAATTGTACGACTTACGCTAATTGTATTTCCTGGAATTGGTGAAGAAGAGAAAACAACTGTATCTCCAGGAATAATTTGAATTTGGCGGTGTGTACCGTTTGCAATACGTGAAAGTGCTGCCATCGGTTCACCTTGACTACCTGTACATAAAATAACAACTTTATTAGCTGGTAATCGGTTTAGTTGAGATGCATCTATGAACGTATCTTTCGGGCAACGAATATAACCAAGGTTTTGTCCGATTTCAATCGCTGCTTCCATACTTCGACCAAACACAGCTACTTTACGGTTGTTTTCAACAGCAGCTTCAACAACTTGTTGTAAGCGGTGGATATTTGATGCAAAGGTTGCGAATATAATCCGTCCTTCTACTTTACGGAAAATGTCTTGAATGCTATCACCAACGCGACGCTCAGACATAGTAAAGTTTGGAACTTCACTGTTCGTACTATCAGATAATAGACATAGTACGCCATCTTTACCGATTTCAGCCATTTTTGTTAAATCAGCTGGTTCACCAACTGGTGTGAAGTCAAATTTGAAGTCACCTGTATGAACAACTTGACCTTGAGGTGTTTTCACAACAACGCCGTACGAATCTGGAATACTGTGAGTTGTACGGAAGAAGGATACAGACGTTTTTTTGAATTTAATAACGTCATCTTCTTGAATCTCGTAAAGTTTTGCTTTACGAAGTAAGCCGTGTTCTTCTAATTTGTTTTTGATGAGTGCAATTGCTAATTTTCCGCCGTAAATCGGAATGTTCACTTGACGTAATAGGTAAGGGATTCCGCCGATATGATCTTCGTGACCATGTGTAATGAATAACCCTTTAATTTTATCTTCGTTTCGCACAAAATAAGTGTAGTCTGGTATTACATAATCGATTCCGAGAAGTTCGTCCTCTGGAAACTTAATTCCAGCATCAATTATAATAATTTCATCTTGAAATTGAACAGCGTATGTATTTTTACCGATTTCACCAAGCCCACCGAGAGCAAATACAGCAACTTGGTCGTTTTTTAGAAATTTCATATCG
The DNA here is from genome assembly GCF_038006085.1 of Bacillus sp. FSL K6-0073. Classification (NCBI taxonomy): domain Bacteria; kingdom Bacillati; phylum Bacillota; class Bacilli; order Caryophanales; family Bacillaceae; genus Bacillus; species Bacillus sp. FSL K6-0073. The sequence goes on along the minus strand of NZ_JBBOUN010000001.1, from coordinate 4,026,979 downwards.
CTATACGATTTCCGCTAATGTTAAATCAGCGTTTTCTTTTTCATATTCAAGATGAGCGCCAGTAACAGACTGAACAAACTCGATATTATATGCGAACTTATTTAATTTTGTACGAACATCCTTTTCAGACGTAGCCTCTAAATATAAAACTTTTGTATTTTCACGTACTGGAACCTCAGTTAATTTTTCTTGATAAAATACTTTAAAAATCATTTGGAAAACCTCTCCTTGTCTATGTTTTGCATTATCTGTTACTTATTATAAAGCAAACAGTCACGATTTTCATGTTTTTTCGAATGAGAATGAAGAAAAAGCCCGAAATGGGCACAATTTAAGCGATTGTCTTTTTACGGACTAGACCGTTTAAATAACGCTTGAGCTTTTTCTTCAGCTTCTTCAGCATGATTACTCCTTCCTTTCCTTATTTTAAACATGCCTATTACTAGTGAAAACTCTATCTCTGATATAAGAGATAGGACAAAAGTGAAGGGTGAATCTTGTCCTTTCCCATACAGTGAAAGTTATTCTATAGTAACGATTAGTAGCCGTTAGTTATAGGTATAGTATGAGGAAGAATGGAAAAGAAAATTCATCCGAACAAGTATCCACATGTTTTACTAATATATATATGCAAAGTTTATAAATAAGGTCAGAAAGGGAACGCTTTCTTCACAGATGTTTAATATGTTATACTTTTTTTTAGAATTTGAAAAGTGATATTCAAAATAGGAATATAGAGTGCCAGAAAGGATTTTGACAAATGAATGATAAAATTGTCTTTTTTGATATTGATGGAACATTATTAGATCATGATAAAAAAATTCCGCAATCTACACGAGATGCAGTAAAACAGTTACAAGAAAAAGGTGTACATGTAGCAATTGCGACAGGCCGCGCGCCATTTATGTTCGAAGATATTCGTAAGGAACTTGATATACATAATTATGTTAGTTTTAATGGGCAATATGTTGTCTTTGAAGATGAGGTAATATTTAATAATCCGTTACATCCAGATGCTTTACATAGGTTTACTCAGTTTGCAAAACAAGAAGGATATCCACTTGTATATCTTGACCATCAAGATATGAGAGCATCAGTGGAATATCATGATTATGTGAAAGAAGGCTTTGGAAGCTTAAACTTTGAGCATCCAACATATGAGCCTAATTTTTATGAGGAACGTAATATTTATCAAACACTACTTTTTTGTGAAGTAAATGAAGAGGAAAAGTTTATTAATCATTATCCAGATTTTCATTTTATTCGTTGGCATGCATATTCAATGGATATCATTCCGAATGGTGGTTCTAAGGCAAAAGGAATTGAGAAATACATTGAAAAGTTAGGTTTTAATCGTGACCAAGTGTATGCATTTGGAGATGGCTTAAATGATTTAGAAATGATCGAAGCCGTTGGCACAGGTATTGTGATGGGAAATGGCCATGAAGACTTGAAAAAACTTGCAAATCATGTGACAAAGGATGTTAATGAAGACGGTATATATCATGGACTAAAGTGGGCTGGATTGTTATAAGTGAATATGGAACCCATTTAATAATAAAGAGGCGGAAGATTAACTTCCGCCTCTTTATTATTATCGCTCTAGAGGTTTGGAATCATCAGGAGCGGCAAAAGGATTTTCTTTATTGATATGGTCATAGAACATAACGCCATTTAAATGGTCAATCTCGTGCTGGAATACGATTGCTGGTAAACCTTTTAAACGTAATTTTACTTCTTCTCCGTTAATAGAAGTTGCTTTTACTGTAATTCTTGTATAACGAGGAACATAACCAGGTACTTCGCGGTCTACAGATAGACAGCCTTCACCACCCTGTAAATATGTACGTTCAACAGAATGGCTAATGATTTTTGGATTGAATAATGCATGGCTATATAATGTACCATCCGCATCGGTTACATGAACTGCAATCATTTTTTTTGAAACACCGATTTGCGGAGCCGCTAATCCGATTCCAGGGCGTAAACTATATTTTTCAGCCATTTCAGGATCTTGGCTATTTATTACGAATTCAATCATTTCTTTTAAGGTAGTTGTATCTTCTTCGCTTGCCGGTAATGACACCTCTTCTGCAACGTTGCGCAAAATAGGATCTCCTTCGCGAATAACATCTTTCATTGTAAGCATATGTAATCTCTCCTTTCCTCTTTAGTCTACCAAAGGAGATGGAAAAAGTCATCGGCAAGAAAGGGAAGGCATTTTGGAAATCGTTCTATTATAGAGTAGGTTATGTATGTGATAAACAGAAAAAGACGGCAAAGCCGTCTTTTTCTTTCCATAGTTGTTTCGTTTTACATTAGCGAATGCAAGCAGCACCAACGATAATTAAAAGAATAAACAACACAACGATTAAGGCGAAGCCGCGTCCAGACCCGCCACAAGAACCGCCATAACCGTAGGAAGGATATGAACAAGTTGGATAGCAATATGAGTATCCGTACATGAGATGACCTCCTTTATTATTTCCCGCTAATACTGCGGTTACTATAATGTATGGAAGAGAGGGTAGAAATGTATAGGTATTTACCTAAAAAAGGAAGAGTAGTTTGTATATTTTTGTTACGAAGAGAGAAAAACTAAAGAGAATTAAATCGTTTACATATTATTCTAAGAGAAAAAATAAGTGAAAAAGGGAATAATATAACAGTAGGTCAATGCTTACTAATACAGATGTAAAAAATAAAAACACGTTTGTGTAGTAGAAACCTGCATATTATTTATAAAAAAACGTATTCAAAGTAATTGACATCGTAATTAGAATAGTTGTAAACTAAAAAACGTGATCAAGATTGTATTAATATGTTTCTGAAAAAACATTAGTACAGATTGTTAGGTACACAAAATTATTCTCAACCGACATACAAACATGTTGGTTTACATCGTTGCGCTTTTTAAACTGGAAAATAGCCAGTGAAAGCGTTTCAGAATATGGTTCAAGAGAGGAAGAGGTGAACGGAATGGGTACTAAAACAAAAAAGACCCTATTTAATGTTGATGAGCAAATGAAAGCTATCGCAGCTCAATTTGAAACATTACAAATTTTAAATGAAAACGGTGAAGTTGTGAATGAAGCAGCTATGCCTGAATTATCTGATGACCAATTAAAAGAATTAATGCGTCGTATGGTGTATACTCGCGTATTAGATCAACGTTCTATTTCTTTAAACCGTCAAGGACGTTTAGGTTTCTACGCACCTACAGCTGGACAAGAAGCTTCTCAATTAGCAAGTCATTTCGCACTTGAAGCAGAAGACTTCATCTTACCAGGATACCGTGATGTACCACAATTAGTATGGCACGGATTACCATTATACCAAGCATTCTTATTCTCTCGTGGACACTTCATGGGTAACCAAATGCCTGAGAATGTAAATGCATTAGCTCCACAGATCATTATCGGTGCGCAAATCATCCAAACTGCTGGTGTTGCGTTAGGTATGAAACTACGTGGTAAAAAATCTGTTGCAATTACTTACACTGGTGACGGTGGTGCTTCACAAGGTGACTTCTACGAAGGTATGAACTTTGCAGGTGCATTCAAAGCTCCAGCAATCTTCGTTGTTCAAAACAACCGTTATGCAATCTCTACTCCAGTAGAAAAGCAATCTGCAGCTAAAACTGTAGCACAAAAAGCAGTAGCAGCAGGTATTTACGGAATTCAAGTAGACGGTATGGATCCATTAGCTGTATACGCAGCAACTGCTTTCGCTCGTGAGCGCGCAGTAAATGGCGAAGGCCCTACTTTAATCGAGACTTTAACATTCCGTTACGGTCCACATACAATGGCTGGTGATGACCCAACTCGTTACCGTACAAAAGATATCGAAAACGAATGGGAACAAAAAGACCCAATCGTACGCTTCCGTAAGTTCTTAGAAGCTAAAGGACTATGGTCTCAAGAAGTTGAAGAGACAGTAATCGAAGAAGCAAAAGAAGATATCAAACAAGCAATTGCTAAGGCTGACCAAGCTCCAAAACAAAAAGTAACTGATTTAATGGAAATCATGTACGAAAAAATGCCTTACAACTTAGCTGAACAATATGAAATCTACAAAGAAAAGGAGTCGAAGTAAGCCATGGCTCAAATGACAATGATTCAAGCAATCACTGATGCTTTACGCGTTGAAATGAAAAATGACCCTAACGTACTTGTATTTGGTGAAGACGTTGGTGTAAACGGCGGTGTATTCCGTGCTACTGAAGGTTTACAAGCTGAATTTGGTGAAGATCGTGTAATGGATACTCCACTTGCAGAGTCTGGTATTGGTGGACTTGCAGTTGGTCTTGCACTTGAAGGATTCCGTCCAGTTCCAGAAATCCAATTCTTCGGTTTCGTTTATGAAGTAATGGATTCAATTTCTGGTCAATTAGCTCGTATGCGTTACCGTTCTGGTGGACGTTGGACTGCTCCAGTAACAGTTCGTTCTCCATTCGGTGGTGGTGTTCATACTCCTGAACTACATGCTGATAGCTTAGAAGGATTAGTGGCTCAACAACCTGGTCTAAAAGTTGTTATTCCATCTACTCCATACGATGCTAAAGGTCTTTTAATCTCTGCGATTCGTGACAACGATCCAGTTATCTACTTAGAGCATATGAAATTGTACCGTTCATTCCGTCAAGAGGTACCAGAAGGTGATTACACAATTGATTTAGGTAAAGCTGATATCAAACGTGAAGGTACAGATGTATCAGTTATCGCTTACGGTGCTATGGTTCACGCTGCATTAAAAGCTGCTGAAGAACTTGAAAAAGAAGGTATCTCTTTAGAGGTTGTTGACTTACGTACAGTTCAACCATTAGATATCGAAACAATCATCGCTTCTGTTGAAAAAACAGGTCGCGTAGTTGTAGTTCAAGAAGCTCAAAAACAAGCTGGTATTGCAGCTAACGTTGTAGCGGAAATTAACGACCGTGCAATCTTAAACTTAGAAGCTCCAGTTGTACGTGTTGCAGCTGCTGATACAGTATTCCCATTCTCTCAAGCAGAGAGCGTATGGTTACCAAACCACAAAGATATTGTTGAAGCTGTAAACAAAGTAATGAACTTCTAATTTTTAGCTTTTCATGTGCAAAAGAAATCAGCACATGCTGGTTTCTTTTGTACATATTCCATAATAATGAAATGAATCAGGGGGCTGAATTCCGTGGCATTTGAATTTAAACTACCAGATATCGGTGAAGGTATCCACGAAGGTGAAATCGTAAAATGGTTTATTAAACCAGGCGATGAAGTAAACGAAGACGATGTACTTCTTGAAGTACAAAATGATAAAGCAGTAGTAGAAATCCCTTCTCCTGTTAAAGGTAAAGTACTTGAAGTACTTGTAGAAGAAGGAACAGTTGCAATCGTAGGAGATACATTAATTAAATTTGATGCTCCTGGATACGAAAACCTTAAATTTAAAGGTGACGATCATGATGAAGCTCCAAAAGCTGAAGAAGCAGCAGTAGAAGCTCCAGCAGCGGAAGCTACTCCAGCAGCAACTGCAGAAGTAGTAAATGAGCGCGTAATCGCTATGCCATCTGTTCGTAAATACGCTCGTGAAAAGGGTGTAGACATTCATAAAGTAGCTGGTACTGGTAAGAATGGCCGTATCGTAAAAGCTGACATCGATGCATTTGCAAATGGTGGACAAACTGTAGCAGCAACTGAGGCTCCAGCAGCAGTAGAAGCTACTCCAGCAGCAGCGAAAGAAGAAGCACCAAAAGCACAACCAATCCCAGCTGGTGAATATCCAGAAACTCGTGAGAAAATGAGTGGTATCCGTAAAGCGATTGCGAAAGCAATGGTTAACTCTAAACACACAGCTCCTCACGTAACATTAATGGACGAAGTAGATGTAACAGAACTTGTTGCTCACCGTAAGAAGTTCAAAGCAGTAGCAGCTGACAAAGGTATTAAATTAACTTACCTTCCGTACGTTGTTAAAGCTTTAACATCTGCATTACGTGAATACCCAATGTTAAACACTTCTTTAGACGATGCATCTCAAGAAGTAGTTCATAAACATTACTTCAACATCGGTATCGCAGCTGATACAGACAAAGGTCTATTAGTACCAGTTGTTAAAGATACAGATCGTAAGTCTATCTTCACAATCTCTAACGAGATCAATGATCTTGCTGGTAAAGCACGTGAAGGTCGTCTAGCTCCAGCTGAAATGAAAGGTGCTTCTTGCACAATTACAAACATTGGTTCTGCAGGTGGACAATGGTTCACTCCAGTTATCAACCACCCAGAAGTAGCAATCCTTGGTATCGGCCGTATCGCTGAAAAACCAGTTGTGAAAAACGGTGAGATCGTTGCAGCTCCAGTATTAGCATTATCTCTAAGCTTTGACCATCGTTTAATTGACGGTGCAACTGCTCAAAAAGCGTTAAACCAAATTAAACGTCTATTGAATGACCCACAATTATTAGTAATGGAGGCGTAATAACAATGGTAGTAGGAGATTTCCCAATTGAATTAGATACAGTCGTTGTTGGTGCAGGTCCTGGTGGATACGTTGCGGCAATTCGTGCAGCACAATTAGGTCAAAAGGTAGCAATCATTGAAAAAGCTAACCTTGGTGGCGTATGCTTAAACGTTGGATGTATTCCTTCAAAAGCGTTAATCAATGCAGGTCATCGTTATGAGAATGCAATGCATTCTGATGACATGGGTATTACTGCAGAAAACGTAAAAGTTGACTTTACAAAAGTTCAAGAATGGAAAAACGGCGTAGTTAAGAAATTAACTGGCGGTGTTGAAGGCCTTCTTAAAGGTAACAAAGTTGAAATCATTCGCGGTGAAGCTTACTTCGTAGATGCTAATACATTACGCGTTATGACTGAAGATGCAGCTCAAACTTATACGTTTAAAAATGCTGTTCTTGCAACTGGTTCTACACCAATCGAAATTCCAGGATTCAAATACTCTAAACGTGTTATCAACTCTACAGGTGCTTTAAGCTTACCTGAAATTCCTAAAAAACTTGTTGTAATCGGCGGCGGTTACATCGGTATGGAATTAGGTACTGCATATGCTAACTTCGGTACAGAAGTTACTGTAGTAGAAGCTGGCGACGAAATCTTAGCTGGTTTCGAAAAAGCTATGAGCTCTGTTGTTAAACGTGCTCTACAGAAAAAAGGTAACGTAAATATCCATACAAAAGCTATGGCTAAAGGCGTTGAAGAAACAGAAACTGGCGTAAAAGTTAGCTTTGAAGTTAAAGGTGAAATCCAAACTGTAGAAGCAGATTACGTATTAGTAACTGTAGGTCGTCGTCCAAACACTCAAGAGATCGGTCTTGAGCAAGTTGGAGTTAAAATGACTGACCGCGGCATCATCGAAATCGATGAGCAATGTCGTACAAATGTACCAAACATCTATGCGATCGGTGATATCGTTCCTGGACCACCATTAGCTCACAAAGCTTCTTACGAAGGTAAAGTAGCTGTAGAAGCAATTAGTGGCCATGCATCAGCTATCGATTACATCGGAATTCCTGCAGTATGCTTCACTGATCCAGAACTAGCATCTGTTGGTTACACTAAAAAACAAGCTGAAGAAGCTGGAATGACTGTAACTGTATCTAAGTTCCCATTCGCTGCTAACGGTCGTGCATTATCATTAAACAGCACTGACGGTTTCCTACAACTTGTAACACGTAAAGAAGATGGTCTTCTTGTAGGTGCTCAAGTTGCAGGTGCAGGTGCTTCTGATATTATTTCTGAGATTGGTTTAGCTATCGAAGCTGGAATGACAGCTGAAGATATCGCTCAAACAATCCATGCTCACCCAACATTAGGTGAAATCACAATGGAAGCAGCTGAAGTTGCTCTTGGAATGCCAATTCACATTGTAAAATAATTTAAGTAATGTAAATAGCCCTTCTCTTATTGTAAGAGAGGGGCTATTTTTATTTTCATCAAATGACTTGCAAGGTCTTTAAACGTACTTGTCGAATGAATATATAATACTTTAACAAATGATTCCGGCTTAACTTACTTCAAAGGTAATATATATCATCCTATAATATGTAATTGATTCAAACTTAACCCCATATATTAATAAAATAGAGCATGTCAAAGGAGAAGGTTCCATGAAAATATTACATGTTATATTTTATCATTTACTACTATGGAGTGGCTTTTCCACTGTATTAACATTATCGAATGGTGATAAGTTTCATTATAAAGTTATTCTTTTTTTCGTATTTCTATATTTAGCCTATGTAATAGCATATTTTGTATTGCACGTAAGAAAGCAAGCTTTATTTCTTACATGTTCGAATTGTATATTATTTTTAATCATATTATCTATTTTTTAAATTAGCGTTTATAAAAATACATTGTTCTTCCATTAAATAATTGTAACTCTCCTTCTAATTTCTTCGCTAAAAAACGGCAAAATTCATTTGCTTTCCCTTTGTCACCAAATGTTGCATTAGGTGGTAAAGAAACTTGGATGAAAGATTGTTCATTTTCTATACCAACACCAATATAAATTGAGTCATACCGGTCGTGAGTGGATTGAAGTTTTAATGTTGTTGTAGATGTATCTAAAATTTCATAAGGAAAAGCGGTATTTGTATACGTGTAATTAATTTGGGCACCAGTTTTAGAAGTAACTATTTTATAATAATGAAAAAGTTGTTTTATATCATCTATTGAAACTGATTGTTGGTTGGATTTCGGTACAAGCGTAATAAAGGCGTGTTGCATATAAGTTCCCCCTAACTTAGTAGAATACTATCATTCTACATCCTACTGAATTTTTTGACAATTAAAAGGAGTATGACATGTTTTGTTTAATATACTATTAATGAAACGTGATGTAGAAAGGTGGAAACCAATGTTTGAAAAATTGTATGATGAGCATGAAAGTGTGAAGGTACGATTTTTAGGGTTTATGACACATGATACACGTTATGATTTTGGTGTTATTTATACAAATATGTTTTTTGGAAAGCCGCTCATTGTTTGTATGCAAACAGGAAGGTCTACTTTACTCGGACGAGATGATGTAGAGAATATTCAATATATACAGGAGATTTTTAAATTAGGATCAGAAGAGGAAGCAAAGGAGTTAGCTCAGTTTTTCAAATTTCTAGTTCCGTCAACTTCTTTACATGCGGAATATGAAGAATAATTATTTTGAAACAGTCGTACTTATAAATATGGCTGTTTTTTATTTGAATATCGCATACTAATTTAAATTAAAAATATTTAATGTGTTATACTGAAAACCTATTGACGTAAAAAGTATAACATATTAAAATGAAGACAGAAAGTTAAGCGGTTACAAAAAGTTTTTGGGATTATAAACTTAGGGGGAAATGAAAAATGGGAACAATCGTATGTCAAGATTGTGAAGGTACAATTGCACACTTCGAAGATGAGAAAGTAACGGTACTTTACGGGAAATGTGGATCTTGCGGATGTGATCACACAGAGCATACAAAAGCCCAATAATTGATAGGAAATGGACAGCTAAAAGTTTTTAGGACCATAAACTTAGGGGGAAATGAAAAATGGGAACAATCGTATGCCAAGTATGTGAAGGAACAATCGGACATTTTGAAGATGAGAAAACGACGGTACTTTACGGAAAATGTGGAACAAATTGTGACTGTGCTAGAAAAGATAATGCGAAAGCTTAATGATAAATAAATAGATTACTATTAAAACTCAGGGGGAAATGAAAATGGGAACAATCGTATGCCAAGTATGTGAAGGAACAATTGGACATTTTGAAGATGAAAAATCAACAGTACTATACGGGAAATGTGGATCTCATTGCGAATGTGACCATAAAGAACATACAAAAGCTTAATAATAAGAAAAAGCGCCTACATGTGTAGGCGCTTTTTTAATAAATTGTAGTTGTATGACCAACTGTTGCAACGATTGCATCATCTCTAATTGGAATAAAACTTATGGATGTCTGTGGTGTACTAGAAGAAGCGTATTGGCTCATTATACGGCTATCGATACGGGTAATAGTATCAGTCAAGAAAGCTGAAATAAAAGCGTAAGGGACTCTTCGTTCATTTAATGAATAAATAATTTCTTCTTTTGTTTTTACACCCACGCCATGTCCGTAAAAAAAGAAATTTCCTAAATAGATTGTGTTTTCTCCTTGCCACTCAATCGTAGCTGGATTCACTTGTGGGTTTTTAAAGTAAACGAGGTCACCTGGAACAAGATCGCCACCGTTTTTTGTTATGAGCCTTAGATCTTGATCGTAGTCCCATGTATAAAGTAAAAGGTTTGCAAATAGACGATTGAAAGTTTCTTCCTCATACAATGATAGTAAAGCTTTATAAAAAATAATGATCATAGCGGTTGCGCATTCAGTTCCATATAGTTTTCCGTTTTTGAAAATATCCTGTATGGCAATAGAAGGTGGTATGTTTGGAAGAAGCTCGAATCCTCCAAGAGACGTTCTTTTCCAATACTGGGGGTTGCAAAAGGATTGTTGAAATGTACGAAACTGAAATCCACTTTGAAAAAGCTCTAGTGCAGAGATAATAATATTAACTCGTAAATTGAGATCAAAGCTGAGTTCATCAGCTGTTCGGAAGGAATAAACTTCTTGATTTCCTGCCATTATTGATAAAATTTGTTGTTTCTCTGCTGCAAATGGCTCATATTCATTTGTAATATAAGGATGTACAATAGAACGGCCTATTACAATCATAATAGTATCCCCACCTATACGTTACATTCTTAAGTATCGTATGAAGAAAAGGAAAAAAGGTGAAAAAAAAAGCCTATCAACTGATAGGCTTGTACTCTTTAATAACACGTAATGTTTGTAATGTCATATCTTCAGGACCTTGTACAGGTAAACCTGCTTCTAAGTTTTTACGAATATACTCTAAATTTTCTTGTGTAATAATTTCCCCCGGAGTAAAGATTGGAATCCCTGGCGGATAAACCATAACAAAATCAGCTATAATACGACCCGCTGCATTTTCAAATGGAATGACTTCTGTTTCCGAATAAAAAGCATCTCGAGGAGAAAGTGCTAGCACTGGAATTTCTGGAATCTCTACTTGTACTTGAACACCTTTATCTGCCCTATTTCTAAATGTTGCTGCTAAATCGTGTAAAGCTGCAATAAGTGTATTTGTATCACTTTCTGTATCTCCCAAAGTGATAAGACATAGTATGTTGTATAGATCTGAGAGTTCTACTTCAATGTTATATTGCTCTCTAAGCCATACTTCAGCTTGGTGGCCGGTAATACCTAAATCTTTTACAGATACAATTATCTTTGTAGGATCATAGTTAAAGGTAGCATCTGTACCTAACATTTCTTTTCCAGGACAGTAAAGATGCTCAATAGAATTTATAGCATCACGAACATGTTCAGCTAATTGTATTGTTTGTTCTATGAGTGCTGTTCCTTCTGTAGCAAGACGTTTTCTCGCAACATCAAGGGATGCTAACAAGATGTAAGAAGTTGATGTAGTCGTAAGCATGCTAATAATAGATTGGACATGCTTTACATTCACTAAGCCTTCTTTCACATTAAGAATAGAACTTTGAGTTAAAGAGCCTCCTAATTTGTGAACACTTGTTGCTGCCATATCTGCACCAGCTTGCATCGCTGACATGGGTAATTCATCGTGAAAATGAATATGAACACCATGAGCCTCGTCGACTAGTACAGGGATGTCATAAGAATGTGATAATTGTACAATCTGTTCTAAGTCTGCAGCAAACCCAAAGTACGTTGGGTTAATAACAAGTAAGCCCTTTGCATCTGAGTGCTCTTCAAGTGCTTTTTTGACAGATTGAATTGTGATTCCATGAGAAATACCGAGCTTCGGATCGATTTCAGGATGCATGAAAATCGGTTTTGCGCCTGAGAAAATAATAGCTGACATTACTGACTTATGCACGTTTCGTGGTACTAGGATTTTGTCACCAGGACCGCAAACGCTCATCACCATTGTCATAATAGCACCACTTGTACCTTGAATAGAAAAGAAAGTATGATCTGCACCGAATGCAGCGGCTGCTAAATCCTGTGCTTCTTTAATCATACCTTTGGGATGATGTAAATCATCGAGTGGCGCAATATTAATTAAATCAATTGCTAATGCATTATGCCCAATAAATTCGCGAAATGTAGGATCCATGCCCTGTCCTTTTTTATGACCAGGAATATGGAATTGAATTGGATTTCGCTTACTGTGCTCAACTAAAGCGGTAAACAATGGTGTTTCGTATTGGGACAATCTATACACCCCTTCTTCTTCATAATATTTAGTGTAATTTGTTTTATATAATCCTGCTCTAAAAAAGTTTAGTCTTTTTTAGAATAAGGCTTGTTTTTCTGCCATTCAAAAAATCGTTTTTGAGATGGTAGCTTCACTTTATTTTCTATAAAACAAAAGCATTATATCACCAATAATTATAGATGTATAGAAAAAAATGTTTTTAAGGTGAGTATGTTTAATAGTTAGCCTCAACTAATGAATAGAGGAAGACAATTCCATTAAAATGAATAAATAGTGTATAATGCAGAGTGGCTATAATGAAGAATAAAATATTCTCTTTAAGATAGCATAATGAAACAAGAAGAAATGATAAATGAGGTGCGAAATGGAATATCAATATCCGTTAGATTATGATTGGTCAAATGAGGAAATGGTTAAAATTGTTAAGTTTTATGAAGCGATTGAGAAAGCTTATGAAAAAGGGATTATAAGAGAAGAATTAATGGGTTTATATCGTCGTTTTAAAGAGATTGTTCCATCGAAAGCAGAAGAAAAGAAAATTGATAAAGAATTTGAAGAAGTAAGTGGATACTCTATATATCGTGCTATTCAAAGGGCAAAAGAAGTCGAAGAACAAAAGCTTGTAAAAATATAAAAAATATTTTGAAAAATAAAAACTGAAGTGATATAATGTGATAACAACTAAAAACGGACAATATAAATTGTCCGTTTTCTACTATCGATTACAAAGTGCATATAAAGGAAGGAGTGATTGCATCGTAGATTCAATCTTAGCAAGGAATTGTTCGTTGGTCATTGCTGAAAACTCCTCTGGTGATATATGAATACCAACTAATAATTCTGCCTTTTTTACAGTAGCTAATCGTTCAATCATCTTTTGTAAGTCTTCGGTTTCAAGTGTTTTATGTAATTTCACACTTGGTTTAGTATGGTCAATGGACCAAACGAAGTCATTTGGAATATTTGTTTTTAAATCATTTAAATGTTCTAAGAAGGCATGAGCCGTCTCAACTTTTTGTGGACACTCATAGATTAAACCAAAGTATATGAAGGCATGAGTACCCCATAAGCCGATTTGGAAATGCGGTAGCATTTTATATCCTCGTTTATTTGTTGAAAAAGCAACCCAAGTATCGTTTGGTGGATTGACTTTGCGGCGTGCGTGTTTTGCAACATGATAAAAAAAGTTCTCATCAGTTTGTTTGGATAAGTATTCTGCAAATTGTTCCCCTAAAGCTTCTAGCTTAGGATGAATGTTCGTTTTAATTGCACTCATTCGTTCTTCGAGACCATCAACTGTAAAGACATCAAAATCAGTTGACTTGAATGTTTGTATTGTCATGATTGTTCCTCCAACTCCTATTTTGCTTTTATTTTAGCATAGCTTGTACTATTCATAAAAAAAACAGCACAAAAAAAATTTAAATAAAAAAATATAATTTTGTTGCATAGATGATTTATCCAACATAGTATAGTATAAAACAAAAAATCAGAAAATTGAATTAATTCTAGTCCGAGGGCAGACGAATATTGGGAGGAGGCAAATAATATGAGACAGGTGATTAATGCGTTAAAGAGAACAGATGCTGAAAAGAGAATACCGGTGCTACGTTTGGAGCTAGATTATGAATTAGCAACTTTATATGATGCGATGATGGAAGATGATAAACAGAAAAAAGAAGAGTGTGTACAAAAGTTAGAAGTGTTAAGACTTGAAATGATTCGTTTAGAAGCGTAATAATAGTATATGTATAAAAAATTAGTTGGTGCGAACCTTATAAAGGGTTCGTTTTTTCTGTGAACAGTATAGATCGGAGTGTTTAAACATGCAAGAAGTATGGAAAGACATTGATGCACACGCCAAACGGTGGATTCGGGATGCAGGAGAGCATTTAATGGCATCAATGAAAAAAGCACTTATTATAGAAACAAAATCAAATGCAGCTGACTTAGTTACAAATATGGACCGAGAGATAGAACAGTTTTTAATTGGGAAAATTAAAGAAACATTCCCGAATCATAATATTTTAGGAGAAGAGGGTTATGGAGACGAGATAACGTCTTCTGACGGGGTTGTTTGGTTAATTGATCCAATTGACGGCACGATGAACTTTGTTCATCAAAAAAGAAATTTTGCGATTTCAATTGGGATTTATGAGAACGGTATCGGAAAGATTGGACTTATATATGATCCAGTGCATGATGAACTATATCATGCAGTCAAGGGATCTGGAGCTTTTTGTAATGATATATCAATTCCTCCATTGAAAAAAGGAACTGTAGAGCAAGGTATTGTAGCTTTAAATGCGATATGGCTTACAGATAATCCATTGCTTAATATGGAAAGTATGATGGCACTTGTTAAGAAAGCAAGGGGCACAAGATCATATGGCTGTGCAGCGTTAGAGATGGTATACGTTGCAACAGGAAGAATAGATGCATATGTAACGCCGAGATTATCACCATGGGATTTTGGCGGAGGACAGATAATTGTAGAAGAAGTTGGAGGTAAGGTGACGACATTCTCTGGAGCGCCACTTTCTATCATAGAGAAGAGCAGTGTGTTAGTTGCAAAACCAGGAGTGTATGAAGAAGTGTTATCGTTTATATGAGAGCAACAAAAAAAGTAAGAGGCTGTGTATAAGCTTCTTACTTTTTAGCGTTATTGTGATTTGCGCATTTTTCTTTTTGTTACAAAACCGTATCCAACTGTAACAAATGTGCCGATAATGCAAATAATAATACCGATTGGACTATTTTCAGCAATCATAATGCCGATACCGATTAAGAAAATAACACCGATAATTGCAGTTAATAAAAAGCGATATTGAATGTGTTCCATTTCTTCACCCTCCAATCTCATTTTACTTTCACAAAAGTAAGAATACAACTATATTTTCATTCTTGCTTTTATTTTAATTGCTATTGTATCCCCTTCGCTCTTATAATAGAGAAGGATTAAAAAGACATTAGGAGTTGGACATGTTGAAAAAACGACAAGATTTACGTAATATAGCAATTATTGCCCACGTTGACCATGGTAAAACAACACTTGTTGACCAGTTATTACGTCAAGCGGGGACTTTCCGTGCGAACGAACACGTTGAAGAACGCGCAATGGATTCAAATGATCTAGAAAGAGAACGCGGTATTACAATTTTAGCGAAAAATACAGCGATTCACTATGAAGATAAAAGAATTAACATTTTAGATACACCTGGTCACGCTGACTTCGGTGGAGAAGTAGAACGTATCATGAAAATGGTTGATGGTGTTTTACTTGTTGTTGATGCATATGAAGGTTGTATGCCACAAACACGATTTGTTTTAAAGAAAGCTCTTGAGCAAAACTTAACTCCAATCGTAGTTGTAAACAAAATTGACCGTGACTTCGCTCGTCCAGATGAAGTAGTTGATGAAGTAATCGACTTATTCATTGAGCTTGGTGCAAACGAAGATCAATTAGAGTTCCCAGTTGTATTTGCATCAGCAATGAACGGAACAGCAAGCTTAGATTCAAACCCAGCAAATCAAGAAGAGAATATGAAATCATTATTCGATACAATTATCGAACATATTCCAGCACCAATTGATAACAGCGAAGAGCCACTTCAATTCCAAGTAGCACTTCTTGATTACAACGACTACGTTGGACGTATTGGAGTTGGTCGTGTATTCCGCGGTACAATGAAAGTAGGACAACAAGTTGCTTTAATGAAAGTTGATGGAAGTGTAAAACAATTCCGTGTAACAAAATTATTTGGTTACATTGGATTAAAACGTCAAGAAATTGAAGAAGCAAAAGCTGGTGACTTAGTAGCTGTTTCTGGTATGGAAGACATCAACGTTGGTGAAACAGTATGTCCAGTTGAGCATGAAGATGCGTTACCATTATTACGTATTGATGAGCCAACACTACAAATGACGTTCCTTGTAAATAACAGCCCATTTGCAGGTCGTGAAGGTAAATACATTACATCTCGTAAAATTGAAGAGCGTCTTCGTTCACAATTAGAAACAGATGTAAGTTTACGTGTAGATAATACAGATTCTCCTGATGCGTGGATCGTATCTGGACGTGGGGAACTACATTTATCTATCTTAATTGAAAACATGCGTCGTGAAGGTTATGAATTACAAGTATCTAAGCCAGAAGTAATCATTAAAGAAGTTGATGGCGTAAGATGTGAGCCTGTAGAGCGTGTACAAATCGATGTACCTGAAGAATACACTGGTTCTATTATGGAATCTATGGGTGCACGTAAAGGTGAAATGTTAGATATGGTGAATAACGGAAACGGTCAAGTTCGCCTTACTTTCATGGTTCCAGCACGTGGTTTAATTGGTTACACAACAGAATTCTTAACATTAACTCGTGGTTACGGTATTTTAAACCATACATTCGATTGCTACCAACCAGTACACGCTGGACAAGTTGGTGGACGTCGTCAAGGTGTTCTAGTTTCACTTGAAACAGGAAAAGCATCACAATACGGTATTATGCAAGTTGAAGACCGTGGTGTAATCTTCGTTGAACCAGGTACAGAAGTATATGCTGGTATGATTGTAGGAGAACACACTCGTGAGAACGACTTAACAGTTAACGTTGTGAAAATGAAACAACAAACTAACATTCGTTCTGCGACGAAAGATCAAACTTCAACAATGAAGAAACCACGCCTAATGACTTTAGAAGAATCATTAGAGTACTTAAACGATGACGAGTTCTGTGAAGTAACTCCAGAATCAATTCGTCTACGTAAAAAGATTCTTGATAAGAGTGAGCGCGAAAGAGCTGCTAAGAAAAAGAAATCTGTTGAAGCGTAAAAATAAAAAAACAACGCCCTTTATAAAGGGCGTTGTTTTTTTATTTTGTTTATTTTTTAGAATATTTACTCATTTTTGTGGACAGTATTTTTTTTGCGAGTTACTCTTGTATTAAGTGTATAAAGAAAATTGCATTTTACTGCTAGGGGGGAAGAGTGTGTTAGAAAGGATGTCTTTTTTTGCAAAATTGTGTAAGGTAGATGAAAATCCAGAGTTAGGAATGTGGTTACTTTATGGGACGATTATTATATTAAGTGCTCTCGTTTATAATTTAGGATTTGCTAGAAAGTTGTCTGTACTAAAAAATATTGTGATATACATATCATTAGCAATTGGATGCACAGTATTAACCTTTTTTGCTGTGTTTTTACCTGTTGGAGAAGGACTTGTTGTAGCGGCAATTGTACTTGGAATTTATAGATTGCGTTTGCGTCAAGCGAAACAACAAAAAGCAGGATAAGGAAGGGGAGTTTTCATGCGTTCAGTACAAGATGCACTATATAATTGGTTAACAATTAAAACAGTTGCGGAAGCACGTCCAGATGATAGTGCTGCAAAAGAAACATATTTGTTATTTCAAAATATGATATATGAAGAACATAAATTAAGAAATGTGGAAGTCGAAAAGAACGAGGAAATGTATTTAATTACATATGAAATGAATGGAGAACGGAAATCTGCAAGGTTTCCGTTAGAAGCCATTGATTGTTTTTTGGATCAGATGAATCGTGAACCAGAAAAATATAAATAAGTCCTTATCTATATGAGTAAGGACTTATTTACATTTTACCAATCATCTTCGATTTTTTTATCACGATATAATCGGAAATTACCACTTGCATGACGTTCCATTGTACGCTCTGCAATTCGTTCCGAACATTCCATGCACATATATGTATGAATAGGGCGATTACGCAGTTTTTTTGCCATAGGATTTTCATCATCTAACATATCTTTTTTATCACAAATCATACATTTGACTCTCATTTCGTCACCTCAATACGAATTCTATCAGTATAAGTATATCATGGAAGTATAATGTTTTTGAATAATAGCGGGAAAAAATAATATTTTCGCAATTCAAAAAATAAGTTATGATAAGGATATACCAAGTATGTTTGGAGGTGAAAATATGGCGAATGTAGTAGAGCCTACCTTAACAGAGGATTTAGTACAAACGTTGCGTAAAGAATGTATCGTTATGATAGCAACGACAGATTTCGAAAAACAAGTTCCTAACGTAAGTGCTATTTCTTGGGTGTATGCAGTGAGTAAAACTAGTATTCGATTTGCAGTAGATCAACGTTCACGTATTGTGGAAAATATACAGCATAATACAGGTGTGGTATTGACTATAATGGCGAATGAATCCGTATTTTCTATAAGTGGTGCAGGTGAAATTTTGACAGATAGAATGGAAGGTATTTCTCTAAAATTAACTGTAATAGAAGTAAATGTGCAAGAAGTGCGTGATGTTATGTTTTATGGAGCGAAACTTGCAATTGAACCAACATATGAAAAAACATATGATCTTCGGGCAGCGAAAAAGCTGGATAATGAAGTGTTAGTAGGGATAAGAGAATTATAAAGATGCTAAATAGGAAATTTGTTTATTCACTTTTGTAATCGGTTATTGTGATTTAACGTTAATAATTATAATAAAAAGTAATATATTGAATAGAAATGAATAAAGAATAAATAAAAGGTTTAATGACTATGATTTTCGATTCTACCTCGTTTACACGGTACATATAATTATAACAATGGTTCGTCCATATTTTATGGATGAAACCCTTGTTCTACAAATTTAAAAGTGGAGTCAGGGGGTAACAGGTTGGATAAAATTTATGTGTTAGATACGAATGTACTTTTGCAGGATCCTTTATCTATTTTTTCATTTGAAACCAATGAAGTAGTGATTCCAGCAGTTGTATTAGAAGAGGTTGATTCGAAAAAACGTTATATGGATGAAGTAGGACGAAACGCTCGTTATGTATCTAAGTTAATAGATAAATTTCGTGAAATAGGAAAGCTGCATGAAAGTATCCCGCTAGAAAACGGCGGAACATTTCGTATTGAATTGAACCATCGTTCATTTGTGCAACTACAAGATATTTTTGTAGAAAAAACAAATGATAATCGAATTTTAGCTGTAGCAAAAAATCTATCTTTAGAAGAACAGGAAAAAGAGGACGGGAAGTCTGTTATTTTAGTAAGTAAAGATGTACTCGTAAGAGTAAAAGCTGATGCAATTGGTTTGAAGGCTGAAGATTATTTAAGTGATCGCGTAATTGAAGTAGAAAATATATATTCTGGTTTTTTAGAAGGATATATATCAAAAGAACAATTGGATTATTTTTATGAGAAAGGTGAATTGCCTCTATCTGAAATTGCGAATCATCCTTTTTATCCAAATCAATTTGTAGTGATGAAAGATGCATTAGGGGGCTCTAGTTCTGCTCTTGGCATTGTGGATCACTTAGGTAAGAAGGTAAAGAAACTTATTTTTCACAATGAACAAGTGTGGGGGATACGACCACGAAACGTGCAGCAAATTATGGGATTAGAATTGTTGCTTCGTGAAGATATTCCGCTTGTAACGTTAACGGGGAAAGCCGGCACAGGAAAAACGTTACTTGCGTTAGCTTCGGGACTTATGCAAACAGAAGACTTAGGGTTATATAAAAAATTACTTGTGGCAAGACCAATTGTTCCAGTCGGAAAAGATATCGGTTATTTACCAGGAGAAAAAGAAGAAAAGTTAAGACCATGGATGCAGCCAATTTTTGATAACCTAGAGTATTTATTTAATACGAAAAAGCCAGGAGAGTTAGATGCTATTTTAGCTGGAATGGGTTCGATTGAAGTAGAGGCCCTTACTTATATACGCGGGAGAAGTATTCCAGATCAGTTCATTATCATTGACGAAGCACAAAATTTAACAAAGCATGAAGTGAAGACGATATTAACTAGGGTAGGGGAAAAGAGTAAGATTGTATTGATGGGAGATCCTCAGCAAATTGATCACCCATATTTAGATGAATATAATAATGGCTTAACATATGTTGTAGAGAAGTTTAAAGAACAGCGTATTAGTGGTCATGTGAAGTTTGTTAAAGGGGAGCGATCTAATTTAGCTCAACTAGCAGCAGATTTATTGTAAAAAGGAGTGAGCTTAAGCTCACTCCTTTTCTTTAAATAATTGTAAATTTACGGATGTTACGGATTGGATTTTGTTGATTAGATCCATCATTGAAATAGAGATGAACAGGCCCGTCTTCTTTTAATGGTTTTCCTTCTTTTGAAAAGCCTAGTATAGCATTTTTGACAGTTTCTAATGGAAGTGTCATTGTATGATCTACCGTTTCAATTTCAACTTGCGTAGCGTCCTCTAAAATTTCAGCGTTAGCAAGAAATGGATGAAATGGTATACCAAATGTTCCAGTAATCAGCTGTTCTTTTTTATATTTCTTCACACTTTGTTGTATTGGAGGAAAAGCGGCACCATCACGGATTTCGCGATCCCAATGTTCTGAAGTGTTTTTTAAATAAGTTTCTAGTTCAGACGTGTTTTCTCTAGTTTCATCAAAGTAAGTTGTCAAATCTACTTTTCGATCATCAAAGATCCAAACAGTTGGATCAATAGTGATTGGAAAACGTACTTTTCCGTTAATAAATAAAATTTCGCTCATTGTTGTTCCCCCATTTGTGTTATACTCCCACTTTTCAGTATAATAGTATTAGACACTGTTGTCACAAAAAATGTTTCTATTGCAATTTATTAAAACTATCGCTAATATTAATAGATAGGATAGAGGAGAGTAGGACGGAAACGGAGGGAATCAATTTGGCGTCTGAGACAGTAGCAAATCATCAGGAAAAGGCACTAGCCCTTCTACAAGCGGATGCAGAGAAGATTTTAAGACTTATTAAGGTGCAAATGGACCATCTTACAATGCCGCAATGTCCATTATATGAAGAAGTGTTAGACACACAAATGTTTGGACTATCCCGCGAGGTCGATTTTGCGGTTCGCCTTGGTCTTATTGCAGAAGAACAAGGGAAAGCAATGTTAGGTGAGCTCGAACGTGAGTTATCTGCACTTCATGAAGCATTTACAAACAAACAACAATAACGGGTTCAAATAAGGGGGCTCAAACTAAATTAGTTTGAGCTTTTTATTTGTATAATAAAGCAGGAAGAATCAATGTACATATGGAATACAACAATAATTAAATTGAAACAGAAAGAGGAAATGAAATGAAAAAAGTATGGAAATCAATGGATTATTCATTGTTACTTCCTCTTGTTATTTTATGTGTGCTGGGGGTAATAATGGTATATAGTTCGAGTTCCATTGTTGCGATTTCGAGATTTGATAAACCAGCAAATTTCTTTTTTAAAAGACAATTAATTACTTTAGTTGTTGGGACAATGGTATTAATAATTATTGCTACTATCCCATATAAAGTTTGGAGAAAACGAATTTTTTTGTTGGGGAGTTACGGTGCTAGTGTTGCCTTATTAGCTGCAGCTGCCTTTTTCACTAAGAAAGTAAACGGTGCAAACGGGTGGATATTTGGAATACAGCCTGCAGAATTTGTTAAGATAACAGTTATTCTCGTCTTAGCTCATTTTTTTGCGAAAAGACAAGAAACGAATACACCTGTTTTCAAAGGGTCAGGTCCAGTACTTATTGGTGTTGGAATAATCATGTTTTTAATATTAAAGCAAAATGATTTAGGTACTGATTTGTTAATTGCAGGAACAGTAGGAATTATGTTTCTTTGTTCGGGAGTACAGGTTAACTTATGGATTAAACGAATTGCTTTAACTTCTATAGTATGGATTCCGGCACTATATCTTCTTGGTAATTATGCATTAAATCCATATCAAAAGGCACGTTTTTCTGTTTTCCTTGATCCGTTTAATGATCCTCAAAAGGATGGGTTTCAATTAGTGAATTCATTTATTGGAATCGCTTCTGGAGGGCTTAATGGTAGAGGATTAGGGAATAGTGTACAAAAATATGGTTATTTACCAGAACCGCAAACGGATTTTATAATGGCAATTATATCTGAAGAACTTGGTTTTATAGGTGTAGCTATCATTTTAATCTGTTTATTACTTATTATTATTCGGTCATTTAGAGTTGCGCAAAAGTGTACAGATCCATTTGGAAGTTTAATAGCTATCGGAATTGCAAGCTTGTTTGGAGTTCAAACGTTTATCAATGTCGGTGGTATGTCTGGAGTAATACCACTTACAGGAGTACCATTACCGTTTGTTAGTTACGGCGGAAGTTCTTTATTAGCTAATCTACTTGCAATGGGAATACTACTCAATATTGCTAGTCACGTGAAACGACAAGAGAAACAACAGAATGGTCTAATGAAAGAAAGAGAACAAAATGGACCACATCTTGTAGTTGTAAAATAAAAACACATTGTGCTTTAGAGCATGATGTGTTTTTTATTTTTAAGTAGTTCCAAATATGATGTACTAATTTCTTTTTCAGTTAAAAGATATATCACATTAAGTTAAATGTGATATACAATTAAGTTGTTAGAAAAGGAAGAGGTATGCTATACTATTTTTGTGAAACAAATTGCACAGAAAACTTATCATTTGTTAGAAAATAAGGTATGATGGATAAAAATAAAGTGAAGCTTTCTAAGTATAATATAATGTGGAAAGTGAAGAACTTCACGCTTTTTAAGGTGTGTATATATTTTATCTCTAGAGTGGTAGGAAAGTAGAGGGGGAAAATCATGACAAAGCTGCAACGTATTCAAAAAGTATTGGTAGCTAACCGTGGAGAGATTGCAATTCGTGTGTTTCGAGCTTGTTCGGAACTTGGATTAAAAACAGTTGCAATCTATTCTAAAGAGGATAGTGGTTCTTATCATCGCTATAAAGCCGATGAGTCCTATTTAGTTGGGGAAGGAAAAAAACCAATTGATGCTTATCTAGATATTGAAGGCATTATTGAGATTGCAAAAAGTAATCATGTAGATGCAATCCACCCTGGATATGGTTTCTTGTCAGAAAATATTCAATTCGCTAAACGTTGTGAAGAAGAAGGAATTATCTTTATCGGTCCGAAAAGTAAGCATTTAGATATGTTTGGAGATAAAGTGAAAGCAAGAACACAAGCGCAGCTAGCACAAATTCCAGTTATACCTGGTAGTGATGGTCCAGTAAATTCATTAGAAGAAGTCGAAAAATTTGCTGAAAAGTATGATTACCCGATTATTATTAAAGCATCCCTTGGGGGTGGCGGTCGTGGTATGCGTATTGTGCGTACTAGTGAGGAATTAGGAGAATCATATAATCGAGCGAAATCAGAAGCGAAAGCAGCTTTTGGTAATGATGAAGTTTACGTCGAAAAATTTGTTGAAAAACCTAAACATATAGAAGTACAAATTTTAGCAGATGAAGAAGGCAATGTTGTTCATTTATACGAGCGTGACTGTTCTGTACAACGTCGTCATCAAAAAGTTGTAGAAATTGCACCGAGTGTATCACTTTCAGATGATCTGCGTCAGCGTATTTGTGATGCTGCTGTGAAGTTAACGAAAAATGTAAACTATTTAAATGCAGGAACAGTAGAATTCCTTGTAAAAGATGATGAGTTTTACTTTATTGAAGTAAATCCACGTGTTCAAGTAGAACATACGATTACAGAAATGATTACGGGAGTAGATATTGTTCAATCACAAATTTTAATAGCGGATGGACATTCATTACATAGCAAAATGGTAGGTGTTCCGAAGCAAGAGGAAGTAGTTGTACATGGATTTGCAATTCAATCTCGTGTAACAACTGAAGATCCGCTAAATAATTTTATGCCGGATACAGGAAAAATTATGGCGTATCGATCAGGTGGTGGTTTTGGTGTGCGTCTTGATACAGGAAATAGCTTCCAAGGTGCAGTTATTACACCGTACTACGATTCTTTACTTGTAAAAGTTACAACTTGGGCACTTACTTTTGAGCAAGCTGCTGCAAAAATGGAACGTAACTTAAAAGAATTCCGTATTCGTGGTATTAAAACAAATATTCCATTCCTAGAGAATGTAGTAAAGCATAAAAACTTCTTATCAGGAGAATATGATACTTCATTTATCGATGCGTCACCTGAATTGTTCTTGTTCCCGAAACGTAAAGACCGTGGAACGAAAATGTTAAATTACATTGGTACAGTAACAGTAAATGGTTTCCCAGGAGTAGGGAAAAAAGAAAAACCAATATTCCCAGATGCTCGTATTCCATGTTTAAAACATTCAGAGCCAATCCAAAATGGAACGAAACAAATTTTGGACGAGCGTGGAGCGGACGGATTAGTAAAATGGGTACAGGATCAAAAACGTGTACTTTTAACGGATACAACATTCCGTGATGCACACCAGTCATTACTTGCAACTCGTATTCGTACAAAAGATTTACATCAAATTGCGGAGCCAACAGCGAGAATGTTACCGAACCTATTCTCAGCAGAAATGTGGGGCGGTGCAACGTTTGATGTTGCGTATCGTTTCTTAAAAGAAGATCCATGGGAACGATTACTAGATCTTCGTGAAAAAATGCCGAATGTGTTATTCCAAATGTTACTTCGTTCTTCAAACGCAGTTGGATACAAAAACTATCCAGATAATTTAATTCAAAAATTTGTGGAATGTTCTGCTCAAGCAGGCATTGATGTATTCCGTATTTTTGATAGTTTAAACTGGGTGGAAGGCATGAGAGTTGCAATTGACGCTGTACGAGACACTGGTAAAATTGCAGAAGCAACAATGTGCTACACAGGGGATATTCATGATCCACTGCGTAGTAAATATGATTTAAATTATTATAAAAATTTAGCAAAAGAGTTAGAAGCATCAGGAGCTCACATTTTAGGTATTAAAGATATGGCGGGCTTACTAAAACCAAATGCAGCATATGATTTAGTTTCTGCATTAAAAGAGACAGTGTCGATTCCAATTCATCTGCACACGCACGATACGAGTGGAAATGGTATATTAACGTATACGAAGGCAATTGAAGCAGGTGTTGATATCGTCGATGTAGCAGTGAGTTCTATGGCTGGTCAAACGTCACAACCAAGTGCGAACACGCTATACTATGCGTTAGGCGGAAACGAAAGACAACCAGATGTTAATATAGATTCTTTAGAAAAACTATCTCACTATTGGGAAGATGTACGCAAATACTATGCACCATTTGAAAGTGGTATGAATGCGCCTCATACAGAGGTATATATGCATGAAATGCCGGGTGGGCAGTATAGTAATCTTCAGCAACAAGCGAAGGCGGTTGGTTTAGGAGATCGCTTCGATGAAGTGAAAGTAATGTACCGCCGTGTGAATGACATGTTTGGAGATATTGTAAAAGTAACACCATCATCAAAAGTTGTTGGTGATATGGCATTATTTATGGTTCAAAACCATCTGACAGAACAAGATGTTTTAGAGCGTGGACATGCGATGGACTTCCCAGGGTCTGTTGTTGAAATGTTCTCTGGTGATTTAGGTCAACCGTACGGTGGTTTCCCGAAAGAATTACAAAAGATTATTTTAAAAGGGAAAGAGCCATTAACAGTAAGACCAGGTGAATTACTAGAGCCAGTAGATTTCGAAGCGTTAAAAGAAGAATTATTCCATAAACTTGGACGCGAAGTAACGATTTTTGATGTAGTAGCATATGCTTTATATCCAAAAGTATTTATGGATTATGAAAAAGTTGCTGAGCTTTATGGAAATGTATCTGTACTTGATACACCGACGTTCTTCTATGGTATGAGACTAGGTGAAGAAATTGATGTAGAAATTGAACAGGGTAAAACATTGATGGTTAAACTAGTATCAATTGGAGAACCTCAGCCGGATGGAAATCGTGTTCTTTACTTGGAATTTAACGGTCAACCACGTGAAATTATCGTGAAAGACGAGAGTGTAAAAGCAACAGTTGCACAACGTGTGAAAGGGAACCGTGAGAATCCAAATCATATTAGTGCAACGATGCCAGGAACGGTAATTAAAGTAGTTGTAAAAGAAGGCGACGAAGTGAAAAAAGGCGATTCTATGGCAATTACAGAAGCGATGAAAATGGAAACGACAGTTCAAGCGCCGTTCAATGGTAAAGTGAAGAAAGTATATGTTAACGATGGTGATGCAATTCAAACGGGTGATTTACTTATTGAATTAGATCACTAAAATAAGAAAAGAGCTGTGTAAATACAGCTCTTTTTTATTGCAAAAAATCCCTTGTCGAATTGGCAAGGGATTTTAGTTTTAAATTATTTTGTTTGTTTAGAAGTTGATTCGGCTTCTTTGGCATTCACTTTACTTCTTGTTCCTAACATAACTAAATAGCATAGTACGGCAAACAAGCAAGAAATGAATAGAGAATGTAACAATGCCATCGCTAAACTAGCGTTTGTAAATACAACTAAAACTCCTACTACAGCTTGAAGTGTAACGAGGATAAATGAAATGATCCATCCCCAATATACTACAGGTTGCTGCTTGTAATGGCGAATAGCGAGAATCATGGCGTATAGTATCCAAGCGAAAATTAACATCGCTGCAACTCTATGGCCCATTTGAACCCATTCATGTAGTTGAGTTGGCATAGGTCTGTTTTTGCTACATAAAGGAAAGTCTGGACAGGCTAAGCTAGCTCGTTCGTGACGTACTAAAGCACCTGTGTAGACGACAATATAACTGTAAATTGTTACACCATAAATATGAAATTTCATTTTTTTGTCCATAATAAGTGAACGTGCATCAAATTTTTGGTCAATTTCAAAGATAAGACACGTTAATAAAATGACAGAAGCAAATGAAATTAAGGAAATACCGAAATGGATAGCAAGTACAGCTGGCATTTGTCCCCAAACAACTGCTGCTGCTCCCATTAATGCTTGTGCAACTAAAAATACGAAGGATAAAATTGCTAACGTTTTTGTTTCACGCACATGTTTATAATATTTCCAGGACAAAATACAAAGGAGAGTGACAAGAATTCCAGCTGATCCTGATGTTAATCGGTGGCTAAGTTCAATAATAGTTTCCATTGATAAATTAGATGGAACAAATTCACCGTTACAAAGTGGCCATGATTTACCACAACCTTGACCAGAACCTGTTTTTGTAACTAAAGCGCCTCCTAATAAAACTATTAATAAATCAAGGCTTGTAATGACTGCTAACCATTTAATAAAGCGTTGCAATCTCTTTCACCATCTTTCTGCTATGAAGTTATTGCGAAATATTTTCATTCCATTATGTATAGAATAAAACGCGCTAGTTCCTATGATATATAAAAAATAATAAAATAGCAAAGAAATGGAGGGGGAAGGAAAGGGAGAGAAAATAGGTGTAAAAACAGGGTTTGAAAGGAAAAAATTAGGTGAAAAATAGGCTGTTTTGAAAAGAAATGGGGAGAATACGTGTTAAATAGGACAAAATAGTTTATTATAGAAGGTAACATCATGTTATGATAAGGACAAGTCAGAATGAAGTTTTTTATATCCGACACAAAAAGTTCATGTTTTCTTCACAAAATGTTCGGGAAATATGATTTAATATATTGGAGTATGGGCGTAGATTAGTAGTAGAATGGGTTAACAATGTTTCTACTGTAATAATATTGCTATATAGAAGCGAATTATTTCATTTGAAATAAGCGCAAAAAGAAAGATGAAAGTTTTAAGAGGGGGTTAGAGTGATGAACCATGCAACAAGTGAGCTGCATGATGAGTCCGCTGTTACAAGTGTACCGGAAACAACTCGGTTACAAGATTTATCAGCACTCGTTAAAATGGGGATTGTAAACTCAAATACACTTACTGTATTTACAGGATTTTGGTTGGCGTTACACTTTAATGGATTAAGTGTGATGGACAATCTGGATAAGCTATTTTTTACAATCGTTGGTTCAGGATTAATTATGGCGGGGGTATGTTGTTTAAATAACTACATCGATAGAGACATCGATCCGTTAATGGAAAGAACAAAGACTCGTCCAACGGTTACTGGAAAGTATAAACCAGGATTTGCACTTACATTTGGACTAGTTATATTACTTCTTGGATTTGTATTCTTATTATTAACAACACCAATGGCAGTTTTAATGGGATTTATTGGTGCTTTCACATATGTTGTCCTATATACTTTATGGACAAAGAGAAAGTATACACTAAATACTGTTGTAGGTAGTATATCTGGAGCAGTTCCACCTTTAATTGGATGGGCAGCAATCGATCCATCTTTAGGTCATCCAATTGCTTGGATGTTATTTTTAATTATGTTTATTTGGCAAATCCCACATTTCCTTGCATTAGCGATGAAACGTGTTGATGAATATCGAAATGCAGGAGTTCCAATGCTTCCTGTAGTTCATGGATTTGAAATTACGAAACGCCAAATTATGATTTGGACAGTATGTTTATTACCACTCCCATTTTATATGAGTGGACTAGGGATAACATTTATGGTAATTGCAACACTGCTTAACATCGGATGGATCGTTTTAGGATTTTATGGCTTCCGTAAGAAAGATGACATCAAATGGTCCGTGCAAATGTTTGTTTATTCCCTAAATTATTTAACAATCTTATTTGTATCAATGATTGTAGTTACATTCTTCTAAGACAACGACATAATTGGATTTCTTTACGTTGAGATTTACTTTACTTAACTATAAAGTACAATCTAATTCACAAGGAAAGTGGGGGTTGTTTGTATGAAGAAACAGTGGCGACTGCTTTCGTTCGTTTCACTGCTGGCTTTACTGTTAGGGGGATGCGGTAAAGCCTTTCAATCTACTTTAATTCCGCAAGGAGAAGTAGCAAAAATGCAATATGATTTACTTCTACTGGCTAGTGCAATCATGGTAGGAGTAGTACTAGTAGTTACTATTATTTTCTTGTATGTAATTGTGCGTTTCCGACAAAAGAAAGGTCAGGAAGATTATATTCCAGAGCAAGTTGAAGGGAATCACAAGCTAGAAATTATATGGACAGTTATTCCGATTATTCTTTTACTAATCTTAGCTGTTCCAACGGTTACATATACATTCAAACTTGCTGATGTAAGTGCGATGGAGAAAAAGAATATTGATAAAGATACTATCGTTGTTGATGTAACAGCGAATCTTTATTGGTGGGAATTTTCTTATAAATCAGAAAAGATAGTAACTTCGCAAGATTTGGTCATCCCCACAGGTAAGAAAGTGTATTTAAATTTGAAGGGTGCCGATATTAAACACTCATTTTGGGTTCCATCTTTAGCAGGGAAAATGGATACAAATACAGACAATGTGAACAAAATGTGGTTAAAGGCAGATAAATCGGGCACTTATAATGGTTTTTGTACAGAATTTTGCGGTCCATCACATTCTTTAATGCAATTTAAAGTGAAAGCTTTAGATGAAAGCGAGTACAAAAAATGGCTTGCTGATATGAAGAAGATTGATGGAAAAAAAGAAGTAGCTTCAACAAAGGCGCAAGAGGGCCAAGAAATATTTAATAAAAGCTGTATTGGTTGTCACGCAGTTGGATCTAATGATAGTAGACCACCTTCCGCTCGTATCGCACCAAACTTAGCAAACTTTGCGGATCGCGATATGGTTGCCGGTATTGCCGAAAACAATGAAGAAAACTTAAAAAAATGGCTGAAGGATCCTGAAAATATGAAGCCAGGAAACAAAATGACTGGCAAATATGGCAACTTAACGGATGATCAAATTGATGCATTAAATGCATACTTACAAACGTTAAAAGTTGAAAAGTAAAGAGGGATTATTCGCGAAGGGGAGGTTGAAAACGTGAGTTCTGTAGCAAAAAAACAGGGGATGGGTGCTGTCATATGGGATTATTTAACGACAGTAGACCATAAAAAGATTGCCATTCTCTATTTAATTGCAGGTGGATTGTTTTTTGTAATAGGCGGAATAGAAGCTCTATTTATTCGCCTTCAATTAGCAATTCCTAACAACGCTTTTCTTGTTGGGGATGCTTATAATCAAGTATTAACGATGCACGGTACAACAATGATTTTCCTCGCAGCTATGCCACTCGTGTTTGCATTTATGAACGCCGCTGTACCACTTCAAATTGGTGCACGTGATGTAGCGTTCCCGTTTTTGAATTCACTCGGATTTTGGTTATTTTTCTTTGGTGGAGTATTTTTAAATTTAAGTTGGTTTTTAGGTGGAGCACCTGATGCAGGATGGACATCTTATGCATCTTTAGCTTTAGCCTCTAAAGGTCATGGTGTTGATTTCTATGTACTCGGCTTGCAAATCTCAGGTATTGGTACATTAATTGGAGGAATTAACTTCCTTGTAACCATTATTAATATGCGCGCGCCAGGAATGACGTATATGCGTATGCCGATGTTTACATGGACAACATTTGTAACATCTTCGCTTATATTATTCGCTTTTCCGCCGTTAACTGTAGGATTAGGACTTTTAATGTTAGATCGTTTATTTGGAACAAGTTTCTTTAATCCGGCATTGGGCGGGAATACAATTATATGGGAGCATTTATTCTGGATTTTCGGTCATCCAGAAGTATACATTCTTATACTCCCAGCTTTCGGAATATTCTCGGAAATCTTCGCGACATTTTCGAAAAAACGATTGTTTGGCTATTCATCGATGGTGTTTGCGACGGTATTAATTGGATTTTTAGGATTTATGGTATGGGCGCACCATATGTTTACTGTTGGACTTGGTCCAGTTGCTAATGCTATTTTCTCAGTTGCAACAATGGCGATTGCGGTTCCGACTGGTATCAAAATATTCAACTGGCTCTTTACAATGTGGGGTGGAAGTATTCGTTTTACGACACCAATGATGTGGGCAGTAGCTTTCATTCCATCATTCGTAATGGGTGGAGTTACAGGGGTTATGCTAGCATCTGCACCAGCTGATTATCAATTTCATGATAACTATTTCGTAGTAGCGCATTTTCATTATGTAATCGTTGGCGGTGTTGTATTTGGTTTACTTGCAGGAGCCCATTATTATTGGCCACTGATGTTCAATAAAGTATTAAATGAAACATTAGGAAAGATAACGTTTTGGCTATTCTTTATCGGTTTCCATTTAACGTTCTTTATTCAGCATTTCCTTGGCTTGATTGGTATGCCACGCCGTTACTACACATATCTTGAAGGGCAAGGGTTGGAAATGGGGAATATGATTAGTTCTATCGGAGCGGTGTTTATGGCTCTTGGAACGATTGTTCTTCTATTCAATGTAATTAAAACGACAGTATCAAAAGAAAAAGCTGGTCGTGATCCGTGGGATGCACGTACATTAGAATGGACAATGCCAGCACCGACACCAGAATATAACTTTAAACAATTACCATTTGTTCGCGGATTAGATCCGTTTTGGATTGAAAAACGTGAAGGTAATAAAGAGATGACAGCAGCGGAACCAGTTGGTGATATTCATATGCCAAATCCTTCGTTTTCACCATTTGTCATTTCTTTCGGATTGTTTATAGCGGCATTTGGTGCGATGTATATGCAGGGCGGAAAAGATAAGTTCTGGTTATTAGTAGCAATTATTGGTTTAATCATTACATTTGGCGCAATGTTCCTACGTTCAGTAATTGATGATCATGGGTATCATATTCATAAAGAAGATTTAGAGGATAAGGGGGGCAAGGCATAATGCATGTAGATGAAAAATTAACGAATGAAACATTTCCAGCAGAGCCTGAAAAAGCAACCCTTGAAGGGAAAAATAAGTTTGTCGGTTTTTGGTTATTTCTTGGAGGCGAAACAGTGCTGTTCGCTTCATTATTCGGCACATATTTAGCGTTAAAGAATTCTACAAATGGTGGACCAACATCTCAAGAGATGTTCCAAATGCCACTCGTTTTTATTATGACGATGCTTTTATTAACGAGTAGCTTAACGAGTGTATATGCGATGTATCACATGAAAAACTTTAACTTTAAGAAAATGCAGCTTTGGTTACTAGTAACAGTATTGCTAGGTTTAGGGTTTTTAGGATTTGAGATATATGAGTTTTATCATTATATACATGAATTTAAGCATACTATGAGAAGTAGTGCGTTTGGCTCTGCGTTTTATGCTCTTGTTGGTACACATGGACTCCACGTATTGTTTGGGTTATGTTGGATTTTAACATTAATCTTTAGAAATGCGAAGAGAGGTCTAAATTTATACAATGCACCGAAGTTTTATGTTGCATCGATTTATTGGCACTTTATTGACGTAGTTTGGGTGTTTATTTTCACTGTAGTATATTTAATGGGAATGGTGGGATAAACAATGGCGATAAAGCAAACGAATAATCCTAAAGTTGATCTTGTTTATCGGAAGAGAAAAAGTGCGGAGGAAATGAGGCATCAAGTTATTACGTTTGCATTAATGATTTTTTTAACATTAGTTGCATTTGTAGCAGTGGCGTATCCAAAAACTTTTAGTCCGATTTTCTCTGTACCGTTTATTTTACTATTAGCAGTGGTACAAGTAATTTTTCAATTGTATTATTTTATGCATATGAGTCATAAAGGACATGAAGCAGCAAGTTTCTTTCTTTACTCTGGTCTGCTAATAGGATTAATTACAATTTTAGCTTTTATGACAATCGTGTGGATTTGAAAAGTGAAAAATAAGGGAGCTTGTGTTGTCACAGCTCCCTCTTCATATTATGAGATAACCTTACGAAGGTAGGTGTGAAAATGAGTAACTTGTGGATATTTGGTTTTCAGGCTTTATGGAGTCCAATCTTTTTATTATTTATGCTTTCAATTCTTATTGGGTACTTCTTAATTATTGGGCCATATAGAATGCGATTTGAAAATGCGACGAAGGTAAGTAAGAAGCAAATTTTTTATTTTACGACTGGTATTGTTCTTTTGTATTTTGTAAAGGGAGGACCTATTGATTTAATTGGCCATATTATATTTAGTGCTCATATGTTTGAAATGGCAGTCATGTATATTGCAGTTCCACCGTTACTGTTGCTTGGTATACCAATTTGGTTATATCGTTACATTACTTCTTTTAAGTTCGTTCAAATTATATTAAAGGCATTTGCTAAACCACTTATTGCGTTGTTTGTATTTAACGGCCTGTTTTCTTTTTATCATTTACCAGTTGTTTTTGATACAGTAAAACAAAGTCAAATAGCTCATCCTATTTGTCTCGCTATATTGTTTTTTACAGCAATCATGATGTGGTGGCCGATGTTAAATCCATTACCAGAATATCAAACGTTAAGTGATATAAAGAAACTTGGTTATATGTTTGCTAACGGCATATTATTAACGCCTGCCTGTGCGTTAATCATTTTTGCGACAGCGCCGTTATTTGCAACGTATACGGATCCAGCTGCTTGGATGAAAGCGATGGAACTATGTGTACCAGCGGACACTTTATCAGATTTGAATATAACGGGACCAGAATTTTTGCACTGGATGCCAGTCGTACAAGACCAGCAAACTGGTGGTATTATAATGAAAATTGTCCAGGAAATAGTATACGGTACAATTATAGGCTATGTATTCTTTAGATGGGCACGTAGAGAACGTGAAAAGGATAAGGAGCAGTTGCAACAATTGCCGCCGTATTTACAGACTAAGTAAAAAAGTGTATGGGATTCCATGCGCTTTTTCTTTTTTAGTTTTAGCTACCTTTAAAAAGATTGAATTTTCTAACTTTTTATGTTAAGTTAGTGTAGGCGTGTACTAAAAGTGGAGATAAAATTTACTACTAGCTTTCATGCGTAATAATTCCATATGTAGTGCAAGTTTTTTAGAGAGTTACAAATATATATTGTTATCTTTAATAAACACGAACTATTTTAAGGGGGAGTTTAAATGGGTAGTAGTGGAAGTATGGTAAAGCCGATTAGTGGTTTTTTGACAGCACTAATTCAATATCCAGTACCAGTAGTAGAATCGCGTGCAGACATTGATAAACAAATTCAACAAATCATAAAAACAATTCATTCGACCAAATCAGGTTACCCTGGTTTAGAATTGATAGTATTTCCTGAATATAGTACACAAGGGCTCAATACAAAAAAATGGACTACAGAAGAATTTTTATGCACAGTGCCTGGGCCAGAAACAGACTTATTTGCTGAGGCATGTAAAGAATCTAAAGTATATGGTGTTTTTTCAATAATGGAGAAAAATCCTGATGGTGGAGAGCCATATAATACAGCAGTTATTATTGATCCACAAGGTGAAATGATTTTGAAGTATCGTAAGCTAAATCCTTGGGTGCCAGTCGAGCCTTGGAAAGCTGGAGATTTAGGCTTACCTGTTTGTGATGGACCTGGAGGAAGTAAATTAGCTGTTTGTATTTGTCATGATGGCATGTTCCCTGAAGTAGCTCGTGAAGCGGCCTATAAAGGTGCAAATGTCTTAATTCGTATTTCTGGATATAGTACACAAGTTAGTGAACAATGGATGCTAACCAATCGCTCAAATGCATGGCAAAATTTAATGTATACATTGTCGGTAAACTTAGCGGGTTATGATGGTGTATTTTATTACTTTGGTGAAGGACAAGTATGTAACTTTGATGGGACTACTTTAGTACAGGGTCATCGAAATCCGTGGGAGATTGTTACTGCTGAAGTATATCCAGAACTAGCAGATCAGGCTAGATTAGGATGGGGATTGGAAAATAATATATATAATCTAGGTTCAAGAGGATATGTAGCAACTCCTGGTGGGGTGAAAGAAAATCCATATACGTTTGTAAAAGATTTAGCTGAAGGTAAATATAAGGTTCCTTGGGAAGATGAGATTAAAGTAAAAGATGGATCTATTTATGGATATCCAGTAAAAAAAACGATTCATTCTTAGGGAAGGGAAATAAAACAAGCGCATCATATTGATGCGCTTGTTTTTGTTAATCAATAATTTGAAATTCTTTTAACTCTTTTTCGACATTTTGTAGGAGTTGTTCGCTTTTTTGAAGTACATTCGTTGGGAAAGTCTCATCATCACCATATTCAACGCCGTGAGGATAATAATGTTTTCCTAATAAGGGGGGAAGTAGTTTTACTTCAGCGTGTCTACTGCCGATGTCACCTTCAACAGCAACTCCTTGCACTCGTAAATAATAAACATCCTTTAATATTTCAAATTTATAATCGTATGTAACTCGTTCATAATCCCACTGTCCGGCAAGTACGAAGTGGTTGTTTTCCATGATTTCAGTTAAAAGAGTTAATTCAACGACGGCTCCATTAAATTTCGTATTTGTAAATTGCATATAATACCTCCTTTTTTAATGTTACACCATTATTTTTATAATAGTATGAATAATAAGAAAGTGCAATTCATATTGAGAGAAAAGGGATAATCCAGACTTTTTTCACAAAAATATGATATAGTGAAAAGAGTACGGTACACACAAAAAGAAAGAAAAGGATTTGTGTATATCTCAATTTTATGTTTTGTTCAGGAGGTATATCGTTTGAAGAAATTATTGCGTATCGTAATGATTACATTTTTAATTTTAGCTGTTGATTTATACGGGAAATTACTCGTTTCACAATATATATTAACCCCATCTCAATCAAAGCAAGAAAATAAAATTGTGAAAAAGAAAAAGCAAATTAAGGAAGACTCCTCAGACACTGTTTTAAATATGATTGGTGAAGACTCTGAAAACTTATTAGCGAAGTGGGGAGAACCCTCTCGAATAGAGCCATCTGCATACGGATATGAATGGTGGGTATACAACCAGGATTTAACTCAGTATGTTCAATTTGGAGTTTCTGAACGTAAAGTTGTAACGGCATACGCAGCTGGTGAACAAGTTAAGGTTCCACCTTATTATATAAATGAAAAATATGAAGAAGTATATAAAAAAAGTCCGCTTTCGCATGAAATTTCATTAAAAAGAGGGAAAAATAGTTATCAATTTGAGCTATCTGATACCGAAGTCATGGAACAACCGTTAATACCTGTAGAAGATGGATGGGCGCAATTGTATTTTGATCAATTTACACATGAGCTTGTTGGTGTTCGTTATATGGATGATGAAACTTTATTACGCCAAAGACCGTATCAGCTCGTTTATTCAGGTGAATTAATAGCAGAACAACCATTGACTCCAGAAAAAATAAAACAAGTAGAAAATGGGAATATGCAACAAATTTTTGATTTAACAAATATCATTCGAAGTCGTCATAAATTACCGTTATTAACATGGGATCAGGAAACAGCAGATGTTGCTGTTGGTCACAGTAAAGATATGAAAGATAATAATTATTTTTCTCATGACTCACCTACATTAGGTACACTAGGAGATCGTTTGCAGCGCGGGAAAGTAGGATTTCAACTTGCTGGTGAGAACATAGCGGCGCAACATAGTGATGGAATTGCGGCAGTGCAAGGTTGGTTAAATAGTGAGGGGCATAGAAAGAATTTATTAAATGAACAATTTACAGGATTAGGTGTTGGTGTATACGATAAATTTTATACACAAAACTTTATTCGAAAATAAAGCGAAACTGTAAGCGGTGGGGTGTCACATTACCAAATTAGTTACTTCGTATTCACTGAATTGTAGGTGGGAATCTGACCGTATGCAAATAGCAGAAAAAAAGGTGCATGAATCGTCTAAAAATAGGCGAACCATGCGCCTTTTTTTTCTTACTATATAGTAGATATACATGGAGAGGTGAGGATTATGCCAACAACAAAAGGACCGTTACATCCATCGATTCAACAGTTTAAAGAATTTGTAAACCATCACCCTAAAATGGTTCATGAGGTTAGAAGTGGTCATAAAACATGGCAACAATTTTATGAAGAATGGTACTTACTTGGTGAAGAAGATCCAATATGGGCAACTTATAGACCGGATGGAGCGCCTGCGTTTTCTTCGGTAAAAGAAAATAAAAAAGAAAAAGATAATCGAACTGAAGAGGAAAAAACTGCTGATGTGATGGGGCAAATGCTTTCTTTTTTTAAAAAGTTGGACGTGGAACAAATGCAGAACCATTTAGCCAATGTGACGAGTGCAATTGGGAGCGTGCAACAAGTTATTCAGCAATTTCAAGGTAACCGTACGCAGCAAGAGCAAAGTACTTCAGAAAATAACCCGTTTTTCTTTCAAAAGGATTAGGGGGAAAGATGATGAGAGCAGAAATTATGGAGTTTATAAAGGCTGATGAGGATTTATCTCGCTATATTAGAGAGCAACCGTACTGGTATAGAAAATTAACACGAAATCCTGAAGAAAAAGAGGCTTTTGAGTTAGCGGCGATGCAACATTTCAAAAAAACGATACCAGATAAAGTGGAAAAGTTTCAAAATCAATTGGCCGTTGCTTCGATCATGATTGATATGTTTCAGTATATGAAGCAACAAAATGCAACCTAATTGGAAGTGAAAAATATGTCCGTCATGCAGAACTTTTGTTACAATAGAAGTTGATTATTTAAAAAGGAGTTGCAGCATGACGGAAATTTGTTTAGTACGACATGGACAAACTGATTGGAATTTTCAAGAAATTATTCAGGGGCGAGAAGATATTCCGCTTAATGAAGTTGGTAAGAAGCAAGCGAGTCAAAGTGCAGCTGCTTTACAAGAAGAAACGTGGGATATCATTATAAGTAGCCCGTTAATTAGAGCGCAAGAAACGGCTAATGAAATCGCAACGGCAGTTGGATTACAATCGATTTTATTAGATGAGCGATTTGTTGAACGGAATTTTGGAGAAGCTTCAGGGAAGCCGGTTGCGGCTGTTAGAGAGTTGATTGCTGAGGGTAAAGTAGAAGGTATGGAGCGAGATGAAGAGATTGTAGCTCGTTGCTTTGCTGCTTTAGAAGATGTTGCGACAACTCATTTTGGCAAACGTATTATTATTGTTGCTCACTCACACGCGATAAAAGCGATTTTACATGCCATTGAACCAGATGAAATTACATTTAAGACACCATTAAAAAATGCGTGTATTAGTTATGTGAAACAAAATAGTGGAAAATGGGATGTTCTTAAATATAATATAGCGGAACATATTAATGTATAAGTGTGTACGGATATAGTGTAAAAATAGTTACGTTATATCTTTCTTTTGAGTAAGTCACTTCAATTAGTAGTTCTAATCTAAATGTGGTATGATGGATACTCGGAGGTGTCTCTCATGATTGTAGCGACGCTAGAAAGCGTATTAATATTAGATAAGGCAGAGCAGCTTGCAAAAGCGATTATCTGTTCAGATATAGCAGAAGATTATCGTAAGTATTATAGAGAATTACATGAAGATATGGAACTTCAGACGCTAATTCAGCAATTTACAGCGATGAAAGAACGGTATGAGGAAGTACAGCGTTTTGGAAAATACCATCCTGACTATACTACCGTGTCGATGAAAATGAGAGAATTAAAGCGTTCTGTGGACTTACATGATAAGGTTGCAGCTTTTAAAAGAGCAGAAACTGCTTTGCAGAAGTTATTAGACGAAGTTAGTGTAGCAATCGGTTCGGAAGTGTCTTCTTCCATTAAAGTGCCAACAGGAAATCCATTCTTTGATGCTGGTGGCTGTGGTGGAGGTTGTGGTACTGGCGGAGGTTGTGGTTGTAAAAAAACGGGGTGATGTACCCCGTTTTTTAGAAGTTGGAAGAAAACGTATACAGAGTTTGTCCTGTAATGTTATAAATTTCTGATTGGTTTTCATAGAATATAAAATATATGTTTTTAAAAGGAGAAGATGGAGAAGATTATGTTCGGGCAACGACAAAGTATGATTGTTTATTTACATTCATTGAAACATGCCAAGATTTTAAGGAAATATGGTAACATACATTACATATCAAAACGATTAAAATATGCTGTAGTATATTGTGATATGGAACAAATTGAGCATATGATGCATAAGTTGAACAAACTTCCTTTTGTGAAAAAGATAGAACAGTCGTATCGCCCGTATTTAAAAACGGAATTTGAAAATTCCCGTCCTGATCGAGCAAAAGAATACGATTATAGCTAATAGAAAAAATCCCCTGCTAAATTTAGCCGGGGATTTTTCACTTGAAATAACACGTTATTTCATCGGAGGAATGAAATTGTTCATTCGTAAAATACCAATTAAATGATTAAAAAATAGTTCTTTTTCTGGGAAAGTTGTAGATGGTTTTACAGTAAAGGTAGCCACTTTTTTTCCGAGTTGTTCTGCCGTTTCTTCAAATAAAATGACACGTTTACTTTTTTTATTTTCAAATACAGGAATGCCTTCACGACATATGTATAATGGTTGGAAATCACCAGTAGTAGTTGGTTTTAATATTACAACAAGCGAACACACTTTTTTATCGTTTTTTATCGTTTCAAATTGTAACATATGTGCTATACGTTCTTGATTTGTTTTGGCAATTTCAAGTAATTCATATAAATCAGAGTAGCCTTCTCCAAGTTCTATAAAGCGTTGAATCATATCTTTTCCTCCTCTTTCTTTTACTGTACCATTTCACTTTTTAAATGAAAAGCACACAAAGAAAAAAAAACCCTGCATAGCAGGGCCCTTCTTATACTAGCATGTACTAGTAAGAAGGCAAAGGGAGAGGAGAAACCGGAGGAAGAACTTATGGGGAAACGTAAGTCTTCTCCGCGGTTGGCAACAACATCGAAGGTGATGTTGTTATAATTATTTATGTCCAATCTAAATGAAGATATACATAATGAAATTAAATTTTATGTTGGGCTTTTTATTTTTCTTTTTTTTATTTTGTGATAGGATAAAAAAGATAAAGTGGAACTAATATACATATTGGGTTCATATTAGTGAATGATGAGATGAATACATAAAAATAACGAGAGGTTATTTGAGGCCGAGTTTTTCTATAGTTAGGTGAATGTGGTTTGTTAACTGTTACCGAAGTGGGAATGGCTTTCTATAATCGCTCGATAGATTGAAATAAAGGTAGTGACAACAGATGAGAGTAGTTTCAGGAAAATGTAAAGGACACCCACTTAAAGCGGTTCCTGGTAATACAACACGTCCAACGACAGATAAAGTAAAAGAATCTATTTTTAATATGATAGGTCCTTATTTTGATGGTGGTATCGCCCTTGATTTATTTGGTGGTAGTGGTGGTCTTGGAATTGAGGCTTTGAGCAGAGGGATCGATAAAGTAATTTTTGTTGATCGGGATAGTAAAGCAATAAAAGTAATTCATCAAAATTTAGAAAGTTGTAGAGTACAGGAACAAGCTGAAGTATATCGAAATGATGCAGAACGCGCGGTAAAGGCTCTTATAAAACGTGAAATAGCATTCGATCTTATATTAATTGATCCGCCATATAAAGATCAAAAAATTGTATCTTTAATTAGTGTGATGGATCAACATGGATTGCTACATAGAGATGGATTAATTATGTCAGAGCATGGTAATGATGTAGTTTTACCTGAGTCTATAGGAAGGCTTGTAAAAGTGCGAGCTGAGAATTACGGCATTACAGCAATATCGATCTATAAGTATGAAGGTGAGGGGACAGAATGACTAGTATAGCTATTTCGTCGGGAAGTTTTGATCCAATTACCCTTGGGCATCTGGATATTATTAAAAGGGGAGCAAAAGTATTTGACGAGGTATACGTAGTAGTTTTAAACAACTCGTCAAAAAAACCGTTCTTTTCAGTTGAAGAGCGTTTAGACTTAATTCGAGAAGCAACAAAGGAAATCCCGAATGTAAAAGTAGATTCACATAGTGGACTATTAGTAGAGTATGCGAAAATGCGTAATGCAAATGCAATTTTACGTGGGTTACGAGCAGTTTCTGATTTTGAATATGAGATGCAAATTACTTCTATGAATCGAAAATTAGATGAAAACATTGAAACCTTTTTTATTATGACAAATAACCAATATTCATTTTTAAGCTCGAGCATTGTGAAAGAAGTTGCGAGATATGGCGGAAGTGTAGTAGATCTTGTACCTCCTGTTGTAGAACGTGCTTTAAAAGAAAAGTTTCAAACCCCGTTAAAGTGAACGGGGTTTTTCTTTGTTGCTACGGAAAAATAATAAAATAACATATACGTATAAACAAAATAAAGTAAATATCGGTCCATAGTGTATAAAAGATGTCCAAATTTCATGCAGTATAAAAGAAGAATTGGAAAAAAATACGGGAATATCTTTTTGCATAGGTGAAAAAGAGCTTACTTTTTCATAAAATGGTTTCCAAAATATAAAGGTAAAAATAGGAGCGAGAATACTTTGGATAATTCGTGCGAAAAAATAGGGCTTAAATCGTATGTCTGTTTCAGCTAATATGCTAGCAACTTGTGCCTGAATAGAAAGGCCGCTAAATGCTAAAATGAAGCTTGTTACCATCGCTTGCTGCAGGAGGGGTGTTTCATTTATTTGACTAATCATTTGGCTCCCGAGTGTCATTTCGAAAATGCCTGATAAAATGGGAATACTAAATTCAGTAGTTAGTTGGAAGAATGATAAAATATGTTGCATAATAAAAGAAAGAGCTGCTGTAATGTGGAATACAGTAATCATTTTATTTAACACAGAGAATAAAATAATAAATCCGCCAATCATAAGTAATGTTTGAATAGAAGAAACAATGGCATCCCCAAGTAATTTACCAATTGGTCTTTTTTCTTGTAAGCGTGTCTCGTGAAGAATTAAAAAAGGGTTTTGAAAGCGACGTTTTTTTGTAGTGTGTGTATTATTTTTGTAAGCGGTATTATCGCCGTAAAAACGCATAATTAATCCGACAGCAAAGTTACTGAAATAATGGGCAGCGGCTAATATAATTCCTAATTTCGGATTATTAAAAAAACCGATAGACACAGCACCGAAAATAAAAAGTGGATTGGAAGAATTTGTGAAAGAAACGAGGCGCTCCGCTTCAATCTGAGTTAAAAGATTGCTTTTTCGTAGTCTAGCGCTTAATTTGGCGCCTGCAGGGAAACCAGAAGCCATTCCCATCGCCCAAACAAATCCGCCTATCCCTGGAACGCGAAAAAGTGGGCGCATGAGTGGTTCTAATATAACGCCAATAAATTTTACAACACCGATACTAATTAGAAGTTCCGCAATGATGAAAAACGGTAGTAGTGAAGGGAATACAACTTCCCACCATATATTTAACCCGCGAATAGAAGCTTGCAAAGCGGCTTGGGGGTGGAGTACAAGAGAAAAGGTTAAAAATAGCGTTGATATGGTAAGGAAAGCGGTTTTCCATTTTTCATACATGTAAGTAAATCCCCCTTTGTCCCAAAAAACGTTCATTTCAGTATACGTGGATACGTAGTGAATTTAGACCATAAGTATGAAAAAGGAATGAAAAAAATTAAAGGGTGAGAAAAATGAAAGAACCAAAGATTGGTTTAGCACTTGGGTCTGGAGGAGCGAAAGGGTTTGCTCATATTGGTGTAATAAAGGTTTTAAGGGAAGCGGGTATCCCTATTCACATGATTGCAGGAAGTAGTATGGGGGCGCTAATAGGTACGTTTTATGCGGCAAGTAGTAACGTTGAAAGATTGTATAAATTGGCATCTGTTTTTAAACGGAAGTATTATTTAGATTTCACGGTACCGAAAATGGGATTTATTGCTGGAAAACGTGTCAAAGATATGATTAAAATGTTTACATATAATAAAAATTTAGAAGAGTTAGATATCCCGACGGCTGTTGTGGCTACTGACATATTGAAGGGGGAAAAAGTGGTTTTTACAAGTGGGCCAGTTGCAGATGCGGTGAGGGCTAGCATATCTGTTCCTGGAGTGTTTGTACCAGAAAAAATAGATGGAAGATTATTAGTGGATGGTGGAGTCATTGATCGCATCCCAGTATCGGTTGTGAAAGAGTTAGGGGCCGATATTGTTATCGCTGTTGATGTATCTCCAATTAAGGTGAATGGCGATGTTACGTCCATTTATGACGTAATTATGTAAAGTATTGAAATTATGCAGCATGAGCTTGTAATGAATCGGCAAATTGCATCGGATTTAATGATGCGACCAGCTGTAGAGCAATTTAGTTCACGTGCTTTTACAAACATTGAAGACATTATTCGAGTTGGAGAAGTAGAAGCAGAAAAACATGTTTCAAATATTTATTTATTAATTGAGCAGTGGAAGGAGAAACATAATGTTTAAGCGTTTTCGGTTTATATATGCAATCTTAATAGGGGTTATATTGGCGATGTTACTTGTTTACGTACGTTTACCGTATTATGTAACAAAACCAGGAATGGCTGCCAAATTAGAGCCTTATGTTCAAGTTGAGGGTGGAACGAAAGAATCTGGTGATTTTATGCTTGTTACGGTTTCAATGGGACCAGCAAATGTGGTGAATTTAATAGCGGCACAGTTTAATAAATATACACATATTTCGAAAGCGGAAGAAATATTGCAAAAAGGTGAGAGTGATGAAGAATATCAATTTCGCCAAAATTATGCGATGAAAGATTCGCAAAATGCAGCAATTTATAATGCATATAAACGTGCAAATCGCTCAGTATCTTTTGAAAATAAAGGTGTATTAGTTGCTGGTGTGGCAAAAGGAATGCCGTCAGAAGGAAAGCTTAAGCTTGGTGATGTTATTATAGCTGTTGACGGAAAAACATTTGAAAAGACG
Source organism: Bacillus sp. FSL K6-0073 (assembly GCF_038006085.1). Lineage (NCBI taxonomy): Bacteria > Bacillati > Bacillota > Bacilli > Caryophanales > Bacillaceae > Bacillus > Bacillus sp. FSL K6-0073. The sequence continues at coordinate 3,983,270 of NZ_JBBOUN010000001.1, read as the reverse complement.
GAGCAATTTATTGAATATATGACAGGGAAAAAAGAAAACGATGCTGTAAGTATTGAGTACATGAGAAATGGAAAACAATTGAAAGAGAATTTAAATGTAAAGACGATTCCTAATGGGAATGGACGTGTCGGTATAGGTGTTTCTATCGTTACGGAAAGAGAATTAGTGGTCGATCCGAAAGTGAAAATTAATTCTCATGAAATTGGTGGACCATCCGCAGGTTTAATGTTCACATTAGAAATATATAATCAACTTGTGGAAGAAGACTTAACGAAAGGACATGAAATAGCTGGAACAGGTACAATTAATGAAAAAGGAGAAGTGGGCCCAATTGGTGGTATAAATCAAAAAGTGGTGGCTGCTAGCGATGCGGGGGCTGAAGTGTTCTTTGCGCCAAATGAAAAAGGTGCGGAGAAATCGAACTATAAAGATGCACTTGAGACTGCAAAGGATATTAAAACAAAAATGAAAATTGTACCAGTAGATACGCTGGATGATGCGTTAACATATTTAGAAAAGATGGATAAGGAAAAAACCTCTCTGAAATAGAGAGGTTTTTTTATAGGAATTTTGTAGTTGTTTCATCATAGCGAATAGGATGGTGTGTTATATCCTGTTTTAATAGTTGTGTGCGTAACGGTTCGTGCATGATGGAGAAATATACAGAGTTTGCTTTTTTCTCTATATCTAAAGCGGCATGGTCGAATGTTTTTGTATGAGTAAGGATTGGAAGTTCGATTTTTTTCTTGTTTTTTGAAAGGTAAGTTTGTCCTTTTTGTGACATGCCTAGCAGGCGAATATATGGTGCGTGTTGTTCTATATTTGCGCTACGTATTTCCTCTTTTGTTGTGTTTGTTAAAATGTGTGTACAAGCTCTTTGTAATCTAGTCCATGTATAACGTTTTGTTTTTAATGCTTCCATGAATGAATAGAAGGAGCAACTGTTTTGTATTTTTGATAAAATACGATGCTCTAAACCTTCTTCTATTTCATATATATGTCGTAAGTCCCCTGGAGACATCGTAATGAGTCTATATTTAAAAAATGAAAAGTATTGTTCCCAATTATGTAATATCCCGTAGTTTTGTTTGTAATTTGCTAAAAGCGAAGTGGTTGCCTGTGGGAGAAAAGGTTTAATTGTTGTAAATGATCCTTCTTCGCTAAAGAGTTGTTTTCGGATGCTTGTTGCGCTTGCAATATGTTGGTCATTAAATGTTTCATCATGATAATGAGAGGCAAATCTTTTTATAGTTTGAGTTTGTATAGAGCTATTTTGTGACAGAATTGCTTTCATATATTGGAAGCCTAAAATATTATTTGGTTGTGACATATCTATGTTTTTTTCAGATGTTAAAATGTGTGAGAAAGCATCCGATGTTGCTTTTGCATAACTATTACCAGCGTCCATGAATTGTTTTACAAGGTAGTTAAAAGTCTCTTCTTCGTTTTTTTGTACGGAGATGGTATTATAAAAATTTTCGATTTGTCCATCCTCACTACCGAAACAAATTTCAGAAACACGTAGGGCATTTAAAATGGAAATAGCACCATTTGCGAAGGTTTCAGCCTTTTGTGTTGCAAAGACGTATGGAAGCTCTACAACAAGGTCTACGCCGTTTGCTAAGGCCATTTTAGTGCGATACCATTTGGAAATGAGTGCGGGCTCACCACGCTGTAAAAAAGGACCACTCATAACGGCAATTATTATATCAGATTGTGTTAACTTTTTTGTCTGTTGCACATGATAAAGATGACCGTTATGAAAAGGGTTATATTCAACAACAATACCACCAGCTTTTATGGTAATCTCTCCTTTCGATGTAGCATCTTTTTGAAAAACGTGATACTCTATATATTATTTACTATGATGACTTCATTATAGTGTAAAGAAAAAACATTGACAAATATAAAATGGCTAGCTATAATTTTGTTTGTTGCCTTGAGGTGATATGATATGAAATGGTCCATCCATCAATTGAATAAATTGAGAAATAAAGGATTGACATTAGATGAGATGGTAGATGTAAGTGAGCTAAAAGAGGTCGAGAAAGATATTCGTGAAATTAATCCTGTTCATGTAACGGGAAGAGTTGATTTTGGCTCCGGTAAGTTTACGTTTCATCTACATATAACTGGAAGCATGGTTTTACCATGTTCTCGCTCTTTAGTAGATGTGACATTACCATTTGACATTAAAACAACTGAGGTGTTCCAAACTTCACAAGAAGAATTTGAAACTGAAGCTGAAATTCATTCTTTAGAAGGAGAAGTACTTGACTTACTGCCCGTAATCAAGGAAAATATACTTTTGGAGATTCCAATGCAAATTTTCAGTGATGATGTTTCTGGTGGAGCACCGACGCAAGGTCAAGACTGGCAAGTGATTTCGGAAGAAGACAAAGAAAAGACTGTTGATCCAAGATTGGCAGGACTTGCAAAGTTTTTTGACAAATAATCGGAAGACTGGTTCAGGCCTTCATATGAAAATAACTATTTCTTTTAAGGAGGTGGGAAGAATGGCTGTACCTTTTAGAAGAACTTCTAAAACAGTAAAAAGAAAGCGTCGTACGCATTTCAAATTATCAGTACCTGGTATGGTAGAGTGCCCAAGCTGTGGTGAAGCGAAATTAGCTCACCGTGTATGTAAAGCATGCGGTACTTACAAAGGTAAAGAAGTAATCAGCAAGTAATTGCGGGAAAATAAACGCAGAAGATATCTTCTGCGTTTATTTTTTTTGTCTTAATCTTTAGTTGTTGTATTCTATCTTTTCTAGTAACTGCATATGCTTAATAAAAAATGCATAGGGAGGACTAGAGAGATGGCGACAACAAGACAAGATGCTTGGACTGATGATGAAGATTTGCTTCTGGCAGAAGTAGTACTCCGGCATATTCGAGAAGGTGGAACACAACTTTCTGCCTTTAAGGAAGTGGGGAAAAATTTATCTCGTACACCAGCAGCATGTGGGTTTAGATGGAATTCTTACGTAAGAAAGCAATATAAAGAACGTATTGAGGAAGCAAAGCAACTTCGTAAAGTAGAAAATTATGAAGTGAAAGAGACAAAGGTGTTAGAACCTACGTCAATTACGTTGAATGATGTTATTGATTTCTTGCAAAATTATAAAGATGAAAACTCTTTAACGGTGTTGCAACAACAAGTTGAATCATTACAAACAGAAAGAGAGCGTCTTCTGGAGCGATTATCAGTATATGAAGAAGAGTATAGAACACTACTTGATTATATCGATCAAAAAAGAAGTGTAATGGTAGCGGAAAGAAACAATGCTCGCTCGAATGAGAAGTTAGAGAAGCTTAAGAAATAAAAAACAGCTGTTATACAGCTGTTTTTTTATTTCTTAAGCCGATTCTTCGTTTGTAACCGCATTCAAATTTGCTTCTGGCTGCCAAATATAAAAATCTCCATCAGTTACTGATACGGGGTTGAAATTTAATTTATCCCAAAAACCAGCTGAATGAATACGTGCTATCGTTTTAATAGGAAATTGCATTTGTTTCGCATGATTTACAAGCATTTGCCCGAATCCTTGTTTTTGAAAAGTTGGTAATACTTCAAGTTTATAAAGTTCTAGGTAGGGACCTGTAATTTCGAATGGTTCTCCGCCGTTTCTTTTCATATATAGACTCATACGTGCGATTAGTGATCCGCCATAATAAATACCGTAAAATGGAGATTCACTGTCGTTTTCAATAATGTTTGCTTGCAATTCTTCCAGCATAGATAGTTCCTGGGCTCCGCACCCTTTAAATTTTTTGAATTCATCTAACGTTTTATAATTGATGAGCAAGCGCTCAACTTTTGGGAATCCCATTACATCACATCCTTTTCTTGTCTCGTTGAATGCAGAAAAGTAAAAATATTTATAATAATAGTATAACTCATTTTTTTATTTTTATGAAGAAGATAGTATATTTCTTTTTTTATTTTTTTTGAGGATTTGCTAAACTAAGAGTAGAAGCGTATTAATAGGTGGTACATACATAGTGAAAAATGAGAGTATATTTGTTGGGCAGAGGACAGCGGAATTATAGGGCGTGCTCAGGTGCTTTAAAAAGATATAAAGGGGGGAAGGCAAGGGCACTTAGTGTGAATTCCTTGTGTGAAAATGAAAATTGGAATTGTCGGACCAGGTGCTATTGGTCTATTGTATACATTTTATTTACAAAAAAATAACCAAGATGTTACGTTGTTTACAAGAACAGCTAAGCAAGCTGAAGAATTAAATGAAATAGGTGTAACTTGTATTAGAGATGGAAGATGTGAAACAGTATATCCATCTGTTTTACCGATAGAAAGTATGGTAGCGCAAAATTTAGATTATATATTTATTGCTGTGAAGCAATATCATATAGATGACGTACTACCGTTTGTGGAAGGGGCATCATCATTAATCTTTTTGCAAAACGGAATGTCGCATCTTCAAAAGATGCTGAACATAGGGAGTAAAAATATAGCTGTTGGTATTGTAGAACATGGTGCGAAAAAAGAGGGAGGGCATATCGTTCATCATACTGGGATAGGGGTAACAAAATTTGGAGTGGTTTGTGGTCAATCTATACATTTTAAAAAAATATTCAATTATTTTCCTGTTGCTTATTTTCCAGTTCAAATAGAAACGGATTGGGAAGAGATTATGCATAAAAAATTAGTAGTAAATGTATGTATCAATCCGTTGACAGCACTATTGGGAGTTAAGAATGGTGAATTAATCACGAATCGTTTTTTTTATCAAATGATGGAGCAAGTGTTTCAGGAGGCAGCATTTCTTATTAGAGGAGAAAAAGAAATGGTATGGCAAATGGTACGAAATGTGTGTGAAGGAACGTCTCGTAATACATCTTCTATGCTAGCGGATGTAAGAGCGAGTAGACAGACGGAAATTAATGCGATTGTTGGATATGTATTAGAAGAAGCTAAGAAACAGCAACGACCAGTTCCGACACTTCAATTTTTGTTCGATGCAATAAAAGGTTTAGAAACAAGAGTATAAGTGTTATTCTTTGCTTTTACGTGAAACATTGACTACAATGTGGATTGGTGAGAGAACTGGATACGAAAGGAAGAATTATATGGAGATAAAAGAAATCTCTGTTCCGCAACAAGGTATTGTAGCGGACTATATGAACGGTAAAAAAGAGATACAGTCATGTTTTGATTATATGTTAACAGAAGATGCTTTTAAACAACGTTTACATGATTTGCGTGAAAGGGAGTTTTTCCGCCAAGATTTAGTAGCGCATTTATTAGAATATAATACAAAATTACAAGCGGGAGAATCTACACTTCAAAATGTAAAAGCGCTTGGAGATGAAAATACATATGTTGTTATAGCTGGACAACAAGCGGGGTTATTAACTGGACCGCTTTATACAATTCATAAAGTTATTTCAATTTTACAGCTTGCAAAGGAAAAGGAAGAAAGTTTAGGAGTTAAAGTTGTCCCTGTCTTCTGGATTGCGGGTGAAGACCATGATATGGATGAGATTAATCATACTTTTGTAGCGAAAAATAAAAAGATGAAAAAAACTATTTTTTATGACCGTAATCCGAAAAAGGCAAGTGCTTCTGAGTCTGAACTTTCTGTTGAAGATTGTAGAAATTGGATTGAAGAGATTTTTAAAACATACCCAGAAACAAATTTTACAAAAGATGTATTAAAATTTGTTGATGATGCTTTGAAAAAATCGAATACGTATGTAGATTTCTTTGCTCATCTTATTACGAAAATCTTTGCTAATTCTGGTTTAATCCTTGTTGATTCACATCATCCTGAATTAAGAAAGTTAGAAATTCCATTTTTCAAGCGAATTATAAGTAAGTATAAAGAGGTACAAAAGGGCCTTCGTAATCAGCAGGAAGTAATTAAAGAACTAGGATACAAACCGATAATTGAAACGAAGTCTCATGCAGTGCATATATTCATGGAAATAGATAATGAACGAGTATTGCTTGAAGAGCATCAAGGGAAGTTTGTTGGAAAGGATGGGGCGCATTCCTTTTCATACGAAGAGTTGATTGAAGAGATGGAGAGAAATCCGGCACGTTTTAGTAATAATGTTGTAACACGTCCTCTTATGCAAGAGTATGTATTTCCTACGCTCGCATTTATTGGAGGTCCAGGGGAATTAGCTTATTGGAGTGAATTACAACAAGTATTCCATACTGTCGGTTTTCAAATGCCACCTGTCGTTCCTCGTCTTACAATTACTTATGTGGAGAGAGATATAGCGACAGATTTATTCGATCTGCAATTGAGAGAAATTGATCCGTTTTTAAATGATGTCGATAAACTGCGTGAAAACTGGTTGTCTAATCAAATAGAGGAACCGATTGATGATCATTTTGAAAAGGCGAAAAAAGAAATTGCCGATATTCATACATCTTTACAGCAATTTGTAAAGAAAATAGAGCCAGGGTTAGGTGCGTTTGCAGGGAAAAACGAATTGAAAATTAATGAACAAATTGAACTGTTGGAAAGAATGTTGAAAAGAAATGTTGAGAAAAAGTATGAGGTTCAGCTAAATAAATTCCGCCGTATACAATTCGCACTTCGTCCATTAGGTGCACCGCAAGAACGTGTGTGGAATGTATGTTATTATTTAAATCAGTTTGGTTTGGATTTCGTTGATCGTGTAATGGAAAACCCTTTTTCTTGGGACGGAAAACATCATGTTATAAAACTATAAAATCTTGCTCTTTGGAGCAGGATTTTATTTTTATTCCGTTGAATTTACTGTGAAGTGATTTTTTTCTGAATTATCAATCAAAAAATGTTAGATATGGCAATTGTGTTGGATACTTAAATATATGACAAAATAGCACAAAATGTAAACGTATTATTCGCTTTTTCGACAGTTTTTTATTTAAATTCCCGCAAAAGATGATAAAATTTAGTATATAATAAAAGAAAATAGCGATTTGTATAGTATGTTGCCTTTGTTGGTAAGTTAAATGAGTCGTTCTTTCGTATTATTTCATTCTCTAAGCGTGAAATATGTGTTTAGAGGAAGGGATACATTCAACATAATTAATTGGAAAAAGAGTAGGTGCAACAATGTTTAAACACGTAACAGTGCTTTTAAAGGAAACAGTAGACGGCTTAGATATAAAGCCAGATGGTACATATGTAGATTGTACACTGGGGGGAGGAGGACATAGTTCTTATTTATTATCCCAATTAACTGAAGGTGGAAAATTAATAGCGTTTGATCAAGATGAGATAGCGATTCAAAACGCGAAAGAAAAGTTCTCTTCATACGGTGAACAGTTTATAACAGTAAAGAGTAACTTCCGTTATTTAGCTGAAAAACTGCAGGAAATAGGTATAACAGAAGTAGATGGCATTTTATTTGATTTAGGTGTTTCATCCCCACAATTAGATACACCAGAACGAGGCTTTAGTTATCATCATGATGCACCGCTAGATATGCGGATGGATCAAGATGCCCCATTAACAGCGTATGATGTTGTAAATAGCTGGTCATATGAACAACTTGTAAGGATTTTCTTCCAATACGGTGAAGAGAAATTTTCAAAACAAATTGCAAGAAAAATTGAAGCTTATCGTGAGAATAAAGCTATTGAAACGACAGGAGAATTAGTAGAGCTAATTAAAGAAGGTATTCCGGCTCCAGCTCGTAGAACGGGTGGGCATCCTGCTAAGCGAGTGTTTCAGGCAATTCGTATAGCTGTAAATGATGAATTAAAAGTATTTGAAGAAGCATTGGAATCTGCTATTGAGATGGTTAAGCCAGGTGGAAGGGTTAGTGTTATAACATTCCATTCATTAGAAGATCGTATTTGTAAAACAACGTTTAAGCGAAATAGTACAACGCCACAATTGCCGCCAGGATTACCGATTATTCCTGATGAATTTAAGCCGAAATTAAAGCTTATTACAAGAAAACCGATTTTACCTTCTGATATAGAGCTAGAAGAAAATAATCGTGCGCGTTCTGCGAAGTTGAGAATCGCTGAAAAACGATAAAAGGGAGAGAGAGGTATGACTAATTTAGCTGTAAAGTACAAACAACAAGCGCAAGAAGAGGTGCAAATTCAAACGCCCCCACAGCAGATGGCTAAGCCGAAGGTTAAAGCAAAAATTACAAGAATCGAAAAACTGTTGTATGTAGCGTTTATTGGCTTTTTATTGTATGCCTGTGTCGCGTTTATTGGAAATAAAGCAGGCCTTTATCAAGTTAATGTAGAAGCAGCGACGATAGAAGAAAAAATTGTACAGCAGCAAAAAGAAAATCAAGAATTACAAGCTGAAGTAGAGAAGTTAAGTCGCTATGAACGAATCGCTGAAGTTGCAAAAAAACACGGGCTAGAAATTAATGCGAATAATGTGAAAGGCCTCAAATAAGGCAATAGGTGTGAAGGAACGATGAAGAAGAATATGACTAAATTTCATACCAATAAGGGAGCAGGTTATTTTATGATATTTTTCCTCCTGCTCTTTTTGCTGTTATTAGCCCGATTTTTTTACATACAATCAACAGGAACAGTTCATAATCAGGATTTAGATGCACTTGCTAAACAAAAGCATAGTAAAAAAGGAGTTCTTGAAGCGAACCGAGGAACCATTTATGATCAAAACGGTCATGTGTTAGCGCAAGATGCAAACTCTTACAAAATGGTAGCTGCACTAAAAGGTGCTAACTCAGTTGAGAATAAAGAAGATACTGCAAAGAAAATTGCAGGAGTACTTGGAAAAGGCGAAGAGGATATTTTAGCTTCTTTAAATAAGGAAGGTAGAAGTCAAGTCGAATTTGGAACGTTAGGCAAGGATTTGACGAAAGAAAAGAAGGAACAAATAGAAGCGTTGAAGTTGCCGGGAATATCTTTTATTACAGAAAATGCAAGGGTGTATCCAAACGGTGATTTTGCATCTTACGTTATAGGTCATGCAAAACCAAATGAGAATGGAACCTCGGTAGGTCAATTTGGCATAGAGAAAAGCTTGGATAAATACTTAAGTGCTTCGAACGGAGAAGTAGCGTATACAGGTGATCGTAAAGGTGTGTCCCTTGATGGTGGAAAAGTTAATGTAAAGGCACCTAAAAATGGAGATAACGCGTATTTAACAATTGATCAACGTGTCCAAAGTTATTTAGAAGACGCGATGAAAGCAGCAAGTAAGCAATATGAGCCAGAAAGTTTAATAGGGATTGTTGCAGATCCGAAAACTGGGAAAATATTAGCGATGTCTACTAAACCTAGTTATGACCCTAATGATCGTCAAATTAAATATTTCTTCAATGATGCAATTGCCAATGCATTTGAACCTGGATCAACAATGAAAATTTTCACGTTAGCGGCAGCCATTAATGAAGGTGTGTACAAAGGGCAAGATTATTATCAGTCCGGGACATATCAAGTCGGAAATAGGAAAATAAAAGATCATAACGGTGGTGCTGGTTGGGGCTCTATCACGTTTGATGAAGGGGTAGAGCGTTCTTCAAACGTAGCGTTTGCAATTTTAGGAGATCAAAAACTTGGTCCAGAACGTTTCCGAAAATATATTCATAGTTTTGGATTAGATGAAAAAACGAACATTGATTTATCAGGTGAAGGATCGAATACAATTTTATTTGATCAGCAAATACAACAAGTGACAACAGCTTTTGGACAAGGTTCCACTGTAACACCAATTCAGCTTGTACAAGCTGCAACGGCCATTGCAAATGATGGGAAAATGATGAAACCTTATGCAATTGATAAAATTGTAGATCCGATAACAGACAAAGTAAAATTAGAACATAAGCCAGAAGAAGTAGGAAAACCTGTTACAAAGGAAACAGCAGCGCAAGTAAGACAATTATTAGAACGTGTTGTTACATCTCCGAAAGGTACAGGGACAGCTTATAAAATTGATGGATATTCAGTTGGTGGTAAAACAGGTACAGCGCAAATTCCGGATGGAAAAGGCGGCTATATGACAGGGAGACAGAATTATATATTCTCATTCTTAGGTATGGCACCAATGGACGATCCACAACTTGTTGTGTATGTAGCTGTTAAACAGCCGAAATTAAAAGATGATGAGAACGGTGCACAACCGTTAGCTGATATTTTTAAATATGTAACAAAAAATAGTTTAGAGTATTTAAAGATTAAGCCAAATGAAGTGAAAGATCCGAAAAAACATCTGAAAGAACAACAAACTACTGTTCCGGATGTAAATGGTAAAACGATGGCTGAAGCGGGGAAAGCGATTGATAAAGCAAAACTTCGTCCAATCGTACTAGGTGAAGGGAAAGTACAGCAACAAGTACCAAAAGCGACTGAACAAACATTAAAAGGCGACCGAGTCTTCTTGGTAGGAGATAAGCCTACAATGCCAAATATACAAGGATGGGCACTGCGTGATGTTATGAATTTAGCGAAGACATTACAGCTTAACTTGAAACCTTCTGGTACAGGATACGTAACAGAACAAAGTGTGGCGGAAGGAACATTATTACAACCTGGTACAGAATTAGGTGTCACACTCGTACCGCCACTCGAACCACAGCAAGAAGCAGAAAAGCCGTAATGGTAAAAGAGAATAAGTTCTAATTAAATAAGTACAAGCATATATTGGAACAAGCTAGGCGTAAGGGAGGCTTGTTCCGATATGCGTGTATCAAATGTAACAGTTAGAAAACGACTTATTTTTATACTTATATCAGGTATACTTATTTTCACGATTATCGATATTCGTCTTGGATATGTGCAATTTTTTCTTGGGAATATGTTAACGGATCGTGCGAAAGATTCATGGAGTCGTAATATTACTTTTGAACCCGAACGTGGGAAAATTTTAGACCGAAATGGTGTGGAACTTGCCACGAATAAAAGTGCTCCAACTGTCTTTGTTGTACCGAGGCAAATTGAAAAACCAGCAGAGACTGCAGAGAAGTTAGCTGCAGTATTAGGTGTGGAAAAAGATGAGATTTATAAAAGGATTACAAAAAAAGAATCGATTGTAAGGTTAGATAAAGGCGGAAGGAAAATATCACATGACAAAGCGAAAGAAGTACGAGGATTAAGTCTGAAGGGCGTGTATATCGCAGAGGATTCTATCCGGTACTATCCATTTGGAAACTTTTTATCACATGTATTAGGTTTTGCAGGTAGCGATAACCAAGGTCTTATGGGACTAGAAAAATATTATGATAAAGAGCTAAATGGGGACAAAGGTCATGTGCGTTTTTTTGCAGATGCGAAAGGACAAAGGATGCCTAATGTTGGTGATGATTTCAAAAAGCCAGAAGCCGGTTTAAATTTAGGATTAACAATCGATGCGCGTATTACAAGGATTATGGAAAGAGAAATGAATATCGCGGAGTCAACTTATAATCCTGACGGTATGATTGCGATTGCGATGAACCCTAAAAATGGTGAAGTTTTAGGGATGTCTAGTCGACCGAGTTTTGACCCAGCGGATTTTCAAAGTGTCTCTCCAGAAGTGTATAACAGAAATCTACCTGTATGGAGTACGTATGAGCCTGGTTCAACATTTAAGATCATTACATTAGCTGCAGCATTGAATGAAAATTTAGTAGACTTAGAGAAGGATACGTTTTATGATGATGGAGCAGCTGAAGTAGGTGGAGCTAGATTGAAATGCTGGAAAGCAGGAGGTCATGGCAGTCAAACGTTTTTAGAAGTCGTTCAAAACTCATGTAACCCGGGATTTATTGAACTTGGTGATCGCCTTGGTAAAGACCGATTATTTAAATACATTCGTAATTTTGGTTTTGGGCAGAAGACTGGAATTGACTTGCAAGGTGAAGGCAGTGGGATTTTATTTAATTTAGATAAAGTTGGTCCAGTAGAGCAAGCAACAACTTCATTCGGCCAAGGGGTTTCTGTTACACCGATTCAACAAGTAGCAGCTGTAGCGGCGGCTGTAAATGGTGGAACATTGTATCAGCCGTATATAGCTAAGGAGTTTATTGATCCGAAAAATAATCAAGTTGTTAGTAAAAAGACACCTGTTGAGAAAAGAAAAGTTATTTCCAAGGAAACTTCAGAAAAAGTTCGTTATGCATTAGAGAATGTTGTAGCGAAAGGTTCTGGTAAAGGTGCTTATATTGATGGATATCGTGTAGGTGGAAAAACGGGTACTGCTCAAAAGGTGAAAGATGGTAAATATTTAGAGAATAATTATATAGTATCTTTTATCGGATTTGCTCCAGCGGATGATCCAGAGATTGTTGTGTATGTTGCTGTTGATAATCCAAAAGGGGTTACACAGTTTGGTGGAGTGGTAGCAGCTCCAATTGTCGGGAATATTCTTCGAGATGCGCTTCCTGTTATGGGAGTGAAACCGAGAAAAGAACAAGTTGAGAAAGAATATAAATGGGGCGATACACCAACTGTGGAAGTTCCGAATTTAATTGGAATGAAAAAGAAAGACTTACAAACACAACTCGTCGATTTGAAGCTTGATATAAGTGGAGATGGAGAGAAAGTAATTAAACAATCACCAGAAGCGGGAGCTAAAGTAAAAGAAGGCTCAAAAATTAGAATTTACTTCGGGAATTAAAGGTAACATAGTACGTTTTATGGTACAATTGGTGGAAGTGAGTTCTTTATAGAACAGTTACTTAATTTGAGACAGTAAGTGTCTCATTCATAAATAGGTCAGTAGCACTTACCTCCTTATATAGGAGGTAATGTGTTGCTTACTAAAAAAGATAAATAAACAATGTAGAGAGGGTTTAGTGAAATGAAGTTGCATACACTTGTATCATGTTTGCATGATTTTCCAGTTGTTCCAAAAGAAAATCCAGAAATCACATCTATAGAAGCTGATTCACGTAAAGTGAAAGAGGGAAGCTTATTTGTATGTATGAAAGGATATACGGTTGATAGCCATGATTTTGCTAAGCAAGCAGCGGCACAAGGAGCGGCTGCTATTGTTGCGGAAAGACCAATTGATGTTGACGTTCCAGTTGTACTTGTGAAAAATACTTTTCGTTCGTTAGCGGTTTTAGCTGATTATTTTTATGGTCAACCGACACACAAGTTACATTTAATCGGAATTACAGGTACAAATGGAAAGACAACAACATCGCATATTATGGATGAGATTATGCGAGCACATGGTCATAAAACAGGGCTAATTGGAACGATTAATATGAAAATCGGTGATGAAACATTTGAGGTGAAAAATACAACACCAGATGCACTAACACTTCAACAGACGTTTTCAAAAATGGTTGAACAAGGTGTGGACAGCACGGTAATGGAAGTTTCGTCACATGCGTTAGATCTTGGTCGTGTACACGGATGTGATTACGATGTAGCGGTATTTACGAATTTAACACAAGATCATTTAGACTATCATCAAACGATGGAAGAATATAAACATGCAAAAGGGTTACTATTTGCACAGCTTGGCAATAGTTATAATCATAATGGCGAAAAGTACGCTGTGCTGAATAGCGATGATAATGTAACAGAAGAGTATATGAGAAGTACTGCAGCAACAGTTGTAACATATGGTATTGATACAACAAGTGACATTATGGCAAAAAATATCGTTATGACGAGTGGCGGGACTACATTTACGCTTGTCACACCATATGAAAGTGTAAATGTTACGATGAAATTAATAGGTAAATTTAATGTATATAACGTACTTGCAGCAACAGCAGCAGGACTTGTTTCGGGTGTGAAATTAGAAACAATCATTGCTGTTATAAAAGAACTAGCTGGGGTTCCAGGGCGTTTTGAAGTTGTTGATGGAGGACAAAATTATACAGTTATTGTTGATTACGCACATACGCCGGATAGTTTAGAAAATGTATTAAAAACTGCAAAACAATTTGCAAAAGGTGATGTGTATTGTATCGTTGGTTGTGGCGGCGATAGGGACCGAACGAAGAGACCGATAATGGCAAGTGTTGCAACAAAATATGCAACTCATGCAATTTACACATCAGATAATCCAAGAAGTGAAGATCCAGCGGCTATTTTAGATGATATGGTACATGGTGCAAGTGGGAAAAATTATGAAGTGATTATTGATAGAAAAGAAGCGATACACCATGCAATCACTAAAGCGAAAGCAGATGATATCATTATTATTGCTGGTAAGGGTCATGAAACGTATCAAATTATTGGTAAAGAAGTTCATCATTTTGATGATCGTGAAGTTGCTAAAGAAGCAATTAAAGGGCGTTTAAGCAACGAAGAGTAACAACGTGAGAGGAGGACTACATGTGCTTGAGCAAGGTTTATTAGTAACGGCTGGGGTAGCATTCTTAATTTCTGTTGCCCTTTCGCCATTGTTTATTCCATTTTTAAGAAAATTAAAGTTCGGACAGAGTATTCGTGATGAAGGACCAAAGTCACATCAAAAAAAATCAGGGACACCAACAATGGGTGGTATCGTCATATACGTATCTATGATGGTAACTTCACTTATTATGGCGATTAAGTTTAATTATTTAGGTGCAGAGGTTTCGTTATTACTATTAGTGACGTTTGGTTACGGATTGATTGGATTTTTAGATGACTACATAAAGGTAGTTAAGAAGAGAAATCTTGGTTTAACATCAAAACAAAAATTAGTAGGTCAGCTTGTTATTGCTATTGCATTCTTTTTAATTGGAAAAGGGCAAGCGTTCCACACATACATCATGATTCCGGGAACGGATGTTAAGTTTGAATTAGGTTGGGCGTATTTTGTACTCGTACTATTTATGCTTATTGGTGGATCAAATGCAGTTAACTTAACTGACGGTTTAGATGGTTTATTATCAGGAACAGCTGCTATTGCATTTGGAGCATTTAGTATTATTGCTGTGGCACAAGAGCAATTTGGAGTAGCGATATTTTGTATGGCAGTTGTAGGAGCTGTACTTGGATTTTTAGTATTCAATGCGAATCCAGCAAAAGTGTTTATGGGAGATACAGGTTCATTAGCTTTAGGTGGAGCCATTGCAGCTGTAGCGATTTTATTAAAACAAGAATTGCTACTTGTAATTATTGGCGGAGTATTCGTAATGGAAACTTTATCGGTTATCATTCAGGTCATTTCATTTAAAACAACAGGAAAACGTGTCTTTAAAATGAGTCCATTACACCATCATTATGAATTATGTGGTTGGTCAGAGTGGCGTGTTGTTGTGACGTTTTGGTCTGCAGGATTTTTATTAGCTGTGTTAGGAATTTATATCGGGGTGTGGATGTAATTGAAAACTGTAACTGAATTTCAAAATAAGAATATTCTTGTATTAGGCATTGCAAAAAGTGGTTATGCAGCAGCTACATTGTTACAAAAGTTAGGGGCAAATGTTATTGTAAATGACGGAAAGCCTTTAGCAGAGAATGTACTTGCTGCAGAATTACAAGCAAAAGGAATGGACGTTGTATGCGGTGGTCATCCTTTAGAATTATTAGAGAGAAATATTTCTCTTGTAGTAAAAAATCCAGGAATCCCGTATTCTAATCCAATATTAGTTGCTGCGAAAGAAAAGCAAATTCCAATTGTTACGGAAGTTGAATTAGCATATCGTATTTCAGAAGCACCATTTGTTGGGATTACGGGGTCTAACGGTAAAACGACGACGACAATGCTGACATTTGAAATGCTAAAAGAAGGACAAAAGCATCCTGTAATTGCAGGGAACATTGGAACTGTAGCGTGTGAAGTAGCACAGGGTGCAAAAGAAAATGAAGTTGTAGTTACAGAACTTTCATCGTTTCAATTGATGGGAGTAGAATTGTTCCAACCTAAAATTGCTGCGTTTTTAAATTTATTTGAGGCCCACTTAGATTATCATGGGACGAAGAAAGAATATGGTTTAGCGAAAGCAAATATTTTTAAAAACCAAACAGAAAATGATTATAGTGTAATAAATGCGGATGATGCAGATGTGATGGCTTTGTCTGCGTATTCTAAAGGTCAAAAAATCCTGTTTTCGACAACGAAAGAAATTGAAGATGGCGCGTGTATAAAAGATAACGCTCTTTATTTCAAAGGTGAAAAAGTTGTTGAAGTAAGCGATATCGTTTTACCTGGTCAACATAATTTAGAAAATATTTTAGCTGCGATGAGTATTGCGAAATTATTAGGTACTTCTAATGAAGCAATTACGGTCGTGTTAAAACGTTTTACGGGTGTAAAACATCGTTTAGAATATGTAACAACGATTAACAACCGTAAGTTTTATAATGATTCAAAAGCAACGAATATGTTAGCGACTGAGAAAGCACTATCTGCGTTTACACAACCGATTGTGTTACTAGCAGGTGGGCTTGATCGCGGAAATGAATTCGATGATTTAATTCCGTATTTCAAAAATGTAAAAGCGATTGTAACATTTGGACAAACAGCTCCTAAACTAGTAAGAGCGGCAGAAAAAGCGGGATTAGATATAATTGAAAGTGTCGATACTTTGGATGAAGCAGTGGTGAAGGCTTATGCTCATTCTAAAGATGGCGATGTTGTTCTTCTTTCTCCAGCGTGTGCAAGCTGGGATCAATTTAAAACATTTGAAGAAAGAGGAGACATTTTTATACAAGCTGTGCATAAACTTATATAAAGTAAATCAAAACATCAGTAGGCTAACACCTACTGATGTTTTGTTACATAGGGCAAAAGGTTCTGCCTAAAGAGGTGGTGTTTGTGGGTAATGAAGAAAACGCCTGATTTTATTCTCATCATCGTAACACTTTCATTGTTGACAATCGGAATGATTATGGTTTATAGTGCGAGTGCAGTTTGGGCCTCTTATAAAATGGGGGACTCATTCTTTTTTGCAAAAAGACAATTACTGTTTGCGGGTCTTGGTGTAGTAGCTATGTTTTTTATTATGAAAATTGATTATTGGGTGTGGCGTACGTATTCAAAAGTGATTTTGCTAGTTTGCTTCATTCTTCTTATTCTCGTTCTTATTCCTGGAGTAGGTCTTGTTCGAGGAGGAGCACGAAGTTGGATTGGAATCGGAGCATTTTCGATTCAACCGTCAGAATTTATGAAGTTTGCGATGATTATTTTCTTGGCAAAGTTTTTAGCAGAACGGCAAAAATTGATTACATCTTTTAAACGTGGTTTATTACCGGCTCTTAGTTTTGTTTTTCTTGCTTTTGGGATGATTATGTTACAGCCAGACCTTGGGACAGGAACGGTAATGGTTGGGACATGTATCATTATGATATTCATTTCGGGAGCGAGAGTCTTTCACTTTGCAATGTTTGGTTTGATTGGTGTAGCAGGATTTGTAGGGTTAATTGCATCAGCACCGTATCGAATGAAACGCATTACATCATATTTAGATCCGTGGTCAGATCCGCTCGGGAGTGGATTTCAAATTATCCAATCATTACTTGCAATTGGACCTGGTGGATTATTTGGGCTTGGACTTGGACAAAGTAGACAAAAATTTCTTTATTTACCTGAACCGCAAACTGACTTTATATTTGCAATCTTATCCGAGGAATTAGGTTTTATTGGTGGTTCATTTGTGTTATTATTATTTAGTCTATTATTATGGCGCGGGATTCGTATCGCATTAGGAGCGCCAGATTTATATGGTACGTTTTTAGCAGTAGGTATTGTGGCGATGATTGCGATTCAAGTAATGATTAATGTTGGTGTTGTAACAGGACTGATGCCTGTTACGGGTATTACCTTGCCGTTTTTAAGTTATGGTGGATCAAGTTTGACATTAATGTTAATGGCAGTAGGTGTATTATTAAATATAAGTCGCCATTCTCGCTACTAAACCCTGTTTATAAGACAGGGTTTTTCGTATGTGTGTAAAAATGCAATATGTATATAGAAATAAGTATAATGGAAATAAGAAAAGAGAAGCGGAGGAGTTAGTAGTGCGTGTATTAGTGAGTGGTGGGGGTACTGGTGGTCATATTTATCCAGCTCTTGCTTTAATTAGAGAAATAAAAAAGTTAAATCCAGAAGCGAGATTTTTATATATTGGTACGGAAAATGGACTAGAGAGTACAATCGTTCCAAAAGCAGGTATACCATTTCAATCTATTGTTATAAGTGGATTTAAACGAAAAATATCATTAGATAATGTGAAAACAGTAATGCGTTTTCTAAAAGGTGTACAGGATAGTAAACGATACATTCGTCGTTTTAATCCGGATATCGTAATTGGAACGGGTGGATATGTATGTGGACCAGTTGTATACGCTGCAGCCAAACTAGGTATTCCAACTATTGTACATGAACAAAATAGTGTACCAGGTGTAACGAACAAGTTTTTAAGCCGTTATGTTGATAAAGTTGCTGTTTGTTTTGAAGCAGCTATAGAGCATTTTCCAGAGTCAAAAGTGGTAATGACAGGCAATCCACGAGCATCAGAGGTAATGGATCAAAATGGAATGAAGGGGAAACGTTCAGTTGGGCTTTCTCTTCCTAAAAAGTCTGTACTTATATTTGGTGGAAGTCGTGGGGCTAGACCGATTAACGATGCCTTCGTTGAAGCAATTGAACAGTTTGGGAACAAAAGCTACGAAATACTATATGTAACGGGTGAAGTACATTATGATAAAGTGATGGAAGCCGTGAAGCAAAAAGGAAACCCAAGCAATGTTATTATTAAGCCGTTCATTCATAATATGCCAGAGGTACTAACTGGTGTAGACCTTGTTGTTTCAAGGGCTGGGGCAACAACACTTGCAGAATTAACAGCGTTAGGAAAACCAAGTGTGTTAATACCGAGTCCGTATGTAACAAATAATCATCAGGAAAAGAATGCACGTTCAGTTGTTGATAAAGGAGCGGCAAAAATGTTACTTGAAAAAGATTTAACAGCTGAAACGCTTATTCGTGATATTGATGAGATTTTATTGAATGCACAAACATTACAAAATATGAAGCTAGCGGCTAAGCAACTAGGTATTCCAGATGCAGCAAATAAGCTGTATGAAGTAATGAATAAGCTTGTAAAAAAATAAAGTGAGGCTTTAATCAGTGGGGAGTGATTCTCTCTCTTTGATTATTATCTTTCACTAATAGGATGTTTACTGACATCCTGATTCCGCCTAATTTCTTTGTTATCGCCGAATTTTGATTTAGGAGCTGTACTGCCCGTAAATAGAGGGATAACGTTAGGTGAACGCCCTGCATATTATTGTCATAAGGAGACTTAATAAGGGGGAGATTGCCTATGGAACAATTAGTAAATGAGCTTATAGAAGCAGACGTTGGTCGTGTTTTAGTTAACGAGCCGTTAGCACGTTATACAACTATGAAAATAGGTGGACCAGCGGATATTTTAATTGTGCCAAAGCATGTAGCCGGTATTGAAAAAACATTACAGTTAGTAAAGCAATACAAAACGAAGTGGACTGTAATTGGTCGCGGTTCAAACCTTCTTGTATCTGATCAAGGCATAGAAGGTGTTGTTATTCGTTTAGGAGAAGGATTAGATCACTTAGAGGTCGAAAAACATAAGGTAAGAGTTGGTAGTGGATATCCTCTTATTAAATTGTCAACTTTACTTAGTCGTCAAGGGTTAGCTGGATTGGAGTTTGCGAGCGGTATTCCAGGAAGTGTCGGTGGTGCAGTATACATGAATGCAGGTGCACATAAATCGGATATATCGAGTGTATTATCGAAGGCTCTCATTCTGTTTGAAGACGGTACAATTGACTGGTTAACGAATAAAGAACTGGAGTTTTCTTATCGGGCATCTGTATTGCAAACGAAACGTCCTGGTATTGTTTTAGAGGCGGTGTTTCAATTACAGGCGGGAAAACGTGAAGAAATTGTACGTAGTATGCAAAATAATAAAGATTACCGCCGTGAAACGCAACCATGGAATCACCCGTGTGCAGGAAGTGTATTTCGGAATCCAATCCCACATTTTGCAGGAGATTTAGTAGAAAAAGCAGGGCTTCGTGGTTATAGGATTGGTGGAGCTCAAATTTCTGAAATGCATGGCAATTTTATTGTTAATACCGGGGGAGCTTCAGCGCAAGATGTATTGTCTTTAATTGAATTAATAAAACATACAATTAAGGATAAATTTGATGTAGATATGCACACAGAAGTAGAAATCATTGGAAGATAACGGTTATTCGTTCCGCTCATTATCATTTATGTTATAATAAGAAGATAAGAACGGCATGAGGAACATGCCGTTCTTTATGTTACATAGGGGGATCGTACATGAATAATAGTAAAGTGATTAAACTACAAGATCGTGTACCAAAATTGAAAAATCAAAAGAAAAAAAACAAAAAAAATGTTAATCATCGATTGATTTTATACATATCAATTTTATTTTTATTAGTGCTCTTTTTAATTTATTTTCGGTCTCCGCTTAGTAATATAAAAAAGATTAGTGTGTTTGGAAATCACTATATGACGGATGAGCAAGTAATGAAGGATTCAGGCGTGACATATGATACAAGTTATTTCCGAGTGACAGCACATAAAGCTGAAGAAAACTTAACGAAGCGAAAAGAAATTAAAGCAGTAAATGTAAAAAAACGTTTTCCAAATAAGATTGATATTCATATCGAAGAATATTTAACGATTGGTTATATAAATAAAGAGGGAAAATTACAACCGTTATTAGAAAATGGAAAAACGCTTGATGTACTACCTAATGGAAAACTTCCTGTTGCAGCACCAATTTTTGAACCTTTTAAAGAAGAGAAAATGAAGGAGTTAATCGCTGAACTAGAAAAATTAACACCAGCTATTTTAAAATCTATTTCGGAGATTCGCTATTCACCAACGAATGCGAATGAAGATCATCTTACTTTATATATGAATGAAGGTTATGAAGTGAGCACTACGATTCAAAATTTCGCAAAACGTATGGAAGCCTATCCACTTATTTTAAAAACAATTGAGCCAGGTAAGAAGGTATTAATTGACTTAGAAGTAGGTGCATATACGAAAGAATTAGGTGCGGAAGAAAAAAAAGAATAGAATGGTAGTTTTCGTTGCTTATAGCAGAAAAAACGAAACGAATGTTCTATTATATGTATACGAATTTAGAAGAATGGTTCATTTGATGAAAAATATGTAAAAATTCTTAGATTCATACTAGTATTGGTACAAGTTTCACTTTTCTATGAGTACATCTTAGTGTAGACTTATACTTGGCGGTAAACTTTACACTCGAAATAGAATTATTTCAAGATAAGCAGTTATTCATAGTTTACTGCGATATTCTTAATTGAATGCTAAATAAAAATAAGAAAAATATAGGGTTAAAAAAGGGAAACGTATAAAGACGTTGAATATTTTTCTTATAAATAGTAAAGTTGCGATTGTTGTTCCATATATTGAGTTGTATGGTATAAATAAAGAAGGAGGTGCCAAAGAATGAACAGCAATGAAATATATGTTAGTCTTGACATCGGTACATCCAATGTTAAAGTCATCATTGGTGAAATGGTTAATGACAGCTTAAACATTATTGGTGTTGGAAATGTAAAATCAAATGGTTTAAAGAAGGGATCGATAGTTGATATAGACGAGACTGTTCGATCAATTAAAAAAGCAATTGAACAAGCTGAGCGCATGGTGGGAATCCACATTGAGCAAGTTGTAGTAGGTGTCAATGCAAACCAGGTACAGCTACTTCCTTGTCACGGAGTAGTCGCTGTTTCAAATGAAGATCGTGAAATCGGGAATGAAGATGTCTTACGCGTTCTAGATGCAGCACAAGTTGTGTCAATTGCTCCAGAACGTGAGTTTATTGATGTGGTACCTCGACAGTTCATCGTAGACGGTCTTGACGAGATTAACGATCCACGCGGGATGATCGGTGTAAGATTAGAAATGGAAGGTACACTTATTACAGGCTCGAGAACTTTACTACATAACCTACTTCGTTGTGTAGAAAAAGCAGGTCTTGAAATTGTTGATATTTGTCTTCAACCTTTAGCGGCTGCAACAGTTGCTATATCTTCAGATGAAAAAAATAGAGGAGTAGCCCTTGTTGATATGGGGGGAGGATCTACAACTTTATCTATTTTTAAAGATGGAGAGTTACAAGCGACGAGCGTATTACCATTAGGTGGAGACCATATAACGAAAGATATTGCGATTGGGTTGAAAACTTCAACAGAAAATGCAGATCAAATTAAGTTGAAATATGGACATGCTTTTTATGATACAGCATCTGAAGAAGAGATGTTTACGGTTCCTATTATGGGAAGTGATCAAACAGAACAATATTCTCAGTTGGAATTATCGGATATAATAGAGGCTCGTGTAGAGGAAATTTTAATGTTTGTTCAAGATGAAGTGCGTAAGTTAGGAGTAAAGCAAGTGGCTTCTGGTTATGTACTAACTGGCGGAATTGCTTCTATGCCAGGTGTTCTTGATCTTGCATATGATATTTTACATGAAAATGTTCGTGTAGCAACTCCTGATTATATTGGTGTGCGTGAGCCTCAATATACAAGTGGAGTTGGATTAATTAAACATTCTTATCAAAAAGCTAAATTACGTGGGAAAAATGTGCAGGAAAAGCAAGAGCATTTTGAACCAGTACCAGCACCAGCACCAACGCCGGTACAACAGCAACCCGCGAAACAAAAAACTCGTAATCAAAACAATAATAATCAAAATGATGACCGCATGATGTCAAAAGTAAAACGTGTATTCCGTTATTTATGGGATTAAAATTGGACACGAAAAATGAGGTTCTAGGGGGATTTCGACATGTTAGAGTTTGATACTACTCAAGATCAATTAGCGAATATAAAAGTTATCGGTGTCGGCGGTGGCGGAAACAATGCTGTAAACCGTATGATTGAACACGGTGTACAAGGTGTAGACTTTATCGCTGTGAACACTGATGCACAAGCATTAAATCTATCAAAAGCTGAAACAAAAATGCAAATTGGTGGAAAATTAACGCGTGGACTTGGTGCAGGCGCAAACCCTGAAGTAGGGAAAAAAGCTGCAGAAGAAAGTAAAGAACAGATCCAAGAAGCACTTCGTGGTGCGGATATGGTCTTCGTAACTGCCGGTATGGGCGGTGGAACTGGAACTGGTGCAGCTCCAGTTGTTGCTCAAGTTGCAAAAGAATTAGGTGCTTTAACAGTTGGTGTTGTAACACGTCCATTTACTTTTGAAGGACGTAAGCGTGCGACGCAAGCAGCATCTGGTATTGCAGCATTTAAAGAAAATGTAGATACTCTTATTGTAATTCCAAACGATCGCTTATTAGAGATTGTTGATAAAAATACGCCAATGTTAGAAGCATTCCGTGAAGCTGATAACGTATTACGTCAAGGTGTTCAAGGTATTTCGGATTTAATTGCAACGCCAGGTTTAATTAACTTAGACTTTGCAGACGTAAAGACAATTATGTCTAATAGAGGTTCTGCTTTAATGGGTATTGGTTCTGGTAACGGGGAAAATCGTGCTGCAGAAGCTGCGAAAAAAGCGATTTCTAGTCCATTACTAGAAACATCTATTGATGGAGCTCAAGGTGTTATCATGAACATTACGGGTGGCGCTAACTTAAGCTTATATGAAGTACAAGAAGCGGCAGATATTGTAGCTTCAGCTTCAGATCCAGAAGTAAATATGATCTTCGGTTCTGTTATTAACGAAGGATTAAAAGATGATATCGTTGTAACTGTAATTGCAACTGGTTTTGATGATAGCATTGCAACTCAACCACCAAAACCAATTATTCGTCCGAATGCGAACCACACGCAACAACAGCAACAACCAGTAGCTCAACCTTCAAAACAACGTGAAGTAAAACGTGAAATGAAGCGTGAAGAGCCAGTTGTACATGAGCGTCATTCAGATTCAGATGATATCGATATTCCAGCATTTTTACGTAACCGTCGTAGACGATAAAAAAAGGAGCTTTCATGCTCCTTTTTTGTTTTTTAAATGGAAAAGACCTGCTAAGCAGGTCTTTTTTTTATTTGGTATATTTTGTTGGTGAAAATAAGAGTATATCATTCTATGAATTTGTACTTTTATTTTTTACCGACAGATTATGTCTAGAAATCACAAAATAACAAAAAAACACCTCCGCAAATTGACACACTTTCCTATTGGATATGCATTATACTAGTCTCAACTTGAAAAAAGAGGTGAATTGTTTGGTTGTTTACGCCGACGTTGTTTGGTTGTTAAACGCCTGCATTGATTTTCTTTTGCTTTTATTAACAGCTACCGTGTTAAAAAAGAAAATCAAAAAATGGAGGCTTGTGTTAGGGGCATTTATAGGTTCAACTATTGTTATTTTTGCCTTTACTCCTTTTGCTTCTATGATGACACATCCAATTATGAAACTACTGTACTCATTACTTATTGTGTATACAGCATTTGGGTTTACAACATTTAGAAATTATGCACAAACTGTTTTTACTTTTTACTTTGTAACCTTTATGGTTGGCGGAGGATTAATTGGAACTCATTTCTTTTTGCAAACGAATGAAATGGTAAATGGATTGGTTCAATCTCAGTCAATTTCTTACGGTGATCCAATTAGTTGGTTATTTGTTATTTTTGGTTTTCCAGTAATTTATTATTTTTCTAAAAAGCGTATTGAAAGCGTAGAGGTCACGAAAATACACTATGATCAAATTGTGAAAGTAAAAATTCAATTAGCAGAAGAAGAACTAGAACTGGCAGGTCTTATTGACAGTGGGAACCAACTTTATGACCCATTAACAAAAACACCCGTTATGATTATGCATGTTTCATCATTAGAACATTGCTTACCATCTTGGTTAACAGAACAAATTTATTCCAAAACAGAAATTCCTCAAATACCAGAAAATGATTCTGGTTGGGCGACAAAATTACGCTTAATTCCTTTCCGTGCAGTAGGAGTAGAGAGTCAATTTTTGTGGGCAATTAAGCCTGACAGTGTGCAAGTTGACCATGAAGGTAGTTCTATTGTTGTAAACAAAGTATTAATTGGATTAAATACACAACAGCTGTCTACTAATGGGGAGTATCAATGTATTGTGCATCCAAAAATATTAATTTCGCAAAAAATGGTAATCGCTTAATAATGAGAGGCGGGATAATATGATGAAATTAAAATTTTATTTAGTATACCTTTGGTATAAAGTATTGCTGAAATTAGGAATTAAGACCGATGAAATTTATTATATTGGTGGAAGTGAAGCGTTGCCACCACCGTTAACAAAAGAAGAAGAGGAAGTTCTTTTGAATAAATTGCCAAAAGGAGATCAGGCAGCAAGGTCATTACTTATTGAACGTAACTTAAGGCTCGTTGTATATATAGCAAGAAAGTTTGAAAATACAGGGATAAATATTGAAGATTTGATTAGTATCGGAACAATCGGCCTTATTAAAGCGGTAAATACATTTAATCCAGAAAAGAAAATAAAATTAGCAACATATGCATCGCGTTGTATAGAAAATGAAATTTTAATGCATTTACGTCGAAATAACAAAAATCGTTCGGAAGTTTCTTTTGATGAACCACTAAACATTGATTGGGATGGGAATGAACTGTTATTGTCTGACGTGTTAGGTACAGATGATGATATTATTACAAAAGATTTAGAAGCTACTGTAGATCGTCACCTTTTAATGAAAGCATTACACCAATTAAATGATCGTGAAAAACAAATTATGGAACTTCGGTTTGGGCTTGCTGGAGGAGAGGAAAAGACGCAAAAAGATGTGGCTGATATGCTTGGGATTTCACAGTCATACATTTCGCGTTTAGAAAAAAGAATTATAAAAAGATTACGAAAAGAATTTAATAAAATGGTGTAAAGAATAAGACCAGCCGTTATGTAGGCTGGTCTTATTCTATTTAGTTGTATTAGGAAAGATAATTTAAATAACAAATCGTGAAAAAACCACATGCATAAAATCCCCTTCAAAGGAAATACTTTACACTGTACAGCAACTCCCGATAGGAGGGAACACTTTGACGAGAAACAAAGTAGAAATTTGCGGTGTTGATACAGCTAAACTTCCAGTATTAAAAAATGAAGAGATGCGTAAATTATTTCGTGAAATGCAAAGTGGAGAGATAAGCGCAAGAGAAAAATTAGTGAATGGAAACTTACGTCTTGTACTGAGCGTCATCCAAAGATTTAATAACAGAGGAGAATATGTTGACGATTTATTTCAAGTTGGTTGCATCGGACTTATGAAATCAATTGATAATTTTGATTTAGGCCAAAATGTAAAATTTTCAACGTATGCTGTGCCGATGATTATTGGGGAAATACGCAGATATTTGCGTGATAATAATCCGATTCGCGTATCGCGCTCATTGCGAGATATTGCGTATAAAGCTTTGCAAGTAAGAGAAAAGTTGATTGCAGAAAATTCAAAAGAACCAACAGCAATGGATATTGCAAAAGTGCTAGAAGTAACTCATGAAGAGATAGTATTTGCTTTAGATGCAATTCAAGATCCAGTCTCATTATTTGAACCGATTTATAATGATGGGGGAGATCCTATCTTTGTTATGGATCAGTTAAGTGATGAAAAACAAAAGGACGAGCAGTGGGTTGAAGAATTAGCATTGAAAGAAGGAATGAAGCGTTTAAATGATAGAGAGAAAATGATTATTAGAAAACGTTTCTTCCAAGGAAAGACACAGATGGAAGTTGCAGAAGAAATTGGGATTTCCCAAGCGCAAGTATCACGTTTAGAGAAGTCAGCCATTAAACAAATGAATAAAACGATTCAAGGATAAGGTCTCACCAATTATGGTGAGACCTTTTTATATGTAATATGGTTTGTGCTCATAGTAGGGGATTAGTGTTCATATAATTTCGTATAGGTGGCTTCCTGTAAATATGAGAAACAGTTTCCAATTTGTCATATAAGGGAGAGGATGAAAATGGTGATACGAATTTCAGAGTTACAGATGAAGGATGTTATAAATATTTCAGATGGAAAAAGGATTGGGAATATTGGAGATATTGAAATTGATATGAACACAGGGAAAATTTGTTCTGTTATTATTTCCAAACAGACACGTATGCTAGGTATTTTTGGAAAAGATGTTGAGATTGTAATTCCTTGGAAGGAAATTGTGAAAATTGGGGAAGATGTCATACTTGTAAGAGTAAATCCTGTTAATTCTGTAACAGAATCAATACAAACACCGACAATTTCATAAAGAATATTACAAATTCCTCTTTTTTTTCTGTTAGGATTATGAAAAAATAAAAGTATGGTAAAATAGACAGGAAGTACCATGCTTTTTTCTGTTATTTTAATTAAAAGGAGCCGCTTTATTATGAGAGAACCATTTAAATATGTGGACGGTATACTGTATTTACAAGCGTGGAAAGAACTTGGAAACATTACTGCTGGATTTACGACAAAAGATGGTGGGATAAGTACGGGCTCCTTTCATGCGATGAATTTAGGATTACATGTGAATGATATCGTGGAGAACGTTCATGAAAACAGACGCATTTTAGCAAATAAGTTACAAAAACCATTAGAAAACTGGATTTGCTCTGAACAAGTTCATGCTCATCATGTTGAAAAAGTAGGGCAACAGGAAAAGGGAAGTGGTGTCTATTCATATGAGGACGGCATTTCAAAAACAGATGGCATTTATACGAGCAATGAAGATGTTCTGTTAACGTCTTGTTACGCGGATTGTGTTCCGCTCTATTTTTATGCACCATCACATGGTATGATAGGACTTGCGCATGCTGGATGGAAAGGTACTGTACAAGAGATTGCAAAGGAAATGATTCAAAAGTGGAATGCAGAAGGTATTTCAAGTGATGAAATTCATGTTGCAATTGGGCCGTCGATCGGATCTTGTTGTTATGTTGTGGATGATCGTGTATTAACAGCAGCACAGGAAGTAGTTAGGGGTGCTGTTCCTCATCAAAAAATTTCTGACGGGCAGTACGCAATTAATTTAAAAGAAATTAATCGTATATTATGTGTACAAGCAGGCATAAAAGAAGAGCATATTGTAATGTCATCTCTTTGTACAAGCTGTGAAGAGCAACTATTTTTCTCTCATCGTCGTGATCAAGGTAAGACAGGAAGAATGTTGAGTTTCATAGGTTTTAAGGAGGAAGAAAGCAAGTGACAGTACAAGAAAATTTAGTAATTGTAAACGAAGCTATTAAAGAATCTTGCGCTCGAGCTGGACGTTCGTTGCAAGATATTAAACTTGTTGCAGTTACAAAAACTGTAGGGATTGAAAAAACAAACGAAGTAATTGAAGCTGGAGTTATCGATTTAGGTGAAAATAGAAATGAAGGTTTCTTACAGAAATACGAGCATTTCGGTTCAAAAGTTAATTGGCACTTTATTGGCTCATTACAAACGAGAAAAGTAAAAGAAATCATTAATGAAATTGATTATTTACATTCGTTAGATCGTCTTTCACTGGCGAAAGAAATTCAGAAACGTGCTGATAAGAAAGTGAAATGCTTTATTCAAGTGAAAACCTCATCTGAAGAATCGAAGCAAGGATTGGCAATAGAAGAGGTTGTTTCTTTTATTCAAAGTTTGCAAGAATTCGATAAAATTGAAGTGGTTGGACTAATGACGATGGCTCCATTTACAGAAGAAGAGGAAGAAATCAGACGCTGTTTTAAGGAATTACGTATGCTGCAAACAGAGGTGCAGGAGCTAGAGTTATTACATGCGCCATGTAAAGAATTATCAATGGGAATGTCCAACGATTACAAGATTGCAATTGAAGAAGGGGCTACATATATTCGTTTGGGAACGATTTTAGTAGGAAAAGCGTAAAAGGAAGGAGAATCTTATTATGAGTTGGTCAAAAGTAAAATACTTCTTTTTTGATACACCGGAAGAAAAAGAAGCAGCTCAATATGGTTATGAAAAGGAGCAAACAGACATGAAAAAGCAGCAAGATCCACCAGAACAACAAGACGTTACGTTTCCGAAAGCGCAACCGAAGCAAAATGTTGTGAGTATTGAAACAGCAAAACAATCTTCAAAAGTTGTTTTATTAGAACCACGCACATATTCGGAAGCACAAGGGATTGCGGACCACTTAAAAGGTAGACGAGCTGTTGTAATTAATTTGCAGAGAATGTCTACTGATCAAGCGGTACGTATCGTTGACTTTTTAAGTGGTACTGTATACGCTATAGGCGGGGACATTCAAAAAATAGGGCCGAAAACATTTATGTGTACACCTGAAAATGTAGATATTGTTGGTGCGATTTCAGAGTTATTCGGTGAAGAAGAAGAAACAAATATAAAGAGGTGGTAATACGCCATGACAACAGTTTTTATAGTGTTAAGTTATGCTATCGAGATTTACTCGTGGGCACTTATTATTTACATTCTCCTATCATGGTTTCCTGGTGCGAAGGAATCATCTTTTGGAGAGTTCCTGGCACGTATTTGTGAACCGTATTTAGAACCGTTCCGCCGCTTTATTCCGCCGCTTGGAATGATTGATATTTCTCCAATCGTTGCGATCTTTGCGTTGAAACTTGCTAAAACTGGTTTGTTCAGTTTATTAAGCTATTTCTTATAGTAAGAAGGTAAATACATGAGCATCTACGAACATTTTAGGCCTGATGAGGAGGTCTTTGTGGATAAAGTGCTAGAGTGGAAGCGAGCGGCGGAGTACCATCAAGTGAAGTTAACGGATTTTCTCGATCCTAGGCAACAACAAATTGTTTCTATGGTAATAGGACAAGGTGATGTTGCTGTGCAATTTGGTGGTGCAACGCCTAATGCAGAGCGTAAAAGAGCACTTATTTATCCAGACTATCTAGAATTAAATGAAGAAGAATTTCAAGTAGAAGTATTAGAAATTGACTATCCTTCCAAGTTTTATACGCTAGAACATAGGCAAATATTAGGTACATTTATGTCTCTTGGTTTAACAAGAGAAAAATGTGGTGATATTTTGCTGCAAGAAAATCGTGCCCAAATTGTAGTTGCGAAAGAAATTGTATCGTATATTGAGATGAACTTACAATCAATAGGGAAAGTAAAAGTCTCTTTAGCGTCAGTGCATGGAGAACAAATTCTACAGATACATGAAACGTGGGGAGAGAAATCTGGAACGGTTTCTTCACTTCGTTTAGATGTTATGTTAGCTGAAATGTTACATTTATCTAGACAGAAAGTACAACCTTTCATAAAAAATGGTTTAGTAAAAGTCAATTGGAAAACAGTGGAGCAAACTTCTTATGAATGTTATCCAGGAGATGTTTTTTCTGTTAGA
This sequence comes from Bacillus sp. FSL K6-0073, assembly GCF_038006085.1. Classification (NCBI taxonomy): domain Bacteria; kingdom Bacillati; phylum Bacillota; class Bacilli; order Caryophanales; family Bacillaceae; genus Bacillus; species Bacillus sp. FSL K6-0073. Next base: position 3,953,093 of record NZ_JBBOUN010000001.1, on the reverse strand, counting down.
GGATATGGCCGAAGTAAATTATTTTCTGTAGAAGGTAGAACAAAACGCGACAAATGGAGAATTTTGTATGGTATACTAAAATGATTGGTTTTTTAGAAGGAAATCCTCCTATTTTGTCGAAGAAAAGATATAATTGAAAGAGGAAATTTAGATAACTACTTGGAGGTGGCGTTGTGCCGTTAACACCATTAGATATTCATAACAAAGAATTTGGTCGCGGATTCCGTGGCTATGATGAAGATCAAGTAAATGAGTTTCTTGATCAAATTATCAAAGATTATGAATTGGTCATTCGTGAGAAAAAAGCTTTAGAAGAAAAAGTTGCGCAGTTAGAAGGGAAGTTAGATCATTTCTCTAATATTGAAGATACGTTAAACAAATCTATCGTTGTTGCACAAGAAGCAGCGGAAGAAGTAAAACGTAATGCGCAAAAAGAAGCGAAATTAATTGTGCGTGAAGCTGAAAAGAATGCTGATCGTATTATTAACGAAGCATTAGTAAAATCAAGAAAAGTTGCTTTTGATATTGAAGAGCTAAAGAAACAAGCGAAAGTATTCCGAACTCGTTTCCGTATGTTATTAGAAACACAGCTTGAGATGTTAAACAACGATGATTGGGATAAACTAATTGAATTAGAAGACGAAGTAGATGAACTGTTGAAAAAAGAAGAAACAGTGTAAGCTTGACGTTTTTCTCATTATTACATATAATTTTAAACAACATATTTATTAAGAAAAACGAAGATAGGGATAAGTACCTTTTCAAACCTTATATAGCGAACTGAGGATGGTGTAAGCTCAGGATAAGGAGATAGTGGGAATATCACCCTGGAGTTCCGCGCTGAACAAATAGAGTAAGCGTAGGCGTGTATTCGCGTTAAGAATATAAAGAGGATTCTATACATATGTATATGATCTACTAGGGTGGTACCGCGGGAGACTTTCTCGTCCCTTTTTGGGATGAGAAGGTCTCTTTTTTATTCCGTTTTTTAAGTATTTCTTTTATACATGTAAGGAGGAATTGAGCATGGAGTACAAAAATACATTACTGATGCCAAAAACTGAGTTCCCAATGCGTGGGAATTTACCAAAACGTGAGCCTGCAATGCAAGAAAAATGGGCTGAAATGAATATTTACGAAAAAGTACAAGAACATACAAAAGGTCGTCCTTTATTTGTATTGCATGATGGACCTCCATATGCGAATGGTGACATTCATATGGGACATGCATTAAATAAAGTATTAAAAGACTTTATTGTTCGTTATAAATCAATGAGTGGTTTTAGTGCGCCATATGTTCCAGGATGGGATACGCACGGTTTACCAATTGAACAAGCTTTAACAAATAAAGGTGTAAAACGTAAAGAAATGACAGTTGCTGAGTTCCGTAAGTTATGTGCAGAGTATGCATATGAACAAGTAGAACGTCAACGTGAACAATTTAAGCGTCTAGGTGTACGTGCAGATTGGGATAATCCATATATTACTTTAGAGCCAGCTTATGAAGCACAACAAATTAAAGTGTTTGGTGACATGGCGAAAAAAGGTTATATCTATAAAGGTCAAAAACCAGTTTACTGGTCTCCAACGAGTGAATCTGCTTTAGCGGAAGCTGAAATTGAATATCAAGATAAAAAATCAGCATCTATTTACGTAGCATTCCCTGTAAAAGATGGAAAGAACGTATTAGAAGGTGATGAAAAGTACATCATTTGGACAACAACACCTTGGACATTACCTGCAAACTTAGGTATTTCTGTTCATCCAGAGCTTGAATATAGCATTGTAAAAGTAAATGATGAGAAATATATCATTGCTTCTGAGCTGTTTGAGACAGTTGCAAAAACGTTAGAGTGGGAAAATGCTGAAGTTGTGAAAACAGTAAAAGGTAGCGAACTTGAGTATACAGTTGCAAAACATCCATTCTACAATCGTGATTCATTAGTTATGCTAGGAGATCACGTAACAACAGATGCAGGTACAGGTTGTGTTCATACAGCACCAGGACACGGGGAAGATGACTTCGTTGTTGGTAAAAAGTATGGATTAGAAGTACTTTGCCCAGTCGATGATAAAGGTGTATTAACAAATGAGGCACCTGGATTTGAAGGCTTATTCTATGATAAAGCTAACAAACCAATTACAGAAAAATTAGAAGAAGTAGGCGCGTTACTGAAACTAACATTCATTACACATTCATACCCACATGATTGGAGAACGAAAAAACCAATTATTTTCCGTGCGACAGCACAGTGGTTTGCATCTATTGAAGCATTCCGTAAAGAATTAATAGAAGCTGTAGCAGAAACAAAATGGGTACCAGCATGGGGAGAAACTCGTCTTCATAATATGGTTCGTGACCGTGGTGACTGGTGTATTTCTCGTCAGCGTGCATGGGGTGTGCCAATTCCGGTATTCTATGCTGAGAATGGTGATCCAATTATTACGGATGAAACAATTAACCATGTAGCAGATTTATTCCGTGAACACGGTTCTAACGTATGGTTCGAGCGTGAAGCGAAAGATCTATTACCAGAAGGATTTACACATCCAGGTAGCCCAAATGGCGAATTCCGTAAAGAAACAGACATCATGGATGTATGGTTCGATTCAGGTTCTTCTCACCAAGCGGTATTAGAAGAGCGCGAAGATTTACAGCGTCCAGCTGATTTATATTTAGAAGGATCTGACCAGTATCGTGGTTGGTTTAACTCTTCATTATCAACAGCAGTTGCTGTAACAGGTAAAGCTCCATATAAAGGCGTACTAAGCCACGGTTTCGTACTAGATGGTGAAGGACGTAAAATGAGTAAGTCGATTGGAAACATCGTCGTACCGAAGAAAATCATGGATCAATTAGGCGGAGACATTTTACGCTTATGGGTATCTTCTGTTGACTATCAATCTGACGTACGTATTTCAGATGATATTTTAAAACAAGTAGCAGAAGTGTATCGTAAAATCCGTAACACATTCCGTTTCTTATTAGGAAACTTAGACGACTTTAAGCCAAGTGAAAATGCAGTAGCTGTAGCTGAACTTCGTGAAGTAGATCGTTACATGTTAGTAAAATTAAATGACTTAATTACAAAAGTTAAAGAAGCATATGAGACATACGACTTCGCTGCTGTGTATCATGCAATTCATAACTTCTGTACAATTGATTTAAGTTCATTCTACTTAGACTTTGCAAAAGACATTTTATACATTGAAGGTGCAAACCACGAAGATCGTCGTGCAATTCAAACTGTATTATATGATGTTCTTGTTGCGTTAACGAAACTTGTAACACCAATCTTACCGCACACAGCTGATGAAGTATGGCCATATATTCCAGGCGTAACAGAAGAAAGTGTACAATTAACTGATATGCCAGAAGCTGTACAATTAGATGACGCGGAAGCGTTAAAAACAAAATGGGATGCATTTATGACATTACGTGATGACGTGTTAAAAGCACTAGAAGTAGCTCGTAATGAAAAAGTAATCGGTAAGTCATTAAATGCAAGCATTACGCTATATCCAACTGCAGAAATGAAAGCTATGTTAGAGTCTATTAGCGAAGACTTAAAGCAATTATTCATCGTTTCTGAGTATAAACTTGGTGGTATGATGGATGAAGCGCCAGCAGATGCACCGAAGTATGAACATACAGCGGTTGTTGTTGTTCAAGCAACTGGTGAAACATGTGAACGTTGTTGGGTAGTTTCAGAAACAATTGGTAAAGATGCTGAACATGAAACATTATGTGAGCGTTGTGCAACAGTTGTTAAAGAAAACTATGTAAAATAATAAAAAACTGACTGCTATTGATGCGGTCAGTTTTTTTGTTGATGGCATATCAAGATCACTTTCAGACTCTTTCCTGTGAAGGAAAAATGTGTGTGAGGTAAGCAAATAAATTTCGGACACACTAACTGTACATTACAGCTAGGAGGAATGTACACGTGAATGAAATTTACATGGAAATAAAAGAAGAATTGCAATTGATGAGAAAAGAGTTGCAAGAGAGACTAGCTAAAGAAGTAATGCACAAATATGATGTCGAGTTCAGCCAAGAGCTTGGATATGAAATTAAGGAAGAGATAAAGAAAAAATTGCTATTACATGATATAAAAGAGGATTTAAAGGATGTAGAACGCGCATTATTTAAAATGGAAATAGACATGTATGGTATTTGTGAAGAGACAGGGAGATTAATTTCGACAAAGCAAATGAAGACAATGCCGACTGCCCGTACGATTCATGAATTCTTCTACGAAAAGGTAAATGTATGAATACGCACAACGATATTATATTACCTTTTTTAAATTTATTTTATTCTTCTATAAAGGTTCATTGTGAAAAGGTAGCAGCTATGCTAAAATTTTGAGGTACACTGTCTTTGTGGGGGAAATGAAAATGATATATTATGTAATAGCGTTATTCGTCATTGCTATCGATCAAATATCGAAGTGGTTAATTGTAAAGAACATGGAATTGGGTACGAGTATTCCGATTATCGACAATGTATTATACATAACATCACATCGAAATAGAGGCGCTGCTTGGGGTATTTTAGAAAATAAAATGTGGTTCTTCTACATTATTACAGTTATTTTTGTAGTGTTTATTGTATTTTATATGAAAAAGTATGCGAAAACAGACAAGCTTCTAGGTATTTCGTTAAGCCTAATTTTGGGCGGGGCAATTGGTAACTTTATTGATCGTGTATTTAGACAAGAAGTAGTGGATTTCATTCACGTGTATATTTTCTCGTACAACTATCCAGTATTCAATATAGCTGATTCAGCATTATGTATTGGTGTTGTATTAATTATTATTCAAACATTATTAGAAGGCAAGAAAGCGAAGGAGTAATTGAATGAGTGAAGTAGTACAAGTAACAGTTGCAGCAGAGCAAAAAAACGAGCGAATTGATAAATTCGTTGCAGGGATAAATAACGAATGGTCACGTACGCAAGTGCAGCAATGGATTAAAGATGACGTTGTGACAGTAAACGGAAAAGCGGTAAAAGGGAATTATAAAGTAAAAGAAGAAGATGAAATTACAGTAACAATTCCTGAACCAGAAGAGTTAGATATTCAACCAGAGGATTTAAATTTAGAAATTTATTATGAAGATGCAGATGTGCTTGTTGTAAATAAGCCACGTGGTATGGTTGTACATCCAGCACCAGGGCATACAAGTGGTACACTTGTAAACGGCCTTATGCACCATTGTACAGACTTATCAGGCATTAACGGTGTAATGCGCCCAGGTATCGTGCATCGTATTGATAAAGATACATCTGGACTATTAATGGTTGCTAAAAATGATATGGCACATGAATCGCTTGTAAATCAGCTTGTAGCAAAAACAGTAACGAGACGTTACAAAGCGATTGTACACGGTGTGATTCCGCATGATAAGGGAACGATTGATGCTCCGATTGCTCGTGATAAGAAAGAGCGTCAAAGTATGACAGTTGATGAAAATGGTAAGAACGCTGTTACGCACTTCCAAGTGTTAGAACGCTTTAAAGACTTTACGCTTGTAGAATGTCGCTTAGAAACGGGACGTACGCACCAAATTCGTGTTCATATGAAATATATTGGCTATCCACTTGCAGGAGATCCGAAGTATGGTCCGAAGAAAACGTTAGATATGAATGGACAAGCACTTCATGCGGGTATTTTAGGCTTTGATCATCCTCGTACTGGTGAATATATTCAGTTTGAGGCACCGATTCCAGAAGTGTTTGAAGACGTATTAAATATTTTACGAAAATAGTATTGACAAATCATAAGAAAACTGAGATACTGACAACAGTTAAATAATGATCCTTTAACACAGCCCCGTGAGGTTGAGAAGGTAACGGTTTGAAATACTTAGGGTATGTTGTACCCTTTTTTCAAAAGTCCTCTCGCACACGCTGAGAGGACTTTTTTTATACCATTACTCTCACGCAAGAAAAAAGCTTGGAGGTGTAGAGCATGCAAGAGAAAGCTGTCGTTTTAGATGACCAAATGATTCGCCGCGCTTTAACACGAATTAGTCATGAAATCGTGGAACGAAATAAAGGTGTCGATAATTGTGTTCTTGTCGGAATTAAAACTCGTGGAATTTTTATTGCACAACGTTTGGCAGAACGAATTGGTCAAATTGAAGGAAAAGAAATGGAAGTTGGAGAGTTAGACATTACGTTATATCGTGATGATTTAACACTACAATCGAAAAATAAAGAACCACTTGTAAAAGGTTCTGATATCCCTGTAGATATTACGAAGAAGAAAGTTATCCTTGTGGATGACGTATTATATACAGGAAGAACAGTTCGAGCAGCAATGGATGCTCTTATGGATTTAGGTAGACCATCTCAAATCCAATTGGCGGTTCTTGTTGATAGAGGTCATCGCGAATTACCAATTCGCGCTGATTATGTAGGGAAGAACATTCCAACATCAAGTGAAGAGCGTATCGAAGTTGATTTGCAAGAGACAGATCAACAAGATCGAGTAAGCATATACGATAAGTAAAGCCCTTTTAAATGTAGTCCTGTGAGGCTGCCAAAGGGTCTTGGCTTTCATATGTCAAATTTGGCATACGAAAGTGTAGGACTCTTTGTGCACAGGCACAAAGAGTTTTTTTATTGCAAAGATTTAAACTGAAGGAGGATGTAACAATGGAACAAAAGCCAGTGTTAGACGTTAATGAAGTACCGAAACCGGGAAAATGGTTATTTTTAAGTATACAACATTTGTTCGCGATGTTTGGATCAACAGTGCTTGTTCCGTTTTTAACAGGATTGAATCCATCAGTAGCATTAATATCAAGTGGATTAGGAACGTTAGCGTTCCTTCTTATAACGAAAGGTCAAGTACCTGCCTATCTAGGATCATCATTCGCCTTTATCGCACCGATTATAACAGCGAAAACGGCAGGTGGACCGGGAGCAGCAATGCTTGGTGGTTTGCTAGCAGGACTTGTGTACATCTTAATCTCACTCGGAATTAAGAAGTCAGGATCAGAGTGGATTATGAAATTACTTCCGCCAATCGTAGTTGGTCCAGTAGTAATGGTAATCGGTCTAGCTTTAGCACATACAGCAGTTAACATGGCGATGAACGGTGCGGATGGCAAATATAGCTTTACACACTTTTCAGTAGCGTTAGTAACGTTAGCAATTACAATTATCTGCTCGATATTCGGGAGAGGGTTTTTCAGTATCATACCAGTGTTACTAGGGATTGTCGGCGGATATATCTTCGCTTACTTCCAAGGGCTAGTAGACTTAAAGCCGGTAGCTGAGGCAAAATGGTTTGTTATACCAGATTTCACAGTACCATTTGTAACATATACGCCGGAGTTTTCGTGGAAGATTGTACTCCTGATGGTACCAGTTGCACTAGTAACAATTTCAGAGCATATCGGACATCAAATTGTACTTGGAAATGTTATTAAAAGAGATTTAATTGAAAAACCAGGTTTACACCGTTCAATCTTCGGTGATGGGGTAGCGACATTAATCGCGTCACTAATCGGTGGACCGCCGAATACGACGTATGGTGAAAACATCGGTGTGCTAGCAATTACGAGAGCATACAGTGTATACTTATTCATCGGTTCAGCAGTGTTTGCAATCATATTCGGGTTTATCGGTAAGATTTCTGCACTGATTCATTCGATCCCAACACCAGTTATGGGTGGTGTATCAATCCTACTATTCGGTGTAATCGCATCAAGCGGATTACGCATGATGGTAGATGATAAAACAGACCTAAGTGACAAACGAAACTTAATGATTGCATCAGTGATACTAGTGATTGGTATTGGCGGAGCGGTACTTCACGTAGGAGAATCGTTCCAAGTAGAAGGAATGGCACTAGCAGCAATTGTAGGTGTACTATTAAATCTACTACTACCAGAAACGAAACAAATAAAACAATCTAAGCAAATTGCTTCATAATAATAACCTTTTAATTCAGTCCTGTGAGACCGAAAAGGGTGGCTTCTTTCTTGCACCCTAGTCTCACATGACTAGGGTATTTTTATACAAAGGTTGTTATAAATATACGAAAGTGGTAACATAAAAATTAGAAAGATGAGGGATGACGATGAGCCATTTGTTAACGATGAGTGAATTATCGGAAGTAGAAATTTCAGAAATCCTAAAAGACGCAGAAGATTTTGCGAATGGAAAAGAAAGCAAAACGACAGAGCAAACTTTTGTTGCGAACTTGTTCTTTGAGAATAGTACGAGAACGAGATTTAGCTTTGAGGTTGCTGAGAAGAGATTAGGACTTGATGTTTTAAACTTTTCAGCTGATGCATCTAGCGTACAAAAAGGAGAAACTTTATACGATACGATAAGAACATTAGAATCAATCGGAACAAAAGCGGTAATCGTCCGCCATGAGCAAGATCGCTACTTCGATGAACTAAAAGATCAGGTGAATATCCCAATCTTAAATGCTGGAGATGGATGTGGAAACCACCCAACGCAGTGCCTACTCGATCTCCTTACAATTAAACAAGAGTTTGGAAGATTTGAAGGATTAAAGATTGCGATAGTAGGAGATGTTCGTCATAGCAGAGTAGCGCGTTCGAATGCAGAAGCATTAACGAAACTAGGTGCAACAATCTACTTTGCAAGTCCAGAAGAGTGGAAAGATGAAGACAACACATTTGGAACATACAAACCATTAGATGAACTTGTTCCAGAAGTGGATGTAATGATGTTACTTCGTGTACAACATGAGCGTCATGATCATTATGAAACAGACATTATGAAAGAGTATCATGAGAAACACGGATTAACAGTGGAAAGAGAAAAGCGTATGAAAGAAGGAAGCATTATTATGCATCCAGCTCCTGTAAACCGTGATGTTGAAATTGCAAGTGAACTTGTTGAGTGTGAGCGTTCACGCATATTTAAACAAATGGAAAATGGAGTTTACGTAAGAATGGCTGTACTAAAACGCGCCTTACCAAATGTATTAGGAGGAATGAAACATGAATTACTTGTTTAAAAATGGTCGTTATATGAATGAAGAAGGAAAAATCGTAGCAACGGATCTTCTCGTACAAGACGGTAAAATCGCTAAGGTAGCAGAAAATATTACGGCAGATAATGCTGAAGTAATCGATGTGAACGGAAAGTTAATCGCACCTGGATTAGTAGATGTACACGTACATCTTCGTGAACCAGGTGGTGAACATAAAGAAACAATTGAAACAGGTACACTAGCAGCGGCAAAAGGTGGATTCACTACAATTTGCGCAATGCCAAATACACGTCCGGTACCAGATTGCAGAGAACATATGGAAGACTTGCAAAAACGTATTGAAGAAAAAGCTCATGTTAACGTACTACCATACGGAGCAATTACAGTACGTCAAGCTGGTTCTGAAATGACAGATTTCGAAACATTAAAAGAACTTGGAGCATTTGCTTTCACAGATGACGGCGTAGGCGTACAAGATGCGAGCATGATGTTAGCGGCTATGAAACGTGCAGCAAAATTAGATATGGCAGTAGTTGCGCACTGTGAAGAGAATACGCTTATTAATAAAGGTTGTGTACATGAAGGGAAGTTTTCTGAGAAACACGGATTAAACGGTATCCCATCAGTATGTGAATCTGTACATATTGCAAGGGATATACTGCTTGCTGAAGCAGCAGATTGCCACTATCACGTATGTCATGTAAGTACGAAAGGTTCGGTACGTGTAATCCGTGATGCGAAACGCGCTGGAATTAAAGTAACAGCAGAAGTAACACCGCATCACCTAGTGTTATGTGAAGATGATATCCCATCAGCTGATCCTAACTTTAAAATGAACCCACCGCTTCGTGGAAAAGAAGACCATGCAGCATTAATTGAAGGTTTATTAGATGGAACGATCGATATGATTGCAACTGACCATGCACCGCATACAGCGGAAGAGAAAGCACAAGGAATTGAAAGAGCACCGTTTGGAATTACTGGTTTTGAAACAGCATTCCCACTTCTATACACAAACCTTGTGAAAAAAGGAATTATTACATTAGAACAATTAATTCAATTCTTAACAGAAAAGCCAGCTGATACATTCGGCTTAGAAGCAGGTCGCCTGAAAGAAGGTAGAACAGCTGATATTACAATCATTGATTTAGAACAAGAAGAAGAGATTGACCCAACAACATTCTTATCAAAAGGAAAAAATACACCATTCGCAGGTTGGAAATGCCAAGGATGGCCGGTAATGACAATCGTTGGTGGTAAGATCGCATGGCAAAAGGAGAGTGCATTAGTATGAAAAGACAACTTATCTTAGAAGATGGAACAGTATTAATTGGAACAGGTTTCGGAGGCGAAATCGAAAAGTCAGGTGAGGTTGTATTTACAACAGGAATGACTGGATATCAAGAAACATTATCTGATCCATCATATTGCGGTCAAATCGTAACATTCACGTACCCATTAATCGGAAACTACGGCATTAACCGTGACGATTTTGAATCCATTCACCCATCTGTAAATGGTTTAATCGCAAACGAAATTTGTGATCATCCATCAAACTTCCGTAATGAAATTTCGTTAAATGATTACTTGAACGAAAGAAATATCCCAGGATTAGCAGGGATTGATACGAGAAAATTAACGAGAAAAATTCGTCAATACGGTACATTACGCGGACGCCTTTGTAATATGGATGCAGATGTAGAGTACATTGTAAGTCAATTAAAAGCGACAGTATTTACAGATCATGTAAAACGCGTATCAACGAAAGATCCATACCCAAGCCCAGGTCGTGGTCACCGAGTTGTACTAGTAGACTTCGGTATGAAACATGGTATTTTACGAGAATTAAATAAGCGTGACTGTGATGTAATTGTAGTTCCTTACAACACAACAGCAGAAGAAATTTTACGCCTTAGCCCAGATGGAATTATGTTAAGTAATGGACCTGGAGATCCGAAAGATGTACCAGAAGCAATTGAAATGTTAAAAGACATTATCGGTAAAGTTCCTTTATTCGGAATTTGCCTAGGACATCAATTGTTCGCTCTAGCATCAGGTGCAAATACAAGTAAGTTGAAATTTGGTCACCGTGGTTTAAACCATCCAGTAAAAAATCTTGCAACTGGAAAAGTAGCAATTACATCTCAAAACCACGGATACGCAGTAGAAGAAGAATCAGTTGAAAATACAGATCTTGAAATTACACATGTTGCTTTAAACGATGGAACGGTAGAAGGTCTTCGTCATAAGAAGTTCCCAGCATTTACAGTACAATACCATCCAGAAGCTTCAGCGGGACCAGAAGATGCAAATGATTTATTCGAAGATTTCTTAACAATGATTGAAAACTTCAAGAAAGAAGGGGAAGAGTTATGCCAAAACGCCTAGACATTAACACAATTTTAGTAATCGGATCAGGACCAATTGTAATTGGGCAAGCAGCGGAGTTTGACTACTCTGGTACACAAGCTTGTCAATCTCTTAAAGAGGAAGGTTACAAAGTAATCCTTGTTAACTCTAACCCAGCAACAATTATGACGGATACTGCAACAGCAGATAAAGTATACATCGAGCCATTAACATTAGAATTCGTAAGCCGTATTATTCGTAAAGAACGTCCTGATGCAATCCTACCAACATTAGGTGGTCAAACAGGTTTAAACATGGCTGTTGAACTTGCAAAATCAGGCGTACTTGACGAGTGCGGAGTTGAAATTTTAGGAACAAAATTATCAGCAATCGAGCAAGCGGAAGATCGTGATTTATTCCGTACATTAATGCAAGATTTAAATGAACCAACACCACCAAGTGAAATTATTCATAACCTTGATGAAGCATATGGATTTGTAAACGAAATTGGTTATCCAGTAATCGTTCGACCAGCGTTCACATTAGGAGGAACGGGCGGCGGAATTTGCCATAACGAAGAAGAGCTAATTGAAATCGTAACAAGTGGTTTAAAACATAGTCCAGTAACACAATGTTTATTAGAGAAAAGTATTGCTGGCTGTAAGGAAATTGAATATGAAGTAATGCGTGATTCAAATGATAACGCGATTGTAGTATGTAACATGGAAAACATCGATCCAGTTGGTGTTCACACAGGTGATTCGATTGTAGTAGCACCGAGCCAAACGCTAAGCGACCGTGAATATCAAATGTTACGTAACACTTCATTACGAATTATTCGTGCACTAGGAATTGAAGGCGGATGTAACGTTCAGCTTGCGCTTGATCCATATAGCTTCCAATACTATGTAATTGAAGTAAATCCACGTGTAAGTCGTTCATCTGCACTAGCATCTAAAGCAACTGGATATCCAATTGCGAAATTAGCAGCAAAAATTGCAGTCGGCTTAACGTTAGATGAAATCGTAAACCCAGTAACACAAAAAACTTACGCTTGTTTCGAGCCAGCGTTAGACTATGTTGTTTCAAAAATTCCACGTTGGCCGTTTGATAAGTTTGAATCAGCGAACAGAACGCTTGGAACACAAATGAAAGCAACTGGTGAAGTTATGTCAATCGGACGTAACTTAGAAGAATCATTACTAAAAGCAGTTCGTTCTTTAGAGCTTGGCATTTATCACTTAGAATTAGAGCACTTAAAAGAACTTGATAAAGAAACGATGAAAAAACGTATCATTAAAGCGGATGATGAACGACTGTTTATTGTAGCAGAAGCAATTCGCCAAGGTGTAACGAAAGAAGAAATCAATGAATGGTGTGAAATGGACTTCTTCTTCTTACAAAAAGTTGAAAACATCGTAAATATGGAACGTGAAGTAAAAGCGAACGTAGGAAATATGGAAGTACTACAAACTGCAAAAGAAATGGGCTTCAGCGATCACTACATTGCAGCAGCTTGGAACAAAACGGAGCGCGAAATTTACGATATGCGTAAAGAAAATAATATGATGCCAGTATTCAAAATGGTAGATACTTGTGCGGCAGAGTTTGAATCTGCAACGCCATATTACTACAGCACATATGCGGACGAAAATGAATCGATTGTAACAGATCGTAAGAGTGTAGTAGTTCTAGGATCTGGTCCGATCCGCATTGGTCAAGGTGTTGAGTTTGACTACGCAACAGTTCACTCAGTATGGGCAATTAAAGAAGCTGGATATGAGGCAATCATTGTTAATAACAACCCAGAAACAGTTTCAACAGACTTCAGTATTTCTGACAAATTATACTTTGAACCATTAACGATTGAAGATGTAATGCACATTATCGATTTAGAAAAACCAGAAGGTGTTATCGTTCAGTTCGGTGGACAAACGGCAATTAACTTAGCTGCTAAATTAGAAGCTCACGGTGTGAAAATCTTAGGAACATCACTTGAAGATTTAGACCGCGCAGAAGATCGTGATAAGTTTGAAGCAGCGCTAACACAACTTGGTATCCCGCAACCAGTTGGTAAAACAGCAACGACTGTAGAGCAAGCAGTAGCAATCGCTGACAAAATTGGTTACCCAGTATTAGTAAGACCATCTTACGTACTAGGTGGACGCGCGATGGAAATCGTATATCGTCAAGAAGAACTGCTGCACTACATGAAAAATGCGGTTAAAGTTCACGCAGATCACCCAGTATTAATCGATCGTTACATGGTTGGTAAAGAAATTGAAGTAGATGCAATTTCAGATGGTGAGAATGTATTCATTCCGGGTATTATGGAACATATTGAACGCGCTGGAGTTCACTCTGGTGACTCAATCGGAGTATATCCACCGCAAAGCTTATCTGCAAAACTAAAAGAACAAATTATTGAACATACAATTGCACTTGGAAAAGGTTTAAACATTGTTGGATTACTAAACATTCAGTTTGTAGTATTCAAAGATGAAGTGTATGTAATCGAAGTAAATCCACGTGCGAGCCGTACAGTACCATTCTTAAGTAAAATTACAGGCGTACCGATGGCGAATGTTGCAACGAAAGTTATTTTAGGGCAAGACCTAGTAGAGCAAGGATACGGAACTGGTTATCACCCAGAAGAGAAAGAAGTATATGTAAAGGCTCCGGTATTCTCATTCGCAAAACTACGCTCAGTTGATACAACATTAGGACCTGAAATGAAATCAACAGGGGAAGTAATGGGTAAAGACTTAACGCTTGAAAAAGCATTATACAAAGGATTAGTTGCTTCTGGAATTAACATCCCAACGCACGGATCAGTAATCATTACTGTAGCGGATAAAGATAAAGAAGAGGCAATGGAAATTGCAAAACGTTTCCACGAAATCGGTTATAACTTATTAGCAACAGCTGGAACAGCACAGTCGTTAGCTGAGCAAAATATTCCAGTGCAAGTTGTAAACAAAATTGATTCTGAAGACTACAACTTACTAGATATTATCCGTCAAGGAAAAGCACAGTTTGTAATCAATACGCTAACGAAAGGCAAACAACCAGCGCGTGATGGTTTCCGCATTCGCCGTGAATCAGTAGAAAATGGTGTGGCTTGCTTAACATCACTTGATACAACGAGAGCAATCTTACGAGTACTAGAATCTATGACATTCTCAGCTCATTCAATGAAAGAAATTACGCAAACAAAGCGTCACGAGGTGGTACATGCATGATGCAAAAGCAAAATATGATTGTCGTTAACCAAAAAGAAATCGCAAAAAACATTTACGAATTAGTGCTTCAAGGAACGTTAGTACAGCAAATGAACGAACCAGGGCAGTTTGTACACATTAAGGTAGCAGAGGGCATTGCGCCCCTTCTGCGCCGCCCGATTAGTATTTGTAATGTAAATCAAGAGAAGAACGAATTTACAATGCTATATCGTGCAGAAGGACAAGGGACAAAAACATTAGCAACTAGAAAACAAGGTGAAATGGTAGACGTACTAGGACCGCTAGGACATGGTTTTCCTGTAGAAGAAGCAGAAGCTGGTCAAACAGCTTTACTAGTAGGCGGGGGAATTGGTGTACCACCACTTTATGAATTATCACAGCGCCTCGTTGCAAAAGGGGTACGCGTAATTCACATCCTAGGTTTTCAAACGAAAGATGTAGTTTTCTATGAAGAAAAATTTGCAGAACTTGGTGATACGTACGTTGCAACAGTAGACGGTACACACGGTACAAAAGGATTTGTCACAGATGTAATTGATAATTACGGAATTGACTTTGATATTCTTTATTCATGTGGTCCGTTAGCGATGCTTCGTGCATTAGAAGGACGTTACAAAGAGAAAAAAGCCTATATTTCATTAGAAGAACGTATGGGCTGTGGTATTGGAGCTTGTTTCGCATGTGTATGCCACTTACAAGAAGATCCAAGTGGACATTCTTACAAGAAGGTGTGTAGCGACGGACCAGTATTTCCAATCGGGGAGGTTGTACTATGAACAGATTGCAAGTTGAATTACCAGGATTATCGTTAAAAAATCCAATTATACCGGCATCTGGATGCTTTGGGTTTGGTCGTGAATATGCACAGTTTTACGATTTAAGTGTACTAGGATCAATCATGATTAAAGCGACGACAGAACAACCACGTTATGGAAATCCAACGCCTCGTGTTGCTGAAACACCAGGCGGCATGCTAAATGCAATCGGACTTCAAAACCCGGGATTAGACAAAGTAATGAATTCGGAATTACCATGGTTAGAACAATTTGACCTTCCAATTATTGCGAACGTTGCAGGCTCACAAGCTGAGGATTACGTAGCGGTTGCGAAGGAAATTTCTAAAGCGCCTAATGTCCATGCACTAGAATTAAACATTTCTTGTCCGAACGTAAAAACAGGTGGTATCGCCTTTGGTACAAATCCTGAAATTGCTGCTGATTTAACGAAGCGAGTAAAAGAGGTTTCTGAAGTACCTGTATACGTGAAGTTGTCACCGAACGTGGCAAACATTGTGGAAATTGCAAAAGCGATTGAAAATGCAGGTGCAGATGGTTTAACGATGATTAATACATTGCTTGGTATGCGTCTAGATTTAAAAACAGCTAAACCAATTTTAGCAAACCGTACAGGTGGATTATCAGGTCCTGCGATTAAGCCAGTAGCAATTCGTATGGTACATGAAGTAAGCCAAGCGGTAAACATTCCGATTATCGGAATGGGTGGTATTGAGACAGCGGAAGATGTAATTGAATTCTTCTACGCTGGCGCAAGCGCAGTTGCAGTAGGTACAGCGAACTTTATTGATCCGTTCGTATGTCCGACAATTATTGAAGAGTTACCAGCATTACTAGATGAATTAGGATTTGATCACATTTCGGAATGTCAAGGAAGGAGCTGGAAGCAAACATGTCACAGTCGTTAATCGTTGCATTAGATTTTCCAGGGAAACAAGATGTAGAACAATTCTTGCGCCACTTTGAAGGGGAAAAGTTATTTGTCAAAGTTGGTATGGAGTTATTTTACAAAGAAGGCCCTGCGATTATTACGTACTTAAAAGAAAAAGGACATAAGATTTTTCTAGATTTAAAACTTCATGATATTCCGAATACAGTAAAAAGCGCTATGCGTAGCCTAGCTAGTCTAGATGTTGATATGGTAAATGTTCATGCTGCTGGGGGAAGCAGTATGATGAAAGCTGCGATTGAGGGATTAGAGGAAGGTAAGCAAGAAGGAAAAGAGAGACCGATTTGTATTGCAGTTACACAACTAACAAGCACTTCGGAAGCTATGATGAAAAAAGAGATCGGCATTGAGAAAACGTTAGAAGAAGCGGTTGCTCATTATGCAAAACTAACGAAAGAAAGTGGACTTGATGGCGTTGTTTGTTCAACACTTGAAGTTCCAAAATTACGTGAAGTATGCGGAAATGAATTTGTAACAGTAACACCGGGGATTCGTCTTGCAAGCGATGATGTAAATGACCAGGTGCGCGTAGCAACACCGAAACGTGCGAGGGAACTTGGCTCAAGCTACATCGTAGTTGGACGTAGTATTACAAAAGCAGAAAATCCGCTTGAAGCGTATAAAACAGTAAAACAACAGTGGGAAGGTGTAACAGTATGAAAAAAGAAATCGCATCGCATTTATTAGAAATTGGAGCAGTATTTTTACAACCGAACGATCCATTCACATGGTCTTCAGGTATGAAATCACCAATTTATTGTGATAACCGTTTAACTTTATCTTATCCAAAAGTACGTCAAGCGATTGCAGCTGGATTAGAAGAGTTAATTAAAGAGCACTTCCCAACTGTAGAAGTTATTGCAGGAACAGCAACTGCTGGTATTGCGCACGCTGCATGGGTAAGCGATCGTATGGATTTACCAATGTGCTACGTACGTAGTAAAGCAAAAGGTCACGGTAAAGGGAACCAAATCGAAGGAAAAGCTGAAAAAGGTCAAAAAGTAGTAGTAGTAGAGGACCTAATTTCAACTGGCGGTAGTGCAATTACATGTGTAGAAGCACTTCGCGAAGCTGGCTGTGAAGTATTAGGGATCGTATCAATCTTCACATACGAGCTAGAAGCAGGAAAAGAAAAGTTAGAAGCAGCGAACGTAGCATCATATTCTTTAAGTGATTACAGTGCATTAACTGAAGTTGCAGCAGAAAAAGGTATGATTGGACAAGCTGAAACGAAGAAATTACAAGAGTGGCGTAAAAATCCAGCTAACGAAGCTTGGATCACAGCGTAACACGAAAAAAGACGACCGCGGGGGAACGCGGTCGTCTTTTATATCATTGTTAAAACTTCAAGTAAAGTTCCATCAATATCAAAGAAAATCATATTACAATCTCCTTAATTACTTAGCGCTTTCTGCAAGCTCATATCCTCTTACAAACAATAAAGTCATATAAGAAACAATAAATGAGAAGATGCTGTACATGCCAACCCAAAAGAAAAATTTTGGAGTAAAGGCGATAACACCTATTATTAAAAAACTAGCAAACGTTACAATCGGCATTACGTAATACGTTTTCGTCTTGCGCGTTCCAATAACAGAAACGATAAAGATAAGTAATGGACAAATTAATAAGACGAAAATCAATTCATTCATAGGTATGTCCCCTTTTCTAATTGCAGTAATCTGTTTCTCGTAAACGTTTTGAAATAATTACTCTCCTAATATAATTTCGCTAAGTAATAACGAATCCCTCTTGAAAACTGATAATTCATGATGAATTTTACAAGCAAAAAACGTAAGCAAGAGAACACTTGCTTACGTTATAGGATAAACATCGCAACGATCGTGGTGACAATTAAACCGATAACAACCGGTAAAAAGTTTCGGCGTGCAAGTTCAAATGGATCGACTTTATAAATCGCAGCAGCAGGAATAAGTGCCCAAGGAATTAACGTCCCGCCCCCGGTCCATATAGCCGCAATTTGTCCGAGTGCTGTTAATGTAGCTGTTCCATGACCTAAAGCTGTTCCGAAAAGGTTTGCAATGGAACCAGCAAGCGATATACCGGAAAAACCAGATCCATCTAAGCCTGTTATGACACCAACGATAGTTAATGTTCCCGCCGATACATATTGGTTTAAAGGAACCGTTTGAGATAAGGCAATCCCTAAGTCGTTAATGATTCCATGTGAACCTTTCGGTAAATAGTCTCCGATAATTTTTACAAAGCCGCTATCTCCTAAATAAAAGAGTGCAGCAATTGGAATAACTGGGCCGAAAATTTTAAATCCAAATTGGAGCCCTTCTATAAAATAATCGGTCGTTTTAGTCAGCCCAGTTCCTTTGTAGGCGATGAGTGAAATGATGATAATCATAATAACAGTTGTTCCGCCGATAAGTGCAGTTGCGTCGCTTCCTTGTAGTTTAAATTGAATCATGCAAAGGATATCAATGATATATACGATAGGGATACATATAGCGAGCCATTTCTTTGTGCGAGGAGATAATGAAGTGAGCGTTTTAGAAGACTCAGTTGATGGAATAGATTCTTGTATAGATAAGCCTGTATGAAATTCTCTTCGTAAGAAGAAAAAAGCGACGGAAGTTGTTACAATGCCCATAACGATAACGAGTGGAATACTTGCAGATACGACGCTGGAAACAGGGAGACCAGCCGCGTCTGCAGTTAATTTCGATGCACCTTGAATAACGAAGTCACCAGATAAGGCAATGCCGTGTCCAAATAAGTTCATAGCAATTGCAACCCCAATTGGAGGAAGGCCGACACGTACAGCAACCGGTAATAAAATAGCTCCCATTAAGGCGACAGCTGGAGAAGGCCAAAAGAAGAAAGAAATGGTCATCATTAAAAGGCCGATAATCCAGTAGGCGAGTGTAGGTGTACGAATCATTTTTGTAAATGGTGAAATCATCGTATCATTTATGCCAGTATGAACGAGTAAATTGCTCATTGATACGATAATGGAGATGATTAATATAGTTGGTAATAGCTCAGTAATGGCGTAAATGAAACTTTGAAAAATCCCACTAATGGCAAGAGGGATAGAACTTGTTGCAGTTAATGCTAATAAAAAGATAAAAACGATACAAATGATAGTCGTATCTTTTCGGAGAATAAAAAAGGTAATAATAGTGAGTAAACAAATAATGTAGAGAGCGTGTAATAGCGTTAATTCAACTCCCATAACATTCACATCCTTTAGGCATTCGTGTAGTTTATTGTATGAAAGCAGTGAAAGTATGTGAGTATAGGAAAAAGAAAAAAGTGAAATTTCATGTACTGTAATGATAAGAATAAAAAATGGATGATACAATACAATTAATCCTAAAAATGGGATTTGAGGAGAAGGGGAATGGGGAAGTACGAATGAGAGAAAAAATAGGATATTATGGTGTGCTAGTTTGTTTACTATTATCAGTTATTTCAGGACAATTTCTTAACAGTGAATGGGTACCAGTTATATTATGTATAGGAGTATTGATTTTTGCTCCTATGTATCGCTGGAATGAATGGAAAGCATATAGTCGAAAAAAGAAAATGGTTTTCAGCATCGAATTTGTCATTATAATCAGCACAATTCCGTTTTTGTTATGGAATGGAAAGGAAATGAGATAATAGATGGAATTGTAATGTTTCAAGGGTGGTTGTTTATTGCGAAAATGCTATATTTAATATGCATTTTAATGTTGGTAGTGGTAGTCACTAAAATAGTAAACGAAAAGCTATTCGTTAATGAATAAAAGGAAATGCCACCTTATTCGGTGGCATTTTTTTCTATGATTTCAACAAGGAATAACAATTAGTTCCCGATTTGATTTTGTAATAACTTCATATCCGTCTTTCGTGATAACGATATCATCTTCAATTCTACAGCCGCCCCAGTTTGGTATGTAAATACCAGGTTCAACGGTAACGACCATACCTTCTTCTAAAGTAGCTTTACTTTCTTGGGATAAGCGAAGAGGTTCATGTATTTCTAACCCAAGACCATGACCAGTAGAGTGTCCAAAATATTGACCATATCCATGCTCAGTAATGTAATCTCTCGTTATATCATCGATACTTTTCGCAGTTTCTCCAGGCTTAATCGCTTCAGTCCCACGTTTTAACGCTTCTCGTACAACATTGTATATTTTTTTGAATTCTTCCGATGGTTCCCCGATTGCTACAGTACGTGTTATATCGGAACAATATCCGTCGTAAAGTGCACCGAAGTCTAATGTAACGATATCGCCTCGTTCGATTATTTTATTTGATGCAACTCCATGGGGAAGTGAAGAACGAACGCCTGAAGCTACAATGATTTGGAAGGAAGAAGATGTAGCCCCTTTTTTTCGCATGAAAAATTCTAATTCATCTCGAACGTCAGTCTCGCTTATTCCAGGCTTTAGAAATGTAACAATATGGTGAAATGCTTGATCAGCGATCGTAGCTGCGATTTTCATTGTTTCTATTTCAGATGTGTCTTTAATAAGGCGAATATTTTCAATGATCTCACATACTGGAACCATTTCTGTATGTATATATTTTTGTAGTTTCTTAAATTGTTGCAAAGTCATATTATTGTCTTCTATACCAAGTTTTTGAATGTTTAATTTTGATACTTGATTTGCAACTTCTTCTTCTAAATTTCCTTTATCCATAATAATTTCTGCTGCTTTTATTTCCGTTTTTGCTTGATCTACGTAACGGAAATCGGTAATAAAAATAGCTTTATGCGCAGAAATTAAGACAACGCCTGCGCTACCTGTAAAGCTTGTTGCGTATTGACGGTTTTCTTTCTTTGTAATAAGTAACCCGTCGATTCCGTAATTATGTAGTTGTTTTTGGATGTTAGTTATTCTTATATTCATTTTAATTCCTCCTTTTTACATTAATAAAGCAAGAATTGTGCCAATATATTTATTTAGAATAAAAGAGAAGAGGGTAGCTGTGTGTCAAAAAAACTAGACGGATGTAAAATAAATATATATAAAATTTTTACAGTAAGTTTTTATGTGAATAAACAATAATGTAAACTTGCAAACAAAATCTTTTTAATTTAAATATTATATTTTTTGTATAAATAAATTAAAAAATTGGTATAATAAGGGATTGTTACGTTTTTTTGTAGGTAAAGAGATGTAACGAAAAAATTGGGTTAAGGAATGTGAATGTATGAAGAAATTAAGTAAAGTAATGTCATTTTGTTTGGCCGCTAGTATGCTTGTTATAACGGGGTGTGAAACAAGTGAAAACAAAGTTCAAGTGAATAAAATGATTGACCAGCTTGATGAAGCGCCAGAAGTGACAGAAAAAGAAGCAAAAAAGATTGTAAGAAAGAATGTAGATGGAATAGCAAACGCGTTTAGTGAGATGGAAAAAGAAAATGGATGGAGCCGAAATAATCCTGGGGATTTAGAGACAGTTAAAAAAGGAGTTAAGGGATTAGTTTCAGAAAAGTTTGTAGAGAATCAGCTTCCTGAATTGCTTAATAACTTTAATAGATCGAGAGAGACTGATATGTTACCATTCCCAAATTATTTTCAATCTGAAATAAGATTTTCTTCTTCACAAGATAAAGAAAATTTAACGGTACATACATTAAGTTTAGAAGATGAAATAGGTCATGCGGCCCAAGAATGGGAATTTCATTTGGTGTATAAAGAAGGGGAATGGTTAATGGATAAATGGTCATTCGTTTTTCCTGAAGATTTAAAACTTACAAAAGAAGAAGCAAATAGAATTTTACAAATGCCAGACGATAAGAATGTGTCATTTGTAAGTGAAGAAAATAGTGGCGATAAGAAATATATATTCAAAGATAGTAACGGATTAATTACTGTAAATGCGAAAACATCTCTTATTTCATACAATGTAGATGAAAATAGGTATGAAAAAGTAACGAAAGAAAGAAATATTCAAGAAACAGAACAAGTACAGAGAAAGGATTCCAGTGCGTATACAGGCTCAAAAGACGAGAAACAATCGCAAAAAGAATCTTCTTCAAAGATAGATAGAGCAAATGTTTTAAGCGAATTAGCTGCTATAGATAAACAAGAAAAACATACGAATGCTATGTCAACCAATGATATAGTAAATGAAATAGAAGGAAATTATGAACTGTGGGATAATAAACTAAATGAAATTTACAGTACATTAAAAAGTACGATGTCAGCTGATGCGTTCCAGTCGTTAAAAACGAAACAAATTGCGTGGGTTAAAGAAAAAGAAAGTAAAGTTAAAGCAATTGGTACTGATACAAATAACGGAACGATGAGGCGTATCGAAGCCTCAGAAGAGAAATATAAGATGACAAAAGCAAGGTGTTATGAATTAGTAAATGGGTATATGAATTAGTGTGAACGAATATAAAAAAATGCGTTGCTTATAAGCAACGCATTTTTTTATTTACGCTTTTAATTTCATTACAATATCAACATCTGGTGTTACATATACGGTTTGCTGATTGTCGTACGTAACAAAACCAAGTTTTGCACCACTCGGTTTTTTGACATGGCGTATTTTGGTGAAATCAACAGGTACAGAGCTAGACTCTTTCGCTTTACTGTAATAGGCAGCAATTTTGGCAGCTTCTAGTAAAGTTTCTTCAGCAGGCTCTAAAGAACGAATGACAACGTGAGAGCCAGGTATGTCTTTCGTATGTAACCAAATTTCATCACGGCGGGCAAACTTCGTTGTTAAATAATCATTTTGTTTATTGTTTTTACCAACGAAAATCTCTGTGCCATCACTTGCTACATATTTATCTAATACTGGTTTAGTAGGCTTTTTCTTTGCGTTTTTCGTTTTACGATTGCGCACATAACCTTCTTCAGCTAATTCCTCACGAATTTCTTCAATATCTTTTGAAGAAGCAGCTTCCATTTGTTGAAGTAAGCTATCAAAATAAAGAATTTCTTCATTTGTTTTTTCGATTTGTTCTTCTACAACAACAACTGAATTTTTTGCTTTTTGATACTTTTGGAAATAGCGTTGTGCATTTTCAGATGGTGTTTTTAAAGGATCTAATGTAATTTTTACAGTTCCACCATTCTCATCGTAATAATTAACGACCTCAATATCTTTATCGCCCTTTTTTAAAGCGTACATATTGGCTGTAAGTAGCTCTCCAAATAGTTGATATTTATCTGCTTTTCCAGCATCTTGCAGTGTTTTTTCGAGTTTAATGAGTTTTTTCTCGTTTTTATTTTTTTCGTTTTGCATAAAGCGTTCTAAATCATGAGCTTGTTGTTTTACACGATCACGTTCTGCTTTGCCAAAGAAGAAACGATCTAACAATTCGCTCACTGATGAGAATGTTTTTTCTTCTCCTTGCAAGTGTGTAAGAGGGAAAAGATAAAAGAATTCTTTTCCCTTTGCAGTAATCATTGTAGGTGTATATGCATGAGATAGTAATGGTGTTTGTATAGAGAAAAATGCTTCTGATAATGCTTTCTCGTTTACCATACCGGCTTTCTTTACTACTTCTTTTGCAAATAATGGGGATATTCCCATGAAAGCACCGACGAGTTGTTTATCCATATTTCCAGATAGAAAGTCTAGCGGTCTAATAAAATCATCTGCAGTTTCAATTTGCAGAGGATTGATTTTATGTTGGGCTGGTGGCGCGACGTACTCAGCACCAGCATATACAGTTCGGTGACGGTTTACGGCTAATGAAACGTGTTTTAAGCTATCTAAAATCACGTTTGTTTTCGTATCTAATAAGATAATGTTACTATGTCGTCCCATTATTTCAATTACTAATGTTTTTAATGATTCGTCTCCGATTTCATTACGACTGCGAACTGTAATTTGAATAATGCGTTCTAAGTCGATTTGTTCAATTTTTTCAATAAATCCACCTTCTAAATGTTTGCGAAGAAGCATACAGAACATCGGCGGTATTGCTGGCGAATCGTAGTTTTGATTCGTTAAGTGCATACGCGCATATGTAGGATGAGATGAAAGAATTAGTTTTTGGTTCTTTCCATTCGCTCGAATATGTAATAAAATCTCGTATTTTGAAGGTTGATATATTTTGGAAATTCTTCCTGTGTAAAGAGAATTTTCAATTTCATGTGTAATCGCTCTTGTAAATAATCCATCGAATGCCATAAATGAACACTCCTTTCTAACTAAATGTTAATTATAGCATTTTTTTGGACGAGGCTGAATAAGCTTTCAATAGAGTATGTCTGGAATCAGGAGGTCGATAGCAGGATGAACTGGTATGGAATGCGAGCACATGAAGTGGAAGAAAGAACGAATACGAATGTAAAGGTTGGACTTACAGAGAAAGAAGCAGAAGGGCGAGTAAAGAAATTTGGTACTAATGAATTAGAAGAAGCAAAAAGGCCTTCTGCACTAATGGTATTTTTAGCACAGTTTAAAGATTTCATGGTACTCGTTTTGTTTGGAGCAACAATTGTTTCTGCGTTTTTAGGTGAATACATTGATTCTATTGCTATTGTTGCCATTGTTATTATCAATGGTATTCTCGGCTTTTTTCAAGAAAGAAAAGCTGAAAAATCATTGGAAGCTTTAAAGGAACTAGCCGCTCCGCAAGTTACTGTAATGCGGAATGGAAAGTGGGTAAAAGCACCATCTAAAGCACTTGTTTTAGGGGATATTATTAAGTTTTCCAGTGGTGATCGTATTGGGGCTGATGTGCGTCTTGTTGAGGCATCAAGTTTATATATTGAAGAGTCTGCTTTGACAGGGGAGTCCGTACCTGTACAAAAGAAGGTAGAAGCATTGCAAGGGCAAGATGTTGCAATTGGGGATCAAAAAAATATGGCTTTTATGGGGACAATGATTACGCGAGGATCTGGTACAGGAGTTGTTGTAGCAACTGGTATGAATACAGCGATGGGGCAAATTGCAAATATGTTGCAAAATGCAGAGCAAATGGAAACGCCACTGCAAAGAAGGTTAGAACAGCTCGGAAAAATATTAATTATTGTAGCTCTTATTTTGACAGCGCTCGTTGTATTGGCTGGTGTGTATCAAGGGAATGAAGTATATCATATGTTTTTAGCTGGCGTATCGCTAGCTGTTGCGGCTATTCCAGAAGGATTGCCAGCAATTGTTACAGTAGCTTTATCACTTGGTGTACAGCGTATGATAAAAAAGAGAGCAATTGTAAGGAAGTTACCGGCCGTAGAAACGTTAGGCTGCGCTTCTGTTATATGCTCTGATAAAACGGGAACAATGACGCAAAACAAAATGATGGTAACACATATGTGGTCAGGCGGAGAATTGTGGAAAGTGACAGGGCAAGGATATGAACCTAATGGCTCTTTTATGAAAGGTGAAAAAGAAGTGAATCCAGCTAAGACAAAATCACTTTATCAGCTACTTACATTTGGTTCACTATGTAACAATGCAAATATTATTCAAAAGAAAAAGGCGTACGTATTAGATGGAGATCCGACAGAGGGAGCGCTTGTAGCTGCAGCAATGAAAGCCGGGATAACACGTGAGGCATTAAAAGGGAAATTTGAAATTATTCGTGAATTCCCCTTTGATTCAACTCGAAAAATGATGAGTGTTATTGTACGAGATCGAGAGGGGAAAAAGTTTATTGTTACGAAAGGAGCACCGGATGTTCTTTTGCAACTGAGTCAAACAATCTTATGGGGGGATAAGCAGCAGCCGTTAAGTGAGCTATATAGAAAAGAAGTACAGGCGGCTATTCATAGCTTAGGTAGTCAAGCGCTTCGAACAATTGCAGTTGCGTTTAAACCTTTAAAAGTCACGGATTCTATTGAACATGAAAGAGACGTTGAAAAAGATTTTATGTTGGTTGGAATACAAGGTATGATTGACCCGCCAAGGCCAGAAGTGGCGCAGGCGGTAAAAGAGTGTAAAGAAGCTGGTATTCGAACAGTAATGATTACAGGTGATCATAAAGTGACAGCAATGGCGATTGCTGAACAATTAGGAGTTTTACCACCAGATGGACGCGTTGTTGAAGGAGTAGAACTCGCGAATATGGATGTGGAGGAATTAGAAAATGTTGTAGAAGATACGTATGTATTCGCTCGTGTATCACCTGAGCATAAATTGAAAATTGTTAAGGCACTGCAAAATCAAGGACATATAGTAGCGATGACAGGTGATGGAGTGAACGATGCTCCAGCGATAAAAACAGCGGATATTGGGATAGCGATGGGAATTACAGGGACAGATGTTGCGAAAGAAGCCTCTTCACTTGTTTTACTAGACGATAATTTTGCTACAATTAAATCAGCAATTAAAGAAGGAAGAAATATATATGAGAACATACGTAAGTTCATTCGCTACTTATTGGCGTCAAATGTTGGAGAAATTTTAGTTATGTTATTTGCGATGTTACTTGCATTACCACTGCCGATGGTTCCTATTCAAATTTTATGGGTGAACTTAGTTACTGATGGTTTACCAGCGATGGCATTAGGTTTGGATAAGGCTGAAGGAGATGTGATGAAGAGAACACCGCGTCACCCGAAAGAAGGGGTATTCGCTAGAGGGCTTGCGTGGAAAATAATAAGTCGAGGGTTTTTAATTGGGGCAGTGACGTTAGTGGCGTTTATTATTGCGTATAACCAACATCCAAATGAACTGAAATATGCACAAACTGTAGCGTTCGCGACGTTGGTACTTGCTCAGCTTATTCATGTATTTGATTGTCGTAGTGAGCATTCTGTCTTTCACCGTAATCCATTTGGGAACGTGTATTTAGTAGGGGCGGTTATTATTTCGTTACTACTCATGCTAGTGGTTATATATTATCCACCGTTACAACCAATCTTTAGCACAATGCCGATACAAGCAAGAGATTGGTTATTAATTGGAGGTTTGTCATCAATTCCGACTTTCTTACTAGTAGGTTCTTTATTAACAGGGAAAAAGGCTAAGAAGAAAAAGCCGATATTATATAAGAAGGGATTAAACTTGAAATAGTCAATGTTATGAAAATGTGATATAATTTACAGAAGGTAGTAGAGCCTTGTCTCTATTACCTTTTTCATTGAGTTATTTTATGGCTTGGATGTGATAAAAATGATTTCTAGTATGACAGGGTTTGGAAGATCGAAAGTAGAAAGTGATACTTTTCAAATTACAGTAGAAATGAAATCGGTGAACCACCGTTTTTTAGAGATGAGTATTCGACTTCCTAAGCAAATGATGGTATTTGAGGACAAAATTCGTAAAATAATTGCACAGCAAGTTCGACGTGGACGCATTGAAGTGTCTATTAGTATAGCGGGTGAAGGACTTGTTGAAAGAAAATTAAGTGTGAATTGGTCACTTCTTGAGCAGTACCAATCGATGATGGAAGATATAAAAGGGAAATTTCAATTACAAGATTCTATTACACTTCAGCAATTAATGGCAATGCCAGAAGTAACAGCAATTGAAGAAATAGAAAATGTAAATGAACATTTTGAGAACAGTTTATATGAGGCTGTTCGTCAAGCTGCTCATATGTTGAAAACGATGAGAGATGGCGAAGGAGAACGATTACATAAAGATATAGCGTATCGTTTACAAGAGATTAGCAATTGTGTAAATGCAATTATTCCACATGCACCAATTGTTACACAAAAATATCGTGAACGATTAGAAAATCGCTTAAAAGAATTACATAATCAAGATCTAGATGAACAAAGATTGCTAACAGAAGTCGCAATCTTTGCAGAGCGTTGTGATATTCATGAAGAGTTAGTTCGTTTGCAAAGTCATTTAGAGCAATTTCGTGAAACATTGCAGATTGAAGAGCCTGTTGGAAGGAAAATGGATTTCATCGTGCAAGAGATGCATAGAGAAATTAATACGATTGGTTCTAAGGCAAATGACTTAACAATTTCAAAATATGTTGTAGAAATGAAAAATAACCTTGAAAAAATTCGTGAACAAGTACAAAATATTGAGTAGCTTTCAAAAAATATATAAAGTTATACGTGGTGGAGAAATCGGATAGACTTACTAGGAGGCGCAAACTATGGCCATGCGGTTTTTAAATATTGGATACGGAAATATTGTATCTGCTCATCGAATTATTGCTATTGTAAGTCCGGAGTCAGCTCCTATTAAACGAACAGTACAAGAAGCACGCGAACATAATGCTTTGCTTGATGCTACGTATGGGAGAAAAACAAGGGCGGTTATTGTTATGGATGATGGGCATGTTGTATTAAGTCCAATTCAACCAGAGACGATTGCACATCGTTTGAATAATAAAGAAGATTTAAGTGAGGAAGGGTAGGTTTTACATATTTATGAGAAGTAGAAGAGGATTGCTCATCGTTCTTTCAGGGCCTTCTGGGGTTGGAAAAGGGACGGTTCGTAAAGAGCTGTTTAGCCATGAGGATACACGTTTTCAGTACTCTATTTCAGTAACGACACGTAAGCCGCGTGAAGGTGAAGTAGATGGTGTGGATTATTTCTTTAAAGAAAGAGAAGAATTCGAGGAAATGATTCGTAATGAAAAATTACTTGAGTGGGCTGAGTTCGTAGGTAATTATTACGGAACACCGATTGACTATGTTGAAAAAACATTACAAGAAGGAAAAGATGTATTCTTAGAAATTGAAGTGCAAGGAGCAATTCAAGTTAAGAAAGCTTTCCCAGAAGGTGTATTTATTTTCTTAGCACCTCCAAGTTTATCTGAACTAAAAAGCCGTATTGTCGGACGTGGTACAGAGACTGAAGATGTTATTGAAAATCGTTTAACTGTAGCGAAAGAAGAAATCGAGATGATGGACGCTTACGACTATGTAGTAGAAAACGATCAAGTTGAATTAGCTTGTGATAGAATTAAAGCAATTGTGGTTGGCGAACATTGCCGCCGCGAAAGGGTAGCAAAATATTATAAAGAAATGACGGAGGGTCTATAATTATGTTAAATCCATCAATTGACTCATTACTACAAAAAATCGATTCTAAGTACACATTAGTAACAGTAGCTGCAAAACGCGCGCGTGAAATGCAACTTGCTAATAACTGTGTTGTAGAAAAACCTGTTTCTCATAAATGTGTAGGTAAAGCATTAGAAGAAATCGATGCAGAAGCATTAAGCTACGTACCAAGTGAAGATAAAGTAGCTGAATAAGCCTTTGCCTTCGACAAAATAAAACATAGACTTTATAATTTTCTATGTAACGGTAACAACCTATTTACAAGTAGGTTGTTATTTTTTTACGAAAGGAATGAAATATTGGTACTGACGAGCTGAGAATTCTATTTCAGTATTATAAGTTTGAAAAAGAAAGAGGACGAGTCATATGCTAAAAGGGAAAAAGATACTTCTATGTGTAACAGGAGGCATTGCGGTTTTTAAAGCAGCTGCGTTAACGAGTAAATTGACACAATCTGGCGCGATTGTAAAAGTAATGATGAGTGAGTCGGCAATGAAGTTTGTTACGCCTCTTACATTCCAAGCGCTTTCTCGCCATGATGTATATACGGATACATTTGATGAGAAAGACTCAGCTGTTATTGCTCATATTGATGTAGCAGATTGGGCGGATGTTGTACTTGTCGTACCTGCTACTGCCAATTGTATTGGAAAGTTAGCTGGTGGTATTGCAGATGATATGATTACAACTACTTTGTTAGCTACTACAGCTCCGGTATGGATTGCGCCTGCTATGAATGTGCATATGTATGAAAATAAAATAGTTCAAAAAAATATGATGACATTGAAAACGCTAGGATATACATTTATTGAGCCTGGGGAAGGCTTTTTAGCATGTGGATATGTAGCGAAGGGACGACTAGAAGAACCTGAAGCAATTATCGCACGGTTAGAGGAAGCTTTCTCAGAACACAAACCATTGCAGGGCAAAAGAATATTAATAACTGCTGGCCCAACACGTGAAAAGGTTGATCCAGTTCGTTTTATGACAAATTTTTCTTCTGGAAAAATGGGGTATGCGATTGCGGAAGTGGCAGCGAATTTAGGCGCTGATGTTATACTCGTTTCAGGACCGACAGCATTAAATCCACCGTTACATGTAACGACAGTGCAAGTGGAATCTGCACAAGATATGTTAGAAGTGGTTCTTCAACATTATCAAAACGTAGACGTTGTCATTAAAACAGCAGCAGTTGCAGATTATCGTCCGAAATATGTTCATGAGAATAAAATGAAAAAGCAAAATGGTGATGCTGTCATTGAACTTGAAAGAACGGTGGATATTTTAAAAACGTTAGGTCAGAAAAAGGATAAACAGTTACTTATCGGTTTTGCTGCTGAAACGACAAATGTAGAGGAATATGCAACGAAAAAACTACGTGAGAAAAATGCAGATATGATTGTCGCGAATGATGTAAAAGCGCAAGGAGCTGGATTTGGCACGGATACGAATATTGTAACAATGTATAGAAAAGATGGAAAAGTTATTGAGTTGCCACTTTTAATGAAAAAAGAGGTAGCTCGTGAAATATTGAAGCAAATTGAAATGATGTTAGAAGATGATCGTTTATGAAATTTGCAAGTGTCATTGTTGATGTACCTGCCCGTCAGACAGATCGACCATTTGATTACATTATCCCTAAAAAATGGGAAGATATTGTACAGACAGGAATGCGTGTAGTAGTTCCGTTTGGCCCAAGAAAATTGCAAGGTTTTATTATTGGGATTAAAGATTCGGTGGATGTAGAAAGTAAGAAGTTAAAGACAATCCATGAAATATTAGATGTAACACCGGTTTTAAATGATGAATTATTAAAGCTTGGATATTGGCTTACAAGTGAAACGTTATGCTACATGATTTCAGCTTTTCAAGTGATGCTTCCAACTGCGATAAAAGCAACGTATAAAAAACGTCTACAACTTTGTAAACAGGAAGAAATAGCACCTGAAATACTATATTTATTTCAGGATAAAGAAGCAATTGATTTTGAAGTAATCGAGCAACAGCCACATTTATACCGAGCTATTCAACAAGAAATTAAAAATGGTACGGTTGAAGTCGTTTATCAAGTGAAAGATAAAGTACAAAAGAAGAAGCAAAGAGTGGTTCAGCCGGAGTTGCCAGAAGATAAATTGGAATTAGCGGCATTTGAACTGAAAAGTAAAAAACAACAAGATGTACTTTATTATTTTGTGGAAAATTATAAAAGTGCACCGTTGAAAGTAATTACAGAAGAGTTACAAATAACAGATGCTCCAATAAAAGCACTTGTTAAAAAGGGATTCATTTCAGAAAAGTATGTGGAAGTATACCGAAATCCGTATGACGATGATGATTTTGAACAAACAAAACCATTTCCACTTACGGAGGAACAAAAACAAGTTATTACACCGATTTTATCATCAATTACAAATGAAACTTATAATCCATTTTTACTATATGGTGTTACAGGAAGTGGAAAGACAGAAGTATATTTACAATCTATAGCAGCAGTGCTCAAGAAAGGAAAAGAAGCTATCGTTCTTGTTCCTGAAATTGCACTAACGCCCCAAATGGTGGATCGTTTTAAAGGTAGGTTTGGCTCACAAGTTGCAGTTCTTCATAGTGCGTTGTCTGTTGGAGAAAAGTATGACGAGTGGCGTAAGATTTTAAGAAAAGAAGTGAAAGTTGTAGTTGGTGCGCGTTCAGCTGTTTTTGCGCCTTTTGAGAATTTAGGGATTATTATTATTGATGAAGAGCATGAATCAAGTTACAAACAAGAAGATAATCCGAGGTATCATGCAAGAGATGTAGCTGTCTGGAGAGGACAATATCATAAATGTCCTATCGTTCTTGGTAGTGCGACACCAACACTTGAATCGTTTGCAAGGGCGAAAAAAGGTGTTTATGAACTATTAACAATGGAAAAACGTATGAATGAACAAGCTTTACCAACGGTAGAGATTGTTGACATGCGAGAAGAACTTCGTGACGGGAATCGATCAATGTTTTCTAAGGCGCTGCATGAAAAAATAGCAGATCGATTAGAAAAGAAAGAACAAATGGTACTCTTTTTAAATAGAAGAGGTCATTCTACATTTGTTATGTGCCGTGATTGTGGGTATGTTGTTCAATGTCCGCATTGTGATATTTCATTGACATATCATAAAATGAATCATCGTTTAAAATGTCATTATTGTAGTTACGAAGAGAATATGCCAACTGAGTGTCCAGCTTGTCAAAGTACATACATTCGTTTCTTTGGTACAGGTACACAAAAGGTAGAAGAAGAAATTACAAAACTATTTCCAGAGGCACGAGTCATTCGAATGGATGTAGATACGACAAGTCGAAAAGGAATGCATGAAAAATTATTAAAGGCGTTCGGGGAAGAAAAAGCAGATATATTACTCGGAACACAAATGATTGCTAAAGGATTAGATTTTCCGAAAGTAACGCTCGTTGGGGTTTTAACTGCAGATACGATGCTTCACTTACCTGATTTTCGGGCGAGTGAAAAGACATATCAGCTATTGACGCAAGTAAGTGGACGAGCAGGTAGACATGAATTGCCAGGGGAAGTTGTGATTCAAACGTATACGCCAGAACATTACAGTATAGAGTTAGCGAAGAACCAACAATATGATGTGTTTTTTGACCAAGAAATGCAAATGAGACGAACAAGACAATATCCCCCATATTACTATGTTGTACTCGTAACTGTATCTCATCCTGAATTATTAAAAGCGGTACAAGTGACGGAAAAAATTGCCTCGTATTTACGAACGCATTGCTCACAGCAAACAATGGTGCTAGGACCAGTTGCTTCAGCGATTCCAAGGATAAAAGATAGATATCGTTATCAATGCATGATAAAATACAAACGGGAACCAAACTTAAAGAACGTGCTCAAAATGGTAAATGAACATTATCAAGCAGAAATGCAAAAAGAGCTACAAATCTCAATTGATTTTAATCCAACAATGTTAATGTAGCGGAGGGAAATATGGCAGTTTTAGAAATAATAAAGCATCCAAATGAAGTGTTAGAAACACCATGCGAAAGAGTAATTAACTTTGATAAAAAGTTAGTGAAATTGTTGAAAGATATGCATGAAACAATGTTAATTGCGGACGGAGTCGGTTTAGCTGCGCCTCAAGTAGGTGTAAGCTTGCAAGTAGCGGTTGTTGATGTCGATGATGATACTGGGAAAATCGAGTTAATCAATCCATCAATATTAGAAAAACGTGGTGAACAAGTAGGTCCCGAAGGCTGTTTAAGCTTCCCGGGACTTTATGGTGAAGTAGAACGTGCCGATTATATTAAAGTAAGAGCACAAAATCGCCGTGGGAAAGTATTCTTATTAGAAGCGGAAGGATTTTTAGCGCGTGCAATTCAACATGAAATCGATCATTTACACGGTGTTTTATTTACATCGAAAGTGACAAGATATTATGAAGAAAACGAACTAGAATAGGTGTTAAAAGGAGCGGTTTTTAAATGATAAAAGTAGTGTTTATGGGAACACCGGACTTTTCAGTGCCGGTGCTTCGTCGTCTTATTGAAGATGGCTATGAGGTAGTAGGTGTTGTGACGCAACCTGATCGTCCAGTAGGTAGAAAAAAAGTATTAACACCTACACCTGTTAAAGTTGAAGCGGAAAAACATGGTATCCCTGTGTTACAGCCGTTAAAAATTCGTGAAAAAGATGAATATGAAAAAGTATTGGCATTAGAGCCAGATTTAATTGTAACAGCTGCATTTGGGCAGATTGTACCAAATGAAATTTTAGAAGCACCGAAGTATGGATGTATTAATGTTCACGCTTCTTTACTTCCTGAACTTCGTGGTGGTGCACCAATTCATTATGCAATTATGGAAGGTAAAGAAAAAACAGGTATTACAATTATGTATATGGTAGAAAAATTGGATGCTGGTGATATCTTAACGCAAGTGGAAGTTGAAATTGAAGAGCGTGAAACGACAGGCTCATTATTTGATAAATTAAGTGAAGCAGGAGCACACCTTCTATCTAAAACAGTACCTTTATTAATCCAAGGTAAGTTAGAACCGATTAAACAAAACGAAGAAGAAGTAACGTTTGCGTACAATATAAAACGTGAGCAAGAGAAAATTGATTGGACAAAAACAGGTGAAGAAGTATACAATCACATTCGCGGATTGAATCCATGGCCAGTTGCTTATACAACTTTAGCAGGACAAGTTGTTAAAGTATGGTGGGGAGAAAAAGTGCCTATAACTGAACCGGCTGAAGCAGGTACAATTGTTGCAATCGAAGAAGATGGTTTTGTTGTAGCAACGAGTAATGAAACAGGTGTTAAAATTACTGAATTGCAACCTTCTGGTAAAAAGCGTATGAGTTGTTCACAATTTTTACGTGGAACAAAACCTGAAATTGGAACGAAGTTAGGAGAAAATGCATGAGGCAAAATGTTCGTGAATTAGCTCTTGATGGTTTAATTCAAGTGGAAAAAAGTGGTGCATATAGCAACTTACTTTTAAATAATCTAATTGAAAAAAGTGCAATTGATAGAAAAGATATTGGTTTATTAACTGAAATTGTATATGGAACGATTCAACGTCGTGACACATTAGATTATTATTTACAGCCTTTTCTAAAAAAGAAGGTTGAGGCGTGGGTAAGAGTATTGCTTCGCTTATCTTTATATCAAATGATTTATTTAGACCGAGTGCCAGAAAGAGCGGCTATTCATGAAGCGGTTGAGATTGCAAAGCGTCGCGGGCATAAAGGAATTGCTGGTATGGTGAACGGTGTATTACGTTCGATTCAGAGAGAAGGTGTACCTTCTGTAGATGAAATCAAGGATCCAGTAGAACGTCTTGCAATTACAACAAGTCATCCAGTTTGGCTTGTCCAAGAGTGGACTTCAGAATACGGTTTAGAAACTGCAGAAAAAATGTGCGAAGTAAACATGTTACCACCTGTACCAACAGCGCGTGTGAATGTTGATAAGGTAACGGTAGAAGAAGCGATTGAGTTGTTGGCAAGTGAAGGTATAGAAGCAAAACGTGGTGACTTATCAGATGATGCAATTCAGATTGAAAGAGGAAATGTAGCGCATACAGAAGCGTTTAAAAAAGGATTTCTTTCTATTCAAGATGAAAGTTCTATGCTTGTAGCACGCGCTTTAGAACCGAATACGGGAGATGCAGTTCTTGATAGTTGTGCTGCTCCAGGCGGAAAAACAACGCATATCGCGGAACGATTAAAGGGAACTGGTAAGGTCATGTCCCTTGATTTACATGCACACAAAGTACGTTTAATTAAACAGCAAGCAGAGCGACTTGGTCTAGAAAATGTCGAAACTAAAGCGCTAGATGCTAGAAAAGTGCAAGAACACTTTGCGAATGAAACGTTTGATAAAATATTGGTAGATGCACCGTGTTCTGGATTTGGTGTAATTAGACGTAAACCTGATATTAAGTTAGGAAAAGATAAAGGCGATAGTGAAAGATTATCGACGATTCAAATTGCAATACTAGAAAAAATAGCACCATTATTAAAACAAGGTGGTCGTCTTGTTTATAGTACGTGCACAATTGAGAAAATAGAAAATGAACAAGTAATAGAGAAATTTTTACAAGAACATCCTGAATTTGAATGGGATACTACGCTTAAAGAGCGTATGCCAGAAAAATTAACTCCGTATATTGATGAAGGTCAAGTACAAATTTTACCGCATTATTTTGCGACGGATGGCTTTTATATTGCTTGTTTAAGGAAGAAGGTGTAGCATCATGGAAACGACTGTAAGAAAACAAAAGAAAAATTTAGAAACGAAGAAACCATCAATTTACTCTTTACAACTTCATGAAATGCAAGATTGGTTAAAGGAACAAGGAGAACCGAAGTTCCGTGCTGGACAAATTTTTGATTGGTTATATAAAAAACGTGTAAAAAATTATGAGGATATGTCAAACCTTTCTAAAGGATTGCGTGATAAATTGTCGA
The DNA here is from genome assembly GCF_038006085.1 of Bacillus sp. FSL K6-0073. Taxonomy (NCBI): domain Bacteria; kingdom Bacillati; phylum Bacillota; class Bacilli; order Caryophanales; family Bacillaceae; genus Bacillus; species Bacillus sp. FSL K6-0073. Next base: position 3,916,890 of record NZ_JBBOUN010000001.1, on the reverse strand, counting down.
ATTCCTTTGATATTACTACTTTAAACACGTTAGTAAAACAAACGTCTTCGGATGGAACAATTAAATTCTTATTCCAATTATATGACGGATATTCTATTGAAACGGTATTAATGCGACACGAATATGGAAATTCCATTTGTGTAACAACGCAAGTTGGTTGTCGTATTGGGTGTACGTTCTGTGCTTCGACACTTGGTGGATTAAAGCGAAACCTAGAAGCTGGAGAAATCGTAGCGCAAGTAGTAGAAGTTCAGCGCGCGCTTGATGAAACAGAAGAACGTGTAAGTTCTCTTGTTGTTATGGGGATTGGAGAACCATTTGATAACTATGATAATTTAATGGGATTCTTACGCATCATTAACCATGAAAAAGGACTTCATATTGGTGCGAGACATATGACTGTTTCGACGAGTGGAATTATCCCGAAAATTTATAAGTTTGCTGAAGAAGATCTACAAATTAATTTTGCGATTTCATTGCATGCTCCAAACTCAGAATTACGTTCAAAATTAATGCCGATTAACCGTGCTTATAAATTACCAGATTTAATGGAAGCTATTAAATACTATGTAAATAGAACAGGGCGTCGTATTACTTTTGAATATGGATTATTTGGAGGAGAAAATGACCAAGTAGAGCATGCTGAAGAGCTTGCTGCGCTCTTAAAAGGTGTAAAATGTCATGTGAACTTGATTCCGGTAAACTACGTACCTGAACGTGATTATGTACGTACGCCACGTGAACAAATTTTCTTGTTCGAGAAAACGTTAAAAGATCGTGGAGTAAATGTAACGATTCGCCGTGAACAAGGTCATGATATTGATGCAGCCTGCGGTCAGTTGCGTGCGAAGGAGCGCAAAGAAGAGACGAGGTGACGAGATGAAAGCCGTATTTCTATCGGATAAAGGAAAAGTTCGTCAACATAATGAAGATAGTGCAGGAGTTTTTCACAATTTAGATGGAAATGTATTAGCGGTAGTAGCAGATGGAATGGGAGGTCATCGAGCTGGTGATGTAGCTAGCTCGATGGCCATTCAATTATTCCATGATTATTGGAAGCAAACACATAATATGAATGAGCCGAAAAAAGTAGAACAATGGTTACATACTAGTGTTGGGATTATTAATGAGCGTATATATGAATACGCTCAGCAAAATGCAGAATGTAATGGTATGGGAACAACGCTTATAATAGCTGTTTGTACACCAAGCTTTGTGACAATAGGGCATATAGGAGATAGTCGTTGCTATATGGTATCAGAAGGAGAAATGACGCTAGTAACGGAAGATCATTCGCTTGTAAATGAGCTTGTGAAACATGGTGAAATTTCAAAGGAAGACGCAGAGTATCATCCGAAAAAGAATGTGTTATTAAGAGCATTAGGAACAGAAGAAAAAGTTGGGTTAGATGTTAAAACGTTGGTGATTGAGGAAGATGATCAATTACTTCTTTGCTCTGATGGGTTATCAAACAAAGTTTCTATTGATGATATGCGACAAATTTTACAGTTAAATGAACAGCTTGAAGGTAAAGGGCAGTGTCTCATTCAATTGGCAAATGATCGCGGTGGAGAAGATAATATCACACTTGTTCTTATTGATTATGCGGGTTCGACAAACGAAAGTAGGTGAAGTGCAACGTGCTGATTGGAAAACGCTTAAATGACCGTTATAAGCTGCTGAAAATGATTGGTGGTGGCGGAATGGCCAATGTATATTTAGCTCATGATGATATACTTGGCCGAGATGTAGCGGTAAAAATATTAAGACTCGACTACTCAAATAACGAAGAGTTTATTAAACGTTTCCATCGAGAAGCGCAGTCTGTTACAACGTTGTCGCATCCAAATATTGTGAATATGTATGATGTCGGAGAAGAAGATGGTATATACTATCTTGTTATGGAATATGTACCAGGGCAAACATTGAAGCAATACATAATTGAGCGAGGGATGTTACCTATAGGAGAAGCTCTTGATATTATGGAGCAGTTAACATCCGCTATGGCACATGCCCATCATTTTGAAATTGTGCATCGTGATATAAAGCCGCACAATATTTTAATTCGAGCTGATGGAATAATAAAAGTAACAGATTTTGGAATTGCGACAGCTACAAGTGCAACAACAATTACACATACAAATTCAGTGCTCGGTTCAGTCCATTATTTATCACCAGAACAGGCACGTGGCGGGATAGCAAATAAACAATCAGATATCTATTCTCTTGGGATAGTTATGTTTGAATTGTTAACAGGAAGACAACCGTTTTCTGGCGAATCTGCTGTTGCCATAGCTTTAAAACATTTACAAAGTGAAATCCCATCACCAAAAAGATGGAATGAAAATATTCCGCAAAGTGTTGAAAATATTATATTAAAGGCAACTGCAAAAGATCCGTTTCACCGATATCAATCTGCCAATGCGATGAAGCGAGATATTGAAACTGCGCTATATCCAGAGAGGATAAATGAGCAACCATTTTACATACCGGAAGATATGGAAGCGACGAAAGCGATTCCGATTATTCAACAAGAACAATTATTTGAAAATGTAAGTGATGAAACGATTGTTTTAAAAGGGAGTAAGGTGGAAGAACCGATAAGAGCAGAAGCAGCTGAGTTAGATAAGAAGAAAAAACGGAGTAACAAGTGGCTTAAAGTTTTAATTTCAACATTTTTATTTTTAGCAATAGGAATAACATTAGCACTTACGGTTATTCCAGGATTATTTATTCCGAAAGATGTGAAAGTTCCTGATGTGGCTGGTATGAAATACACGACAGCTGTAAATACATTAGTAGAAAAGGGCTTTGAGGTGACGGAGCCTAATATTGTATATACAGATGATGTTGAAGTTGGGGATGTAATAAAAACGGACCCTGTAGCAGGAAGAGTCGTAAAAGAAAACGCTAAAATTACTATCTATCAATCAGGTGGAAAAAAGAAAAGTAAGATGGCAAATTTCACAGGTCAAAACTTTGAGAGTGTAAAAGCTGAGTTAGAAGAAAAATATAAACAAGTTACGGTAAATTATATTGAAAATGATAAGCCGAAAGGTGAAATTGTAGAACAAATTCCGACGCCTGATCAGATGGTTATAGAAGCGGAGCAAGAACTGAAAATCTGGGTAAGTAAAGGGCCTTATCAAATTAGACCAGGTGACTTTTCGGGGTGGACTGAAAATAGTGTAACTGGTTATTTGAATGAGAGAAAACTAACGTCAGATATAAAACGAGAGTATTCAGATACAGTCGAAAAAGGACTTGTAATTTCGCAATTTCCAAAACCAGGTACACCATTAAAAGAGGGAGATAAAGTAACTATTATTATCTCTGATGGTCAAAAGCCTAAAGTGACTAAAACGGTAAAAGTGGACAATATCTCTATCCCATATGAGCCTGCTGTAACAGGTGAAAAAAAGCCGCAAACAATAGAAATTTATAAAGAAGACATGCAGCAAAAAATGGATAGACCGGTTGAAACGAGAACAATTACTGAATCAGCGACTATTTCTTTAGAATTTGTAATTCAAGAAGGTTCAAAGGGACACTATAAAATTGTACGGGATGGAGTAACGATTATTGATAAAGAAGTACCATATCCAACTCAATAATAGTGAAAGTCTACTTATTATTATTATTGCCTGTTATGCTGTCTACAAAGTGGACGGTATAGCAGGCAAAAATATATGATTCAAAAAGCTAGTAAAGTGATGCAGCTGTAAATATTTTTTTGCATTTAATGGGAAATTCAATGTATATTAGCGAAAGTATATATGGTAGGTTTTGAAATCGTTATTTGGAAAATTTAAATCCATTCATTTTTAAATTCAGCATCACCTTATACAAAAAAGGAGAATTCTATGCCAGAAGGAAAAATTATAAAAGCTTTAAGTGGGTTTTATTACGTGCAGCATGAAGAAGGGGTTACGCAATGTCGTGGGCGAGGTGTATTTAGAAAAAATAAAATTACACCACTTGTAGGAGACCAAGTTGTTTTTCAGGCAGATAATCCAACTGAAGGTTATGTGTTTGAAGTGTTTGATCGAAAAAATGAACTTGTTAGACCTCCTATTGCTAATGTCGATCAAGCGATCCTTGTGTTCTCTGCAGTAGAACCAGATTTTAATCCTGGACTGTTAGATCGATTTTTAGTGCTGATTGAATATCATAACATTAAGCCAATTATTTGTATTAGCAAGATGGATTTAGTAGATGAAAAGATGAAAGCAACTGTTGAAGCTTATGCGAATGATTATCGTGAGATGGGTTATGATGTTTTATTTACTTCTATTAATACGTCAGAAAGTATTGATATATTAAAACCATACTTAGAAAATTGTGTTTCTGTCGTTGCGGGTCAATCTGGTGTTGGGAAATCTTCAATGCTTAATGTGCTACGTCCAGAATTAGAGCTGAAAACAAATGATATTTCCTCCCATTTAGGACGCGGGAAGCATACGACAAGACACGTAGAATTAATTGCAATTGGGAGTGGGCTAGTAGCAGATACACCGGGTTTTAGTTCACTAGATTTCATTGATATAGAAGTAGAAGATCTTACATATTGTTTTCCAGAGTTGAAAGAAGCGAGCCAATACTGTAAATTTAGAGGGTGTACACATCTTTCTGAACCGAAATGTGCGGTGAAAGCTGCGGTTGAAGAAGGGAAGATTACAGAATATCGCTATAAGAACTATAAACAATTCGTAGAAGAAATTAGAGAGAGAAAGCCGAGGTATTAGTTATGATTAAAATTGCACCATCGATTTTATCAGCAGATTTTTCAAAATTAGGGGAAGAGATTAAAGATGTAGAAAAGGGCGGAGCGGATTACATTCACGTTGACGTAATGGATGGACATTTCGTACCAAATATTACGATTGGACCGTTAATTGTAGAAGCAATCCGTCCGATTACATCATTACCATTAGATGTACATTTAATGATTGAAAATCCTGATAACTATATCCCGACTTTCGCACAAGCGGGAGCGGATATTATTACTGTTCACGTAGAGGCGTGTCCGCATCTACATCGTACAATTCAGTTAATTAAATCTCATGGTATTAAAGCGGGCGTTGTATTAAATCCACATACGCCAGTTTCAGTGATTGAGCATGTATTAGAAGATATAGATATGGTATTACTTATGACAGTAAACCCTGGATTTGGTGGACAGAAGTTTATCCATTCTGTATTACCGAAAATTAAACAAGTTGCAGACATGGTGAAAGAGCGCAATCTAGAAGTAGAAATTGAAGTTGATGGTGGTGTAAATGCTGAAACAGCAAGACTTTGTGTGGAAGCAGGAGCAAATGTACTTGTAGCTGGGTCAGCAGTATACAATCAAAAAGACCGCGGTGAAGCAATTCGCGTAATTCGTGGGTAGTGATGAACTTTTATCCTAGTAAGGTATTTATAGGATAGGATAAAAATATGTAAAAAGGCAATCTACCGAATGGCAGATTGCCTTTTTACAATGGAAGGAGAAGAAAAAATGATTATTCATATTTTGGCAGGAGGACCTTCGGAATATTGCGCAGATTTTGCTCGATACGAGAATGAGGAAGTAGTGTGGGCAGCGGTTGATAGGGGAGTATACCGTCTATTAAAGAAAGGGATTATCCCGGCTGTTGCGTTTGGAGATTACGATTCAGTTACTGAAGAAGAATTAGTATGGATGGGACAGCAAACGAACGAATTACATATTGTTCCGCGGGAAAAAGATCAAACGGATTTAGAAATTGCAATCAACTGGGCATTAGAACAGAAGCCGGCACTAATTCGTATTTTTGGTGCTACTGGTGGAAGGCTTGATCACGGTTTGGCAAATATACAGATGCTTTTAAAAGGGTTAGAAGTAGAGATAGAAATGTGTATTGTGGACAATAAAAATGAAATAACAGTTAAAAAAATGGGTACACATATAATTGAAGAAAATAAAAATTTTCCTTATGTATCTTTTGTACCAGTTACTGAAATAGTGGAAGGGATTACATTGTTTGGTTTTAAGTACCCTCTTACTAATAAAACAATAGAGTGGGGATCAACACTTTGTATTAGTAACGAACTCGTTGAGGAAAAAGGTACTTTTTCATTTACTTCTGGCATATTAATGTTGATAAGAAGCACTGATTGAAGAAACAATTTTGCTCCTTACATCATATAGTGACCAAGTGGAGTAATGGGGATTAGGAGGGAAACCATGAGATTTTATACAATTAAGTTACCTAAATTTCTTGGTGGAATAGTTCGTGCAATGTTAAATACCTTCAAAAAAGATTAAAAAAAGCACCTATCACCGGTGCTTTTTCCATTGTTATAGTAAAAAAAGAGCCTATCGGCTCTTTTTTTTATTATTAAACACGTTCGATTTTGCCAGATTTTAATGCTCTAGCAGAAACGTAAACACGTTGAACTTTTCCGTCGATGCGTACGCGAACTTTTTGAAGGTTAGCGCCCCACTTACGTTTTGTAGCGTTCATTGCGTGAGAACGAGAGTTACCAGAACGAGCTTTTCTTCCAGTAATAGCACAAACACGAGCCATTTATATTTCCCTCCCTTGATACCTTACCATACGTAATTTTTCAATGTTAGTCTTTTATGCGATGCTAAAAACACTACTATAATTTAACACAACTAAAAAGAGAATGCAACACCGTAGAAAAAAGAAATCAAGAAAATTTACTTGACACTATATGTCAATGAAGAAAAGTTGAAATCCATAAAAATTGCTTGACATATTATAGTGGTACATGTTGTATAATAACAATGGACTATTTTGCTCATCATAAAAAAGTGTAATTTAAAACATAAAATATGAGAGTGAAAAGAAAGAACGATGGAATTTTCTTTAAAAAGATTATATGATAGTAACTAAAGTAGTCTAGCTCACTTTCACCATTTATGAAGGGGGAAACGAGATGTCAATTGAAATTAAAACGAAGTACGGTCAAATTGATATTAGTACAGATGTAATTGCAACAATTGCTGGAGGTGCCGCGGTAGATTGCTACGGTATCGTAGGTATGGCATCAAAAAATCAGTTAAAAGATGGATTAACAGACATTTTACGAAAAGAAAACTTCACTAGAGGTGTTATTGTTCGTAAAGATGAAGATGAAGTACATATTGATATGTATATTATTGTGAGCTATGGTACGAAAATTTCAGAAGTGGCACATAATGTGCAGACGAAAGTGAAATATACATTAGATCAAACTGTAGGACTAGCAGTAGATTCTGTAAACATCTACGTACAAGGAGTTAAAGTAATAAACTTGTAATGTGCATTAAGGAGGAAAATCTGTGTCAATTCAAAAAATTGATGGAAAACGTTTATCACAAATGATCATGCAAGGAGCGAATAATTTAACAAACAATGTTCAGCTTGTTGATGCATTAAACGTATTTCCAGTTCCAGATGGCGATACCGGTACAAACATGAACTTATCTATGACTTCAGGTGCGCGTGAAGTGAAAGCAAACCCTTCGCAGCATGCTGGTAAAGTCGGCGTAAGTTTAGCCAAAGGATTATTAATGGGAGCTCGTGGTAACTCTGGAGTTATTTTATCTCAGTTGTTCCGTGGTTTCTCTAAATCCATTGAACAAAAAGAAGAATTAACAACAGTTGATTTTGCTGCAGCACTAGAAGCTGGAGTAGAGGCGGCTTATAAAGCGGTTATGAAACCGATTGAAGGAACGATTTTAACGGTTGCAAGAGAAACGGGTAAATATGCAGTAACAGTTGCGAAAAAACAGCGCGACTTTGTTTTGTTTATGGAAGACGTTGTGAAAGAAGCAAACGCATCGTTAAATCGTACGCCAGATTTATTACCTGTATTAAAACAAGTTGGCGTTGTAGATAGCGGTGGTAAAGGTCTTGTAGTGGTATACGAAGGATTTTTAGCTGACTTAAAAGGAGAAACGATTTCTTCTGATGCACCGACGCAACCATCTATGAATGAAATGGTACGCGCAGAACATCACCGTAGTGTACAAAGCCAATTGAGTACAGAAGATATTAAGTATGGATATTGTACGGAGTTCATGGTGAAATTAGAGGCTGAAAAGGTGAAAGAGCATAATTTCTCTGAACAAAAATTCCGTGAAGATATTAGTGTATATGGTGATTCTCTACTAGTTGTGTCTGATGATGAAATTGTAAAAGTTCATATCCATGCAGAACATCCTGGAGACGCTATGAACTACGGGCAAAAATACGGTAGTTTAATTAAGATTAAAGTAGAAAATATGCGTGAACAGCATACTGCTTTATTAGATGAACCTACTATGGTTCCTGAACAACCAGCTCAATCGAAAGAAAAACAACCATATGGTATCGTAACTGTAGCTATGGGGTCTGGTATTAAAACTTTATTTGAGAGCATCGGCGCAACGAAAGTTATCGAAGGTGGTCAAACGATGAATCCAAGTACGGAGGATATCGTGAAGGCAATTGAAGAAGCAAATGCTGAAAAAATCATTATTTTACCGAATAACGGAAATATTGTAATGGCAGCAGAACAAGCGGCATCAGTTGTAGATCAAGAAGTTATTGTTGTTCGTTCGAAAACAGTTCCTCAAGGTATGGCAGCAATGTTAGCATTTAACCCAGTTGGAACGTTAGAAGAGAATGAAGAAAACATGCAAGAAGCTTTATCTCATGTGAAAACAGGTCAAATTACGTATGCTGTACGTGATACGGAAATTGATGGTGTAGCAATTCAAAAAGATGACTTCATGTGTATTGCAGATGGGAAAATTGTATCTACAAATGCTGAAAAAGTAGGAGCTGCGAAGCAATTACTAGAAGCGCTTATTGATGAAGATTCTGAAATCGTAACGATTCTACAAGGTGAGGATGCAACTGACGAAGAAGTAGCGGAGTTAGTTGAATTTGTAGAAGAGAAATTTGAAGATGCAGAAGTAGAAGTGCATGCTGGAAACCAACCAGTGTATTCTTTCATCTTCTCTGTAGAATAAGATAAGATTCGTTTTGAAAATAAATGGATTACTTACTTGCTAATGGATAAGAAGTAGTAATATGAAGTTTATTACTAGTTTTTATTCAAAAGGCTAGCATATTGAAGAGAGAAAAGAGCCTTGCTGCTAATAGTGAGGCTCTTTTTTACTTGTTTTATATAAGGGATTTGAGTAGTTTCTCTTAGAATGCCTATGATAGAATATATAAGGTGAAAGAGAGCGATTACAGATGCTAATTGGTACTCAAATAAAATGCAATAAAGAAAATAATGTGACGGGGTGTGAGAATCTTGAATGATGTTGTACAAGTTCCTGTTACGGATGTAAAGGGGATCGGAGGAGAAACATCTGAGTTACTACATGAGATGGGTATTTACACAGTTTCTCATCTATTAGAACATTTTCCATACCGTTATGAAGATTATGCGATGAAAGATCTTGCTGAAGTAAAGCATGATGAACGTGTAACGGTTGAAGGGAAGATTCATAGTGCTCCTTTGCTGCAATATTATGGTAAGAAGAAATCGCGTTTAACAGTTCGTGTTCTCGTCGGTCGTTATTTAATTACGGCGGTATGTTTTAATAGGCCTTACTATAAGCAAAAATTAAAGTTAGATGAAACGGTAACGATTACTGGTAAATGGGATCAACATCGTCAAACAATTGCTGTATCAGAACTTCATTTTGGGCCGGTTGTACGTCAACAAGAAGTGGAACCTGTTTATTCAGTAAAGGGGAAACTTACAGTAAAACAGATGCGTCGTTTTATTGCTCAAGCGTTAAAGGAATATGGAGATTCTATAGTCGAAGTGTTACCGGATGGTTTGTTAGGGCGATATAAATTATTACCAAGATATGAAGCGCTTAGGGCATTGCATTTTCCGGTAGGACAGGAAGATTTGAAGCAAGCGCGTCGCCGTTTTGTATATGAAGAATTTTTCTTATTTCAGCTGAAAATGCAAACGCTCCGGAAAATGGAGAGGGAAAATTCAAAAGGGACGAAGAAAGAGATTCCCTCAGTAGAATTACAAGAATTTATCGATGCACTGCCGTTTCCATTAACGGGTGCGCAGCGTCGAGTTGTAGATGAAATTTTGAAAGATATGACATCTCCTTATCGGATGAACCGACTATTGCAAGGTGACGTTGGTTCTGGGAAAACAGTTGTTGCTGCGATTGGCCTTTATGCATCGAAATTAGCTCATTATCAAGGTGCTTTAATGGTTCCTACAGAAATTTTAGCTGAGCAACATTATCAGTCGCTTGCTGAAACGTTTTCGCATTTTGGTATGAAGGTGGAACTGTTAACAAGTTCTGTTAAAGGTGCGAGACGTCGAGAAATTTTAGCGAAGTTAGAACAAGGAGAAATAGATATTCTTGTTGGAACGCATGCCTTAATTCAAGATGAAGTTATATTTCATAGGTTGGGTCTCGTTATTACAGATGAACAGCATCGATTTGGTGTAGCGCAGCGCCGAGTTTTACGGGAGAAAGGTGAAAGTCCAGATGTATTATTTATGACAGCGACACCAATTCCGCGTACGCTTGCAATTACTGCATTTGGAGAGATGGATGTTTCGATAATCGATGAGATGCCAGCAGGTAGAAAGGTGATTGAAACATATTGGGCAAAACATGATATGTTAGATCGCGTTCTCGGTTTTGTTGAAAAGGAGATAAAAAAAGGAAGACAGGCATACGTTATTTGTCCTCTAATTGAAGAATCTGAGAAACTTGATGTGCAAAATGCTATCGACTTACATAGTATGCTGACGCATCATTACCAAGGGAAATGCCAAGTTGGATTGATGCATGGGAGATTATCGTCTCAGGAAAAAGAAGAGATAATGGGACAGTTTAGTGAAAATAAAGTGCAAATTCTTGTATCGACAACAGTTGTTGAAGTAGGTGTGAACGTACCGAATGCGACTGTAATGGTTATTTATGATGCAGAACGTTTCGGTTTATCGCAGCTTCATCAGCTTAGAGGGCGTGTCGGCCGTGGTAGTGAACAATCATATTGTTTATTAATAGCAGACCCTAAATCAGAAACAGGGAAAGAAAGAATGCGCATAATGACTGAAACAAATGATGGATTTGTATTGTCAGAAAAAGATTTAGAATTACGAGGTCCTGGAGATTTCTTTGGGAGTAAGCAAAGTGGCTTACCAGAATTTAAGGTTGCTGACATGGTACATGATTATCGAGCGTTAGAAACAGCAAGGCAAGATGCGGCGATACTAGTAGATTCAGAAGCGTTTTGGCACAATGATCAGTACGCTGCCTTGCGTACGTATCTTGATGGGACAGGTGTGTTCCAAGGAGAGAAGCTCGATTAAAGGGAGTCAACAAAAGTTTTTGTTGCATTCTACTTTTAATGATTATATACTACTGTTAGTACCTAGTCATAAAAATGGATGGTGCGGTATGAAAAAAAGAAGAAGTAAAAAAGAAAGACAAGAGTTATTACAACAAACAATCGAATCAAATCCTTTTATTACGGATGAAGATTTAGCGGAAAAATTTCAAGTGAGTATACAAACAGTACGACTTGATCGTATGGAATTGTCTATTCCTGAATTAAGAGAGAGAATTAAACATGTAGCTACAAAGCAACATGAAGAAGATGTGAAATCTTTACCGTTAGAAGAGGTTGTTGGAGAAATTATTGATATTGAATTAGATAGACATGCAATCTCTATCTTTGAAGTAAAGGTAGAACATGTATTTAAAAGAAATCAAATTGCCCGTGGGCATCATCTGTTTGCACAAGCAAACTCACTAGCTGTTGCGGTTATTGATGAAGAATTAGCTTTAACTGCAAAGTCTACCATTCGATACATTCGCCCTGTAAAATTAGGAGAGCGTGTTGTTGCAAAAGCGCGCGTTGAAGATGTAGAGAATGATAAGGGACGGACGGTTGTCAAAGTGCGTAGCTTCGTTGGAGAAGAACTTGTTTTTACAGGCACTTTTGAAATGTATCGATCTAGTAATTATAGTGAGGAAGGTAACAACTTATGAAAATCGCAATAGATGCAATGGGCGGAGATCACGCTCCAAAGGCTGTAGTATTAGGGGCAATGAAAGCTATTAAGGAATATTCTGATTTACATATTACGTTAGTAGGGAAAGAAGAGGAAATTCGTCAATACTTAACGAGTGATGAACGAATTACTATTCTTCATACAGACGAAAAAATAGAATCAACGGAGGAACCAGTAAGAGCGGTTCGTCGAAAAAAACAAGCTTCAATGGTGCTTGCGGCACAACAAGTAAAGGATGGAGAAGCAGACGCTTGTATATCCGCAGGTAGTACAGGAGCTTTAATGGCAGCTGGATTATTTGTTGTCGGTCGTATGGAAGGAATTGAGCGACCAGCTTTATCGCCTACAATGCCGACTGTAGATGGAAAAGGTTTTGTTATGTTAGATGTTGGAGCAAATGTTGATGCAAAACCAATTCATTTATATCAATATGCAGTAATGGGATCTGTTTATGCTGAGAAGGTAAGAGGAATTGAAAATCCTCGCGTTGGACTATTAAACGTTGGAACAGAGGATGGAAAAGGAAACGAGCTTTCAAAGCAAGTATTTGCAATGCTTAAAGATGCGCCAATTAATTTCGTTGGGAACGTTGAATCAAGAGATTTATTGCAAGGTGTAGCAGATGTTGTTGTATGTGATGGTTTTACAGGGAATGTAGCGTTGAAATCATTAGAGGGAACAGCACTTGCGCTATTCTCTATGTTGAAAGAACAATTAATGAGTTCATTTACGAGCAAATTAGCAGCGGCGGTATTAAAGCCAAAACTTATGGTATTAAAAGATAAAATGGATTATTCGGAGTATGGCGGAGCTGCATTATTTGGATTGAAAGCACCTGTCATTAAGGCTCACGGTTCTTCTAATGACCAGTCGGTATTTAGTGCGATTCGTCAAACGAGAGAAATGGTAGCGAAAGAAGTAATTCCTACGATTTCAAGCGTAATGGAGAAAGAGTCACTCCAATAAGAGGAGGATTTGAAATGGGAAAAATAGCATTTCTTTTTCCGGGCCAAGGTTCACAGGCAGTTGGAATGGGTAAACAATTAGCAGAGAATAATAAAGAGGTTGCAAAAGTGTTTGCAAAAGCAGATGAGGTGTTGCAAGATTCACTTTCAGAAGTGATTTTTGAAGGACCGCAGGAAAAGCTGACATTAACAACAAATGCGCAGCCTGCATTATTAACAACGAGTTTTGCTATTTTGACAGCTTTGAAAGAGTATGACATTACACCTGACTTTGTCGCTGGTCATAGTTTAGGTGAATATAGCGCTCTTGTAGCAGCTGGTGCATTAACTTTTGAAGATGCTGTATATGCTGTAAGGAAACGCGGGGAATATATGGAAGAAGCTGTTCCGGGAGGGGAAGGCGCAATGGCAGCTATATTAGGTGCTGACCCACATATGCTGAAACAAGTTACAGAAGAAGTAACAAGTGAAGGATATGCAGTGCAAATCGCTAATATGAATAGTACGAAGCAAATTGTAATTTCTGGAACGAAGCAAGGCGTAGAGGTTGCCTCTCAGAGAGCGAAAGAAAATGGTGCAAAGAGAGCGATTCCACTAAAAGTAAGTGGGCCATTCCATTCTTCACTTATGAAGCCGGCAGCTGAGAAGTTCCAAAGTGTTTTAAATGAAATTACAATTCATGACACGAATATTCCTGTTATTGCAAATGTTACGGCGGAAGTTATTACACGTGGTGCAGACATTCAAGAAAAGTTAATCGAACAGCTTTATTCGCCTGTATTATGGTACCCGTCTATTGAATATATGGTGAAGCAGGGAGTAGATACATTTATTGAAATTGGACCTGGAAAAGTACTTGCTGGACTTATGAAGTCAATTGATTCATCAGTAAAAGCATATGCGATATACGATGAAGAGACATTAAAAGATACCATTTCAAATTTGAGAGGAGAAAACTGATGTTAAAAGGGAAGGTAGCATTAGTAACTGGCGCTTCACGTGGAATTGGTCGCGCGATTGCGATCGATTTAGCGAAACAAGGGGCAAATGTAGTAGTAAATTATGCTGGCAATGAACAAAAAGCAAATGAAGTAGTAGATGAAATTAAAAAATTAGGTTCTGATGCAATTGCGGTAAGAGCAGATGTTGCAAATGCTGATGATGTTACAAATATGGTGAAACAAACAGTAGATACATTTGGACAAGTTGATATTCTTGTAAATAATGCTGGTGTAACGAAAGATAATTTATTAATGCGTATGAAAGAAGAAGAATGGGATACAGTTATTAATACAAACTTAAAAGGTGTATTCTTATGTACAAAAGCAGTATCTCGTTATATGATGCGTCAACGTCACGGTAGAATTATAAATATCGCTTCTGTTGTTGGTGTCATAGGAAACCCAGGACAAGCTAATTATGTTGCTGCTAAAGCGGGTGTTATTGGATTAACAAAAACATCTGCAAAAGAGTTAGCAAGTCGAAATATTACAGTGAATGCAATTGCGCCGGGCTTTATTGCGACTGATATGACGGATGTACTAGATGAGAATATTAAAGCTGAAATGTTAAAAGTTATTCCAGCTGCTCAATTTGGTGAAGCGCAAGATATCGCGAATGCTGTAACGTTTTTTGCTTCTGATCAAAGCAAATATGTTACAGGTCAAACGTTAAATGTTGATGGCGGTATGGTAATGTAATAAAAGAATCGATTTCACCTAGTTTTTTTGGTCAATATTTAATATAATATTTGAGGGGAGGTGAATGGAATGGCAGATGTTTTAGAGCGCGTAACAAAAATCATCGTTGATCGTTTAGGAGTAGAAGAGACTGAGGTAGTACCAGCTGCAAGCTTCAAGGAAGATTTAGGAGCAGACTCCCTAGATGTAGTAGAACTTGTAATGCAATTAGAAGATGAATTCGAAATGGAAATTTCTGATGAAGATGCTGAAAAGATTGCTACTGTTGGCGATGCTGTGACTTACATAGAGAGTCATCTATAATGCTTAAGTGAAGTCCCGTTTTTTAGCGGGGCTTTCTGGCTTATATCTGGAGGGACCTATGCCGTACCGAAAATATAGAGAAAAAAAATACGAAACAAAATATCGTGAAGCATTTAAAGTGTTTCAAGAAAAGATAGGTATTACGTTTACAGATGAAAAATTATTGATTCAAGCATTTACGCATTCATCGTATGTGAATGAGCATCGAAAAAAACCGCATGAAGATAATGAGCGTCTTGAATTTCTTGGAGATGCAGTATTGGAACTGACTGTATCACAGTATCTGTTTCAAAAATATCCGACAATGAGCGAAGGAGAGTTAACAAAACTACGTGCAGCTATTGTATGTGAGCCATCTCTTGTTCGTTTTGCGAACGAATTGTCATTTGGCAGCCTTGTTTTATTAGGAAAAGGTGAAGAAATGACAGGTGGACGTGAACGACCAGCTTTATTAGCGGATGTCTTTGAAGCGTTTATTGGTGCCCTTTATCTTGATCAAGGGCTAGAAACAGTTTGGGAATTCTTAAAAGAAATTGTATATCCGAAAATTAATGAGGGTGCTTTTTCTCATGTGATGGATTATAAGAGTCAGTTGCAAGAATTGATTCAGCGTGATGGCAGTGGCAATGTTGAGTATCAAATTTTGCAAGAAAAAGGACCAGCTCACAATCGAGAATTTGTGTCACGTGTTACGTTAAATAACGTAGCTTTAGGTCTTGGTAGTGGTAAGTCGAAAAAAGAAGCAGAGCAACAAGCTGCTGCAGAAGCATTGAAAAAATTAAAAGAACAACTATAAGGAATCCCCCTTTGAATGAGGGGGATTCCTTATGCATAGAATGAAACTTTCTTTTTGTTTATAAAGAAAAAGAAGGTAAATCCGTATAATACTTGTTTTTATATAGAGAACATTTATAACGACGGAGAATAGGAGGAAGGCCTTTCGTGTTTTTAAAAAGATTAGAAATAGCAGGGTTTAAGTCTTTTGCTGAGCATGTATCTGTTGATTTTGTCCCAGGTGTAACTTCTGTAGTAGGACCTAATGGAAGCGGGAAAAGTAATATTACTGATGCAATTCGCTGGGTACTTGGTGAACAATCTGCAAAATCATTACGTGGTGCAAAGATGGAGGATATTATTTTTGCAGGCAGTGATACGAGGAGAGCGGTTAATGTTGCTGAAGTAACAATAACTTTAAATAATGAAGATCAACGTTTACCAATTGAATACAATGAGGTGTGTGTAACACGTCGTGTATCTCGTTCAGGTGATAGTGATTTTTATATTAATAAACAATCATGTAGATTGAAAGATATTATCGATTTATTTATGGACTCTGGTATGGGAAGAGAAGCTTTTTCAATTATTAGCCAGGGGAAAGTGGAAGAGATTTTAAGTAGTAAGTCAGAAGAGCGTCGAGGTGTATTTGAAGAAGCGGCAGGCGTATTAAAATACAAACTTCGCAAAAAGAAAGCTGAAGGAAAATTAGCAGAAACACAAGAAAACTTAAATCGTGTACAAGATATAATTCATGAATTAAGTAGTCAAGTAGAACCTTTAGAAAGACAAGCTTCTATTGCGAAAGATTATCTTGAGAATAAAGAAGAATTAGAGAAAGTAGAAGCTGCGCTTATTGTCCATGAAATTGAAGAACTGCATGAGAAATGGGAAGCGCTTCGAAATCAGTTTGGGCATAATAAAAACGAAGAAGCTAAAATGTCAACGAATTTACAAAAAAGTGAAGAAGAGCTTGAGGAATTACGAGGACAATTACAGGCGGTAGATGAGTCTGTAGATTCGTTACAAGAAGTACTTCTTCTTTCTAGTAAAGAGCTAGAAAAACTAGAAGGGCAGCGAGAGTTGTTAAAAGAGAGAAAGCAAAATGCTACGACGCATTGTGCGCAACTTGAGCAGTTAATTGTTGAATTAACAGAGAAAGCTAAAAGTTACGATGGTGAGATTGAGTCAAGTACAGAAGCTTTAATGCAATTTGTGAATGAAGTAAAAGAGTTGGAGCAAAAATTGCATGATAATGAGCAACTGCTTGCTACTTTTGCTGACAATTTAGAGGAACAGATTGAGAATTTAAAAGGTGACTATATTGAGCTTTTAAATCAACAAGCTAGTCATCGTAATGAATTATCTATGATTGAAGAACAATCGAAACAGCAAACGTCTAAAAACGAGCGTCTAGATGAAGAGAATGCGAAATATGTAGAAATGCGTATGGAAATTACAGCGAAAAAGACGAAACTTGTAGAAAGTTACGAACAAGCGAAAGAAAAAGTAGCTGGCATTCTCTCAAACATACAGAAGACAGAGGCGGCGCTTGGGAAATGTAAGACGCAGTATAGTGAAAATGAAACAAAACTGTATCAAGCATATCAATTTGTGCAACAGGCACGTTCTCGAAAAGAAATGCTTGAAGAGATGCAAGAAGATTATTCTGGATTCTATCAAGGTGTACGTGAAGTATTGAAAGCTAGAGAAAATAGGTTGCAAGGTATCGAGGGTGCTGTTGCGGAACTGTTAACGGTACCGAAAGAATACGAAGTTGCAATGGAAATCGCTCTAGGTGCAGCGATGCAGCATATTGTTGTACAAACAGAGGAACATGCTCGTAATGCGATTGCATTTTTAAAGCAAAATAAACAGGGACGTGCAACGTTTTTACCGCAAGCTGTTATTAAAAGCAGATCGTTATCATTTGAGCAATTACGCATTGCAAATCAACACCCATCGTTTGTAGGTGTGGCGGCAGAACTTGTGCAGTACAACAATAAATATGAAAATGTAGTTTCAAATTTATTAGGTACTGTTATTGTTGCGAAAGATTTACGTGGAGCAAATGAGTTGGCGAAACAACTGCAATACCGTTATCGTATTGTAACAATCGAAGGTGACGTAGTGAATCCTGGCGGTTCTATGACTGGTGGGGCGGTAAAGCAAGCGAAATCTTCTTTATTAGGACGCCAACGTGAACTGGAAGAGTGGACTCGCAAGTTAACTGATATGGAAGAAAAAACAACGAAGTTAGAAAACTTTGTTAAAGCAGTAAAACAAGAGATTCAAGAAAAAGAAGTGAAAATACGCGAACTAAGGCAAACTGTAGAAGCAGATCGTGTAGATGAGCAGAAATTAAGAGAAGAGATTAATCGTTTAGAATTAGAAGAACATCGTATTAATGATCGGTTGTCTATTTATGATTTAGAGATTGAAGGTTTTTTACAAGATCGAGTAAAAATGCAAGGGCGTAAAGAGGAGTTAGAAGGGGTTTTAACGAATCTTCAAGCTGAAATCACTAAGTTAGATAGTAAAATTGTAGCTTTAACAAAACAAAAAAGTGAGCAACATTCTTCGAAAGAAAAAGTTCAAAAAGAAATGACTGAGTTAAAAGTGCTGGCAGCTGAAAAGCAACAACGCTTATCTAATCAAAAAGAAAAAGTTGAACGATTGACGAAGGAAAAAGAAGAAACGGATGCGACACTTGTAAAAACGAAAGAGGATTTAGCGTTCTTAAAACAAGAAATGACATCTAATTCAAGTGGTGAAGAGCAAATTACGAATATGATTGAGAAGAAAGCATATGATCGTAATCAAACTTCAGAATTAATTCGCTCTCGTCGTGAACAACGTGTATCGTTGCAAGAGAGAGTAGAACATTTAGAGCACCATTTGAAAGAAACGACAGGTAAACATAAATATATTCTTGAAATGTTGAAAGATCAAGAAGTGAGAATAAATCGACTTGATGTAGAGTTGGAAAATAGATTACAACATTTACGTGAAACATATACGATTTCATTTGAAGCGGCAAAACTAAAATATACAATGACAATGCCTGCAGAAGATGCGCGTAAGAAAGTAAAATTAATCAAATTATCCATAGAAGAGTTAGGTACAGTGAACCTAGGGGCAATTGATGAATATGAACGTGTAGCGGAGCGTCATACATTCTTACTAGAGCAGAGAGACGACCTAGAAGAAGCGAAAGCGACATTGCACCAGCTTATTACCGAAATGGATGAAGAAATGAAAAAACGCTTTTCTACTACGTTTGAAGGCATTAGAATGGAGTTTCAATCGGTATTCTCTGAATTATTTGGAGGCGGTAGAGCAGATTTAGTAATGACTAATCCAGAGGATTTACTAAATACGGGTATTGATATTGTAGCACAACCGCCAGGGAAGAAACTGCAGAACTTAGGTTTACTTTCAGGTGGAGAGCGTGCTTTAACAGCAATTGCGCTTTTATTTGGTATTTTAAAAGTACGCCCAGTACCGTTCTGTGTACTAGATGAGGTAGAGGCAGCCCTTGATGAGGCGAATGTAGCTCGTTTTGCACAGTATTTAAAGAAATTCAGTGATGAGACGCAGTTTATTGTAATTACACATAGAAAAGGTACAATGGAAGAGTCTGATGTGTTGTACGGTGTAACAATGCAAGAATCAGGGGTATCTAAACTTGTTTCGGTTCGTTTAGACGCCGGAGAAGAACTTATTGCAAGTGAATAGGAAGGATGGGAAAGTATGAGTTTTTTTAAAAAACTAAAAGAAAAAATTTCAAAACAAACGGATACAGTTACAGAGAAATTTAAACAAGGATTAGAAAAAACGAGAAATTCATTTGCGGATAAAGTGAATGATTTAGTGTATCGTTACCGTAAAGTGGACGAAGATTTCTTCGAAGAGTTAGAAGAAATTTTAATCGGTGCAGACGTTGGCGTTGCGACGGTAATGGAATTAATTGACCAATTGAAAGAAGAAGTACAACGTCGTAACATTCAAGATCCAAAAGAAGTACAAGCTGTTATTTCAGAAAAACTAGTAGGAATTTACAAAGGTGACAGCGATTTTAGTAACGAAATTAATATGCAAGAGGACCAATTAACGGTCGTTTTATTTGTTGGTGTTAATGGTGTAGGAAAAACGACGACAATTGGTAAACTGGCGCATAAGTTTAAATCAGAAGGTAAGTCAGTCCTATTGGCGGCAGGAGATACATTCCGTGCTGGAGCGATTGAACAATTAGAAGTATGGGGCGATCGCGTTGGTGTAGAAGTGATTAAACAAGGATCTGGATCTGATCCAGCGGCGGTTATGTATGACGCTGTACAAGCAGCGAAAGCACGTAAGGTAGATGTATTACTATGTGACACAGCAGGACGCTTGCAAAATAAAGTGAACTTAATGAAAGAGTTAGAGAAGGTGAAGCGTGTAATTGAGCGTGAAGTACCAGGTGCTCCTCATGAAGTATTGCTTGTTATTGATGCAACAACGGGACAAAACGGTTTAAGCCAAGCGAAAACATTCCGTGAAGCAACGAATGTAACTGGTATTGTTTTAACGAAGTTAGATGGAACTGCTAAAGGTGGTATTGTATTAGCGATTCGTAACGAAATGGATGTACCGGTGAAGTTTGTTGGATTAGGAGAGCAAATGGATGACTTGCAGCAGTTTGATCCAGAACAATATGTGTATGGTTTATTTGCGAACTTAGTAGAAACAGAAGAAGTATAAGCGAAAGAAGCGGTATTTCCGCTTCTTTTTCTATAAAAAATATATGATGTTAAGAAAAAAACTTGACACTCTTTTGGACTACATGTAAACTAATTCATGTAAAGGGAAATCACTTAACAAAGGATGATCCAACATGCTCGAAAAAACAACGAGAATGAACTATTTATTTGATTTTTATCAATCGTTGTTAACGCAAAAACAAAGAAGTTATATGTCGCTTTATTATCTAGATGATTTATCTCTTGGTGAAATTGCGGAAGAATTTGATGTAAGTCGCCAAGCCGTGTATGATAACATTAAACGGACTGAAGCGATGCTTGAAGAATATGAAGAAAAATTAGTATTACTTCAAAAGTTTCAAGAGCGACAGCGACTTGTTGCAAAGCTAAAACAGCTAATCAGCGAAGAAGAGCATGTGAATGAAGAAATGAAACAAGTTGTTGAAGCTATCGAAAAATTAGATTAGGAGGGCGGCAATATGGCATTTGAAGGATTAGCCGACCGACTTCAACAGACAATGCAAAAAATCCGCGGCAAAGGAAAAGTTTCTGAAGCCGATGTGAAAGAAATGATGAGAGAAGTTCGTCTAGCTCTTTTAGAAGCGGATGTTAACTTTAAAGTAGTAAAAGATTTTGTGAAGCGTGTGTCTGAACGTGCTGTCGGACAAGATGTAATGAAAAGTTTGACACCTGGACAACAAGTAATTAAAGTTGTACAGGAAGAACTTACAGAACTTATGGGCGGAGAGCAAAGCAAAATTGCTGTTGCTAATAAGCCACCGACTGTTATTATGATGGTTGGTCTGCAAGGTGCGGGTAAAACAACGACGACAGGTAAGCTTGCGAATTTGCTTCGTAAAAAGCATAATCGTAAACCGATGCTTGTTGCAGCGGATATTTACCGTCCAGCAGCGATTAAACAGCTTGAAACATTAGGGAAGCAATTGGACATGCCTGTATTTTCTTTAGGAGATCAAGTAAGTCCTGTTGAAATTGCGAAACAAGCGATTGCAAAAGCAAAAGAAGATCATCACGATTATGTTTTAATCGATACAGCGGGTCGCCTGCATATTGATGAAGAATTAATGGATGAATTAGCGAAAGTGAAAGAAGTTGCGAAACCGGATGAAATTTTCCTTGTTGTCGATGCGATGACGGGGCAAGACGCGGTAAATGTTGCACAAAGTTTCCATGAACAGTTAGGTTTAACAGGTGTTGTATTAACGAAATTAGATGGTGATACGCGCGGTGGTGCTGCATTATCTATTAAGGCTGTAACAAACACGCCGATTAAATTTGCTGGTATGGGTGAAAAACTAGATGCAATTGAAGCGTTCCATCCAGAGCGTATGGCATCCCGTATTTTAGGGATGGGCGATGTCTTAACATTGATTGAAAAAGCGCAAGCTACAGTTGATGAAGAGAAAGCAAAAGAACTTGAGCAAAAAATGCGTACGCTTTCGTTTACGCTTGACGATTTCCTAGAACAACTTGGACAAGTGCGCCAACTTGGGCCGCTTGATGAATTGTTAGGAATGCTTCCTGGTGCAAATAAAATTAAAGGGCTGAAAAATGCGCAAGTTGATGAAAAACAAATTGGGCATATTGAGGCAATTATTCGTTCTATGACTAAATTAGAACGAGAACAACCGGAAATAATCAATGCTAGTCGCAAAAAGCGCATTGCCAAAGGTAGCGGTACAACTGTACAAGAAATCAATCGTCTAATTAAGCAATTCGATGACATGAAAAAAATGATGAAGACGATGACGGGAATGCAAAAAGGTAAGAAAAAAGGACTAGGTGGATTGAAGTTTCCATTCATGTAAGGAAAAAAAGATGGCTCTGTTAAGAAAAAATACTTTACAAAGCAATAGTCTTTTTGCTAATATAATTATCTGTGTGAAATAAATTCGGAGGTGCTTTATAAATGGCAGTTAAAATTCGTTTAAAACGTATGGGAGCTAAAAAAACTCCTTTCTATCGTGTAGTTGTTGCAGATTCTCGTTCTCCTCGTGACGGACGTTTCATTGAGGAAATCGGAACTTACAATCCAGTTGCTCAACCAGCTGAAGTTAAGATCAACGAAGAAGCAGCATTAAAATGGTTAGGAAATGGTGCTAAACCATCTGATACAGTTCGTAACTTATTCTCTAACCAAGGTATCATGGAGAAATTCCACTTATCTAAACAAGGTAAGTAATTGAGGCAATGACTATGAAGAAGTTAGTCGAGACGATTGTCAAGCCTCTTGTCGATTATCCTGAAGATGTAAAAGTTACACAGGAACTTTGCAACGGAGAGATAAAGTATCGATTAACTGTACATCCTGAGGATGTTGGAAAAGTCATTGGAAAGCAAGGGAGAGTTGCGAAAGCGATTCGAATGCTCTTGTATTCAGTGGGACATCATAATGATGAAAAAGTAACACTGGAAATTCAATAAACGTAAAAAGGGCGAGGAGTTATTCCTCTCCCTTTTTTAACATTTAAATAGAGATTGCATGTTCCATCTGTGAAATGGAGATGCTTAATTTATATAGAAACCAGGGGTGACATACTATTTATGACAAAATGGTTTAATGTAGGAAAAATTGTAAATACTCATGGCGTAAGAGGAGAAATCCGTGTTATTTCTCGTACTGATTTTCCAGAAGAGCGATATAAAGTAGGAAACACGCTATACATATCGAATGAGAAAGGCACAGACTATCTTCCGGTAAAGGTAACTTCTCATCGCCAACATAAGACATTCGATTTATTAACATTTGAAGGATATAACAATGTAGATGAAGTAGAGAAGTTTAAAGGTTCTTTAATAAAAGTACCAGAAGAGCAGTTAGGTGAACTTGCTGAAGGTGAATACTACTATCATGAAATTATTGGTTGCAGTGTTGTAACGGAAGAAGGAGAAGCGCTAGGGACAATCAAAGAGATTCTATCTCCTGGTGCAAATGATGTTTGGGTAATTAAACGCCCGAAGGGTCAAGATCTCTTAATTCCTTATATCGATGACGTTGTACTTCAAGTTAATATTGAAAATAAATTAGTAACCATTCATGTAATGGAAGGGCTGCTATAATGAAAATTGATATTTTAACGTTGTTCCCAGACATGTTTACCGGTGTATTTGGATCTTCTATATTAAAGAAGGCGCAAGAAAAAGAAGCGGTAAACCTTCGTGTTGTTAACTTTCGTGATTATACAACAAGTAAGCATAATAGCGTAGACGATTATCCTTACGGCGGAGGAGCTGGTATGGTGCTTACTCCTCAGCCTATTTTTGATGCTGTAGAAGATTTGACGAAAGAGACAGAGCGTAAGCCGAGAGTTGTCTTAATGTGTCCGCAGGGCGAAAGATTTACGCAGAAGAAAGCGGAAGAGCTTGCAGGGGAAGAACATTTAATCTTCGTATGTGGGCATTATGAAGGATATGACGAACGAATTCGTGAGCATCTCGTAACGGATGAGATTTCTATTGGTGACTATGTATTAACGGGCGGAGAATTAGCCTCTATGGTTATTACTGATAGTGTGGTACGTCTCTTGCCAGGGGTGCTAGGAAATCATGCTTCACAAGTAGAGGATTCGTTTAGTACAGGTTTATTAGAGCATCCTCATTATACACGTCCAGCTGATTTTCGTGGTATGAAGGTACCGGATGTATTAATGTCAGGGAATCATAAAAACATTGATGAATGGCGACATAAGGAATCTTTGCGCCGAACGTATACGCGTAGACCTGATTTATTAGATGAGAGAGAGTTATCTAAACAAGAGAAAAAATGGCTTGAGGAAATAAAGCGAGAGCAGTAATAACTTCATATATTTGCTATTGCAACAGGCCTAGTAATATGCTATTATAACATTTGTGCTACTGAAATCAGTAGCCGTATTAACGATGTTCCGCTGTAATTTATTAAGACTTTATAAGAGCATCTGTTTAAAGGAGAGAATTTAATATGCAACAATTAATCGCAGAAATTACAAAAGGCCAATTAAAAACTGACCTTCCTTCATTCCGTCCTGGTGACACTTTACGTGTACACGTAAAAGTTGTTGAGGGAACTCGTGAAAGAATTCAGCTTTTCGAAGGTGTTGTAATTAAACGTCGTGGTGGCGGAATCAGTGAAACATTCACAGTTCGTAAGATTTCTTACGGTGTAGGTGTTGAGCGTACATTCCCAGTTCACACGCCAAGAATCGCGAAAATCGAAGTACTTCGCCGTGGTAAAGTACGTCGTGCTAAGTTATACTACTTACGTAACCTTCGCGGTAAAAAAGCACGTATTAAAGAAATTCGATAAGACATGTATGGGAGCTTGTAAATGCACAAGCTCCCTTTTTCCAATCTATATGAAATTTTGGTATAATACGAGCAGTTTACATAACCGTGGAGGGGAAATGCATGAAAAAAGAGAAGAGTTCACTTTGGGAATGGATTAAAGCAATTTTGATTGCTGTTGTATTAGCTGGTGTTATTAGACAGTTTTTCTTTGCGCCAATTCTCGTAGACGGGGTATCGATGGCACCTACTTTACATGATCGTGATCGAATGATTGTGAATAAAATTGGTTATCACATTGGAGATCCAAAACGCTTTGATATTATCGTATTTCGAGCAACAGAAGATAAAGATTACATTAAGCGCATTATAGGCCTGCCAGGCGATGAAATAGAGTATCGTAATGATAAACTGTATGTTAACGGAAAGGCTTATGAGGAGCCGTATTTAGACAAGCAGAAAAAGCAAATTGCTGACGGACCGCTTACATATGATTTTAATCTTGAAGAAATGACAGGCAAGAAAACCGTTCCAAAAGATCAATTATTTGTTTTAGGTGATAATCGTCGTTTTAGTAAAGATAGCCGTTCAATCGGTACGATTTCAATGGATCAAGTAATTGGTAAAGCTAATATGTTATATTGGCCGTTAGAAGACGCACGTATTGTGAAATAAATGAAAAAGAAGGTGGCAACATGGTAATTCAATGGTTTCCAGGGCATATGGCGAAGGCTAGACGCCAAGTAACGGAGAAATTAAAATTAATTGATGTTGTAATTGAACTTGTAGATGCTCGATTACCATTATCATCTCGAAACCCAATGATTGATGAAATCATTACACATAAGCCAAGGCTTGTTGTTTTAAATAAAGCGGATATGGCGGATGATCGTTTAACAAAACAATGGATCGCATATTTTAAAGAAAAAGGCCATATGGCAATTTCGATTAACGCACAAGCTGGACAAGGTATGAAGGAAATTGCAGCAGCTTGTAAAGTGCTTGTTAAAGAAAAATTTGATAAAATGGTTGCAAAAGGTATTAGACCGAGAGCGATTCGTGCATTAATTGTAGGTATACCAAATGTTGGTAAATCTACATTGATTAATAAATTGGCAAAGAAAAATATTGCTAAAACAGGAGATCGTCCAGGTGTGACAACAGCTCAACAATGGATTAAAGTTGGGAAGGAAATGGAATTGTTAGATACACCAGGTATTCTGTGGCCTAAATTTGAAGATCAATTAGTGGGTCTTCGCTTAGCGACAACGGGTGCAATTAAAGATTCAATTTTAAATTTACAAGATGTAGCTGTTTACGCATTACGTTTTATGGAGAAACATTATCCAGAACGCTTGAAAGAACGCTATAATTTAAATGAGATTCCAGAAGATATTGTGGAATTATTCGATGCAATTGGAAAAAATAGAGGCTGCTTAATGGGCGGCGGAATGATTGATTATGATAAGACATCTGAGCTTGTGCTTCGTGAGCTTCGTGGTGGCAAACTTGGAAAAATGACGTTTGAAACACCGGAAGAGTTTGCAGAGCAAGTAGAAGATGTGGAAAAAATAGAAGAAGTATAAGACGTGCGTTTGTGCGTCTTTTCTTTTTGGATATGTTTAAAAAGGAGCTTGTATAAATGCAAACTATGACGATAAAAGAAGCGGAAAATGTATTGAAAGAAATTATGAATGAAGAAGATGATCGCTTTCAACTGTTAATGAAAGATGATCGAAAAGGTGTTCAAAAGCTCGTTTTGAAGTGGTATAAACAAAAAGAGTTAGAACAGAAAGAAAAAGAGAAGTTTTTTGAAATGTCCAAGTATGAAAATGCTTTGCGTGAAAAAGGGGTCACATATATCGCGGGTATTGATGAAGTAGGGCGCGGGCCATTGGCTGGGCCTGTTGTGACGGCAGCTGTCGTTCTTCCTGAGGATTTTTATATTCCAGGGTTAAATGATTCGAAAAAGTTGAGTGAAGCGAAACGTGAGCGTTTTTATGATGAAATAAAAGTACAAGCAATTGCAATTGGAGTAGGAATTGTATCACCAGAAGTTATTGATGACATTAATATTTACCAAGCAACGAAACAAGCGATGTTAGATGCAGTTGCGAATTTATCTTGTACACCCCAACATTTATTAATTGATGCGATGAAACTTCCTACACCAATTCCGCAAACATCAATTATTAAAGGTGATGCGAAAAGTGTTTCGATTTCAGCCGCATCCATTATCGCAAAAGTAACGAGAGATCGTATGATGAAAGAACTGGGAGAGAAGTATCCTCAATATGGATTTGAGCAACATATGGGATATGGCACAAAGCAACATTTAGAGGCAATTCAAGTGCATGGAGTATTAGATGAACACCGAAAGTCATTCGCGCCAATTAAAGATATGATTCAAAAATAAGCTGTAAATATACAGCTTATTTTTTTATTTTGGCATATAAACATTACTATTTCCGAAAAAGAATAAAGCGATTTCAGTTTTCTGACACTTTATTGTAGACAGCGTGCCAATCATCTTATACAATGGCAATGTAATGTTTTTTAAACATTAAAAAACTTTTCGAGTAAAACAGGAAAACAGGGGAGGATGGGACCATGAATATCCATGAGTACCAAGGTAAGGCAGTCCTTAGAAGCTATGGGGTTAGCGTTCCGAACGGGAAGGTTGCATTTACAGTAGAAGAAGCTGTAGAAGCGGCGAAAGAATTAGGAACAGATGTATGTGTAGTGAAAGCACAAATTCACGCTGGTGGACGCGGCAAAGCTGGCGGAGTAAAAGTTGCAAAAAATTTAGATGAAGTTCGTACATATGCAGAAAGCATTTTAGGAACTACACTTGTGACACATCAAACAGGTCCTGAAGGTAAGGAAGTAAAACGCTTACTTATCGAAGAAGGTTGCGATATTAAAAAAGAATATTATGTAGGTCTAGTTTTAGATCGTGCAACTTCTCAAGTTGTTTTAATGGCGTCTGAAGAAGGCGGAACAGAAATTGAAGAAGTAGCAGAAAAAACACCTGAAAAAATCTTTAAAGAATATATTGATCCAGCAGTAGGCTTACAAGGTTTCCAAGCGCGCCGAATCGCATTTAACATCAATATTCCAAAAGAGCTTGTAGGACAAGCTGTGAAGTTTATGATGGGCTTATACCGTGCGTTTATCGAAAAAGATTGCTCTATCGCTGAGATTAACCCACTTGTTACAACAGGTGAAGGTAAAGTTATGGCATTAGATGCAAAATTAAACTTTGATTCTAATGCATTATATCGCCATAAAGACATTTTAGAGCTTCGTGATCTTGATGAAGAGGATTCAAAAGAAATTGAAGCTTCAAAATACGACTTAAACTACATTCCTTTAGATGGAAATATCGGTTGTATGGTTAATGGTGCAGGTTTAGCGATGGCTACAATGGATATCATTAAACATTACCACGGTGACCCAGCTAACTTCTTAGATGTTGGTGGCGGTGCAACTGCAGAAAAAGTTACAGAAGCATTCAAAATTATCCTTTCTGACAAAAATGTAAAAGGTATCTTCGTTAACATTTTTGGTGGCATTATGAAGTGTGATGTTATTGCAGAAGGTGTTATTGAAGCAACGAAACAAGTAGGTCTTGAGTTACCTTTAGTTGTACGTCTTGAAGGTACAAACGTAGAACTAGGTAAGAAAATTTTAAATGAGTCTGGCTTAAATATTGTTGCAGCAGAATCTATGGCAGACGGTGCACAAAAAATTGTTTCACTAGTGGGCTAATAGAAAGCGGGGGAGAAAAATGAGCGTATTAGTTAATAAAGATACAAAAGTTATTGTTCAAGGTATTACAGGTTCTCAAGGTTTATTCCATACAAAACAAATGATTGAATACGGTACGAAAATTGTCGGTGGTGTAACACCAGGTAAGGGCGGCACTGATATTGAAGGTGTACCAGTATTTGATACAGTAGAAGATGCAGTGAAAGCAACAGGGGCAAACGCTTCAGTTGTATACGTTCCACCCGCTTTTGCGGCAGATGCAATTATGGAAGCTGTTGATGCAGAAATTGATTTAGTAGTATGTATTACTGAAGGGATTCCTGTATTAGATATGGTAAACGTAAAGAGATATATGGCGGGTAAACATACACGTTTACTTGGACCAAACTGCCCAGGTGTAATCACACCGGATGAATGTAAGATTGGTATTATGCCAGGATATATTCATAAAAAAGGTCATGTTGGTATCGTATCTCGCTCTGGTACATTAACGTATGAAGCTGTACATCAGTTAACACAAGAAGGTATTGGCCAATCTACTGCTGTAGGTATCGGCGGAGACCCTGTTAACGGTACAGACTTTATTGATGCTTTAAAAGCATTTAATGAAGATGAAGAAACACATGCTGTAATTATGATTGGTGAAATCGGCGGTACAGCAGAAGAAGAGGCAGCTGAATGGGTAAAAGCTAATATGACAAAACCTGTTGTAGGCTTCATTGGTGGTCAAACAGCGCCTGCTGGCAAACGTATGGGCCATGCTGGTGCAATCATTTCTGGCGGTAAAGGAACTGCTGCTGAAAAGATTAAAACAATGGAAGCTTGTGGCATTAAAGTAGCTGAAACTCCAGCAGTTATGGGAGAAACGCTAATCTCTGTTTTAAAAGAAAAAGGTTTATTTGAGACTTGTAAAAACTATTAATCTGTTGAAAGACACCTTCTTACTTGAGGGTGTCTTTTTAGACTTTTTCTGTTTACATAATAAAAATTATGGGTAAGGAGAATCAAGATGAAAAGAGAGAGATTATTACATCTTCATTACTTGCTAGCAAATTATTGGAAAGCGATGGAGAGGCTACTATATGTCGATCCAGAATTAGAGAACATATATAATTTTAACGAAAAACAAATGGAACACTACACTGGAATATCCTCGAAAAAATCTTCAGAACTAGTAAAATTTCTTCAAAGTTCAAATCTTCCGCAATATATATCTTATTTAGAGAAAAATCGTATTTTTTATATAACGATATGGGATGAAAATTATCCGCAATTATTACGTGAAATACAAGATCCTCCCTTCGTTTTATATGGAAAAGGAGAGAAAGATTTCCTGAATAAAGTAAATAAATTAGCAGTTGTTGGAACGAGAGAACCATCATTATATGGTCATGAGAGTTTGAAGTTTATTTTACACCCTTTATTAGAAAGAGAGTGGCTTATTGTCAGTGGGTTTGCAAAAGGGATAGATACAATGTCTCATGAGATTACAGTAAGGCATCATTGCCCGACTATTGCGATATTAGGGCATGGATTGTCTTTTATGTATCCGAAAGAAAATAGACCTTTATATGAAATGTGGAAGGAATATATATTGTTATTGACAGAGTATCCGCCGCACTATGCACCGAAAAAATGGTATTTTCCAAAAAGAAACCGGATTATTAGTGGTATAAGTAAAGGTGTTTTAGTTGTAGAAGCGAAATCGAGAAGTGGAACACTTATTACTGCGGACCTTGCGTTAGAGCAAAGTAGAGAGGTATTTGCGCTTCCTGGACCTATATTTATAGAGGGGGCATCGGGAACGAATCATCTTATTCAGCAAGGAGCAAAACTAGTAAGAAATGCAGAAGATATCTTGGAAGAGATTTTAAATTAACCTTATATTTTTATGTTTTTATTAAACAATTATTGACAAATGGTAGATTGGCACTGTATGGTATATTCATTCTTGATTGACAAAAACAAGAGAAATCAATAAGATTAATGAAGACTTGAATCCACCTCTTAAGGAGGCACTAGCATGTCAGATTACCTCGTAATCGTGGAGTCGCCTTCTAAGGCGAAGACCATTGAGAAATATTTAGGGAAAAAATACAAAGTTGTCGCGTCTATGGGACATGTTCGCGATTTGCCAAAAAGTCAAATGGGGATAGAAGTAAAGAACAACTTCACCCCGAAGTATATTACCATTCGTGGTAAAGGTCCCGTCTTAAAAGATTTAAAATCAGCGGCCAAAAAAGCAAAGAAAGTCTATCTCGCGGCCGATCCAGACCGTGAAGGGGAAGCGATTGCTTGGCATTTAGCGAATACGTTAAATGTGGACGTTGAATCAGATTGTCGGGTTGTGTTTAATGAGATTACGAAAGATGCAATCAAAGAATCATTTAAACATCCTCGTGCAATCAATATGGATTTAGTGGATGCACAACAAGCAAGACGTATACTTGATCGTCTTGTTGGTTACAATATTAGTCCTTTATTATGGAAGAAAGTAAAAAAAGGATTAAGTGCAGGACGTGTACAATCTGTAGCAGTTCGTTTAATCATCGAGCGTGAAAGGGAAATTCAAAACTTTGAACCTGAAGAATTCTGGACAATTAAAACAGAATTTGTAAAAGGAAAAGACACATTTGAAGCAAGCTTTTACGGTGTAGATGGTGAAAAAGTTCAATTAACAAATGAAACGCAAGTGAATGAAATAATTGAACAGATGAAAGAGAATGCGTTTTCAGTTGAAAATGTAACGCGCAAAGAGCGAAAACGTAACCCTGCATTACCGTTTACAACATCTTCCTTGCAACAAGAAGCAGCCCGTAAGTTAAACATGCGAGCAAAGAAAACAATGATGCTTGCACAGCAATTGTATGAAGGGATAGATCTTGGAAAACAAGGAACTGTAGGTCTTATTACGTATATGAGAACTGATTCAACACGTATCTCAGAAACAGCTCAAACAGAGGCTCGTACTTACATCACTGAAGCGTATGGTACGGAATACATAGGAACAGAAAAGAAGAAAGAAACGAAAAAGTCAAATGCACAAGATGCGCATGAGGCAATTCGTCCTACTTCGGTAATGAGAAAGCCAGAGGAACTAAAAAGTTTCTTAGGTCGTGATCAACTTCGATTATATAAATTGATTTGGGAGCGATTTGTTGCAAGTCAAATGGCGTCTGCTATAATGGATACTGTGACAGCGAGACTCATTAATAACAATGTTCAGTTCCGTGCAAGTGGATCGGTTGTAAAGTTCCCAGGATTTATGAAAGTGTATGTAGAGTCAAAAGATGATGGTGCTGAAGAAAAGGATAAGATGTTGCCGCCTTTAGAAGTAGGGGAAACTGTATTTTCAAAGGATTTAGAACCAAAGCAACATTTTACACAACCTCCTCCGCGCTATACAGAGGCTCGCCTAGTAAGAACACTTGAAGAACTTGGAATTGGAAGACCGTCGACATATGTACCTACACTTGAAACGATTCAAAAGCGTGGGTATGTAGGCTTGGATAATAAACGCTTCGTTCCGACTGAACTTGGTGAAATAGTAATTGAACTTATTTTAGAGTTTTTCCCAGAAATTATTAACATTGAATTTACTGCCAATATGGAGCAAAGCCTTGATGAAGTAGAAGAAGGAAATGCGAATTGGGTAAAAATTGTTGATGATTTCTACGTAGGTTTTGAACCGCGTTTAGAAAAAGCGGAAAAAGAAATGCGTGAAGTGGAAATTAAAGATGAACCAGCTGGGGAAGATTGTGAACTATGTAATCACCCAATGGTCTTTAAAATGGGTAAATACGGGAAATTTATGGCTTGCTCGAATTTCCCAGATTGTCGTAATACAAAGCCGATTGTGAAAGAAATCGGTGTTACTTGTCCAAAGTGTGATAAGGGTCAAATTATTGAACGCCGTAGTAATAAAAAGAAACGTCTTTTCTATGGGTGCGGTACGTATCCGGAATGCGACTTTGTATCTTGGGATAAGCCAATTGGTCGTAAGTGTCCGAAGTGCGAAGGCATGCTTGTAGAGAAAAAGTTGAAAAAAGGCGTGCAAGTACAATGTATTTCGTGCGATTATGAAGAAGAACAACAAATGTGAGCGTAACTGCTCACATTTTTTTCGGGAAGAAAAGGAAAGGTGATATAAATGACAACACAAGTAGTAAACGTCATTGGCGCAGGTCTTGCAGGAAGTGAAGCAGCTTACCAAATTGCAAAACGTGGTGTCCAAGTTAGATTATATGAAATGAGACCGGTAAGGCAAACGCCAGCTCATCACACAGATAAATTCGCTGAATTAGTATGTAGTAACTCACTTCGTGCAAACACTTTAACAAATGCGGTTGGAGTTATTAAAGAGGAAATGCGCTTAATGGATTCTGTAATTATTCGTGCGGCGGATGAGTGCTCTGTACCAGCTGGAGGCGCTTTAGCTGTAGACCGTCATGAGTTCGCAGCTAAAGTAACAGAATACGTAAAGAACCATCCAAATGTAACTGTAATGAATGAAGAAATTACAGATATTCCAGAGGGACCGACAATTATTGCTACAGGTCCATTAACATCTCCTGATCTTTCTGCAAAATTGAAAGAATTAACAGGAGAAGATTATTTCTACTTCTATGATGCTGCAGCCCCAATCGTAGAAAAAGACAGCATTGACATGAATAAAGTATATTTAAAATCGCGTTATGACAAAGGTGAAGCTGCATATTTAAATTGCCCAATGACAGAAGAAGAGTTTGATCGTTTTTATGAGGCTCTAATTGCTGCTGAGACAGTGCCTTTAAAAGAGTTTGAAAAAGAAATTTTCTTTGAAGGTTGTATGCCAGTAGAGGTTATGGCAAGTAGAGGGAGACAGACGTTAGTATTTGGACCTATGAAACCTGTTGGATTGGAAGATCCAAAAACAGGGAAAACGCCATATGCTGTTGTTCAGTTACGTCAAGATGATGCAGCGGGAACTTTATACAATATCGTAGGTTTCCAAACACATTTAAAGTGGGGACCGCAAAAAGAAGTGCTACAGTTAATTCCAGGATTGGAAAATGCAGAGATTGTACGTTATGGTGTAATGCATCGTAATACGTTTATTAATTCACCTAATTTGCTTCGTCCAACATATCAATATAAACAACGGGATGATTTATTCTTCGCTGGTCAAATGACTGGAGTAGAGGGATATGTTGAATCAGCAGCATCAGGATTATTAGCAGGAATTAATGCTGCGCGTCTTGTGCAAGGTGAAGAGCCAGTTGTATTACCGCCAGTAACTGCGATGGGTAGCATGGCAAATTACATTACGGCAACGAACGCTAAAAACTTCCAACCGATGAATGCGAACTTCGGTCTATTTGCACCGTTAGAGAAGAAGATTAAAAAGAAAGCAGAACGAAATGAAGCGTACGCAGCACGCGCTTTAGAAACGATTCGAAATTTTGTAAATATTTAGTTAAATTTCTTGCAAAGGCTACTAAGTTGTGATACGATTTAGTAGCCTTTATTGAGGTGAGTTGTGTGAATGTGAAGAAATTGTTACAATTATTCGTTGGATATTTACAAATTGAAAGAAATTATTCAAAATATACAATTGCAAGTTATCAAAATGATTTAGAACATTTTGTGCAATTTATGGAACGAGAAGGCATATCCTCTTTTTTAGACGTTACATACGCGGATGTTCGTTTGTACTTAACGACGTTGCACGATGAGAAGTTAGCCCGTAAATCTGTCGCAAGAAAAGTATCAAGCTTACGAAGTTTATATCGTTTTTTGATGCGTGAAGGTTATCGAAAGGATAATCCGTTTGCACTTGCGTCACTCCCCAAAAAAGAATTGTCAATCCCAAAGTTTTTATATGCTGAAGAGTTAGAGGAATTATTTGAAGTTTCTGACACGGAAACACCATTAGGTCAAAGGAATCAAGCTTTGTTAGAGTTGATGTATGCGACTGGGATCCGTGTGAGTGAATGTGTCAATTTACAACTTACCGATATTGACTTTGCGGTGGGAACAATTTTAGTAATGGGAAAAGGAAAAAAACAAAGGTATATTCCGTTCGGAAGCTATGCGCAAGATTCTTTAATTACTTATATAGAGAATGGGAGAAAACAGTTAGTTAATAAGACTGACGAAGACTCTCATATGGTATTTTTAAATGCGAAAGGTAAACCGCTAACAAGTCGTGGAGTTCGTTATGTTTTAAATGAACTCATTAAAAAGGCTTCGCTGACAATGCGGATAAGTCCCCATATGTTAAGGCATACATTTGCTACACATATGCTAGATGAAGGGGCGGATTTACGTACTGTACAGGAGTTATTAGGCCATGAAAATTTGTCGACGACACAAATTTATACGCATGTCTCTAAAGAAAGATTGCGTTCTGTTTACATGAAGCATCACCCGCGGGCATAAATTGCTTTAAAAGCTATAAAAACAAATAAAGGAGTTTTTTCTATGGGAAATTTCCACGCTACAACGATATTTGCAGTTCATCATAATGGAGAATGTGCAATGGCTGGAGATGGCCAAGTGACAATGGGAAATGCTGTTGTAATGAAACATACAGCTCGTAAAGTTCGTAAACTTTTCCAAGGTAAAGTTTTAGCTGGTTTCGCAGGATCAGTTGCTGACGCATTTACTCTTTTTGAAATGTTTGAAGGGAAATTAGAAGAGTATAATGGCAACTTGCAGCGTGCTGCTGTTGAAATGGCTAAACAATGGCGTGGCGATAAAATGTTACGTCAGCTAGAAGCAATGCTCATTGTCATGGATAAAACAACTATGCTCCTTGTTTCAGGTACAGGAGAAGTGATTGAACCGGATGATGGTATTTTAGCAATTGGATCTGGTGGGAATTATGCACTTTCTGCAGGTCGTGCTTTAAAGCAATATGCAAGTGAACACTTAACAGCGAAGCAAATTGCGAAAGCGAGTTTAGAGATTGCTGGCGATATTTGTGTTTATACGAATCACAACATAATTGTTGAAGAATTGTAGAATCGTAAGGGAGGCATTTTATATGCATTTACATTTTACTCCGCGCCAAATTGTGGAAAAATTAGATCAATACATCATCGGTCAAAAAGACGCAAAGAAAGCGGTTGCTGTAGCGTTGAGAAATCGATATCGTCGCAGTAAATTAGCTGAAAATTTACGTGACGAAATTGCACCTAAAAATATCTTAATGATTGGACCGACAGGTGTTGGGAAAACAGAGGTAGCACGACGAATGGCGAAACTCGTTGGAGCACCTTTTATTAAGGTTGAGGCTACAAAATTCACAGAAGTTGGATATGTGGGTAGAGATGTAGAGTCAATGGTACGTGACCTGGTGGAAACATCGGTTCGTATCGTAAAAGAAGAAATGGTAGTGAAAGTTCAAGATAAAGCCGAAGAGCAAGCGAATCAACGTCTTGTTGAAATTTTAGTACCGAGTCCAGAGAAACAATCTGGATTCAAAAATCCATTAGAGATGCTTTTTGGAGGTACTCAAAATTCGAATCAAACGTCTGATACACAAGAAGATGTTGAAATCGAAAAGAAGCGTCATGATGTGGAGAGAAAGCTTGCTGCAGGGCTTCTTGAAGACGAAATTGTATCGATTGAAGTGACTGAACAACAGTCTTCCATGTTTGATATGTTACAAGGAACTGGCATGGAGCAAATGGGAATGAATTTCCAAGATGCGCTAGGAAGTTTTATGCCGAAAAAAACGAAAAAACGTAAACTTTCTGTAAAAGAAGCAAGAAAACTCTTGACAAATGAAGAGGCACAGCGCTTAATTGATATGGATGAAGTTACACAAGAGGCTGTTTATCGTGCTGAACAGCTCGGGATTATTTTTATCGATGAAATTGACAAAATTGCTGGTAAGCAGTCGAATAGCGTAGATGTATCACGTGAAGGTGTGCAACGTGACATTTTGCCGATTGTAGAAGGGTCGAATGTTGCGACAAAATACGGATCAGTAAAAACGGATTATATTTTATTCGTTGCAGCTGGAGCGTTCCATATGTCTAAACCGTCGGATTTAATTCCGGAATTGCAAGGGAGATTTCCGATTCGAGTAGAATTAACAAAATTATCGACAGACGATTTTGTTAAAATACTAATCGAGCCTGACAATGCGTTAATTAAACAATATATGGCATTATTAGCGACTGAAGGTATAGAAATTGAATTTTCAGACGAAGCTATTCGTAAGATTGCTGAGATTGCTTATCAAGTTAATCAGGATACAGATAATATTGGAGCAAGAAGACTTCATACAATTATGGAGAAGCTCCTTGAAGATTTATCGTTTGAAGCATCTGAAATTACGTTAGAGAAAATAACGATAACACCTCAATACGTTGAGGAGAAATTAGCAACAATTGCTAAAAATAAAGATGTGAGCCAGTTTATTTTGTAATAGTGTCATCAGGTGACTCGCCCTAGTTTCCAAGTGATGAAAAAATATGTGAGTAACATGTAGGAGGAACTTTTGAAATGGAATTATTAGCAAAAACGAGAAAATTAAATGCGTTATTACAGAGCGCAGCAGGGAAGCCTGTAAACTTTAGAGAAATGTCTGACACAATGTGTGAAGTAATCGAAGCAAACGTATTCGTAGTTAGCCGTCGTGGTAAATTACTAGGTTATGCAATTCACCAACAAATCGAAAACGAACGCATGAAGCAAATGCTTGCAGAACGTCAATTCCCAGAAGAATATACACAAAGCTTATTCAACATTACAGAAACATCTTCAAACTTAGATGTGAACAGTGCTTACACAGCATTCCCAGTAGAAAACAGAGAATTATTTGGTCAAGGTTTAACTACAATCGTACCAATCGTTGGTGGCGGTGAGCGTCTAGGGACATTAGTATTAGCTCGTCTTGGTCAAGAGTTCTTAGATGATGATTTAATCCTTGCTGAGTACAGCTCAACTGTTGTAGGTATGGAAATCTTACGTGAAAAAGCAGAAGAAATCGAAGAGGAAGCACGTAGTAAAGCTGTTGTTCAAATGGCGATCAGCTCATTATCTTACAGTGAGTTAGAAGCGATTGAGCACATTTTCGAAGAATTAAATGGAACAGAAGGTTTACTTGTTGCAAGTAAAATTGCTGATCGCGTAGGAATTACTCGTTCTGTAATCGTAAATGCACTACGTAAATTAGAAAGTGCTGGTGTTATTGAGTCTCGTTCTTTAGGTATGAAAGGAACATACATTAAAGTGCTAAACGACAAGTTTCTACAGGAACTTGCTAAATTAAAAACAAACTAATTTGTAAAAAACTCTCCTCAATCGAGGAGAGTTTTTTATGTGCAATGGATAGATGGTGCTTGTGAAAAGTGTCATAAGCGTGTTTTCTGAGAAAACTATTAATTGTATTTATTTTTTTGCTTAAAAGAAATGAAGGTTGGTAATACTAGAATTCGAGTATGAACAAAGAAAGTTTTACATTGTTCGCATTTTCGACTTGATTGTAATATTTCAGTATGATATAGTAAGCAGTGGTGTCAGTACAAAGTACACACGTTTACTGATTTAAGTGTTGGTGCTACGTTTGTAGTTTCGCTTAGAGATGAAGTAAACGGAGGATATCAAAAACCATTTAGGAGGAACTATATTATGTCAGTAATTTCTATGAAGCAATTGCTTGAAGCTGGTGTTCATTTCGGACATCAAACTCGTCGTTGGAACCCAAAAATGAAGCGTTACATTTTCACAGAGCGTAACGGTATCTACATCATCGACTTACAAAAAACTGTGAAAAAAGTTGAGGAAGCTTACAGAACGATGCGCGACATCGCTGCTGAAGGCGGAGACATCTTATTCGTAGGTACTAAAAAACAAGCACAAGAAGCTATTAAAGAAGAAGCAACTCGTGCTGGTATGTACTTCGTTAACCAACGTTGGTTAGGCGGAACTTTAACAAACTTCCAAACAATCCAAAAGCGTATCAAGCGTCTTAAAGACATCGAAAGAATGCAAGAAGATGGTACTTTCGAAGTACTTCCTAAGAAAGAAGTTGTTCAACTTAAAAAAGAGTTAGAGCGTCTTGAGAAATTCTTAGGCGGTATTAAAGATATGAAAGGTCTTCCAAGTGCATTATTCGTAGTAGACCCTCGTAAAGAGCGTATTGCAGTTGCTGAAGCACGCAAATTACACATTCCAATCATCGGTATCGTTGATACAAACTGTGATCCAGACGAAATCGATCACGTTATCCCAGCAAACGATGATGCAATTCGTGCTGTAAAACTTCTTACATCTAAAATGGCAGACGCGATCCTTGAAGCAAAACAAGGTGAAGAAACTGTTACTGCGTAACAAAGTTGGAAAGGTGATAAGGGGTTCGGCCTTTTATCACCTTTTTTAAGGTATAAACACCTTTATAAAAGGTATAAATACATATTTTAGGAGGATGAAAAGTATGGCAATCACTGCTCAAATGGTAAAAGAATTACGTGAAAAAACTGGCGCAGGTATGATGGACTGCAAAAAAGCTTTAACAGAAACTAACGGCGACATGGAGAAGGCAATTGACTTCTTACGTGAAAAAGGTATTGCGAAAGCTGCTAAAAAAGCTGACCGCATTGCTGCTGAAGGTTTAACTTTCATCGAAACAAACGGTAACGACGCTTTAATCTTAGAATTAAACTCTGAAACTGATTTCGTTGCGAAAAACGAAGGTTTCCAAACACTAATTAAAGAATTAGCTGCTCACTTATTAACTAACAAACCAGCTAACGTTGAAGAAGCTATGGCTCAAACAATGGAAAACGGTAAAAAAGTTGAAGAGCACATCAACGAAGCAATCGCTAAAATTGGTGAAAAACTTACACTTCGTCGTTTCGAAATCGTATCAAAAACTGATGCAGATGCATTCGGCGCTTACCTACACATGGGTGGACGCATTGGTGTATTAACAGTTCTTGAAGGTTCTACTGATGAAGCTGCTGCTAAAGATGTTGCAATGCACATCGCTGCAGTTAACCCTAAATACATCGACCGCGATGCTGTAACAGCTGAAGAAGTTGAGCATGAGCGTCAAGTATTAACACAACAAGCATTAAACGAAGGCAAGCCTGAGAAAATCGTTGCAAAAATGGTTGAAGGCCGTTTAGGCAAATTCTTCGAAGAGATTTGCTTACTTGACCAAGCATTCGTTAAAAACCCTGATATGAAAGTTCGTCAGTTCGTTGAGTCTAAAGGCGGAACATTAAAAGGATTCGTTCGCTACGCTGTTGGTGAAGGTATCGAAAAACGCGAAGACAACTTTGCTGAAGAAGTAATGAACCAAGTAAAAGGTAGCAACTAATACAGATTAGGGAACACATTGTGTTCCCTTTTTTAAAATAAAGATGTAAGCAATTGGAGGTTCATTATGAGTAAACCGAAATATAATCGTGTCGTTTTAAAGCTAAGTGGAGAAGCTTTAGCTGGAGAGCAAGGATTTGGAATTAACCCAACTGTTATTAAGTCAGTTGCGG
This sequence comes from Bacillus sp. FSL K6-0073, assembly GCF_038006085.1. Lineage (NCBI taxonomy): Bacteria > Bacillati > Bacillota > Bacilli > Caryophanales > Bacillaceae > Bacillus > Bacillus sp. FSL K6-0073. The sequence continues at coordinate 3,876,829 of NZ_JBBOUN010000001.1, read as the reverse complement.
AACAAGTAAAAGAAATTGCAGAACTTGATGTAGAGGTTGCTGTTGTTGTTGGTGGCGGTAACATTTGGCGTGGGAAAATTGGAAGTGAAATGGGCATGGATCGTGCAGGGGCAGATTACATGGGCATGTTAGCGACAGTTATGAATTCATTAGCTCTTCAAGATAGCTTGGAGAATATCGGAATTCAAACTCGTGTACAAACTTCAATTGAGATGCGTCAAGTTGCAGAACCTTACATTCGTCGTAAAGCAGTTCGTCACTTAGAGAAAAAACGTGTTGTTATCTTTGCAGCAGGTACAGGTAACCCATATTTCTCTACAGATACAACAGCAGCATTACGTGCGGCAGAAATTGAAGCAGATGTAATTTTAATGGCGAAAAACAATGTAGATGGTGTATATAATGCGGATCCATCTATTGATCCAACAGCTACGAAATATGAAACGCTTACTTACTTAGACGTATTAAAAGAAGGTTTAGGTGTAATGGATTCTACAGCTTCTTCTCTATGTATGGATAATGATATTCCATTAATTGTATTCTCAGTTATGGAAAAAGGTAATATTAAACGTGCCGTTTTAGGCGAAAATATCGGAACAGTGGTAAGGGGGAAATAAATATGGGACAACAAGTATTGAAGTCTTCAAATGAAAAAATGGAAAAAGCAGTTGCTGCTTATTCTCGTGAATTAGCAACAGTTCGTGCTGGCCGTGCAAACGCGTCTGTATTAGATAAGGTACAAGTTGATTACTATGGTGCACCAACACCAGTTGTGCAATTAGCGAACATTACAGTTCCAGAAGCGCGTTTACTAGTAATTCAACCTTATGATAAAACTTCTATCGGTGATATTGAAAAAGCAATTTTAAAAGCAGATTTAGGCTTAAATCCTTCTAATGATGGAACTGTAATTCGTATTGCATTCCCTGCATTAACAGAAGAACGTCGTCGTGATCTTGTAAAAGTTGTGAAAAAATATGCTGAAGAAGCTAAAGTTGCTGTTCGTAACGTACGTCGTGACGGAAATGATGATCTTAAGAAGCTTGAAAAAGCTGGCGAGATTACAGAAGATGATTTAAGAGGATATACTGAAGATATCCAAAAAGAAACAGATAAATATATTGCAAAAGTTGACGAAATCGCAAAAAACAAAGAAAAAGAAATCATGGAAGTGTAATAGCGATAACTTCGCAATTATGACCCTCTTCTTAAGGGGGTCTTTTTACACTTTTAGGCATACGTCTGCTTGCTGGAGGGTATGAATGATGTTTAAAAACTTTCCTTTTTTTAAAGGTAAAAAGGACACATCGTTTGATCATCTCGTTGAAGAAGTGAAAAAAGGATATATCCCAGAACATATTGCCATCATTATGGATGGGAATGGAAGATGGGCAAAGAGGAGAGCAATGCCTCGTATTGCGGGACATCATGAAGGTATGCAAGTTGTAAAGAAAATTACAAAATTTGCAAGTAAACTTAATGTGAAAGTGTTAACTCTTTATGCTTTTTCAACTGAGAACTGGAAAAGACCGAAAAAGGAAGTTGATTATTTAATGAAGCTTCCAGAAGAATTTCTAGGTACATTTTTACCAGAATTGATTGAAGAAAACGTACAAGTCCGAGTAATAGGGCAAAAAGATCGTCTTCCTACGCATACACGCAGAGCGATGGAGAAAGCCATGGAAGATACGAAAGAGAATACGGGATTAATTCTTAATTTCGCGTTAAACTATGGAAGTCGAGATGAAATCGTTTCTGCTGTGCAACATATGATGAAAGATAATGAGGAAGGAAAAATTCGTTCTGAAGAGGTAAGTGAAGAAATGCTTTCCTCCTACTTAATGACGAGTTCTTTACCTGATCCAGAGTTGTTAATCCGAACAAGCGGAGAGCTACGTATTAGTAATTTCATGTTATGGCAAATTGCATATTCGGAGTTTTGGTTTACAGACGTGTATTGGCCAGACTTCAAAGAAGAACATTTGCTAAATGCGATTACTGACTTTCAACATAGAGGGCGCAGATTCGGAGGCGTGTAGAAAGAGAGGGTTTGGTAGTGAAACAGAGAATTATTACTGGAGTGGTTGCTGCCGCGCTATTCATTCCCATCGTAATATACGGTGGCGTGCCTTTTACGGTTTTAGTGTATGCACTTGCTTCTATAGGTTTATATGAATTAATTCGTATGAATAAGCTTACGCTTATTTCAGTACCGACAGTTTTAGCTGCAGTATTATTGTGGATTCTTTTAATTCCAAGTAGTGCATCAGAACTGTTTACATGGATTGGATTAGGTAAATTGGAAATCACATTTGTGATTGTTTTATTACTTTTATCATATACAGTCCTTTCTAAGAATACATTTACTTTTGATAATGCTTCATTTTTACTGATGGCGACGACATATGTGGCAATGGGATTCTTATATTTAAATGAAACGAGAATATTAGGAATTAAATATGTATTTTGCGCATTATTTGTTATATGGGCTACTGATTCAGGCGCATATTTCGTAGGAAAAGCATTGGGCAAGAGAAAATTGTGGCCAGAAATCAGTCCAAATAAAACGATTGAAGGTTCATTAGGGGGCATCGTTTGTGGAATTATTGTGGCACTTGTTTACAACGTGTTCTTCCCAGTCGAATCGAATGTAGTAATTTTAATTGTGCTGACAATTACCATTTCTATTTTTGGACAAATTGGTGATTTAGTACAATCTGCTTTTAAACGTCATTATGGCGTAAAGGATTCAGGTACAATTTTACCTGGGCATGGTGGTATATTAGACCGAACAGATAGTTGGTTATTCGTTTTACCAATTCTCTACTTCTTATTACAATACAATTAATAAATGAACGAGGGGTTGGAGTCATGAAAAACATTAGTTTATTAGGTGCAAGCGGATCAATTGGTACACAAACTTTAGATGTATTACGCTCGCACCCAGACCAATTCCGTCTCGTTGCTTTTTCTGTAGGGAAAAATATTGACTACGCAGTAAAGGTAATTCAAGAATTTTCTCCGCAAATCGTCTCTGTGCAAAGAGAGGAAGATGTTTTAAAATTACAATCTGTTTCTGGTAATACAAAAATTGTATATGGTAGTGAAGGACTTTTAGAAGTAGCATTACATCCAGATGCGGAGATTGTAGTAAATGCTGTTGTAGGTAGCGTAGGGTTGTTACCAACACTTCGTGCAATTGAGGCGAAAAAAACAATTGGAATTGCAAATAAAGAAACGTTAGTAACTGCAGGACATCTTGTAATGGAAGCAGCACGAAAACATAATGTTTCGTTACTTCCAGTTGATAGTGAACATTCGGCTATTTTTCAATGCTTGAATGGTGAAAGTGAAAAAAGAATTTCTCGTCTTATTATAACGGCTTCTGGTGGAAGTTTCCGCGATAAAACGAGGGATGAATTGCATCGTGTGACCGTAGAAGATGCGCTTCGACATCCAAACTGGTCAATGGGTTCGAAAATTACAATTGATTCTGCTACAATGATGAATAAGGGACTAGAAGTAATTGAAGCACATTGGCTTTTTGGTATCCCTTATGAGCAAATCGATGTTGTTTTACATAAAGAAAGTATTATCCATTCTATGGTTGAATTTGAAGATCGTAGTGTAATGGCGCAGCTTGGTTCACCTGATATGCGAGTACCAATTCAATACGCACTTACATATCCTGATAGATTGCCTCTTTCAGACACAAAACAGTTAAACTTATGGGAAATAGGGACGTTGCATTTTGAGAAAATGGACCAAGAACGATTCCGTTGTTTACGTTTTGCGTATGAAGCTGGAAAAGCAGGTGGAAGTATGCCAGCTGTAATGAACGCAGCGAATGAAGTAGCTGTTGAAGCCTTTTTACAAAAGAGAATTGATTTCTTAACAGTGGAAGACCTCATTGAAAAAGCAATGAACCATCACAATGTCATTGCACGACCGAGCTTAGAGGAAATTTTGGAAATTGATGCGGCCACAAGACGGTTTGTGATGGAACAAATTTAGCAAAGGTGGTTATGGAATTGAATACAGCGATTGCCTTTATATTAATTTTCGGTGCACTCGTATTTTTCCATGAGCTAGGGCATCTATATTTCGCAAAAAGAGCAGGTATTTTATGCCGCGAGTTTGCGATTGGTTTTGGTCCGAAAATATTCTCATTTGAAAAGAATGAAACGGTGTATACGATTCGATTACTGCCCCTTGGTGGCTATGTAAGAATGGCTGGCGAGGATGCGGACACAGTTGAGTTAAAGCCTGGGAAAAAGGTTGGCCTTGTATTAAATGAAAAAGACGAAGTTGTGAAATTAGTTTTTGATGGATATGAAAAGTATCCAAATGTTCGTGTTATTGAAGTCGAACAAGCTGATTTGGAGCATAATTTAACAATTTCGGGCTATGAAGAGTACGAGGAAGAGCTTCAAACATTCCGAGTGAATGAAAAGGCTCGTATTATTACTGCGGGGGAAGAAATTCAAATTGCCCCGTATAATAGACAATTTGGCTCGAAAAAACTAGGGCAACGCGCTTTAACAATCTTTGCGGGTCCTGCAATGAACTTCATTTTAGCATTTGTTATTTTTGTGATTCTTGGATTTGTACAAGGGGTCCCTATTGACAAACCAATGGTCGGAAAAGTGATGGATAACAGTGCAGCACAGCAAGCTGGATTGAAAGAGAATGATACAATTCAAGCTATTGATGGGAAAAACACAAGTACATGGAAAGATGTTGTTACTATTGTACGTGAAAACCCAAATAAAGAAATTACGTTACAAGTAAAGCGTGATAATGAACAGTTTAATGTGAAAGTAACGCCAACACTCGATAAAGAAGGAAAAGACGAAGTTGGTAGGATCGGTGTTTATTCTCCTGTAGAGAAAACAGTGATGGGTTCTATTAAATCAGGTTTTGAACAAACGTACCAATGGACGAAACTAATTTTTGAGTCTCTTGTGAAATTAGTAACTGGTCAATTTTCTATTAATGAGTTGTCAGGTCCAGTAGGAATTTATAATCTAACAGATCAAGTTGTAGATTATGGGTTTACGCGTGTACTAAGTTTAGCTGCAGTTCTAAGCATTAATCTTGGTTTATTTAATTTATTACCAGTTCCTGCTTTAGATGGTGGCCGTTTATTCTTCTTCTTAATTGAAGCGTTACGAGGGAAACCAATTGATCGCCAAAAAGAAGGAATGGTTCACTTTATTGGTTTTGCATTATTAATGTTACTTATGTTAGTTGTAACTTGGAATGACATTCGTAAGTTTTTCTTGTAAAATAAAGTGAAACTTATAATGAAATAGAGCTCGTAGAATAAAATCCCTCACCTAACTCGAGGTGAGGGGTTTTACTGCGTGTAAGAGTAAAATGAAGAGGTGCAAATAAATGAAACAAAGTATGGTATTCAGTCCTACATTACGTGAAGTTCCAGCTGATGCTGAAATTAAGAGTCATCAGCTATTACTTCGTGCAGGTTTTATGCGTCAAAATGCTTCTGGTATTTATAGCTTTCTACCATTTGGATTAAAAGTATTACACAAAGTAGAACGTATCGTTCGAGAAGAAATGGAGCGCGCAGGAGCTGTAGAATTATTAATGCCAGCTATGCAAGCTGCAGAATTATGGCAAGAATCAGGTCGTTGGTATTCTTACGGATCTGAATTAATGCGTATGAAAGATCGTAACGCTCGTGAATTCGCATTAGGAGCGACACATGAGGAAGTAATTACGGATCTTGTGCGTGATGAAGTGAAATCATATAAAAAATTACCGTTAACATTATACCAAATTCAAACAAAATTCCGTGATGAGCAAAGACCTCGTTTCGGCTTATTACGTGGAAGAGAGTTTCTAATGAAAGATGCATACTCTTTCCATGCTACACAAGAGAGCTTAGATGAAGTATACGATCGCTTATATAAAGCATACTCTAACATTTTTGCTCGCTGTGGCTTGAATTTCCGTGCAGTTATTGCTGATTCTGGAGCAATGGGCGGAAAAGATACACATGAATTTATGGTATTATCTGATGTTGGTGAAGATACAATTGCATACTCTGACACATCTGATTATGCAGCAAACATCGAAATGGCTCCTGTTGTAGCTGCGTATACGAAGAGTGACGAAGCAGAAAAAGCACTTGAAAAAGTAGCAACACCAGACCAAAAAGCAATTGAAGAAGTATCTGCATTCTTAAACATTGCAGCTGACAAGTGCATTAAGTCTATGGTGTTTAAAGTAGATGAGAAATTAGTAGTTGTACTTGTTCGTGGTGATCACGAAGTAAACGATGTGAAAGTGAAAAATGTATACGGCGCTTCAGTTGTTGAGCTTGCTTCTCATGAAGAAGTAAAAGCATTATTAAATTGTGAAGTTGGTTCATTAGGACCGATTAATGTAACAGGTGATATCGAAATTATTGCTGATCACGCTGTAGCATCAATTGTTAACGGATGTTCAGGAGCGAATGAAGAAGGGTTCCATTATGTAAATGTAAATCCAGAACGTGACTTTAAAGTAAGTCAATATACAGATTTACGCTTTATTCAAGAAGGAGACCAATCTCCAGATGGAAACGGAACAATTCTTTTCGCACGCGGAATTGAAGTTGGTCATGTATTCAAATTAGGAACTCGTTATAGTGAAGCAATGAACGCAACATTCCTAGATGAAAATGGAAAAACACAACCACTTATTATGGGTTGTTACGGTATCGGTGTATCTCGTACAGTAGCAGCAATTGCAGAGCAATTTAACGATGAGAACGGCTTAGTTTGGCCAAAAGCGGTAGCACCGTTCCATGTGCATGTAATTCCAGTAAATATGAAATCTGATGCACAACGTGAAATGGGTGAAAATATCTACAACTCATTACAAGAACAAGGCTATGAAGTGTTATTAGACGATCGTGCAGAACGTGCAGGTGTTAAATTTGCAGATGCAGATTTATTCGGTCTTCCAGTTCGTGTTACAGTTGGTAAAAAAGCAGACGAAGGTATTGTAGAAGTGAAAGTACGTGCTACAGGTGAGTCTGAAGAAGTAAAAGTAGAAGAACTTCAAACATATATTGCAAATATTTTAAAATAAGAAGAGGTACCTCGTAATGGGGTACCTTCTCTTTCTTTGTAAACGTATTTTGTAAAAGAAGAGGTGAGAAATCTTTCTTTGTGGTACGTTTCAATTTATAATAGCAAATGGAAGGAGAGTGCTTATGTCTTTAACAAATGAACAACAAGAGCGATTTCAAATTTTGCTCCAGCAGTTGCAAATACCAGACGACCTTATAAATCAATATTTACAAGGCGGTGGTATTGAAAGGCTCGTTATTGATAAAGCGAATAAAAGTTGGCATTTTGATTTACAAGTGCCACGTATTTTGCCTACAGAATTATATGAATTGCTAGAAACAAAGCTTAAGCAATCATTTTCTCATATTGCAAGAACAACATTTGCATTAGAAACAGAGAATAAACAATTTACAGAAGAAGAAGTGAGGGCGTATTGGCCGCTTTGTACGGAACGAATTACATTTTCACCTATGTTCGCATACTTAAAGAAGCAGCTTCCACAGGTGAATGGAGTGAAGTTGCTAATAAATGTAAATAACGAGCTGGAGTCTACGGCTTTAAAGAAAAACGTTGCGAAACCAGTAGGGGATCAATACGAAGTTTTTGGATTCCCGCGTTTTCAGTTAGACACACATATACAGCAAAATACAGAAGAAATGCAAAAGTTTCGTGAACAAACGCAGCAAGAAGACCGTGAGCGTGTTATACAAGCTATGGAAGAAATGGCGAAGAAGCAAGCTGAAGAAAGCAGCGTTGTGTATGAAGGACCGATTACACTCGGGTATCTTATTAAGCCAGATGAAGAGATTACACCGATGCGAGAAATTCAAGATGAAGAAAGAAGAAAAACGGTTCAAGGATATGTCTTCCATGTAGAAACAAAAGAGCTTCGTAGTGGGCGTACGTTATTAACTTTAAAAATAACGGATTATACGGATTCTATTATGATCAAAATGTTCTCACGTGACAAAGAAGATATTCCAATGCTGCAATCCTTGAAAAAAGGAATGTGGGTGAAAGCGCGTGGTTCTGTTCAAAATGATACATTCGTTCGAGATTTAGTAATGATTGCAAATGATATTAATGAAATAACAGGACCGTCTCGTAAAGATAAAGCACCAGAAGGCGAAAAACGAGTAGAGCTGCATCTCCATACTCCGATGAGTCAAATGGACGCTGTCACTCCAGTTTCTAAGCTTGTTGCTCAAGCTGGTAAATGGGGACATGAGGCTATTGCGGTTACAGATCATGCCGTGGCTCAGTCCTTCCCAGAGGCGTATTCTGCAGGGAAGAAGGCTGGTGTTAAAGTTATATATGGTGTAGAAGCAAATCTAGTTAATGATGGTGTACCGATAGCGTATAACGAAGCGCATCGTTTACTTGCAGAGGAAACGTATGTTGTTTTCGACGTTGAGACGACAGGTTTATCAGCTGTATACGATACAGTCATTGAGTTGGCTGCCGTAAAAGTAAAGGGTGGCGAAATTATTGATCGCTTTGAATCTTTCGCAAATCCACATCAACCATTATCAGCGACGATTATTGAATTGACAGGTATTACGGATGATATGTTAACTGATGCACCTGAAGTGGACGAAGTGTTTAAAAAGTTTGAGGAATGGATGGGCGACCATACACTTGTTGCCCATAACGCGAGCTTTGATATGGGCTTTATTAACGTAGGTTTTAAAAAGGCTGGACTAGAAAAAACGAATAATCCAGTTATTGACACGTTAGAACTTGCACGATTTTTATTCCCAGAAATGAAAAATCATCGATTAAATACGATGTGTAAAAAACTTGATATTGAATTAACACAACATCACCGTGCGATTTATGATACAGAAGCGACGGGATATTTACTTGTGAAAATGTTGAAAGACGTAATTGAAAAGGGATTTGAATATCACGATCAATTAAATGATAGCATGGGACAAGGGGATGCGTATAAGCGTGGCCGTCCAAGTCATATGACGTTACTTGCCACATCAGATGTTGGATTGAAAAATTTATATAAACTTGTTTCATATTCTCACCTTAATTACTTTTACCGTGTACCACGTGTGCCGAGATCACTATTAAAAAAATATCGTGAAGGGATTTTAGTAGGAACGGCTTGTGATAAAGGTGAAGTGTTCGAGGCAATGATGCAAAAGGCACCTGAAGAGGTAGAAGAAATTGCCCAGTTCTATGATTACATTGAAGTAATGCCTCCAGAGGTGTTGCGTCATTTAGTAGAACGTGAGCTTGTTCGAGACGAAGGTCAATTAAAAACAATTATTTCTAACTTAGTAAAACTAGGTGAGACGTTAGATAAACCAGTTGTTGCTACAGGAAACGTGCATTATTTAGACCCTGAGGATGCGATGTATCGTAAAATTTTAGTCAGTTCGCAGGGCGGAGCCAATCCGTTAAATCGACATTCATTACCGCCAGTACATTTCCGTACAACTGATGAAATGTTAGAATGTTTTTCATTCTTAGGTGAAGACAAAGCGAAAGAAGTTGTTGTAACAAATACACAAAAGATTGCGTCATTAATTGGTGATGTGCATCCAGTAAAAGACGATCTATACACACCGAAAATTGAAGGTGCTGATGATGAAACGCGTGATATGAGTTATAAAATGGCGCGTAGCATTTATGGTGAAGAGCTACCGGAAATTGTAGAAGCACGTTTAGAAAAAGAATTAAAAAGTATTATTGGGCATGGATTCGCCGTAATTTATTTAATTTCACATAAGCTTGTGAAAAAATCGTTAGTAGACGGATATCTAGTAGGTTCGCGTGGATCGGTAGGGTCATCATTTGTTGCAACGATGATGGAAATTACAGAAGTAAACCCATTACCACCACACTATGTATGTCCGAAGTGTAAGCAATCAGAATTCTTTAATGATGGTTCTGTAGGTTCTGGTTTTGACTTACCAGATAAAGAATGTCCTGCTTGTAATATTCCATATGTAAAAGATGGACATGACATTCCTTTCGAAACGTTCCTTGGATTTAAAGGAGATAAGGTGCCCGATATCGATTTGAACTTCTCCGGGGAATACCAACCACGTGCCCATAACTATACGAAAGTACTGTTCGGTGAAGACTATGTATATCGTGCAGGAACGATTGGTACAGTTGCGGAAAAAACTGCTTACGGATATGTAAAAGGTTATGCAAATGATCATAACTTAACGATTCGAAATGCAGAGATTGATCGCTTAGTAGCAGGGTGTACCGGTGTAAAACGTACAACAGGACAGCATCCAGGCGGTATTATCGTTGTGCCAGATTACATGGATATCTTTGATTTCTCACCAATACAGTACCCAGCTGATTCAATTGGTGCTGAATGGAGAACAACGCATTTTGATTTCCACTCGATTCATGATAATTTATTAAAACTTGATATACTAGGACACGATGATCCGACCGTTATTCGTATGTTACAAGATTTAAGTGGTATTGATCCGAAAACAATCCCAACGGATGATCCAGAAGTAATGAAAATTTTCTCTGGTCCAGAATCGTTAGGGGTAACAGAAGAGCAAATTAACTGTAAAACAGGTACACTTGGTATACCAGAGTTTGGTACAAAATTCGTAAGACAGATGTTAGAAGAGACAAAACCGACGACATTCTCAGAGTTAGTCCAAATTTCTGGACTATCACATGGTACTGACGTATGGCTTGGTAATGCAAACGAGTTAATTTATAACGGTACATGTACGCTGAGCGAAGTTATCGGTTGTCGTGATGACATCATGGTATATTTAATCTATCAAGGTCTAGATCCATCATTAGCCTTCAAAATCATGGAGTCGGTTCGTAAAGGTAAAGGTGTACCGGAAGAATGGGAAGAAGACATGAAAAATAATAATGTACCAGGTTGGTATATTGATTCATGTAAGAAGATTAAATACATGTTCCCTAAAGCCCATGCGGCTGCTTACGTACTTATGGCTGTACGTATCGCATATTTTAAAGTACATTTTGCACTGTTATTCTATGCCGCATATTTTACAGTTCGTGCAGATGATTTTGATGTAGAGGCAATGGCGAAAGGTTCAGCATCTATACGTGCAAGAATTGATGAAATTGCTCAAAAAGGATTGGATGCAGCGCCGAAAGAGAAAAGTTTATTAACAGTACTAGAAATGACACTTGAAATGTGTGAGCGAGGATACTCATTCCAAAAGGTGGATTTATACCGCTCACATGCAACAGAATTTATTATTGATGGAGACACATTAATTCCTCCATTTAATGCGGTACCTGGTCTTGGTACAAACGCAGCTTTAAGTATTGTGGAAGCACGTAAAAATGGAGACTTCTTATCAAAAGAGGACTTGCAGCAGCGTAGTAAGGTCTCGAAAACAATTATTGAGTATTTAGATAGTCAAGGTTGTTTAGGAGATTTACCGGATCAAAACCAGTTATCACTGTTCTAGTAGGTAGGAAAAGTCTTTGCAAATCAACATTTCCTATGATATACTATTAACCGAGATAACCATGTCATGTATATTGTGTAAAGAAAAGAGTGGGGAAACCCACTCTTTCGTGTTACTATCTATGTTTTCTCTACGTAGATAGGTAAAAGATTTCTGTCGTATATACATATTTTGTTACAAGTTTTACTTCTTAAATTTGGTAATACTAAGACAGATAATCCCTGCTGAACAGCAGGGGCTTTTGTTAGCTAACGAGAAAGAATAAGATAGACCGTTTTTAAAGTGGCGGGGTCTTCTTCTTTTAAATGGTACATGACGGCAGGAAGGAGGCTGTTTATGGATAAGAAAGTCACAGAAGTTGTAGAAGCATTTGCGCAGCCGATCGTTGAAGAGTTAAATCTTGAACTTGTAGATGTAGAGTATGTGAAAGAAGGACAAGACTGGTTCTTACGCGTATTCATCGATTCTGAAAAGGGAGTCGACATTGAAGAATGCGGTGCGGTAAGTGAACGTTTAAGCGAAGCTTTAGATAAAGAGGATCCAATTCCTCATCTTTACTTTTTGGATGTATCATCTCCTGGAGCGGAACGCCCATTAAAGAAAGAAAAAGACTTCCAGCAAGCGGTAGGAAAACAAGTGGCAATTAAAACATATGAGCCGATTGATGGTGAAAAGATGTTTGAAGGAAAACTGCTTTCTTACGATGGTACAACAATAACATTATTATTAACAATTAAAACACGTAAAAAAGAAATCCAAATTTCGATGGATAAAGTCGCAAATGCGCGACTTGCTGTTACGTTTTAGTTAGAAGGGGGATCTTCATGAGCACTGAGTTATTAGATGCTTTGCTCGTATTAGAATCTGAAAAAGGCATTAGCAAAGACATTATTATTGATGCGATTGAAGCAGCTTTAATCTCTGCTTATAAGCGCAATTTTAATCAAGCACAAAACGTTCGTGTGAGCTTTAACCCAGAAGTGGGAACAATTCAAGTTTTAGCACGTAAAGACGTAGTAGACAATGTGTTTGATCCACGTCTTGAAATTTCTGTAGAGGAAGCAAGACAAATTAATCCAAACTACCAAGATGGTGACGTACTAGAAATTGAAGTAACACCAAAAGACTTTGGTCGTATTGCAGCACAAACTGCAAAACAAGTTGTCACACAACGAGTGCGTGAAGCAGAGCGCGGTGTTATTTACTCTGAGTTTAGTGACCGTGAAGAAGATATTATGGTAGGTATTGTACAACGTCAAGATGCTCGTTTCATCTATGTAAGCTTAGGAAAAGTAGAAGCTTTATTACCTGTAAGTGAGCAAATGCCTAATGAGCAATACAAACCACATGATCGTATTCGCGTATTCATTACGAAAGTAGAAAAAACGACAAAAGGACCACAAATTTACGTATCACGTACACATCCTGGTCTTTTAAAACGTTTATTCGAAATGGAAGTTCCTGAAATCTATGATGGAACTGTAGAAATTCGTTCTGTAGCACGTGAAGCTGGCGATCGCTCTAAGATCTCTGTATATGCAGAGAACACTGATGTTGATCCAGTTGGTTCTTGTGTAGGACCAAAAGGGCAACGTGTACAACGCATTGTAGACGAATTAAAAGGTGAAAAAATTGACATCGTCCGCTGGTCAAATGATCCAGTTGAATATGTTGCAAATGCATTAAGCCCATCACAAGTTGTTAAAGTACTTGTAGATGAAGAAGAAAAAGCGACAACAGTAGTTGTTCCAGACCACCAGTTATCATTAGCTATCGGTAAGCGTGGACAAAATGCACGTCTTGCAGCTAAATTAACAGGCTGGAAAATTGATATTAAGAGTGAGTCTGATGCGAAACAACTTGGTATTGTAACAGAAGAAGATAGGGTAATCGCATTTGGATTCGATTCAGTGGAAGACGAAATCGAATAGAGGTGATGAGTATGAGCAATCGAAAAGTTCCGTTACGAAAATGTGTTGCAACGCAAGAAATGAAATCAAAACGAGAGCTCGTTCGCATTGTTCGTTCCAAAGAGGGAGAAGTGTCCATTGATTTAACTGGGAAAAAATCAGGACGAGGTGCTTACTTGTCGAAGGACAAGGAGAGCATTCTTCAAGCTCAAAAGAAAAATGTTTTGGAACATCATCTAAAAGCGAAAATCGACGGTTCTTTATATGAAGAGCTTCTTGAGCTTGTTGAGAAGGAGTCGAAATAAGTGTCCGATTGGAAATCGTTTTTAGGACTAGCAAACCGGGCTCGGAAAATTATTTCGGGTGAAGAACTCGTTTTAAAAGAAGTACGAAGTGGCAAAGCAAAACTTGTATTGCTATCTGAAGATGCGTCAGTAAATACTACAAAACGCATCACAGATAAAACTACGTACTACAACGTACCAATGAGAAAGGTCGAAAATCGACAACAATTAGGGCATGCGATTGGGAGAGATGAGCGAGTCGTTGTAGCTGTGTTAGATGTAGGCTTTGCGAAAAAGCTGCGTAGCATGCTCGATACAAATTACCGGGGGTGAAGGTATGAGTAAAATTCGAGTGCATGAATATGCAAAAAAACATAATATCTCAAGTAAAGATCTTATGACAAAACTAAAAGAAATGAATATCGAGGTTTCGAATCATATGACAATGTTAGACGATGAAGTAGTAAATAAATTAGATAATGAATATCAAACTGAAAAACCTTCTGTTGCAGATGAGTTTGAAGTAGAAGAAAAAGTTGTTCGCAGTAAAAAGAACAGCAATAAGAAAAAGAAAAAAGGCAAAGGAAACGAAGACAAACGTCAAGAGAACTTTGCTGGTAGACAACAAACTCAAATTGTAGAAACACCAGATAAAATTACTTTCTCTGGAAGCCTTACAGTAGGAGATCTTGCTAAAAAATTAAGCAAAGAGCCATCTGAAATTATTAAGAAGCTCTTCATGCTTGGAATTATGGCAACAATTAACCAAGACTTGGATAAAGATACAATTGAGTTAATTGCTAACGACTACGGTATTGAAGTAGAAGAAGAAGTAATTGTAAGCGAGACTGAGTTTGAAACATTCATTGATGAGCAAGATGATGAAGAGAACTTAAAAGAACGTCCAGCTGTAGTTACAATCATGGGACACGTTGACCATGGTAAAACAACATTACTGGATTCTATTCGTAACTCAAAAGTAACTGCAGGCGAAGCGGGTGGAATTACTCAGCATATCGGTGCATATCAAGTTGAAGTAAACGATAAGAAGATTACATTCTTAGATACACCTGGTCACGCAGCATTTACAACGATGCGTGCTCGTGGGGCACAAGTAACGGATATTACAATCCTTGTTGTTGCAGCGGATGACGGTGTTATGCCACAAACGGTTGAAGCAATTAACCATGCGAAGGCAGCAGGAGTACCAATTATTGTTGCTGTGAATAAAATGGATAAACCAGCTGCAAACCCTGATCGCGTAATGCAAGAACTAACTGAATATGAATTAGTTCCAGAAGCTTGGGGCGGAGATACTATTTTCGTACCAATTTCTGCAATTCAAGGCGAAGGCATTGACAACTTACTAGAAATGATCCTTCTTGTAAGTGAAGTAGAAGAATATAAAGCAAATCCAAACCGCTATGCAACTGGTACAGTAATCGAAGCACAGCTTGATAAAGGTAAAGGAACTATCGCGACATTACTTGTTCAAAATGGTACGCTTCGAGTTGGAGATCCAATCGTTGTTGGAACTTCATTCGGACGTGTTCGTGCAATGGTAAGTGATATTGGTCGTCGTGTAAAAGTTGCTGGTCCATCAACTCCTGTTGAAATTACTGGTTTAAACGAAGTACCACAGGCTGGAGATCGTTTCATGGCATTTGCTGATGAGAAGAAAGCTCGTCAAATTGGTGAATCACGTGCACAAGAAGCGTTAGTTGCACAACGTGGTGAGAAATCTAAATTAAGCCTTGAAGATTTATTCCAACAAATCCAAGAGGGCGATGTAAAAGAAATTAACTTAATCGTAAAAGCAGACGTACAAGGTTCTGTTGAAGCGATGGCAGCATCACTTCGTAAAATTGATGTTGAAGGCGTAAAAGTTAAAATCATTCACACTGGTGTAGGTGCGATTACAGAATCTGATATCATTTTAGCTTCTGCATCTAATGCAATTGTAATTGGATTTAACGTACGTCCAGATGTGAACGCGAAGCGTACAGCTGAATTAGAGAACGTTGATATTCGTTTACACCGTATTATTTATAAAGTAATCGAAGAGATTGAAGCAGCTATGCAAGGTATGCTTGATCCAGAATTCGAAGAAAAAGTAATCGGTCAAGCAGAAGTTCGTCAAACGTTTAAAGTAACAAAAGTTGGAACAATCGCAGGTTGTTACGTAACAGACGGTAAAATTACGCGTGATAGTGGCGTACGTATTATCCGTGACGGCGTAGTAATTTTCGAAGGACAACTTGATACGTTAAAACGTTTCAAAGACGACGTAAAAGAAGTTGCACAAAACTATGAGTGTGGTATTACAATTGAGAGATATAATGATCTTAAAGAAGGGGACATCATTGAAGCGTACATTATGGAAGAAGTGAAGCGATGATTATCGCTTCACTCTCATTCGAGTGTATGATTTACGATGTGCATTCTTTAAAAGAGAAACGTGCAATTTTACAACGTGTGTTAACTCGTGTAAAACAGCGCTATAATGTAGCTGTTTCTGAAGTTGGGCACCAAGATGTATGGCAACGTACAGAAATTGCAATTGTTTCCGTATCCTCAAATCGTGTTATCTGTGAGAAAGAAATGAATCGTGTACTTGAGTACATCGATTCATTTCCTGAAATTGAACGTACAATAACACATTTGGAATGGTATTGAATGAGGTGAAGAGTTATGAAATTACGTGCGAACCGTGTGGGCGAGCAAATGAAAAAAGAATTAGGCGACATTATCAGTCGTAAAATTAAAGACCCACGTATTGGATTTGTTACAGTAACTGATGTACAAGTGAGTGGTGATTTACAAATTGCTAAAGTATATATTTCTGTTTTAGGTGATGAAGAACAGAAAGAAAATACTTTAAAAGGTTTAGCGAAGGCAAAAGGCTTTATTCGTTCAGAAATTGGCCAACGTATTCGTCTTCGTAAAACACCAGAAATTACCTTTGAGTTTGATGAGTCTATCGGATATGGTCATCGAATTGATACACTTTTACATGAAATTAATAAAGACGGTAAACGTGAAGAATAATGGATAGACATTTGTCTATCCATTTTTTCAATGCAAAATAAGTTTTGGATATTTACTACGAGAGAATTATGATGAGGTGAACATATATGGAAGGTGTAGTATTATTACATAAGCCAAAAGGCATGACATCACATGATTGTGTATTTAAATTAAGAAAGATATTGCGAGAAAAGAGAATTGGTCATACGGGAACATTAGACCCTGATGTAACAGGAGTATTACCAATTTGCGTTGGAAGAGCAACGAAAATTGCACAATTTTTAACAAGTGAAACGAAAACATATGAAGGTGAAGTAACATTAGGGTTTTCAACGACAACTGAAGATGCTTCTGGTGAGGTTGTTGAAACGAAAAATGTAGATCGTACTATTACTCGTAAGGAAGTAGAGAAAGTCCTTGCGGAATTAACAGGCACGATTGAACAAATGCCACCAATGTTCTCGGCTGTAAAAGTAAACGGGAAAAAATTATACGAATATGCAAGAGCAGGGCAAGAGGTGGAACGTCCAGTTCGTACAATTACAATTCATGAATTCATATTACTTGATGATCGTGAAGTTTTTGAAGGAGAAAATATTTCATTCCGTTTCCGTGTAACGTGTAGTAAAGGAACATATGTAAGAACGTTAGCTGTAATGATCGGGGAAAAACTTGGTTTCCCATCACATATGTCGCACCTTATAAGAACGGCATCTGGTGAATTTTTATTAGAAGATTGCATATCATTTGAAGAAATTGAAGAAAACGTGCAAAATGGAACAGTAGAGTCTATCTTCATTTCAATTGATGAAGCATTAAGTAAGTTTCCAAAAATGGTTGTAGATGAAAAGCAAGCAGAGAAAATAAAGAATGGTATGTTCTTAAAAAATGAATTAGAAATAACAGCACCATTTATTACAGTGTTTGATAAAAATGATCGTTGCTTAGCAATTTATGAACATCATCCGAAACATCCTGGTATGTTAAAGCCGATGAAAGTACTTGTGAATAATCAAGAACTAAAGCTATAATGAATTATTGGAAGGATTATTACAGAAAAAGGTGAATTCAAGCGTGAAACTTATTCATTTAACTCATCCACATGAACAAAATAAATTAGAATTACCACCTACTGTAATGGCATTAGGATTTTTTGATGGCATTCATTTAGGACATCAATGTGTAATTCGAACTGCGAAAAAAATAGCGGACGACCGAGGATATAAAAGTGCAGTTATGACATTTCATCCTCATCCATCTGTTGTTTTAGGAAAAAAGGATGCGCATGTGGAGTATATTACACCGATGCGCGATAAAGAAAAAATAGTCGAAAGCTTAGGAATCGATATATTATATGTAATTAAATTTGATGAATCATTTGCAGGGTTATTACCGCAACAATTTGTAGATGATTATATTATTGGTTTAAATGTAAAGCATGTAGTAGCAGGGTTTGATTATTCATATGGACGTTTAGGAAAAGGAAAGATGGAGACTTTACCATTTCATGCAAGAGGGGAGTTTACACAGACTGTGATTGAAAAAGTTGAATTTCAAGAAGAGAAAGTAAGTTCTACAGCATTACGAAAGTTAATTCGAAATGGCGAAATGGAGCAAATTCCATCTATTTTAGGTAGAGCCTATACTGTAGCGGGAACAGTTATACACGGCGACAAACGTGGACGTCAAATTGGTTTTCCAACAGCTAATGTAGGTTTAAGTGATGAGTATTTATTGCCACCTGTAGGTGTTTATGCAGTGAGATTAAAAGTTCACGATGAATGGTACGATGGTGTATGTAATATTGGATATAAACCGACTTTTAAAGAAGATGAGCGTCAATTATCAATTGAAGTGCATTTATTTGAATTTAACAAAGATATATACGATCAAAATGTTACAGTAGAGTGGCATATGCGTATAAGAGCAGAAAAGAAATTCAACGGTATTGATGAGTTAGTTGAACAAATCGCAAAAGATAAGAAAACAGCCCAAGAATATTTTGTGAGCGAAAAGAATATACTTGCTTTTTCAAATGAAAAGTAGTATTCTATGTTATGTACTTTATGACAACCATTGCTTGGCATTGCGACTCACCGACGCTTGCTAGGTAATTGGGGGTTTAATTAATAGGAGGTGAAATAGGATGGCTTTAACACAAGAGCGTAAAAATGAAATCATTGCACAATTTAGAACTCATGAGACTGATACTGGTTCTCCAGAGGTTCAAATTGCTGTCCTAACGGAGCAAATTAACACTCTAAACGAGCACTTACGTACTCACAAGAAAGATCATCATTCACGTCGTGGTCTATTAAAGATGGTTGGTAAACGTCGTAACTTACTAACTTACCTTCGTAATAGCGATATCACACGTTACCGTGAATTAATCACAAAGCTTGGCTTACGTCGATAGTCAAAGAAGCGGGAATATTCCCGCTTTTTTGTTAGGTAAAAATATATCTTCTACGCTTTATAGCTTACTTAATTTTAGGCAATACTAGAGGTAGAATATTGTGATATACTATCCATTTACATAGAAGAATTGAATACTTTAAATTGAGAGGGGTACTTAAATGAGTCAAGAAAAGCAAGTCTTCTCGATAGATTTAGCTGGTCGCCAGCTAACAGTTGAAACTGGTCAGCTTGCAAAACAAGCGAACGGAGCAGTATTAGTAAGATATGGCGATACAGCGGTTCTATCTACAGCAACTGCATCAAAAGAAGCAAAAAATGTAGATTTCTTCCCACTTACAGTAAACTATGAAGAGCGTTTATATGCAGTCGGAAAAATTCCTGGCGGTTTCATTAAACGTGAAGGTCGTCCAAGTGAAAAAGCAATTTTGGCAAGTCGTTTAATCGACCGTCCAATCCGTCCACTTTTCGCAGATGGTTTCCGTAACGAAGTACAAGTTGTCAGCATCGTAATGAGTGTTGATCAAGATTGTTCTTCTGAAATGGCAGCTATGCTTGGTTCTTCATTAGCGTTATCGATTTCAGATATTCCATTTGAAGGTCCAATCGCGGGTGCAACAGTTGGTCGTATTAACGGCGAATTCGTTATCAACCCAACAGTAGAACAGCAAGAACAAAGTGATATTCACCTTGTTGTAGCTGGTACGAAAGATGCAATTAACATGGTTGAAGCAGGAGCAGATCAAGTGCCTGAGGAAACAATGTTAGAAGCAATTATGTTTGGTCATGACGAAATTAAACGTCTAATTGCATTCCAAGAAGAGATTGTACAAGCTGTAGGTAAAGAGAAATCAGAAGTGAAACTTTATGAAGTTGACGCTGATCTTAACCAAGCTGTACGTGAAATGGCTGAAGAAGATATGCATTCAGCAATTCAAGTACATGAGAAACATGCACGTGAAGATGCAATTAACGAAGTGAAAAAGCGTGTTATTGAGCATTACGAAGCGCAGGAAGCTGACGCTGATACATTAGGACAAGTAAATGAGATTTTATATAAAATTGTAAAAGAAGAAGTACGTCGTCTTATTACAGTTGAAAAAATCCGCCCAGATGGCCGTAAAGGTGACGAAATCCGTCCATTAGCATCAGAGGTTGGCATTTTATCTCGTACACACGGTTCTGGTTTGTTCACTCGTGGACAAACACAAGCATTAAGTATTTGTACATTAGGTGCATTAGGCGATGTGCAAATTTTAGATGGTCTTGGTGTAGAAGAATCAAAACGCTTTATGCACCATTACAATTTCCCATCATTTAGTGTTGGTGAAACTAGACCAATGCGTGGACCAGGTCGTCGTGAAATCGGTCACGGTGCACTAGGAGAACGCGCACTTGAGCCTGTAATTCCATCTGAAAAAGATTTCCCATACACAGTACGTCTTGTATCTGAAGTTTTAGAATCAAATGGTTCTACTTCACAAGCAAGTATTTGTGGTAGTACTTTAGCAATGATGGATGCTGGTGTTCCACTTAAAGCTCCAGTTGCAGGTATTGCAATGGGTCTAGTTAAAACTGGTGAGCATTACACAATTTTATCTGATATTCAAGGTATGGAAGATCATTTAGGTGATATGGACTTTAAAGTAGCAGGTACAGCACAAGGTGTAACTGCACTACAAATGGACATTAAAATTGATGGTCTATCTCGTGAGATTTTAGAAGAGGCATTACAACAAGCGAAAGTTGGTCGTGTGCACATTCTAAATCATATGTTATCTGTTATTCCAGAGCCACGCACTGAATTATCAGCGTACGCTCCAAAGATTATTACAATGACAATTAATCCAGATAAAATCCGTGACGTTATCGGACCGAGCGGTAAACAAATCAATAAAATTATTGAAGAAACTGGCGTTAAAATTGACATCGAGCAAGATGGCACAGTATTCATTTCTTCAATAAACCAAGAAATGAACGACAAAGCTAAGAAAATTATCGAAGATATCGTTCGCGAAGTACAAGTAGGTGAAATCTACGAAGGAAAAGTGAAACGTGTTGAGAAATTCGGTGCTTTCGTTGAATTATTCAGCGGTAAAGATGGATTAGTTCACATTTCTGAACTTGCACTTGAGCGTGTAGGTAAAGTAGAAGACGTTGTAAAAATCGGTGACGTAATTACGGTTAAAGTTATCGAGATTGACAAGCAAGGTCGTGTTAATCTATCTAGAAAAGTATTGCTAAAAGAAGAGCAAGAAAAAGAAGCTGCTAAAGAAGAAAACAAACAAGAGCAGCAATAAGCGAAAGCCAGTTTAACTGGCTTTTTTTGTTATGTAAAAATATGATTTATATATATTTTTATGTCAGTATAGGTATAGTTTTCATTATAACGCTCAAATTAACAAAGATAAGAAGAAAAATGTTTTTTTATATAGTTAATTTGGGAGGGTTTATATGAAAGTTCGTATATTGGCATACATATGTATATTTTCTTTATATGTCAGTTTAGGCTCTTATTCTGTTTTTGCACAGGATAACTTATATGAAGAAATTCAAAAGCATGCAAAACAATATGAGATTGCACCTCAAAATGCGATGATTGATAAGATATGGAAAGCAACACCAGGATATAATGGAAGACAAGTTGATATGGAAGCATCCTATAACAATATGAAGAAGCTAAAGGAATTTGATCAAAAACACCTTGAATTTAAGGAAGTATCACCGAGTGTCCACTTAGAAGATTTATCACCTGCTCCAATTTATAGGGGGCATCCGAATAAAAAGATGGTGGGATTAACAATAAATGTGGCATGGGGAAACGAGTATTTGCCTCGTATATTAGAAATATTGAAAAAGCATGATGTGAAGGCGACTTTCTTTTTAGAAGGACGTTGGGTGAAAGAAAATTTACGATTTGCAAAAATGATTGTCGATGCAAATCAAGAAGTCGGAAATCATTCTTATACGCACCCTAATATGAAAACGCTATCGTCTGATGAAATACGAGAGCAGTTACAAAAAACAAATCGAATGATTGAAGCTGCTACGAATCAAAAGGTGAGATGGTTTGCCCCGCCGAGTGGAAGTTTTCGGGATGAAGTCGTGAAAATCGCTGATGATTTCCAAATGGGAACGATTATGTGGACTGTCGATACAATCGATTGGAAGCGACCTGAGCCAGATGTACTATTGCAGAGAGTAATGAGAAAAATACACCCAGGTGCTATCGTATTAATGCATCCTACTTCGTCAACGGCAGAAGCATTAGATACAATGATTAAAAAATTGAAGGAACAAGGATATAAAGTAGGGAATATAACAGAATTACTGGATGAAAAACGTGTGGATTAAATACATTTGCATGACATTCATCCTTAAACTTGTTATCATTAAATAATAGCACTTATTTAGAGAAACTGGCAGTAGGAGGAAAGTTTTTGATTAAAAAATATACTTGTAAAAATGGTGTAAGAATAGTTATGGAGAATATACCAACTGTAAGATCGGTTGCGATTGGTATTTGGATCCATGCGGGATCAAGAAATGAAAATGAAAAAAATAACGGGATTTCTCACTTTTTAGAGCATATGTTCTTTAAAGGGACAGAAACACGTAGTGCACGCGAAATTGCAGAATCATTTGATAGTATTGGTGGGCAAGTGAATGCTTTTACTTCAAAAGAGTACACTTGTTACTATGCAAAAGTGCTAGATGAACATGCTAAATATGCTTTAGATGTATTAGCTGACATGTTCTTTAATTCAACATTTGATGAAGAAGAATTGAAAAAAGAGAAGAATGTCGTATGTGAAGAAATTAAAATGTACGAAGATGCTCCAGACGATATTGTGCATGATATGTTAACGAAAGCAACATATGAAACGCATCCGCTTGGATATCCTATTTTAGGAACAGAAGAAACACTTGATACGTTTACAGGTGATACGCTACGCCAATATATTAAGGATCATTATACACCTGAAAATGTAGTTGTTTCAGTTGCAGGAAATATTGATGAAGCCTTCTTACAAACGGTAGAGCAATATTTCGGTAGTTATGAAGGAACAACAAACCGTGAACAAGTACATAGTCCAATTTTCCATTTTAACAAAGTAGCACGTAAAAAGGAAACAGAACAAGCTCATTTATGTTTAGGATATAAAGGCTTACAAATGGGACACGAAGATATTTATAACTTAATTGTATTAAATAACGTTTTAGGCGGTAGTATGAGTAGCCGTTTATTCCAAGAAGTACGTGAGCAACGTGGGTTAGCTTACTCAGTATTTTCTTACCATTCTTCTTATGAAGATACAGGTATGTTAACACTGTATGGTGGAACAGGTAGTCAACAATTAGATACACTGTATGAAACAATGCAAGAAACATTAGAAACATTGAAAAATACAGGTATTACAGAAAAAGAGCTTATTAATAGTAAAGAGCAATTAAAAGGAAACTTAATGTTAAGTTTAGAAAGTACGAATAGTCGTATGAGCCGTAATGGTAAAAATGAATTGCTACTTCGTAAGCATCGTTCACTTGATGAGATTATCGAAAGTGTAAACACTGTAACAAAAGAAAATGTAGATGGGTTAATTCGTAACATGTTTACAGATGAATTCTCTGCAGCATTAATTAGTCCAGATGGAAAACTTCCAAAAGGAATAAAACTATAATCAACTTTTACGATGTATCTGAAAATAACCTTCTCTCTTTTTAAATGAGAGAAGGTTATTTTTTTTATACATATAGAATAGGTACTAATTATAGACAATGCAAATGAAAAATTTAGTAGGGGAGTGGAGTGAGTATGCGATTAAGTGAATTAAGCGGTAAAGAGGTTGTAGATATAGAAAAAGCGGAAAAAATGGGAGCCTTAGGTTATATGGATTTAGAGATTAATGAGAAAGACGGACAAATACAAACACTTATAATACCTGTAGGGAAGTGGGGAGGTTTTAAAAAGGAACCACAAGAAGTAAGAGTGGCATGGAGTCAAATAAAGAAAGTCGGACACGATATGCTTCTTTGTGATAGTATAGATCGTTCAAATTCGGAGTGAAGGATGGCCATTTTGGTCATCTTTTTTTGTATCTACATAGAAACCTGATAAATCATATGTGCATTTGGATTTTCAATCACCATAAACTCGTACATTACATATGATGTGGAGGAAAAAGAAAAAGTAGGCACTTTTCTTATAAATGACAGAAAAAGAAGGTGAATTAGGGAATGTTGACTGAGATGCATATTGCTGTCATAGGAGGAGATGCAAGGCAGCTAGAAATAATTCGTAAGCTAGTTGAATTGGATGCGAAACTTTCTTTGATAGGTTTTGATCAGTTAGATCATGGTTTCACAGGGGCAGCAAAAGAAAGTATACAAAATTTAGATTTCACTTCTGTAGACGCAATTATTTTGCCGGTTGCCGGTACAAATGCCAAAGGAGAAGTAGATACTATTTTTTCAAATGAAAAAGTTTCAATAACGAAAGAACAAATTGAAAATACACCAGAACACTTTACTATATATTCAGGTATTGGTACACCTTACTTGGAAAATCTCGTATCTACTACGAATCGAAAACTTGTTAAATTATTTGATCGTGATGATGTAGCAATATACAATTCTATTCCAACGGTAGAAGGTACATTAATGATGGTAATTCAACATACCGACTATACAATTCATGGGTCCAATGTAATGGTTCTAGGATTTGGGAGAACAGGAATGAGTGTTGCGAGAGCATTTCAATCATTAGGAGCCCATGTCAAAGTTGGAGCAAGACGATCTGAACATATTGCACGTATTACAGAAATGATGTTTTCTCCTTTTCATATGCAAGACATAGAGAAAGAAGTAGGAAATATCGATATTGTAATTAATACGATTCCGCATCTCGTTGTAACAGCGAATGTTATTGCAAAAATGCCAGCTCATACGTTAGTGATTGATTTAGCTTCTAAACCAGGCGGTACTGACTTTAGATATGCGGAAAAAAGAGGAGTCAAAGCATTGCTAGCACCTGGATTACCAGGTATTGTTGCCCCAAAAACGGCTGGGCAAATTTTAGCAAATGTTCTTTCTCAGTTATTAGCAGCAGATGCAATTGCAAAGGAGGAGGAAAAGAAATGAGTTTGAAGGGGAAACGAATTGGTTTCGGATTTACAGGTTCACATTGTACGTACGAAGAAGTAATGCCTCATTTAGAAAAATTAATTGCTGAGGGAGCAGAAGTACGTCCTGTTGTTTCTTACAATGTTCAATCAACAAATACTAGATTTGGAGAGGGAGCAGAGTGGATTAAGAAGATTGAAGAAATAACAGGTTTTAAAGCAATTAATTCAATCGTTGGTGCAGAACCACTAGGACCTAAAATTCCACTAGATTGTATGGTAATTGCACCACTAACAGGGAATTCTATGAGTAAATTTGCAAATGCAATGACAGACTCTCCAGTATTAATGGCAGCGAAAGCGACGTTAAGAAATGGCAAGCCTGTCGTATTGGCTGTTTCGACGAATGATGCTCTAGGGCTTAATGGAGTAAATCTCATGCGCCTAATGGCAACAAAAAACATCTACTTCGTCCCATTCGGCCAAGATGCACCAGAGAAAAAACCGAACTCAATGGTAGCTCGCATGGAGCTGCTGGAAGATACAGTGTTAGAAGCGCTGCAAGGGAAGCAATTGCAACCGGTTGTCGTAGAAAAATTCAGATATATGAATTAAAAAACGAAAAAAAACGGACAATTTTTGATGAAACCATCATTCTTACTGTAGAATATGATAAAATTAACGTTATTAAGATCAGAAGGGGTATTGTATACTCCTTCTGATTCTAAGTTATAGAAGGATTGGTATCTAGAAAGGGGCATAGTGATGGAAAAGCAAAAAACTTTTCATGTCGCTGTAGTTGGAGCAACCGGCGCAGTTGGTGAACAAATGTTAAATACTTTAGAGAAACGAGAATTTCCAATCGGGAAATTAACGTTACTTTCATCTAAACGATCTGCAGGTAAGAAACTTGTATTTAAAGGCGAAGAATTTACAGTTCAAGAGGCAACTCCTGAAAGCTTTGAAGGAGTAGATATCGCACTATTTAGTGCTGGTGGATCTGTATCGAAACAATTAGCGCCAGAAGCAGCAAAACGCGGTGCGATTGTTGTTGATAATACAAGTGCATTCCGTATGACAGAAAACGTGCCACTTGTTGTACCTGAAGTAAATGAAAACGACTTAAAAGAACATAATGGTATTATTGCAAATCCAAACTGTTCTACAATTCAAATGGTAGTAGCTCTTGAGCCAGTTCGTCAGCAATATGGTTTAAAACGAGTAATCGTTTCCACATATCAAGCTGTATCAGGTGCTGGTGCGGCAGCTATTGAAGAACTGCATGAACAATCACAAGCAATCTTAAATGGCGAAGAAGTTAAGGCAAATGTTCTTCCTGTATCAGGTGATAAGAAGCATTTCCCAATTGCTTTTAATGCGATTCCACAGATTGATAAATTCCAAGATAATGGATTTACGTTTGAAGAAATGAAAATGATTAACGAAACGAAAAAAATTATGCATATGCCTGAATTAGAAGTAGCGGCAACATGTGTACGTTTACCAGTTGTATCAGGACACTCTGAGTCTGTTTACATCGAAGTAGAAAAAGAAGGCGTAACAGTAGCAGAATTAAAGAGCTTACTTGCAAATGCGGAAGGTATTGTTCTGCAAGATAATCCAGAAGAGCAG
Organism: Bacillus sp. FSL K6-0073; assembly: GCF_038006085.1. NCBI lineage: Bacteria > Bacillati > Bacillota > Bacilli > Caryophanales > Bacillaceae > Bacillus > Bacillus sp. FSL K6-0073. The sequence continues at coordinate 3,849,915 of NZ_JBBOUN010000001.1, read as the reverse complement.
TTATATCCAATGCCAGCTACTGCAGTAGGTAAAAACGAAGTATTCGTTGGAAGAATCCGTAAAGATTTAAATAACGATAAAGGATTCCATCTTTGGGTCGTATCTGATAACTTATTAAAAGGCGCTGCATGGAATTCTGTTCAAATTGCAGAGCGCTTAGTAAAATTACAATTAGTGTAAACGGCTAAGAGAAGGTGCAAAATATGAAAATAATTGTTCAAAAATTTGGTGGCACATCAGTACGTGATGACAATGGACGTAAGCATGCGCTTCATCATATAAAAAAATCATTAGCTGCTGGTTATAAAGTAGTTACTGTCGTATCTGCTATGGGCCGTAAAGGTGAACCATATGCAACGGATACGTTATTAAGTCTTGTAAATCAAGAGGAATCTACTATTTCTAAACGTGAGCAAGATTTATTATTATCATGCGGAGAGTTAATCTCTGCAATTGTTTTCTCTAATATGTTGAATGAGAACGGTATAAAAGCAGCAGCATTAAATGGTGCACAAGCTGGTTTTGTAACGAATGATGACTTTACGAATGCAAAGATTATTGAAATGAATTGCGATCGTATACATGAAGAGTTAGAAAATGTAGATGTAATCGTCGTTACAGGATTTCAAGGGCAAACGAAAAAAGGTGATACGACAACACTTGGACGCGGAGGTAGTGATACTTCAGCTTCAGCATTAGGTGTTGCACTTCATGCTGAATATATCGATATATTCACTGATGTAGAAGGTGTTATGACTGCGGATCCTCGTATTGTAAAAGATGCACGTCATCTTCAAACTGTAACGTATAACGAAATTTGTAACATGGCTTATCAAGGTGCGAAAGTCGTTCATCCACGTGCAGTTGAAATTGCGATGCATGCAAAAGTGCCACTTCGTGTACGTTCTACGTATTCTGAAAGTGAAGGTACTCTTATTGCAGCATACGATGGTGCTACAAAAGGGCAGGATGTAGAAGAACGTCCTGTTACAGGTATTGCCCACGTATCGAACGTAACGCAAATTAAAGTACTTGCAAAAGAAACGGCATACGACATACAGCAGCATGTATTTAAAGAAATGGCAAACGAAGGCATTAGTGTTGATTTAATTAACATTTCTCCTACTGGTGTAGCTTACACAGTAAATGATAATGTATCAGCTCGTGCTGTCGAAGTGCTAAAACAACTTGGATATGAGCCAATTGTGACAGAACATTGTGCGAAAGTATCTATCGTTGGAGCTGGAATGGCAGGCATCCCAGGGGTTACTGCAAAAATCGTTACAGCTTTAGCGGAAAAAGGTATTCAAATCCTGCAATCGGCAGATAGTCATACAACAATTTGGGTTCTTGTAAAAGAAACTGATTTAGTGGAGGCTGTAAATGCATTACATAGTGCGTTTGAGCTTTCAAAAGAAAAGCAACTGGAACAATAAGGAGTGAGACCATGATAGATTTTGGGACAATTGCAACCGCGATGGTAACACCGTTTGATATAAACGGGAATATCGATTTTGCAAAGACAACGAAATTGGTAAATTATTTAATTGATAACGGTACAACAGCAATCGTGGTAGGAGGAACGACAGGAGAATCTCCTACATTAACTTCAGAAGAGAAAGTAGCGTTATATCGCCATGTCGTATCTGTTGTCGATAAAAGAGTGCCCGTAATCGCTGGAACAGGTAGCAATAATACGCATGCTTCTATTGACTTAACTAAAAAGGCAACAGAAGTTGGTGTGGATGCAGTAATGCTAGTAGCACCGTATTATAACAAACCGAGTCAAGAAGGAATGTATCAGCATTTTAAAGCAATTGCTGAAAGTACGCCGCTTCCGGTTATGCTATATAACGTTCCAGGACGATCTATTGTACAAATCTCCGTTGATACAGTTGTTCGTTTATCAGAAATAGAAAACATTGTTGCTATTAAAGATGCCGGCGGCGATGTGTTAACAATGACAGAAATCATTGAAAAAACAGCGGACGACTTTGCGGTATACAGCGGTGATGACGGTTTAACGTTACCAGCTATGGCAGTTGGAGCGAAAGGTATCGTTTCGGTAGCATCTCATGTTATCGGAAACGAAATGCAAGAAATGATTACAGCATTTCAAGCAGGAGAATTTAAGAAGGCACAAAAATTACATCAATTACTTGTAAGAGTAACTGATTCATTATTTATGGCGCCAAGTCCAACTCCAGTAAAAACAGCGTTACAAATGGTTGGATTAGATGTGGGCTCTGTACGTTTACCACTTCTTCCATTAACAGAAGAAGAAAGAGTAACGTTACAATCTGTAATGCAATCTATCCCTCGTTAATAAAAAATGACCTAGTGTAGAACTAGGTCATTTTTTATTATATGCAAATCTTTTCCTCTTTTTCTCACCTATATGTGTTTTTATAAGAACATTAATCGCTTCTTCATTATGTGTATAAGAAAATAATCGTACCCCTTTAACTGAGTCAAAAAATGATAGATATTATGGAATGAACGCAATAAACTACGGTGTCTGTTTTTAGAGAAATTCCCTCAAATGTGACGTAATTCATAAAAAAACTCCATTTTGTAAGTGTTTTTGTTGGATTCTAGAAAAATAAATCTTGAAACTCCCTATTATGAAATGAATTTAGCGTATGTATGGCTAGTTCTTCAAAATAATATGGAGTATAAAATCGAAGTAAATATAAAGGAAATACGTTCGATACTTTTGTTGTCATTCCGTTCTTTTACTCTTTCTTTCGCACGATTTAACTTGTGTTCTATTTCTTGTATCAGGTATAATATGGCTAAGTAGCTTAGTACGGGTATGCTTAGCAAAATTGGGAAAAATTATAATTTAATTAAATTTTCATATCATATCGAATAAGATATTTGATTTATATAATGAAAGAGAGGTGAAACCTGGTTTAAAAAATAAACAAGGACATGATATCGCATAACGGTAAGGACATTCGTCTTGGACGGTGAAAATATGGTGGTTGTAGAGTTTCCCCTGGTGTCTCTGCAATTTTAGTGAAATCAGTGTTTGCAAGATTTTTAAACCAGGCAACAACATGAAGAGAAAAGAGAATGAGTCTGTTAAAGTATTTGCTCTTGGTGGAGTAGGTGAAATCGGGAAAAACATGTACTGTGTTGAAATTGATTCTGAAATCTTTATCGTAGATGCAGGGTTAATGTTCCCGGGAGATGAAATGTTTGGAATTGATATCGTTATTCCTGATATTACATATTTAGTGGAAAATCAAGAGCGAGTAAAAGGTTTATTTATTACTCACGGTCATGAAGATCATATTGGTGGAATTGTGTATGTACTTCGTAAATTATCTATTCCAGTCTATGCAACGAAATTAACAGTAGGACTTATACAAGAAAAACTTGGTGAAGCGGGCATGTTAGGCCGTGTAGACCTAAAAACAATCGATTCAAATTCAACAGTAGAATTTAACACTACAACGGTGTCATTCTTCGGAACGACACATAGTATTCCGGACTCTGTTGGCGTTTGTTTCCATACATCAAAAGGTGCAGTCGTATATACGGGAGACTTTAAATTCGATCAAACTCCAATTGGAAATAGTGGAGCAGACCTTGGGAAAATGGCGCAAATCGGAAATGAAGGCGTACTTTGCTTATTATCTGATAGTACAAACGCAGAGCGCCCAGGTTATACAGGTTCAGAAAAAGAAGTTGGTGTAGAAATCTCTAAAGTGTTCTACGGCGCAGAAGGTCGTATTATCGTTGCTTCATTTGCATCGAATGTACATCGTATTCAACAAGTATTTGATGCAGCTGCTGAAACAGGGCGAAAAGTAGCGGTAGTAGGACGTAGTATGGTGAAAGTAGTAGATATTGCAAGACGTCTTGGTTATTTAGATGTTCCAGAAGGTATGGTTATTTCATTACAAGAAGTAGACAACTTCCCAGAGAAAAAGGTAGCTATTTTAACGACAGGTAGTCAAGGTGAACCGATGGCTGCTCTATCAAGAATGGCAAAACAAGCACATAAACAAATTTCAATTCGTAAAGGTGATACTGTTATCATTGCTGCTTCGCCAATTCCGGGTAATGAAATATCTGTATCAAAAATTATTGATTTGTTATTTAGAGCTGGAGCTGAAGTTGTTTATTACGGCGAAAGAAAAGTTCACGTTTCAGGTCACGGTAGCCAAGAAGAATTAAAATTAATGTTAAATTTAATGAAACCGAAGTACTTTGTACCCGTACATGGTGAGTTCCGTATGCAAAAAGCACATGCATATTTAGCTGAAGATGTAGGTATTACAAGAGAAAATATCTTTATCGTAGAAAAAGGCGATGTAATTGCTTTTGGTGACGATGAAGCGAACTTAGTCGGTAAAGTACAAGCTGGTAATGTTTTAATTGATGGATTAGGTGTAGGTGACGTTGGTAATATCGTTCTTCGAGATAGAAAGATGTTATCTCAAGATGGAATACTAGTAGTTGTTGTAACGCTTGGTAAAGATGAAAAGAAAATTATCTCTGGTCCAGAAATCATTTCACGTGGCTTCGTATATGTTCGTGAATCAGAAGCGTTAATTGAACGATCTACAGAGATTGTACGTATGATTGTTGAGCAGTCAATTAAAGAATATTCAATTGAATGGTCAATGTTAAAACAAAATATTCGTGAATTATTAGGGCAGTTCTTGTACGAAGAGACAAAGAGAAAACCTATGATTTTACCGATTATTATGGAAGTATAAAAAGGATCACCCTTATGGGTGATTTTTTTTCTTTTTAACCCTATCGAATGAAATTTATAACTTAAGAAATAATAGTTATATACGAGTGAAAGGGGATGCGAAATGACAGAACGTGATCGATATACAAATGAAGAAAAAGAAGCTGAGCCAAAAGAAGTTGGAAAAGAGGCTTCAATAGTTGAAAAAATTCAACAGCTTGGACAGACAAATGTACCACAGATGAATGAATCACGTATTCATTGTTTAACGATTATCGGACAAGTGGAAGGTCATGTTCAATTACCACCGCAAAATAAAACAACAAAATATGAGCATATCATTCCGCAAATTGTTGCGATTGAACAAAATCCGAAAATTGAAGGTTTGCTTTTAATATTAAATACGGTTGGAGGTGACGTTGAAGCTGGGCTAGCAATTTCTGAAATGGTAGCTTCACTTTCAAAACCAACAGTATCTCTAGTTTTAGGCGGGGGGCATTCCATCGGTGTACCGATTGCTGTTTCTACTGACTATTCGTTTATTGCGGAAACTGCGACGATGACAATTCATCCAATTCGTTTAACAGGTCTTGTCATAGGTGTGCCACAAACATTTGAGTATTTGGATAAGATGCAAGAAAGAGTCATTCGTTTTGTGACGAAGCACTCGAAAGTAACAGAAGATCGTTTTAAAGAGCTTATGTTTGCGAAAGGAAATTTAACGCGAGATATTGGGACGAATGTAATTGGTGGCGATGCAGTAAAGTACGGTCTTATAGATGATGTCGGCGGTATTGGAAATGCGATTCGAAAATTAAACGAATTAATAGATGTTCGCGCGGAAGATAGTACAGAAGGGACAATGCTACAATGATTTTATATACAATTATGCCAGAGCAACTTGTGTATCCGGCCGATTATTCACAATGTGAAAGTCAAAAAGTTGTAAATATAAATGGTGTGGAATTAATGGTTTCTGAAGAGGAACATGGATGTTATTCTATTGTACGTGTGCTAAGTACGGACCCACTTCACTATTTAGAGTTTGAGCCCGGTCAGAAAATAACCTTTTAGCAAAAAGAAGGATTTTGTTTAGAAGCTATGGTATAATATAAAAAACAAGACGGTTGAGCAGCCATGAGTAGGCTGCTTTCTTCTGTTTATTTAGCATTTTACAAGAAGTGTAAAAATAGAAGATATAAAGACCTGAAAAATAGAGAAAACAGACATATAAATAGAGCATTTTGAGGGGAGCTTTACTTATATGTAGAACACGAGGTGAAGAAATGGCAAAACAAAAGCAAAGAGGGACGAAGGCAAAGGCAAGACGTACGATAAAGCCAACTTTGTATTATGAAATCGTCGGTTTAACTCTTTTTGCACTTTCAATCATTACGATTTTACAGCTAGGCGTTGTAGGGAAATCGTTTGTGTTATTTTTTCGCTTCTTCTTTGGTGAGTGGTACATAATTGGTGTGTTAGGTGTAATAGCTTTATCGGTTTCCTTTGTTATAAAACGCGGATGGCCGAACCTTTTAAATAAACGATTAATTGGATTTTATTTAATTGTATTGGCGATATTAATGTTTAGTCATATTACATTATTTAACCTTCTTACAAAAGATGGAGCAGTGCAAAATACTTCTGTTATTGTGAGTACGAAAGATAACTTCTTTCTTGAAATGAAAAAGGGGCCAGATAGCGTTCATTTAGGTGGTGGTATGTTTGGTGCGCTTATGTTCGCAACATGTTACTTCTTATTTGACGAAGTAGGAGCTTATATCATTGGTATTATTCTAGTTATTCTCGGTATACTTTGTATAACAAATAAGCATATTGGAGAAGTGTTAGCTCCAGTTGGTAGAATTCTTAGAAGTCAGTTTCAAGTGATGCAAGGGGATTATAAAGATTGGAGAGCCAAAAGAACGGCTGAACAAACAGAAAAGAAAAAAACAACAAGAAGCACAAGAAGCAAACGTGCTGCAGAACAAGAAGAAATTATTGAGCCGATGGAAGAAATCTCAATTGATCCTCCGATTATTTCGAATTTCACTGAGAATTATCCTGTAAATGAAGAAGAGGATAAACGAATCGAAGTAGAGCAAGAAGATTTAATCACTTCACCGTTTATTGAAGAGACTCCGCCAATTGAAGAACCAAAGAAAAAGCGTGGAGAAAAAATTGTTGAATCGTTAGAGAGTGAAGCGCAAGCACCTCCTATGCAATTTTCAAATGTAGAAAATAAAGATTACAAGCTTCCTTCACTTGATATATTAAAATTTCCAAAGAATAAGCAAGTTACAAATGAAAATGCGGAAATTTATGAGAATGCTCGTAAATTAGAACGTACATTCCAAAGTTTCGGAGTGAAAGCGAAAGTAACAAAAGTACATAGAGGTCCTGCAGTTACAAAATATGAAGTGTATCCTGATATGGGGGTAAAGGTAAGCAAAATTGTCAGTTTAAGTGATGATTTAGCCCTTGCTTTAGCTGCAAAGGACATTCGTATTGAAGCGCCAATTCCCGGGAAATCAGCTGTAGGGATCGAAGTTCCGAACTCAGAAGTTTCGATGGTAACGCTGAGGGAAGTTCTTGATTCTAAGGCTAATAATCATCCGGAAGAGAAGTTGTTAATTGGTCTTGGCCGAGATATTACAGGTGAAGCTGTATTAGCCCGTCTAAATAAAATGCCCCATTTACTCGTAGCTGGTGCGACAGGTAGCGGGAAAAGTGTATGTATTAACGGTATTATTGTTAGTATTTTAATGCGTGCAAAACCACATGAAGTAAAATTAATGATGATTGACCCGAAAATGGTAGAGTTAAATGTATATAACGGTGTGCCTCATTTGTTAACGCCAGTTGTAACTGATCCGAAAAAAGCATCGCAAGCATTGAAAAAAGTTGTGAGTGAAATGGAACGTCGTTATGAATTGTTTGCTCATAGTGGTACACGTAACATTGAAGGATACAACGATTATATAAAAGAGCATAATAGTCAATCAGAAGCGAAACAACCCGAATTACCTTATATTGTAGTAATTGTGGACGAGTTAGCAGATTTAATGATGGTTGCTTCGTCTGATGTAGAGGATGCGATTATGCGTCTAGCGCAAATGGCTCGTGCTGCTGGTATTCATTTAATTATTGCAACGCAACGTCCGTCAGTTGACGTTATTACGGGTGTTATTAAAGCAAATATTCCATCACGTATTGCATTCGCTGTATCTTCTCAAACAGATTCTCGTACAATTCTTGACGGTGGTGGTGCAGAGAAGCTACTAGGTCGTGGAGACATGCTGTTTATACCAATTGGTGCATCGAAACCTGTACGTGTACAAGGCGCATTTTTATCAGATGATGAAGTTGAGAGAGTTGTAGAATATGTTATTGGACAGCAAAAAGCACAATATCAAGAAGATATGATTCCGCAAGATGTTCCTGATACGAAGCAGGAAGTAGAAGATGAATTATATGATGAAGCGGTTCAACTTGTAGTGGAAATGCAAACAGCATCTGTTTCTATGTTACAACGTAGGTTTAGAGTAGGTTATACGCGAGCTGCTCGCCTAATTGATGCAATGGAAATGAATGGTGTAGTAGGTCCGTATGAAGGTAGTAAACCGAGAGAAGTGCTCATTAATGATGTACAAGAAAAAAGTTCTTAAAAAAAGCCTAATTGTTTTTACAATTAGGCTTTTTTATATAGTGTTTTTGTTATATACTATACTCAGTAATAAAGAAAGGGCTTACATTTAGGGTCGCTCTTTAGAATACGAATACTTTGAGTATGTTTTATGTAAATGTTCGATATTTAATGCAGAAAAATGTTAGATTTTGTTGACACGTATGAGAGCAAGTGGTAAGATTACTTCGAAAAGAATCACTGCCTCATATAATCTTGGAGATAAGGTCCATAAGTTTCTACCTGGCAACCATGAATTGCTAGACTATGAGGGGAAAAGTGTGTAACAAAGGATGTAAAGGATCTTTGTGCCGAACTTTTTCTCGAAATGAGGAATGTTTATGGTGCAAAGTTTTTTTTATGCAATAAAGAGTGAAAATTTTATTTAAAAAAATTATTATTATTTATTCGACAATTATACTTATTTTGGTGGATAGTCATTTGTACTATGTTGTAAGTTGAAAAAAGAGAAAAGAAGTCTTACATCAGAGGTCGAATAATTGAAATGCGGGGGAGTCTTATGTCAGTAAAATCCGATAGTCGTCACCTATATCTACGGGTGATTGATCACATCAAAGAAAAAATTAAAGATGGGGCGTATAAAGAACGACAAAAGTTACCATCAGAGTTTGATTTAGCGAAAGAACTTGGCGTAAGTAGAGCGACTTTAAGGGAAGCGTTGCGTATTTTAGAAGAAGAAAATGTTGTCATTCGTAGACATGGTGTAGGGACATTTGTAAATGCAAAGCCATTATTTTCTTCTGGAATAGAACAACTTTCTAGTATTACAGATATGATTTCTAGTGTGGGGAAAACACCAGGAACAATCTTTTTATCATCATCTACTACAACTTTAACAGAAGAGGAAAAAGAGAAGTTTAATAGTGAAGATGGTTTTAATGCAGTGATGATTGAACGCGTGCGTACAGCAGATGGGGAACCTGTTGTGTATTGTATCGATAAACTTGCAAAAGAAATATTGCCAGATTTATCGGGTTACAATGAGGAATCATTATTAACGGTGATACATAATAACACACATAAGCGCATAACATATGCGGTTGCTCACATTGAGCCAATTGGCTATCACCCTAAAATTTCACCGATTTTAGAATGTGAGCCTGAAACAGCACTGCTTGTATTAAAACAAATGCACTATGATCAAAATGATGAGCCAATCTTATATTCTATCAATTACTTTAGAGCTGATAAATTTAGCTTCCACGTATTAAGAAAGCGTATGTAGGTAAATTCCTTTTTAGGGAGGTGACAGCAAGAAGTAAGGAACAGCAGCGTAAGAATAAATATATATCATTTTTGGAGGGGTTTCTAGTATGAAGAAAAAAGCAGGCCTTTTATTATCATTAACATTAGCAGCAAGTACAGTTTTAGGTGCATGTGGTAACTCGGATAAGGCGAGCAGTGACAAGAAAGACACGAAAGACAATAAAGACTTCAAGGTTGGTCTCGTAACGGATGTTGGGGGCGTTGATGATAAGTCATTTAACCAATCTTCTTGGGAAGGGTTACAAAAGTTTGGTAAAGATAATGGTTTAAAAGAAAAGACAAATTATCGTTACCTTCAGTCTGAAAAAGAAGCTGATTATATTCCAAATTTAAAAAAATTCTCGAAAGATAAATATGATTTAACATTCGGAATTGGTTATAAATTAGAGGGTGCAATTAAAGAAGTAGCAAAAGAATCGTCAAAACAACAATTTGCAATCGTAGATACTGTTGTAGATGCACCGAACGTAACGAGCATTACGTTTAAAGATCATGAAGGATCATTCCTTGTAGGTGCGGTAGCAGCTATGTCAACAAAATCAAATAAAGTAGGATTTGTTGGTGGAATGAAAAGTGATTTAATTAGTAAATTTGAAAATGGATTTAAAGCTGGTGCAAAGGCAGTAAATCCAAACATTGAAATCGTATCTGAATATGCAGAAGCATTCGATAAGCCTGAAAAAGGTACAGTTCTTGCTTCAGCAATGTATGGTCAAGGCGTAGACGTAATTTATCATGCTGCTGGTGGTACAGGTAACGGTGTGTTCACAGAAGCGAAAAACCGTAAGAAAAAAGGTGAAAATGTTTGGGTAATCGGTGTTGACCGTGACCAACATCAAGAAGGTATGCCTGAAAATGTAACATTAACTTCAATGATTAAACGTGTTGATGTAGCAGTAGAAAAAGTAGCTAAAGAAGCAAAAGATGGGAATTTAAAAGGTGGGAAAATTGAAGAGTTTGGCTTAAAAGATGACGGTATTGGTATTTCAAAAACAACTGATAACGTGAAAAAAGTTAACCCTGAAATTTTAACAAAAGTAGAAGAGCTTGAAAAGAAAATTACAGCCGGTGAAATTAAAGTGCCAGCTACAGATAAAGAGTATAAAGAATACGAAGCTTCTCTAAAAAAATAAATAGAGAAATAGCAAAGGTTAGTTCATAGAACTAACCTTTGTATGTATAAAACTTCCGAATTGCTTAATAAGTTAATAGTGTAATAGGGAATGTTCCCTGTTAAAAGGAGGAACACAATGGAATACGTAATTGAGATGAATAACATTACGAAAGTATTCCCAGGCATTGTAGCGAATGATGATATTACGCTGCAAGTAAAGCAGGGTGAGATACATGCTTTACTTGGAGAAAATGGTGCAGGGAAATCCACATTGATGAATGTACTATTTGGTTTGTACCAACCAGAGCAGGGTGAAATTAAAATTAAAGGTAAACCTGTAAAAATCACAAATCCGAATATAGCAAATGACCTTGGTATTGGAATGGTCCATCAACACTTTATGCTTGTTCATAATTTTACAGTTACAGAGAATATTATTCTCGGAAATGAACCGAAGAAAAAAGGGAAAATTGCTGTTGAGGATGCTGCTAAAGAAATTCAAAAACTGTCTGAACAATATGGTTTGGCTGTAGATCCATATGCGAAAATACAGGATATTTCAGTTGGTATGCAACAGCGTGTTGAGATTTTGAAAACTCTTTACCGCGGTGCAGAAATTTTAATATTTGATGAACCGACAGCTGTGTTAACACCACAAGAAATTCATGAGCTAATTCAAATTATGAAAAAGCTTGTACAAGAAGGAAAATCTATTGTTCTTATTACACATAAGTTGAAAGAAATTATGGAAGTTTGCGATCGTTGTACGATTATTCGTAAAGGAAAAGGGATTGGAACGGTTGACGTTGCAAATACGGATGAAAATAAACTTGCAGAATTAATGGTCGGACGTCAAGTGAATTTTAAAACAGAAAAAATAGACGCGAAGCCAAAAGAAGAGGTACTTTCAATTGCAAACCTTGTTGTTCACGATGCACGTCAACTACCTGCTGTAAAAGGCCTTGACTTAACTGTTCGTGCGGGGGAAATTGTTGGGATTGCAGGGATTGATGGAAACGGACAAAGTGAATTAATAGAAGCGATTACTGGTTTACGAAAAGTTGAGTCAGGTTCTATTGCAATTAAAGGAAAAGAAATAACAAATTGGCCTGTTAGAAGAATAACAGAAGAAGGAATTGGTCATATTCCAGAAGATCGTCATAAACACGGACTCGTTCTTGATTTTTCTGTTAGAGATAATATAGTTCTTCAAACGTACTATAAAAATCCGTTTTCAAAGAAAGGGATTTTAAATTTCAGCAAAATTACAGAAAAAGCAAAGGCTCTTATTGAACAGTTTGATGTACGTACACCTAGTGAGCAAACGTTAGCACGCGCTCTATCTGGGGGGAATCAACAAAAAGCAATTATTGCACGTGAAGTAGACCGAAATCCAGATTTATTAATTGCGGCACAGCCAACACGTGGTTTAGATGTAGGAGCAATTGAATTTATTCATAAGAGATTAATAGAGCAAAGGGATAAAGGAAAAGGTGTATTACTTTTATCATTAGAGTTAGATGAAATCTTAAATGTTAGCGATCGAATTGCTGTTATTTATGAAGGGGAAATTGTAGCAATAGTTGATGCGAAAGAAACGAATGAACAACAGCTTGGATTGTTAATGGCTGGAGGAACAAAGAAGGAGCAGGTGGGTACAAATGGCTAAAAAGCTTTTAACAGAACGAACGATAAATATTTTAGTCCCAGTACTATCCGTTATTTTCGGCTTACTTGTAGGAGCGATTGTAATGCTAGTTAGTGGCTATGATCCAATTGTTGGTTATAGTGCACTTTGGACAGGAATGTTCGGCAGCGCAAGTGCGATTGGTGAAACGCTCCGTACAATGATACCGCTTATTCTTGCTGGCTTATCGGTGGCGTTTGCATTTCGTACAGGTTTATTTAATATCGGGGTAGAGGGTCAATTGTTAGTTGGTTGGCTTGCAGCGGTTTGGTTCGGTTATGCAGTCTCACTACCAGCGTTCCTTCATATTCCATTATCGATTTTATTTGCCGCATTGGTGGGCGGAATTTGGGGCTTCATTCCGGGATATTTAAAAGGGAAGTTTCAAGTGAATGAAGTTATTGTAACTATTATGATGAACTATATTGCGTTGTATGTAACGTATGACATCATTAAGCGTTTCTTACATGCGGGTAATGACAAAACGTATGATATTAAAGAGAGTGCGTCACTATCTTCAGACTGGCTTGCTTCTATTACTGATGGTTCACGTCTACACTGGGGAATTATTGTAGCAATTTTAATCGCTATTTTAATGTGGTTCTTATTAGATCGAACAACTTTAGGTTACGAATTAAAGTCTGTAGGATTTAATCAGCATGCTTCTCAATATGCAGGTATGAAAGTTTCTCGTAATGTAGTATTCTCTATGACAATTGCTGGTGCATTTGCGGGGATTGGTGGAGCGATGGAAGGATTAGGGACATTCCAGAGTATGACAGCGATGTCTTCGTTTACAGGAGTAGGATTTGATGGGATTGCCGTAGCATTACTTGGAGGGAATAATCCGTTTGGTATAATCCTTTCAGCTTTATTATTTGGTGGTTTGAAAAGTGCTTCCCCTCAAATGAACTTTGAGGCAGATGTACCGTCAGAGCTTATTAATGTAATTATTGCATGTATCATCTTCTTTGTTGCATGTAGTTATGTGTTAAGATGGGCGCTTACACGCATGAGCAAGGAGGGGAAATAAATGAGCTTTTTAGATATATTAGCCATTCTTGTGACGGGTACGTTATATACATCGGCACCTATCATTTTCACAGCACTAGGTGGTGTATTTAGTGAACGATCGGGTGTTGTAAATATCGGATTAGAAGGACTAATGCTATTTGGTGCATTTATTGGAGTTGTTACAAACTTATTGATGGGTGATACTTGGGGAACGATGACTCCATGGATTGCGTTATTATTTGCGGCAATTGGTAGTGGATTATTTGCATTACTTCATGCGGTAGCTTCTATTACATTCCGAGCAGATCAAGTTGTAAGTGGTGTAGCCATTAACTTCTTATCTCTTGGTTTAACAGTATTTGCAATTAAGAAGATTTTTGATAAAGGGCAGACTGACTTTATTCAGTATCGTATTGAAAAGATTGATATTCCAGGCCTTTCGGATATTCCGGTTTTAGGGAAAATATTTTTCTCGAACGTACCAATAACGTCGTATATTGCCATTATTTTAGCATTCGTTGTTTGGTATGTTATTTATAAAACACCGTTCGGTCTTCGTCTACGTGCTGTTGGTGAACACCCAATGGCAGCGGATACGATGGGGATTAATGTATATAAAATGCGTTATATTGGAGTCTGTATTTCAGGAGTGTTTGCTGGAATTGGTGGAGCGATTTTTGCAATGTCAATTTCTAATAACTTCTCAGGGGCAACTATTACAGGACAAGGTTTCTTAGCTTTAGCTGCTATGATTTTTGGGAAGTGGAATCCACTAGGCGCATTAGGTGCAGCTCTATTCTTTGGTTTTGCGCAATCTCTAAGTGTAACGGGCGGAACAATTCCTGTATTAGATCAAATTCCAAGTGTTTTATTAACGATATTACCATATGTATTCACAATATTAGCGCTTGTTGGTTTTGTAGGTCGTTCTGAAGCTCCGAAAGCATTAGGAACTCCTTATGAAAAAGGAAAACGATAAGTATTTTATAAGTATAAAAAAGCTCGCACATTAGTGTGGGCTTTTTTACATAGAATATATTTAATACGGAATTTTACTATGTTCCTTACATATTAAAGTTTTTAGAAAGAATCATATGTAAGCATAATAAGGGAGAAAAGTTGATTTTTTATTTCTAAAAACTGTATATTGAAGAGGAATATTCCTATATACGTAAAGGAGGGCTATAAATGAAACTAATGGAACAACAACTACATGAGTTAGATGGTTTGCGCGTACATATTATTCCGACTGATAAATATAAAACGAATACCTTTGTATTTCGTTTTAAAGCGCCTTTAAATGAGGAGACGGTGACAGAGCGTGCCCTATTGCCATACGTATTGCAAAGTGCGACAGAAAAATTACCTTCTGTAATTCGTCTTCGTCAATATTTAGAAGAATTATACGGATCTTCTTTAGCGGTAGATGTAAGTAAAAAAGGGGAAGACCATATTATCTCCATTTATGTAGACATTGCAAATGAATTTTACTTACATGATGCACCACCGTTATTTGAAAAAGCGCTTTCTATGTTGTCAGATATTGTGTTACATCCAGCAACGGAGGGCAACGGTTTCCTATCTTCTATCGTAGAAAGTGAAAAAAGAGCACTGTTACAGAGAATTGAAGCTACTTATGACGATAAAATGCGTTATGCAAACGAGCGTTTAATTGAAGAAATGTGCAAAGTAGAACCGTATCGTTTAAGTGCAAATGGAAAAAAAGAGAGTGTTATGTCTATTACAAATGAAAGTCTGTATCAATATTATCAAAAGGTGTTAGCGGAAGATGAAATGGATCTATATATTATTGGGGATATTTCAGAAAACGCCGTTGATCTTGTAAGTAAGTATTTTTCTATTTCAGCTCGTCCAGTGAGAGAAAGAAATGTACTCCTTCATAGACGAAATAATGAAGAAAAAGAAGTTGTTGAAAAACAAGAATTAAAACAAAGTAAATTACACATCGGTTATCGTACATTTGTCACATATAAAGATGAAGATTATTTTGCATTGCAATTGTTCAATGGATTGTTTGGTGGCTTTTCTCATTCGAAGTTATTCGTAAATGTGCGTGAAAAAAATAGTTTAGCGTACTATGCAGCATCGCGCTTTGAAAGTCATAAAGGTTTATTATTTGTTATGTCAGGAATTGAAGCGAAAAATTATGAAAAAGCAGTTGAGATTATTAAAGAACAAATGCTTGCGATGCAAAACGGAGAGTTTTCTGAAGAAGAAATACATCAAACAAAAAGTGTCATCCAAAATCAAATATTAGAGGCAATTGATACACCACGTGGCTTTGTAGAAATGCTATATCATGGTATTATTTCAGATCGTACACGTCCAGTTGAAGAATGGCTTACAGGTATAGAAAGTGTGACAAAAGAAGAAATTGTAAAAATTGCTAAAAATATTGAACTAGATACAATTTACTTTTTACAAGGAACGGAGGGAGAGTAAATGGAGAAAATTGTTTATGAGCAATTAAAAGAAACACTCTATTATGAAAAACTTCCTAACGGATTAGATGTATATGTTTTACCGAAACAAGGATTTAATAAAACATTTGCGACGTTTACGACGAAATATGGTTCTGTAGATAATACATTTGTACCATTAGGGAAAGAAGAAATGATTCGTGTGCCAGATGGGATTGCACATTTTCTTGAGCATAAATTATTTGAAAAAGAAGATCACGATGCTTTCCAATTGTTTAGTAAACAAGGAGCATCGGCAAATGCTTTTACATCCTTCACACGAACAGCTTACCTTTTTTCAGGTACTTCAAACGTAGAACAAAATTTAAATACATTGCTAAACTTCGTACAAGAGCCCTATTTCTCTGAAAAAACGGTTGAAAAAGAGAAGGGGATTATTGGGCAAGAAATTCAAATGTATCAAGATAACCCAGATTGGCGTTTGTACTTTGGGTTAATTGATAGCTTATTTGTAAAACACCCAATTAAAATTGATATTGCGGGGACAATCGAATCTATTAGTAAAATTACGAAAGATTTATTATATGAATGTTATGAAACATTTTATCATCCGAGCAATATGTTATTATTTGTTGTGGGTGCAATTGATCCAGAGAAAACAATGGATTTAGTACGTGAAAATCAAGCGAAAAAAGATTATAAAAACCAGCCAGAAATTGTGCGTTCATTTGAAGAAGAACCAAATGAGGTAAATGAAAAGAAAAAAATTATTTCAATGCCTGTGCAAACGCCGAAATGTTTAGTTGGTATTAAAGCGACTAATTTAAAAGAAAAGGGGCAAGCACTTTTAAAACAAGAAATTGCGCTTACGTTACTTTTAGATTATTTATTTGGAAAAAGTTCGGTTCATTACGAAGCTTTATATAATGAAGGACTTATTGATGATTCATTCTCGTATGACTATACAGAAGAAAATAACTTCGGTTTTGCAATGGTTGGTGGTGATACGAAACAACCTGATGAATTGGCAGATCGTTTAAAAGATATTTTATTAAAAACAGATTATGATCAATTAGATGCGGCGGCATTAGAACGAGTGAAGAAAAAGAAAATTGGTGGTTTTTTACGCTCTTTAAATTCACCAGAATATATTGCAAATCAATTTACACGATACGCGTTTAATGAATCTAGCCTATTTGATGCATTGACTGTATTAGAAGGACTAACCGTTCAAGACTTACAAGAAGTAGCGGGATTATTGTTATCAGAAGAAAAAATGAGTGTTTGTCAGGTGTTACCGAAAAAATAAAATTTTAAAGATACCCTCATCTTATCATTGAAAAATTGTAAGATGAGGGTATTATTTAGTTGTGTGAAAATTGAAGTTGTAGAGATAAGAGAGGGAATTTATGAAAAAGTATGCGTTAGTAACTGGAGGGAGCGGAGGGATTGGCTCTGCTATTTCGAAACAATTAATTCAAGATGGATATACAGTTTATGTTCATTACAATAACAGTGAAGAAAAGGTATTGGAATTGCAGAAGGCATGGGGAGAAGTTATCCCTGTTCAAGCTAATTTAGCTTCTAGTGATGGAGCAGAACGATTGTGGGGACAAATTGAACATCCTATTGATGTTATTGTATACGCAGCGGGGAAGAGTATTTTTGGATTAGTAACAGATGTAACAAACGATGAATTGGATTATATGGTAGAACTTCAAGTGAAGAACGTATATAAATTACTTTCTATGGCACTTCCGCCTATGATCGGGAGAAGAAGTGGTAATATTGTAATTGTTTCATCTATATGGGGACAAATAGGGGCTTCTTGTGAAGTACTTTATTCAATGGTAAAAGGGGCGCAAAATTCATATGTGAAAGCTTTAGCGAAAGAAGTTTCTTTAAGTGGATTACGTGTGAATGCAGTAGCACCAGGAGCAATTGAAACGGAAATGTTAAGTGTTTTTTCTGAAGAAGATAAAATGGGAATTGCTGAAGATATACCATTAGGTAGAATAGGATTACCAGAAGAAGTAGCGAAAACAGTTTCATTTCTCGTATCACCAGGAGCGTCTTACATAACTGGACAAATTATCGGAGTGAATGGCGGTTGGCACTGCTAAAAAATTCTTACATAAAAAATGAATAGTTGCACAAATTAAGGATGATTTTATTACTCAATAGTGAGGTGCTTAATTATGTCAGTATTAGATAATTTTGATCAGTGGAAGAGCTTTTTAGGAGAACGTTTAGAGCAAGCGCAAGACAAAGGTTTAGATGGCGGTGCGGTATCAGATATGGCATTTCGTGTTGGCGACTATCTTGCTAATGAAGTAGAAGGACGCAATGACCAAGAGAAATTATTAGCTGAGCTTTGGAAAGTTGCTGATGAACAGGAGCAACATACAATTGCAAATTTAATGGTTAAGTTCGTACAACATAAGTAAAAGTAGAGAGGAGATTCTCCTCTCTACTTTTTTTGTATAATAATTACACAGGATAGATTATACATTTAGCTTCCCTATTAGGGTGAAATCATATAATATAGTACGTAGGTGTAAAGTAAGCAAGGGGAGTGATCTTGGATGATTGAATGGTATTTTGAATATGAAATACATAAAAACCGACCTGGCTTGCTTGGTGACGTTTCTTCGTTAATCGGTATGCTCGGCATTAATATTGTCACAATTAATGGTGTAGATAATGCACGACGTGGGTTACTCCTCATGTGTGATAATCAAGAGCAAATCTCTAGACTTGAATCAATTTTAAATACGATGGATAACATAACGGTAACGAAATATCGTCCGCCCAAGCTAAGAGATAAGCTAGCGGTTAGGCATGGTAGGTATATACAACGAGATGCAGATGATAAGAAAACATTTCGATTTGTGCGTGATGAATTAGGCTTACTTGTAGACTTTATGGCAGAAATCATGAAAAAAGAAGGCCATAAACTAATTGGGATACGCGGAATGCCTCGTGTCGGAAAAACAGAATCCATTGTTGCTGCAAGTGTTTGTGCAAATAAAAGGTGGTTATTTGTATCATCTACTCTTATTAAGCAAACTGTTCGCAGTCAATTAATTGAAGATGAGTATAGCGATGACAATATTTTCATCCTAGATGGAATTGTGTCAACGAAGCGTGCTAACGAAAGACATTGGCAGCTCGTTCGTGAAATTATGAGATTGCCTGCAACGAAAGTTGTGGAACATCCTGATGTATTTGTGAGTCAGTCAGAATACACATTGGATGATTTTGATTATATTATCGAGTTGCGTAACGATTATGATGAAGAAATTCAATATAATTTAGTAGATGAAATTGAGCAAGGTACGCAAAATAATTTCTCTATGTTTGACTTTTAAAGAAATATTGAGGTGTTAGTAGTGACGGAATTGGGACAAAAGCTGAAAGAAGCAAGAGAAGCGAAAGGCTTGACTATTGATCAGCTGCATGAGATTACAAAAATTCAAAAACGCCACTTAGTGGCAATTGAAGAAGGCAATTATGATGTATTGCCAGGAGCTTTTTATGCGCGTGCATTCATTAAACAATACGCAGATGCGGTTGGATTAAATGGAGAGGAACTGCTCGTAGAACATCAGAGTACGATACCACAATCTGAAAAGCGTGAAGTTCCACAAGTATCAACGGGACAAAAAACACAAGAAACAATGCAAAAATCTTCATCATGGCCAATTGCAGATCACATGCCGAAAATCTTAGTTGCGCTGTTAGTCATCGCAGTTGGAGTGGTAATCTGGTTTGTGTTTCAAGCGTTAACTGGAAAAGATGATGAAAAAGTTCCAAGCGCTCAAAGTGAGAAAATTGAAGTTCAAAAAGCGAAAGATTCTCCGTTAGATACAAAGAAAGATGAAGTGAAAGCGGAAGAGCCAAAAAAAGAGGAACCAAAGAAAGAAGAACCAAAGAAAGAGGAGCAACCAGCACAACCAACTGGACAGCAAGAAGTGAAAGTAGTTGGAACAACTGGAAAGGTATCTACTTTGGAAATTCATAATAATAAAACATTAGAACTGGAAATTTCAGCTAAGGGTACAAGTTATGTAGATGTTAAGGATGATGCGGGTAACGAAATTCTAAACACTACAGTACAAAGCGGTCAAATAGAGAAACGCGATGTATCAACATTAAAAGAAGTACGACTTAATATTGGAAGTGCACCGAATGTTGAAATTAAACTGAATGGCCAAGTGCTTGCTTTCCCGTTAGATCCACAAAAAGAATATCACCAAAGATTGGTGATTAAAAACCAAGGGATAGAGCAACCAGCACAATAACAGTCATCGCTTCGATGACTTTTTTTCGATGAACAAATGTTTTTGATATGATGGAGGAATAGCTGTGAATTTACCAAATAAAATTACAATATCTAGAATCTTCTTAATTCCAATTTTTATGGTAATTATGTTAGCGCCCTTTGATTGGGGTTCATACAAAATTGGTGATGTTGATTTGCCAATTCAACATTTAGTGGGGGCACTTATCTTTATCATTGCTTCAGCTACAGATTGGATTGATGGACATTACGCAAGAAAGTATAATCTTGTAACGAATTTAGGGAAGTTTCTTGACCCGTTAGCTGATAAATTGCTTGTTTCGGCAGCACTTATTACATTGGTAGAGATGCAATATGTACCGGCTTGGATTGTTATTGTAATTATCAGTCGTGAGTTTGCGGTAACTGGTTTACGTCTTGTACTTGCTGGAACAGGGGAAGTAGTTGCAGCAAATCAGCTAGGGAAAATTAAGACATGGACACAAATTATTGCGATTGCAGCATATTTATTACACGATGTACCTTTAAATTTAATCCATATTCCAGTTGCGGATATCTTCATATGGATTGCATTAATCTTTACTGTTATTTCAGGATGGGATTATTTCTGGAAAAATAGAGCTGCTTTTGTAAACTCAAAATAGAAGTTTATGGGGGAATTGGGATGAATGCTGAGATTATTGCGGTTGGAACTGAATTATTACTTGGACAAATTGCAAATACAAATGCCCAGTTTTTATCTGAAAAGTTAGCTTCAATCGGAATTAACGTGTACTATCATACTGTTGTTGGTGATAATAATAAGCGACTGCAAAAGGCGATTGAAGCTGCGGAAGAACGTGCTGATATACTTATTTTTACAGGTGGATTAGGACCAACAAAAGATGATTTAACGAAAGAAACGATAGCTGCTAGTTTAGATGAAGAGCTTGTGTATGATGAAAAGGCATTAGCCTTAATAAGTAATTACTTTAAGCGTACAGGCCGTGAATTTACGGAGAATAATAAAAAGCAAGCGCTCGTTTTAAATGGAGCAACAGTATTTGCAAATAACCACGGTATGGCGCCAGGTATGGGGGTAAATAAGAACGGAAAAGTTTATATTTTATTACCAGGGCCGCCAAAAGAAATGAAACCAATGTATGTAAGTTACGTAGAGCCTTTTTTACGTAATTTTACAACAGGAGAAAACATTTATTCTCGTGTGCTTCGTTTCTTTGGTATTGGGGAGTCCCAATTAGAGGTGAAAGTGCAAGATTTAATTGATGGACAAACAAACCCAACAATTGCCCCGTTAGCAAATGATGGAGAAGTGACATTACGTTTAACCGCTAAGCATCAAAATGTTAGCGAAGCGGAGAAACTAATTCAACATGTGGAAGATTTGATTTTAGAAAGAGTAGGAGAATTTTTCTACGGATATGACCAAGAATTTTTGCATTATAAGGCAATCGAGTTATTGAAGAGAAAAGGGTTAACTTTAGCGTGTGCAGAAAGTTTAACAGGTGGTCTTTTTGGAAATCAAGTAACTGAAAACGCTGGTGTTTCTTCTGTATTTAAAGGCGGTGTCATTTGTTATCATAATGATGTGAAGCAACATGTTTTACGTGTGCCTGAAGAAGTATTGCATACTGATGGTGCAGTTAGTAAAGAATGTGCTCGTTATCTTGCTGAAAATGTTAAGGATGTATTAAAAGCGGATATCGGAATTAGTTTCACTGGGGTAGCAGGGCCAGATGCTTCAGAACAGAAAGAACCAGGAACAGTATTTGTTGGGCTTTCGATTAAGGATGAGCCAACTGTAGTCTTTCCTCTTAATTTAAGCGGAAGTCGTCAACAAATTAGAGAACGAACAGCAAAATATGGATTTTATCATTTATATAAAAAGCTAGAAGAGATATAAGTTTCTTCTAGTTTTTTTTACGGTTAAATTTAGATATTATTTGATGGAAAATAAAAAAATCGAATAAATGTTCGATTTTTGTTGGCAAATTGAATTGAAAATAGGTATAATAAGATTAGCAATTCAGTTAAGGAGGAATTTTGAATGAGTGATCGTCAAGCAGCGTTAGATATGGCGTTAAAACAAATAGAGAAGCAATTCGGTAAAGGTTCAATTATGAAATTAGGAGAACAAGCGGAGCGTAGAGTTTCTACGGTTTCTAGTGGTTCTTTAGCACTTGATGTGGCACTAGGAGTAGGCGGATATCCACGTGGCCGTATTATCGAAATTTACGGACCTGAAAGTTCAGGTAAAACGACAGTTTCATTACATGCAATTGCAGAAGTACAACGTCAAGGTGGACAAGCAGCATTCATTGATGCGGAGCACGCAATGGATCCTGTATATGCACAAAAATTAGGCGTTAACATAGATGAATTACTATTATCACAGCCTGATACAGGGGAGCAAGGATTAGAAATCGCGGAAGCACTTGTACGAAGTGGTGCGGTTGACATTATCGTAATTGACTCTGTAGCAGCTCTTGTACCGAAAGCAGAGATTGAAGGCGACATGGGTGACTCACACGTAGGTTTACAAGCACGTTTAATGTCACAAGCACTTCGTAAGCTTTCAGGAGCAATCAACAAATCAAAAACAATTGCAATCTTTATTAACCAAATTCGTGAAAAGGTTGGGGTTATGTTCGGAAACCCAGAAACAACTCCGGGTGGTCGTGCGTTGAAATTCTATTCAACTGTCCGTCTTGAAGTGCGTCGTGCGGAGCAATTAAAGCAAGGTAACGACATCGTTGGTAATAAAACAAAAGTAAAAGTAGTGAAAAATAAAGTAGCACCACCATTCCGTGTTGCGGAAGTTGATATTATGTACGGAGAAGGTATTTCAAGAGAAGGTGAAATCTTGGATATGGCTTCTGAGCTTGATATTGTTCAAAAGAGCGGTGCTTGGTATTCTTATAATGAAGAACGCCTAGGACAAGGTCGTGAAAATTCGAAGCAGTTCTTAAAAGAAAATACAGATTTAAGAGAAGAAATTGCCTTCTTTATTCGTGAGCATCACGGAATTAGTGAAGATTCTGGTGCTGAGGGCGCAGAAGATTCAACTCTTCTTGATTAAAAAAATAAAAGACACGGTCTCGTGTCTTTTATTTTTTTATCTACTATTAAGGAGCATAATACTATAGATAAAAATATTTTTTGACTTCAAATGGGTTGTGTAAAGAAGGATATTTAAATATTTTAAGTAAAGAAATGGGAATTACTAAGGTTTTCCAGTATAATAGGCTCCTTACTTTTTAAATTTAGGTCACATTCAAGGCTGAAGGTAAAGAAAGTAAAAGTAGACAACGCTTGACAATGAAAATTACGATAGATACAATGAGAATGTATATTTTTTCTTATATACGATATACTCTTCTCAAGAAGAGAAGTAATATTCGGAGTAAGGTTTAAATCTTACCGAAATAATAATATGACATTTTAATTGTGAAATGAAGAAAGTCCCTTAAAAAAAGCGGGACGACGGTCTTTGCTGTATGTTGTAATTCAATGTACATGCCGACAGTCTTTTTTCATTCATAGCAAGGGGAGGTGAAATCATGAGTAGTACAGTTTGGATACTCATCTCCATTTTGCTTGCAACAACAGTCGGTGCAGTTGTTGGCTTTTTTGTTCGAAAGTCTATTGCTGAAGCGAAGATTAATGGTGCGGCTAATGAAGCAAAACGTATTCTAGACGAAGCGAATCGTGAGGCTGAAGCACTTAAGAAAGAAGCGCTTTTAGAAGCAAAGGATGAAATTCATACACTTCGTACAGAAGCTGAATTAGAAATTCGTGACCGTAGAAGCGAATTACAAAAACAAGAAAATCGTTTAATGCAAAAAGAAGAGAACCTTGATCGTAAAGACGAAACGCTCGATAAACGCGAGCAACAGTTAGAGAAGAAAGAGGAATCTCTTGTAGCGAGACAACAACAGATTGAAGAGTTGGAAAGCAAAGTGGGAGAGTTAGTTCAAAAGCAACAAACAGAATTAGAGCGCATTTCCAATCTGACACGCGAACAAGCGAAAGCAATTATTCTTGGTAAAGTAGAAAATGAAGTTTCTCATGAAATCGCTGTTATGGTAAAAGAAAGTGAAGTTCGCGCGAAAGAAGAAGCGGATAAGAAAGCAAAAGAGATTTTATCTCTTGCAATGCAAAGATGTGCAGCTGATCATGTTGCTGAAACAACCGTTTCGGTTGTAAATCTTCCAAATGACGAAATGAAGGGACGTATTATCGGGCGTGAAGGTCGTAATATTCGTACGTTAGAAACGTTAACGGGTATTGACTTAATTATCGATGATACACCAGAGGCGGTAATCCTTTCTGGATTCGACCCAATTCGTCGTGAAACAGCTCGTATCGCTCTTGATAAACTAGTACAGGACGGACGTATTCACCCAGCGCGTATTGAAGAGATGGTCGAAAAATCAAGACGTGAAGTGGACGAGTATATTCGCGAAGTCGGAGAGCAAACAACGTTTGAAGTGGGTGTTCATGGATTACATCCAGATTTAATTAAAATTTTAGGTCGTTTAAAATACCGTACAAGTTATGGTCAAAACGTCTTAAAACACTCTATGGAAGTTGCATATTTAACTGGACTTATGGCGGCAGAGCTTGGCGAGGATGAAAAACTAGCAAGACGTGCAGGTCTATTACATGATATCGGAAAAGCGATTGACCATGAAGTAGAAGGAAGCCACGTTGAAATTGGTGTTGAACTTGCAACGAAATATAAAGAGCATCCTGTAGTTATAAACAGTATTGCATCTCACCATGGTGACACAGAACCAACTTCTATCATTGCAGTTTTAGTTGCAGCAGCAGATGCTTTATCAGCTGCAAGACCGGGAGCTCGTAGTGAAACACTTGAAAACTATATTCGTCGTCTTGAAAAGTTAGAAGAGATTTCAGAGTCTTATGAAGGCGTTGAAAAATCATTTGCAATTCAAGCAGGACGTGAAGTTCGTATTTTGGTAAAACCAGATACAATCGATGACTTAGAAGCTCATCGTTTAGCTCGTGATATCCGAAAACGTATTGAAAATGAACTGGATTACCCAGGACATATTAAAGTAACTGTTATTCGTGAAACACGTGCAGTGGAATACGCAAAATAAAGTGGTGAAACACCACTTTATTTTTTTGTGTTGGAATTGGATAAAATAAAGACAGTTAGCTATATAGCATAAAAGTGAAACAAACTTATAATAAAGATATTATAAGGAATTTACTTGATGCTATAGCAATAAAAAATGCAGTACATAGAAAGGGTAAGACATATGAGAATATTATTTGTTGGGGATGTAGTAGGATCTCCTGGTAGAGGTATGATTCAACAATACGTACCGGCATTAAAGAAAAAATATACGCCTACAGTAACAATCATTAATGGAGAAAATGCAGCAGGTGGGCGTGGGATTACAGAAAAAATATATCGAAACTTTTTAGAGTGTGGGGCGCAGGCAGTTACACTTGGAAACCACGCTTGGGATAATCGTGAAGTATTTGAATTCATCGATGATGCAAAATATCTTGCAAGACCAGCTAACTTTCCAGAAGGAACTCCAGGAAAAGGACTTATCTTTGTGAACTGTAATGGAACAGAAGTTGCAGTTATTAATTTACAAGGACGTACTTTCCTTCCTCCAATTGATTGTCCATTCCGTAAAGTGGATGAATTAATTAATATTGCGAAAAAACGTACGAATATTATATTTGTTGATTTCCATGCGGAGACTACAAGTGAAAAACAAGCGCTAGGTTGGTATGTAGATGGACGTGCTACAGCAGTAGTAGGTACGCATACGCATGTCCCTACAGCGGATAACCGTATTTTACCAAGCGGAACGGCATACATTACAGATGTTGGGATGACAGGGCCGTATGACGGAATATTAGGTATGGACAGAGAAGCAGTATTGAAGAAGTTTTTAACAAACTTACCAGTACGATTTGAAGTAACAAATGGTAGAACTCAATTAAGTGCAGTGTTAATTGATGTGGATCCAAATACAGGAAAAGCAAAGAAAATTGAACGTATTTTAATTAATGATGATCAACCATTTTTTGAGTAAATTTTCGTTAAATTTTAGATAAGTTATTATATTTTAATTTTTTAGAAAAATTACGAAAATTTAGCAGGAATACGCGCCATTCCTCGTGAATATAAGTTAAAGTGAAATAATTGCTAATACTTTTTAAAGAAACGAGGAGGAAACGCGGAATGGAAATATTAAAAGTTAAAGCAACGTCGGTCCCTAATTCTGTAGCTGGTGCACTTGCAGGTGTTATTCGCGAACGCGGAACAGCAGAAATTCAAGCTATTGGTGCAGGTGCATTGAACCAAGCTGTAAAGGCAGTAGCAATCGCAAGAGGATTTGTAGCGCCTAGTGGTTTGGACCTGATTTGTATCCCAGCGTTTACAGATATTATGATTGATGGCGAAGAGCGTACAGCAATAAAATTAATTGTAGAACCTCGTTAAGTTTAAACAACCTGTTTGCAGTATGCAAACAGGTTGTTTTTATAATGGAGGAATGAAAATGAAAATTTTTGATGCTCATTGTGACGTGCTTCTTCAGTTATGGAGTGCACAAGGGAAAAGGAATTTTAAAGATGATTCACAATTACATATTACATTTGAACAGTTAAAGAGAAGAAAAGGAAGTATACAATGTTTTGCTATATATGTACCAGAAACAGTGGCATATGAAAACCGATTTGAAGTAGCATTACAAATGGTAGATATTTTTTATAATGAAATTTCATCCCTACCAGGTGTGAAGTTTATTCAGACAAAAGATGATATTAACATATTAAAACAGGACGAGATTGGAGCGATATTAACAATAGAAGGATGCGAAGCAATTGGAAAAGATGCAATGAAATTACGGTTGTTGTATCGCCTAGGAGTACGTTCTTTTGGACTAACATGGAATTATGCCAATCTCTTAGCTGATGGTGCGCTAGAGACACGTGGGGCGGGTTTAACGACTTTTGGTAAACATGTTGTACAAGAACTGAATGCGTTACATGTATGGACTGATGTGTCTCATTTGAATGAAAGAAGTTTTTGGGATGTTATAGAGATTGCAAAAAATCCTATTGCTTCCCACTCAAATTGTATGAAACTTTGCGAGCACCCACGTAATTTAAACGATGAACAACTTAAAGCTCTTATAAAGCGAAATGGCATGATTGGTGTCACTTTTGTACCGCAGTTTCTAACAAATGAAAAACAAGCGAATGTAGCAGATATAGTAAGACATATCGAATATATTTGTTCATTAGGTGGAGAGCGCAATATAGGATTTGGTTCCGATTTTGATGGGATTTTAGAAACAGTTGTAAATGTATCAGCGTATCGAGATTATGAAAATGTAATGAATGAGCTTTGTAAACACTATGCTGCATCTACTGTAGAACGATTTTTATATGATAATTTTGTAGAACATATGAGTTTTTAAATTTCGATTTAAAATTCAGAAAAATCAAAATTAATTCATTTGATTTTATTGCTTTTTTTAAGACCTAATACTAGAATGAAAAACAAAATAGCTTTATACTAAAGATTCAGGGAAATCAGAAGAGGCATAATTTGCGTCCGTTGTAGTTTATTTGCATAAAAAATGCTAAACTATTACTGTAAAAAAATACACTACAATGAATGCAGCCAAAAGGGGTGTAGGAGATGATTAGTCAACTTTCATGGAAAGTTGGAGGCCAACAAGGTGAAGGAATTGAAAGTACAGGAGAAATTTTCTGTATTGCATTAAACCGATTAGGATATTACCTATACGGTTACCGCCACTTCTCATCACGTATAAAAGGCGGCCATACAAATAATAAAATTCGTGTAAGTACAACAGAAGTACGAGCGATCTCAGATGATTTAGATATTTTAATTGCTTTTGACCAAGAAACAATTGATTTTAATTTCCACGAACTACGTCCAGGTGGAATTGTAGTTGCGGATGCGAAATTTAATCCAACAATACCTGACAATACAGATGTAAATCTATATGTGATACCGTTTACAGATATTGCTTCAGAATTAGGCACATCATTAATGAAAAACATGGTTGCTGTTGGAGCATCAAGTGCAGTATTAGGATTAGATGAAACAGCTTATTTAGATGTTGTTGAAGAAATCTTTGGTCGTAAAGGAGAGCAAGTCGTTCAAAAGAATATGGACGCAATTAAACGCGGCTCTCAATATATGAAAGAATTACTAGGTGAGAAAGTAAACATGATGCAGCTTGAAAAAGCTGATGGTAAAAAACGCATGTTTATGATTGGAAACGATGCAATCGCATTTGGTGCGGTAGCTGGTGGTGCTCGTTTTATGTCAGCATACCCAATCACACCTGCATCAGAAATTATGGAATACTTAATTAAAAAATTACCGAAAGTCGGCGGAACAGTAATCCAAACTGAGGATGAAATCGCAGCTTGTACAATGGCAATCGGTGCAAACTATGCTGGTGTTCGTACATTAACGGCATCTGCTGGTCCTGGTCTTTCATTAATGATGGAAGCAATCGGTTTAGCGGGTATTACAGAAACCCCATTAGTAATTGTTGATACACAACGTGGCGGCCCAAGTACAGGATTACCAACGAAACAAGAACAGTCTGACTTAATGGCGATGATTTACGGTACGCATGGTGAAATTCCAAAAATCGTAATGGCGCCAAGTACAGTTGAAGAAGCTTTCTATGACATTGTAGAAGCATTTAACTTATCTGAAGAATATCAAGTTCCTGTTATTTTCTTAACAGATTTACAGCTTTCGTTAGGAAAACAAACAGTAGAACCACTTAAATTAGATAAAGTGGAAATTCGTCGTGGTAAGCTTGATTTAGAAGCAGAATTACCAGAACGTGAAAATAAAGCATACTTCAAGCGTTATGAAGTAACAGAAGACGGCGTTTCACCACGTGTTTTACCTGGTATGAAAAATGGTGTTCACCATGTTACAGGTGTAGAACATGATGAAACTGGAAAACCGTCGGAATCAGCAATAAACCGTAAAGATCAAATGGACAAACGTTTCCGTAAAATGGAGAACTTGAAGTTTAATACCCCTGTTTATAAAAATGTTAAGCATGAAGAAGCAGACGTATTGCTTGTTGGATTTAACTCAACTCGTGGTGCGATCGAAGAGGCAATGACGCGTTTAGAACAAGAGGGTATGAAAGTAAACCATGCTCATGTGCGTTTAATTCACCCGTTCCCAACAGCTGAAATCGATCCACTTGTGAAAAAGGCGAAGCGTGTTGTAGTAGTAGAAAACAATGCAACAGGTCAGCTTGCTAACATTATGAAAATGAATCTTGGTAATGGTGAGAAAATTTCTAGTCTTTTAAAATATGATGGAAACCCATTCTTGCCGAAAGAGATTTACAACGAATGCAAAAAAGGGGTTGTATTAAATGGCAACATTTAAGGACTTTCGTAACAGTGTAAAGCCAAACTGGTGCCCAGGTTGCGGAGACTTCTCAGTGCAAGCTGCAATTCAACGTGCGGCAGCTAACGTTGGCCTAAATCCAGATGAACTTGCTGTTATTTCTGGTATCGGCTGTTCAGGCCGTATTTCAGGTTATATTAATTCATATGGTGTGCATAGTATTCATGGTCGTGCCCTTCCGATTGCACAAGGTGTGAAAATGGCAAATCGTGATTTAACAGTTATCGCTTCAGGTGGTGACGGTGATGGATTTGCGATTGGTATGGGACATACAATCCATTCTATTCGTCGTAATATCGACATTACGTACATCGTAATGGATAACCAAATTTATGGATTAACAAAAGGGCAAACTTCACCACGTAGTGAAGCTGGATTTAAAACGAAAAGCACACCACAAGGTTCAATTGAACCATCACTAAATGTAATGGAAATGGCCTTAACAGCTGGTGCGACATTTGTGGCGCAAAGCTTTTCGAGTGATTTAAAAGAATTAACACAAATTATTGAAGCTGGTATTAACCATAAAGGATTTTCATTAATTAACGTATTTAGCCCATGTGTTACTTACAATAAAGTAAATACTTACGATTGGTTTAAAGAGAACTTAACGAAACTAAGCACAGTAGAGGGATATGATCCATCTAATCGCATGATGGCTATGCAAACTTTAATGGAAAATAACGGTTTAGTAACAGGGTTAATTTATCAAAATACTAAGCAACCATCATATCAAGAACTTGTTAAAGGCTATAGTGAAGAGCCTTTAGTGAAATCTGATTTAAATATGGATCAGAAAATGTTTGATGAGCTTGTTGCTGAATTTATGTAATGTAAGAAAAAAAGGTTGCCGATTTGGCAACCTTTTTTTATGTACAAAATATAGGGTAGCCTTATTTACTTAGAAAATTCAGAATGATAAAATAATATATAAATCGTTGTATGAAAATGGCAAGTTCATTGCTTATGAAATGTAAGGTAATAAAAGGCCTTTGTATTGTTAAGATTGGCGAAACACGTCATACTATGGTAATGTTTATAGGGATAAAGCAATATGCTTTTGGGTAGGACAACAAGAAATGATAAAAAGGGAATGTCTATTTGCGTGGGGAAGACTTCATTCTTATGAATGATTAGATTGATTACTCAAGTTTCAAAGGACAAGTTATCTCTCCAGCTATCTAACCATTTTTGAGGTGAGTCTAAGCGCATTAAAATGGACTATAGAGTGTGTATAGTTAAGGGTGAAAGGAGATTACCGATGAACGAGCAACAACGATTAGCAAGTCAACAAGCAAATTCCTCTATGAAAAAAGAAGAGAAAGATTATAGTAAATACTTTGAAAGTGTATATCAACCACCTTCCTTAAAGGATGCGAAAAAGCGTGGGAAAGAAGAAGTTAAAATTGAACGGGATTTTGGCTTACCTGAAGAGTTTCGCAATTTTGGTACAGGAAGAAAGTTCTATATTCGTACATATGGTTGTCAAATGAATGAGCATGATACGGAAGTAATGGCAGGTATTTTCACAGCACTTGGATATGAACCAACTTTTTCAACTGAGGATGCAGATGTAGTTTTATTAAACACTTGTGCAATTCGTGAAAATGCTGAAAATAAGGTGTTTGGTGAGCTAGGCCATTTAAAGTCACTCAAACGAAGAAATCCAGACCTTTTAATTGGTGTATGTGGTTGTATGTCTCAAGAGGAATCTGTTGTAAATAAAATTATGCAAAAAAATCAGCATGTAGATATGGTATTTGGAACGCATAATATTCATAGACTACCGTACATTCTAAAAGATGCGATGTTCTCGAAAGAGACGGTAGTTGAAGTATGGTCAAAAGAAGGTGACGTAATTGAAAACCTTCCGAAAGTACGTCGTGGTGATATTAAAGCTTGGGTAAATATTATGTATGGCTGTGATAAATTCTGTACGTATTGTATTGTACCGTATACACGCGGAAAAGAGCGAAGTAGACGTCCAGAAGATATTATCCAAGAGATTCGTCATTTAGCTGCAAATGGTTATAAAGAAATTACGTTACTTGGACAAAACGTAAATGCATATGGTAAAGACTTTGAAGATATAGAATACGGTCTTGGCGATTTAATGGACGAACTTCGTAAAGTTGATATTGCCCGTATTCGTTTTACAACGAGCCATCCACGTGATTTCGATGATCACTTAATTGAAGTGCTTGGAAAAGGTGGCAACCTAGTAGAACATATCCATTTACCAGTTCAATCTGGAAGTACAGATATGCTGAAAATTATGGCACGTAAATATTCGCGTGAGCATTATTTAGAACTTGTAAGAAAAATTAAAGAAGCAATTCCAGATGTAGTATTAACAACAGATATTATCGTTGGTTTTCCAAATGAAACAGATGAGCAATTTGAAGAAACGATGTCGTTATATCGTGAAGTAGGGTTTGATACTGCCTTTACATTCATTTATTCTCCTCGCGAAGGTACACCAGCTGCAAAAATGAAAGATAATGTACCGATGGAAGTAAAGAAAGAACGTCTTCAGCGTTTAAATACACTAGTAAATACGTTAGCAATTGAAAAGAATAGTCGTTACAAAGGTCAAATTGTAGAAGTGTTAGTTGATGGGGAAAGTAAAAATAATCCGGAAGTACTTGCAGGTTATACTCGTACGAATAAACTTGTAAACTTCGTCGCTTCAAAATCTTTAATTGGTCAGCTTGTGAAAGTGAAAATAACGGAAGCAAAAACTTGGTCTCTTAACGGGGAATTAGTTGAAGAGCCGATTGAGGTGAAATAATAGATGAAAGTATATTCGAAAGATGACATTGTTGAACAAGCGAAAGAATTAGCAAAAATGATTTCTGAAACAGAAGAAGTTGATTTTTTTAAGAAAGCAGAGGCGCAAATTCATAAAAATGAAAATGTAAAGCGCGCAATCGATGAAATTAAAGCACTGCAAAAACAAGCAGTAAACTTGCAACATTACGGGAAATGGGAAGCTTTAAAAAAGGTAGAAGCTGAAATTGATGCATTGCAAGATAAGTTAGACAGTATTCCAGTCGTACAACAATTTAAATCTTCACAAACATACGTAAATGACTTATTACAGTTAGTTGCTAGTACAATTTCTAACAACGTAACAGATGAAATATTAATTTCAACTGGTGGCGATGTACTAAAGGGTGAAACTGGCGCAGCGGTAGAAAGTAAAAAAGGAAATTGTGGTTGTTAAAGAGATGTCATATTGACATCTCTTTTTTTTTGTGGATTAAACGTAAGTTCTTCTCAAAAAAAGAATGACACATTCCGCTATTGTCACGCATATGATTAAGTGAATAGTGATTGAGGAGGGTTACGAATGTCCGAATTTAGAGAGATTATTACAAAAGCAGTGGTTGGAAAAGGACGTAAGTATACAAAGTCAACGCATACATGTGAATCGAATAATGAGCCAACAAGTATTTTAGGGTGCTGGGTAATTAACCACTCGTACGAAGCAAGAAAGAATGGAAAACATGTGGAAATTGAAGGTTTCTATGATGTGAACACTTGGTATTCATTTGATGGAAATACAAAGACTGAAGTTGTAACAGAACGTGTGAACTATACGGACGAAGTAAGTATTGGTTATCGTGATAAAAACTTTTCTGGTGACGATTTAGAAATTATTGCTCGTGTTATTCAGCCGCCAAATTGTTTAGAAGCACTTGTATCACCAAATGGTAATAAAATTGTTGTAACTGTAGAACGTGAATTTGTAACAGAAGTAGTTGGAGAAACGAAAATTTGTGTAAGTGTAAATCCTGAAGGCTGCGTAGAATCAGATGATGATTTCCAAATTGCTGATGATGAATTTGAAGAATTAGATCCGAACTTTATCGTTGATGCAGAAGAAGAGTAATAGAAAGCTAGGGAGAAGTTTGAAGTGAACCCCGAAAACGGGACACCAATCAAAACACCTAAACCACTTGTTCCCTAAATTCTTTAGGGGATAGGTGGTTTAATTTTTCTTGAATTCGCACACAATTGTAGTAATGAATGTATTCTAGCACAATCTTTCGCACAGTTGTGTTGGATACTTTTGTTATCTCTTGTGAATAGAAAGCTTCACTTTTCAAATGACCAAAGAAGCTTTCCATGACGGCATTATCATGGCAATTTCCTCTCCGGGACATGCTGGTGATAATGCCGTTTTCTTTGGCATACGCTTGAAATTCTTTTGCTGTATAAATACTTCCTTGATCCGAGTGAAGAAGGACATCTTTTACTCTTCGCCCTCTCATTGCTTGTTTCAATGTCTTCATCGCTAATGTCAGTGTTTGTGATTCGCTGATGACACAACTAATAATTTCACGATTAAAGGCATCCATGATCGTTGATAAATACAAGGTACGCTCTCCAAATAAGAGATACGTCACATCTGTAAACCACTTTTCATTTGGTCTGGATGCATCGAATTCACGCTCCAATCGATGAGGGGCTACCATTGGTTCCGCACCATTGATATATTTCTTTTTCTTTCGACGTACTTTTGAAAGAATGTGATTTTGTCTCATGATTCGTAATACTTTTTTATGATTAACACACAGTCCCATTTTTTGAAGAGTAGCGGTCACTCTTCGATATCCATACCGAAATTTATGCCTAAGACAGACGTCCTTTACTTTCTCTTCTATATCATCTTTCCGATCTTCCGTTCGTTGTAACCAGCGATAAAATGTGGAACGGGGTAATTCTAATACGTTACACAATTCTTTTATCGTTATTTTTGTTTTTACATTTTTCCATAAAGTAACTACAGTTTCTGGTTTCAGCCCCTTTCGATTTCCAGATACTTTCCCCATACAAGTAATTTTGTTTTTAGATGCTTATTTTCTAAACGTAGTTGTTCTAATTCACTGAGCTCTTTTGGTCCTTTTCCATAAGAATATTGTTTTCCTACAGGTTGTTGAAAACGATACGTTTGATCTGTACGATACCATTTCATCCATGTCTTAATTTGGGAAACATTTTTAATTCCGAGTTTCTCCATAATTGTACGATTTGAATAACCATCTTTCTTCATTTCAATTACTTTCCACTTTGTTTCTTCTGGGTAATGAACTCTTGTCGTCATACGAAAAAACACCTCCATTGAATTTGCATACTTAGTATGCGAATTCAGGAGGTGTTTTTTTCATGTACCACTATTCGGGTTCACTTCAAGTTCTTCCTAGCTTTTTACTTTACATAAGTGGCGCTGAATGAACATGATTCTTTATGAAATATGTTATAATGAAGAAAGACTCCTGAAATAGGAGATAAGAGTGTCCGTGAAATGCGACATATATGAAAATAGATTATCATGTAAGAATTATGGAGGAAAAGTATGACTCAATATACGCCTATGATACAGCAATATTTAAAGGTTAAGGCAGATTATCAAGATGCCTTTTTATTTTTTCGCTTAGGCGATTTTTATGAAATGTTCTTTGAGGATGCTGTAAAAGCAGCTCATGAACTTGAAATTACATTAACGAGCCGAGATGGCGGTAGTAGTGAACGTATACCAATGTGCGGTGTACCGTATCATGCGGCTAAAAACTATATTGAACAACTTGTTGAAAAAGGATATAAAGTAGCTGTTTGTGAGCAAGTAGAAGATCCGAAAACAGCTAAAGGTGTAGTACGTCGTGAAGTAGTACAATTAATTACGCCAGGAACGATGATGGAAGGGCGTACAATTGATGAGAAAGAAAATAACTTCTTAGCCGCATTAACACATTTTGAAGATGGATCGTATGCATTAGCTTGTAACGACTTAACGACTGGACAAAATACAGTAACGTTATTGACTGGTTCAGTAGAAGATATTTTATTAGAAGTGTATGCAACTGGTTCGAAAGAAATTGTTGTTGATTCTTCATTTTCTAAAGATGAACTAAACAAGTTAACTGAAACATTGAAAATGACGATTTCGTATGAAGATGCAACGGCAATTCCGGAAGGATTAGAACATCTTGTGAAAAATGTTTCACAAGCAAAATTAATTAAAGCAGTTGGACGCTTATTTAACTATGTAATAAGAACACAAAAACGTTCTTTAGATCATTTGCAACCAGTAGAAATTTATTATACGAATCAATTTATGAAAATTGATGTACATTCAAAGCGGAATTTAGAACTGACAGAAACACTTCGAACGAAAGAGAAAACAGGATCACTATTATGGTTATTGGATAAGACGAAAACAGCTATGGGTGGTCGTATGTTAAAACAGTGGATGGAACGTCCACTTATACAGAAAGAAAGAATTGAAGAGCGTTTAGAAATGGTTGAAACGTTTGTAAATGATTACTTCTTACGTGAAGATTTAAAAGAAAAGTTAAAAGAAGTATATGATTTAGAACGCTTAGCAGGAAAAGTTGCATTTGGTAACGTAAATGCAAGAGACTTATTACAATTAAGACGTTCATTGCTGCAAGTACCAGCTATTTTAGAAGCAATTAGTTTGTTAGATAACGCTTATGCATCGAGATTAATTCAAGGTGCAGATCCATGTGAAAGCTTAACAGAATTACTAGGAAGAAGTATTCAAGAAAACCCACCGCTTTCGATTAAAGATGGAGATATTATTAAAGATGGTTATAATGACAAGCTTGATCAATATCGTTACGTTAGTAAAAACGGGAAAACGTGGATTGCTGAGCTTGAAAAAAGAGAACGTGATATTACCGGAATTAAATCATTAAAAATCGGATACAACCGTATTTTCGGTTACTACATTGAAGTAACGAAAGCGAATCTTGCAGCACTTCCAGAAGGTCGCTATGAGCGTAAACAGACGCTTGCTAATGCTGAACGTTTCATTACAGATGAACTGAAAGAAAAAGAAACGTTAATCTTAGAAGCTGAAGAAAAAATTGTACAGCTAGAATACGATTTATTTACAGCACTTCGTGAAGAAGTAAAAGTATTTATTCCGAAATTACAACATTTAGCGAAAGTAATTAGTGAATTAGACGTACTGCAAAGTTTTGCGACAGTTAGTGAAGAAGAACAGTTTGTAAAACCTGTACTGACAACGAAGCGCGAAATCTTTATTAAAGATGGTCGTCATCCTGTTGTTGAAAAAGTATTGAACGGGAAATTGTATGTACCGAATGATTGTATTATGCCAGAGAATATGGATGTCTTTTTAATTACAGGTCCGAACATGTCTGGTAAAAGTACGTATATGAGACAATTAGCACTTGTAACGGTTATGTCGCAAATCGGTTGTTTCGTACCAGCAACAGAAGCAGTATTACCTGTATTTGACCAAATCTTTACGAGAATTGGTGCAGCGGATGATTTAATTTCAGGTCAAAGTACATTTATGGTCGAAATGTTAGAAGCGAAAAATGCAATTGCAAACGCATCAGAAAGAAGTTTAATTTTATTCGATGAAATTGGACGCGGTACATCTACGTATGATGGTATGGCACTTGCACAAGCGATTATTGAACATATTCATGACCAAATTGGTGCAAAAACGTTATTCTCTACGCATTATCACGAATTGACGGTGTTAGAAGAGAGTTTAGATCAACTGAAAAATGTACACGTTTCAGCAATTGAAGAGAATGGAAAAGTAGTATTCCTTCATAAAATTCAAGATGGAGCAGCTGATAAAAGTTACGGAATTCACGTTGCGCAACTTGCGGAGCTTCCAGATAGCCTAATCGCTCGTGCGAAAGAAGTGTTAGCACAGCTAGAAGGACAGGAAGAAATTATTATTCCAAAACGAGTAGAAGTAAAAGTACAAGAAGCTGCTCCAGAACCTGTAGTTGTAAAAGAGGAAATAGCAGAAATACAGGAAACGAAAGTAGAGACTGAAGAAGAATCGCAACTATCTTTCTTTGGAGGAGAACAGTCTTCGAAGAAACAAGAAAAGCCTCTGCTAGATCAAAAAGAAACAGCAGTACTGGCGCAAATTAAAAAAATCGATTTACTTGATATGACACCTTTAGAAGCGATGAACGAATTGTATCGCTTACAGAAAAAGTTAAAGAAAGGATGAGTAAGTAGATGGGGAAAATTCGCAAACTCGATGACCAACTCTCTAACTTAATTGCGGCAGGGGAAGTAGTAGAGCGCCCTGCTTCAGTCGTAAAAGAACTTGTGGAAAATTCTATCGATGCGAATAGTACATCTATTGAAATCCACTTAGAAGAAGCTGGGTTATCGAAAATTCGTATCATTGATAACGGTGATGGTATTGCAGAAGAAGACTGTATCGTCGCTTTTGAACGCCATGCAACGAGTAAAATTAAAGATGAAAACGATCTGTTCCGCATAAGAACACTCGGTTTCCGCGGTGAGGCATTGCCAAGTATTGCCTCAGTTAGTGAATTAGAATTAATTACTAGCACAGGTGATGCGCCTGGTACACACCTTATTATTAAAGGTGGAGACATTATAAAGCAAGAGAAGACTGCGAGCCGAAAAGGAACAGATATTACAGTACAAAACTTATTCTTTAATACACCAGCGCGTCTTAAATATATGAAAACCATTCATACAGAGCTCGGAAATATTACAGATATCGTGTATCGTATTGCAATGTCACATCCAGAGGTATCGTTAAAACTGTTTCATAATGAAAAGAAATTGCTTCATACGTCAGGTAACGGTGATGTAAGACAAGTACTTGCATCGATTTACAGTATTCAAGTTGCGAAGAAGCTTGTTCCAATTGAAGCCGAATCTTTAGACTTTACAATTAAAGGCTATGTAACATTACCAGAAGTAACGAGAGCATCTCGTAATTATATGTCAACGATTGTAAATGGTCGTTACGTTCGAAACTTTGTATTAATGAAAGCAATTCAGCAAGGATACCATACATTACTGCCAGTTGGCCGGTATCCAATTGGTTTCTTATCGATTGAAATGGATCCAATGCTAGTTGACGTTAACGTACATCCAGCGAAGTTAGAAGTTCGTTTTAGTAAAGAACAAGAATTGCTAAAGCTGATCGAAGAAACATTGCAAGCTGCATTTAAAAAAATACAGCTTATTCCAGATGCAGGTGTAACAACGAAGAAAAAAGAAAAAGACGAAAGTGTGCAAGAACAGTTCCAGTTTGAGCATGCGAAGCCGAAAGAACCATCTATGCCGGACATCATTTTACCGACTGGCATGGATGCAAAACAAGAAGAACCGCAGACTGTGAAACAGCCAGCGCAGCTTTGGCAACCACCGAAGCAAGAATGGCAACCACCACAGTCGCTCGTGAGAGAAGAACAAAGTTGGCAACCATCCACTAAACCGATAATCGAAGAACCAATTCAAGAAGAGAAATCGTGGGACAGTAATGAAGAGGACTTTGAACTAGAGGAATTAGAAGAAGAAGTTCGGGAAATAAAAGAGATTGAAATGAACGGGAATGACTTACCACCGCTTTATCCAATTGGACAAATGCATGGAACATATATTTTCGCTCAAAATGATAAAGGCTTATATATGATTGACCAGCATGCTGCGCAGGAACGTATTAATTATGAATACTTCCGTGATAAAGTAGGAAGGGTAGCGCAAGAAGTACAAGAGTTACTTGTACCGTACCGTATTGATCTATCTCTTACTGAATTTTTACGTGTCGAAGAACAGTTAGAAGAACTAAAAAAAGTCGGGCTATTTTTAGAACAATTCGGCCATCAATCCTTTATCGTCCGCTCGCATCCAACGTGGTTCCCGAAAGGACAAGAAACAGAAATTATCGATGAAATGATGGAGCAAGTTGTTAAACTAAAAAAAGTTGATATTAAGAAGTTACGTGAAGAAGCAGCTATCATGATGAGCTGTAAAGCATCCATTAAAGCAAATCAATATTTAACGAACGATCAAATATTTGCTTTACTGGAAGAACTTCGTACAACAACAAACCCATACACATGCCCACACGGAAGACCGATTCTTGTGCATCATTCTACTTATGAGTTGGAGAAGATGTTTAAGAGGGTTATGTAGAGTGAATAGATTACATTTCAAAAGGGAGCAACATTTACTGTTGCTCCCTTTTAATATGTAGATTTAATAGTTAAACGAGAATATGCTGAAGTAATTTTACAGTTTATTTCTTGGTTGCATTAGCTTAAATTTATCTATGTATAAAAAAGCGCTGTATACAGCACTTTTTAAAAGGTGCATGAATTGTATAATAAAGATTTCTACATTACTAACCAAATAATTATGGATGGTTAAATGTTGCTTCTTATTTGGCTAATTGTTATAAGGATCTATACAATTACTTATTTTGATTATTATTGATTTTTTCAGTGTATAGAACTTGCTCTTTATAGTGCTTCTTAATTGGGAAGTTATGTGTATCTGTACCGTTCTTGAATTTTTTGTCAATGGGGTTCTTTAGAGGAACTGTTGTAGTTTCAGTAAATTCATATGGGTAATTTATTTTAGATTTATCTTCAAACATGAAAATGCCTCCTTTTAGGATCTCCTAAATTCTTTACTATAACATGATATGCATATAGATATTTTTTGGACTAGTTATTTATATAGGTTAATGGAATTTAATTACATAACTACTGAAACATTTTAAAGGAAAACAATTTAAGAAAGAAATGGTATGAATAGCTGTTGGCTCCTATTGTTGTTTTTTTGTTTGATAGTACAGTGAATTATGCATATAAATTCAATATAGATTGTTTTTATAATATGGTTTATATGGGGTTTTCTTGATAATATAATGTGGAATATTATAGTGTTATTAGGTTATTAGGAACATTTAATGCTGTTTCATAACTGAAAGGGAATTGAAAAAAAACTGAAACTTTTCTCATAAAAATTCAATCTAACTTGAAAAATGAAAGGAAAATGAAATTTTCCAAAAGATATTCTTTGTTAAGATAAAAAGCATACATACAAAAAGCATTGACATATCTTAAAAATTTATTTTCAAGATATAGTGGGGGAAAAGATGAGATTAGAAAAACAATTAATAAAAAAGATGTATTATGAAACGTTCCTAATGGAGAATGAAACAAAACCAACTCTTGACGTACTTGGACAAGCTTATGTAAACGAAGAAAAAAATGAGATTTCTGATGGGTCTTATATTCGTTTTGCGCAAGGTGAATTTTATTATCGTCATCAAGATTTTGAAGCAGCTATTTTTAAATGGGAGAAGGTTAGTAATGAATTAGCACCATGGGCACAAAAAAATATTGCGGATGCTTATTTCGAACTTAATCAATTACCAGATGCTGAAAATATTTATACTTCCATTACTACTGATAATAAAATATTGATGACCGAAATTAGACTACAATTACTTTCTCTTTACATTGAGCAAAATAATTTTGACTCAGCTTTCGGTGTTATTAAAGAAGCAGTTTCTTTAAATCCTGATTATCCGAATGTCACAAAAATTGCCCGTTCCTTTTATGAGGAACAGCAAGATTTTGATAGTGCAGTAGAGCTTGCTGTGAATGAGTTAATTCGAATAGAATCGTATCCTTGGTTTGAGGTGTTAAAAGGATATATCGATAAAGGGTTTACTAAACATATTTCACCAGACTATTTTTATGATGCATTAGCTACATTAAATAATGTAGATCAAGTACAATTTACACAAATGGTTTCATCACTTTGGAACAGTTATAAAGATGAACCAAATTATTTATTATGGCTTAATACAATAAATGAATTTTTCTTACATATTGAAATACATTCGTCCGATATATGGAACAAAGTTTCTGCTCTTTACGAAGAAACGTACTTTGCATTAATTCAAGGTCAATATACGCTTAGACAATTAGACGATATCATACCAAATCTGTTAGCAAACTGGTTAAAGGTAGTCAATCCATCTTATGCTGTATTTCCATCTGCAGCTGTATTGGCATGGGATGAGATTTTCCCTTCCAAAATAGATTCAGCAAATATAGAACATGCGGAAAACTTACTGTCACATTCTATTAATCATGTAAATGGCTTAGAGTACAGCTTACACCTTTTTGAATCTATTACACAGTGGGCACAAAAGCAGAATATAGAAATAGGTCACCGATTTAAGTGGTTAGTTGACGAGCTCGCAGATTTAAGAACAAATCGTATTTTAGTAACGGGAACTTCAGGAAACGGAAAAACTACATTTATTAACTCTATATTAGGAGAAAATATATTAGAAAAATCAATTTCAAATGTAGTAGTTTTAAAAAATGATGCTCATATAGAAATAAACGCTATAACAGACTCAGCAATTACAACAACGGAAGATATCACTGATTACCATAATATGATGTCTCAGCACCATCAAACATATAGAGATAGAGCGTGTGTTGAATTTAAATTACCATGCAGATTTTTAAATGAAAATAAACTTACATTTGTAGTGACACCTGGCTTTAATAGAAATAACGACACTAGAGATGAGATATTCGAATATTTAAATTCTGTAGACGAATTACTATTCGTATTGAATGCGGATTCACCTTTTACTGATAAAGAACGTG
Organism: Bacillus sp. FSL K6-0073; assembly: GCF_038006085.1. Classification (NCBI taxonomy): domain Bacteria; kingdom Bacillati; phylum Bacillota; class Bacilli; order Caryophanales; family Bacillaceae; genus Bacillus; species Bacillus sp. FSL K6-0073. The sequence continues at coordinate 3,807,704 of NZ_JBBOUN010000001.1, read as the reverse complement.
ATATTCTATTAAGTATTCAAGAACATACGCCAAATTTACAAATTCATTTCTTATTAAATAAAATCGATAACATTTACAGTGAAGCAGAAGTGAAAAGGGTATTACATGATACGGCAACGAGAATAAATACATATTTCCCGTATGCGAGAATTTTCCCTTATTCCTCGTTATATACAAGTAGTCAACAATTAAATGGTCTAATCGAGTTTATTCATTTTAACTTTAATCATAAAAATATCGATGCAGAACGTACTGAAAAGTTATTATTTTTCATTCGAAAAACAATTACATATCTTTTGGATAAACGTGTTGAGAAAGAAAATAATCTGGTGGATGCTATTAATTGGAATGAAGATATGCTAGTGAAACTAAACGGTAGCATTAATAACCTTACTGCATTTGAGAGGGAAAAAATTCATTTCATTACACAATCATATCGTTCAATGAAGACTGAAATTACAAATGATCTTACCGAAAATATTCCGAAGATATTAAAGAGCTGTTCTAATTTAATTAGTGAAGAAAGTGATTTCGGGCACATGGATACGGAACTAAATAAAGCAATGAATGAAAGAGTGCATAAATATTTAGAACAAACTGTATTACCTAATCTTGCTCTTTCTATGCAAAATTGGATTGCAACTTCTAATAATGAGCTTCTTCAAAGTCAAACGTATTTAGAAGAACTTAGTGAAGGGCTTAATTCACTATTTGGAGAAAATAGAATACAGTTAGAATGTGACTTTAAAGTGCTTGATGACTGGCGCAGAGATACTGACAGGATGACGACTAAAATACAAATGGATGAAGTAAATATTTTACGTCGATTTACGCCAGCACAATTTTTACTGAAAAGTGCCGGTAAATTATTTGGAGTTCTTCCTAAAAATAAATCTATGCTATATAACAAATATAAACAGTATGTAGAAAATGAAGATTATACTGAAGTAACGGCTTCTATTATGAAGAAATTTTTCTTGCAATTTGAGCTGTTTGAAAACACACAAGAGCGAGATATTAATATATTCTTTAGGAATCCCTTTAACTCCTTAAAGCAGGCTGTAGAAAACACGCATTTAGAAATACAAGAAAAACAAGAGATGTTACATAAGATGAAATCAAATCCTGAAATCTATCATGATTCTATCATGCTCTTTGAATTGAGATTGCGTCAATGTGAAGTAATTTTAAATATAGGTGATGATAATACCTATACGGATGTAGCTTTAGAAACAAGCGTAGAATAAAAGTAAACACATCAGATTTTGTATATACACGATCTGATGTGTTATAAGAAAGTAAAAGGAGCAACTGTAATAAGTTGCTCCTTTTTCATATATAGATTATTTTTCTGTTTCTTTAATTTTAGTTTGTACTTCGCCAGTTTTAATTTTATTGCTTTCTGAGAAACGTAATAAATCGCCTTCAATAATTTTGTCAGACATTCGTAATTCATTTTGTGCACGTTTAATGAGGGCTTGAGCTTCTTTTTTTGGTAAATCTACAATTTCACCTGTTATACGGTCGTAGAAAGTGTTGTTTTTGTATGCATACTTATCTGTAACGAAGCTACCATCACGTAAAACAACAAAGCCAGTATATTCATCTGAAAACATATCATGGCCAAAACGGATATCATTCGTAGAATCAACACCTAATAAATTTAGAATAGTAGGTTTCATATCGATTTGTCCCGTAGGCTTTGAAATAGTTTGACCTTCTGTTTGTCCTGGAATATGAATATATAAAGGTGTACGTTGTAAATTTAAAGTATCAAATTCTGTTATTTGATCTTTTTCTAAAAACTGTGCCATTGCACGATTATGTTTTTCGGAAATGCCATAATGATCACCGTATAACACAATAATAGAATTATCGTAAAGCCCCTCGGCCTTTAGACGTTCAATAAATTTTTTAATGGATTCGTCTAAGTAACGTGCTGTTACGATGTAACGATCAAATACGCCATTACCAGAGGTGTATGGTTCAATGAATTTTGTATCTTCATCATACGTAAATGGATAATGGTTTGTTAAAGTAAGGAAACGAGCATAGAATGGTTGATTAACAGTTTTTAATATATCTACTGATTGATCAAAGTATTCGATATCTTTTAATCCCCAATTTAAATTTGTTTCGGGTGTGATTTTGTAATCAAGTTCATTATAGTAACGGTCATAACCAAGAGCGGAGTACATAATATTACGATTCCAAAATGTTGCGTTATTTGCATGAAATACAGAAGTGAAATAACCTTGTTGACGTAAAATTTCTGGAGTTGCAGTATAATCATTGTTACCGTGTGTGAAGAATACAGCTCCTCGATTTAATGGATACAACGACGTATCGATTAGAAATTCTGAATCGGATGTTTTCCCTTGACCAGTTTGATGGAAAAAGTTATCAAAGTAATAACTTTCATTTATGAATTCATTTAGGAATGGTGTAACTTCTTGCCCGTTCACTGATGCGCCTATTAAGAAGGTTTGCAAGGATTCAAGAGTGACGACAATTACGTTTTTTCCTTTCGCTGCACCAAACATATTAGGGTTTGGCTCGCTTTGATTTGCTTTTACGTAGTTTTCAGTTTCTTGTAATTTACTACTATCAGCAAGTGCTTTTTGTGACCCAGCTTTTACTTGCAGTGTTAAGTCATATACTTGGTGAGTATATAAGCCTAAATTTTTGACAAGCATGACTCGGTCGAATGATCTTGTTAATAATTCAGGGCGCTCTTTTTCTGCAAGATGTAGATTCGCAAAGAATACACCAATCGTTAAAAGAAAGTATAAAAAGCGCGTAGAATGAGTTACACGTTCTGTTTTAAAGACCAATGATTTCTTTTTTAATAAAATAAAGAAGAAAACAATGTCTACGAATGCGAGTATAATTTTGTAGTTTAATATTTCTATAATACTGCTGCCTAATTGGCCAAAGTTTGAGGTTTGTCCAAGTACTGGTAATGTAACGAAATCACTATAAAAATCATAGAACATTACATTTCCAACAAGTACGATTGTTAATAAGAAATTAATACAGAGCGCTATATAATTTCGCTTTTTACCAGTTGCAAATAATGCTAATCCAACAAACGCTAATGATGCGGCTAGAGGGCTAATAAATAAAATAAGCTCTTGCGTTGAAGACTCAATTTTTAAATCAAAACTGAATCGCGTAATAAGATATGTTTTTAACCATACTGCTAAAGCCATTATTATAACAAAACTTATATTTTGCATCTGTAAATTTATTTTGTTCTTCATTTTTACACCTTCTTTATATAATTTATTTAACTAAAGTTATATATTATGTTTTTATAACTATTAGAATGGAATGAACCATGTAGACTTTGTTTTCTAAAGGGAATAATTTGAAGTATTCATATACATACAATGGGGATTTTTAAAGCGTAGTAGCATAAATATAACTCTTTTTGAGAAACGGGCAGAAAAAGTCATAGTTGTAGTGAAATTGACTTATAGACATCCTACCATATTAAACACTATGATGATGTTACAAAATATCGAACAAATAAAAGTGAAAATGGATAGAGACTTTTAAAACTGTTGACATTCAATTTATTAGAATTGAATGCCAATCGTTTTAAATATACAGTTATATTACATATGTATTTTGTAAAATCCTGATTTTTTGTCGGTTAATCATTAGCCGGGAAGGATAGGGGGCTTATTAATATACTTTTACTATATATGAGTAAAGTGTTTTGAAATTAAAAATATTTGACTGACATTTTAATGATAGAAATTAAATGTCAGATAAGTACTTTCCAACATACAGACCACTTGCAGCTGCTTGAGATAATGAATGCGTAACGCCTGAACAATCTCCAATTAAAAATAGCCCATGCACACTTGTTTCAAAATAGTTATTGAGTTTTATCGTAGGAGCATAGAACTTTCCGTCAATTCCATATAACAAAGTATCTTTATCAATCGGTTCTTGTATAAATTGTTCTAAGCGTAATAAAAACTCTTTGAGCCCTTCAATATATAATTGAGGGATTTCTTGATTCAAATCTCCATAATCCCCCTGTAGTGTAGGGTGTATACGATTATGCTCCATGCTGTTTTCCGCCGTAGGTTGTTTCTTTAGTAAGTCCTCTAAGCGCTGTATAACAATCCGATCTCGTCCTTGGTTAATGTCTTTAATAATTGAACTTGCGTATACATTTGCTTCTTTGAGAGTTGGAAAATAGCGAGGAATAAATAAAGTGAAATTTAAATTAGAAGTGCCAGTTCCTTGCTCTCGAAAATTTTGACCGTCAGGCATAACTAAACCTTCTTCGTACTTTCGAATGATGCGGCCTTGTGGATTCATACAGTAAGTAGTTGCTGTGAAATGCTCACCTTGATAAGAAAGTTTTGTTTCAAAAGTATCTTTTAATATAGAACGTAATTGATGTTCTTTCATTTCTACTCTAATTCCTAAATCTAAACGTGTTTGCTCCTGAGAAATATTTAGGGAACTGCATATTTCTTTTAATCAATCGGCCCCAGAGCGCCCAGTTGCAAATACAAGTTGCTTAGTTTGAACTGTTCCTTGATTTGTCTCTATTGTAAAATGATCTTCCTGTTTCAGAATATGTTGTACATCTATATGAAATTGGATCTTTATTTTCGTCAGTAAAAATTCATAGAGCTGCTGAAAAATGTTACTGGAAAGTGTAGTACCAAGATGTCTTACTTCTGTTGTTAGCATTTGTAAACCACACGCTTCAGCTCTCTTAGTGAGACTTGAATTTTCAGTAGAATATTTTGAAACCGAACTTCCACCAAACTGACATAGAATTTCATCTACTTCAGCCATGAGTTGTATAAAACCCTCTTTACCGACTTTTTTCTCAAGTTCTCCGCCAAATCCGTTTGTATAATTAAATTTCCCTTCAGATTTTCCTAAACCACCAAACCCGAAATATTTATCACATGTAGTACAATTACACACTTTTCCTTCGTCTAAAGGACAATGGCGATCTTCTAGCGCTTTACCTTTATCAAGAATTAAAACTTTTTTGTTACTTTTAGCTAGTGAATAAGCCATAAAAATGCTACTTACTCCAGCGCCGATAATCGTAACATCATACATATTCTTCCACCTGCTAACGAATAGTTTGTTTTTTATTTTTCTAGTGTATAACAATTTTATGAAGTTAAGAAATAGCTTTTATTAATAAAGTGGGAGTTTTTGAACTTGATGCTTTATTAATTTCTACGAGTGGTGGAGTAAATACAAAAATTTTTATTTGAAAGAAGAAACAGTTTAAAAAATAACTATGTCATATGATTAATAACATCTTACATAGAAAAAAACAGACCTTTTAAGTGAAGAGGTCTGTTAATGATTTTAAATCTTATTTAGCAAATACATGGTTACCAATTACTGCTACTGTTTGACGTGTCGTAATCCACTTGTCTGTTGATGTTTTTGGATTGTAGAAATAAAGCCAGTCAGAATGTACTCCATTTGTGGAGATAGCCTCTTCTACAGCCATTTTTGCTTCTGCGCTTGCAGGCTGATTAATTCTTCCATCTGTAACAGGAGTAAATGCATATCCGTATTTAATAGGTTCATAAATAACGCCTGTTATTGTATTTGGAAAACCTTTTGCATTTACACGATTTAGTATAACTTTCGCTACTGCTACTTTTCCTTTATAGGATTCGCCACCTGCTTCAGCGGTAACTAAGCGTGCCATTAAGTCTTTTTCTTTTTGTGAAATGCTTGAGTTGATTTTTAAATGTTGTCCTGTATAAAGCTTGTTTCCGACTGTATTGTTCATTTGTTTTATAGATTGGACAGTGACATTGTAACGCCTTGCTATCGTTTCTAATGAATCTCCCGGTTGTACTTGATAAATAATTTGTCCAGAAATGTTGGCTGGCTTGGCGTTTTGAGGAACAGTGATTTCATTTGATTTCACGGACCCTGGAATATGTAACTGTTCGCCAATAAAGGTTTGATCGTTTCCTTTATTATTAGCCTGTTTAATGGATTGTATTGAAACTCCGTATTGTTTACTAATGCCCCAAAGTGTATCGTTCTTTTTTACTGTATGAATGGTAGAAGCTTCAGCTGTGCTTTGACTACATACGAATGTAATTGCAGCTGCAGATAAAGGGATTATATGTTTTAGTTTTAGTAATTTCATTGTAAATCCTCCTAAGAAAAAATTAAGGTGAAACTATTAAGTAATGTAGTTTGAAATGTATATATGCGTAATATATTAATGTAAGTATATTAGCACATATAAAATAAATAATCACTATAAGTTTCATCTTCGTGTAGTGTAGAGTCCGAATATGAAATATTGCATATGAAAATACATTGAAGTTCATATTTCTGATTACTATAATCTATTTAGTAGAAAGGGAATACGTTATAGAAATAAAATCATTATAGATTAATATAATGATTAATTATTAATTATTAATAGGAGGATTAATGCAATGAAAATATTTCAAAAAATGTGTGCGTCAACTGTAATCATTACAACACTTTTAGGAACAGGGGGTACTATCAATAGTGTACATGCTGATTCTATAGAACAGCAGATTAAATCAGGGATAGAACAAGAAACAGATAAGCAAATCATTGTAAAATTTAAAGCGGATTTGGATTTGCCATATGAAGATGGTATTGAAAAACAAATACAATCTCAAACGAATGATAAAGTAATAAAAGATTTTTTGAAAGAATATCCAGATGTAACATTTACTCGTTTATTCACATCTGTAAGCCCGGAACAAATACAAAACCTTGAAGTGAAAGCACCTAATCATGTATCTACAAGTTTATTAAACTACTATATTCTTCAAAATCAAAATAGTGGGTATGAAGAAGAAATAGTAGATAAGTTAAAGGCATCTTCTTTAATAGAAGATGCGTATATGAAGAAACAAGAGAAAATAATGCCACCTGAAGTGCAATCATCAAGTGTAGCTCTTAATCCTAGTAACAATCCTAGATTTAAAAAACAAGGTTATCTTGAAGCGGCCCCATACGGTATTAATGCGCCTTTCGCCTGGGGAATTCAAGGCGGTAATGGAAATGGTATCACTTTTGTTGATATGGAATACGGATGGTTATTAAATCATGAGGATTTATTACATCAAAAAATTGAGTTAATGTCTGGAAGAAATATAGATCAGCATGTCGGTCATGGGACGTCTGTACTAGGAATTGTATCCTCTGAGGACAATGAAGTTGGGAATATTGGGATTGCGCCAAAAGCGAAAGCAAAGGTTATCTCTCAAATAAGAGATAATGGACAGTATAATACGGCTGATGCAATATTAAGCGCTGTAAATCAGTTAGAAGCTGGGGATGTTTTATTGTTAGAGGCGCAAGCATCTTTCGATGGATATGGTGATAAATATTTACCTGTTGAAGTACAACCAGATATCTTTGATGCAATTCGTGCTGGTACAGATAAAGGGATTGTAATTATAGAGGCCGGAGCAAATGGGTGGAATGATTTAGATGAGTTCAAAGATAGAAAGGGTAAGCAAGTCTTAAATCGTAATAGTAAAGATTTTAAAGATTCGGGTGCAATTATGGTAGGAGCTGGCTCTTCATCTTTCCCTCATGAACGTATGTGGTTTTCGAATTATGGAAGCCGTATTGATGTGTACGGATGGGGAGAAAATGTAGATACAACTACAGCTGAACAAAGTAGAAGTGCTGTAAACCTTTATACTTCAAGCTTTAGCGGAACATCTAGTGCTTCGCCAATTATTGCTGGGGCAGCGACTTTAGTACAAAGCATTGCTAAAGAAAATTTAGGACAACCATATAGACCTAGTGAACTAAGAGCAATATTAAGCAACCAGAGTACAGGAACAAAATCTAAAGATCCATATGCAGATAAAATTGGTGTTTTACCAGATTTGAAGTCTATACTAGTAAACTTAGGCTATGAACAAAGAAAACCAAACGTTGGGAATGAATTACAAGTAACAGAAAATGAACCAAATAATGAGCCTAGACAGGCAAATAAAGTTAACTTTCATACACCGGTGAAAGGAACGCTACATAATAGTGATAGAGTAGATGTATTTACTTTCCAAATTGATTCGCCGGAAAATATTAATATTTCTTTACTAAATGAACAAAATATCGGAATGACATGGGTACTTCATCATGAATCAGATTTAAATAACTATGTAGCATATGGTGAAAATGAAGGCAATGTAGTTAAAGGAACTTATAATGCAAAGCCAGGTAAATATTATTTATACGTCTATAAATATGAGAATAAAGATGGTTCATACGTATTGAACATAAAATAAGTAAAAGGAACTTCAGATGAAGTTCCTTTAAATTTTTCTAATTTAGTATATGTGAATGATTTTTTAACTTTACTTCTATGCAATATTTCATATTGATGAAATGTTATTTATTTTTTCTGAACTAGCTTATATTATATTCAATAAGTTTGATGTAAAAACAGAAAAAGAGAGGGATAATAATGAGCAATAAGAAGTTAATTTTGAAATTATTCATATGTAGTACAATATTTATCACATTTGTATTTGCTTTACATGATAAGAGAGTAGTTGCAGCTAGCTCTGTTAATGAGCTTGAAAATTTATCAAAATGGATGCAACCTATACCTGATAGTATCCCGTTAGCACGAATTTCAATTCCAGGAACACACGATAGTGGGACGTTCAAGTTGCAAAATCCGATTAAGCAAGTATGGGGAATGACGCAAGAATATGATTTTCGCTATCAAATGGACCATGGAGCTCGCATTTTTGATATAAGAGGACGTTTAACAGATGATAATACGATAGTTCTTCATCATGGGCCATTATATCTTTATGTAACACTGCATGAATTCATAAACGAAGCGAAACAATTTTTAAGAGATAACCCGAGTGAAACGATTATTATGTCTTTAAAAAAAGAGTATGAGGATATGAAAGGGGCAGAAGGTCCATTTAGTAGTACGTTTGAAAAAAATTATTTTGTTGATCCTATCTTTTTAAAAACAGAAGGAAATATAAAACTTGGAGATGCTCGTGGGAAAATTGTACTACTAAAAAGATATAGTGGTAGTAATGAATCTGGAGGATATAATAATTTTTATTGGCCAGATAATGAGACGTTTACCACAACTGTAAATCAAAATGTAAATGTAACAGTACAAGATAAATATAAAGTGAGTTATGATGAGAAAGTAAAATCTATTAAAGATACGATGAATGAAACGATGAACAATAGTGAGGATTTAAATCATCTATATATAAATTTTACAAGCTTGTCTTCTGGTGGTACAGCATGGAATAGTCCATATTACTATGCCTCTTATATAAATCCTGAAATTGCAAACTATATAAAACAAAAGAATCCTTTGAGAGTGGGCTGGGTAATTCAAGACTATATAAATGAAAAGTGGTCACCATTATTGTATCAAGAAGTTATAAGAGCGAATAAGTCATTAATAAAAGAATAAAGATGATGAGAGTAAGAAGCGATAAAATATATCGCTTCTTTTTATTTTCCAATAACCAACAATATAAATTGTACTTTTATAATAGAAAAAAATAAAAACATAAGATATAATCATACATATAAAATTTGTACCAATAAATTATAAATGTATCATTAAATTTAATTTGTTGTAATGAAATGGAGGTATATACTATGAAGTTTCCACATGATTTTTTATTCGGAGCTGCTTCAGCTTCTTATCAAGTAGAAGGTGCATGGAATGAAGATGGAAAAGGTGTTACGAATTGGGACGAGTTTTCAAAAGTTCCTGGCAAAACATACAATGGAACAAATGGTGATGTAGCTGTTGATCATTATCATCGATATAAGGAAGATGTTCGCTTAATGGCTGAGATGGGATTAGAATCGTATCGTTTTTCTATTTCTTGGGCAAGAATATTGCCGACTGGAGATGGAGAGGTAAATGAAAAAGGGATTGAATTTTATAACAACTTAATTGATGAATGTTTAAAATACGGGATTGTACCGTTTGTCACTTTATATCATTGGGATTTACCATTACCGTTAGAAAAAGATGGTGGATGGACGAATAAAAGAACAGCAGAGGCTTTCGTAAAATATGCAGAAACTTGTTTTAAGGCATTTGGTGACAGAGTTAAGCATTGGATTACTTTTAATGAGACAGTAATGTTTTGTGGACTAGGTTATTTAAAAGGTGCACATCCACCAGGAATACAAAATGATGTTCCAAAGTATTTTCAAGCGACTCATTATGTATTTTATGCACATGCGAAAACAGTTGCGGTATATAAGCAGCTGAAACAATATGGTGAGATTGGGATTACACATGTTTTCTTACCTGCTTATAGTGTGGATAACCAAAAAGAAAATATACAAGCAGCAAATCATGCGAATGAATATGAAACGTATTGGTATTATGATCCAGTTTTAAAAGGTGAGTATCCGTCTTATGTTGTACAACAATTAAAGGAAAAAGGGTGGACTCCTAATTGGACGGTTGAAGAATTAGAAATTATTAAACAAAATGCAGAAGAAAATGATTTTATTGGTTTGAATTATTATCAACCAATACGAGTAGAAAGATACGATATGGATATAAAGAGTGAGGAACATTCTCGAGAAAACTCAACGCTTGCTCCAGGTAATCCTTCTTTTGATGGTTTTTATCGAACAGTTAAAATGGATGATAAAACATATACAAAATGGGGATGGGAAATATCTCCCGAAGGTTTCTTAGAGGGATTGCATATGTTGAAAGCGCGTTACGGTGACATAAAGATGTATGTAACGGAAAATGGACTTGGTGATGAAGATCCAATCATTGACGGAGAAATTGTAGATGTTCCGAGAATTAAATTTATTGAAGCGCATTTAAAAGTAATGAAGCGTGCAATTGAAGAGGGAATTAATTTAAAAGGTTATTATGCATGGTCAGTGATTGATCTTTTAAGTTGGTTAAATGGATATAAAAAGCAATATGGCTTTATTTTTGTCGATCATAATGATAACTTAAAACGTAAGAAGAAACTTTCGTTTCATTGGTATAAACATGTGATCGAAACGAGAGGGGAAGAGTTATAACAGATAAAAGAGTATTTTAGGAGAAAGTGTATGAGTGCAAAGTATAAACAAATTGCAGATATGTTAGAGCAAAACATTCGAGATGGGCTTTTTAATGAAACGAAAAAACTACCTACAGAAGAAGCGTTGATGAATCGATTTGAAGTAAGCCGTAATACGATACGTAAAGTAATTAGTCAGCTTGTGAATAGAGGTTATATTTTTCAAGTACAAGGTAGTGGTATGTTTTTACGCGAAACTTCTGTAACAGATTACATTAATTTAGGAAGTTTACGTGGATTAACGAAAAATCTTGTTTCACAAAATATTGAAACGAAAGTGTTAGAGCTTGAAGTAATAGATGCGGACGAAGAAATAGCAAAGCGAATGCAATGCGAAGCTGGAACTAGGTTGTATTTTTTGAAGCGCTTAAGAATTGTAGATGCTAAGCCGTTCTCTATTGAAGTAAGTTATTTCAAAAAGGATATTATTCCATATTTGAACGAAGAAATAGCATTAAGCTCTGTATACAGTTATTTCATTGAAGATTTACGATTAAATATTGGTTTTGCTGATAAAGTTATTAGTTGTGAAAAAGTAAATAAAGAAAATGCACAGCTTTTAGAATTAAATGAAGGTGATCCGGCGCTTCTTATTGAAAATACAGTGTATCTTGTAAATGGAACAATTTTCGAGTTATCTCAGTCGATGTTTCATTATGAAAAGACTAAACTTTTAAATCGAATTAATTTTAAATGAAAAATTATCGTGTGAAAAAAGCAACTGATCCTAAGTGATCAGTTGCTTTTTATTTTTAAAGTGGATGAGCAAAAAAACACGAAAGTGGTTGGTCCGCTTTTTACAAACATCTATTATGATAAGAGAAGAAAGGTAGTATGTTATCAACGTTTTAAAGAGGAAGGTTTTTATGTAAGTTCTTTAATTAAAATAGATGGGGCTTAGAGAGGTGAAAAGACAATGAGTTTTGCAATTTCACTAGTCGTTATTATTGTAATTGTATCGCTATTTGGGACTGTACTAGTTGCAAGAAACGTGGAGGATAATTATGGTAAGTCTACAAAAAGAAATGTGAAAAACTTATCTGCAATCTATATTCTTCTTCTTTTTGTTCTACTGCTTGGGGTAACATGGTATGCGGTAATGATCTGATAGTTTGTAAAAGAACTGAAATGAGAGTATGAAGTTGGAATTTTAGAAGGTATCGAGTAATCAGAAAGAGAGCCATTTTGGATATATTTATTTGCGGATAAGAAGATGTGACTAATTAATACTATTTTTAGAGTAAATACTGTTAGTAATAAATTGAGATTAGTTTGTTTTGAGAGGGAGCAACTATATGGAATGGAAACCAAATCGTGCAGATAAGACACCTGTATATAAACAAATCGCGGATTATATTGAAAGAGGCATTTCTTCAGGAGAATTACCTTCTGATAGTAAGTTACCTTCTGAGCGTATGTTAGCAAAGGAATTACAGGTGAACCGGAGTACAATAGTAGCTGCGTATGAAGAATTAAAATCACTTGGAGTAGTAGAACGACAAAAGGGAAGCGGAACACGGGTCAATACGGACATATGGGGTGTCTTACATAAACGAATACCGAACTGGGGTAGGTACGTGGAGGATGGATCGTTCTTACCTAACGTACCACTCGTTCAACAAATTCGAACGGAAACACAAAAAGATGATTTAATTAATTTAGCAAGCGGTGAACTGTCACCAGAATTAATTCCAAGTGATAGATTTCGAACAATTTTGTCGGAGAAAACATTTATGGAAAACCTCGGTTATGACCATCCACTTGGAAATGAGATGTTGAGAAAAACAATTGCAGCACATGTTCAGCAATATAAACAAATTGAAGCAGATTCAAGCTCTATTCTTATTACGTCAGGAGCACAACAGGCGCTTAATCTTATCGTTCAATGTTTATTAAAACCTGGTGATGCGATTGCGATTGAAGATCCTTCGTATTGTTTTTCGCTCCCAATGTTTAAATCGGCCGGTTTAAACATATTTCATTTACCTGTTGATAAGGATGGAATGAATCCAGATGACTTAATCGATTTGCACAAAAAGCATCGCATTCGTATGGTGTTTTTGAATCCAGATTATCAAAATCCAACGGGTACTGTGCTTTCATTAGCGAGACGTAAAAAAATTTTAGAACTGTCTTCTGAGTTCGGTATACCAATTGTAGAAGATGATCCGTATAGTTTAATTTCTTTTAATGGAGAAGTGAACCCGACATTAAAATCAATGGACCAAAATGGAAATGTTCTTTATATAAGTTCATTATCAAAAATTGTTGCATCAGGATTACGTATTGGATGGATAATTGGTCCTACACGCGTAATTGAGCGTTTAGCAGATGCAAAGCAACAAGTTGATTTTGGCCATAGTGTATTTACGCAGTGGGTAGCAAATCAATTTTTAGAATCAAAGGATTTCCATACACATATTACGATACTTCGTGGACAATTGAAGCAAAGAAGAGATGAATTAATTGCAGAGCTTGAAGGAACATTGGGAGAACGAGTTGAATGTTTCGTGCCAGAGGGTGGAATACATGTATGGTGTAAAGTAACAGGAAAATTTGATGAATATCACTTATTAGGTGAATCTATACGGAATGGTGTCGCATTTGTTCCGGGCAGTGTTTTAGGTTCGAAAAATGAATATATACGATTTACGTTTGGTAGAGCGAATATAGAACAAATTCAACTTGGAATTAAACGGTTTGCCGACACGCTAAATGAGATTTCATAATATGGATGTGTGATAGTGAAATGAGGGAAAGAAATGAAGTACGTGACGCTTTTACTTCAAGTAGGCGTGCTATATGTATTTAGCCTAGTGGGTACGTGGATTCAGGAAATATTCCATCTATCAATACCGGGGAATTTAATAGGGATGTTAATACTGTTCCTGCTCCTTTCCACTCGCGTTTTACCGTTAAAATGGTTTGAGTTAGGTTCGGAAAAGTTAATCGTATTTTTACCGTTATTTTTAATCCCTTCGACAACAGGGCTCATGGAATACGGGTCTTTTCTTTTCAGTAAGGGAAGTATTATATTCCTTTTAGTAGTTGCAAGTACTGTAGTAACTTTGATTGTTTCAGGGTATATAAGTCAATTATTAGTCACATCAAAAAAATAAAATCGACAAGGTGCACGATTCAAATGGTCTTAATTATTATTACTGTAGCAATTTATTTCTTGGCGACAAAGCTATATAAAAAAATTACGTTTGCATTTACGTTACCAGTGTTAACAGTTACGGCAATTATGATTTGTTTATTTTTGATTTTTGGTATTTCTCATCATGAGTATAGGGAAAATGGGGGAAACATTCTTTCAAGCTTATTGAGCCCTGCAATTGTAGCATTGGCCATACCTCTATTTAAAGAGCGAAAGATACTGATGAAAAATTTTTCATCGATACTAATCGGAGTAGTGATAGGTATAGTGGCTGTAACGAGCATGAATGTAGTGATTGGCGGAATTTTAAATATAGATAAGGAACTTATATTAACTACTTTACCACAGGTAGCGACAATGCCAATTGCCCTTTCAATAGCGGATCAAATTGGTGGTATTCCATCTATGACTTCTAGTTTTGTAGTTGTTGCAGGAATAACAGGCGCTATTATGGGACCAACAGTACTTAAGTTTTTCCGTATAACAAGTACGATTGGAAAAGGAGTTGGAATGGGCTGTGCATCACATATTATCGGTGTGAGTCGTTTAGTGAAAGAAGGCGAGAAAGAAGCGACTATCGGTTCGGTAACGATGATTGTAACTGGAATACTTATTAGTATACTAATACCGTATGGAACGAAATTTATTTTTTAAATGTAATGGAGATGATAACAATGACAACATGGTTTATAGTTACATTATTTGTTTTTGGAGCTATTAAAGTATTAGTTTCTAGCATGCCCACTTCTGTTGTAGAATCAATTATTAGTAAATTTGAATTGCATCAAAAGCTTGAGGTGGAAAATACTTCTATATCGATAGATGGAAAAAATATAGAGGGAGAAATGAAACTACAAGTTATTCATGAATTTAATGAGGCTTTGTTTTTAGATAAACATTATTTCCCGCCGCACGGAGAAGGAACACCGATCGTTATTAACACGAAGAAAGGGAATAAAGAGATTAGATTTTCGCTATATAGCTATGAGGAACATGTTGATGTCATTAAGCAATATAAGAAGAAAGTCGTTGCCTATCGTTTACGCTCTAAAAGCCTTCAAACATTGGCACCATTAGTAATAACGGAAGAGTATGCTTAAGAAGAGACCTATAATGGTCTCTTTATTTTTTTATCCAATTATATACGTTCCAAATAAAAGAATGAAAAATCATATAACCAAATAAAGAATATGTATGATTCCAATTCGCACTATGTACAAATAAACCTAAACTTTCAGCAATCTGTTCAAAAAGGCTAGCACAAATACCGATTGAAATAATAAATAAAATTCTAGAAACTTTAGATAATTTTTTTGAAATGTGTATAAAGATAACTGTTAAAATCGGCAGTACGAACAATGTAAAAGCTATATTCACCGAAAATGTGGATGAGAAGGGCCTAGCCGGAAAAGAATATATTTGTTTATGAACAAAAAAGGCATCTAAGCAAGTTCCAATAATAGAAGAGAGAAAGATTGTAACTACTAATGCTAGAAACTCATTCTTCTTCTCGGAGGAGGACATTTTTCTTTGCGAGAATGGCGAGTTCAATTTTTTCGAGTGTTTTGCAGTAGTCTTCTGTAATTTGTCCATTTATATTTTCCTCCTTATCAACTAAGTAATTTACAACTTGCCAATCGGTAAACCAATCTTCACTGTCAACTGCTTCATGCTTCATATCTCGCCATGCATAGATGAGTGCAGGGCTGTATATGCGATAAGCGCCATTTCGTAACTGGCATTTCTTTATTCGGCGCTTATAAAACTCACGGGAAAAAGATTCATTTACACTTGAAAATAAATGGGGCCAGTAATCTTTCCTAGATCCTGTATGTGGATGGTGTTGAGCCCAGCTTATTATTTGAGATAAAACATGTGTATCTCGAAATAATAATGAGTACAATCTTTTTCCAATTAATATCCGTTCATGTAAGGAAGTGAAATGTTTCATTGTATCACCAAATAGTAATACTTTTTGTTTCTTATCATTTTCGTAGAATGGGAAAAGGATATGATTAAACTGAAAGAAATCAAAGAGTTTAAATCCAATACTATTTAGTACAGTCTTTTTAAATTGTACATTTTGAATCACTCTTTTTTCTAAGTAGTTTTGTTCATTAATAATAGTTGCAATTGCTAAAGTTTTTTTGTTACCTGTTTTCCAAAAATGGTTCCACATCGTTTCCATAAATGTAGAAACATTTAGGTGAGGGAGAAGGTGAAATAACTTTTGTGATCTCTTTACACTTTGTTCGTAAAGTAAAAATTGAGGGTATACATCTTGGAAAATAAGCCAATTCCCTCTTTCTAAAAAAGAAAAAAATATGAATTGATCTTTCTCTGATAAAATTCTCGTATATAAATCGCCCTTTAAATCAGTCATATTCCAACCGCCGTTACGTGATACCATATGCCCAAGCAGTGCCCAATGTATTTCTGGATATTGAATGTAAAATTGGTAGTATGCGCGTGTTCTTGTAACATTATTTTTATTTAGCTGTTCTGTTTGTATTTTTATTTTGTTGATGATGAGTTGTTCTTCTTTCGTTAATTTATACATGGTGCCAGAAGGAATAAGTTTGCTTTTTTGTTTCAATTCATTTTTTACGTCGAATAGGGAGAGAGGCAGTGCTTTGGAAGGTCCGTTATATGTATGATTTGAATTGCTTCGGTCCATTCCGTTACCTCCCTTTTTCATAAATTTAAACATGATTATTGGCTATGAATCATTCTATTTATTTTATTACGAGTATAAGAAATAAATGAGCGGTGTTTTTTACAAGGAATTTATTTATCATGAAAACCGTATAGAAAATCTTACTGTTGTGAGATGAAATGAAAAACAGAAACTACGTTTAATAGTTTCTGTTTTTTTATTTTGTCAATTAAATGTAACAAACGACGATTATGATTTGAATCAATTGAAAATAATTCAATAAATATTATTTAAATTGAGATGTTTCGTAGGAGGAAAAAGAATGTTAAATAAAATAATTTTAATTACTGGTGGGACAGGTTCGTGGGGGCATGAACTTATAAAACAACTATTAGAAAAATCACCGAAAGAAATTAGAATTTTTTCAAGAAATGAAACGGTTCAGTTTGAAATGCAGCAACAGTTTATAAATGATGATAGGTTAAAATTTATTATTGGAGATATTCGTGATAAAGATCAACTAGTCTATGCTTGCCAAGGTGTACATTATGTGTTCCATCTGGCAGCTTTAAAACATGTTCCAGTATGTGAGTATTATCCTTATGAAGCTATAAAAACAAATATACATGGTACGCAAAATGTAATTGAAGCCTCTATACAGATGCAAGTTGAAAAAGTTATATATGTTTCAACGGATAAAGCAGCTGATCCATCAAATACGTATGGGATGACAAAAGCAATTGGTGAAAAATTAATGGTTCATGCGAATATACAAACGAAGAAAACAAAATTCATTTGTGTTCGTGGTGGAAATGTTTTAGGAACGAGTGGAAGTGTAGTACCACTTTTTAAACAACAAATTAAAAAATCTTCAGAAGTAGGGATTACCGATGCGAATATGACTAGATTTTTCTTAACAGTTGAGGATGCTGTTGGATTGTTATTTAAAGCCGTATCTCAAGGTAGAGGCGGGGAAATCTTTGTTATGAAAATGCCGGCATGTAAAATAACAGATTTAGCAGAAGTATTAATTGAATATTCTGGAAAAGAAAAAGTTAAGGTAAAAGAGGTAGGGATAAGACCGGGTGAAAAATTAAGTGAAATGCTTCTATCTGAGGTAGAGAGTAAAACAAGTATAAGTTTTGATCAAAATTATTTTGTGGTACTACCGACTATTCCTATAGAAGGACTTCAAGAATATTATTCTAGCTATCCTCTAGTGGATGTGAAGAGTTTTAGTTCTCAACAAGACTTACTTGAAAAACATGAGGTGAAACAAATGCTATTAAAAGGAGGATTTTTGCGATGAAAAAAAATGCGATCCTTTTAATAACTGGTGCAAATGGTTTCACAGGACGCCATGCTTGCCACTATTTTTTAGAGCAGGGCTTTCATGTAATTCCTATGTTTCAAAATCGTGCACATAGAGAAAAAATTAAAAATGGTATTACTTGTAATTTAACTAATAAGAGCGAAGTAATGAAGGTAATGAAACAAATAAAGCCAGACTACGTATTGCATTTAGCAGGAAGGAATTCGGTCATAGAATCTTGGACAGCTGCCCTTGAATATATAGAGATTAATGTAATAGGAACGTTATATTTATTAGAAGCAATTAAGCAAGAAGCCTCGCATTGTAGAACATTAGTTATAGGATCTGCTTTGCAAGCAAATAGTATGAACGAAATAAAAATTTCGAATCCATATAGTTTAAGTAAAACGATGCAAGTCATTATTGCAGAGGCTTGGGGAGGATTAATGGATTCAAATATTATCATTGCAAAGCCCTCAAATTTAATTGGTCCAGGGGTATCGAATGGTATTTGTTCGATTCTCGCAAAGAAAATGATAGATATAGAATCAGGTAGAAGTAAGGCTATTATCGAAGTAAACAGTTTGAAAGATAGTAGAGATTTTCTAGATGTACGTGATGCGGTCAAAGCGTATCATGTGTTATTACGAGATGGAATAAATGGAAAACAATATAATATCGGATCAGGAGTAAAACGATCTTTATTAGATGTACTAGAACAATATAAAGAATTAACACAGCTAAATTTTTTTATAGAGGAAACAGAGAAAAGTGGGAGCGACTCAAATGAGAGTTTAGCAACAGAGGAAATAAAAAAGTTAGGTTGGATCCCAGAAATTGAATTTCATCAATCATTAAAAGATGTACTTGAGTATGCGAAGTGTAGTGACATCTGCATGCAATGAAAAACAAAAAAGGGTGTAAGAAATATATGAATGGTTATGAAGTAATAGATAATCAAAATACGCTATTTCTTTCAATTGTTGATACGCTGGACTGGAGAGATGAAGAAGCGCATGTATTGCTTATTTATGAGGCAATACATAAATATCAAGCGTATGTAGAAGAAAAAAGGGTCAATCGAATAAAGTCAGCATTAGAGACGGAAACTAGGTATGTGATTCAAATCTTTGCTCAATATGAGTGTAGTGAGTATGGAAATGATTTTTATGAACTCATTAACGATCTTTTAAAAGATATAGAGGTGGAGTTAAAGATTTATATAAAAAATAATAAGTTCATTTACATTTAAAAGGTAAATATAAAGCTAGATTTTTAATAATAAAGGTGGGTATAAGTTATGAGCAAAACGATTCTTTTTACTGGGGGCGGTACAGCCGGACACGTTATGATTAATATTGTATTAATTCCTAAATTTATAGAGAAAGGATGGAGAGTCGAGTATATTGGATCTAAAAATGGAATTGAAAAATCATTAGTGCAAAATGTTAAATACAATAGTGTTTCAACGGGAAAGCTTAGGAGATATTGGGATTGGGAGAATTTTAAAGATCCTTTTAAAATTATACGCGGTTGTTTACAAAGTTATAATTTAATTAAGAAAACAAAGCCTGACGTTATCTTTTCAGCAGGAGGATTTGTTTCAGTTCCTGTAGCTATAGGAGCATGGTTAAATCGTGTGCCTATAATTATACGTGAACCAGATAGCACATTAGGGCTTGCCAATAAAATAGCATTACCTTTTGCTACAAAGCTATGCACAACATTTCCTCAGACAGGAGAAAATGTAAATAATGAGAAGAAGGTTTATGTAGGACCAATTGTAAGGGAAGAAATTGAGAAGGGTAACGTATTACGAGGAAGAAGATATTGTGAATTTCAGCAAGATAAACCAGTATTATTAATTATGGGTGGGAGTCAAGGTGCTAAGTGGATAAATGATATGGTAAGGGAATGTTTAGATACAATACTATTAAACTTTAATATTATTCATATATGTGGTAAAGGGAAGGTAGACCCATCTATTGGCAAGGAGGGGTATATGCAATTTGAATATATAGGCGATGAGTTGCCGCATATACTAAATATGGCAAGTGTTGTAGTTTCAAGAGCGGGTTCTACTGCTATTTCTGAATTGTTATTTTTGAAGAAACCGATGTTGCTTATCCCGTTAACTAACAGTTCCAGTAGAGGAGATCAAGTTTTAAATGCTGAATATTTTTCACAGCAAGGATATGCGGAAGTTATACTCCAAGACAGAGTAAGTACGAATACATTTATACATGCAGTAAATAAGTTGTATACAAATAAGGATAAATATATTCAAAACATGAATGGATATAAGAAAACAAATGATGAGGGGATTCATCAATTAATAGATATAATAAATGAAGTGGTGAAGTAATAGAAATGTAAATAGTAAAAAGGAAAGAAGGTATCTTCTTTCCTTTTTACTATATTTGTTCCAATTCATTATTATTTATTCCAATTAGCTATGTACTATCGGTGAATGCCATTTTCTAATAGCTCAGTAAATGCATGAATATGAATAGGTTTACTGTAATAATAACCTTGAATAAACTGACATTTATTTTTTTGAAGGAAATTTACGTGCTCTTTCGTTTCTACACCTTCAGCAATGACAGACATTCCTAATGTATTTGCTAATGTGATGATCGTTTTAATAATTTCCATTCCATCATCACATGTTTCAGACATTGTAATAAATTCTCTCGGGATTTTTAACGTATCAATTGGATACAAAGGTAAGTAGGCTAGCGAAGAATAACCTGTACCAAAATCGTCGATAGAAATGTGAATCCCTAAACTTTTTAGTGTACGCAGTTTTATCAATGTTTCTCGCTCATCCATCATTGCAATTCGCTCTGTTAATTCAAGATCAAGAGAGCTTGCTGGTAAACCTGTATTTGTTAAAGTAGAAGAAATAGATTTTACAAAATCCTCTTGTTCAAATTCCTTAGCAGATAAATTCACACCTATTTTTAAATGTGAATATCCGAGTGCGTGCCAACGTTTCATTTGCTTGCAAGCCTGCTCTAATGTCCATTTACCTATTGAAATAATTTGTAGTGTTTCTTCTGCAATCGGAATAAACTCGTATGGAGAAATAATACCTAATTCAGGATGATTCCACCTAATTAAAGCTTCTGCACCGATAATTTTATTAGATTCACTATCAACTTGAGGTTGATACAAAAGGAACAATTCTTCATTTTGTAGTGCGTTTGGTAAATCTTTTTCTAATCGCAATCGTCTTTCAATTTTTTTAGCGATTACATCGTCATAAATAGATACAGAGTTAAGTTCTTTTGCTTTTGCATCATACATTGCAACATTAGCGTTTTTTAGAAGTGTAGCGGTATCGATTCCGGAATGTGGATAAATAGCGATGCCGATACTCAGTGATAAAGTTAATTTATGCTCATGTATGATAAATGACTTTTTCATGCATTTAAATAATTGGTTACATAATTGGAATAAGTAATCTTCGTCAGTATAGTTTTCAATTATGATTGTAAATTCATCGCCACCGATTCTTGAAAGATGAGTATGTGATGGAAGACATGATTGGAATCGCTTTGCTACTTCTTCTAATATGTAATCTCCTGATGAATGTCCAAGTGTATCGTTAATTGCTTTAAAGCGATCTAAATCTAAATATAATAATGCAAACTCGCTTTCTGTTATTTTAGCATTTTTTATAACTCTCTTTAATTTCTTATGGAAAAAGGCACGGTTCCCAATTTTCGTTACAGTGTCATGGAATGCTAAATATTTTATTTCTTCTTGCTGTTTTTTTAGTGCAGTAATATCTTTCACCATAATATAGCTTCCTGAAATTTGTCCGTCTATTATAATAGGAATGATTGTAACGTATAAAAAATAAGTAAAGCCATCTTTATATTGAGAACTAAGTTGTAAGAATGCCGATTCTTGTTGTTTCACTTTTTCTAATGCCATTGCTAGCTTATGCTTATCTTCATCTAAAATGATCGAAAAACAAGTTTCACCTAGTAACTCATCTGTTGGTGCCCCAAGTAGTACACTCCCAGCCTTATTTACATTTAAGAATATTCCATTTAAATCAATGGTGAAGATAGGGTCAGGATGATATTCATATAATGATTTAAACTTTTGCTGTTTTTGAGAAAGAGCCTCTGATTTATGAACTAAATCAGACGTCCGTAAAGTAACTTTTTCTTCTAGTTGGGCATTAAATGCCTGCAAACGTTTTGTTAAGGAATTGTTTTGCATACGTACGATAGAATGACGAATGAGTACGAAAATAAAAGTAATACAATTTCCTGTAATGAGAGTTGAAGATGATGTTTGTTCTTTTAATGTAAACCCGATTAGTATTGCAACAGCAAGATAGGGAAATACAACTAAAGCTTTTTTTCCTATTATAGGGTTTACAAGGAAATAATTTTTATGGCTATTATGATCTTCTGAAATAGAGCCAGCTATTGCAATAAGTAATATAGGTATTCTATATAAAAGACGTAATAATATTATCGTTTCAGTTGATAAGTGGTTATTTAAGTAAAAATAAATATAGTTAAAAGTTGCAGAACTTATTAATACAAAAATAAAGATATAAATTTTCCGTTTGGAATTAAAAATTGTTGGACGGAAAAAGAGACTAACACCTAGTAGTAGAAATAATAAATCTGCAATTGGGTATAAAAATGAAAGGAAAACATCTCCTAGTGAAAGAGCGAATATATTTAAATTTGGTTGATTAAATAAATACCATTCTAATGTAAATATGGAAGTAAGCACTATGCATATATCACAAATAAAGAACGCTTTTTCCCATTTATTGCATTCCTTTAAGATTTTATAGCAGAAAGCGATAAGACAGAAAAATAGAAAAAACATATAAAATACATCAGAAACCGTAAAACGATGTATTGGAATTTCGAAGAAGCTATCTTGATATGTATATACTATTTTCCCTAATAAAAAACTACCAATTGCTATTGTAATACATATCCAAAACGGATTTGAACTGACTTTTTTAGAATATATAGAGTAAATCAGTGATACAAATGTAATGGCTTCAACGACAAGTGAAGCGAAGCGTACATCTGAATTTGAAAAATGAGTAGGGAACAGATAGAAAAATATAAAATAGATTGAATAGCATATTAATGTTCCGATTAATATACATAATTGTAAATTTTTATTTAATTTCAATGAAATCACCTTCTTTAATTATGCACTATGTTCGTTATATCTATACATAATAATATTATTTAAGAATTGTATCAGATTTCCTTATAAAAATCATGTTTATAAGGAAAGTGTTAAAGAGTGTAAGTATTCTTAAGGTTTAAAAAATATTGCGGTTGATAGTATAGACTGCATCAAGACTTTAAATAGAAATTGTATATTTAGTCATCCTTTGAATTGTAAAGTTTTTTTAGTGATTTGTAAGTGGAGATGCAAAATTGCATATAAAATGATGAGTATCCTTTTTTGGGGAGCTTTTTATTTTTTAATCTGAAAATTAACATTTGTGAAAATGTTGAGAAAGGATATAAAATAAGAACGTGTATTCTTACAGAGTGGAATAGTATTGCCACTAAATAGGGAGGCTTTTTTATGATATATCGAATTAAAGATGCAGAAATATACTATGAAATTGTGGGAGAGGGTAAACCGGTCATTATCATACATGGCTGCGCCCCTGACCATAGGTTAATGATGAAATGTATGGAATCAGTATTTCAGAAATATGAAGGTTATAAGCGAATATATATTGATTTACCTGGAATGGGAAAATCGAATGCTCCAAATTGGATAAATAGTTCAGATCGTATAGTAGAAGTGCTTATCACATTTATTGAGGAAATCATTTCTACTGAAAAATTTTTATTGGTAGGAGAATCATATGGAGGCTATTTAGCTAAAGGTATACTTGCAAAGATGTTTGAGAGAGTTAGCGGATTACTATTAGTATGTCCTGTTGTTGTAGCGGAGCCAGAAAAAAGGATTCTTCCAGATAAACAGGTAATTGTACAAGATGAGGAATTTTTAAATACGCTCACTTCCACAGAAAGAGAGGAATTTTGTGAGTTAGCTGTAATAGCAAATGAATATACATATAAGCGATTTAAAGAAGAAATTAAGCCTGGGTTAGATGTTGCTAATGATGAATTTATTGAAAGGTTGCAAAAGAATTACTCTCTTACTATGGATTTTCAGCGTGAAAAATATGAAAATCCCGTTCTTTTACTGACTGGAAGACAAGATATATCAGTAGGTTATCAAAATATTATAGAAATTATTGAAGAATATCCAAGGGCAACATTAGCAGTGTTAGATATGGCAGGGCATAATTTGCAAATTGAGCAGCCTGAATTATTTGAGAGTTTAGTAGGAGAATGGATTAGACGAACAAATCAGCACAGTTTATAAAGTATTTTAGTATTACGCCTAAGTGTTGAAATGGGATAAATGAACGTGATTTATTAACTTATCTCGCTATTTTCCTGTAAAAGCCCGATTAGTAAGGGCTAATTAAAGTTTCACTTTATAAAAAATTTTAAGGAGAAATTATGAGCACATATATTTATATGGTTAGACATGGTGAATCACCAAAACTAGAAGGAAATGAAAGAATGCGCGGGTTAACTGAGAGGGGACATATGGATGCCCGTAGAGTAACTGACATATTAAAAGCGGAGAGGATTGATACTTTTATTTCAAGTCCTTATAATCGGGCTATGCTAACGATAGAGGAGTCAGCTAATTTCCATGAAAAAGAAATAGTAGTATATGAAAATCTTAAAGAGTGTATGTTTTCAAGTGAGGATCAGGTTATATCAGACAAAGAGGTGTATCCACTTGTACAGAAGATGTTCTCTAATCCGGACTTTGCACGAACGGAAGGAGAGTCATATGCAGATTGCCAGAGAAGAGTAGTGAAAGTATTAAAAGAAATCTTAATGGATTTTCAAGGATGCAAAATTGTAATTGGTACACATGGGCTTGTCATGACATTAATGATGAACTATTTTGATAAACAATATGGTTTTGAATTTTTAATGAATACGTCAAAACCGGATATATATAAGATGGAGTTTAAAGAAGAACAATTAATGAATGTAGAGAGATTATGGAAAGAGGAATAAAATTAGTTGCATGGATTTTGTTGTAAAAGTTACTTTTATAGCAAAGTCTTTTTTTTGAATAGAAAGCATCTTTATCAACTATTTTTAGAATGTTAAATCAATAAGTAATTATTCAGTCTTTGAATAAATTATGGAGAAATTGGTTTAGGGAAACAATTTTAAATGTGTCAAAACTCCAAACGTTGGATTTATATTCAATAGGAGAAAAAGATGTAGAATTTTGTCTTACAGTCCCCGTTTACTTTTCATTTCATTACATATAGGCTTTGTGGTGTAAGGGAGACATTGCCTTTACGCAAAATCTATAAGGAGGTCATTGTAATGAAACAGATTAAAAAGTTTGCGGGAGTTGCTTTAGCGGGGACGATTGGATTAAGTGGACTACTGTTTTTAGAACCAAGTGTAAGCGTTGCGGAAGCACAGCAAGTGAAAGTAGAAAATTTCAATACAATTGATGTAACGATGAATCTAAATGAATTGTATGTATTAAGTGGCAGAAGTATTGATATTCTTTCTGGAGATAAAGAAGCAATTCAGTTAAATAAATACACAATTAGTTTTAATAAACCTGGGAAGTATGTGATTAAAGTAAATGGCTGTATTTATGATGATGTATATACTTTTATTGTAAATGAGTAGTATATATTCTTAAATTGCGAGATAAAAACAGAAACACCCTATTTACGGTGAGAGTCGTAAATAGGGTGGATTTATTTGTATTAAGCTGTACTTTAAAGATGTTCACTAATTTTCTTTTTGCCATGTAAAGTATGTAAAAGTGTTTGAAACATCTTAAATGATTGCTGAAAGATTGGACTTTGAATAAAGGTGTACAGAAAAGTTACGATGAAAACAGGACCTCCTAGCATAAATCCAATAACTAGTACAATACATTCTACTATGATTCTAGCACGGCTAATAGAAAGTCCTGTTTTGTCTGAAATAGTAAGCATGAATCCATCACGGGGTCCAGCGCCAATCCCAGCTGCAACGTACATACCTCCACCGATACCTGTAATGGCAATACCAGAAAATAAAATGAGTAAGTTTATCCATAAATAATTACTAGCTTCTGGAAGCATGTTTGATTGTAAGAAAAAGTCCATAATGGGACCGATAAGTAGTGCATTCAAAAATGTCCCCACATTTATATATTTTCGATCTACTAGTAAAGATATTAGAACGAGACATAACCCACATATGACACTCCACGTACCGATGGTCCATCCAAACTTTTGGTAGAGAGCCATATTTAAAACTTCCCAGGGGTGCAAGCCGAGAAATTTAACTTTGACTGCGAGAGCGTTTCCAAGGCCAAAGAAAATTAATCCTAAGAAAAAAAGAAAATAGCGAAAGAGAGTTAGCCTCATCTTTAAAACCTCCCATATTTTATAATTATGTATGTTACCTGTTACGGTCTTAATGTACAAATATTATGTCTTTTTATCATGCGTTTAAAAGTGTTAACAATGTAAATGAAATATACATCTTCACAGTCAAAAAAGTTAAAATATTTCGTTTTAAGGATTATAATGGAGGGAGAAACATAAAAGGGAGTGAATGAACTTGAAACAAGAACTTATTGAAAGATTTACGAGATATGTAAAAATTGATACGCAATCAAATGAAGAAAGCCATACAGTACCAACAACACCAGGACAAATTGAGTTTGGTAAGTTATTAGTGGAAGAGCTAAAAGAAATTGGTTTAACAGAAGTAACGATGGATGATAATGGCTATGTAATGGCAACACTTCCAGCTAATACGGACAAGGATGTTCCTGTAATTGGATTTTTAGCCCATTTAGATACAGCAACAGACTTTACAGGGAAAAACGTCAAACCACAAATTCATGAAAATTTTGATGGTAATGCAATTACGTTAAATGAAGAGCTAAATGTTGTGTTAACACCAGAGCAGTTCCCGGAATTACCATCATATAAAGGACATACCATTATTACAACTGATGGTACAACACTTCTAGGAGCAGATGATAAAGCTGGTCTTACAGAAATTATGGTTGCAATGAACCATTTAATACATAATCCGCAAATTAAGCACGGGAAAATAAGAGTAGCATTTACACCGGATGAAGAAATTGGTCGTGGGCCAGCGCATTTTGATGTAGAAGCGTTTGGTGCATCATTCGCTTATACGATGGATGGAGGTCCATTAGGTGGTTTAGAGTATGAAAGTTTTAATGCTGCAGGTGCTAAGTTAACGTTTAACGGAACGAATACACATCCTGGAACAGCGAAAAATAAAATGCGCAATGCTACTAAACTGGCTATGGAGTTTAACGGGTATTTACCAGTAGAAGAGGCGCCAGAATATACAGAAGGCTATGAAGGATTCTATCATTTACTTTCTTTAAATGGTGATGTTGAGCAAAGTAAAGCGTATTATATTATTCGAGACTTTGATCGTGAAAATTTTGAGGCGCGTAAAAATAACGTTAAAAATATTGTGAAGACTATGCAAGAAAAGTATGGCGAAGATGCAGTCGTTTTAGAAATGAACGATCAATACTATAACATGCTTGAAAAAATTGAACCGGTAAGAGAAATTGTTGATATTGCATATGAAGCAATGAAAAGTTTAGACATTGAACCAAATATTCATCCGATTCGCGGAGGCACAGATGGATCACAATTATCATATATGGGATTACCGACGCCGAACATTTTCACTGGTGGTGAAAATTATCACGGTAAATTTGAATATGTTTCGGTAGATACTATGGAAAAAGCCGTTCAAGTTATTGTGGAAATTGCAAGACGTTTTGAGGAGCAAGCTTAAAAAAGAACCAAGTAGTACGAATGTGCTACTTGGTTTTTTTAATATAGTACTCGCCACAAATAAAAAGTCGCATAAGACTCCCAATTAGCCCAGTTTGCCGCGAAACCTTTTATTTCATTTTTAGTCGGTTTATTTTCGGAACCTGTTATAAATTTAATTGCATTATGGAGACCAACATCATCAATTGGAAAAGCTGAAGGAAATCTTAAACAACGCATTAAAACATAGTTGGCAGTCCATGGTCCTATACCATGGATAGCGGTTAATTGTTTCTCAGCAACCTTTACATCTTGTGTTTGCAGTAAATCCTCTTTTGATAGTTTTCTCTCTGTAATAAGCTTCGCAATACCGATTAAATATTCACATTTTCTAGTCGTCATTTTTAATTGTTGGAGATCTTCTACATGTAGATTTGCAATTGTTTCAGGTGATGGGAATATCCAATGCTTTCTACCGTCCCATTCTACATAACTGCCAAATTGCTCAACTAATCTTCTTTTTAGCGTATAAGCATATGTTAAGTTAATTTGTTGACCGATAATTCCCCAGGAAAGTGCCTCAAATAAGTCTGGAATACCTAAATTACGAAGGCCATAATATTGTTCAATTGGTCCTTGAAGGAGTAAATCATGTTTAGCTAATGTATAAAAGGGAGCTAAATCAGTAGTTAAATCAAACCATTCTTTTACATAGTTAGCTACAGCATCGCTTACCCATCTTTCATGAGTATATAACTCTCCTAAAAAACGTATTTGAATATTGCCATCAGTATTCAAACTAATTTCAACTAAAGGATTTACATCTTGAACAGGGATAACTTTATAAATTTTATTGTCTTCAATATGAAACATACATTCATTGTTAGAACGTGATAGATAACGTAAATTTTCTTGGAAACAAAATTCTTTTGGAACTGCTATAGATAATGCGCTATTATATTCTGCTGTCATATGAATTCCACCTATAACTTTTCTAATGTAAGCAATTTTTTCTTCATTTCTAATCCACCCCTAAATCCGGTTAGTTTCCCATTCTTCCCAATAACACGGTGACAAGGAATAGTAATAAGGAGAGGGTTAGCAGCAATAGCAGAAGCAACGGCGCGCACAGCTTTAGGTATTTGAATTTTTTCAGCAATTTCTGTATAAGAATATGTCTTTCCATAAGGAATTTCACGTACCGTATTCCAAACAGATAATTGAAAATTAGTTCCATAAGCATCGATAGGAAATGTAAAAGTTTCTCGCTTGTTTTCTAAATACTCGATAACTTCTTGCGTATATATTTGCAAGTAATCTGGACTATGAATCAATATATGTTGGGGCAGTTTTTTTCTAGCCCATATATTTAATTCTTCAAAATTTTCGTCTTGTGATCCAATGAAACATAGTCCATTTTCAGTTGCAGCAATATGAAATCGCCAATTTTTATGTGTAAGTAGCGTCCAATATATATAATTATTTTTGTAGGAATTCATTATCGTATCCCTCTTTCATTTCGTTCTTTTTTCGATATTCAGTAGGAGTAAATCCGGTTTTCTTTTTAAATAAAGTTGCGAAATACTCTGGGTTTTCTATCCCGACAGCAGTACTAATTTCTTTAATAGATTGATTTGTGTGTAAAAGGTATTTGGTTGCTTTAAGAACCCTGAATTGTTGTATATATTCTATAGGAGTTAGCCCTATTATTCTTTTGAAAGTACGCTGTAAATGAAAAGGGCTACCGTGACACATTTCCGCAAGCATGTCGAGAGTTAAGGATTCGTCATAATGCTTTTCGATATAGTCTTTAATTTGTTCTACCCACTCTTCATTAGGTAAAGTGATCCCATTTGGCTTACAACGTTTGCACGGGCGAAAGTTTTCGCTTAATGCTTGCTCTGCATGATGAAAAATTCGTACATTGTTTCTATTCGGTATTCTTGATTTGCATGATGGCCTGCAAAAAATTCCAGTTGATTTCACAGCATAAAAGAATTTGCTATCATAGGAAGAATCATTATGAATAATTGCTTGCCAATACTCATTTGTTAATATAACTCCTTCATTATGCAAAGAACATCACCTCTGAAATTAGTATAACCTGAATAAAGTGCGTATGTATGTATTCATAAATGTAAGAGCAAGATTACAAAGGTGAAAATATGATTGTTTTTCTATTTTGTGATAGCATGAAATTTGGAAATAAACATCAAGAGGAGGGCTAAAAGTGAAGTTAATTTCATGGAATGTAAATGGTTTGCGAGCAGTTATCGCAAAAGGTGGATTCTTGGAATATCTCGAGGAATCAAGTGCTGATATATTTTGTCTACAAGAGATTAAATTACAAGAAGGGCAAATTGATTTAAATCTAGAGGGATATTATACATACTGGAATTATGCTGTGAAAAAAGGATATTCAGGAACTGCTATTTTTTCGAAAAAAGAACCGCTTTCAGTTACATATGGTTTAGACATTGAAGAGCATGATCAAGAAGGGCGACTTATTACTTTAGAATTCGAAGATTTTTATATGATAACGTTATATACACCAAATTCAAAACGTGGATTAGAACGATTAGATTACAGAATGAAATGGGAAGATGATTTCAGATCCTATATCAAACGATTAGATGAGAAAAAACCAGTTATTTTTTGTGGAGACTTAAATGTTGCTCATAAAGAAATCGATTTGAAAAATCCAAAAAGTAATCGTAAAAATCCTGGATTCTCTGATGAGGAGCGAGAGAAATTTTCATGTATTTTAGAAGAAGGATTTACTGATACATATCGTTACCTTTATCCTGATCAAGAAAGTGCATACTCGTGGTGGTCGTATCGTATGGGCGCGAGAGCGAAAAATATCGGATGGCGTTTAGATTATTTTGTTGTTTCGGAAAGAATGAAAGACCAAATAACAGAAGCGAAAATTAATAGTGAAGTGATGGGATCAGACCATTGTCCAGTTAAATTGCATATAAATTTCTAAAAAAAGAAGTATCTCCCTAATATTAGGGAGATACTTCTTTTTTTAATTCAGTTTGTTAAAATTTTTCAAATCATTCTTGAAATAATTTCATATTAAATATATACTTAGTAACGATAATCATTATCAGTGAAAAAGATTATCAAGTGATGAAGGCGTAAAAGAATTATAGTCTAGGGGAAGTGAACGTGAATGAGTTCTGGATAAAATTATTAATCTAATGAAATATATATATGGGATAAGATTCATATAGTTAAATTCTATTGAGAATATAGTTTGAAAATTTGAGAGGAGACATATAAAGATGAACAAGAAATTATTTACTTTAGGGATGGTTACAGTTTTAAGTGTAGGTTTAGCGGCATGTAATAGTGCGGATAAAACTTCAGGCGAGCAAAAACAACAGACAAAAGCTACGGAAACGAAAAAAGATGAAAAACGAAAAATTACATATTTAGGTAAAGAATATACAGTGCCAGCAAAAGTAGATAAAATTGCGACAGCTAGTTTAGAGTCAATGGAAGATGCGGCAGTACTTGGAATTAAACCAGTTGGTGCCATTACTGTAGGTGGTAAACTACCAAAGTACCTGGAAAAAGAGTTAGAAGGTGCGAAATCTGTTGGTGAGAAAATGCAACCCAATTTCGAAACATTACTACAATTAAAACCAGATGTGATTACATCAAGTACGAAATTCCCAGCAGAAACAGCTGAAAAGTTTACGAAAGTAGCTCCTACATTCCCGGTATCACACGTTTCAACAAATTGGGAAGATAACTTAAAGTTAATGGGAGAATTAACTGGTAAAAAAGATAAAGCAGAAAAAATTATTAAAGACTACAATTCAGACGCTGAAAAAGCAAAAGCAAAACTAGGAGATAAGTTAAAAGATAAAAAAGTACTTGTCATTAGACTAAGAGCAAACGAATTATTCCTATATCCAGAAGGAGTATACTTCAACCCTGTAATTTATAAAGATCTTGGACTAACTGCTCCAGAACAATTGAAAACTGTAAAAGCACAAGAGAAAATTTCATTTGAAAAACTTGCTGAACTTAACCCAGATTATATTTTCTTACAATATGAGGCAAGTGAAAATAAAAATCCAAAAGTGTTAGAAGAAATTGAAAGTAATCCAATTTGGCAAAGTATGAATGCTGCGAAGGAAAAGAAAGTATTTGTAAACGTTGTAGATCCAATGGCACAAGGTGGTACTGCTTGGAGTAAAACTGCCTTCTTAAAAGAAGCAGTGAAAAATTTATCTAAATAATACAATAAGTAAGGTGCGTTGAATGATATGCAGAAAACAAATGCAGTACCAGTAACTATATTATGTATAGCACCCATACTCATCTTATTTACAGTTATACTTTCGATTTTGTATGGGGCGAAAAGTATTGATGCTGAAACAGTGTGGAACGCATTATTTCATTTTGATTCAAGTGATGTAAATCATAATATTATTATTACTTCACGTTTACCAAGGGTAGTTGCAGCTCTTTTAGTCGGAGCATTTCTAGCCATATCAGGAGCACTTATGCAGGGGATGACAAGAAACTATCTTGCATCCCCTTCTATTATGGGTGTGACGGATGGTGCTGCCTTTGTTATTACACTTTGTATGATTTTTCTTCCAGGAATGTCATCAATTGGTATGGTTGTATGTTCAATGATTGGTTCTGCACTCGGAGCCGGTATCGTGTTTGGTTTTGGTTCGCTCCTTCAAAATGGCTTATCACCAGTTAGGTTAGCAATTATCGGAACAGTTATTGGAACATTTTTAAGCAGTGTATCGGCTGCCATGGCTTCGTATTTCCAAATTTCTCAAAATGTTAGTTTTTGGTTTAATGCAAAGTTAGATCAAGTAGATCCTAATATAATTAAAATTACGATACCGTTTGGGATAATTGGAATAATTTTAGCATTGTTAATATCAAAATCTATTACCATTCTTTCATTAGGCGAAGAGGTTTCTATTAATTTAGGACAGCGTACAAAACTAGTTAAAGCGATGGCAATTTTATCGGTAATTTTTTTAACAGGAACAGCAGTTGCTTTAGTAGGAAAAGTTGGTTTTGTAGGTTTAATTATTCCGCACATTACCCGCTTTATAATTGGAGTAGATTATAAATGGATATTGCCATGTGCAGGCGTTATTGGTGGGGTTTTCTTAGCGTTATGTGATGTTTTAAGTAGATTTGTAAATTATCCATTTGAAACGCCAATTGGAGTCGTAACATCTTTAATTGGAATTCCTTTCTTCCTTTATTTAATCCGTACAAGAGGAGGAGAGAGACATGCTTAAAAGTTCAAGTCAACGTTTCGGAATGACGATGGGGATTATTATATTTTTAATACTATGTGCTATTTATATTAGTTTAACAAATGGTACGTTCGACATTACGATTACAGATGTGTTTAAAACACTTTTTAGAATTGATCCAGTACCAGAACATGATTTAGTTATTTTTGAGTTTCGTCTTCCACGTATCGTAATTGCTGGATTAGTAGGATTAGGCCTTGGTGTTGCGGGTGCCGTTATTCAAGGGATTACGAGAAATGGATT
The DNA here is from genome assembly GCF_038006085.1 of Bacillus sp. FSL K6-0073. Lineage (NCBI taxonomy): Bacteria > Bacillati > Bacillota > Bacilli > Caryophanales > Bacillaceae > Bacillus > Bacillus sp. FSL K6-0073. The sequence goes on along the minus strand of NZ_JBBOUN010000001.1, from coordinate 3,774,009 downwards.
GGCAGACCCAGGTATTTTAGGAGTAAATGCCGGTGCGGGAACAGCGATCGTCATTTTTATGTTTTTCTTTCAAGGACAATTAAAAAGCACAAACTGGGTTTCTATTATGATGATGCCAATGTTTGGTTTAGTCGGCGGATTAGGTGCTGCTATTATCATCTATCTTTTTTCTTGGAAAAACGGTAAGTTAGATTCGCAGCGACTTTTATTAACAGGGATTGCAATTGGATCAGGATTTGGGGCCTTTTCTATGTACTTATCACTCAAAATGAAGTCAACTGATTTCGAGATGGCTGCAGTGTGGGTTTCTGGAAGCATATATAGTGCGAACTGGAAGTATATTGTGGCTATGTTACCATGGCTTATTATTTTAATTCCACTTATACAAAAGAAAGCATATTTACTAGATTTATTTCAATTGGAAGAAACGAGTATTACAAGTTTAGGTGTTTCAGTAGAAAGAGAGAAATCGATTTTATTATTAAGCAGTATCGGGCTTGTGAGTGCATGTGTTGCTGTTTCAGGGAGTATCGGTTTTATTGGCTTAATGGCACCGCATATAGCGAAAAGACTTGTCGGTATTCAACATAAGTATATAATTCCCACGTGCGGCGTAATCGGAATGTTTCTTGTAGTTGCCTCAGACTTTATTGCAAAAACAGTTTTCACACCTGTAGAGTTACCAGTTGGAATCGTTATTTCTATTGTCGGTGTACCGTATTTCTTATATTTACTTTATAAGGCGAAAGCGTAAGAGGAGGAATAAAAGTGAGTATTTTAAGTGCAAAAAATTTAGAAACAAGTTATGAAAAGCTTACAGTGTTTCGCGATTTAAATGTGGAAATACAAGAAGGAAAAGTAACGACAATTATAGGTCCGAACGGTTGCGGTAAATCAACATTGTTAAAAACAATGGGAAGAATTTTAAAACAAAAAAGCGGAAAAGTATATTTACAAGGGCAAGATTTACATACAATTTCAACGAAAGAAATTGCGAAGCAGTTAGCTTTACTCCCGCAAACTCCAATTGCACCAGGTGAACTTAAAGTGGAAGAATTAATTTCTTATGGACGCTATCCACATCGAAATAACGTAAATAAGTTAACGACAAAAGATAAAGAAATGATTGATTGGGCATTAAATATAACGAAAACTTCTGAATTTCGAACGAGACAAATTGCAAATTTATCAGGTGGTCAAAGACAAAAGGTATGGCTAGCGATGGCATTAGCACAAGAGACAGAAGTGTTGCTATTAGATGAGCCAACTACATACCTTGATATGTCTCATCAATTAGATGTATTACAAATTGTGGAGAAGTTAAATAAAGAACATAATTGTACGGTTGTTATGGTATTACATGATATTAACCATGCAGCAAGGTTTTCAGATGAAATTATTGCAATGAAGGAAGGAGAAATTGTTACAACTGGTAGCCCAGAAGAAATCATTACAAATGAAGTGTTAAAAGAAGTATTTCATATTGATGCACGTGTCATGATAGATCCGTATAACGGGGCTCCTGTTTGTTTCGGTTATGATAGCGTTGTATCTCAAGAAGAAAAAATCGAAATATATGTAACAAGTTAAAAAGGGGGGGATAGGGTGAATACTACAGTTGAAAAACAGCAGATTATAACATCTAATACAGAACAGTGGAAAATGTATTCAAAATTAGAAGGTAAGGAATATCAAATTCATATTTCAAAGCCGAGGCAACCAGCACCGGATTCAGGATATCCTGTCATTTATGTATTAGATGGCAATGCCTTTTTTCAAACATTTCATGAAGCAGTTAAAATACAATCAGTAAGAGCGGAAAAAACCGGTGTTTCACCAGCTGTTATAGTAGGATTGGGTTATCCAATTGAAGGCGCATTTTCAGGGGAAGAAAGATGTTATGATTTTACGCCTAGCGTAATTTCAAAAGATGCCCCTTTAAAACCAGACGGTAAACCGTGGCCTAAAACAGGAGGAGCACATAATTTCTTTACTTTTATTGAAGAAGAACTGAAACCACAAATTGAAAAGAATTTTGAGATCGATAAAAGTAAGCAAACGTTATTTGGACATTCTTTAGGTGGACTATTTGCTCTTTATATACTATTTACAAACTTAAATGCTTTTCAAAATTATTTTATTAGTAGTCCATCTATATGGTGGAATAACCAATCCGTACTTGAAAAAGAAGAGAACCTTATACATGAATTAAACAATGCTAAGTTTGAAACAGGAGTGTTCCTTACAGTTGGGTCACTAGAACGAGAGCATATGGTTGTAGGCGCAAATGAATTATCAGAGCGCCTTCTCCAAGTAAACCACGATAAACTTAAATTTAAGTTTTATGAAGCTGAAGGGGAGAATCATGCATCTGTTGTGCCGACTTCTTTAAGTAAAGGATTGAGATTTATTAGTTACGTATAGGAAAAAAGGTTATGGATGAAACATTCCATAACCTTTTTTGATATGTAGAATTGTCCTTTTTGAAAGTTTTGTTTCAACTTTTCGTCTAAGGAGACAAAAAGTTGTCACAAAACGGTCACAATTAGCATAAACATAAAATAGACGAAATGAACTTATTTCCAAAAAGGCTTGGTTTATTCCGATCATGATTTGTAGAGCTGAAAAAGTATGGATTAAAAGTTCACTATATTCCCAAGGAGGTAGATCGTATGAAAACTATTCTTGCTATCGCTGGACTTATTTGGGTTTTATCGCATGGCATCCCAATTTATGAAGGAGAACAAATTCGCAGTGCTCTGAATAAAAATTTTAATGAATATCATATCATTGATCGGCAAGATAATGTTGTAACAGTTCGAGTAAATGACTGTTTTCATACGGTAACCGTTGAAGGAACTTCAGTAGTGAATGATACAAAAGTATGCGATCAGCAATAATCATATATGGAAAGAAAAAATTGTTGGATTAAATAGCTGAAAATTAAGTTTTTAATATTATAGACAAAGAATAAGCGGGGGCGGGTAATCCCCGCTTATTCTTGTTTCTTTTTATTGAACTTTGATGAGAGATATAATGATTTTTTTGACAAAAAGAAAGGGTATACTGAAAATTGAGATTAAGAAGCTAATGAGTTGTTAAGAATAATCATAAAGCGGAAATATACTCATATGGGGTATCATACATAGATAATTAATGCTATAATTGGTATACTCGTAAAAGCAATTGTTTTATTGGATGAAGAGAAACTTTAAGAAGGTGATAATATGGGTCATAAAGAGCATGAAGCGGTAACACATAGATCAGAAAAAGAAAAAGAACAAATTATAAATAGATTAAAGAGGATTGAAGGACAGGTCCGCGGTATTCAAAATATGATTGAAAATGATCGCTATTGTGTGGATATTTTAGTGCAAATTTCAGCGATTAATGCAGCGATGAAAAAAGTAGGAATGGGTGTATTAAAAAACCATACAAGTCATTGTGTTTCAGGTGCTATTAAAGATGGCAATGGTGACGAAGCAATTGAAGAATTAATGACTGTATTTGAACGTTTTTCAAAAGCGTAAAAACAAGCTAGTATGTCACTGGCTTGTTTTTTTTGTTTACCTTCATAATAAGATTTCGGGGTATTGATGTGAAAAAGTGTGTGTAAAATAAACTTTTAGAAAATAATTGAAAAATCATGATACAAAACCATTGATTACCTTAGGGGGGTATGGTAAGATGTAATTGTGATTAACAAATAATGAAGAAACAAGAGGAGGATTTTAAATGGAACAGTTAACATTACAAGTTGAAGGTATGTCTTGTGGACATTGTGTAAATGCTATCGAAAGCAGTGTGAAAGAGCTAAACGGTGTTGAACAAGTGAAGGTTCAATTAGCAGAAGGAACTGTTGAAGTTACTATCGACTCGTCTGCCGTAACATTAAAAGATATCGTTGCTGTAATCGAAGACCAAGGATACGATGTTCAGTAATTATTTTTAGATATGGAAATAAATCGTACTTTAAACGAAGTACGATTTATTTTGCTAATAATTATACCTCATAAGGGTATATAGAGGTGAGAGACATGAATGAACAAAAAGAGGCCAATCTTCAAATATCAGGAATGACATGTGCGGCATGTGCAAATAGAATTGAAAAAGGTCTAAAAAAAGTAGAAGGTGTTCATGAGGCAAATGTAAATTTTGCGCTTGAAAAAACAAAAATAATGTACGATCCAACTAAAACAAATCTGCAACAATTTAAAGAAAAAGTTGAATCGTTAGGATATGGAATTGTAAGTGATAAAGCTGAATTTACTGTTTCAGGAATGACATGTGCAGCATGTGCAAATAGAGTTGAAAAGCGTTTAAATAAGTTAGATGGTGTGAACAAAGCGACAGTAAATTTTGCTTTAGAATCAGCTACAGTAGACTTTAATCATGATGAAGTTAATGTAAATGAAATGAAGAGCGCGATTACGAAGCTAGGATATAAATTAGAAGTGAAACCAGATGATCAAGATGCATCAACTGATCATCGATTACAAGAAATTGAAAGACAAAAGAAGAAGTTTATTATTTCGTTTATTTTATCTTTCCCATTATTGTGGGCAATGGTTAGTCATTTCTCATTTACGTCGTTTATTTATTTACCAGATATGTTAATGAACCCTTGGGTGCAACTAGCACTTGCAACTCCTGTTCAATTTATCATTGGTGGGCAGTTTTATGTTGGGGCTTATAAAGCGTTACGTAATAAAAGTGCGAATATGGATGTTCTCGTGGCGCTTGGAACGTCGGCCGCTTATTTTTATAGTGTATATTTAAGTATTCAATCTATTGGTTCTTCGGAACATATGACAGATTTATATTTTGAAACGAGTGCGGTACTTATTACATTAATTATTTTAGGTAAATTATTTGAAGCGAAAGCAAAAGGGCGCTCATCAGAAGCAATTAAAAAATTGATGGGTTTACAAGCGAAGACAGCTACAGTTGTGCGAGGTGGAACAGAAATAAAAATTTTGATTGAAGAAGTAGTAGCTGGTGATATCGTCTATGTAAAGCCTGGTGAAAAAATACCAGTAGATGGTGAGATTGTCGAAGGAAAGTCAGCGATTGATGAATCGATGTTAACGGGTGAAAGTATTCCTGTTGATAAGTCAATTGGGGATGTAGTAATAGGTTCTACAATAAATAAAAATGGATTTTTAAAAGTGAAAGCAACTAAGGTAGGAAGAGATACTGCATTAGCTCAAATTATTAAAGTAGTAGAAGAGGCACAGGGTTCAAAAGCTCCTATTCAAAGGGTAGCAGATCAAATTTCAGGTATTTTCGTACCGGTTGTAGTTGTGATTGCGATTATCACATTTGCAGTATGGATGATATTTGTTACACCTGGTGATTTTGGCGGAGCACTTGAGAAAATGATAGCAGTACTTGTTATCGCTTGTCCATGTGCATTAGGTCTTGCAACGCCTACATCTATTATGGCAGGATCAGGAAGATCAGCAGAGTATGGTATTTTATTTAAAGGTGGAGAGCATTTAGAAGCAACGCACAGATTAGATACGGTTATTTTAGATAAAACGGGTACAGTGACAAATGGGAAGCCGGTGTTAACAGATGTAATTGTAGCAGATGGATTCAATGAAAATGAACTGCTTAGATTAGTAGGGGCAGCAGAAAGAAATTCTGAACATCCACTTGCAGAAGCGATTGTAGAAGGAATTAAAGAAAAGAAAATTGATATCCCAAGTTCAGAAACGTTTGAAGCGATTCCGGGATTTGGTATCGAATCAGTTGTAGAAGGAAAACACTTATTAATTGGTACACGTCGATTAATGAAGAAATTCAATATTGATATTGAAGAAGTTTCTAAATCAATGGAAGCGCTAGAACGAGAAGGAAAAACAGCAATGCTTATTGCAATCGATAAAGAATATGCTGGTATATTTGCCGTTGCAGATACTGTGAAAGATACTTCAAAAGCAGCTATCGCAAGACTGAAAAAAATGGGTCTAGACGTTGTGATGATTACAGGAGATATTACACAAACTGCTCAGGCAATTGCAAAGCAAGTTGGTATTGATCACGTAATTGCAGAAGTATTGCCAGAAGGAAAAGCAGAAGAAGTGAAAAAACTGCAAGCAAATGGTAAGAAAGTAGCGATGGTTGGAGACGGGATAAATGATGCTCCTGCTCTTGCTACAGCGAACATTGGTATGGCAATTGGAACGGGAACGGATGTAGCGATGGAAGCAGCGGATATAACGTTAATCCGCGGTGACTTAAATAGTATTGCTGATGCGATCTTTATGAGTAAAATGACGATAAGAAATATTAAACAAAATTTATTCTGGGCATTAGCTTATAACGCGTTAGGAATTCCAATTGCGGCATTAGGTTTTTTAGCCCCTTGGGTTGCTGGAGCAGCGATGGCATTTAGTTCTGTATCCGTTGTATTAAATGCATTACGATTACAAAGAGTTAAATTAAAACCTTAAAAAGCTACATTAAGTAATTGAATAGAATTAAAAAACAATACTTGAATAAGTATTGTTTTTTTGTTCGTATAGAAATTAAAACGATATAATAAAGCAGAAATATAGAATTGTATGTAGTAGAAAAGTTAAGAGGTAGTTTCGTAAGGAGACTTATATATGTTAAAAGATATTATAATTAGAACATTCCAGAAAGAAGATTTAGATCAAGTATTACAATTGTTCTATGAAACAGTTCATACGGTTAATGCAAAAGATTATAATGAGTTACAGCTACAGGCGTGGGCACCGGAGCGACTAGATAGAGAAAATTGGTTACAGTCTTTAGAAAAGAATATTAGCTATGTAGCGGATCATAAAGGTGTGATAGTCGGGTTTGGGGATTATAACGATGATTGTTACGTAGATCGTTTATTTACGCATAAAGATTATCAAGGGAAAAGAGTCGCTTCATACATACTACAGAAGTTAGAAAAAGAAGCAGTGAATTTGGGACATAGGGAGATATATACAGAGGCGAGCATTACCGCAAAACCTTTTTTTGAAAGTAAAGATTTTATTTGCATAAAAGAACAAAAGAAACAACATAATGGTCAGATTTTTATTAATTATGTTATGAAAAAAATATCCTTCTCATAAATGAGAAGGATATTTTTCATTATTTTACAGCTTCTTTTAGTTCTTTACCAGCTTTGAAAGCAGGTACTTTAGAAGCTGCGATTTGCATTTCTTCACCAGTTTGTGGGTTACGGCCTGTACGAGCAGCTCTTTCGCGAACTTCGAATGTACCGAATCCGATAAGTTGTACTTTTTCACCAGCAGCTAAAGTGTTAGTGATTGATTCTACTACAGTTTGTACAACTACAGTAGCTTCTTTTTGAGAAATCTCAGCATTTTGTGCTACGTTTTTAATTAATTCTGTTTTGTTCATGTTTTTCACCTCATATGTAAATAATGCTATTTAAGTTGTTATTATAACGTATAAAACATTCGAGAACAAGTGTACGTACATATATTCGCAAAAAAAATGAAATTTGTAATATTTTTTAGGGCACTTTATAGACATTCCATTTAAGCGGACAGAGATTTGTTCTTCATTTCAGTCTTCTCTTGATGAGCAGGTAGTTTCTTATTATAAGATATGAAGTAAGGTAGTGCTACAAATAACATACCTCCTACTAAATTTCCAAAGAAAACAAAAATAAAGTTTGGAAAATATTCAGCCCAAGTGAAATGACCGGCAAAAATCGCGGCTGGGATGACAAACATATTGGCTACAACGTGTTGAAATCCAATCGCAACAAAAGTCATAACCGGGAACCAAATACCGATAATCTTTCCGATAAATTCTTTACTTCCCATACTGAGCCAAACAGCTAAACAAACGAGCCAATTACATCCGATTGCAGAAATAAATGCTTGCAATGGCGTATCTTGTAGTTTCGCTTGAGCGATAGAAATAGTTTTCGCTAAAAAAGCTCCCTCAGTTAAGCCAACGATATGACCGAAAAAGTAGGCTACAAATACAGCCCCTATGAAATTGCTAAATGTAACAATAACTAAATTTCGTATGAAATAAAATAAAGTAATTTTCTTTTGGAGCCAGGCCATAGAAACTGTCATCATGTTACCGGTTACTAGTTCACCGCCTGCAAGAATAACGAGAATAAGACCAATAGGAAATACAGCAGCGCCTAGAAAACTAGAAAATGATCCCCAATATTTTGGCATTGTCCCAATAACATGAATATCGAGTAAATACCCTAATGCGATAAAAGCACCACCAAAAAAACCAAGAATTAGCATAGGGAGCAATGATAAATGAGCTTTTTTCCTTCCTGAATTCGCAGCAAGTTCCGTAATTTCTTCTGGTGTAAATACAGACATGAATAACCCCTCCGTAATAAAATAATGGAATGAATAGAAAAAGATTCAAAAATATATGTATTATAAAAATATGTTATGACTTCTGTATAAAATTGTCAAAGTGAATAGGGAAGGAATTACATAATAAGAATAGTATTCATGTTGTCACATTAATGTAACAATAAGGATTTAAAGTGTTTCTAGAGGTGAAAACATGAATACGAATCATGTAAAAAAAGAACGAAAAAAATCAATCATAAAGATATTTATTATTAGTTTTATAAGTATATTAATGATACCAGTAAGTTTGTATTATTATGCGACAGAAATAGAAAGAAAATTAGTAACAGTTACGTGGAATGAAATAGAAGCTTCTGCAATTCCTAAAGAATTTAATAATAAAAAAATATTACAGTTTTCAGATGTACATTTAGGGCCAGAGTTTACACTGAAGCAACTTGAACATTTAGTGGAGAAGATGAATGAATTACATCCAGATATAGTAGTTTTTACCGGAGATTTAATAGATAAATTTGGGTCTTATAGTGCGGAAAGAGAAGAAGCGAAGGCTATTTTGCAGAAAATTCACGCTCCCTTAGGGAAATATGCTGTGTTTGGGAATCATGATAGGGGCGGGGGCGGTAGTCTATTTTACAAAAAATATATGGAGGAAGCTGGTTTTTCTGTATTAGTAAATGAAGTGCAGAAAATTAAAGTGGAAAACGGCAAATATATTACAATATCAGGTTTGGATGATTTTCTATTAGGGAAGCCGAAAATAGATTTAACTTTAAAAAACTTGAAACAAAATGATTTCAACATGTTATTAGTACATGAGCCGGATGTTGTAACCAAAATAAATCGTTACCCAGTTGATCTTCAACTGTCAGGACATAGTCACGGAGGACAAGTCCAAATCCCTTTTGTAGGTCCGTTAATTACTACCAAACTAGCTGAGAGCTATGTTGAAGGTATGTATGAAGTAGAGGGGAAGAGTAAGCAGTTATATTTATATGTAAATCGTGGCATTGGGACTACTAGGATGCCTGTTAGATTTTGTAGTGTACCTGAACTTTCAGTTTTTGTGTTGAAGCAAAAGAGTGACTAGAATATTTAACAATATGATTCAGAGGAACGTGCGATGTTGGTCGATGGAAAACAGTTTCTTAAAACTTTAGATGTGACAAAGTAATTTTCATAAATAAAAAACAACAATAGGACCTATAAAGGGACCTATTGCTGTTTTTATCCTGCATGGATTGCCCATAAATGTCCGATTGATGAGGGCTAATTATAGTTTTACTTTGTTATTTTTGCAAGGAAAGACTATCAAAATATGTTCTATAGTTATTTGAGAATTCGAAGTTGTTTTTTGCATCCCAATTAATAGACCAAGACATTAGGCCGCGGAATGCAGGATAGCCACTCTGATTAGAAAGTTTATACTTTCCTCCGAATGGAACTCCTTTAATGATATAATTTAAAGCTTTTTTCATTTCAGTTGGCGAAATGTATCCACCACTTGGAGCTGCCGCTGGTGCTGCTGGAAGCCCAATCATGACTTGATCTGAACGAAGAGCTGGGAAAATGTTATTTGCATTACCACCTACAGGAAAACCATGTAAGAGCATATCTGCCATAGCGACCTCGTAGTCTGCAGTACCTTGATTGTAGTTATTACCGTCCATTCCAATCCCGCTACCAGCGTTGTAGTGTTGAACGTGAATGTATGTTAGTTTATCTTTCACTCCGTAAATAATTGGTAAATATGCACCCCATATGCTTCCATATGTGCTATATCCGCCTTGAACATAAGCTGTTTCAGGGGCCATGCTTAATAGAAAATCTGGACCATAATGATCTGAGATTGTTCGAATAGCTGAAATAAGATTTACGATTTGAGGGGTAGTTGGGTTTTTGAAGTTAGTGTCATTTCCGTTTAAGTAAATACCTGATTCAAGGTCAATATCTATTCCGTCAAAACCGTATTTATCGATCAGAGATTGTATGGAATTAATAAAACGATCCTTAGCGGCATTGTCAGGAAGTAAAACGACCCCATTTTGTCCACCTATTGAAAGAACTACTTTCTTTCCTTTACTTTTTAAATAAGAAATATCTGATTTGAATTCTGCATCTGTACCATACACAGGAGAAAATTCAACAGTAGAACGATCACCACCAGTTTCACCAAAAGATACATTGATTACATCCCATTTTGGTGAAACGTCTTTTAATTTAATAATGCCAGTACCGTTATCAAAGTTATGCCAGTATCCAACGAGTAATTTTGAACCTAAATTGTTTGCTGCTTGTGCTTGGAAAGGGGATAGCGATAGAAGTAAGAACATTACTAAAATACAACAAAAAAATTTGAACTTGTTTAACATATCAACACTCCTATACAAAAAGTTGTCTAGATGTATAATCTTGTTTATTCAATGATATCTGAAAATTCTTTCTTTTGTAAGGAGAATATAATTTTCTCAACAATTGTGTATGGGAAAGTATTAAACCTAATGTAATAATTTTTGAAGGAGGTTGAATTATAATTGTTAAATTCAGAATATTTTGATATATTTTAAAGTATAGGACAAAATCTTTCGCACAGTACTCTTACATAAATTTCAAAATTTAGTTTGGAAGGGGATGTACAAGATTTGGATAAAAATCTAAAGAAAGACCTCAAAATACGCCACATTACAATGATTTCAATTGGCGGCGTAATAGGGGCTGGTTTGTTTGTTGGAAGTGGTGCAGTTGTACATTCGGCAGGACCAGGTTCTATCGTTTCATATGCATTAGCAGGACTTCTAGTCATTTTCGTCATGAGAATGCTAGGAGAAATGGCAGCTGTTAATCCGACAAGTGGTTCATTTGCAACGTATGCAAGAGAAGCGATTGGTCCTTGGGCGGGTTATACAATAGGCTGGTTATACTGGTTTTTTTGGGTAATTGTTATTGCAATAGAAGCCACAGCAGGTGCTGGTATTATCCAATATTGGATTCCACAAATACCGCTTTGGTTATTAAGTTTAATATTAACAATTTTATTAACGCTGACGAACGTTTTTTCGGTGAAATCATTTGGAGAGTTTGAATATTGGTTTTCTTTTATTAAAGTAATAAGTATTGTTTTGTTCCTTTGTCTAGGTCTTGCTGTTATTTTAGGATTTGTTCCAGGAACAGAAGCACCCGGCACTTCGAATTTAATTGGACAAGGTGGATTTATGCCAAACGGTATAAGTTCGGTACTGCTTGGAATTACTGTCGTTATATTTTCATTTATGGGATCAGAGATTGTAGCAGTAGCCGCAGGTGAATCTGCAGAACCTGTAAAAGCAGTAAAAACAGCAACAAACAGTGTGATTTGGCGTATTCTTGTATTTTTTATTGGGTCTATAGCGGTAGTTGTTACGCTACTGCCATGGAATTCAGCAAACATATTAAAAAGTCCATTTGTAGCTGTACTGGAACATATAGGAATACCAGCTGCGGCACAAATTATGAATTTTATCGTTTTAACAGCTGTACTCTCTTGTTTAAATTCGGGTTTATATACAAACTCAAGAATGCTTTTTTCGATGGCAGAAAGAGGAGATGCTCCAAAGGCGTTTTTGAAATTGAACAGTAGTGGTGTTCCAGTTCGGGCCGTTTTATTCGGAACGTTCTTCGCTTATATTGGCGTTGTTTTTAGTTATATTTCTCCAGATAAAGTCTTTTTGTTTTTAGTGAATGCATCTGGCGGGATTGCGTTACTAGTTTATCTCGTTATTGCAGTTTCGCATTTAAAGATGCGTAAAAAAATGGGAAAAGTAGAACAACAAAATTTGAAAGTGAAAATGTGGCTTTTTCCGTATGTAACGTATGTTACAATTGCTGCTATCATAGCAGTTTTAGTTGCGATGTTCGCAATTGATACTTTACGTTCACAAGCACTTTTAACAATGTTTGTTACTGTTCTTATCATACTTTCTTATTTTATTTTTAATAGAAATAAAAATAGCACAATTTTGAAGCCTAAAAGTAAGAATGGGGAATCTGTTCGATTCTAATTTTCTTATTTTCGAAGAGAGTTACACCCAGTCATTGCTATAAAAGAATCATATATAATCATAGAAACAAGTAATTACTATTGTCATAGTGAATATAAACTTTTTTCTTGACTTTTTATACGAAGGCGAGCAAAATGGTAAAAAAGGAAGGGGGGATGATGATGGAAGAGTACGTATTAGAGCTGTATAACCTGTTATATACGACAGAATGGCAAGATATTGTTTCGTTTCTAGGAATCGTATTTTGCATGAAAATTGTAATTGTATATATGGAAGAGCAAGGTATGTTCTATTCCTTCTCATCTCCGTTCGATATGCAGCGCGAGCCGTTGCTAAACTATGCCAATGTGAATTACGAACAAATTCCTTTTGTTATTTTCTTTATGATTCGATTTATTACAGCAATTGTAAGGAAAAAGGAAAGTGACGATGAAGAGTGCCACTCAACTTGTAATATAGCGAATGTTTTTTAAGCTAAATACAAGGAGGAGATTTATATGTGGTTTCGATTTCTTATGATTGGTTTCTTTTCATTAACAGCAATTTCTTTAATGGGATATCAAGTGTCTGAAATTTTTCAAGCATATAGCGATACATTTTTTAACAAAAACTAATCGCGTTGCTATTTGAATAATAAAGCGATAAAATCCTTCTTAAGAAGTTTTATTAAGAAGGATTTTTTCTTTGTCTTATCTTGCTGTGTCAAACTATTGTCACATTTACACTGTGAATAGTATGTTAAAATAGTGAGGTTACGTATACATATTTGAAGGAAGAGGGAGTGACCATTTTGGTGGATCAATCAACAAATCAGAAAAGCTATGCTCCTATTGTGATAACGCTTTCTGTAATTGTAAATGCGATTATTTTATTTTTGTTCTTTGGACCTGTTGGCTATGAAGGAGAATTACATTTTGATGTAACAATTTTACCAATGTTAAATGCAATTTTTAATAGCTTTACGTTCGTATTCTTATTAGCAGCTCTATACTCTATTATTAAGAAGAATGTGAAAATGCACCGTGGTTTCATCCTGGCAGCATTTACAACGACGTTGCTATTTTGTGTTTCTTATTTATCGTATCATTACTTAGCGCCAGCAACACATTTTGGCGGAGAAGGATTCATTAAATATGTGTATTTCATCATTTTAATTACACATATTATCCTGGCAGCAATTATTGTACCGCTTGCATTGTTTGCACTTGTATTTGGTTTTACAAATCAATTAACACGTCATCGTAAAATTGTACGTTGGACGATGCCGATTTGGTTATATGTAAGTTTATCTGGTGTTATAGTTTACTTAATGATCTCACCTTATTATCAATAAAAAATCTCAGCCTGTAGGCTGGGATTTTTTTGTTAGGCAAATATTTTTGTGAAATGAAAAAAATATGGTATACAAAAGTATAGTTACTTTTCATATAGAAGGGATGGTAAAGGAATATGCAAAATTTTGTATTTCGTAATCCAACGAAACTTATTTTCGGTAAAGGGCAATTAGAACAGTTGAAAACTGAAATTCCACAGTTCGGTAAAAAAGTTCTTCTCGTATACGGAGGAGGCAGTATTAAAAGAAACGGTATTTATGATAATGTAATTTCTATTTTAAAAGATATAAATGCAGAAGTATTTGAATTGACAGGCGTTGAACCGAATCCTCGTGTATCGACTGTAAAGAAAGGGATTCAGATTTGTAAAGAGAATGGTGTTGAATTTATTTTAGCAGTTGGCGGAGGAAGTGTAATCGACTGTACGAAGGCAATTGCTGCTGGTAGTAAGTACGATGGAGATGTATGGGATATTGTAACGAAAAAAGCTTTTGCTAGTGAGGCATTACCATTTGGTACTGTACTTACTCTTGCAGCAACAGGATCTGAAATGAATGCAGGCTCGGTAATTACAAACTGGGAAACGAATGAAAAGTATGGATGGGGTAGCCCGGTTACTTTCCCGCAGTTTTCAATTTTAGATCCAGTTCATACTGCGTCTGTGCCGAGGGATCAAACAATTTACGGTATGGTAGATATTATGTCGCACGTATTAGAGCAATATTTCCACAACGGAACGAATACAGAACTACAAGATCGTTATTGTGAATCTGTTTTAAAAACAGTAATTGAGACAGCTCCTAAGCTTTTAAGTGATTTAGAAAATTATGAGCATAGAGAAACTATTTTATATTGTGGTACTATGGCGTTAAACGGCATTTTAGCGATGGGAGTTAAAGGGGACTGGGCAACTCATAATATTGAGCATGCAGTTTCTGCTGTTCATGATATACCGCATGGAGGCGGCTTAGCAATTCTATTCCCTAACTGGATGAAGCATGTCGTAGATGAAAATGTAAGTCGTTTTAAACAGTTTGCTATTCGCGTATTCAATGTAGAAACAGATGGAAAGACTGAGCGAGAAATTGCGTTAGAAGGAATTCAGGCGTTACGTCAATTTTGGACTTCAATTGAGGCACCAGTAACATTATCTGATTATGCTATTGGAGAAAATGAAATTGATTTAATGGCGGATAAAGCAATGGCTTATGGTGAATTTGGTAACTTTAAAAAATTAAATAAAGACGATGTTTTAAGTATATATAAAGCTTCTTTATAAGTGAATTTAGAAAAGAAACCTATTTGATTGTTTAATCGAATAGGTTTCTTTTTGCTGTTTATAAATGTTTATGGTTGTTTTTGATTGTTTTTAATTTTTTTTGATTGTTTATGGTTGATTTTTGTGACCGTTTTCATTATACTGTAATCAAAGAAGAGGTGAATAAAATGTTAACTCCTGAACGTCATCAAATGATATTGCAACTTGTAAAAGAACAGAAAGTTGTAAAATTACAGCAATTAGTTGAAAGAACAGAAAGCTCTGAGTCGACAATTCGCCGTGATTTAGCACAATTGGAAAAGCAAAGGTTATTAAAAAGAGTTCATGGTGGTGCCGCTGTTTTAACAGGAAAAGGGCAAGAACCAACGATGGTTGAAAAATCATCCAAAAACATTCAAATAAAACAACAAATTGCTAATTATGCGGCTAGCGTTATTGAACAAGGTGATTGTATTTATTTAGATGCAGGAAGTACAACATTTGAAATGATTCCATTTTTAATAAATAAAGATGTGACTGTCGTTACGAATGGACTTATGCATATTGAAGCTTTAGTTGAAAATAATATTCGTGCGTATTTACTAGGTGGAATGATGAAGAGTAGGACGAAAGCTTTAATCGGTGCTATGGCACAGGAAAGTATGCAGAAGTATCGTTTTGATAAATGTTTTTTAGGTGCAAATGGTGTACATGAACAGCTTGGCTTTACAACGCCAGATCCAGAAGAAGCGCTCTTAAAACAAATGGCATTAACATTAGCAAACGAAGGATATTTCTTAATTGATGAAAGTAAGTTTTCAGAAGTTGCATTTGCGAAAATTGCAAATGTTGAAGAAGCAAATATTATTACAAACCATTTAGAAATTGATTTAGAAAAATATAAAAGACAAACCAATGTAATTGAGGCTGATAAACAATGATCTATACAGTTACTTTAAACCCATCTATTGATTATGTAGTACAAGTTAATTCCTTTGATTTAGGCGCAGTCAATCGAGCAGAGAAAGATATGAAGTTTCCTGGAGGAAAAGGGATTAATGTTTCTCGCGTTCTCCATCGTTTAGGTGTAGAAAATGTAGCACTTGGATTTACTGGTGGATTCACCGGTCAATTTATTAAAGGTGTATTACAGGCGGAAGGCGTAATGACAAACTTCATCCAAGTAGACGGAGATTCCCGAATTAATGTGAAAATAAAAGGGCAAGAAGAGACAGAATTAAATGGGCAAGGTCCTAATGTGACAAATGAGCAATTTGAACAATTAATGAAACAAATCGAAAGTATGAAGCAGGGAGATTGCGTTGTGCTAGCTGGAAGTGTACCTGCATCTATCCCAACTACCTTTTATGAATCAATCGCAGCGCTCGGAACTGAAAAAGGTATTCGAGTAGTAGTCGATGCAAGCGGAAGTGCACTGCAGCATGTAATTAAAAATAAGCCATTTTTAATTAAGCCAAACCATCATGAACTTGGTGAGTTGTTTGGAGTGGAGCTTTCAACAGTAGAGGACGTTTTACCTTATGGGAGAAAATTAATTGAACAAGGTATAAAACACGTTATCGTATCGATGGCTGGAGAGGGAGCTTTATTATTTACGGCAGAAGGTATATATGAAGCGACTGTTCCAAAAGGTGTTGTAATTAATTCAGTTGGGGCCGGAGATTCTCTTGTTGCAGGGTTTGTAGGCAAATATGAACAGACAAAAGATATTGAAAAGGCATTTCAATACGGCGTTGCAACAGGGAGTGCAACAGCATTTTCAGCTGATTTATGTAAGAAGGAAAAAGTAGAAGAATTATTGTCGCAAGTAATTGTAGCTAAGCGATAGGGGGAAGCAACATATGAAAATTACAGAACTATTAAAAAGGGATACAGTCATTATGGATTTGACAGCTTCAAATAAAGAAGCTGTCATAGATGAATTAGTTGAGAAATTAAATGGGGCAAATCGTTTAAATAGTAAAATGGGATTTAAAGAAGCTATTTTAAAGCGGGAGTCCCAAAGTACGACTGGAATAGGGGAAGGTATTGCAATACCTCATGCGAAGACAAAGGCTGTTAAACAACCATCGATTTGTTTTGGTAGAAGTGTAAGCGGTATCAATTATGAGTCGCTCGACGGACAGCCTGCACACTTATTCTTTATGATTGCTGCAAGTGAAGGAGCGAATAATACTCATTTAGAAACGTTGTCTCGTTTATCGACATTATTAATGGATGAAGGGTTTCGCAAGCAACTATTAGAAGCGAAGGATGAAAGTGAGCTTCTTCAACTATTTGATGAAAAAGAGAATGAAAAAGAAGAAGAGATTGAAGTCGCCAAACCAGAAGGAAATGAACCGTACGTATTGGCAGTTACGGCTTGCCCAACTGGAATCGCTCACACGTATATGGCCGCAGATAGCTTGAAAGCAAAAGCAGCAGAGCTAGGAATCGCAATTAAAGTTGAAACGAACGGATCAACAGGTATAAAAAACGGTTTAACAAAAGAAGACATTGAACGAGCAACAGCTATTATCGTAGCAGCAGATAAACAAGTAGAAATGAACCGTTTTGCTGGGAAGCATGTCATTCAAGTACCAGTCGCTGATGGGATTAGAAAAACGGAAACACTTCTTAATCGAGCTGTAAAGCAAGATGCACCAATCTTTAAAGGTGTAAAAGAAGATGGAAAGGCAGAAAGTACGGAAAAAGAAAAAGGATTAGGAATTTATAAGCATTTAATGAATGGCGTAAGTAATATGCTTCCATTCGTTGTTGGCGGCGGGATTTTAATAGCGCTAGCGTTTTCGTTTGGTGGTATAAAGGCGGAAGGTCCTTTAGCTGAATTGTTTATGTCAATTGGTGGGGGAAAAACAGGTGCGTTTTTATTCCTTGTACCAATTTTAGCTGGATTTATTGCAAGTTCTATTGCTGATCGTCCTGGTTTTATGCCTGGTGTTGTAGGTGGATTTTTAGCGGCGAATGCGAATGCTGGCTTTTTAGGTGGATTAATTGCTGGTTTCTTAGCTGGATATGTTGTTTTAGGGTTGAAAAGATTATTTTCAGGACTACCAGTACAATTAGAAGGAATTAAACCTGTTTTGTTATATCCAGTCTTTGGATTATTGATTACAGGAGTTGTAATGCAAAAAGCAGTGATTCCGCCTGTAGTAGCATTAAATGAAATGTTGACAGGGTGGTTAAATGGTTTAAACGGTACGAATGCTATATTACTAGGTCTTATTTTAGGTGGTATGATGGCAATTGATATGGGTGGTCCAATTAATAAAGCGGCATTTACGTTTGGTATTGCTGCAATAGAAGCACAGAATTTTGGAGTGCACTCAGCAGTTATGGCTGGTGGTATGGTACCGCCACTTGCGATTGCATTTGCAACTACATTCTTTAAATCAAAGTTTACAGAAGCGGAACGTAAATCTGGTTTAACAAATTATATTATGGGAGCATCGTTCATTACAGAAGGTGCGATTCCGTTTGCAGCTGCAGATCCGGTTCGAGTAATCGTAAGTTGTGTTGTTGGTTCAAGTATTGCAGGTGCGTTATCTATGTTATTCCAAATTACATTACCAGCACCGCATGGTGGATTATTTGTAATAGCGTTAGTAAATAAACCGTTACTATATATTTTCTCTATATTAATTGGAACGATTGTCTCGGCTATTATGCTAGGTGTTTGGAAAAAGAAAGTTCAATAACAAGTGAAAAGAGAGCAGCTTTAGTAGCTGCTCTCTTTTTATTACAAAAAAATAGGTTAACAATTAAATATTAATGTTTTTTGGTAAAAGATGTAATAAAACCTGAATTTTTTGTAACAAAAAAGTAACACTGTAATTTTTTCTGGAAAAAAGTTCTTGTGCTCGTATATGAAAAATATATGAACACCATTGGAGATTGTATTAGAAATACATTTTATTAATATGGAAATTTATGTTACAACTCGTTAATCGTATATTACGAATGCTTTGTAATTGTGTGATTTCTAAAATTTCTAAAAATCTGTTGCTATAATGAAAATACGAAAACAAAGCAAATGGAGGCTATTCATGAAAAAATTATTAGGTATAGCAACAGCAGCAGTTTTTGGTCTTGGGATTTTTGTGGGTTCTGCTAAAGCGGAAACAATTGTAACAACAGACGTATTAAATGTTAGAGAAAACCCAAATGTAGAGTCAAAGCTTGTAGGTAAAGTGTTAAGTGGGAATACACTAGATGTTATAAATACAGAAAATGGATGGACAAAAATTAAGTTGAACGGCAAGGAAGCGTTTGTAAGTGCCGAGTTTACAAAGAGCACATATTATGTAACAGCGGGCGTATTAAATATTCGTGCTGGAGCGAATACTGATTCTGAAATTTTAGGTAAACTTAATAAAGATGATGTGATTGAAACGACGAATCAAGTTCAAAATGAATGGTTACAATTCGACTACAATGGAAAAGTCGGATATGTTCACGTGCCATATTTAACAGGAACGGCACCTGTAATCGAAAAGAAAGAGGTTGTAGCTCAAGAAGAAGCGCCAGCTAGAACCAATACGCCGGTTAAAAATAATACAGTAGTTAAGAATAAAGAGTCTGTTAAGAGTAACGATTCTATTAAGAATGTAGAATCAAGTAAACCTGTGGTAAAAGAAAAACCGGCTGCAAAACCAGTTGCAAAATCTACTGAAACAAGTGCGCCTACTGGTGGTCGTGAAATTACAGTAGAAGCGACGGCATATACAGCAGATCCGAGTGAGAATGGTTCGTATGGTGGTCGTGTATTAACTGCGATGGGGCATGATTTAACAGCAAATCCAAATATGAAAGTAATTGCTGTTGATCCGAAAGTAATTCCGCTTGGATCAAAAGTATGGGTAGAAGGATATGGAGAAGCGATTGCTGGAGACACTGGTGGTGCGATTAAAGGAAACCGTATTGATGTATTAGTCGGTTCAGATGGTAGTGCTAATAGCTGGGGGCGCAAATCTGTAAAAGTGAAAGTTATACAATAGGTTATCGATATTAATATAAAAAGCGGTTGCTTGAATTTATGTAAGCAGCCGCTTTTTATGGATTATTGAAATGGATAAATAGTTTTACCTGTAATAATTTTATATGCACTGCAAAATTGCGTTTGTATATATTCTGTATTTTTATTTTCTGGATGCAATGTTGTTTCATGGAGAGTAGAATGAAAAGCCCGTAGTAAACAATTTAGGGCGAAGTATAATTCCTCTTGTGGACAATTTTGTTCTTTTGTAGAAGTAGCCAAAATGAGGTCTTTTGTCAAAGATGAAAAATTGATGGTGGATTGTTTCATAGTTAACTCATCCTCTCGAAACTATTTTTATCATGTATATGCAGAATTGGACAAACTATGTTCTTTTTTCTATATAATTTCATGTACCGAAATGAAAGAACTTGCAATCATGCCGTTAAAATTGGTAAGATTGGGTATAATCAATAGATGGAGTATATTACATAAAGAGAGTTGAATGATATGGTAGAAGTGCAACGCGAAAAAGTTGCTGTCATCATTGGACCAACTGCTGTTGGAAAGACGAAGTTAAGTATCGATCTTGCCAAAGCGTTGAACGGTGAAATTATTAGTGGTGATTCCATGCAGATCTATCGAGCGATGGATATTGGAACTGCAAAGGTAACAAAAGCAGAGATGGACGGAATTCCACATTATATGGTCGATATAAAAAATCCGGAAGATTCATTTTCTGTCGCGGAATTTCAAGAACGTGTTCGCAAGCATATTCGAGAAATTACAGAACGTGGTAAATTACCAATTATAGTTGGTGGGACCGGTCTTTATATACAATCTGTTTTATTCGATTATCAGTTTACAGATGATGCTGGTGATGTGATATACCGAGAGCAAATGGAAAAGTTAGCTTTAGAACGCGGTGTGGAATATGTACATAAAAAATTGCAAGAAGTAGATCCAGAAAGTGCGGAGCGTATTCATGCAAATAATGTACGACGTGTCATTCGGGCGTTAGAAATTTTCCACACAACGGGTGAAAAAATGAGTGACCAAATTGAGAAACAAGAAAAAGAGTTACTCTATGATGTTTCATTAATTGGCTTGACAATGGATCGAGAAATGCTATACGATCGCATTAACTTACGAGTGGATTTGATGATGGAACAAGGCCTATTAGAGGAAGTAGAAGGGCTGTATAATAGAGGGATACGAGATTGTCAATCTATTCAAGCGATTGGATATAAAGAAATCTATGATTATTTTGAGAATCGAGTCTCTTTAGAAGATGCGGTATCACAATTAAAGACGAATTCGCGTCGTTATGCAAAGCGTCAATTAACGTGGTTCCGTAATAAAATGAATGTCACGTGGTTTGATGTTACAAACGGTGAAAAAACGTCAGAAATTTTACGATACATAGAAGGAAAGTTACAAGTAAAGTCGAATAATAGTAAGTAGAGAAAAAGAGGAGGATTCGACATGAAGCAATCAATCAATATTCAAGATCAGTTTTTAAATCAACTCCGTAAAGAAAATACGTTTGTTACGCTGTACTTATTAAATGGTTTCCAGCTTCGTGGACTAATTAAAGGATTTGATAATTTTACAGTCCTGCTGGAAACAGAAGGTAAGCAACAGCTTATTTATAAACATGCAATTTCTACATTTGTACCACAAAAAAATGTTTCAATTGAATTAGAATAGTAATGAATTATTGTACATAACAAAAAAAGAGCGAGTTTTCTCGCTCTTTTTTTATTTGTCATAAACAATATATGATGAAATTTAAGCGATTCTAAATACAGTAAGGCGGATGTTAGTATTTCCTGTCGCAGGGATCGTAATCTCATTAAGAGTAGATTGAACAGAAATTCTTGCACCAGCTGCTAATGTTTCGATTGTAGTAAATGAAAGTGAGTCGCCTATTAAATTTGAAGAGAAATTATCAGTTGCGACTGCTCCATTAATTGAAATTCCTACTCCGAGTGGAGCGCATCCTGGTGCAGTTGTAGAAATGGATACGCTAATTACATAAATACCACCGTTAATAACAGTAACTGTATCTGTGCCGTTGAAGATAATATTGTTTACGTTAATTGCAGTACTAAAAATAAAATTATTAAATTGCAGTACTGTTTGCTGAATATTGTTTGTTACAACAATTGTTGCTATAGGGAAGCTAGGTCCAGTAGGCCCAGTAGGTCCGGTAGGTCCACCAGAAGGTCCAGTAGGTCCAGTAACTCCTATGCCAGTAGCGCCGGTAGCACCCGTTGGTCCTTGAATGCCTTGAGGTCCGGTAGCGCCAGTGTTACCTTGAACACCTTGAGGTCCAGTAGCGCCAGTGGCACCGGTAGCACCCGTGTTACCTTGAACACCTTGAGGTCCAGTAGCGCCAGTGGCACCGGTAGCACCCGTGTTACCTTGAACACCTTGAGGTCCAGTAGCGCCAGTAGCACCTGTGTTACCTTGAACACCTTGAGGTCCAGTAGCGCCAGTAGCACCTGTGTTACCTTGAGGTCCAGTAGGTCCAGAAGGTCCGGTAGGTCCGGTAACTCCTATACCAGTAGCGCCAGTGGCACCGGTAGCACCCGTGTTACCTTGAACACCTTGAGGTCCAGTGGCACCAGTAGCACCCGTGTTGCCTTGAACACCTTGAGGTCCGGTAGCGCCAGTGTTACCTTGAACACCTTGAGGTCCGGTAGCGCCAGTAGCACCTGTGTTACCTTGAACACCTTGAGGTCCAGTAGCGCCAGTAGCACCTGTGTTACCTTGAGGTCCAGTAGGTCCAGAAGGTCCGGTAGGTCCGGTAACTCCTATACCAGTAGCGCCAGTGGCACCGGTAGCACCCGTGTTACCTTGAACACCTTGAGGTCCAGTGGCACCAGTAGCACCCGTGTTGCCTTGAACACCTTGAGGTCCGGTAGCGCCAGTGTTACCTTGAACACCTTGAGGTCCGGTAGCGCCAGTGTTACCTTGAGGTCCCTGAGGTCCAGTAGCGCCAGTAGCACCTGTGTTACCTTGAGGTCCGGTAGCGCCAGTGTTACCTTGAGCACCTTGAGGTCCAGTAGCACCCGTGTTACCTTGAACACCTTGAGGTCCAGTGGCACCAGTAGCACCTGTGTTACCTTGAACACCTTGAGGTCCAGTGGCACCAGTAGCGCCAGTGTTACCTTGAACACCTTGAGGTCCAGTAGCGCCAGTAGCACCTGTGTTACCTTGAGCACCTTGAGGTCCAGTGGCACCAGTAGCGCCAGTGTTACCTTGAACACCTTGAGGTCCAGTAGCACCCGTGTTACCTTGAACACCTTGAGGTCCAGTAGCGCCGGTAGCACCTGTGTTACCTTGAGCACCTTGAGGTCCAGTAGCGCCAGTAGCACCTGTGTTACCTTGAGGTCCCTGAGGTCCAGTAGGTCCAGGAGGCCCGCCAGAAGGTCCAGTAGGTCCGGTAACTCCTATACCAGTAGCGCCAGTGGCACCGGTAGCGCCGGTAGCGCCTGTGTTACCTCGAGGCCCAGTAGCGCCAGTAGCGCCTGTATTACCTCGAGGCCCAGTGGCACCGGTAGCGCCAGTAGCGCCCGTGTTACCTCGAGGCCCAGTGGCACCGGTAGCGCCAGTAGCGCCCGTGTTACCTTGAGGTCCAGTGGCACCGGTAGCGCCAGTAGCGCCCGTATTACCTCGAGGCCCAGTAGCGCCAGTAGCGCCCGTGTTACCTCGAGGTCCAGTGGCACCGGTAGCGCCAGTAGCGCCCGTGTTACCTCGAGGTCCAGTGGCACCGGTAGCGCCAGTAGCGCCCGTGTTACCTCGAGGCCCAGTGGCACCAGTAGCGCCTGCTGGTCCAGTAGGTCCGGTAGGTCCTTGAATGAACGAAGCAGAATTAACTAGAGCAGTTTGTAATGCTGCTATTAATTTAAGGAGCTCTTGAAGTGTGCAAGGGTCAATTCGGAATAATTTTGTAATGTATAGTAAATAGTTAATGAGATTTTGAAGCTCAATAAATACAGCGCTTGCTACAAAGGTTGGATTTCTTAATATAGTTATTAAGTTTTTAATAATAGCTAACCCTTGTGCTTTCAGGGAGGAAGTAGCATCTAGTGAACAAATAAATTTACTTAGTAGGTTCAATGTATCGATTAGATCTTCAATATTTTGGGGAGATGGATTTGCGAAAAGTTTTGGGATTATTTTTGTTAAATCAATAATAATCGCACGAAATGTTCTAAGCTGAGCTTTAGTAATTGGGATTGATGGAGTATTTGGGATTCGTCCGGCGCTACTTGGAAAGCATGGTTTGGAGAATTTGTTTTGATTGTCGTTATAACGAGACATTAAATCTCTCCTTTCTCACGAAAATGTGAACGAAACTCATCATAGTAGATGCAGAAATTAGTTAAATGGTCATAGTAAAATCGTTTGTTTAAAGAAAAAATAGAAAAAACGCCTTACAATAAGGCGTTTTTTCTATTTTCTGCGTATTGATAATATCGCTTTAAGGAAATTTTTGATTTGAATCCAGCGAGTTTTATAATTTCTGATTCAGGAGTTTCTTTTTTTATTAAGTTTAAAATATAGGTGTTACGAAAATGTTGTCCTGAAATTCCTTTACGTAAATTGGCTCTAGCCACTTCGAGGCGAATCATTTTTTGTATAGCAATTTCCGTTAATGCCTTTGGTGCATCATTTTCATATACCCACCTGTATGTTCCACGGTTAAAATCGAATGCGACAAATAATGGATCATCACTATGGTATTTAGGACGAACTGGTTCTGGGATGCTTTTGTAATAATTATATAGTTGTTTTTTGTCTTCTTTTGCTAATGTAATTGTTCTTTCTACACCTGCGGTTGCTGGGATTGATAATGTATTAGTTTCAAAGTGAACGTGATGCATTGTTAATGCTGTAAGTTCCTGTAAGGATAAACCGTAGTCAATCAATAGATTTAAAATAGCAATATTGCGATCCATTAATAAAGGGCGCACAGGAAGTTGTTTTTCTGAAAGTCCTTCTAATGAAGTGACTATATACTTTAACCTTTTTTCTTCATCAGGTGAAATGAAATCTTCGTTACGAAGTGTACGGTCTGGTTGAATAGATATTTCCATATTCTTCAATGGATTAGGAATGTTTAGAAAATGATGCATTCTATTTAGTACAATAAATACACGATGCATCGTTTTTTCTGAGTAATGTCGATTCGTTTTTAAATCGGAAAAGTAATCTTCGTAGTCTTTTGTACAAAGTGTAGCCCATATATTACTGGAAGGGAGCTTTTTGTTTTTTTCTAACCAATGTCCGAAGTCTTCAATGTCATAAACATAACGTTTAATAGTTGAGGGTTTTCGGCCTTTATTCAATAAAAAAATAGAAAAGGCTTGTATTGTATCATGGAATTCCGTTGTCTCCATAGTCCCACCACCTTAATTATTTCTTATATTATAGCAAACTTTTCTGAAAATAGGCATTTACAAGGGGGACAGGAATAATAATATTTGGTGAGTGGATAAAATGAGGTGATTGTATGGAACAATCGATGCGAAAGAAAAACAACAATCAAATTAATATTGTGTTAAACCATCGAAAGAAAATTTCTTTGCCAGCCGCAGAAAATAAAACGGTAATTTCAAATGAAACTGCAATTAAACATGAAATGCTGCAGAGAATTGAAGAAGAGATGGGGAAGCTTGTTGGGATGGAGGATATAAAAAAGATAATAAAAGAAATATATGCTTGGATTTATGTGAATAAAAAAAGACAAGAAAAGGGATTGAAGTCAGAGAAGCAAGTACTTCATATGCTGTTTAAAGGGAATCCAGGTACAGGGAAGACAACTGTTGCTAGAATGATAGGAAAATTGCTGTTTGAGATGAATATTCTATCGAAAGGCCACTTGGTTGAAGCTGAACGTGCTGACCTTGTAGGAGAGTACATCGGCCATACAGCCCAAAAAACAAGAGATTTAATAAAAAAAGCAATGGGAGGTATTTTGTTTATTGATGAGGCGTATTCTTTAGCTCGAGGAGGAGAGAAGGACTTTGGAAAAGAAGCAATTGATACGCTTGTAAAACATATGGAAGATAAACAACATGGTTTTGTATTGATTTTAGCTGGATATTCAAGAGAGATGAATCACTTTCTTTCATTAAATCCAGGGCTTCAATCTCGTTTTCCATTTATTATTGAGTTTGCGGATTACTCGGTAAATCAGCTATTGGAAATTGGGAAGAGAATGTATGAAGATCGTGAATATCAGTTATCAAAAGAAGCTGAATGGAAATTTAGGGATCATTTACATGCGGTGAAGTATTCGTCGCAAATTACATCGTTTAGTAATGGGCGATATGTACGGAATATTGTTGAAAAATCAATTCGTACACAGGCGATGCGGTTGTTGCAAGAAGATGCGTATGATAAAAATGATTTAATTGGAATATCGAGTATGGATTTGATGCTCGAAGAGGAGACGCACAGTACATAAACTGTGCGTCGATTTTTGTGTATAAGTTCGTTTACTCTTTTTTTGCTTTTTCTTGGTGTGTTTTATGGAAGTGTTCCATTTTAGCGCTCTTTTCGTGTGCTGAATTAGGATCGTGTCCAAATTGATTTACTGAGCTTTTTTGAGCTCCTTTATTAACGTGGTTTGTCATTTGTATTCACCTCACTTTAAAAATTAGTATAAACATTATATAAAGAAAAAATCGTTAGAAAAGAAAAACCTCTTTACGATATGTAAAGAGGTTAGATTGCTATTTATGCATTGAACGTTCTTTCGTTTCGATACGTCTGTGCGGTAAATGCCATTTGTAATGAATAGAAACCATGCGGAAGCAAACAATTAAAATGAATAGAATGTAAAGAGCCCAATCGCTAACAATAATTTGAGCTCCAATTAAGAAACCTGCTAAAATTGTCCAAAAGGCATATACTTCAGCTCGAAGAACGAGAGGTTTTCTGCGGGCTAAAAGATCGCGAATGATACCGCCGCCGATACCAGTTAAAACAGCTGCTACAATTGTGGCGCTAATTGGTAAATTTAATTTTTGGGCATATAATGCTCCTTGTACAGCAAATGCTGATAAACCGATAGCGTCAGTGATATTTTCCCACTTTTTCCAATGTCTAATTAACTTATTTGGAAAAAGAAAAATAATAGTCATTGATAAAAGTGCGATTTGGAATAACATGTCTTGTTGCCAAAACGCGACAATCGGATAACCGATTAATAAATTACGAAGGGCACCTCCCCCAAATGCGGTTGCCATTCCTAAAATATACACCCCGAAAATATCATAATCCTCTTCCATTGCAACAATGGCTCCGCTTAGTGCGAAAGCAATTGTGCCTATGATGCTAAAAATCTCCCATGCCATGAATTTTCTCCCCCGCTAACTAGATGAAATGTGCTTCCTCTGCTATTATATTAGAAGGTTTAAATTTCGAAAAGGATGAGTGAACATATTTGATGGAAGAAAAAGAAAAAGTCATATTAGTAGGCTGTCAATTGCCACAAGATGATGATGAGAAATTTATGCATTCCATGAAAGAGCTTGCATCACTAGCGAAGACTGCACGAGCAGAATTGTTAGTGTCAACAACGCAAAAACGACCAAAGTTTCATCCGGCAACTTACATAGGTAAAGGGAAATTAGAAGAGCTTACAATGTTAACTGAAGAGTTAGAGCCGGATGTTATTGTATTTAATAATGAATTAACGCCGAGTCAAATTCGGAATTTATCCTCAGTATTAGATGCGAGAGTAATTGATCGAACGCAACTAATACTGGATATTTTTGCGCAACGTGCGAAGTCGAGGGAAGGTAAGCTTCAAGTAGAATTAGCTCAGTTGCAATATACAATGCCGCGTCTTATGGGGCAAGGATTGTCCTTATCGCGTCTTGGTGGTGGTATTGGAACGAGAGGACCGGGTGAGACGAAATTAGAGACGGATCGTCGTCATATTCGATCCCGTATTGATGAAATAAAGAAACAACTTGCAGTTGTTGTGGAACATCGAAAAAGATATCGTGAGAGAAGAAAAGATAATAAAGTATTTCAAGTTTCGTTAATAGGGTATACAAATGCAGGGAAATCGACACTGTTTAATAGATTAACGGAAGCTGATACGTTTGAAGAAAACCTTCTGTTTGCAACATTAGACCCAACGACGAGGAAGATGCCGTTACCTTCTGGTTATACAGTATTACTAACTGATACTGTTGGTTTTATACAAGATTTACCCACTTCATTAATCGCTGCTTTTCGTTCAACGCTGGAAGAAGCGGGGGAAGCAGATGTCATTTTACATGTAGTTGATTCCGCGGATCCTAACTACATAGGGCATGAAAAAACAGTAAAACAATTATTATCAGAACTTGAAATTAACCATATTCCTATTATTACGTTATATAATAAAAAAGATGAATTACATCAAAACTTTATTCCGTTTCCGAAAAGTGATTTCTTAATGACTAGTGCTTTTGAAGAAAATGATTTATTGCGTATAAAAGAAGCGATAGAAACGAAGATGAAGAAAGAAATGGATTGTTATCGAGTGGAAATCCCTCCGAGTGAAGGTAAGTTGTTAACGCTTTTAAAGACGGAAACTCTATTAGCAAAGATGGAGTTTCTAGAAGATAAATTTGTATATGATTGTGCAGGGTATATTTTTACTCATTCATCGCTTAATGTGCAATTAAAGAGATTTTTAGTGGAAGAAGGAGACAATAAAAATGTTTGATCGTTTGAAAAATGGAGAAAAAATTGCTCCAATCGTAAAAGAAGTAGAGAGTCAGATTACAGAAGTACATAAACGTGCGGATGAAGTAATTGAAAGCAATCAGTTTCGTGTATTAGAAAGTTTTCGTAAACATAAAATTAGTGACTCGCATTTTATCCCGACAACAGGTTATGGTTATGATGATATTGGCCGTGATACGTTAGAAAAAGTGTATGCTGATGTATTTGGGGCGGAAGCTGGACTTGTTCGTCCGCAAATTATTTCAGGTACTCACGCTATCTCTACAGCTTTATTTGGTATTTTACGCCCGGGAGATGAGTTATTGTATATCACTGGGAAACCGTATGATACGTTAGAGGAAATTGTTGGTGTACGTGGGAAAGGTGTAGGTTCATTTAAAGAATATAATATCGGTTACAATGCAGTTCCGCTAACTGAAGCTGGGCTTGTTGATTTTGAGGCTGTTGCAGCAGCGATTCATAATAATACGAAAATGATCGGTATTCAGCGCTCGAAAGGTTATGCTACTCGTCCGTCGTTTACTATTTCTCAAATTAAAGAGATGATCGCGTTTGTTAAAGAAATTAAACCTGATGTTGTTGTGTTTGTAGATAACTGTTATGGCGAGTTTATTGAAGAGCAAGAGCCATGTCATGTTGGTGCAGATTTAATGGCGGGTTCGCTTATTAAAAACCCGGGCGGCGGAATTGTTAAAACTGGTGGTTATATTGTCGGGAAAGAACAGTATGTTGAAGCGTGTGCATATCGTTTAACATCTCCGGGAATTGGCGCTGAAGCTGGAGCGTCTTTATACAGTCTGCAAGAAATGTATCAAGGGTTCTTCTTAGCGCCACATGTTGCAGGACAAGCGCTGAAAGGTGCAATTTTTACAGCTGCGTTTTTAGAAAAGTTAGGAATGAACACGTCACCAGCGTGGAATGCACCAAGAACAGACTTAATTCAATCTGTTCAATTTGATGATAAAGACCGTATGATTGCCTTCTGCCAAGCGATTCAATATGCATCTCCAATTAATTCGCATTTTACTCCGTATGCAAACTATATGCCAGGTTATGAAGATGATGTAATTATGGCTGCGGGAACATTTATTCAAGGTGCAAGTATTGAATTGTCTGCTGATGGTCCAATTAGACCGCCATATGTTGCGTATGTGCAAGGTGGCTTAACGTATTCGCATGTTAAAATTGCGATTTGTTCTGCGATTGACGAATTGATTGAAAAGAATTTATTAACAATTTCTTAAAGGGAAGCTGTCGATTTCGGCAGCTTTTTTCGTATAAAAGTAATGATTTATGCGATTAGAAAAAAGAATGAAAAAATTCATAAAAAAATTTATAAAAAATCATGTAAGAAAAGCTAACATCTATTGACACTAAACATAACATAGTATAAAATGAGAAGCAGTTAAGGCGAAGGAGGAACTGAAAAATGAAAGAAGATAGACGTTCTGCCCCGCTGTTTCCTATTGGTATTGTTATGGATTTAACACAATTGTCTGCACGTCAAATTCGCTACTATGAAGAGCATAATCTTGTTTCTCCAACCCGTACAAAGGGGAATCGTAGATTATTTTCATTTAACGATGTAGATAAGTTGTTAGAAATTAAAGATTTGTTAGATCAAGGCTTGAATATGGCTGGTATTAAACAAGTGTTACTAATGAAAGAAAATCAAACAGAAGCAGTGAAAGTAAAAGAAGAAACGAAAGAAATTTCAAAAACTGAGCTTCGCAAAATACTTCGAGACGAACTACAACATACAGGTAGATTCAATCGAACTTCATTGCGACAAGGTGACATTTCAAGATTTTTTCACTAAAGATAACTGATTCTGAAGGCGATTAGAGGGACTAAGGAGGAATTTATAATGTCTAGATACACAAAAGAAGATATTTTCCGTTTGGCGAAAGAAGAGAATGTAAAGTATATCCGTTTACAATTTACGGACCTTTTAGGGGTAATTAAAAACGTAGAGATTCCAGTGAGACAATTAACGAAAGCTCTTGATAACAAAATGATGTTTGATGGATCTTCGATTGAAGGTTTCGTACGTATTGAAGAATCTGATATGTATTTATATCCTGATTTAGACACTTGGGTAATTTTCCCTTGGACAGCTGAAAAAGGTAAAGTAGCTCGACTAATCTGTGATATTTACAATGCAGATGGCACTCCATTTGATGGAGACCCACGTAACAACTTAAAACGTGTGTTAAAAGAAATGGAAGCTTTAGGATTTTCAGACTTCAATCTTGGACCAGAGCCAGAATTCTTCCTATTTAAGGTTGATGAAAAAGGAAATCCAACATTAGAACTAAACGATAACGGTGGATACTTCGACCTTGCGCCGATGGATCTAGGGGAAAACTGTCGTCGTGATATCGTTCTTGAACTTGAAGAAATGGGATTTGAAATTGAAGCATCTCACCATGAGGTTGCTCCAGGGCAGCACGAAATTGACTTTAAATATGCAAATGCAATTCGCTCATGTGATGACATTCAAACATTCAAACTTGTTGTAAAAACAATTGCTCGTAAACATGGTTTACACGCAACGTTTATGCCAAAACCACTATACGGTGTGAACGGTTCAGGTATGCACTGTAACTTATCATTATTTAAAAACGGTGAGAACGTATTCTTTGATGCAAACGGTGACTTACAATTAAGTGATGATGCTCGTCACTTCATCGCAGGTATTTTAAAACATGCACCAGCATTTACAGCGATAGCAAACCCAACTGTAAACTCATACAAACGTCTAGTACCTGGATATGAAGCGCCTTGTTACGTAGCATGGTCTGCACAAAACCGTAGCCCGTTAGTACGTATCCCTGCATCTCGTGGTATTAGTACACGCGTAGAAGTGCGTAGTGTTGACCCGGCTGCAAACCCATATTTAGTAATGGCTACATTATTAGCTGCAGGTCTTGATGGAATTAAAAACAAATTAACTCCACCAGCAGCAGTAGATCGTAACATCTATGTAATGACAAAAGAAGAGCGCGAAGAAGCAGGTATCGTTGACTTACCAGCAACATTAGCGCAAGCATTAGTTACATTACAATCTAATGAAGTAGTATGCGGTGCACTAGGAGAACACTTACTTGAGCACTTCATCGAAGCGAAAGAGATTGAGTGGGATATATTTAGAACACAAGTTCACCAATGGGAACGCGATCAATATATGTCTCTATACTAAGAGGCTTGAACCCTTGATACAACTCGTATCAAGGGTTTTTTAATTCCCAATTATTACACTTTTATGTGGTTATAAAATGAAAAACAGCCACATAAAAGCTAATAATTAATAACAAGTAGTGAAATCATAGAAAAACATTATCAGATAAACGTAAGTTTTATATAATTTGTGAAATAAAAAAGCCTTGATACTACGGTATCAGGGCTTTTTTAAGTGAACTTATTGGATATATTAACTACTAGATAATGGATTATTTTTGGTTATTTTGAATCATGTTACTAAGAAAATTTTTTCAAAAGAATTGATTTTATCTTTTTTTAAATCACTTGTGCTATAACTTAATAATTCTTTACTGCCTGTACAACGCGACCAATTATTTTTACATCTTCAGCTGAAAGGTCGTAAGTTTTTGGTTCGTGGATAGGGTCATTACTCAATGGTATTAAAGTAATGATGCTTCCGGATTTTGAAATCTTTTTCACGGTAGCATCATAACCATTGACTTTTACAACGGCAATTTGTCCGTTTTCAACATAAGGAGTTTCCTCTACTAAAACATAAGAACCATCAGGGAATTCGA
Organism: Bacillus sp. FSL K6-0073; assembly: GCF_038006085.1. Classification (NCBI taxonomy): domain Bacteria; kingdom Bacillati; phylum Bacillota; class Bacilli; order Caryophanales; family Bacillaceae; genus Bacillus; species Bacillus sp. FSL K6-0073. Next base: position 3,741,503 of record NZ_JBBOUN010000001.1, on the reverse strand, counting down.
GATTCATGCTAGTGCCTTTTACAGTAAGATAAAAATACTTTTTACGCTTGTTTAAAAATGTACTTAGCATTGGTAAATAGCCTTCAATATTTTCTTCGGCGAATATAGGTGTACCGGCGGCTACCGAACCAATGATAGGAATATGAATAATATTTGATTGATCGTTTTGGATGGTTTCATAAATAGAAACTTCTTCTTTAACAGTATTGTCCTCTTGAGTTGCGAGTCTTTCTAAATCATCAGTAGTGATTCCTAATCCCTTACAAACTTTTATCACATTATCAACAGATGCTTTGCCAATCCCTCTTGATAACATGGATTGCAGTGTTGTGGGGGGGAGACCTATTTTTTCGGCGAAGGCTCTTTTGCTATAGCCAGCTTCTTTTATTAAGCGTGTTACAACCTCTGCTTTTTTCATTACTTTCACCATCTTTCTTATTAAAATGTATACGATATTGCGTATTTCTGTATATATCATAACCTAACTAGATTTGTTAGTAAATAGAAAAGTATACGAAATTGAGTATTTTAATACGTTATTTTATTGACTAAATACGAAATTGAGTTTATATTTAAATGGAAATGAACGCAATATCGTACAAAAAGGTGGTGAGTCAATGTATCCGAATTTGCGTGCAGAGATGGCGAGAAAAAGAATTATGATTACACAAATTTCTTCGCATCTGAAACTTCGCCACGCAACAGTGAGCGACAAAATAAATGGTAAATTTCGTTTTTATTATGATGAAGCTTTTGAAATTAAGAAAACTTTTTTTCCAGAACATAGTTTGGAATATCTTTTTGAATTTGAAGAAAATGAAGCGAATTGAAATCGGAGGAGATTTACTTAAAATGTAACGCTATAATCGAATTATTGAATGATGATTTAATAAGAGGGTTCATATCAAAGTATTTAATTTAAATTTGGATAACTAGTTAATCTGTAAAAAGAAAGTAACGAATTATGGGTAGTGCGAAATTATCTCAATGCAATAAAGATAGCCCAAAATTAGTAGTGAGGAGGAGATGAGGATGGGGCAATTAACTGACTCATCAGTACATAGTTCATTAGTATTTGAAGTTGATGGCAAAGTAGTAACGGATAGTTTGGTAATTGCGAAGATATTCAAAAAAAATCACTTGGACGTTTTGAAGGAAGTTCGAAAACAAATTGTATATGTAGATGAAGAGTTTGGAGGAGAAAATTTTCACGAGTCCACTTATGTTAATTCAAAGAACAGGCGAATCTCTAAATATGATTTAACAGAAGAAGCATTCACGTTACTTGTTATGGGATATACCAGTAGAGAAGCGGTTGGAATGAAAATTAAATTTATGAAAGAGTTCAAACGAATGAAGCAGTATATACAAAATCAACAAAATGTGCCAAAGGATCCAATGGGGGTTTTAAAGTTAACATTTGCTGCGTTAGAAGGGCATACTCAGGAGATACAAGAGATTAAGTCTGAGGTGAGGGGATTGCGAGAAAATACGCCGCTTTATGCTATCGAGTGTGAAGAAATAACAAGGGCTGTAAAAAGGTTAGGTGTTATGTTATTGGGAGGTAAAAATTCAAATTCTTATCAGGATATCGGCCTTAGAAGGAAGTTATATAGAGACATTTACAGTCAGTTACATCGGGAATTTGGTGTGAATAGTTATAAAGCTATTAAGCGTCATCATTTGGATAGAGCAATACAAATTATTAATGAAGAATATTCAATTCCAACTGTTTTAAATGAAGAAATTACAGTTAAAAACTCACAAATAAATATGGCAGACATTCAGTAGGAGGAAAGAACATGCAAAGAAAGATTTTAGTGATTACTAGCAGTTTAGCAGGGTTACCAACTGTCAGTGAATTTAAAACAAAAGAAGATGCAAAAGAGCAGGTTAGAAAGCTTATTCAAAAAGGAATGAGTCAAAATGTGATTCGTATAACACAAGAAATTCCAATGAATATCGAAATTCAAGTGGATGTTGAATTTGAGGAATAAGAGAGGTTTAGAAGAAAATAGATATGGATAGCATGATTGTTTTGAATGAATGCATAAGAAAAGAATCCGTTGCAGCGGATTCTATAAGAAAAAATATCTCTAGATAAGTATAACATTGAATACCGTTTTTGAGAATTTATGAGGTGGCTAGTATGGGGATTATTCGAGTGAAAAAAGATAGTAATTATTCCGTTATAAATAATACTGGTTTAAAAGATGAAAGGTTGTCATGGAAAGCGAAAGGAATCTTAGCCTATGCGCTTACATTACCAGACGATTGGACTTTTCATATTAGCGAATTAGCTCGACATGCTAAGGATGGAGAAGATTCGCTCCGTACAGGTTTTAAGGAATTAAAAGAATTAGGTTATGTAAAACGTTATCCTGTTCGTGATGGGAATACCCAAAAAATTACAAGGTGGGATACGGAAATTTACGAAACGCCACAAAGGAACATGCCACAAGTGGAAAACCAAGATGTGGTAAAGCTATATGTGGAAAATCAGACACTACTAAATACTAATAGACTAATTACTAATAAACGAAATACTAATATACAAAACACTAATCATTATGATGATATGGATAAATTAGACTCTCGTGTATTCATCAATGAGAGGGTTAAAGTAAGTTGTAACTTTATTAAGGGGATGGGCATTCCGTTAAGTGAAATTGCAATTGCAGAGTTGGGGGATTTTTGTAATTTGTTTAGTGATGAGTTAATTCAGCAGGCAATTAATAAAGCCGTTGATGAGAATGCACCAAGATGGAACTACATTAAGGCTATATTGAGGAATTGGAAGGAGCAAGAAGTTAAAACATTAGTTGATGTGGCTACACTAGATAGACGTTTCGAAATGAGCAAGAAAAAGAAATATAACGAGACAGGTAGGAAGTATTCAAATAGAAAAGAGATTGTACCCGATTGGTTATATAAAGATGATGAATCAACAAATCTAGAAGGGGAAAGAAAAACCGTGCAGTCTACTGATGAAGAGCGTGAGAGATTACAAGAAGTGTTAAATAAATATAAGTCATAAGAAAAAATGTTAGGTGATTTTGTTATTTTAAAATATGTTATGTTAATAAAATAATAATACAATTATATTCTTTAAAGATTCCCAATGCATAGTGAACAGTATTATAAAGATAGTAGTGAATGTTTGGATCAAGTATGAACCATTTGTAATTTCAGTTTCTTTCTTAAGGTTCTATGGGGACTGTTAGAAGTTTTTTCAAAAGGATTCAGGAATTACTTACGATATCGGAATTCTAAAGATGTAATGAACTTATCAATAGAGGGTAAAAAATGTTAGGAAAGGGTTGTGTTTATAAAATGAAAGATAATTTACAAGTAATAAAGATTGAAAAAGCTAATAAGCATATTCATTCTATTAAATTAGTGTTAAGAGACTTTGTAAAAAGAACGGAAGTGGGTGAATCAGTAAGTGTTCGAATGGCTCAAAGATTATAAGAAGTTAGAAGAAGAAATTGCTTATTTAGAATACAACTTAGATAAATCAAAAGCCGAATTGAAGCGTTGGATTAGCGGTGATTTGCAAAATGTAAGATTAACCGCTGAATCGGAAGGGGCTAAGGTAGAAGGGCGTATTGAAGCAATTGAATATGAATTAGCTCATAAAATGAATGAAGAGTGTGATTTAAAGCTTTTGATTAATAAGTTTACAGGACTGGATCATCAAATACTTAAAATGAAATATGTTGATGGAATGACTTTAGAGCAAATTGCGTTTGAATTACATTATAGTACAGGCTATATACGCCGAAAACACGCTGAAATAAGGAAGATTGTCAAGTTTTTAGATGGATTTTAGTGTTACCTTTTTGTAGGATACATGCAGTGTACAGAAAGTATTGAAAAAGTGATTTATAGTAGTAATATAAGATTTCGACGAAAGGGCAACTATTTTTATGGTTGCTCTTTTTGTTGTGAAAGAAGGTGAGTAACATGAAGTGATTTTATAGATAAATTGGCATTTAGCTTCCGGTTATATTTAGTAAAGTAGTAGGTTTACAGGCGAAAATAATAGCAAATAAGGAGATGTTTAATGATGAATTTATTAGCTGCTTCAGTCAAAACAAAGAATTTGCCACAACAAGTGTTACGTTGGCAATCAATGGTAGAAAGTGAATGTTCCGCACAAGGAGTACCTGAGTTAGTTCCTTACGTACTTGGAATTATTATGGTGGAAAGTGGAGGGAACTCTGAAACAACCCCCGATATTATGCAGTCCAGTGAATCACAAGGTTGGCCAATGAATACAATTAAAAATCCTAAGGATTCAATTTATTACGGAGTAAAGCATTTAAAGGGAGCTTTTGATGATGCAAAGAAAAATGGTATTACAGATTTAAGTGCCATTGTTCAATCGTATAATTTTGGACGAGCTTACCTTCGCTGGTTAGCTTCTAACAATAAACAGCATTCATTACCGGTAGCAGATTTGTATTCTAAAACGGTTGTTGCTCCATCACTCGGAAATACAACTGGTGCTATGGTGAAATATAGTCACCCTATCGCTGTTGCCTACAATGGTGGTTATCGATATAAAAATGGGGGGAATTTCTTCTACTCTGAAATTGTTAAGCAATATGTTGATTTTAACGGAGGAACTGATGGTGGTGACAATAAACCGTTACAACCAAAAGGACTAGGAATTGCAACGTCTAAATACCCAGAAGGATCGGGTATCAATTTATATAGTGGCCCTGGAAAAGATGCTTGGTTCACAGGTCATGTCATTAATACAAAAATGCCATATTTAATTATAGATGCTGCTTGGTATGGTGGGAATGAAAATATGTTGTGCCTAGGTTGGGAAGCATGGGCAAAAGAAGAACACTTTGAAGTAGAGTGGTTCCATGCTTATTCAAAATATCCAGCAGGTTATGGTATTAACACATATGATGGTCCAAATGGAAATTATAAAGGAAATGTAGATGGATCTTATCCATATGGCGTTTTTGCGAGAAAAGATGGCTATATCGATATTGGACAAAATACATGGGTAAAAGAAGAACATTTTAATGTAAGGTAATAACAAAGGGTTTCTTATTCTGCGATTATAAATATTAAATTTAAATATAAAGAAAAAATGTTATGAAAGGGTGCTTTTTTAAGTGCCTTTTTATATCACTTATAAATAGGAAGGAAGATTATTATGGCAAAATTTATTTATCCAACCGATACAACGAGAGTAACAAGTGGTTTTAGGGGGAGTAGACCAGATCATCATGGGATAGATCTGGCTGAATCGGGTTATCATCCGATTTATGCAGCGGCTAGCGGACGAGTTAGTCGTTCTTATGTTTCATCTAGTTATGGTGAATGTATTATGATTGTGCACACTATTGATGGGGTTACATGGGAAACAGTATATGCTCATATGCGTAGCGGTTCTCGAACGGTGAAAGAAGGTGATTATGTTACGCAAGGACAAACTATTGGAGTTATGGGTAGCACGGGAGAAGTTACTGGTCAACATCTACATTTTGAATTGCATAAAGGGTCTTGGAACGTTAATAAGAGTAATGCTGTGAATCCATTAGATTACTTAGGAAAAGGAGACGGTGGTGGTACAACAGATCCTTCTAATAAACCACTACAACCAAAAGGGCTAGGTATCGCAACGTCTAAATACCCAGAAGGATCGGGTATCAATTTATATAGTGGCCCTGGAAAAGATGCCTGGTTCACAGGTCATGTCATTAATACAAAAACGCCATATTTAATTATAGATGCTGCTTGGTATGGTGGGAATGAAAATATGTTGTGCCTAGGTTGGGAAGCATGGGCAAAAGAAGAACACTTTGAAGTAGAGTGGTTCCATGCTTATTCAAAATATCCAGCAGGTTATGGTATTAACACATATGATGGTCCAAATGGAAATTATAAAGGAAATGTAGATGGATCTTATCCATATGGGATTTTTGCAAGAAAAGATGGTTATATCGATATTGGACAAAATACATGGGTAAAAGAAGAACATTTTAATGTGAGATAAGGATATTAGAGTAGGGTCACTCGTGTGATTCTTTTTAATTTTTGAAAAGGAGATGAGAACGATGGAAGAACAAATCTTCAATTCAATGATTCAACAAGGAGCATTCGCAGCTTTATTTGTGTGGATGCTGTTTACTACGCAAAAAAAGAATGAACAGCGCGAAGAACAATATCAAAAAGTTATTGAAAAAAATCAACAGGTCATTGAAGAACAAGCAAAAGCATTTAGTTCGTTGTCAAAGGATTTATCAGATGTTAAGCAAAAAATATTGGGAAACGGGGATGAGAAATAAAATATGATATTAAATTATTTGTCGCGTATGTAGGTTCTCAAATAGAGATTCAATTAATATATAATAATGAGAAAAAGCCCTAATACCAATAAGTATTGGGGCTTTTTCTCATTAGCTATAGTGAATAAGGTTGTAGTGGATTCTTCAAGAGGAAAGAGTGAATGAAGTCTAATATTTAATGTAAATGAAATGAAACCTTGAAGAATGCTTAGTTATAACACAGTCTTATTCAGGGATTTGTTAGTTCGCTTTCTAAATTTAGGGAATAAATATAGCTTAGTACCTTGCAATAAATAATACTAAGTGGTATATTATGGATAAATTAGGTACCGTGTATTGAACAGTACTGAGATAGGGAAGGAGGATGGCACTTGAACGTTCAGTTTAAAAAAGGTGTGCTTGAACTTTGTGTATTAGCACTTGTAAAACGTAAAGATAGTTACGGTTATGAACTTGTTCAGCAAATTTCTAATAAATTTTTAATATCGGAAGGGTCAGTATACCCTTTATTACGTCGTTTGACGAAAGAAGGGTATTTTCAAACGTATTTAAAGGAATCTACGGAAGGGCCACCTCGTAAATATTATCAATTAACAGAGCAAGGGGAGACGCAATTTCATTTGTTAGTAACAGAATGGTGTGATTTTGCGAAAGGGGTACAAGAAATTATTGAAGGGGTGGAATGGGATGAGTAAAGAAGGGTTTCTTAAAGAATTATCAAGTTATCTTAGAAAGTTACCAGAGGAAGAGAGGCAAGATATTTTATTGGATTATGAAGAGCACTTTCAGTTTGGACTAGAAGAGGGGAAAACTGAATCAGAAATAATACAAGGCCTTGGTTCTCCGAAAGTAATAGCGAAAGAATTACTTGCGATGTATCGCTTCGATGAAATGAAAAAAAATCCATCGACTTCAAATGTGACAAGAGCTGTTATGGCAGCGATTGGACTTAGTTTGTTTAATTTTATTATTGTGTTAGGACCGTTAGTCGCAATTATTGCTTTTATATTTTCTTTTTGGATCGGTGGTATTGCTAGTGTAGTAACACCATTTTTCGTTATTGGAAAAGTATTTATGGGTACTTTTATATGGTTGGATCTTTTCGTTAGTATAACGTTTGTTGGAGTAGGTTTATTGTTATGTATTATCGCTTTTTATAGTACAAAGTGGTTTAAGAGATTGTGTGTACGATATGTAATATGGAACTTCAAAATGATAAAAGGAGAGTAAATGATGAAAAAACTATTTTTAATCGCTATTGCTTGTATCATTATTGGAGTAATAGGAATTTCCCAAACATATGAAAAAGCAGTACAAACTGCTAAAAAAGGCGATAAAGAAAATGTAATTAAAAACGAAACATTAAAAAATATAGAAGTTAAGTTAGATGCCGGGGATATTATTGTCCAAAAATCTCCTGACTCTTCTTTTTATATCAAGCAATCAGGAGATGTACGTAAACAAGAGATTCGTATCGCAGAAGATGGTGACACATTAAAAGTTATTGGGGAAAGAGAAAAAGGTGCTTCATTTGATTTTTCTTTTTACGATTTTAGGTTTCAAACGTCTAAATTGACTCTCCTTGTGCCCGAACGCTCTTACCAAGATGTAAAAGTAAATTCATCTGCTGGACAAATCGAAATGAGTGATGTGAAAAGTGATAGCGTAAGTGTTAGAACACTTGCTGGAGAAGTAGAGTTGAAACAAATAACGGCTAAGAATGTGGAGGGATCGACAAAAGCTGGTGAGGTGAATTTTAAGAAGGTATTAGGGAAAGTGACCGCAAAAACAACAAGTGGGGAAATAAATATTCAAGATCATGATTCTAAGTATAATCTAGAAGCAAGTTCAACTGCGGGAGATATAGATATTACTTTATCGGAAAAACCACAAGATGCGGTAATTACTGGGCAAAGTGCTGCCGGAGATGTAACAATTTTTAATGAAGAAAATAAAAACGTAACAATTGGAAATGGTAGTAAAAAGATTAGTGGTAAAACGGCTGCTGGAGATGTGACGATTAAAACTCGTTAATAAGAAATAGAATGCATGGAAATCTATCAAAATACAAAAAAGAAGATAATTACCGTATATAAATAAGGTAATTATCTTCTTTTTATTATTTTTTAATGTAAATCACGATATACGCCAATTACTTTCCCGATAACTGACACTTGTTTTAAAATGATAGGTTCTAATGAAGAATTTTCTGGTTGTAAACGGAAATGGTCTTTTTCTTTATAGAAACGTTTAACAGTTGCTTCATTATCTTCTGTTAAAGCGACTACAATTTCACCATTATATGCAGACTGTTGTTGGCGAACAACAACTAGATCTCCATCGAAAATACCAGCTTCAATCATACTATCTCCAGAAATACGTAACATGAACACTTGGTCTGCTCCAGCGACAATACTAGCTGGAAGTGGGAAATGTTCCTCTACGCTTTCAACCGCTGTAATTGGTAAACCAGCAGTAACTTTTCCGACAATTGGAACTTGAATAACAGATTGTGTTTCCGTATCCATTCGGTCTTCACCTAAAATTTCAATGGCACGTGGTTTTGTTGGATCGCGTCGAATGTATCCTTTTTCTTCTAATCGTGATAAATGTCCGTGCACTGTAGAACTAGAAGCGAGGCCGACTGCTTGACCAATTTCACGTACGGAAGGTGGATATCCTTTTTCTTGTACTTTTAGCTTAATAAAGTCGAGAATGTCTTGCTGGCGTTTCGTTAACTTTTCCATGTTTTCTAACACCTCGTTTTCTTTCATTTTTCTTATTAATAAGTATAACATGTGAAAAAACATTCTACAAACATAAGTTCGAACAAATGGCGGATTTATGTTACACTATAGGGAAATAATAGGGAGAAAGAGGGGTTCAAAATGAATGCAATTATTTATGCACGTGTGAGTACAACGAAAGAAGCGCAAGAAACATCATTATTACGTCAAAAAGATGAATTATTGCATTTAGCTGAGCGCTATCAAATGAATGTTACTAAGGTGATTGAAGAGCAGGCTAGTGGATATACAATTGAACGTGACGGTATATTAGAGGTGTTGGATACAATTCGAGACGAACAAATCGATGTGTTACTTATACAAGATGAAACGCGCCTTGGTAGAGGAAATGCGAAGATCGCATTAATGCATTGTTTACATAAAGAAGGCATAAAAGTATATACGCATACACATAATGGTGAATTACAATTGTCGGATTCTGATTCGATGGTATTAGATATTATTGGTATTGTTGAAGAATATCAAAGAAAGATTCATAATTTGAAAATTAAACGAGGTATGCAACGTGCAGTAGAAAAAGGTTATCGTCCAGAAAATAATTTAAAAAATCGTCATTTAAGTGTAGGAAGAGAGAAAAAAGAAGTGCCAATTGAGGAAATTGTACGTTTACGAAAAAGTGAACTCACGTTTGAAGAAATTGCAGCAACATTACGTGGATTTGGTCATGATGTTTCAAAGGCGACTGTACATCGTAGATATGTAGAGTATACGAAGCAATTGCTTGATAAAGAAGAGTAACTATTGTATGATAATAATCAGTTTTGATTAGAAGGGGGATTCGAGATGATTAATCACGAACTCGTTGAACGCATTAACTTCTTAGCGAAAAAAGCAAAAGCTGAAGGTTTAACTGAAGAAGAGCAACGTGAGCGTCAATCGCTACGTGAACAATATTTAAAAGGATTTCGTCAAAATATGTTAAACGAACTTAAAGGTATTAAAGTTGTTAACGAAGAAGGTACAGATGTTACACCGACGAAATTAAAAGCTTTAAAAAAGCAAGATAATGCAAAATTAAATTAAAAGATGGGCGAAGCCCATCTTTTTTATTTGTAAAAATCGTTATTTAATAACTTTCCAGTTGTTATTAACTGTTGCTTCTATCGTTTTATGTTCCAATATATAATTAGCGATAAGTTCAGACATATCTGTGGGTATATCTTTTACTACCGGTTTGTTTTGAAACATAAAGAAATTTCCCCCGCCACTTGCACGATAATTATTCATTACAACGTCATATTCTTCATTCATATTAAGAGGAGCACTGTTATGCTGTAAAGATTCTACTCTTTCACCAATTGGTTTTGAAATGTTTAATACGTATGAAATCCCTTCCCACATATCATAATTATAATGTTGTGGCTTTGGTTCTATATAGGTAGGACTTACGGTGATGGATCCATCTGTTTTTAATGTGAAATAAGAAGCAGAGAGTTCAAGAGCATTTTTTATATCTGCTCCAGTTATTCTAATTACTTTTAATGTGTTTGGATAAATATAATTAGAAACGATGTCACGCATTGTTACATGTTCCGGGAAACCTGGAGATGTATTATGGAACAAACTTGTACAAGAAATTGATACATTAGCTATATCCATCTGTATTTTATTTATGAATTCGATAAAAGGATGATCATGCAAACGAGTTTGCATAGCATCTGAAATTTGCATATCTCCCTGAATGATTCCAATAGGTTGATCAAGCCACTTTTGTGTTTTCTCTTCGTAATCGGCTACCAATGAAAGTGCATCTTGGTCAGCCTCAACTCCTTGTACAGATAATAATTCAGAAGACCTCTCTTTTTTCACCCATTTATGTTTTGTTTTTTCGAATGTTATTTTTACTTTTCCAACTGAGTTTCCATTACATCCGGTCTGTAAAATTGTTACACCGTTAGCCATTGTGTGAGCAATTTCCCGGTGTTGGTGGCCTGTTAATAAAATATCTATGCCTTCAATTTCATGGCACATTGCATATCCTTGGTTTTCTCCTGTTAACACTTCAGTCGGTACCCCGGTTTGTAAATCTCGTTCAACTCCCCCGTGATACGCTACGACTAGTAAATCTGGTTTCTCATGTTCGCGAATATAAGAAACCCATTCTTTTGTAGTCTTTAATGCATCTTCAAATAGTAAATCTTTAATGTGATGGGACTGTTCCCAATTTGGGATGTAATGTGTTGTTACCCCATCGCTATCAAGCTAAGAAAATACAACTACCCCCAGAACAAGATTTTGTGCTAATTTGTAATAAAAAAGCTCATTTTTTCGTTTTGGGGATACCTTAAAATTTTAAGTTGATGGGCATGTGGTGCTACCCCATCGCTATCAAGCTAATAAAAAGAAATGCCCCCTAAAATGAAAAAATACGCTATTCTTTCTGTAGAATCATAGGAAAGGATGGCGTTTTTTATGTCTGTTTCTGTGTCTAACGAATTACAACTATTTGCTCAAGAGATTCAAAGTGCCCTATCTCCAAATGCCTTACGAGATATTGCTAGAGATGTTGGCTTTGTACAACGAACCAGTAAGTACCAAGCAAAAGATTTAGTAGCTTTATGTGTATGGGTGAGCCAAAATGTAGCTATGACTTCTTTAACTCAGTTATCTAGCTGTTTAGAAGCATCAACAGAAGTACTCATCAGTCCTGAGGGACTGAATCAACGGTTTAATAAGGCGGCCGTCCAACTTTTACAACACCTACTAGCCGAACTACTAAGCAAAAAATTGGCCGCATCTATGCCGATTTCTTCTCCATACACTTCTGTTTTCAAGCGTATTCGTATTTTAGATTCAACTGCATTTCAACTCCCGGATATATTTTCATCGGTTTATCCTGGTGCGGGAGGATGCAGCCATACAGCGGGAGTAAAGATACAGCTTGAGTATGATTTATTAAGTGGACAATTCCTTCATATTCATACAGGTCCAGGTAAACAACATGATCGAACCTACGGTTCCCTGTGTGCCCCAACTGTAACAGCGAATGATTTATGTATCCGAGATTTAGGTTATTTTCATTTGAAAGATCTTCAACATATACAAGATAAAAAGGCCTATTATATCTCACGTATTAAATCGAATACACGTATTTATCAAAAAAATCCAAACCCTGATTATTTTCAAGATGGCAGAATTAAGAAGGGTACAGAGTATATCCAAATAGATATGGAGGTTTTAATGAACTCTCTTCAGCCAGGACAAACATATGAAATATCCAACGCTTATGTAGGAATGACTGATAAAGTACCAACTCGTGTGATTGTTCATCGACTAACAAAAGAACAACAACAAAAACGATTACACGATCAAACGGTAAGAGAAAAAAAGAAAGGAATGAAGTATTCTGCTCGTAGTAAACGACTTAGCGGTATCAATGTATATATGACAAATACCCCTATAGATATTGTCCCAATGGGACAAGTACATGATTGGTATTCTTTACGTTGGCAAATCGAGATTTTATTTAAAACATGGAAATCATTCTTTCATATTCATCATTGTAAAAAGATAAAACGAGAACGATTGGAATGCCATTTGTATGGGCAACTGATTGCCATTCTACTTTGTTCTTCTACCATGTTTCAAATGCGGCAATTACTTCTTATGAAAAAGAAACGAGAACTGAGTGAATATAAGGCCATATATATGATTAAAGACTATTTCCTTCTTCTATTCCAAACTATACAAAAAAACACCCAAGAGCTATCAAAGGTATTACTTCGCCTGTTCAATCTCCTACAGCAAAACGGGCGAAAATTCCATAGGTATGAGAAGAAAACAGTTTTTGATATATTAGGTGTCGTTTATAATTGTACTATGTCGGACAATCAAGCCGCTTAATTCAAAAAAGTGAAACCCGTTAGGGTTTATTTCGTATGCAAATCTTTCAATCACCTACACTTGCCCTTTAGAAAAAGGAACAATCTCGCCTAAAATTGACTTTGTATAAGCTTAGCTTGATAGCGATGTGTTGTTACCCCTAAAATAGCAATTTTTATATTGGATTCAATCTGTTTGATTATATAAGGTTTTCCGAAATAAGGTTTTTTACTGTTTTTATCTAAAATGTTTGCTGATAGGTACGGGAAGTTCGCAGTAGTCACAGCATTATTTAATATATCCATCCCGTAATTAAATTCATGATTGCCGATAATTGCAGCGTCATACTGTAAGTAATTCGCTAATAAGGACATTGGGTTTTTTTTGTTTTTTTCGTATGTAACATAATGATAAGTAAATGGTGTTCCTTGAATAAAGTCGCCATTATCAATTAAAAGAACGTTTCTATTTTGGGAACGTTCTTTTTTTATAAGAGTAGAAATTTTAGCTAAACCAAGTTCTGCTGGGGAGTTATCTTGGTAGTGAATAGGATAAACAGTGCCATGTATATCGCTTGTTAATAAGATGTTTAAAGTTACAGTTTGATTTTGTTCCAATATGACTCACCTTTTCTATTGTTATCTTCCAATTCATCATATCAAATATGTGAAGAGAATTTTAATGTGAGTGTATAGAATGTGTAAAGATTCTGTAAATAATCAATTATTTGTAAAAATATGTGATATATTTCTTCATGTTTATGAAAGGTTATTTTATAACAATGAAAAATGGAGGCATTAATATGTTGAAAAAAGTTTTTGCAATGAGCACAACAGTTGTACTAGCAGCGGGATTATTAAGTGGCTGCGGGACGAAAGAGTCAAGTGCAAGTAAAAATGAAGATACGAAAAAAGGGTATGTACCGAAGACTTTAAATGTTCAATTTGTTCCTTCTCAAAATGCAGATACGTTAGAGGCGAAGGCAAAACCGCTTGAGAAGCTATTAAGTGATAAGTTAAATATTCCAGTAAAAGTTAGTATTTCAACGAACTACAATACAATTGTAGAAGCGATGGCATCTAAACAAGTAGATGTAGGATTTTTACCGCCAACAGCGTACGTATTAGCACATGAAAAGAAGGCTGCAAATGTAATTTTACAAGCACAACGTTTTGGAGTAGATGATGAAACAGGAGCTCCTACAAAAGATTTAGTAGATTATTATAAATCTGAGTTTGTTGTTAAAAAAGACTCTAATATAAATAGTGTAAAAGATTTAAAAGGTAAAAAGATTGGTTATCAAGATGTAACATCATCAGCAGGGTATGTATGGCCTGCAGCTGTTCTATTAAAAGAGGGAATTGATCCGTTAAAAGATGTGAAACCTGTTACATTAAAAGGTCACGATCAGTCGCTTATTGCTCTTTTAAATGGTGACGTAGATGCAGCTGTTGTATTCCAAGATGCTCGTAATATTGTAAAAAAAGATTATCCGAATATATTTGATCAAACGAAAATAGTGAAATTTACTGAGAAAATTCCGAACGATACAATTTCTGTACGATCTGATTTAGATGCAGAGTGGAGCAAGAAATTACAAGATGCTTTCATTGAAATTGGAAAGAATGAGGAAGGTCACAAAATCATTAAAGAAGTATATTCACATGAAGGATATGTTAAATCTGATGATAGTAAATTTGATATCGTTCGTGAATATGGGAAGAAAGTAAAAACGCAATAATACATATGAAAATGGCAGCTAGCTGAAAGGGGATGTTTTCAGTTAGTTTGCCGTTTTGAATACATAGAAGGTAGGTAAGATGTGTGATAGAGTTTCGAAATGTCTCCAAAGTGTATCCAAATGGTACAAAAGGATTGAATAATATAAACTTGAAAATTCAAAAAGGTGAGTTTGTTGTAATGGTAGGGCTGTCTGGAGCTGGAAAATCTACACTTCTCAGATCCGTAAATCGTCTTCATGAGATTACCGAAGGAGAAATCATTATTGAAGGTGAGTCTATTACTGCTGCGAAAGGAAAAGAATTAAGGCGTATGCGCCGGGATATCGGTATGATCTTCCAAAGTTTTAATCTTGTAAAGCGATCAACAGTATTAAAAAATGTATTAGCTGGTCGTATTGGATATCATTCCACATTACGTACAACGTTAGGTTTGTTTCCGAAAGAAGATGTGGAGCTCGCATTTCAAGCGTTAAAAAGAGTGAATATTTTAGAAAAAGCATATGCACGTGCTGATGAATTATCAGGAGGACAACAGCAACGTGTATCAATAGCTAGAGCATTGGCACAAGAAGCAAAAATCATATTGGCAGATGAGCCTGTTGCATCGTTAGATCCACTTACGACAAAGCAAGTATTAAATGATTTGAAAAAAATCAATGAAGATTTTGGAATTACAACAATTGTGAATTTGCATTCTATTGATTTAGCTAGGCAATATGCGACACGTATTATTGGATTACATGCAGGAGAAATTGTTTTTGATGGTTCAGTAGAAGAGGCGACAGATGAAAAATTTGCTGAAATTTATGGAGATGTAGCACAGAAAAATGAATTGTTAGAGGTGGCAGTTAAATGAGTGACGTAACGATATATTCGAAATCGATACCGAAGCCGCCGAGTAAGTTAAAACATATGTTAACGTTTATTCTAGTCATTTTACTGTTGTGGGGAAGTAGTATACAGGTCGACGCATCATTTTCAAAGCTAGTAGTTGGTTTTCCTAATATGATGGATTTGTTAAAAGAAATGGTGCCGCCAGATTGGAGTTATTTTCAAGTTATTACAACAGCAATGTTAGATACAATACGTATGGCGATTATTGGGACGACTTTAGGAGCGATTTTAGCTATTCCACTTGCACTGTTTGCGGCAAGTAATGTGTTTACTAACACATTTTTATACAGTCTAGCTCGAATGATTTTAAATTTTATACGAACGATACCAGATTTATTATTGGCGGCTATTTTCGTAGCTATTTTTGGAATAGGACCACTTCCAGGCATTTTAGCTCTTACGTTTTTCTCAATTGGGCTTGTGGCGAAATTGTTGTATGAGTCAATTGAATCAATTGATCCAGGTCCGTTAGAGGCGATGACAGCGGTAGGAGCTAATAAGGTGCAATGGATTGTTTATGGGGTAATTCCGCAAGTGAAAGCACATTTTGTCTCCTATGTTCTTTATACATTTGAGGTGAACGTACGTGCAGCAGCTGTTTTAGGTTTAGTAGGAGCAGGTGGTATTGGATTATATTATGATCGTACACTTGGATTTTTACAATATAAACAAACTGCTTCTATAATTATTTATACCCTTATTGTTGTTTTGTTAATTGACTACATTAGTACATTGTTGCGGGAGAAACTATAATGAATAGAACGACGATGATTGTGCAAAAACCGAAGAAACCGAGTATATATCGCTGGATTATTTTAATAGCACTTACAGTTGTATATGCATGGGCCTTTTCAGGAGTGCCATTAGAGGGGATAAAGGACACAGCAGGTGAAATCACGAAAGCAATTATGACAGGGATATTGAATCCAGACTGGTCGTATGTATCTTTGCCAGATGGTGAAGATTTATTACATGGATTAATTGATACGTTGGCAATTGCGATATTAGGTACATTTATTTCTGCATTTTTATCTGTTCCGTTTGCCTTTTGGGCGGCAACGAATATGAGGAGTGGAAAATTAACTTCAGGATCTGGGAAATTTGTACTTAGTTTTGTTCGTACGTTTCCTGAATTAGTTATGGCTCTTTTATTTATAAAAGCTGTTGGTCCAGGCTCTTTTGCAGGAGTATTGGCCTTAGGATTACATTCTATTGGAATGTTAGGGAAACTATATTCAGAAGGAATTGAAAACATAGATAATGGACCGACGGAAGCGTTACTAGCAACAGGAGCAAACCGTTTTCAAATACTTTGGTATGCAGTGTTACCACAAGTGTTACCGGATTTTCTATCGTATACGTTATACAGATTTGAAATTAATGTACGATCCGCTGCGATTTTAGGGGTTATTGGAGCAGGAGGGATTGGTACACCTTTAATTTTTGCGCTGAGTTCACGGAATTGGTCTCGTGTTGGGATTATTTTATTAGGTATCATTTTAATGGTAATTATAATTGATTGGATTTCAAGTTCGATTCGGAAAAGGATTGTTTAACTTATTTGAAAAGCATCGAAGTTAGATGCTTTTTTATGTTTTTAAAAACGTAAGTATAGAAGAAAATTGTATAAATATACAGATAATTCCCTTTCTTTTTAAAATAAAAATAATGAAAAAGTATGTCATATTGAATGCCCATACATTCCCGGAAACATTGATTTTTTTATAAAAAATCAAAAAAATATCAACATATTTGTCGATACATGTTGTATAATCTTGCGTGGGAAGCTATCATATAAATGTATAAAACGTTTACTAATATAAGCGAAGGGAAGAATAGCATGTCACATTCAATCGAACAACTTTCTATCAACACGATTCGCACATTATCCATCGATGCGATTGAAAAAGCAAACTCTGGTCACCCAGGAATGCCAATGGGTGCAGCACCAATGGCTTATACATTATGGACTCAATTTATGAAACACAATCCAAATAACCCAACGTGGTTTAACCGTGATCGTTTCGTATTATCTGCAGGTCATGGTTCAATGTTATTATACAGCCTACTTCACCTATCTGGTTATGATGTAACAATGGATGACTTAAAGAACTTCCGTCAATGGGGAAGCAAAACTCCAGGACATCCTGAGTACGGTCATACAGCTGGTGTAGATGCAACGACTGGTCCACTTGGACAAGGTATTGCAACTGCTGTAGGTATGGCAATGGCTGAAAGACATTTAGCTGCTAAATATAACCGTGATGCGTATAATGTAGTAGATCATTATACATACGCTATTTGTGGTGATGGAGATTTAATGGAGGGCGTTTCTGCTGAAGCATCTTCATTAGCTGCTCATTTACAATTAGGTCGTCTTGTTGTGCTTTATGATTCAAACGATATTTCATTAGATGGCGATTTAAATCGTTCATTCTCTGAAAGTGTAGAAGATCGTTACAAAGCATACGGATGGCAAGTAATCCGTGTTGAGGATGGAAACGATATTGAAGCAATCGCGAAAGCAATTGAAGAAGCGAAAGCTGACGAAAAACGCCCAACGCTAATTGAAGTAAGAACGACAATTGGTTTCGGTTCTCCAAACAAATCAGGAAAATCAGCTTCACATGGTTCTCCACTTGGTGTAGAAGAAACAAAATTAACGAAAGAAGCATATGCTTGGACTGCTGAGCAAGACTTCCACGTAGCAGAAGAGGTATATGACAACTTCCGTAAAACAGTACAAGATGTTGGTGAAACTGCGCAAGCAGAGTGGAACACGATGCTAGGTGAATATGCACAAGCATACCCAGAATTAGCAAACGAATTCCAAGCAGCAATGAACGGTCAACTTCCGGAAGGTTGGGAGCAAAACCTACCAACTTATGAATTAGGATCAAAAGCAGCAACTCGTAATTCTTCTGGTGCTGTAATTAATGCAATTGCAGAGTCTGTGCCATCATTCTTCGGTGGATCTGCTGACCTTGCTGGTTCTAACAAAACATACATGAATAACGAAAAAGACTTTACAAGAGATGATTACAGCGGTAAAAACATTTGGTACGGTGTACGTGAGTTCGCAATGGGTGCAGCAATGAACGGTATTGCACTACATGGTGGTTTAAAAACTTACGGTGGTACGTTCTTCGTATTCTCTGATTACTTACGCCCAGCAATTCGCCTTGCAGCATTAATGCAATTGCCAGTAACGTATGTATTCACACATGACAGTATCGCTGTTGGTGAAGATGGTCCAACGCATGAACCAATCGAGCAATTAGCAGCGCTTCGTGCAATGCCAAACGTTTCTGTTATCCGTCCTGCTGATGGTAACGAATCTGTTGCAGCTTGGAGACTAGCTTTAGAATCTACAAACAAACCAACTGCTTTAGTATTAACTCGTCAAGACCTTCCAACATTAGAAGGTGCAAAAGATGATACGTATGAAAAAGTAGCAAAAGGTGCATATGTAGTTTCTGCAAGCAAGAAAGAAACGGCTGATGTAATCTTACTTGCAACTGGATCTGAAGTAAGCCTAGCTGTTGAAGCTCAAAAAGCATTAGCAGTAGACGGCGTTGACGCAGCTGTTGTCAGCATGCCATCTATGGATCGCTTCGAAGCTCAAACTGCAGAGTACAAAGAATCTGTATTACCAAAAGCAGTAACAAAACGTTTCGCAATCGAAATGGGTGCTACATTCGGATGGCACCGTTACGTAGGTCTTGAAGGAGATGTGTTAGGTATCGATACATTCGGTGCTTCTGCTCCTGGTGAGAAGATTATGGAAGAGTATGGATTTACTGTAGAGAACGTTGTTCGTAAAGTAAAAGAAATGCTTTAATGATTTCAGAAAAATCTCTCCGGCATGGAGAGGTTTTTCTATGTAAATGAGTTTTTTCGACAGAAAAAGTTTTTTATCTCTCCGCAGTCAGACAATCATTGCAAATTTTCTTATATATAATGAAGAGAAAAGGTTGTCCAGATTGGGAGTGGAAAAATGAAAACGTATGAATTGTATTTAATTCAAGAGGATATTGCGAAAGCTTATTTTGGTCGTGAATATTTGTTTTTTGATTTATTTGCTCGATTTTCAGAATCTGGGTCCCTTTCGGAGAAAAAAGTGTTATATAAGCAAATGATGTATATAACGATGCCATTGCAAGTAATGAAAATTCATCATAAATTAGAACAAGCTTTGCGCGTTCTTGGTAAATATGATAGAACACATCATACACATACACTTTATACGGGAGCGGAGTACGGCGAAATAATGGTGAAACCGCACTATATTCGTATGAATACCTCTGGAAATGTCTCTATGGAAACGACATTCTTTGAGGTGTTAAGAAAGTGTGAATTAACATTTTTAGCTATGGATTATGAAAATACAAAGTACGGATGGCTGAATCCTCTAAAACAAGTACGAACATATGTGTAAAAAATGTCGAATTGTATCTTGTCTTATTGAAAAGGTTTTAGTACACTGTAAGGTAGACAACATGAAGGAGGAAAATATATGCCAATTTGGTTAGGTATTCTAGTGGGCGTAGTAGCACTAGTAGCAGGCGTGGCGTTAGGATTTTTCATTGCCCGCAAATATATGATGAATTACTTACAAAAAAATCCACCAATTAACGAACAAATGTTAAAAATGATGATGATGCAAATGGGACAAAAACCTTCCCAAAAGAAAATCAATCAAATGATGAGCGCAATGAACAAGCAACAAATGAAATAAGCGCTAAAAGACACTCGCTAAGAGTGTCTTTCTTTTTGTTAGTTATAGTTTTTAAAACTTTTAAAAATTCTGTATTTTTGGTAAACTGAAAACATCGCTCATTTTAAGGGAGGAGGAAAAAAATGAAAGTGTTTATGAATTTAGCGTGGTTTTTTAAACAAGAAAAACGAGCGTACATAACTGGAATTATTTTATTGTTTGGCGTTGCACTTTTAGAACTTGTAGCACCAAAAGTAATTGGAATCGTTGTAGATGAAATTAATGATGGAACATTGACGACCGATAAGTTACTAAAATGGGTTGTACTATTAGTAATTGTAGGTATTACGATGTACATATTACGTTACATATGGCGTATTATGATTTTCGGGTCTTCATTAAAATTAGCTCGCCAATTACGAAAAAATTTATATGAACATTTTACAAAGATGAGTCCATCTTTCTATCAGTCAAATCGAACAGGTGATTTAATGGCACATGCGACCAATGATATTCAAGCGATCCAGCAAACTGCTGGAGCAGGTGTTTTGACGCTTGTTGACTCATTAGCTGTCGGAGGATGTGTACTCGTAGCGATGGGTTTTACAATTAGTTGGAAGTTAACATTATTAAGTTTAATTCCAATGCCGATTGTAGCTATTTCGACAAATTATTATGGAACTTTATTACATAAAAGGTTTCATAAAGCACAGCAATCGTTTTCGGAAATCAATGATAAAGTGCAAGAGAGTATGAGTGGAATGAAAGTGATTCGCTCGCTTGGACAAGAGAAAGAAGATTTGCAGGCGCTTCGAAGAAAATCAGAAGATGTTGTACATAAAAATGTGTTAGTTGCACGTATTGATTCGTTATTTGATCCGACAATCTCTCTTATCGTTGGATTTTCTTTTTTAATCGCAGTATGTTATGGATCGGTATTAGTTGTAAGAGGTGAATTAACAGTAGGTGATCTCGTTACATTTACGACATATTTAGGTACCCTTGTTTGGCCAATGTTAGCGTTTGGATGGTTATTCAATATTATGGAGCGTGGGCGTGCTTCATATGACCGTGTAGAAAAAATTCTTTCACAAAAATCAGATGTAGTAAATAGCGAAAATGCTGTACATACAATAGCGAGCGGTAATGTTTCGTTTGCCGTTGATTCATTTTCGTATAAGAAAAATGAATTGTTACATTTAAACGATATTCACTTTGATTTGAAGAAGGGGGAAACGCTAGGAGTTGTAGGACGTACAGGCGCAGGGAAAACGACTTTATTAAAATGTTTAATCCGTGAGTATGATCATTTTAATGGTGAATTAAAAATTGGGGAGCGAGATATTCGAGATATAACACTTCATGGTGTCCGTTCTGCCATTTCATACGTGCCGCAAGATCATTTTTTATTTTCAGCAAGTATTGGTGAGAATATTGCCTTTGGAAAGGCGGATGCTACATATAATGAAATTACCCAAGCTGCAGAGATTGCTTGTATTCATAATGACATCCTCCAATTTTCAGAAGGATATGAAACAGTAGTAGGGGAAAGAGGTGTTTCGTTATCTGGTGGTCAAAAACAGCGAATCTCTATTGCTCGTGCTTTATTAACAAATGCTGAAATATTAATTTTGGATGATTGTTTATCAGCAGTAGATGCAAAAACAGAAGAGACGATTTTAAGTGCCTTAAAGAGGGAAAGAGCAGGGAAAACGACGATTATTACTGCACACCGATTAAGTGCAATTCAGCATGCCAATCTTATTCTTGTTGTTGATGAAGGTAGAATTGTACAAAGAGGTACACATGAGGAATTAATGAAGGAAAACGGCTGGTATAAGGAAATGTATGAAAGCCAGCAATTAGAAGCTTTAGTCGAGAAAGGAGGCGTATGATGGTAGAGAAGAAGCGAAGTGATTTAAGTAGATTGCTTTCTTATATGAAGCCATATAAAGGGTTGCTATCTTTAGCATTTATCTTTTTAGTTGGTGCAACAGTAACGGAAATGATGGGGCCTTTTTTAATTAAACAATTCCTCGATGAACACCTAGTACCGCGGGATTTTGAACGATCAGCGCTCGTTACTTTATTTGTAATTTACATAGTTGCTCATTTATTAAAAGTATTATTTACGTATTTAAATTTATTGTACTTTCAGAACATTGCTTTTAAGATTGTTCAAGATATGCGAGTCGAAGTATATGAACATGTTCAAAAGCTGTCATTAAGTTTCTTTGATCGTACGCCAATTGGTACGCTCGTATCTCGTATAACGAATGATACGGAAGCGATTAAAGATTTTTATGTTAGTGTATTATCAACATTTGTGAAAAATGTAGTCTTTTTAGTAGGTATTTTAATAGCGATGTTTTTATTAGATGTAAAATTAGCGCTATTTTCTCTCGTATTAATTCCGATCATGTTTGCGATTATGGTATTATATCGCCGGAAAAGTGCAGCTTTTTATTTAGAAGTACGTAATCAATTAAGCGTGTTAAATGCAAAATTGAACGAGTCCATACAAGGAATGAATATTGTTCAAGTGTTCAGACAAGAAAAACGTATGAGAAAAGAGTTTGAAGAAGTGAATAATAAACATTATAGTGCAGGGCGACGTACTTTGAAGTTAGACGCATTACTTTTACGACCGGCTACGGATTTAGTGCATATTGTAGCTATTGCGTTAGTACTAGGTTTATTTGGGATTGATGCTTTAAAGAGCCCTGTTGAAGTAGGAGTTTTATATGCTTTTGTTAACTATATACATCGTTTTTTCCAACCTGTAAATGAGATGATGATGAAATTGTCCTTTTTCCAACAGGCACTTGTTTCGTCATCACGTGTATTTCATTTAATGGACGAGAAAGATTTAGCACCGGTTCAAAAAGGCAATGAGAATCCTCAAGTTGTGGATGGGGATATTGAATTTAAAAATGTTACTTTTTCATATGATGGAAAGCGTGACGTTTTAAAAAATGTATCATTTCACGTGAAACAAGGGCAAACGGTTGCTTTTGTTGGGCATACTGGTAGCGGAAAAAGTACGATTATGAATTTGTTAATGCGATTTTATAATATTAAGTCAGGAAATATTGTAATAGACGGTGTAGATTTAGAAAAATTTGAAGAACGAGAAATTAGAAAGAAAATAGGACTCGTATTGCAAGATGCATTTTTATTTGCTGGAAATGTAAAGCAAAATATTCGTATGTATAATGAAGAAATTACGGATGAAGAAGTAAAAGAAGCTGCTCGATTTGTGCAAGCGAATACGTTTATTGAAAAGTTACCAAAACAGTATGAAACAGAAGTAGTAGAAAGAGGTGCAGCATTTTCAAGCGGTCAACGACAATTAATTGCTTTTGCTAGAACGATAGCAACGAATCCGAAAGTATTAGTATTAGATGAAGCAACAGCTAATATCGATACAGAAACAGAAGAGGCTATTCAAACAGCGTTGCAACAAATGCGAAAAGGTAGAACGACGATAGCCATTGCGCATAGGTTATCTACAATTCAAGATGCAGATCAAATTTTTGTGATGCATGATGGAGAGATAGTAGAAAGAGGAACACATCAAGAATTACTAAGTGAGCAAGGTTTGTATTATAATATGTACTTGCTACAAAATAAAGTGAGTTTGCAAAAGGCCTTGTAATACAAGGTCTTTTTTATTTTGTATACAAAATATGTTTACTCTTTGTTTCTATAGCATAAATGTTGTGTCCTCTTATGAAACTTGTACATATTGTATGTATACGAAGTAAAAAAATTGATAGGAGATTTTATATGCAAAACAGATCAGGTTCAAATGTTACGTTTATTGATGTGTCTCATTGGGAAGGGAATATTGATTGGAATGCAGTGAAGGCATCTGGAATTCCAGCAGCGTATGCAAAAGCGACAGAAGGTGTAAACTACATTGATCCTACTTTTACTAAGAATGTACAAGCAGCACGAAATGCGAATGTATTAATTGGTGCATACCATTTTGCACGCCCAGAACAAAATGATGCAATTTCAGAGGCGAAATATTTTGTGAGTATATTACAAAATAACCAGACAGACTTAATGCCAGTTCTGGATTTAGAATCACCAACAGATCCGAGCAACAGTAATTTAACTGGTAACGCTATATCGAATTGGGCAAGAAGCTTCATAAATTATGTGAAACAGGCTACTGGAAAAGATGTAATGTTATATACAGGAGTTTGGTATATTAATGAGTTCGGAATTAGCGGATTAAGTGATATACCGCTTTGGATTGCTAAATACTCGAGTACACCGCCTGCTGATGCGGGTGGATGGACAGCGTGGACAGCGTGGCAGTACACAGATTCTGGACAAATTTCAGGCGTAGGAAATTGTGATGTATCAGCTGCAGTTTCATTAGAAGCTTTAAAAGGGAATGGAGCAAGTGGTGGAGGTAATGTTTCCCCGCCTAATAATGCAACTCCAGTGTACGGGGTTGCTATAATTAATGGAGATAATGTGAATTTGAGAAGTGGACCATCTTTGCAGTCTAGTGTAATTCGCCAATTGAATCGTGGCGAAACATATGAAGTTTGGGGAGAACAAGATGGATGGCTTTGTTTAGGGACAAATCAGTGGGTATATAATGATCCGAGTTATATTCAGTATAAACATTATGTGGCGACTATTACTGGTGATAATGTAAATTTGCGTGATGCTCCATCATTAAATGGAAATGTTATAAGACAGTTACATCATGGTGAATCGTATCGAGTATGGAGTAAGCAAGATGGATGGCTTTGCTTAGGGACAAATCAATGGATATACTACGATCCGAGTTATATTCAGTATGGTGTACAATAGAGTGAAAATAAAAGGTGCCCCGTCAGAGGTGCCTTTTATTAAAAATATACAACTTTTACAAAGTCTATATCGAAACCATAGTATACTATAGTAGATATATTTATAAAAAATAATCGAAAATGAAATAAAGGGGTAAAAATATGAATTATGTGCTAATAGGTGCGGTTTTAATATTATTAGCTGTAGTATTTGTGCTGTTTTATAAAAATAAACAGTTAGAATCAGAGAGTCAGCAAGTAGAATTTGAAAAGAAACAAGCGATTGAAACGTATAAAAATGAAATTGCAGCTACGGTGATAGAGCATAAAGAACAACAAAATAATTTAAAAAATATGGAACAGAAAAAATACAATGATTTACAAGTAAGTGCAAATAGAGAAATTGAAAATATGCGTATGATGAAAAATCAATTAGCTGTGCAGCATAGTAAAGAACGTAGTGAAATGCAAAATAAACATAATAACGAAATACATATGTTTCAAAAATTAATTGCAAATTTACGAGAATATACTAAAAACGGTGCTGAAATGAATACGTACGAAACATTACATTATATGAAGCGAGGATTCATAGAGCAAGGCATCATATTAGATGCTGAATTTCAAGTCATGCCGAATGTTTTTATTAAAAATAATAGTGAAATAAACGATAATCGAATCCATCATCTTATCTTGTGCAAAACTGGTATTTATCTACTGGAGACGAAAGAATGGAACGAGAAATTAATTCATGGTTTAACGAAAGAAAATGCTGGTATATATTCATTTATGATTGATGAAATGGGTAAGTATCAACAAGAAGTTGATAAAGAAGAAACATTTGAATATATAGTAGGTAAAGATTCGTCAACTATACAAGTGAAAAATGAAGGGAATCCAGTATATAAGGCGAAGAAACTATCTCAAATTTTATACAATTGTTTGAATGAAATGCAGGCTAATAGTATAAAAGAAAAGGTAAAACCAGTTGTATATTTTTATAATAAAAATGGAAAAGCAATAGTAGACCTTTCTAGTGAGGAAACACCTAGATTAAAAGATCGGGAGCAAATTGTAATGTTCTTTAGAAATGAAATCTTAACAGGGAAAGTAGTATATACAGAGCAAGAATTAGAACAGATTCGAGAAATGATTAGCCTGATGAATTATATTGTGAGTTAAAAGGGGAGATCTTTCTGAACGCTATGCTACGTGGCATTTTATATGTCTATTTTTGTTTGTATATAGTAATGTACATTGTATTTATATTCGTCATTGATAGGGTCCATATACCCTTAAGTGTAAGGAGCATTTTTGTAGTATTCATACCATTTGTTTTATTAGTTATGATTCAAAGGGTTATTTTATATGTTTCTAAAAATCGTAATGAAGAAAAGAAGCAAATGTTGGGGGTTTTAATAGTAGCACTCATACCATTAATAGTGTGCACTGTACAACTAAGTGTAAATGAATATACATCAAAGTTTAATCAAAATAGATGGTTAAATCATGCAGATAAGCGGGTACATATGGTAGATGATCTATTACAAAAATATAAATTAATAGGGAAATCAAATGAAGAAATTACACAATTGTTAGGAGCCCCAACGGAAACGAGAAGTGGGGAAGAAGGAGTTATCACTTTGTATTATCTTGGGACTGAACGTGGCTTTATTCCAATAGATAGCGAACAGCTTATTTTACAATTTGATAGAGATGGTAAAGTCATGGAATATACGGTGCATAAAGATTAAAGAAACGTAGAGGGAAGCTATATGTTATAGCTTCTTTTTTATTTTTCAATATGTCACGGAAGGGGGAGAAGGTTTTTGAGTGGAATAAGGAATGAAAGCGGAGGTGATGCATATATATAGATGCATTGGGTGATTATTCGCCCGATTGGTGAGCGTTAATAATCAATAAGTACGGACAAAAACCCAATGATGAAAGTTTCACTTTATCATATTGTATAAATGAAAAGGAGGTAAGACGGTGAAAGCAATCCCGACTGATGTCCTGAGTAAAGAATTGATGGAAAGAGAAGGAGTTATATCTATTACAGTAAAGGAATTTGAAAAAATAGAAGTAGCTGGAGTAGTAGTAGCTGGTCCAGCGGTTATTTTGATTAATCAAGATTAAGTACATATTATTGAAATAAAAAGCATCCGTCTAGGATGCTTTTTATTTGTATGTAAGGATAAATATGATGGATAATTGTGTTACTGGAGGGAAAGTCTGTGGCAATTATTATAACAATGTTAGTAATGGGTATTTTATTAGGATTTGTTGGAGCTGGAGGAGCTGGGTTTATTATCGCGATACTCACTTTAGTATTTCATATTCCTATTCATGTTGCTCTTGCAACATCTTTAACTGCAATGGCATTTACGACATTATCAGGTGTTGTCAGTCATTACCGTGAAGGCAATGTTGCATTTATTATAGGCGGGATTGTTGGGGGATTTGGCGCAATTGGCTCTTATATTGGTTCTAAATTTGGTTCACTTATACCAGCACATCTTCTTCATTGGTTTACAGCTGGGATGTTATTTTTATCGGCAATTTTTATGTTTATTAAATTAATTATGTTCCAAAACAAAGAACAGTCATCTTTATATAAGCATAAAGAGTTTTCCATGAACTACTTGTTGAAATGTATATGCCTTGGATTAGTTACTGGAATGATGGCTGGTTCATTTGGGATTGGTTCTGCACCGTTTATTCAGCTTGGATTAATGGTTCTATTGGGACTAACGATTCAGCAATCTGTAGGGACAACAATGCTTGTTATATTACCGATTGCAATTGGAGGCGGGCTAGGATATAGTTCGGAAGGATATTTAGATTATATATTGTTATTGCAAGTATTAATTGGGACCATGTTAGGGGCATATATTGGCGCGAAGTTTACAAATTATGCACCGCGAATGCTTTTGAGGTTTTCGATGATTATGACACCGGTTTTAGCTGGATGTATGCTATTGATGGAATAAAGTGAAATTATAATAAGTAGGGGGTTACTGCTTACAAATAGCAGGATAAAATTAATATAGCAAACTATTAATATATTTTACGAATGAATTATGTAGGTAATTCATATTTCCCATATAAAAGGATTTGTTTTAATATTATGAGTGTAAAGTTCGAGTATTCGAAGTACTACTTGAATTATATCCCTATCCCTTTTCTAAAAATGCGAACAAGTTTTGCCCTATTCTATTCAATAGTTAATTGTATAGAAATATATTGTTCGATGACCATTATGGAACGTACATAATGGGAAAATCCCGATCCTTAAAGAGGATGCCCCTAATCTTCATGTGAAAATATGATCGGATATGAAAGCTGACCAATTTATGGTCAGCTTTCTTTTTGTTCGAAAATTATTTCTTCTTTAATTTCTGTTTGCAATAATACAGTTTTTCCGAAGCGACGTTTGCATTCCGCGCGCACTTTTTCAAGGGCTAGTAGCTGAGTAGTCGCGGGAACTGTGACAATAGCTTGGCGAGGCTTTCGATTTTCTTCACAAAAGACACATTCCACAACATAATTAGAAATCATATTTTCATCCTTCCAGTTTTAATTTCTAAGAAGGGATTGCCTATGAAGTTGATGTAATCTTTCGTCATTGTTTTATTTTTTTCCTCTTTTTTTCAAGGGGAAAATAAAAAAGAGGGCGAATTTTAGTAGGGGAGGGATGTTTATGGAGAGATGGATAGGTAGTGCAGCGGTATGTGTAAATGAAAGAAAGGAAGTTTTAATGGTACTGCAGGGCAAAGAGGGAGAAGAAAAAAGGTGGTCTGTCCCAAGTGGAGGACTTGAAAAGGGAGAGACACTAGAAGAATGTTGTATCAGGGAAGTTTGGGAAGAAACAGGTTACAATGTGGAAGTTGTAAATAAAATATATGAAAAAGAGGGTATTACATACGGTGTTCCAGTGTATGTCCATTATTATTTTGTTAAACAAATAGGCGGTAATATGAAAATCCAAGATCCTGATGAGTTAATACATGAAATTGCTTGGAAAGGGATACATGAAGTTGAACAATTGTGTTTAGCTTTTCCAGAGGATTATGAATTGCTGTGCCGATATATAGATAAAGAAGCAAGTATGTAAATACTTGCTTCTTTAATGTATCCAAGACAAGAAAAGCGGAACGATAACTAAACTAGCGCCTGCTGTTAAAAGCATGGATAAACTTGCGATTGTTCCTTCCACAGGACCGATTTCGAATGCTTTTGATGTACCGGTTCCATTTGCGCTCGTTCCTAACATAATACCTTTTGCGATTGCTGTTTTAATACGGCAAATACGTATGAGAGAAGGACCGAGCAATGCTCCTGTTAAGGCAGTTAAAACGACAAATACAGCAGTTAATTGTGACATACCACCAATCATTTCTGAAATAGCCATTGCGATTGGTGTTGTTACGATATGTGGCGCTAAACTATGTTCTAGTGATGAATCAATTTGAAAATAATTTGCTAGTAGTGCTGAAGTAATGACTGATAAAAACGAACCGACAATGACATTAAGTAAGATAGCCATTCCATGTTTCTTTAATAAATCAAAGTATTTATAGATTGGCCATGCAAAAGCAACTGTTGCGGGTTTTAATAATTCAGTTAACCAATGACCACCAGATTCATATGTTTCATAAGGTGTATCTAATCCGAGCAATAAAGCAATTAAAATAATGGGACAGACGAGAAGAGGAGAAAGTAGACTCCAATTCCAGCGTTGATACATTTTTTTTGATAGCCAATATGTGAATAGTGTTAATAGTAAACAAAGAAATCCGATCATTGCGTTGATCCTTTCCGCTTTAGTAGCAATTCTGTTAAAAGTCCTGTAACTAAGGTAACGCAAAGAGTGCTAATCATAATAATTAAAATGAGATCGATTCCATATTGTGTTAGTGTATCTCTGTAACGTATGACAGCGACTGCAGAAGGGATGAAAAATAAAATAAGTTCTTTTAATAAAAAATCTGCTCCGTCCTGTATCCATTCTTTTTTAACTAGGTTAAATTTTAATGAAATTAATAATAAGAAAATACCGATTATACTTCCTGGAACTGGGAGGTGTGCCTGTTTTGCAATCCATTCACCTGTCCAAGCGAAACAAAATAGTAATAAAATTTGTCCGCTTAACTTCCACCATTTCATACAGTAACCACCTCTTTCTTTTGTTACATAAAAATTGTAAAAAAGAATTAACAATTTCTACTATACGTTCATTCAAAATATTTGTCTAATATATAAATTATATGTTATTAATATATAAGACATATTAATCGAAAGTGAAAAGGGTGTCCAAAAATGGAATTACGGCATTTGCAATATTTTGTTGTTGTGGCAGAAGAGTTACACTTTGGACGGGCGGCTGCTCGTTTACAAATGACACAACCACCACTTAGTCAACAAATACAGCAATTAGAAAAAGAAATGGGAGTTACATTATTTTCAAGAACGAAAAGAAAGGTTGAACTAACAGAAGCAGGAGAAATGTTTTTAAAAGAAGTAAAAAAGGCGTTTGAACAAATTGAAAAAGCAGTAGAAGTTGCACAAAGTGCGCAAAGGGGAGAAGTAGGATCACTTTCAATTGGTTTTGTAGGTGCGGCGATATATGATATTTTACCATCAATTGTTAGGGAATATAGAAAGAAATTTCCGAGAGTGTCTGTTGCATTACATGAATTGTCAACACCAGATCAAGTTCATGCACTTCATGATAACCGTATCGATATTGGCTTTTTACGTCCACCAATTCCAACGCAATTATTAGAATTAGAGCCAATTCAAAGGTTATCTTGCACCTTATGTTTACCAAAGGCACATCCACTTGCAGAGAAAGATGAAATACATATAGAAGATTTACGAGATGAGCCGTTTGTATTTATTACGAGACCAGTATGGCCAGCTTTGTATGATACAATTTTATCTCTTTGCAGAGAAGTTGGATTTAGTCCGCGTATTGTACAAGAAGCAACAGAGTATCAAACAGTTATGGGGCTTGTAGCAGCAGGGATTGGAATTACAGTAATACCCGTGTCGGCAAATAAGTTATATAAAACAGAAGTTGTATATAAAGAGTTATATGATTCTAATTTTGTTGCAGAAATGTCAGTGGCTTATAAAAAAATGAATAGTAATCCAGAGTTGCTAGAGTTTTTAAAAATTGCAAGAGAGAAGAAAAGAATAGAAGTAGAAGATGAATAATAGTAGTAGCAGAAAATGGATTTAATTCAAATCCATAAAAGTACACCTTATTAAACAATAAAGCGGAAATGCAACTTAAGTTGCATTTCCGCTTTATTGTTCTTTTTTTAGCTCGATACTAAATAGATAAACGTGTTCATTTTCTTTTAAGAGTAGATCAATACCTGTTTCTTCATCAATGGTAGGAACGCTTACAGTTTCTTTACTTGTTTGGATTACAGCAGCTAAAGTTGTTTTTTGATTGTATTTTAAATTTTTTATAGATGGGATTGTAGTAGTTGCGGAGCTATTTACGCTTGGTGGTGCTTCTTCATGAACAAGCGTTGAACCACCATCAATATTCATATACCACTGCCTTTTTTCTTGTATATCTTTATCGAATTGGAAATGTGGTGGTAAAAAAGAAAGCTTTACTTTCTTTTTTGAAAAATGTGATGTAGCTATATTAGCAATTTCTTTTGTTTTTTTACCATTGTTATAATAATCAATCGTAGCATTTATTTCATCTTTCTCATTTTTTAGCGTAACGTTATAAAATATGCTATTTCCTTCTTGAAAAGGAGTCATTTGTAAAATAGAAGCCTGCTCTGTTGTTAATTTGTATGGCTCAACAATGGCAACTTCATTGTTTTTTAGTTGGCTACAACTTGTGAATAATAATAAAGACAAGATTAATAGTAATTTTATACGCATGCAATCTCCTCCTTTTTACAATTATATTCTAAATGTGATTTTTATTATTTCGTTTTCTAGGACTAAAGACTTAGAAGAAATTCCGATTGTAGTGCGATGTTTAAAATGTCATATTTTTATACACTAGTAGTATAGAATGCGTATGTAATAAGGTAGGGGAAGAATTTTATGTCTTTATGTCGGTTAGCGAGAAAAAATATTAGAACATTTGCTACCAAAAGGATGAAGCAATTTATGTGGATTGCTATGAGTACTATGATTTTGTTTTTTATGATATCGTTACAATTTAATGAAGGAGCTATTTTGAAAGTAGGGGATGCATTTGTATTTCAAATGTATTTTTACACACTTTTTATTGTACTAATTTTCATATGTATTTTTACTACATATAAAATGATGTACTCCCTTTTGCATGTGAGGAGGGAGGAGTTTATATCTTATGTAGCAGAAAATATGAAAAGAAAAGAGGTACTATGTGTATTATGTCAGGAGCAATTATTCATTTATGGAGCAGCATTTGTTTTTGGATTAATTAATGGGATGCTATTTTTGAAATTATTCACGGTTATCTTTATGAAAGTCGCAGGGATACAAGGAATAAATAGTGCGCCAATTACAATATATGCAGTTGTAATTATTAGTATAATTATGATGACTGTCGTTTTAATATCGATGATGCAATGTTATCGATTTGTTCGAAGTTTAAAAGATGAAAATTCGTTGCGGTTTAAAGAAAGGGCATGAGAAATCATGCTTTTTTCTATTTTACACATAAAAATAATCATGTTACAGTGAAAAGACCTGACAAAGAATGGGAAGGAAAGGTTGTATAGAATGACAAATGAACAATCAATTGTAAAAGTCGATCGGTTAACGAAGCGAATCGGATCAAAGACACTTGTACAAAATATTAGTTTTGAAGTGAAAAAAGGCGAGGTTGTCGGTTTACTCGGACCAAACGGTGCTGGAAAAACGACTTTAATGAGAATGATGGTTGGTATGATCCGTATGACCGAAGGTGAAGTATGGATTGATGGTCAATCTGTGAAACAGCAATTCGAAAAAACCGCTGCGAAAATTGGAGCGGTAATTGAGACACCTGAATTTTATCCTTTTTTAAGCGGCTATGAAAATTTAACATATTTCGGACGAATGAATGGTAATGTGACCGAAGAACGTATCGATGAAGTAGTGAAATTGTTAGGGATGGGACAAGTAATTGATCGTAAAGTAAAAGCATATTCACTCGGCATGAGACAACGTTTAGGAATCGCTCAGGCGCTTATTCACGATCCAGATGTGCTGATACTAGATGAACCGACAAATGGATTAGACCCTAGTGGAATACATGAAATGAGAATGTACATAAAAAAAATTGCACATGAACAAGGAAAAGCTGTACTTGTATCAAGTCACTTACTTTCAGAAGTTGAATTAATGTGTGACAGAGTTATCATTATTCAGCACGGGCAATATGTGGCTACGCAAAATATTCAGCATAGCCAAAGCGAAGAGATGGAGACGATCCGTATACGTGTAGATGATGCGAATAAAGCAGCAGAAATATTAGGGCATGATGTTTTAGTAAAAGATAATGAATTACTTATTAATGTAAAAGATGAAGAAATCCCAAATGTTATTCGTACATTGCTTGAGAAAAATATTCAAGTGTATCGTGTATATGAAGAAAGAAAAACGTTAGAAGAGCAATTTTTAGAATTAACAGGGGGAAAAGATATTGTTTAATTTAGTATATAACGAACTGTATAAAATATTTAAGCGGAAGCGAACGATTATTCCATTTGCAGTTATTGCAGTATTAATAATCGGATTAGGATGGGTTACGGTAAAGTATTTTGAACCGGAAACAAAAGGATGGAAAGTAGATTATACAGAACGAACTGTAGAAATTGAGAAAAAGCTTGGCATGAAAAAAGAAGCTATTTTAGCAGAAAAATCAGGGGATGAGCTTGTAAAAGAATACCAGCTTAAGATGAAGCATTTAGATACAGATACAGCACCGGCAAGCAGTTCTCCACTTTCTTTCATGAGAGATACAGGTTTTATCGTATTTCCAATTTTGCTCCCATTTATCCT
The DNA here is from genome assembly GCF_038006085.1 of Bacillus sp. FSL K6-0073. Classification (NCBI taxonomy): domain Bacteria; kingdom Bacillati; phylum Bacillota; class Bacilli; order Caryophanales; family Bacillaceae; genus Bacillus; species Bacillus sp. FSL K6-0073. The sequence goes on along the minus strand of NZ_JBBOUN010000001.1, from coordinate 3,707,381 downwards.
CGTGTATGCAAGTACAATTTTTGCGAATGAATATAGCTGGGGAACATATAAATTTTTAACGATACGACCAGCGAGTCGCTTTAAAATTTTAACAGCAAAATTTTTAGCAATCGTTATATTTGCAGCTTTATTATTTATATTTAATATGATCTTCTCCGCTTTATGTGGACTTGTTATTTATAAATTCCAACAGCCTGCATGGAGTGAGTTTATTTTCCAAGATGGAAATATAATAAAACAAAACATTTTTGTAGAAGCAAGTAAATATTATGTTTTATCGTGGTTACCAACGGTTGTGTACGCATCGTTTGCATTTATGATTTCTGTGTTAACGAGATCTAGTGGAGGTGCAATTGGTATTTCACTATTCTTTGCTTTATCAGGCAATATTGCGCTATTAGCAGCCACTAGATATAACTGGGCGAAATATTTATTGCCAGCAAACACAGATTTATATAGTATTTCAAAGAATGGAAGTTTTATTGATGGAGTAACATTCCCGTTTGCATCATGTATGTTGTTACTTTATTTGTTCGTATTTTTATGTATTTCATATACTGTGTTTTTAAAACGTGATTTAACTTAATAAGAAAAGCCGTTCAGGGTGCTGAGATGCACTTTGAACGGCTTTTTTTATGAGAATTGTTTAAGTGCTCTTTCGGCTAGTAAAGCAAAGTATTCTGCACTTATAGGCAGTGCCTCTTCATTAATTGTAAAAGCAGGATGATGCCATTCATGTGTACCACTCGTTCCCATAAAGACGAATGAACCTGGTATTTCCTGTTGGTAAAATGAGAAATCTTCTCCAGCCATTGACGGACTAGGCGAGATGATATTAAGATTCATCTTTGTGGCAACTTGAGTAGATAAGTCTGTAAGAGCTTTATCGTTGTGAACAGCAGGAGGACCTGAATAAAAACGGAATTTCGTTTTTACACCTAATGCATCAGATACACCTTTAATAATACGCTCCATGAGTGCTGGAATCTTTTCACGTGTTTCAGCTTGGAATGTGCGAATCGTTCCTTCTAACGTAGCTTTTTCAGGAATCACGTTCCACGTATTTCCTGCATGGATATTTGTAACACTCACAACTGCATTTTGAGATGAACTTATATTTCGGCTTACAATTGTTTGCAGTGCCATCACAATTTGAGAGGATGCGACAATAGGATCTACTCCAGCATCTGGTACAGCCGCGTGTGTACCAACTCCGTGAATTTCAATTTCAAATCGATCAACTCCGGCCATCAGTGGACCATCTTTAATGCCAATTGTACCTACTGGTAAATCAGGTTTATTATGCATGCCGAAAATCGCTTGCACATTACGTAAATGTCCAGCATCAATAACTTTGCAAGCGCCATTACTACTTTCTTCACCTGGTTGGAATATGAAGCGAACCGTTCCATTTAGGGAAGATTCTCTTTCTTTTAATAAGAAAGCAGTACCTAAAATGGCAACTGTATGAAAATCGTGTCCACAAGCATGCATTTTCCCTCGTACTTTAGATGCATAGGACAATTGTGTTTCTTCTTGAATAGGAAGGGCATCAATATCAGCACGAACTGCTACAATTGGTCCGTTTTTATTACCAGACACTTCAGCGATAATTCCTGTTTCTAAATTGGAATCAATGATAGTAATGTTTTTTTCTTCTAACCAATTTTTTATTGCTTTTGTTGTTTCGAACTCTTCATATGATAGTTCTGGATACTCATGTAAATGTCGACGGATGGAAATAAGTTTTTCTTTTAGTTGATTTGAAATAGATACCATGTAGTATGCCTTCTTTCTTCAGCAAAATATTTATCATAAGTATACAACAATAAAAGAGAGGATTCTCAAATGAAAATCCTCTCTCGTTTATCCTGTATTAATGGGCAGTCCGATTGGTTCAACTAATTAAAGTTTCACTTTATGCTGCGACTTTTTTATGCGTATGATGTTTACGATAACGTCCACGCATTGCGTATGCAATTTGCGGGATTGCAATCCCAATTAAAATAAGTGATACACCGAACCATTGTGAAGATAGTACAGCCTCTTTTAAAACGAATACTGACATAATTGTTGTAACTGGTAGTTCCGCTGCACCAAGAATAGTCGCTAAGCCAGAACCGATTTTTGGAATCCCGATTGTAAAGGCAATAGATGGAATAACGATACTAAATGTTCCTAATCCTAAACCGTATTTCCAAAGACCTTGAGAAATGGCACCATTAAAAATAAATGTTGGTGGGAATACAATCATGACTAAAGTTAAAGCACCAGTCATTAAGAGAACACCGCGCGGTAATGAAGGTACTTCAACAGCAACTTTTCCGCTTACGAAAATGTATGTTGCGAATGTAACAGCAGATAATAAACCTAAAATGACCCCAGTCGTATCGAAAGCACCTACTGATTGTTCAAGTAAACCACTTGATAAAAATGTCCCTACAAGTAAGAAAATAACAGAAATAACTTTTTCTCTTGAAGGTAATGTTTTTGTTGCGACTGCTTCAATGATAATTCCGACCCAAACGAATTGGAATAAAAGAATAATTGCAATAGAAGCTGGTACAGTTTTTAATGAAGCATAATAAAAAATTCCGGTAAAACTTGCAGATGTTCCTGCGACGAATAAAAGTAATGCTTGCTTTAAAGGAACGCGATGTCTAGAAAATAGAAGTGTAATAGCAAGCAAAATAATCCAACCGAACAAATATTGGCTGCCAATTACCTCTCCAAGTGAAAATCCTTCTGCATATGCAAGCTTAACAAAAATAGCTAAAATTCCATAACTACACGCTCCTAATAAAACTAAAAGAGAATAACGAAGCATGAAAAATTCCTCCCATCTATATGAAGTTATTCCGTATCGAAAATATATAACTAGAGGGAAGTATACAAAATTAGAAATAAAGGGTCAAATGAAAGAAAAGTATGACATTTTATAGAATAATAATAAAAGTATGATATTTATGCATAATCTTGAAATTTTTAATAGTAGAAGTATTATAAAATAAACTTTGCATTGTATAGAGATAGCATTTGAAAAAAATATTTTTTAAACCAATATGTATATAGACGTACTAGTAACGTGCTAATTATTTGAGAAACTATGTTACCTTTGTTATGGTAATAACAATTAAAGGAGTTTTATAATCCATTTGGTTTTTTTCTATATAATAGAAGGAAATGAAAACGTTTTATTAGAAACTGTGAGGAAGTGCGGTTTTTCTTATTGCCACGTTGTAAAAGTGATTTCACGAATTGTTCATAGTATTTTTATGTGTTTTTGTTACAATATTTAGGGAGAGGAGTGGAATGATGCAAGATATTAGTATTTTTTTAGCGTTTGGCGCCGGGTTCTTATCATTTATTTCCCCATGTTGCTTACCGCTTTACCCGGCATTTTTATCGTACATAACAGGTATGTCGGTTTCTGAATTGAAAGAAGAAAATGCAATGCTTCGCAAAAGAAGTATGATACATACAGCGTTTTTCTTACTTGGATTTTCAATTATATTTATTGCAATTGGATTTGGTACAAGTTTTATTGGAGGAATCTTTACTGACTATAAAGATTTAATCAGACAGTTAGGTGGTATATTTATCATCGTGTTCGGCTTAATTATTGTCGGGGTGTTTAAGCCGAAATTTTTAATGCAAGACCGTAAATTTACATTTAAAAATCGTCCAAGTGGCTATTTTGGATCAGTACTAATAGGATTAGCTTTTGCAGCAGGATGGACGCCATGTACCGGACCAATTCTAGTGTCTGTAATTGGATTAGCAGCAACAAATCCAGAATCAGCAATGATATATATGATTGCTTACATACTTGGATTTGCAATCCCGTTTTTCGTACTGTCATTCTTTATTACGAAAATGTCTTGGATTAAAAGAAATAGTATGGCCTTCATGAAAGTCGGAGGATATATTATGATTGTTATGGGTGTCTTCCTATACTTTAACTGGATGACGAAAATTATCGTATATTTCTCAAGTTTATTTGGTGGTTTTACTGGTTTTTAGTATTATTCTGCGAAAATGTTGGAAATACTAACGGAAAAGCATATAATGAAAGTATATTTTGCATATAGCCACAAAAAAGGATGAGAAAATATGAACATAGTTCTTTTATCAAGTATCGTTGCTGTTTGTATGGCTGTCGGTGCGATGTTTATTCGTTTAAAAGCAGCTAAGAAACCTGCAACATTGAAAAAAATTATACTTCCACCATTTTTTATGAGTACGGGTGCATTGATGTATGTTTTTCCTGAATTTCGATTAACTCCAGCAGAAATGTTAGAAGCAATTGGTGTCGGTTTGATTTTCTCTATTTTTCTTATTAAAACATCTAAATTTGAAATTAGAGGACAAGAGATTTATTTGAAGCGTTCAAAAGCCTTTGTTTTCATATTAATTGGATTACTTGTAGTGCGGATTGTATTTAAAACCTACTTAAGTCAATCTCTTGATTTAGGACAACTTAGTGGCATGTTCTTCTTACTTGCGTTTGCGATGATTGTGTCATGGAGAATTGCAATGTATCGTTCCTTTACGAAATTACAGAAGGAAATGGAAAAAGAAGATGGTTTTTATAATGAAAAAGATATGAAGCTAACTTAAAAACTGTATATGTACCAAATAAAAAGACAGCGTCAAAGGCGCTGTCTTTTTTATCGAAAATAATATGAAGTTACTTTGCGAGTAAAGATCGATAGTTAGAATAATCAATCTTTTTTTCTTGTAGTTTTTTTATTAAAAATTTATGATCACGCTTTGGTGTGGCAATGATATATCCCTTAATAATTAAGTCTTGTGTAATTTGAGAGGCATTTTCTTGTAATGCAAGTTCTCCGATTTTTCCAGCAATCTTTGATTTTGCAACATCACGAAATAGTTCTGGAACAGGACTTACAAGCTCTTCTAACAATTGTTTTTGTTCATCAGCCCATAAATGTCTCGTTTTATTTATGTAGTGTTCTTCCCAATCCAAAATGGACATGCCGTCTTCTTTTGGTAATCGTTTCAGGAATTTTCTGAACATAAAGTATCCACCGATAGACATAAGCCCTAACAAAATAACCGTCCATAATACAATGAACCAACTGAACCATCCTTCGAGCAAGCATATCCCCCCTTAATGATAGCGGTTTTCTTTTATTCATATTATATACAGTGAGATTCATAGAAAGCAAGAACGCTTGGTCATTTTGACCAAGCGTTATAGTTTAAACGAAGTATAGTTGTTCAACACATAAATTATTATTATCGTCTTCAACATACTCAATAATAAGTGTGCCAACTTTACGATCTTTATCTTCAGTTGTGAAAATAGAGTAAGAAGTAAAACGTGTTTTTGATAGGCCGCTTATATGTGTAGGTAAAGAAATGTAGTCGTTATCGCGGAAGAATTCCATCAGTTCAATATCCTCAAATTCTTTTCGGTCAACTTGTTTGTGTGTATAGCGGCGTTGAAGTTGTTTTAAAGATTCATTCCAAGAAATTGCTTTTGTGTCGTATACCATTGTTCTATCTCCTTACTGTATGTAATTATTAAGAACATACGTTCTAAACTAGTATACTCTTTTTATTAGAAAAGAGAAAGCAAAAAATAATGTAAGCTTGGATTTCCAAGCTTACATTATTGATGCGTCCGTCATAATCTCTATTTTTCATTATAAGTTAGATATGAATAAGAAACAAGATGATATATATAATGTTGAGAGTTTTCAAGATTCTGTATATTATAGGTGTACTAAAGTGTAAGGGAATGAGAGGTGTGGCATACGTAATTTCACTGCAAGGGCCGATGGCTAGCGGAAAAACAACATTAGCAAAAAGGTTAGAAAAGAGAGGGTTTCGAGTTATATATGAAAATCCATATCCAATTGTAGAGAAGCGAAAAAAATTGAATTTAGATATGAATTCAAAAGTAGGGTTTATTATGAATCAAAAAATGTTTATGGAAGCAAAAATAAAGGAGTTTCAAAATGTGAAAGATTCAGTCGTAATTTTTGATCGCGGACCAGAAGACATTGAGTTTTTTACACTCTTTTATCCAACGATTATAGGAGAAGAGTGGGATATAGAAACTGAATTGAAAGATGAATTATATAAATTAAGAGCATGCCGTTCGGATGTGATTTTTTACTTAGATGTTACGAAAAAGAATGTATATGATAGAAAAAATAATGATAGAACAAGAAACAGAAGTACGTTTGCGGAGCAATTTAAATTAGTAGAAACTGAAAAAGACTGGTATAAACAATTTCCTGTAACTTATGTGGACACGAATAGCTTAACAGTGGACGATTTAGAGGTATATTTTATGGACTGGTTAAAGGAGAGAGAGCTATGAAAAAAATACTTTTATTTGTATACCCAACATTTGCAGAGTTTGAAATAACAGTAGCAACGGCATTGCTGAAAAATAAATATGAAATCATTACAGCGGGCTTAACTAAAGAATTGGTTATAAGTGAAACTGGATTGCAAGTGCAGCCGCATATAGAAGTAAGTGAAGCACGTGTAGATGAGTATGAGGGGATACTTATTCCAGGTGGAGAAGAAGGACAGTTGGAAGATGCAAAACCTCTTTTTTCAATCATTCGTCAATTTCATGAACAAGAAAAATTAGTGGCGGCAATTTGTGCTGGACCGTATGCACTAGCAAAAGCAGGGGTATTTAAAGGGATTTCTTATACTGCGACTATAGATTATCAAAAATTTGATTGTTTTCCAGTAGAAAATTTCGTGTATGAAGAAGTTGTGCAACACTCAAATATCATTACAGCACAAGGGCATGCATTTGTACCATTTGGAATAGCAATTGCCTCTTATTTTGGAGTGGCAGACGAACATAATACAGATTTTTATTGTGGTAAAGGTAATGTAGTAATGGAGAAACTTTTACGAGAAAACGTGTAAAAGCTAGCAAATGCTAGCTTTTTTCTTTTTGACATCGATAAATGGCTAACGTTTTTGGGTCACGCCATATACCGTTATGAAGTGACAATTCATTTTCTACTTCTTCTTTTAGCCATACCTTCATTTCCGCGTGAAGGTATGTATTATCAGGTATATTTAGCGACGGAAACATGCTAGAAATATAGTTTACAATCGGAGTAGCATGATGAAAAACGAGAGCATTATGAATAACTGTTTCTTCAACAGTTGGAAAAACAGATTGTAATATCTCTTTACCGTTTTCTAAACAAAATGGAGTGACTGATGATGTTGTTTTCGGTAAATCAAATGCGTCTAACATACGGTTACACATTTCAACTATACGAGGTAGTGTAACGCTAGAATTTGTTGTAGCTAAAAGTGTTCCGCTAGGACAAATTACTTTATGGAATCCTTGAATTGTTTTTTCAACATCTTTCACATGGTATAACATATGTCTTGCAATTATTAGGTCATAACAATTTGTTTCGAAAGGAAGTTTACTAGCATCCCCTCGTTTCCATTCTATTAAGTTATTTGTTTTAGCAGCTTCAGCAAGCATAGCTTCGGATTGATCAAACCCGGTTAATGTGCCTTTATGACCATTTGTTTGTAAAAGGGAAAGGAATTTTCCACTAGCGCACCCAACCTCTAATATATTTTCTTCCCCTTGAAGTTGTAAATGTTCAATGACGATCTTATCTAAATCTACGTGTTTTTCTTCGTAATGTGTATGTGTGTCGATGCGTGTTTGTAAATGGTTGCTAACGTTATACTGACGTTTTACATCATTCATTTTGTCACATTCCACCTTTGTGCAAAATTGTTGGATTGCATGTGTTAATATATCTGTTTTCTTTAAACCTTCGTAATGGAGTGCTGATTCAAACCTTTTAAGTAATTTCTCTTCAATTCGAAAATGAATATCTTTTCGTTTTGTCACTGAAATTTCGCCCCTTTGCATCTGTTAGTGAGACTATAGCATGCTTGGAAATTTTGTGTAAATCATTTGTGTACACAAAATTATGGGGATGAAAAAAATGTTTGAATATGATTTTAAACTATTGACGATTTAAACGTTTTCATATATTCTTAAATTAAGTAATATTCAAATAATTCAAAAGAAATGAGAGAGTCACATGCTTCTTCAAGGAACACATCGAATTGGTCGTATGGCCATGCTGTTGGCACTTGCGGATGAGAATGAAAGTCCTGTATTATCCATTCCAAAAGGTTGGAAGTATTGTACGGGGAAAGTGGGTTCGATGAATTCGCAAAAGGTTGTCGCAGCAATGGAAACAGCGGCTAAAAGCAACCAAGTTATTGAAACAGACGTTTACAGAGAAACACATGCACTTTATCATGCAATTATGGAAGCTTTGTACGGAGTGACGAGAGGTCAAATTCAGTTAGCAGACGTTCTTCGTACAGTAGGACTTCGTTTTGCGATTGTGCGCGGTACACCATACGACGGAAAAAAAGAAGGCGAATGGGTTGCTGTTGCATTATATGGAACGATTGGTGCACCTGTAAAAGGATCTGAGCATGAGGCGATTGGTTTAGGAATTAATCACATATGATTTGCCCATAGTCTATTAGTTAGAAGGGGGCCTTACTTTTTTAGGACAGAAGTCTGTCTTAAAAAGATAAGGTCCCCTTTTGCCTTTTTAAGGAGGAAAAATGATGATTACGTTAACAGGACATACATTGACAGTTGAAGAAATGAAGAGGTTATTACTGGAAGGAGAAGGTGTAACAGCTTGTCCAAGTAGTATGCAAAAGGTAGCGGAGTGCCGCGAAGTAGTTGAGAAAATTGTAGAGGACGGAAAAGTTGTTTACGGAATTACAACTGGATTTGGAAAGTTTAGTGATGTGCTTATCCAAAAAGATGATGTAAAGGCACTTCAACATAATTTAATTCAGTCACATGCATGCGGGATTGGTGATCCATTCCCGGAAGAAGTATCACGCGGAATGTTAATTTTACGAGCGAACACGATGCTTAAAGGAGTATCTGGTGTTAGACCGCTCGTTGTAAATATGCTTCTTGAGTTTGTAAACCGTAAAATTCATCCAGTCGTTCCGCAACAAGGCTCACTTGGTGCAAGTGGCGATTTAGCACCTTTATCTCATCTTGCGCTCGTATTATTAGGCGAAGGTGAAGTGTTCTATAAGGGGAAACGCGTTCATGCAATGGTTGCTCTTACAGAAGAAGGGCTTGAGCCAATTGAACTTGAAGCGAAAGAAGGTCTTGCGTTAATTAATGGTACGCAGGCGATGACAGCACAAGGAGTTCTTTCTTATATAGAAGCAGAAGCAACGGCGTATCAAGCTGAACTAATTGCTTCGATGACAATTGAAGGGTTACAAGGCATTATTGATGCATTTGATGAAAATGTTCATAAAGCACGTGGTTATAAAGAGCAAGTGGAAGTAGCGAGCAGAATTCGTGACATCCTTCACGATAGTAAATTAACAACAAAACAAGGAGAATTACGTGTACAGGATGCCTATTCACTTCGTTGTATTCCGCAAGTACACGGTGCTTCTTGGCAAGTTTTAAATTATGTAAAAGAAAAATTAGAAATTGAAATGAATGCAGCAACAGATAATCCGCTAATTTTTGATGGCGGAGAAAAAGTAATTTCAGGTGGTAACTTCCATGGTCAACCGATTGCGTTTGCGATGGACTTCTTAAAAGTAGGAATGGCGGAACTTGCAAATATTTCGGAGCGCCGTATTGAGCGTTTAGTAAACCCGCAATTAAATGATTTACCACCATTTTTAAGTCCAGAACCAGGACTACAGTCAGGTGCAATGATTATGCAATATGCTGCAGCGTCGCTTGTTTCTGAAAATAAAACGTTAGCACATCCGGCGAGTGTAGATTCAATTCCGTCTTCTGCTAACCAAGAAGATCATGTAAGTATGGGAACAATTGCTTCACGCCATGCACATCAAATTATTCAAAATGCAAGACGTGTTCTTTCTATTGAGATGATTTGTGCAATGCAAGCAGCAGAATATCGCGGAATTGAAAACATGAGTACAGTGACGAAGAGCTTCTACCACCAAGGTCGTCAGCAGGTGCCATCTATTAAAAATGACCGTATATTCTCAACAGATATTGAAAATATTGCGCATTGGTTAAAAACGAATTATTCGATAAAAGAAAGATTAGATGTAAACGCAGCACTATAAAATGAGAAAAGGGAGAGATTGAAATGGAAAAAGTACAACAAACAATTCGCGCGCCAAGAGGTACAGAGTTACAAACGAAAGGATGGGTGCAAGAAGCTGCACTTCGTATGTTAATGAACAATTTAGATCCTGAAGTTGCTGAAAAACCAGAAGAATTAGTTGTATATGGCGGAATTGGCCGTGCAGCTCGTAACTGGGAAAGCTATCAGGCGATTGTAGATTCATTAAAAACGTTAGAAAGTGATGAAACGTTACTTGTTCAATCAGGAAAACCAGTTGCCATTTTTAAATCACATGAAGATGCACCTCGCGTTCTGTTAGCGAACTCAAACTTAGTACCGAAATGGGCAAACTGGGATCACTTCCGAGAACTAGAGAAAAAAGGTCTTATGATGTACGGACAAATGACAGCTGGTAGCTGGATTTACATTGGAACGCAAGGGATTCTACAAGGAACATATGAAACATTTGGTGAAGCGGCTCGTCAACATTTCGATGGTTCATTAAAAGGTACATTAACACTTACTGCTGGCTTAGGTGGTATGGGTGGTGCACAACCTCTTGCTGTAACGATGAATGGCGGTGTTGTCATTGCTATTGATGTAGATAAGCGTAGTATCGATCGTCGTATTGAAAAGAGATATTGTGACATGTACACAGAATCATTAGAAGAAGCATTAACTGTTGCGAACGAGTATAAAGAGAAGAAAGAACCAATTTCAATTGGCTTGTTAGGAAATGCGGCAGAGATTTTACCAGAACTAGTGAAGCGTAATATTACGCCAGATTTAGTTACGGATCAAACATCTGCTCATGATCCATTAAACGGTTATATTCCAGTAGGTTACACGTTAGAAGAAGCAGCGAAACTTCGTGAAGAAAATCCAGAACGTTACGTACAATTATCAAAAGAAAGTATGACAAAACATGTGGAAGCAATGCTTGCGATGCAAGAAAAAGGCGCAATTACATTTGATTATGGAAATAATATTCGCCAAGTTGCTTTCGATGAAGGTTTGAAAAATGCTTTCGATTTCCCAGGATTCGTTCCTGCATTTATTCGTCCATTATTCTGTGAAGGAAAAGGACCATTCCGCTGGGTGGCACTTTCTGGTGATCCAGAAGATATTTATAAAACAGACGAAGTAATTTTACGTGAGTTCGCTGATAATGAACATTTATGTAACTGGATTCGTATGGCACGTCAACAAGTTGAGTTCCAAGGACTTCCATCACGTATTTGTTGGTTAGGTTACGGTGAGCGTGCGAAATTTGGGCGCATCATTAATGAAATGGTTGCAAATGGTGAATTATCAGCACCAATCGTTATCGGTCGTGACCATTTAGATTGTGGATCAGTAGCATCTCCAAACCGTGAAACAGAAGCGATGAAAGACGGTAGTGATGCAGTAGCAGATTGGCCAATTTTAAATGCATTAATTAATAGTGTAAACGGTGCAAGCTGGGTGTCTGTTCACCACGGTGGCGGCGTTGGTATGGGATATTCACTTCACGCTGGAATGGTTATCGTTGCAGATGGAACAGAAGCAGCAGCAAAACGTATTGAGCGTGTATTAACTTCTGACCCTGGTATGGGTGTTGTTCGTCACGTGGATGCAGGATATGACTTGGCAGTGGAAACTGCGAAAGAAAAAGGCGTTAACATTCCAATGATGAAATAAGGAGGAGAAAACATGCTGGACACTTTACTAATAAATATCGGTCAATTACTAACAATGGATCAAGAAGATGGCTTGTTAAGACGGGAAGCGATGAACACGCTTCCTGTTATCGAAAACGGTGCGGTTGGAATTGAAAATGGTGTAATCACTTTCGTTGGAACAGTGGAAGAAGTGAAAGGACTTCAGGCGAAAGAAGTTATTGATTGCGGCGGGAAAATGGTTTCTCCTGGTCTTGTTGATCCGCATACTCATCTTGTATTTGGTGGATCTCGTGAAAATGAAATCGCACTAAAATTACAAGGAGTTCCGTACTTAGAAATTTTGGAAAAAGGCGGCGGTATTCTTTCAACTGTAAATGCAACGAAACAGGCGTCGAAAGAAGAACTTGTTCAAAAAGCGAAATTCCATTTAGACCGTATGCTATCTTTCGGAGTTACTACTGTAGAAGCGAAGAGTGGTTACGGATTAGATGATGAGACGGAATGGAAACAATTAGAGGCAACAGCACAATTACAAAAAGAGCATCCGATCGATTTAGTTTCAACATTTTTAGGTGCTCATGCAGTTCCGAAAGAGTATAAAGGTAAATCGAAAGAATTTTTACAATGGATGTTAGACCTACTACCAGAAATGAAAGAGAAGCAATTAGCGGAGTTCGTTGATATTTTCTGTGAAACAGGTGTGTTCTCTGTAGAAGAATCAAAAGAATTTTTATTAAAAGCGAAAGAGCTTGGCTTTGATGTGAAAATTCATGCAGATGAAATCGACCCTCTTGGTGGTGCGGAAGCAGCGGCAGAAATCGGTGCGGCATCAGCGGACCATTTAGTTGGCGCTTCTGATAAAGGGATTGAAATGCTTGCAAACTCGAGTACAGTAGCAACATTATTACCAGGAACAACTTTCTATTTAAATAAAGAAAGCTTTGCTCGTGGTCGTAAAATGATTGATGAAGGTGTTGCAGTTGCGTTGGCTACAGACTTTAACCCAGGTAGCTGTCCAACTGAAAATATTCAGCTTATTATGAGCATTGCGATGCTAAAACTGAAAATGACACCAGAAGAAGTTTGGAATGCCGTAACGGTTAACTCATCATATGCCATTAACCGCGGTGATGTAGCTGGGAAAATTAGAGTTGGTCGTAAGGCAGATTTAGTTTTATGGGATGCTTACAATTATGCTTACGTACCGTATCATTACGGCGTAAGTCATGTGAATACAGTATGGAAGAATGGTAATATTGCATATACAAGAGGTGAACAATCGTGGAGCACGGCCACTATTTAAAGAAAAATGCAAAGTTTATTGATCGTGAAGTGACAAAATGGAGTGAGATGATTAAAGTTTGGGAGGAAGGCGTAGAAATATTCGGTGCTGCCTTAATTGGAGCACCCCTTTCTAAACCATCTATTAGTCATTCAGGAGCAAGTTTTGCTCCAAAGACAATTCGTGCGATGTTAGATGCATATAGCACATATGCAATTACAGAAGAACACGATATGAAAGAAAGTGTCTTATATGATTGCGGCGATATTACGATGCATGTGACGGATATAAAAGAAAGTCATAAACGAATTGCGAAAACAGTTGGGCATGTAACGAAAGTAAACCCGAACATGATACCAATCGTTCTTGGCGGTGACCACTCGATTAGTTTTCCGAGTATAACAGGTTTTGCAAACAGTAAAGGAAAGGTCGGAATTATTCAATTTGATGCTCATCATGATTTACGTAATTTAGATGATGGAGGCCCGTCAAATGGTACACCATTCCGTAGTTTACTAGAAAATGATGTCATTGCAGGGAAACAACTTGTTCAAATTGGAATTCGTAATTTTTCTAATGCACGTGCGTACCATGAATATGCAATAGAGCATGGTGTAACAGTGTATACAATGAAAGACGTACGAGAGCGAGAAATAAAAGATATTATCACGGAAAGTATTGAAGTATTAAGAAATCAAGGTGTGACTTCTATTTATATTTCTCTTGATATGGATGTGCTAGACCAAGCGTTTGCACCAGGTTGTCCAGCAATTGGGCCTGGTGGAATGGATAGTACGACTTTACTAGATGCGATTGAATTCCTTGGTAAAGAACCGCTCGTTCAAGGGATGGATATAGTAGAGATTGATCCAACTCTTGATTTCAGAGATATGACGAGTAGAGTAGCAGCGCAAGTGATTATGAGTTTTCTTTTAGCGAGGGAAACGGTTAGTAAGCAGGTTAGTATATAGACGGAAAAGTAGATATTTATTTATGCCTTATCAAAAACACATTACTACTGAAATGTAGTGATGTGTTTTTGTGTTAAAGGAGAATGAATGTGTGTGGAACCGTTAATGGAATTGCGATTTTTATAGTGTATTGTGTAAATTTAATTTCTTGCTTCTGAAGTGTTGACGCGTAAAATGATTTTATGATAAAATAAAAATTTTGCCAAAAAACTAAAAGTGTGTTAAACTTGATAAGGTTACCATATATGGAGGTGGATTATTTGTTTCAAATTGGCGATAACATTGTTTATCCAATGCAGGGAGCAGGTATAATTAAAGCCATAGAAGAGAAGGAAATCTCAGGGGAAAAACAACAGTATTATGTTATAAAAATGTCGGCTAGTAATATGGAACTAATGATTCCAACAGGGAGAATATTGAATTCGAATATACGACCAGTTACGGATATAACCGCATTAGCACACATAATGGATATTTTTCAACATGGGGAATCAGATAGATTACTTACGTGGAAACAAAGGTATAAATTGAACACTGATAAAATAAAGACGGGTAAAATGCAAGAAGGTGCTGAAGTTGTGCGTGATTTAATGCGTATACAGAAAGAAAAAGCACTTAATGCAAGCGAAAAGAAGATGTTAGATAACGCATATGAATTTTTGATTAGTGAACTGGGATTAATTGAAGGTATCACAGAAAATCAGATAAAAAGCTTTTGTTAAGGTTCATTACAAATAATGTATTATATCCCAAAAAAGATCTTGAATTTTTTGGGAACATAATTATAGAAAATTTATCATTTCAAAGACATTCAACTCTTTCAAACCACTTTTAGAGCATTACCTCTATTGTTATTACTACAATCAAATCCATTTTTATTTTTTAATTTCATTTATGAATGTTCGAAGTTTAATTGAATACTTCGATAAAATAGTTACTTGATTTTTGCAATCCTGATTCACACTGGCACGGACGAGGAGCCGTAAGGATGAAAGAGAGGTAGGGCTTTCATTGTTTTAGGTATATAAGTTATTATTTTTAGAAGAATACTGAACCATTTTCACTTCTATTGATAAGGTGTTTTTTACTAAAGAGATAAACGAATTGACAGCCATATATGGTCAACAAAAAAGGTTTCCTCCTAAGGAAACCTTTTTAATATTATTTACAGCATTTTTTTTTTTGGATATTCGAATTTTTTATTGTAAATTCGTAAAAATTGACGTTACTATCTAAAAGTAAGTATGATGCGATTATAGTAAGATTTTTTAGGGGGGAAGAAAAATGACAAGTTCAAGTAATAAAGCAGCGAGTATTTATGAAGGAACAAATGTAAATGCTGGGGGATTTTTTGAAAACGTTGAAGAAACAAAGTTGTTTGATCCAATTCAAGTTGGAGCTTGGTCTCTTCGTAATCGTATAGTGATGGCGCCGATGACAAGATGCTTTGCAGATAATGAGACTGGAGTAGTTGGTGCTGATGTAGTGGAGTACTACAGAAAACGTGCTGCGGATGGAATTGGACTAATTATTACAGAAGGAATTGTCATTAGTCCGAGAGCAAAAGGAAACCCAGGAGTACCAGGTATTTATACACAAGAACAAATCGATTCTTGGAAACCTGTTACAGAGGCAGTACATAAAGAAGGCGGGACGATTATTGCTCAAATATGGCATGTTGGGCGTATGAGTCATCATGAAATAATTGGTGGTCAAATGCCACAAGCACCATCGGCTATAGCTGCAGAGGGAAATGTTCCACGCTTTCGTAAACCGTTTGATACGCCAGAAGCAATGACGTTAGAAGAAATACAAGAAGTGATCGGTCAATACGCACAAGCTGCGAAAAATGCGATCGAAGCTGGATTTGATGGAGTAGAAATTCACGGTGCACACGGATATTTAATCGATCAATTTACGTATGAGTTTGCGAATAAGCGAACAGATAAATATGGCGGTGATTTAAAACAAAGGTTAACGTTTATGAAAGAAGTAACGGCGGCTGTAATAGAAGCTGTTGGAGCTAATAAAACACTTCTTCGTTTCTCTGCTTTCAAAGGTGATAATCCTACTTATATGTGGGAAGATCCTGAGTTTGCAATTGAAACGTTCATAAATATGTTTAAAGAGGTTGGGTTAACGATGATCCATCCTTCAACGATGAATTATACGCAAGAGATTGCTGATGGAAAGAATTTTCATCAACTAGTAAGAAAATATTGGGATGGTACGATTGTTGGGGTTGGTAATTTAAATCCGAAAGAGGCCGAAGAAGCGTTGCAAGAAGGAACGATTGATGTAGCGGCATTCGGAAGACCGTTAATTGCTAATCCAGACTTTGTTCATCGAATTAAACACGCTGAAAGTTTAGTTGAATATGACGTGAAAGAGCATCTTGCTACGTTAGTATGAATAAAGATAAAAGGAGAGCACATCGAGTGTTCTCCTTTTATTATGGAATTTCATAGGGGGAAGCGGGATGAGTGAAACGCTACTCGTTATTATTAGTATATTACTATTTTTAATGTTGCTTTTAATCGTCTTTTTTATCATTACATTTTTTATAAAAAAACGAACACACCATTCTATTTTAAAATTACATCCATACTTAGGAAGAATGCGCTACTTACTGGAAAAGATAGGGCCTGAATTTCGACAATATTGGTTTGATCATGATACGGATGGAAAGCCTTTCTCACGTTATGATTTTCAAAGTGTTATGTTTTTAGCGAAATATCGCTCTGAAATACTTGGTTTTGGATCAAAACGAGATTTTGAAGCTTCTGGATATTATATTGCTAATACATTATTTCCGATATTAACTGAGGAATTAAGTGTGAATCTCACGCAAGAGCGGGAAGGTAAAAAGTACGTGATTCATAAAGAAGGGTTATTTTCAAGAAGAGAAAAATTAACAGCGGATACAACGAATCTTTGGCTGTACGAAGAAGATGATGCAATTATAGTCGGTGAGAACCGTAAATATCCGTGGAAGCTACATGGCATGTTTGGTGCATCTGCGACTTCTTACGGTGCGATTGGAGAAAATTATATTTTAGCGAGTGGTTTTGGAGCAAAAATGGCAGGCGGATCGTGGATTAATACGGGTGAAGGTGGCGTTATTCCAGAACATTTACATACAGGAGCGAATATCGTTGCGCAAATTGGTCCAGGGTTATTTGGATACCGTGATGAAGACGGTAATTTTTCAATGGGAAAATTCATGGAGAAAGCGAAAGAAAGTAATATTAGAGCATTCGAATTGAAATTTGGGCAAGGTGCGAAAATACGTGGTGGTCATCTAGAAGGACAAAAAGTAAATGCAAAGATTGCTTTTGTCCGGAATGTACGAGAAGGCAAGACAATTAATTCACCGAATCGATTTTCATTTTTAAATAATGCAGCAGATACACTTTATTTTATTCAGCGTTTGCAAGAAAACGGCGGTAAACCAGTCGGTATGAAAATTGTAATAGGACAGCAAAAGCCGCTAGAAGACTTATTCAAAACGATGCAAGAGTTAAACATCTATCCAGATTTCATTACAATTGATGGTTCAGAAGGTGGATCAGGAGCAACGTATAAATCGATGGCAGATAGTATGGGGATGCCGCTTATTCCAGCGTTACTAACTTGTATTGATACAGCGAATCATTATGGTGTTCGGGACAAATTCAAAGTGTTTGCCTCAGGGAAATTAATTACACCAGATAAGGTGGCGATTGCTTTAGCAATTGGAGCAGATGCCGTAAATTCAGCACGCGGATTTATGATGGCAAGTGGCTGTATTATGGCGCTTCAATGTAATTCGGGGCAATGTCCATCTGGAGTTGCGACGACAAATCCGCATTATCAAAAAGCGCTAGATCCGTATGAGAAGAAATGGCGCGTAATGAATTATGTTGTTAGTATGAGGTACAGTTTATTCTCACTTGCAGCAGCAGCGGGGGTAAAGAGTCCGCGCCATTTCACGAGAGAGCATATTGTGTTTAAAGATGAGGTGGGACGGATCGTTCCTCTTTCACAATTGTTTCCTACTAGTAAATAGAAAATAAGCTATGTTTAATAGATTAAAAGTCATACATTCGTATGGCTTTTTTCTTTAAAAAATTTTTCTGATAAAAGAATGAAAACAAGGTATGAAAAAATGACGTTTTATTTCCTGAATATTTTTACTTTAATGTATTTTAAAACCCGGGTAATCCACTGGGATAAAGGCGTTTATAGAGGTTTTCACATGTAGTGAAAAGGGCTTGTTCACTTGAAAGAACAAAAAATGTTTGGTAAGGTAGGGAACCATAAGCGAAAACAAGAAAATAGAAAAAGTCATTTTTCGAAATTTTGAATGGCTTATGTAACTAAGGGAGAGATTCGGTGAAGATTGAGATTATGGTTTCGCTTGCTATTTATATGGCAGGTATGTTGTATATCGGTTATTGGTCTTATAAGAAGACATCCGATTTATCAGATTATATGTTAGGCGGGAGGGGACTCGGTCCAGCAGTTACAGCTTTATCAGCTGGTGCTTCTGACATGAGTGGTTGGATGTTAATGGGATTACCTGGTGCGATGTATGCAACAGGATTATCAAGTGTATGGATTGCGATAGGTTTATTAATAGGTGCGTATGCAAACTATTTAATCATTGCCCCGCGTTTACGAACGTATACAGAAGTGGCAAATGATTCAATTACGATTCCAGACTTTTTAGAGAATCGGTTTAAAGATCGTACGAAAATACTTCGTTTTGTCTCCGCTGTCGTCATTTTAGTATTTTTCACATTTTATGCGTCGGCTGGTTTAGTTTCGGGTGGACGTTTGTTTGAAAATTCTTTTAACCTTGATTATAAAATTGGTTTATTTGTAACTGTCGGTGTCGTTGTTGCGTATACACTATTTGGTGGCTTTCTAGCCGTAAGTTGGACGGACTTTGTGCAAGGTTGTATTATGTTTATTGCGCTTGTACTAGTGCCAATTGTTGCCTTTACGGATGTCGGTGGTATAACAGAAACATTTAATACCATTAAGCAAGTCGATGCATCGCATTTAGATATGTTTAAAGGAACCACAATACTTGGTATTATTTCATTTTTAGCATGGGGCCTTGGATATTTTGGTCAACCACATATTATTGTCCGCTTTATGGCAATTACCTCTATTAAAGATTTAAAAACTTCTCGTAGAATCGGTATCGGTTGGATGACGATTTCAATTATAGGTGCAATGCTTACTGGTCTAATTGGTATCGCCTATTATGCTAAAAATAATACGACATTACAAGACCCAGAAATGGTCTTTGTAACATTCTCAAATATTTTATTCCATCCGTATATTACAGGATTTTTATTATCAGCTATTTTGGCTTCGATTATGAGTAGTATTTCCTCACAATTACTTGTTATTTCAAGTGCAGTAACGGAAGACTTTTATAAAACATTTTTCCGTCGTAACGCAAGTGACAAAGAACTTGTATTTATCGGTAGATTATCAGTATTAGTAGTAGCTATGATCGCAGTTGTTTTAGCGTATCATCCAAGTGATACAATTTTAACACTTGTCGGTTATGCTTGGGCTGGATTTGGTTCAGCATTCGGACCAGCCATTTTATTAAGTTTATATTGGAAAAGGACAAACAAATGGGGTGTTCTTGCAGGGATGATTGTTGGTGCAGTAGTTGTTATAGCATGGGTACAAATTCCAAGTTTAAAAGCAATTATGTATGAAATGGTACCTGGATTCTTCTGTAGTTTATTAACTGTTATCGTTGTAAGTTTATTAACGAAAGAACCCGTTAAGGCAGTTCATCGTGAATTTAATGAGATGGAAGCAGTACTGGAAGAAGAAAAGAAATGATTTGCAAAAAGAGTAAACGGTGAATAGCGTTTACTCTTTTTACATGTAAAATGAAAGTAAGGACTTATTGACAATAAAAAATAAGTAACTTATAATAAATCTTAAGTTCGAGATAAAGAATGTTCATAATAAAAATTTATTATGGTTATAAATCGAACAAATATTTTTTACGAATTATCTTGAATTCAAGATAATTCAATAGATTAGACACCGATACGTAATTTTGTAATTAATATCTCGAATTCGAGATAAAATTATAATGACGGATTTTACTTTGTAGCATGGACAAAATTAATAATGAATTTAAATGTAAAAGAATTTTTATAATGAAATAAAAAAGGAGTGGAAGAAATGGAAAAGAAAACAATGGGAATCCATCATATTACAGCGATTGTAGGGCATCCACAAGAAAATGTAGATTTTTATGCTGGTGTATTGGGGTTACGTTTAGTGAAACAAACAGTGAATTTTGATGATCCAGGTACGTACCATCTTTATTTTGGAAATGAAGGAGGAAAGCCTGGAACAATTATTACGTTTTTCCCATGGGCAGGTGCTCGTCAAGGTATTATTGGAGATGGTCAAGTAGGAATTACGTCTTACGTTGTACCAAAAGGTGCAATGGAGTTTTGGGAAAATAGATTAGAAAAGTTCGATGTTTCGTATACAAAAATGACTCGTTTTGGAGAGCAGTATTTAGAATTTGATGATCCGCATGGTTTGCATATAGAATTAGTTGAAAGAGAAAAAGGCGAATTAAATAATTGGAGTTTTGGAGAAGTTACACCAGAAGTAGCAATTAAAGGGTTTGGAGGTGCTGTTCTTTTATCTACACAGCC
This sequence comes from Bacillus sp. FSL K6-0073, assembly GCF_038006085.1. Taxonomy (NCBI): domain Bacteria; kingdom Bacillati; phylum Bacillota; class Bacilli; order Caryophanales; family Bacillaceae; genus Bacillus; species Bacillus sp. FSL K6-0073. Next base: position 3,686,630 of record NZ_JBBOUN010000001.1, on the reverse strand, counting down.
TCAAAAAACAGCTGAATTGTTAGAACATATTATGGGTCTTGAGAAAATTGGAGAAGAGGGTGAATTTGTTCGATTCCGTTCTTCTGCTGACATTGGAAATATTATTGATTTGAAATTATCAACAATCGGTCGTGGCCAAATGGGCGTTGGCACAGTTCATCATATTGCCTGGAGAGCGAGTGACGATGCTGATCAGCTAGACTGGAAAGAGCATGTGTCGCGTTTTGGATATCACGTAACTCCTGTACAAGATCGAAATTATTTTAACGCGATTTATTTTAGAGAACATGGTGAAATCTTATTTGAAATTGCAACAGATCCTCCTGGTTTCGCTCATGATGAATCGTTAGAGACGATGGGTGAGGAATTAAAGTTACCGGAACAATATGAACAACATAGAAAACAGATTGAACAAACGCTTTTACCATTTGAAGTGAGAAATTTAGATTAAAGTGATTGAAGGGGGAACAGGATTATGATGAAACATGTTTTTCAAAAAGGAAAAGATACGTCAAAACCAGTGTTGTTATTACTTCATGGTACAGGTGGTAATGAATTAGATTTATTACCACTTGCAGAAATAGTTGATCCGGAAGCGTCGGTATTAAGCGTTAGGGGAAATGTGTTAGAGAATGGGATGCCGCGTTTCTTCCGCCGATTAGCAGAGGGCATTTTTGATGAAGAGGATTTAATTTTCCGTACGAAGGAATTAAATGAATTTTTAGATGAAGCGGCTAAAGAATATAAATTCGATAGAAATAACATTGTAGCTATCGGTTATTCGAATGGGGCAAATATCGCAGCAAGCTTATTATTCCATTACGAAAATGCATTGAAAGGTGCTGTACTTCATCACCCAATGGTACCAAGAAGAGGAATGCAATTAGCAAATTTAGCAGGTAAATTTGTGTTTATTGCTGTTGGGACAAATGATCCAATTTGTTCATCAGCAGAGTCAGAGGAATTGAAGATACTATTAGAAAATGCAAACGCGAATGTAACAATGCATTGGGAAAATCGAGGGCATCAATTAACGATGGGTGAAGTAGAAAAAGCAAAAGAGTGGTATGACAAAGTATTTTAAAAAAGAAGCATCTGCTAACGATTAGCAGATGCTTCTTTTTTATTTAAGACTGGATTGCAAGATGGGATGAAGAAAGTGGTAGCTCAATATCAACAATTGTACCTTTATTTAATTCGCTTGAAATGTGTAATTTACCATGATGTTCTTCAATTATTTTGTAACACATCATTAATCCTAGTCCTGTGCCTTTTTCTTTTAAACTATAAAAAGGTTCGCCTAGACGGGAGATACGATCTTCTGGAATGCCACAACCTTCATCGATAATTCGTATTAAGATGAAATTATCCTCTAATGGTTTTGTTTGGATGAAAATATTTCCGCCATTTGGCATCGCTTCTATCGCATTTTTTAATATGTTTATAAAAACTTGTTTTAATTGGTTGCCGTCACATTGAATATCATATACGTAATCAAAATGATCCATGATGATATGAACGCTATGCATAATTGCAGTCGGTAAAATAAATGTAACTACCTCTTCAATTAAAGTTTGTATGTTACAAGTTTGGATAGATAATACTTGTGGCTTAGACATCGCCATAAATTGACTCGTGATGGATTCCATTTGTGAAATCTCACTTAACATAACATCGATATACCATTTTTGCTCCTCATTTATTTCAGGGAGGAGCAATGTTAGAAAACCCTTTAGGGAAGTGAGTGGATTTCGAATTTCATGGGCAATTCCAGCTGTCAGTTGTCCAACTACTGCGAGTTTCTCAGATTTTCGTAGTAACTTTTCAGTTTCTTTTAGCTCAGTAACATCTCTCCCCATCACGATAAGACCTTTGCGAGAACCATCAGGATGATAAAGCGGAACTTTTGATATACTTAAGATTAGATCGAAATCATCTCTATGTATAATAAATTCCTCGCCATGAAGAATTTGTCTTTGTTGCCATGCTAGTTCATCGATTTCTTCACAATGTAAAAAAGCTTCTCGGTATGCTTCATTATATTGAATGAGTTCGCTATCTTTTTTCCCGTGGTAAGGTACATGATGGAAGTTGAAGCAAGAAAGTGCGTAGTCATTTGCCTCAAGCCAGCGCCCTTCATGATCTTTAAATATAACAAACGCAGGCATGGAGTTTACTAATGTACGTAATCTCTTCTCACTTTCTTTTAGCATATTCTCAATTCTTTCTGATTTTTCAAGTGGCTTCATAATAGCGTATACACCAGTAAGACGATTTTGAACAAAAATAGGAACTAGTTTTGTCACAACATCTAATAAGAATCCATTTTTATGATAAATAGATAAGATATACTCTTGTTGATTATCCGCTTCAGTATTCTTTATATTTTGTAATACTTGCTCAGAAATATGGGCTCCTAAAATAGAGGTAATATTTTTCTGTTCTAATTCTAAAGAAGTGTAACCTAATATTCTTTCGGCAGAAGGATTTATATGTAGAATAACTCCTTCTAAATTTAATGAAATAATACTATCAGGATTATGTTCGAACAGAGATGCGTACATTTCTGTTAATGAACGATCTTGTATATGGTTTCGCAAACGTCTAGAAATGTTCGGATGACGTTTTTTTTGAGTTGGTGAATATTTTTTACGACTCATAATAGTTCCTCCGTACAAATAGCATCTAAAAAGATTTGTCTATTCATAACTATAATATAGATGTGATGTGTATTTCTATAAAAAATGGAAGTTATAGAATAAATTTTGTTTTTTTATTTTTTTTGCAAAGTGAATGCAGGATGGTAATAAGGGGAGCTTATATTGTTTTATAACCCTTTTGTAAGTTACAGACGGCTGTTTTCCGTATAACATTAGGGTAGAGGAGGGGAAGAGAAAATGAAAAATTATATTCAAGGGATTGATCACGTGCAAGTAGCTGCACCTGTAGGGTGTGAAGAAGAGGCGCGTGATTTTTATGGGAATAAGGTTGGTATGGTAGAAATTCCAAAGCCAGAAGAGTTGAAAAAACGAGGTGGATGTTGGTTTAAATGTGGAAATCAAGAAATCCATATTGGTGTCGAGCGGAACTTTACACCAGCTAAAAAGGCTCATCCAGCTTTTTATGTGAATGAAATTAATGAATTTAAGCAAACACTTATAGAGCAAGGTGTAAAAGTGATTGATGATTATGCACGACCAGATGTAATTCGATTTTACGTATCAGATCCGTTTGGAAACAGAATTGAATTTATGCAAAATAAAGACTAGGTGTATTCCCACCTAGTCTTTAACTTCTTCTGAAAAGTCCTAACACTTCTACAGTTTCTGTAATATTAACGAATGCATTCGGGTCAATTTCAGAAATTGTAAGTTTCATACTTGCTAATTCTTCACGAGAAACGACCGTCATAAGTACACGCTTTTTCTCGCTTGAATAAGCGCCTTCGCCATCAAGTAACGTTATTCCACGTACAACAGTTGAAAGAAGCTGTTTTTTCATTTTTTCTGCTTCATTTGTTACAATCATAAGTGTAACTTTACGATGTTTTGTATGAACAGCATCAATTACTTTACCAGTTACATAAATTGAAAGTAAGCTTGTAAGTGCAACATCCCAAGTGAAGAAGAATCCTGCGATTATTACAACGACTGCATTTAAAACAATAAGGAATCCGCCAAGTTTAATGTCTCGCTTGCGGGATAAAAGCATACCGATAATATCAAATCCACCAGTGGATCCATTACAGTTAAAAACAAGACCAATACCAGCTCCGGCGATGACACCTCCGAAGATAGAAGATAACAATGGATCTGTTGCTACGACTTTTACTGGAACGTAGTATAATGCAACAGATAATACAACTACAGAGACAACTGTGTTAAAAATTACTTTTTTTCCAAGGCCTATGTACCCTAAAATAAGGATAGGTAAGTTTAATACAAAGTTAATAATACCTGTGTTTACAGGGGTTACAATCCCTAAAATAATAGCAATTCCGCCAATTCCACTACTTAAAATTTTGTGGGGGATAAGGAAAAGATTAAAGGCAACCGCAATAATAATAGAACCGATAATAACACCAAGGAATCTGACCATTTCTTTCCCGTCCTTCACTGAAAAATTCATATTATTTCAAGATTATATATGATATTGAAAGTTTTGGGTAAAAACAGTTTATTTTGGTAAATTAGATTAATCAAAAGAATTTGAGTATTTTATCATTTGAAAGGGGATACAGTTGTGAAGATAAAAACCTATCAACAGAAAAGCCCGTTGAAGCAAGAATGTGAGGATTCTTATTTTTGTAATAAAGAAAAAAAGATTTATGGTGTATGTGACGGTGCAACACCACTTGTCCCGTTTCGTGATGAAAAGGGACATAATGGAGCATACATCGCTTCGCATTTATTTGCAAGTTATTTTACTGCATTACGAGAGAATCATAGTTTACAATTTGCAGTTGCCAAAGCAAATGAAGCATTGCAAAGCAAAATGTTAGAATATGAAGTAGACACGGGAAAAAAAGAGCATTTGTGGTGCACATGTATCGCGGCAGTTCAAATAGTTGGTGAGAAAATTGAATATGCACAATTAGGGGACTGTATGATTGTCGCAACTTTTCAAAATGGAACGATGCAAGTATTAACGAAAGACACAGTTGAAGGAATTAGTAAACGAGCAAAAAGGAAGAGGGAAGAAGATCGTAAAAAAGGGTTATCTGTACCAGAAGAATATGTTTTTCAAGATGTGCGAGAACAGTTAAAATACAATCGTTATCTTGCAAATATGCCAAATGGTTATTCAGTTGCAAATGGAATGAAAGAAGCGATACATTATTTACAACATGGTGAATTACATATAGATGAAGTGAGTGGAATTTTTATTTGTTCAGACGGGTTATTCCACCCAGATTGGTCATTAGAACAAACTGTTGCATATATAAGAAAGAATAGTATAAACGAATATGTAGCAATCATTGAAGAGCTAGAAGCGGAAAAGAGAATAAGGCCAGATGATAAAACGATTATTATGATTGATTTTTAAGAGGAGGCAGTTCAAATGGAAATTAAATGTGTCAATCTAACATTTCAAGATGAATTAGTTCCTTTAGAAAAAGTAAATCAACTGATTATTCACCATACAGCTGAAGATGGATGGGACGTGTATAAAACGCATGAATTTCATCAAAAAGTACGGGGGTGGAGCGGGATTGGTTACAATTATTTTATTGAAGAAGATGGAACTGTAGTGGAAGGACGAGGTTTACATATTGGAGCGCATGCGAAAGACCATAACCGTTATACAATTGGAATATGTATGACGGGAAATTTCGATAAATACGATCCAACTCCTGCACAAGTGAATGCATTATATTCTTTATGCAAAATGTTTATGAAGCAATTTGCTATAAAGGAAAAAAATATACTAGGTCATAGGGAGTTAGAAGGAGTTACAAAAAGCTGTCCTGGTAATCGTTTTTCTATGGTAGAGTTAAGGAAGATATTATCTTAAATATAGAGGAGTAACAACGATGATGAATATAAAAATACCAAATGATAAAAAAGAAGAGCTTGTAGCGCAAATTCAGCAATTTTTCATGGAAGAAGATCTAGATGAAATTGGACGTTTCCAAGCAGAGCGTTTAATAGAAGAAATGATTAAATTAGTTGGACCATTTGCATACAATCAAGCAATTGGAGATGCAAGAAAGCTTGTAAGTGAGAAATTAACGAATATCGAAGAAGATTTATACGTGTTAGAGAAGAATGAAGGGAAATAAAAAAAGAGCCGATGGGCTCTTTTTTATTTTTCTTTCTTATGTTCCTTATATTCATGTACTTTTTCTTTCACATTACCAACTGTATCTTTGGAGGTGCCTTTCACCTTATCCCATTTTCCTTCAGCTTGTAATTTCTTATTGTCAGTTACTTTCCCGACAACTTCTTTTACTTCACCTTTTACCTTATCAATGGCACCTTCTACTTTTTCTTTTAAACCATGATCATGTTTAGTCATACATTTCTCCTCCTTGTAGTTTGATTAGAATTCTCTTTTCATATTGCAAGTTGAATGATGTATCTAGTAATAGCGTAACAAATCTAGTTGGAATATTCAAATGATTAATAGGATAGAAAAGGAATTGTCATAAAATGTTTAAAAATGTAACGGAAGGAGAAAGAAAGTAAATTATAATATGTCTTTTGCGGTCCATATTGATTTTGTATAAGCAATTTTCATATGGGCCCGTTCCATGTTATTTTGACTGCGGCTACCAAAGCGGGCTTGGCCAACTATTAAATGACAATTTGTCGCTATAGCTTTTTCTATTCTTTTTTGAATTAATGCAGTATGACAGCCGTTACGTTGAAATTCTGGCAAAGTAGCAGAAGCAGCTAATGATGCGACACCCTTATTTATATACAGGACACCAATACCGGCAGGGATATTTTGAACTTCAGCTATGAAAAAATGCCATCCTGGTTCATTGTAAAGAATTTCATTATTTTGGCGCACACCATCTGTTGTAAAGGATGGCATATTAAATCCACGTACATAAATGTCTGCAAAAATATCAAAATCATTTTCTTTTAGTTTTCGTATTGTAATATTAGAAGGAAGAAGTGATGAACCCTCTCTCGGTATACTATACAAAGCAGTATGGAAGCTAGATTGATAAAACCCTTTTTGAGATAAGTATTGAAATAATTCAGTTGTACCTTGTGCTGGGGTAATTTCAAAACGACAAGTGATTTGTAGTGATTGATAATAAGAGATAATTTCATCTAACTCATCTGTATTTGTAAATGTAATACCTTTTATCGTATTAAAAGCAGGACCAGCAATTATTTTTGATGAAAAGGCAGTGGCACTACCGAATTTTTTCATTTGCACTTGCATTGGGTTTCCGCTCATTGTTTGTAGTCTCTCTAATTTAGAAGAGAGCATATCAATTTCTGCATTTTCAATTTCTGTTGCCATATCGAGTGTCATAACAGTAGTCATAAAATTCCTCCGTTAATAAATATATTTCATAGTACATATACGATTTTTGTTTTGAGATTCCTGTTGAAATGTGAGAGAATAAGAGGTTTTTTGGAAGGGAAATGGAAGTGAACTGTCGAAGGGAGTAGAAACAGATTAAAGGTGGTGCTCTCATGAAACAAAAAGCCGTGCAGACATGCTCTAATTGTGGTTCTCAAAATATAGGAGAAGGTGAGTTTGTCGGATATGCACAAATACGGAAAAAGGAAACGATGTTCACATCTTCGCCGGTGGATGCTTATATTTGTACAGATTGTGGGAATATCCTTTTATTAAAGGTAAGGAATTATGAAAGGTTTAAACAGAAACCGTTATGATTATTGAGAAGTGGTCATATCCAACTTTGTATACGAAACGACTTATGTTAAGGAAAATGAATATGAGTGATAGTTTACATATATATGAGTATGCTACAGATAAAGAGATGACAACTTTTACTGTATGGGATGCTCATCGATCGTTATGTGACACATATAACTATATAGAAGAAATTGTGGGTCAGTACAATGGAGGGCAAGTAGCACCTCTTGGAATTGTATTAAAAGAGGAAAAAAAACTTATAGGCACGTGTGGATTTATAAAATATGATTTGGTCACACATACAGCAGAAATTGCATACGCCTTATCTCGAAAATATTGGGGAAGAGGATTAGCTACGGAGGCTGTGTTAGCTTTTTTCTACTATGGTTTTCATGAATTGCATCTTAATAGTATTGAAGCGGGATGTGATTCAGAAAATGAAGCATCTGAAAAATTAATGAAACGTTTGAATATGGAGTACAAATATACAATTCAGAAGGATATGTTTATTAAAGGTAAGAATCGTGATACAAAAAGGTATTTTATATCTAGAGAAAGATATATGAATCAATGAAATATCTTACATTGAAAACTCCTTTAAATGAATTAAGGAGTTTTTTTATTTTGATAACAACAAATGGACTATTAGGAAGCGCTATTTTTATTAACGTTCTAAGTATAGAAAAAAAACGCTATATAACACAATCGCAACCGCAAGTTGACAAAGTGCAACCGCAGGAAGATAGAGATAAGGGCAATGTTTACATACAATTTAGGTAAGAAAACAAAGGGGGACACACATATGGGATTTGGTGAAAAGCTTTTTAGATTAAGAAAGGAAAAGGGCCTTTCTCAAGAAGCATTAGCTGAAAAATTAAATACCACAAGGCAAGCAGTTAGTAAATGGGAAAACGGTCAAGGTTTTCCTGAAACTGAAAAATTAATAATGATTGGAAATGTATTTGAAGTATCACTCGACTATTTATTAAAAGAAACTGCAGAGCAAAGTAACGAAAAGGAAAATGGTTACTATGTAAGTAAGGAAATGGCAGAAGGGTATGTAGTGTATGGACAAAAAATTTCTAAATATATTGCGTTAGGATTTAGTTTGCTTATTTTATCTACAATACCGTACTTATTATTTAAAGAAAATGCGACAATGTCTACGTTTCTTGTCATTATCATTGCAGTGCTTGGGATTGGAGCAATGATGGCATCTGTAACGATAGAAGAGAGTCGATACAATGTATTGAAAAAGGAAGAACTACTATTTGATCAAAACTTTCTAAAAGAATTGACCAAAAGATATGCGACTATTAAGAAGAAGTATACGGCAGTAGTGATCGTTGGATTTTGTTTTATTGCAGCAGGAGCGATACCGTTTTTATTTGAGAAAAAACGAATTACCTCAGGAGAACTCGTACAGTATTATCCTTATTGTGTTGTACTTATTGCTATCGGAGTTTATCTTTTTGTTCGTGTGTTAGGGGTGTTAGAGACGTATCGGATTTTAGTAGAAAATAAGGAATACAGTAATCGTTTTATTTTTAAATTGAAAAAGAAAGTAAGGAAAAAGGTAGATAGTTTATAAAAAATAAAAAACATGTTTCGAATCAATGTATTCAAAACATGTTTTTTATCGTTCTGAATTATTTCCAAAGAAATAATTCAGAAAATACAGAAAAATATCGTAATCATTTGTAGAAGTCTGTTATAATAAACGGAAAATGAAAACGTTTTAAAGGGGGACATAACCAATATGATGATGAATGTACCGCTAACAATTAGTTCTATGATGGAAAGAGCAGAGAAACTGTTTTCGAAGAAAGAAATTGTTTCACGGACGCATGATACAGTTACAACGTTAACGTATAAGCAATTAGGGGAAAGGACGAGAAGACTTTCCAGTGCGTTGAAAAGGCTTGGAATTAAAGTAGGTGAACGTGTAGGAACATTAGCGTGGAACCATCATCGGCATGTGGAAGCGTATTTTGCTATTCCAGGTATTGCTTCTGTTTTGCACACAATTAACATTCGTTTATCTCCTCAACATATTTCATACATTATTCAGCACGCAGAAGACCGAATTCTACTTATAGATGAAGATCTCGTACCGCTTGTTGAAAATATTCAATCACAATTATCAACTGTACAAGCTTACATTATTATGACTGATAAAGATGAACTCCCAAATACTACGCTGAAGCCTGTATATCATTATGAAAAGCTATTAGAAGAAGGCGATCCAAATTTCCAATTTGTAAAAGATATTGATGAAAATACACCAGCTGGTATGTGTTATACGTCAGCGACTACAGGAAATCCGAAAGGTGTTGTATATACGCATCGTAGTACTGTATTACACTGTATGGCACTCGGTTTAGCTGATACAGCTGCTTTATCGGAAAGTGATGCAGCAATGGCAATCGTCCCGATGTTTCATGTGAACGCTTGGGGACTTCCTTTTGCGGCTACTTGGTTTGGATCAAAACAAGTTCTTCCTGGACCGATGTTTACTCCGAAAATTTTATTAGAAATGATTCAATCAGAAAAAGTGACGTTAGCTACGGGTGTGCCGACAATTTGGCTCGGCGTATTACAAGAGTTAGAAAATAATAGTTACGATTTATCTAGTATGACGAGAATACTATGCGGAGGTGCAGCGGCGCCGAAAAGTGTTATTAAAGCATTTGAACAGAAACATAATGTTCCGTTCATACATGCATATGGTATGACTGAAACGAGTCCACTCGTAACACTTGCACGTTTAAAAAGTTATGAAACGGAATTATCGTATGAAGAGCAACTAGAAATTCGCTCCAAACAAGGATATCTTGTACCTGGTGTCGAGATGAAAGTAGTCGGTACAAATGGTGAAGTGAAGTGGGATGGTACTGAGATGGGAGAATTATGTTTACGAGCACCTTGGATCGCTGAAAGCTATTATAACGATGATCGTACTGTTGAAGGTTTTCGCAATGGATGGTTATATACTGGTGATGTTGTCACAGTGGATGAGGAAGGTTGCGTGAAAATTGTTGACCGTACGAAGGATGTTATTAAAAGCGGGGGAGAATGGATTTCTTCGGTCGATCTTGAAAATGCTTTAATGGCACATGATGCTATATTTGAAGCGGCTGTCGTTGCAGTTCCTCACCCTCAGTGGCAAGAGCGACCAATTGCCTGCGTTGTTCAAAAGAAAAATAGTACGGTTACAAAAGAAGAAATATATGAGTTTTTAAAACCACAGTTTGCGAAGTGGTGGTTGCCAGACGATATTGTCTTTATGGAAGAAATACCGAAAACATCTGTTGGGAAGTTTTTAAAACAGGCGCTTCGGAAAGAACTGGAGCATTTGCATAGAGAGAAATAAGTGAACTCCTATTTGTAAACTATAATACGTTAACGGTTGACAAAAGAGGAGTGGAAAGATAATATAATTTTTATGATATGTTATCTAAAAACAATTTTAAGTTTACAAATAGGAGAAGCAAATATGAATACAAAAAATTTAGTTTTCGTCGCTTTATTTAGTTCTATTATGGGAGTGTTAGGGTTAATACCTCCGATTGCTCTTTCTATTACACCAGTTCCGATTACATTGCAATCACTCGGTGTTATGCTTGCGGGTGGGTTGTTAGGGTCACGCCTTGGTGCATTAAGTCAGCTTATTTTCTTACTTATTGTAGGAGTTGGAGCACCATTACTTGCTGGTGGCCGCGGTGGCCTTGGTGTATTTGTTGGGCCAAGTGCAGGATATTTACTTGGTTACATCATTGGAGCGTTTGTTATTGGTTATTTAATTGAGCGTTTACGTGAAGTTTCTATTATAAAAGTATTATGTATTAATATAATTGGTGGTATTTTCGTAGTTTATGTATTTGGTATTATTGTACAAGCGTTTTTAATGGATGTTTCTGTATGGGAGACAATGAAAGTGAGTGCTGTGTTTTTACCAGGGGATTGTATAAAAGCAATTATTGCGGCAGTTCTCGTAACAAAATTACATCGTTCATTGAAACATATTATTACACCCGCTTTAAAGAATGGAAAATATACAAATGCGGGATGATAAAGGGAAGAAACACGTACATTGCGTGTTTCTTTTTATTATTTTTGTAAAGAAAGGACGTCTCATATGGGTGTTACAAAAAAATACAAAAAGCAAGCCTCTTTACAACCAAATAAAATAGCGATAAAGGAAAATGATAGAGTTTTAACATATAAAGAGTGGTTCGAATCAGTTTGTAAAGTAGCCAACTGGTTGCATGCAACAGAATCAAAAAATAAAACAATAGCAATCCTATTAGAAAATCATATAGAGTTTTTACAACTATTTGCTGGTGCTGCTATGGCCGGGTGGGTTTGTGTTCCGTTAGATATAAAGTGGAAACAAGATGAGCTCAGAGAAAGAATTGAAATCAGTAATCCGGATATGATTGTGACAGAAAGATATAAGGTAAATGATTTACCGCATGAAGAAGGAAGAGTAATTGAAATTGATGAGTGGAAAAGAATGATGGAGAAATATCTTCCTACACATTCCACTGTAGAAAGTTTACGAAATGCTCCCTTTTATATGGGATTTACATCAGGATCAACTGGAAAAGCAAAAGCATTTTTACGCGCACAGCAATCGTGGGTTCATAGTTTTGATTGTAATGTACATGATTTTCATATGAAAATGGAGGATTCAATTTTAATAGCTGGGACGCTCGTTCATTCTCTTTTCTTATACGGGGCAATAAGTGCATTATATGTAGGACAAACGGTGCACATTATGAGAAAGTTCATTCCGAATCAAGTATTAGATAAGTTAGAAACTGAAAATATATCGGTTATGTATACAGTTCCGACAATGCTTGAATCTTTATATAAAGAAAATAGATTAATAGAAAATAAAATGAAAATTATTTCATCAGGAGCGAAATGGGAAGCTGAAGCGAAAGAAAAAATAAAGAATATATTTCCTTATGCGAAAAGATATGAATTTTATGGTGCATCAGAGTTAAGTTTTGTAACAGCACTAGTCGATGCAGAAAGCGAAAGAAGGCTAAATTCAGTAGGAAAACCTTGTCATAATGTGCAAGTTCGAATATGTAATGAAGCAGGCGAAGAAGTACAAAAAGGCGAGATAGGAACTGTTTATGTGAAAAGTGATCAGTTTTTTATGGGATACATAATAGATGGGGTTTTAACACAGGAGTTGAATGCAGAAGGCTGGATGACAGTGCGAGATGTAGGCTATGAAGATGAAGAAGGCTTTATATATATTGTTGGTAGAGAGAAGAATATGATTTTATTTGGAGGAATCAATATTTATCCAGAAGAAATAGAAAGTGTATTACATGAACACCCAGCTGTTGATGAAATAGTTGTAATTGGTGTGAAAGATAGTTACTGGGGTGAAAAGCCCGTCGCGATCGTAAAAGGAAGTGCTACGAAACAACAATTAAAGAGTTTTTGCTTACAACGATTATCCTCGTTTAAAATACCGAAAGAATGGCATTTTGTAGATAGAATACCTTATACAAATAGTGGGAAAATCGCTCGTATGGAAGCAAAAAGTATGATTGAAAACAGGGAGAAAATATATGAATAGAGCAGTTATTGTAGAGGCGAAAAGAACACCTATCGGTAAGAAGAATGGGATGTTAAAAGAGTATGAAGTTCAGCAATTAGCAACGCCGCTTCTTACGTTTTTAAGTAGAGGAATTGAGAGAGAGATAGACGATGTTATATTAGGTAATGTTGTTGGGCCAGGAGGGAATGTTGCGAGACTATCTGCTTTAGCGGCAGGACTTGGCTATCATATTCCTGGTGTAACGATTGATCGGCAATGTGGTGCTGGTTTAGAAGCAATTCGAACTGCGTGTCATCTCATTCAAGGAGGGGCAGGTAAGTGCTATATCGCCGGAGGAGTAGAGAGTACAAGTACGTCACCTTTTCAAAAAAGAGCACGATTTTCACCTGAAACAATTGGTGATCCTGACATGGGAGTAGCGGCTGAATATGTTGCGGAGCGTTATAACATAACGAGAGAAATGCAAGACGAGTACGCTTGTCTTAGTTATAAGCGGACACTGCAAGCGTTAGAAAAAGGCTATATACATGATGAAATATTTTCTTTTAATGGATTATTAGATGAATCTATAAAGCTAGAAATGAATTATGAACGAATCATTAAAAGAACAAAACCCGCATTTTTACAAAATGGAACAGTGACGGCAGGTAATTCATGTGGTGTAAATGATGGGGCATGTGCTGTTCTTGTAATGGAAGAGGGACAAGCCCTAAAGTTAGGTTATAAACCTGTCCTTCGTTTCGTTCGTAGTGCTGTAGTGGGAGTGAATCCAAATCTTCCAGGAACTGGTCCGATATTTGCGGTGAACAAATTATTAAATGAAATGAATGTAAAAATAGAGGACATCGATTATTTTGAAATAAATGAAGCATTCGCCTCAAAAGTTGTTGCTTGCGCAAAAGAGTTACAAATTCCGTATGAAAAATTAAATGTAAATGGTGGGGCAATTGCGCTCGGTCATCCGTACGGTGCATCTGGGGCTATGCTTGTAACACGTTTGTTTTATCAGGCACAAAGAGAGTCTATGAAATATGGAATTGCTACATTAGGAATTGGAGGCGGGATAGGGATTGCGCTCTTATTTGAGAAAGTAGAAAATTAGAATGTTTGAAGTGTAGGGCAGGCGTATTCATTTATATCTATCTTATTTTAATTCTCATTGAAAGCCTCTTATCAAATATAGAGAATAATAGGAGGTTTGGATGTTTTATTGTCTACAATTGATATGAAACTGTGATGCAAAATTCACCTTGATGTAGACCAGATCCAGTTGTTATTTGGATACTAGTAAAATTTTTTATTGTAAAATTACTAGTACTTCCAGGTTGAATTATGATTGAGTTTAAGACATTTGTATCTTGAAAGAAAGTAACACCTATTTCTTGAACACCTGTCTCGTATTTGATATATCCAGTTGAAGAAATATGATTTAACAAATTGTTAGTATATATAGTCTGTATTCCCATCTCTCCACCTGTGATAGACCAAGGAATGCAAATTTTATCTTTTATTATTGCTGATGGAGTGCAACAAATAACTTTATTCATGGTATATCCCAGCCTTTCATATAAAGGTATATTTAAATATATGTTGTTGTTTATGAGTATGCTTGTATGTTTTTGCTATATAGGATTATGTCCTTAATTTTAGAAGCTGTATTTGCTAATAAGGAGCATACAAATGGAGAATAAATACTTCTCTTCGTCATTGGAGGAGAAAAAGTTTGGAGAAGATAAAGGACTTAAGGTATTAGAGAAGATATGTGATGAGAAAATGAAGAAAGGGAAGGATAGTGCACCGGATAAATCGATTTGTATGATTAGTTATATTGTATATTCACTCCTAAAACATATATATAATGTCCTAGGAGTAAATTTAAAATTTGTTTTAGAATTTGATTTTTAATGAATTCACTCTAGTTTTCTACTTTTTGAGGAACATAAGCATTGCTACCAGGTTTTGTTTTTATTTCATTCCAAGCAGCAATCGCATCAGCTTTTGCTTTTCCTTTATTATTTGGATCTTCGAAAAAGTCCCGAGTAAAGCGATTGTATTCAAATTGCGCGCTGATCGTTGTTTTATAAGTAGGATCTTTTTTTCGTTCGTTTTCTTCATACCAAAATGTTATCGCATCTTCATATGTTTTTCCAACATTCTCTTTAAAAAACTTTTGAAGAGCTACTGTAAAGCGGAAGTTTGTTCCGATTTTTTCTTTGAAAAAAGCACGAACACCTTCGCTACAGCGGTGATTTTTAGTAATAATCGTTTGAAGAGAAAGGTCTTTATAAGAGAGGGGAGCTTTGCTCACTTTTTGCACAGAGCTGTTTTTTAAGACTTTCCCCGTAGTTAAATAATGTGAGATACGCTCGGTTATTTCGGTCTTAGAGCCACTAGCTGGCAAACCATGCTCGCGACAAAATGTTTGCAGTTCTGCTTTTAACCAATAATAGTTTTGAAAATCTTCAAGTGATATAGATTTTGTTAAAGGTGGACGCATGAATATAACAACTTCTTTCTTCCATAATTTTCTTTAATTATAAAACGTATGTTCTCTTTGTGGAAGGATTAATTTGTAAATATAACAGGAAGAGGAGATTACATATGGAAAATGTAATGCAAGTTCGTGTTACGGGAATTTTAATTGAAGATGAAAAAGTATTGCTAGTAAAGCAAAAAGTGGCTAATCGCGATTGGTCTTTACCTGGAGGAAGGGTAGAGAATGGTGAAACGTTAGAAGAAGCGATGATTCGAGAAATGAGAGAAGAAACGGGATTAGAAGTTAAAATTAAGAAGCTACTCTATGTTTGTGATAAACCAGATGCTAGTCCATCTTTGTTACATATTACGTTTCTGCTTGAAAGGATTGAAGGTGAAATTACACTACCTTCTAACGAGTTCGATCATAATCCGATTCATGATGTGCAAATGGTACCGATTAACGAATTAAGTTATTATGGTTTTTCGGAAACTTTTATCAATCTTATAAGTGGCGGTTTTGCAAATGCAGGAAGTTATCAAGGGTTGAAACAACATATAGGCCTGTAAATATAGTTGAAGGATAGCCGTTAGCTATCCTTCATAAACATGTTTTACACTGCTGACTGTAAAGAAGAGACAAGCTGATTTAAAAACTCGTCCCCGTTCATCACCGCTTTTCCGCCGCCGCGTGCACTCTTTTTATTTCCGCCACCTTTTCCTTCAATTGCAGGAAGAGCATCTTTTAAAAGAGCATTCATATCGAGCGTTACTGTTTTTCCGCAAGCGAGAATACATTGTAGTTTGTCATCATTTTCGATGACGAAATACGTAATTGCATGCTCTTGTTGTTCTGTAATGATAGCTGATAGTTTTGCAATTTCTTGCATAGAACGATCTGTAAATGCTTTAGAAATAAGTAACCCAGCATGTATTTCGGTGGGCTGTTGCAGTAATTCATTTGCCTCTGCAAATAATAATTTTTCATTCATTGTTTGTATTGTTTTTTCGTTTTCCTTTTGAGAGGTAAGAAGCTGTGCTACTTTTGCTGGGATATCAGTTTCGCTACTGTTTAATTGTTTGGAAACATCTTTCATAATTTGTTGCTGTTGCCCCATTAATTTAAGTGTACGCCAACCAGCGATAAAGGTTAAGCGTATACCACCTTTATTGCGCTCCCATCCTAGTACTTGAATAGGACCAACTTCACCAGTGCATTTCGGATGGGTTCCACCACAGCCATTGTAGTCGTAATTTTCGATAATAACAACACGTATATTCTCTGTCATAGTTGGTTCTTTACGAAGAGGTAATGTTTTTGCTTCTTCTAAGTTCATCCACTCTATACGGATTGGGTGGTTTTCAAAAACGATTTTATTGGCAATTTGTACTGCCTTTTCAACCGTTTCTGCATGCAGATTTTCTGTTTCTAAATCAATTGTTATCGTTTCTTTTCCAAGATGGAATCCAATCGTAGGTATGTTGAAATAGTCCCAAAAAGCAGCAGATAAAATGTGCTGAGCTGCATGTTGCTGCATATGATCAAACCGGCGCTCCCAATTGATTTTACCTTCTACGTCTTCTGTGTGTAATTGTTCTGCAATGAAGTGGCGGATTTCTTCGTCGACTTCTTCAACATCAAGTACAGCAATACCATTTAAAGTTCCAGTGTCATGTGGTTGTCCGCCACCAGTCGGATAAAATGCGGTTTCGTTTAAAACAACGTATAAGTTACCGTCTTTATCATAATCTTGCTTTATAATTTTAGTAGTAAATTCTTGCTTATAAGCGTCAGTGTAATATAATTTGTGCTCCAATTTTCTTTCTCCTCTCGCATTAACTAGTTTCATTGTAAAGCAATTGAAATTAGTTTCCTAATATTTCAGAAGAAAGAAACTATTTTTAGAATTTTCTTGCTATAATAAGAAGAAAATGCGGGGGTGGAATAAATATGTTATATGAAAATGGCGTAGATAAACTGCTTAGTTTAAGCAAAAATATTTCTGAATTGTATCGAGAATTAAATGAAATGACCCGGATTTTAACGGATTGTAATCGAGAAAGTGTGAAG
This sequence comes from Bacillus sp. FSL K6-0073, assembly GCF_038006085.1. NCBI lineage: Bacteria > Bacillati > Bacillota > Bacilli > Caryophanales > Bacillaceae > Bacillus > Bacillus sp. FSL K6-0073. The sequence continues at coordinate 3,669,156 of NZ_JBBOUN010000001.1, read as the reverse complement.
TTTGATCGGTTATATGTAAAAGAGTTACTTTGGAAGAAAGAAGATGTAATAGAGAAATATGACCAGCTACTTGTACAACTTTGTATTAACGAATGCTTTGATCTAAAAAGTGTCATTACAGGCGAATATAAGTATACATATGAAGAAGTGGAGAACATCGTTTTACAATTTAATGAGAAATATAATGTTGCAATATTAATTAAAGATGTTTGTAAAGAATTACAGTTTACATATGGCATAGATATGGATATAACGAGAACAGCGCGGGTATCAACAGCGCAAGTATAAAAAGGGAAAAGAAAGCAGATCCTTTGCTTTCTTTTTTTATGTAAGAACAGGGAGAGTAGGTTTTTAAGATGAAGGGGAAGTTGCAAAATATTCATCCGTTAGGAATGACAATTATAATAGGGACTTTATTTGCGAGGTTCGCCACGTCAATGAGTATTCCTTTTTTAGCAATTTATTTAACGACTGTGAAAGGTGTATCAGCTGGAATGACAGGTGCTATTATCGGAACGAGTGCACTTGTTGGAGTGTTTGCTAGTTTTATCGGAGGGAATTTATCAGATCGATTCGGTCGAAATATGATTATAATATGGTCCATGATCGTTTGGGTCTTTGTATTCATTGGTTTTTCACTTGCAGATCATGTTTTAAGTTTCTTTTTATTAAATGCTTTGAATGGATTATGTAGGTCATTTTTTGAGCCAACATCAAGAGCGTTATTATCAGATTTAACGAAACCTGAGTATCGTTTACTCGTATATAATTTGCGTTACGGTGCAATCAATGTTGGAGTAGCGATTGGCCCACTTGTCGGGTTACAGATTGGAAGCGCAAAATCAACAATTCCATTTTTAGTAGCAGCTGGAGTATACATTTTATATACAGCTATATTAGCGTTCCAATTTAAGAAGTATCCGATTGAAAAAAAGAAAGTAAATACAGAAAAGCCTGTCACAATGTTAAAGGCAATTCGTATTTTGCGAAAGGATGTCGTATTTTTAGTTGCACTAGTTGGTATTATTTTGAGTAATTGTGGTTTTTCTCATTTAACGACAACAGTATCTCAATATTTTGCAAATGCACATATATTTCAGGATGGAGTGAAATTATTTTCATATATGCTAGCTTTAAATGCGATTGTTGTAGTCGTAATTCAATACCCTGTTATTCAAATTTGTAAAAAGTATACACCGTTAGTATCCATTATGGTGGGAACTTTATTTGTGAGCGGAGGATTATTTGGATTTGGAGTAGTAGAATCTCTGCTAGGTGCTGCCGTTTGTACAATTATTTTTACAATTGGAGAAGTCTTAATGTTTTCAATGACGGATGTATTTATTGATGATATTGCTGTTGCGCATCTAAAAGGAACATACTTCGGTGCGATGGGTTTTTCGGGAATTGGAGCAGTAATAGGTCCGTGGTTTGGAGGAGTACTTCTCGATTACTACGGGTACCAAAATGGGTTTGCAGTATTTTCAGCACTAGCTATATTTTCAACTGTGGCATTTCCTGTGCTTTTAGTTACAAAAGGTTTATCGAAAAAAAGATATGATAGAAATTCTAATATAGAGATGCATGCGAAATAACATAAGCCCCAGTAACCAACTGGGGCTTATGTTTGTATTATATTAACTCTTAATTTGAAAAAAGAACTTTCTTTTCATGTTTATCAGCAACTTCATTTTTGGAAATATGAATGGCCAAAAAACCATTCTCTAAGCAGGCTAGCATCTTCTTATAAATAACATTAGCGGGTAAAGGAATAGTTCGCTGCAAAGAAATGTTTTTATGAAGTATGCAAATGTTTAGGCCTGTCTCCATCTTTTTAATGACTACATTTTGTTCATTGGCATTTGGTACATCTGTTTCCAAAATGTATTCTTGTTCAGTTTCGCAAAGGTCAATATGAATTTGATTTGGGAAACTAAAGTTACTACAAGAGTCAGAACAAAACTGATCCATCCATTCTTCGAAACCATCAACATGAAAAAGACAATCCTTCTTTTTCTTGCCCATGTAAGACACCCTCCGTAAAATTTCAATTCATACTATGTTATGCATGAATGAAGTAGGGGTGAAGAATAAATGGAAAAATATAAACATTGTATGTGGTAAAGGCAGCTATTGTGAACCTTTTGTTTTACATATCATGATGTGCATGATGTTTTTGGCGTGAATGGTTACGGTTTTTTACTTTATGAGATCCGCTTAATGGTTCAGGTTGTCCCTTTTTTTCTTTTGCTTCACGATTGTTTTTGCTCATTGTATGTGACACCTCCTCTTTCTCTTTAGAATGAGAGAAGTTTGCAAATTTATACGAGAATGTTTTTAGAAAAAAAGGTAAAGATAATTGGGACTAACTATTATGGAAAGGGGATTATATAATGCCATATCATAAAGATAAACAGCAAGCTTTTCAAGCAGCGCAGCAAGGAGTTACACAAGCAGAACATGCATATAACAACATTGTGAAAAATGATCCAAACTACGGTCATGATTTAAAAGAGTTACGCCAAGAGGTTCAGGAGGCGTATGAACAGATTCAAAATGCGTTAGAAGTAGCTTCGGAAACACAACGCCCACAACTTGAGCAATACGAAAATAATCTCCAAAATATTATGCAACATGTAGATCAATTAGAAAAGTAAATGAGGTTGTTGTGTATTTGACAACCTCTTACTTTAATGAACATTATGCGAAAACAGAAAATTTTTCTATTCGTTTTTTCTTTATTATGCGCAGTACATATATTTCAAGTTGAAAAAGTGGAAGCGAAAATGTTGCTCAGAAAAGAGCTAGAACCAACTGGCTATGTAACGTGGGAAGTACCTAATAATGAAAAGATTATTGCCATTACATTTGATGATGGCCCAGATCCAACTTATACACCGCAAGTTTTACATTTATTACGTCAATATAAAGCAGAAGCAACATTTTTTATGATTGGATTTCGAGTGCAGCGCAATCCATATTTAGTGAAACAGGTGTTAAAAGAGGGACATGAAATTGGAAATCATACGATGAATCATTTGTATGCGAGTAATTCATCAGATGAAAAATTAGAAAATGATATTTTAGATGGAAAGAAATTTTTCGAAAAATGGGTGAAAGAACCTTTGCTATTCCGTCCTCCTGGCGGATATATTAACGATGCTGTATTTAAAACAGCGAAAGAAGCTGGTTATCAAACCGTTCTATGGTCGTGGCATCAAGACCCGCGTGATTGGGCAAATCCAGGGGTTGAATCTATCGTAAATCATGTAGTAAAAAATGCTAAAAGTGGCGATATCGTATTGTTACATGATGGAGGAAATGATCGTAGTCAAACAGTAGCAGCGCTAGCAAAAATTTTACCTGAGCTAAAAAAACAAGGATATCGATTTGTAACGGTTTCGGAATTACTACGTTATAAACATTAGAAAAAATCCCAAAAGGAAAATGAACCTTTTGGGATTTTTCGTTACTGATTCTTTTTGCGTTTCTTATTATTTTGTCGTTCTGCAGCAGTTAAGTTTTCATTTGCAAACTCTTCGTTATAACCAGCGCCTTGTCCTTGTGCAGATGCCGCATTCATTCCTGAAATAGTATGATTTGCTTTTCTTTTACCCATTTTATTTCACCTCTATAACTTTTTTTTATAAGTTGCATGATGAGCAGTTCATAGTATGTATGAACTGTAAAGAAAGCGCTAATAGAGCACTTTACTTTATGGTAATAGTATTCATAAGGAACATGAACACTATTCAAATTTAGAAACATAAAGAAAACTTATGATAATCTATAAGTTTCTTATTATTTACTTATTTAGAAAGTTGTAATAAGATATTATCGTAAGGTATTGAAAAGTTTGTCTACATTTTATATTCAGACAACTTAGTCACGTTTAACAGGGGGGAAACATAATGGTCAAACATAATCCATTTCAATCACGCGCAACTTTTGAAGTAGATGGAAAAACGTATCATTATTATGATTTGAAAGCGCTTGAAAACGCAGGGGTTGGCAACGTATCTCAATTACCATATTCCGTGAAAGTTTTACTTGAATCAGTACTTCGTCAAGTAGACGGACGTGTAATCACAGAAGAGCATGTTACAAATTTAGCGAAATGGGGAACGAAAGATGTGCAAGATATCGATGTTCCATTTAAACCATCTCGTGTAATTTTACAAGATTTCACTGGTGTTCCAGCTGTTGTTGATTTGGCTTCGCTTCGTAAAGCAATGGCAGACATGGGTGGGGATCCTGATAAAATTAATCCGGAAATTACTGTAGACCTTGTAATTGATCACTCTGTACAGGTTGATAGAGCGGGTACGGCAGACGCGCTTGCATTCAACATGGACTTAGAGTTTAAACGTAATGAAGAACGTTATAAATTTTTAAGCTGGGCACAAAAATCATTTGATAACTATCGTGCAGTTCCACCAGCTACAGGTATTGTACACCAAGTAAACCTTGAATATTTAGCACCAGTTGTTCATGCTGTGAAAAATGCTGAAGGTGACTTAGTTGCATACCCAGATTCATTAGTTGGAACAGACTCACATACAACAATGATTAATGGTATCGGTGTTCTTGGATGGGGCGTTGGTGGTATTGAAGCAGAAGCAGGGATGCTTGGACAGCCTTCATACTTCCCAGTACCTGAAGTAATCGGTGTGAAATTAACCGGTACACTTCCAAGTGGTACTACAGCAACTGACGTTGCATTAAAAGTAACGCAAGTATTACGTCAAAAAGGTGTAGTTGGTAAATTCGTTGAGTTCTTCGGTAACGGACTAAAGAGTATGCCTTTAGCTGACCGTGCAACAATTTCAAACATGGCACCAGAATACGGCGCAACTTGTGGATTCTTCCCAATCGACGATATTTCATTAGAATACTTACGTTTAACAGGTAGAGATGAAGAGCAAATTCGCGTTGTTGAAGAATACTGTAAAGCGAACGGTTTATTCTATACAGCAGACAGCAAAGATCCAATTTACACTGATCTTGTTGAAATTGATTTAAATACAATTGAATCTAACCTTTCTGGACCGAAACGCCCACAAGATTTAATTCCACTTTCAGATATGAAAGATGCGTTCCACAAAGCTGTTGTAGCACCAGTTGGAACACAAGGACTTGGATTTAATGAGCAAGAGTTCGATAAAGAAGTGAAGGTTACATTAGAAGATAAAGAAGTAACGATGAAAACAGGTGCAATTGCAATTGCTGCAATTACAAGTTGTACAAATACATCAAACCCATACGTATTAATTGGGGCAGGTTTAGTTGCGAAGAAAGCAATTGAAAAAGGACTTAAAGTACCTGAGTACGTAAAAACATCATTAGCACCAGGATCTAAAGTTGTTACTGAGTACTTAGATAAATCAGGTTTAACAACATATTTAGATCAATTAGGTTTCCAAACAGTTGGTTACGGCTGTACGACTTGTATCGGTAACTCTGGCCCATTAGCGCCAGAATTAGAAGAAGCAATCGCAGCAAACGATTTACTAGTAACATCTGTTTTATCTGGTAACCGTAACTTTGAAGGTCGTATTCACCCGCTTGTAAAAGCGAACTACTTAGCATCACCACCACTTGTTGTGGCATATGCACTTGCAGGTACTGTTGATATTGACCTGAAAAATGATGAAATTGGTAAAGATGCAAATGGCAATGCTGTTTACTTCAACGATATTTGGCCATCAGCTAAAGAAATTGAAGATGTAGTTCAAAGCGTTGTTACATCTGAACTGTTCAAGAAAGAATATGCACAAGTATTTAATAGCAATGAGCGTTGGAATGAAATCCAAACTTCAAATGAAGCTTTATATACTTGGGATAATGATTCAACATACATTCAAAACCCACCATTCTTTGAAGGATTATCTAAAGAGCCAGGTGAAGTTGAAACGTTATCAGGCTTACGCGTAGTTGGTAAATTTGGTGACTCTGTAACGACAGACCACATTTCACCAGCAGGTTCAATCGGTAAGCACACACCAGCTGGACGCTACTTATTAGAAAACGGCGTACAACCAGTTGACTTCAACTCTTACGGTTCTCGTCGTGGTAACCATGAAGTTATGATGCGTGGTACATTCGCGAACATCCGTATTAAAAACCAAATCGCACCAGGAACAGAAGGCGGATATACAACATATTGGCCAACTGGTGAAGTAACATCTATCTATGATGCTGCTATGAAATATAAAGAAGATGGCACAGGCCTTTTAGTTGTTGCTGGTAAAGATTACGGTATGGGAAGTTCTCGTGACTGGGCTGCAAAAGGTACAAATTTATTAGGTATTAAAGCAGTAATCGCAGAAAGCTTCGAGCGTATTCACCGCAGTAACTTAGTGTTAATGGGTGTGTTACCACTTCAATTTAAAGATGGCGAAAGCGCTGAAACGTTAGGTCTTGTTGGTAACGAGTCATTTGAAATTCAAATTGACAAAACAGTTAGACCACGCGATCTTGTAAAAGTAGTTGCAACTGATCTAGATGGCAACGAAAAACAATTTGAAGTAGTAGCTCGTTTCGATAGTGAAGTTGAAATTGACTACTACCGTCACGGTGGTATTCTGCAAATGGTTCTTCGTGAGAAAATTGAAGAGTCTAAAGTGTCGAACTAAATAATTGAAATGAATGATAAGGAAGCTAACAATTGTTAGCTTCCTTATTTTATGGAAAGGGATGAAACCATTTGGTTTCATCCCTTTCTTTTTACTATAAACAATGGAGGAAACGTCATGAAAGAATATAAAAGAATTTTGTTACCGTTACAGAAAGAAAAAATATTAGTAATAGCAGCTGTATGCAGTGGGCTTTTTGCAGCTATTTTAAATCTCTCCCGTCCACTATTCATGGGACTAATTGTAGATAACCTGATTCAACGAGAGCTGAAAGGAGCGTATCTTTACATTACTTTGTTTACAGCTAGCCGTTTGTTGATGTGGGTGAACAATCTTTCATTTGATTATGTAAGCTCAAAAGCGAGTCAGCGAATATTACGAGAGAAGCGTATAGATGTATTGCGCCAATTTTTCCTATTACCGTTTGAAGAGAGTGAGAAAATCAAACAAGGAGAGTTAGAAACTTTGGTCGTGTCTGATATTCCGAACTGGGTCAGATTATATGGCTCTATATTAATAGAATATATACACGCTATTGCCCAATTTATTGGAGCTTTCATAGCACTACAACATATAGATATACAGTTTATATTTATCAAGACCTTATTTAGAAAAAACCTTTAGTGAAAGAGGCATTTACATATTGGTTATGACTAATATGTAAATGCCTCTTAATCTTTTTAATAATTTTTTAAAAGGTTATAGCACTTCAAATTTTGGGGGGAATTCACTATCTATTTGAAAATTAAGCATAGTTAATTTTTCCTGAAGCAGTTGTTCAAGAGATTCATATTCCCAATGGGGGATAATAAACAATGGAATGTCCATTTTTTCACAAAAATCTTTTTTAATTTTATCTCTTATTTGGGTTTCTGCAAATGCTGGTTCGCCCCCAAAATAATCAATGGGTTGATAATGTTGTCTTCCTTGAAATTCAATAAGAGCTGCAACTTGTTCGTCTTTAAATATAGCAAAATCAAATGGCAAAGGATTAATATGACGGCATTTATCAAACTTATATTGTCTTTGAAACTTGATGCCCTTATCAGCTAGTATTTGGTTAATAAGCTTTTCTCCTTTTGATTCCTTACATTGAGCACATCGAGTTCCCCTTAAAAAGCTAACGGCTACAATCGAATATTCATATCTACATACGTTATGTTTCATTCGTATATAATTAGATGCCCCAGAATATTCCTCAATTACTGAATATTCATCGCCAACCAAATCATATACTTCTTGTTTAAATTGCTCTGTTGTTTTCTTCTCATTTCCAAAACAATTCGGACAGCGACTTCTATGTAAAAACATTGAAGGAAGCACAGGATATTCGCACCCACAAACATTATGCCTCATCATTATTTTTTCTTGTGAGTTTACGTACTCACCAATGACCTCATATTCATCGTCAACCAAATCATAGACCTCTTCTTTAAATTCCTCTGTCGATTTTTGATGTTTCCCAAAACATGTTGGACATCTTCGACCAGATAAGAATTTAGCAGGTGTTACGGGATATGTAGTGTTACATACATGGTGCGCCATCATTAAATGAGTGTTGCAATTTATATATTCACCAGAAGGCGTGTATTCATCGCCAACCAAATCAAAAACTCTATTTTTAAATTCCTCAAACGTTAATTTTATATTTTTCTTGCACTTTGGACATCTAGAAGTTTTATGAATAAAATCAGCTGGCCTTACTTTAAACACATGCTCGCATATATTATGAATTAGGCTTAGTGGGGTATTTGTATTAACGTAGTCCTCTAAAAAGGTGTATTCGTTACCCGTTAAGTTTCTAATTTCTTCTAAGAACTCCTCATTTGTTCTTTTTTTGTTCCCGAAACATTCTGGACAACGTTGGTGCCGATGAATAAAATGATAAGGAGTTGCATTATAAATATTTCCACATGAAGTGTGTAGCATTTCGATTTTTTCATCAGTACCCTGATATTCACCTAATACTTTATATTCGTAACCAACTAACTCATAGACTTTCTCTTTAAATTGCTGAGTGGTTTTTCTAATATTTCTAAAGCAATGAGGGCAACGTCTACGGTTATTAATAAAATTATAGGGTTTCACGGTATACTCTTTACCACAACTTAAATGATACATGGTAATGTCTTTATGTGATCCAAGATATTTACTTCTAACCGTATATTCGTTCCCAACTTGTTCAAAAACTTCCTTTTTAAATTGTTCGGTCGTTTTCTTTTCATTCCCCGCACAGTGACGACATCCACCGTTTCTTAAAATATCATTAGGCCAAACAAGTTTTGTAACACCACATTTTAGATGTTTAATTTCCAGCTTTGTCTTTGAATTCACATATTCCCCAATTACTTCAAATTGACCAGGGGAATTATTTTCTAGTTCGGCTATAAATTGTTTAGTTGTTTTCTTTTTATTTCCAAAGCAATTGGGGCATTTTCTCTTTCTCAATATATGGTCGGGTGTAACCTCATATATTTCATCACAAACCTTATGCTTGACCTTAACTTGCTTTTGTGAACCAGCGTACTCACTAAGTAATTCATATTCCGGTCCAAGGATAGCTTCAAACTCTACTAAAAATTCTAAATGAGTTTTCTTTTTCATTTTACTCCTATAATTCCTTTCAGCTTTCATTGTCCATGTATAGTAAACAAGCAACATTAATTGATTATTAGTTGTTGGTTATAATTGCTTATAAACGTTTGCGTATGCCACCTTTAACTGCTCCCGTAATTGCTTGTTCTCGCTTTCAATTTTTTTAATACGACGTTGTAAAGAGGCAATGATGGCATCTTTGTTGTTATCATTAAGTTCACGCTTAATCTGCTTGGGAGTATGAGCCTGTGCTTGTTGTTCTCGCAATCCTTCTATACGTTCTCTTAGCTCCTGATGGTTATACAACGTTGCCTTTGAAACACCTGCCTCGCTTGCTACACTATTAAAATTAACGTTTTCTTTTGCTCGTATGAGCCTTTTAATGGCTTCATCAACCTTTTTAAAGGTTGAATTTTTGCGTGACAAATGAATTGACTTTAGTTGCTCTTTACGGTTGTATTCAGTCATTTCGTACCCCCTGTTTTCTCTTCACTCGTTCTTGTCTACCAAAGATAACATTACCCTCTCGGATGTTGTTCAGAATTCCTTCATAACACTTTAAGTTTCGCTCATGCTTTTCTGCCATATCTTCACGCCCATACTGTTTTGCTATTTCTATCGCTTTTGCTGTTGTTTTAATGTGTAATTCATATTTCTGTACGTCTAATTCCGAAAATCCAATAGCCAAATCCTTACAAGGACTTCCTCCGTTGCATGTAAGACAAGGAGGAGCTTCCATATGCGGGCAATTACCTTTCAATCGAGCGTGGCACGTCCCATAAGGGTTGTCCATCGCATTTAGCTTGTGATCTTGCCACAAGGCATCCAAAATATCGGTCGGAATATCTTCTCCTGCTCTAATTTCTTGTACTTCGCCATTTAAGTCAAAAGTAAAAACTCCTTGTCTCATTACTAATTCAAACGCTTTTCTTTTGGTATCATCTAATAACTTGGCGTATCTTAATGTCATTTCAGGGGATGCATGGGCTAATAACTCTTGTACCGTTAAAATATCTGCACCACCGTTTAACATTTTTACTCCGTAAGTATGTCGGAATTGATGTGGTTTGAAATGAAACAAGTTCCCACTTTCGTCAGTAATGTTTTTTTGTATTGCCAATATATTCAATTGTTCTCTAACAAACGCTTGAGTAAATGGTTTTCCTTTCCGTTGCCCACGATAACGGATAAAAATATACCCTTCAGGATTATTGTCTTGATTGCTATTTTCTTTAGATTTCGCTATTAGAACCGCAATGATTTTTGCTAATTCTTCGTCAATTGGGATTCTATGCCCTTTTACATAAGTTTTTTCGATATCGGTTTCAATTGAATAGTGACCATTGAGTTGAACTAAACAATTTGTGGTTAAACCTAATACATCTGATATTCTATGTCCTGTTTTAAAGGCTATCCAAATGACAGGGACGACTTCTTTATGTAAATCATTAATATGAGTGAAGAGTTGTTCTAATACATAGTCGGGAATATAGTCAATTTGATCGCTTGATTTTTTTCTTAATTTTGGTTTATCTTCGGGAAAGATCAATAATCGCACATGATTTTCCGGAGCCATCTCATATTCATACCGTTGAATATCTTCAAGAAACTTCTGAATAATTGACAATGACCTATTTACATACATTTCAGGGTGTGAGTTGGGTCGTTTCGATTTATTAGAGTTATCATGTAGATATTCGATGTATTTTTCCATATGGGTTCTTTTTAAGCTTTTTAAATTTTTCCATATAGGTTCTATACAAAATACAAAAGTGAAAAATGGTGATAAAATGGTCATATAATTTTGTGCTGAACCCCAAGAGAATTTGTTTTTACTAAGCAACCGTTGTTTAAAATATTTTTTAACTTCTTCTCGAATCTTTTCGTCTGTCTTTGAGAAATCAAGATAATAGCTTGATTTACTTTTATTGTAATCAACCCCATACTTATCGTGTAAAATACGAACATCCCACTTGTCTTTTTTCCATTCCTCTCGGTCATCAGTAAGTCGGAGAAAAGAAGTATAAATCGTTCTTAAATAGATTGCTACGTTATTTTTGGATGTGTGACTTTTTCTTATTATGTATTTGTGCGTTCTGTGAGTTTTAATTCCTTGTTCGTTCAACCAAAATAAATACTCTCGTTCTGCTTTTTCAATATCTAATTCCAATAAAGATGATAGTTTTGGATATTTTTCGTTTAAGAACTCTGTCATTTTTTTTAATGGATCTTGACCCTGAAAACTACGTTTGATTGTCCAAAGATCATTAAATAGATATTGATAAAATACATACTTTACTTCTAAATTAATTGTAGGATTGGTAAAGCGAAAATGAATATTTTTACTTGAACAGTTATAGCTTGCTATAACTTCTTCGAACTGCTTAATTTTCCTGAAAAAAGTAATATTCCATTTGTCGTTGACTAAGAAATAGGGATTGTATACTTGTTCAATTGTAATAGAACCATCTTCATTAACCGTTTTTTGGGGATAGATGGATAGTTCTCTTTGTAACCCTTCATGAAAGCCTATTTCTTCTATATGAGCATTTTTAATTTGCTTCATTCAAAATCCCTCTTTTAGTTATTTGTTTAGGTCGAATTCGGACTGGGCTTTCTTCCAATCTTCTCGAATCTCTTCTTCCGAAGGATGAAGGTATAGATTCATCGTTGTTTGAATTTGAGAATGTCCTAATCGTTCTTGCACTTGCTTAATATTCTTTGTTTTCTGATAGTAAATTGTAGCGTGTGTATGGCGAAACAAGTGGGGGTGAAGATTTATCCCTGTTTTCTTTTTCAAACGTTTAAAAAGCGATTCCACATCGCTATATGTCATCGGTTTTCCTGCGTTTTCGCCACGCAATTTGATGAATACAAAGTTTGTGTCCACATCCAGTTCATCCATAATTTCATACAAATAATCATCATATAAATCCATTAGGGACTGAGACACGAAAATCTCACGTTCCCCTGTTTTTAACTTTGCCCCGTTTTCTAATTCTCCTCGATCAACTAAACGAATCCTATGGCCTTTTGCATGGTCAAATATAAAGTCTTCTATAAAAAGTGAAAGAACTTCTCCAATACGTAATCCTGTTTCAAATAACAGTTGAATCAAGAAAGTATCTCTTATATTAGTTGTTGCATTTAACACTTGTTGCACTTGTTCCTTTGTCAGTATTTTTACCTTTTTGCGTGGTTCTTTTAATTTAAGTACGTTTCTGATTGATGGCTTGTCCTTATTGATATGATGTAAGAAACTTTTATAACGTGAGTGCCCTCCCGTAAACACTTGTTTCATTAACTTTTCCATCATGTCATTTTGTATTTCTTCATTTCGAAATAAGTAGTCATAGAAGTTTGCTATAACCGTAATTGTAAGGTTAATAGTTTTTTCCGTTCGTTTGGCTTTTTCTTGTTGAAGGGGAGTGACTTTTGGACTCTTATAAGGACTTCTTAACCATCCAACAAATTCAACTAAATCTTCTAAACTTATATACTTATAATCTTTGTTTGTTTCATCTAAGTAGGTAAAAAAATGTTTTAAGGAATAGCAGTATGTTCTTTGAGTATTAGAACTTTTTCCTGTTGTATCTAAGTACTTTAGATACTTCACGACAGAAATAACAGGGAAACCCTTTTGATCCAATAATATGTATCTTTTGTTGTTATTCTCTAAGAGAACCTCTTGTACCCTCATTACTACTTCACTCCTAAAGTCAATTTTTACTTTTGGTCTAAAGCCCCCTCTACGCCTCCCGCTATGGACTATGTCCTCCACCCATAACTGAACGTGCGTTCCTTTACCATGTATATTATACATATTAAACTATATTTTTAACATCTAAATAAAAAATCTAATATACATAAAAATAGAGGATAAATGTTCATATATTGAACATATTATCCTCTATTCATTTTAGTCTATTTAATTATATTGTGGGTAACTCCGTTTTTATTTTTAAGTACAATTGTTCCAATACTGATGGGAGAAAAGGTAAGAGATATTGCAAGCGTTTCTCAAAAAAATCACTCAAGTGTTGTAGAGATGGTGTCACAGTTTGTAAAGGGGATACAAGATTTGCGGAGTTTACAAAAAGAAAAATGGGCAATTCGCTTATTTAAAAGAGTAACGGCACAATCGTATAAATCAGAAGTAAAGAAGACGATGATGCAACATTGCATTGGAGTAGTTGGAACGGTGATTGAAACAGGAGCATATATTGTTGTTCTCATTATAGGTGCACAAAAAATAATGAGGGGAGAAATAGAAGTTGGTTCACTCATTGCAGTGTTAGCGACAATTGAGATGCTCTTTTTCCCTGTCCGTTATGTGGGCGATTTATTAATAATGACACAAGTTGCAGTCGCTTCGGCAAATAGAGCTTTTTGCTTTTTAAATAAACGAGCAGTAGATAGCAATGTAGAAAGAGCGATGGGGATCAGGATAACAAATGTTTCATTTCAGGAGAATGACGAAGAGAAATGCAGAATTCATAATATTAATTTGCAAATTCGTCCTGGTGAACTCGTTATGATTGTGGGAGAAAGCGGTGCAGGAAAAACAACGCTTTTAAAGTTAATAACGGGCTTGTATAAACCATCTAACGGTAGCATTGCTTATTATGGTAATGAAGCTCGTATGACTACAGTGTGGCAAGAACCACGTTTTTTCCGAACGACGGTAACAGAGAATATGTATTTCGGGGAAGAGGGTTTAGAAAATCAGTTAGAAAAAAATAGTGAACTTATAAATGTAACGCCGATTATTAGAGGGTTACCTGAAGGGAGTCAAACTGTGCTACATAAAAGCGGTGAAGAGTTTTCGGGAGGCGAAAGAAAACGTCTTGCATTATTGCGCGCGATTGTATCAAATCCAACTCTTATTATTTTAGATGAACCGACGGCTGGGTTAGATCCGGGCAATCAAGAACTGGTTTGGAATATGATTGAAGGGATAGGAAGAGATGTAACGAGAATTGTGGCAACACATGATGTAGAGAGGGTGGTACTAGCAGATCGTATTGTCATAATGAAAGAAGGAAATATTGTTGCATGTGAGGGTCCAGAAAAATTAATACATAGTCATTCATTTTTTAAGAGATGTGAATAAAGATAAGAGCAATGCTCTAATCTTTATTCAGTGTCATTTAGTTGATACTCGATAGATTCGGAGTGATTTAGATCAACGTTAAAAGTAGCAGTCATAAGGAAAGTGGCAATTCCAAGAATTAAGAAAAGGACGAATGAGACTAGAGAGACGTAGAGACAAATACGTCCTATTTTCTTTTTTTCAAGATCTTTACTAAAGAGTGAAATGATCCATGTAATAATACCGACTGGGTATAAAAGAAAACTAAGAATATATAATGTTGTTTTTTCGAATGAATTCATAAACAATCCCCTTTTGTTGTAGGTTTATAACTATGAGAGGAAAAAGGTGAATGGGTCCATAATTAGATAAGCAACACTTCATCTGCTTTTCTAATTATATGATAAAATCGCACTTTTAATAAGAATATTCTAATTATTTCGATTGTGAATATTTCCAAGCTTGTCCGTATAAGCTAAAATAAGGTATATAGTATTTTGATGAATGTGTTAAAAGAAGATAATACGTTAGGGTGATATAAAATGTGGCGGAAGCTTACGATTATTGTAGTGTTACTTTGTTTAGCGGGATATGCAGCTTATGAACAGTTTGGTCATAAAGAGCAGGCGGTAAAAGTGAAGCAAGAAAAAAGTGAAGCTGCTATGAAAGAGATGATTGCAAGTAATGGTATTGAAATAGGGAAGAGTGCACCAGACTTTACATTAACGAATTTAGATGGAACGAATGTAAAGTTATCAGATTTAAAAGGAAAGAAAGTGATTGTAAACTTTTGGGCAACGTGGTGTGGACCATGTCAGCAAGAAATGCCGGATATGGAAGCTTTTTATAAAGAACATAAAGAGAACGTAGAAATTTTAGCAATAAATTATACGCCTTCAGAAAAAGGTGGGGGAGTAGAAAAGGTAAGCAATTTTGCTAAAGAAAAAGGAATTACTTTTCCTATTTTATTGGACAAGAACATTGATGTGACAACAGCGTATAAAGTAATTACGATTCCAACTTCGTATTTTATAGATACAAAAGGTGTCATTCAAGATAAGTTTATTGGGCCGATGACGCAAAAAGAGATGGAGAAAAGAGTTGCTAAATTAAAATAATGGTGAAAAGGTAGAGGTGGAGAGTTCCCATTTCTGCCTTTTCTTTTTCAAGTAGTAATAACTTCATGATATGATGTAAGAAATATAAACGTTTAGAGATAAAGGAGTGTATGGAGTGGGGAATGTATCCTTACCGTTAGATTATGTTGTAATTGATTTTGAAACAACAGGATTTAACCCTTATAATGATAAAATTATTCAAGTTGCAGCAGTGAAATATCGTAATCATGAATTAGTAGATCAATTTGTTTCATACGTGAATCCAGAGCGGCCAATTCCGGACCGAATAACGAGTTTAACAGGTATTACTAATTATCGCGTTTCAGATGCACCGACGATTGAAGAAGTGTTACCTTTATTTTTAGCATTTTTACATACAAATGTTATTGTGGCCCATAATGCTTCTTTTGATATGCGCTTTTTGAAAAGTAATGTAAATATGCTTGGGTTGCCTGAACCTAAAAATAAAGTAATTGATACTGTATTTTTAGCAAAGAAATACATGAAGCATGCGCCTAATCATAAACTTGAAACGTTAAAACGAATGCTGGGAATTCGTTTAAGCTCTCATAATGCATTTGACGATTGCATTACGTGTGCTGCTGTTTATCAAAAGTGTGCAGCTATTGAAGAAGAAGGGAAACGAAAAGTAAATAAGGCTATGCTTGATGAAACTGCGGTATATGAAGCGGTCAAAGAAATACTTGCATGTAATAAACGTAATGTAGAATGGCTACGTTGTATGAACGTAGGAAGTTATTTAGATATAAAAGCTTTTTATCCAGTTATGAGATTAAAGGTAAAAGGGCGAAAGAAATATGTATTAACAGAGATATTAGAAGAAGATGTGAAAGAAATATGTACAAGTTTAAAATGTGAACCGGCGTTAAAAAGTGAAGTTGGTAATACGAGAATTATGCTTAATAGCTTAGAGGATGTTATGAAATTAGAAAGTTATATTTTAGAGCAGTATGATTTTGTATTACAGGCGCTTCATGATTATAAAGAAAATGAAATGAATGCAGATGAAAAGTTGAAAGAGTATTTAAATATTATGGTATAAAAAACTCCGTGTGCAATATATTGTACACGGAGTTTTTTTAGGAGTACTAAAACATAAAATTTTCTTGCAAATCTGATTAAAGAGTTTTTTGTTTGCTCATACTATGTAATAAGAAAGCGAAGGAGAGAGGGTGAACAACATGAGAAGAAGTCGCCGTAAATCGTTTGAAGAACTTGTAAATGAAAATAAACAACAATTATTAAGCGATCGTGAGGCAATTGATCGCATTGAAGAGCGCATTGAAAAACGTTATGAAATGAAACTTTTTAAGCAAGCTGAATAATTCTTAACACTAGTACGATACTAGTGTTAAGGAGGCGATAGTAATGGGTAATCCGAAAAAAAATTCAAAAGACTTTGCACCGAATCATATTGGAACACAATCAAAAAAAGCTGGTGGAAATAAAGGAAAGCAAATGCAAGATCAAACAGGTAAACAACCGATTGTTGATAATGGTTAAAGAAAAGGAGAATATTACATTCTCCTTTTTTATGTATAAATTTGAGGAAAGATAGGTAATTTAAGATGGTGTGTATATACAATATTAGGAGGGAAGTACATGCCAAATCCAGATAATCGAAGTGACAACGCTGAAAAGTTACAAGAAATGGTGCAAAATACAGTTGATAACTTTAATGAAGCAAAAGAAACAGCGGAACTTTCTAATGAAAAAGATCGTGCTGCTATTGAAGCAAAAAATCAAAGACGTTTAGAAAGTATTGACTCATTAAAAAGTGAAATCAAAGATGAATCTTAACAAAATGTACAAAAAGGGCTGACTTTTGTCAGCCCTTTTTCGTAATCGTAAAGTTTTCAACAAGTAAACGCCAATTTTGTGGAAATGGCAAGCCAATCTTCCAATAACTAATACCGCCAATGCCCTGCTCTTTCATTAAATTGAATTTACTTTGAATAGACCTCGCATCTTCAAACCAAACTTCATGTTGTACGCCATTTTCGTCAAAGTAATTAAAATGTGGAGCTTGAGCTGTGAAATCATAGCGGATAGGAACATTATATTTACGAGCAAGTGCAACAGCTGCGACAGAGCTAACTGCTTTTGCTGGTGGATTCCCTTGTTTGAACGGAAGTTTCCAATCGAATCCGTATAAGTTTTGCCCCATCATAATTTTTTGGGGAGGCATTTGAGATTTTGCGTATTGAAGTACTTCTTTTACAGGACCGATAGGAGAGATTGCCATTGGTGGCCCGCCCTGCCAACCCCAGTCATATGTCATAATGACGACGAAATCAACAATTTGCCCTTGCGCTTTATAATCATGGGCTTCGAAAAACTTTCCCTTTTGATTTGAACTTGTCTTCGGTACGAGAGTTGTGCTTAATGTGTACCCGCTAGGTAAGCGTGTTTTTACATTTCGTAAAAAGCGATTATACGCCTCGCGGTCTTCGGGTGCTATACTCTCGAAATCGAAATGAATGTCTCGCATGCCATATTTTTCAGCTGTTTGCAAAATGTTAGTAATAAATTTGTTTTGAATCGTTGCGTCGCGTAAAATAACCGATGTTAGATCGGCACTGAAATTACCATTTTCAATATTTGTAATAACGAGCATAGGGATTGTTTGCCCTTGCGTTGCAATATTAGCAATTTTAGCTGTTTCAGTAGGTTCTTTTAATGTGCCATCTCTTTTTGCCTCAAAACTAAAATAAGCTAAATATGTTAAAAATGGATTGATGGCACGTGTAGCATTAACTAAACTCTCTTTAATCGGTATAGTGGAAGGTTGTAAATAAGCGATGGATTCTACAGCTCGTTTTGTGCCTTTTGGTACATATAATTGTTGTCCGACATGGAGAATAGATTTTAAAGATAAATTATTAACTTTAGCTAAACTAGCGAGGGGGACATTATATGTTTGAGAAATCCGATAGAGGCTGTCACCAGGCTGTACATAATAATTATTTCCTTTCGTATTAACGATAAGTGCCTGACCAACAACGAGCGTTTCAGCGGGATTTAGTCCATTGTCTTTTACTATTTCGTCAGGTGTTGATCCATATTTTGATGCCAAGCTATATACACTATCACCGCTACGAACCGTTACAATTTGAATCATATGCTTGCTCCTTTCGGGAAAAGATTCACTATTTTTATTTTATTTTTGATGTCACTGTATTATGATTAAATGTATGCAAGGTAGCAGAAGTGAAAGAAGGCGAATATACATATGTTTGTAGCAGAACATGAAGTTGAAATCCGTTATGCGGAAACAGATCAAATGGGTGTTGTTTACCATTCAAACTACTTAGTGTGGCTTGAGTTAGGTCGCACGAAACTTATACAAGATTTAGGTTTTTCATATGTTGAAATGGAGAAAGAAGGAATTATTTCTCCTGTGTTAGATTTACAAATTTCATACCGTAAAGCGATGCGTTACGGAGAAAAAGCAATCGTAAAAACATGGGTAGATACTGTCAGCCCACTTCGCGTTGTATATGGATATGAAATATATAATGGTGATGGTGAACTTTGTATTACTGCAAGTACGACGAATATTTGTGCGAAAAAAGAAGGGTTCCGCCCTGTATCATTTAAAAAGTTATATCCTGAGTGGTATGCGAAATATGAGGAAATTAAGAAAAAATAAAAAAGCGTGGCAGAAGCCACGTTTTTTTATTTTTCATAATTAAATTGTGGGAAGTCGTCACCTTCGTTAAGTGTAACAGATAAATTATGTCCATCGAAGAACCATTCATCATCGCCTTCAATAAAGAAGTTAATACCTTCTTCTTGAATTTGAACAGCAGGATGTGCAGGATCATCTTTACGAATCCCTAAAGAAAGTCCTTTTTGCACAGTACTGCAACCACCGTATTGTACGAAAAAGCGTAGTGTTTCATTTGATTGTAAGTTTAATTCATTTTTATACCATTGTGCTGCTTCTTTTGTTACGGAAAGATTCATGTATAGTTCCTCCAAATTATGTTGCTTTTTCTTTAGTATAAAAAATAACGCAAAAAGACGCTATTAATATGCTTCACGTTTTCTTTTTGCGTTATGTGGGTTACGATCTTATTTTTGCTTTTTTGAAAAGTTTGCTTTTGGTTCAGTTTTATTTATAATTCGTCCGATATTTGCACGGTGTTTATAAATAACCATACCTGCTAATAAACACATCGCAATAATGAAGATTTTATCCCCGCTAACAATGGATGCAATAACAGCAACAACTGCTGTTACCATAGAAGAAAGTGATACGTATCTTGTTGTAAATAAAAGGGTGAAAAATACAACAGCCAATATTGCAAAAACAACTGGTGAATAGCATAATAGCACCCCAGCAGAAGTTGCAACTGCTTTACCACCGCGGAATTTCGCGAAGATTGGATAGACATGTCCAAGAACAGCCGCTAACCCGAACCATAGTGGATGAATATCTAATCCGAAAATCATTGGTAGACTTGTTGCTAATGTCCCTTTTAAAATGTCAGCAATTGTAACGGTAAAACCTGCTTTTTTCCCTAATGTGCGGAATGTGTTTGTTCCGCCTAGATTACCGCTCCCGTGCTCACGAATATCGATTCCGTAGCCGATTTTTCCAACAACTAGTGCAAATGGAATCGAGCCAAGTAAGTAGGCAACGATAAATAAAAGATATGTAGTAACCATAAGTTCAGTCTCCTTTATTCAAATGTGTTGATAAAGGGTAAAAAGAGTTTTTCCCGTATATTGTACCATACATTTGTAAAGAGCACATTTCTTTTTTGTAAATGAAAAATTCATTATTTCGTGAAAAAAATTTCACAGTAATGTTACATTTCTCACAGAAACAGTAAGACTATATGTAGTAACATTTTAATCAAAAGATAACAACATATTGGTGGAGGGTTATAAATGTTACAAAATAATACACGTGGAGAAGAAGAATTAATGAAAGTGTTCGAGACAATAGTCCACGGCAATGAACAAGATTTAATGCAAGAAAATGCAAATGTAGACGGCCGCTCTCCAATGGGCGTAATGGGAACATTTGCATCTGAGAGTGCAAAATATTATGCTGTTGAGAATTTATTGTCAGATCAAGTGAAAAAAGCGATAAATGAAAATATATTATATCCACATGATTTAGATTTTTATGCGACAGGAACGACGACTTGTTCACAAATTCCGTTAGCGCAAATGCTTGCTAACGGTTTTCATACTGGACATGGACATATGAGACAACCGCAAGACATTAAAAGTGCATTGGCTCTTTCGTCTATTATTTTTCAAGCGAATCAAAATATGCAGCATGGTGGTCAATCGTTTGCACTCTTTGATATTGATTTAGCACCTTATGTACGAAAAACAATTGAGAGACATAAAAAACGATTACAATCATATCCGCTTACGAAAGAACAAATAGAAGAATTCGCATGGAAAGAAACGGAAAATGATACGTATCAAGCGTGTGAGGCTTTCGTTCATAATTCAAATAGTATGCATAGTAGGGGCGGAGGACAAGTACCGTTTATTTCTATTAATTACGGAACAGATACATCAAAAGAAGGAAGAATGTTAATTAAACAACTTTTAAAAGCGACACAAGCTGGACTTGGTAAAGGAGAGACACCGATTTTTCCGATTCAAATTTTCAAGATGAAAAAAGGTGTGAATTTTGAAGAAAGTGATCCGAACTACGATTTATTTGAATTAGCATTAGAGACAACGGCTGAACGATTGTTCCCTAACTTTTCATTTTTAGATGCTCCGTTTAATGCAGTACATTATGATGGAAGACCAGAAAGTGAAGTATGTTACATGGGATGTCGTACCCGTGTTATGTCTAATATACATGGAGAAGAAACAGCGATTGGTAGAGGGAATTTATCATTTACGTCTATTAATTTAGTGAAATTAGCGTTAATTAGTGGTTCAAAAGAAGCGTTTTTTGAAGCGCTAAACTATTATTTAGATTTAGGAATTAAGCAGCTATTAGAAAGATATGCGTATCAATGTACGAAGCGAGCAAGAGATTTTCAGTTTTTATATTCACAAGGTGTATGGCGTGGTGGAGAAACGTTGCAGCCTGAAGACTCCGTAGCCTCGATTTTAAAACAAGGGACGTTAAGTATTGGTTTTATCGGTCTTGCGGAATGTTTAGTAGCTTTAACAGGAAAGCATCATGGGGAAGATGGAGAATCATGGAAACTTGGGTATGAAATTATTTCCTTTATGAGAGATAGAATGGATAAAGCGACAGAAGAACATCAACTGAATTTCTCAGTAATTGCAACTCCAGCAGAAGGATTATCAGGGAAGTTTGTGAAAAAAGATAGAGAAGAATTTGGTGAAATTAACGGTATAACGAACCATAATTACTATACGAATTCATTCCATATTCCAGTTTATTATAACATTCAAGCGATAAATAAAATCCGTTTAGAAGGCCCGTTCCATGCTCTCTGTAATGGAGGACACATTACTTATATTGAACTAGATGGAGCAGCAATGCATAACAAAAAGGCATTAAAACAAATTGTACAAGCCATGGCAGAACATGGCGTTGGATACGGTTCAATTAATCATCCTGTTGACCGTTGTAAGTGCTGTAGTTATCACGGGGTTATTGGGAATGAATGTCCAAGTTGCGGGAATAAAGATGAGGCTAATATAGAAAGAATTCGCCGTATAACAGGCTATCTTGTAGGAGATATGTCGAAGTGGAATAGTGCGAAACGTAGTGAAGAGATAGATCGGGTGAAACATAAATGAAAGTGATGAATATTATTCATGATAGTGTAGTAGATGGAGAAGGATTGCGGACAGTCGTGTTTTTTGCGGGCTGTCCGCATCGTTGCGTTGGTTGCCATAATCCGAAATCGTGGAATATTTGCAATGGAACGGAAATGACAGTAGAAGAAATTGTGAAAGAGATTGCAAGTAATCCATTAACTGATGTAACATTTTCAGGTGGAGATCCATTTTTTCAAGCTGCTGAAGTGAAAAAGGTAGCAAAAATCGTAAAAGATTTGAAAAAAAACCTATGGATGTATACAGGTTATACGTTAGAAGAGATACAGAGTTCTCAAAATAATGATATGATAGAGTTGTTACATTATGGGGATGTTTTAGTCGATGGAAGGTTTGAAATTGAGAAAAAAGATTTAGCACTTCCATTTCGCGGAAGCTCCAATCAACGTATTATTCGATTGAAAGAGTAAAAAGGCGGGATAGATTATATGAATAAAACAGTATTGCTTGTTGAAGATGAAAGAAGATTACGTGAAATTGTTAGTGATTATTTTCGTAATGAAGGCTTTGAAGTAATCGAAGCAGAAGATGGAAAAAAAGCGTTAGAGTTATTTGCAGAGCATGAAATTGATTTAATTATGTTAGATATTATGTTACCGGAAATAGATGGATGGTCTGTTTGTAGAAGAATTAGAAAAGAATCAGCAGTACCAATTATTATGTTGACAGCACGTTCGGATGAGGATGATACATTGCTAGGTTTCGAATTAGGTGCAGACGAGTATGTAACGAAACCATTTAGCCCGAAAGTATTAGTAGCTCGCGCAAAGACGTTATTGAAACGTGCGGATGGTGCGGTAGGAGTAGCGGAAGAAAATGCTATGTCTTTAGCTGGAATAGAAGTAAATCGTCTATCTAGAACTGTTTTAGTAGATGGAGAAGAAATTATATTGACACATAAAGAATTTGAACTTCTTGTGTATTTAATGGAGAACAAAGGAATCGTGTTATCACGTCAACATTTATTAGATCAGTTATGGGGATATGACTATTACGGTGATGACAGAACGGTTGATACCCATATTAAAAAACTTCGAAATAAGCTAGGAGATAAAGCAAAGCATATCGGTACTGTTATTCGAGTTGGTTATAAATTTGAAGAATAATCTAGAACGATTTGTGTAATTTAGCCTAGGGAAATGGCGATTTTATACTCTCTTTTGAAGGTAGAATGTACAAAAAATACTTTTTTTGTCTACAATGTTAGATAGGAGTATTTTTTTAATTAGATTTCACGATGAGTTCACAAGAAGGACACAAAACGTGACTATACTGAAAATACGAATTCACCAGAGAGGGGAAATAAAACATGGGATATTACGACGGACCAAATTTAAATGAAGAGCATAGTGAAACGAGAGAAGTGAGAAAATCAGGTAGTAAAAAAGGCTATTTCTTCACAGGTTTAGTGGGGGCTGTAGTCGGAGCGGTTTCGATTAGTTTTGCAGCACCATATATGCCATGGGCTCAAAATAATGGAGCGCCAGTATCATCATTTAGTTCGGATTCAAAAGTAGAAGGTACTGTAGTTCCTGTTGTAAATAAAGCGAAAAATGAAACTGATTTACCTGGTATGATTGAAGGGGCGAAAGATGTTGTTGTAGGTGTTATTAATATGCAACAAAGTGTTGATCCATTTGCAATGCAACCGACAGGTCAAGAACAACAAGCTGGTTCAGGATCAGGTGTTATTTATAAAAAAGCAGGGAATAAAGCATATATCGTAACAAACAACCACGTAGTAGATGGTGCAAATAAACTTGCTGTAAAACTAAGTGATGGTAAAAAGGTAGATGCAAAGTTAGTAGGGAAAGATCCTTGGTTAGACTTAGCTGTTGTTGAAATTGACGGGGCTAATGTGAATAAAGTTGCAACTTTAGGTGACTCAAGTAAAATCCGCGCGGGTGAAAAAGCAATTGCAATCGGTAACCCACTAGGTTTTGATGGAAGTGTAACGGAAGGTATAATCAG
This sequence comes from Bacillus sp. FSL K6-0073, assembly GCF_038006085.1. Classification (NCBI taxonomy): domain Bacteria; kingdom Bacillati; phylum Bacillota; class Bacilli; order Caryophanales; family Bacillaceae; genus Bacillus; species Bacillus sp. FSL K6-0073. Next base: position 3,644,926 of record NZ_JBBOUN010000001.1, on the reverse strand, counting down.
TAGTAAAGAACGTGAAATTCCAGTTGATATTGATGGCGATAAACGACCAGATTGGCAAGCACAAGTTATTCAAACAGATGCAGCGATTAACCCTGGTAACAGTGGTGGTGCATTATTTAACCAAAATGGTGAAATAATTGGGATTAACTCAAGTAAAATTGCACAACAAGAAGTTGAAGGAATTGGATTTGCTATTCCAATTAATATCGCAAAGCCAGTTATCGAATCACTTGAAAAAGACGGAGTAGTGAAACGTCCAGCGCTTGGAGTAGGTGTCGTTTCATTAGAAGATGTGCAAGCTTATGCAGTCAATCAATTGAAAGTACCGAAAGAAGTAACTAATGGTGTTGTATTAGGTAAAATTTACCCAATATCACCGGCTGAAAAAGCTGGTTTAGAGCAATATGATATCGTAGTAGCATTAGATAATCAAAAAGTAGAGAATGCGCTTCAATTCCGTAAATATTTATATGAAAAGAAAAAAGTAGGCGAGAAAGTAGAAGTTACATTCTACCGTAACGGTCAAAAAATGACGAAATCGGCTACTTTAGCAGATAATTCAGCTACAAAGAATCAATAATTGAAATAAAAGAAAGTCTCTTTCATATTGAAAGAGACTTTCTTTATCGGCTATACTAAAGGAATAGGAGGGATTAATTATGACAATTGAAAACCCAACTCGTACGGAAATTGGTGAAGTGTTAAAGAAAAGCAAAACAATTGCGGTTGTTGGATTATCAGATAAGCCAGAACGTACATCGTATATGGTTTCAAAAGCAATGCAAGATGCTGGATACCGCATTATTCCAGTTAATCCAACAGTAGATGAGGTGCTTGGAGAAAAGGCAGTTTCTTCACTAAAGGATATTAAGGAACACGTTGACATAGTAAATGTATTTCGTCGCTCAGAGTTTTTAATGGATGTTGCAAAAGAATTCGTAGAGATTGATGCAGATGTTTTTTGGGCACAATTAGGAGTACAAGATGAGGATACATATAAATTTTTAAAAGAAAAAGACTATACTGTAATAATGGATCGTTGTATTAAAGTAGAACATGCGATGACAAAATAGTATAGATTTAAAGGTAGAAAGATTGATTCAGCCCTCATTATAGATAAGTAGGGCCGATGAACGAGGTGTTCATCATGAGATTTTTTAAAGGCTGTTTTTGGGGGGTGTTATTTGTAATCCCATTTTGGATCTTGATCATTTGGATCATAATAAAGGTTTGGAATGTGTAATCTTGGAATACATATCCATTTCTCGTTGACAAACGATTATTTTTCTGAAATAGTAGCCTAGAGGAATCCTTGTGAGAAAACAAGGATTTTTCTATTGAAAATGGTATATAAAAGAGATAAGATAACTTGCCAAAACTATAGTCGAGGCGTTATTCTATAATAGAAACATATGTTCTGATTTTGGATTAGGAAAGGGGCAAGGAGTTTGGCGAAGCATCAGTTCCAATATAATGAAGATGCGATTCAAGTGTTAGAAGGACTTGAAGCCGTTCGAAAACGCCCGGGTATGTATATCGGGAGCACGGACAGCCGTGGATTGCATCATTTAGTATATGAAATAGTAGATAACTCCGTTGACGAAGCGTTAGCGGGATTTGGCGACGAAATTTCAGTCGTAATACATAAAGATAATAGTATTAGCGTTATAGATAAAGGGCGAGGAATGCCTACGGGAATGCATAAACTTGGGAAACCTACACCTGAAGTTATTTTAACTGTACTTCATGCCGGTGGTAAGTTTGGTCAAGGTGGTTACAAAACGAGTGGTGGTTTGCACGGTGTTGGGGCATCGGTTGTAAATGCCTTATCAGAATGGTTAGTCGTAACGATTAAGCGTGACGGAAATATTTACGAACAACGCTTTGAAAATGGCGGTGTTCCTGTAACGACGCTTGAGAAAATCGGGAAGACGAAAGAGTCTGGTACTACGATGCATTTCAAACCAGATACAACGATTTTCAGCACAACAAATTATAATTATGAAACATTATGTGAGAGATTACGTGAATCTGCATTCTTATTAAAAGGAATGAAAATCTCGATAAAAGATGAGCGAAATGATTTAGAGGATGTATTTCATTATGAAACGGGAATTGAAGCTTTCGTTTCATATTTAAACGAAGAAAAAGATTCCATTCATCCAGTTGTATATTTCACTGGTGAACAAAATGGAATTGAAGCAGAACTAGCATTTCAATTTAACGATGGCTACTCAGAAAACATTTTATCGTTTGTAAATAACGTACGTACAAAAGATGGTGGAACACACGAAGCTGGATTTAAAACAGCGATGACGCGTGTGTTTAACGAGTATGCTCGTAAAGTAGCACTATTAAAAGAAAAAGATAAAAACTTAGAAGGCACAGATATTCGTGAAGGTGTAGCGGCTATCGTTTCGGTACGTGTACCAGAAGAAGTGCTTCAGTTTGAAGGGCAAACGAAAGGGAAACTAGGTACAAGTGAAGCGCGTTCTTCAATTGATGCCATTGTATCTGAGCATTTAGCATACTTTTTAGAAGAAAATCCTGATGTAGCTACACTTCTTGTAAGAAAAGCAATTAAAGCAGCACAAGCCCGTGAAGCAGCCCGTAAAGCAAGAGAAGAAGCGCGTAGTGGTAAGAAAAAGAAAAAATCAGAAGGTACGTTAAGCGGGAAATTAACACCTGCACAATCACGTAACCCGCAAAAAAATGAACTGTACCTAGTAGAGGGTGACTCTGCCGGTGGTTCTGCGAAACAAGGACGAGACCGACGTTTCCAGGCCGTATTACCGTTACGTGGTAAAGTAATTAATACAGAAAAAGCAAAGCTTGCTGATATCTTTAAAAATGAAGAGATTAATACAATCATTTATGCGATTGGCGGCGGTGTAGGAAATGAATTTGATGTTGAAGATATTAACTACGATAAAGTTGTAATTATGACCGATGCCGATACGGATGGGGCTCATATTCAAGTATTGTTATTAACGTTCTTCTACAGATATATGAAGCCACTTATCGAAGCTGGTAAAGTGTTTATCGCACTTCCTCCTTTATACAAAGTAAGTAAAGGAAAAGGTAAGAGTGAGGTAATTGAATACGCTTGGTCAGATGAGGAATTAGACGGTGTAACGAAAAAAGTTGGAAAAGGCTATATGTTACAACGTTATAAAGGACTTGGTGAAATGAATGCGGATCAATTATGGGAAACAACAATGAATCCTGAAACGCGTACATTAATTCGCGTGAAAATTGATGATGCAGCAAGAGCAGAGCGTCGCGTTACAACATTAATGGGCGATAAAGTAGAACCGCGCCGTAAATGGATTGAACGTAATGTACAGTTTGGTATGCAAGAAGAAGGAAATATTTTAGAAAATGAAATGATTATGGAGACGGAGGTGGAATAACATGCAAGCAGAGAAGTTTCATGACCTCCCGCTTGAAGACGTGTTAGGTGATCGATTTGCACGTTATAGTAAATATATTATTCAAGATCGTGCACTTCCAGATGCACGTGATGGCTTAAAGCCAGTACAAAGACGTATTTTATATTCTATGTATGTAGAAGGTAATGTACATGATAAAGCGTTTCGTAAATCAGCTAAAACAGTAGGTAATGTTATCGGTAATTATCATCCACATGGAGATTCCTCTGTATATGAAGCAATGGTACGCTTAAGCCAAACTTGGAAAGTACGTAATGTTTTAGTTGAAATGCATGGTAATAACGGTAGTGTTGATGGGGACCCAGCGGCAGCGATGCGTTATACGGAAGCTCGTTTATCACCAATCGCATCTGAATTATTACGTGATCTTGATAAAGAAACAGTTGAATTCGTGTCAAACTTTGATGATACGAGTGAAGAACCGGTTGTATTACCAGCAGCGTTCCCGAATTTATTAGTGAACGGATCTACAGGGATTTCCGCTGGTTATGCAACAGAAATTCCTCCGCATCATCTTGGAGAAGTTATTGATGCTACAATGATGCGTATTGATAAGCCAAATAGTACTGTTGATGATTTATTAACAGTTATGAAAGGACCAGATTTCCCAACAGGCGGTATTATTCAGGGGATTGATGGTATTAAAAAGGCGTATGAAACAGGTAAAGGTAAAATTATTATTCGCGGAAAAGCAGAAGTTGAAACAGTGCGCGGTGGGAAACAACAAATTGTAATCACTGAAATTCCTTACGAAGTGAATAAGGCAAATCTTGTAAAGAAAATGGATGAATTACGTCTAGATAAAAAGTTAGATGGTATTGCTGAAGTGCGTGATGAGACAGATCGTACTGGTTTACGAATTGTTGTTGAATTAAAGAAAGAAGCAAACGCCGAAGGTATTTTAAATTATTTATATAAAAATACAGATTTGCAAATTCCATATAACTTTAATATGGTAGCGATCAATAATCGTCGTCCAACACTTATGACATTACCGAAAATTTTAGATGCTTATATTGGACATCAAAAAGAGGTTATTACGAGACGTTCGCAATATGAATTAAGAAAAGCAGAAAATCGTCAACATATTGTAGAAGGTTTAAAGAAAGCATTATCGATTTTAGACCAAGTAATTGAAACAATTCGAGCTTCAAAAGATAAACGTAACGCGAAAGATAATTTAAGTGCAAAATTTGGCTTTACAGAAGCACAGGCAGAAGCAATTGTTTCCTTGCAATTATATCGCTTAACGAATACAGACATTACGGCGTTACAAGAAGAAGCAGATGAGCTTAATAAGAAAATTATTGAGCTACAGGCAATTTTACAAAGTGAAAAAAGATTACTTCAAGTAATTAAAACAGATTTAAAGAGAGTTAAGAAAACATATAGTGATGATCGACGCGCGATTATTGAAGATCAAATCGAGGAAATTAAAATCGATGTAGAAGTTATGATCCCACAAGAAGATGTCATCGTTACTGTAACGAAAGAAGGATATGTGAAACGTACTGGATGGCGCTCACATAATGCCTCAAACGGCAAAGACTTCGGTATGAAAGAGGGTGACATCTTACTTGAACGATTCGATACGAATACGACAGAGACAGTCCTCTTATTTACGAGTAAAGGAAACTATATATATCTGCCAGTATACGAAATGCCAGATATTCGTTGGAAAGATTTAGGTCAGCACGTTGCTAATATCGTTTCACTCGACCGGGATGAAACAATCATTTGGGCAACGGTTGTACCGAACTTTGAGGAAGAAAAACGATTTATCGTATTTGTAACAAGAAATGGTATGATAAAGAAAACAGAATTAAATCAATATAAAGTTCAGCGTTATTCAAGGGCATTCGTTGCTGTAAACTTGAAAAAAGATGATGAAGTTGTCGATATATTTGCGACAGATGGAACGAGTGATATCGTTCTTGCTACACACGGTGCATATGCACTTATTTTCCATGAAGATGAAGTAAGTCCAGTCGGTGTAAGAGCTGCTGGCGTGAAAGCAATTAATTTAAAAGAAGATGACTATGTCGCTTCTGGTAAACCGTTAAATGGTGACAAAGATCAACTTATTCTCGTAACACAGCGCGGTGCTGTAAAACGTCTAAAAGCATCAGAAATTGAAAAATCAACGAGGGCGAAACGAGGTCTTGTTATTTTCAAAGAATTAAAACGTAATCCGTACCGCATTGTCGGTATTGAAATTGTTCGGGACGATGAATTAGTTTACATGAAGACAGAGAAAAACATTGTAGAAGAGATTGATCCGAAAGCGTATCGAAATAAAGACCGGTATAGTAATGGTAGCCTAGTGCTAGATGTTAATGATACTGGTGAAGTAGTAGAAACGTGGACGAAGAAAAGACCAGAATAAAGAGGGCATCTTGCTATGAATAATAGCAAGATGCTTTTTTCTAGGCAATTTATTATGTAAATAATAATAATCTTGTTATAATAACCGAATGAAATCGTTCTCATAAAGTGAAACTTTAATCAATGGGGATTTTCTTTATCCACACTGATTATTAGTTGAACCAATCGGGCTTTAACAAGCAGTTGATTTCTCACCTAATTCCTTAGCTTTCGCTGAATTTTTGGTTAGGAATCTTACTGCCCGTTAAAGCGGGACAAATGGAGGGGTAACATGAAAAAAATAGGTGTAGGGATTGTAGGATTTGGTTTTTCTAGTACGACATTTCATATCCCACTATTACAAACGATAGAAGAATATGATATTCGTGCTGTATTATCCTCAAAAGAAGAGGTAGTAAAAGAAACATTACCAAATGCTAATGTTGTTAGTACAATTGATGAATTGGTGAAGCGAGCTGATGTTGACTTAGTTGTTATTACATCACCTAATACAACTCATTTTCCATATGTAAAAGAAGCAATTTTAAACGGTAAGCATGTTGTTGTAGAAAAACCATTTGTTGTCTCAATTGAAGAAGGGGAAAAGCTTATTTCATTAGCAGAGCAGCATAATGTAATGTTAAGCGTATATCATAATCGTCGTTTTGATAATGATTTCTTAACAATTAAGAAATTGTTAGGAGAAAACAGAGTAGGGAATGTATACGCATATGAATCGAATTTTGATCGTTTCCGTCCACATGTACGTGATCGATGGAGAGAAAAAAATCTACCAGGCTCCGGTATATTATACGATTTAGGATCGCATTTAATTGACCAAGCGTTATCAATATTCGGGAAACCAGATGCGATAAGTGCAGATGTAATAAAACAACGACCAGGTGCAGAGGTGGATGATTATTTCCACATAGTACTTCATTACGGAGTTAAACGTGTCATTTTACGTAGTAGCAGTTATGTGAAAAAAGCTGGACCGCATTTTATAGTGCATGGAGAGAAAGGTTCTATCGTGAAGTACGGTATGGATTCGCAGGAAGAGCAATTAAAAAATGGAATGAAGCCAGGTGATAACGGTTATGGAGTAGACGATGAAGAGAATTTTGCTACTTTAGAAACAGAAGAAAACTTAGAGCGTATTCCAACAGAAGTCGGTTGTTATGACAATTATTATAAAGGTGTGCGAGATAGTATATTAAATGGTGAGAAACTACCTGTAACAGCAAAAGAAGGTTTAGATGTTATTAAACTGATTCAATTAGCGATTGAAAGCAGTGAAAAAGGTAGAGTCATTTCTATAAAATAAAAAGACACGAAATTCGTGTCTTTTTATTTTTGTGGAACAGAAAGACCATAGAAGAACATAGTGACTATATCTTGTATATGTTTTTCGCGATTTCCTTCAAGAAGTTGTGCCCCAAAATCATCACCTAATTTAGTAAACATTTGAATGTAAAGTAACATCATTTCCTTAGTAAGGTGTGGATTAATTTCGTTTTTGCGCTGAGCTCGTTCTAATATTTCTAAATACCAGGGCAAGATTTTTTCATTTTGATAACTATAAATAAACTTTCGGAGTTCTTCGTCCCTTTGCATCATTTGCAGTAACATATCAGGTTGAAATAACCCGCCAGTATTCATTTTTCTTACAATCATTTTTTGCATCATATCATGAAAAGGTAATTTTTCTTCTGCAAGATCTTTATAATATTGAAATTCAGATATGATAAATTCTTGTATAAGCTCCCTAAATAACGCATCTTTACTTCCGAAATGATTATAAATTGTAACTTGAGAAACGTTGGCTTCTTTTGCGATATGTTCTATTTTCACTTCATTAAATCCACGTTCTGAAAATAATACGAATGCTGCTTCTTTAATGGCACGTTTTTTCTTTTCTTTTACTCTTTCAAAGCCGTTCAATGCAATCACCTCACTTAAAATATACAAGAAAAAATAATGGAAAACAATAATTTTGAAATATGAACTAATAAATATTTCAAAAAGTTGTTGCGAATATGGAAGATGAGGAGTACAATAATTTTGAAATATCACATATTAAATATTTCAAAAAATGAGGTGGAATTATGATTTCAGTTCAAGATGTCACAAAACAGTTTTCGAATGGAAAAGGTTTGTTTCATATTACATTTGATGTAAAAAAGGGAGAAGTATTTGGTTATTTAGGCCCAAATGGTGCTGGAAAATCAACGACGATTCGTAATTTAATGGGATTTATAAAACCGACAGCTGGTAAAGCGACAATTTTTGGATTAGATTGTTGGAATGAAGCAGCGAAAATTCAAAGGGAAGTTGGTTATCTACCGGGTGAAATTTCTTTTATTGAAGGAATGAACGGATTAGAGTTTTTAAAATTAATGCAAGGAATGCGTGGATTAAAGGATACAAAAAGACGAGATGAACTAATAGAGCGTCTGCAATTTGATGTGAAAACACAGATTCGCAAAATGTCTAAAGGAATGAAGCAAAAAGTAGGGATAGTCGCTGCATTTATGCACGATCCAGAGGTGTTAATTTTAGATGAGCCAACATCTGGACTTGATCCACTTATGCAGCAAGTGTTTATAGATTTAATATTAGAGGAAAAGCAAAGAGGAAAAACAATTCTTATGTCTTCGCATATTTTCACTGAAATTGAGAGAACTTGTGACAGAGTAGCTATTATTAAAGATGGTCGACTCGTAACGGTTGAAAATATTCACGATTTACAAAGTATGAGAAGACAGGTGATAGATGTAACAGTATCATCACAAGAAGAGATTGAGTCTCTTACAAAGTGTAATTTGCAATTTGAAGCGGTAAAAGGCAGAGAGGCATCTATCATTGTACAAGGAAACTATCAAACTGTTTTACAAACACTTTCAAACTACAATGTAACGGCACTTCAAACGAGAGCGATGGATTTAGAACATTTATTTATGCATTATTACGATAAGAAAGAAGGGATAACGCATGAATAAGCAATTATTTTTAGCTAGTTTGAAAGAAACACAAAAAAGTATTTTGAGTTATGCGTCTGGTGCAGCTTTATATCTGTGGTTATTAATTTGGATATTCCCGTCAATGGTATCAGCAAAAGGGCTAAATGAATTAATAGGTGCCATGCCTGATAGTGTGAAAAAAATCGTTGGTATGGAAAGTCCGATTCAAAACGTAATGGATTTTCTAGCGGGCGAATACTATAGTCTATTGTTTATTATCATTTTAACAATTTTTTGCGTAACAGTTGCGACACATTTAATTGCTCGTCATGTAGATAAAGGAGCAATGGCATACTTGCTAGCAACGCCTGTATCTAGAGTACGAATCGCAATTACGCAAGCGGCTATTCTTATATTAGGACTACTGATTATTGTAGCGGTTACGTATGTAGCGGGTATAGTAGGTGCTGAATGGTTTTTAGAGGATAATAACTTAAATAAAGAATTATTTTTGAAGATAAATGTAGTCGGAGGACTCATATTTTTAGTCGTTAGTGCCTATTCATTTTTCTTTTCTTGTATATGTAATGACGAAAGAAAAGCACTAAGTTATTCAGCGGGTTTAACTATCTTATTTTTCGTATTAGATATGGTAGGGAAGTTAAGTGATAAGTTAGAATGGATGAAAAACCTATCATTATTCACGCTGTTTCGTCCGAAAGAAATTGCTGAAGGATCATATAATATATGGCCGGTAAGTATAAGTTTAACTGCTGTAGCGCTTTGTATTTTTATCGTAGCGATTGTAGTATTTAGGAAGAGGGATTTACCGTTATAGAGTAGAAAGTCCACTGAGAAAGTGGGCTTTTTTTATTTGTAAATTTAAACTAGTATGTTTATTGCATACTTATAAAGGATATTTATCTTTTTAATTACAAAAATATTCAAAAAAGTGAACCTTTTTCTAGGTTCATACGTCTAATACATGTAAAGTTAAATTGGAAGTGATGAAGTGAGGATGAAACAGGAGGAGCGATTGTGAAAGTAATCCCTTTATATAAAATGATTATAAAAGAAGAAACGGATGTTTCTTTAGCGAAAAAAGGTGATCATGAAGCCTTTGTAGCGCTTATACATACAGAAAAAGTGAAGATGTATCGAATAGCAAAGGCGATGTTACGTGATGAGACAAATATAGAGGATGCGATACAGACAACAATTTTAAAAGCCTATGAAAATATAAAAAAATTAAAGAAAGAAGAATTTTTTCAAACTTGGTTAATTCGAATACTAATAAATGAGTGTAACAATATTATTAGAGCGTATAAAAATGTAATTGTGACAGAAGAGAATGATTACAATATGAGTGCGTGTGATCAGTATGAAGATATAGATTTGTGTAATGCGATTCAGTCGTTACATGAAGAATTAAGAGCTGTTACGGTGCTTTATTACTATGAAGACATGAATCAAGTGAGTATAGCAAAGCTGTTAGAAATACCGAAAGGAACAGTGAAATCAAGATTGTCACGCGCGAGGGAACAACTACAAAAACGATTAAAGATGGAATAGGGGGTGTAAAGGATGGATAATGAAAAATTATTTGATGAGAAATTAAAAAAGAGAATAAAAGATGAAAATGTTATAGTACCTCCAGAGTTAAATGAAAAGATTAATGGTACGCTACATAATCTTAAGGTAAAAAAGAAGAGTTACAAAATTCATATGATGATAATTAGTGCAGCGGTTTGTATACTTTCAGTGGTATCTATGTCTGAGTTTTCTATACAAAGTTTTGCGCAAAATGGTGGAGTATTTGAATATGTAAAGAAAAAAGCGTTTTCTGATTTTGAAAATGAAGAAGAAATAAAATCGAATGTACATTATCCAGATAAAGAAAAGATTCATCAAAAAATGCTAGATTCTATTGATTATTTTAAAAATATTTCAGGACAATTTGAGGAATATTCTAGCTCATCAAGAATTGCTACAACATATAAGTATGCGATTGATACGGAGAAACAAAGAGGTATCTCTTCGAAAGAAGATAAACTAGCGAAAAAACGAACAATTATATATAACGAGGGCAAGAAAAAAGAGTTTGATGATGAGAAGTATACCTATAAAGAGACAAAATGGAACCCAAAAGAAAGAAACAATGAACTATTAAAATTAAATCCTACGGAAAGGTTAGTGAGAAAATCAGATGAGAAAAAGAGATATGATGATGAATATGTAGGGCTAGCTAAATATAGTATTCAATCAGAATTCGCAGATTTGTTAATTCGATATAAAGATTGGAATTATAAAGAAACGAAATATCTTGGATTAGATTGTTACAAAATTGAAGGAGTTATCAACATAGAGATGCCTGTTAGCACCTCTGAAGATTTAAGAGGGAAATTCGAAATGGTTGTGGAGAAAAATACAGGGATTATGTTGAAATTTCTTAGTTTTCAAGAAGGCTTGATTCAATATTCAGTTACGACTGAATGGATACAAATAGATAAGGGATTGAAAGAAAGTATGTTTCAAAAGGATAGCGCTAAATATGAAAAAATGAAAAACATATTGGGTGAATAGAAACAGGAGGAGAGTAAATGGGGAATCATTCATCTTTAAGAGAAGAGAAAAATAAGCAAAAATATAAAAAGAAAAAGATAATAAGTTTACTACTGGCGGTATTACTATTTGGTGGAATTGGCTATGGAGCCTATGTATATATGAAAACTTCTAGTCTCGTACAAAAATCTAATTTGAATTTAGCACGAGGCGAAAAATCCAATTTACGTGAGAAATCTGTAAAGCCAATTGCAAATCATGTTTCACTTTTAATTATGGGAATTGATGAAAATCAAGAACGACAAAAGGAATATAATGGTGCATTTCATACAGACGCATTATTGTTAGCGACTTTTAATAAAGATGATAAAACAGTGAAATTAACGAGTATACCGCGTGATACATATACATATGTTCCAGTTGAAAAGAAAAAAGATAAAATAACCCATGCATATGGAAGTGGTTTCGTTAAAAATGGTAAAGATGGAGGACCGCAAGCTTCTGTGGAAGCGGTAGAAAAATTGTTACAGGTGCCTGTTGATTATTTTGTGAAATTTAATTTTGGTTCCTTTACTAAAATTGTTGATGGGTTAGATGGTATTGAAGTGGATGTCCCAGTTGAATTTACGGAGCAAAATAGTAAAGATGAACCTGAAGCGATTCATTTGAAAAAAGGATTACAAAAATTAAATGGGGAAGAAGCACTTGCACTAGCAAGAACGCGCCATATTGATAGTGATGCAATGAGAGGACAACGCCAACAACTTGTTATTGAAGCGATTTTAAGTAAATTAAAAAGTGTAGGATCGATTGCGAAGTTAGAAAAAATAGTTGAGGCGGTTGATGGTGATTTTAAAACAAATTTAGTAATGGATGATATTTTATCTTTTTATAAATACGGTTTAAACGGTTCAGTTGAAAAAATACAATTAGCTGGTGATGATTTATACTTACCTAATGGCCCAAACGGGCAACGTGTATATTATTATAATCCTAATAAAAAAGATCTACAGAGTTTGAGTAATACTCTTAGAACACATCTAGGATTAAGTGAAAAGCAAATTGAGGAGAATTAAAGCAGACGAAATGTCTGCTTTTTTATTTTTGTCTAATGGTATGACATTTAGTTTTTAATGTTATATACTATTTTAAAATTTTAGTTAATAGTGTAACATAATGGTAGGGTTCAAGTTAAGTAGCAAGGGGGCTACCATATAGAATAAATGTTATTGCTTAAAATAGTTTGGGAGAAATGAAAATACAGGGGAGTAGCAAAAATGAGAATTGCAAAGAATTTAACATTCCAAGTTATTGTGGCCATTATTTGTGGTATTGCAGTAGGGGCAATTTGGCCGAGTGTTGGACAACAAATGAAGCCAATTGGTGAAACATTCATCAATATGATTAAAATGGTTATTGCACCGATTATCTTTTTAACAATTGTACTCGGTATTGCAAGTATGGGAAGTATGAAAAAGGTAGGCCGTGTTGGTGGGAAGGCACTACTATATTTTGAAATTGTTACAACAGCTGCTTTAATTATTGGTATCATCGTAGCAAATGTTGTGCGTCCCGGAGATGGATTAGATCCCTCAAAACTAAAAGGCGGAGATGTTTCACAATATGTACAAAGCGGGCAAGAAATGAAATGGATGGATTTCTTTTTACATATTGTGCCGTCTAACATGTTTGAAGCATTTGCAAAAGGTGATATTTTACAAGTGTTATTCTTCTCCATTTTATTCGGCGCAGGATTAACGATGTTAGGGAAAAATGGACAACCGGTTATTGATTTTTTTGAAAGATTATCGAAAGTATTTTTTAACATTTTATCAATTGTAATGAAATTAGCACCGGTTGGAGCATTCGGTGGGATGGCATTTACAATTGGGAAGTATGGTTTAAGCACGCTCATACCACTTGGCAAATTAATGATTTGTGTATATGCGACAATGGCATTATTTGTTTTTATTATTTTAAATTTTATTTGTAAACTGTATAAATTTAGTTTGTGGAAATATTTAGCGCATATTAAAGAAGAATTACTTATTGTTCTCGGGACATCATCGTCAGAATCAGTACTGCCGCGAATGATGACAAAGATGGAAGACTTCGGGTGTTCGAAACCGGTAGTAGGTTTAGTCATTCCAACAGGCTATTCTTTTAACTTAGATGGAACAACAATTTATTTATCGATGGCTACTATATTTTTAGCACAAGTTTTCCACGTCGATCTTTCACTAGGTCAACAATTAACAATAATAGCTATTTTATTAGTTACATCTAAAGGAGCAGCAGCAGTAACCGGCGGGGGATTCATTGTACTAGCATCTACTCTATCTGCAATGAATGTTATCCCATTAGAAGGTTTAGCGTTATTACTTGGTGTAGATCGTTTCATGTCAGAAGCACGTGCTATCGTTAATTTAATTGGTAACGGTATTGCAACTGTAGTTGTTGCAAAAAGTGAAAATGAATTTGATGATGAGAAGTATACGAGAGTAGTAGAGGAAATGAAACGAGAAAAAATGGCCAGGTAAAAAGTCAGCTTTGCTGACTTTTTTATTTTTGTAGAAAAGATGTTTTTAGATATATGCATTATTTATTAGCAATAATTAACAAGTATTCAAGCGGTAAATGAGATGGAAGTGATTAAAACAAGGAATGTGTATGAATGCAAAATAAGGTTTGAACAACATATGGAATTTTTATGAATATTACTGTAAAAAAATAATTTTTTAAAAATTTTCAATAATAATACTTTACAAAAATTAAAAAATTAGTAGAATAAGAATTAGTAAGAATCGTCTGATAAATATATAGAGAAAAACAGAATTATCAGAAAATTCTTTAATAGCTATCGTTAAGAATTAGGGAGGGTACAAAATGAAAAAGAAACAAATGAAAAAACTAACAGCAGTTGTAGCACCGGTTTTAGCAATGAGCATGGCGTTAACAGCATGTTCTACATCAGGTGGAGATAAGAAGACAAGCACAAATTCTAGCTCTAGTGGAGATAGTAAGTCAGGGGAAAAATTAGCAGCAAAACAAGTGTTAAATCGAACAGTAACACAAGAGATTCCGACGATGGACTCTTCAAAATCAACTGATACAGTATCTTCACAAATGCTAGGTAATACGATGGAAGGGTTATATCGTCTTGATAAAGACAATAAGCCGATTCCAGCAGCAGCAGAATCTAGCACGAAAAGTGAAGATGGTAAAAAATATACGTTCAAACTACGCAAAGATGCAAAATGGTCAAATGGAGATCCAGTAACTGCGAAAGATTTCGTATACGCTTGGCAACGTCTATTAGATCCAAAAACAGCTGCTGAGTATGCATTTATCGCATTCCCGATTAAAAATGCAGAAGTAGTAAATAAAGGAGAAAAACCTGTAACTGAATTAGGAGTAAAAGCAGTAGATGATCTTACGCTTGAAGTTGAGTTAGAGCAAGCAGTACCGTACTTCTTAAACTTAGTAGCATTCCCATCATATTATCCATTAAACGAAAAGTTCGTTAAAGAAAAGGGCGAGAAGTTCGGTTTAGAGTCTGATACAACTGTCTATAACGGACCGTTCGTTCTTAAAGATTGGAAGCATGAACAAGGATGGCAATTAAAGAAAAATGATCAATATTGGGATAAAAAGACTGTGAAACTGGAAGAAGTTAACTTTAGTGTTGTTAAAGAGGCTGCGACTTTAGTCAATCTATATGATAGCGGTCAAGTTGACTTCGCTTTATTAAATGGAGAGTTCGTTGATAAATATAGAAGCAAGAAAGATGAATTTGGCACATATTCACAAGTGAGTACGTATTTCATTCGTATGAACCAAAAACGTGATGGACAAGATACACCATTAAAGAGTAAAAAGTTACGTGAAGCAATTGCACTATCAGTTGATAAAAAGAATTTAGCAAACGTAATTTTAAATGATGGATCAAAAGAAGCTGACTTCTTAGTACCAAAAGGTTTAGCAACTGGACCAGACGGTAAAGACTTCCAAGAAACGTTTAAAAATGGTTTAAAACCAAATGCTAAAAAAGCTGCTGCAGCTTGGGAAGAAGCGAAAAAAGAACTTGGAAAAGATCAAGTTACGATTGAATTCTTAAACTACGATACTGGTAATGCGAAAAAAGTTGGCGAATATATTAAAGATCAGATTGAGAAAAACTTAAAAGGTGTAACAGTTAATATTAAACTTCAACCATTTAAACAAAAACTAAAATTAGAAACTGAACAACAATATGATATTTCGTATGGCGGATGGAATCCGGATTATGCAGATCCAATGACGTTCTTAGATATGTTTGAGACTGGACATTCTCATAACCAAATGAGCTTCTCTGACCCTAAATATGACGGCATGGTGAAAAAAGCTGGAACGGAATTAATGAGCGATGCGAAAAAACGTTGGGAAGAGTTAGGAAAAGCTGAAAAAACATTACTTGAAGAAGATGTAGCGATTGTACCTTTATATCAACGTGGAGATTCTTATGTTTTACAGCCAAATGTAAAGGGAGTAGTAAAACATAATATCAGTCCAGAATTTAGCTTTAAGTGGGCATATGTGACTGAAAAATAATAGAGTTGAAAAAGCATTTAAAAGTGGCTTAGCCACTTTTAAATGCTTTTTTTATGAGCTTAAAATACTAATTTTTAGTATGGTTAAATAGAGGAGAATAAGGTGTATAGTATGTACATATAGTAGATGGGGGATAAATCCTACTAAATTACAAAAGTCAGAATATTTAAAATAAAACTATTTACAAATACGAAAAAAAGAGTAGAATAACATTAGTTGTAATTTTCTGAAAAATAAATCTTTAGCAAGGGGTCTCTCAAGGGTTGGTAATGTACATATAATTAGGGAGGGTAAAAAAATGAAGAGAAAAAAGATGAAAAAGTTAACGGCAGTTGTAGTACCAGTTTTAGCGATGAGTGTTGCATTGACAGCATGTTCTGGGTCAGGTGGGGAAAAGAAAACGACTACTACATCAAATAGTGGGGAAGAAAAAAAATCTGATATTAAATATGCAGCGAAACAAGTATTAAATCGTACGGAAAACCAAGAAATTCCGACGATGGATACTTCTAAATCTACTGATACATTAGGTTCGCAAATTTTAGGGAACACGATGGAAGGCCTATATCGCCTTGATAAAGAGAATAAGCCAATTCCTGCTGCGGCAGAGTCTAGTACGAAAAGTGAAGATGGTAAAAAGTATACGTTTAAACTGCGAAAAGATGCAAAATGGTCAAATGGTGAACCTGTAACAGCGAAAGATTTCGTTTTCGCATGGCAGCGCTTACTTGATAAGAATACTGCGGCAGAATATGCATTTATTGCTTACTATATTAAAAATGCAGAAGCGATTAATAAAGGAGAAAAACCTGTAACTGAATTAGGAGCGAAGGCGGTAGATGATTACACGCTAGAAGTAGAATTAGAAAAACCGGTACCGTATTTCTTAAATTTATTAGCATTCCCATCATACTATCCATTAAATGAAAAATTCGTAAAAGAAAAAGGTGATAAGTACGGTTTAGAAGCAGATACAACTGTGTATAACGGTCCATTCGTTATGTCTTCATGGAAACATGAACAAGGTTGGCAGCTGAAGAAAAATGATAAGTACTGGGATAAAAAGACTGTGAAGTTAGAAGAAATTAACTATAGTGTAGTAAAAGAGGTTGCAACGAAAGTAAACTTGTATGATACAGGATCAATTGATTTTACATTACTATCAGGAGAGTTTGTAGATAAATATAAATCGAACAAAGAAGAATATGGTGAGTATGCGGAATCAAGTACATTCTTCTTACGTTTAAATCAAAAACGTAACGGACAAGATACGCCTTTAAAGAGCAAAAAACTTCGTGAAGCAATTGCATTATCAGTTGATAAAAAAGGATTGGCAAATGTAATTTTAAATAATGGTTCAAAAGCAACAGATCAATTGGTTCCAAAAGGACTTGCGACAGGGCCAGATGGTAAAGATTATCAAGATACATTTAAAAATGGTCTGAAATATAATCCGAAAAAAGGAGCAGCAGCGTGGGAAGAAGCGAAAAAAGAACTTGGAAAAGATCAAGTTACAATTGAATTGCTAAGCTATGATGATGGAACTGCGAAAAAGATTGCTGACTATGTAAAAGATCAAATTGAGAAAAATTTAAAAGGTGTAACGATTAATACGAAAATTCAGCCGTTCAAACAAAAATTAAAATTAGAAACTGCGCAAGATTATGAAATTTCTTATGCAGGTTGGAGTCCAGACTATGCGGATCCAATGACATTTATTGATATGTTTGAATCGAAGAGCCCGTACAACCAAATGAGTTATTCAAATCCAAAATACGATGAAATGGTAGGAAAAGCAGGTAATGAATTAATGAGTGATGCGAAAAAACGCTGGGAAACGTTAGGAAAAGCTGAAAAATTATTCCTTGAAGAAGATGCAGGGTTAGTTCCTTTATATCAAACAGGAAGATCGTATGTAATGAAACCGAATGTAAAAGGAATTGTGAAACATAACATCAGTCCAGAATATAGCTTTAAGTGGGCGTATGTAACTGAGGATGGCGGAAAAAAATAAAGTGAAAGCATTTCAAAAGTGGCTGAGCTACTTTTGAAATGCTTTTTAGTATGTATAAGGGAATAAATCTCGTTAGCCTATTGAGAATCGGGTAGGTAATTAGGAAGGTTCTATCGGAGGGATTTAGAGAGGTCAGTAAGTAGTAAGACAGATGATAGTAAGAGACCTCATGCTAATAAGAAAAATATAGAACGTAGTAATAGAGTGGAATAAGGGGAGGGATGTTTACATATAGTAGACGGGGATAATTCATATAGTAGTTAAAACAACAAGTTACTATAATAAAAAAATAAATATTTAGAAAATTTACAAAAATACTTTACAAAATTTTAAAAAATAGTAGAATATTAATTAATAAGAATTTTCTGATAACGAAAGTTAGTAGAGAAATTCTAAATGTTAATATCGTACATATAATTGGGGAGGGTACAAAAAATGAAGAGAAAAAAGATGAAAAAATTGACAGCGGTCGTAGCACCAGTTTTAGTAATGAGTATGGCATTAACAGCTTGCTCTGGATCAGGAGATAAAGAGAAGGCAAGCACAACACCGAAAAGTGGTGAAAAAGAAGGCGGAAAGCTAGCGGCGAAGCAAGTGCTTAATTTAACAGAGTCTCAAGAGATTCCATCTATGGACTCTGCTAAAGCGACAGACCAAGTATCGTTTCTAGCTTTAAACAACGTAATGGAAGGTTTATATCGACTTGATAAAGATAATAAAGCAACACCAGGAGTTGCTGAATCATATAAAAAGAGTGATGATGGTAAAAAGTATACATTTACATTAAATAAAAATGCAAAATGGTCAAATGGAGAGCCTGTAACAGCGAAAGATTTCGTGTTTGCTTGGAAACGTGCGGTAGATAAAAATACAGCAGCAGAATATGCATACATTATGTTTGATTTGAAAAATGCACAAGCGATTAATGAAGGAAAAGCTGAACTAGATACGTTAGGAGTAAAAGCTGTAGATGACTATACGTTAGAAGTAGAATTAGAAAATCCAGTTCCTTACTTTGTAGAATTAACTTCATTTGGAACATTTTATCCATTAAACGAGAAATTTGTAAAAGAAAAAGGTGAAAAGTACGGTTTAGAATCAGATACGACGTTATACAACGGACCGTTTACATTGACAGACTGGAAACATGAAGAAGGTTGGAAGTTAAAGAAAAATGCACAATATTGGGATAATAAAACAGTGAAGTTAGATGAAATCAACTTTAACGTAGTAAAAGATAGTGGTACACGTGTTAACTTATATGAAAGTGGACAAATCGATCGTTCAGGACTTACATCTGAATTTGTTGACAAATATAAATCAAACCCCGACTTCTTTACACAAAAAACACCGTCAACGTACTTCTTACGCTTAAACCAAAAACGTGGTGGGCAAGATACAGTGTTAAAGAGCAAAGATCTACGTTTAGCGATTGCAAAAGCGTATGATAAAAAAGGCTTAACGAACGTTATTTTAAATGACGGATCTACACCGGCAGATTACTTAGTACCAAAAGAATTTGCTAAGAGCCCAGATGGAAAAGACTTCCGTAAAGAAAATGGAGATATTTTAAAAACAGATGTGAAAAAAGCAAAAGAGCATTGGGAAAAAGCGAAAAAAGAACTTGGAAAAGATGCAATTACAGTAGAACTATTAAACTATGATGGTGATGGTGCGAAAAAAGTAGGAGAATTCTTAAAAGGAGAACTTGAGAAAAACTTACCAGGTTTAACAGTGAATTTGAAAAACCAGCCATTTAAACAAAAGTTAAAATTAGAATCAGATCTAGATTATGATTTATCTTACGCTGGTTGGGGCCCTGACTACTTAGATCCAATGACATTCATTGATATGTTCGTTACAAATGGCCCTCATAACCAAACAGGATATTCAAATCCTAAATATGATGAAATTGTACAAAAAGGTAAAGGTGAGCTATTAACGAAAACGAAAGAGCGTTGGGATAGCTTACTGAAAGCGGAGAAAATGTTATTGGAAGATGCAGCAATTGCACCATTATATCAACGTGGTGATGCTATCGTTCAAAGACAGAAAGTAAAAGGTATTGTTCACCATCCAGTTGGTGGAGACTACAGCTATAAATGGGCATATATTACAGAGGATAAGTAAGATGAGGGGCGTACAATACGCCCTTTTTTCTATGCACTTTTCTTCCGTGCTCGAATATATAAAATAAAAAAGGGAGAATCCCATGAAGCGAAACACATACATCGATTTCCTAGCTTATTACGGAATAGGAAGTGCTCATCCTGGTGGTTTTACGTTAACAAAACAATTGTTAGCACAACTGCCTTTTAAATATGGAGCGAATGTCCTTGAAATAGGTTGCGGTACGGGAAAAACAGCGGCATATATGACAAGGGAATTTGGTTATAAAGTAACAACTGTTGAAAAGAATGAAATTATGATTCAAAAGGCAAAAGATAGATGGTTGTTTGAAGGGTTAGATATACAATTAATTGAAGGAAGTGTAGAGCATTTACCGTGTTTGAATAACTCATTTGAGTTCGTACTTGGAGAATCAATCATCGCTTTTACAGACAAAGAAAGGGTTATCTCGGAGTGTTATCGTGTATTACAGCAGGACGGTAAGCTTGTTGTCATTGAAATGATTATTGATAGGCACATTGATAAGGGTGAGGAAGAAAAAATCGTCCAATTATATGGCATGAAAGAACTATTAACTGAGAAGGAGTGGGTACAATTATTTCAGAAAGCAAATTTTAAAAGAATTACAATTGCTGGTGGTGGCACGATTGCAGAAACAATCTCTGGCTATGTAGAAGAGCCAGAATGGAATGTATCCTCACATATTCCGAATGAGTTATATGAGGCGTGGATACAGCATGAAAATGTACGGCTTATGTACCAACACATTTTAGGGCATCGTATTTTTATATGTGAAAAATAAAGAAAAAGAGTTGGCTAAAGGTAGCCAACTCTTTACTATGTTAAATGAAAAATAATGCAGCTAATGTAATTCCGAAGATGAAACCAAATCCGAGTTCAACACCCCAGCCACAACCGCCGCCTCCCCAGCCGCCGCAACCACAACTACTACAACCACGACCACCACATCCGCAGCTGCTGAATCCACCACCGCATCCGAATCCACAACTATCACACCTGCTAAGGCCTCCACAAAGGTCACAACCACCGTTTGCATAAGCGTCGTAGTATCCGAACCCTGAATCAAAAGATGAGCGCTGTTGCACCGGTTCGATCCATACAGAGTTTTGTGTCACATCGATTATTTTACCTAAATGTATACGGCCATCACGGTCTTCAATCCGAACAACTTTTCCGAAATAACGTTGGCATGTATCATAACATTTTTGTCTATGCATATTCTTTTCTCCTTCCGCATTACAGTAATACGATATGTAAGGGGGACAAGTGCGGCTTGTACGAATGCCCTATCTATCATAATTGTTATAGGAAAGGGGAAATATAAGAAGAGGATATATAAGGAGGAAAAGGCATGAAATCTACAGATCAGTTTCAGACATACGAAGTACCGTGGGAAGATTTTATTGAAGCGTTACGAGAGGAAATGAAGAAGCAAGTAGGGGCAGATATTATTGATACAGTAGTTTGCAATTTAGAAGATGGTTTTGAAGTGTATACATATGTGCAGGGGGATTTAGATTTTGAATATAAGGAAGCGCTTGAGAGAAAATACGGAAGTGATGCGAAGACACCTAATGTGTTAACGATAATGTTATTAGCTAGTATTTATAATACAAGTGAAGAGAATATACGCTTGCATGCGGATAATAAAGAGAATCCGATTGTTGAAGTGTATGTAAAGCAATGAAACACGCTGTGGAAGGCGTGTTTTTTATTTGTATGATAAAATGTTAGAAAATTGAGAAAGAAGGTGAAGGATTGGGAATTAAACATCTTAATTTAACAGTTACAGATGTAACAGCAGCTAGAGAGTTTTTAGAGAAGTATTTTGGTCTAATTTGTAGTGGAACAAGGGGAAATGGCTTTGCAGTTATGCGTGATAATGATGGATTTATACTAACTTTAATGAAAGGAAAAGAAGTTCAGTATCCAAGAACATTTCACGTAGGATTTCCACAAGAAAGTGAAGAACAAGTAGATAAGATAAATCAAAGATTGAAGGAAGATGGATTTTTGGTCGAGCCTCCTAAGCATGTCCATGCGTATACGTTTTACGTTGAAGCACCTGGTGGATTTACAATAGAAGTGATGTGTTAAGTCAAAAATCAAACTTTTTGTTATGTGTTTTTAAAATAAAAAGTAGGAAAAGTCTGTTTTAAGTGTGGAGCTTAAACAGGCTTTTTTACTTATAGTATCGGATAGAAAACGCTAGAAGGAATAATATTCAGTTCTTATAACTGTTTACATAATAAAATTATGCTGGGTTCGTTGTCCTAAAATACAAGTCATATATCTTGTTTCCTCTCATAAATTTAAACATAGGAATTTGTCTACAAAGGTGGCGAAGCCTCATCATGAAAATCCGAATTTGTGCCACGTTCATGTTGTTTCTATTTATATGTTTACCTTTATCAGCTTTTGCAAAAGGAGAGGAGGCAAAGGAAAGGGTCGTTTCACTTGTATATGACGATTCGGGCAGCATGAGAAATAACGATCGCTGGAAATATGCCAATTATGCTTTGCAAAGTTTAGTTGCGCTATTGGATGAAAAAGATAAATTTTCTTACGTTCCAATGAGTAAGCCGAATGATCCATTAAACATTTCGTTAACGAAGGATAAAAGGCAAACAGAAATTGAGGGAATTGGAGCGTGGAAAACGTATTTAAATACTCCATTTAGCGCGGTAGAAACGGCGATGCAATCTATAAAAAAGGAAGCAGATATAGATGGAAAACGTGAATTTTGGCTTATTGTATTAACTGACGGGGCATTTAATGATTTAGAGAAAGATAAGGTTGGCGGAAAAGAACAAATTTTGCAGAAATTAGCCCAGTTTAAGAAAGAAATGGATGCAAAAAAGATATCGTTACATCCAGTCTTAATTACGATGGAAGAAGATTTAGGACAACAAGAAAAAGAACAACTAAATACGTTCAAGGAAATATGGAAGAAAGAGATAAATGGTGTTACGATGCCGTCAAGCGGAGAAGATGGCATTGTAAAAAGTGTAAATCAAGTGGCAGCATTAGTTGCAAATCGTGATCCATTCTCCTCTGTTGAATCGATTGTAAAAACGAAAGTAGTGGGGAAAAGAGTAGAGATTACAACACCGTTTCCATTAAAGCGTATGACGCTTGTACGACAATCGCCTTCTCTGCCCGATTATCAGGTCACACAAATTTCTAAACCATTACAATTGCAATCTTCTTTTTCCATACATGCACCAGGAGAAGCAAAATTGTTCGGAAATATAGTTCATATAAGTACGGAAAATGAGGAAGTTATTAAACCAGGAACTTATACGATAGAAGTGGACCAGGACATTGAGAAAGAAGGACTACAAGTACTAGTTGAACCAGCGCTTAATTATACGGTTTCTACTTATGACAAAGATGATAGTAGTCAAAAAAATGTAGAGAAAATGTACGAAGGTGTTACTGCTGTTATTGAAGCAAAGCCTACGGAGTTGCCAGTTCAGTCTTCTTACTTTCAGGCAGAAGTAGAAATAGACGGAAAACAATATGCAATGAAGTGGGATGATAAGAGGCATGTGTTTTATTACGAAACGAAGCTTGGTAAAGGGTTAGTACGCGGGAAAGTTCATATGAATATAAAGGGGTTTTATAGACAGACGAAAGAATTTAAAATTGAAACAGCTGAGAAACCGAAATTATCACTTCAAACTGTTACAAAAGATTATGAAGAAAAAGTGACAAATTTAGAGAATAGTAAACCATTTGTTTTACAACCACAGTTAGATGGCAAGTCAATGACAGAAGAAGCTGTAAAAAAACTATTAAAATCTACTGGTGTCACATCTAAACAATCAATCAATTATGAAATAAAGCAACATGGAAATCAAATCTATGTTTATCCTCGTCCCTATTACTCCGACACATTTAATTTTACAGATACCGGCACCGTAGAAGCTACCATCGTAATGCAGGATTCAAAATTACAAGAAGTAAAGAAAAACATAACATTCCATATTCAAGATGCTCCGTTTTATGAAAAATATGCGCTTATTTTTAAGTTTGTCATTCCTATCACTTTATTACTACTAGTAGTAGGAATCATTGTTTTAGGATGGATTGTTCGGCCAAGATTTCACCGGAAAGCACTACTGTATTATGAATGGGATCAAGAGGTAGCGAAAGATTGGCTATATCAATCTGAACCAGAATTACTTCGAAATAAATGGTGGAACCATTATTTTGGTATCCCATTTAGAGCAGAAAGAAAAACAGTGCAATCCGTTACGTTTATAGCGAAGAAAGGTTCGAAATCTGTCTTTGTAGCGAAAGAATCACAAGTAGTTGGAATGATTATTGATGGAATGTTTATAACAGAGGATGAAGTAGGAATGGAACATAAGACACTATATCCAAATGAACTTTTACTAATTGATAGAGGATATGGTAAAGAGATTTACAAGTACGAATGTGAATAGTAGGTAGGGATAAGAAGGGGATGGAGTATGGATTCTCTTTCCCTTTTTTCAAACAAGCAAGAATAGGAAGGTGGTTCACATGACATTACAAGTTCCAACAATATTAATTGGTTTAGGTGGAATCGGTAGTACTGTGACGCATCAAATATATGAAAAATTACCTGAAGAGCGCCGGAAAAAGGTAGCAATGCACGTATTTGATACAGATGTGAATACATTGAGTAAATTTGATCATATTCGAAAGTTTAAGACACAAACGAGTTCTAGTAAAACGCCCAGGGAGTATATTGCAGGAGATCCAACAATCCCAGAGTGGTTTCCGATGGATCCGACTATACTTGATAAACCATTAACAGAAGGAGCAGGACAGTTACGCGTCATTTCACGTTTAGCGTTACGTGCTGCGATGAAAGAAGATAAATTAACGTCCTTTTGGCAAGAAATTGAGAAAATTTTTCCGGTTACAAGTGATCAAACAGAATATGGTGTGCGTGTCATTATAGTAACATCACTAGCAGGCGGAACAGGTTCGGGGATGTTTCTGCAAATTGCATTATATTTACGTGAAATGCTTCGGAAAAAATTGCAGCATCATAACATTTTAATACGCGGTGCGTTTTTAATGCCGGATGTTTTAGTAAAGACGAGAACAGTTAGTGCGAAAGAGTTTGAAACGGTGCAAGCGAACGGCTATGCATCGTTAAAAGAATTACATGCTATTACGCTCGGTTCTACTGGAGAATTATCAAAACGCGGCGGTGTAACAATTGAATTAGAGTATCGCCCTGATCAAGTAGATGAAGACGGAAGAACGAATCATACAATTAAACAACATCATTTACCGTACAATTATTGTTTCTTATACGATTATGAAAACCTACATGGACACCATTTACACAATTTATCAGATTATATGGAACAGATGGCAAATACAATTTATTTACAGTTATTTAGCCCGATGTCCACAAGTCATTTTGCACAGGAAGACAATCAAATTCAGCAATTAGCAGAATCAAGCGGAAAAGGGCGATATTGCGGGGCAGGAACGGCAAAACTCATTTATCCATATGAACATGTGTTAAAATATTGTGCTTTAAAATGGGCGGTGCAAGGTTTAGATGAATCGTGGCTTCATTTAGATCAACTGTTTCAAGAGAAGAAGCAAAGATACGATCAAGATGTAAAACGTGGGATGCAACGTGAAAAGCCGGAGAGAGGTAAAAGTTATTTAGAGGACTTGGAGCATCTTGCTACCCGTCCAGAGCAAGCTCATATTTTCTATAGACAAATGTACAATGAAACACGTGAAGGAGCAGAGGGTGGTAAGATCGGAGTTGCGAAATCAAAACTGTTTTTAGAAGCTGTAGAAAGTTATGTACAACGAACGGTGCAAAAAGATGAGGAATTAAATCGTCTGCAACATGAGTGTAAAATTTCAGCTGCGAAACTGAAAATGATGGAACAAATGAAAGGTGAAGTGGCAAGAGTGGATCATGCGGTTCGTTTATATGCGTATGCAATTCCGAGCCGTGTACATGAACATGTAACGACACTTTTATATGACATGATTGAATCAGACCGCTTTTCACCAAGTGGTTCTGAAGGGCAGTCCTATCAATTAAATACATGGTTTTTAAAGAAAACAGATCCAGTTCACCCAGTAGCAGCACGTTTTATGTTATATGAAATTCGAAAGCAGTTAGTGGAAAAAATGAATCGACTACATGAAAATAATGAACAAAAGCGTAATGTAATTCAAAACTACGATAAAAAATTTAATGTGGGTAATATCGATGGAACGATAACGGCTGTACGCCGAGTAGAAATTGCTCAACAACAAGGCTGGTTCGGAAAAATGATTAATAATCAGCAACGTTTATTCAAAAGAGAATTTGAAGACATCGTAACGCAATATGTACACAAATTAAATGAATATCGAAAAGAAATGCTATTAGAACTTGTATATCAATCGCTATATCAAGCAGTTAATAAAATGATTCAATATTGGGAAAGATTTTTTGATAATTTACATGAAACACGTGAAAATTTACTGTTTGAGATCCAAAAGCGCAGTAAGGAATTTGAAGGGAAAACAAACCCGACGAATGTATATGTATTAGCTGAGGAACAGCTGCAAGAAAAGATATGGCAAGATATGCAGCAACATTTAAATTTAGGTGTACTACCGAAAGATATATCAGCGGAAATTTATATGAGTTTGTACGGGGAATATTGTCGTGATGCGAAAACAGAAGAGATTCAGTCGAAAAAGGTAGAGGATTTCTATCGAGAACATATACTGAGCTATTGTTATGACGAACTGCAAGTACGCTATCGTGATAAATTAGAACTGAATATCATTGAAGCGTTGCGAAAAGAAGCAGATTATAAGAAACGTGATTGCGATGAATACGTTCGTGAAAAAATTGAAGACCTGTTCCATTTAGCGAGTCCATTCGTTCCGAAAGTTGCTCATCATAGGGAATTACAATATTGGGGTATACATCCTTCTTTAAAGAAAGAGCTGCAAGAGGAATTAATTCAAGAAATGTTTAAAGAAAAAGATACAGTACATGAAGCCTTTTCGCCATTTGAAGTAATCTGTTATCGAGCGCATTACGGCTTATCGCTGCAAGATTTTCCTAAATTATCATCAGGACATATTTCAAACGGATTTATGAATGATAAAGGTGACTATTTCCAATCGTATTATCGCCGTGTAAATAAATTAAATAGTAAAAAATCTAGTTTAACGCCGCATTTAGATAAGTATTGGCACTTACCAGCCTTTATGCCAGATTTAAACGCGACTCAAACAAAATTAGATTATGATAAATGTAATCGTGCATTACTATACGCATATATGTATCGCTGGATTAGTTTAGTTGCTGTTGATGGACAATTTGTGTATCAATATAACGGTGTAGGACGTAGCTTTTTAATTCAGTCGATGGGGAAAAATATTTCAAGCGAAAGTTATAAATTACACAGAGCATTGCTTCATAATCCGTTTATTTATGAAAACATCTTGTCACGATTTGAAGAAGAGCAAGAAAAGGCGATGATACAAGGTGGACATTTATATACACATCCGTTCGTATTAGGAGCCCAAGATGTAAGATGGCTTAGAAAAGAACATGTCCACAATCTTTTAGATATGATTTTAATGTATGACCGTGAAGCGAAGTATGATCCGACATTAGAAGAAACATCAGATGAATTATTAAGACTATTCCTCGATGAAATCGAGTTGTATTTCCAGAACTATTACGGTACAGGTGCCGATATGGTGGCAAAGAAAGAGAAAGAAATGTTTATTAAACAATTGTGGGATCGCTCGCATGCAAAAGGATATGTAGATCCAAATAGCGCTCCGTATAAAAAATGGCAAAATTTATTAAGTGTTCAAGATGAAGAAGAAACGCCAAAAACGAATGTATAATGAATGAAAAGGGAATCCTTAAAAGTGGCAATACAACTTTAGAAAAGAGGGATTCTGATGCCGTTTTTAGGAAGTGTATATCAAATATTTGGATTGTATCCAGAAATTTATTATGGAATGATTTCAGCTGAACTTGCAGAGCAGCAAGGATTGGAACAAGCGGAAAACGAAGAACCAGAAACAGAAGTATAACTGTATAGGAAGCTTCAAAATAAAAATGATAATACGCTACTTGCTCTTTAGACGTATGAGAGCAAGTAGCGTGTTTTTTCTATTTAATAATCCCATTTTCTAAAATTTTAATAGTTGGTGCCACTTTCACATTAGCTTTTGAAAAGGCACTTGGCCAATCATCTTCAACTTGTTTCCATTCTTTATAGCGAAATGCTCTCGCATAATCACCAAATCCGAATGGATCGAGTTGCTGTTTCTGAATTTTGTGGATTAATTCGTTTAAATCTTTGTTTAGTTGTTTTGTAATAAGAGAAGTTAATTTTTTTCTATCACTATCTATATCCATGTTGAATGTAAGTTCAGATACGGCAATTTTTAAATCCATTTTAATATTAAATTTGAATCGGTTATCGCTATAGTCTGTACCGATATCATGATTCATACTAAGAACGTTTATTGTTATAAAATCGTTGCCCTTTGTATCTTTTAGATGGCTATTACTTTCAACTAAATTAGAGGGGATTTTCATTGTAAGTGAAACGGGTATATTAGCTTTCTTTTGCACCATAAGAAGAAGGGCACTTTCATAGCGAGTTAAAGACATCTTATAAGCTCCACGAGAGGTTAATAGTGCCGAACCAGTAACAATAACATCTTTCTTCCCTTTTTTTATTTCTGAAATAGCAGGAGTTACCCCATGCCCATCAACTTAAGAATGAAAACAAAATGAACTTTCGTTCATATAAACGAAACACCTCTAAAATATTTGGTGCTCTTAAAAAGAAGCACACCAAATAAACCTAGATAGGTATCACTTTTTTAAGATTATGCAGTTTTCTTTTGTTTTCTCAATCCATTATACTCATAGACAACACCCAAAATATCAAAGACTGTTTTCTTATCGTATCGATGAGATTTCCGACCATTCTTTTGGAGTAAGTAGAACAGGCGGATTAGAATTTTTGTTATTTCTTGGGTGTTTTGCTCTATAGATTGATATAAAATGGACAAATGATCTTGAATCATTCCAATTGCTTTATATTCGCTTAACTCCTTTTGTTTCTTTTGTAAAATCAATTGTCGCATCTTAAACATAATAGAAGAGCATAAAAAAATGGAAATGAGTTTTCCATAAACATGGCATTCTAATCGCTCTTGTTTAATATTTTGCCAATGATGAATTTGAAATAATGATTTCCAAGTTTTAAAGATGATTTCAACTTGCCAGCGGAGAGAGTAAAAATCATGAATTTGTTCCATCGGGACAATCTCCCAAGGTGTATTGGTAACATACAGGTTCATGCCAACTAATCGTTTGCTTTTTTCCGAATATGTAATGCCCTTTTTACTTTCCGTATACACTTGTTTTTTCATACGTTCACGAAGTTGTTTTCCTGTTAATCGATACATAATCACCCTAGTGAATAGTTTTTTATCCTTTCCAATATAAGCATCTTTTATTTCATAGACCTGCCCTGGTTTTAAGGTATTCATAATGTGTTCTAAATCAACTTTGATATACTGAGACTGTTTTTTTACTGTCCCATTTCGAAAGTATTCAGGAAATTCATTTTTTATATACACCCTATTGTTTAATTTGAGCCGTGATATATAATACACGCCACGTTGGTCCATTTGATCTAAATCATCCAGTGAATAATAGCCTAAATCCCGAATACATAGATCACCAGGACGTAATGTTGCTAAACATTCTGTTCCAAAGGTTTTATCATTATTTTTCCCTGGTTCCACTTGGAAATTTAAAAACTGGCCATTATGTAAATCATATTCTAACTGGATTTTTATACCCGCTGTTTGAGCACAACCACCTGATCCAGGATACACACTAGCTAAATGCTTTGGTACCTGGAAAATCGTTGCATCTAAAATACGAATTCGTTGAAAATAAGCGATTGAAGAGCTTGGAATCGCTGATGTTTCACAAATTTTACTTTTTAGTAATGTAGAGAAAATGTGTTTTAAAAAGCAAACAGCTTTTTTATTGAAACGTTTATTAAGTCCTTCTGGACTCATGATTGTTCCTGTAACAGCATGAAGTTGACTACATAGTCGTACTAAAGAATCACTCGCTACCCGTTGACTAATCCAAACACAGATAGTAGCTAAATCATGCCCTGAAAACTTACGTTTTCGTTGTACAAAACCTAGTTCTCTAGCAAGATTTTCTAAAAATGAAGGAGTAAGATGTTCATATAATTCTTCAGCAAATAATTGTAGTTCACTTTGAATCGAAAGATTCATAAAAAACGCCACCCTTTCCTATGATTCTATAGAAAGGATAACTTCTTTTTTGCTTTATGGGTAGTGTAAAACCTTAGCCTGATATTGATGTAATGTGACCCAAAATAGCTGACAACCTATATCAAACGAAATACCAAAATATCCCTTTAAAATGATATAATTAAATTTAGAATACTAACATAAAACTACAGGAGGCTATTAATGGATAAAATTTTTGATCATATGAAAACAAGGTTCATTTTAATGTGGGCTATTATCTCTTTTGTAATAATGATATTTATTTTGCCTTTATTATTCAAAGAAATTCCTAAAGATGTAAAGTTAAATATTGCTCTTATTATTTCAATTTATGCTATCCCTATGTTTTGGATTGGTTTTAAATTTAAAAGATATAATATCTCGTTTAAAACTTACTTGTCAAAACCATCTTCTTTTTCTTTTAGAAAAATTTTTGCATCAGCAATTATGACTATGCTTTTCGGATTAGGTATGTTATTGCTAATCGTAATACTATTTTCATTAATACCAAAGGGCACTTCGCTAGAGGATACAAACGAAGTAGTTAAAACACAAAGTATGTGGTTTATTTTAATGAAAGCTATAACTCTTTCTTTCATTGCTCCTGTTTGTGAAGAAATTTTGTTCAGAGGCTTTATTCTTAGTCGTTTTACGTATAAATTCGGAATAAAAAAAGCAGTTATATTCTCTTCCATCTGCTTCGGTGTTTTACATCTAAGCAATGTTTTTGGAACCACAATATTTGGGATTATTTCTTGTTTAATGTACTTGAAAACTAAAAGTTTATTACCTTCTATAATAGCTCACATGGTTAATAATATAATTGTAGCTTCAAGAGATATCTTTTCTGCTTTACAGTCTACAACTACAAGCACACCTTCAGCACAACCTGAATTAACTATCATTCTTTTAATGTCTATTGTGCTAATAACAATTGGATTAATGTGGATTATTCCTTTTATTAGAAGACATTCGAAACTATTAAGGTATGATAGTTTACCACCTTTGAAGTACACCACAACCTAATTAAAATTGTTATGATGTATAAAAATAGGAATAGAAGTTTTTGAGTAGTAAACGTAATCATTAGTAGTACAGAAAAGGATAGATAAGGCTAAAATGCCTTTATCTATCCTTTTCTATCACATATTATGTGAAGGATTTTTTGTTTTGGGGTTGATCTGTTTTCTTAGGTTGATGGGCATGAGGAGTTACCCCTTTATTAAAAGTTTGTCTATGAAATTCATGGAATGTCGTAAACACGGTCCGATTGTATAGTTTGTTCGTATTAATTAAATCTGTTAAATATTCAGGAAGAGCAGGCTTATCTTTGAAATTATTATATATAACAGAAGAAACGGGGCCATCTACTGCAACCATGCGCATATTTCCTGTATTTTTAGGATCGCGATACCAAACATCCAGATAAGGCATAGCTCCTTCTTGTTTTAAAAAATTCGTGCTAAACAATATGAGCTGTAACTTTTCTGTGGACACTAAACCGCTGCTTGAACTGTTAAACGTATCTTTTGCTTCTCGGGGTGTATGTACTTTCGCTTCATGAATTTCGTACTTTTTCTCTACATCTTCATTAAAAATAGGATTTACGTGATACACAATTAATTTTCCTTTTGCTTTTGCGTCAAAACCGTAAATTAATGAGATGGATTGTTTTTCTAAATCAAGCCGATCTTCACAACCTGCTAAAAAAATTATGAGAAAACAAAATATAATAAAACGAATAAAGCGTCTCATTTAAACTTTTCTCCTTTTCCAATGCTGATAAAGTGTCATGTATAAGAGAAATACAACCGGGAATAGAAAAACGATAAAATAACTAGCAGTTCCCCAAAATTCCCGCAACGCACTTATCTGATAAGAAGAAGGGATATAAAAGAATAAGATGAAAATACACCCGAATAATAAAAAATAAATAGGTAATGAACTCCCTTTTTTGTTAAGTAATTGATTAATTCCATCTGAAGCAGTGAAAATATAAGGAATACAGGAATCAAAAATAATAAAGAGATAAAATGATAAAAAGATAATTTCAAATCGCTCAAGAAATGAGAAGTGAAACGGTGTAACAAGAGAAAGAGTCGGCCATAAAAACTTTGTTATACCATCTGGACTAAAATAAATAAAAGAAACGAACGTGATTTGAAGATAAATAAATAACGTAATCAAATTCGCAATAATAATTCCTTTTTTTGCAGATGCTTTGTTAGTTAAATAAGGATAAAGGACAAATGCAAACTCGAATCCGAGAAACGCAATGATAGTTGATTTCACGGTGTTTAGAATTGGTAGCCATCCTTCCTTGATGAGAGGAAGAAGATATATAAAATGCCCATCTTTAAGAGGAATAAATAATAATAATGGCATCCAAAGTGTAAAGATGACAGTAAAAACAGCAAAGCGACTAATAATAAGTGCCCCTTTACATGCAAGCATAAGCATTGGAATGGATAACAAAATCATAATTAAAGACATAGGAGATCTAGGTAAAATCCAAATATGAATAACGTATAAGAGGGAAAAAATTAAGGAAACAGCTGCGAGTACAGCATATAAAATCCAAAAAATCATTACTACTCTTCCTAGCCATTTTCCAAGATAACGTATCAGCACATCAAGTAAAGTATATCCTGGATGTTTTTCCATGATTTTTACAATACATAGACTGACTAAAGTGGTAATGACACATCCGATAATAATAGACATCCAGCCATCTGTATTCGCTCCTTGTGCAACTTCACGCGGAAGTGTAAGTACGCCGAACCCGACTTGAACACCACTAATAGTTAAAATGTATTGAAATAAAGTGATCTCCCTCTTTGCACGTTTTGTCACTTATTCTCCTCCTTTTCCTCAACATCTCTTTGCCGGTTATCTTGTTTTAATTGTAGAGATAGTGGCCGTTTCTTCATAATTTTCCATGGGAAACGTACAAGGGTATCTTTTAAATCCGAAGCATATGACGGAGAAAAAGGACTACCATATGGCACACCAAGTGATTCCATAGAAAGAATATGGATGATAATAATTGCCATTCCAACCATAATTCCAATGACGCCAAATAAAGAGGCGGCTATCATCATTGGGAATCGAAGAAGCCGAATTCCTGCTGACATTTCTAAGTTGGGAATAATGAAAGAGGCAACCGCAGTAATTGATACGACGATAACCATAACGTTACTAACAATCCCAGCTTGAACCGCAGCTTGTCCAATTACAATTCCTCCTACGACGCCGATTGTTTGTCCAACAGGTCCAGGGAGCCGAATCGCTGCTTCTCGGAGCATTTCGAGAACTAATTCCATTAATAAAGCTTCTAATATGGGGGGGAAAGGAATTTTGGCTCGAGATTCTCCAATCGTTAACAACAATTTGAGCGGAATCACTTCATAATGGAAGGAAATCATAGCAATATAAAGAGCAGGAGCAAATATTGCAATAAATAGCCCAGTGAAACGAAGGAGTCGTATAAAAGATGGAATCATAGGTCTGAAGCTGTAATCATCTATCGTCTGGAAAAAGGATGAAAAGGTCATAGGTCCTATTAATACGCCTGGTGAGCGATCTACAATAACGGCAATTCGCCCATCTAGAATATGATGTGCTGTTGTGTCAGGACGTTCAGTTATTGATAATTGCGGAAAGAGAGTAAAGGAATTATCTTCAACAAACCCCTCTAATTCACCAGTAGTAAGAATCGCATCAACTTTTACTGACTCGATACGGGATGCCATTTCTTTTACGACATTTTCGTTCGCAACATCTGCTAGATAAAGCAAAAAAACCTTTGAAGTAGCTCGTTCACCAACAGTGAATTCCTTCACTTTCAATTCGCGATTTGGAATATATCGACGAATAAGTGCAAGGCTGTCGCTCGCTACTTCATTAAATCCTTCGTGTGAGCTTTTTATGGAGCTCTCTGTTGTAGGTTCTTCAATACTCCTTTTTGGTGCCGCTTGCGTATCAAGCTCTAAAGCGGATAGTTGCGCGTTTATAAATAAAATACTTTTGCCGTGTAAAAGAGATTGTTCAATGTCTGTCCACTGTTGAACTTTTTTTATATTTCCGATAGAAACAGAAG
Organism: Bacillus sp. FSL K6-0073; assembly: GCF_038006085.1. Classification (NCBI taxonomy): domain Bacteria; kingdom Bacillati; phylum Bacillota; class Bacilli; order Caryophanales; family Bacillaceae; genus Bacillus; species Bacillus sp. FSL K6-0073. The sequence continues at coordinate 3,610,387 of NZ_JBBOUN010000001.1, read as the reverse complement.
CTTCCCAAAAATCGTCTTCATTCCACTCTTTAAATAAGAGAGGACGAAGAATGTTTACGTTAATAACAGTTTTGTCTACAAGTCCTTCCATATATATAAGTGCAGCTTCCTGTCCGTTTTTTAATGGAAAAGTGCGTGTTATTAATTCTGGAATACCGCTAAACAGTTTGAACAAGTGCTTTAAATTAAGGGAAAGGGAAGAAGAGATAGATTTATTTAATGCGTAATCAGCTTGCTCTTGGGTAGAAAAAGATTTTTCACCACGAATCCATTTATTAAAAGACCCCATTTGTTCGCTTACTCCTTGTTATGTTTTATATGGGTTATTATGGATAGTTACAAGCTGACATATGCGTAGTTTAAATTTTATATTGTATATTTTTAACTTTAACGCTATAATTATAGTGTTAAAGATGGAATCGTGATATGACCTGTTATGACTCTATCGTTTTATTTATGAATAAATGGATTGGTATTTTAGCAAGATGTGCTAATAAACTACTCCACCATGATAATAACGTGCCGAAATGTGGTGCGTATATTTTCGTGGTGGAGTTTTTTTATTCTCAAAAAGGGGGAAAGACCATGAATAACAACATGGTTCATATTACAATTGACGGAAAAAAGTATACAGCGGAGCCCGGTTCAACGATATTAGGTGTTATTAATGAGAACGGGATTGAACATCCGCAAATTTGTTATGTGCCAGAGGTAGATCCTATTCAAACATGTGACACTTGTATTGTAGAAGTTGACGGAAAGTTAATGCGTTCTTGTTCGACGATAGCAACGGAAGGTATGAGCATTGAACGTGCTTCTGTTCGCGCAAAAGAAGCACAAACAGAGGCGATGGATCGGTTACTAGAAAATCATTTATTATACTGTACAGTATGTGACAACAACAATGGGAACTGTAAACTGCATAATACAGCAGAATTAATGGAAATTGAACATCAAAAATATCCGTATGAACCGAAAGTAGATGTAAGTGAAGTTGATATGACGCATCCGTTTTATCGCTATGATCCTAATCAATGTATTGCATGCGGTCAATGCGTTGAGGTGTGTCAAAACTTACAAGTAAATGAAACGTTATCGATAGACTGGGAAGCGGAACGCCCACGAGTTATTTGGGATGAAGGAGTAAATATTAATGATTCTTCATGCGTTAGCTGTGGTCAATGTGTAACGATTTGTCCTTGTAACGCTTTAATGGAGAAAACGATGCTCGGTGAAGCTGGATTTATGACGGGATTGAAACCAGATATTCTTGAACCGATGGTAGATTTAATTAAAGAAGTTGAGCCTGGATATAGCGGTATTTTTGCGGTATCAGAAGTGGAAGCGGCCATGCGTGATACTCGTACGAAGAAAACGAAAACAGTATGTACATTTTGTGGTGTAGGTTGTTCGTTTGAAGTGTGGACGAAGGGGCGTAAAATCCTTAAAGTACAGCCATCTTCAGATGCACCAGTTAACGCAATTTCCACTTGTGTAAAAGGGAAATTTGGTTGGGATTTCGTAAATTCTAAAGAACGAATAACAAAACCTTTAATTCGTAAAAATGGAACGTTTGTTGAATCTACATGGGAAGAAGCACTGAATGTAGTTGCAAATAAATTAGGTGCTATTAAAGAAGAGTACGGTAAAGGTTCTATCGGATTTATTTCTTCCTCTAAAATTACAAATGAAGACAATTATGTAATTCAAAAATTAGCTCGACAAGTATTTGGAACGAATAATATTGATAACTGCTCACGTTATTGCCAATCACCAGCAACGGATGGTTTGTTCCGTACAATTGGTATGGGCGGTGATGCCGGAACGATTAAAGATATTGCGCAATCTGGTCTTGTTATTATTGTAGGATGTAATCCGACAGAAGGGCATCCTGTTCTAGCTACACGTATTAAACGTGCACATAAATTACACGGACAAAAGTTAATTGTAGCTGATCTTCGTAAAACCGAAATGGCAGAGCGATCAGATGTCTTTATTAGTCCAAAACAAGGAACAGATCAAGTTTGGTTAATGGCTGTTACGAAATATATGATCGATCAAGGTTGGCATGATCAGGAATTTATTAATGAGAATGTAAACTTCTTTGAAGATTTCAAAGAAAGCCTAGAAGAATATACACTTGAATATGCAGAAGAAGTAACAGGTATTTCAAAAGAAACACTTATTCAAATGGCTGAAATGATTCGTGATGCAGATGGTACATGTATCCTTTGGGGTATGGGGGTAACGCAAAATACAGGTGGTTCTGATACTTCCGCTGCAATTTCAAACTTACTTCTTGCAACAGGGAACTATCGTCGTCCAGGAGCAGGTGCATACCCACTTCGAGGTCACAATAACGTACAAGGTGCTTGTGATATGGGGACTTTACCAGGATGGCTTCCAGGATATCAGCACGTTACTAACGAAATGGAACGTGCGAAATTTGAAACTGCTTACGGAGTGAAAATTGATAGTGAACCAGGTCTTAATAATATTGAAATGCTTCACGCAATTGACGAAGGAAAAATGAAAGCAATGTATCTTGTCGGAGAAGATATGGCTCTTGTAGATTCTAATGCAAATCATGTACATGAAGTGTTATCGAGCCTTGATTTCTTCGTTGTGCAAGATGTTTTCCTTTCTAAAACTGCTCAATATGCAGATGTTGTATTACCAGCAGCGCCATCTCTTGAGAAAGAAGGTACTTTCACAAATACAGAGCGCCGTGTCCAAAGATTATATCAAGTTCTTCCTACGCTAGGAGATGCGAAACCAGACTGGTGGATCGTCCAGGAAGTTGCGAATAAACTAGGTGCAAACTGGAATTATAGCCACCCAAGTGAAATCTTTGCTGAGATGGCAAGTTTATCACCATTGTTCTCGCAAGCGAACTATGAAGTGCTTGAAGGATGGAACAGTTTCCATTGGGGAAGTTTTGATGGAACGAATACACCACTTCTGTTCCAAGACGGATTTAACTTCCCAGATAAAAAAGCTCGTTTTGCGATTGCTGACTGGGTACGTCCAGCTGAATTTCCAGCTGAGTTTGACCTTCACATAAACAACGGTCGTATGCTTGAGCATTTCCATGAAGGGAATATGACAAATAAATCAACAGGTATTCAAACGAAAGTACCTGGTGTTTTCGTTGAAATCTCTCCAGACCTTGCAAAAGAACGTGGCGTAAAAACAGGTTCGTTAGTTCGTCTTGTCTCTCCTTTTGGAGCATTAAAATTACGTGCACTCGTTACAGATCGTGTAAAAGCGAATGAGTTATATTTACCGATGAACTCTACAGATAACGAAACGGCAATTAATTTCTTAACAGGTCCTGCTGTGGATGTACGTACGAATACACCTGCGTATAAACAAACGAAAGTACGTATGGAAGTATTAGAAGTTGAGGGCGAAAATCCGATGCCAAAAGCGAACCCACGTAATAAAAAACGTCACCCTCAAGCTGGAATTGAGGTACATCGTAAGTGGGCACGTCCAGGGTATGTGCATTTAACGGATAAGTAGGAGGAGAAAACTATGGCTACACCTATAAAAATGATTCAAAAACAAGAATTAACTGAGGAAGAAATAAAACAGCAAAAGTTAGATGATTTAAAAGAGCTTCTAACTAATAATGAAGAAGCTCTAAATCAGATGTTTAATATAGTAGGGGAATTAAATGACATTGGAATGCTAGAAGCTGCAAATTCAATGCTAAAAGCGAAAGAACCAATTGCGAAAATTGTTCTAGGTCAAGTAACTCGTGAGCCTGTTACAAATTTAATTAATAATATGATGGGTGCTGCAGGTGCGTTAACTGAACTTGACCCAGAACTTACGAAAAAGCTTATAGGTAGTTTATTAGTCGGACTAGAAGAAGGTAATGAACATCTAGAAAGTAATAAAAAAGTAGGGGTATTCGATCTTATGAAAGTATTGAAAGACCCAGATATTAACCGTGCTATCGGGTTTGGGCTTCATTTCTTAAAAGGTATGGGTAAAGGGTTAAAAGACGAATAAACTTCATGAAGTGAACCTTTCCGCCCAAATATTTGTACGAAATAGTTTGGGCGGAAGGCTCATTTTGGTAAAATATATAATAAAGTAAAATGAGGCTTTTGGGAGGTATAATTGTATGTCAAAAAAAGTACATGAATTTAATGATATGATACGAAAACTTCGAAAGGAACTTTTTGGAAAAGGACCAGAACGAATTCATACTGTTTTTGCGGAAAATATGGCTATAGCGACTCTTTATGGAAACTTAACACCTACTGAAAAATTTATTTCAAGTACGATGGACGGTGCGGAAATGGTTCATATGGCTAGAACGAAAATGATTCAAGAAGTGTATGCTGCGAATTCCCGTGAACATTTGGAGGAACTTGTTGGAGCGAAATTAGTGAATTTGTTTTCGGATATGAAAGTAGAAGAAGATATTGCAGTTTCTGTATTTGTTTTTGATAAAAATATAACGTGAGAGAAGGATACTGATCGTGAAACCGATACAGGTAGAAAGAGAAATCTTTCGTTATGAACAAGGAGCATTTAAGCATATAGAGGACAGCATTGTAACAGAGTTTCCTGTCACCATTAAAATGAACGGACAGGAGTTTGTTACAATGGTTAGTACTCCAGAATATATAGAAGATATGGTAATAGGCTTCTTAGCGTCTGAAGGAATCATTCGGAAGTATGAAGATATTGATAGTGTATGGGTGCAGGAGAAAGAAGGATTTGTGCATGTAATAACGACAAAAGTAAATCCGTATTATGAACAAATGCAAAATAAACGCTATATTACGTCTTGTTGTGGTATGAGTAGGCAAGGGTTTGTTTTTGCAAATGATGCACTAAGTGCAAAAAAAATGAAGGGTGTCCATGTACAGGTTGCGGCAGAGGATTGTTTTCGGTTAATGAAAGAAATGCAGCAATCTGCGGATACGTTTCATCATACTGGCGGGGTTCATAATGCAGCGTTATGTGATGTGAATGGTATTATTTTAAGCCGAATGGATATTGGTAGGCATAATGCACTAGACAAAATTTACGGTTATTGTTTAAGAAACGATATTTCTATAAAAGATAAAATCATTGTTTTTAGTGGTCGTATTTCTTCGGAAATATTATTGAAAGTTGCAAAAATCGGTTGTGAAATTATACTATCAAAATCAGCTCCAACTGAGTTAGCTTTGCAACTAGCAGAAGATTTAGGTATTACGACAATAGGATTTATTCGTAATCACTCCTTAAATGTATATACCCATCCAGAACGTGTTTTAAATATAAAATAAAAGTGAGGCAATGAAGATGAAATCAGTTACATTAGACAAGTTGCAACGTCCGTTAAAGGATTTACGTATTTCAGTTACTGATCGCTGTAATTTTCGCTGTCGATATTGTATGCCAGAAGAAATATTTGGTCCTGATTACTCGTTTTTGTCTAATGATAAAATTTTATCTTTTGATGAAATTGAAAGGATAACACGTATTTTCGTTTCTTTAGGTGTGAGAAAATTACGGATTACAGGCGGAGAACCGTTACTTCGAAGAGGGCTTCCAAAGCTTATTGAGCGCCTTAATAAAATTGATGGTGTAGAAGATATCGGTTTAACAACCAATGGATCGTTACTTAAAAAGTTTGCTCCTGATTTATATAAGGCGGGGCTATCACGTGTGACAGTTAGTTTAGATTCCTTAGAAGAAGAGCGGTTTTTCTATTTAAATGGTAATAGGAGCAAAGTGCAAAGGGTTCTGGAAGGAATACAGGCAGCAGCTGAAGTTGGAATGAAAATTAAAATAAACATGGTCGTTCAAAAGGGAAAAAACGAACAGGACATTTTGCAAATGGCGCAATACTTTAAGGAAAATAAGTATATTCTTCGTTTTATTGAGTATATGGACGTTGGAAATTATAATGGTTGGGATTTAAAAGAGGTCGTCTCTAAACAAGAAATAGTAGATACGATTCATCAAGTTATGCCGTTAGAACGGATAGAAGCAAATTATTCTGGTGAAGTGGCTACTAGGTATCGTTATATAGGAAGCGATGAGGAAATAGGTATTATTTCATCAGTAACAGATTCTTTTTGCTCATCATGTACGAGAGCTCGTATTTCTGCAGAAGGAAAATTATATACTTGCTTATTTGCTTCTAAAGGAAATGATTTAAGAGAATTGCTTCGTTCTGAACATACAGATGAGGACATTAAAGATTTAGTATGCGATATATGGAATAATAGGGAAGATCGTTATTCAGATGAACGCTTAAATCATACAAATAAGAAAACAATGCCTAAAATTGAAATGTCACATATCGGTGGTTAATATATAAAGCTAGCGTCATAGTGAAAAATGGAAAATTTACAAGAGTTGTGGATTTTCTATTTTATAGTAAAAGTGATGATTGATATCTCTGTAAAAGATGTGCAGAGAAATTAAGCAGCATTCAAAAACCTTTATTTTGAGGAGGTTTTTTGAAGCTGCTTTTTTATTTGGAGAAAATGGAGGAATGGGTAATGGCATTTCATAAGCCGGAACAAATTGCTGAGCTTGTCATTGAGGCCGGTGTTCAAAAAGTAAGACAGACATTGCCAGCGATGCTTATTCTCGGTTTTTTAGGAGGAGCGTTTATTGCAATAGGTTTTTTACTTAACATTCGAGTTTTAGGGAATTTACCTGAGCGCTGGGGAAGTCTAGTGAATGTTTTAGGAGGAGCAGTATTTCCTGTTGGACTCATGCTCGTAGTATTAGCAGGAGGAGAATTAATTACGGGAAATATGATGTCACTGTCTATGGCGCTTTATGCAAAGAAAATTACATTGATAAGTGTACTGAATAACTGGGTTTGGATTACTCTCATGAATTTTATTGGGGCAATTTTCGTTGCGTATTGCTTTGGACATCTTGGCGGATTAACAGAGGGAGAGTATTTAAATAAAACGGTAGCGATAGCGGAAGGGAAGTTACATGAATCATTTGGGAGAACTTTAATTTTAGCAATTGGTTGTAATTGGCTCGTCTGTCTTGCTCTTTGGCTCGCTTACGGGACGAGTGATTTTGTCGGAAAAATCATCGGAATTTGGATTCCAATTATGGCATTTGTAGTGATTGGATTTCAGCAAGTAGTAGCAAATATGTTTGTCATTTCCGCTGTTATTTTTGCTGGTCATCTAACGTGGATGGATCTGGCTAAAAATTTTGTTCCTGTTTTTATCGGAAATGTAATTGGAGGAGCTGGGTTTGTTGGTTTTGCTTACTTTGCTTGTTATCAGAAACAACATTCTAATATGAAATAGAGTTCTTGAGAGGAAGGGGATGTAATGGCTGATCGGTATTCACGACAACAGTTGTTCAAACCAGTTGGGAGTAAAGGACAAGAAAAAATTCGAAATAAACATGTGTTAATTGTAGGGGCAGGCGCATTAGGAAGTGCAAGTGCCGAAAGTTTCGTACGTGCAGGTGTTGGCAAGTTGACGATTATTGATCGTGACTACGTTGAATGGAGTAATTTACAAAGGCAACAATTGTACTCTGAACAAGATGCGAGAGAGAAAATGCCGAAAGCAATTGCTGCAAAAAATCGGTTAGAACAAATTAATTCGGAAGTACAAATACATGCTTTCGTAATGGATGCAACTTCAGAAAATATGGAAGGTCTATTAAAAAATGTAGATGTAATCATTGATGCAACAGATAATTTTGATATTCGATTTGTAATAAATGATTTATCACAAAAACATAATATTCCGTGGGTATATGGTTCTTGCGTTGGATCGTATGGTATGAGTTATACAATTATTCCGCAAGAGACACCGTGTTTACATTGTATGCTTAAAAATATTCCTGTTACAGGTGTGACATGTGATACCGCTGGAATTATTAGCCCGACTGTTCAAATCGTCGCAGCATATCAAGTGGCAGAAGCACTCAAAATTTTAGTGGAAGATTTCTCAGCAATTAGAAAAACATTTTTCATGTTTGATATATGGAGTAATCAAAATCATTTTATAAAATTAGGGAAAATAAAAACAGACGCTTGTCTCTCATGCGGTTCAAATCGAACTTATCCTTATTTATCATACGAAAATCAAACGAAAGCAGCTGTTTTATGCGGAAGAAATACAGTTCAAATTAGAACAGTAGACAATAGGAAATACAATTTTGATGATATAGAAAAAGTATTACAAAAACTGGGAAAATTAGATCGGAATCCGTATTTACTATCTTGCCAATTCGATGATTACCGCGTGGTTGTTTTTCGAGATGGTCGTGTTTTTATTCATGGTACAAATGATATTTCGAAAGCGAAACAACTATATTATCGCGTATTCGGTTAATAGAGAGGGTGTCAACAATGGAAAGAAGAGTGCCAATTACGGTTGAAGAAGCTGTTCGTAAAGTGATGGGATTTGCTGATAAAGGCTTAAAGGAGCTATTACCAATTGAATTAGCTTATGGACGTATATTAGCGGAGGATTTAGTAGCTGACCATGATGTACCGTCATTTAATCGTTCGCCGTATGACGGATTTGCTATTCGAGCAGAAGATACTAATTTAGCAAGTTATGAAACGCCAATTGTATTTGAAGTAGTGGGTGAAATTGGTGCAGGATCGCTATTCCATGAGAAAGTAGTTCCGTTTCAAGCAGTTCGAATTATGACGGGAGCACAAATTCCGAATGGGTGTGATGCGGTTGTTATGTTAGAGCTGACTCGTCAATATGAGAAGAATGGCAACAATTATATGGAAGTGAAGCGATCATTCAAAAAGGGCGACAATATTTCTTTTCAAGGTGAAGATGCTCGTAAAGGAACGGTTCTTGCAAAGAAAGGATCGTACATTAATCCAGGTATTTCAGCTCTTCTTGCTACATTCGGTTATAGTGAAGTACCAGTTGCGAGAAAGCCTGTAATTGGACTGTTAGCGACTGGGAGTGAATTACTGGATGTTAATGATTCATTACAGCCAGGGAAAATCCGAAACAGTAATACGTACATGATATTGTCTCAAATTCGAAGAGCGGGCGGAAGAGTAAAATATTTTGGGAAGTTTAGTGATGATTTTAATACGTGTTTTACAGCTGTGAAAGAAGCGCTTGGCCAAGTAGATATGTTAATTACAACGGGCGGTGTATCAGTAGGAGATTATGATTATTTACCAGCTATTTACGAAAAGTTAGGTGCATCTGTTCTTTTTAATAAAGTTGCAATGCGACCAGGAAGTGTTACGACTGTAGCACAATTAAATGGCAAGTTATTATTTGGTTTATCAGGAAATCCATCAGCTTGTTACGTAGGGTTTGAATTATTCGTAAGACCGTGTATTCGGACGTATATGTTTAGTGAAAAAGTACATTTAAAAAGAGAAAAAGCGTTATTAGGAGAAGATTTTCTAAAACCGAATCCATTTATAAGATTTGTACGAGCAAAATTGCAATATGATGAGGGGAAATTAATCGCTTATCCATCAGGGTTTGATAAATCTAGCTCAGTTTCTTCATTGGCAGAATCCAACGCGTTTATCGTATTGCCGGGCGGGACAAGAGGATATAAAAAAGATATGTTTGTCGATGTTCTTTTATTAGAAGATAACGAAGGTAGTGAATGGCCTTGGACATTTCATAAAGTGAGAGGTGGTTTTAATGGAACAAGTGCTATTTAAGATTGTAGATAATCCGATTTTAGTTGAAGAAGTAACGAATAAAGTCGCAAGAAGAGAAGCAGGTGCGATTACAACATTTATTGGTACGGTGAGAGAATTAACAAAAGGAAAACGAACGCTACATTTAGAGTATGAAGCATATAAACCGATGGCAGTAAAACAACTTATGAGAATTGGAGAAGAAATTAGTGAAAGATGGCCGGATACAAAAGTAGCAATTACGCACCGTGTAGGGCGGCTAGAAATAATGGATATTGCGGTAGTCATTGCAGTTTCATCACCGCATCGTAAAGTAGCTTATGAAGCGAATGAGTACGCGATTGAACGTATAAAACGAATTGTTCCAATTTGGAAAAAAGAATTTTGGGAAGATGGAACGATGTGGATTGGAGATCAACTTGAAAATACACCATATCCAGAAGGAAAACCAAAGAAGGAAGAATGAGAAAATGATTATAATTTTATTGTTTGCAAATTTGCGTGAGGAAGTTGGATCGGATCGATTAGTGATTTCAGAAAAGCAAGAAATGACAGTGCAACAATTAAAAGAATGGCTCAAAGCCAGCTATTGTTTACAATCGTTGGATAAAGTGATGGTCGCTGTTAACGAAGAGTTTGTAATGAATGAAGAGATGATAAAAGCTGGAGATATAGTCGCATTAATCCCGCCTGTTAGCGGTGGATGATAAGCTTTTTCACCAGATGAAGCGCCAAGAAAATGTTGTATATAAATTAGAATAAGAGAAGGGATGAGTTCTATGCTTACTCAAGAACAAATAATGAATGCATTAAAACATGTAGAGGATCCAGAGTTACACAAAAGTGTTGTAGAATTAAATATGGTTAGAAATATACAAATGAACGGAACAGAGGTTAAACTTGAAGTAGTACTAACAATCCAAGGTTGTCCGTTAAAAGCAAAAATTCAACAAGATATTGAAGAATCACTTCACGCAATTGGTGCCTCTAAAGTGGAGGTAACATTTGGTTCTATGACACAAGAAGAACGTACAGCTTTAACAGAGAAATTAAAGAAAAATACTAGAACAGAAACTGGTATGCCGAGCATGCTTCGCCCGGATTCAGGAGTACGTTTTATTACTGTAACGAGCGGAAAAGGCGGAGTTGGAAAATCAACGGTGACAATTAATCTTGCAACTGCACTAGCGCGTATGGGCAAAAAAGTGGGGATATTAGATGCAGATATATATGGTTTTAGTATTCCAGCTATGATGGAAACGAATAAGAAACCAACGATGATTGATCAAACGGCAATTCCAGTCATTAGTCACGGTGTTAAAATCATGTCGATGGGATTTTTTACAGAAGGAAATAACCCAGTTATGTGGCGCGGACCGATGCTAAATAAATGGATTCGAAATTTTCTTGCGAATACGCACTGGGGAGAATTAGATTATTTATTACTTGATTTACCACCAGGTACAGGAGATGTTGCGATCGATGTTGCAGCGATGATTCCGCAAGCGAAAGAAATAATTGTTACAACTCCGCACAATGTAGCTTCATTCGTTGCTTCAAGAGTCGGTGTAATGGCAAAACATACGAAGCATGAGATTTTAGGTATTGTGGAAAATATGGCTTATTATGAAGAACAAGATGGATCGAAAAATTATCTCTTCGGAAAAGGCGGTGGCGAAATGCTTGCAGAACAATTGCAAACAGAAGTAATTGCCCAAATACCTTTTGCGAAACGTGAAGAAAATAATGGTTCATCTGTATATGATGAAGATTCTCTTGTTGGAGAAGTGTTTACATCGTTAGCTGAGGATATTATTTATAGAGGATAGAGGGGGAAGTTTAGTATGGCATGTAACATTGATCATTCTATTGAAGATGTGATGAATAAGCTTGAAAGTCAAAAGAGTTTTTTACCTGAAGAGATTTTTAAAGGGGTAAAAAATTTTTTACAAGGTAATCACTCACAAGAAATATTAAATGATGTATTTCATCTTTTAAAAAAGTATGACTTAGTAAGTGAAGAAGAAAGAGAGACGAGAGATACTCAATTATTGTTGATTATAAAATAAGTATACTTTGGCTTTTGTTTTGTAACTGAAGGGGTAAATGGAATGGATATGAAAAAGATGATTGAAATGTTAGAAGCAACAAAAGTGACTAAAGAAGAATTATCAATTTCTACTTTACATCAAGAGCTTGTGAAGTTATATAGTCAAAAAAATGTTGCTCATTATACCGAGTTATTAAAGTATATTTTATCATTATCCGTGCAGCTCAACCTACATCTTGTATTGAAATATTTTGGCGTGCGACCGGTTGTTGCGACAGATGAGCGTATGCAATTTCAAGAGATATTTAAATGCTTAGCTAAGAAAGATGAGAATGGGGAATGGTTTTTAAATTTCGTTTCTTTATATGTAGGGTTAATTATGGTTCTTCATTTTGATGAGAAGGAGATTGAGGGAAGTTTTTTCGATGATATGGTAGTGGATGAATGTAATGAAATATAAGATTCTGCACATAACATTTTTCAATATTAAATGCTTTAACTGCGATTTTAGTTGGTTATGTAAATATGAAGGTAACTAATTAAGAAAAAGGAATGAAACTAGTTGGATAAAAAGAGTTCTTCAGTTGTTTCCGTCGTTTTTTCGTGTTACTATTAATCGAATTTTTCATAAGGAGAGAAAGCGATGAAATGGATTTATTTTCTTATTATTAACGTTATAGCTTTTAGCCTTATGGGGCTTGATAAACGAAAAGCAAAGAAGAAACAGTGGAGAACGCCAGAAAGTACGTTGTTTTTATCGGCGGCAGCTGGGGGAGCAGTTGGAGCTTGGATCGGAATGTATATGTTTCATCATAAAACTCATAAAAAGAAATTTGTTTTCGGCATACCGTTACTTGTTGTGATAACGGTATGTTTATTATTCGTTGTATGAGAAATGTCGAAAGAAATGCAGATTGATTATTGGTAAAGTGAGCATGTGAGACCGTATAATGGAGAAAAAATGAGAAGAGGAGAAAAAGGAAGATGGGGAGTCAATCAGCAGAGCAAAAAAAGGGGATACTATATGCGGCTGGTGCTTATACGATGTGGGGAATACTACCAATCTATTGGAAATGGGTTGAGGAAGTTCCAGCAGATGAAATATTAGCACACCGCATCGTTTGGGCGTTTGTTTTTATGTTACTCGTATTAGGTGTTACGAAGAGGTTTCGCCAGTTTATTGGGGAATTTGTGAATCTTTTTAAACGACCTAAATTATTAATGTCATTAACAATAGCTTCAGTCTTGATTAGCGGAAACTGGTTTGTTTATATATGGGCCGTTAATCATAATCATGTTATTGAAGCGAGTCTTGGCTATTATATTAATCCGCTTATTAGTATTTTACTTGGTACAGTCGTTTTAAAGGAAAAGTTAAACTTCTGGCAATATGTTGCAGTTGGTTTAGCTGGAGTGGGGGTTATCATTTTAACAGTACGTTTCGGATCTATTCCGTGGGTTTCTCTTTCACTTGCCTTTTCATTTGGATTATATGGATTAACGAAAAAATTGTTAAACTATGATGCGACAATTGGACTTACGATGGAAACGATGTTAGTGACGCCGTTTGCGATTATTTATCTAGTAATGACAGGAGTACATGGTTTCGGCTCATTTGGCTCTATCTCAATGTTATCGACATTACTATTAATAGGAGCGGGTATTGTTACAGCTCTACCACTTTTTTATTTTGCAAAAGGAGCCCAACTTATTCCGCTTTATATGGTAGGTTTTTTACAATATATTGCACCAACAATTAGCTTAATTTTAGGTGTATTCGTATTTGGTGAACATTTCACATCTACTCATATGATTGCATTTTTCTGTATATGGGTTGCATTATTTGTATTCTCGGTAGCGAAGACTAAGTTTTTAGTGCAGAAACAACCGAAATTTATAAAAAATAAATCAGCAAAAGTATCATAATGCGTAGTATTTTCTACGCATTTTTCTTTATACTGATACTATATAGGATTTCCATTATAGCTAGTAAGGAGCTGAGAACATGGAAACAATTTTACATAATGATCCGCTTATGGCAGCTGTAATTTCATGGTTTTTAGCACAATTAACGAAAGTAGTCTTTAAATTAGTTAAAACAGGTGAATTTGATTTTGCAAAGTTTTTTGCTTCAGGTGGGATGCCAAGTTCTCATGCTTCAACAGTTACAGCGCTTGCTACAGGAGTTGGAGTAGTGGAAGGTGTGGAAAGCTCGATGTTTGCGGTTGCTACTATTTTTGCCATTATTGTTATGTATGATGCTTCAGGAGTAAGGCTTGCAGTAAGTAAACAAGCAAAAATATTGAATGACTTTTTTCACGGTAGAGAAACAGAATATAAGAATTTAAATGAACTTGTTGGGCATACACCGTATGAAGTAGTAGTCGGTGCTTTATTAGGAATTATTGTCGGAGTAGGGTATTGTTTATGAGCAGAACATTTTATATGTTCTGCTTTTCTTTGTTTTTATACATATTCAGCTACCTTTTTGAATATCGTTATACGGATTTCGAAAGGGTGGGTGAGTAACTTGTTATTATATGAAAAAGTGCATAAAGAAATAGCGAGAAGAACAACTGCACTTCAAACAATGCAACGGCAAGATGGTACGTGGCGGTTTTGTTTTGAAGGAGCTCCATTAACAGATTGCCATATGATTTTTTTATTAAAATTATTAGGTAGAGATAAAGAGATAGAACCGTTTGTGAAAAGATTAGCATCACTTCAAACAAATGAAGGAACATGGAAATTGTATGAAGATGAGGTGGGAGGTAATTTATCAGCTACAATTCAATCTTATGCCGCCTTACTTGCATCGGAAAAATATACAAAAGAAGATGCGAATATGAAGCGAGCGGAAATGTTTATAAATGAGCGAGGTGGGGTAGCACGTGCTCATTTTATGACGAAGTTTTTATTAGCGATTCATGGAGAATATGAATATCCTTCTCTTTTTCATTTGCCAACACCAATTATGTTTCTGCAGAATGATTCCCCTCTCAGTATATTTGAATTGAGTAGCTCAGCACGTATTCATTTAATTCCGATGATGTTGTGTTTAAATAAAAGATTTCGAGTAGGGAAAAAGTTATTGCCAAATTTAAATCACATTGCAGGCGGGGGCGGAGAATGGTTTCGAGAGGATCGGTCTCCAGTTTTTCAAACGTTAGTAAGTGACGTGAAGAAAATTATAACGTATCCACTTTCTTTGCATCATAAAGGATATGAGGAAGTAGAACGTTTTATGAAAGAGCGTATTGATGAAAATGGAACATTATATAGCTACGCAACTGCCTCGTTTTATATGATTTATGCTTTACTTGCATTAGGACATTCTATTCAATCACCAATTATTAAGAAGGCTATAATGGGAATTACATCTTATATATGGAAGATGGAGAGAGGGAGCCATTTGCAAAACTCTCCGTCAACTATATGGGATACAGCCTTACTCAGTTATGCTTTGCAAGAAGCTCAAGTTCCGAAAGCAAGTAAAGTGATTCAAAATGCATCAGCGTATTTATTAAGAAAACAGCAAACAAAGAAAGTAGATTGGAGTGTACATGCACCGGATCTCTTCCCAGGTGGTTGGGGCTTTTCGGATGTGAATACGACGATTCCCGATATTGATGATACAACTGCTGTGTTAAGAGCATTGGCGCGAAGTAGAGGGAACGAAAATGTAGATAATGCTTGGAAGCGAGCAGTTAATTGGGTTAAAGGATTGCAAAACAATGATGGTGGTTGGGGAGCTTTTGAAAAAGGGGTAACGAGCCGTATATTAGCAAATTTACCAATCGAAAATGCAAGTGATATGATTACAGACCCTTCTACACCAGATATTACAGGGAGAGTGCTAGAGTTTTTCGGGACGTATGCACAAAACGAATTGCCTGAGAAACAAAAACAAAGTGCGATAAATTGGTTAATGAATGCACAAGAGGAAAATGGATCGTGGTATGGGAAATGGGGAATTTGTTATATATATGGTACGTGGGCAGTGTTGACTGGTTTACGGTCACTAGGAATACCATCTAGCGATCCATCATTGAAACGAGCAGCTTTATGGCTTGAACATATACAGCATGAAGATGGTGGCTGGGGAGAATCTTGCCACAGTAGTGTGGAGAAAAGGTTCGTTACTTTACCATTTAGTACACCATCCCAAACAGCATGGGCTTTAGATGCCCTCATTTCTTACTATGATAAAGAAACGTCAGTTATTCGAAAAGGTATTTCATATTTGCTCTCCAACCCTTATATAAATGAAAAATATCCTACTGGAACAGGTTTACCAGGTGGGTTTTATATTCGTTATCATAGTTATGCTCATATATATCCGTTGCTTACTTTGGCTCATTATGCAAAAAAATATAGAAAATAAACCGAGAGATGTCTCTCGGTTTATTTTGTTGGGTAGTAGGTCCCTTTTGAAAAGAATAAGGTTGTGATGTACCTTATTTTTCGGTTGGTTGGCGCTTTTGACGTGCATCAGCGGCATTTGCACGTGCGTTTGCTTCTAAGTCATTGTGGTCAGCGAGTTCGCGAGAGAACTCAACATCAATGCCATCAGTTGCTTTGCTTTGTTTGAAATTCTTTTTATTCATTCGACACAATCTCCTTGCACTTTATCCCGCATAACGGGTAGTAAAACCCCCACCTTAAAACTCAGATGGAACAAAGAAGCTAGGTGGGAGATTAACTGTCCGTAAATGCCCGATTGGTGAGGGCTGATAATCAGTGGGGGATGAACAAACTTCCCACTAATTAAAGTTTCACTTTATGCGACGTTGCAAAGTTAGTTTGACACAAATAGACTTTTTTATACAAAGAGGAGTTGGAAAGTAAAAAGCCGAAATATACAGTATAAGTAATAGAAATGGGGGATAGGAATGGAGTTTTTAAATGGGAAAACAGCTGTTGTAACAGGAGCTGCACAGGGAATTGGAAAAGAGATTGCAAAGGTTTATGCAAAGCTAGGGGCGAAAGTATTAATTAGCGATGTAAATGAAGAGAAGCTACAAAAAACGACACGTGAGTTATCAGATGAAGGATATGAAGTGTGCTCATATCGATGTGATGTGAGTAATCAAAATGAAGCAAAGTCGTTAATTGAATATGCAGTTCAAAAATTTGGTACATTACATATTTTGGTGAATAATGCTGGAATTACAAGAGACGCAATGTTACATAAAATGGAGAAATCTGCTTGGGAACAAGTATTACAAGTGAATTTAACTGGTGTTTTTTATTGTATGCAACCAGCACTTCTTTATATGAGACAACAAGGATATGGAAGAATTATTAATATTTCTTCTATAAGTAGAGAGGGGAATATTGGACAGGCAAATTATGCTGCAACGAAAGCTGGAGTTGTAGGATTAACAAAAACAGCAGCGAAAGAAGTTGGAAGTTTCGGTATTACTTGTAATGCGATTTGTCCGGGGTTTATGGATACAGATATGACCAAAACGATACCAGATAAAGTGAAAGAAAAGATGGTTGGCGCTATTCCAGTTGGTAGAATTGGAACGCCAGAAGATATTGCGAACGCAGCAGCCTTTTTAGCATCAGAATACGCATCTTATATTACAGGTGAAGTATTAAATGTGAGCGGAGGACTGCAAGTTTAAAGGAATACATAATGAAAAGAACCTGACCGGATAGGTCAGGTTCTTTCTCATTAATTTAAGTTAAGCCAAACGCTCTTTACTTCTGTATAGTTATTTAATGCATAAGATCCCATTTCACGGCCAAGACCAGATTGTTTAAATCCTCCAAATGGAGATGCTGCATCAAACACGTTATAACAGTTTACCCACACTGTACCTGCACGTACTTTACTTGCAACATAGTGTGCTGTTTTAACATTTTCTGTCCACACACCAGCCGCTAAGCCGAATTGTGATTTATTTGCACGTTCAATTACTTCATCAATATCGTTAAATGGTATTGCAGAAATAACTGGACCGAAAATTTCTTCTTTTGCGATCGTCATTTCATCATTTACGTCAGCGAATACTGTAGGAGAAACGAAGTAGCCTTGATCGAATGGATTACTTCCTCCGCAAAGTACTTCAGCGCCTTCTTCAATCCCTTTTTCAATGTAGCCCATTACACGTTTTTGTTGTTCTTCAGAAACGAGAGGACCAATTGTCGTTTCAGGGTTAAGACCGACACCTTGATTTAGTTTTTTAGAATAGAGGACGAGATCAGCCATGACATTATCATACATTTTCTTCGGAACAAATAAGCGTGATCCAGCAGAGCATACTTGTCCTTGGTTAAACATAACACCAGAAAGTGCACCAGGAATCGCGCGAGATAAATCAGCATCCGGCAAGATGATATTTGGTGATTTACCGCCTAACTCAAGTGTAACGCGTTTTAATGATTCGGATGCTTGTCGCATAATTTGTTTACCGACAGGAGTAGAACCGGTAAATGCAATTTTATCAACGAGTGGATGATTAACGAGAGCTTGTCCAGCTGATTCACCGAATCCAGGTACGATATTAATAACACCTTTCGGGAATCCAGCTTCTTCAATTAATTCAGCTAAGTATAGAGCAGATAGTGGAGTTTGTTCTGCAGGTTTTAAAACGATTGTACATCCTGTAGCAAGCGCTGCTCCCATTTTCCACATTGCCATAAGAAGCGGGAAGTTCCAAGGAATAATTTGACCAACGACACCGACAGCTTCATGGCGTGTATAGTTAAAGTAATCACCGGAAACAGGAATTGTTTGACCAACGATTTTCGTAGCCCAGCCAGCGTAATAGCGCATATGCTCAATTGCAAGTGGGATGTCTGCTGCCATTGTTTCACGGATTGGCTTTCCGTTATCTAATGTTTCGAGCTGTGCAAGCTCTTCTTTATGTTCTTCCATTAAATCAGCTAACTTGTACATGAGACGGCTTCGCTCAGCAGTGCTCATACGAGACCAAGGACCTTCGTCAAAAGCCATACGAGCTGCGACTACAGCTTTATGAATATCTTCGCGACCAGCTTCAGAAACGACGGCAAGTGTTTCACCAGTTGCTGGGTTAGGTGTTTTAAATGTTTTACCGGAAGCGCTTTCAATGAAAGATCCATTCACATATAACTTTTTTGTACCTTGAAGAAACTTCTCTACCTTTTCATGAAGATTTACAGCTAGTTGACTCATTGTATAACCCCCTTGAAAATATAATGTAAACGCAGTACGAGACGGCGCTTATTCCGAAATCAAGGATGTGGAAACTAGATGGAAAGCCTCTAATTAAAATCATAATTAAGAAATACTGAAAATTCAAATTTCATTTGTGTTACAATTGTAAAAAATATGTAATGTAAGAGAATCTTCTATATGATTATAAAAAAATCCTGCTTGTTTTTGCTTTCTAGTAGGAAAAACTAGAAGAACAATGGTACAATAATACATCGTGAGAGGAGGGGTAAAAATGAAAGATTATCATGATGATCCACGCTTTCGAATAGCCCATAGAGAAGCGTTAATTGGTCTTGGACTTGCTATTATTAATTTTATAATTTGGTACGGATTTGCTTATGGGCTTGGTAGTAAAAATCCGAATGAATATACATATGTATTAGGTTTTCCCGCATGGTTTTTTTATAGCTGTATCGTTGGATTTATCGTTATGGTTATTTTACTTAGTTTAGTTGTTCGTTTTGTATTTCAAGATATTTCACTCGATGAGGAAGAAAAAAGTGAGGAATAATAGATGAATTGGTATGTAATCATTCCAATGATAATTTCGTTTATCGTTGTATTTTTAATTGGTGTATATGCTTCAAGACGCGTGCAAGCAACTGCTCATAATAAATTTTTGCAAGAATATTTTCTTGGTGGGCGTGAGCTAGGCGGTTTATTATTAGCGATGACAATGATTGCTACGTACGGTAGTGCAAGTAGCTTTATTGGTGGCCCTGGTATTGCTTACAATATGGGTCTTGGATGGGTACTGTTATCTGCGATTCAAGTTGTAACAGGGTATATCGTTTTAACGGTTATCGGTAAAAAGTTTGCAATTATCGCTAGGAAGATGGAAGCAATTACTCTTATCGATTATTTAAAAGGGAGATACAATAATAAAGCAGTTGTTATACTTTCTGCGTTATGTATTATTATCTTTTTATTTTCAGCGACAGTAGCCCAGTGGGTCGGTGGTGGACGATTAATCGAGTCACTAACGGGGCTATCGTATACAACAGCACTATTTTTATTTACTTTTTCTGTACTTGTGTACGTATTAATTGGTGGATTTCGTGCAGTTGCTCTATCAGATACATTATTAGGAATCATTATGTTAGTTGGAACAACAATCATTTTAATTGCTACTGTCATTGCTGGTGGTGGAATTGAAAAGATTATGCAGGAACTTGTTCAAATTAATCCAAAGTTAATTACACCATTCGGAGCAGATGGCAGTTTAACGAAATCATATGTTACATCATTTTGGATTTTAATTGGAATTGGCGTTGTCGGTTTACCGCAAATTAGCGTGCGTGCCATGTCTTATAAAAATTCAAAAGCGATGCATCAAGCGTTAATAATTGGGACGATTGTTGTGGGTACAATTATGATTGGTATGCATTTAACGGGTGTATTTGCAAGAGTAGTACTTCCAGGTATAACGGTACCAGATAAAGTAATGCCGCTACTTGCGATGGAAGTGTTGCCACCTTGGTTAGCTGGAGTTTTCTTAGCTGCACCGATGGCAGCGATTATGTCTACAGTAAATTCTTTATTATTACTTGTAAGCTCGTCAATTATTAAAGATATATACGTAAATTACATAAATAAAGATGCAGCAGACAGTACGATAAAAAAAGGAAGTTTGTGGATTACTGGTATTGTAGGACTACTCGTTTATGCAGCGGCAATTAAACCACCAGATTTTTTAATATGGCTAAATTTATTTTCTTTCGGTGGATTAGAAGCTGCATTCATTTGGCCAATCGTATTAGGGTTATATTGGAGGAAAGGAAATGCTACAGGAGCGCTTGCGTCTATTTTAGTTGGGGTAGGCTCATATATGTGTATTCATCTTTTCTATCCAAATCCGTTCGGTATACATACAGTTGTCTTCCCGATTTGTTTTGCGTTTATCGCTTACATCATTGGAAGTATGAGTGCTGTAAAAAAAACAGTATAGGTTAGCTGAAGAACGTAGTCCTTATAAGACTGCGTTTTTTTGTGTGAATTTGTTCATTTTTTATTCTGTATATCCACGGTTATTCATAAATTAATAACAACTGAGGGGATGGAGTTGAGGTCGATGAAAAAAGTATTATTTTTAGGAGACCCAGGAATTGATGACTCTTTAGCAATTATGTATGGATTGTTGCATCCTGATATTGATATTGTTGGTGTAGTTACAGGATATGGAAATGTAACGCAAGAAAAGGCGACAAGTAATGCGGCATATTTATTACAGTTAGCAGGTAGGGAAGATATACCTGTTATTAATGGTGCGAAAATCCCTTTATCTGGAGATATTACAACGTATTATCCAGAAATTCATGGGGCGGAAGGTTTAGGACCAATTCGACCACCGAAAAATCTTTCTCCAAATATAAAGCCTTTTTGTGAGTTTTTTGACATTCTTGAAAAATATAAAGGAGAATTAATAATAGTCGATGCTGGTAGATCAACAACATTAGCGACAGCATTTATTTTAGAAAAGCCAATGATGAAGTATGTGAAAGAATATTATATAATGGGGGGTGCTTTCTTAATGCCAGGCAATGTTACACCAGTCGCAGAGGCGAATTTTCATGGTGATCCGATTGCGTCGCAATTAGTTATGCAAAATGCCAAGAATGTGACACTGGTGCCGCTCAATGTTACATCTGAAGCTATTATTACGCCAGAAATGGTAAAGTATATTACGAAACATTCTAAAACAAGTTTTAATAAATTAATTGAACCGATTTTTACGTATTATTATAAAGCTTATAGAAAATTAAATCCGAAAATAAAAGGAAGTCCAGTACATGACGTCGTTACAATGATGGTTGCCGCAAATCCTTCAATATTGGATTATGTGTATCGCCGTGTCGATGTAGATACAGTGGGAATAGCAAAAGGAGAAAGTATTGCAGATTTCCGTCCTCAACCTGATGCAAAAGCATTAAAAAATTGGATGCGAATTGGTTGGTCATTACATTATAAAAAATTCCTTGAGGATTTTGTGAAAATCATGACGTAGACATAATAGGAGTATACAAGTTAAAATAATGGAGATGGTTATTTAAATAACCATCTCCATTATTTTGTTTTTTAAAGATAGAGAGAAGAGTTACACAATAGGAGAGGAATTTTACTTGAAAAAAACTATAGTATGCGCAGTGGTTGTGGGTATTTTCGTTTTGCTAATATCGGGTAACTTTTTAGTGAAAAAAGTGTGGAGTTCAAATAATGATGATGCACAGTATATTGCATCTTTTATTGAAGAACACAAAGATGAAAAAAATAGTGCGCTTCTAGTAAAGAGAAATGATAAAGTTGTCTATTCTGTAAACCCAAATGTTGTATTGCCAGTTGCTAGTACGATGAAATTAATTGTGGCGCTTGAATATACGAAACAAGTTACTGAAGGGAAAATTGATTCGTCTAGTTTCGTATCGATTAATGATGTGAATCGCTATTATGTACCGAATACAGATGGTGGTGCACAAGATAGATGGCAAAGGTATTTGGAGAAGACGGGCAAGATAACTGAAGGAGCGGTTTCTTTAGAAGAGGTGGCAAAAGGAATGGTTAAGTTTAGTTCGAATGCAAATGCTGAATACTTAATGGAATTGTTAGGATTAGATAACATCAATCGAAATTTACAAAGTTTATCACTTCCTGCACATCAACCACTATTTCCAATCGTTTCATCTTTGTATATCCCGGGATATTTGCATAAAGAATTACATGTTCCAAAATATAAAATAGAGAAAAAGTTAAAAGAAATGTCTCAAGAGCAATATCGTGAATATGCGATGGTTATTCATGAACGCTTAAAGAAGAAGGGACCATTATTACAGAAGGAAATTCCGCTTTATTTAGAGGAACGTTACGACAAAATTTGGTCAGATAGATTACCAGCAGCTTCTGCAAATGATTATATGGTATTACTTCAAAAGGCAAACCATAAAGGTGGCTTGACAGAGGCTGAAGAAAAAGTGTGGGCAAATATCGTTGAAACAGACATGAGTGCCAAGAAATACCGTAAAACATTCAGACATGCTGGGCAAAAGAATGGTTACACACCATGGACGGTTACAAAAGCAGTTTACGCTATGGATAAACGTGGAAACTGTACGGAGATTGTGTTTTTGGCGAATAATTTAAATGAAGACGATAGTGCAGAAATACGGAAACATTTAGCAAACTTACATTTCCAAGTGTTGCAAAGTGATAAGTATGATGCGACTTTTATTAAATAAACTCGGTGCAGAGAGCACCGAGTTTATTTTTATGTACAAGCACTTTTTTTCTATCTCTGGGTATGATGGGTAGTAATACTTAGGTGAGAGGGGAAAAGGTGATGAAACAGAGTAAAGAAGAGTTTATAAAGAGTGAAGGCGCTGATTTCCCTGGAAAAACATATGTGGATTGTGTATTACAGCATGTATTTGATTTTCAACGAAATTATTTATTGAAAGATATGTTTCAAGTGCATAAAGCACATATTGCGATGCTAACGGAAGAAAATTTAATGAAAAAGGAAGAAGCTAAAGTTATATTACACGCATTAAAAAAGGTAGAGGGAATTCCAGAAGAGCAATTGCTCTATACAGAGCAGCATGAAGATCTCTTTTTTTTAGTCGAACATTTAATTTCTCAAGAAGCGAAATGCGATTTTGTAAGTAATATGCATATTGGTAGAAGTAGAAATGATATGGGTGTAACGATGTATCGCATGAGTTTAAGGCGATATGTATTACGATTAATGGAACATCATTTGTTATTGCAAGAAAGTGTACTACAACTTGCTGCTGATTATAAGGAAACAATCATGCCAGCTTATACACATACACAACCGGCACAGCCAACAACATTTGGTCATTATACGTTAGCAATCTATGATACGATGCAAAGAGATTTAGAAAGAATGAAAAAAACGTACCAGCTTTTAAATCAGTCTCCAATGGGGGCGGCTGCACTCTCTACAACAAGTTTCCCGATT
Organism: Bacillus sp. FSL K6-0073; assembly: GCF_038006085.1. Taxonomy (NCBI): domain Bacteria; kingdom Bacillati; phylum Bacillota; class Bacilli; order Caryophanales; family Bacillaceae; genus Bacillus; species Bacillus sp. FSL K6-0073. Next base: position 3,586,512 of record NZ_JBBOUN010000001.1, on the reverse strand, counting down.
AAACGAGAACGAGTTGCTCATCTACTTGGATTTACAAATGTAATTGAGAACTCATATGATGCTGTTGCCGGAGCGGATTATTTATTAGAAGTTAGTTCGCTACTTATGGTAATGATGACGAATACGAGTAGATGGATTCATGACTTTTTGTTGTTAGCAACGAAAGAATATGACGGTATTACTGTTGCAAAGCCATATGTACAAATCAGTAGTATTATGCCGCAAAAACGAAATCCGGTTTCAATTGAACACGCTCGTGCGATTACGAGTAGTGCTTTAGGAGAAGCATTTACAGTATTTCAAATGATTCATAATACACCATTTGGTGATATTGTCGATACGGAAGATGACTTGCAGCCATATTTATATAAAGGGATTGAAAAGGCAATTCGTGTTTTTTGTATGATGAATGCAGTGATCCGAACGATGAAAGTAGAAGAAGAAACGTTAAAAAGTCGTTCCTATAAACATGCAATAACGATAACGGATTTCGCCGATGTTTTAACAAAAAATTATGAAATTCCATTTCGGCATGCTCATCATGCAGCAAGTGTTATTGCAAATATGTCATTGGGGCAGAAAAAGGAGCTACATGAATTACATTTCAAAGATGTAAATATATACTTGCAAGAACATTTTAAAATAAATTTATTAGAAAAAGAGTGGAAAGAAATCATATCGCCAGAAGCTTTTATTCAAAAAAGAAATGTATACGGTGGACCGAGTAAAAAAGAAATGAATCGTATGATTCAAAATCGAAAAGAGTCATTTCGAAAAGAAGAAGATGTATTTGAAAAGGAAAAACAGAGGATTTTACAAACTGAAAATGATTTAAATATATTAGTTTCTAATATTATAGAATTGTAAAAGAAGGATTTAATGAATTAATCGCCAATACTTAATTAAAATATAAATAGAGAGAAGAGATTGTCGATGATTCAATTACATGTATATGAAGAGATTTTTCATTTTAAAGAAGATGTTACACCATTTCTAGAAAAGAATGAGCAGGAAAACAATCTCATATTAGGTGTATTACAAATGGTCCAAGAACCGATATTTATGGGGATAGCGAAACAAGGAGAAGAAATTGCGGTTGTATTTCTACAAACAGAAGAGAAGAAACAAATCATTGTTGCAACTTCTGAAATTTCGGGAGTAGCTATTGAGGAACTTGCAAAAGAGTTAACGAAAGTATACCCGGATATTCCTGGATTGATCGGTAATAAGAAAATTGTACAGAAATTAGCGGAAGAGATTGCGGTATTAGAAAATAAGAAAACGAATATTACAATGGAACAAGGTGTGTATGAGCTCAACAGAGTAAAGAAGAAGTGTAATGCGGATGGACTTTTCCGGGCGGTAAATAATGATGAATTACCATTAATAGAACAGTGGATATATCAATTTTGTGAAGACGTAAAGCTTCCTACTACGAAAGAAGAAGCAAAACAAACTGCGCATACATTAATAACTACAAATCGACTGTTTGGTTTGGAAGTGGATGGGAAACTCGTTTCTGTAGCTGCAAAAACGAGACCAACTAAAAATAATATAACAGTTAATTTCGTATATACGCTGAAAGAAGCAAGGAAAAAGGGATACGCATCTAAGTGTGTAGCGGCACTTAGTCAACGTATGTTAGATGAAGGGTACAAGACGACTACGTTATATACTGATTTAGCGAATCCGACATCGAATAAAATTTATCAAGAAATTGGTTATGAGCAAATTACGGAGTCTATGCTTATATTTTTAGAGAAGTAGAACAAAAAGGCGTGTTGAAATAGCACGCCTTTTTGTTATTCATCAATTCTAATAACCTCGCCTTGAGGAAAGTCCTCAGTTTCTAGTAAGTTACGAATAGCTTTCGCAACATATTCAGGTGATAATAGTTTTCCTTCTTCTTTTAATGCAATGAAGCGGTCCAAATTTATGAAATCTTCTTTATTTGTTTCACGAATTTGTGATTGCATATTTGTATCAACAACGCCAGGTGCAAAAGCGACGATTTTTACTGGATATTCTTTTTCCACTTCTTCAGTTGCTACGCACTGTGTAAACATATTTACACCAGCTTTCGTTGTACAATAAGCGCCCCATCCGAAATAAGGATTTTTTCCTGCACCAGATGAAATGTTAATAACGCGTTTATCTACTTTCCAGTCTTTCGTATGTTTCATAAACGTAGATGTAAGAATCATAGGAGCAAGTAAATTAATGTGAACGTTCGTAATGAATTGTTCGCTTTCTGCTTTTTCAATTGGCTTCATAGGAGCAACTGTACCCGCATTATTAATTAAATGAATAGAAGATACACTGTCTTCTTGAATAGATGAAATGATTTTGTTAAAGTTCGTTTCTAAATTATGTACATCTTGAAGATCTAAGGAGTGGAAAACACAATTGCTATTATATTGCTCTGCAAGTTTAGTAAGCTCTTTATTTTCTCTTCTAGAAATAGAGATGACAGTTGTATTTTCTTCTAATAATTGCGTAGCGATTGCCTCACCTAAACCTTGTGAAGTTCCTGTTATGATAACGTAGCGCATAGTTTTATAAACTCCTCTCATATGTGCGGAATTTTGTTGGACAACGTACATCACATAGGTTGTCTACATTTTATAGTATAGAGCACTTTTTACTATAAATGAAATGAGATGATTGTGTGCCTTTTATAAATCGTTTTACGACAACGGTACCTGGTGCCGTCACGTTTACTGGGAATACGCTGGGACTTAGCCCTACATCACCTGCACCAGGTAATATTTTTGGTACACTTGCTGTGTTTACGACAGTAAATACAGCATTGCAAGTACCAGGATTCCCAGCAGGGACAACAGATGAATGGCAATTGAATTCTTCAAGTGCAATTTTAAATCTTCCAGCGGGAAGCAGTGTGTTATATGCAGAATTAGTTTGGGCTGGTACTTTCCGGACTGATACGGAAGATGTTTTACCATTTTTAAATGATAACATTACATTTACAACGCCAGCAGGGACGTTTTCTGTTACGTCAGATCCTGCTACCGCGCAGCAAGGTTCAGTAGGAAATCAGTTTTATTATGCTCGCTCTGCCAATGTAACGAATCTTGTTAGTGCAGGTGGGGCAGGCACATATACAACGGGTGCTGTGCCTGCTGCCAGAACTTCAGCCGACCCGACAATCAGTCGTTCAGCTGGATGGACGCTTGAGGTTGTGTATCAAAATGCAAGTTTACCACTTCGAAATTTGTCAGTATATGCAGGCCAAGAAATTATTGATGCTTCATCACCACCAGTTGATGCTACTATTTCAGGATTTGCTACGCCGGCAACAGGAGCTGTTACAGGAAGAGTACTCGTAACTGCTCAAGAAGGCGATTCTAACATTGTTGGAGATCAACTTCGCTTTGGACCGAATGCAAATGCTACAGTTGCATTATTCGGACCGAGAAACCCTGCGAATAATTTCTTCCAGTCTCAAATTTGTAATGACATTGGAGAGTTAGATACAACCGGGACATTTGGAAATTTGAATCAGCCGTTAGGGATAGCTTTAGCGATCCGAAGACAAGGGTGGGATATTACGAATGTAAATGCCTCTGCATCATTAGTAAATAATCAAACGTCAGCAACTGTTCGCTTCGTTACAAATGGAGATGGATACGCTGCAGCTGGTTTTGGTGTTCAAATTGATGCAACAGGTCCAATTATTAATCCTGTTAAATCAGTTAATAGAACAGTCGCAGGGGTAGGGGATACTCTCACTTATACGATTACGGTCCCAAATACAGGAACAGGAAGTGCAGAAAACGTTGTATTACGTGATAGTATTCCGAACGGAACGACGTTTGTTGCAGGTAGTGTTACGGTAGAGGGAGTAACACAGCCGAATGCAAACCCAGCTAATGGAATTAATTTAGGTACAATCCCAAATAACACGCAAAGAATTGTTACATTTCAAGTTCGAATAACATCATTCCCGAATCCCAATCCTATTTTAAATCGTGCAATGGTGTCATATCAATTCCGTCCTTTCGTTGGTAGTCCTCCTATTACAAGTACGTCTTCTTCAAACACAGTACAAACGACAGTGAATCAAGCAACCATAAGTATGCAGAAATCTGTAGATTTACAGACGGCAACGCTTAATGATGTATTAACGTACACAGTTAATGTCACAAATAATGGAAACGTCACTGCGAACAATGTTATTTTTGTTGATAGTATCCCTGCTGGAACAACATTTGTCGCAAATAGCGTTACAGTAAATGGAGTAGCGCGTCCAGGAGCGAATCCAGCAAGTAGTATTAATCTAGGAAGTATTAATGCTTTGCAAACGACTGTAGTGCGCTTTCAAGTTCGAGTAACATCGAACCCTCTTGTCAATCCAATTCCAAACCGTGCAAGTGCAACATTTACCTTTACTCCAGTGCCTGGTCAACAACCAGTTTCAGGGCAAGCGACAAGTAATACTGTAGTTACGACAATTAATATAGCTGATATAACAATGAGAAAAACAGTGGATAAAGCTTTTGCAACGGTTAACGACGTTCTTACGTACACGGTAACAATTCAAAATACAGGAAATGTACTTGCAACGAACGTTATTTTTCAAGACCCAATCCCAATTGGAACGACTTTTATCGCAAATAGTGTGACTGTGGACGGGGTTTCACAACCTGGGGCAAATCCAGCGAGTGGGTTTACGGTAGCTAATATATCTCCTGGCGGAAGTAGGACTGTTACATTTCAAGTACGAGTAACATCTACGCCGTCAGGAGGTACGATTCCGAATCGCGGAAATGTGTCTGCTAATTTTGTCGTTATTCCAAATCAGCCACCGATAACAATTAATAGACTAACGAATACAGTTGTGACACAAGTTAATACAGGTGGTTTGAATGTAATAAAAGAAGTGAATACAATGCAAGCAGCAGTAGGGGATACTTTAACATACACAATTGCCGTCCAAAATACAGGGAACGTTCCGTTAACAAATGTATTTTTCCAAGACCCTATTTCTTCTGCTGTTTCATTTGTTGCAAATTCTGTAACAATTAATGGAGTACAGCAAAGTGGACTAAATCCGAATACAGGATTTTCTCTTCCGAATATTCCTGCGGCTCAAACAGTTGTAGTCACATTTGACGTGTTAATTGTACAGGATCCAGAAAATGAAGATATTTTAAATCAAGCGAATGTAACAGCAAGCTTTCAAGTGAATCCGAGTGAACCACCAGTGACAATTAATGTTCCGAGTAATGTTGTGAATACGACAGTACAATCAGGAAACTTTGAAGTTGTGAAATCAGTGAATACAGATGTTGCGACGGTAGGAGATGTTTTAGTATATACAATCGAAGTTATAAATGCAGGTAGTGTACCAGCTACAAATGTATTTTTTCAAGATTCAATTCCACAAGGGACATTATTTATTGAAAATAGTGTATTGGTTAATGGTGTTTTACAAGAGGGGGCAGATCCAGGACTTGGATTCCCATTAAATGATTTGCCTACTGGCGCCAGTGTTATTGTTACGTTTGAAGTATTAATTGATGAAATTCCCCAAGGAAATAATGTCGTAAATAATGCGAATGTAACTGGAGATTTCCTTGTAAATCCAACAGAGCCACCGATTACTGTAACAGTACCAAGTAATACTGTTATGACGGTCGTGAATTCTTCAGGGTTAAATGTAATGAAAAGTGTAAGTGCTACTGAAGCCGGTGTAGGAGATACGTTAACGTATACAGTCCGTATACAAAATAGTGGAACGGTGGCAGCGACAAATGTATCATTCCTTGATCCGATTCCAGTTGGAACCACTTTTGTAGCGAATAGTGTAACAATAAACGGGACACCTCAACCAGGTTTAAACCCGACAACTGGATTTCCACTTGCTAATATTCCAGTAGGAGGTATGGTGACGGTCACTTTTCAAGTGACAATCACGAGTATACCACCAAATAGAGTTCTTCCGAATAATGCGAATGTCACTGCTGATTTCCAAGTAAGTCCTCTCCAGCCACCAATTACAATTGTAACGATTAGTAATATTGTCGTGACGCGAGTGAATGTAGGATCACTTAATGTAATGAAGAGTGTAAATACACCACAAGCCGGTGTAGGAGATACGTTAACGTATACGATTCTTATTCAAAATACAGGAACTGTTCCTGCAACGAATATTGTTTTTCAAGATCCAATTCCGTCTGGTACTGCCTTTGTAGCAAATAGTGTGACGATAAATGGAGTCGTTCAGCAAGGTGCGGATCCTATGGTAGGTTTCCCAGTACCAAATATTCCGGTCGGGCAAACATCTACGATTACGTTTCAAGTTACAGTGACGAGTATTCCGAGCGGTGGAAATATAAGAAACCAATCGAACGTTACTGCAAGTTTTCTTATAAATCCAGCAAACCCTCCAATAACGACTGTTACAAATAGTAATTTTGTAGTGACGCAAGTAAACACAGCACAGTTAAATATACAAAAATCTTCATCTGTACAACAAGCAGCACTTGGAGAAACTTACACGTATTCTGTTGTCATTCGAAATAACGGTACAGTAACAGCAACGAATGTCTCTTTCCTTGATCCAATTGCTTTAGAAACAACATTTGTAGCAAATAGTGTAACGATAAATGGAACGCCTCAACCTGGATTTGATCCAAATATTGGTTTCCCGCTTCCTAATATTGCAGCTGGAACATCATTGACAGTAACGTTCCAAGTTACGGTAGTTGCACCGTCTACACGTGGAGCAGTATTAAATACAGCATCTGCTACAGCCACTTTCTTATTGAATCCTTTACAACCACCTGTAACAACAACGAATTCAAGTAATACAACGGTAGTTACAATACCGTTACCTCCTCCTGGTGAAGTAACAGCAACAAAAACAGTTGATGTTGCAACTGGGGCTGTCGGGGATGTATTAACGTATACAGTGCTAATAACGAATGTAGGAATTATCCCTGTTACAGATGTACTCTTCCAAGATGTCATTCCAGAAGGGACGACGTTTGTTGACAATAGTGTAACGATAGGTGGAGTGCAGCAACCAGGATTAAATCCAGAAATAGGATTTACAGTTACTCCATTATTAATCGCTGGTGGAAGTATTGAGGTCACATTCCAAGTGACGATTACAGAAATTCCAGATAATGAAGTCATATTAAATGATGCAGATGTTACATTTACTTCACAACCAAATCCGCAGGAACCACCGATTACGGAAACGATATTAACAAATTTAGTCGTTACGACAATTAATATAGCGTTTATTTTTCCATTGAAACTAGTAGATAAAGAAGTAGCGACGGTAGGAGAAATATTAACGTATGATGTATTGATTTTTAATTTCGGAACAGTGCCAGCGACGAATGTTCAATTTATCGATACTACTTCCGCGGGTGTAGCATTTGTACCAGGAAGTGTGAGCATAAACGGGGTACCAGCACCAGGATTAGATCCTTTCATTGGTTTTACAGTTCCAGATATACCTGTCGATGATTTTGTACTTGTCACATATCAGGAAGTGGTTACAAGCATACCAGAAGGTGGAACGATTGTTAATTTTGTAGACGTTACAGCTACATTTGCTGTAAGTGAAACAGAACCGCCTATTACGGAAACAACGACAAGTAATACGACATTAACAGAAATCAATGAATCTGGTTTGAATGTTTTAAAATCAGTAAGTCAGCCGGTTGTTGCAGTAGGCGATACAATCACATATACAACAGTAGTTCAAAATACAGGAACAGTGATAGCGACAAATGTTCAATATAGTGATGTATTACCTTCCTCTATAGCATTCGTGCCGAACAGTGTAATGATAGACGGTGTGTTACAACCTGGATTCAATCCGAATAATGGATTCCCGCTTCCAGATATAAATCCAGGTGAAAGTGTAGAAGTCACATTCCAAGTAACTGTTGTTAGTGTGCCGACAAACGGAACAATTGCCAATACGGCAAATGTAACGGGAAGTTTTGTATTAGTACCAGGAGAACCACCAGTTATAGTAAACCAATCGAGCAATACAACACTTACAACTGTAAATAGAGGGCAATTTAATGTTATTAAACAAGTAAATAGGGTTGCTACTCTCGTTGGAGATATATTAACGTATACGGTCCAAATAACGAATACAGGAACAGTAACAGCTAACAATGTTCAGTTTATTGATACGATTTCAACAGGTGCGTCATTTGTATCAAATAGTGTAACGATAAATGGAGCCCCGCAACCAAACTTAAATCCGATTACTGGATTTGGAGTTGGAGATATACCGGTAGGTGAAACAGTTATAGTGACGTTTCAAGCGACAGTTACAAACATCCCGTCATCAGGAACAATTACGAACGTTGCAAATATAACAGGAAGCTTTACTTTAGTGCCAGGAGAGCCACCGGTTGTAGTAACAGAGCTGAGTAATACGACGATAACTAGAGTGAATAGAGGACGATTCAGCGTTATAAAATCTGTAAATAAAGAAGCGACACGATTAGGAGATACGTTAACGTATAGTGTGCAAGTTACAAATACGGGAACGGTAACAGCAACGAATGTTCAGTTTATCGATGTTCCATCACCTAGTTTAGAATTCGTTCCTGGAAGTGTACAAATAAATGGGATTCCGCAAGTAGGTTTAGATCCATTTGTAGGCTTTGTATTGCCTAATCTTGCAGTAGGGGATAGCGTATTAATTACATTTGAAGTAAATGTAATCGCAGTTCCGCCTTCTAGTAGCATTATGAATACAGCAAGAGTAACGGGTGATTTTGAATTAATTCCAGGAGAACCTCCGTTTACAATTACGAATTCAAGTAATACGACAGTCACACCAGTAAATAGAGGCAGTTTAGATATGCAAAAAGAAGTAGATCATTCAATTGTTGGAGTAGGAGAAACAGTAAAGTATACGGTTCGAATATTAAATACTGGTACTGCTGATGCGATGAATATTCAATTTATTGATGTCCTATCTCCGGAAGCTGTTTTTGTACCAAATAGTGTAACTGTAAATGGAGTAGCTCGTCCGGGAGTAAATCCGCAGGTTGGATTTACGATTGTAGACATTCCAGTCGGTGAGACGGCGATTGTAACATATGAAGCTACGATTACGAGCTTTCCAGATGGTGGTACAGTAGTGAACGTTGCTGGGGCGTTAGCAGAATATATTTTAGTACCAGGGGAGCCGCCAGTTACAGTGATGGATACGAGCAATACAGTTATAGTGACGGTAAATACTGCAATCTTATTTGTTGCAAAAGGAGCAAACTTTGAAGTAGCAATGATAGGGGATGTTGTCACTTACGGAATCGCTGTTATAAATGATAGTACAGTCCCTGTGACCAACATTGTGTTAACAGATATCATTGATCCGAATACGCTATTTATAAATGGCACGGTAACGGTAAATGATGTACCTTTTCCATTCGCTAACCCGAATACTGGTATTCCGTTAGGTGATTTTCAGCCAAATGACGCAGCAATTATTAATTTCCAAGTTGTAATAACAGGAGGACAAATAAATAATTTAGTTACAAATACTGCTATAGCAAATGGGCTCGCAACTGTAAATCCGAATGAGCCGCCAGTAGTAGTTGAAGGTGATAGCAATACAGTTGTTATCCCGTTTATTCCTCAAAATGTCTCAACGACAGTCGTAAAAACGGCAAATTTACAGGCAGCAACAATTGGCGATGTTATTACGTTTACGACAGTTATTACAAATACGGGGGATACAGCAATACAAAATATTCGTTTTCAAGATATGTTAGATAGTAGTGTTCAATTTGTCCTTGGAACTGTAACGATTGATAATACGCTAGTGCCAAATGTAAACCCAGTATCAGGTTTTATTATAGGAAATTTAAATCCAGGTGAAGCACGGACAGTTTCGTTCCAAGTAGTAGTGCAGAGCGCGCCAAATGGTTCAGGAAATTATATAAATCAAGCGAGTATTCGTTTCGAACATCAAGTAGGCACAGTATTGCCACCTGTTACACAAATGGTAGAAAGTAACATAGTTGTCATTCCATTTGTTCCAACGATAGAACAAATTTGTGAAACGAATCTTAATTGCTTAGGGAAAATTCCTTTTCAATGTTCTCCGTGTAATCATTTGCAAATAAATAAAAAATCAATACAGAAAGAGCATCCGGAAAAAAGGATGCTCTTTCTGTATTGATCATGTAGATTCTTTTTCGGGTGAGGTGAAAAATTCGTCGATTTTGTCGGAGAGTAGTAATGGAATGGCTCCTTTTATAACAGAAATGTCCCAGTCCCACCATGCGAGATTCTCTAGTTTGTCAATCGTTTCTTGTGGGAAACGATATCGAACAAATTTTGCAGGATTACCAGCCACAATTGCATATGGAGGGACGTCTTTTGTAACAATACTTTTTGCACCAATAATGGCACCGTTACCAATTGTAACACCAGATAAAATGCAGGATTGATAACCAATCCATACATCATTGCCGACTACGATATCACCTTTTGAAGAAGGGTGACCAGTAATATGTGCTCCTTCATCAAAAAGTGCATTAAATGGATAAGTTGTTATCCAGTCTGCGCGATGTTCACCGCCAAGTATGAAAACGACTTCTTCTGCTAATGAACAAAACTTACCTATTTTTAATTTTGTTTCATCGTTCCAAGAAAAAATGGTTGGCCCTACTTTACTATAAGTATAATCACCAATATCATATTTATTATATTCAGGTTTTTGATTTAAATATAACATGCTTCTTCAGCCTCCTTTCTCAATTAAGTGATACGTATGGAATATTATATGCAAGATGTAGTAATGTGAACTGTATTAATAGGTGAAATGAACAAAAGGGAGTGGGATGTATGCGATACGAAATGGGTTTATATAATAAACCGTTTCAGTCAATTCAATCAGGAAAAAAAGTATATGAAGTACGCCTATACGATAAAAAACGTCAACTAATAAACAAAGGTGATGAAATCGTATTTACGAATCTTACGACAAAAGAAATGATGACGGTAAAAGTAACGGAAATAAAGCGATACGAGAGCTTTAAAGCTATGTATGAACAAATCGATAAAAAATTATTGGATTGTGAAAATGATAATTTAGAGGAAATGTTAGAAAGTACATACAAAATATATACGAAAGAACAAGAAAAAGAGTGGGGAACAGTTGCGATTTGTATTGAGGTAATAAAATGATAAGAAATCGCGGGGCGGCTATCATTGTACAGGAAGGAAAAATCGCTCTTATAAAACGTATTCGAGAAGAGGAAACATATTATGTTTTTCCAGGCGGAGGGATTGAGGAAGGTGAAACGCCTGAAGAAGCAATGAAAAGAGAGGTATACGAAGAATTAGGGGTACATATAAAAGTGGAGCACCTTATTGCAAAGGTAAAATATAAAGGAAATGAATATTATTATGCTGCCTATATTACAGGCGGAGTGTTCGGAAGCGGAACAGCTGAGGAATTTCAGTGGGAAGATAGAGGAAGTTATATTCCGTTATGGCTACCGATAAACGAGTTGGAAAAAGTGAATATAAAACCTTATGAAGTGGTCGAAAATATATTTAGTCATTATAAAATATAACGTCTGACAACATACAAAAAAAACCATTGACATAGGCTTCTGATTTAAGTATTGTATTCGAGTATGTTTATAATCAGGAGGTTTATATGAGCAATCAAACTACTACACATCATGTGAAAATGACAACAGCGGATCCATCTGGAATTGGTCTATTTGGATTAGCGATGGTAACACTTGTAGCATCATCTCAAAAGTTAGGCTTAACAGATGGCGTTTCACTTGTATTACCATGGGCAATCTTTTTAGGAGGATTCGCACAAATCTTTGCTTGCATTCACGATGCAAAGCATAACAATACATTCGGTACGACAGCATTTGGTGCGTACGGCCTATTTTGGTTAGGTGTTGGAATGACTTGGTTAATTCAACTTGGAGTATTTGGCGAAAAATTAGCACAAGCTGCAGATTCAAAACAGCTTGGTGTAGCCTTTATCGGATATTTGATTTTCACAATCTTTATGACGATTGGTGCAATGGAAACACATAAAGTATTATTTATGATCTTCGTCCTTATTGATTTCTTATTTATTGGTCTTTCATTAAGTACTTTAGGTGTTATGCCGCACGCAATGCATAATTTAGCAGCATATTCTGAACTTCTTATTTCATTATTATCTTTCTACGGTTCAGCAGCAGCAGTGTTAAACACACACTTCGGAAAAGTTGTTTTACCAGTTGGAAAGCCGTTTGGTATTTTTAAAAAGTAATAAAAAAGCACAGATGATTGTATAGTCATCTGTGCTTTTTTATTTATTCCGCTCTTTGTGGGCTGTCTGAAAAAGCTTGATTGGTGAGGACTCATTAAACTTTCACTTTATCCCGCTATTTGCCGGGCAGTAAGACCCCCGCCTCAAAATTCAGCGGAAACAAAGAAGTTAGGTGGGGGATGAATACCCCGCTGATTAAAGTTTCACTTTATTTGAAATAAGTAATGTGAAATGTAAATAAAAGTAGAAAAAATCAATTGAAATTGATTATCATTATTAATATAATGAGAATGAGAATCATTTATTGTTAGAGGGGGATGCCAAAGTGGCAAAAATTTTAATAGCTTATGCAAGTATGTCAGGAAATACAGAGAGTATTGCTGATTTAATTAAAGTTAGTTTAGATGCTTTTGATCATGAAGTAGTATTGCAAGAAATGGAAGGCATGGATGCTGAAGAATTATTAGCTTATGATGGAATCATTTTAGGATCTTATACGTGGGGCGATGGTGAATTACCATTTGAAGCGGAAGATTTTCATGATGACTTAGAAAATATAGATTTAGCTGGGAAAAAGGTAGCGGTATTCGGATCGGGTGATACGGCGTATGAACTGTTTTGTGAAGCGGTAACGATATTTGAAGAACGTCTTGTGGAACGCGGTGCAGAGCTTGTACAAGAAGGGCTGAAAATTGAATTAGCTCCAGAAGATGAAGAGGATGTTGAAAAATGCAGTAATTTTGCAATTGCATTTGCTGAGAAGTTCTAAGAATGGGAGTGTCAACGTGGAGACAATGTTAAGTGCAACTGCTATTACAAAGTTAAGAGATGGAAAACTGTTGTTAGCTACTACATATAATGGCTTATTTGTTGAACAAGACGGAGAATGGAAACGAATTTTAAATGGTTTTCAAAAACGAATTAGGGATTTACATAGCGAAGATAATGTAGTTTATGGTGTAGGTGACGAAGGGATTTTTATTCGTAGTATGAATGGTGGAGAGAACTGGACAATTCAGCGTTTTCCAACAAAAGCAACGAGTTGGAATGTATGTAGCAATGTACAAGGAACTGTTGTTGCTCATGGAGAAAAAATGCTGTATCTTTCTAATAATTTCGGTTCGACATGGGAAACTATTCATCCGTTTCTTGAGTATGGCAGTGCGGCACCGTCTATTCGATCGTTATTTTTATATAAACATTACTTATTTATTGGTACGAAAATACATGCTAAATATGGTGGTGTTTGGCTCTTTGATTTGAAGACACGTAAATTAAAGAGCATTAAAATTGCGATGAATCAAATGATCTCCGCGTTGACTTTACACAATTCTTATTTAGTAGCGGCAAGTGGATCGTGCAAGGGAGTTAGCGGGAATATTTCTTATTGTAAAATAGATGAAAGTATTGCAAGTGAAAAAATATATTGGCACACATGTCAAAGTGAGCAGAAAGCAAGTAGTTATTTAGACTTAAGTGTAGATCAACATGTTTTATATACAACTTCAACGCAAAATAAGGCGGGTATTAGTAGTGTGTGCCGTGTGCTTCTTGAAGAAGGTATTGTTACAGTATGTGATTCAGTTAAAGGGCACGGATGGCGCATTGTTAATCAAAAAGATGGTTATGTAGTAGCCGGATCAGGTGAATTAAAAGCAATGCAGTGGGAACAAAAAATAATTTAAGAAAAAAACTTTACTTTTATTATATTGATATGATATAGTATATTTAAACCATTTTACTTTTAATAATATAGAGATTTAAATGAGCTGTAACTTCCGAGGAGGATAGCAATGTTAAATCTCCTCAGGGGTTGCAGTTTTTTAATATCTGGCTTATTATTGTAAGGTGGTTGAAAATGAATATGTACATATAGGTACATTGTAGGAGGATTTTTTTCATGCAAAACGGTAAAGTAAAATGGTTTAACTCAGAAAAAGGTTTCGGTTTCATCGAAGTTGAAGGCGGAGAAGACGTATTCGTTCATTTCTCAGCTATCCAAGGCGAAGGCTTCAAAACTTTAGAAGAAGGTCAAGAAGTTACTTTCGAAGTAGAACAAGGTAACCGTGGACCTCAAGCTACTAACGTAAACAAGAAGTAATTTTTGAAAAAAGAAGGGCTCGCCCTTCTTTTTTTTGCATTTTTATAGATGTCCTCCTACTTACATATCATAACGAGACTGAATTTTCATTTATTTATTCGGAGTATTTTTGTATAAAGTACATGAATAAATAAATACTGAAAATAAAGTGTTTGTGTGAAAAGGAATTTAGAAAGAGGTAAATAAATTGAAAAACGCTACACATTTTATTGTGTTTGATATTGAGAGGAATTTCAGACCGTATAAATCAGAAGATCCGTCAGAAATAGTTGATATCGGAGCTGTAAAAATAGAAATAGGTACGATGAAGATAATTGAAGAATTTTCGGAGTTAGTAAAACCAAGTGCACGATTAACTCGTCATACAACAAAATTAACCGGTATTACGAAAAAAGATTTAATGGGTGTAGAAAAATTCCCTCGAATTATAGAGAAATTTATTCAGTTCATCGGCGAAGGTTCTATATTTGTTTCATGGGGAAAAGAAGATTATCGCTTTCTATCTCATGATTGTACATTATATGGTGTTGAATGCCCAAGTATAGAAAAAGAAAATAGAATTGATTTGCAAAAATTTGTTTTCCAAGCATATGAGGAATTGTTTGAACATACGCCAAGTTTACAATTTGCGGTAGAACAGCTCGCTTTAACGTGGGAAGGAAAACAGCACCGTGCTTTAGCAGATGCTGAAAATACAGCAAATATACTTCTTAAAGTGTATAGCGAGAGAGATATTAATAAGCGATACAAAAGACATGGTGAACTTGAACTTGTAAAAAACGGAAAACTAACAGAAAAAGCGAAAAAAAAGATGCGAAAATGGGTGTTTAAAGAACTAAAGAAAAATACAGAACGCCCATTTGAATGGAGTACATTTGAAAGTAGTGACACGTGGGAAAGTATAACGGAAAGATATTATATAAGTGAAAATACAGTAGAACTCCTGAAAAAACATTTTCGTACAGCAGTGAGAAAAGCGGAACGGCAGATTAGGTATTTGGCTGAGATGGAGGAGAATACAGAGGTTAAATGAATTTCTCCTCCATCTCTAACTACATACATGTAATAACAGCGTATTGATATTAAATAGGCATCAACTTGTTGTTGTGATGGTGCATTATAATTGCTTTGGGAGTGTTAAGACGTAATAAGAGTTTTAAACCGTATTAATAAAATAAAAATATATATAAAGAAAAGAGTGTAGTTTAATGGAAACAATCTTTAACATTTTAACTGTTTTAGTTTTTTGGATAATATTTACCACACAATTAGCATTAACTACACTTTCTTTCATAGTAAAGAAGGATTGGAAAAAACTTAATATCTCTTTAAGTTGTGGTGTATTAAAGTTTAAAATAGAAGAGTAAGATTGAGTTTTGTACAAGGGAGGTGTGATAGTGGTAGACTTGGATATTAAAGATGTCACAGTAAAGATGGAATTAAACGGTGTCTTTTGGAATGAGGATCGGATTGCTGAAATGAAGGTGACTACAAAAGAAGAGCATTCTGTTATTCTTCGTCTAGTAGTTGATTTAGAAAGTAAAACTATTAGGGCGACGAGTGCGGAAATAGTGAATGGATTCTGCCCTCTGTGCAAACAGAAAAGGGACGAATGTAGTGAACTTAATGACTTGCAAAACAAAATGGAAATTTTAGAAGAAGCCTACGATTGGGTGAGAGAACATCCGGAATATCGTTTTCAATTATCTTTTTACGAGTACAATAAATTTGAAGTAGTAAAGTGAATTTTGCATCTTAACAACTTATAGAAGGACTTGGTCAACTAGAAATATTGAAGTAGATATTTCTAATGGAAATAAGCTTGTATAACAAGGAAGGGATGTATTTGATTCTGCAACAAATGTCATCTTGCATCAAAAAAATTTGAAAATAAACATGTTTTATTATAAAGCAGAAAAATCGATTCTTAGTAGAGTCGGTTTTTAATATAAATAAAAGAGCGCTTATTAAAAGCGCCCAGTAACAACAGTTATATGGAAGTATTTATCCCGTAAAAGCCCGATTGGTGAGGGTTAATAATTAGTGGGGGATGAACAAAACCCCACTGATTAAAGTTTCACTTTATTCAATACCGCTCGGATCAAACGAATACTGCTGCTTATTCTCAATCCGCTCAATCACATCTTGCAGCTCATCCGGCTTCAGAAACTCAATAGGAGAGAAGCCTTTTTCAAATGTAAGTGTGTCTGCTTCAATCATAAGTACATATCGATCATTTACCTTCGCAATATGTATTTGATCCCCGAAATCCGCAAGCAACGCCTTCACAGAGATATGATCGGCTTTTAGTTTTAATTCCACTTCAGGAGCATGCTCAACGATTTGAGCGGTAGCTTCCATTACTTCTTCGGTTGAAAATTGTTCCATAATTTCGCGTTTCGGACTGGCAGCCCATACTTCCATTGCTTGGTCGAATTGTTCGCGTTCTTCCGTACCTTCTTCAAATACATCTTCAATTTGGTCATATACCATGTCCATTACTTGTGTTTTCATAATTTCAGGCATAGAGCGTTCATACTCGACGAATTTTAAGAAGTCTTCAAAATAACGGGCGTGTGATGCTTGATGAATTTTTAGTTCGCCTACTTCAACCATCCCTTCTTCAGGCATGTACGTGAATTCACGTATTAATGGCGGGTTGGTAGCGAAATAATAAAATGGGACACAAAATGGGACACATTTCGTTCATATATTCGTAATTTTATCGAGTTGTTCTGATACGGACTTTTGCATGTCAGGCAAGACGTGGCTATACGTATTTAATGTCGTTTCGATATCCGAATGACCTAACCGATCTGCAATTAATTTAACGTTAACATTTTGCTGAATCAACATAGTCGCATGCGTATGACGTAGGTCATGGAATCGTATCTTAGGCAATCTGAGTTTCTCCGTTAAGTTATAGAATTCCTTGCGTAAATTACGGGGAATCATCGGTTTTCCTGTACGAGTACATACTATAAGGTCGTTATCTTCGTATTTTTCACCGTGATATAAACGTTCTTCTAGTACCGTTTTGCGATGCACTTTTAATTCACTGACTAGTTTGTCCGGAATGTGGATAGATCGTACACTAGATGCGTTTTTTGCACCAGCTTTGATTTCCGCTGTTTGAGTAAGTGTTTGTCGGATATAAATTACATTATTATCAAAGTCAACGTCCCTCCAACGCAACCCCATAATTTCGCCTTGACGCATACCCGTTAATAATGAAATTACACAAGCAACGTAGATACGGGTTAATCGATGTACCTTTTTCGATTCTCTTATGAAGTAATTAACTTGATCTAATGTCCAAACACTCATCTCTTTACGTTGTTTTTTCGGTAAGGTGGTACCTGTTGCTGGATTGTCTTTAATAAGCTTCATTACTTTAGCTTTCTTAAGAGATGCGTTGACTATTCGGAAAATTAGGTGGATAGTATGTGCTGAGTAATCCGTTTCATTTGCTAGGTTATTTATGAATTTTTGGATATGAACAGGTTCAATTTTCTTTAATTTAAAATGGCCGAGTTTCGGTTTTATTATATTTTTGCAGAAGATTGAATGTGTTTCATATGTAGACTTCTGAAGAGAAATACGCCTCTCTTCGAACCATTCGTCAAGATACTTAGAATAAGTCATTTGAGACAAATCAAGGGATTCATCGTTTAGAACATCGGCGTGAAACTTAATTAGTGCTTCTTTAGCCTCTTTCTCCGACTTAAACCCACGCCGTTTTACCTGTCTTCTTTTTCCTGTAAAAGGATCTTTTCCTAAATCGAAGGAAAAGTACCAATGCCCTCTTTGTTTATCTTTTAACACACTACCTTTCATAATTAAAACCTCCATTGAGACTTAACTATTAAAAATAGTTTCCATAACCTGTATTTTAAACCGCGGGACACAATTTGTATAGGGGTATAAAAAGTAGAAAATCGTAAATTAATTATATTTTTTTCGAAAAAGTGCGCGAGGTTACAAAGTGCCGCGTCATAGTAAATATAAGGAGTTCAAGATTCAATGAATGGAGGAGAAAAGTTGAAAGTTGGAGTTCTTGATTTACGTCAAAATAAATTCGTAATGGTAACAAAAGCAGTAATCGATGATACGCGATTTATTACAAAGCCAGTAGATAAGTTAATATACGCTGTACTTTGCTCTTATGCGAATAATGATACGAGAGAATCCTATCCAAGCGTTTCAGCTATATCGCAAAGGGCTAGATGTTCAGAACGCACAGTGCGTAGATCATTGCGAACGTTAAAAGAGTTAGGACTTATTGACGTTAAAGCCAGATTCGATGATTATGGGCAGTCCACTAATCTTTATGTATTATTGGAGCTTCCTGATTATTTTAATGAGGGGTTGACAAAAAAGGAAGAGAGTCCTTGCTGATTTTGTCATGGAGTCCCTGTCGCCAAGTGCAGACGAACTATACTTATATTAACTAGACTTATAAGAACTATACTAAAGATTAAAAACCAAAACCTTGAAGTCTATTTCTAACGAAATACCCTTCCATCATTAATATATTCTGCGGTAATTACTTATATAAAAGAATGTCGCTAATAGATAATGAGATACAACGAGCGTAAGCGAAGTTGTCAGGTTTTAAATAATTATCGAAAGGAACGATTTATATGAATAAAAAGATTCTTATTAAACGATTAGAAAACATCTTGTTTCACATAAATACAAACGGAAAAATAATCGGAGGTTATCGCACATTAGAAGACGTTAAATATAGCCTAGAAAACTTAGTAAATGAATTGAAGGAAAGTTAAGAGGAGGTGTTTACGGTGAGAGACGTAACAAAGCGGCTGCAACGTATTCTATCGGAACTAGAATCGTTAGAGTCCGACATGCAACAAACGAATACACGTAAGTCACAAACGGATTTAGCGCAGCAAGATATCTTGCATATTATCGAAATAGAATCGTTTACTACAGCGCGTGGCAATCACTTGCTGAAAGAACTGAAACGTATTCGTAAAGAACGACGTAAGGCAAAGGACGATCAAGCGATATTGCAGTCGGTTATGCATACGCTAAAAGGCGTTAAGCAAAAAGTCGAGTGTAGTATCGGGAGTGTAACCGGAGTAATTGAACGTCAACAAGAACGCAAGGTCACGAAAGGTTATTGACGTAAATTTTACGGTCAAATACGTAGACAAAATTCTAGAAATCTACGAATAGGTTAACTGAGCAGTACAAATGGAGGGGCAATGCAGTTACACGATTTATTACTGAAAGAAATCTACATCGAGGCGCTAATCCGTCGCAACGTATTCAAAACGGAAGACGGGCGCGACTTATGGCAGGCATCTAACGAAGAATTACATGCGCAATTATTTGACGAGGATGGGACGTAATGAGAGAAATTAAGTTTAGAGTGTGGTCTAAACACACTAAGAAGATGTTTTATGAAGGGTTTTACATTTCGCAAAATGGTGATTTATTTCAAAATGATTCCTTAGATTACAAAAATAAAGACTCGTTTGAAGTTATGCAATATACAGGTTTAAAAGACAAGAACGGTAAGGAGATTTATGAAGGGGATATTCTTGAGTGCACATCTGAACTATTAACGAATTACGGTACAACTAGAACTGGTAGATTTGAAACGACATATAAACAAGTGATTTGGTTAACCGATTCATGGGGGTATAGAGTTCTAAAAAGTAAACATATTGTTGAAGGTGCTGAAAGGAAAGGTTTAGAAGTAGCGATAAAGTTTGGTGTTGTTTGTGGAAACATCTACGAAAATCCCGAACTATTAAACGGAGTAGGTGACGCTGAATGACTCGCATATCAACGAAAGATTTCCGCAACCTACCAATCGAAAAGTGGAACGTAACAACATTCCGTGAGTACCTAAAGTACGAGCATGAGGAACGTTATAAAATTCCGTATGTCACTCGCAGCTATGCGATGGAAGGTCGTATGTTGAAGACGTTCATCGCCGAATATAAACCGGAAGCAACAAAACTATTCATCGACGCATGTTTCGCCGACTATAAGTCGACACGGGAGTATCCCGGATTGAACTTTGCGTTTATGTATTCGTATATGCGATCTAGGTTGTTGCCGAGAGTTCTTGAAGAAATTCGTAAAAAAGAGGCTCGTTTTTCGCGAAATCAGACACATATTAAAGTGAGTACTCAAGAAATTATCGATTATTTATAACCTGATAAATTATTTTTTTCGAGAATGTGCAAGTGAAACGTGAAAAATGCGAGATATGTATTAGTAGGAATGGAGGGATACAAATGGCAAGACCTAAATTAACGTTTGAACAAGTGAAAGTGAAGTTTGAAGAACGTGGTTATGAGTTGTTGGAAACTGAATACGTAATAGGTACAGCAAAGATGCGGTATAAATGCCCGCATCATCCGGATAAAGAGTTATCGATTAGTTATGCAGAGTTACGTAACGGCAGTGGTTGTCGATATTGTGGGATTTTAAAACGTAGACATTCTTTTGAACTCGTAAAAGAAACGTTTGAAAAACGCGGTTACAAGTTACTAGAAAAGAATTACGTAAACGATAGAACGAAAATGCAATATAAATGTCCGCACCATCCAAACGAAGTATTTACGATACTATTTTCACATTTACGAAGAGGGCACGGGTGTCCAAAATGTGGGCAAGCACGAAGTGGACAAGTCCGGTCAGAAGCGCATTTTAAAGAGCAAGCATCGAATGGTCCGTCAATCTATACGAAAGAGCAACATCAAAAAGCACGTCAAGAAACTTCGAGATTGCTAGATACGTATTGTTACGATTGCCCAAATAAGGATTTACCGTATATCGGAGCGATTGAAGAACACTGTTATAAAAACTGTCCGCATGTAATTGGGTTAGATATACGAAGATGTGGCGCAATATTAGCCGGTGAGGATGCAGACGCGGTGATTGAGTACTATAAGTTGAAGTTTGAAAAAGAACGTATCGACCGTAAAGAGGTGACGATTTAATGCAATGCATTCTATCCGATCATTGTTCATTATACAAAAGCGAAGCATGTAACCGACAATGCACCTCGTACATCGCACTACATGGGCACAACGGTAATGGAGGACGTATGGCAGCGACCAACTTACCGAAAGAATATCGACATTTAACGTTACAGAATTCGCCTGTAAAAGATACACAACCGAAAGTCTATAAATCTATTGAAGCATATGTGTCGACTTTCTCACGGCAATTTGAGGCGGATCAGGCGACGAACCCGAAGGATAAAATTAAATCGATGTATTTGTTTTCCGAAGAAACTGGCACAGGGAAAACGACAACAGCAGCCGTAATTTTAAACGAGTGGGTCATACGACATTACATCGGTAGTTTGCAACGAAATAGGCAATCGTTGCAGGTACCAGGTTATTTCTTAGATGTGAACGAATGGCAAACGTTATTTAACGAATTTAATCGATCAAACATACCGCGTGAAACCGCCGAGAAATCAGCAAAAGAATACTACCGTCGAGGCAGTCATGCGAAGATGGCACCTTTCGCAGTGCTAGACGATATTGGAGTGCGTAGTGCAACCGAGGCATTTCGAGGGGATTTACATGCGGTGATCAACCATCGGGTAACAAACGGATTACCGACGGTATACACTTCGAACATTCCTATCGATGAGTTGGAAAGCGTGTTTGATCGTAGGCTTTACGATAGAGTACGAGATTTGTGCGTGGTGTTGCCGTTCGAGGGCGATTCGAAAAGGGGGATGCGTAGATGAAGAAGTATATTATCGCAGTATTTATATCTCTACCGACATGGTTTTGGCTTACGTATTTTTGCGGATTAAGTGAGATAGAAACGTTGGCTACTGCTTTTATTCTCGGAGTGACTTTCGGAATTTATGAAGCGATATTAGAAGAAACGGATAAGTAAGACAAAATTTGAATTTTGTAGAAAAAGGAGAATGGATATGGACAAAAAAATCACTTTTAAAGCTAAGAAGGATATCTATTGGGAGGACTGGGGGCATTTAAGATTGGTTTTTTCAAGAGGGAATGTGTATCCAGGTATTCTTCATAAAGATGGAAGTGTTACAGCAGAGACGCCTTATTATGAAGGGATTTCTGATTACGTAGATATAGATTCTATAGAAATAATTTGAACCAAAGCGTTATTTGGTCGGAAAGTGAGTGATATAAATGAAAGATAAATTAGAAGGTGTTATGCGCTGTTCTCGGTATGAACACGAGCAACTCAAAAGAAAAGTCAAAAAGTTAAAAGAAGAAAAGGATGAACTTTTAGAGCAATTGGCATCGTGTAGAGAGTATTTGCTTCCATTAATGGAAAATCACAATGATTATGAAGAATTGCTTGCTTTGACTGTATCTGATCCATTGCAGATATCATACTTATGCAAACGAATAGCAGAAGAGGCAAGTATGATGCTGAAGAAAGATGTGGAAAAGGTTTATGTAATGTTCCATGAAGGTCATCGTGGCAAAAGTAATATCGCTGTTACAGAGGATAGAGAAGTTGCACGTAAATGTATACAGGGATTTCACAGTAATGGAATTTTAGCAAGTTGGGATGAATTAGAGGTTTGGGACGGTAATCATTTAGAGCAACAAGAAAACCTTACAAAATAGTTATTTTATGGAGTGGTGTAGATGGACGAACATATAGCTATAAAAGAGTGGCACAGGATTTATCGTCTGTTTATTATTAGTCAGCTTTACACAACCCTTGACGATCAATCTTTCTTGTTGGGGGTTGCTGATGAATTTTATGAATTCTATAAAAAGATAGAATCTGGAGAAATAAAAATTGATGAATATGGTCAGTTAATTGAATAGAAAGGAAGAACAAAAGATGAAAGTATTTTGTATCAAAGATGTGGTTATGAATACGAACGGAAAATACGGTAAGTATTCCGGTAAGAGAGTTTTTACAAAAGGAAAATTGTATAAAGCAAGGCATCACACAACGACCTTAGAAGATCCGTGGACACCAGTTAAAGTATTACGAGCTAATAATGATTTAAATGATCTTCATATTATCAAACACTGTTATGAAGGAGCAGACCATACATTCTTTGAAAATCATTTTTTAGAAGTTAAAAACTAAACAAAATTCTTATTTTGGAGGGAAATAGATATGATGAAAGTTTTTAAAATGAATGATTGCGATTGGGTTTGCGCTGAAACGGAAGAGCAAGCTAAAGAGTATTACAAGAAAGAATGTGGTTTTGATGATGACGAAGTTAATGAGTATTTCGAAGGGGAGGTAAGTTTAAATACCATGATGCATGTAGATGCAGATGACTTGCCAGAAGAAGAACTTACTAAATGTCAGCAGATGACTAAGTACGGTGATACATTGTTGGTCTTAAAACCGTTCAAATGGGTAATTGAACACGAGAATATTACAAGTCCTTGTGTTATAGCTTCAACAGAATACTAAACAAAATCTTTATTTGAAAAGGAGACGGGAGTCATGAGAGAACGTGAAAATTGGGATGTATTATGTGAGGTTTGCGATAAAACGATTGAACGTGGAGTAGCAACAGAATCTGGCGATAATTACTGTGACACTTGCTATGACAAGTTGGCGTATGGAAACAAAGATAAATAATCTAATAAAATCGTTATTTGAGAGAAAGGAAGAATGAAGAATGAACAAATATACAGCAGTAACATTTGTTAATTTAGGTGTTTTAACGTTAGCTGGATTTATTTTTTACTTAACAAATAGTTGGTGGTCATTAATTATCTTATTCTGCTTATTTAGAACTACTAAGGATTAATACAAAAACGCTATTTTAGTAGAATCCCCCCTTTTTAAAAGGCCTGTTGTGAGGGTAGGCCTTTTAAAAAAATTAAGGGTAAAGCTTTACATGGAGATAAATTATATATTACTAGATTTAATTCATAAATCCTGTGTGTTGAAGATTAAAAAAATTATATATTTAACAAAAACTTCATTTTAATAGAAAGCGAGGTGGTGATATGAGTCTTACTTTTATAGACTTATTCGCCGGGATTGGCGGATTTAGATTAGGAATGGAACGAGCGGGTCATAAATGTCTTGGATATGTAGAATGGGACAAATTTGCTAGAAAATCGTATGAAGCAATCCATAACATTGAAGGAGAGTGGACAGTAAATGACATTAACGATGTTAACCCAGGAGAAATCCCAGCAGCTGACGTTTGGTGTTTTGGATTTCCTTGCACCGATATATCAATCGCAGGACCACAAAAAGGATTGTCCGGAGCAAGATCAGGATTATTTTATAAAACGATTGAACTCCTCAAAAGCCAAAAAGAAAAAGATAAACCTAAATACCTTTTCATTGAAAACGTTAAAAACTTGTTTTCAGTTAATGGAGGATGGGACTTTGCCAGAATTCTCATTAGCCTGGACGAAGCAGGGTACGATGCAGAATGGCAATTGCTCAATTCTAAAGACTTCGGAGTCCCACAAAACAGAGAAAGAGTCTTTATTATTGGACATTCTCGAAACAAATGTGGACGAGAAGTATTTCCTATCGGAGGAAACAACAAAGAGATTGATAATGTACCCGGACAACAAATTTACGCCAATACACTCACAGCAAGATACGGATCAGCATTGGGATCAGGAGCGTATATTCTTGAACGTGAACAGCATTAAGAAATCGAAAGAACCGAAAGTATTGGTGAAGGAAGCTACAAAGCAAGGATATGCAGTAGCGGAAGTAGGAGACAGCATTAATTTTTCGGTCCCGAACTCAAAAACGAGAAGGGGAAGAGTCGGAAAGCAAATCGCACAAACATTAGATACGGCATGTAATCAGGCAACGTTGCTAACTGATTATCGAATCAGAAAATTAACGCCAAGAGAATGTTGGAGACTCCAGGGCTTTCCGGATTGGGCTTTTGATAAGGCACAGGAAGTAAACTCAGATTCTCAGCTTTATAAACAATCCGGAAACTCAGTGACTGAGACAGTCATCCATGAGATAGCAAAGAGATTAGTATAAAAATTTCATTTTGTAGAAAATGAGGGATATATATGCGGATGTATAGATGGAGAGCTACATTAACTGCTAGTGGAGAATATGAACGGCTAAAAAAACTCAAAGAGCGTAGCCGAAAGAGAAAATTACATCGTAACTTCACTATAGAGAAGCAAGAATGGTCTTCAGCGTGGTTTGGCTGGATAGATCCAATGTGGATTGCAAAAAGAGAAGACAGAAGAAGTAATAGACGTAAATTTAAAAGAGCAGCTAGCAAAAGCTAACTGCTCACCCAAGAAAAACAGAGGAAAGATAACCATGTATCTATAGTATTTACGGAATATTGAGTTTTATTCAGGGGAGGAAGAGAAAAATGAGTAAAGAAAAGCAATTAAAAGAAACGATTGAATCATGGTTAAATAGTGTGGATGTAGAAGATGTAGAAAGTTTTCAATCGGTTGTTAGAGAAATTGAAGATGTTTTAAATATTTACATTGAAAATATGTAGGAGGTAGAGGGAAATGAAGAAACTATTAATGCTACTATCACTTATGTTAGCGGTCGGTTGTGAGAAAGAAGATCCGCCAACAAATGCGGATAAATCAAATAGTACGGAATATATAAAAGTTTTTGTTGATAAGGAAACAGGTTGCGAATACTTGCATAAGTCTGAGGGTGCTGGATATCAAGGTTATGGCGGAATGACAATCCGATTAGATGAAAGCGGAAAACCAAAAGGTTGTAAAAAGATTTCTTAACAAAATAATCCTTTTAATAGAAAGCGAGGCAAAACAATGAGCGTATACTCAACGAAAGAACAAGAAACGGTATTAACTTTCGATAACGAAACGAAGGAATGGAGCGCATACTCTTGCGTTCCTAAACACATTCGTAAACTAGTAGCCTTGGTCGGAGAGGAAAACGTTACAGTTATCGAAAGTGATGGTGACGGCAACTCAGTAGCGGTGAAATGTACGTTGCAAGAGAAAAACGTAAGTATGAAACGCTTGCGAACATATAGCGAGAAACAGAAGCGTGAGATGGCGGAGAGAATGCGAGCGGTTCGTGGTATTGCAATTGACTAACGTAATCATTTTAAAATTGTTGAAATACAAGTATTAATATTTTTTGTAAACTATTAAATATAAACGATCTTTGGTAACCAAATAAAAACCGCTCAACAAACAATATATTGGAGGTGTAGTTAATGAACTACGGAGAAATGCTTTTATCGAAAGTGGTAGATACCGCTAATCCTATACAATTAAACCATGTAACAGAACGAGATTTTGTTACAGAAGCGGAGCGTAAAGCATACCGTTTTATTAAAGATTACGTAGATACTAATCGAGGGCGTGTCCCAGACTTCCGTACGCTAGTAGCAGAAGTCGACGGCTTCACATACGTCCCAAATGTCGAGGATAGTTTCGAGTATTTAACGAAGCAAATAAAATCCTATTCTGCGAAGATTGAAGTGATGGGATTACTACAAAACGAAGCGCCGGGCCAATTCGAACAACTAGACGGAAATTCTTTCCTTGAATGGTTGCGAGAAAAAGTCGACGGAGTTATAATAAGAACAAACGTTCGAGATAAAGTGGGAACAAGTTTAAAAGCTGATGCGCCTAAATTTCTAGAAGAATACGAACGGCGTAAAAAGGGTGATTCATATCGCATTTGGCACTCACGTTTTCCATTCATCAATAAGGCGATTGGTGGCTATGTTTCTTCAAACGTCTATACAATCTACGGAAAGTCAGGACGGGGTAAATCCGCAACGACTATCGAAGAGGGTGTAGAGATGGCGTTCCAAGGTGCGAACGTACTTATTTGGTTAATGGAAATGGGATGGTTCGAGGGAATGGTACGTTTGTATACATCGATTTCTTCTCGTATTGGAGCGACTGTAGCCGAACTAGACGGTATAAATTTAGAAGCCGGTTTTGATTCGAAGGAAATCCGTCATGGTAAACTATCAGAAGAATTTGAACAAGGATTTAAAACGTTCTTAGCGAATATCAACGAAATTCTACCTGGTAATATTATCGTACGAGGCGTAGATGATGACGATTTTCACCGAAGGGATTTACGACAGTTAGAAGTAGATATAACTGAGACGAATGCAGATGTAGTAATTGTCGATCCGTTCTATTATCTAGACTACGAAAAGAACACGTCTAAAACGGCTGGTGGCGATGCGGCTGAAACATCGAAGAAGTTACGTCGATTAGCCGGTAAGACAGGCGTGGTTATGTTCGCTATTACACAAGCGGATGAGGTCGATAATAATGAGGACGAAGATGGTCAACGAGAATTACGCTTACCAAAACGTAGCGAGGTAAAGAAAACAAAAGCGCTCTTAGAGGACGCGGCGTTATTGATAGCGGTTGATACTGACGCAAAACAAGGACGAGGTATGATCGGTATTAATAAAGGTCGTGACGGCGGTGAAGGGGAAAGCGCTGAAATTATTTACATGCCGCAGATTGGTGTAATTAAGGAAATGGAAACCGGCGAACAAGCGGCGAAGCAATTCACTTCGGTATTTTAAATTAAAAGAACGGTAGGTGGATCACCTTGTCAAGTATTCAGATACGTGGGCAAGACGTAAATGTAGACATCGAATATGAACTTCGGCAGTTTTCTTGGACTAACGAACGATGGTCCTACGATAAACTGATTGCGGCAAGTCCGTTTCGATATGAACACACGCCGAGCTTCTTCGTCAACTTAGATGGAGATTACGCAGGTACATGGAAAGATTCAGGCGCATTTGATAACGAGTGGGAAAGCGGCAACTTTACCAGATTGTTATCTTACTTGCGAAATGAGACGTATGAAGAAACGGAAGAGTATCTACTCGAAATGTACGGTGTGGAATATAGTTACGACAATCTCATACTCAAGCCGCCGAAACTCCGGATTGAAAGCAGACGTAATCCCCTCGATTTTGGTCGGTTGCAAGAGTACGCTTATCGTCATCCGTATTTAGGACAACGAGGTATTAGTGAAGAGGTGCAAAGGCAAATGAAGATCGGTTACGACCGTTTTAGGCAGGCGGTTGTAATTCCGTGGTTTGATACAAACGGTAGATTGGTGAATATAAAGTATCGGAAGGTTTCTTCGAAAGTCTTTTGGTACGAAAAGGATGGAAAGCCAATTGGAGATTTAATATACGGACTACATCTTGCTTATAGACGAAATATTAAACGTGCAGTATATTGTGAAGCGGAAATAGATGCGATGTCGTTTATGACGGCTGGGGTTTTCGGATTGGCAAACGGAGGCTCGTCGTTTAACCAAAGTAAGGCAGATCAATTATTAAAGTCGCCAATAGAAGAATTAGTTATCGTAGCGGATAACGATCTAGCAGGCGAGAAACTTCGAAAAGAACTTGAGAAATATTTAAACGGCAAAATACGCTTGACAAATGGATTTGTTCGTGGGTATAAGGATGCGAATGAAGCGTTGATAAAAGACGGAAGGGACTCGTTGATATCTGTAGTTGATAATGCGGAGCCAGTTCGATTAAAATTGATATACGTGAATTCACGTAGTGACGGTCGGAGGGAAGATACGAAACCTTCCCGGTAAATAGATGTTATTCCGTTTCCCATTCGTATAATTCTTCGATGTCACAATGTAGTTTAGCGGCAATATTACGTGCTCTTTCTACATTCGGCAAATTACGCAGGCTGACATAATCCGTTATGGATTGCGGTGTAATACCAACTTTTAGTGCGAGTTCAGCTTGTGTAATGCCGTTCTTTTTACATAGTTCGGGAATACGGCACCTTCCGACTTTAAACGATTTAACCACCTCCTTTCTTAAATCGGAGGCTTTGAAACTATTATTCTTGAATGTTTATAATTTTAACTACTTTTTCTATAGGTACGTCTAGATGTAGACAGATTTCTTCTATTGTACTCAAATTTACAGACATCCCTTTGTTAATATTGGCAATAGTTCTTGCGTTTAGAATGGTACCGCGGAGATCACTAATTACCATCTCTTTCTCTTTTAGTGTCTCATGCAACGGAGAGTAGTCAATCATTTTAACACGTCCTTAAAAAAAGTTTCTCAACCCATTCTCTGTTTACAAAAGTAAACATTAGAATTATAATTACATTATACCAAAATTTTCTTATACAGCATAGGAGGGTTTTCAAGTGCCGGGGTTTCACAGAGAGATATGCGATTTTATAAATGATAGAGACGATTTAACATTTTCAAGTGTAGGTGAACAAATCGAGGCGTCAAAGCAATGTATGTCTAAGTTTAAGAAGGATGGTACCATAGGGTTTAGAAAACTCTTGAGACTCTCCTATTATCTATTTCCAGAGAAGCAACGTGAGAGGATGGAGGATTGGTGCCTGCAATTAGATTCAGCAGAGTCAATCCAACAGAGTCTAGAATATGCAGCAATAACGCGGAATGTAAATTTACTAAAAAAACTAATTAAGAAACACAAAAAAGAAACTGGTATTGTAGGAGATTATATAGATGTTTATAAAATTATCTATAAATACATGAATTATGATATAGAAGGTTATGAAATAATAGAACATTTAAAAAAGATTGAAAATACTGAAGATGGTACGCTTGCGATTTTGATTAACATACTTAAGTGTTATGATCATTTTGCACAAAAAAAGATTCACCTTATGTTGGATCTCGCTTTAGAGGTAGAAGAAATGATTAAGAATTTAAGTGACAGTCGAAAGTTATTTATCAAAGAATGCTATCTTCATAGATTAGCTGAAATTTTAGCTCCAGTTTACCTACATAGAAATGAACTAGATTTAGCAAGACATTATGCATCTCTAATAATTAATGCAAATATTTGCGCGAAAACAGTTTCTGATGCGTCATACTATGTAGGGATGTCGTACTTAGTTGAAGATAAAGATAAATGTTTAGAATATCTTCAAAGAAGTCACGAAATCGCCAAATCTGTCAATGTAAAAAATTTAATTCTACAAACCAGAGATAACCTAGATTATGTTAAAATTTACCTAGGTATACCGCTTGGGATAGATTCAGATGCGAGACTTGTCATGTATCAAAACAACAGAAAAAATGTAAAGTTAATTAACGATTATATTGAGGAGAGAGGTGAGAGAGATTTTCTTTTGATGTATAGAGCTTGCAATCAAGAATCTATCCTTGGGCTGTACGAATGTTTCCAGAGGTTCTTTTCAAATTCGAACTTCTTTTTCTCTAGTCTAGTAGCGAAAGAAATATACGACAGAGGCGATCGTTCCGGTATGACTCAAATGTTAACTAATTTTAAAACTAACAATTTAAAGGGAGAGATTCAGTTTGAAAAAAGTTTTATTAGGAGTTTCCGCAATTTTGACTCTAGCTCTAGGAGTGTTTGCGCTTAATGAATTTGTAGATGCACAAGGAGATAATCAACAATACAGTTCACAAGAAACAAGACCGGGTGGTTAATTAGCAATTGAATAAGATTATGAAGAGCGATCTTATTGATCGTTCTTTTTTTTGTTTTTCTAAATGCTTACTAAAGTATACAAAGTGTAAATTCCAGTACTTAGTGTACTTTGATAAATATTCCATGGTAATATGCTACAATTTGAACATTGGCAATAAACGAAAAATTTCTTTTGAAAAAAATTATAAAAAATGTGCGCGGGCTTGGCCGCTTGTGCGTCATAGTTATTGTAAGGGGGAATAAGAAGTGAAAGAAGAACAAAAATTGAATATTAACGAGATGGCAAACGATTATCTTCGAACAGGAGACGATTTCATCTTTACGGATTTGTACACTAGCTTATCGGAGGTATATCGGGACAAGCTTCGGTATTGGAGTACGAGTACATACATGGCAAACGAACATGATATAACCGGATTGTTCCACGATGTAATACAAAAGGTATTAGAAAGTTTGCGAAATAACGTTGGCGGCGATTTCGTAAAACTATTCGCAGTATCATTAGGTAACAGTTACAAATCATTACTACGGAAGTTACGTACAAGAAGAAAGTACGAATTATACGATGGGCCAGATAGCGATGAGAATGAGAACACGGCAATGTTCGAAACTCTCAAAGACGACTTTGACTTAGAAGAGCACGTTATAAAAAAGAAAGAAGCCGACCAGCGTGAGCTAATCGACTTCCTTACAGACCCAGACAAGGTCAATGACGAGACAACGACGGCGATCGTTGAATCGTTCCTGTCGAGTGAGAATAAAACTCCAACGCCGACGGCAATCGGCAAAATGTTGGGGCTACATCACTCGACAGTTATACGCAAAATTGAACGCCTGGCAAAGCGCTTCGACGAGAGACAATTCGGTAATTACCGAGATTATCTCCTTGCGTAAAGATACGTTCTATATGCTTAGGCAGTGCATATAGGACAAGTAGTTTAACTCATTTTGTTTAATGTACGAAGGGGGCAAAACGCTTCCCTTTGTACTTACAACTAACCGACTTGGCAGGTCGATTAATTGCAATACTTTTGCTTAACGAGGAGTTAAGCGGAGGTACACTGACAATGCACCTCACTGTAATTATACAGTATTACCATGGTATGTTACAAATTAATTATATGTAAATTCTAGCGACAACATTCGAGATATTACGTATTATTCGTATAAAATAATTTAACGAATGTCGATATAACGTCATTACCCGTCGTTAACCTTTCCTTCCCCTAAATGTAGTAAACGGGTAGTGGCGTCATATGGGCGTTTGGCATTACAGCACGATGTGTTGCGTCCTAAAATTCTTGATTTCTACCGATGTATCCCCCACGTCGGTATTGCGTAACTTGAGAGGTTGTTTATCGCTGAAGAGCGATAAGTTGCGTAATACGGGCGTGGGAGGCACCCAAGCTCGAATTTATAACAAGGGAGTTGTTTCAATGGGTATTAGAGAAACGTTAAAAAAGCGTGAGGAACAACGTGAGGCAAATCAAAACGGAGGTAACAACGATTTTCCAGAAGGCGTAACGCGATATGTTCGCATGGGGAAACACGGCGAAGTAAACGCAGACGGCCGCACGTTTATCTTACTGGCTGATCCAGATAACTGGTATTTCTACTTCGTACACGAGGATAAAACATTCGACGGTAAACGTACGATTCACCGATTCAGAAAACATTCCTGTTTACATTCTCCACGTGAAACAGACGCAGACATTACGCAATACTTCAAACCAGGTAAAACGGAATGTCCATCATGTAAAGTCGGAGCGAAACGTAAGATGTACGCAATGATTCCTGTGTACGATTTGGAATACGGTACTTACCGCGTGATTGATACGGCAGAGTTCCACATTAACAACATCATCGCTGATTACGACAAAGCAGAAAAGATGGGCCGTAAGTTTAATCCGCAATATTCACTAGTAGGTGAAGCGGTTCACTTTAAACAAGTCGATAAGTCTTACTCGTTGGAGTCAGGCGAAGCAACAGACGAGCAAGTCGAAAAGGCTAAAACGTTTATCGGTACGGACTTCAGTTACGAAGATTTAGCTAATTATCGCGAAGAGGACGATATCATTGCATTGTTACAAGATGCGGAAGATGAAGCTATCGATAAATCGAAATTGCCAACGGCCACAAACAACGAAGGTACACCAATCGATATTTCAGACGATGACTTACCGTTCTAAGGGGGAGCGTATATGGCGCATGAAACAACAATTAAGGGCGGTTGCTCGGAACTACGAGTAGCCCTCGCGCTCTTAAACCTCGGTTGGGAAGTAGCGAATTCGTTCATCCCGGAGGTTTACGACTTAGTAGCGCGTGATCCGATTAACAAACAATGGTACACGATACAGGTAAAAACAATTCGAGTAAGACACGATCGTGACGATGCGTTAGTAGTACAAGCGAAAAAAGGTAACGGCGAAGCTTATACGAAAGATGATTGCGACTATATCGCAGGAGTCGAAGGTGACCGAGTATTCATGTTCGAATGTGCAGGACAACGTGAGTATTGGGCTACGGAAACTAGCGCAAGTCAACGATGGATTGAGTTAACGGCGGTAAATGAAAACGAAACGGAGGCGGTTGAGAATGGGTAAATTATCTGTTTTAGGCGCACAACGCGTCAAAGCTCTGACAGAGATGTTAAACGAAAAATTACGTGAAGAATTATTTAATATTGAGACTCCTTCAGAAAAAGAGCTTCAAGCAATGGTAGATAAAGAATTCGGTATCGATGATTGGCAATCAGAATACGAGAGCCATATAGAGCAGGCAAGAGAAGTAATTAAGAAGTTAAATATTATAACGGGCAGAGGCATTTCAATTAGTGAAAATAATTACGGGCGAAACAATACTACGGATTACTCGAAACGTCTTAGTGAATTACGTCAAGAATTTATAGATAAACCACGTCAACAATTACGTGATGAATATAAAAGGAAAGAACAAATGTTGTGGCTTTGTGAAACGTTAGAAGAAGCGAAAGCAATCGTAGGTATCTAATAATAACGAAGAAAACGAGGAGGAATAATAATATGGCTAAATTAGACGGAGTTAAAGTGGTTAATGAAACGGTGGAATACAACGGGTTTGTTTACGAGCTTACGAAAGAAGAAGCGCGACAAGGTGATCTAATTCAGTGCCTTGAAGATGGTGTTATGGATTTAACGTATGGAGCGTTTTATCAAGTAATCGGCACGGATGAATATGATGATATGCAATTTCTTGACGATGATAACGATGAAAGAGACCGAAGTGTTACTGATGAGGAATATAAAGTATTCCGCAAATCCCACGAAATTACCAACGACAACCTTACCGACGCGGAAGGCGGAAAAGAAGGTACTGTAAAAATCGAATTGCCTGACGGAACTAAACTCGAAGGTACTCCGTCTGATTTAGAAAAGATTACTCGTAAGTTACAAGAGATGCAAGTGGAACAGAGATCATCGGTGGAAATGCCAGAAGAAGCGGTCGAAGTAGAGAATGCAAGTGAGCCGGTGTCAGAACGTTTACAGGTTGGTGACTATGCGAAGGTTATCACACACGATGATAATGGCCAATCTAAATTTGGCGATATTGTAAAAGTAACAGAGGATGATGAAAGCAACGTTCCGTTTGACACTAAACATTTAGACGGTAGTTATGCGGGATGGCACTATGAAAATGATTTAGTACGTGCTACAGAAGACGAAGTAAAAGCGGCAACTGCAACGAAAGATGAGCCGTTAAAGATAGGTGATTATGCGAGGGTAGTAGGCAATGAATCAGATGTATATGAAAAAGGCAGTATCGTAAAAATTACCGACGTTCCTTACGAAAAATGGGATTATCAAGCGATTGGAATAAAGAAAGACGATGAAATCGAAGATGCGTACGAGCAATTCTTTGAACGAGAACTAGTAAAAGCAACCGATGAAGAAACACTTGAAGTTAAACAAGCGTTACTGAAAGAAGGGGACTTTGCGAGAGTTATTGCAAATACAACTAGCCATTACTTTGAGGTTGGGACGGTTGTAAAACTTGATGAATACTCAGAAGAAACAGATGCGTTTTCCGCATATTATCTCGACGGGTCTGATTTTTGGAGAATTTATCGTAGTGATCTCGAGCCACTAACGAAAGAAGAAACGGAGCACATTACTCGTGAAACTGAGGAAGAGAAGAAAGCGAAGGCAGAACGTGAGAAGTGGGCGGCTATCGGTCGTAAGGTTGGTGAGATTAAGGACGGTGATGTCGTTAAAGTAACCGACAATACAAACGGTTCACATTTAAATAAAGGAGATATTGGAGAAGTTTCACAAAGTGGTGGTAGAACGTTTCGTGTGAATACCCCAGATTGTACCGACGTAAATTGGTTTGTACCTGGAAGAGTAGAGTTAATCGTCCCTGTAGAACAACGTTTTGATACAGTAGGTTAATTGATGCGCATGCATTTCGAATATTGTAAGAACTGCAGCTCCGTAATAGGGCCGTACCATAATCACGTTTACGACGACCGTGAAGATAATCATTTTTGCGATAAACGTTGTTTCGAAGAGTGGGCGGAAGATAGTCACGAAGTGGTAGTAGAGTTTTATTATCGATTAAATTGCAAGGAAACGGGGCGGTAAATATGACGCCGAAGTTAACGTTAAATCTAAAAATACCGGGTGCTGAAGCCGTTGAAGAAACGAAAACACGGGTAGCGAAAGCGGTCGAGCGAAAGGAAAAAGCGACCGAAACGATTGAAGAAGCGTTCCAACGAGTTTGGCAGACGAGTAAATGGGACGAGAAAGAAGTAGCATTATTTAAACTGGCACATGAAGCGTTCTTTTCCGGTGCGATAGGCAGGTTATCGGAAAAGCGTTTAACGAAAAAAGAAATTAAAGAAATGGGACAACGAGTACAAGAAGAGCGTGAGGATGCGTTGCGAAAGCAGCGTATCCAACAAACGCTTGCTAATAAACCAAGTAATTACCATATTATTACTAATGAAACGAAACTAGGCGAAATGATTTCGCGTTTATATAAAGAAACAGAATTGCAACGTACTGACGAATGGTTTCAACAGGCATTCAAACTATTCGATAATACATTAATCCGACGTAAGTTAAGCGAGCGAGGTATCACAATCCCTTCGGCGCTGTCATTGACGGTGTGGGATACGGAGACTTCCGGATTAGACAAGATGATTGATTTAACGGGTGGTTATTCGTTTTGGCTTCCGTTATTAAATGAAGGTTATTACGTAGCTTACGGACATGTGAATGAAAAACAGCAGTGTAAACGTTCAGTGGCATTAGAAGTAGTTAAGCCGTTTTTAGAAGACGCAGCGCACATCAAATCGTTCCATAACGCAGAGTACGATTTGAACTTATTACGTAACGATGGATTTAAACCGGCGGGTGTACGTTTCGACTCAATGGATGCACAATTTATCTTATATGATCACGAAGAAACATACGGTTTAAAACCGCTATTCACGAAGTACAAAAAAGCAATTGGTGGCTATGCGTTAGAAATGGATGATTTTACTTTCGAAGATTTATTCGGAAATGGGTCACCGTTACCGTACGATGCTGAAACTGTTGGGATATACGCCATCAAGGATGTACACAAAGGTTGGTTATTAACGAAATGGCAAATTGATAACTTAGTAGCGACGGACGATTTAGCAAAAGCGTATTTTGAAATCCGTCAATACTTACCTGAGGTAAACGTGGAGATTGTTCGTACTGGCTTCGAATTAAACTTAGAAGAGCTTTCAAAGTTGGAAATTGAGTACGGAGAAGCCCATGGTGAGGCACAACGTAAGTTATTTGAAACGTATGAGATTGACGATGAGTTTCTATATAAGATGTCGATTGCAATTAAAGGCGAGCAGATTAACAAGTGGATTGAGGCGCAAAAGAAACGTATTGAAAAACAAAACGATATGCTAACTAAGTGCCAAGCAGAAATTAAAGCGGCCAATCCAACGACTAAGAAATATCAACAATTAAAGACTCGTATTCATAAGTATCAAAACGAGGAACTACCCGAGGCGATTCCGCAGAACGCTCCGGATTATATACATGAATTTAATTTATCAAGCAACGATCATTTAGCGTATTTAATATACGACCATTTAGGTATTAAAGACCGTACTAAAGAAATCGTAAAGGATAAGAAGAAAGTACGGGCGGTTTCAAATGATGTGCTAGAACGTTATTTCAAGGAAGAAGAATCGCTTAAACCACTTGCGGACTTCTCGAAATATAGCAAGTTACTCGGCACTTATGTCGAGAAGATGCCGAAAGCGTTAGATGTTGACGGACGGATTCATACGCAACTTAGAACGGTATCAACTGGGCGCTATGGTTCGAGTGGTTACAAAGGAAAACCCAACGACGTTTATACCGGCTCTATTACAGATAGTAACTTCTTAGATATTATTCAACGATTAATAGATTGTAATGAACAGGTCGAAAAAGGAACGAATTTACAGAACATACCTTCACGCTCAGAAGAAGGATTGCGAGTGCGTAAGACGTTTGTTCCTCGAAAGGGATACATGTTTGCTGGTTCGGACTTATCTTCGATTGAACCAAGATTACAAGCGCATCGTATGGCTACAGAATTCGGAGATGAGATATTCGCAATTATGTTCCGCAAAGGGCTTGACCCTTACGTGGAATTTGCATCGTTACTGTTCGATGTACCAAAAGAACATTGTGTGGAATCGTATTACAAAAAAGTAAAGGGCACTGATAAGGCCGTACCACCATTCCGTAAATTAATGAAACAATTATTCCTAGCGGAAGGATACGGGCAGGCTTTTGAGCAGTTTTATAAGTCTGTTCAGGTATACGGAATTACAGAAGAACACGCAGCAACCGCGTATAAGAAATTCGATGAAGTATTACCAGGATTTAAAAAGATGGTAGAAGCGACGTTTGAACATCTTCGACAACATGGATGGGTCGCTACATTATGGGGACAGAAACGTAGATTCCCGAAGTATAAAGAGCAATGGAAACGACTAAATCAACTCATGCGTAAAGCGCGCATTTCAGATAAAAACGACCCGAAACTAGGTGAGAAATCACGAAAGTTAAAGTGGGAAGAACGTTCGGAGTTTTGGGAGTTAATCAAAGCGACAGGTAAAGCCGAGCGACAAGCGTTCAACCATACGATTCAAGGTTCGGGCGCTAACGTATTACAGCTTTGTATGATTCGTAGTTATTACGAATGTACTCTTGCGAAAGGTTGGGAATTCAACCTAACGTTACATGACGAAATGAAGCATTCGATTCCAAACGATCAATTAACACCTGAAGTTATTGCGTTGTATGACGACATTATGACGAATACGGTCATTCTAGAAACTCCGCTAGAATGCGATACGGTAATCGAACCGGAGTGGATGAGCGAGTATTCGGCGGAAGATTGGGATTTCGAAAATTGTAAACCTAAGGAGGAAAAATAAATGTTAGAATCGTTACTTTTAAAATTAATCGTTATGCAAGAAGCGGAATACAACACTGAACAGGTTTTTGGTAAGACGAAAGAAGAGTGGGAGAAAGAAGTTAGCGAATTATCGGCAGAAGAGCAGGCAGATATTTTAGAAAATAACGGAACCTCGGTTCACTCTGAATACGAAGATGGTGGACGTTGGTCAAACTATGAAACTAAAGTATATCGTTTTTGGCATAATAGCGAATCAGTTTACTATCAAATATCTAAAGAAGTACCAGCAACGGAAATGCAAGACGGTGGCGATTTCGGTAATCCAGAAATTGAACAAGTTTACCCGAAAGAAGTGACGACAACTATTTATGTAGGTACTCCACCAGATGAAACAGAGAAGAAACCGAAAGGAGGGCGTAAATGATTAATCTATCCCAAGTATCAACGAAAGAATTAAGCGAAGAATTAGAGCGACGACAAGGCGTAATCAGCGTCAAGGTCGAGCCTTACGAAAAGATAGAGGTCGGAGGTATACGTGTAGCAGGACCAGCAATCGTTTTAATAAATCAAGACTAATAGGAGTGAGGGAATGTTTAGAGGACTAGGAGCAGTATTTACGTTAGCTATATTAGGAATTCTGATTCTGTCATTTGGAACATGGTCAGCTATTTGGCTAGGACTAGCGTGGATTATTAGCTATGTATTTAATTTGGATGTTAGTTATATGACAGTGTTTACGATTAGTTCAATTGTATGGTTGTTAGTTTTTATTGTTAAGAGTTTATTCGCTTATTTAGGAAAGAAAGCTGCAGAAAGATTTTGGGATTGATTGTTGTTAAGGAAAGATAAGCGCAAACGTGTTGCATTTATTAAAACAAACGAACACAACGAATGAAAATAGAAGAAGACTAATGGGAGGCGTTGACTTATCGTAACGAAAACTAACGCAGCACAGCTACTACGTCAGAACACGCAGGAAACATTCGCTTATGAAATCGCAGAGGAATTTCGTCAGTTCCTCGAAACATGGCATTCATACACAGAGCCTTATGATACTTCGTTGGATATCTGGCTCCACGAAAGCTATGCGAAAGTATTAAGCAAAGGTACGTTCTTAGATTATCGAAGCCTACCGTATTTCTCACCTTCCTCAGCTAACTCATGCCCGAGGGAGCTTTACGAAAAGGCATTACGAAGTCCGCGAGATCAGGCCGAAGTGAAGCCGTGGCAAAGACGTTGGCAATTTATCGGAACAAACATCGGAGATGCAATCCAACGTGATATTTTACTAGCGGAACGCCATTACGAAAAGTTCACCGGTGAAAAACCACGTTTCAGAATTGAACGTACGAAAGACGGTTATCCAGCGTTTGAGGATTTCGTTAAAACTCGTAAGGTAATTGAACACAATAAACAACAGTTCGCTTTAATCGGTACGTGTGACGGTATTTTAGAATATACAGATGAGCATGGCGTAATTACACGCGTCGGACTCGAAATAAAATCGAAGCAGACTACCTACAGTAAAACTTCCGAATATTCACTGCGCGAACCTGGCGTCGACCACGTCAAACAAGTTACATGCTACTCGTTAATGTACGACTTAAATTATTACATCGTACTTTATATGAACGCATCGAAAAAAGCATGGGATATGAACGAAGGGGATTATGCGAAATATCCGGATTTCAGAGCGTTCGGCATTGCGATAACGGACGACATGCGTAACGAAGTCTTGGACAAGTTTGCTAGTATCGTAGCGGCAGTTAAGTCGAAACAACCTCCGAAATTAGATATCGAACATTGGACATTTAACAATTATAAGTCGGCATGTGCGCAGTCGTTAAGCGACGAAGAGTACGGGGAAATTAAGACGCAGGTTAATCGTGTAAAGCGTTCAAGTTTATCAGATACGAAGAAAGCTCCGTATATTGGGGCGTTGGAGTTTATCGATAAAGTACGGGAGGGAATTTAATGGAAAACAAAAAATATCTTTATAGATTTTACTGGGATTGTGGTCGAAGTGGATATTTAGAAGGATTATTCGTAGCAACGGAAGAGGAAGTATCAAGTGTAATCGGTAAGGAAGCTTATTTCGGTGAAGTATTAGGTAAACATAGCGAAGTTTACGGAGAAATTGAAGAAGGTGACATTACGAAAGTTGATATTTCACCGGAAGCTGTCTCTGAAGTATCGAAACATCTCGGCACTGAATGGAGCGGGTTTAATCCGTTAGAGTACATCAATGAGGACGATGAGTAAACGTAAAGTCTACCGAGTTCTTTCGGTAGACACCTCGTTAGGCTCACCAGGAATCGCAGTTATAGACGTAATTAACGGCAAGCCGAAACTAATCGATGTATCACACGTTAAAACGAAATCGACCGAACCAATCGCTTTACGTACCAAGACAATCGAATCATGGGCGCACTTATTTATACGCAAGTACGCGCCCTATGATTTGATAGTTCGAGAGGGTTTCGCTAGTAAAATACCACATACGAATTATACGGTGTTTAGCGCTTGGAATGCGGTGGATCGTGCGTTAAATGATTTCGGTTTGAAGGTCGATGATAGCATTGGACAGGCTTCCGTTAAAAAGAAACTCCTCGGTAAGGGACGAGCGGAAAAGGAAGAGGTCGAGGCTGGCGTGAGGCGGTACGTTGAGTGGGGCGGATTTGAAACCTTCGATGAAAGTGACGCGGCAGGTATAGGACTAGCATATTTAATCGATAAAGGGATTATTTCGAAGGAGGAAACGGAATGACTTTTGAGATTTTTAAAGCAAAGATGAATCAGATTCTTGACGATAATAGCGATGAAATATCGGAAAACATAGGAGATTGTTATTATTGGGAATGTTGGAGTATCAGTCGACTAGAAAACGGTAACTTAAAAGTTGGATTTGATATTGGATCAGGTAGTGGGTGGATACCGACGAATATTGAGTACAAAGAGATGACGCTTGAGCAACTTTATGGGCTATTCGATGCTCAGAAGGATTTAGGTGAATTCGATGCGCTTTCTCTGATAATGAATAATTACGGTGGGATTGATGCGCCTGTAATTTATGAGGAAAAAGAATGAAATATGTACTTCACCGACTAGGAATCGTATTCTCTCCGTCACTCACGCATAAAGGAGTCGGACCATTTCCTATTAAATCCGCAAGAAAACGATTTGAACAACGTATTAGATTAATCGAAGAATTCTTAAGTAAGCAAAGGGAGGACGCATAAATGGTTAAAGTTAAACGGTTGCATGAAGACGCAGTAATTCCGAAGTATGCGAAACCAGGGGATT
This sequence comes from Bacillus sp. FSL K6-0073, assembly GCF_038006085.1. Lineage (NCBI taxonomy): Bacteria > Bacillati > Bacillota > Bacilli > Caryophanales > Bacillaceae > Bacillus > Bacillus sp. FSL K6-0073. The sequence continues at coordinate 3,544,958 of NZ_JBBOUN010000001.1, read as the reverse complement.
CCGGTTTCGATTTGGTAGCGGTAGAGAACGTAATCATCGAACCAGGCGAAACGGCGGTTGTTAAAACTGGATTAGCGTTCGAAATCCCTAACGGTTACGAAATGCAAATACGTCCTCGTAGCGGAATTTCTCGTAAGACTAAATTGCGAGTTGTGTTAGGGACTATCGATAGTGGATATCGTGGAGAGGTCGGAGTGATTGTAGACAATGCGTCAATCATTGAGTATGCGTCTCAGCCGAGGTTGTTAAAAGGAGTATTTTCTGGAGATAGTGATTTTAATATTACGAAACCAATTAAGTATGAAGCTATTAAAATTCGAAAAGGTGACCGCATTGCACAAGGTGTGATCGCAGCCGTTGGTCATACAGTATTCGAAGAGGTCGAAGAATTATCGGAAAGTGAACGAGGAGAAGGCGGTTACGGAAGTACTGGTACTCAAATTAAAGTTACGACTTGCATAGATGGACGCAAATTAGGAGAAACAATTGCAGACGGATTTATCGCAGGAATTGATTTGGCTAACAACATAGATCGTACAGGGTATCCGAAGCAACTCGAATTTGATTTCGAAAAGGGAGGCGTTAAATGATGGAGATGTTTATCAATGTACTAGACAAAGGTTACGTTAGATTAGTAGATACAATGGGATGCGACTTATCTGTCGTAAATAGCGCTCGTGTCAGCTACGACAAGGAATCAACGGAACTAACCGATAAAGATATCCGTTTAATCAAATTCCTAGCAAGAGAAGGACATACGTCACCGTTTCGACACGCTACGTTACAGTTCGAAATTTATGCTCCGTTAATGGTAGCACGCCAACATTGGAAGTATATCGTCGGTAGCGATCATACAATGGACGCTTGGAACGAGTCTAGTAGACGTTATGTAACGGAAGAACCTACGTTTTATATCCCAAAAGAAAATGAATGGAGAAAAGCGCCAGAAAATAGCAAGCAAGGCAGTGGCAATCTAATCTCTCCAAGTGGCGGTTTCATTTTTACGGATGAGTTAGAAAAATACATCGAAGAAGGGGAACGCCTTTATCAATTCGCGTTAGATAGTGGAGTCTGCGCAGAACAAGCCCGATTATTCCTACCAGCTTACGGAATGTACGTACGTTATTACTGGACGGCTAGTTTACAATCAGTTGTTCATTTCCTTAATCAACGGTTAGCACACGATGCCCAGCTCGAAATCCAATCCTATGCGAAAGCCGTTCTTGAATTAACTAAAGAACAGTTTCCGGTTAGTATTGACGAACTTGTAAACGGATGTGGTAAATAAATGACAATATTAGCGTGGGTCAGCTTGGTAATTAACGTATTTATTGCGTTGGCGGTTATTCGCGACAAGGATTTAAAAGAGGATACGAGGATGTTCTCGCTAGTAATCCAGTTTCCAACGTTGTTGTTCATCGTTTTATATCTAATCGGCTAAATACACTAAGGAGGGCGTTAATATGGCAGACGTAATTAAAATCGAAAGTAAAGACGGAAATATTTACGAGGTTGACGGAAAGAGATATCGTGAGTTAGCGAAAGAGCCAGAAGTTGGAGATACGGTGTTAATTGTTAACGCTGAAGATTCTTTTGGTAAATACGAGGATGGCGATGCTTTAGTGATAGATGAAGTACGGAGTAGAGGTGTTAAGGTAGCCGCTTGTTCAGCTATAGGAAACATAGATGGTTTCATCTATAATGATGAATTTATAGTCGTAGAATCCATCGAAAAGTCAATTGAACAAGAAGCCGAACAACTATCCCGAAAACTAATACGCCTAGAAGAACGAACTGAAGAAAATCACCGCAATATCCTAACGTTCTCACAAATGGCTGAGTCCGCACGTAGTGACGCATCGAAAGCTGTTGGTGGTGTAAACGCATTAGACGAACAACTAGACTTAGTGCGTGAAGATATCGTATTCCTTGACGAAAAGATAGACGAGTTAAAGGAATCAGTGGAAGAACGTAATGCTACACCTATTACGATTAATATCGAAAACTTAAACATATCAAATACGGAATCACTCAAAGACTTCATCGAAAGAATTGCGAAAGGGCGTGGGAATGGTGTTATGTAACGCTAAGAAAATCGCTATTACGGGCAAGGCCCGAAGTGGTAAAACGGAGTTATCTCATTACGCCTGGATGTTATATGGCTTTAAAGAATTCGACTTCTCAACTGTACTAAAGGACGAGTTCCATCGACTGTTTCCGCATATCCCACGCGACCCGAAACCTCGCGCTTATTATCAAAAGTTCGGACAGTGGTTACGGGAGATTGATCCGGATATTTGGGTAAAGATAACGATGGGTAACGTACACAAATATTGTTTCGAGGATTCGTTAAACAAAGTGAATCACAAGCCAAAAGTGTTAGTAAACGGAGTGAGACAGCCGAATGAGTATCAACGTCTTAAGGACGAAGGTTTTACACTTATCCGAGTAAGTGCATCGGATGACTTACGTATTGACAGGGCGAAAGCTGAAGGCGATGTATTTACCGAAGCGGATTTGGAGCATGAAACGGAAAATCATATCGATACTTTCGAAGTAGATTATGAGATTAATAATAACGGTGAGTTAATTCAGTTGTACGGTCAGTTCGATGAGGTTATGAAAGATATCGGAGTGCAGACAGTAAGTAGTAGAGAGAATATGGCGGAAGCTCTTGCTGGTATCAGGAAGTTTTTATAAGGAATTTTTATAAAGAGTGTGGAGATTGAGAGTCTCACTTGTATATAGACGTGTAAGGCAAGATGAAAAAAAAACGAGGAGGAGTAAGCGATGCGTCACTACAGATGGAAACAATCGTTAAGATACGAAGGAAGAACTAAGGGGCTCATAACGTTCATTAAAAAAGCAAAGCGTTATTTAGGCGGTAAGACAATGACTATTGAGCAAAAGAGAAATGAGTACAAATCGAAAGCGATGGAGGAATCGAAATGACCAACGTAATCATTTACACAAAGAACGCATGTCCAAACTGCGACCAAGTAAAGTGGGCGTTAAACGCCGCAGGAGTAACTTATGAAACTCGTAATATCGACGAAGACCCGGCACATACAGCCTGGCTAGCAGACAAAGGGTACATGAGCGCACCTGTAACCGTATTTCCTAGCGGTAAGGAATTAGTCGGATTTGATATGGGTGAGTTTGCTGCGGAATTAAATCTATAAAAGGAGCGTGGGTACATGGGCGTAAGCAAATACGATAACGAAGCGGCACATCGTCGTATTGAACAAAACTATGCATTAGACAACCCGAAATCAATTGATTTATTACTACGGCATTTACCGTATATGTATGAACGTAGATTTAACGGTGATTATGCAGCCTGCGATATACTAATCGATTTAGAGACGGCAATCTCAAAAGCGGACTTGACGGATAGGCAGCGTCAAGTCTTGCGATTAGTATATTTCGAGGATATGAAACAAACGCAAGTTGCGGTCGAGATGGGGATCACGGCACCGACGGTTAACTTGTATAAGCGGTTGTTAACGCAAAAGATAGCGGCAGTGTTTGAACGATGGGGTTGGGAAGACGAGGGTTATAAATTGACGGTAGTAAGTACGGAAAGGAAGGCGGTTGTTTAATGGAGGAACAAACGAAGTATACAAAATACATCTTCAATATCAACGGGGATTACAAAACGCAGTTTGAAACGTACGTAAATACGCTAATTACCACTCTCCGAGAAAGTGATTCTAGCGCGATTAGTAATAGAGATGTACGTGCGGAAGAAATTAAATCGCTCACAGACGCTTATGTGGAAGCGGTGGGAGAACGACCTGAACCGAAACAAATCGAACGTTTAGCAGATTTGTTGCTATACGAGGAGTTGCACGATACACATCCCGATAAAATGACTCGAGAAGAATATCCGATTATGAGCGATCATCAGTTGTCGAGAAGACATAGCGGAGAAGTATCGATGAAAGTAGCGGAGGAGTACGGCGTCGACCGTCGAAACTACAAGCCTCCGGTGCGGAGGAAGCGTACGAGAAAAGAGACGTGGCAAATCGATAGAGAAGCGAAGTCTAGGAATGAGGAGAGACGTAAGGTATATCGCGAGTTTACGAGAGTGCAAGCGGTTAGGGTATATAATGGAAGGGAGCTAGTCGTATGCAAATAAAAATAGCTTTTGAAGATAATACTTCGAAAACACTTACGTATTCTGGTGAAGATAGTTTTGCAGAGTGGTGTAAGACGTTCTTTTCTGGTAGATATTTCATATTAAATGCTCATGAAACGAAAGGTAATATGTGTATTGATACTCACAAGATAAAGTATGTTGAATGTATAAAATAGAAATAAGAACTGATGAAGGCTACCTACCTATATGGTGGTCTTTTTTATGGCTTATTCATATGTTAGAATTGTATAGTAATATCAAGATGCTGATAATTCAGATTTTAAATATTAAGGGGGAAATAAAAATGAAAAAGTTAACAGATGTAATTTCACTTAAACAAGCGGAAAACCCACAGATGCAATACCACATTTACATAAGCACAAAGAGGGATATTGAATTAGAAGGCCGTATTGATTTAGCTGAGAAAGATAAAGAAGAGCAAATACAAACGGAATTAATAGAGTTCTTAGAAAATCAAGACAATGAAAATGAGTTTATTCTAGTTGGTAATCAGGCTGTAAAAGTTAATGAAATTATCTACGTAAAGGTAGAATCGTTGAGGTACTTTGGTTTTTAAGAAAAGACATTATTCATAAAGAGTACCACATATTTAAAAAGGCGCCTATTTTAGGTGCTTTTTTTGTAATTTAATCCAATTTATTTTCTTTAATCACTTTACATATGTTAATAGGTTTGGTATAATATAAGTATAAGGAGGTGAGAAAATGCTAGACGATATGATAAAAGTTCTTCAAGTTATCTACTTCATCGTTTCAATCGCTTGGGTTGTCGCGCAAGCTTCGAAAAAAGACGACGAGTAAGATAACCGAAGAACTAAGCAAGGGGAAGCGAGTTGGTCGCTCGCTTCTCAATAAAATTATAACACGTCTAGTTACAAAATGAAAAAGAATAACAAAACGTTCGTATTTTCGTTAATATTAATGTGTTTCGCTGTTATTGGAATCCGTCAAATGTGGCAGAATACATTTACCGATGTAATAACGATGATCGCGATAGTAATAACAATCGTAGTAGTCGTTAAGGATTTAGTGGGAGGTAAAAGCAAGTGAGATACGATTTAAAATCACGCGAGGAAGTCGAGGGCTTCATACGTAATGAAGTTCTTACGGCTCCCGAAGCCATCGAAATATTAGGCATTACACGTGCGCGTATGAGTCAGTTAATTAAGCAGGGGAAAATTAAGCCTGTGAAAAAGTTGGACAAGGTTAGTTTGTTTTTACGTGCAGATGTCGAGGAGAAACGTAAGGAGTTAGAGGTATTACGGGAGAAGTACCAGCCGTATAATTCTACGAATGAAGACGAGTGAAGCCGCCAGAGATGGCGGTTATTTTTTTTTTATTTTATTAAGTGAATTTTATCGAACACTACTAATTTTTACCTCGTTAGCTACCTATACGTTATGAACCCCTCGTGGAATATTATTCGGCTTCCAAATATACGGAAGTTTACTACAGACCAAGCGGTTATTCCACGATATAGGTTCTAGTAGGGAAACGAATGTGAATTCCACCCTTCGTACTTATAACTAAAAGGAGTCGATTAAATGGCGGATAATAAATCACGCGAATTAAACGCACGAAACAGTTTACAAATTAATGTAGAATTAGACGCTTCAGAAGCAATTAAAGGTTTAAAAACGATTCAAAGAGAAGCGAAAGCCGCAACGAAAGCACTTCGAGAATTAGAGGAAGCGCAGAAAGCGGTGGGTAACTAATGACTCCTTTAAGAATTATCGATGTAACTACCGGTGAAGACCGTACACAAGAATATAGTTTAGTTAACCGTAAGCAAGCCGAAGGATATAAACGTGCTATTGAAAAAGAACAGTATCGTTTATTATCACGAGGTAAGAATTGGGTAGCGAGTTACCACGACCCTATCCGAGAAATCATTACGGGTTTAACATTAACAGAGGCAGGAGCGATTATAAAGCTCTTGCCTTTTTTACGTTTTAAGAGTGACGGTAAATTAATTAAGAATGGAAAGCCGTTAAAACAGATGGACATCCAGCGCATATTTAAGCGTGGTAAAGTCGCTACTACTAAGATATTGACTCGCTTAGAGAAGTTAAGCGTTATTCACGTTTTAAAAGAAGGGCGTAGCAACGTTTATTCTATCAGTGCTAATTTTCATACGATGGGCGACGTTAAGGATGGCGAGTCATTTACGAAACTCTACCAGGTGAAAACGCAAGAAATCGTAGCTGATCTCGATTTAAATGAAGTCGGTTTACTGTATAAGATTCTACCGTTCTTTCATTTTCAAACGTATTACTTATGTAGCAATCCGAATGAACAGGACGCTAAGGAAATCAAGCATTTGAATCGTGATGGACTTGCGAGTGAGATCGGACATGAACCGGAAACAGTATCGAGGTTAATGGTACATTTACGGAATGCAGGCGTCATTATGCAACAAAGAGCACATCGTTCAGAGACGTATTTAGTGCACCCCGATATTATGTTCCGTAAAGATAGCGAAGATGAGTATACGAGAATTATTCGTAAACAGTTCGAGGAGTTAGCGAAACTACGAAAATAGGTATCGTTTTGACAACATAGGTGACCGAAAAGGAACCTATCGAATTTCTCGTGTGACGAAAACGATACCTATTACCCCATAACGTGTGACGAAAACGATACCTATTGAAATCGCCTTGAGCCTTAGAGCCACAACGGATAGAGGTAGATTTAGGTGGATTTCTTCTCTTTATCTTGTTGCGTAATTAATACGTAATAAAAGGATAAAAGATAAGACCTTGCGACTTCGATTCCGGCTATCGCCTCCACTCGTCGCTACTATACTTATTAAATAAATTATCGATAATAAATACTTTATCGGTGAATTAATTAAAGAGTAGTAGCAGACGACTTTGGAGCAAAGCGGAAAAGGCGGACGCAAGGTCTTATGTATTTTATCTTTTTACTAACGTTATTATAGGCGTAATATAATACGTTCATTTAACGATAATATACGGTCCAAACTGAGCCTATTAAATGGATTACTATCGGTGTGGTATTACGTTTATCGGAAGCTAATATAAAACGGTACATTTACGTTATATATAATAGGAAGAAACTCAGTTAATATTGCGTCAACAGGACGCTACGTATTTCCGAATTACCAGTCGATGCCTTCACGACGGAGACGTCTCGAAAACATCGACCCTGATGTTGTATAACGTATTCATTATTCCTTTATTCACTCGATGAATAAACCGCATGATATCAACGTTTGTAATCTATGCATAAACGATATAAATAGTATGCAGTTACGGTAAGTAGTACGAACGTTGATATGACACGGTTTATACGTAATTGTAACCGAGTCGATTACTTCATATAACGTGAATTATGTAAACTAACAATGAATGAAATAATGCATAAAAAGAAGCGGGTTAAATAGCCCGGGGGCGTTCGAAATGAACGACGGCGTGCAGGTCCCGAACGATTTCTTGCAAATTTTAAAACCTCGGGTCTAACGAAAGCGCCCGATAACTTACTCGGAATCTATAAGCGTAATCTATTACGAATACAAATACACTACAATTAATTTACGTAGTCGAAACGTTAGAGTTTTGTCTACGTTTTTTGTGCTTAAAACGGAAAGGAGGACGTTACATGAGCGATAAAAAACGACGCCTAGAAACACAACTCACTCGCGAACAAATCACGGCGGCTGCTTTACTATCAATTAATAAGTTCTTACCGAAAGCAAATACAATTGATGATCCAGAGGAATTAGCGAGAGCAAAAGAAAACGGACAAGTTCGATTAAATCTCGAAGAAATCGCGGAGAAATCGAACATCAGCACGCGCCAACTTTATACGTGGCGACATCGAGATAGTAATTTTATCGATTACGTCAATCTACTTTCTTCGGACGCTTTTATGTCACATTTACCTGACGTAATGCAGAAACATCTCGATATGACGCTAAAAGGACAAGGTTCGATGAAAGGTATCGAGTTATTCTACAAATTCGGCGGTTTACTGGTTGATAAGCAAGAAGTTAAAACAGAATCATCAGACGGCGGTTTAACAATGGAAGAACGTCTTGCTCGATTGAAAGAACGTACAGGCGGCGAGCAATAATGGCGTGGCTTGACGGTAAATGGTTGGCTAGAAAAGAACGCCAACAAGCGATAAATGATCGTTTATTATTACGAAAAGAATATGAAAGACTCGCTTTAAAAGGCGATTTGTTAGAGCACGATCTCACACAATGGGAAGTGTTGGAGGATGAATTAGAAAAGTTACAACGAGTGCACGATTGCGAGCACGACGTACTACGCTTTACTTACGAATACTTTTCCGATGAATTAAACCCTGATAACGAATCGAATTTAATTCCGGCGGGACAGACGTTAGAAAACGCAGCTGATTTCCACGTAACGCTTTGTTCTTTACTTGACGATATCACTGAAGGAGTAACGAAAAGTAACGTAGGTTGGTCGGTAGGACGACGTCATGCTAAAACCGCTTACCTTTCGAATTCTTATTTGTGTCACCAAGTAGTTTATCGATTACAGAAATATATCGTAGAAGTTTCCGAAACTACAGACGTAGCAGGTGATTTCATTAAATGGACGGTAAACCAGCTTAAGTTTAACGAAAAACTACGTGAGGATTTCGGTGGAATATTACATCCAAAGCCGTCTATGAATGAAGTCGATAACAAATATGAATTTATTACGTCTACTGGTACAAAAGTTGAAGCGAAAGGTATCGGGACTCAGATGCGTGGTTTGCGTCATTTATCTGAGCGCCCAGGCCTATTTATCCTTGATGACTTAGAAAGCGGAGAAAATACGAATACTCCGGAGTTGCGAGCGAAAAACTTGCATTGGTTCCGTTCAGAGATGATTGAAGCGCTGGGTTTCGGTGGTATTTGCGTTTATATGGGAACTATCGTTCATTATGATTCGTTGCTGAACCACGTACTAACTAAGCGTAAAGATTTTATATCACGTAAATTCCCGGCTATTTTATCGTGGTCAGAGCGGGAAGATTTATGGGAAGAGTGGCGAAAGCTCTACAATGCAGACGAAAAAGACGCAGTAGATCAAGCCAACGTCTTTTACGAAGCAAATAAAGAAGAGATGCTACGTGGTACAAAAGTACTATGGCCACAAGCATATGATTATAAATATTTCATGGAAAAACGTGAATCGATGGGTGCTCGAGCATTCAACCAAGAATACCTTGGAAACCCTGTCGATGAGGAGTCGCAAGTATTCAAACCCGAATATTTCACGTACTGGACTGATAAGGATATAGAAAACAAGCAATTAGAATATTTTTGCGGGATAGACTTCGCCATGGGCAAAGAAAAAGGCGATTATTCCGTTATTTTGACCGTTGGACGTTCATCTAACGGTATTTTTTATGTCGTTGACACGTTTATTGAGCGTGTGCATCCCGATATCTTATTACAAAAAGCAGTAGAGAAATCGCTTCAGTATCAATATTCGGGCATTGCAGTAGAGGCACAGCAAGCGCAAGAATGGTTTGCGGACAAGCTATCTCAAGCACTACAACAATCTGGCTATCCGTCGGCTACTCGTATGAAACAAATCAAACAAAGAACACGTAAGGCCTTACGTATTGAATCGTTATTACCGGACATTCAAGCGGGGCGTATTCGATTTAAACGAGATCAGCGTTTGCTTCTCGAAATGTTAGAAATGTATCCGAATCATAATCATGATGACGGGCCGGATGCTCTGCACATGGCGGTTTCAACAGGTATCAGTAGTAACGTAGTAGTAAGGACGACTAAAAAAAGAATGAGATAGAAAGGAGGTAACTTATGAATCTACCTATGGCAGATTACAACATATTAAATCCGACTGATATGGACGAATTATTATTTTCCCCATGGCAACAAGCTATCGGAAAAGAAACCTGGGGCCGAATCAATAGACAAATTCGTTACTACGAATATTATGACGGAAAACAACACGTTGATCCTAATACCGGACAACTTGTAAAGGCTAGAGAACTATCACGTCCTGATGGATTAGATTATGACCCGACGCGTTACGCTACGAATTACTTTAAAGTCATGATTAATGAGAAAGCACGTTGGCAAATGGCGGGTAAGCACGGAATTTCTGTATCGCCAATGCGAATTGATTCAATCGAAGAAATGTTACAGATGGACTATAAGCCGTCTGAAGCGCAAATGGTTGAAAACCAACGAGCAGACAATTACGAAAAATTGTTATACAAGATATGGAAAGAAAATAAGATGCGTGAAAAGCTGATTCAAGCAGCACGTGATCGCTTAATCGTCGGTAGAGTCGCTTGTAAAATCGCTTTTAACCCGACTAACGGTAAAATCAAGTGGGTTTTCCGCCCGGATACGGAAGTAATCCCGATTTATTCAGACGATGACTATGACGAATTAGAAGCGGTACACTTTGTTAACTTTAAAAGTCTAAACAATGAGGAAGTTATCTATAAACAAACGTTTAGTCTCGAAGAAGGACAATGCTACTTGGAAGAAGCTTATTACGATAAAACCCTGAAAGTTGTCAAGGAAATTCAACCTAGAAAGGCAATGGGTATCGACTTCATTCCAGTAGTATTGTTTCCGGTAAATGATTTGAGTGCCTCTGAAGCAAATAACACGGAAGTTGACGATATGAAAGAGCAAACGGACGTATTAAATCGTATGAATGAAGATGCACTTGATTCACTTAAATTTGAAATGTTCTCGATGACGGCTTTGTTTAACGTACCTGATGGAACTGCCGATAAGATGCGAATCGCACCTGGTGCAGTGCTCGAAGCAAAAGGTGGGATGAACGGATTGAATCCTGATATTAAGAAAGTTGAAGGTGGCTTTCGTTGGAAAGAGGCATTTAAAGATCAATACGCAAGGGTAAAAGGAGCATTGCACGAAATCACCTCGTTACCACAAATCGTACCTTCTGAAATGAACTTTGGGGGATTAAATAGCGAAACATTGCACGTATTGTTCCACGATATTATTCAAGAAACTGAAGAGCATTGGTTATCATGGGGACCGCGTTTAGAAGAATTACATGAAAAGACAATCCGATACTTACAAGCAAGGGTTGACCGTCAAAAATTCGGATACGACCGAGAAGTAGTGAAAGCAATCGGTGATAACTACGACAATGAGATTCGATTTGTTCTTCCTTTACCAGATAATCGTAAGGAATTAGTCGAGTTACTTACAGAAGAAACGTCCGCAGGATTTGAATCTATTGCCGGAGCGATGAATCGTTTAGGTGTAGAAAACATCACAGCTAAGAAACAGGAGATTTCAAACGAGCAGCAACTTCGAATACAAAAAACTGATCCGTATGGAGGTAGTGAATAAATGAGATTAATTGATCAAAAGAAAGCGTCATTCAGATTACGTCTAGGGAATTTGCAACACTTTTCAGATCCTGAACCTGGCGGTCCACAAGACCCGCCAACGCCGCCTGAGCCACCTAAACAAAAACATACTGACGAAGATGTTCAGCGTATGATTGACGAAGCATTGGCAAAAGCGAAGGCTGAAGCTGATGAAAAGGCGGAAAAAGAGCGCCAGGAAGCAGAACGTAAGAAACTAGAGGAACAAGAGAAGTACAAAGCGCTTTATGAAAACTTACAACAACAAGTAGAAGAACAAAAGGCAAAAACAATAGATGCAAAGAAAGAAGCAATTTTAGCAGCGGCAAATTACGCGCCGGAACAAATTGCTTTAGTCAAAGACCTGTTAAAAGGCGAATCGGACGAAGAATTAAAGCAATCACTAGAGTCCGTAAAATCAGTAGTTTTACCTTTAGGGAGTGGCGCCGATCCTTCACCTGGTAATCCAAGAAGAGGCAATCCAGAACCGAAGGATTTAGCAGACGTCGGCCGCGATTTATACGCGAAACTAAAAGCCGACGGTAAATTATAAGAAAAATTGAGGAGGAATATTAATGCCAGTTTACACACCGAAATTTACAGAACAACCGTTTAAAAGTGGTAAAAACATTTTAGCGAGTGAACACTTGCAGTATATCGAAGGGGGAGCGACATTAGACGCTACTAAATTCGGTGCAAAATACGTTGAGTGTGGTACGGCTATTGCTCGTAACATAACTACAGGTAAGTTTGAACCTTATAAAGACGGTTCAGAAGGAGCGCTACCAACTGGATTCGATGAGTTTGCAATTCTTGATATTGATTGGGATTGCGATGGCAAGAATGACGGGGTAGTTGGTCAAGTAATTGTTCGGGGGTCAGTATACGAATCAAAACTTGTTGGTGTTACAGAAACATTCAAAAAAGAAACGCCACTAATTCGATACGTAAAACACATCTAGTCAAGTCGCTAATAAAGCGGCTTTTTATTATAAATTTTTACGGAAAATTGAGGAGGAATATAAATGGCAGGTATTGCAGAATTAAAGGAATTTAAAAAGCCCGCACTTCGCGGATTGGTTGATGCATTGGAGAAGGAAAAACAAGACGCACCGTCGTTGGCGGACCGTTTCTTACCAAATGATCAAATCTTTTCTACAACGTTTGCTTACGATGTAATTAAGAAAACCAACCATATTGCAGCTATGATTGGTTACGGTGCAGAGCCACCAGTAGTTGACCGTGATGCAGTTGCTTCTAAAATGGGCGAACTTGCAAAAATGGGACTTAAGTATATCGCTACAGAGGAAGAATTACTTGCGTTAAATCAGTCACGTTCTGACGCCGAACACAAAGCGATGATTGAAAAGTTAATCGTTAAAGGGGCTGACTTAGTAAAAGCATTACAACGTCGTGTTGATATTGCGAAATTAGAGGCTATTACCAAAGGTAAATTTGATTACAACAAAAATGGCGTGAAAATTGTAGTTGACTATGGTATCCCAAATGAACATAAAGTTGCTTTAACTGGTACGAACGCATGGACTAACGTTGATGCCGATGCTTTAGGAAACTTAATCGAGTGGAACGATAAATACGTTGATACGAATGGGAAAAAAGCTGATGTTATCTTAATGACTCGTGAGACACAAGCACTATTACAAAAGAATAAAGGGATTATCGCTGAAGCTCGTGGTGTAGCGAAAGACGGGGCTGCACGCATTTCAGTTGCGGAAGTTAACGATGTTTTAGATGGTTATGGTTTACCGCCAATTCAAATCGTAGAACAACGCAAGGTTACAGTACGTAACGTTTACACAGGACAAGACGAAGTAATCGAGTTCATGCCTAAGTATCGTGTCGTATTCGTTGCTCAAGGACTTGGTAATTTCGTATATGGTCCAACCGTAGAAAATGACTACAAACCAGGTATTGATTTACGCGCTTATGATAAATTCGAGCCAATCGAATCTGTACTTCGTGTAGCGGCAGCAGGTTTCCCAATCGTTGAAAAACCATCGTTATTATTCCACGCTGACGTAGCGGCTGAATAATGACTAAAGTTAAAGTAGTGGGCGGTATCGTGGACGGTCACGGTATCGGCTCACAAATCGAAATCGACGAAAAATCGGCGTCTTACTTAGCGTCGATTGGTTACGTCGAAATTATTGAAACGCAAGCAGTTTCGGGTGAAAAAGGCGAGTCAGCACCGAAAAAGCCCGCTACACGCAAGCGTAGTACAAAACCTAAGGAAGAATAAAAGAGGTGACGGCTATGGCGACGGAAGGTTTTATTAGCGTAGAAGAATTGAAACAACGGTTGCAAGCCGACGATTCGTTATTCGAAGAAGCATTAATCGCGAATGGCTTTTCGTCGCTAACCGTTCTAAACGAGAAACAAGCGCAATTAGTTACGTTCTATTATCGCTATGTTGATTTAATGGCGAAAGCAACAGTCGAAGCATCTTCGTTTAAATATACAGACGGTGAAGAAAGCGTAGATAAATCTAGTGTGTCGAAGAATTATCGTGACTTGGCGCAACACTATTATGACCTATGGCGCAGTAAACGAACAGAATATGACGATACAGGTTCTAGCTTTCGAATTGCAAAACGAGTTGATCGTCCATGAGCGATTTACAGCAAGAATTTGACAAAGCACTTGGTAAAATATCGAAGCAATACGAAAAAGAAAACGAAAAACAAGTAGAAGAGACGGTAGGCGCAATTATGCTAATCCGTCTTTTTTTATTGGACTTAATTAACGACTATCAAAAAGACGGTGTAATTAAGCGAGGTAGATTAAACGCTTTGTTACGGGATTTAGACTATTACGAAAAAGAGTTTCGCAAGAAAGCAGGAGCGTCATTCGAAAAAGTAATCGATGATACAGCGAAATGGACGACTTCTAGACTTGCAGAAACTAATCTTGGCGTAACGAATTTAGATTCCGTAAATCAGCAAATTGTGAGGGGCATGTTAAAGCGTAGAGGTGAGGATGGTTTAATCCTTTCTGACCGAGTGTGGAATCTAGCAGGTGATATGCGTGCAGAGTTAACAAAGGTTATAAGACCGGCTGTATTAAAAGGTGAAAGTGTAAGTTTAATCTCTCAGAAAATACGAGAAGTACACGATAACGAGAAGTGGAAAATCGAACGTGTAGCGATTACGGAGAGTAACAATACACACCGAGCAGCTACGATATATAACGGTAACGAAAGTGATATTGTTACAGGTTACAAGATTATCGATAACGGACACCGTCACAGATACCACTCGAAGCATATGTGTTACAAGTTAGCTAGACGTGACGCTTACGGACTAGGTCCTGGCAGTTATCCGAAAAAGATCCCTGAGAGTTTGCTAGCTCAACTAATCAGCCCACATCCACAATGTTCATCTCGTTTAAATTACATTATCGGAGAGGAGGAGTAACGAGTGTTAACTGAAAAAGACATCGAACAGATTCGAGCCAATCGTGAATTAATCGAAGAAAATCGCCGTGAACCGATTATCTTATGGCGAAAAGGTATAAGGGAAACAGATCCAATTACAGGCGAAGAGATTCACGGTGAAGATACGCAAGAAGCTGTGCAAGTTGTTTGGAAGAAATTCACGCTTGAAGACAACGTAAAATTCGCAGGTACTGACGTAAAAGAAGGTGAAGCACTCGTTACTTTCCGACTCGATATCGATTTGAATAACGTCGAGTACCTTGAAAGAAACGACATCAAATACGTAATCATGCTTGTTGACGAACGAGGACTAGGCGGAATTAACCGTCGAGAAGTAGTCGTAAAGAGGGTGGTTTAATGAAAGTCAGCACGAGGATTAAAGGTATGGGAGATATTTACCGCATGGCTAATCCTGATCGATACAAAACACCAGTTGCTAATACAGTAGAGAAACATGCGAGGCTACAAGCGAACACAGCTTCTAACAGAGCACCTGTTGAATCGGGTAATTTAGCGGGAAGTATTCCACCAAGTGTGAAAGCTTTCAACGGAGATAAAACGGGATGGTCTTACGGATCAGAAGTCGAATATGCAGCCGTTCAAGAATACACACATAAAACGAAAAAAGGATTCATGCGTAAGACAATGTTCGAAGGCGAGCAACCGTTAGTTTCTGACTTGGAAAAAACGGTACAACGAACAGCGAGAGGTTTATAACGATGTATACAGTAAATGACGTAATGTATTCGCTGAAGAAATCATTAGATGAATTCGCACCTACTATTTGGGTATATGACGGTGTTTCTCTAACCGGAAAATCAAAACCGTTTCTAACGATTGAATCTTTAACGGGAACAATAGACAGGTATTCAAAGGATAATTACGCACGAAACCATCTAATACAAATCGGAGTGTATTCCGATACAGTATCAAACCGAAACGAATTACAAGATAGAATCATCGACCGACTAGAAAGGCGACCTATCGACTTGTACGACACAAGTTCGAAGGCACCTACGCTAGTCGGTTTTTTATATGCGGAAGTTTCGTCGTTCGAACCAATTCCTCAGGAAGATGGGACGCAAGTAACGGCGAAACACCGCAGTTTTATCACGATAACTATACGAAACTAGGGAGGAAATTAAATGGCAGGCTCACCGGAATTTAAGGGTAAAGAAACGTTATATTTAATCGATATTCCACAAACAGAAGGCGCTAGTAAAACAGTTCGACTATTTAACCAGACGTCAGGCTCACGCTCTATCGAAGCGGGCGAAATCGAGTTGAAGACGAAAGATAAAAGCGGTTCAGATTATGGCGATGTAACGCAATCAGTATCTATTGAGGGCGTGAGTACAGAAGGTGACGAAGCGTTAGACTACATCGAAGAAGCAATTACAAATAAAAAACTCGTTAAAATTCACGAAGTTTCTTTACGTAGTGCGAAAGCAGGTGAGTACAAATCGAAGAGTGGTACGTTCATGTTAAGCAGTGTGGAACTATCGCACGAAAACGAAGAGTTCTCGAAGTACTCTATCGAAGCAAAATTAAACGGCGGGTTGTCCGTAGGTAAGATCACAACGGTTCCACCAGGCGCTCCTGACGGAGATATCGCGGATAAACCTAGCGCATAGATAGGACGGGCTTAATTGCTCGTCTTTTTAAATTTCAAAAATAAAAATTAACGGAGGTTTTTATAGATGACTAAAACATATACACGTTTTGAAGTAAAAGGGAAAGAACATGAACTGAAATACGGATTTGAAGCAATTAAATTAATCGATGGAAACGGCGGTCCTTTTGAGTTTGTCCAAAAAGCGATGCAAGGCGGTCTTGAAGATTTCGTTGATGTAATTTATTACGCGTTGATCCATACAGGAGAAGGTATTACACGAAAAGATATTGAGGAAGAAATTGAACGTCAATTACTGTCTGAGGAGTTATCTTTTGATGACATCTTAAAAGTAAATAAGGCGGTAGTTCTAAATAGTTTTTTCTTCAAGAAAACAGTGAACAAATTACTAGCGAGCATGGGCGAGGATCAGAAGAAAGCGTTCGAGAGTCTGTACGAATAAACATTGATGATTTACAGGCCGATTGTTTTCGATATTTCGGAATGTCAACGCTTGAATCGAAACAGTTAAGTATTAAAGAATACCACATTATGCTTACCGGATACCGCGAGCGTCTACTAGATACCTATGAAATTGCTAGTGTTCAAGCTTTGTTTTACCGAAATGCACAAAGTGATAAGGTTAAGAGTTTAGATGACATATACAAGCGTCCTGAAAATGCTCGAATGTTAGAAGCGAGAGAAAAAGAGCGTGAGCAACTTACGAAAAAAATTCACGCCAATGAGTCTTTATTCGATGATATCGAACGGGCGTTACGTCAAAACGGAAAGGGTGGTGAATAGTTATTAGTCAAAACAGAGTAGAGGTACAACTTCTAGCGGATATATCGTCTTTAAGGAGTAGTTTGACACAAGCGACACAACTTTGGCGCAATTTTCAGCAAGCAGTAAGTCAACCGATAAATATACCGGCACCAACTATGCCGACAATACCACCGATACCTAGACCCGCACCTCCGCCACCGCCTGATATGTCAGGTTGGCAACGGACGTTTCAAAATGTAGGTAATCAAGCACAAGAAATGGGACGTAGGATACAATCAGTTGGACAAAACATGACGACGGCGTTTGCACCACTCGCTTATGCTTCCGGTAAAGCTTTCGGAAGTATGATTAAAAACTCGATGGAATTCGAGCAACAAACGAGAAAAGCGGCCGTACTTACAGGCGGTGCGTATGGACAAGTTAAGAAAGATATCTTAGAAATGGCGACTAGCTCCGTATATTCAACTGGACAAGTAGCGGCGGCGTATGCGGAACTAGGGGCGAAAGGATTTGACGCAACACAATCTACAGCCGCGTTACCAGGTGTTCTATCAGCAGCAGCAGCATCCGGTGAAGACCTAGGTATGGTAGCCGATACGATAACTTCCGCATTAAACGCATTTAGTATGGAAGCGAAGGATAGTGGGCACGTAGCGGACGTCCTTGCTCAAGCAGCAAATGCAACCGCCGCAGGTGTGTACGATATGCAATACGCATTTAAGTACGCAGCAGGTCCGGCAGCACAATTAGGTATCTCTATGGAAGAACTTGCAGCATCCGTCGGTATCATGTCTAATGCTGGTATCAAAGGTGAGACGGCCGGTACAGCGTTAAGATCGGCAATGCTCCGTTTAGTCAAACCGCCGAAAGCAGCGGCAAATATGCTGAAAGAATTAGGCGTTACTACGACTGATAGTAGCGGTAATATGAAGTCACTCTCTCAAATTATCGGTGAATTACAAAAAGGTATGAACGGAATGACAAGCGCTCAAAAAGGTGCGGCGTTAGCTACGATATTCGGTACAGAAGCTGTTTCTGGTATGATGGCGCTTGTTTCAGCAGGTCCGGAGAAAATCGATAAATTAACGCAATCTCTTATTAAATCAGACGGCGCTTCGAAAAAAGCAGCGGACTCGATGCTTGAAGGTTGGGCTGGTGCGATAGTTAAAATGCAATCGTCAATCGATGTAGCAGCTCGTGCATTTACGGATGCTTTAGCTCCAGCGATTTCAGTTGTAGCTGATAAGATTAAAACATTAGCAGACTGGTTCAATGGCTTATCACCGACAATGAGAACGGCTATCGCGACAGTGATTACAGCTGTTGCGGCATTTACTGTGTTTATGGCTGTGTTGGGACTAATTATTAGCGCTATAGGAAGCACTATAGGGGCTTTCGGAATGCTTGTGAAGTGGTTAGGCGAAAGTGCAATGATTGCAAAATTAGCAAGCGCCTCAATGGTCGCTCTACGTGCAGCATTTGCTTTTCTAACCGGACCAATTGGTGCAACTATTGCTATTATCTCTTTACTAGGAACAGCACTTGTCCAACTATACAAACACAACGAAACATTCCGTAACGCAGTAAATAGTGCTTGGGAATCGATTAAAACTACAACTATATCAGCCGTAGAATCTATGAAAGCGGCATTTGACTCATTTGGTGCGTATCTTGCAACAATCCCCGCTAAATTTACAGCGATGGGCGTTGCGATAGGTACTTTTTTTAGTTCCGTAACCGCTAAGCTAAGCGGTATCGGTCAGAGTATAAGTGGAGCTTTCGGTTCAGCTATTGAAGGATTAACCGCTAAGTTTTCGGGTATGGGAGCAGCGATTTCACCAGTTGTAGATTTTATAAAA
Source organism: Bacillus sp. FSL K6-0073 (assembly GCF_038006085.1). NCBI lineage: Bacteria > Bacillati > Bacillota > Bacilli > Caryophanales > Bacillaceae > Bacillus > Bacillus sp. FSL K6-0073. Next base: position 3,525,715 of record NZ_JBBOUN010000001.1, on the reverse strand, counting down.
GCATCGTTCTCATCAATCGGTAACACAATCGCTACATTAACGCCATTAATCGTACGTTTAGGGTTATCGTTTTTAGGTGTGTCTGGTCCTATCGGTTGGGTAATCGCTATTGTCGCTTCATTAGGTGCTACGATTTTTAAACTTGTGAATACGAATGATCAGGCAAAAGCAGCGTTAATGTCAGCGTGGGAATCAATTCAAAGTGTATTTAGTACGGTTGCTTCTGTAATTATGCCGATAATTACTTCGCTAGCGCAAGGCTTTATCGATGCATTCGCGCCTTTAGCGCCGGAGTTTCAAAAGACCGGTCAAGTCATCATGGAAAGTTTCGCATCGCTACAGCCAGCATTTGCAGAGTTAGGCGCAGCGTTTGGCGAGTTAGGTTCGACTATCATGAGTCTCTTTGGAGACGTCGTAAAACAAGTAATGCCGGTAGCAATGGATTTATTTAAGCTATTCGGAGAAAACATTCAATTAATCATGCCTATGGTTACGGATCTAATGAAACTATTCGCTGATACAACGATTGAAATCATGCCTGCAATTACGCAAGTAGTCCAGGAGTTATCTCAGATGTTTGCAGAATTAGCGGCTGAAGTAATGCCGATGCTTTCACAAGTGGCACAAGAAGTGTTTCCTGCGATATTAAACGTTATTCAAACATCGGTTGGTGTATGGGTAATGCTTATAAAAACTTTCGGTGAAATTCTTGTAATTGTAGCGCAAGAGATGATACCGGTCATACTTACGGTTGTTCAAGAGGTATTTCCTATAATTCAATCGATTATCGAGACGGCTATTCCTATAATCATAGAAATTATTAAATTGTTCGGGGAGATTATAACGATAGTTGCGACGACTGTAGTTCCGCTTATCTTACAAGCGGTGCAAGAGGTCTTTCCGGTAATTCAAGCAATTATTCAGGCTGTAATTCCTATAATTTCAGCATTGTTACAAGGTGCAGCCGAGATTATTAAAGGCGTATTAATTCCAGCAATTCAATTCATTTTACAAATCGTGCAGGCCGTATTCCCAGCGGTAATGGGTATTATTAAATCTGTTATCGGCATCATCACGAACATTATCAAACTATTTACGTCTATATTGAAAGGTGATTGGAGTGGCGCATGGGATGCGGTTAAGGGAATTACGTCAAATGTAATGTCGTTGATTAAAAGCATTATCGATGGAGCGATTTCCTTAATAGGTGTAATCGTACGTAACGGGTTGAATTTAGTCCAATCTATTTTCTCTAGCGTATTAAATGCGGTATGGAATGTAGTCAAATCTATATTTGATGGAATTCGTAATGTAATTTCATCAGTAATTTCAGCAGTTGGAAATATCATTTCTGCGGGTTGGAATGCAGCTAGTTCCGCAACGTCTAGTATCTTAGACGCGATGTCTAATACAATCTCGAACATATGGAATAAGATCATCTCGTTCTTAAAAGGGATTAACCTAATGGATATTGGTAAAAACATCATGGAAGGTTTATTAAAAGGTATTACATCAATGGCGAGCGCGATTTGGGATAAGGTTGCCGATATTGGTAACGGTATTAAGGACAAGCTTACCGGACTATTTTCGATTCATTCTCCTTCGCGTTGGATGCGCGACATGATCGGCGTAAACATGATGCAGGGTTGGATTAACGGTGTTGACGGAATGAAAAGTTCGGTGCAACGTACGACGCAACAGATGGCGGACTGGATGAAGCCGGAAATGTTAGCGGTGGATACAGGTGCTTCCATACCGAGAGGAGTAAGCGGGTTAGGTGCGTATCAATCAGCTAAACCAACGCCAAGCATGTATAAGCCGAGTCAATACGATAATCCAACGTCAAGAGATAAGCAACCAGCGTATATTAACGTCCAACTCGGTAAACAAGAGTTTGCGAGATTCGTTGACGATATTACTGGCGAGCAAGAAGCGGTTAAAAGACGTAGAGAGGTATTTAAAGGAGGGCGGTAGATTGTTAGTTTTTAACGGGATAAATTTAGAAGAATACTTCGGGAAGAAATATGAACAGGGATTCTTTATGGTTAACGATATAAGAGGTCGAGGGATTTTGAGCGATGAGGTTAATAAGTTAGCGGCACCCCACCGTCCAGGCTCATACTATTTAGGTAAAAGGACTCCTGAGAGAGTTATAGAGGTAGACTTCTCTCTTAAGGGAGTCTCTCTTTTTGAATTAAGAAAACGGATAGACGAACTAAATGGTTTGTTAGATACGGATGAGCCTGTGGAAATATCGTTCACAGACGAGCCGGAATTAATCTACTACGGAATTAAAGAGTCAGTCGAAGAAAAGCTTGAAAAATCTAATATTCACCAAGCAACTATTTCAATAATTTGCCCAATGCCATATAAGTTAGGGCCTACTAAAACATTAGAATTTGAAATGGATGGGCGTGGGTTAATAGCAAATGTTCAAAACAAAGGAAGTGTAGAATCCAATCCAATTATAGAGGTTGAAGTGACAAAACCTTCTACATTTCTTGATGTATGGAATGGAACGAATTATTTTCGCATTGGATATCCATTAAAAGCAGACCAGGTTCCAGTGGAAAGAAATCAACGTGTGTTATGGGACGAAATGGGGACAACCATAGGATGGACGGATGTTCCTAAAACAGAAGATATGACTGGTGGAGGAAAGTTTAAATCGGATGGATACCGTTTTATGGCCGAGTATCTAGGTGAACCTACAGTAAAAGGATGGCATGGTTGCATAGCCAAAAAGAATATTCCGCAAGGACCTTTACAGGATTTTATCATGCAAGCTTATGTACACATTAATAGTTATCATTGGGATCAAATGGGTCGTGTGGAAATCGGTCTTCTTGATGAAAATAGCGATTATGTAGCCCGTATATCAATGAGTGATGTCCAATGGGAGGCAGAGCAAAACAGTGGATTTGCTAGTGTGGGTAACAGTAAGAAACCTGGTGGGCAAGTTTTAATTAATGAACATGGAGATCATCCAGATACTTGGACTAATTTTAGAGGGCGATTATGGCTCGCTAGGACCGGTAATAGATGGGAAGCGTATATTTCTAAGTTTATATTAGGTACGGAGATTGATGACTCGGAACGATTTGTAGTTTGGATAGACGAGAATAATGTCAATATGAATAAAGTCGCTCAAGTACAAATCAGTATATCACAGTTCTCTAACAACATGTTTTGTTCGCAAATGAGTATCGATGATTTGAAAATATGGAAAGTCAATATGAATACACAAGATACCCCACCATATATTTTCGATGTTGGGGATAAAGTAGCCATTGATACAGAGAGAAGTATTGTTACTATAAATGGTAAGAGTGCTATTAATCTAAAAGATATATTTAGTGATTATCCAGTTATTAATAAAGGTTCTAATAAATTAGAAATCATGCCTTCAACCGTCGGAATAGCCAAAGTAACATATAAGGAGCGATTTAGATGAGAACGCCAAGTGGGATTTTACATATTGTTGATTTTAAAACAAGTCAAATCGTTTCCAATATACAACCAAAAGACTATTGGGATGATAAACGACATTGGGAGATAAAAAATAACATTGATACATTAGAGTTCAAAACATTTAATGGGACATCTCATGCAATTACCTTGCAACAACAAAACTTAATCCTAAAAGAAGTACGTGATGGTCGTATTATTCCCTATGTAATAAATAATGAGGTTGAAAAAGATTCAAATGATAAGTCACTTACTGTACACGCTTCTGGGGCATGGGTCCAAATAGCAAAAAACGGCTATATAATGCCGCAACGTATAGAAAGTAAGACCGTAAATGAGTTTATCGATATGGCCCTGATAGGTATGAAGTGGAAACGCGGTAGAACGGAATATGCGGGCTTCCATACAATGACAGTCGATGAAATTATAGATCCTCTTACATTTTTAAATAAAATCGCTTCGTTATTCAATTTAGAAATTCAATATCGTGTAGAAGTGGTTGGCTCTCAGATTACCGGTTGGTACGTTGATATGATAAAGAGACGTGGACAAGAAACCGGTAAAGAAGTCGCTTTAGGTAAGGATTTAGTCGGTGTAAGACGAATCGAACATTCACGAGATATTTGTACAGCTTTAGTAGGGTTTGTTAAAGGTGAAGGCGATAAAATTATTACTGTTGAGAGTATAAATAACGGACTGCCTTATATTACAGATAGCGACGCTTTCCAACGGTGGAATGAGCAAGGGAAACATAAATTTGGTTTCTATACTCCTGAAACAGAAGATCAGAATATGTCTCCAGAACGACTTATGACACTTATGAAAACCGAATTTAAAAAACGAATAAACACATCCGTTTCCTATGAAGTTGAAGCGCAAAGTATTGGACGAGTATTCGGATTGGCGCACGAATTAATTAATGAAGGCGATACAATCCGGATTAAAGATACTGGATTTACACCGAAACTTTATTTAGAAGCACGCGCAATTGCTGGTGATGAGTCATTTACTGATCCTTCACAAGATAAATATGTGTTTGGAGACTATCGTGAACTTGTTGATCAGTCTGAAGAATGGCGTCGTTATTATAAACAATTGGTATCGCAACTAGGTGGAAAAGCAACACAAGATTATGTTGATCAATTGAAATTAATCGCCGAAAAAGCTGAAGCAGACGCAGCACAAGCGATAATTGACGCTGATCTAGCTGATAGAGCAGCACAAAAAGCGAAAGAGGATGCAGAATATGCAAAGGCGTTAGCGGATCAAATTAATAAGGATTCTGCAACCTGGCAAACAGTCATAATAGAAAGCACTAATGCACCGACAACGGGACTAGTTGCAGGAAAATCATTGTGGCTGGATATCTCAAAAGGAAAGCCAGGAATTTTGAAAAAGTGGAATGGCACAACGTGGGAAGCAATCGTTCCAGATACCAAACAACTTGAACAAGATGTGCAAACTTGGGTTAATGGCGAGTTAGACAAGATCAAAGGCGATATGGAGGATTTAGTCGATATTAATTGGCTTAATCAGCAAATGGAAGGTAAAGCAAACAAAGCAGACACCTACACAAAAACAGACGTTGACACGGCTTTAAATGGTAAGGTTTCTAATAGTAAATATACAACGGATCAGCAGGGTGTTTTACAGAAATTTGAGAACCAACAAACGCAAATTAACCAAAACGCGAAAGATATCACACTAAGCGCAACTAAAACGGAATTATCAACAGTCGATGGAAAAGTTACTACGGTTGACGGTAAACTAAACACGACAAACGGAAAAGTCGCAGGTTTAGAGGGTGATATGGTCAACGTAAAGAAAGAAGCAAGTGAGTTAAAGGTTGAAGTAGGTAAAATCAGCACGAGCGTTTCTGAAGTGACTGGAAAAGTAGACGGGATGAAATTCGGCGTTGAAAACTTGCTGATCAGATCAAAGGATAATGAAACGCCTTTCTGGGCAATAACAGGCAATACAAAAACTGCTGAAAAATATCTCGATACGAGTGTTTGGTCGTCAACTGAAGCATGGAGCGGGCTTGAATATTTAACCGCATATTTACGAGATCAAGGAGTACAGAAGTTACAAACGGACTACACATTCAGCATGTATATGCGAGTAGTTAGCCCGAATAGTGACAAGAAAGTCGATGTGAAGTTCTACTGTGGATCAGCTACAGACAACGGGAAAACAGTTGCAAACGTGGGCGCTGCATGGCAACGAGTAACACATACTTTCAAATGGATCAGTACGTCCGATGATCGTTTACGTTTCGAACCGATCAACACGGCTACGGAAATTGGAGCAACTAGGTTCGAATATGCAGCTTATCAACTGGAAGAAGGAAATATCGTTTCTAGTTACAAACCATCATCAAAAGATGCGTTCACATCGGGTGGCGGTAACGTTATTCGAAATTCAAGTTTTGATCGCGGTCTTATGGATTGGGACTACAATAATTCAACCGCTAAAGCAAAAATAACTGTTCCGCAAAATCCTGATTTAGGATCAGTTTTAAAAATCGCAAATGCGGGCGCTGCTACTGATCAATATATCGGGGTTAAACAACAATTGATCGATCTAATCCCGAAAAGCGGTCAAGTAGGCGAGCAGATTTCTATTTCATTCTTCATTAAATGGAATTCAGCAGCAGCAAATCTTAATGATGATCAATTTGCAGTAGAATTACAGGATACAACGGATTCTAACAAGCCTTTCGTATCGAACCTGTATGTTACTAGAACGGCGGTTCAACAATGGCGAAAAGTCACACACACATTTACAGTTACGAAATCATTTAAAAACCCGCAAATCGTAATATGGTTACGTCGAAACGGTGATATCGAAGTGTCGAACTTCATGTTAAACCGTGGAAACTTACCGCTCGAATGGTCGCCGTCGCCGATGGATCGTCAATTGTCCGGCGGTACTAACTTATTGTTAAATTCATCGGGTAACAACGAGTTTGTAAAACATAAAGGAGCAGCGAAACATTTCACGAATAAAGCAACCGTTACAAACGTGGGCGATTATATTCACATGGTATGTAACGATTACACTGACTCTTTCTATCAGTTCACGGATATAACAAGCGCTAAAACGGAAATGTACGGTTTTAAAGCTGATACAAATTACGTTCTATCATTCGAAGCCGACACGGATTCAACCGATATGAACTTCGTATTGTTTGAATATCTATCGAATGGGACGTTAACAGAAGTTAATACAAAAACATTTGCTTGTGTTTCGAATTGGAGAAGATATGAAGTCAGATTCCGAACTACTGCGGGCATTACGGGTTTATTCTTCAGGTTACGTTTTCCGAAAAATGCAGCATCAAACGGAAAGATTTTCAGATTTAAGAAAGTTCAAATCGAAGAAGGAGAGATTGCATCCGACTGGAATCGAAATGCCGATGATCTTACATTAAATACCGAGTTCGTCAAGAAAACATCCGAGATTATCCAAACAGTGGACGGAATCACTCAACGTGTGGAAAATACGGAGTCTGGTTTAACAGGCGTCAAAAGCCGTGTAGGGACGTTAGAAACTACATCTACTGATATTACGGCGCGTGTAACTGAAGTTGAAAAAGTGAATACTGCACAAGGCAACACGTTAACGTCACAAGGACAAACGATCACAGAGCATACGAGCGAAATTAACGTACTGAAGAATCAAATCACTTTAACCGTTTCTAAAGACGAAGCGCAGGGATATGTTTCGGCAGCAGGAAGAGAGAACATTATTAAAAACGCGGTTCTGTCTAGCGGAAAGTATTGGGGATTTCATGCAGGTGTTTCGCATGATCCGGCTTTAAATTACAAAGGATATGGCGTTTTAAAAACTGTACAATCTGGTTTAACTACTGATTCATGGCGTGGAGCGTATACAGACAGATACCCATGTGTAGGTGGTAATTATTACGTAGCGAGCGCGTGGGCGTACAGAACAACGGCAATGGATCGCGGTGCGTCGTATGAAATTCAGTTCTTTGATAAAGCGGGCAATCGAATTGGTACGGCTTATTCATCTATTACAGATGCAAACCTTCCTATCAATACATGGAAGAAATTCCAAACGGATGAATACAAAGCACCAGATAGCGCAGTTTCGATGTTTTTCCGTTTCCATGTTGTAAGAAATGGAACATTGATGATTTCGCAGCCTACGTTACAAGCGGGGAAAATTGCGTCAACTGATTTTTACCCTTCACCTTTTGATTATACGAATCAAGAGCAATTAATCAGCGACGTTTCAAATAAAGTCAATACTTCAGACTACAACCAAAAGGTAACGCAGATTGATAATCGTTTAACCATCAATGAGCAAGGATTAGATTTAAAGGCTTCAAAATCAGAAGTATATACACAAACTCAATCTGATGGTAGGTATGCTAAAGATGCATATGTAAAAGAGCTAGAAGGGCGTGTTCAAGTTACTGAGAAAAATATTCTTAGTACTGTAAAAAAAGGCGATATTATCTCTTCTATCAATCAAACGGCAGAGCAAATAACAATTGATGTTTCAAAGCTTGCTATTAACGCAGCGACAATTGTAAAGTGGCTTACGGCTGAAGGAATTGATACCAACTTTATATCTGTTCGTGGTGATAAAATTATCATCGATAAAAACGGTGTAACTGTTAAAATGCTAGACTTCCTTTTTGAAGACGAATGGGGAACAAAAACAACTGCGGTATCAAGACGAAACCTAATAGCAGATCCTGACTTTTCTAGTGTTACAAAGAAAAACATTGGGAATGCAGATTATTATGGATTTGAAGGTGGATATGGTCTTACTTGGAAGTCGTGGGGCAATGTCGTAATAGAAAAAAATACACATATATTTGATTACGAGCAAATGGTAAATGCTGCAAGGGTAGATATGTATAACTATCCAGAAGCAATCGTGAATAATGGGATACATCCTGGAAATGAATACACATTATCTGCTCATTTTAGAACAGCAATGATAAATGGGGTACGTAAAACAGGGAAGCCGCGTTTACAAGTATGCTGCGTTACATTCCGAGACAATGTAAGTTACGATACATGGCATGAACAAAAAATGGATTTTCCTGAACCGTCTACCTATTATGGAGAAATCAGAAGATACTCTTTCACTTTCAAAGTGCCAACAAACTATATTCCGCAACAGCACGCATTAATTATTAAGGTTTGTTCTGGAAATGCTGACATGAGACAAGGGACAGCGGTTTGTGTATCGGGTGTAACGCTATACAGTGGTAAATATGCATCTATGTATAACTGGGATCGAGCAGCAGCCGAAAGGGCCGATGGCCTTCAACCGTTTAATAGAATTGCTATAGGCGGTGTAAATAACAACATAGGTCCAGCTGATCATGGGCAGACCTTTGATATAAGCACAGAAAAGGATGTATTCATAAATCAACCTATTCTAACGCAGGGAATAAATTTAGGGCGTAATAAAATGGGCCAAGCTGGGTCCATTCGTTTCTTTGATGGCGGTCAAGGCTATGGGTTTTATTTTATGGGAATGGCAGGACAATGGTACAAGCTACCTAACGTTTAGGAGGAAAATATATGGATGATTACAAAGACTTACAAGGTTATCCCTTACAAGCAGGACAAGGCGCTCCGTTTGCTGGTAGGTTAGTAGATTCAGAAAGAAACGAAAACGGAGTATTTGTGCGAATTCCTTTTGATATGCTAAACAATGCCGGTTTATATGGTGCGAATAAAGTAGAGGTGTGGGGGGAAACGGATGGAACGATATATTTCCGTATTGCAACAAGATGCGAAATATGTAAACGTGGCGCGCGTTTGTACCCACTGGATATGGGGTTTGCGAAAAAGAATATTTGTTTAGAGTGTTATACATCACTTACAGGGAATTATCCATCTCAAGAACCGCCAACACCAACTAATGAAAATAACACACAAACAGAGCAGGAGCAGCAATAGCTGGTCTTTTTTTATTTTGTATAAAATACAGCTTTGAGTAAATTCAATTCATAGATCAAGAGGGGCGATATCGCTTCTCTTTTTATCTTGAGAGGAGATGGAAACAGTGGAAGATGCAATTTTTAATTCAGTTATTCAACAAGGAGCATTCGCAGGATTATTTGTGTGGATGCTTTTTACCACGCAAAAAAAGAATGAGCAACGTGAAGCGCAGTATCAGGCAGTCATTCAAAAGAACCAAGAAGTTATTGAAGAACAAGCAAAAGCTTTTGGATCTATTTCTAAAGATGTAACAGAAATTAAACAAAAACTTTTTGAAGGAGACGATAAATAATGGGTTACACTGTAGATATTTCAAAATGGAATGGCGATATTAACTGGCCTGTAGCAAAACAATACATTGATTTCATAATCGCTCGTGTACAAGATGGTTCAAATTATGTAGATCCATTGTATAAAGAATATGTACAAGCCATGAAGCAACATGGTATTCCTTTTGGTAACTATGCATTTTGTCGATTCGTTTCTGAAAATGATGCACGTGTAGAAGCTCGTGACTTTTGGAACCGTGGAGACAAGAGCGCTACAGTCTGGGTGGCTGATGTAGAAGTGAAAACAATGGATGACATGCGAGCAGGTACACAGGCTTTTATCGATGAATTACGTAGATTAGGTGCTAAGAAAGTTGGTTTATATGTTGGCCATCATATGTATGCTCCATTCGGAATGGCAAATGTAAAATCTGACTTTGTATGGATTCCTCGTTATGGCGGGAATAGACCAGCTTATCCATGTGATATTTGGCAATACACTGAAACAGGAAATGTACCTGGTATTGGAAAGTGTGATTTGAATGAATTAATTGGAAGCAAGCCGCTATCTTGGTTTACAGAAGAGAAGCAGCCAGAACAAGCTATTGCCAATGGCGGCTATCAATATGTTAAATCTGGTGGGTTTGGTATTTCATTAGTTCAGGAAGTCGTAAACGCTATGAATGAGCGTGGAACAAAAGGGAAGGTTGTCTCTGATCCATTAACTGGTTTAGCGTACTTACAAACTGAAGTACTACCTAATGGCGAGCTTGATAAGATTACAGCTTGGATGGATGAAAGAAAATGGTGGTACGAGTATATTAAAAAATAAAACAAAAGAATAGTTTGATTGGCTAGAATAAGAACCGCCCAACAGGGCGGTTGATTTTTTTCGTTTATTTCCATTCTATTAAAGTCAGCTTCTTACAACTCTTACATTCAAATTGTCCCGCACCTTTACGTACGCCTTGTTTTCGATTGCAGTTAGGACACTCAACACGTTGATAACCAAGTCCAGCCGCAATAAGAAATGCTGAAACTATAAATAGTGGTATGGCGATAATTATCCCAATAAGAGTGACAAATAAAACTACCGATATTACAAATCCACCGATACCAGCGAGTATTGATAGTATACGAGATGCTGTACCAAAAACTGACCCTTTCTTTTTCTCAACATCAATCATAAACGATTGTCCGTCCGCGGTTTTTCGTAATTCCATAAATAAACCTCCCCACAGTATATCTACGTTAAGTATATGTTAAGTATATCAAAAAGGGCGGTAAATTTCTCCAATAAAAAAGAACGCTTTACTTAGCGTCCTCCACAACGAATAAATCTTCGATTTTCAATTCTAACGCATTGCTGATACGAATCAATGTTTCGATTTCATAACGTGACTGACGACTGAAACGACTAATCGTAGCCTCTGTCGTACCGGCCATCTCTGCTAAATCTTTTTGACGTAAGTTACGTTCAGCTAAAATCTCCGACAAACGTGGCGTCACCTTCATAGTAGTACCTCCGTCCTAATTATCCTTAGTTACATCTTACAGTTTCGTAATTATTTCGTCAATAACTATTGACTTGCGAATTACACAAGTGTAAGATGAAATCATAAATAACGAATTACACATACGTAATGTGAAAGGGGATAAGCGAAATGAATGAGTTTAAATCGTTACTAAACGCTATTCAATTCATAACATTCGAAGAACTACCCGAAGAATTACGACATGAGATTACTAACATCGTAGATTCAATCGAGATAGAAAACGGAGTATTGCTGTTTAAAGTACGTAACTTAAATGTTGGAGGCTATCTACATACGATTGTTTACATCGAAACAGAAGCGAACTATTACGTATTTACTCACGTAGTACTTAAAGCTGGACCGTTAATTAGGAAACAGACGATAAGTAAAACAACTATTAGTATGTTTCAGTTATTACGCAACGAAGATGAAGGAGGTAACGTATTATGTTCGCAAAGCTAAACAATTACTTCGGATTGGAGACGTTATCTGATCGTATTTACTACTATGGAGTCTTTGGAGTAGGCGGTACGTTGTACGCTATCGATATGTTTATTGCTTATGTACTTTAATACGTGAATTCACGTATGCGGAAAGACAATTGAATAACGGAATTTCTCCGAATAGCCTCATGTAATCATTCGTTTTTAAAAACGGAGTACACGAGGCTTAGTTTCCTATTGTCTTTTTTAGGAGATACGGAGGTAATTTCCGAACGTGGAATTGCCTGTAAACCACGCTAAAAACTGACGTTGGCTTGCTATCGGTCGTGCAGGGGACACTTGTCATGTCCCTACAAGGATAGCGCCCCGTAACGTATTCCTATTCATGCGTTGCGGGTAGGTGAGAACTTACCTTGGCTTATGCGCCTAAAAGGTTCGGGTGGTAGCCATGAGTATTAAGGTGCTCGGGAACACGTTCAGCTTGTCGCACAGGGGTGGCTTTGTGTAGTGGACAAGCCTTAGGCGAAGGGCGTGCGCGATGAAAATCGCCAAGTGAATAGGGTCTATACATACGGAACACTGACAAAGCAAGGCATGGCAAAACGTAGACACTTGTCTCTCTTACGCGCTTCGTTTATTTTTTAACGTAGCGACGTAGGGGACAAGTCCGCCTGCCAGCCGTTTTCCTAACTTCGCTTCGGCATGATAAAAACCGAAGGACCTTAAAGTCAAGAGCAAAAACGAAAAGTAACGCCACTGGCTACGAGAAGTGGAGGACGATAGTAATTGCCGCTAACTAAGCGAGTGGAAAACCATATTAGTAAGTAGTCGAGGAACAGAGTAAGGCAAACGTTGATTTTAAACGGAAATAACGAGACAATACACTGATAAAACGGAGGAGGAATTACGGTTGAGAGTTAGGGGAAGAGGAGGAGAGTTAACGTAGATTATCGAGAGTACAGTCGATAAATATGGCGGAGGACAAAGTGGATATATAATAGAAGGAAGTGGCCGGACAAGTGGTTGGTCAGCGATATAAAAGGACGGAAAACAGGACGTTTCAGTATCCGTATATTTTAAGTGACCCAACAATGGACACATAAATATTAATAAAAGAAAAGAACGCTACAAATGAGCGTCCTATGAAAACAGTTATATGGAAACTATTGAGCAATATTAAGTCGTAATTTTTATTAATAAACATACACATTTTGGGTCACAAATTGGGACACATTTATGTGGCCACGCTATATAACCTAAGTCACAATACCGCTCGGATCAAACGAATACTGCTGCTTATTCTCAATCCGCTCAATCACATCTTGCAGCTCATCCGGCTTCAGAAACTCAATAGGAGAGAAGCCTTTTTCAAATGTAAGTGTGTCTGCTTCAATCATAAGTACATATCGATCATTTACCTTCGCAATATGTATTTGATCCCCGAAATCCGCAAGCAACGCCTTCACAGAGATATGATCGGCTTTTAGTTTTAATTCCACTTCAGGAGCATGCTCAACGATTTGAGCGGTAGCTTCCATTACTTCTTCGGTTGAAAATTGTTCCATAATTTCGCGTTTCGGACTGGCAGCCCATACTTCCATTGCTTGGTCGAATTGTTCGCGTTCTTCCGTACCTTCTTCAAATACATCTTCAATTTGGTCATATACCATGTCCATTACTTGTGTTTTCATAATTTCAGGCATAGAGCGTTCATACTCGACGAATTTTAAGAAGTCTTCAAAATAACGGGCGTGTGATGCTTGATGAATTTTTAGTTCGCCTACTTCAACCATCCCTTCTTCAGGCATGTACGGATATTGGATAGATTTCATATTCTTTGTTGTGATGGCCATTTCAACGTTACGAATCAGTGTTGATTCATCAGAAATAGAAGCAACCTTTGGTTCAAAGTCGCATTTCATTACGAATACGAATGGATCATCAAAGTATTTGCGTAGTTTTGCCTGAGCAATTAAAAATACACCACCACGTACAGCGCTTGTGTCAAGATATGTATAAACGAGAGGTTCGCTCATATCTTTAAAGTTTTCTTTTGTTTCTGCAAAGCGAATACGATTAAAAAGGTTGTAATGAGGGTTTGAATCAAGTTCGTGCCCTTCTTCTACAATAAAGCGACCAATTTTTGTTGGGGCTTGTTCTGTTTTTGCATGACGTTCTACTTTTCGCTTCGATATTTTTAATAACTCACCATTCAAAAATTCTTTTAAGGAGCTATCTTCATATTCTTCAGCGTCTAAAGTTTGAAAATGTTTGTAGCGTTTATCAACTGCTTCACCTTTTCCTTCTACTTGTACAACATAAAAGGAAAGATAATTTATTTCAAAATCCATATTTATCACCTTGTTTCATTTCATTAACTCTTATCAGTATAGAGATGGAAAAAACTTTCGTCAATTTATATAAGGAAGGGGGAGCCCCTTCCTTATATAATTTTTATTTTTTCAATTAAAATCCGTCTTCTAATGCTGCGAAAGGAATATTTAGTCTGTTTTCTACTGTGCGTAAACGTTGGTTTAAGCGGTTGAGTCTACGTGTATGGCGCTCAACTGTATTTTCTAGTTGACGTACTCTTTGTTCAAGCTCATTTACGCGTCTTTCTAATTGACGATTTCCAGTGCCAGGAAAAGAGATTGGAAGTTGGAATTGTCTATTTTGGTCGTATGGATTCGTGTGCTCTGCTTGATCTATATAAGATTGATATTGTGTTTGTAAGTCATACTGTGGTTGTTGGTACGCATATTGATTATATGGATCATATGGATTGTAGGGATACATAATAACATCCTCCATTTCTTTAAAATAGGTTGAATACACCATAATGTATGTGCAAAAGCGGAGCGGTGGCACGGCAAATACCTATTTATGTTGACGGGATTTCTCTTTATCCCGCTATTTGCTGGGCAATAAGACCCCCATGTCAAAATTCAGCAGAAACAAAGAAGGTCGGGATGCCCGTAAAACCCCCACTGATTACAATTTCACTTTATAAAAAATAGCTTGAGGGTTTTTGATTTGTATTTCTTTTGTTTAATGGTATATACTGGATAAAAGGGAGAGTTTACATAAAAGTTACAATTCTATCAAACTCAAACTTTTATGTAAATATGTATAGACATTTATAAAAGAAAAGAGTAATTTATATAGAGTGAAAAATAACTTGTAACATTTTATAAACATATTGTAAAATGATTGTAACAAAACATACATAAAAATGAAATAAATACATAATAGTGATGTTGGGGAAAGGGAGAGAGTATATTGTTCCGTAAAGTAAAGGGTATATTAGTTGGGGTGTTATGTGTAGCTATAATGAGTGGCTGTGGTGCAAAAGTAAGTGATGTTGCATTGGTAAGTGATATTGGTGGGCACACTGTAGAGGCTAAAGCAGAAGTACAGGATACTATTAGTTTAGTTGATGGTCGAACTGGTACTGAAGTGAAAAAATTAGATTTATCTGGTTTAGGCTATTTTGAAGATGAAGCGAAATTTAAAAAGTCTGTAACAAAGGTTGTTGGTGAGGTTGGAAAAAGCGTCGACAAAAAAATGGTTCCTTCACGTATAGCACCTGATGGAAGTTGGCAAGAAGGAAAACCTTCTTATGAATTAATGGAAAAAGAATTAGTAGATAAATTGTTAAACGTTGGTATGTGGGATGCTACGTATCAGTTGCCGATCGTGGAGAAAAAACCAGTCGCAACATTAAGTGATGCGCAAGGAAATGGTACGGTAATTGGTAGATATGAAACGAACTTAGGTGGTTCAACAGGTGGCCGTATTGAGAATATTCGTTTGTCAGCAGCGAGCATAAATGGAGTTGTGTTAGCAAAAGGAGACCGTTTCTCTTTTAATTCATTAATCGGTGATACAACACCAGATAAAGGATATCAATTAGGGAAAGAAATAGTTGATGGTAAATTAGTAGATGGATATGGTGGTGGTGTTTGTCAAACATCTTCAACTTTATACAATGCAGCAGATCAAGCTGGCCTGAAAATGGTGGAGAGAACTACACATTCTAAAACGGTAGGTTATGTTCCACAAGGAAGAGATGCTACAATTGCATATCCATATTTAGATTTAGTATTTGAAAATACGAATGATGCACCTGTGAAGCTTTATATGGGCATTCAGGGTGGAAAACTAGTTGCTGAAGTACATAAAATGAGATAAGAGTTATAAAGCCACCTTTTCTGAAATTTAGAAAAGGTGGCTTTTTTATTATGAAAATAAAAATGTATGTAAATTCTGACTTTTCTTATTTACATAGGATGATTTTAGTTGTATCCTTCATAGTAACGGTTATATGTAATGGAAAAATATAGGGATAAGGAGATGGAGTTATTCATGGTACAAATTCATCCGAAAACACGTATTGGTCATATTGAATTTAAAGTGAAAGATTTAGAGCGTCAAATTGCTTTTTATGAAAATGTTGTAGGATTAGAGGTAATTAAGCAAGAGGGGAATAAAGCATATTTATCTGGAAAAGGTGGAAAGAACGCGTTACTTGTTCTTGAAAAGTTAGAGGACGGGGTACTGCAAGAACCGCGTACGACTGGTATATATCATGTAGCCTTTTTAGTTCCGACTCGTGAAGCTTTTGCTTCTGCGCTATTTGGGGTTCTTCGTAATAAAAATGTAATTGACAGCCCGGATGAGCAAGAAGGGCGTTATACATATTCAAATGAAATTTTACCAATTTCAAGGTTTAATAGTGCAAGTGATCATACATATAGCGAAGCTTTTTATTTGCAAGATTTAGAGGGGAATGGTATTGAAATTTATGCAGACCGTCCGCACGATCAATGGGGAGAAGGGCCAGGAGGAAGTACACCACTTGATTTAAAAGAATTGGCAACACTCGTTGATTATGAGTTTGATGGTTTGCCTGCTAATACTGTCGTTGGGCACGTACATTTACGAATAGCTGATGTAGAGAAATCACATGAATTTTATGTGGAAACAGTAGGTTTTGAAGTACAACAGCGTGAAGAGGATTGCTTATTTATTTCAGCAGGGGGATATCATCACCATATTGGTGCAAATACGTGGAACGGAGTAAACAACCCACACCCACCAGTACATGCAACTGGGCTAAAAGTGTATACGATTGTACTACCGTATAAAGAAGCGTTAGATGAAGTGAAAGAAAGATTAATAGAAAAACAACATGAAATAAATGAAACTACAAATGGGTTTGTGGTGGTAGATCCAAGTGGTATTACAGTGCAGTTTGAAATAGAAGCAGTGTAAAATAAGCGAGAAAGTGTATAATCACTTTCTCGCTTATTTGTGATCATTCATAGCTCAATCCAATATCTTCTTACTACATTCCCATCTTCCTCAGTGAAATCATCATCACGAAGTCCGCCGTTATGTAAAATCGTTTTTTCAGAAGCGGTATTCACTGCGTCGCAAACGACAAGTACTTTCGTGATGTCTAATTCCTTCGTTTTTTCTAATGATAATGCTAGTAATTTCGTAGCATAACCTTTTCTTCTTTCAGAAGGGCGAATGCCATAACCGATATGACCGCCAGTGTTAAATAAATGTTTGGTTAAACTATGACGTATATTAACAGCTCCGACAATTTTATTTTCATCTGTAACAAGCCAATATGTAGAGTCTGGTACCCAATTTTTAGGGATATTTATTCCTTTATGCGCATCGAGAAGTTCTTGAACCATAGCTGGGAAGTTGGCAGGATTTTTTGAGATAACCCACGGGATCATTGTTTCACCGCTATCTTTCCATTCGTTATAGAAATCTAAGTATTCTTCTTGTAAATCAGTAGTAGGCGTAAGTAATGAGACGTTCATTGTTAGTAAGCTCCTTTGTTTATGTAGTATTTATAAAAAATTATGATACAAAATGAAAGCGTTTTCTGAAGTTTCTCAACCTAATTTCATGTAATCCATCTTTGTTTTTTTAGAAAATTAGTGGAGGTTTAAAATTAGAAGTTATTTATTTTATGTTAATATTTTAAATATTAACATAAAACAGTCGGAGTATTAAGTGTATTTTAGTAGTATTCCTTCATGTTGATAAATGGATATTTGTGATAATTTTTGTTTTATCTATCTATAATGAATGAAAGGGGGAAGTGCCCGTGAGTGTAGATTTTGATTTTATTATACGAATCGGTGTTGCTGGCTTGTTAGGAGCAATGATTGGTATTGAAAGAGAAATTCGATCGAAAGAAGCTGGATTAAAGACTCATTTCCTCGTAGCGGTAGGAAGTGCGTTAATAATGGTTGTTTCGAAATATGCCTTTTCAGATATTGTGTTTGAGGAGCATATGTCTCTAGACCCAAGTCGTATTGCAGCACAAGTCGTTAGTGGAGTTGGTTTTTTAGGTGCAGGCACAATTATTATTCAAAAGCAGGCGGTGAAAGGATTAACGACCGCGGCTGGCTTATGGGCTACTGCCGGTATAGGATTAGCAATTGGAGCGGGAATGTATGTAGTAGGCATTGGAGCGACGATTCTCGTTTTAATTGGTTTAGAAATTGTAAGTCGTATTTTTAAGGTGCAATTTTTATTTCCACAAAATATAACAGTGCAAATGTTTGTAAATAAACATGAAGCGGTACAACAAATATTAGAAACACTACAAGTGAAAGGCATCCCAATACTCTCATATGAGGTGGAAGCTTCACAGCAAAGTACAGAAACTGTTTATAAGGTAGGGATGCAACTGAAAAATATATCGTCAGAAGAAAAGAATGAGTTTATTCAGCATATGCAAACATTACCGGAAGTTACGTTTATAAAGTTAAAATCATAGTGTTGAAAACGAGGATAGATGTAGCAGAAATTTTGCTATTATCTATCTTTTTTTGATATAAAATGCACGGAAAGTCAAGCGTTAATTTTACAGGGAATGGATACATGTGTGAACGTTACCTTGTTTTTTTCTCAATACAGGACAAAAAGTAAAAATAGTAAAATAATGGAGCGGGACACTAAAAATGTAAGGTAGGGGAGAGCATGAAAGGCTATTCAAAGAAAATGTTAGTAGGGGTAAGTTTTGCTAGTTTAATGTTAGGGAGTTTTCAAGGGGTAAGTTTGGCAGAAGATACTAAGGGAGAGCAAGTTTCTTATCGAAATGTGCTAAAAATGGAGCCAGTCGGTGTACAACTACCAGTACAAGAATTAGCTCATTCATCGAAAGTGCTCGAAAGCAAGTCTTTTGAGAAAAGGTTACAATTTGCCGATTTATCACAAAGACCACCTGAGGTGAAAAAAGAAAGTAAGCAATTAGCTGTAGCGAAAACTTATACAATTGCTGAATTAAATCAATTAAGCAATCAGCAGTTAGTAGATTTACTTGTAACAATTGATTGGGAGCAAATTACGGGGCTATTTCAGTTTAATACAGACAGTCTAGCATTCTATCAAAATGATAGTAGGGTGCAGGCGATTATTGATAAATTGAAGCAGCAAGGACAAGCCTATACGAAGGATGATTCAAAAGGGATTGAGACATTAGTAGAGGTATTACGTTCAGGATTTTATTTAGGATTTTATAATTCGGAACTTAGTAAATTAAATGAACGGAGTTATCATGATAAATGCTTACCTGCATTAAAAGCGATGGCTAACAATTCAAATTTCAAGCTGGGTACATTAGAGCAAAATAGAGTGGTATCATCATACGGAAAGTTAATAGGAAACGCTTCGAGCGATGTGGAAACGATAACATCGGCTGCAAAGATTTTTAAACAATATAATGATAATTTTTCTACATTAGCAGATAATCTTTCAGCTGGAAATGCTATTTACGATATTATGCAAGGTGTTGATTACGACATTCAATCGTATTTGTACGATACGAGGAAAGCACCGAAAGATACAGTATGGTATCAGAAAATAGATAGTTATATTAATGAATTAAGTCGTTTTGCATTAATGGGAACGATTACAGCAAAAAACGGTTGGCTTATTAATAATGGCATTTATTATACAGGTAGACTCGGTACGTTCCATAGTACAGGAACGAAAGGGTTACAAGTTGTAACAGATGCGATGAAAATGTATCCGTATTTAGGGGAGCAATATTTCGTAGCTGCTGAGCAAATTGCAACAAATTATGGCGGAAAAGATGCAAATGGTAAAGTGGTGAATTTAGATCAAATAAGAGAAGATGGAAAGAAAAAATATTTGCCAAAAACGTATACGTTTGATGATGGGGCAATTGTTTTAAAAGCTGGAGATAAAGTGACAGAAGAAAAAGTAAAACGTTTATATTGGGCGGCAAAAGAAGTAAAGGCACAATTCCATCGTACGGTTGAAAGTGATCAACCTTTAGAAAAAGGAAATCCTGATGATGTATTAACGATGGTTATTTATAATAGCCCAGCAGAATATCAATTTAATCGTCAATTGTACGGTTATGAAACGAATAACGGTGGTCTTTATATAGAAGGAACAGGTACGTTCTTTACTTATGAGCGTACGCCAGAAGAAAGTATTTATAGTTTAGAAGAATTATTCAGACACGAGTTCACGCATTATTTACAAGGTAGATATGAAGTACCAGGGTTATGGGGACAAGGGAAAATATATGAAAATGAAAGATTATCTTGGTTTGAAGAAGGAAATGCTGAATTTTTTGCAGGGGCAACGAGAACGGATAATGTTGTACCGAGAAAGAGTATTATAGGAGGATTATCTTCAAATCCAGCAGAGCGTTATACGGCAGAGCGAACGTTAAATGCAAAGTATGGAACGTGGGATTTCTATAATTATTCCTTTGCTTTACAATCATATATGTACAATAAGAGATATGATATGTTCGATAAAATACATGATCTTATTAGGAAAAATGATGTAACAGCATATGATGCATATCGCTCTACATTAAGTAAAGATGCGAATTTAAATAAAGAATATCAAGACTATATGCAAATGCTAGTTGATAATCGTGAGAAATATAATGTGCCATTAGTATCAGACGATTATTTAGCGAATCATGCATCGAAGCCAGTTTCAGATATTGCAGCAGAAATAACAGCGGAAGCAAAATTGAAAAATGTATCAGTGAAGAAAAATAAATCACAGTTCTTTAATACATTCACACTACAAGGAACATATACAGGAACTGCAGCAAAAGGAGAATATGAAGATTGGAAAACAATTACACAAAACGTTAATGATACGTTAAAACGTTTAAGTGCAAAGGAATGGACAGGCTATAAAACAGTAACAGCATACTTCGTAAATTATCGCGTGAATACATCAGGACAATTTGAATATGATGTTGTGTTCCACGGTATTAATACAGAAGAAGGTGCAGAGAATAAAGCACCAGTTGCAGTTATAAACGGTCCGTATAGCGGAAATGTAAATGAAGCAATTTCATTTACAAGCGACGGATCAAAAGATGAAGACGGGAAAATTACTTCGTATAAATGGGAGTTTGGTGATGGAGCAGTAAGTAATGAGCAAAATCCAACTCACGTATATACAAAAGAAGGAACGTATACGACGAAATTAACGGTAACAGACGATAAAGGAGCAACTAATACTGCTACAGCGACTGTAACTGTTCAAAAGAAAGAAGATAACAGTGTAGAAAAAGAACCGAATAACTCATTCCAAACAGCAAACAAATTGCAGTTAAATCAAGTTTTACGTGCTAGTTTAGGAAATGGCGATACAAGTGATTTCTTTGAAATTAATGTGGAGACTGCTAAAAACCTTCAAATTAACGTAACGAATGAAAATAATATCGGAATGAACTGGGTACTTTATTCTGAAGCAGATTTAAATAATTATGTTACGTATGCTCAGCAACAAGGGAGTAAACTAGTAGGTAGTTACTATACGTATCCAGGGAAGTATTATTTACATGTGTATCAGTATGGCGGGGGGACAGGGAATTATACGGTGGAAGTGAAGTAGTAAAAGGGGAGTTGTCTTGTTCAATGAATGGAAAAAGGTCTGTACTTTAATGAAAAAACAACTGCAGGCAATGTCTCTAATGATAATAACAAATTAAGTGTCGCGAGATGTTATATTTATATTAAACCAATCTAATCAGTAAATAAGATAAAATTGATGAACTAGTATTTCATCACGATGTAAGAAAAGTTATAAATATTAAGTGTTTTTAATTGAATTAAACTAAAGGATCAGAGTGTATCTGTAACAATAGATAGGCTCTGATCCTTATTATATTTAATTAACGCATATGAATTTAAGATAATTAATAAATAAGCTAGCTAGCGGGATTCTTAAAATTCATTTATGTAATTAACTAAACAGAAAATTGTTATCACATTAGCAAGGGATACTAATAGAAAAGCGTGTCCCTTTACCTAATTCACTCTCTATTTCTATATCTCCGTTTAATTCTCTAATAATACTATAAGCAATCATAGTACCAAGCCCAGTTCCTTTTTCTGTTGTTGAATAGAATGGCAAAGCAATTCGTTTTATTTGTTGAGATGACATCCCAATTCCTGAATCAATAATATCAATTATGATATTTCCTTTTACTTTTTGTATATTTATTTGTAATAATCCACCATTTTTCATAGCCTCAATTCCGTTTTGGATGATGTTGTTTAGACAGAGTTTGAATTTTTCGGGGTCCCCATTTATATAAAAGGAATCTGTACTATTTTGTTTGATTTCAACTTTGTATGATAGAGCGAGTGGTGAAATAGTATCTTTCACCTGATTTAAAATGTGATTAATATCTATTTTTTCTTTTAGGGTGTTCTGTGGTTTGGTTAAAGATAAATAGTTATTAATAGTAGATTGTATTTGCTGCATTTCAATTAACATGATTTCTAAGTATTGATCCTGAGATAGCTTAGAGGCATGTTTTTCATTTAATAATTGAGTGAATCCATGTACCGTGGTTAGTGGATTGTGGATTTCGTGTGCAATTGACGCTGCTAGTTCGCTAGCTATATAAAATTTTTCAGCCCGTTGCAGTTTTTCTTTCATTTTATATTTCTCAATCATTTCCTCTATAAAATAAACTGATAATAATACTGTGAAAATATTAATGACTATATAATTTAATAAAAATTCTATGAGAGTAGAGTCTATTTTACCTCCTGTATTTATTTGAGTTACAATACCGCAAATAGAAAGGGAAGCTGTACATACTAAAATAAGAAGTAAGCTTAATAATATCTTTTTTTCTTTAAAATACATAGGTAATAAGTAACGAGAGAGCATTGTTATAACAGAAATGATAGTAAAGATAATAAATGATGGAAGAACGCCATTTCCGCCTAAGTAAAACCGGTAAGAAAGATATAAAATTCCTATAAAAACAATGTTTTTTGTATTTCCATATAGAAAAACTAATATAATAGGAATAAAACGTAAATCATAAATAAATCCCACATGTAAATGAAAAGGAAAAGTCATACAAAAAATAATAGCAATGGAGGAAAGGATAGAAAATAACATATTATTACATGTTATTTTTTCTTTAAACTCTAGCCAAAATACGTGATAGCTAAGGATACAAATTATTATAATAAAGGTATTTAATAAAAGAGTAGAAATTCCCATAGTTTTGCATCTCCGATAGTTTGTAAGTAGAATTATGTATGAGTTGGACATAGATGTTTAGTATTAGTAGACTTTTTATCTAAAAAAGGAAGGGTACTTGAAAAGTGCTGTCATATTACTCGTATTAAAATTGATAAGGAAAATAGAAAAAATAATAGATAAAAAATCTATTTAAATTTATGTACATATGAAATTATAAAATAACTTTTGTATAGGTGAAATTTGGATTGAGTTACTGATAAAATAAGTCTTTTTAAGTATGAATATTCTGTGAAAATGATATGCGTGGTGACTCCTGTTTTGTAGCCTTCGTTATATTAACATGGAATATATCAAATTACAAAGTGAAATTTTAGAAAAATTTTATTAGTACATTTTATCTGAAATAGAAATGCTATTTATTTGAGTATTTTGGTACTTACTCGTATAAAACTTTGTTAGAAAAAGACTTTAAAATTTACATGTTTTTTATGAAGTGTAATATTGTAGCTTTATCTATGTGGCTTTCTCAATAACTATTAAGGCGAAAGGTTTAAATATATAGGTTTATAGATATGAATTATTACATAAAAACGCACTTAAAAAAGGATGTATGATGGTAATAGAATACAAACATCAAGGGGGAACTTAAAATGAAGTTAAATAAACTAGTGCTTAGTTGTGGAGTAGTTTCAGCATTAACACTTGGTGTGTTAGGGAATAATACTTATGCTGAAGAAGTACACAAAACGAATGATCCAATTCATGTAGTTGAACATGTTTCTGCAGACTTATTATTAACCCAAACAATGAATTATAGTGGCGAGGCTGTAACTTCTTTCGTATATGATGGGAGTACTGACTTAAGCTTCTCTATGAAAAATAATGGTCAAAATACAATGGGATATAGTGTAAAAGGTCCAAATACAGAGCTAATTGTTGGTGGTTATATAAAACCTGGAGAACAACAAATTAATGTTACAAATGTACGGAATGCTTTATCTCCATTACCGAATGGAACATATAAAATTTACGTTTCAAATGATGATGGTTCTAAGGGACAATTCCAAGTTTCAGTAAGATCTATGAATTAAATTTAAAACGCTTTGTTTTTAAGTTAATTTAATCTTTGCTTATTGGAAAGAAGCTAAAATGAATTGAGAATTACCGATAAAAATGAAAACGAGCACCTTATCTAATTGTGAGAGGGTGTTCGTTTTTTGCTATTAAACAGAAAATAATTATAAATATATTTTGATATCCCCATTGCTAACCTACTAGATTGTGTCAACTAGAGAATGTCTACTATAAAACATATTAAAATAAAGATGATGTAACATTCCGCTAAATTATATGGGGAAATAGAAAAACCACCCTTATATGAGTGGTTTTTAGTAATTATTTTTAGGTTATACATTTAAAATTAGGCTAAGTTATAGAAATAATAAACATTTAATCCGTTGTTATTATTTTGGTTCTGGATAATGATTGTAGTATGAGATTCTAATAAATTCTTGGTAGACATTTGTTAATTTGGCATCTCTAAGAGCATCGTTGAATTTTTGCATACGTACACTCCCTTGAGCGTAGCCTCCACCTGGAGTATAAGGGTTTCTAGCTTCAAAGTCATCCAAAAATACTTTTAATTTTTTATAGTCTTGAGATTGATAGAAAGCCACGGCCTCTTCAGGAGTGACATCAAAGTAAGAGGATGACGTTGAGTTATAAGAAGCTGCTTGAGCAGTAGGTGCCTCTAGCATAGTTGCAGCTCCACCGAACATAGTAAGCGCCATAGAAGATACAATAATTTTTTTAAACATAATAAAACCTCCATGTAGAATATTAGATTAATAGTAATCCCGTAATCATTATAGTTACAATGAAAATGATTATCAAATGCAATATTGCATAATATATCCCGTTATTTTTGGGCAGTAAGACTCCCGCCCAAAAATTCAATGAAAGCAAAGAAGTTAGGTGGGAATCGGGCGAATTAAAGTTTCACTTTATTATTTGAACGAGAAGTCACCTTTATATTTAAATGGAGGAGTGTAATAGATTAAAAGAGGTGTATAAATTACTCAGGTTAACAAGAAAATGAAAAGGCTATTTTTAATAGGGGAAAGCTTAATAACTGGAGTAAAGGAATTGCTATTTATATATTTAACATACATATTTGTCTTTTAAATTGTAGGCGTGTTTTAGAATTTGTATATAGTAAATTCGTTAAAAAACTTGATAAATAATAAAATGTGTAAATTTTTTGACTATTTTATTAAAATTATTTAATATTTGTAATTTATTGTTTTATAATGATAATTGGGTCGATCGTGAATGTTTTAGATATTGCGATATATACTCGGATTAATTTATTCTAGGGAGGTTACAAAATTGGGTAAGAGAGTCATTATAAGAGTTTTTACATTATTATCAGTACTGGCATTATTCCTTAATGTATTTTTACCTAGGGCTAGTGCAGAGGTTATGACGCATGAGAAATATTCAATGGACTGGAGTTATAGTAATAGTCTAGGTAAGTACATTCGCACTGAAATGATTAAAAATTCAAGTGGTCAAATTGCTTATTGCTTAACCCTTGGATTAAAATCACCAAATGGTGAAGATCTTCCTGAAATGGGGAAAACAGATAATGTAGTATATAGAGTCTTATTAAATGGTTTCCCGCAAAAAAGTGCTGAACAGCTGGGAGTAGCTAATAAAAATGAAGCGCATTATGCAACGCAACTTGCGGTTTGGAATGCATTAGGTCAACTCAATGTAAATGAATTAAAACATGAGAATAAAAATGTTGAAAAAGCAGCTAAGACAATTATTAATGCTGCTAATAATAGTGGGGATACGCAAGATATTTATATGAATGTTATCCCAGCTGAAAAACAAAAAGCAGAATTAAAAGGTGAATTCTTCGAAACGAATCTATATACAGTACAAACAAATGCTAAGAGTGGTTCTTATAAAGTAGTAGCGAAAAATGCACCTAATGGAGTTAGAATTGTTAGTGAAAATGGAGAAGTGAAAGATCAGCTTTCAGTTGGAGAAAAATTTCGTATCCAAATTCCTAAAAATACAAAAACGGGTGAATTTAATTTAAGTGTTGCTGCTAATTTAACTAAAGTTCAAGCAATTGCTTACCGTGGTACGGATACTGTTCAGAATGCTACAGTACTATTAGAAAGAAATGAAGAAAAGCTTAGTAGTGATCTTGCAGTAAATTGGGAAGCAGCTGGTTCTTTAAAAATTAAAAAAGTTGGAGAAAATGGAGAAGTTTTAGCTGGTGCAGTATTTGAGGTCTTTAATGCAAATAATGAATCAGTCGGAAAAATCACGACTGGTGCTGATGGTATGGCAGAATTAAACAACTTACCAATTGGTACTTACACATTAAAAGAAATTAAAGCACCAACAGGCTATGTTTCAGATGATAAACCACAAACTATTGAAGTTAAGACAGGGGAAACAGGAGCTGTCCAAATAGTAAATAACAAAGTAAAAGGTAACATCGAAATTAAAAAGCTTAGTGATTCAGGAAAGATTTTACCAAATGTTGAATTCACAGTCTTCACTGAAGATGGAAAAGAAGTGAAAAAAGTAGTAACAAAAGAAAATGGAATTGCAAACGTTGAAGATCTTACGTATGGTAAATATTATTTCTTAGAGACAAAAACACCTAATGGATATATTGGAAATAAAACAAAGTATCCTTTTGAAATTAAAGAGCACAATAAAACACTTACTTTTACAGTGGAAAATACCGAAGTGAAAGGTAGTGTAAAATTACTAAAAGTAGATAATGAAGATATTAGTAAAAAATTAGAAGGTGCAGCATTCGAGCTAAAAGATGCAAGTGGAAAAGTAGTTGGGGAATATAAGACAGATAAAAATGGTGAGATTAACGTCAAAGATTTAGCGTATGGTAAATATTCATTTGTAGAAAAGGCTTCTCCAAATGGTTACGTTCTTGTTAAAGAACCGATTACGTTCGAAATAAAGGAACATGGAAAGATTATTGAGTTATTGGCAGTTAATCATCTTATCAAAGGTGATCTAGAAATTACAAAGGTAGATGTGGCTGATGGAAATAACAAGCTTCCAAATGCAGAATTTACAATTTATAACGAAGCAGGAAAAGAAGTAGTAAAAGGTAAAACAGATGATAAAGGTATCGCTAAATTTGAAAAGCTACCATTTGGAAAATACACATATAAAGAAACTGTTGCACCAAACGGTTATATCTTAAATGAAGAGACGTTTTCTTTTGAAATTAAAGAGAATGGTCAAATCATTAAACACGTTGTCAAAGATGAGAAGATTCCTTCAATTAAAACAACAGCATCTGATAAAAAAGATGGTACAAAAGAAATGCACACTTCTAAGTCTGTAACAATCCAAGATAAAGTGGAATTCAAAGACCTACAAGTAGGTAAAGAGTACACTTTAAAAGGTAAATTAATGGATAAAAAGACTAATAAATCATTCGTTGTAAATGGTAAAGAAGTAACAGCTGAAACGAAGTTTACACCAAAAGAAGCAAATGGTTCTATTACATTAGACTTCACATTTGATGCAACTGGTTTAGAAGAAAAAGAAGTAGTAGTATTTGAAGAGTTACTGAAAGACGGAAAAGTTGTTACGACACATGCTGATATCAATGATAAAGGTCAAACAGTTAAGTTCGTTAAGCCATCAGTAAAAACGACAGCAACAAATAAAGCTGATGGTGGAAAAGAGATTCATTCAAAGGATTCTATCACTATTCAAGATAAAGTGGAGTATACTAACTTAGTTGTAGGTAAAGAGTACACTGTAAAAGGTAAACTAATGAACAAAGCTATTAACAAACCATTATTAATTGATGGTAAAGAAGTAACAGCTGAAACGAAGTTTACTGCAAAAGAAAAGAATGGGTTTGTAACATTAGACTTTACTTTTGTTGGTGCTGAACAGCAAGGAAGAGAAGTAGTCGTGTTTGAAGATTTATTACATGAAGGTCAAGTAATTGCAACTCATGCTGACATTAACGATGTAGGTCAAACAGTTCGATTTGTAGAACCTTCTATTAAAACGACAGCAACAAATAAAGCTGATGGTTCTAAAGAGTTAGATGCTTCTAAATCTGTAACAATCCAAGATAAAGTGGAATACAAAGACTTAATCGTGGGTAAAGAATACGTAGTAAAAGGCAAACTAATGGATAAAGCAACCAACAAACCATTATTAGTTGATGGTAAAGAAGTAACAGTAGAATCTAAGTTTACTGCTAAAGAGAAAAATGGTTCTATCACACTAGATTTCACATTTAATGCTTCTGCATTACAAGGTAAAGAAGTAGTAGTATTTGAAGAACTGTATCAAGATAATATATTAGTAGCTATTCACGCTGAAATTGAAGATAAGGGACAAACAGTGAAATTTAAAGAGGGAAAATCGGAACAACCTAAACCAGAACAGCCAAATTCAGATGAAAATACGCCAACACCAGAGCAACCTAACGAGCAAGTAAAAGAACAACCACAACTTAAGAAAGAAATTCAATCTAAAATTGGATGGTTACCGCAAACAGGTACTAATCTTACAAGTTGGATTTCTATGGCTGCAGGAGCATTACTGTTAATTGCTGGTGGAGTTATTTTCTTAAAACGTAAAAACGCATAAAAACTAAAAAATAAGCACATCTGTTTTTATAACAAGATGTGCTTATTTTTATCATTTTAGCCAAGAAGACTCCTATATTTAAGCGTGAATGGCATTTAAAATAGCAACTTTATTTGTAGTAAACAATACATAATTTTGTTTTACTGTTTTAATTAAAATACGGTCTGTTGTCCCATAAGCTGTTCCAATACGTATTACATCTACTTCTTCAACACCAGCATAGGTAGCATCTTCGGTAACCTCAATCACATCACGTAATGGAATTGTAATCTCCGCCAATTGCCATGAAATAATTAACTCTTCATTTGTTTTTTTTACATTAATGCCTAGCATTATACCAAGACCTTTCAATAATAATAATAATATGCTACACTTCTAATCTTATTATATAAATTTTTAGATTATTTATCTATATATAGGAATAGAATTTATTTCTATTTGTGAGCATCTTAATGATGTCAAACAAATAGAAGGATATACAGTCTTTCTATTAAGAAATATGTTAAGAACAAAATTTTACTTCAAATTAATATGAATTTGATATGGTTGAGATATTATGAACGAGAAACAGTAAGAGTTGCAGGAAGGAAATGAATAATGAGACTTAAATTAGTAGGGATTTTCATTTGTGTAATTATGATGTTAGGTATCTTTATAATTTACACCAATCAATCTATTGGTAAAGAATCAGATAAGATGAACTATGAATCTCGTGAAAACTTCATAAATAAAGAGAAAGATAGTAGAGGAAAAAGGCAATCAAAATACAATGAAAGTTCTTTTGCTAGTATACAGGCTGTAGTTAATAAGGAATATGGATTACCCGAAGACTTAGTGGACAGGATTGTTACTGCATTAACAGATAAACTTAATGTGTAAATTATTCAGTGTTTATGAATTCTATTATTACTATTTAAAGCCTAATTTCTCAATGTATTGTAGAGAAATTAGGCTTTTTTTATCAATTCATTAAAGTTTTTATAATTCAAGGACTCAAGTTAATGATTATATTTTCAAGTATTCGTTTTGAGCTACATAGATATAGTTTTCGTTGCAACTGTTTGTTGAAATATTTTATCATGCTCAACAATAACCATTGTGGGATTAAATTGTTGAATAAGTTCTTCAATCTGCATGCGGGAATAGATATCTATAAAATTTAGTGGTTCGTCCCATATATATATATGAGCTTTTTCACATAAACTTTTAGCGATAAGCAGTTTTTTCTTTTGTCCACCAGAATAATGAGATATATCTTTTTCAAATTGAATTCGGTCAAAGTCCATCTTACTTAGGATGGACTTAAATAAGGTTTCATCAATCTTGTGCTCTTCAATAAAGCCTGATAGCGATCCCTTCAAATGAGAAGTATCTTGTTGGACATAGGAAATGATGAGTCCTGTACCTAAAGTAACTAAGCCTGTATGCTGTATCGGATGTCCTAGAATTAGTTTTAGGATACTACTTTTTCCGCTCCCATTCGTTCCATCAAGTACAATTCGGTCACCTTGTTCAACTATGAAGCTAATCGGCTCATTCACAATTTGATCATTGTACTTAACGGACACGTCAACTAAAGTAACCAATTCATTTGATTTAAATTGCAATTGTTCCAATTTTAATGACTCAGTTTTTTCCACATTTTTTAGTAATTTTGATTTTTCCTCAATAGCTTTTTGTTGCCTTGATTCAAGGTTTTTTGCTCTTTTCATCATCTTGGCTGCTTTATGTCCTACAAACCCCTTATCCAACTTAGAGCCTGAATTCCTCGTTCCATTTTTTGAAGCTTCCACGTCATGAGACCAACTTGCTGAACGTTTGGAAGACTGTTTTAATCGCCCTATGTCTTTTTGTAGACGCTCATTTGTAGCCTTCTCGTGTTCTTGCTGTCTATCAAAATTTAACTTCCAAGAAGAATAGTTACCACTTTGAACTTCAATATTTGCTCTATTAATAGATAGGATATGGTCAACGCACCCATCTAAAAAGATTCTGTCATGTGAAATTAAAATAAATCCTTTTTTCTTCCTTAGATAATCGGAGACTATCTTTCGTGCATCTGTATCTAAGTGATTTGTTGGTTCATCAATTAATAGAAATTGACCCGCATTTAAAAACAGTGCAGCAAGCAACACTTTTGTTTGTTCCCCATTTGATAATGTTTTAAATGGTCTGTACATGACCTCAGCATCAACATTTAAATAGGATATCTCACGTAGAAGTTCCCAATCTGCGGCTTGGGGACAAATTTCTTCAAGGATTTCATGAGTGAATTTGTTCTTATCTGAAACAGAGTAGGGGAAGTAATTGAATTCTACTGAAGCAAGGATTTTCCCGCTATACTCATAATTCCCTAACAATAAATTAAAGAATGTCGTTTTACCTCGTCCGTTTCTACCGATAAATCCCAGCTTCCAATCCGTATCTATTTGGAAGTTTACACTTTCAAAAATATTATCAAAGCTACCTGGGTATGAAAAAGTTAAGTCTTGGACCTTTATCATTGACATAATAATTCCTCCTTTATATATCGAAACGTTTCATATAAAGTCGGAACATCCATCCATTTTTTAATTCCTCTATATAAGTTTGATGGATATTAACGACTTATATAGAGCATTACATGTGTAACAATAGTATCTGAAGTACTCATTTTTCTCGCTCCTTTATTTGTGAAGTACATTTAACAATTAGTAAGTTTCAACTAAGACAAACAGGAATAAAAAAATCCCCCAATTTGTAATCGGAAGGATTAGTCTTTCGTCTATACTTAATAAGTACTTATTAATCATTTGAATCATGACAAATAAAGTATGAACTGAATTTTAAAAATGGATAGACTAACCCTATATTTTGTAGTTTGAAGTTATAAAATTCAACTTAAAATATAAATTAGTTAATCATTATTCATCCATCATTCCTTTCATAATTCTATTTTTAGAGTAACATTCTTTTTAGGGAGATGCAATATTAGCTTCAATTTCATCTAATACTAAATCATTTATAATTCTTTGAGTAAGGAGATAAAACTTTACCGCCCTTTTTATAAACATCACATTTTTGTTCAATAGGTCATGTCTTTTGTCCGTTAAAAAGGGAGGATGTGAAATTGACATCAACTTTTTGTGTAACTATAATAGTTACAGTTGGTTTCGTAAACTAATTTGAATTTCTATTTTAATGATAGTATATTTTCATTCCTTTTTAAGTGTGACAGATAGCAACTATAATCCAATAGAGGAGTAGATTCTATCTCATATGTAAAGAGTAGATAAGTTGTACCCGCCAAATTTACGACGCGCAAATACTTAAAAAATTACATTTTTCAGCTTATCCTTTTTAGAATCCTCAGTATTGGTAATTGTAAACATCTACAAAAAGTTAATAAGATTGTTGTGTGTAGAAAGAAATCTTTTAAAAAGGTCATAATATGGATAATAGGTAGCACACATTTTAATTAGTAGGACTTGTGCTACCATCAAGCCATTTTTTAATAAAAGTATAGAAAAACTCAAGAAGGTGAGTCCATTGCGTAAGCATGCATATGTGCAATTTTATGTATTGATATTGGCTTTAATAACTTATATAAGCTTTTGCTTTATATTTTTATTTGTTTTTCCGAATCATTATTTCGTATCAGATTTTAATATCCGACTATCATCTTTAGTCGTTGAAACTACTGTATTTATCTCATTACTGTATTCTATATTATCCCAAAAAATTAAGTTAGGAGTATTCTGGGTTTGCATTACTATTGCAATAGGGTGTTTTTTGATAGGGAATTTCATATCCGCTTTTCAAGTACTTAATGTAGAATTACCAATACAAAATTTTAATATTTCTGATGTATTTCTACTGTTTTTCTTATTCTTCTTTCTTTTTGCGTTCTTTTATAAAATTATGATGGAATGTAACAAATGGGAGAAAACGTATTTACTTTGTGATTTATGCATTGTTGTTACTGCTATTTTTACATTAGAGTGGTACCTATTTAATAAACCATCTGCAAATATTTTATTCTTATCAATTGGAGATGTTTTTCTCTCATTTATTTTTCCGATTATAGATTTATTGCTTCTATTACTTGGAGTTACACTGATCTTTCGACCTGCTATTTTCAATGCAAAAAGTAAATTGTTTATTTTTATCCTAGTATTAACTGGATTGGCTATTACGGACTATTTGTATTTTTACTTACAAGGTGATTTGTCAGAGCGTTCAGTTATATTTTTAAGGTGTTTGTATAGAGTTTTCCTATTATTTGTCGCTATTGCTGCTACAATCCCAAAGAATACTTCTTCTAAAAGAAATTATTTTATTATTAATCCGACATTTGGAGAGAAACTTCTTGGTATATTCCCTTATCTTGCAGTTGCAGTCTTAATTGGCTTTACTTTGAAAGAGCAAACTTCTTCAGCTACATTAATTACGGGAAATTGTATTGCTTTTGTATTTGTACTGATTCGTCATACAATCGTACGAATGCAAAACAAAGAGTTAACTAAAACATTAAAAGTGTTTAATAATCAATTAGAACAAACAGTATCTCAAAGAACAAGGGATTTAATAAATAAATCTAATGATTTAGTAAAAAATCAAGAGAGATTTAAGTCATTATATGAGTATCATCCGGATCCTATTTTAACGATTGATTCAAACGGTATCGTATTAAATATAAACCAGGCTGGAAGTATGTTACTAGGAAAAGAAAGTGCTGCATTGATAGGGAAAGAGTGCTTCTCTATTTTTTTAGATGAAGATAAATCTGAATTGGAAGCAGCTATAAAGAAAGGGAAACGATGTAGTTCATCTTCACTACAGTTACGTGTGAAAAATAACAATGAGAAGGATATACTCTTTTGGTATGTCACTATAGTTCCTATTATGATAGAAGGACAAACCTTTGGGAGCTATGTAATGGTAAAAGACATAACAAGGATGAAACAACAACAGGAAGAGATAAATTACCTTGCATTCCATGATACGGTGACGGAGATTGGAAATCGTATATTCTTCCAACAAGAATTAGATAGATCTATTAAGCGTGCACAAAAAACACAGGATAAGTTTGGGCTCCTGTATATTGATTTAAATCGCTTTAAGACTATTAATGATACATTGGGTCATTCGATTGGTGACAAGGTTTTAAAAGAAGTTGCCAAACGTTTTAGGACATGTCTGTCACCGACTATTCCTCTAGCAAGAATAGGTGGTGATGAGTTTGCGATCATTGTCCATAACCAAACAGAGCAACAGCTATTGGATTTGTGTAAAACTCTATTTCGTATAACTGAAGAACCATTTGTAGTAAATCAGCATAGTTTTTACTTATCTCTTAGTATAGGAATAGCAGTGTATCCATTTGGAGGAATAAATACTACTACACTTTTACAACACGCTGATATCGCTATGTATAGCGCAAAGGAAAAAGGTAACAATGCTGTTTGTATGTATGACGAGACATTATCTCAAAAAGTAACTCGTCGATTACAATTAGAACAGGATTTACCAAATGCAATTGAAAATAATGAGTTGTTTTTATTGTATCAACCACAAATTGATAGTAAGGCAGGTAAGGTTATTGGTGCAGAGGCTTTAATACGTTGGCAACATCCAGAGCTTGGGCTGATTTCTCCTTTTGAGTTTATACCTATCGCAGAAGAAACGGCGCAGATTATTTCAATTGGGAAGTGGACGTTACAGAAAGCGTGTCAACAACTGAAAGAATGGCATTCTACGGGCTTTTCAAATCTAAAGATGGGGATAAATTTATCAGCTATAGAGTTTGAACAGAAAGATTTTGTTCAAACCATTATATCTACCATAGAAGAGATAGGAGTACCTGCTAATTCGATTGATTTGGAATTAACAGAGCGAATAGCAATGGTAGATGAAAAGGAAACCTTATCGAAGTTAAAAGCATTAAAATCATATGGTGTACATTTATCAATTGACGATTTTGGTACAGGTTATTCTTCATTAGCGTATCTGCCTCTTTATCCAATTGATACTTTGAAAATTCCAAGAGAATTTGTTAATAGGATTGGAACTTCTACTGATGGAGATGAAATTATACAAACCATTATTTCACTTGCTCATACTTTAAACATGAAAGTGATAGCAGAAGGGGTAGAAACGAAGGAACAATTAACGGTATTACAGCGTAATGCATGCTATCTAATTCAAGGCTATTACTACAGTAAACCTGTAAATGATGATGAATTCATTGGTTTTTTAAGTACAATACAAAATGAATAAGTGAAAAATCAGTATATGTATGAAATAAAGTGAAAAGACGTTCTATCCATATGGATTTGAACGTCTTTCTTATGTTTATTTTCAGTAGTTATGCAGCAAGGTTTCAGCCTTTGAAAGTAAAATAAGTATCTATATTCCTTGTATTTAGGGCTAATGGGATATGAGGTGAAAGTTGCTTCTTGTGAAACCGCATTAGGGACAGCTCGTATATTCTTAAAGCAATTTGAAAAAGCGGAAGAACATTTCAATCGTTCCATTGACCTTTTGCAAAAACATAATGAAGACAAATTGATTTTAATAGTAAGGCATAATTTAGGACTATTATATGCAACTCAAAACTTATCTAAATTAGCAATTCGTCATTTATCAGAAGTGACAGAGAAGAATATTGCCCATTTTAAAGCATTGTTCTTACAAGCGCGTGAACATTATAAGCTAAGAAAAACAAATATTGTAAAAGAACTTATTGAAAAAGGATTAGCAGTTTGTATGGAATTAGGAAATGAAGAGTATGTATATCATTTCAATATTTTACGTTCTCTTAATGAAGATGAAGCAATTAAACTCTTGGAAGAAGTGAAAAAGTATTTCTTACTTCGAAAAGCAAGGTTTATGGGATTTCGTAGAAGAATATGCAGATCTAAAAAAGGAAGAAATTATACAATAATCACATGCTATCATTTTTAATAGCTAATTAACAAAGGGATTCCAATTATGGAGTCCCTTTGTTAATGGGGTAATGCTTTGATTTATCTAATTATAACAATATTTGTAAAAAGTGTAAAGGGGTCCTAGTTTGGAGGGGGAATTATTTAATCTTATTTATTTAATAAAAGGGATAATATTTAGTTATCTGCGCT
The DNA here is from genome assembly GCF_038006085.1 of Bacillus sp. FSL K6-0073. Classification (NCBI taxonomy): domain Bacteria; kingdom Bacillati; phylum Bacillota; class Bacilli; order Caryophanales; family Bacillaceae; genus Bacillus; species Bacillus sp. FSL K6-0073. The sequence continues at coordinate 3,489,678 of NZ_JBBOUN010000001.1, read as the reverse complement.
TCTTAATTATGTTTTTTATCATAATTTGAATTGAATTTCAATTAATCTTATTTATTTTATAGGAATTATAAGTTATACTAAAAGTAGGTGCAAAATGTACCATTTGAAAAAGAGTGCATTGCAAAAAGGAATCCGTAAAGGATTCCTTTTTTGTTTCTTTTAAAATGAAGCAACGTTCTAATTATCTCTTTCTTTTTTATGAATGAACTACCAATGTATAAATTTAAAAGGTATTTTTGGAAAATTGCCATATTCCTGTAACAAAACAAAGGTATGTTATGTGTGCAAAATATAAAGAGAAAGAAGGAAAAGTTGTGAAAAAAATTTTGCCAATTGTTGCGTTATTAGGCATGATGAGTTTTGGAGTACAGGAAATGAATGTAAGAGCTGATACATACCACAAGGGCGATTCAAAAATTAGTTTTTCGGATTCGAAAAGAAAGGGTACTAATTTCATGAATAGTACGTCATTACCTGAAAACTATAAAAGTGCAAAAGAAGCTAATATTGAAAATGTACGTTTAGCACCTGATAAATGGGCAAAAGATAAAGATTTTCTATTTGAGGATAAACCAGATATTTCTGGAAAAGTTTATCTTATATAATGGTGGAGACAATAGGATATATGTATTACAAGCACTAAGTAATGGTAGATATATATCAGCAAATGGTGGTAGAGAATTAACAGCTACTAGTTATGTAGCTGGAAGTTGGGAAAGATTTGTTATTGTATACTTCTAAACTTTGAAGTGTTATATATCTAAATAATAATGGCATGTTTAGTTTGTATAAATGCCTAATACAAGAAAGTATTAAGTATTTAATACAAGTGTATATTAACTTGTAAAAGGGCTGCAAGTAATTAGCAGTCCTTTTGCATGTTAAATAAGGACTTACTGAGGTTATAATGAAAAGAAAAAGAACCCTATAGGATTCTTTTTCAAGGCATATTAACAGTAAGGAGAATCATGAAATGCTACTTCAAATCTTTATTAGGGGAAAGATTTTGAAAAAGCTTAACATGTATTTATTTTTACATAAATGTAAGATGTAGTAAATTGATAATGTTTATACTTACTATTACTAATATTCAATTAAGATAGTTAATACTATTTATATAGTGTTAACTGGTGTATAGTACAGTATAGATTTAGAAATTTAATATTAGATTACATTTGTTAAAAAAGTTAATAGATATATTATTTCAAATTCTAACTAACATTTAAACGGTTTTAATTGAAATTGGTTGTGTATTAACCCTTATAAGCCAATAAAAGTAAATAAAATAAACAAAGACCCTGTAATAAATACAGGGTCGGATACAGGGTTAAGGGAACGCATAGTTTCTTAATATCATAGTAGCATATATTCTTTGTATAGCTACATGAGGATTTTGACAGAATTAAGAACAAGACAGAAAATCTGTAGGAAAGCAAATATAGTGCTGGAAATGTGATTTTAAATTAAGTTATAGGTATATTGAAATGGATGAAAACTCTTGAGTACCATGATTAAATTGCCTTTAATTATGAGGTTTAGGTTAGAGGGATAATTGGATCTTACTGAAAAGAAAAAATATTTTTTAGATTAAAAGAAGAAAAGACACCTTTTGGGTGTCTTTTCTTTAGGTAAACAGTTCACATATTGCTGAATTAGATACGAAACCATAATTCGACTACGAAGTAAATCCTAACATAATCTGAACAGAAAAAATATGTAATATTACATTTTTAGTTTTTAATTGAATATTAGAGCAGTAACGTAAATAAAAGGGCATGCAGTCGTATCTGCAGCTCTTTTTAAGAGGAATTTAAGATACCAACAGGACGCGTATTGGTAAACAGGTTCAAAAATAGTATATGTGTTAAGAAAAAGTCCTATACAAAAAAATTACTGTAAGCAAGCCTATTTGTATGTGAAATAAAGAAGGGCCGTCCTATTTGGAGGGCTCTTCTCGTTTGAAGAATTAATATTCAAATAGTTTATCCATTAAATTTTGAATTTCACGTTTTCTTTTTTCTTTTATCAATTGTATACTAATTACCCTCAATTATTAATTGAGGGTAAAGAAGTAACTGTTGAGACTAAGTTTATTGAAAAAGAAAAAAGGTTTTGTAAAGCTAGCCATTACTTTCGTTGGTACTAAACAGCAAGAAAGAGAAATAGTAGTGTTTGAAGACTTATTACATAAAGGTCAAGTAATTGTAACATACCCTGATGTTAATCAGATTTGGAAAAAGAAAAACAAATTTACACACTATACTTAGCATCTAGATGAGACTTATATCAAAGTCAAAGGAGAGTGGGGTTATCTTTATTGTACAAGGGAGCAAGATGGAGTTAATGATGAATAGTTAATTTCATAATTAAGAAATAGTTAAGAAATAGTTAAGCCCGGTTTAAAATTTGCTTTCTATACTAAAAACATAAGCATACAAGAAAGTTGGTGTTCTTACATGAGCGCAATAATAAAGACTACAAATTTAACAAAGATTTATGGCAATCAGAAATCAGTGGATAATCTTAATATAACCGTAAATCAAGGAGAAATTTACGGCTTTTTAGGTCGAAATGGTGCAGGGAAGACGACTACAATTAGAATGTTATTAGGATTGATAAAGCCCACCCATGGAAAGATTGAAATATTTGGAGAAGATTTATTAAAAAATCAAAAAGAAATCCTTAAAAGAATTGGGTCTATTGTTGAAGTTCCTGGATTTTATGAGAATCTTACAGCACGGGAAAATCTACTAATTAATGCGAAAATTATTGGGATACACAAAAAAAATGCAATTGATGAAGCGTTAGAAATCGTGGGATTGCAACATGAAACTAAAAAGCTTGTGGGCAAATATTCTTTAGGGATGAAGCAAAGATTAGGGATTGCTAGATCTCTTCTTCATTACCCAGAATTATTAATATTAGATGAGCCTACTAATGGTTTGGATCCAATAGGAATTAAGGAAATTAGAAGATTGATACAAAACTTGGCTAAAGAAAGAAAAATTACTTTATTAATATCCAGCCACATTTTATCGGAAATAGAACAGTTAGTAGATCATATGGGGATCATTCATGAAGGTAAGCTCTTAGAGGAAATCGAATTTAACAGCCTTAGAAAAAAGAATCGCAAATATATTGAGTTTCAAGTATCGAATGACAATAAAGCTACAAAAATCTTAGAGAAAAACTTTGGTATTTTTGATTATGAAGTTCATAATGAGGGGATTATTCGCGTGTATTCTAAACTTGGGCAACAAGGAGATATTAATAAAATATTTGTACAAAATGATATTCAGGTTTTGAAAATCTTGATGAGTGAAGACAGATTAGAAGATTACTTCACAAAATTAGTTGGAGGTGGAACAATTGGTTAATCTGTTATATACAGAATTATTAAAGCTAAAACGATCCCATATGTTCTTAATTAGTATTCTCGGTGCATCGGTAGTACCTTTTATGGTAGTAGTAGCATCATTTGTAAGCTTAAAAACTAAACATCCTACTCCTACTATTGTATTTAGTCAATTGTTTGGTGAAGTAAATTTATATACTGTTCTAATAATAGGAGTACCACTATATGGGGTAGTAACCGCCTACCTATTTATTCGGGAATATACAGAAGATACATTAAAGAATTTATTAACTATACCTGTATCACGTATGAATTTTCTTATAAGTAAATTCCTACTTCTATTTTCGTGGATTATGATGTTAACTTTTGTAGCATGGGGATTAACATTATTATTAGGGATAATATTTCAATTTGATGGACTAAGTTCATCCTTAATAAGGGAATCTTTTGTACAGTTTTTGATAGGTGGATTATTGCTTTTTATTTTATCAACACCAATCATACTTTTAACAATTGTACTTAAGAATTACGTACCGACCATTGTATTTACAGTTGTAATAACCATGATTAATTTAATGACAGCAAATTCAGAACATAGAGGATTGTTTCCATGGGCAGCAGCAGGTGATATCTCAAGAAATACGCTTCAGCCCACTTATCCTCCCGAGTACTCCTATATAGGTATATTCGGAACATCTATTATTGGATTAGTATTATTGATTTCATATTTTAAAAAGGTAGATATTCATTAAGAAAAATAAAATGGGACCATCTAAAACTATTAGGTAGTAACAAAAAGTAGATTAAAAAATTATAATTAGCGTTTGATTTATATATATGGTAAGGAGGAGTTTGAAAATGTCTTTTTCTCAATTCAATATTGATGCTTTTCGAGCCGTTAACGATTTAGGTAAACAGTACCCATTTCTCAATTCTACTATGACGTTCGTGGCAGAATATATGGTATATTTCTTAGCTTTAATTATTGTAGTGTATTGGTTTACTCGATCTAACCAAAATCGAATGATGGTTGTTCAAGCGATGATTGCTTTTGTGATTGCTGAGGTTATCGGGAAAATAGCAGGAAAGTTTCATTCAAATTATCAACCATTTGCAGAGTTACCCAATGTTAATAAATTGGTAGAGCATGCTGTTGATAATTCATTTCCAAGTGACCATACAATTTTATTCTTTTCAATTTGTTTTTCATTTTGGCTTGTTCATAAAAAGATTGGTTGGCTATGGATTACACTTGCATTCTGTGTAGCCATTTCTCGTATCTGGGTAGGAGTTCATTATCCTTTCGATGTTATAACAGGTGCTATATTAGGGATTGTTTCAGCGATAATTGCTTATTGGTTAGTACCAAAAGTTACTTTCTTGAAAAGAATACTTTCTATATATGAAAAAGGGGAAAACTACATTTTACCTGCAAAAGATAAATCAAAAAATTTTTAAGGAAAAACATCTGAATTATAAGTAGCTTTTTGCTTATAGTGTTAATTTGATGTTAGATAAAGATGAAACATTTCTAGGACAATTGAAGTGGCAAGTTTAAGCCACTTCAATTGTCCTAGAATGACTGAGTGAAAATATGGTTTATATATGTATCATCAATACGAATAACGTTTTCTTGGTAAGAATTTACTCATTACAATTTTTTTTGGAAGACTAAACCTCATAGACATACCCCACATCATTTTCACTTCAAAAATGAATTTCATACTTAAGTTAAAACAGTTATAAGGGATAGGATAACATTGGTGTTCATTCCTTGTTGTAATAATTGTAGATATACATAATTATTTTTTGGAAAACAATTTACAGTAATATTACGTTTTTAGAGGAGAAATCAAGTTGTCAAAATCACTAATAAATATGATTTATTAGTGATTTTGACAACTTGAGAAAATAATTCGTTTATTATTTTGATTACAATATAAGGTAGTATTAGAATGTAGCGTGAAAAGTTAGAGAAAATAAACTGCATATCAAAAGGAGGATGCTTTTGGATAGTTATGTTTGGATTATGAATATCAGAATGAAAAACTATACAATTTAATGAGTGGTAGTGTACATTTGGACGTGTAATCCGCGATAGAAATCCTAATGGCAAATTATATCTTAAAGCAGTGTGTTAGGCTCTAACCAAAGGAACTGTGATGAACGTTAGGGATTTAGATATTATACGTTTCAAACATAGCAAAGGTATTGAATTCTGAATAATTAGAATTAAGTCAAATTAAATGGGGAGTCCTTATGAAGAAAATTTTAGTTATATTTCAAAATGGGAATTACTCGAGGCTATTTTTTGCATCTTTTACTTCACAAATGGGTAGTACAATTGGTTTAACTGCACTTATGTTTTATTTTTTAAATCGTTTTTCGCACCAACCTGCATATGCTACTATTACGGAGTTGATGTTGTCTTTGCCCACATTAGTAGTATTTTTTCTTGTTGGTGTAGTTACTGATAGGATTGATCGACAAAAAATAGCTCAAAATTGTGATTGGATCTGTTCTATATTATCGCTTTTATTATTATGGTCTCTTTTTCTAAACTGGATGCCAGTAGCATTTGCGCTGTTATTTTTAAGAAGTATGGTAAAGAGCTTTTTTACACCCGCGCAATCATCCCTTGTACAAGGTGTTTTAACAAGAGATGACTATGCTACTGCAGTTGGTTTGAATCAGATGGTTACAAGTTTGTTTATGCTTTTTGGTAGTGGTATCGGGATTTATTGTTATTGGGTAATCGGTATTTATGGTGCAATCTTAATTGATGCAATTAGTTTTTTTATTAGTGCTCTTCTAATAAAATCTTGTAGAATGTCAGAAGAAATTCGTATGCCAAATGGAAAGCATAATATCAAGGATTTGAACATTTCAATTGTAATGAAGGATTTTGTGAAGGGAATACGTTATATTTTGAACCACAACTTGTTACTTACACTTATCTCCGGATTTATAGTTTTCGGAATTTTAAATGGAGGGCTCTCAGTGATGCAGGTATTTATTTTAAAATACAAACTAGCCCCAAGAAACTATGAAGAAGTTTCAATTATATTAAGTATAGTCTTTGGTATCGGGATTTTACTTGGTAGTGTTATAGCATCTATACTTTCTCAAAAAATAAAGCTTTATCATTTACTAATTTTAGCTTTGTTTATTGGAGGAGGAGCGACTATTTTGAGCTCATTAGTCAATACAGTTTGGCTGTATGTTATTTGTACGGGCATAGTTGCCCTAGCACTTCCGATGATTAATGTAGCTATTGGAGGTTGGATTCCGAAAATAGTAAATCCCAAAATGATGGGAAGAGTACACGGGTGTATTAATCCTTTGATGATGCTCTCACAGTCACTAACCTTACTTTTTATTGCTGGATTTTACCCAGGTATTCTTGCAGTTGAAACTCTTTTTTGGATAGTTGGCGGATGTTTAATATTTGTAGGAGTTTTTTACATGATTAGCATTCCACGATTAATGAAAGTAGAAAAATCAGTTAGCATAACGCTCGAATAATTGTAGTTGATCAATTAATTTAACTAGGATTTGTGAGGGGTTTTATGGAAATTTTTGTTACCAAAATTAAAGATATAAATGATCGCAAATTAGAAAAAATTTGTTCGTGGATAGATGAAGAGAAAAGATATAGAATAAAAAAATTTATTAATAAAAAAGATAAAATTAGAACCTTGATTGGTGAATTACTAGTAAGGACTCTAACAAATAAAAAGCTTAAAATCGGTAATGAAAGAATAGTATGGGGGAAAAATCATTATGGAAAACCTTATTTAAAGGGGTATCCGAATTATTACTTTAACATTTCACATTCGGGAGAATTTGTAGTATGTGCAATTAGTAATAACCCTGTTGGAATTGACATTGAACAAATAAAACATATTGAATACGAAGAAATAGCAAAAAGTTTTTTCTGTGATAGTGAATATGCTTATATACAAAAAGGTGATGTTAATTATCAATTGAGGAAGTTTTATGAGGTATGGACATTGAAAGAGAGTTATATTAAATGCTATGGAAGCGGATTATCAATGTCACTAAAATCATTTTCTATTAATATAGATAGTCACAAAGCTGTTCGTATACTTTCCGATAATGAAGAAAAAAGTAATTCTTATTCAATGGCGATTTTTGATATAGAGTTAGAATACAAAATGGCTGTATGTTCATTAAATGAAGAAATTTCTAGTAATATAACAGTCATTAACCAAGATATTATTATTAATGATTTTTACAAACTTTTATCAGATAGAGGTGCATTTTAATGATGTTATTTTGTTTGCCTTATGCAGGAGGATCCGAAGCGTTATATTATAAATGGGGTGATTATCTAACCCCATCTATAAATCTATGTCCAGTACTGTTAAAAGGAAGAGGGAAAAGATTCAATGAACCATTTTATAATAGCTTAGAAGAAGCGGTAGATGACATCTTTGATAATATTCGGGACAAAATATGTGAGGAAGATTATGCAATTTATGGACATAGTATGGGGAGCCTATTAGCGTATGAATTATACTATAAAATAATAGGAATGGGATTCAAGAAACCCAAGCATATCTTTTTTTCTGGATACAAAGCACCGAGTGAAAGGGAAAAGAAGGAGATAACTTATAATTTACCAAATAACGAGTTTAAAAATAGAGTTATAGAATTAGGGGGAACTCCAGAAGAATTAATTCGTAACGAAGAATTGTTCGAATTTTTCATTCCTTTACTAAAACATGATTTTAAAATAGTTGAAACATATGAATATAAAGAAAAAACGGACAAAATCACATGCGATATTACTGTATTAAACGGAATAGAAGATTTAATTAGTCTAAAAGGCATAATTGGTTGGAAGAAGCATACTTGTGGAAATTTTAAGATTTATAATTTGGAAGGAAATCATTTCTTTATAAATAACAATGTAAAAAAATTACAACAATAATAAATGATACGTTAACTGAGGTTGAGAACTACTCGCCACTTAGCAAAGCTTGAAGTGGGAGCTTCTCAGTTCCACGACGAAAGTAACCTTTCGTCTCCCTGAGCGTTACTTCGGGGTGTTCCATCCCTAGATGTCCAACGCATGGATGCTCTGTTGGTACGGTTGATATTTTACGCAGGAACCGAATGGCTTGGTTTTCGCACTCTATTTTCTTCCTGCAACCTTCTATATCAAGTTATCAAAGAACTTCATATAGCAAGTTTATCAAAAGTTTTTGGCTATGCCAAACCGAAAGTCATCTCCGACCTATCGTAGGGCTACGCCCTTCACACGCTTGAGGAAGGAGAATTCTTTCGGGGAATACGTTAAATTAGATTCCTCAGATATATACCAATAGTTATCTTTACTTATTCATTTTCTTAATTATGTGCTGTAGTAGCGTTATCTGTAACTTGTGATATGAGGTTTAATATTTGTCTTTAATTTAATTATCGTAAAAAATTTCTGATTATTTTAATTTTTTAGATAAATTTTTATCATATGTTTTTTGCATGAAAATAAGGAAATTTTTCTCGTAGTAAGTTAAATTCTTTTATAGAATTCCTTTTAGTAACTTCTAAATAGGGGGGATTGTATACCTTGTTATGAACGATGAATTTTTTATTTAATTCATTCTCTATATTTTTAACAGTAATAAAATAATAAATAATTTTGGTAATGGATAATTACTAAAAAAGGGGAAATCCAACATGTCTATTAAGAATTCTGGTGAAATAAACAAGGGTGGTATAAGAACTTACGATGAGATTACAGTAGCAGAGCAAGATATGATATTAAATAAATTCAATTCTACAAAAACCGAATATCCAAGAAATAAGACCATAAACCAGCTATTTGAAGAACAAGTGGAGAGAACACCTGAAAATATTGCAGTTGTGTTTAAAGATAAACAACTCACATACAGGGAACTTAACGAGAAATCCAATCAATTAGCAAGGATGTTAAGGAATAAGGGTGTTAATACAGATGCTATTATAGGATTAATGATTGATAGATCACTTGAAATGATAATTGGAATAATGGGTATTTTAAAATCTGGAGCAGCTTACCTCCCAATTGATCCTGATACTCCAAAAGCAAGAATTGATTATATGTTACGGGATAGTCATACCATGATTTTATTGACTCAAGAGAAATTCATTAAGAAAATCGAATATGATTTAGAAATAATTAATTTGGACGAGCTAGATTCAAGTGACTTAAGTACAGATAATCTGAAACATGTAAATCGTTCTGATGATACAGCTTATATTATTTATACATCGGGTTCTACTGGAATACCAAAGGGAGTTATCATTTCGCATTATAGTGCTATCAGAGTCGTTCGAAATACAAATTACATAGAAATAAAAAATAATGATACCATTCTGCAGCTTTCGAATTATTCTTTTGATGGATCAATTTTTGATATATATGGTGCGCTGTTAAATGGGGCGAAATTAGTAGTGATAGAAAAAGATACAGTCACGGATATAAATAAGCTTGGAAATATAATTAAGCAAGAAAACATAAACGTGATGTTTATTACAACTGCTTTATTTAATGCGCTTGTAGATATGAAAATAGATTGTTTAATCAATATAAGAAAAATATTATTTGGTGGAGAAAGAATTTCAGTCTCCCATGCAAGAAAAGCATTAGAATTTCTGGGGAAAGATAAACTCATTCATGTATACGGACCAACGGAAAGTACTGTTTTTGCCACATATTACTTTATAAATGAAATAGATGAGAATGTTGACACTCTACCTATAGGTAAACCGTTAGCAAATACTTCAGTTTACATAGTAGATGAAAAGAAAAATTTACTTCCTATTGGTGAACCTGGAGAACTTTGTATTTCTGGTGATGGATTAACTAAAGGGTACTTAAATAATGAGCAGCTAACATTAGAGAAATTCGTTAAAAACCCATTTGCAGAAGGAGAGCGTTTATACCACACAGGAGATTTGGCTAGGTGGTTACCTGATGGGAATATTGAATTTATAGGAAGAATTGACCATCAAGTAAAGGTTCGGGGATTTAGGATTGAACTTGGAGAGATAGAGAGTCAGTTATTAAAGCATCAAAATGTAAAAGAAACTGTAGTTGTAGCAAGAGAAGAAAAGGACAAGAGCAATTATATTTGTGCATATCTAACATTAGTAGGAGAAGTTACTGTTGAAGAATTAAGAAGATTTTTAGGTGAAAAGTTACCTGATTATATGATTCCTACTTATTTTCTTAAGTTAGATAAAATGCCGTTAACAGCAAATGGAAAAATAGATAAAAAGTCTTTACCTGAACCAGATCGAAGTTTTAATACCGAGGTTGAATATGAGGAACCAAGAAATGAGATTGAAAAACAGCTCGTTTTAATGTGGCAGGAAACTTTGAATCTAAATAAAGTTGGTATTAATGACAGTTTTGCAGTTCTTGGTGGGCATTCAATAAACGCAATGGAGCTTTTATCTAAAATGAATGACAGGTTAAGTGTTGATTTACCATTAAAGGAACTGTTTAAATTATCTACAATAAAGAAAATAAGTGCTTACATCGAAACAAACAAGGGAGAAATTATAGAGAACCGACAATTTACAAAAACTACAGATTTAAAGAATTTACATGAACCTTTCCCACTTACAGGTATACAATTAGCCTATTTAATAGGTAGAGATCCGGCTTTTGAAATTGGTGGAGCAGCTACAAATTTAACGGTTGAATTTGAAATAGATATTAATATAGATAGGTTTAATAGTGCATTACAAAAATTAATTAATAGACATCCAATACTAAGAACAATAGTTTTTGAAAATGGAACACAAAGAATCTTAGAAGGAGAACTATTTTATTCTGTAGACACAGTAGATGTAAGGAATTTAAATCAAGAAGATATAATGATACGTATATTGGAACAAAGACAAAAAATGATAGCTAAAATCATAGATCCAAGTACTTGGCCATTATTTGAGATAAAAGCATTTATATTACCCAATAATCAAAAATATTTTTGTTTAAATATAGATCCACTAATTTGTGATGACAGTAGTATGAAAATATTAATCAAGGAATTTAAAATGTTTTACAATCAGCCAAGTCTGCAGCTGCCTGAGCTGGAGTATAATTTTAGAGACTATGTTTTAGCAACCAATGAATTTAGGCAATCTAATCGATATAAAAAAGATGAGAAGTACTGGTTAAATAAATTGGATAATTTCCCAAGTGCACCAGCATTGCCTTTAAAATGCAACCCATTAGAAATTGAGAAACCTACATTCAATAAATGTTCGGAATTTTTAGAACGTGAAACATGGGATAAATTAAAACAAAAAGCAAGAGAAAAAAATCTTACCCCTACATCGGTTTTATGTGCTGCATATGCTTATGTCCTAGCATATTGGAGTAATCAGAGTCAATTTGCAGTAAATTTAACTGTTTTTAATCGGATACCGTTTCATCAAGACGTAAAAAAAATCATTGGGGATTTCACAACTCTAATGTTATTAGATATTAATGCGAAAGATAGTATTGATTCATTTTGGAAATTTGCTGCGAAGGTACAGGATACATTGTTAGAAGCCCTTGAACATAGACATTATGATGGTGTGGATTTTATAAGAGCTATTGGGAAAAAACATAGAATGGTTAATCAAGCTATAATGCCTATTGTATTTACAAGTGTATTGAGTGAGGACTCAGATGATTCATTTAATCATTTGATAGATTTTGAAAAAATTAAATTTTTTAGTACAAGAACATCCCAAGTTTATATAGATAACCAAGTTTATGAATTAAATGGAGGTTTATATATTACATGGGATTACGTTGAACAATTATTTGAGATTAATGTTATTAAATCAATGTTTGAACAATATATAAATGTATTAAATCAGGTTATATTTAATGATCAAGTGTCAGGTATTAACCTTAGTGAGAATAGCATAAAAGTTATTGAAACCTATAATGATACAAACAAAAAGTTTGATAAGTGTACTTTACATGAAATGTTTGTGAATCGAGCAAAACTAGTACCAGATAAGGTAGCTGTAATTCATCATGATGATTCGATAACTTATAAAGAACTAAATGAAAAATCGAATCAAATTGCAAGATACTTAATGGATAAGGGAGTTAGAAAAGGTGATTACATTGGTGTGATAGGTAAGCGATGTATAGATACCATTATAAATTTGTTTGCTGTTTTAAAGGCTGGAGCAGCATATATACCGCTTGATCCTGATTATCCTGAAGAAAGAAAAGAATATATAAAAAAGAAAAGTAATTGTAAGTTCTTTATAACACCTTCTACCTATAAAGATGAAAATATTAAGGAATATTCTGGTGATGAAGTCAATATAAAAGTAGATGAAACAGATATGGCATATGTTATTTTTACTTCTGGTAGTACAGGGAAACCTAAAGGAGTTCAAATAACTCATGGTGCAGCAACAAATACAATTATAGATATTAACGAAAAATTCTGTGTGACAGAAAATGATAAAATTATGGGGATTTCTTCACTGTGCTTTGATTTGTCAGTTTATGATGTTTTTGGTGCATTGAGCTGTGGAGCGGCCCTTGTAATTATAGATGATCAAAGGGATGTATATAACCTAAAAAAAGTTGTAAAGAAAGAAGGAATCACAATTTGGAACTCAGTTCCAGCAATTATGGAACTGACAGTGGACTTATATAATGATAGTGAACAGGATGATAGTCTAAGGCTTGTATTGCTTAGTGGGGACTGGATACCGCTGGAACTTCCTCAGAAGATAAAGAAAACTTTCAAAAATGCGGAAGTTATTAGCTTAGGTGGAGCAACTGAGGGGTCAATATGGTCCATATATTACCCTATTAAGGAAATTAAGGGTGATTGGAAAAGTATACCATATGGAATGCCGTTGGCTAACCAGAAAATTTATGTATTAAATCAAAATAAGCAATTGTGTCCCGTAGATGTAGAGGGAGAATTGTACATTGGTGGAGTGGGAGTAGCAAGTGGGTATATAAATGATATTGAAAAAACTAAGATGTCATTTATTTCGCACGAAGAATTAGGATATATTTACAAAACTGGTGATTATGGTGTGTTAAAAGAGGACGGATATGTCGAATTTTTAGGAAGAAAAGACAGTCAAGTTAAGATAAGGGGATATAGGGTAGAATTAGGGGAAATTGAAAATTGTATAATCAAATATAAAGGTGTAAATAAAACAGTAGTAATTGACTATACAAACGATAATAAAATGAAAAGTCTGTATGCTTTTGTAGTTTCAGATGAAGACATAAACCCAAATGAACTAAAACAATATTTGCAAAATCAGCTCCCAAATTATATGATTCCATCAAGATTTTTCAAAATAGATGAAATACCATTGACTGTAAATGGGAAAGTAAATAAGAGTATTTTGGGGGAATTAATAAAAAATCATGAACTAGATGAAGTTGCAGCAACTACATGTGAAGAAGCAGAAAATGAAATTCAAGCCCAAATATTGGATATATGGAAAGATGTATTTGGAATAGAAAACATAGGAATAGATACTAATTACTATGAAATAGGCGGAGATTCATTAAAAGCGATATCGATTGTTACTGAAATTAAAAAGAGAATGAATATAGAGGTGCCTATAGGAGAAATATTTAAAAATGACACTATAAAGGTATTAGATCAATATTTGAAAAATAGCCAAGACAATCATAGGGGAAATATGATTGAAAGGGTATCGAAAAAGGATTATTATGCTACATCGCCTTCTCAAAAACGAATGTACATGCTTTCTATGATGGAAAATAATAGAGGAGCATATCATATTCCTATGGCGTTACTTGTCGAAGGTGAAATCGAATGTAATAGACTTGAAAATGCATTTAGAAAATTTATAGATAGACATGAAATCCTGAGAACAGGATTTGAAGTATTAGATAATGAATTAGTTCAAAAGGTTTATGATAAAGTTGATTTTGATTTGGAATACCAATGTTTAGATATAGTCGTAACAGATGATGAAGGTTTAAGAGATTTAACTAGCAAAATGTGTAAGGAATCAACAAAGCCTTTTGATTTAAGTAAACCATCATTAATGAGAGCTAAACTAATTAAAATCGGAGTAGAGAAGCATATATTGGTTGTTAACTTCCATCACATAATAGCAGATGGGGTATCACAAGGAATATTTATGAATGAAATACTCGATTTATATAACAATCTTGATTTACCTAAGATAAATATACAATACAAGGATTATGTAGAATGGAATAATACGTATAATCAATCTAATGCTATAAAAAAACAAGAGCAATATTGGCTGAATTTATACAGTCATCTGCCATCTAAATTAGAATTACCTTATGATTATAGAAAAGAAAATATTGATACCTTTGCAGGAGAAAATGCATACTTTCATATAGAAAAAGAGTTATCTGAACAGATAAGAAGGGTAGCTAAGGATACAGGGGCAACTTTATATATGCTTATGCTTAGCGCTTATCATATATTACTTCATAAATATACTGGAAAAACTGATATTGTTGTCGGAACAGCAGCATCAGGTAGGTTACATCAAGATTTACAAAATATTTTTGGTGTGTTCGTCAATACTATTGCTTTAAGAAACAATATAGATGCTACAAAAAGTTTTAAAGAAATTTTGGAACAGGTAAAAGAAAATACAATTACAGCATTTGAAAACTCAGAGTATCAGTTTGATGAACTAGTTCGCAGTATAGACTATGAAAGAGACTCTAATAGAAACCCTTTATTTGATACTATGTTTGTATTGGAAGACGCTAAATTATTTACTAAGAAGCAAGGTGTTTTAAATCTTAGTCCAATAATATTTGAATTAGATAATGCAAAATTCGATATCACTTTTAATATTTTAGATTATGACGATGAGATCGTGTTAAATGTCGAATATAGTACTGGATTATTCAAAAGAGACACAATATTAAGAATGACAGAAAATTATATTAATATTCTGAGGGAAATATCAAGGAATCTTTCGATAAGTGTAAATAAAATAGATATGATCCCACAAGAAGAAAAGCACTTTTTATTGTATGAACATAACGATACAAATGTAGATTTCTCTAAAAACCAGTTAATACACAAGTTATTTGAAGAACAAGTAGAACGAACGCCAGATAGCATTGCAGTTGTTTTTGAAGATAAGAAATTGACATATAGGGAGTTAAATGAAAAATCTAATCAATTGGCAAGAGCGTTAAGAGAAAATGGTGTTGGTTCTGATAAAATAGTAGGAATATTATTAGAACGTTCAGTTGATGTGATTGTGGGAATTATGGGGATTTTAAAAGCTGGTGGTGCGTATTTACCAATTGATCCTACATATCCTATAGATAGAATTAAATATATACTTCAAGATAGTCAAACTGAAATATTATTGACCCAGGATAAATTAATTAATTTAGTTGATTGTACAGAAGTTGATGATATTAGCATTATTAATATTCATAATGAGCATTTGTTTAAATACGGAACCGAAAACTTACGTATTGATAGCAGCAGTAAAGATTTAGTCTATGTCATTTATACATCTGGTTCTACTGGAAAGCCAAAAGGAGTTATGGTGGAGCATCATTCATTGGTGAACTTATGTAATTGGCATAATTCCTTCAATGAAATAAGTGAAACTGATAAAAATGCTAGTTATGCAAGTATAAGTTTTGATGCATTTGCTTGGGAAGTATTTCCTTATATCATAGCGGGTGCAGAGATTCATATTATAAATGATAATTTAAAATTAGATATTACGAAATTAAACAAATATTTTATTGAAAAAGAGATTTCAATAAGCTTTTTACCTACACAAGTATGTGAACAATTTTTAATGCTTGAGAATACATCTTTAAGAAGATTATTAACAGGTGGAGATAAACTAAATTATTTTGAAAATAAAAGTTACCAGATTGTTAATAACTATGGTCCTACAGAGAATTCAGTAGTAACAACAAGCTTTATTATAGAAAATTCTTATGACAATATACCGATAGGAAAACCAATATGTAATACAAAAGTCTTTATTTTAAACGAATCTAATGGGCTTTGTCCATTGGGAGTGCCAGGCGAGCTTTGTATCAGCGGAGAAGGTTTGGCCCGTGGTTATTTAAATAGACCAGAGCTCACAGCAGAAAAATTCATTCCAAATCCGTTCATTCCAGGAGAGAGAATGTATCGAACAGGAGACCTTGTGAGAATGTTACCTGATGGAAATATTGAGTTTTTAGGAAGAATTGACCATCAAGTGAAAATTCGTGGTTTCAGGATTGAACTGGGTGAGATAGAGAGTCAACTTCTAAAACATAAGGAAGTAAAAGAAGCTGTTGTTATCGCAAGAGAAGATAATAGTCATCATCAATATTTATGTGCGTACTTTACTTCCGAATCATCGAAGGGCGAGACTAGGGTTCAAGAAATTCGAAAGTTTTTGGCAAAAGAGTTACCAGAGTATATGATTCCTGCTTTTTTTGTTCAGCTAGACAAGCTACCACTTACTACAAATGGGAAAGTGGATCGAAAGGCTTTACCAAGTCCTGATGAAAGTTCGGTTGCAGGAGTAGTAGAGTATGAGGCGCCAAGGAATACAGTCGAAGAAAAGCTTGTATCCATTTGGCAAGATATTTTAGATATAGAAAACATAGGAATTCAACACAACTTTTTTGAAATTGGAGGCCATTCACTGAAAGCGACTACGATGGTTTCTAGAATCCATAAGGAACTTATGGTGGAGATACCTTTAGGACAAATATTCCAAGCACCTACTATAAAAGGGATTGGAGAATTTATTGACTCTACAAAAGAAAGTGTATATGCATCCATCAAAAAAGTAGAAGAACAAGATTATTATCCGCTTTCATCTGCCCAAAGAAGACTCTACATTTTAAACAAAATAGAGGGTAGCGGAGTATCTTATAATATGCCTTTCGCTATGAAAATAAAAGGTGATTTAGATGTTCATCAGCTTGAACAGGCTTTCCATAAATTAATCGAAAGACATGAAGCTTTAAGAACTTCTTTTGTAATGGTAGATGGTGAACCAGTTCAAAAGATTGAAAAAGAGATAGATTTCCAAGTGACGTATAGAGAAATGGGTACAAATAAGCTAGATGATATAATCAATGGATTTGTTAAACCGTTTGATTTGGAGAAGGCTCCTCTTTTACGGGTTGAAATCATACATGTTACAGATGATGAGCACGTGATGGTATTAGATATGCATCATATCATTTCAGATGGTGTATCAATGGGGATTTTCATGCAGGAATTAGCTGAATTATATAATGGTCAAAAATTATCTCCATTAAGCATTCAATATAAAGATTATTCTGCGTGGCAAAGAGGCTTGTTTACTCAAGAAGAAATCACAAAGCAAGAAAAGTATTGGATGAATGTGTTCAATGAAGAAGTACCAGTACTAAATATGCCAACGGACTATAAAAGGCCAAAAAGAAGAAGTTTTGCTGGAGATAGAATCAATTTAAAAATCAATAGTGAAACTTATAATCAGTTAAACAAGTTGGCTACAGAAAATGAAGTTACTATGTATATGCTGATGTTAGCAGGATACACGACTTTGCTTTCTAAATATTCAGGGCAAGAGGATATAGTAGTAGGATCACCAATTGCAGGAAGAAAACATGTAGATTTAAATAATGTAATGGGAATGTTTGTGAATACCCTTGCGATGAGAAATTATCCAAAGGGCAATAGATCTTTTAGAGAGTACTTAAAAGAAGTAAAAGAAAATACATTGAAAGCATATGAAAATCAGGATTATCAATTTGAAGAATTGGTAGAAAAGGTAAATGTAAGAAGAGACATTTCACGAAATCCACTATTTGATACGATGCTGGTATTTCAACACACTGATAATATGCTATTAAATTTGGATGGACTAAAGGTTAGCATGTTAGAAGATCAGAGGAAAATAGTTAAGTTTGATATTACTATACATGTAAGTGAGTTAGAGGACGGATTAGGATTAGAAATTGAATACTGTACGGCTCTCTATAAAAAGGAAACAATAGAGAGGTTTTTAGAGCATTTTATAAACGTCTTAAGAGAAGTAGTAGAAAATCCAGAACAGAAATTAAGTGAAATAAATATATTAACAGAGAAAGAAAAAAGTAAGTTATTAAACGAATTTAATAATACCAAAGGAAAATATGCTAAAGAAAAAACACTTCCAGAGCTTTTTGAAGAACAGGTAGAGAAGACACCTAATAATGTGGCACTTGTTTTTGAAAATCAAAGTATAACATATAAAGAGCTAAACGAAAGGGCAAATAGTCTTGCGCATATACTTCGCGAAAAAGGAGTTGGTCCTGACGTAGTAACGGGAATAATGGTGGAACGCTCTATTGAAATGATAGTAGGTATAATGGGGATTTTAAAAGCTGGAGGAGCTTATTTACCGATTGATCCAACTTATCCTAGGACAAGAAAAGAATATATGTTACGTAATAGCCATATAGAGATACTATGCGTAACGAATGAGGTTCATAGCGATATATCTTTTCATGGACAAATTATACAATTAGATAAATTAGAATATAAAGAAAATAGAGCGAATATCAGTAAATTAAATAGTCCCCGAAATTTAGCTTATGTAATATATACATCAGGTTCTACAGGGAATCCTAAAGGGGTAATGATAGAACAAAATAGTGTAAATAACTTAGTCAATGGGTTAAATGATGTAATTTATAAAAGGTTCAATACTAATGTTAATGTCGCGTTGCTAGCACCATTTATATTTGATGCATCGGTGAAACAAATATTTGCAACATTACTTTTAGGGCATACCTTATTTGTTGTGCCAAAGGAAGTAAGTTGGAATGCAATGAGTTTAATTGAGTATTATGCAACAAATAAAATACATGTATCGGATGCTACTCCGGCACATTTAACAATGCTTAGCTATGTAAATAAAATAGAACAAGAATTAGAAATTAAAGAATTTATTGTAGGAGGAGAGGCATTAACGCCTTATTTAATCAAAGGTTTATTTGAAAAATTTGCTGATTTTAAACCTAATATCACAAATGTTTATGGGCCTACAGAGTGTTGTGTAGATTCCACAAGTTATAGAATTGAGTTTGATCAAATAAGCGGTGATAAGGTAATTCCGATTGGAAAACCAATTTTAAACACTAATATATATATATTAGACAAGGGAAATAATCTTCAGCCAATTGGAGTAGCTGGGGAACTGTGTGTATCAGGTGAGGGGATAGCAAGAGGATATTTGAATAATCTAGAATTAACAGCTGAAAGGTTTATTGAAAATCCATTTAATAACGGTAAATCTATGTATCGAACTGGAGATCTTGCAAGGTGGTTACCTGATGGGAATATAGAATTTTTAGGACGGATAGATCATCAGGTGAAAATACGTGGTTATCGAATTGAACTTGGAGAAATAGAAAGTCAACTGTCAACTCATCAAGATATCGAAGAAACGATTGTTATAGCTAGAGAAGATAAGGAAAGTAATCAATATTTATGTGCGTATATCGTTTCACAAAAAGAATTACATGCAAGGGAAATTCGAGAATATTTAGAACAGAAACTTCCGGATTATATGATTCCTGGATATTTTGTGAAATTAGATAAACTTCCGTTGACAACGAACGGGAAAGTAGACAGAAAAGCACTTCCTGAACCAGATGGAAGTATTAATACTGGGGTAGAGTATGAGGAACCGAGAAATGAAGTGGAAGAAAAGCTCGTTGAAATTTGGAGAAGTATTATTGGGATAGAGGATATAGGGATTAATCATAATTTCTTTGTATCTGGAGGAGATTCCATTAAGGCAATCCAAATTATATCTAGATTATCTAGAATTGGTCTTAAACTAGAAATGAAAGATTTATTTGCAAATCCAAAAATTAAAAATCTTGGAAAATATATAAAACGAGAAAAGAAAGAACAAAAGGTTCATGAAATAGTAAAGGGGGAAGTAGAATTAACCCCGATACAAAGCTGGTATTTTGAGAAAAACCAAGAAGAGATACATCATTTTAATCAATCGTTCATGCTATTTAGAGAAAATGGATTTGATGAAAAACAGATAGAAGAAGTATTTAATAAAATTATGGAACATCATGATGCTTTACGCATGATATATAAAGAAAAAGAGGGAGAAATAATTCAATATAATAGGGGTTATGACAAGAACCTATTTGATTTATATATTCATGATGTTAAGGGCGTTGAGAATAAGGAAGAGAAGGTATATGAAATTGCTACAAATATTCAAAAAGAGATGGATATTAAAGAAGGTAAACTTGTAAAGCTTTGTATATTTAAATCGGATGAAGGAGATCATCTTCTGATTGCGATTCATCACCTTGTAGTGGATGGAGTATCATGGAGAATCCTACTCGAAGATTTGGAGACTTTATATTCACAACTAGAAAAGGGTGAAAAGCTAGAAATAGGATTCAAAACAGATTCCTATAAAGAATTTGCATCAAAGTTAAAAGCTTATAGCGTGAGTAGGGAATTAATGAAAGAAAGGGAATATTGGACAAGTATATCAAAAGAGAATGTACAGTTTATCCCTAAAAAGAAAGAAATCACAAAAAACAACTTTGAAAATAGTAGTACAGTAAGTATTACATTAGATAAAGAACTCACTACATCTTTACTTAGAAATACAAATAGGGCATATAACACAGAAATAAATGATATTTTATTAACAGCTTTAGCAGTTGGAACCAGAGAATTGACGGGGAAATACAAGTTAAAAGTAAATATGGAAGGGCATGGAAGAGAGGACGTAATAGAGAATTTCGAAATCAATAGGACTGTTGGCTGGTTCACGACGATGTATCCAGTGCTTTTAGATATAGGGAATGAAAATGAACTTTCGACCAACATAAAGACAGTTAAAGAAACTTTGAGGAAAATACCAAATAAAGGAATAGGTTATGGGGTATTAAAACATTTAGCAAAAGATAAGGGATTTATGAATGAAGAAAAGGCACCAATTTCATTTAACTATTTAGGTGAATTGGATCAAGATATTAACAGGAGAGAATTCTCTGCATCGAAATGGTCTATAGGTGAAACAGTGGGTAAGAAAATTAATAGGAATACATCTATAGAAATGAATTCAATGGTTTTAAATGGTGAATTGGTTATTCATACAACATTTAATGAATTAGAATACAGTGAAAAAATGATAAAGGACTTAAATCAGAAATATAAAGAAAGTCTTGAAATGATAATTAATCACTGTGCGAATAAAGTAGAACCAGAACAAACACCTTTTGATTATGGAGATATAAATATAACATTAGAAGAACTTGAAGAAATAAAAGAAAAATACAATGGTTTTATTATTGAGAAAATATATCCGTTAGCAAATATGCAAAAAGGGATGTTATTCCACACATTAGAAGATAAAAATTCAAGTATGTATTTTGAACAAATTGTAATGGATATAAAAGGGACTGTGGATGTAGATATTTTAGAAAAATCATTTAATACAATAATGAGGAGACACGAAATATTAAGAGCAGCATTTGAGTATGAATTAGTGGAGGAACCAAGACACGTCATACTTCAAGATAGAAAAGTAGGTTTCAAACATTATGATATTCAAGACGAAAGCATTGAGCAGAAAACAAAGTTTATAGAGAATTATTTACAAAATGATAAACAAAAAGGCTTTAATTTAAGTGAAGACACATTAATGAGAATTAGCTTAATTCAAATGAATCAGGATTCATATAAATTGGTATGGAGTCATCATCACATATTGTTAGATGGATGGTGTCTTGGGATTATATTAGGTGAGTTATTTGATGTTTATGGAAGAAAGATGAAAGGTGAAGATAGCCATTTAGCGGAGCCAACACCATATAGTGATTATATAAGATGGCTGGAAGAACAGGATAAAGAAGAAGGATTAGCACATTGGAAGAGCTATTTGGATGGATATGAAGAACAAGCACAGGTTCCTAAAATCTTGAATAAAGTTAATGAGTATAAAAGAAAAGAAAAAATGATAGAATTTTCAAAAGCAATGACTCGTAACATTATTCAACTCGCAAATAGAAATCAAGTTACTTTTAATACCGTACTGCAGGCAATTTGGGGCATTCTTTTAGCGAGGTACAATAATATAGAAGATGTTGTATTTGGAACAGTCGTATCAGGAAGAGAGGCAAAAGTAGAAGGAATTGAAGCGATGGTAGGATTATTCATTAATACAATTCCGACTCGAGTTAAACTGGAAAAAGATAGTAGTTTTAAAGAGGTTTTAAGAAATGTCCAGGATGAATCAATAGAAAATAATAAATATAACTATATAAATTTAGCTGAAATTCAATCTTTACATGATCTAAAAAGAAATTTAATTGATCATGTAATGGTATTTCAAAATTATTCACTGGATGATAGTAGTTTTAATCATGCAGAAAGTAATACAGGTTTTATGTGTCAAAATATAAGGGGAGAAGAGCAAACCAATTATGGATTCAACATTGTAGCAATTCCTGGAGAACAGTTAGTATTAAAATTAACTTATAACGAAAAGATTTATCCACAGGAAATAATAGACAATATAGAAATGCATCTTAAAAAAGTAACGGAACAAGTTGTTATAAATGAGGATAAGAAATTAAATGAGATAGACATAATCCCAGAGAAAGAGCGAGATGTATTATTGTATAAATTTAATGATACAAAGACGAATTATCCGAAGGATAAGACTATACATCAGCTGTTTGAGGAACAGGTAGAGAAAACGCCTAATCATATTGCCGTTGAATTTGAAGGCACTAAAATGACGTATCAAGAATTAAATGAAAGGTCTAATCAAGTTGCTAGATGGTTACGAGATAAAGGAATTACTGCAAATACAATTGTGGGAATTATGGTTGAGAGATCCCCTGAGATGATAATTGGAATAATGGGTATCTTAAAATCAGGTTCAGCTTATTTGCCGATAGATCCTAAATCTCCTCAGGATAGAATTAAATTTATGATACAAGATAGTGATATTCAAATTCTATTAACGCAGGAGAAGTTCATTAATGATTCCTCATTGGATGTAGAGATGGTTAGTTTAGATAAGAGTGAGAATTTTCAATTGAGTAAAGAGAATTTAGCTCCTATAAATGATTCTGAGAACATAGCTTATATCATATATACATCGGGCTCTACTGGAGTACCAAAAGGTGTGGTTACATCACATTCTAATGCAGTAAGGGTTGTTCGTGACACAAACTATATTAAGATTGATGCAGATGATATTATTTTACAGCTTTCAAATTATTCTTTTGATGGATCCGTATTTGACATCTACGGTGCATTGTTAAATGGTGCAAAATTAGTGATGGTATCAATAGATACAGTATTGAATTTAAGTAAGCTAACAAAATTAATAAAAGAAGAAAAAATTAGTGTTATGTTTATAACTACAGCCTTATTTAATACATTGGTTGATTTAGAAATAGAGTGTTTATCTAATATAAGAAAAATCCTCTTTGGTGGTGAAAGAATTTCAGTATCACATACAAAACGAGCATTGGAGTATTTAGGGAAAGATAAGCTGATTCATGTATACGGTCCGACAGAAAGTACTGTTTTTGCTACGTATTATTGTATAAATGAAATCAATAAAGAATTCGACACAATACCAATTGGGAAGCCATTAGCAAATACTTCAGCATTTATAGTAGATGGAAATCAGAGACTACTTCCAATCGGCGTAGCTGGAGAACTTTGTTTAAGTGGAGCAGGATTGGCTCATGGATATTTAAACCGACCAGATTTGACAGCAGAAAAGTTTGTCTCAAATCCATTTATACCAGAAGAAAAAATGTATCGAACAGGGGATCTCGTTAGGATGTTGCCTGATGGAAATATTGAGTTCTTAGGTAGAATAGATCATCAAGTGAAAGTTCGTGGTTTCAGGATTGAACTTGGTGAGATAGAGAGTCAGCTACTTAAATATAAAAAAGTAAAGGAAGCTATTGTTATCGTAAGAGATGATATTCATGGTGAAAAATATATATGCGCTTACTTTACTTCTGAAACATGGAAAGATGAATTAATAATTCAAGAAATTAGAAAGTATCTAACTAAAAAGCTTCCAGAGTATATGATTCCTGCATTTTTTGTTCAACTTGATAAGCTACCGCTAACTACAAATGGGAAAGTAGACCGAAAGTCATTACCAAAGCCTGATGGGAATGTAACAACTGAGGTAGAGTACGTAGCACCAAGTAATTTTTTAGAAGAGACTATTATTTCAATTTGGGAAGAAATCCTAGGAATCAAATCTATTGGAATTTCTCATAACTTCTTTGAAATAGGAGGAAATTCACTGAAGTTAATGAGTGCTGTTGCTGCTATTAATAAAGTTTTAAATACAGATATAAGCATTCACAATTTCTTTGAGAATCCAAGTGTAATGGGTTTAGCAAATTATATCCTATCAACTGAACATGATCGTCAAAATAGTTCTTATGATTATGTTGAGGAAGAGGTATAACGGTTTAAAATGAAATTCATTTCTTTTGGAGGTAAAAGATATTAGTAATAGGTGTAAAAAGGCAGATTTTCTATAATGTTGATTGTTTTGAGATTTCAGATTTAATTATAAGAAAAGGGGATTTATCCTAGGAAAACTGTACAATCTATACTTCTTCTCAGCAGAGAAAAAGGAATAGATTGTGCAGTTAAGCTAGGCCCAATGGTTTGAATTTCAAAGATGTATATGAAATTTGATAGTTGTTTTAGTTATTTACTAATAGTGTGAGAAATTGAATGGGCACCGCGAAGGGAATGATTCTAGTTATGGATATTAAAGGGTTTATAAATGATTTGAAAAAATCAAACATTTTCTTATATCAGAATCAAGGGAAGATAAAAATTATTGGACCTCGTGAACTAATAACAGCTGAATTAAAGGGAAAAATAAAGTTATATAAAGAAAAAATTATTATAGCTTTAAAAAATGAAGATATAGAAAAAAAGAATGAAATTCCAAAAGCGAAACAATCAGAAAATAATTGTTATACCTTATCAATGGCACAAAAAAGGATGCTTATTTTAAATAATTTGGAATCTAAAGGTACGACATATAATATTCCTTTAGTTATCAAAATCGTGGGCGATTTTCAAATGCAAGTTTTTGAGAATGCTTTTAAGGTACTAATTGATAGACATGAAGCATTAAGAACATCCTTTGTAATGATTGATGGAGAACCAGTTCAAAAGATAGAAAAAGAAATAGATTTTAAAATTGAATATAGTGAATTAGGAGAAGATAGCGTATCAGAACGAGTGGCACGATTTATAAGACCTTTTGATTTAGAGATAGCGCCGCTTCTAAGGGTAGAGATTTTACGTGTTAATCAGAATGAGCATATCATGATGCTTGATATGCATCATATTATTTCAGATGGAGTATCAATGGGCATTTTAATGAAGGAGTTAGCTGATTTAGTTAGAGAAAAAGAATTAGCACCATTAAAAGTTCAGTATAAAGACTATTCGGAATGGCAAAAAGAATACTATAAAGGAGATAACATAAAGCAGCAGGAGGAATATTGGCTCAAGGTATTTGAGGGTGACATTCCAGTTCTGAATATGCCAACTGATTTTCCAAGACCACAAATACAAAGTAGTGAGGGAGATAGGCTTGGTTTTGAAATAGATTCTGAACTAACAAAGAAACTTAAATTTCTTGCAAGGGAAAATGGAGTTACTATGTATATGCTTCTTTTAGCAGTATATAAAACGCTTCTTTCTAAATATACAAGGCAAGAGGACATAATAGTTGGTTCACCAATTGCGGGAAGAACACATGATGATTTAAAAAATACAATTGGCATGTTTGTCAATACCCTTGCAATGAGAAGTTATCCAAAAGCAGATACTAAATTCATTGATTATTTAAAACAAGTAAAAGAAAACACATTAAATGCTTATGAGAATCAAGAATATCAATTTGATACATTAGTAGAGAAACTAAATTTAAGAAAAGAAACAAGTAGAAGCGCATTGTTTGATACGATGTTTGATATACAAACTCAAAATAATTTTGAGTTTAATATAAATGGAGTAACCACTGAGGTTTGCGATATTGATTTTAATGTGGCGAAATTTGATTTAAGTCTTACGGCGATAGAATATACAGATCATTTGAAATTTGATTTGCAATATTGCACAAAATTATTTAAAAAAGAAACAATCAAAAGACTTGCAGGTCATTTAGTAAATGTAATAAAGGAAATTACCAATAATCCGGGGCTTAAATTAGGAGAAATAAATTTACTTTCAGAAGAAGAAACGGAAATCATATTACACAAATTTAATGATACTATGGCCGAATTTCCTAAAAATAAGACCTTAAACCATGTATTTGAAGAGCAGGTTCTAAAAACACCAAATCATATTGCAGTTATATTTGAAGAGGAACAATTAACATATAAACAACTAAATGAAAAAGCAAATCGACTGGCAAGGTTGCTTAGAAAAAATGGTGCAAAGCCGGATACTGTAATAGGAATTATGGCGGATAAATCCCCAGAAATGATAATTGGCATATTGGCGATTTTAAAAGCTGGAGCAGCATATTTACCAATTGACCCTGAGTATCCTGAAGAAAGAATTGAATATATGCTAAAAGATAGTGAAGCAAAATTAGTTGTTACTCAGGAGCACTTACAATTCAAAGTAAGAACAGTTCCAAGTATTTTATTTAATGATGAAGAAATTAGTTCTTTAAATAAGGACAACCTAGAAAATTTAAATCATTCATCTGATTTAGCTTATTTAATATATACGTCAGGTTCTAGTGGAAAGCCTAAAGGGGTTATGACTACACATCGTAACGTCATTAACTATATTTATGCATTTTCAAAACAAATTACTTTAAATGAAGAAGATTCTATATTACAAGTAGTTTCATTTTCATTTGATGCTTTTACGGAAGAAACATTTCCTATTTTGGCTAATTCAGGGAAATTAATCATTAGTAAAAAAATTGGTGATCTGAACATAGATGAGCTAGTTAAAAATATTGAAAAATATAATGTGACTTTAGTAAGCTGTTCACCACTGTTACTCAATGAAATTGATAAAAATAAGCATTTAATACTTAATAAAAATATGAAATTTATTAGTGGTGGAGATGTTTTAAAGTATGAATATATAAAAAATATTATTGAGATTGCCGATGTTTATAATTCATATGGTCCTACAGAAACAACTGTTTGTGCAACATATTATAAGGTCAGTTCCAATGATTGTATGGGAATGAGTGTACCTATAGGTAAACCACTAAGCAATTATAAATTGTATGTTTTGGATAATAATGCTCAATTACTGCCGATAGGAATACCTGGTGAATTATATATAGGTGGAGAAGGTGTAGCGCGAGGATACAAAAATAAAAAAGAATTAACTGAAGAAAAATTCAAGTCTAATGCTTTTAGTTTAGGAGAACGAGTGTATCGGACTGGAGATTTAGTAAGACGGCTACCTGATGGAAATATTGAATTTTTAGGTAGAATAGATAATCAGGTAAAAATTCACGGTTTTAGAATTGAACTGGAAGAAATTGAATATCACTTATTAAGACAATCGAACATAAAAGAAGCTAAAGTAATTGATAAAGAGGGGATAGATGGAAACAGATATCTTTGTGCATTTATTACAGTTAATGATTTGAATGAAGAACTGAACATAGATAAAGTGAGAGAGTTGCTTGCCAAAGAGCTTCCTGGTTACATGATTCCTTTGCATTTCATAGAGATGGAAAAATTGCCGATTACACTTAATGGAAAAGTGGATGTGAAAGCATTACCGGAACCAGATTTCAATAAATTTATAGAAGATCATTATGAAGCACCTCGAAATCTAGTAGAAGAGAAGTTGGCTTTAGTGTGGAAGGACGTTTTGGGTATAGAGAAAATTGGAATAAATCATAACTTCTTTGAAGCTGGAGGACATTCACTAAAAGCTTTTTCATTGGTATCAAAGATACACAAAGAATTAGATGTTGAAATACCATTAAAACAAATATTTAATTTTCCTACTATCAAAGGCATTGGCGAATATATAAAAGGGAAAGAAACGAGTACTTACTCAAAAATAAAGAAAGCTGAGGAAAAGCAATTTTATAATCTTTCATCGGCTCAAAAAAGGCTATATATTTTAAATCAAATAGAGGATAGTGGAATTACTTACAATCTACCAGTTGTTATACAAATGAAGGGGCGCTTTCAATTGGACACTTTTGAAAAAGCCTTTAAAGCATTAATTGATAGACATGAAGCATTAAGAACTTCTTTTGTAATGATTGATGGAGAACCAGTTCAAAAGATAGAAAAAGAAATAGATTTTAAAATTGAATATAGTGAATTAGGGAAAGAGAACGTAGCAGAACGAGTGGCGCAATTCATAAGACCCTTTAATTTAGAGGTAGCTCCTCTTCTAAGGGTAGAAATCGTACAAGTTAGTCAGGATGTGCATATCATGATGCTTGATATGCATCATATTATTTCAGACGGAGTATCAATGAGCATTTTAATGAAAGAGTTAACAGATATATTTGGAGAAAAAAAATTAGCACCATTAGAAATTCAATATAAAGACTATTCAGAATGGAAAGAAAAGTTTTGTAACGGTGATAGTATAAAGAAACAGGAGGAATATTGGCTTAAAGTATTTGAGGATGAGATACCAGTTCTGAATATGCCAACTGACTTTCCAAGACCACAAATACAAAGTAGCGAGGGAGATAGATTAAGTTTTGAAATAGATTCTGAACTAACAAACAAGCTTAAAATGTTTGCAAGGGAAAATGGAGTTACTATGTATATGCTACTTTTAGCAGCATATACAACGCTACTTTCGAAATATACGGGACAAGAAGACATTATAGTTGGCTCACCAACTGCAGGAAGACAACATGATGATTTAAAAAATACTATTGGTATGTTTGTTAATACCCTTGTGATGAGAAATCGTCCTAAAGCAGACAGCAGATTCATTGATTATTTGAAGAAAGTAAAAGAAAATACCTTAAATGCTTATGAAAATCAAGATTATCAATTTGATGAGTTAGTTGAAAAGCTAGCCTTAAAAAGGGATATTAGTAGAAACGCATTGTTTGATACAATGTTTTCTATTCAAAATTTAGATAATCTAGAGTTGAATATAAAAGGCTTAAAAATCGAACCGTATGACATTGATTTTAAAGCGGCAAAGTTTGATTTAAGTTTATCGGCAATTGAAAATACAAATCATATAGAATTTATTTTAGAGTATTGCACAAAATTATTTAAAAAAGAAACAATACAAAGAATTGGAAATCATGTAGTTAATATCTTAAAAGAAATTGTTAATAATCCTGAACAAAAATTAAGTGAAATAAATTTGCTTTCACAAGAAGAAAGAGAAATAATATTAAACAAGTTTAATGATACTGCTGTTGAATATCCAGTAGGTACTATACACGAACTTTTTGAAGAGCAGGTTAAAAAAACACCAAATCATATAGCTGTAGTGTTCGAAGAAAAGCAGTTGACCTATGAAGAATTGAATAAAAAAGCAAATAAACTAGCTAGAACTTTGAGAGAAAAAGGTGTTGTACAAAATAGTATAGTTGCAATAATGGTGGATAGATCAGTAGAAATGATTGTAGGAATATTGGGGGTTCTAAAAGCTGGAGGAGCATATCTGCCGATAGATCCAGATTACCCTACAGAGAGAATAGAATTTATGCTTGAGGATAGTAATGCGGACATTATTATTACCCAAGAACATCTAACGGATAAAAATGGTTCCTACGGTGAAGTAGTAAATATAAATCATATAGATATATATGATATCGATGAAGATAATTTGAATCATATTAATTCACCAGATGATTTAGTGTATATCATATATACATCAGGAACAACTGGAAACCCTAAAGGTGTGTTAGTAGAGCATAAAAATTTGGTTAATGCCCATTACACTTGGAGAGATCACTATGAATTGTCAAAGTATGAAGTGAATTTATTACAAATGGCTAGTATGTCGTTTGATGTATTTGCAGGGGACTTATGTAGAAGTTTATTAAATGGTGGGACAATGTATATAGTACCGAGTCATATCAAGCTAGAACTGGATTTATTATATAAGACAATTAAGAAGTATAAGATTAATATTTTTGAATCCACTCCAAGTCTTATTATACCTTTTATGAATTATGTATATGAAAATAATTTTGATCTCACGACATTACGATTATTAATATTAGGTTCTGATAGCTGTCCTATACATGAGTACAAAAATTTGGTTAAAAGATATGGGGAGAATATGAGAGTAATTAATAGCTATGGAGTTACAGAAGCAACTATTGATTCTAGCTATTATGAAGAAGAGTACGATTATATACCACAAATGGTAAATACTCCTATAGGAAAGCCGTTAAATAACACAAAATATTATGTTTTAAACTCTTTATTAGAACCACAACCTATAGGGGTGTATGGTGAATTGTACATTGGTGGAAAAGGTCTTGCAAAAGGATACTTAAACAAGCCAGATCTTACTCATGAAAGGTTTGTTTCAAATGGCTTTATACCTGGTGAAAAAATGTATAAAACAGGAGATTTGGCAAGATGGCTTTCAGATGGAAATATTGAGTTTTTAGGAAGAATAGACAATCAAGTAAAGGTTCGAGGGTTTAGGGTAGAAATAGGAGAAATTGAAGCTAAACTATTAGGTAATCAAAATATAAATCAGGCGGTAGTAATTGATCGGAAAGATAATGCTGGTTTTACCTATTTATGTGCATACATAATAGCTAAGGAGGCGCTAACTACAAGTGAATTAAGAGACTACTTGTCAAATTATTTACCAGATTATATGATTCCTTCATTTTTTATTCAATTAGATAAAATGCCTCTTACACCGAATGGAAAAATAGATAGAAAAGCATTGCCTCTTGTACAAGAGGGGGACCTTTCTAAGGGAACAGATTATGAAGCGCCTCGAAATGAAGTGGAAGAACATCTTGTATCAGCTTGGCAGGATGTCTTGGGTATTAAAGAAATTGGAATTAACGATAGTTTTTTTGAGGTTGGTGGAGATTCTATAAAAGCGTTACAAATAGTTTCTAAACTATCAAAAGTGAATCTTAAACTCAAAATTAAAGATTTATTTGAAAACCCGAAAATTAAAAATCTTAGTAAGTATGTAAAAAATGAATCGAGAGTAAAGAACAACTATGAAATAATTCAGGGAAATGTTCCTTTAATGCCAATACAGAAAAGACATTTTGTATTAAACGAAGCATTAAATAATAAAGAGCTAAATCACTATAATCAATCATTTATGCTGTATAGAAAAAATGGATTTGAAGAACAGATTGTAGAAAAGGTGTTTCGTAAAATTTGTGAAAAACACGATGTTTTACGAATGATTTATAAAGAGGAAAATGGTGAAATTATTCAATATAATCGTGATTTGAATGGGGATTTCTTTGATTTATATGTCCATGATATTAAGAATCAAGATAATCAACAGGAGATAGTGGGTCAACTAGCAACAAATATACAAAAAGAAATTTCGATTACTGACGGTAAAATATTAAAACTTGGCATTTTTAGAACAAATGAGGGTGATCATTTGCTTATTACTATCCATCATCTTGTAATAGATGGAGTATCATGGCGAATATTATTCGAAGATTTCGAAATGTTATACAAACAAGCATATCTCAATGAAAAACTTGATATAGGTTTTAAAACGGATTCATTTAAGGAGTTTTCAGAAAAGTTAATGGATTATGCGGTAGGTAATAAACTTCTAAAAGAAAAAAAATATTGGGCAGACATATCTAAAATGAAAGTAGATTTTTTAGCGAAAAATGAAGAAATAGATGTGACCGATTATAAAAATAGCAAGACCTTAACCATTTCACTAAATAAGGAGAACACTCAAAAGTTATTGGGAGAAACAAACAAAACATATAATACTCAAATAAATGATATCCTTTTAGCGGCTTTGTTAGTAACAGTAAGAGATTTAACAGGAGAAAACAGGCTGAAAATTCTCATGGAAGGTCATGGAAGAGAAGAAGTCATTGAAAATATAGATGTTAGTAGGACTATTGGGTGGTTTACTACAATATACCCTGTCTATTTTGATTTAGGTAAAGAAAAAGAAATTTCTATGAGTATAAAATTGGTAAAAGAGACTTTAAGAAAAATTCCTAATAACGGAATAGGATATGGGGTTTTAAAATACCTAAAAAAGGATCAAGATTTGTTAAATGATGAAACGGCACCTATATTATTTAATTATTTGGGAGAAATGAGTAAAAAAGCGACCAATGAAGAATTTTCTGCATCATGGCTATCACCTGGCGAAAGTATAGGTGGCGAAAATGCAAGAGATGCTTCTATAGAAATTAATTCAATAATTGTAGAGGATACATTAATAATAAACACTACCTTCAACGAAGGGGAATATTCTGAATTTTTAATCGCTGATTTTAACCAAAAGTATAAAGAGAACCTTGAAATGATAATCGATCATTGTATTAATCAAACGGAATCAGAAAAAACAGCTTCCGATTATGGTTACAATAAAATGTCACTAGAAGAGCTTGATGAGTTACTAGGTGAATATGAATTCATCGATAACTAAAGCCTGCAGGCAAAACACAATCATAGCGACTACTTAATTGTACAAATCATATTTATAATTTTTGTGCCTTTTCCGACGGAAACTATTTAGGGGGATAAATTTATGAAAGTTAATAAAGTTGAGAAAATCTATCCATTGTCAAATATGCAAAAGGGGATACTGTTTCATGCTATTGAAGATAAAAATTCAGATGCATATTTTGAACAAATTATATTAGATATAAAAGGTTATGTAGATGAAACTATTTTTGAGGAAAGTTTCAACGAGATTATGAAACGGCACGAAGTGTTAAGAGCATCATTTAATTATAAATTGGACGAGCCATTACATGTAATATTAAGGGATAGAAAAATTAAGTTTAGCTATAATGATGTAAGTGATTTAGATTTAAACACTAAAGATTTATATGTGGAAAAATATATAGTAGATGATAAGGTGAAGGGCTTTGACCTAACAAAAGAAACCCTTATGAGAATTTGTTTGATCAAAACAAATGATAACTCATATAAAGTAATTTGGAGCTTTCATCATATATTACTTGATGGTTGGTGTATTGGGATTATATTAGATGAGTTATTTACTATCTATTCACATAATATGAAAGGTGAAGAGCATCAATTAGAAGATCCTAGACCCTATAGTGATTATATAAATTGGCTAAATAATCAGGATAATGAAGAAGGATTGAAGTATTGGAGTAAGTATCTGGAGGGGTATGAGTTAAATGCTACCCTCCCTAAATTTAATAACTCTAGTGCTGGAAAGTATCAGAGAAGAGAAAAAGTGATAGAGTTTTCAAAAGAGTTAACTGATAAGATTACACAACTGGCAAATAAAAATAACGTCACCTTAAATACAGTGATGCAGAGTATTTGGGGGCTTATTCTAGCGAAGTATAACAATAGTGAGGATGTTGTTTTTGGAACAGTTGTCTCAGGCAGAGATGCAGCTGTAGAAGGTATAGAGAATATGTTAGGTTTATTTATAAATACAATACCAACTAGAATAAAGCTGCAAAGTGAAAAATCATTTAAAGAAGTTTTAAAAGCAACTCAACATGATGCAATAGAGGGTAATGATTATAATTATATTAATTTAGCCGAAGTTCAAGCTCTTAGCAACTTAAAAAGTAATCTTATTGATCATATATTAGTATTTGAAAATTATGCTATTGATGAAAAAGGATTGGAAGAAAAGGAAAGTGGATTAGGGTTCGAAGTTGTATCTGTAACCGACGAAGAGAGAAGTAATTATAGCCTAAGCCTTACTTTAGGAATAGGAGAGAAATTGAAACTAACAATTGTATATGATGAAAATGTATATGAAGAAAGACTAATCAATAATCTAGAGTGTCATATTCAAAATGTAACGAAGCAAGTTATCGAAAATGATGCTAAGAAATTGATCGATATAGATTTAATTTCAGAAGAGGAAAGAAACATTCTTCTTTATAAATTTAATGAAACAACCGTTGAATATCCTAAAGATAGGTTGATACATCAATTGTTTGAGGAACAGGTTGAGAAGACACCTGACCGTGTGGCAGTTAGCTTTAAAAGTAATAACCTAACTTATAGGGAATTAAATGAAAAATCAAATCAAATAGCTAGACTACTGCGAGAAAAAGGCGTTCAATCAAACACAATTGTAGGAATCATGGTCGACCGTTCTTTAGAAATGATTATAGGAATTATGGGGATTTTAAAATCCGGAGCGGCTTATTTACCAATTGATCCTGAGACTCCTAAAGAGAGAATTGACTACATGTTACAAGATAGTAATGTAAAATTTTTATTGACTCAAGATAGATGTATAAATCAACTTAATTTGAATGTGGAGTTAATTAATTTAGATCAAGAGAATTTTTTAAGGCTAAGTACAGATAATTTGAATTTGATAAATCATTCAAGTGATACAGCTTATATCATTTATACTTCAGGATCAACAGGAACACCAAAAGGAGTAGTTATTCCGCATTATAGTGCAATTAGAGTAGTTAAGAATACAAATTATATTGAAATTAATGAGAATGATACGATACTACAACTTTCGAATTATGCTTTTGATGGGTCTATATTTGATATTTATGGTGCGCTTCTAAATGGTGCAAAGTTAATAATGGTTGAGAAGGACACTGTATTAAGTCTTGTTAAACTAGCTAAGTTAATAAAGGAAGAACAAATAAGTATTATGTTTATTACCACAGCTTTATTTAATGCGCTTGTAGATTTAGAAATAGATTGTTTAGATAAAATAAGAAAAATATTATTCGGTGGTGAAAGAGTTTCAGTTTCACATGTGAACAAAGCCCTTGAGAAATTGGGCAAAGATAAAATTATTCATGTTTATGGTCCAACTGAAAGCACGGTATATGCTACTTATTATTTTGTTAATGAAGTAACTGAGGTTATCCCAATAGGAAAACCGTTAGCAAATACTTCGGTTTTTGTAGTAGATAAAAATTCTAACCTGCTTCCACTTGGTGTGCCTGGAGAACTATGTATTTCTGGAGACGGATTAAGTACAGGGTATTTAAATAACGAGAGATTAACAGTTCAGAAATTCGTTCCAAATCCGTTCATTCTAGGAGAGAGAATGTATCGAACAGGAGACCTTGTGAGAATGCTACCTGATGGAAATATTGAGTTTTTAGGAAGAATTGACCATCAAGTGAAAATTCGTGGTTTCAGGATTGAACTGGGTGAGATAGAGAGTCAACTTCTAAAACATAAGGAAGTAAAAGAAGCTGTTGTTATCGCAAGAGAAGATAGTAATAATCATCAATATTTATGTGCGTACTTTACTTCCGAAACATCGAAGGGCGAGACTAGGGTTCAAGAAATTCGAAAGTTTTTGGCAAAAGAGTTACCAGAGTATATGCTTCCTGCTTTTTTTGTTCAGCTAGACAAGCTACCACTTACTACAAATGGGAAAGTGGATCGAAAGGCTTTACCAAGTCCTGATGGAAGTTCGGTTGCAGGAGTAGTAGAGTATGAGGCGCCAAGGAATACAGTCGAAGAAAAGCTTGTATCCATTTGGCAAGATATTTTAGATATAGAAAACATAGGAATTCAACACAACTTTTTTGAAATTGGAGGCCATTCACTGAAAGCGACTACGATGGTTTCTAGAATCCATAAGGAACTTATGGTGGAGCTACCTTTACGACAAATCTTCCAAACACCTACTATAAAAGGAATTGGAGAATATATTGACTCTACGAAAGAAAGTGTATATGCATCGATCAAAAAAGTAGAAGAACAGGATTATTATCCGCTCTCATCTGCCCAAAGAAGACTCTACATTTTAAACAAAATAGAGGGTAGCGGAGTATCTTATAATATGCCTTTCGCTATGAAAATAAAAGGTGATTTGGATGTTCATCAGCTTGAGAATGCATTCTATAAACTAATCGAAAGACATGAGGCCTTAAGAACTTCTTTCGTAATGGTAGATGGTGAACCAGTTCAAAAGATTGAAAAAGAGATAGATTTCCAAGTGACGTATAGAGAAATGGGTACCAATATGCTAGATGATATGATTAATGGATTTGTTAAACCGTTTGATTTGGAGAAAGGTCCTCTTTTACGGGTTGAAATTATACATGTCACAGATGATGAGCACGTGATGTTCCTAGATATGCACCATATCATTTCAGATGGAGTTTCAATGAACATTTTAAATAGAGAGCTCTGTAAACTGTATGAAGGGAAAGAGTTATCCCCATTGGACCTACAGTATAAAGATTATGCAGTATGGCAAAAAGACTTGTTTACTCAAGAGGAAATGAAGAAGCAAGAAGAATATTGGATAAATGTTTTTAAAGAAGAAGTACCTATTTTAAATATGCCAACAGATTATAAAAGGCCGCCGACACAAAGTGTTGAAGGGGCTCGAAGAAGTTTTGAAATAGATAGTGAGTTGACAAAGAACCTTAATAGAATTGCAAAAGAAAATGGGGTTACCATGTATATGCTTCTGTTAGCTGGATATACAACTTTACTTTCAAGATATACGGGTCAAGATGATATTGTGGTAGGATCTCCAATTGCAGGAAGAAGCCATCATGATTTTAAAAATATTGTCGGAATGTTTGTGAATACCCTTGCGATGAGAAATTATCCAAATGAAGATAAAACATTTCGTAATTATTTAAGAGAAGTAAAAGAAAATGCATTAAAGGCTTATGAAAATCAAGATTATCCTTTGGATGAACTGGTTGAAAAGCTGGACTTACAAAGAGATATGAGTAGAAGTGCATTATTTGATACGATGTTTGTGCTACAAAACTTAGATACCTCTAATGAAGAGATTAAAGGGTTAAGTTTTGAAACATATGATAGTGAACTTAATATAGCAAATTTTGATTTAACATTATCAGCAGTAGAAACTAATAACATCATAAAATTTGATTTAGAATATTGTACAAAATTGTTTAAGAAAGAGACAATAGCTAAAATATCAGAGCACTTTGTTAGCATTTTAAGAGAAATTACTAATAATCAGGAAGTTTGTTTAGGTCAAATAGATATGCTTTCGGGAGAAGAAAAGCACATTCTTTTGAATGAATTTAATGAAACTTATATGGATTATCCAAAGAATAAAACCATTTATCAATTATTTGAGGAGCAGGTAGAGAGAACTCCAAACAAGGTTGCCGTAGAATTTGAGGGGCAACAAGTTACTTATAAGGAGCTCAATGAAAAATCCAATCAAGTAGCTAGAGTACTTTATGATAAGGGTGTTCATCCAGAAATGATTGTAGGAATTATGGTGGAACGTTCTTTAGATATGATTGTCGGTATCATGGGTATATTAAAATCAGGGGCAGCGTATTTACCAATAGACCCTGAATATCCTGAAGAGCGAATTAAATATATGGTAGAAGATAGTAACGCAAAATTCGTATTAACGCAGACTCATTTATACGATAAACTTCATTTTATCAATAATGAATGTATAACTAAAATCTCAATTAATGATGAAACAATAAAAAATCAAGAGCAAATTAATATGGAAAGGCGTAATAATAGAAATGATTTAGCCTATGTCATTTATACGTCTGGTTCCACGGGTTTACCAAAAGGGGTGTTAGTGGAACATCATTCCTTAGTCAATTTATGTAATTGGTATGTAGATTTTCATAAAATAACAGAAAGAGATCGAATTACAAACTATTTGAAAGTCTCATTTGATGCATCTATTGGAGAAATTTTCCCTTGTTTAATCACCGGAGCTACTTTGCACGTTTTAGGCAAAGATATGAGGCTTGATCTAGATAAATTAAATGAATATATGAATAGTAAAGACATAACAGTTGCAACATTCCCATCTAAGGTAAGTGAACAATTTATATTACAAGATAATCATTCTTTAAGAATGTTAGTATCCGGTGGCGAAAAGTTAATTTTAAATAAGAATACTCGCTATCAACTTGTAAATGCCTACGGTCCAACCGAAAATACAGTAGTAACTACAAGTTTCTTAATGAATAACAATGATGATAATATTCCAATTGGAAAACCGGTGTATAATACTAAAGTTTATATAATAAATAAGTATAATCAGCTTTGTCCAATTGGAGTAACAGGAGAGTTATGTATATCTGGAGTTGGATTGGCAAGAGGTTATTTAAATAATCCAGCCTTAACTGCCGAGAAATTTGTGGGAAATCCTTTCGTCAGTGGAGAAAAAATGTATCGTACAGGTGATCTTGTAAGATGGATGCCTGATGGAAATGTTGAATTCATAGGAAGAATTGACCATCAAGTAAAAATACGTGGGTATAGAATAGAACTTGGTGAAATAGAGAGCCAGTTGTTAAAACATCAAGATATAAAAGAGGTCGTAGTAGTAGCAAAAGAGGATAAGAAAAATCATACGTATATAAGTGCTTATATTGTGTCTGAAAAAGCAATATCTTCAGCCAAGATAAGAGAATTTTTAGAAAAGGAACTTCCTGATTACATGATTCCCTCTTATTTTGTTCAACTTGACCAGTTACCACTTACATCAAACGATAAAGTGGATCGAAAAGCACTTCCAGAGCCAGATAGAAGTAGTCAATCAGGGGTAGAATATGAGGCACCAAGAAATGAAGTTGAAACACATCTTGTTGAGATTTGGAGGGATATCCTAGGCATAGAGGATATAGGGATAAATCATCATTTCTTTGTATCAGGTGGAGATTCTATTAAGGCTCTGCAAATTGTGTCCAGGTTGTCTAGAATAAATCTTAAGTTAGAAGTGAAA
This sequence comes from Bacillus sp. FSL K6-0073, assembly GCF_038006085.1. Classification (NCBI taxonomy): domain Bacteria; kingdom Bacillati; phylum Bacillota; class Bacilli; order Caryophanales; family Bacillaceae; genus Bacillus; species Bacillus sp. FSL K6-0073. Next base: position 3,450,384 of record NZ_JBBOUN010000001.1, on the reverse strand, counting down.
GATCTATTTGCAAACCCTAAAATTAAAGATCTTAGTAAGTATGTAAAAAAGCAAAACAAACGGTTAAAACCTTATGAAATAGTTACAGGAGAAGTAATATTATCTCCAATTCAAAAATGGTATTTTGAGAAAAATAAAGAAGAACTAGATCATTTTAATCAATCATTTATGCTGTTTAGGGAAGATGGATTTGATCAAAAGAGAATAGAGAGAGTCTTTAATAAGATATTAGAGCAGCATGATGCCCTTAGAATGATTTATAGAGAAAATGATGGAGAGATCATTCAGTATAATAGAGGCTATAAGGATAACCTCTTTGATTTATACGTTCATGATGTTGAGGGAGTAGAGAATAAGGAAGAGAAAATATATGAATTAGCGACAAATATCCAAAAGAAATCTTCCATCAAATATGGTAAACTCGTTAATCTTTGTTTATTTAAAACGAATCAAGGTGATCATCTGCTTATTACCATTCATCATCTTGTAGTAGATGGAGTATCATGGAGAATAATATTAGAAGATTTTGAAACTCTATATTCTCAGGATTTAAGAGGTGAGAAGTTAGACGTTGGATTCAAGACTGAATCCTTTAAAGAATTTTCCTCTAAGCTGAGGGAGTATGCTAGTAGCAATAAATTATTAAAGGAAAAAGAGTATTGGCAAGAGATAGCAAATACTGAGGTTGCATTTATACCTAGAAAAAAAGAGCTCAAAAGTGACACATTCGAAAATAGTAAAACAGTTAGTATTTCTTTAAATAAGGAAAAGACTATAAGTTTATTAAGAAAATCCAATAGGGCATACAATACAGAAATAAATGATATATTGTTAACTTCCTTATTATTAGGTGCTAGAGAGATAACAAGTGAAAATTGTATAAAAATAAATATGGAGGGACATGGAAGAGAAGATATCTTAGAAAATGTAGATATTAGTAGGACTGTAGGTTGGTTTACAACTATGTATCCAGTACTTATAGATTTAGGCAATGAGACCGATCTTGCTACTAATATAAAAATGGTAAAAGAAACTTTAAGGAAAATTCCTAACAAGGGAATCGGATTTGGTATACTAAAATATTTATCAAAAGAGAAGTATCTATTAAATGAACAAAAAGCACCAATTTCATTTAACTATTTAGGTGAAATGGATAATGATGTTAACAGAAATGAATTTTCTGAATCAAAATTTTCTTATGGGGAAACAATTGGAGGAAAGATTTCAAGAAATAATTCGATAGAAATTAATTCGATAATTATTAATAATGAATTGGTTATAAATACTACCTTTAATGAGCTAGAGTTTGATGAACTAACAATCAGGAAATTAAATGATAAGTTTAAAGAAAGTCTTGAAACTATAATTGATCATTGTGTTAGTCAAATAGAGGTGGAAAAAACGCCTTATGACTATGGGGATACTAAATTAACTCTAAGTGAACTTAAGGATATTAAAGAAAAGTATAAAGATTTCGAAATTGAAAAGATTTACCCGTTAGCAAATATGCAAAAAGGAATGCTGTTCCATGCTTTGGAAAACAAAAATTCAAAAGCATATTTTGAACAAACTGTCATGGATATAACAGGATACGTTGATGTAGAGATATTAAAAACAAGTTTTAATAAAATCATGCAAAGATACGAAATACTAAGAGCATCATTTGAATATGAAATAGTTGAGGAGCCTAGACAAATAATAATAGCGGATAGAGAAATAGGTTTTCAATATTGCGATATAAGTGAAAGAGGAACTATAGAAAAAGAGTTATTCATAAAAAATTATAGAGAAGAAGATACAGAAAAGGGATTTAACTTAAGTAAAGATACTTTAATGAGAGTATGTTTGATTAGAACAGATGAAAACTTATATAAATTGGTATGGAGTCATCACCATATTTTATTGGACGGTTGGTGTCTTGGAATCGTATTAGGTGAGTTATTCACTGTATATGGAAAATTAATAAATGGTGAAGAATATGAGTTAGAAGAAACGAAACCTTATAGCGATTATATAAAATGGCTGGAAGAGCAAGATAAAGAAGAAGGTAAAAGTTATTGGGAGCAATATTTAGATGGTTATGAAGAGAAAGCGCAAATACCAAAATTACAGATTACTAAGAATAATAGTGAGTATTTAAGAAGAGAAAAAGTAATTGAATTTTCGAACGAACTAACAAATAAGATTACACAGCTTGCTAATAGGAATAGCGTAACCTTTAATACAGTATTCCAGAGTATTTGGGGTATTATTTTGGCGAAGTATAATAATACAGACGAAGTAGTATTTGGAACTATTGTATCGGGAAGGGAAGCACCAGTAGACGGAATTGAAAAGATGATTGGTTTATTTATTAATGCCATTCCAACTAGAATAAACCTTGGAAAGAATCAGAAGTTTAAAGAGGTTTTAACGGTTGTACAGAGTGAAGCTATAGCTAGCAATAATTATAACTATATGAATTTAGCTGAAGTTCAAGCAATGAGTAAATTAAAGAATGATCTTATTGATCATATAATTGTGTTTGAGAACTATGCTGTTGATAAACGTATTGCTGGAAATGAAAAAATGGATATAGGTTTTGAGGTAGAAGATATACATGCAGAAGAGCAGAGCAATTATAGTTTTAGTATTGCTGCAACTCCAGGTGAGAAGTTAAATTTAGTTTTAACTTATGATGGCAATATTTATGATGACAAAATAATAGATAATATCGAAATGCACATTAAAAAAGTAACTGAACAAGTGATTGCAGATGAGAATAAGAAAATAAATGAAATAGACATAATTTCAGAAGAAGAAAGAACAACTTTATTGTATGAATTTAATGATACAAAAGTAGATTATCCAAAAGAGAAGACGATACATCAATTGTTCCAAGAACAGGTAGAAAGGACACCTGAAAATATTGCAGTTGTGTTTGAAAATCAACAATTGACTTATTGGGAACTTAACGAAAAATCTAATCAAGTCGCTACTCTGCTAAGAGAAAAAGGTGTGAAATCTAATACTGTGGTTGGTATTATGGTTGAACGTTCGATTGAAATGATAGTTGGTATGATGGCGATATTAAAAGCCGGGGGAGCATACCTTCCAATTGATCCTGAGTATCCAGAGGATAGAAGAAGATATATGTTAGAAGACAGTGGTATAGAAATATTGTTAAAACAAGAAAATAAACATGTAGATTATGATTTAACTTGTATTGATATAAATGTACAAAAGATTAAGGATAGATTTACAGAAAACTTGCCTAGTCTAAATAAGTCCTCTGACATGGCTTATATAATATACACTTCAGGTTCAACAGGAAAACCAAAGGGTGTTATGGTGAATCATAAATCTATTCTCAATACGTTATGTTGGAGAATAGAATCATATCAATATAGTGAAAGTGATATTACGTTACAGATGCCTTCTTTCTCTTTTGACAGCTCTGTTGAAGATATTTTTACTACTTTGCTTTCTGGAGGTAAATTAATTTTAATAGAAGATATAAGAATGAATTTCAGTAAATTTATAAATATTATTCAAAATAATAAAGTAACTAATTTGTTAGCTGTTCCAAGCTATTATAATAATCTATTAAACACTATTGATAAGCCTTTAGTAGATTTGAGATTTGTGACAATTGCAGGTGAAGGTTTTAATGAAAATCTAATTACAAAACATTTTCAGAAAATGCCTCACGTAAAATTGTTTAATGAATATGGTCCAACAGAAAATAGTGTTTGTTCTACAATATGTGAATTAAAACAGGAAGATCAGAAGGTACTTATTGGTAAACCAATAAGTAATAACAGGGTTTATATCCTTGATATGGAAAATAATTTATTGCCATTAGGAGTTGCAGGTGAACTTTGTGTAAGTGGGGAAGGTTTGGCACGTGGTTATTTAAACAGACCAGAGCTCACAGCGGAGAAGTTTGTTCCAAATCCATTCATTCCAGGGGAAAGGATGTACCGGACAGGAGATCTTGCAAGGTTATTGCCTAATGGGAATATCGAATTTTTAGGTAGAATTGACCATCAAGTGAAAATTCGAGGTTTCAGGATTGAACTAGGTGAGGTAGAGAATCAACTTTTGAAACAGAAAGAGATTAAAGAAGCCGTTGTCATCGCAAGAGAGGATAATAATGGTCAACCATATTTATGTGCTTATTTTACGTCTGAAACACGTAAGAAAGAATCCATATTACAAGAAATTCGGAAGGTTTTGGCGCAAGAGCTTCCAGAGTATATGATTCCTGCGTTTTTCGTTCAGTTGGATAAACTGCCACTTACAGCAAATGGAAAAGTGGACCGAAAGGCCTTACCAGAACCTGATGAAAGTGCAGTTGTGGGAGTAGAGTATGAGGCACCAAGGAATGAAGTCGAAGAAAGACTTGTATCCATTTGGCAGGAAATTTTAGGAGTGGAAAAAATCGGTATCAACCAGCACTTTTTTGAAATAGGAGGTCATTCTCTTAAAGCAACTACGATGGTTTCTAAAATCCATAAGGAACTTATGGTGGAGATACCTTTACGACAAATCTTCCAAACACCTACTATAAAAGGGATTGGAGAATTTATTGACTCTACAAAAGAAAGTGTATATGCATCGATCAAAAAAGTAGAAGAACAAGATTATTATCCGCTTTCATCTGCCCAAAGAAGACTCTACATTTTAAACAAAATAGAGGGTAGCGGAGTATCTTACAATATACCGTTCGCCATGAAGATAAAAGGTGATTTGGATGTTCAGCAACTTGAGAAGGCTTTCCATAAATTAATCGAAAGACATGAAGCTTTAAGAACTTCTTTTGTAATGGTAGATGGTGAACCAGTTCAAAAGATTGAAAAAGACATAGATTTCCAAGTGATGTATAGAGAAATGGGTACCAATAAGCTAGATGATATGATCAATGGATTTGTTAAACCGTTTGATTTGGAGAAGGCTCCTCTTTTACGGGTTGAAATCATACATGTTACAGATGATGAGCACGTGATTGTATTAGATATGCACCATATTATATCAGATGGTGTATCAATGGGGATCTTTACACAGGAATTAGCTGAGTTATACAACGGGAAAGAATTATCTCCATTAAGCATTCAATATAAAGATTATTCTGTATGGCAAAGAGAATTGTTTACTCAAGAAGAAATGAAAAAACAAGAAGAGTATTGGATGCATGTATTTAAAGAAGAAGTACCAGTACTAAATATGCCGACAGATTATAAAAGACCGCCAATTCAAAGTACAGAAGGTGACCTTGTACATTTTGAAATCGATAGTGACACATATGTTAATCTTAAGAAGATGGCGAAGGAACATGGTGTGACGCTGTATATGCTTCTGTTAGCGGGATACACAACACTGCTTTCAAAATATACGGGGCAAGAGGAAATCGTAGTGGGATCTCCAATCGCAGGAAGACCTCATGATGATTTGAAACAGATTATGGGTATTTTTGTTAATACTCTTGCGATGAGAAATTATCCAAAACGAGACGTTTCATTCCAAGATTATTTAAAAGAAGTTAAAGAGAATGCTTTAAAAGCCTATGAAAATCAGGATTATCCATTTGATGAATTAGTTGAAAAATTAGATTTAAAGAGAGATATGAGCAGAAGTGCTTTGTTTGATACAATGCTCGTCTTACAAAACTTTGACTATGATGATTTTGAAATACAAGGTTTAACTTTCTCACAATATCAAATGAAGGCGCATGTTTCTAAATTTGATTTAACACTTACCGCTGTTGAAGAAGAGCGTAGTATCAAATGTGTATTAAATTACAGAACTAAATTATTTAAGAAGGAAACTGTAGAAAGATTAGCTAAACATTTAATCCAGGTTTTTAAAGAAATTATTGAGAAGCCAGAACAAAGCATTCAGGATATTATGTTGCTTTCAGAAGAAGAAGTGCAGATGCTATTGCAGGATGATAAAGATACAAAAGCTGATTATCCGAAAGATAAAACAATTTCACAATTATTTGAGGAACAGGTGAAACGAACACCTCACCATGTAGCCGTGATATTTAAAAATCAGAAACTTACGTATCTGGAACTGAATGAAAGAGCGAATCAAATGGCAAGGTTGCTTCAAGAAAAAGGAGCAAATCCAGGGATAACAGTAGGTATGTTAGTGGAAGAATCTCTTGAAATGATTATTGGAATTATGGCCGTATTAAAAGCAGGAGCGACTTACTTACCAATAGATCCTGAACAACTGGATAAAAGAACGAATGTCATTTTAAAGGATAGTAATGCTAGCCTATTGATAGTAAAAGGAGAAAGGAAAGAAACTCTCCAATTTAATGGAGAAATAATCTCCATGGAAGATGATTCTATAAAAGAGAGGGATACATCAAATTTATTAGTCAATTATAAATGGAATCATAATGCGTATATCATCTATACATCAGGTTCGACTGGTACACCTAAAGGTGTATGTGTTCAGCACAACAACGTTGTAAACTATATGACTTGGTTTACAAAGAAAGCGAATCTAAAAGAAACAGATAAGGCAATGTTAGTATCTTCCTATGCATTTGACTTGGGCTATACAAGTCTATATTCATCACTTTTAAATGGATGTGAACTGCATCTCGTTACAAAAGAAGTATATACTAATGCTCAGAAGGCATTACAGTATATAGAAGAACAAGGGATTTCTTATTTGAAATTAACACCGTCTCTCTTTAACGTCTTGGTGAATGATCCGAGTTTCTCAAATAATCAAAGCTGTAAAACTTTGAGATTAGTCGTGTTAGGTGGAGAGAAAATCAATCCAATAGATGTTGAAAAATTCTATACACATTACCCAAATCATGCGGTAATGAATCACTATGGACCTACAGAGGCGACAATTGGTTCGGTATATCAAGTTATTGAATATGATACAATGGCAGCTTTCAAAGAATGCCCTGTGATTGGAAGACCAATTCAGAATATGAAGGCTTACGTAGTGGATCAACAAATGAAACTTGTCCCAGAAGGTATTTATGGTGAATTATGCTTATCAGGAGATGGCGTAGCAAGTGGATATTTAAACAGAGCAGATTTGACAGAAGAAAAATTTGTTCAAAATCCGTTTGAACCAAATAAAAAAATGTATCGGACAGGGGATCTTGCTCGAAGACTATCAGATGGTAGAATTGAGCTTGCAGGTAGGATTGACGGTCAAGTGAAAATAAGAGGTTATCGAATTGAAACAGAAGAGATTAAGCGTCATTTAGTTAAACACGAACAAATTAAAGAAGCATTCGTGATTGATCGAGAAGGTCAGGACGGAAGAAGATATCTATGTGCATATATTACGTCCCAGAGGGACCTATCATTTGAAGAATTAAGAGCGTACTTAAAAGTAGAAATCCCTGAATACATGATTCCATCTTATTTTGTTCAGATGGAGCGTATTCCACTTACGGCAAATGGAAAAGTAGACGAAAAAGCCTTACCAGAGCCAGATGTGAGTAAGGGAGTAGATTATGAAAAACCAAGAAATCAGGTAGAAGAAAAACTTGTGAAGGTATGGGAAGATATATTAGGAGTCAAGCCAATTGGGATTAGCCATAACTTTTTTGCTTCGGGTGGAGATTCTATTAAAGCTTTACAAATTATCTCACGTTTATCACGAGAAGGTATCACGTTAGAGATGAAAGATCTATTTACCTATCCGGAAATCAAGTTTTTAAGCAACTATGTCAATATTGAGACAATACAAGAAGGCTCTTATGAAATTGAAACAGGAGATGTGTTGCTCACTCCAATTCAAAAAGCGTATTTTATGAATGGAAAAGAAGAAGTAAATCATTATAATCATGCAGTTATGTTGTATAGAAAAGATGGATTCCGTGAGGAAATGATAAAAGAAGTTATGGAAGCAATTTTTGTACATCATGACGCATTACGAATGATTTATAAAGAGGAGAATAATGAAGTACTTCAATTCAATCGAGAAGTGGAAAAAAATCAATTTGGTTTTAATGTTTATGACGTTTCGAGAGAAGATAATCCAGATGTGAAAATTCAAGAACTTGCGACAATATTCCAGAAGAAAATTGATATACAAGAAGGACCTCTTGTAAATGTAGCACAGTTTAAGACGAATGTTGGAGACCATCTGTTACTTATTATTCATCACCTTGTGGTGGATGGAATCTCTTGGAGAATCCTATTTGAAGATTTTGTACTTGGATACAGCCAGCTACTGAAAGGCGAGCCAATAGCGTTTTATCCAAAAACGACTTCTTATAAAGAGTATGCTACTCAGCTCAACGAGTATGCTAAGAGTGCAAAAATCCTTAGAGAAAAGCAATATTGGGTGAACACATTAAAGGATAATGTTAACTTTTTAGAGAAAAAAGAGGAAGTTGGACTATTCCGATATGAGGATAGTGATACTTTTAGTACCGCTCTCGGAATAGAGGAAACAAGCCGATTGTTAAGAGAAACAAATCAAGCATATCATACTGAAATCAATGATTTACTGATTAGTGCTCTTTTAATAGCTACAAGGAGAGTAACTGGTGAAAATAAAATTAGGATTAGTCTAGAGGGCCATGGTAGAGAACGGATTATAAAAAATGTAGATATTAGCCGAACAGTTGGATGGTTTACAACCAAATATCCTGTATACATCAATTTAGGAGATGAAAAGGACCTTTCAATGACTATTAAAACAGTGAAAGAGTCTCTTAGAAGAATTCCGAATAAGGGAATAGGCTATGGGGTTTTAAAACAATTGAGTGGAGATCCAGATTTATGGAATATTGAACAGCCACCTATTTTGTTTAATTACTTAGGTCAAATGGATGCAGATCTCAATAATACAATCTTTTCTTCTTCTTGGATATCGGCAGGAGAGTCGATTGGAGGTAAACATACAAGAGAAACACCTATAGAAATGAATGCTATTGTCTTAGATGGAAAGCTCACTATTGATACGACTTATAATACAAAAGTATATGCAGAGGATGTCGTAGTGGAGTTTACAGAAGCTTTCAAGGCTGCTCTTCTTGATGTAATCCATCATTGCATTTCTAAGGAACAGGCTGAAAAAACACCATTTGACTATGGAGACAAAGAATTAAGCTTCGAACAACTAGAGGAAATCAAGGCGAAAAATAGGTGGGGAGAAATAGAAAAGATTTATCCATTAGCTAATATGCAACAGGGTATGCTATTCCATGCATTAGAAGATCCACAATCAGGTGCATACTTTGAACAACTTGTCATTGATGTCAAAGGGTTTATTGATGTCAACTTATTCGAGGAAAGCTTGAACGATATTATGAAAAGACATGAAATCCTTCGGACAGCAATTGAATATGAAATTACAGAACAACCAAAAAATGTAATTATAAAAGGTCGAAAGATTGGCTTTAGATATCGAGATATTAGACAGCAAGGAATAGATCAGCAAAAAGAAAGTATAACAACCTACATTGAACAAGATCGAGAAAAAGGTTTTGATTTTAGTAAAGATGTCTTAATTAGATTGGAACTTATTCAAACTGATGATAAGGCTTATACAATTATATGGAGTAATCATCACATCTTGTTCGATGGATGGGGCAGAGGTATTATTTTGGGAGAATTGTTCCATATCTATGGAAACAAACAAGTAGGACAGTATCCTAATTTAGAAGAGCCAAGACCATATAGTGATTATATTAGATGGTTAGGAGAACAGGAAAAAGAAGAGGGAATTCAATATTGGAAACAATATTTAGCAGGATATCAAAAACCTGCGAAAGTTCCATCGTTCAAAATTGATAGTACAAGAGAGTACCATGGACAAGAGACGCTCATTGAATTTTCAAGGGAACTTACGAAAAAAATGACTGAATTGGCTAATCAAAATAATGTTACGTTAAACACTGTGCTACAAACTTTATGGGGGATTATTTTAGCCAAGTATAATCATACAGACGATGTTGTATTTGGTTCTGTCGTTTCTGGTAGAGATGCAAAAGTAGCTGGAATTGAAAAAATGGTTGGATTATTCATTAATGCAATTCCAACGAGAATTAATATAAAAGAACAGAAGAGCTTTAAAAATATTTTAAAAGAGGTACAGCAACAAGCAATAGAAAGCCAAGCATACAACTATATGAATCTTTCAGATATACAGTCTCTTAGTGATTTGAAAAGGGATTTAATTGATCATGTAATGATTTTTGAGAATTATGCACTTGATGAACGTTTACTTCAGGAAGAAGAAAGTAAGAGTAGTTTCGTGTTTAAGGATATTAAAGGGATTGAACAAACCAACTATGGATTTACAATAGTTGTCGTTCCAGGTGAACAGCTTGTTCTCAAAATATCATATGATGGAAATCTCTATTCAGAAAAACTCATCCAGAACATAGCAAATCATCTAAAAAATATTATGGACGAAGTTGTGCAAGATGAAAATAAAAATGTGAATCAATTAGAAATCCTTTCAAAAGAAGAAAAGCATTATTTCTTGAATGAGTTTAATGAAACAAAGGCAGAGTATCCAAAAGAAAAAACAATTCATCGCTTATTTGAAGAACAGGTAGAACGGACTCCAAATAAGGTAGCTGTGGTATTTGATAAGCAGCAACTTACTTATAAAGAACTTAATGAAAAATCTAACCAAATAGCTAGGCTACTCCAGAATAAAGGAGTTCAACCAGACACAGTTGTAGGTATCATGCTTGAACGTTCTCTAGAGATGATTATAGGAATTATGGGGATTTTAAAATCTGGAGCAGCATATTTACCAATAGATCCTGAATATCCTGAAGAGCGAATTAAATATATAGTAGAGGATAGTGGAACAAATATAATACTTACAAAAGGTAAAGATGCAGTGAGGTTAAGCAAAGAAATAGTATTTTTAGATGAAGAGTATAATCATTATTCTACTGAAAATATAAAAGTAACAAGTAATACTAACAATCTGGCTTATATGATTTATACTTCGGGTTCTACAGGTATGCCAAAGGGAACTATGCTTAAGCAACGAGGCCTAGTCAATTATATAACATGGGCGAATAAGGAATATGTCAAAGGAGAGGCCTTAGATTTTGCCTTGTATTCATCTTTCTCATTTGACCTTACAATTACATCATTATTCACACCATTAATTTCTGGAAATAAAATAGTTATTTACAATAATGATGGGGATGAACCAATTATAAGAAAAATCTTTAAGGATAATAGAGTAGGTATAGTAAAATTGACACCATCCCATTTAAGGTTGATAAGAGATATTGATAACAGCAATTCAAGTATAAAACGATTAATAGTGGGTGGAGAAGATTTAAAGACTGAGTTAGCAAGAGAGATTTTAAAAAGTTTCAATCATAATGTTGAAATCTATAATGAGTATGGTCCAACAGAAACAACAATTGGCTGTATGATTTATAAATATAGCCTTAATGACGATAAACACATATCGGTACCTATTGGGAAGCCAATTGATAATGTTCAAATTTATATATTGGATGATAATCAAAAGATATTACCAGTAGGAATAGAAGGAGAACTTTATATAAGTGGAGATGGTGTTGCTACAGGTTATTTAAATAGACCTGAATTGACAGCAGAAAAATTTATATCAAATCCATATGTACCTGGAGCAAAGATGTATCGAACAGGGGATCTTGCAAGATGGTTGCCTAGTGGAAATATCGAATTTATAGGCAGAACTGACCATCAAGTCAAAATTCGTGGTTATAGAATTGAATTAGGAGAAATAGAGAATCAAATTCTAAAATTAGATAATATAAAAGAAACAAAAGTTGTTGCAAGAATAGACGGTGAGAATAGTCAGTATCTTTGTGCATATGTTGTTTTAGAGAATAAAGAAAAAGCAATTACTGTTACAGAGATGAGAAGATATTTATCAAAAGAACTTCCAAATTATATGATACCGGCATTTTTTACACAGCTTAAGGAATTGCCGTTGACAACAAATGGTAAAATAGATATAAATTCATTACCAGCACCAGATGGAAATGTCCAATATGGATTAGAATACGAACCGCCAAGAAATGATTTAGAAGAAAAAATTGTTAGCATATGGGAAGAAATTTTAAATATCAAAAAAATAGGTATGAATACTAATTTATTTGATATCGGAGCGAATTCTTTAAACGTTATGACATTTGTTTCAAGGATAGTTGCAGAGTTAAACTTTAGAGTACCGTTTAAAGATGTATTTGATAAACCTACAGTCCGAAGTTTTTCAGCGTTCTTAGAAGGTGCAAAAGAAATGTTAAAGGATTATACAGAGGATTGTATTCAACTTAGTAGCTCAACAAGCACCAATAAAAAACTATTTTGTTTCCCACCTGCTGCTTCAATAGGAATAGCATATATGGGGCTAGCAAAGCATATTGAGTCATATTCGGTTTACAGTTTTAATTTTATTAAATCTGAAAATAGAATTGCACAATATGTTAAAATAATAAAAGATATTCAATCAGAAGGACCGTACACATTAGTGGGATATTCAGCTGGTGGAATTCTTGCATTCGATGTGGCAAAAGAATTGAATAGACAAGGTTTTGAAGTAGAAAATCTTATTCTTATTGATTCAAAATACCGTACGATTGTAGAACAGAATCTTTATACAGAGGAAGAGTGTAAGAGAGAACTTCATGAAAAATTCAATCTGAAAAAATATAAAGATTTAGAAAAATTAGCTAGTGATTATTTGATAGAATTAATTATGAAGTCTTATATGTATGTACAGAGTACAACAACAAATGGCAGTATTGATGGAAATATAAGTTATATAAAATCAGTAAAAGAAAAAGAAGATGAAAATAATTTACTGTGGGAGAATGCTACTACGAAGAATTTCAGGATAATTCAAGGGTACGGAACCCATATGGAAATGTTATCAAATTCAAAGCTAGATATTCTTAAAAAGAATGCTAATATAATAAACGACATATTGGCGTTTGAAACAGTTTAATTTTTGAGAATTGGCATTTCTTTAAAGAAATGCCAATTTTCTTATTTTGATGACTTGTAAATTAAAGAGAATAAGCGCAATAATTTTGGACATGTATAATAGAAATTATGAAAGCAGGTGTTATTTTGCGAGAAATTAGAATTCTTATAGCGGATGATGAAAAAGAAATTAGAGATTTATTAAAAAAATATATGGAGCGAGAATTATATAAGGTTGATGTTGCTATAGATGGCGAGCACGCTCTTTCGTTATTTAATAAAAACAAATATGATCTGTTTATATTAGATCTTATGATGCCAAAAATTGATGGGATTGAGGTCTGCAGAAAGTTAAGAGAAAAAACGAATGTTCCTATTCTAATGCTCACTGCTAAAAATCATGAAACTGATAAGATATTAGGTTTAAGTATGGGCGCAGATGATTATATTACAAAACCTTTTAGTATAAATGAGGTAGTAGCTAGAGTTAAAGCTCTTATGAGGAGATTTTTAGTTTTAGGAAGTGAGGCAGGGGATAGAGAACAAACACGTATAGAGTTTAAAGAAATCTCAATTGATATGAAAAAATATACTGTTTTCAAAGAGGGGAAAGAGATTCCTTTGACTGCAAAAGAGATGGAACTACTAAGGTTTTTTGCTTCAAATCCGGAGCAAGTGTTTACTAAATCTCAGTTATTCCGTAATGTTTGGGGGGACAACTATTTAGAAGATGATAATACTGTCATGGTCCATATTCGAAAACTTAGAAAAAAAATAGAAGTGGATCCCTCTAATCCTCAATTAATACAAACAGTTTGGGGAATAGGATATAAGTTTGTAGGTGACCAAAATGTATAGCGATAAAATTATCTTACTTAATATTCTTCAATTATTATGTATTATAGGACTTTTTTTTACAGATTTAAATAATCAGCTATTAGGAATAAATAAACTTGTTTTGTACATAGTACTATTTTTCTTTACGACTTTTCTCTTACTGATAAGGTTTCACTTCGTTAATCGTTTGAAAATAATGATTGAGGGGTTACAACGTGTAATTAAAGGGAATTTAACAACAAGGTTAATTGTAAATGAAGATAATGTATTTAATAAAATGATATTTTCTGTGAATGAATTAATTGAACAGTTAGAGAGAGTTCAAATCGAATCCATTAAATCTCAAAATGCGAGAAAAAGGCTCTTATCAAGTATTTCTCATGATATCAGAACTCCTCTTACATCTATTATAGGATATATTGATGCTTTAAAAGATGATATAGCTGTTTCTCGAGAAGAAAAAAAAGAGTATCTTGAAATTATTTCAAAAAAATCCAGCAACTTAAAGCAATTAATCAATGAAATATTTAATATGGCAAAGTTAGATGCAGATGAAGTTTTAATAAATCCTGAATTTCTAGAGTTAACTGAAATTACCAGAGAAGTATTAATTGAGTATTTGCCTGAAATCAAGAAGAATAATTTGGAGTTAAAGCTTAGTTTACCAAAAACAAAATGTTTTATCACGGCTGATTATCTAAGTATTATAAGAATTATAGATAACCTAATAAAAAATGCTATTATATATGGGAAAGAAGGAAAAGTACTTGGGATAGAACTCATGGAATCAAATCAAGAATTCCAATTGCTTGTTTGGGATAAAGGACAGGGAATCGCGGAACATGATTTAGATCATGTATTTGAACGAATGTATCGTGGTGACCAATCAAGAAATTCTATTAATGGAGGTAGTGGATTAGGGCTTGCTATTGCTAAATCCTTAGTAGAAAAAAATCAGGGCAGGATATGGGTTGAAAGTAGTCCATGGAATAAAACAGTTTTTGGTATCTCTTTTCCAAAAACAGAAAAGGTTTAATAAATATAGATAATATATGGTTTAAATTAAAATTTGTCCCAAACAATGTAGTAAAATTGTTATACAATACAGGTTTACGTATTAGTGATATTTTAAGTTGCAAAAATAGTACGAATAGGATTAAAAAATTTATATAGAAATGCAAGAAACCAAAATAAAAAAGAGCAGTTAGTTGTAATAACTGCTCTTTTTAATAAAACTTGAGTAACAAACAGATTGTATTGTGATTATTAGTAGAATATTGGATTTTATTTAGTTCTTTAACAAAGTCCTAATCTAGTTAGAAATAAAAAGCGCCATAAAAAGTGCTCAATGACTACTCTGAGTTGCTCATAATTATTCTAATGTTAAAATGGAAATCACAAAGGAGTGCTAGAAATTATTTATAAAGGTAATGAATAGTAAATAAGACAAAATATACTCATTGTAAATGAAGAAGCCCTAGAGTTTAGGGCTCTAGGGCTTCTAGTGCACATGGTTTTATAAAAAGAAAAAACGTAATGAAGATAACACATGAATGTTTCATAAATGTATCAAAAAAGTGAACAATATAACTATATTGCTCACTTTTTTAATTGTATATTTCACAACAGCAAAAGAAAAACATGCTATATTATTGCGAACAAAGCCTATGTGTATGTGAAATAAAGAGGAGCCGTCCTATTGGATAGCTCTTCTTGTTTGATGAATTAATATTACTATTCAAATAGTTTATCCAATAAATTTTGAATTTCACGTCTGCTTTTTTCTGTTTCCTTTTTATCAATTGCATATTTATTAAACTCAATAATAAGAACATCACCTTTTTTTACAGTAGAAGGGAGTGTGAGCCTTGGTACTTCAATTGTTATGTTGTTAATTATAATAGATACAGCTCAGATATTGCTGAATTAGATACGAAATCATAATTCGACTATGAAATAAGCAACTTAAGAAATTTTAACATAATCTGGAATGAAAAGAATGTGTAATAGTGTGTTTTTAGCTTTTAATTGCTTTATTGGGTATAGAGAAACAACGTAAATAAAAGGGCATGCAGTCGTATCTGCAGCTCTTTTTAGGAGGAATTCAAGACACCATTAGGACACGTATTGGTAAACAAGTTCAAAAATAGTATGTGTGAAAAGAAAAAGTCCTATACCAAAAGTAGACAGGATCTTATCTTTTTTACATTTTAAAAAATGAAATTCTGTCCTTTTGAAATCAGTACAGCACACACTTGGTTTGAAATGAAATTAGAAAAAGTATACATGAAAATGGCAGACAACTATTTTGTTGCCTGCCGGTGCCAGTGGGTTGAATGAGTTAGTCAATTCAATAAATTGTGCTATCCCATTACCAGAAGAGTGAAGCCGCTAGTTCAAACGGCTTAGACATAGTTTGTCTAATAAAGAAAAAATTATGAGTAAAGATTTTGTTTGCTCTATATGAAAAGATAAATAGATATTCATCAGACAAGGATAATTTAGCATATCTTGAATAGGGTGTAGGAACGAATTAAAGAAAGGGATATTTGTTTAGGAAGGGACTGACTCAGGAGTGGGACTTTCGGACAGGGTTTGGGGAGCGGTGATTGCCTTTGGCATTGCGACTAATATCGTTGCTTGTATAATGGCAGTATACATTCAAAAATATGAGCTAATGATAAATCATCTTACAAATATTTTATTTTTAATAATTATCTCTTTAACGTTTATAAAGATGAAAATTAACAGATGGGTGGCTTTAGGATTTACATTAGTTGTAATAGAGAAAGGTATTAAAGCGGGCTATGACTTCTACACACATAATTATTATAGTGTCAGTTGGAGTTTAGCTATCATTGTCTATTGCATATACGAGATGGAAAAGTATCATATTGAAATAAACGAATAGGTGCAACAAAAAGGTGTTAGTAGGTGGAATTCTTTTTAAAATACTATAAAAAAGACACTACAAGAGTGTCTTTTTTTTGAAAATACTCTATAATTAACTTTGGGGAAGGTAATGTTAGAGTATTCGTTTAGCATTATCTTTATATTTGATAAACCATGAAATCGAAAGATTTTGTGGTTTATTTTATGAACAATAGATATTACAGTATTGGCAGTGAGTTATTAACCATTTTAAGCATTAGGGGAGAATGGATTAAAAGTCTAACATCGAATAACGGTTCCGGAATATAGTGTTGCGAAATGATCTCCCATATCCCAAACGGTACTTGCCTGTATATAGCCCTTAAAGCCTTCTGAAGAATAATAAATCTCTTTTGGTATACTTTCTTTAGTTTGGAAATGTGCTTTAGAGTACTTTACATAATGGTCTTTAACAACTTTTGCTTCTGGAACAATAGTGTTTTTTTGTTCCAATTTTGGCCTAGCACTAGAAGGTGGTATGAATTTTATATTGTCTTGGTAATTAGGATCTAAGGTGTCAGCTTGTACACTGTGTGACGAAACAAAGGTGCTTAGACTACTTCCCGCGATTAAAGTTGCAAATACTAACTTTGAGAATTTTGTTAATCTACTCATTCTATAATCTCCTTTTTATTATTTTGTAAGGTATCTCCTTACACCTCACAGTCTATATCCACTACAAAAGGGTGTACATACATATTGATAGACAAAATTCTACAAAATACCGCATGTTTTTGGGATTTATGTATAATAATCCAATGTCTAATAATCTATTAAAAGTAAAAAGGTAGGTCTTATATAAAAGAAAATGAATAATTTATGCAGGTAATGTATATGGAATTATTGTTTAAATATTCTAAAATGAGTTGATAAAGATGTTGGTAGTTTTTTTGGAAAACAAATAATTCCCTAGGTGAAATTTGGAAGGAAGATTCTCTGTTAGAGTTTTTATAAGGGAATTCATTTTCTTAGATTCAAAATGTAAAAATAACTAAAAGAGCAAGTGTTTCAATGGGTAAAAAGCTATGTTGAGTCTTTTTTCTCTGTCGGTGGTCGTCTAATCAATGAAATGACGGATGCTTATGATAGTTTGTGTCTAGCAACATTCGTGTATAAACGAATGAATTAAGAAAAGGGTGAAATATTGGATAACTCGAAATGGATGCCTTTAAGTAATGTTGATGATGATGAGGAAATTTGGGTAGGAGCAAGAGTTAGGTTGTACAATGTTGGTATGAATAGAGAAGATAAAGAAAATAATTTCTATGAATATATTATTTCTTATATCTACGACAACACTAACTACTTACAACTAACTAATTTAACAACAGGAAAAGCAGGTTATATTATTTGTGTCATTGAAAAAGAATTACCAAATAATTATGCTTTGGGCAGAACATTAAAGCAAAGAATAGGTTTAGAAAATACCTATTTTAGATTTGAATAATCAACAAATAAGGGAAGCACCAACTCTAAGGTGTCTTCCCTTATTTAATACTTTTTATCAATAATCAATATTAACAGAGCCTAAATAAAAAAGTGAGAAAAATGATAAACACTCTTCTCACTTTCATCAATTAGGGTGGCATATACATAAATATGCGTTTGGGTGGATTTTGGATGAAAAATCCACATGCATAGTATAACAAAAAAATTATGGCTTTTCGCATGTAATATTGCATATGAAAAATAGTAAAGTTTTAAATTTTAATATTAACAACTTATATATATATGTTACAATGTAATTCTCTAATTTATTTTATTCTCCTATTTAGAATTTATAGTTTAGTGATTTAATAAAACAAAAGTGGTTGTAATAAATAGATAAAACGATGAAATAATACAGTTAGAATGGTTAAAAGGCAGTTAAATATAAGTATTAAAAGAAATAAATTTACTTATTTATGTTTAGTGAATGTATTATGGTAAGAATTTCATCCGATTGGATTAGCGCTAAACTAGATTTTTATCCAAACAAATCCAATAATTATTTTTTAAATGAAGTATTTGTTGCATCAAGTTTATTTGGAATAATTCGTAGTCTAATAATTGCTGAATCTAGAAAAATAACATATTCGAAAGGAGAACAGATAAAACTCTGTCTGTGAAAATTAAATCTTTAAATTATAAAGTATGGATAATGGGATGTAATTGTGGTTTCATTTCGAATGGTACCATAAATGAATGTGGAAAAGTAAAGGAGAAAAATTTAAATAAACTATATAAGTAGTAAAAATGAAAAGGAGAAGTAGCTAGTGTTTAATATAAAAGAAAGATTGGGGCAAATAAAGCTTAAAACGAAGTTGTCTATGGCATTTATAGCAATATTAATTATACCAAGCCTTATCGTAGGAGTATCATCTTATAATAAAGCAAAAACAGATCTTAATGAAACAATTCTACAATCTGCAAAAGATAATATAAGTATTTTAGATAAGATTGTTGATGATGAATTAGAAAATAAGCATACAGATATCACTCATTTTGCAAAGGTACTCACACAAGGGGATTATAATCCTGAACAATCGCAAAATGTACAGAATAAATTTGATCAATATATACAGTTACATCCAGAGATAGAAACGATTTATACGGCATCCAGTAACAATCAATTTATTCATGCACCTGTTGGAAAAATACCAGAAGGGTTTAATCCGTTAGAAAGTAGTTGGTATAAGGATGCAGTAAAAGCAAATGGAGAGATTATTGTTTCATCTCCCTATAAATCAAAGTCTACAGGAAATATGGTAATTGCAATTGCAAAGCAGAATGCAGATAAAAGTGGTGTCATTGGCGTAGATTTGAATATTAAAGATATCGTAAAAACATCCAAAATGATAAAAATTGGGAAGCAAGGATTTGTATCTATAGTTAGTCAAGATAAAACTATAGTTGTTCATCCATCACTAAAACCTGGAGAGAAATTAGATAAAACTTTAGTGGATGAATTGTACAAGACAGAAGATGGAGTAATTACTTATAGCCTCAATGGTGAAGATCGAAACATAAGCTTTAAGACAAATAAAAAAACAGGTTGGAAAATAGCTGGCGTAATGCCTACGAAAGAAATTGAAGAAGCTACCAATCCTATTTTTTATAAAACGCTCACTATAATAGGTGCTTCATTATTGTTAGGTGGAATTGTAATTCTATTCATACTCAAATCTATAATTACTCCACTAAGACAATTAGTCATTTCAGCTCAAAGAATTAGTCAAGGAGATTTAACCGAGAAAATAGATATTCGTTCAAAGGATGAACTTGGTCAATTAGGTGGTAGTTTCAATACAATGGCAGAGTCGTTACGTAATATTATTTCTCAAATTAACACATCTGCAGGACATGTAGCTGCGTCTTCTGAGGAACTAACTGCTAGTGTAGAGCAAGCAAGTGTTGCGACAGAACAAATTACAAAAGAGATGGAAGAAATCTCGAACAGTGCAGAGGTTCAAAATAATGAAGTTGAGTCTGGAGCTGAATTAATTGGTGAGGTAACACGAAATATTCAATACGTAGCTGAGAATGCTTCTGAAGTATCGGCTTCATCCATATACACTAAACAAAAAGCCAATGAAGGTGAACAATTAGTAGAACAAACTGTAACACAAATGCAGTCTATCCATCACTCTGTTTCTCAATCCGATAATGTCATAAAATTATTAGATAAGAAATCACAGCAAATTGGCAGTATATTAGAAGCGATTCAAAATATTGCGGAACAAACAAATTTATTAGCATTGAATGCAGCGATTGAAGCAGCTAGAGCTGGGGAACAGGGGAGAGGGTTTGCAATTGTTGCTGATGAAGTTAGAAAGTTGGCGGAGCAATCATCCGAATCTTCAATGGAAATTGGAAGTTTAATTAAGGAAATACAAGCAGACGTACATGAGACTGTAAAAGCTATGAATGAAGTAGGCGTAGAAGTACAGTCGGGAATTAAGGTTGCGAATGATACAAAACAAAGTTTTTATGAGATTTCAAAATCTGCAAATGATATTGTATCAAAAGTGCATGGTATGGTAGAACTATCAAATAAAATGACAACTGATGCAATGAAAGTTGATACATCGATTGATCAAATAGCTATGGCTGTAAAAGAAAATTCTTCAAGTATGCAAACGATAGCTGGTTCATCTGAGGAACAACATGCTTCTATGGAAGAGATAAATTCTTCAGCAATACAATTAGCACAGATGGCGGAAGAACTTCAAGAGTTAATTGGTGGATTTAAGATTTAAGTTGAGATTCTAGGAGAGAATGCTAGAATCTTGTTACAGAGTGGAAATGAAAAATCTTATAACATAGTAAATAAGTATAATATGTACTCTCTATGCGTATTGAACAGGCAGATAAGCCATTTAAAAACCCTCCATTTGGAGGGTTTTTAAATACATTTACATTAAATTTGTGGTGGTGCACCACTATAATCGCCAACACTATATGAAGGAGCAGGATAATGCCCATGAGTAGCAAGCTGATCTGTTTTAGAAAACTGAAAAATTCCCACCGTTAATACCCCAATAAAAGCAATGCCTGATAATAATAAACTAATTTTTTTCATTATTTTAACACTCCTTTTGCGATTGATTTTTGTCTTGCTTGATAACAAATATGGAAATAGTCACTTACTTTTTGGTGGTTCTCTAATTGTCTACATTTTGTGGCAAATAATTCGGCGTATTCGACAACATATTCCCATAATTCTTCTTCCTCAAAGTATAAGATTCCTTCTTGAATGATTTTTTCTAATTCTTCCAATGGAATATTTTCGTTTAATTTTTTTAAAATAGAGAAGTGGTGTGTATATTCTTCGTTATGAATTTCTCTGCAAATCTGTAGTCCCTTATCAATGAGTTGGCTGGCCGTTGATTGTTCTCCTAACTTATAATGTTCCTTAGCTTGTAGGAAGATGGCCTTGAAGTGTGTAGGGATTTTCTCTGTTACTTCTGAAAGGTGACGAATAGCTAAAGTAGACATACTTTGATCAGAATACAGCCACCCCATAGTATTTTTTACGTATAACAAGGAATCTTCTTCCCTATTTTTTTGTAGTAAATCAATTGCACAATGTAGATATTCTTCTGCTTGTTCGTACTGTTTTAAATAGATGCAGCAACCACCTAGCAAACTATTACAAAAGGCTGTTTTTACTTCATAACCTTCGTACTTTGAAAAGATTGCTCTCGATTTATTTGCGTATTCGATAGAAGCGAGATTGTTATAGGTATGGTGATAGAAAGTAGCAATTCTATAGTAAAATTCGGCGTGTTCAATTTCATCTGGTATAGCTACCAATATTTTTTCTGCTAGTTTATAATGTTCCTCTGCCTCAGTATAATTTGATATAAAAGTGGAATGAATGGATTTGAAAAAATGATAATAGAATTGTAGAAATTGATCTGTAGGCATATCATAATCGCTAATAGTATCAAAACTATTTTGTTGAATACCAAGGCTATCTGTTAAGACCTTGTAACGAAATTCGAGTAGTGAATAGTATAGTAACAAATTTTGATCCTGATGCTCTTGATTCGGTTCAATGCTTAACTTATTAATTTTTTCATCAATTTTCTTTTTTAGATTAGTAGCTTTTATAACTTGCTGAGATAGCATAGATCGATACCAGTCGTTCAATAGAGAGGTTAATTGCTCATTTCCTTTTACTGAGACACTCATAATATACGCCCCCATTTTCTAAAAAAATCCTAATCCAATTTAATTATAAACATCATAACAAAATAGAAGAAAAAATGGAGTGATATTACAATATTTTTCAAGAAAATTCATAAAAAATAATCAATTCGTGTCGAATATGCTTAGAATAAAGCATCCAAAAATTATCAAAAGATGATCTGAGTCTTTATACGTTCTATCAGGTGAACTTAGAAACTGTGATTGAAGATTTATGAAATTTCTTTTTCTTAAAACGATCAATTATGTGTTAATTTTTAGATTATTTTATCGGATAAATATAGTATGTATCACCACCAAATGTATAAATCTTGCGTATGTAAATAAGAAGAGAATAAAGGAAATAAAAAAGAACTTGTAAGAATTCCTACAAGTTCTTTTTTAGATAATGTAAAAGGTGAAACAGACTATGTCATTATTTGTAATAGTAAAATTATCTTACGTATGGTTTTGTTTTATTTTATCATTTTAGCCAAGAAGACTCCTTCCTCAAGGAGCGTGAAGGGTCACAGTCCAGTGAGTAGGCGGGAGATGAATTGGCCTCGAACAAGAGATGGCAGGAAGCCATCTTAATTGTTCGACATATAGAAAGTATTACTCTACTATCTATCGAATATATGTTTGGTGTATAATAGTCATATAGCGAAATGGAGGTGAATCAAATAATGATTAATAAAGCCTATAAGTTTCGTATCTATCCAAATCAAGCACAAGCAATTCTAATCAACAAAACGATTGGGTGTTCTCGCTTTGTATTCAATCATTTTCTATCCTTATGGGATCACGTATACAAAGAGACAGGAAAAGGAAAAGGCTTGACCTATGGTATATGCTCTGCCAAACTACCTGCCATGAAGAAAGAGCTTGTTTGGCTAAAAGAAGTGGATAGTATTGCGATTCAGTCGTCTGTTCGCAACCTTGCGGATGCTTATACGCGCTTTTTCAAAAAACAAAACAGCGCACCGCGCTTTAAATCTAAGAAGAACAACGTACAATCTTATACCACAAAACAAACAAATGAAAACATTGCCGTTGTAGGGAACAAAATAAAGTTGCCGAAACTAGGCCTTGTTCGATTTGCCAAAAGTCGCGAAGTAGAGGGGCGTATTGTAAATGCTACAGTTAGACAGAACCCTTCTGGTAGATATTTTGTGTCACTATTAGTTGAAACAGAAGTACAAGAACTTCCGAAAACACATTCTTACATTGGAATAGATGTAGGACTAAAAGATTTCGCTATTTTGTCAGATGGAACACACTATGAAAATCCGAAATTTTTCCGATCATTAGAAGATAAGTTGGCGAAAGCACAGCGTGTTCTTTCTAGAAGAATGAAAGGATCTTCTCGCTGGAATAAACAACGAGTAAAGGTAGCTAGAATTCATGAATACATATCAAATACTAGAAAAGATTACTTGGACAAAATTTCAACTGAAATCATCAAAAACCACGATGTTATCGGTATAGAGGATTTGCAAGTATCGAATATGTTAAAGAATCATAAGTTAGCAAAAGCAATTAGTGAGGTATCTTGGTTGCAATTTCGATCAATGTTAGAATACAAAGCAAAATGGTATGGCAAACAAGTCATTGTCGTATCGAAAACATTTGCTTCCAGCCAATTATGTTCTTGTTGTGGATATCAAAATAAAGACGTTAAAAATCTAAACCTACGTGAATGGGACTGTCCTTCTTGTTGTACACACCATGATAGGGATATTAACGCAAGTATCAATCTAAAGAGTGAAGCGATAAGGCTTCTAACCGCAAGGACTGCGGGGTTAGCCTAATCAATTAGAGTTCGATAGAACTCTTTACTTAGGAATCCCTCACTTCTAAACGAAGTGAAAGTGGGGGTAGTTCAAAGAAGATGTACTATATTGAAGATTTGTTCTTATTGTTGATTAAAGGGAAATTTAAGAATGGTAAGGGGAAAGTGCATAAAAGAGAAAGTCTCCTTTATTTATTCTGAAAAGATAATTCAAAAAGCTATTTGTGTATAGAATAAGCTATGCATAAATTCATCAACATTGGTGATAATAAATAAGAGAATCAATATATAAGCATAAACTTGTTAAAGCTCAGTGTAATTCTATAAATAGTAGATGTAATCATCTGAAAAATAACATTATTTACTTTTCGAGTAGGATAAGTAGAGAAAAAAGGAAGTTTTTCTTTGAAGAAAGCTCTTTTGACAGGAATAGATTTTTTCATAACTAGAACAAATAAATTAATAATCACATATACTGTATTGTCGTTAAAGCAAGACATTATTTTCTCAGAACAAGGGAATCACTAGAAAAATAAGTGATTCCTTTATTCTTCAATATAATGTCAATAGTTGATTTGAAATAACCGAAGAAATAAAATTTTTGTTAATGTACAATCACATAATTTTAGGTATAGTAGGTTTATAATTTAGACTATAAAAATTAATGTATCTTTTATTATTTTAACCAAGAAGACTCCCTCCATAAGGAACTCACAGCAAGTATGGGTAAGTGGGAGTAGTTCAAAGCATGCAATATTGTTTGATTTGGCTAATACATAGATTTCTCATCTCAGAACTGGTGTAAGAATTATAATGTTTATACCATTCTATTGTATTTTCTAAAGTCTGTTGTAGGGACCATTTTGGCTGCCAATTAAGATTGAATTTTGCTTTGCTAGTGTCAAGGTTTAGTAAATTTGCTTCATGAAAATTTATTGGACCTATATTTTCTGCTGTCCAATCCCCGCAGCCCCAAATATCTAGTAAACTGGTCACTAATTTTTCTACTGAAACAATATTGCTTAGGGATGGCCCGAAGTTCCATGCTCCTGAAAAAAGGATACCATTATTTATAATTTTTTCTGTAAGGAGTAAATACCCGCTTAAAGGTTCTAGTACATGTTGCCAGGGTCTAATAGCAGTAGGATTTCTAATAATAATCTTTTTGTTTGATTCTAATGCTCGTATACAATCGGGAATAATTCTATCTATTGACCAATCACCACCACCAATTACATTACCAGCTCGAACACTTGCAATTATTTTCTTGTGTTGAGAAAATTTTTCTTCTGAAAAGTAAGAATTACGATAGGAAGAAATTAAAAGTTCGCAGCATCCTTTGCTTGAGCTATATATGTCATGGCCGCCCATAGGGTCAATTTCACGATAACCCCAAGGCCATTCTTTATTTTCATAGCACTTGTCACTTGTCACCATAATTCCTATTTTAGCTGATTCATGTAATCGAATTGCCTCTAGTACATTCATAGTTCCTACAACGTTTACCTCGTATGTTTCTCTAGGATATTCATATGAATACTTAACTAGAGGTTGGGCAGCTAAATGGAATACAATTTCAGGTTTATAATCTGTAAAAACCTTATTTAATTTATTAAAATCTCTAATGTCTCCACGAATATCAATTATATTATTTTGAAGGTTAGTAATGTTAAAGTTATCATTTTTATTTTTAGGATCTAATGAATATCCGATTACAGCAGCACCTAATTCATTCAACCATAGGGATAACCAAGAACCTTTAAAACCAGTATGTCCAGTAATTAAAATTCTTTTTCCGTAAAAAGCATTATTAAAGTTTTGGTTTAACAATTAGTCCACCTCCTTTAGTACCCTATTTTTAGGGAGTTAGGTATAAATGTTTATTATTTTTATACCAATTAACAGTTTTTATAATTCCTTCTTCAATATTAATTCTAGGTTCCCAGGAAAGAGAGTTTTTTATTTTTTGCACATCCGCTTCAGGAACCCATCTTTCATTTGTTCTAGAGGAAATTGCACCGTAATTTGGTCTGGAATTGGTTTTCAAATGTTTGAATAATAATTCTACATAATGTTTCAAGGGGTGAATAGTGCCGCTCCCAATATTAAAGATTTCATTTTGTACAGTAGTATTTTCTACTGCTAGGATACAGGCATCTATTACATTTTCTATATAACAATAATCTCTTAATTGATTACATAAAGTTAAATTTACATCTTTGTTTTGTAATACTCGCAAGATTATATAGCTAAAAATTTTATGCGGCTCTTCGCCTTCTCCGAATATGCCAAAAGGTCTTAATGTTATAAGATTAATATTGTTTTCGCTAGCAATTTGATGGGCCAGTATAGTAGCAGCAGCTTTGGTACTTCCATAGATGTCCACAGGAGTTAGTAACATATTTTCATGAATAGGTTCCATCTTGTTACCGTATTCAGAACTACTCCCAAAATTGATGATTTTTTTACAATTCACCAATTTTGCTGCTTGAATAATGTTACAAGTCCCTATAACATTTGTTTCTATAGCATGGATGTAATCTGTATGGGCAGAATTTACACCATAGGCTGCCAGGTGAAAGATATAATCGGGATTAATTTTCTTTATTGCATCTTGTACTTGTTTTTTATCTCGTATATCTATTTCATAGGTTTCAATATATTTTAGAATATCCTTTAGTCTCCAAGAGTTTGATGGTGTTCTTATGAAAAGAACAATTTTTGCTTGTAAATTTAAAAGTCTTCGTGCCAAGTGAGAACCAATAAAACCGTATCCACCAGTAATAAGGAAAGTTTTATTTTTAAATGAAGCAATCATAGTGATAATCTATCCTTTATTAAGATGTATTTTTAGTTGCTGAAATAAATAGATTTATTTTTAAATAAGGAAAGTATCAGTCTTAATTGTGATGAGGGGAGGGGTATTTAAAATAATTTTTTATTGTTGTTGTATCAATTTGGTCAGCAAATAAAGAGGAGGGAGATTTTTGAAAAGTATTATGAAGGGTATGACATGTCTTGTTCAATTGTTCAATATAAGGAATGTATATATAATCTAAAACTGCTGGAGGTAATTCTAAAGTTTCTTGTTTCCATAAATCGAACTCATTTGGATTAATAATTTGCATACTTCCAAAATGAAAAGCTATTAATTCATCTTGATCAATAAAAACTTTATTATCTGTTTTGGATATAGAACTGCTATTTAAAATGACATTCCAAGGTGCTGCATCAATACCTTTATGAGTCATGATTTTTATATTAGAAAAGATGTTAGGAATGTGATTTAAATATTTTTGGTCACCCCATCTATTCATTTCAACATCATATTGATTATTGCAATATTCTAGGCATTTATCTTTCCACCATGTTAAAATTTCTTTACTATTTTGATCATTTTTGAAGCCTACTAAACCAGCTTGGTATATACCGTGTATGCTTTCAATTTCAGTAGAGCTTCTTTGAGGGCAAAGGAATACAGAGTACTTCCACCATTCATCAAGAATGATATTAGGTGCTGTAAAGAAATACATATCAGCATCACAATATATAATGTGATCAACTTCCGGATAAAGACTAAGGACATGTAGACATAGGGGCGCTTTTAATGTCCAACAATATTCTTGTAAACTTCTATCATTTTTTATACTGAGGAGTTCATGATTTTCAATATCCTTTACCGGAATTAGTATGGCGTGCTTTAATTTTAATTTCTCTAATATTTGATACGTTAGATCATCCATACAACAAATCCATACAGTAAATTTAGCGTTGAAATTTTCTAAGGAATAATAAGAAGTCAATCCTTGGATTAATCGTTCTTTACTTATAATCATGGAAAAGTTCATAAAATGATTGGATTGATTCATTTTTCTTCTTAATTGTGAATCTTTATATAAAGTTTGAGCTTTATTTATATCTTTTTTACTTAAAAATTGTTTAGTATCTTTATTGAATTTATCCTTTAATTGCTTTAAAACAAATTGAATTCTCTCTAAATATGGAGTGTAAATATGGTTTAATATATTATTGGGTATTGAAATTTCTCCCAAAGACCAAAGATCAAAATCATTTTCAGTAAAGATAGTAATACATGCAAAATGGTAAACAACTAGTTTGTCGTTTTCAATAAATATATCGTTTTTAGTCTTGTCAATTTTATAATCGTTATTATATATACAGTTCCAAGGCGCAGCATTTATACCTAAGTTATTTGAAATTTTTACTTTTGGAAAATATATAGGGATATAATCTAAATACTTTTGGTCTCCAAATTTCCCCTCCTCAGCCTCGGCACTGCACCAATCTATACATTTATTTTTCCACCATCTTACACTTTTTAGTCCATAGAGATCATTCTTAAATCCAATTAGACCAGCCTGATATTTTCCATACATTTTTTCTACCCAATCACGATCTCTTTGGGGGGTTAGGAAAATAGAATGGTCACCCCATTCCTCAAAAATAATATTAGGGTCAGAGAAAAAGCATAAATCACCATCACAATATAGAATAGATGGTAAATCATAATTGACCAATAAATATTCTATCAAGACAGATTTTAAAGTCCAACAATATTCATTTACTTTTCTTTTTCTCTTAATTGCTTTTAATTCACGATCTTCCAATTCTTCAACTTGTAAAAGGTTTACATTAATTAAACTCATTTCTTTTAATAGTGAATATACAAAAGGATCTATACAACAAATCCACAATGTGAATTTTTCTGAGTACTGCATTAATGATTGCTGTAAAGCAATAATTTTCAAGACATACTCACTACCTACAATGACGCAGAAATGATTATTTAGATCATGTTGTTGATTATAGAATTGGGGATTAATTCTTTTTTGAGTATTTTTTTTGGAGAGATTTGAAGCTTTAATTCCTGTTGAAAGTGGGTTAACTATTTTCTCATTAGAGGGGATATACAATCGAGGTAAACTTATTTTTTTATCATTAGAGTTCAATGCTTATTCAGTCCTCTCCACTAAAATTTATTTGGATTCCAACTTTCATTTACAGTTTTTAAATCTTTAGGTGTATCGACACTAGCCCAAAAGTCATTGTGTTCATAGACTGCGAGCTCATTGTCTTTTATTAAATTTCGAAGAGGATCTTCTTCTAGAACACAATCATCATTATTACTTAAATAATCGAATATTTCTTTGTTAAATACAAAAAAACCGCCATTAATTACTTCATCAAGTAATGGTTTTTCTTTAAAATCAATAGCAATTCCATCTTCGACCGCCAATAGGCCGTATTGACTATTTTTTTTAATTCCAGTTAATGTAGCAATTTTTCCTTTTTCTTTATGGAATGCTATTAGTTGATCAATATCTATATTGGCTAATCCGTCACCATAAGTTAATAAAAAGGTTTCACCCTGTACAAAGGATTCAAGTTTTTTTAGTCTTGCCCCGGTCATTGTATCAATTCCTGTATCTATAAAGTGTATATTCCAATTTTCTAATTTCTGAAGTAGCGTATATTGACTGGTTTTAAAATTCAAACTAAAGTCATTCTCTTTCCAGCTAAAGTCCATAAAATATTCCTTAATTTTCTCACCTTTATATCCTAAGGGCAAAATGAAATCAGAATGTCCATATTTTCTATACCAATTCATTATATGCAAGAGGAGAGGCTTTCCTTGAACTCGAACTAATGGTTTGGGAATGTCCTCTAAAATTCCTTGCATCCGAAGCCCTTTTCCGCCACACAAAATTATGACTTTCATAGATTTATTTCCTTCCTCTCTATATATTTTACTAATTTAAACTATGTAATTTGTTTGGTAAATGTATACACGGTTGTACCATAATGACAATCAACTAAAAAAAATATGTTAGATTTATAATTCAGATGCTGATTAAACGTGGAGAATACACATTGTAGTTTATCATTAATTATATGTAAATTAGGTTCTTTTAAAATCTATGCTTTAGTTTATTTAATATTAATGAAAGAAATTGCTTGTTCTTAAGATAAAAGAAGGGGAAGGAAATCAAGGGAATTGAAGAAGCTTATAATGAAATATCCAAGAAGACAAAATATAAGATAAAGTATGGAAGTAAGTAGTCGTGAATGCACTACATAAGCAGAATATGCTGATCGCATAAATGATTATACAGAAATCAACAGAAGAATAACAAAGGGAATTAGTCATTTGAAGGAAAATGGAACAACTATTTTTACATTTTATAAATTCAAAAAAGAGCACCGCATAAAGGTGCTCTAGTGATGGAACTAATTTTGTAAAGAACTATTTATTCAATAAAGAAGGACTTACGAATTATTATATGAACGTTTTGTTAATTAAGTGTGTATCAATTAGACAGGAATTTTATTTCTCTACACCTATTTGATTTTACGGGCCAAATCATGTTAAAAGTAAGAAGGAAATTATTAAGTTAATGTTATTTTGTTTAAAATAACATCCCAATCGGAATCATCACCTTCCCATCTATCCTGATAACGTGGGAGTTCAATTGAACAAACCCGCGATATTCCCCAATTTTGTTCAACAATATTAGATATACCCTCCTTGAAATTAACAATAAGGATATTAAAATCCTTATTTGTAATTTTAGATAATACGTTTTGTAATTCAACCGCTTCATCTCGATTTCCCCAAATTCTAATGAATAAAATGGATTCACTACTATTTATTTTTTCAAGGAATTGATTAATTCTAGTGTCTAATTTAGCTTTAAAAGAAGGATAGGTTGATTTCAAATCCTTTTCTGAATTAATAGGAAAATCATGCATTGAAAAACAATTATAATAAGTGTCCTTTATACAGTAGGTAATTCGTTCTGCCCATTTAATTTGATTATCAAATTCTGATTCAATAAGACCGTAACTTTCTGAACCTTCTATAATCATATTTTCCAACTTCATAAATTTTTTAAATCGATTTTGAAGTAATCTGTTTACATCTGAAAGTGATGGATAATAAAACCAATCTAAAGGTCCAGAAAATGTTCTTAAATTGTGTCTTTTGATTTGGTTGGTGACTTGACACAATCCTCCTAAACTTACAATTACGCCATAGGATTTTTGTATATCTTCTAGGTTCATCCTCATCATCCTTTATAAAAGTAATTTAAATTATCTGTTCAGTATATGATGCAATAACATATTGATGTGGACCTATATATCACAGTACATAGAGCTAAGACATTTGTATAAATTTAAAAAGTCAAATACCTAAGTTGAGGGATTTCATCTTTGATGTTATATCATGGAGTTATTATTGGAATGAAAGCTGGTAGAGATATTGCGCCAGAGTTATATTTTCTGCAGTAACTTAATTTAGAAAACTGTTCTTGATTACTGTAGTAAAATTGTTGTTTTTTAAACATTACTTATCCGGATTCATGAAAAGTATTTTAATATATTATTTTTATTTTATATAAAAATATAAAGTTTTAATATTAAAACTAAAATATGGAAGTAACATAGGGGATTTACGCATATAGTAATGTTGATGGTAAAATTAACAAAATTTTCATTTAAATCAGATAAAACTATGGTGTTTTTAACTTATAATAATGTTACTACGATGAAAAAATGGCTACTAATTAGTTAATTTAAAAATCAATTTTAGATAGGAAGAGGATAATGAAGATCAGAGATAGTTATAAAATTATTGTAATTGGTGCTGGGACAGCAGGACTATCTTCTACTGCACATTTATTACGAAATGTACCCCTATTTAAAGAAAGTATAGCAATTATTGATCCATCAAAAAAACATTACTTTCAGCCACTATGGAGTTTAGTGGGGGGAGGAATTGTTTCAAAGGAAAGTACGATGCGTAATCAGGAATCGCTTATTCCAAAAGGGGCAACGTGGATCCCTAAAAGTGTTGTTAAGTTATTTCCATCTGAAAATAAGATACTTTTAGATGACGGACTGTTACTTGAATATGAAATTCTTATTGTAGCAGCTGGTATACAAATAAATTGGGACAGTATTAAAGGCTTAAAAGAGTCTATTGGCACTAATGGGGTATGTAGCAATTATTCTTATACATCTGTTGATTCTACTTGGAGAGAAATCGAAAAATTTAAAGGAGGAAATGCGCTTTTTACCCACCCTAATACTCCTATTAAATGCGGTGGTGCTCCACAAAAAATTATGTACTTAGCAGAGGAGTATTTTTGTAATAGTGGTGTAAGAAACAGAAGTGAAGTAATGTTTTATTCTGCAAACAATAACATATTTCAGGTTCCACGATATGCAAATACTTTAGAACAAGTACTAGAAAGAAAGCAAATTATAACGAATTATAATAAAAATCTAGTGGAAATTATCGCCGAAAAGAGAGAGGCAATTTTTGAAGATACGCAAACACTAAAAAGAGAAACCGTACCATATAGTATGATACATGTTGTTCCACCAATGGGGCCACCTAATTTTATTAAAGAGAGTGAGATAAGTGATCATCAGGGATGGGTAGATATAAGCCCTTATACTTTGCAGCATGTGCAATATAAAAATATTTTTGGACTTGGAGATTGTACCAATTTACCTACCTCTAAAACTGGAGCAGCAATTCGAAAACAAATACCCGTCTTAAAACAAAATATTATGGACGTACTTAGCGGAAGAGATTTACAGGCTAAATATGATGGATATACATCATGTCCGATTATTACAGGATATAAAAGTCTTATACTCGCTGAATTTAACTATGAACATGAGCCACAAGAAACGTTTCCATTTAATCAAGCGAAAGAAAGGTATAGTATGTTTTTACTTAAAAGATATATGTTGCCATATATGTATTGGAATTTAATGTTGAAAGGGATTCTATAGGAGAAGATAAAAAGTGGTTACAAAAATTGAAAATCAATTTGAAATAACTAATTGGAGGGAATAGATATGCTTTTAAAATATTTTTATGATGAAAAATTAGCACATGCTTCCTATTTAGTCGGTTGTCAGAAAGAAGGCGTAGCAATCGTTATTGATCCTAGTCGCTATATAGAACAATATATAGAATTTGCTAAGAAAGAGGGGATGGAAGTAATTGCTGCGGCTGAGACTCATATTCATGCTGATTTTCTTTCTGGGTCTAGAGAACTTTCTACTCTTTATCATGCAAATTTATATGTATCTGATGAAGGAGATTGTGATTGGAAATATCAATATCTTAACGAAGGTCGATACAAATTGGTTAGAGAGGGTACAGAGTTTAAAGTAGGTCATATAAAATTTAATGTAATTCACACCCCAGGGCATACGCCTGAAAGTATTTCTTTTTTAGTAACTGATACAAGTCAAAATAACTATACGAATGATAAGCCGATAGGGATATTCACAGGTGATTTTATATTTGTAGGAGATATAGGAAGGCCGGATTTATTAGAAACTGCAGTCGGTATGAAAGATACTGCAAAAATAGGAGCAAAACAATTATTTGACTCTATACAAAAAATAAAAATACTTCCTGATTATTTGCAAATATGGCCATCACATGGTGCAGGAAGCGCATGTGGAAAAGCATTAGGAGCAATTCCAACTTCTACATTAGGTTATGAAAAGATGTTCAATTGGGCATTTCGGTGTAATGAAGAAAGTGATTTTATATCGACTTTATTGACGGGACAGCCAGAGCCTCCAAAGTATTTTTCATTAATGAAGAATTTAAATAAGTATGGTCCGCCAATTCGTAAGAAGAGAAAAAGTACTGCTATTAATACAGTAGAAGAACTTCAAGAAATTTTGAAGAGCGTTTATCAAATAGTTGATATAAGGGATGTAGAGAGTTTTGCTGCAGGTCATATCGAGAAGTCAATTAACATACCTTATAACAATTCTTTCACAACTTGGTGTGGATGGTTATTAGATTATAAAAAAGAAACTTTAATAATTCTAGATGAGGAAAAAGTTAAAGTAGAGGCAGTTATTAGAGAATTTGAATCTATTGGGTTAGATAATATTATTGCTTTTGCACCCTTAAAAGTAATACAAAGACTTGATAGATTTGAAAGTTACAAAGAAAAAACATCGATTGAATTATATCCGCATATAAAAGGTGGAAGCGTTAAGGTTATCGATGTGCGTAGTAAAAAAGAGTGGGAGGAAGGACACCTTCATGATGCAATACATATCACTTTAGGTAATCTATTTGAACAACTAGATTATATACCGAAAGATTTTCCAATAGTTTTGCAATGTCGAACCGGATTACGTTCCGCTATAGCAGCTAGTATTTTACAAAGAGCTGGTATAAAGGAAGTAGTGAATTTAAAGGGAGGATTTCTTGCATGGAAAGAAGAAGGGCTTCCTTATACAACATGCAATCTCAATGTGTAGGAAAATATTATATGCTAGGTAAGAATAATTAAAAGAAGTTATAGATGACGTGTTAGAAAAGGGAATCATAATTGTCGCAGATTCAGGAAATACATTAGGATTATTAATTGATTATCCAGTTAAATATGAAAATGTAATATTTGTTTTAGCATTAAATAATTTAACATTGGATCCATCTTTTATGGAATGGCAGTGTTGGAAGTACTTAGGTATTATCAATAAGAACCCAATTTAAAATTCTCTTGGATGCAAGAGAATTTTTTTATTGGGAATAGTAAGGGGGAGGGGAGGTGCATTACATATGGGAAAAGGTAGAAGTAATAATGCTGGTAAAAAGCAAACGAATTTTGATGATTCATCTAATTTTGCTAAACAAAGCCAACCGACAGAAAAGAAGAAGAAATAAGAACAGGAGCTCTCTTGATAAAGGGAGCTCCTGTTAAAAGTGGACTGACGTTTCAGAATAACATATCGATGGATTAACCCAATAGCCATAAATACAAGGTTTTAATTTTTCGAAGGGCACCTAATTTAATATTATTGTCCTGCTTTTTTATACTTATTGACGCGTTAAATCCATTTAAAATGCTCCTTAATGGCGTTGGGCGTGACCTTCATTAAAATTTTTTAAACCTAATGGGACTTACCATTAAGAGGGCGAGGATTAAAGTAATCCATGCATTACTATATGAAAACAATGCCATACCAGCCAATGATAATCCTGCAGCTGGAATAGGTAATCCCTTAAAATATCCAATAGTTGGTTTAATACTAAATTTAGCTAATCTTAAAGCACCCATTGTTGGGAATAGGATAAATGCCAAAGAAGTTAAAATAGAAGGTGTTGCTATCGTATGAAATAAAAGCGCAGGAGCGACGCCGAAACTAACAATATCAGCTAAGGAATCCAATTCTACGCCAAACTCACTGTTCACTTTTAATTTTCTCGCAATTCTTCCATCAAGAAAATCTAAAACAGCTGAAAAGAAAATGAGAATGGAGGCTGTTCCTAAATATTCACTCATATTCAAGGTGATTGAGAAAACACCGCACAATAAATTTCCAATCGTAAATAAATTCGGTATAACTTTTACAAGCTGATTAAACAAGTTTGTTCCTCCTAAATTAATTAAACTTCACATTTCTGTAGCAATTTCTATATATTCTTCCGTTATTCTTAAAAATATATGACCACTGTATTACTGTAAGCTAATTAAATTTCGATAAGAGAAAAATTGATTTCTTAAATGTTCCACGGATTTATAAAAATGTTTAATCATTTTCAGTACGCGTTATTGAATATTAGCACCTGATAGTTGATATTTCGAGTAGTCAGGGATTTTCCGGTTCTGGTGCAAAAAATTAAAGGTAATTAAAAATAATCTCTAAAAAGGAGACATAATGATACTATTATTTTAAAAAGGTTCGTGGTTGGTATCGAATATAAAAAAAAGAATTTTTATACAAAAATCACCCGAAAGGGTGCCTTTTGTACCTCTTAAAATGACTGAAGATGTGTTTACTTGAGTTCATTAGGTAGTTAGAGGTTGATAGACTATCTTTAACGAAAATGTTGAGTAGTTCATCTTCATTATATATCAATTTAATAATGAATGGGGATTTAGAAAGTTCCATGGAAAGTACATATCAACCTGATTGGAAGATTGGAAATTTAATAACTGGTGATACATTTTACTTAACGCAACATTTTGGTGCGCAAATGAAAATTTTTAAAGTCCACACAAATGGTACCCTAGAACGATTCCAAACAATAGAACCAGAATTAAAATAAAATTTTTGTAGCATTAATTAAATTCATTTCTTTTTATGCAAACACACTTTCAGCGGAACTAACTTCTTCACTATTTTGCGCTGGAAAGACTGTATAAAAAATGGTTACGTTTTCTGATCTTGAAATAACCCTCTCAAATTGCAATCCTGCTTTTTCTAAAAGCTTTACTGCATCAACAATAGAAGTAATTGCTACAAAAGTTTTTCAAATAAAATTTATAAAAGCTTGATAGGTAATACCAAGGGAAAAGACCGTAGCTACTATATGTGCAGTCCATTTAGGCATATTTAAATTTAATACGGTATTGTACAACATTCCATATACGATACAAATGATTAATATGAATGCAATGAATTGAAGAACTAATAAAAATAGCGGTTGTTCCATTTATTCTCACTTCCTTTATTTGATATATTAATATAATTTATTTAAATGTGGAAGTTTTATTTCTATAAAGTTCCAAAAATGTGATATGAAAGGGATATTAGTAATCACAAGAATTGATGCAACTATAATGTAACTAAAAATAGTATTACAAAATCAGTAAAATAGTAAAGAAGGTCGCGATTCACGGCGACCTTCTTTACTATGCGTTATACCCAAATAATTTTAAATCTTCTCCTGAATCTGAAATGATTTTCTCAAATCGTAATCCTACTTTTTCTAAAAGCTTTCCTGAGGCGATATTATCTATAGAAGTAATTGCTACAATTCGTTTCATGCCGAGCTTTTGTATACCGTATTCGATTATTGCAGAAGCTGACTCGTAGCCATATCCTTTTGAACGGAATGTCTCTAAAAAGGCAAATCCGATATCAACGTCTTCTAATGAATCTCTTTTAATAAGGCCACACATACCAAGTGGAGTGAGATCTTTTTTTCGTTCTACTAAGTAAAGGCCAAATCCAAGTTTGTTATACATATCGATGGGACCGTTTACAATATAATTTTTTGCATCTTCTAAGTTACTAACTCCTTTGTCACCGATAAACTGAATCCATGCAGGATCGTTTACTAATTCAAGAATAAAAGGAGCGTCTTTTATATCAAACCAACGAAGGTTAAGACGTTCAGTTTCAAGAACTATCAATAATTACACCACCTTTAAAAAGTTATAACAATTAGTATGGATTGTGTAAAACAAAAGTGCAACATATTTTAATGGGGGTGTTTGTTCACATAAAGTTCGTTTGTTTTGTATAGAGAGATATCTTATAATTAGGATTAATTGTAAAGAGTGAGATGCTTATACAATGACTCCTAGGTGACTAGGAGTTTTTACTATATAACTATCATTATTACTAAATATGACACACTACACATTCTACTCAAGGAGGTACATAATGAAGAAATTATATAATGCATCGTTTACGTATTTGATTATCGGTTTATTATCAGGGATTTTCGCTAGGGAGTATGGTAAGTATAAAGGGATTTTAGGATCTACTTTGTTAAATCTTTTGCATACACATACACTTGTACTTGGCTTTTTCTTCTTTTTAATTGCTTTAGGATTAGCAAAAGTATTCGCGTTTCATGAAGTGCAAGGGTTTAATAAGTGGTTTGTTTTACATAACATTGCATTAACATTAATGTTAGGTTCGCTAGCAGCGAGAGGGCTTCTTCAGTTAAATGGAGCTGACTTTAAAGGGTTAACTTATATTGTAGGGTTTTCTCATTCGTTGATGGCAGTTACTTTAATTTGGTTTATGTTGTTAATAAAGAAATCGTTTAAAATATAGTGAAAAAGAACTTGTAGCGTGTGCTGCAGGTTCTTTTTTGTATGTTCAGTTTTAATAATCTTATTTTTCTAATTATTTTGTATAAAGATGGTATACTTGTTTTAAAATTAAAAAGGAGAGTTGATTATGGAAATAACAATTGAACATGTAGTAAATGAATTAAAAGGCATACTTCCTGAAGATCGAGTAGTAATAAATATGACAGTACGAGAGTTACATAGTAAAGATGAATCTTACCATAGTAGTAGTTTGCCTGATGTAGTTGTTTTTCCAAAAACGACCGAAGAAGTTAGCGCGATAATGAAAATAGCGATTCAGCACGGAACAGCTGTCGTTCCATTTGGAGTAGGGTCCAGTTTAGAGGGACATGTAATTCCTTACGAAAAAGGAATTACAATGGACTTTTCTCTTATGAACAAAATACTTGAAATAAGAGAAAAGGATTTTCTTGTGAGAGTACAGCCAGGGGTGACGCGCTCTCAGCTTAATAAAGAATTGAAAAAGTATGGATTATTTTTTAGTGTAGACCCAGGAGCTGATGCAACGTTAGGAGGAATGGCTGCTACAAATGCGAGCGGAACGACAGCGGTAAAGTATGGGGTAATGCGTGATCAAGTTCGAGATTTAGAAGTCGTTCTTGCTGATGGAGGAGTAATACATACCGGGAATTTAGCGGCGAAGTCATCATCAGGTTATCATTTAAATGGTATTTTCATAGGCTCAGAAGGAACACTTGGATGTTTCACGGAGTTAACTTTAAAAGTATACGGTATACCAGAACATGTTATGGCTGCGAGGGCATCGTTTCCAACTATAAATGATGCAGTAGAAGCTGTAATTAACATATTACAAGCAGGTATTCCAATCGCGAGAATTGAACTCGTTGATGAATTATCTATGAAACAAGTAAATTATTACAATGAAACAAGTTACAGAGAAGAACCGACACTGTTTTTAGAGTTTCACGGCAATGAAGCAGGGTTAAAGCAAGATATTGAATTTACGAAAGAAATCGTTCTTGATCATAAATGTATAGAAATTGCGTTTGAGACGGAAACAGCAGCGAGAAATAAGCTGTGGGATGCAAGACATAACTTAGCGTACTCTTACGTGCATAGTTATCCTGGTAAAAAGCTAATGAGTACAGACGTATGTGTACCAATTTCGGAATTAGCTGGAGCGATTCAACATGCGAAAGAGGTATTACATAAAGTAGGGCTTATTGGCGGTATTCTCGGTCATGTTGGGGATGGGAATTTCCATGTACTCTTAATGATTGACACAAATGATAAGGAGGAAGTGAAGAAGGCAGACGAAATAAATGAAAGTATCGTTCAGTATGCTCTTAAACGAGGAGGAACGTGTACAGGAGAACATGGCGTTGGAATCGGAAAACGAAAGTATCAAGAAGAAGAACATGGGGCGGCATTATTTGTAATGGAGAAAATAAAGAAAGCTCTTGATCCGCAAAATATTTTGAATCCGAATAAGGTGTTTCAATTAAAAGATAGGGGCTGAGTGGATGAAAGTACTAGAAGCGATAAGTAATATAGCTGGAAAGTATTTTGCATTTTGGACCGGTTGCTGCACTCCCAAGTGTATTAGCGGCAGTATGGCATAACATTGCAGGGCCAATATTAGCAACCATCTGGTCAAAAAATAAAAAGAATACTTTCAGCGATGAAAATGTATCAATAAATATAGAAAAATAGGAATGATAAATAATGCAAAAACGTATTGTACATTTTGAAGGAATGGTTGTATTTTTAGCCACGATTTATATGTATTCGATATATGAGTTTAGTTGGATTATATTTTTTGTATTCCTTTTAGCGCCGGATCTATCAATGTTAGCATATGGGATTAATAATCACGTTGGTGCGAAAATATATAATGTATGTCACACATATATCATATCCATATTAATTGTTCTAATAGGTGTCTATTTTAAGATGGATATCGTTATAATGATTGGCTTAATATGGACAGCACATATTGGAATGGATCGAATGTTTGGATATGGATTGAAATATGAGACGGATTTTAAGGATACTCATATTCAACGGTTATAATTTGTTTTGAGAAGAGGGGTACGTTGAAGCAGAGAATTGCTATCGAAGAATATAATGTCAAATGGGAAAGTGAATTTAATAAAATATACACTCTTATTAACAATGTAATGGAAGACAGCATTGTATCTATTGAACATGTTGGGAGTACATCTGTTAAAGGGCTTGCATCAAAACCAATACTAGATATTGATATTGTAATAGAAGAGTACGAAATTTTTCATGAGGTAGTAAAAAAACTTGAGAAGATAGGGTACTATCATCAGTTAGAATGGAGCTTTAAAGGAAGAGAGGCGTTTGGAAGAAAGGATACGTTCGTTCCATGGAACGAGGGAAATACAGTTTGGATGGAACATCATTTATATGTGTGTGATAAAAATAGTGAAGAGTTGAGAAGGCATATAGTGTTTCGAGATTACCTTCGTGAACATACTGAAGTAGCTAATGAGTATGGAAACTTGAAGGAAGAGTTAGCAAGAGAGTCGAAAAATCGATCTAGTTATATTAAGGGTAAGACCGTATTTATTACAAATATATTAGAAAAAATAAACTAAAGCAGCATGGAATACATGCTGCCTATTGTTTTGAAATAGAAAGCTGCCATTATAAAACAAATACAAACTGGCCCTGTTGATTGATGCGGTTACTAAATATAATAGGAAACAAAATAGAAAAGAGCGGAAAAGAGGGAGCTTATGTACATACCAAAATATTTCGCAATACAAGATGAAGAGATGAAGTACGAAATAATGGAACAAAATAGCTTTGCGACATTATTTTCTCAACATAACGGAGAACCATATGCAACGCACTTGCCGTTGTTATTAAATAGGGAGACCCTTACTTTACATGGTCACTTCGCACGGCCGAATGAACAGTGGAAAGATATTGGGACTCAGCAAGTACTAGCTATATTTCAAGGACCACATAGTTACATCTCTCCGTCATGGTATGAAACAAACAATGCAGTACCAACATGGAATTACGTTGCAGTGCATGTATATGGTGAATTAGAAATTGTTGAAGATGAGATAGATTCTCTTCAAGATTTAGTAAATAAATATGAAGATCCAGAGAGCACCTACTCACTTAATGATGTAGATCCGAATTATATGGGAGGATTAAGTAAGGGAATAGTTGGATTCAAAATAAAGATAAATAAAATAGAAGGAAAAGCGAAGTTAAGTCAAAATCATTCTGTAGAGAGACAGAATTTAGTTGTGGAGAAACTTGAGAAAGTTGGTAGTGAGGAGAGTAAGAGGATTGCGGAGTTGATGAGAAAATAAAGCCTACATGAAAGGGAAATATTCTAAATAAGCGTATTTAAAAAGACCTTCTTAATTGAAGGTCTTCCGTTTTTTAAAGTGCTTTTTCAGTTGTTGTTGAGTTGTAGTCTTTACTTACGTCAACGGATTGAACAAGGTTAGGTCTTTGTGGTGCAGGGGTGTCCCCAATGTTTAATGCTACATATCCTAACTGTGTTTTCGGTGTTTCTGAGGTGAAGCTTAATCCAAGAGTTGTGATGCTAATAACAGCTAAGCCAATGATGCTCAATTTAATCTTTTTCATTATATCAAAGCTCCCTTTTCTTCATGTTTTTTTCTTGCTTGATTGGCCATGTAAAAGTATTGACTAGCTTTTATATGGTCTTCTTTTTCATAAAACATATTTGCTAGAACATCAGTGTACTCTTGTATACATTCCCAAAGGTTTTCTGTTTTAAAGTAAGAAATTCCTTCCAAAATTATCATTTCTAAATCATTTATAGAAGTTTTATTATTTAGTTCTCTTAAAATCATGAAACGATATTGAAACTCTTTGTTTTCTAGTTTATTTGAAATGTTTAATCCTTTTTTTATAAGTTCTTTAGCCTGGGTATATTCTCCAAGCTTGTAGTATTCACGTGCTTCAACAAAAAGTGCTTTAAAGTGATTTGGTTGCTTAGTTGTAACCTCTGAAATATGACGCATTGCTAACTCTGAAAGGTTTTGACTTGCATATAGCCAAGCTAAATTATGTCGTACTCTTAATGATAAAGTCTCCTCTGAATACTTCTGTAGAATATTTAATGCTGAATCAAGTCTAATTTCAGCTTGTTCAAACTGTTTTAAATCAATACAAGATAAACCAAAGATGTTATCACACAAAGCAACATTAATTTCACAGTTTATATGTTTTGAAAAAATCGCTTTAGCTTCATTTGCAGATTGGATTGCTACTAGTGGTTGATATGTTTGATAATAATAGGAAGCTAAGCGGTAGTTAAATTCAGCATTCTCTAGTTCGTCAGATACGTGTATTAGCAGCTTTTTAGCGTTCTCGAAAAGGTGTTTTGCTGCATTGTAGTTTCCAATAATTGTATTGTGAATAGCCTTGAAAAAATGATAATAATAAGAAAATAGCCCATTCTCTGGAAGTGGGAAAGAATCAATTTTATTAAAATCATCTTTATTAATATTTAAACCATCTGTTAAAATTTTGTATCTGAAATTAAAAAGTGAATAATACAATTGTAGGTTTGTATCTTCTTCTGAATTAGAGATGATATTTTCAATATCTTTTTTTATTTTTGTTGCATGGTTAGTTTGATGCTGTAAGATAGCTCTATACCAGTCATTAAATAATTTTGTAATTTGTTCATTACCTTGTAGTTGAACGTTCATGAAATCCCCTCACTTTTTGAATATTCTTATAAAATATAGTATCAAAAATAAAAATATTTAGAAATGATGTTTTATATTTCTCAATATTTGTTTAACAAGCTTACGAGTAAGTCTATTGGAATAGTGTAGAATTTGTTTTGGATTAAAGAAATGGCATCGGGGGATGTGCATTTTAAAGTTTTAGTTGAGTGGGGGATATAAAAAGGGTGCGTTCACACAATTTATATGAACGCACCTTTTTACATATTAAACAATCAAGTCCCACAAAAAGTACGATAAGGGCGATTCGTCGGTGCAGGCGGAATGCAGTATTCTTCTTGATCTGTAGAATACGCATAAGGATTTGATAAAGCTTCAAGAAGTTTCT
Source organism: Bacillus sp. FSL K6-0073 (assembly GCF_038006085.1). NCBI lineage: Bacteria > Bacillati > Bacillota > Bacilli > Caryophanales > Bacillaceae > Bacillus > Bacillus sp. FSL K6-0073. Next base: position 3,407,269 of record NZ_JBBOUN010000001.1, on the reverse strand, counting down.
CCATTACGCTATAATCGCCATTTGTGACAGCTGCTTCTAGTGCTTCTTCTACACGGTGGTTCCTCGGGATGATTGATGGGTTATTATTTTTCATCATCTCGTAGGCGTTTTCTTTCGAATGTTCTTGTCTTTCTAATCGAGATTGCCACAGTTTGTACCATTCTTTAAATTCAGGACTTTCAAATAGAGCTGTATTTTCGATAGCATCAAGAGTTAATGAACGGAATGTATTTGTATAATCCGCTTTATATTTCTCCATCATTTTTAAAAGTTGCTCAATAAGTGAGTGATCTTGTTCTTCGGTACTAAATAGTCCTAATTTCTTTTTCATTCCAAGGAACCAATGGTTTTCATACTGTACGCTAAATTTCGAAATTTCGTCTTGGGCGATTTTTAATGCTTCTTCTTCATCTTCGTGCAGAATTGGTATTAAAGATTCTGCTAATCGAGCGAGGTCCCATGCGGCCATATATGGTTGATTTCCATATGCATAACGACCTTGTGTGTCAATAGAGCTAAATACGGTTCCTTGATTGTAATTGTCCATAAATGCACAAGGACCGTAATCAATTGTTTCGCCACTAATCGTTATATTGTCAGTGTTCATTACACCGTGGATAAATCCAACAAGTTGCCATTTTGCGATAAGACTGGCTTGTCTTTTAATGACTTCTTGTAGTAATGCAGTATATCGGTTTTCATGAGCTTCAATTTCTGGGTAATGCCTTTTTATCGTATAGTCAGCTAGTGATTTCAGGTCCTCTATTGAACCACGAGCTGCAGCATATTGAAATGTACCGACGCGTATATGGCTACTAGCTACTCTAGTTAAAATTGCTCCAGGTAACTTTGTTTCACGATATGTTGCTTCACCAGTTGTGACAACTGCTAAACTGCGAGTAGTCGGAATATCAAGTGCATACATTGCCTCACTAATGATATATTCACGTAGCATCGGACCGAGTGCAGCACGGCCATCTCCTCGGCGTGAATAGGGAGTAGGGCCAGAACCTTTCAGTTGAATATCGAAACGCTCACCTGAAGGAGTAATTTGTTCGCCAATTAAAAGAGCACGACCGTCGCCTAACATATTAAAATGTCCGAATTGATGGCCAGCATATGCTTGAGCTAATGGATGAGCTCCTTCTGGGAGTGCATTACCAGCGAAAATAGCAATTTCAGCTTCCTTTTTCAGTTCTTCAGGGGTCAAGCCAAGAGATATCGCTAATGAATGGTTTAGTTTAACTAACTCCGGTGAACTTACAGGAGTAGGGGGGATTTCTGTATAAAATGATTGTGGTAAAGTCGTATAACTATTATCTAAATTCCAACCTGTTTCATTATTTTTAGTCATTGTATCTCCTCCTTTTTGTATTTTAAGTTATGTATTTGTACGTATGTATTCTTTGTAAAGTTAACTAAAAGTATAATATAATATTTCCCCTTGCAATCTATTGTAAGGACTTCATTGCACTATGTCTATTTAACAGCAAATTTAAAACCTCCATTTTAAGAAAATGGAGGTTTTTATTATTATTTAATTTTTACAATTATTTTTCCTTTTGCTCTTCCAGACTCTGAATATTCCATTGCTTTTTGAGCATCTTCAAAAGGGAAAACTCGATCGATTACCGGTTTGATTTTTCCGGCTTCAATATAGTTTGCAATAGTACGTAATTGATCCCCGCTTGGCTTCATAAATAAAAATGAATATTGAGCATTATGCTTTTTTTCAAGTGCAGTAAGTTTTTTGCTGGCTAATGAAAATAAGAGAGTTTTAAAGAATCCTGAACCAAATTCTTTACCGAAGCGAGCATTCGGCATACCTGAAACGGAAACAATGTTTCCTCCGCTTTTTATAATATTGAATGATTTTTCAAGTGTTGCACCGCCGATTGTATCAAATACCGCATCATAATTTTGTAGTATATCTTCAAATTTTTCTGTTTTGTAATTAATAATTTCATCTGCGCCAAGAGACGTTACTAAATTTGCACCAGCTTCACTAGCAGTCGTTGTAACAGTAGCACCCATTATTTTTGCTAACTGAATTGCGAAAGTACCAACACCACCGGATCCAGCGTGAATTAAAATCTTTTGTCCTTTTTGTAATTGCATGATGTCATGTAATGCTTGATATGATGTTAAGCCAACAAGTGGAATCGAAGCCGCTTCCTCAAAACTTAGATTTTTTGGTTTTAAAGCAATATCATCTTCATGAATGGCTATATACTCCGCAAAAGTACCAATCTTATTTTTTCTTGGACGAGCATATATTTCATCACCGACTTTAAAACGAGTCACTTTTGATCCAACCTTCGTGATGACACCGGAAAAGTCATTCCCAAGGATTAGAGGCATTTCATATTTCAGTAACATTTTAACTTTTCCATCACGTATTTTAAAATCAATTGGGTTAATACTAGCTGCATGAATTTCTGCGAGCACTTCATACTCATTAATTTCAGGAGTAGGTACCTCTGCCATACGCATTGGGACTTTTCCATATCTATCAATTATCATTGCTTTCATTTCTTATACCTCCAAGTTTTAATAAAAGTTTTGCAATAGCTTCTCAATATCTAATACAAGATTTTTTAATAAACCTAATTTTGTACATATATCAATATAATAAAAATTCTTTGTACCTTCTTTTCTCATTAAAATAATGCCAGCTTCTCGTAAAATCTTAAGGTGATGTGATACTGCTGGACGGGAAAGGTGTGTTTGCTTCGTAATTTCTCCTACACGTAATCCTGTTTGACATTCCGTTTCCATTAGCACTAATAAAATAGCTTGACGTGTTTCATCACCAATTGCCAATAATACTTTTTGAGAATCAATAAAATCTTTTTTTATAATATTTAATTGTTCTTGTTTATTCATTTCAATCACTTTGCCTCCAGGTAATTAGTCGAAAGGTTTAAGATGATGAACCATTACTTCGATACGGTAATGCTACATGATTGTTGCATGAGGTGCAATATTGAGAAAGAAAATCGAGACGAATGAATTTTTTATTGTTGAAAATTATAGGGAGATAGAAAAGGGATTGGAAGGATTACATAACACAATAGATGAAGTTTTAAAACAAAAAATGATGTAACAATAAAATAAGCGGTCGTAACCTTGTATAATCCATAAGGTTACGACCGCTTATAATGTTTGTATTATTTTTGATTTTTACGATAGAACATGGTTCAACGTAAAGTACATTCTTTTGTTTTACACTTTCATACAGACACAATTCAGGTGGATTATAGATGTATGAAAAGGTAAAAGGAATTTTGGGGCGTAATCTATCTATATGATAATTCAAAATGAAATATAAGTCTATATTTTAATGTTTTTTTTGATTATATTTATGTCACTGAGCTCAGAACAATGATGTGGAGGGTAAATATATGAAATCGAATTATGTACCAGTTTTAATTGTTGGAGGGGGATTATCTGGGTTAGCGTCTGCGTTATTTCTTGCAAAACATAATATTGAGTACTTACTTATTGAAAGGCATCCGTCTACTGCCATTCATCCGAAAGCAGGCGGTCTTACTTTACGTACAATGGAGTTATTTCGAGAATTAGGCTTGGAAAAAAGAATTAAATTGGCAGGTAAAGCATTAGAGAACTGCAGAGGAAGAATAGCGGTTCATACAATAGCTGAGGCGAATAAAGAAGAATTGGAACAAATGAGAGCGACGCAATACGGAAACGATGAAGAGTTACTTCAAAAAATAGAAAAGATTAGTCCATCAAAACAAACTGCGTGTTATCAAATTATTTTAGAAGAGATGATGTTACAAGAAGTGAAAACATTAGGCGAGCAACTATCTTTTTATCATGAATTAGTTTCATTTGAACAAAATGAAAACGGGGTAAAAGCAACGATTCGAAATCGTGAAACAGAAAAAGAAAGTGTCATACATTGTGACTATGTAATTGCAGCGGATGGAGCGAAAAGTAAAATACGTGAGCAGTTAGGGATTAAAACTGAGGGTCGTGGAACCATTGGTGGCTATTATATGAATATTTATTTTGAAGCTGATTTAAGTGAGTTTATACAAGGAGATGCATTCGGTTTTTCGATGGTACTTCATCCGGAGGTTCTTGGTGCACTTATCCCGGTTGATAACGTAAAAAAATGGATTTATCATGTAGCCTACGATCCATTAAAAGGAGAGGGGCTAGAGGACTTCACTATAGAACGTTGTAAACAAATTATTCAAATAGCAATTGGAAGTACAAATGTTGAATCAAAAATATTAAGTGTTTTACCGTGGGAAGCAGCCGAAAGTACAGCGGTGAAATTTCAAGGAAATCGAACCTTTTTAGTTGGCGATTCTGCACATATTATGCCGCCAACAGGAGGATTTGGTTCAAATACAGGAATACAAGATGCGCATAATCTAGCTTGGAAATTAGCGGCTGTTATAAAAGGGAAGGCAAAACCAAAATTGTTAGAAACATATCATGAGGAGAGACACTCTGTTGCAAAATTAACGACAGCTTATGCAAGTAGTTTACTGTTTCGTGCTGCGAATAGGGAGGAAGGCAGTTTGAATAATATGGATGGTTTAGCTGTTACAGTTGGATATCAGTATTGTTCAGAGGCGATTATAGATGATTCAGTCACTCCGCATAGAATGGATAGCATAGAGTTGAACGGAAGACCTGGAACGCGAGCGCCACATTTATGGGGAACGTATGAGGGGAAGAAAGTTTCTACATTAGACTTATTCGGTAACAGTTTTGTGTTACTTACAGGAGTAGAAAATAGTTCTTGGGCTGAGGCAGCACATACTGTTTCAGCTAAATTAGGAATAAATATAAAAGGGTATCGTGTTGGCTTAAGTGGAGACTTTGTTGTTCCAGAAGATATTTTTAGTAAATTATATGGTATAGAGAATGGAGGTGCTGTATTAATTAGACCAGATGGCTTTATAGGATGGCGTTCGGAAAAAACGGTAGTAAATCCAGATATAGTATTGGAAGAGGTAATGAGAAATTTATTATGTGATTTTTGAGTAACTACAGAAATATTGTTTTATGTGCTTCACTGTACTGAAAAAAATATTCACAAATTTCAATAGGTTTGATATGATTAAATTCGACAAGTTAATAGAGGCCGGAGATATTTGAGAAAAGCCATAAATTTATTTAGGGACACAGGAGTGTATTCTAAATAATTTATGGCTTTTTTTATTGAATGAACCGTACAAAATAGGGAGTTACATGTGAAAAGGAGGGCTATAGAAATTAAATAGGATAATACTAGTTTTCTATATTAATAATATAGAAAACATTTGTAAGGTTGGAATTTTAATATAGGTTTATAAAAATAATGAAAGTGTGTCTTCTATTTCGTGTAAATCTCATTAGCTTGTTGAAATTTGCAACGTAGGAAGGGTTTGAAGGATGAGAAAGATTATTAGCGTTTTAGTTATTTTCTTTATGACGGGAAGCATCTTTGCTGGGGGAGCTGTTCATGCGAAAGCAGAAGGAAAGCATGAATGGAATACGAATAAGTTTTTAAATATTGCACATCGCGGAGCAAGTGGACATGCACCTGAGCATACTTTTGCTTCTTATGATTTAGTTAAAAAAATGAAAGCGGATTATTTAGAGTTAGATATTCAATTAACAAAGGATGGCCAATTAATTGCAATGCATGATACAGCAGTTGATCGCACTACAAATGGAACAGGCGAAGTACGCGATAAAACGTTAAGTGAAATAAAGAATTTAGATGCAGGATCATGGTTTAATAAAGCGTATCCAGAAAAGGCTAAGCAAGAGTATGTTGGGCAAAAGGTTCCAACTCTTGAAGAAATCTTCCAAAAGTATGGAAGAAGTATGAAGTATTATATTGAAACAAAATCACCAGATGTGTATCCAGGAATGGAAGAGAAATTGTTGGCGCTGTTACAAAAATATAATTTAGTAGGCCAAAACATGTCTTCTAGCCGTGTTATGATTCAATCATTTAGTAAAGATAGTTTGAAAAAGATTCATAGTATGAATGAAAATATTCCGTTAGTTCAATTGCTTTGGTATTATCCAAATGAAAACAATGAAATTGTTGAATGGTCTGGCATTACACATGAACCGAAAAGTGTAACGAATGATGATTTTCAAGAAATTAAAAAGTATGCAGCTGGTATTGGACCAAACTTACGTAATGATAACGGAGAACTAATTATTGATGAGTCATATATGAAAATGGCTAGAAAAAATGGACTGTTAATTCACCCTTATACAATTAATGAGAAACCAGATATGAGACTGTTAATCAAATGGGGTGCTACAGGAATGTTTACAAATTATCCGGATCGATTACATAGTGTATTGAAGGGAAAATAAGTGGAAAAGGGTATACCAGTGTTTTAGGTATACCCTTTTTAATTTAACTCCCCGATAAATGTAATCTCTTTTTCATAGCATTCATCTACATCATAAATAATTTCTTGAAAGTGAAGCGTTTTGAAGGAATGACAAACTGACATTTCCCATGTCTCCCAAAAATCAATTTCATTTGAAAGAAGAATCCATTTTTGAAATTCACTATTTCTATTAAAGAAATTATGAAAGTAGTCCTCATTTTTAAATATAATGATTTGCGAATCCCACAAATTATTTATAGAAATTAAAACAACAACTCGATATATATGTGTATCGCTTGGTTTCATATTTATTAAATGATTTGCTTGATTTAATAAGGTTTGAATACATAACCGTTTTACTTTTCTAGGTGTTTTACGAGAGTCAATAAAAGCTTGCGAAACTGGCAATAGCATATTCCAATATTCATCGTTATAGAAAGTAGAAGGGAACGTTTTTGTATGTTCCTCAATTCGCTTTATCATAGTGTTTGTTTTTCGTTTCATACCACGTATTTTCTTTTCACGCATTGTGAGTCATCTCCATAAATTTTTGTAATGCAGCAGAGTGATATATATCTTTTCTAGTAATAAAAGTAGTAGGAACTTTTTTGAAGCTATTTGGTAAAGGGTTGAATGATACGTCATGTTGATGACCATTTAAAATAGACTTCATCATAATTGCTATGCCCATACCTGATTTTACACATGCGAGTATCGCTTCAATTGTTCCAAACTCAAATACTCGCTTAGGTGAAATTCCTTCTTCTTGAAGCCAATCTTCTAATAAATTTCTATAATAGCACCCGTGACTAAATGCAAGTAAATTCATGTCTCCTATGTCTTTAAAGGAAGATAAAGGATTTTTGCTAATGAGAACTAATTCTTCTTCACGAAATATATTTGTATGAAGTTCGGCATGCTGAGTAGAGCCAGCTATAAACGCTCCATCCAGTTTTCGTTCTAGTACAAGCCTAATCAATTGTTCTGTCGTATTTGATTCTAAAATCAATTCGATTTTTGGATATTTTTCATAATAGGCCGTTAATATAGATGGAAGTCTTACAGCGGTTGTAGATTCTGTACATCCAATTTTTAAAGTGCCTCTTGGTTCAATCCCATTACTTTGAACTGCTTTAACAGATTGATCCATTAAGTGGATAATTTGTTTGGCGTATGTTAATAAAATCTCACCGTTAGAAGTTAAAGTTACACCTTTTCCGTTTCGGTAAAATAAAGGCACACCTAATTCGTTTTCTAGTTGTTTCATACGCATTGTTACGCCAGACTGTACATAGTTTAAATTTTGAGCTGCGTGAGATATGTTTTTTTCTTTCGCAACTTCGAAAAATACAGTTAAATCTTTTATATCCAAGTATCATCCCTCCAGAAAAGGTATCATTTTTTTTGATGGATTACATGATAAATCTTTATTTTATATAATATCAGAACTTTCATACAATGGAAGGGGATGGAGGGATTATTGTGTTAATGGAGGAAAGGGTGAATAGTACTTATAAGTGGGTTATGTTAATTTTTGCGACGGTTGCTCAAACAACAGCAACACTTATAACGTATGGTGTTGGAGCGTTTGCTTTATTTTGGAAAGAAGAATATGCACTTACGAATACGGAGATCGGATTGTTAGTAAGTGTTGTAAATATAGGGCCGCTATTTTGTATGCTTTTTGTCGGGCGGCTACTTGATCAATACAATGAAAAGTTGTTAATTTCGATAAGTTCATTTTTATTAGGAGGTTCGTTTTTACTGACTAATATGGTCAATGGATTTAATGGGTTACTTTTTGTACTTTTATTAGTAGGAACGTTTTATAGTGTTTCGCAGCCAGGAGGAAGTAAGGTGATAATGAAGTGGTTCTCAAAAGAAAATCGCGGGTTAGCGATGGGAATTAGACAAGCCGGTATACCGATTGGTGGTACATTAGCGGGAGTGTTGATCCCGTTTCTTACAATAAAATATAATATGGCTTACGCGGTAAATAGCATTGCATGTATTTGTATAATTGGAGGGTTTTTATTTTTTATATTTTATAAGGAACCATATATTCAAGAGAAAGTTAAACAAGAACGTAGTAAACTTTCTTTTTGGATGCAGTTAAAAGAAGTGATGTGTAAAAAAGAGTTGTATGCAATTTATATAACTGGCATTTGTATGATTTCATTGCAAATGGTGTTAGTTGCACACTTTATAAAATTTTTAGTATTGGAACAATCAATCACGCCAATTTTAGCTGGAAAAGTATTTTCCGTTATGTTCTTTTCTGGAATGGTTGGTAGGGTTATATTAGCAGCTACTAGTGATTTGTTTTATAAGGGAAATCGGCGTATCCCCTTATTTATAACTGTTTGTATTTCTATTTTCTTCATTCTAATATTAGTAATGAGCATACATACAATAACGAATGTATTGTATGGTGTAAGTGCATTGTTAGGTTTCTTTTCAATTGGATGGTTTAGTCTTTATATAGCTGAAGTTGCGGAATCAGCAAGTGAAGAATCAGTAGGGATGACAGTGAGTTTTGCACTTACATTAAATCAAATTGCCATTATTGTTGCGCCTGCTTTATTTGGTTATATTGTAGATAAGAAGGGATATACGTATGCGTGGTTATGCATAGTTGTATTACTAACTATTTCAGCGGTCAGCTTATATAGGAAGTATAGAAAATGAAGGAATGGTAGCAATGTAAATTTTTTATGAAGAAAGTCTAAAGAAATGTTGAATGAGCGACATTTCTTTTTTTATTTGTTGTATAATCAAAATGTAAATGAGATTCGTTTTCAATTTCGTTCATTGCCTCTTTTGAAATTACCTGTAATTTTAGCCATAATTACCTGTTTTTCTTTATCGTTATTTGCATGATTTATTTTATTTAAAAATTTTTCAGCATCATTTCCTTTTAATATCATAATCTATTTTCCGTAATATTCAATTAATAACATGTTATTTTTTGTTATCCGATAATGAAACATCTTATCATCTAAACGATTGCGTTTATCGGTGTTTTTCATAGTACATCTCCATTCTTTTTAGTATGTAACAAATGTTACAAAAGAATTTGAAATTATAGTGTAATGCATCCGATTGTATGTTGGAAATTTTGCAAGAAAGAAATACAATAGAGAGTAGTCAAAATTGAAAATGAGAAAAAGGAATCTAGTTTTAACAGAGTGAATATTAAATAATATTATAATATACTTGATAATTAAAAGATATAAAATAGAATGGATATACGTTAAGTGAAACTAGATAAAAGAGGGTTCCTAGTATGTTAAAGAAATGGTTAATCATTTTCTTTATTTTTGCTGTTTTTTGTGGAAGTGTTGTTACACTAATACATGCAAATAAAGGAAAAAAATATGATGCAAAGGCATTTTCTAATGTAAATAGTAAGCAAAAAGATGTTAAGCAGGAAATTGATGCGAATGAGAAAAAGCGTTATGAAATTGCAGCTGGAAAACTAGATCAGTACTTAAAAGATAAAGGATTTAATGGGAGTGTTCTTGTAGCAAGTAAAGGTCATGTCATTTTACGAAAAGGCTACGGTTATGCGAATGTGAAAGATCAAGTATTAACAACGCCAAGAACGAAATATCGCATTGGCTCTATTACGAAAACAGTTGTTGCAATATCTATTATGCAACTAAAAGAAAAAGGGAAGTTGAACATTGAAGACAATGTAAATAAATATATCCCATCGTTTCCAGCAGATAAAAACATTACGTTACGAAACTTGTTAACACATACGTCTGGATTACCAGAACAGGGACAAGGTAGTGTTGACGCAGCATCACGGTTAAAATTAGTAACGTGGATTGGGGCACAAACGTTACAATTTCCAGCAGGGACAGGATGGAAATATACAGATTATAATTATATGGTGCTTGCATATATTGTAGAAAAAATATCAAATAAACCACTTGCTGAATATGTGAAAGAAAATATTTTGACTCCTGTTGGAATGAATGAATCTGGAATGGGCGCAACACTCCCAGAAGATATTTTCTTAGCAGAAGGGTATACGAAAAAAGATAATAAGTTAATAGCCACACCTCGCTTAAAAATGAACTGGCTGTATGGTTGTGGTGAAATGTATACGACTGTTGAAGATATGAAAAAGTTAGATGAAGCTATTATGGATGGTAAACTACTTTCTAAACAAAGTGTATCAGATATGTTTTCTGCATCACCTGCAAGAAAATATGGATTTAGTTTCTATATTTACCCAGATTATTATCATAACCACGGTGTATTAGCTGGCTGGAACACTTTTAATAATTTTAACTGGGATAAACGAACGTTTGTCATATTATTTTCTAACGTCCAAAATGGTATGAATGATGCATTTAATCAAGAATTTAGGAAAATGGCGAATGATTTAATAGAAGGAAAGGGAATATAAAAAAGAGCCTCTAGCGAGAGGCTCTTTTTTATAGAGCTGAAAACTCCTCAACAAGTTGAGTGAATTGTTTCAATGCACTTTCAATCGGTTCTGGCGTTGTTAAATCGACGCCAGCTTTTTTCAATAAGTTTAATGGGTAGTCTGAACTTCCGCCTTTAAGGAATTCAATATAATTTTTCTGAGCATTCGGATCACCGCTTAATAGTTTATCAGCGATTTGAATGGCAGATGCGAATCCAGTTGCATATTTGTATACGTAAAACGGGCGATAGAAATGAGGGATTCTAGCCCATCCGTATTTTACTTCTTCATCAAATACAAGTGAATCACCGTTATATTCTTTAAATAGCTTTTCATAAATTTCACTGAAGACTTGTGCATGTAATGGTTTACCTTGTTCAGCCATTTCATGTGTGATTTTTTCAAATTCTGCAAACATAATTTGTGTAAAGAAAGTACCTTTAAATTTCTCAATAAAATGGTTAACTAAATGGTTACGCACGTTCGTATCTTTTGCTTCTTTTAATAAATAGTGAATTAATAAGACTTCATTTACTGTAGAAGCGACTTCTGCGACAAAGATAGAATAATGTGCAGAAATTCTTGGTTGGTATCCATGTGAATAGTGCGTATGCATACCGTGACCGCATTCATGAGTAAGAGTGAACAGGCTGTTTAAATCATCGTGATGATTTAAAAGAATGAAAGGATGAACGCCGTATACACCAAAGTTATAAGCACCAGAACGTTTCCCTGGTGTTTCTCTTACGTCTATATATCTTTTATCTTTAAAACTTTTTAATGTCTCAATATATTCTTCTCCTAAAGGAGCTAGTGATGCAATCATAATGTCAAATGCTTCACTATATGGGATGTCTTGTTTTGCACCTTCTACTAAATCGACGCCTAAGTCGTATTGTCTTAGTTCATCTACGTTTAATTTTTCTTTTCGAATTTCATTGTATGTATGTAATGTTTGAATGTTTTTTTTCGTTGTATCAATTAGGTTTTCATATACTTCTTTCGGAACCATATCGCCAAATAATGATTTCTCTAGCGCTGATGGATAGTTTCTTAATTTCGAAACAGTAACATTATTTTTAATAGCAGCGGATAAAGTAGATGCGATGGAATTCTTTAACTGAACATATGGTTTGTAATATGCTTTATAAGCTTCTTTACGCTTTTCACGATTCGTATCTTCTATTAACTTTGCATACATTCCGCGTGTTAAGTTCACTTTTTCTCCATCGTCAGTCGTCACTTCACCAAATAATATATCTGCATTATTTAACATACCAAATGTGTGCTGTGGAGAAGAAAGAGCTTCACCCATTTGTGATAAAATTTCTTCTTGGTCCTTATTTAATACGTGTTTTTTATAACGGTATAATTCAAATAAGTCTTCTTTATAATATTGTAAGCCTTCTGTTTCTTCTATGTAAGAATGTAATGTGTTTTCGTCTATGCTAAGTAAGAAGGGGGAAAAGAAAGATTTTGCTGCACTTACTTTCACGTGTAATTGTGATACTTTATCGACAAGAGATTGCGCGTCAGTATCGCGTGTATCAAGGTCAGATTGTAATCGTGCATAAGCGAACATTAAAGATATTATGCTAGAAATTTCTTCACTCTTCGTTAAATAAGCTAATAAACTATTGCCGTCGTGAATATTTCCATTAAACTCGTGTAATTCCTTCGTTAATACTTCAATTTTATGAAAATCACTTTCCCAATCTTCAATTGTATGGTAAATGTCTGTTAAATCCCATTTTTCTATATCAGCTACTTGTAATCGATCTTTAAGTTCTGTCATAATCATTTCCTTTCTAAACATGTAGTTATATTTCTATATAACTATGAAATACAACAAATTGCAAAAAAACCCTGCTGAAAATTGAAAAGCCCTGCTAAAATAACAAGGCTTACTTACTTATAGTGTAATTCCGAATTTTGAATGTAAAAGGTTTGTATATTGCATGTTTGTAACGGTTTCTTTCGTTTTTTTACCATTTTTCGCTACTGTAAGGCTATCTTTCGTTAAAGAGGCATGCCCATCTTCAGTTAGTTTTACAATAAGAGGTACTTTATTAAAGGGTGATCCTTCATGTTCAACGATAATTTTTTGTGCTGTATTTGCTTTTTCTTCATCCACTTCTTCTATATAAAATGCATAGCCTAACGTCCAATCATCAGCAGAAGATTGATCCAAGAACTCATTGTTTTTCCGCATCTCTAAAATGTAGTTTCCCTTTTCGGTCATTTCTTTACGAATACGATAATCTCCTGTAACAGAGTGAATGACTTCACCTGAGAAAGGGACAGGGGCAAGAGGTAAGTATGATCCGAATCCTACTTCAATTAAATAAAGTTCATTATGATGTGTTAAAACGATTGCGATATGGCCAGAATCAACAGCCCATATGGAGTTTGCAGCGTTATAAACTGTTCCTGAAACGAGATGAACATCGAATCCAGAATCTTTCAGGAAGTAATACATAGTAGGATTGAGTTCATAACAAAGACCGCCACGGTTATTTACTAAAATTTTCTCTTTCAAATTTTCTTTTGATATTTCTTTAAAATTCTTTTCGAGAATATTTAAGTTTTCAAAAGGAACAGTTTGTGCCATTGCGTACATAATGTTAGATAAATCTTCAAATGAAACTGTGTCTTTTTCTTCTATATGTAATCGTGCGAAAAATTGTTTTTGAAAGTCTGTCATCGAAATCCCTCCGTTATGCTTTTATAGGTAAATTGTAAACAATCTTGAATAGGATGTGAAATTAAAACTACGTTGAATATTTGAAATTAGACTAAAAATAATATGGGAGAGTGAGAGATTGCTACTTTACTAACGGTGGGACGAATATTATAATAATTCTGATAAACTATGCAAACGCTTTCTTGGAAGGGGATGGTGTACAGATGTTTAAAAGAATAACAATAGTCGGATTGTCAGTTTTTATGTTTTTACCCAGTATATATGAGGGGAGTAAAGCATATGCAGACACAGTTAACAATGGAACGTTAATGCAGTATTTTGAGTGGTATGCTCCGAATGATGGGAATCATTGGAATCGTTTGCGTACTGATGCTGAAAATTTAGCGGAAAAAGGAATTACATCTGTTTGGATACCACCTGCATATAAAGGAACTACGCAAAATGACGTAGGATATGGAGCATATGATTTATATGATCTGGGGGAATTCAATCAAAAGGGCACAGTGCGGACGAAATATGGGACGAAAGCACAATTGAAATCTGCAATTGACGCTTTACATAAGAAAAACATCGATGTATACGGTGATGTAGTTATGAATCATAAAGGTGGGGCTGATTATACAGAAACTGTCACAGCAGTTGAGGTAGACCCGAGCAATCGGAATATTGAAGTATCAGGTGATTATGAAATTAGTGCGTGGACGGGATTTAACTTTCCAGGGCGTGGAGATTCTTATTCTAATTTCAAATGGAAATGGTATCATTTTGACGGAACGGATTGGGATGAAGGAAGGAAATTAAACCGAATTTATAAATTTAGGGGCATAGGTAAAGCATGGGACTGGGAAGTGTCTAGCGAGAATGGGAATTATGATTATTTGATGTATGCGGATCTTGATTTTGGTTATCCAGATGTTGCGAATGAAATGAAAAAATGGGGAACGTGGTATGCGAATGAATTAAATTTAGATGGTTTTCGTTTAGATGCTGTTAAACATATTGATCATGAATATTTGCGCGATTGGGTAAATCACGTTAGACAGCAAACAGGGAAAGAAATGTTTACAGTAGCTGAATATTGGCAAAATGATATCCAGACTTTAAATAATTATTTAGCGAAGGTTAATTATAATCAATCTGTGTTCGATGCACCACTTCATTATAATTTTCATTATGCTTCAACAGGAAATGGAAATTATGATATGAGAAATATTTTAAAAGGAACGGTAGTTGCGAATCATCCTACACTTGCGGTTACTCTAGTTGAAAATCATGATTCACAGCCTGGTCAGTCATTGGAATCTGTAGTGAGCCCTTGGTTCAAGCCGCTGGCATATGCATTTATTTTAACGCGTGCAGAGGGGTATCCTTCTGTTTTCTATGGTGATTACTATGGTACAAAAGGAAATAGTAACTATGAAATTCCAGCGTTAAAGGACAAAATTGATCCGATTTTGACGGCACGAAAAAACTTTGCATATGGTACGCAACGTGATTATTTTGATCATCCAGATGTGATTGGCTGGACAAGAGAAGGTGATAGTGTACATGCTAATTCTGGTTTAGCAACATTAATCTCTGATGGACCAGGAGGGGCAAAGTGGATGGATGTTGGAAAGAATAACGCAGGGGAAGTATGGTACGATATTACGGGTAATCAAACAAATACTGTAACAATTAATAAGGATGGTTGGGGACAATTCCAAGTAAGTGGAGGATCAGTTTCCATATATGTTCAGCAGTAATTTGGTGATGAAATAGGAGAGGGAAATATAAGTTTTCCTCTTCTTTTTATATTGTTATCCTTCCTAAATCTTTATGTTTATAAATGAACTAGTCGGCTTTTGAAACACCAAGAGATGCATTGGAATAAATAATGTCATCTTATTCGTACTCGAGGAACATCTCCTTACTGTGATTGCTATAGAACTAAATATTAGTATGTTTTTAATGTGATTTTAATAGATATTATATTTGCTTTACGATAAAATTATTATAATGCGAAATTACACTATTATCATAAAATGATAGTTAATGGGTATTTTTATACTTGTGGTTATTAGTGTTTTCTAAAGCAAGATGATGAGTTTTTATTATTCAAGTTAGCGAAGATAGTTTGATGTAGCGCTTTTTAGAAGAAGTTCTTTATATAAATCGTAATTTAAAATCCATAGGCACATTTCTGTATAGGTGGTAGTAGCAAAAGGAGAGGCAATATGAAAAGAACAATAATGAAATATAGTATAATGTTTAGTTTATTACTATTAACATCATGTGATATATCGAATGAAGAAATTGAACAAAAAGCACAAAGTTATACAAAATCGGAGTATGGTATGGTTGTTAAATTAAACGGAGTTGAAACTCTGGATAACGGAAAGGACTTCCTTGGTCCAAAGGGGCGGATAGTTACTGTGCAGCAAGTCGATGAACCACACTTGCAATTTCAACTGTACTTCGAGGGGCAAATCTCTCCAGAAGTAAATAATGATAACTATGAAAAGAAAAAGGAAGCAAATAATTTACAAGGAAGATTTAATACATATTATGGAGAGAAAAACACTATATTTACTTTTGATCAAATGCAGACTGGGGATAATGTTTCCGATAAGAATACTGAGGAACAAATAGCGAAGAAAAATTTGCAACAGTATTATACGGCAGTTTTTAAAAGTAATACTGTTTTAGATGTAAACAATTCTGTACATATGGAAACATTAGCGGGGGTTGCAAGAAGTATTCAGGAATTTAATAAAACGATTGAAAATAGTAAAAGTAATGTAGAAGATATAACGATTCAGTTGCCAAATATTAATAAGGATGTACTACAAAATATTCCTGTAGATTATATAGTAACGGCTGAAGATGCGAAAAAGACCCTTGAGAAAAAGGTTGATTATATGAACATTTTACAGTCTGCAAGGAAATAGTTTGACACCTTTACTTCTTACAAAACATATAGTATGATGATTTCAGTAAATTAGATTTCAATGACTATAATATAAATTAATGAGAGGTGCTTTTTGTGAGTGCGGTAGGTACTAAATAGGAAAAATTTAATGAAATAAATCGGATAAGACCAGGGGATTTTTATGTACATCATACCCCTAATTTTGTCATGCATTTATTTCAAAACCTATGAAGATACCTACAATACTTTATAAAGCGTGTAATAAGGGACTGCCATCTATTTTTTTATGGCTTATTTCCTCATATGTTATTACAAATGCCTTGTAAATGTAAAAGCTGCGGTATCCCCGCAGCTTTTTTGTATATGTTTTTATTGTATAATTATGGGATTTTATATATGACTCATTGGAATCTAATGAGTAGGTATCTTCATTTATGATAAAAATCAATCATAGTGAGGAGAAACAAAATGAATACGATGACTTTTGAAAAGCTACAATATAACGAATTAAAGGATATAGTGAAATCTTATTGTGTAAGTGGATTAGGTAAGGAATTATTAAACAAATTAGAGCCGAGTACGAGTATAAAAGTAGTGAGAAATCGGTTGAATGAAACGACAGAAGCACGAGCTATATTAGATGCAGAAGGGCATGTTCCTTTCTTCGGCATTTCTAATATTGCTAGTACAATTCAAAAATTAGAAAAAGGGATGATTTTAGATCCAGAAGAATTAGTCAGTGTTTCAGACTTTTTACGCGGATGTAGAAAGATTAAAAAGTTTATGTTAGATAAAGAATTTTTTGCACCAGTATTAGCTTCTTATGCAAATTCAATGACTGAATATAAAAGTATTGAAGAGGAAATTAACTTTTCAATTAAAGGAAATAGTATTGATGCAGCTGCAAGTAAAGAGTTAAAACGAATTCGAAATAATATCGATTCTGTAGATGGGAAAATAAAAGAACGTTTAACGAAGTTTTTAAATAGTAGTGCAAATAAGAAATTCATTCAGGAATTCTTTATTAGTAAAAAGGATGACCGTTATACGATTCCAATTAAATCTTCCTATAAAAACCAAGTTGCTGGAAGTATTATTGAAGCCTCGGCAAAAGGTTCTACTGTATTTATAGAACCGCATACGGTTACGAAATTGAATGCGGAACTAGCGGGTTTGAAAGCAGAAGAAGCGGTTGAAGAATATCAAATTTTAGCGACTTTATCAGGAATGGTGTTAGAAAACATTTATAGTATAAAGATTAACATGGAGCTAATTAGTCAGTATGATATGGTATTTGCAAAAGCGAAGTTTAGTAAATCGATCAATGGAATAGAACCGAAGTTAAATGATCATGGCTACGTTCATTTAGTGAATTGTAAGCATCCGCTTTTAACAGGGCAAGTTGTACCCTTAAATTTTGAAATTGGTCAAGAGTATCGTAGTTTAATTATTACAGGGCCGAATGCGGGCGGAAAGACAATTGTATTAAAAACGATTGGATTGTTAACATTAGCTACAATGTCAGGTCTTCATATTGCAGGAGATAAAGGTACAGAAATCGCTATTTTTGAAAATGTATTTGTAGATATTGGTGATAATCAAAGTATCGAAAATGCACTAAGTACATTTTCATCTCATATGAAAAATCTTTCTGAGATTATGAGGATGTCAAATAATAATACGTTACTTTTATTTGATGAAATAGGAAGCGGTACAGAACCGAATGAAGGTGCAGCACTTGCAATATCTATTTTAGAAGAGTTGTACCTTGCGGGATGTATTACCGTTGCGAGTACGCATTACGGAGAAATTAAACGATTCTCAGAAATGCACGATGACTTTATGAATGCAGCGATGCAGTTTAATAGTGAAACGCTAGAGCCGCTTTATAAATTAGTTATCGGAAAATCAGGAGAAAGTAATGCACTTTGGATTGCGAATAAAATGAGCGTAAAAGAACATGTGCTGAAAAGAGCGAAAGAGTACATGGGAAATAAAGAGTACGCTTTAGAAAAAGTGAATGAAAGTAAAATTAGAAAACCGAAATTTGTACAAGAAAAAAGAGAATTTCATTATGAGTACAAAATCGGCGATCGTGTGAATTTATTAGATTATGATGATTTTGGTATCATCTATAAGGAAAAAGATAATTTTTATAACGTTGTTGTATATTATAACGGTGAATTCGTTGAAGTAAATGTAAAACGTATTACTTTAGAGGTAGCAGCGAAAGAATTATACCCAGAAGGATACGATTTAAATACACTATTTGTTGATTATAAAGAAAGAAAAATGCAACACGATATTGAGCGCGGATCGAAAAAAGCACTGCGTAAAATTCAAAAAGAAATAAGAAAGAATAGAGGATAAGTTAAAATGGTAACGATTAGACAAGAACAAAAAAATGATTATAGAAAAACAGAAGAAGTCGTAAAAGAAGTATTTTCACTTGAAGAATTTAGTGATAAAACAGAACATGAACTTGTAAAACGTATTAGAGAATGTGACGCGTTTGTTCCGGAGTTATCAATCGTTGCAGTAGATGAGGAAATAGTCGGTCACATTATGTTATCTAAAATTGCGATAGAACAAGATGGAACTTCTGTAGAATCGCTAGCACTTGCACCAGTGTCAGTTGCTAGGGGCCATCAGAAGAAAGGAATTGGCGGAAAACTGATCACGGCTGCTTTAGAAAAAGCGAAAGAACTTGGATACGGATCAGTTGTAGTATTAGGACATCCAGAGTACTACCCGAAATTTGGTTTTAAGAAAGCAAGTGAGTGGAATGTAAAAGCACCGTTTGAAGTGCCTGAAGAGGTATTTATGATAATGGAATTAACAGAAAATGCTCTTCGAGGTGTAGAAGGAATTGTACAATATTCGAGTGCTTTTGCTGAGTAGGAGTACCGGTTAAGAAATGTAATCATAAAAGATGCTATCTTTTTGTATGGATATACAGAAAGATAGCTTTTTTTATTAAGCGGATCTACTGACGTATATTTTGCTCAATGAATAATTGAGGTGTTAAAATTGATATAGAAACGTAAAGGGAGAGAATGAAATGAATAAGCGAGAAACAGATAGCAATGAGAATGTAGTGACGTTATATGTTACAAGACACGGTAAAACAATATTAAATACGAATCATCGCGCGCAAGGTTGGGCAGATTCTCCTTTAGTAGAAAAAGGTGTTGAAGTTGCCACAAATTTAGGAACAGGATTAAAAGATATTCATTTTATGAATGCATATAGTAGTGATAGCGGCCGCGCAATTGAAACTGCTAATTTAGTATTAAAATATAGTGAGCAATCAAAATTAAAACTTGAGCAAAGAAAAGATTTGCGAGAATTAAATTTCGGTATTTTTGAAGGTGAAAAACTTGAGAATATGTGGGATGTGGTTGGAAAAGCTGCAGGCGTTGCATCACCAGAAGAACTCTTGAAGCTTTCTATTCAAGAAGTGATTAATCTTATTAGAGTAGCAGATCCGACAAAACAGGCGGAAGATTGGGAATTGTTTTCTACTCGTATAAAAACAGAGATAGATAAAATTAGTGAAGAATCTGCTGCAAATGGTGGCGGTAACGTTTTAGTTGTCGTTCATGGGCTTTTGATTACTACCTTAATAGAAATGTTAGACAGTAGCAAAACAAAACTTGGAGTGGAAAATGCTAGCGTGACGAAGATTGTATATCAAGATGGAACATACACAGTTGAGTCTGTTGGAGATATGAGTTACGTTGCAAAAGGGAAAGAAAGTGTGGAAATATAAAAATAAGAAAAGGAAGGTAGAGAAATCTAGCTTCCTTTTTTATTGGAACGATTATGGGATCAATAAAATCTTCCCTGTGCTTTTTCGGCTCTCTAATAATTCATGAGCACGGGCACCATCTTGTAAAGAGAATGTAGTAGAACTTGCGATCTTTAATTTTTCGGTCGCAATCCATTCGAATAATTGAGAGGAGCGTTCTATTCTCTCTTCATAAGATGTAAGCACGTTCCAAAGGTCTCCGCCAGTTAAAGTTTTCGAAGTATCCATAAGCATACGTGGATCAACTGGCGCAGGATTACCGCCGGCCATTCCGTAAAATACGACAGTACCGCCAGTTTTAGTAGCATTAAAACTCTCCTCTAATGTAGAACCTACTGATTCATATACAACATTTACTCCATCACCATTTGTTATTTCAACTACTTTTGTATGCCATGCTTCCGTATATAAAAAAACGTGATCAGCACCAGCTAATGTAGCTATCTTTGCTTTTTCTTTTGATGACGTTAGGCCGATTACTTTTCCGCCTAGTAGTTTAATTATTTGAATAAGAAGTTGCCCAACACCACCAGCTGCAGCGTGTACTAAAGCTATATCACCTTGTTTTATTTCATAGATATCTTTCGTTAAATAATGTGCGGTTAGACCTTGCAATAAGACAGAAGCGGCTGTTTCAAAAGAGATAGAATCTAAAAGCTTAATTGCTTTCTCAGACGGAACAGCAACTAGCTCTGCATTTGCAAATGGGACATCAGCAAATGCAATACGATCTCCAGGATTAATATTCGTAACGTCAGTTCCTACTTTTTCAACAATGCCAGCCCCTTCATAACCTAATATAAAAGGCGGGGTACCAGCGAGATGATAATCACCGCGGCGTCTATAAATGTCGGCGAAATTTAAACCGATTGCTTTCGTGCGGACAATAATTTCATTTGGATTTATGATTGGATCATTTAGTTCTTTATATTGTAGTACATCCGGATTTCCGAACTGTTCGAAACAAAGTGCTTTCATATGGAATACCTCCATTTTTATTGTTTGTAGATGCTCTTTATCATACAATACAAATATCAATAGACAAAGAGGATTATTTCGATGAAATCAATCGGGAATATCGATTGAAAAGAGGGACGATAAATGGAGATAAAACAATTAATTACATTTAAAGTAGCGGCGGATACTTTGAATTTTACACAAACTGCGAAGAAATTAAACTTTGCTCAATCGAGTGTGACAGCGCAAATTAAAACGTTAGAAGCTGAGTTAGGTACGCCGTTATTTGAAAGATTAGGAAAACGCCTTTTCTTAACTGAAGCAGGTAGGAAGTTTCAACTATATGCCGACAAGATGATTGCGCTCAGCAACGAAGCAAAAATGGCTGTGAAAGATGATGAAGAAATAGCAGGTACGTTAATAATCGGTGCGCAAGAGAGTCAATGTACATATAGACTTCCTTCTATATTAAAGAAGTTTAAAGCACAATTTCCTCAAATAAAACTTATATTTAAACCGGCACATTCCAATAAAGATGCGAAGGAACAATTGATGGAGGGAAAAGTCGATCTTGCATTTATTTTGGACGAATGTAAAACAGAAGATACTTTACATGTGGAGCCGCTTATGAAAGAAGAATTAAAAATAGTAGCTGCTTCAGGGCATCATTTACTCGAGAAAGCTTCCATTTCTACAAAAGATTTAGAAAGTGAGACGTTGTTGCTAACAGAGCTAGGGTGCTCGTACCGGACTTTATTTGAAGAGCTACTTCGTACAGAAGATGTGTATCCAGCAAATAAAATTGAGTTCGTTAGTGTCGAAGCAATTAAACAATGTGTTATTGCAGATTTAGGAATAGCTGTGTTACCAGCAATAGTAGTAGAAAAAGATATACGAGAAGGGATGATAAAAGAGTTACATTTAGAAAATGAAATCTCACCGATTTATACACAAATTGCTTGGCATAAAGATAAATGGATGACAGCGCCACTGCAGCAATTTATTGATGTAACGAGGGAGTTTTTTACAACAGATTAAGTGGAGAAATATTTATTTTATATAAAAGAAAAAATGGCAATTTTGTATAAAGAACCGATGCTTGCATGTAACAAGTATCGGTTCTTTTATGTTTTAAATAAAGGATGCTATAAAATGTGTATTTCTCAACTTTTTTTCTTAGACGGTTACGTAAGTTTCTTCGTATATTCCAATAATCATAAGGAAATTTACAACGTTTAGTCGTTTCCGTAAGATGCCTCTAGGAAGCATGAAAGGAGGGGCGTACATAGGGGATAGATTGTCTTTATTATACGTACTTATTTTGAGGGAGGAAATTGAAAATGTTTAAAAAGTTAATGAAAGTATGTGTATTAAGTGTAGCGAGTGTAGGGCTATTATTTAGTTTCCAAGGAAGTACATTTGCTGCTACTGATTTAAGTAGTTACTATGACGGGAAAAATCCAGCAACAACGAAAGTATACGGAGGTAGTACAACGTGTGATGCAGATGGATTTAATGCAAAGTCTACAGCTGTGTATGAAGGGAGTAAAAAAGTAGGGACAGTGTATTTACGTTACAGCAATAAATGTCATGCAGCTTGGGCTAAGTTTGTTTTAGATCAACCAGCACCAGCTGTGTCTGGAGGAGTGTATGCGTACGCTGTTGTGAATAAATACAAAAATGGTGTATTTCAAAAATCAGTCACTTCTAATCAGGGAAACGGTACAATAAAAACAGGTCAAACGAGCACGTATACAGGAATGGTATTTGATTTAACTGCTGATTTCGGATACACAGCAGATGCTGAGGCGGTTACGTTTAATAACGGTTATGGAAAAACAGGACGCTATTAAAAAGGAGTGGAATACTTTGAAACTTTTAAAAAAGCTAAGCGCATGTTTTTGTCTATCATTGCTCGTTTTAACTAGTGTGTTTAGTACGACTGGTAATGATAAAGCATATGCAGAAGATCATTCGTATGATGGAAAAAGTCCGTATTACAATAGCTGTGACCAATCAGCAGTAACGAAAGAAAAGAAATGGATTGATTCCAATTCTTATGTGGAATTAAAATTTAGCACGACGTGTAAGACAGCGTGGGCAAAAGTTACTGTAACCCGCCCAGCAGTATATAATAATGAAGCTGATGCAAGAATTGTAAGAAAAACAGATGGAAAGGCATACACTTGCGGCAGTGCTGGAGGAAATGGTGTTGTAAATAAAGGGCAAACATCATGCTATACGCCAATGGTATATGATTTAGATCCAAGAAAGGCACAGGCGCAGGGGAAACATGCCATTCCGAATAGTGATGCATATAATTATGCGGAGACTATTTGGTATTGATGAGGAAATGGAGAATGTAAGATAGAATATTTTAAGAGCATGTTTTGAGTGGTTTTCAAAGCATGCTCGAATTGTATTCATTCTAATTTTTTTAGTAATCATGGACCATTGAATTAACTAAGGTCTGTATCAGGAGGAGTATATCCAAGATGCCTAGCCATTGATACAATTTGTCCTTTATGATGAAATTCATGTGTTTCTGTATGAGTTAAAAGCCATAGTGGTGTTGTACTCCAAGGTTCTTTTTGCCACTTTACTTCATTTGCTATATTTTCGAGCCAACGGTCATTGTATTCATCTAAAAAACGTTGTACAGTCTCATCTACTAACTTAAATCTAGCACGGACTTTTTCCACATCTGCATGCTCAATTTTATAATCACTAGCGAATGAAAAATCTGCTCGTTTTTGTTTGAATGCGAATGATCCAAGCCAGTATCGATAGCAATCGGCTACATGAATATGTGTCTTTATAATGCCACCGCTCCCGAAATTCGGAACAGTGCTATGTAATTTTTCTAGTGGGATTTCTTCCAAAAATGAAAATAGAGTTTCTCTTGTAGAGCTAATAAGATTATATTGTTGTTTTAAAATATGTAACATGTAAGTACACTCCTCTTTTATTTACATAGTAAGTAATTCTATATTTACGAGGAGGGAACCTTTTTATTATTTTTAATAAGCATATTAGATGTATTTCTTGTTTATTTCTGATAGATTAAACAAGGTAAAACTTTAATGAATTGAACATTCTTAGTTCATAATAAATTGTACATCAAGAAGGGGAACGATAACATGAATAGACTAGTGGGTTTAAAACAATTTGAAATAACGCGCGGGGCATTACTTAAATTTATGGAGACGCTAGATGATAAAATTGCAGATACGCAGCCAGAGGGTTTTAACAATACAATTCGTTGGCATATTGGTCACGTGTTAACAGCAGCAGAAGTTTTCATGTTTGGAAAAGAATTCAAACAATTACCAACTGAATATCCAGGTATGTTTGGATATGGATCAAGACCATCTAAATGGAAAACAGAAGGACCATCATTAGAAGTGTTAACGACTCAATTAAAAGAACAAGCAAAGCGTATTAACGAAATGCCAGCAGAAGCATTTGAAAATAAACTACCAGAGCCGTTTTTAGGATTGGAAACTGTTGGTGAGCTTTACGGTATGATGCTTTATCATGAAGCTGATCATATTGGGCAAATGAAGGCGATGGAACGTATTATTAAAGCTCTTTAGTCTTAATTGCATATAACAAGCAATACAGTTGTAATGTTAAATAATATATACAAAAAAGGTAGATAAATTATTATCTACCTTTTTTGTATAACTTCTTGAAGGATTAGAGAATTTTATAATTTGTTAGGTTGTGATTATTAATTGTAGTATTCCTAAATATGGAATATAAGTATAATGATAGAGAAGAACTAGAAATAGGGGTGAATACTATGATTGCATTAGAGCAAAAGTTAGAGCAATATAAACATACATATGTACAGTTAAAGGGAGAACTAAAATGGAAAACGAGTGATTCTCGAACAGGAATGATGATTGCTGCTATGTATGCAGGTAGTGATAAATTGTTTAATCTCGAACGTTTTTTAGAAATTAGTAGTTATATTAAGAATGAGGTAGGGATGTTTTCATACTTAAAGTCTTATCATCGTTTTGTAGTGGCCGCAACATTAGATATTCACTTTACAGATTACAAGAAAGCTTTTCGGACGTTTTTAGATTTATATGAACAATTGGTCACTAGTGGCTTTAGCCGGAGTATATTTACTTATCTCGCAGCAGCTGTGCTTTTAACAGAAGAAAATGAAAAGCATGGCGCGCACATTCAGCGTTCGATGCAAGTATATAAACGCATGAAAAAGGATCACCTCTTTCTTACAAGTACAAATGATTATCCGCTCGTGGTTTTATTAGCAGGACAATCAGAGAATGTAGAAACACTTATGGATCGTGTAGAACGTCTGTATCAGAAACTAGCGAAAGCTGGTTTGCGTAAAGGGAATGATTTTCAGTTTTTAAGTCATATTCTTTCACTAAAGAAGGATGTCCGTGAAGAAATGTTAGTTGCAACATGTACAAACATATGGAATTTGTTAAAACAAGAAAAGGTAAAAGTGAAACAGATGCATTATCCAGCAATCGGGCTACTAGTGTTACTTGAAGATGGAGAAAAAGAGATTTATGCTATTAAAGCGTTGATTGAAAAACTGCAGGGGGAGAAATTATTCCGTTGGCATACAGATACGAATATTCTTATTGCTATTCAACTGTTCGTAAGTCAGAAAGGTGAGGAAAGTAAAGCTACCAACACAGGTTTACAAACTATGATAGAAGTCCTCATACAAGCACAACAAGCAGCTATGATGGCAACGATTGCCGCTTCATCTGCAGCAACATCTTCTGCTAGTAGTAGCTCATAATATGTAACTACTTTAATAAGGAAGGTAAAAAAGCCCATCACTTTCTAATGAGTGATGGGCTAACTATTTTTACATAATCAGCATTATTTTTTCGACTCTTTCAAATGTTTGAGTTGTGTAACAATCATAATGCTAATAACAACGAGTAAAAACCATGAACTAATTTTGCTTAAGTGAACGAGATTCCACGCTTCCCGTTGATTTGGATATTGCCATGCTCCGAAAAATGTTGCGATGTTCTCTGCAATCCAAATGAAGAATCCGATAAGGAAAAAGGAGAGAACGAGTGGCATTGTATATGTAACGCCTTGTAATGAAAATTGTACAAATGTGCGAGAGAAAACAATGAATAGTAGTAAAGTTAATATCCATCTAAAATCGTATGTAAAGTGGTGTGTGAAAAAATTGAAGTAAATCATAGCTCCTAACGGCACGGCAAAAATAGCTTTCGGCCAATGATGCATTTTTAAATGCAACCTTCTCCACGCTTGGCATATGTAACTTGCGACACTTGCGTACATAAAGCCGCTGTAAAGTGGAACTCCAAAAATCTTTGAATACGCCTCTTCAGGATAACTCCATGAACCGAAATGAACTTTATATATTTCTAGTAAAAGGCCGATGAGGTGAAAGACAGTAATTACTTTTAATTCGTCTTTCGTCTCAAGTCCAGTCTTGTACATAATCCACTGCATAAGAAGACATGCAATGAGTATGAAATCATAGCGGTATAACCCTGGGATTGAAACAATTTTTGAAAGGGCTAGTGTTAAGAAAATAATGACTGGGAATAAGCAAGATAATGCTTGTTCGTAAGTGAAATGTAGTAGTTGTTTTATATATAACATTGTGTCACCTTCGATGTTTTTATTGGGAAAATCAAAATAATCAATAAGTATACTACAATTTAAAAAATAATCCAGTAGTCTATTTTGCATGTATTTGTAAGTTTTAGAAGGGAATTGTAATGAGTATTTTAATATTGTAGAAAAGTGAAAAAATAGTTTGCTATTTAAAAAAAGTGGGGATATAATATCTAAATGAAAATGATAATTATTATCAATAATAATTATAAATAAAAAATAATTACAAAAAACAACTGAATATAAAGGATGAAATGAAACATGTTACATAAGTCTACTGTACATGCTGGTAATAACCGCTGGATACATATTAAGTTCATATGTTTCATGAGCTTAACAATTTTATGTTTAATTGGATCTATATTTTTAGCCATTTCATTTGGTGCAAAGGATATTCATTTACAAACGGTGTGGACTGCGGTTTTGGATTACAATCCGAAATTAACGCAGCACCAAATTATTTATGAATTAAGGCTCCCGAGAGTAATTGGAGCAGCAGTTGTAGGGGCAGCTTTTGCGGTCGCTGGAGCGGTTATGCAAGGAGTAACACGAAATCCTTTAGCTGATGCAGGTGTACTTGGCATAAATGCAGGAGCGATGTTTGTAGTAGCACTTAGTTTTGCTTTTTTTCCGCATATGCCGTATTCCTATTTAATGATTGTTTCCTTTATTGGAGCAGTCTTAAGTACAGTACTTATTTTTGTTATTGGATCAGCAACATCAGGCGGGTTAACACCAATGAGGTTAACGATTGCTGGAGCGGTTATGGCAGCGCTTTTACATTCATTAAGTTCAGGTGTTGCGATTTATTATGATTTAAGCCAAGATTTAGCGTTTTGGTATGCTGGTGGTGTTGCAGGGGTTAAGTGGGAACACTTGAAATTTTTAGTCCCTATTATTCTTATAACGATTATTTTTGCAATAGTGTTAGGGAGATCTATTTCACTCATATCAATGGGGGATGATGTTGCTACAAATTTAGGAGTGAAAACGAACCGAACGAGAATACTAGGGATGATTATAGTAGTTATTCTAGCAGGTGTTTCTGTTTCAGCTGTTGGTTCTATTGGATTTGTAGGACTAGTTATCCCGCACATTGCTAGAAAATTAGTTGGTGTGAATTATAGACTCATTATTCCTATGTCAGCATTATTAGGAGCTATGTTATTAGTTGTAGCTGACCTAGGAGCTAGAACAGTAAATCCTCCTAAGGAACTTGCGATAGGGATTATGGTAGCTCTTGTTGGAGTTCCGTTCTTCCTCTATATAGCACGTAAAGTTGGGAGGGCGTTATAAGTGAAAGATCTTTTTAACACGGATAAAAAGAGAGCTATTACTATAACTACAATATTCGGATGTATAAGTATCGCTGTAATTTTAATCAGTCTAAATACAGGGACACTGAGTATAGAGCCACTTAAAGTAATTCAAACACTTTTTGGTTATGGTGATTTTGAGAGCGCAACCGTGCTATATGATTATCGTATGCCAAGAATTATAATCACCATGTTAGCTGGTATTGGCCTTGGGATTTCCGGTGCGATTTTGCAAGGATTATCCCGTAATGCACTTGCAGACCCTGGTATTCTTGGACTGCATTCAGGTGCATCTTTCGGGCTAATTATATTTGTTACATTCTTTCATTCTATTAATGAAAGTGCATCCATTTTAATACCGTTATTTACATTTGGCGGAGGAGTATTAGCTGCATTTCTTATTATTTTACTTGCGAGTGATCGGTCAAATGGTTTACTTCCCATTAGACTTATTCTCGTTGGTATTGCAGTTTCAGCTGGTTTTAGTGCAATTTCGTTATTTTTCTCTCTCAAGTTAAATGATGAGACGTATACATTCGCTTCTAGATGGCTAGTTGGTAACGTGTGGGGAAGGGATTGGATTCATGTCCTTGCATTATTACCTTGGATTTTCATACTAACCCCTTATGCGTGGCTAAAATTTAAAACGTTAAATGCATTGTCACTAGGTGATAGTGTAGCGGCAGGACTTGGTGTTTCTGTTCAAAAAGAACGGTTATTACTTTTAGCTACAGCGGTTGGATTATCTTGCGCAAGTGTATCGATGGCAGGAGGGATTGGTTTTATCGGTTTAGTTGCTCCGCATATCGCAAGGAAGTTAGTAGGTACTACATATCAACACTTTCTTCCTTTAGCTGGCATTATCGGAATGATTATTTTAGTGCTAGCAGATACGATAGGTCGTTCTATATTTGAGCCAAACTCTATTCCAGCTGGTGTAGTAGTGGCGGCATTAGGAGCACCGTATTTTCTTTATTTACTTACAAAAACAAAATAAATACTTCAAAGAGGAGAACATATGAAAAAGAAACTTACTATTTTATTTAGCATGATGTGTATTTTAGTATTAGCAGCATGTGGTCAAACGAAAGCTAATGAAGAGGCAACGAAAAAAACGGAAAAAAGTAATGATCCAAAAATCGCCTCTATGTCCATTCATTTAACAAATAATTTACTTGCATTAGGAATTACACCAGTAGGTTCTGTTATTGGCGGAGATTTAAAAGATTTCTTACCGCACGCAAAAGAGCAGTTGAAAGATACGAAGAAACTTGGTGTTGTAACAGATCCGAATATGGAAGCGTTACTTCAATTGAAGCCAACTGACATTTATGTTGATGAAAAATACGCGGGCAAAGATTTAGCGAAATACGAAAAAATTGCAAAAACACATTCTTTCAATTTAGATGAAGGTACGTGGAGAGATCATTTAAAACAAGTTGGTAAACTTGTAAACCGTGAGAAAGAAGCAGATAAATATATTCAAGATTACGAAGAGCAATCAAAACGAGTAAAAGGTTTAATAGATAAAGAGCTAGGTAATAACGAAAAAGTAATGGCAATTCGCGTTACTGCAAAAGAATTGCGTGTATTTAGTACGAAAAGACCGATGGGACCAATTTTATTCCAAGACTTAGGGTTACAGCCTGCAAATGGTGTAGAGAAAATTGATGGAAACCGCCCTTTCGAAGTCATTTCACAAGAAGTATTACCTGACTTTGATGCAGATGCGATTTTCGTTGTTGTAAATAGAGATGATAAAGCAAAAGCAGCATTTAAACAACTTCAAGAAACGCCAATTTGGAAAGACTTAAAAGCAGTTAAAGGCAAGCACGTATACATTATCAATGATCAACCATGGCTGGACTATTCTGCTTTAGGAAACAAAATGGCAATGGATGAAGCGGAGAAAATGTTTACGAAATAATATAGTTTTGCTATTAGGAAAGGCCCTCTAAATTTGGAGGGCCTTTCTATTATTGTTAGAATAAATAAAAAATTATACAATGAAGTTAATTCAATATGGAGGAGATGTGCCAATGTCAGCGCTTATTGTAAGTATCCCATTTATGAAACAGTTTATGGAATAAGGGGATAAATAGTCTAAAATAAGTATCCCCGTTATTTAAAAGGGGGAGTTTGAAATGACAATGAATCTTTTTCGAAATAAAACGATTAAATTATCAGCTATGAGAGAAACAGATGCTGAAGTAATGGCTATGTGGCAAGAAGATAGTGAGTATTTAAGACATGTTGATACAGATGTAGCATTCCCGCAATCTTTAAATGAAATAGCAAGTGATGAGTTATTAAAAGGACGGAGATCGAATAGTGTTTCTTTCATGGTAAGGACAGTTCAAGAAGATCGCTTAATTGGTTTTGTGGCGATTCATGGTATAGAGTGGAACAACAGAACAGGTTTATTAGCCATTGGTATAGGAGATGCGAATGATAGAGGAAAAGGATATGGGAAAGAAGCAATACATCTTATTCTAAAGTATGCTTTCTATGAATTGAATTTACACCGCATCGGTCTCGATGTTATTTCGTATAATAAACCTGCCATTGCATTGTATAAAAAGATGGGTTTTCAAATGGAAGGCTGTATGAGAGAAGCGGTTCAAAGAGATGGGAAGTGTTTTGACCGTATGATTATGGGGATATTGCGGGATGAATGGATAGAGCTGCAAGGTTAGAAAGTACATTCGAAATTATATATGTAGTATGCAGGAGATATAATGGTAATTGGCGAAAATTTACAGTGTGTTGATTGAATTTATAAGGAGTCATGCAAAATGAATTTAGAAAAGGCAAAACCAGTAAATGAAGAGGTCGCCGAATTAAAAGAACTTATTAAAGAGTTACACGGAAGTGTGCACCAACTTCAAAGTGAAGTGCAGCAACTAAGGCACGAAAGACCAGTTGTTGAAGTGAGAAAAGGTGTTCAATTATCACCAACAATTGTCGGACAAATTGGGGGTATGATTTTAGGTGGTTTAGCAATTATCGGTATATTTTGGTGATGAAAAAAGGTTTGCAGCACGGATGCTGCAAACCTTTTGTATTTGACGATATAATTTCATGCAATACAACTTTTACATTAAATAACGTAAATATATATAAGCATGTGATAACAAGAGTGCAACAATAGTTAATGGTAAACCAATTTTTAAGAAGTCCATATAAGAGAAGCCATGTCCTTCACGTTTTGCAATACCAGCAACGACTACGTTTGCAGATGCACCGATTAGTGTTCCATTTCCTCCTAAGCAAGCTCCAAGAGATAACGCCCACCATAGTACTTCGATTTGCGGAGAATCGACAGATAGTCCGAGTCCTGTAGCTAAGTCTTGAATAAGAGGAATCATCGTTGCGACAAATGGGATGTTGTCGATTGTCGCAGATGCGATGCCAGATACCCATAAAATAAGTATAGCTGCGAATCCGATGTCACCGTTTGTTACGTCGATTACTTCTCTTGCAAGTGAAGAGATAAGTCCGATATCAATTAACCCGCCAACGAGAACAAATAATCCGGCGAAGAAGAAAATGGTTACCCATTCAACGTGGGCAAATACATCTTCAATATCATGTTCTTTCACGCCGATTAACATAAGAAGTGTAGCGCCTGTCATCGCGATAACAGCAGCGTCTACATGAATAATCGAATGAAGTACGAAGCCTAAAATAGTTAGTCCTAAAATCGAAATAGATTTTAAAAGGAGGCTTTGATCTTTAATGTAATCTTTTTCGTTTAATGCCATTAGTTTTTCGATTTGTTCAGGTGTTGTTTTTAGTTTATTACGATACATGAAGTAAATAATGCCAAGTGTCACGATAGAAATAATAATTACGATTGGAGCTAAGTTAAGTAAAAAGGCGTTAAAGTCTAAATGCTTGTTTGCTGATCCAATCATAATATTAGGTGGATCACCGATTAATGTTGCTGTTCCGCCTATATTTGAAAACAGCACTTCTGAAATCAAATAAGGCACAGGATTTACTTTTAAAATACGTGTAATGGATAGCGTAACAGGAACGATTAATAAAACAGTCGTTACATTGTCCAAAAATGCTGATCCGACAGCAGTTAATAGGGATAGTAATAATAAAATGCGAATCGGTTTTCCGCCAGCTGCTTTTGCCGCTTTAATGGCCACAAATTCAAAGACGCCTGATTGACTCGTAATATGTACGAGAATCATCATCCCAATTAAAAGGGTAATCGTTTCCCATTGAATATGTGATGTGAAAGCAGTATGTAAATCTACAACTCCAAAAATAATCATAATAGCAGCACCGAATAGTGCGATTACAGCACGATTCAATTTCTCAGAAATAATAAATCCATACGTGATTAAAAATACGGCAATTGCAAAATAATATTGCCAATTTGCTACTTCATGTGCTGACTGTTCCAATCATGTCACCTTCTTTAAATTATGTATTCAATTGTCGAAATGTATCTCGCTGCAATAATACGGGATAAAATATATTGTAGCAAATTCAAAAAAGAAAGAAAACTATTTAACAAAGTGAAGGAAAAAATGTATTTTTTACATATCATATAAAAAATATAAAAAACACAGTGCAAATTATTAGGAAAAGTGAGCGTTGTCCTCTAATATAGAGATAGCAATTTACATTATTTTTGCGTAAAATGGTTTAAAGAGGTGAATTCCGATGGAAATAGTAAAAGATAGTTCTCTTATTCAAAATGAAATTGAACGTTTTGTAAATAAAGATGTATATATTCATTTAGAAACGACAAACGGAGCGTATGCATCACACATAAATGAAAAGATGATGACAGTTGGTGCTTTCATTCGAAATGCGATTATCCGTTTTGAACGCGGGAAGATAACTGGAACAAATCCATACCGAGTTGGTCTGAAAATGGATCACGGTTGGGTATATGCTGAAGGTATTACGCACTGGGAAGTAGACGATCAAGAGCGTTTATTACTAGCTGGACATGATAATTTAGGTCGCTTAGCAGTTGCACTTGAGTTAAGCTTAACACCATTTAAGTAAGAAGGAGGGAAACTTATGGAGAGACATGTACTTGTTGTATTTCCGCATCCAGATGATGAAGCATATGCTGCGGGAGGAACAATTCGCTTATTAACAGATCAAGGAGTACCTGTAACATATGCATGTGGTACTCTAGGACAAATGGGACGTAACATGGGTAAGAACGTATTCGCTAACCGTGAAACGATTCCACATATCCGTAAGAAAGAATTGAAAGATGCTTGTAAAGCGATGGGTATTAAAGATTTAAGAATGCTTGGCTTCCATGATAAAACGTTAGAATTTGAAGATGTTGATTTCGTTGCTGACAAAATTGAAGCAATCATTCAAGAAGTAAATCCATCTCGAATTATTACATTTTATCCAGAACACGGTGTACATCCAGATCATAATGCATTTGGCCGCGCTGTCGTTCGCGCTGTATCACGTATGCCAAAAGAAGAGCGCCCAGTTATCCATGCTGTTGCGATTACGAAAAATCGTGAGGCAGTATTAGGAGAACCGGATGTTGTAAATAACATTAGTGAAGTATTTGATCATAAATTAACTGCATTAGGTGCGCACCGTTCACAAACAGAAGCAATGCTTGAAGACACGCATGCAAAAATAAAAAACAAAGATGCAGCAACATTAAAATGGCTGCAACTTGAACAGTTTTGGACTTATAAATGGGAGTAGGCTAGAAGGATACCTTCTAGTTACTCTTACATAGAAAAGCGCCGTCACTTGTGATGGCGCTTTTTTTATTGAAGACTATATATTTCTTAAGGGGCTTCAAAATTTTTAAATTAACGTGCAGTATAGCCTCCATCAACAAGAAGTGTTGTACCATTAACAAAACTAGCTTCATCACTTGCTAAAAATAAGACAGCTTTAGCGACTTCTTCTGGTGTTCCAAGTCTGCCTTGTGGATGAAGTGAAGCTAAATATTCTTTCTGTTCAGGATTAACACTACCAAGTAAAGGGGTGTCAATATAACCGGGGCACACCGCATTAATACGTATTCCATATTTAGCGTAGGCAGTACATAAATTTTGAGTTAATAGTTTCACACCACCTTTTGCAGAGGAGTATGCTGTTGGGGTAGGTAATGAAACAAAACTATGAATCGAACCAGCGTTAACGATGACACCACCTGTACCTTGTTTAAGGAATTGTTCAATCGAATATTTATTAGAAAGGAATACTCCAGACAAATTAATATCAATAGTTCTTTTCCACTTTTCATAGGATAATTCGTTTGCTGGTGCATCATCAGCAACGCCGGCATTGGCATACATAATATCTAATTTACCGTATGTACTTACTGTCTCATGAATTAGCTGTTTAATATCTGCCTCTTTTGTTACATCAGTTTTAATAAATAACGTATTATATCCATGTGCATTCAATTCATCTGATAGTTCTTTTCCACGTTCAGAAAAGTCAGCAATAACTACTTTTGCACCTTCTTCGATAAAAAGACGAACAGTAGATTCGCCAATTCCACTTGCTCCACCAGTTATGATTGCTACTTTGTCTTTCAATTTCATATAAACCTCTCCATTCATCAATGAATTTAAGTCGAATTTTAAAATCTGGTTATGTCACTATTAACCTTAAATAGTAAGTAGATAGAAGAAAAAGCTCGCGTTTACTTAATTGTGAGAGTGCTATTTTTTCTTTAGTGTACTTTTTGATACAGTTATGGACGAAAATATTAATTTGGTCAATCTTATCATTAGATTGAATATTTGGTAAAGAGCTCTCGAACAGAGCGAGTACGGATGCTGAAAAATTAAAATAAATATGAAGTATTATTTGTAGGGTAAGGAACAAGGGGAGAGAAGCATAACGAAAACTACTACTCTATTTAAATAGGAAAAACCTTGCAGGGGGGCAAGGCTTTAAACAGGGTATTAAAAATTATTGATTTATTAAGAAGAACTTCTTCTTGTGAATAAACTAATTTTAGCATGATAACTTATATGTATGTGTTACGAATTTGTGAATAAAAACTCAATGATAAAAGTATGAGTGAAAGGAAATAATGTATTTGAAATATGTATTATTACAGAAAGTTTAGTTGAAATAGTGAGGAAAATAAAAAAGCGCAATGAGCAAAATAATTAAGAGACGAATTATATGAAAGATTAGTGGAACGCCTACTATTTAATTCTTTAGAACTGATTTTTAATAATGCATATAAGAAGCGTATATTTTGAATTATTTAATAGAATAATATATATTTATATTGATTTAGTGATTTTAGTTTGTTAAAAATGGGGAAATCGATATGAAGGTTAAATTTGCCGTAATAAAAGATGAGAGCTTTGATTGTAGTTTATTGGAAACAAAATTATTGAAAACTTTTAAAGAAGTAGATTGTGAAGCAGATATTGTAAAGGTTGAGGATGAAATTTTTGAAAACAATGATGTACAAACACATTTATCAGAAATAACCATTCATGTTACTGG
This sequence comes from Bacillus sp. FSL K6-0073, assembly GCF_038006085.1. Taxonomy (NCBI): domain Bacteria; kingdom Bacillati; phylum Bacillota; class Bacilli; order Caryophanales; family Bacillaceae; genus Bacillus; species Bacillus sp. FSL K6-0073. Next base: position 3,371,603 of record NZ_JBBOUN010000001.1, on the reverse strand, counting down.
AAAAAATATCGGATATAGATCCGTTTCAGCCAGTATATTTATTGTTCTAGAGAGTTTATCAATACAGCTATTTCGTATTCATATTAGTATACTTTAAGCAGTTCAAAAATTGGCTTCTTCAGAAAATCATACTGATTATATGGAGTTGTAAATATGAAAACAATAGAAATTATCGTAGGTGCTTCCGAATGTTGGATTGCACCTTGTTTGTTGTTAAATAAACAAGGGGTTCCTTTTAAAATTTTAATGTATCTTAACGCTAATTTATAAATAGAAGAATAGAAACATGTGAGTAATTCAATTAGATTGTACAAATAATTTGGTACGCGGATATACGCAATGTATTCACAGGTAAGAGGGTTGTCTCATAATATATATAGATTTTTCTATTAAGATGAACAGAGGGTGTGAATATATGGAAGATGTTTACGCTAAAATTGACAGTCTCAAGGCGGAGCAAAAAGAAATTATGAGAGACATTCGAAATTTAGAAACGCGTACCACTATTAATGAGAAAGACATAGCAACAATCAATAAGCAATTAGAAAAAATAAGTACAAACACAACTTGGATTTTGCGAATTATTATTAGCGCGATAATAATGTCAGTTTTAGGATTAATATTAAAAGGAATGATTTAGTCTTGTGAAATAGGACGATATAAAAGAAAGAGGGGAACTCCCTCTTTCTTTATGTAAATGAGAAACTATAAATTTTCCGTTTCCTTTTCGTCTGCATACTTATCCTCTAAGGAAATTAATAGAGGGATTGATACGGTTACTAGAATGATTAAAGTAGTTATAAAAGATTTAGAAAGAGAAAAAGAACCTTCAATTAAAGGTGATAAAAACTTGAATGAAAGTATACTTGTTATTAAGGAAATTACTAAAAAGCTCAAAAGAGATATATTTTTATTCTTTATAGATGTCTCTATAAAGTCTTTAACACAGGTTATTACGACAAATATAGTTAATATGATAAGAGAAACAAAATAATGTGTTACATTTGTCATACTAATAGTAGGATCGTCTATTATGTAAGCAAGTAACTTAGATACTAATATTCCTCCAAACAATAAAATAATAAAAGCAAGTAATCCTTCCGATATATAAGTGCTGAAATTGTCTTTCTTGTTAAAGAGTTTATAGTTCAGAGTAGATTGGATTATTTGAATTAGGAATAGGCTAATAATCCATACATAATATACAAATGGTAATTCTCCTGAGAATAGAGAAATTAGGAAATTTAATACTGTCTTTAAAATTTCAATCATTACGAAAGTCCTCCTGTTTGTAAGCTTGTGATATTAAAATATGCTAGTCTATCGTTTAATAATTAAGTTTATGAATTCAAACTATTTCTAATTATTCCATAAAAAGGTTAATGCATCAAGTTATCTTTTTAACAATCCTCCAAGGCCGAGCACTAGTAAAAGAAACGCAATATGTAATATAATTGAAAAAGTATATTTAAAAATCGATGTTAATATTACCCTCCTATAAGTATTAACATACGTAATTGAGGTGTTTTCTTTGTTGTTTTATGACCGGATTTCTATAATGGCCCCTCCTGTTCCGTAGCTAAGGAAAGTCTTTTTATTTCTGAGATTTTCAAAGTTATAGGAGGGTATGAAAAATGAAAAAAGTCTCAGTACCATCACTTTTGTTAATGATTATTCTTGTCGCATTTCCGCAAATTAGTGAAACGATTTACACACCGTCGTTACCTGACATTTCAAAGGCGTTACATGTAAGTAATAATGAGGTGCAGTTAACGCTTAGTGTGTATTTTGCTGGATTTGCTTTAGGTGTATTTTTTATTGGATGGCTATCAGATATAATTGGCCGTCGCCCAGCAATGTTATTTGGAATTGTCGTATATGGCGCTGGGAGTTTCTTGTGCTTTATTGCAAATTCCATTGAAGTTTTATTGGTAAGTCGTTTTATTCAAGCGTTTGGAGCAAGTGCAGGATCAGTTGTGACGCAAACGATTCTTCGTGAAAGTGTAGAAGGGCATAAGAGGCATGTTATGTTTGCTCAAATTTCAGCAGTCATTGCTTTTACACCAGCGATAGGACCGTTAATTGGTGGCTTTCTTGATCAAATATTTGGATTTAAAATAGTATTTTTAAGTTTAGTAGTTATGAGTATCGGTATTTTTCTGTATACGTTTGTTTCTCTTCCTGAAACAAAAACGGGCTCAGTAACGAATAAAATAAATGTATTTTCAGTCTTGAAGAGGTTAATTACAAATCCAAAAGTGGTAACATATGGGTTGTTAATTGGAGGAGCAAATGGTGTTTTATTTAGCTATTATGCAGAAGCGCCGTTTATCTTTATTGAATACTTTCAGTTATCGCCTAGTATGTATGGCTTTCTAGGAATTGTTGTAGCGTCTGCTTCTATTGTTGGAGCGAAAATTTCAAAACGTTTACTTGCTACTTATAAACCAGAGAAAATTATATATATCGGTTGTCTTGTAATGACAGGAGGAGCAGTCGCTTTATCTATTATTACTTCAGTTGGATCAAATCCAAATATAATATATATGATTGTATTTTTAATAGCGATGTTTATATTGCTATTAGGAATTGGAGTAGCGTTACCTAATTGTTTAAGTTTAGCGTTAGTAGATTTTCAAGATGTCATTGGTACAGCTGGTGCATTGTTTAGTTTAGGTTACTATGTAATTGTAACGATGACAATTTTGGGAATGAGTCAGCTGCATACAGGCTCGTTAATGGTGATGCCACTTTATTTTCTGGTTATAGTAGTTATAATGGCAGTGTTTACTAGGGTATTTATCTTTGGTAAGCAAACTTCGAAATCGATTTAAATATGAAATCGTAAAAGAGTCTCATTTTTTAATGAGACTCTTTTATATTTTATCCCGTTGTTTTGAGGCAGAAAGGTTTCTGCCTCAAAATTTGGCTGGAGTAAAGAAGTTAGTAGTTTATTAATATATTAAATTTCTTATTGGTATATGAATCGAATGTGTGGGAAATTACGTTATCAACTATAAAGGTTGAAGTATTTGAGATATGAAACCGAGGAAGATAGCATCTCCTTGTTTATTTATATTGTAATAATATACATGTCGGAATCATATTGAATAGATGTATTTTATTGTTAATTTAGTTAAAAATTAATCAGACTTATGTATAATAATTTATTGAAAAAATAATTGAATTTTTCAGATTAATGAATTAATATAAGGTAAGTAATTTTAAGATTTATAGAATATTGGAAGATGAAAGGTTCTGAGAATTTTATTAGGAGCACAAAACGATTTTAGGATAGCTTTAAAGCTAGTGTAAAATGACGTTTGCTTCATCATTTTCAGGGTCGAAAGGAATTAGGGGAAAGCATCTTGTGTTAAAATGCGGCTATGAATCATCTAAGAGGGGGAAGTGAAGTGGCAAACAAAGAATTGAAAAGAGGTTTAGAAGCACGTCATATTCAAATGATTGCTTTAGGCGGAACGATTGGTGTTGGTTTGTTTATGGGATCAGCCAGCACAATTAAATGGACAGGTCCGTCAGTAATGCTTGCTTATGCAATTGCAGGTATTTTCATCTTCTTCATCATGCGTGCCATGGGAGAAATGTTGTATATGGAGCCAAGTACAGGCTCATTTGCGACATTCGGTCATAAGTATATTCATCCACTAGCTGGTTATATGACAGCGTGGAGTAACTGGTTCCAGTGGGTTATCGTTGGGATGTCAGAAATTATCGCGGTTGGAGCGTATATGCAATATTGGTTCCCGGATTTACCAGCTTGGATACCAGGTATAATTGCAATGGTTATTCTTGGTGCAGCTAACTTAATTTCTGTGAAGTCATTTGGTGAATTTGAATTTTGGTTCGCGATGATTAAAATCGTTACGATTCTATTAATGATTATTGCGGGATTTGGCCTTATTTTCTTCGGAATTGGTAACGGCGGAGAAGCGATTGGCATATCTAATCTTTGGTCAAATGGCGGTTTCTTTACAGGTGGTTTCTCAGGATTCTTCTTTGCTTTATCACTTGTAGTTGGTGCATACCAAGGTGTGGAATTAATCGGTATTACTGCTGGTGAAGCGAAGGATCCAAAGAAGACACTTACAAGAGCGATTCAAAGTACAATTTGGCGTATTTTAATTTTCTACATCGGTGCTATTTTCGTTATTGTAACTGTGTATCCGTGGGATCAATTAAGTACAATTGGTAGTCCGTTCGTAGCAACTTTTGCGAAAGTTGGTATTACGGCAGCAGCTGGATTAATTAACTTCGTTGTTATTACAGCAGCAATGTCTGGTTGTAATAGTGGTATTTATAGTGCTGGTCGTATGCTTTATACGTTAGGTGTAAATGGACAAGCACCGAAATATTTCACGAAACTTTCTGGAAATGGTGTGCCTTTATTTGGTACAGTTGGCGTAATTATCGGTCTGGCGGTTGGTGTTGTTTTAAGTTACATCGCACCGAAAAACTTATTCGTATATGTATATAGTGCGAGTGTACTTCCTGGAATGGTACCATGGTTTGTCATTTTAATTAGTCAAATTAATTTTAGAAAAGAAAAGGGAGCAGAGATGAAAGATCATCCGTTCAAAATGCCATTTGCTCCTGTTACAAACTATTTAACGATTGCCTTTTTAATTATGGTATTAATCGGAATGTGGTTTAACGATGATACTCGTATTTCGTTAGTTGTAGGTATTATTTTCTTAGCTATCGTTACAATTAGTTTCTATGCTTTTGGAATAGGAAAGCGAGCTCCGTTAGACGTTCAAAATAATAAAGAGATTTCAAGTAAATAAAGAAAAGGCTGTTCATTTGGAACAGCCTTTTCTTATTGTTGTTATTTGTCGATAAATCGGTACACCTTGTCGAATTGTTGATATAATTTGATTTGTGATAGATATATTTGAAAAATCGTTGGTATAATTTCACATACTATCTGTCGCTATCATGATTAAAATTTCTCTAATACGATTTTCCCAATGGTGTGCCCGCTTTCAAGTAGTGTATGTGCTTTCTTTAAGTTTTCAGCGTTAATCGGTGTTAATGTTTCATTTAAAGTAAGAATCCTTTACTTCTATATTATAGATGGTGAAATACTGCTATGTAAAAAAAATACCCTTTTTTTATGCAAGCTGTACTGATAGTCTAGAAGGAGTTTATTTCTAAAAAGAAGAATTTTTTACTGTATTACTTTATCCAAAACTAAATGTAAAGGTGGATACATAATGACAGTAAAGAAACTTTATTTCATCCCAGCAGGTCGTTGCATGTTGGATCATTCGTCTGTTAACAGTGCGTTAACACCGGGGAAACTATTAAACTTGCCGGTGTGGTGTTATCTTTTGGAGACGGAAGAAGGTCCTATTTTAGTAGACACAGGTATGCCAGAAAGTGCAGTTAATAATGAAGGGCTTTTTAACGGTACATTTGTTGAAGGACAGATTTTACCGAAAATGACTGAAGAAGATAGAATCGTGAATATATTAAAGCGTGTAGGGTATGAGCCAGACGACCTTTTATATATTATTAGCTCTCACTTACATTTTGATCATGCAGGAGGAAACGGTGCTTTTACAAATACACCGATTATTGTGCAGCGAACCGGATATGAGGCAGCACTTCATAGAGAAGAATATATGAAAGAATGTATATTACCGCATTTGAACTACAAAATTATTGAAGGGGATTATGAAGTGGTACCAGGTGTTCAAGTATTGTATACGCCAGGTCATTCTCCAGGCCATCAGTCGCTATTCATTGAGACGGAGCAATCCGGTTCAGTTTTATTAACGATTGATGCATCGTACACGAAAGAGAATTTTGAAGATGAAGTGCCGTTCGCAGGATTTAATCCAGAATTAGCTTTATCTTCAATTAAACGTTTAAAAGAAGTTGTGGCGAAAGAGAAACCAATTGTTTTCTTTGGTCATGATATAGAGCAGGAAAAGAGTTGTAGAGTGTTCCCGGAGTATATATAGTGCAAAAAGTCATGAGTTCGCGTGCTCATGACTTTTTCATTTAAATAATTTTTTTAAATAAATTATAAACTTTTTTTGAACTATCTTCGTTTAACTGATAGTACGTAAGGTTTACATCATCAGGAGTATCTTGCTGAGCAATCATCACTTCGCTGCTGTGATGATCAACTATCCATATGAAATATTTTTTATAAGTTCCATCCTCGAAAGTAATCCACATATCACAATCTATTAAATCTGATCCTTCTTCATCCAATGTTAATTTGCCTTTTTTTGCGGTATTCATACTGTTAATAAATGTTTTTAATTCATCTGTTTTTGTGAGAAAGATATCCTTTTTTGTTTTAATTGATTCTACATGTATATCTTTTATTTCCTGCTTTTCTAAAAAAACAGGGGGCTCATTTGGATCTCGCGAGCTTGAAATAATAGTAGCTTTCTTTTTCGGTTTGTTTGCAGTATAGAGATCTTGAATAGATTTTCCCGAGTTTACAAACCATACAATTCCACAAATAATTAATACGCTACCTAGCAATAAAATACTTTTTTTAATAGGATTTTCTCCTCTCTATTACTTCGTGTGAAGAGCTTTTCTATTAATATATGATAGGTAAGCGTAAAGTATTATAGTTGAACTTGGTTATGCTTCACAGTTTTTATCGGGCGATCTATGAGTAAATTGTAAGTGAGCCCAATTAATACGAAAATGCCACCGATAACTTTACCAATTGAGAGTTCATTTGTCAGGAAGAAATCAATAATAGTCCCCGCAAATAATTGTCCGATAAAGATGAGTAATGTTAAATAAAAGGCTGATATTTTAGGAGTAATATAGTTGGATAATGAAATAACGATAACGCCTACTAATCCGCCTAAGTACACAGCAATAGGAATAGATTGTAACGTCTGCATTGGAATATACAATGAATCTGAACTGAAAATTAAAAATAACATAGAGAAAAATAATCCAGTAATATAATTAAAAAACGTGCCTTCCCAATTTCCGATTTTCGCTGCTAAATTCGCGTTAATAATTCTAGCAACAACGATAGAAACACCAGCTAAAATAGCGATCGTAATATATAACATTTTCTTGCCCCCATTAATAAATTGTCATGATTATAATTCCAGAAGAGATGAAACATAATCCAATTAGTTTTTTCTTTTCAAACTTTGCAACTTTCATTCCTAATAAGCCGAAATGATCGATAATGATGGAAGCAATAGATTGACCGAGTAAACTTAATGCGATCGTAATAGAAGCACCAAGGACGGAGAAACTTATATTGTTAAAAAGAACAGTGAATACTCCAATCGCTCCAGCGCTATATAAAAAAAGTGGAATACTTTTATCGAAACGAATTTTATTTTTGTTTATAATTAAAATGAAGATAACTGCAATTAAACCGACAAGGTGAATGACAACGCTTGCTGTATACTTCCCAATTAACTCGGATAAAATTCCATTCAATGGAAGCATAACGGCGATGAGCACACCAATAAAGACAGAAAGAAAGTTATACAATGTAATATCCCCTTTATATTTCATATTTGTAATGACTGTATCATGCTGAAATTGTGTATTGTTATGACATATGTCATAGTGGAAGAAGAAAATTTTGATTACAATGGGGATGAGCTGTAAAGGTGGGGAACTATGAAGAAAGTATGTAATTCTATTAAATTAGCAGAGTATATAAAGCAAAATAATATTGATTCATTTTTTAGTCATGATATGAAGCCATATATGGAACTTATATTTTTTAAAAAGAATGAGTTTATTTGTAGAGAAAATGAAGAGATAGATTATTTATATTTCTTTGTTGAAGGAAAAGCGAAAGCGTTTAACACATTAAGTAACGGGAAATCGGTATTATTATGTTTTTACGATAGTTTGCAGTTACTTGGAGATGTGGAGTTAATTCATTCTCAAAGAATCACTTCAAACGTACAAGTGATGGCAGATTCATATTGTGTTGGTTTACCATTAGGAAAAGTGAGAAATCAGCTATTTCATGATGCGAAATTTTTAAGATGTATTTGTGGATCATTGGCACATAAATTAAACCGACTTTCCAAAAACAGTACAATTAATTTATTGTATCCGCTTGAAAATAGACTTGCGAGTTACATGTTAGCAGCCGGAGAACGAGCAGTTCAGCATGAAAATAGAATTGTGTTTAGTGGGAATTTAACGGAAATAGCGGAGTTGTTAGGAACGAGTTATCGGCATTTATTACGTACTTTGAATCTTTTTTGTGATAAAAATATAATCAAGAAAAACAATGGTTGTTTTGAAGTAGTGAATGTAGAAGTTTTGAGGGAATTGGCTGCGGATGTTTATAAATAATATATTAAAGTAAGGATTAAGATGAAAATAGCTATAATTTCAGATATCCACGGAAATAGTCACGCTTTAAAATCGGTATTAAAAGATATTACACGTCGCAAGGTCGAAATGATAATAAATTTAGGAGATAGTGTGTATGGGCCGTTAGATCCTTTAGAGACAATTGAAATATTAATGAGTAGCGAGATGATACATATTAAAGGCAATTGTGATCGCATGCTTTGGGAACCTATACAAGAGCAATCTGCTACACTAACTTTTGTTCAAAATCAATTAACAAATTATCATATAGGTTGGTTAAAACAACATCCTTCACAATTTATTGTAGACGATATGTTATGTTGTCACGGTACGCCAACTTCAGATGAAGTGTATTTGTTAGAAGAGATGAATGAGAATGGTGCAATATTAAAGAATGAAAAAAATATAATGGATCAACTCCAAAATATAGAACAAAAAATAATAGTATGTGGTCATACACATATTCCTAGAGTTGTTTATTTTGCGAACGGAAAGATCATTATAAATCCAGGAAGTGTAGGACTTCCAGCATACAAAGATGAGTTACCTGTTATGCATAAAATGGAATCAGGAACTCCGCATGCAAAATATGTAGTGATAGAAAAGGTTTTGGGAGAATGGACAATTGAACAAATTTCAGTTCCTTATAATTGGGAAGAAGCTGCTGGATTGGCTGTTCAACAAGAAAGATATGACTGGGCACAGGCGCTAAAGACTGGGAAGATAGAATGAAGGGGAGTTTACTTTATGGTAAACTGCTCTTTTTTATTTTGAGTAGATATTGAATTATATAAAAATAAAATGGTATGATTATGGAAACGTATGAATATATGAACAAATATTCATATGTAAAAGAAGGAGGGATTAGAATGATAGACCTAATTATTATTGGAGCGGGTCAAGCTGGATTAACAATGGGATATTACTTGAAGCAAGAAGGGTATAATTTTTTATTACTTGAGGCAGGAAAACAAGTTGGTGATTCATGGAGAAATCGATATGATTCTTTGCAGCTTTTTACCCCAAGGTCTTACAGTAGCTTGCCGGGTATGGCGTTAATAGGTGAAAAAAATGAATTTCCATATAAAGATGAAATTGCAACTTATTTAGAAGAATATGCAAGACATTTTCAATTACCGGTACAATTACAAACGGAAGTTCTAAAAATAAAGAAAGAAAAAGAAATATTTGAATTACATACTCCTACAGAAGTTTTACAAACGAAAAAAGTTATTATCGCATCAGGTGGTTTTCAGCAACCATTTATTCCCTCAGTTTCAGCAAATCTATCATCACATATTTTTCAAATACATTCATCACAATATAAATCATCACCGCAAATTCCACAGGGGAAGGTACTTGTAGTAGGTGGCGGGAATTCAGGAATGCAAATAGCAGTAGAACTTGCAAAAACACATGAAGTTACGGTGTCTATTAGTCATCCTTTAACGTTTTTACCGTTACAACTTTTTGGAAAAAGTATTTTTAATCTGCTAGAAAAAATGGGTTTATTGTACGCTGAAATAAATACAAAGAGGGGAAGATGGTTTCAGAAGAGAAAGGACCCTATTTTCGGTTTTGAAGGTAAGAAACTTATTCGTAATGGAGCAATCAAACTGCAAGAAAAAGTAGTAAGTGCATCAGGAAATAACATTATGTTTCAGAATGGTGATATTTATAGTGCAGAAAGCGTTATATGGTCAACTGGTTTTGTTCAAAATTATAATTGGATTGAAATTGAACAGGCAGTGAATGAGAAAGGATTTCCTAATCATATAAAGGGAATCAGTCCAGTAAAAGGATTGTATTATATCGGTTTACCATGGCAATCTCAAAGGGGTTCCGCACTTATTTGTGGTGTAGGAAAGGATGCAGCGTATGTACTTTCTGAAATCAAAAAAATAGATCAGTAGCGATAACTACTGATCATCCATATGTACATGAATTAGGAGAGGTCAAACATTTATTAACTTTATTATAATAGATTTTCATGGGATTAAAAACTGAAAATTCAAATTTAATGTTGAGAAAGTTTTTTGTATCGAAATATATGAAAAAATAGGGATTTTTATTGAAACAGAAAAAGATATTTCTATTTTAGTAAATTATGATATAGTCTAAATAAGCGTGTTTTTCCATAAATGTAATTATTTTCATTGTAGTTTCGTTTATATGAGGGAAGGAGAAGTAATTATGAAGTTTGATGATCAACGCTTATTAGGAGTCCGATTAGGTTCTGTACTTGTGACAGAGGAAAATCAATATTTAGTAATTAAGAAAAAAGATCATTATGCACTGTTAAATATACATAATTTAGAATGCACACATGTTGAAGTGCAGTTAGAACATTTGGAAGAAATGTTGCGGGAAGATTTCCAAGAAAGTATAACGGAGATTATCGCACCAGAACATATAAAAATTGTTGCGAAAAATGTTATATAGATAAAGAAGCTGGAAGGAACTGCTTCTTTATTTTCATTATAAGGATAACGTTTTTACAACTTCACCAATGATCCCTTCCATTTGATGAACACCTAAATCGGAATTGGTCATAATAACAGCACCATTCCCGCAGTATGGATAACAAACCATCATACATTGAAATCCAACGCCCCATCCGAGTGAATAAACCTGTAATTCTTCATTAGAATCATCTAGAAACACACCTAATCCAGTCCATTTTGAGCAACCTTGAGGAGAAATCATGTCTATTACTAATTTTTGAGAAAGTTTTAGTTTACCCTTTCCTTGTAAGGAATGAATGATTTCAATAACTAAAGCTGATAAGTTAGTGAAATAAAATAAATGAAACTTAGTAAGGGGGAACATTTATGGAATTCTGGATGGTTATACTAATATTAGCCTTTGGTTTCATTTATATCGCTGAAAAATTAGCTACAATTGAAAAGAAAAATGATGCGCGTTTAAAGAGAATTGAAGATAGATTACAATTAATTACGAAAGAAATGGGAATTATAGATAGAGAACCTGAAATTAATAAAGAGTTACGCCAGCTTATGGAAGAAGGAAAAACAGTTACAGCAGTTAAGAGAGTAAGAGAGGCTTTTGGGTTTTCTTTACTAGAAGCGAAGCAATATGTTGATAAATTATAAAAAAGATCATCCATTTGGTTGATCTTTTTTCAATGCACCATGCGTGTATTTACATAAGCAGCGATTATAACGTGGCCAATTATAATGATAGGAAATAAGATTTTGACATTAGGAGTAGTGAAGACACTACCAATTGTGGCAATAGCACCGGCAGTTAAATTATAAAGACCAACTATTTTTGATAACTTATCTTTATCTGGTACACGGCGTTCATTGAATCCTGATAAGAGCCAAGTGTATTGTTTAACTCCGATGAAATAAGCTAGTGCAAATGAAAGGATTGCCACTATGAATAATGATGGGGAAGCGAAGAGAGTCATTGCAAACACCTCCGTTAATGGGCTATAAATAAATTATAGTCTGAATGTTATAATTTAACAAAATGCAATTTTGATTTTAAGTTTAATAGAAAAATAGAGTATTTGTGATAAGGGGAGATTAGGTATGAATATTGTGGAATTCCAGAGATATGTATCAAATTTCAGTAAAGAAAAAGGATTTCAAGATACAACAATTGAAGAGCGTACGATGTATGCGATGGCGGAATTAGGTGAATTAGCGGAAGTGATATTAAAGCGTGATGCAATACAGGATGCGAAAAGAGAGATTGGTTTAGAAATGTTTGATGTCATTTGGAATGTATGTGACTTAGCAAATAAGTTAGAAATTGATTTAGAGAAGGCATTTGAAGAAAAAATGAGGATTAATAAAAAACGTGAATGGTAAGTGGAATATTAATGTGTAAAGATGGGGGATACGAATGAAAAAGAAGCTTATTATAGGAGGAGTCTTTACCTTAATTAGTGTAATGAGTGTTTTCGCTTATTTAGTCTTTCAAGGCATATTTATTCCGAATCAAATAAGTGCGGATAAGTATGAAATAAAAGGTGTAGATGTTGCGTCATACCAAGGAGATATAGATTGGAGAGAGTTGGAAAAGCAAAATATGAAGTTTGCGTTTATAAAGGCTACTGAAGGAAGCTCTTTTGTAGATAAGTACTTTTCGGAAAATTGGACGAATGCGAATAAGACAGGTATGCGCGTCGGAGCGTATCATTTTTTTAGTTTTGATAGTAAGGGTGAAACACAAGCAGAGCAATATATACGAACTGTTCCAAAGTATAAACAAGCATTGCCACCCGTAATTGATGTTGAGTTTTATGCTAACAAAAAAGATAATCCCCCTAAGCGTGAAGATGTTGTGAAAGAGTTGTCGGTTATGATTGAAATGCTAGAAAAACATTACGGTAAGAAAGTAATATTGTATGCAACGCAAGAGGCGTATGATTTATATATAAAGGATGCGTATCCAAAATGTGATATATGGATTCGTAGTGTTCTTACAAAACCGAGTTTATCTGATGGGAGAAAATGGAAGTTTTGGCAATACACGAACCGCGGAAGATTAAATGGTTATAATGGAAAAGAAAAGTATATTGATTTAAATGTATTTTATGGGAATGAGGAAGAGTTTGAGAATTATGGAATGAAAGATTAAGTTTTAAAGTGTACAAAATTTTGTACGCTTTTTTTGTTAATTACATAAAAGTATGCAAATGAAGATGGAACAAACATTTGAGATGAATTGTCTAATATAGGTAATAACAATTTGGCTTGAAAGAAAGGGTTGATGACATGAAAAAGAATACGTTGTTAAAAGTAGGATTATGTGTAGGTTTACTAGGAACAATTCAATTTGTTAGCACAATTTCTTCTGTACAAGCATCACAAAAGGTAGAGAAAACAGTAATAAAAAATGAGACGGGAACCATTTCAATATCTCAGTTAAACAAGAATGTATGGGTTCATACGGAGTTAGGTTCTTTTAATGGAGAAGCAGTTCCTTCGAACGGTCTAGTTCTTAATACTTCTAAAGGGTTAGTACTTGTGGATTCTTCTTGGGATGACAAATTAACGAAGGAACTAATAGAAATGGTAGAAAAGAAATTTCAGAAGCGCGTAACGGATGTCATTATTACACATGCGCACGCTGATCGAATTGGCGGAATAAAAACGTTGAAAGAAAGAGGCATTAAAGCGCATAGTACAGCATTAACTGCAGAACTAGCAAAGAAAAATGGATATGAAGAACCGCTTGGAGATTTACAAACCGTTACAAATTTGAAGTTTGGAAATATGAAAGTAGAAACATTTTATCCAGGGAAAGGGCATACAGAAGATAATATTGTCGTATGGTTACCGCAATACAATATTTTAGTTGGAGGCTGTTTAGTGAAATCTACGTCCGCGAAAGATTTAGGAAACGTTGCGGATGCTTATGTAAATGAATGGTCTACATCGATTGAGAATGTGCTGAAGCGATATAGAAATATAAATGCAGTAGTGCCTGGTCATGGGGAAGTAGGGGACAAAGGATTACTTTTACATACATTGGATTTATTAAAATAAGAAATTGTAGAAATACAAAAGAGAGGAGAAATAATTTTCTCCTCTCTTTCTTCTAACTATATTTAAATGCTGAATCTGTTGATTACGCCAGCATATATTACTGAGATTTTAATTCCAAGTATACAAATACTAATACTGTCATAATTGCTATAACAACGTAAGTAGCATCAAGCATTATAAGTGTTTTTAAAGTTTCAGTCATCGTAATTCACCCCTGTTATAAAAATATAACATGATCTTTTTATTGATTAGAGTAAGAGATCATAAAGATAAAATGTATATGAAATTTCTTAAGTAGCTTCTATATAAATATATCATATAAATAATGTAAGTAATGTTAAGATAGTGTAAATGTATTGTAAATAAAAAGGTTTACAATAAAGACTTTAATAAAAAATGGTAGTTTCTTAAAATGAAAAATATGCTATTTTCATATGCGATGAATTGCAACTATTTGTATAAGGGATTCGAAAAATTTTTCGTTGTATATATTTCTCCAAATTAATTATTTAGCTATTTAAAAGTATTGAAAGATGTGTGTACACTAATGTACGTTTTTTAGTGTCAATAAAAATATTATGTCAACAATATGAGCTGTCACAAATCTTTATATATTATTGTGATGGAAATCACATCACTTTTTTTCAATGGGTATTATGCTTAAGGTGTAATGAATGATTGGGAGAGGGTGGGATGATATGTTTTGTTATCAATGTGAACAAACGCCAACAGGCGGATGTAAAGTAATGGGTGTGTGTGGCAAGAATGAAACGATTGCGAGTTTACAAGATACGATTGTGTTTGGGCTAAAAGGAATTGCAGCTTATCGCACACATGCTGCTCAGCTAGGGTATACGGATGCATTTGTAGATGCTACAACACAAGAAGCTTTATATATGACATTAACAAATTCTAACTTTAACGAACAAGAGCATATTGATATGGCTATGAAAGTGGGGAAATCAGCTTTACGGGTGATGGAATTATTAGATGAGGCACATACGAATCATTTTGGTGTGCCAGAGCCTGTACAAATTACACAAAATCGTGTAGAAGGTAAAGCAATTGTAGTTACGGGTCATAATTTATTTGCACTAGAAGAACTATTAAAGCAAACAGAAGGAAAAGACATTAATATTTATACACATTCTGAAATGCTACCAGCACACGGATATCCGCAGCTGAAAAAATATAAACATTTAAAAGGAAACATCGGTAAGGCATGGTATGATCAAAGACGCCTTTTTGAAAAATTTACTGGTGCCATATTAGCTACAACGAACTGTGTTATGCCAATTAAAGGATCGTACTCTGATCGATTCTTTTCATATGATATTGCAGGTTTAGAAGGTGTACAAAAAATTGAAAATGATGATTTTACACCATTGATTCAAAAAGCACTAGAACTTCCAGAAGTACATATGGAGTCGGATGAACAGTTAGTAACAGGGTTTCATCATAATACAGTATTATCATTAGCCCCAGAAATTATTGATGCAGTAAAAGAGGGGAAAATAAAGCGTTTCTTTGTTATCGCCGGTTGTGATGCACCGGGAAAAGGCGGAGTATATTATCGTGAATTAGCAACGTCACTTCCGCCAGAAACGGTTATTTTAACAACTTCTTGCGGGAAATTCCGCTTTAATGATGTGGATTACGGTGTTGTACCTGGTACGGAAATTCCGCGGTACATTGATTTAGGACAGTGTAATAATTCCATTTCTACAGTGAAAATAGCGGCTGCATTAGCTGATGCTTTCCAATGTGAAGTGAATGAATTGCCAGTAAGTATTGTGCTATCATGGTTTGAACAAAAAGCGGTTGCCATTTTACTCGGGCTATTTAGTCTTGGGATTCAAGATATTCGCATCGGTCCAAAGGTTCCTGAATTTATTTCACCTGGCGTGCTTGATGTATTACAAGAAACATTTGGTTTAAAACTAATTACAAATGCAGCAGAAGATATGGCTATGATGTTATCGTAACAAAAAATGATCTGTCTTATTAATAAGAAGAGCTAGCCATATTCATTAACTTTGGTATAGTATAGCGCCCCAAAATAAAAATGTAGAATTTTTGTTTTGGGGTATTTTCTTTTCTTAGTGGGATAGGTATGGGGCAAAATAAAAAAAGAAAATAGGCTGTATCGAATAGGTAATAGTTGATTTTAGAAAAATATAAAAATCGAGTTGACATTCATTGCTACTTAGTCATACAATGTACTTGTAATAAGCAATACTGAGTAGTGTTGTTTCTCAAAATATTTTCAGTAGACAATAGGTAATAGCGGATTTTAGAAAAAATTTGAAAATCAGTTGACATCTATCGCTACTTAGTCATACAATGTAGATGTAATAAGTGATACTGAATAGTATGAATTCAAAAAAACTACTCAGTAAAAAATTCGCCTTAGTACTCTGTAATACTGAATATAAGTCAGACAGAATAGGGGGTAAAGGAGGATCAGGACATGGAAAATTTAACTGAAATGCTGAAAGGTTCACTGGAAGGGTGTGTACTGGAAATCATTAGTCGCCGTGAAACGTATGGCTATGAGATTACCCGCCACCTGAATGATCTTGGGTTTACCGAAGTTGTGGAAGGTACGGTGTATACCATCCTTGTACGATTAGAGAAGAAAAAGCTTGTGAATATTGAAAAGAAACCATCAGATATGGGACCGCCTCGTAAGTTTTATTCATTAAATGAAGAAGGCCGCCAGGAGCTTGAATTGTTTTGGGAAAAATGGGATTTTGTATCGTCAAAAATTAACGTCTTGAAGTCAAAATAGGTTCATAAGATAAAACGTTCCGGCCGATACTTTGGGAATTTCTTGTTCGGTTTTATAAAAAAGGAGGAAAATAAGATGTTAGAAATGTTTAAAAAGTTAATTGGTGATAAAAAAGAGTACAAAATGATGATGGCACGAGTTGAGGCTCTGCCAGAGGACTACCAATTTGTATTTAAGAAAATTCAAAACTACATGTGGAATTTCTCAGCGGGTAACGGGATGGATATGTTACACATACAGTATGAATTAATCGATTTGTTTGAAGCTGGTGCAGCAGAAGGAAGACAAGTGCTTGACATTACTGGGGATGACGTGGCTTCCTTTGCTGACGAACTAGTGGCAAATGCTAAAACTTACGTCTCCAAGTATCGTGAAGATTTGAATGAAAGTATTATGAAGAAATTGAGAAAAAAATAAATGCAATAAGTAATACCGACTGATTAGCTGGTTACACAAATGAATTGTCATCATAGCTATTCAGTTATATTTTTAGCTCAGTACTAAGTGATACAGAATATCAGTGGTACTAAATAGATAGAGGTAAATAAATTATCTTCGCAAAATATTTTTATAGGGAGGAAAAATGTATGAGTCATGCAGCGATTTCTGTAAAAGGCTTGAAAAAATCCTTTAAAGACAAGGAAGTTTTAAAAGGGATAGATTTTGAGGTGCAGCGTGGAGAAATTTTCGCGCTGCTAGGCTCAAATGGAGCGGGAAAGACGACAACGGTCAACATCCTTTCGACGCTAATGAAGCAAGATGGCGGTGAAGTAAGTATTTGCGGATTTGATGTACAGCGTCAACCAAATCATGTACGTCAAAGTATCAGTTTGACAGGGCAGTTCGCAGCTTTAGACGGTATGCTGACTGGGAGGGAAAACTTGATAATGATAGCTAGGCTACGTGGTGTTTCCAGTCCCGCTCAAGTTGCTGACAATCTACTTGCAAGATTTAGCCTGACTGATGCGGCAAACCAAAGGGCAGATCAGTATTCAGGCGGGATGAAGCGCCGGCTTGATATCGCGATGAGTTTGATTGGGGCGCCAGCAGTTATTTTTCTTGACGAACCAACGACTGGACTCGATCCTGAAGCGCGAATTGAAGTGTGGGATACAGTCAAGGAACTTGCTGATAGTGGTACAACTATTTTGCTTACGACTCAGTACTTGGAGGAAGCAGAACAACTGGCAGACCGTATCGCTATTTTGCATGGCGGAAAAATTATTACGACAGGTACTCTTGCTGAACTAAAAGAGATGTTCCCACCGGCAAAAGTGGAGTATATCGAGAAGCAACCGACATTGGAAGAAATATTCCTTGCGATCATTGGCAAAAAGGAGGAGATGTAAATGAAAAGTAAAACAGGTGTATTACTAGGTCGTTTAATGCGTAACATTATGCGCAGCCCGGATACAATTATTACAGTAGCGATTACACCGATTATGATGATGCTATTATTTGTCTACGTGTTTGGAGGCGCAATAAAAACTGGAACGGAAAACTACGTTAATTATTTATTGCCGGGAATTTTGCTAATGGCTATCGCATCCGGTGTAGCTTACACTTCTGTGCGACTCTTTACGGATGTAAAGAGTGGGCTGATGGCACGTTTCATTACGATGCCTATTAAGCGCTCGTCGATATTGTGGGCTCACGTTTTAACCTCTCTTATTGCTAATGTACTTACTATCGTGGTGGTTATTCTTGTTGCACTCTTAATGTGTTTCCGTTCCAGTGCGAATATTCTAGATTGGCTTGGAGTAGCTGGGATACTAGGGATGTTTACGTTAGCGCTAACATGGGTGGCTATCATTCCAGGGCTGACGGCAAAGTCTATGGAAGGGGCGACTGCTTACTCGTACCCGCTAGTTTTTCTTCCATTTATTAGCTCGGCCTTTGTCCCTACCGAAACGATGCCCAAAATTGTTCGTGTGTTTGCAGAGAATCAGCCTGTAACTTCAATCGTGAATGCGATTCGTGCTCTTTTATATGAAGGAACTGTTGGAAACGATATTTGGATTGCGCTCACTTGGTGCGTAGGTATAATGATTATTTCTTACTTTTTCGCTAGTAAAGCATTTAAACGTCAGTTAGGGTAAGAAACGAGATAAACGAAACCTTCAGGAATAATATATATTTAGAAAAGCACGGGAGATTTTCCGTGCTTTTATTATTTATCATGCTCTCATTGTAGTAAATGAAATGGTATTTAAAAATAGAATAATTGTCCAGTGATAAAGCTTAATATTTGAGGCTCACTGCTTATGGAATGTATAAGCACACTCGTTTTTGTAAATCTGCTAATACTTCATCGGGTATTTCTTTGATTTTAATATCCTTCCCTAGAAAAAGCAGCCAATTTATTATTTCCGTCACTTCATCGGGATTGTTAACATTGATAAAAGTTTTTAAAATGGCTGTGGATTGGTAAGGATTAGTATAAGATATTGAAATTTTTAAAGGATGGTATTTTTTGAACTGGGCAATTGCTGTCGGACCAAGTTCAAGTGCAAGGTTAATTGCTTCAGCCTTCTTACTTAGTTTTTCTAAAATCTTTTTCTTATTGAGCCTTTTATTCGTCGTGTATGGTTCAATATTG
This sequence comes from Bacillus sp. FSL K6-0073, assembly GCF_038006085.1. Taxonomy (NCBI): domain Bacteria; kingdom Bacillati; phylum Bacillota; class Bacilli; order Caryophanales; family Bacillaceae; genus Bacillus; species Bacillus sp. FSL K6-0073. Next base: position 3,352,333 of record NZ_JBBOUN010000001.1, on the reverse strand, counting down.
ATGAGATCATCGACAGGAAACATTAACTTCTTTTCTTCTTTTAAGTCAAATCCTTCAATGATCCAATGGCTTTTTTCTTGATAAAGGTGTAATAGATAAATTGGATAAGACTTAATTTTTTCATCTTCTTTAATGGTAATCAATAAATGGTTATCCAAAAGAAGGATTTGAATGAGTTTTTCTAACATAGGATGGGGGAGATCAGAAAGCTCAAGTAGATCGGGATTATAAGGATTAGTTCCTTGGAACAGCAAGAGTTGATTTAAAAGAACAAGGTCATCCTGCTGGGTTTCTGAGATGAGTCCTAGTAGTTTTTCGGCTAAAGATTGACGACTCTTTAGGTAGGGAAGTTGTTGATTCCTCGTAGCCATAAAGGCAATAAAAAGAGCTTTCACTTCATTATCAGTAAAGCGAACAACGGGCAGTATAGAATTATGCATAACAAAATATCCACCCGTTCTCCCAACTTCAGCGACAAGTGGCATTCCCATAGCTTCAATTTCTCTAATGTCTCTAATAGCTGTCGATCGTGATATGTTAAATTCTCGTATGATTTCAGAAATTGTAAAGTGGGAGCGGTTGTTAATATATCGCATAATTGTATTAATCCGTTCAACTTTTTTCATTTTGGTCTCCTAAACAGTATCATTTTTTGACATGGTTTAAAGATATTATAAACGTATCAGATGAAAAGATAAATCGTTTGATTAATAAAAAAAGAGGCAGGTTTTGTATATGAAAAATTATACTATAGAAGAAAAAGATAGCTTTATTGTGTTAGGTATTGGAACTGAAATTAAGAGTGAGTACACAGACTTTGCTGGAATAAATAAAGAAAAGGAAGACTTTTGGTCGGCTGTTAAAGAAGATGGAAGGCTGGACACTTTAAAAGCTTTAGCGACAAATGAATACATTTTTTCTGTGAGCGAAGCGGTGAATAACAAAATGATGTATTATGCGGGTGTCATGACAGAAGCACAAATAGAAGAAGAATCTAGAGTGATTCAGTTTCCGAGGGGAGAATACTTAGTAGTAAAAGGGGAAGACAAAACAGCTGAAGAGTTAAGTAATAAGTTGACTGGCATCGCCTTCGGTCAAGCTTTACCAGATGCAAATGAGTTTGCTTATGTTGGTGGACCAAATACGACGGTTGAGATGGGGAAAAGAAACGGCTTAGTGTTTGGTGAAATGTGGATTCCAGTTGTAAGGAAGTAAAGTGATAAAAGATACGAATATGGGAAGTAGAGGCTAACAATCTTGGATTGTTGGCCTTTTTAACATGAATATAATATTCATGTGCTGCTACACAGTATGTTCTGATAAAATGGAATGAAAGGGAATTACTGTAAGGTGGTGGTGGGGTGAATAAAAAAAGGCTATTTGAGCTATTCATAGTAACGTTTGTTTTTCTATTCCTTCATGTAAGTACATTTACAAATGAGAAGTTTAACGATAAATTGGGTGCTTTTACTTACATTGTTTTATTTCTTATGCTTACTATCAACGCTATATTTATAGAAAGGTATTTTGGTGATATACAAAAGTGGATTCGAAATATTACATGTTGCTTTGCTTTATTCGTAGTGGTTTTAGTAGCTCTATGGATAGGTTATTTTTAGTCCTTACTTAAGAGAATGAGAAATATGTGATTACACTATATTCGATCCGATAATATTACTTAGCTGCATCGGTTTATATTAATTTTTTCTCTCCCCAATCATGATAAAATGTATAATAGGAAATTTTATGTAATATAAAGGGGGAAGGTTTATGGTCAGCTTGAGTACCTTGATAGCTTTTGCAATTGTTTCGCTTAGCATGGTTTGTTCACCTGGGCCTAATATGATTTATCTCATTTCCCGTTCCATTACGCAGGGACGTATGGCGGGATTTATTTCTTTATTGGGCATCATGCTCGGATTTGTAATCTATATAATCGCAACTATGTTTGGACTTACAGTTCTATTCCTTGAGGTTCCCACTGTATATGAAGCAGTAAAGTGGGCAGGTGCTGCTTACTTACTTTGGCTAGCTTGGAATTCGATTAAACCGGGTGCTATATCTATTATGGAACCTCGTACGATTTCTAATGAACCACCACGGAAATTATTTTTAATGGGACTCATGACTAATCTTCTGAATCCAAAGATTGCTATTTTGTATGTATCACTTTTACCTCAATTTGAAGATCCAGAGAAGGGATCGTTGCTTTTTCAAGGTGCAGTTTTGGGCCTTACGCAAATCACTGTTAGCTTTATAGTTAACCTTCTAATTGTATGTACAGCAAGTAAAATTGCGAAATAGTTTGGCACACGTCCAACGTGGCTGCGAGTGCAGCGTTGGCTTATGGCAAGCGTATTGACAGGTCTTGCAGTACGTTTAGCTTTTGAACGTCGACAGTAAGAGTATATAAAAAAATTAAAAATGCTTTTTAATGAAGAAATTAAATTTTATAGTGATGGTACAACAAGTACAGAAGCGAATCCTACCCACGTATATGGAGAAAAAGGAACATATAATGTGGAACTAACAGTGGAAGATAGTAGAGGAAAAGAAAGTAAAGAACAAACAAAAGTTACTGTAAAACAAGAACTGCAAACAGGTGGATCCCTCGAAGAGGAGAAGGACTTCCAATACGCTTGTAAAAGGGAATCTGATTACTCCTGATCAGACAGATGTTTAAACGTTTGATGTTATAGTTCTGAAAGAAGTAGTTATTTCTGTGATAAATGAACAAAATATTGGGATGACATGGGTACTTTATCATGAATCAGACATGTAAAATTACGTAGCTTGTGGTAAAGATGAAGGAAATACTATAAAGGGAAAACTCGTAGCGAAACAAGGAAAATATTATTTGAATGTGTATAAATCCGATGATAAGAATGGTGAATATTCATAAATTATACTTAATATCAGTAATTCATATAATTAGGAGTGGTTTCTATATTTAGAGAAAATACAAAAAGGATACTTCTGTCATTAGTAACAAATCCAATACTAATAATTGTATACGGGATCTTTTGCTATGAGTTGGCCTTATACTGTAAGTACGGAAGAATGAATTATAATATTTACATTTTGTTATTATGTATAGTACTTTTTATATCCATAACTACATTTACTACAATGCGGGTGATAAAAAATAGAGAATATGAATCTAAAAAATTAACAAATTCAATAGCATGGAGATCCATTTCTATTATCATTATTGTTGCAATTACATCATTTTATGGGATGCAGATTTATAAAAGTGCAATAAATTACAATGGTAAATTGGCATGGTTTATAGAAAAGTTAAAACATGAAAGGTCAGTTAAACTTAAACATAATAATATATATAAGTCTGGAGTAGAAGGTATTTTTGAAGATATAAATAAAAAATATCCTTTGCCAAAGAAATTGTATATGGCAACTGATTTTGATCTTACATTTCATTCAGATGGAACAATCACAGCGTTTGATACATTTGTTTATGGGAAAAATGTTGATGGGGAAGAAGAAACTTATTTAATCTCTTATAATAAGAAGAAATCAGAGGATATTACTATAATACGAGACGGATACGCAAAGCCTGATTATAATGATGATAAATTAGTAGAACCTTTAATTAAAACGGTTAAGGCGATTCCAGTTAAGCAAACGGTTAGAAAATGGAATGAAAGTAAGTATGGGTTGATTTATTATGGGAAAAGAAATTGGGGATCCAATACAGAGGGAATTATTAATATTACTGAGGATGGTAGGGGGCAGAGTCTTAAAGAAGCATCTTCTGATATCATTGGATATACTGTATCTATATTTGTCCCTGGAAAAGAGAAAGAGCTAGTCCCTGCTAGATATAATTTAATAAGTGACGCAAGTTGGAGTAAATCAAAGACGCCTCCAAAAGAAGATATGCTTAAAGAGAAGAAACAACAAGATTTAAAGAATGAAAAAGAACAGTTTTTCCTATCGAAAGAAATTGGTTATAAACTAAATATGACAGATAAAGCATTAGGGAGCGCTTTTTATTCATTAAGCAAGACTAGTGATGAAGGGAAAACATGGGAGGTTATCAATCCAGACCCATTTAATGGGGGGATTGGTAGTGTATCAGGAATCACTTTTATAAATGATAAACTTGGGTTTTTAGGAGCAATTAGGCCTTCTGGTAATGAAGGAGAGTTATATCGTACAGATGATGGGGGAGTATCTTTCAAAAAGGTAGAATATCCGCCGCATGAAGTGAAATTAGATCATACACAGTCCACAATAAGTCCTTTTGATTCACCTAGTATGCCATATGAGAAAGATGGGGTTTTTAATATGTTAGTTGGACAAGGGGCAGATGGAGACTACAATGGCGATAGTAGTGCACTTTATCAATCAAAAGATAACGGAGAGACATGGGAATTTGTAGAAGAAGTGAAAAAGAAATAATCAGAATGTTTTTTTTAAAATAAGGTAACTACTCAGCTATACATTTCATGACGGACAGGAAGAATTTACGAGTGAAATAATTAAAGTTCTTTCTCATGCTGGAGATTGGTTAATATGGTCTACTATTCTTGCATCTTCCATCATGTATACTGTTACTTTATATAAGAATCATCCAGATATCAGAAAAATTATACATGCTCGTTTTGAAGAAATAAAGCAACGAATAAAATATTAATGTAACTAATAAAAAACGTTATTCTTTCTAGTAATTTTGCTTATTTAGAAAGAATAACGTTTTTGTTTTTTAATACTCAAGTAATAGTTTACCTGCAGTTCCTATCATATAATTTATTGAATTTTAATATACGTTATGTATAACAGATATTTACCTTATAAAATAAGGGGGGAATATTATGACTGAGACAAAGGAATCTTCAGGAGTCAATTTGAAAAAAGATGTGAAGTTTTCTATTATAATTCCTGCACACAATGAAGAAAAGTACATTAGAAAATGTTTAGATTCAATTGCAAAGGCATCAGAGGCATATAAAGAGCAAACGGAAGTTATAGTTGTTTTAAATCGTTGCACAGATAAAACAGAGGAAATAGCAAAATCTTATAATTGTATTATATTGAAAAATAACGATAAAAACTTATCTAAAATTCGAAATGCAGGGGCTAAAATAGCCAGTGGAGAAATAATCGTTACTATAGACGCTGATACGATAATGACAGAGTCTATGTTGTCTAATGTAGATAAATATTTAGCTTCAGGTAAATACATTGGTGGTGGGGTGAATGGGAAGTTTGAAAGAATATCTTTAGGAATATTTCTCTCCGCAATGTTAATCATAATCCCTTTACTTTTTAAGTACGGAGCTATATCTGTAGGGATTTTTTGGTGCTATAGAAAAGACTTTATGGCAATCAATGGATTTAATGAAAACATGCTTATGGCAGAAGATGCAGATTTCGCAAAACGTTTAAAAGAGTGGGGAAAGAAAAATAATAAGAAATTCGGTACTATTAAAAATGGAATGATAACTTCATGCAGAAGATTTGATACATATGGAGACTGGACTTTATTTAAAAATCCAAAAGTAATTTTAGCTTATCTAAAAGGAAATGATAGAAAATACGCAGATAAGACATATTATGATAACCAAGAAAGATAAAAGTGGAGAAAAGCGGCAGAGGATAGCTAGTACTTTTTTTAGATATGATGAGAATCCAACTTAATTTAATAGATACTATAAGAAAACCATCAATTTGATTACCCTTTTTCAAATTGATGGTTTTTATTTTTGAAATAAATATGTATTTTTTATAAAAATATTTTTTGACCCCCATAAAACTTTGTACTCCTCCGAATATGTATAGTGGAAAAAATAAATAGAAGAAAAATGACTATGAAAGAATATAGAAGTATTAATAAAATTACTAGATTAAGTGGGCATCCAAAGTAAAAGGATGAAATTACCAATTATATAGAGGAGAGTTATTCAAGGATTGCAGATAAAATAGAAAAAGAATAAGCAAAACGAACGGTAGAAAATAAGAAAGTAGATAAAAATACAAACTTAACTTTAGTGCCGAGAGAAAAGGAAAAATCATTAAGAAAACGTTAGACTCTAAAAATATAACTAACAGCAAGAAAACAAGACCGAAGAAAAGTACCAAGAAAATCTGGTTAAATGGTCACTTGTGTAGTGACCATTTTGCTATTTGAAGGAGGCTGGGAGATTACAAGTGTTGAGTTTAGTAATGAAGATCTTAAGAAAACCGAAAATAGAAGATATCGTATGTAACATACAAAACAACGAAGAAGATAAAGAAGCATTTATCGTACAGTATCAGCCTTTTATTAGAAAATCAATCTCATCTGTCTGCCGCCGATATATTACAGAACAGGATGATGAATATAGCATTGGATTGTTTGCGTTTAACGAAGCAATTGAACAGTATTCCTATACAAAAGGAAAATCCTTTTTAGCGTTTGCTGATCTTCTTATAAAAAGAGATGTAATTGACTATATACGTAAGGAGTCTAAACATAACTTTGTCTTTTTAAAAGAAGATGAGCAAGAGGAAATGTTAGAAATGCAAGTGTCGCTTACGGAGTATATGAAAGAGATGGAAAATAGTAACCGTAAGGAGGAAATTCTTCATTTTCAAAGTGTGCTAGCTGAGTTTAAAATCACATTCTCAGAGCTTGCTAAAGAATCTCCTAAGCATCGTGATACGCGTGAGCACTTAATAGAAATTGTGAAAATTATTATAAAAGAAGAGGAAATGATGGAAGAGCTGTTCCGAAAGAAAAAGTTACCACTTAAACATATTGAACCGCGTGTTAGGGTAAGTCGCAAAACATTGGAGCGTCATAGAAAATATATCATTGCAATGTGTATTATCTTTGCAAACAACTATACATACATTCTTGATTATATAAAGGGGGGGAAAGCATGATGAATAAAGGAATTGTGATGGATATAAAAAAGCATAGCGTAGTTGTTTTAACACCAAATGGAGAGTTTATTACGTGTAAAAGAAAAGGGGATTCTTGCATAATCGGGGAGGAAATCTCATTTGATGAGCAAGAACAAAAAGTATCGTATTTTTCGATCCCTTCCTTTTTAAAGCCTGCATCAATACTTGTTGCTTGTTTTCTATTTGCAGTGCTGTTTTTCTACAACCAACCAGAAGAAAAAGTATTTGCTTACGTCTCAGTTGATATAAATCCAAGTTTAGAGGTGAGCGTAACAAAGGATTTTCGTGTTATAGATTTGCAGGCTTGTAATGATGATGGAAGGCGTATTTTAAAAGAATTGAAGCAATGGGAAAATAAACAATTGCAAGAAGTAATACGTACTATTATAAAGCAAAGTCAAGAGGATAAGTATTTAACGAATGATAAGCAAGTTATGCTAACAGCAGTTGCAAAGGACAAGGCACTAGAACCACTTTTGGAAAAGGAAATGAAAGAATTAAAGAAAGAATATGAGCTAAAACATATTACAGTTGAATATCAAAGTAGCACAATGCAAGTAAGAGAGAATGCTAGAAAAGCTGGAATTGGCACAGGTGTCTATATAAAGCAAGAGAATGAGAAGAACAAATCACTTACGCCTCCTGCCACCCCGTCTAATCCGGTGGAAAACGAAGAAGAGGTGCAATCACAGCCGGAGTCATCTCATGATACATCACTGGATTTGTCTCCTGTAAAAGAAAAAAAATATGAAAAGCAAGAGCAGAAAGAACAAAAGAAAACAGAGGAACAGCCATCCAAGCAAATAAAAGAAAACAATGGAAGAGGATCTCAGCAAGAAAATAGAGGGAATCAACAAGAGAATAACAGTAGAGAAGCTCAACAAGGAAATAATGGGAATCAGCAAGTGAACAACGGAAGAGGATCTCAACAAGGGAATAATGGAAATGGGCAAGTGAACAACGGAAGAGGATCTCAACAAGGGAATAATGGAAATGGGCAAGTGAACAACGGAAGAGGATCTCAACAAGGGAATAATGGAAATGAGCAAGTGAACAACGGAAGAGGATCTCAACAGGGAAATAACGGAAACGAGCAAGGGAACAATGGAAGAGGGTCTCAACAAGGGAATAATGGAAATGGGCAAGGGAACAATGGAAGAAATCCTCAACAAGGAAATAATGGGAATCAGCAAGGGAACAATGGAAGAGGATCCCAGAAAGAAAATGACGGAAACGAGCAAGGGAACAATGGTAGGGGGTCTCAACAAGAAAATAGAGGCCACCAGCAAGGGAATGAAAAGAAGAATCAATAGAATATGGAAGTGAGAGATTCATTTCAAAGCTAAAAGGATTTATTCCGCTATTTGCTGGGCAGCCCGATTGGTGAGGGCTGATGATTAGTGGGGGATGAACAAAACCCCCACTGATTAAAGTTGCACTTTATTATTCTATAGTTTTATTAAGAAGGAGTATGTGAAAAATATAATGGAGAAAAACATTCAACAAGAGAAAGATAAAGAAAAACCTGTTTTTTATGATCCGAAAGGAAGGAGAAACATAGCCTTTATTTGGTTTCTATGTATCTCAATAGTTAGTGTAAGTGTTGTATTTTATTTTTTCTTTCAAAGTATTTTTTCAACACCAGAAATTCCAAATATGAATACCGCTGTACAACAAGATACGAAACTTGTACCAATTAATCAAAAACTTAGTGATCAGGAGTTAAAGGAGGAAGCATTTAACCCAAATACCGAAACGAAGGATAATAAAAATTTGGTGAATCCGCCGAAGGATAGTAAACATCCTAAAGAAGTGTATGGTTTTTATGTAAACTGGGATGAAAATAGTACCGCTTCTTTAAAAGAAAATATCGATTCATTAACCACGTTAGTACCAGAATGGTATCATTTAAAAGAAGATTTAACGATTAGAAGTGAGATAAAACCTGAGATTGTAAAACTAGCAAAAAAAAATCATGTGAAGATTATGCCGTTACTTACTAACTATACAGAAAAAGCTTCTGGCCCTGATAGTGAGCTTATCCATAAGTTACTGAATTCGCCGAATGATGTGAAGACGAAATTTATTAATAATTTAGTAAGCGAAGTTAAAAAGAGTCAGTTTTCAGGTATTAATATTGACTTTGAGTCCGTACCTGAAAGTGATAAAGAAAACTTAACAAATTTTATGAAAGAACTTACTATGGCCTTTCATAAACATGATTTGCTCGTCACACAAGATGTTCCAGCTAATGATAAGGCTTTTGATTATAGTGCATTAGGAAAAATAATAGATCGTATGATTGTAATGATGTACGATGAGCACTATGGAGCTGGGGAACCAGGACCAATTGCTTCAAATAAATGGTTCCAACATACATTAAAAGAACTGAATATTCCGTCTAATAAACTTATAGTTGCTTTCGGTAACTATGGATATGATTGGGAAGTAAATAGTAAAGAAGCTGCAAAGTCTATGACTTTCTCAGAAGTTATGGCAATGGCTCATGATTCAAATATAAAAATTCAATGGGATAAGATGAGTGGAAATCCGTATTTTAGATATAAAACAGGAGAGAAAGAACATACTGCTTGGTTCTTAGACGGTGTTACTCTTTATAATCAAGTGAAAATCGCAATGGACAATAATGCAAAGGGGTTTGCGCTATGGAGATTAGGAGCAGAAGATCCTACAATATGGAAAGTTTTAAAAAATCCTATTGAGGTACAAAAAAATCCTAATGTATTACATAAAATCAGTAGTTTAGATGAAGTGAATTATTCTGGACAAGGTGAAATTTTACAGATTGAGAATGAAAGAAAAAATGGATTGAGAGATTTTAAAGTAGGCAAAGATGGTTATATTACAGATGAAGTATATCAATCCTTACCATCTGCATATGAAGTGCAACGATATGGAAAACCAAATGAGAAACAAGTAGTATTAACATTTGATGATGGACCAGACCCGAAATATACGCCAGAAATTTTAGATATATTAAAAGAGAATCAAATAAAAGCTGCTTTTTTTGTACTTGGTGAAAACGCGCAACTAAATACTAGTATTGTAAAAAGAATATACGATGAAGGGCATGAAATTGGCAATCATACTTTCAAGCATCCTAACGTCGCTGATACGTCTTTACTACGAACAAAATTAGAACTTAATACGACGCAACGTTTAATTCAGGAAATAACTGGACATTCTACGGTTTTATTTAGACCGCCATATGAAGCCGATGCTAACCCAGATTCATCAAATGAAATATTGCCTATTTTGCGTGCACAAAATATGAACTATACAATGGTGGCGGAAAAAGTTGATCCTGAAGACTGGGCAACACCATCAACGAATGAATTAGTAAAGCGTGCTCTTACTCCCATTTATAAGGGAGAGGGAAATATTGTTCTTCTCCATGATGCGGGAGGGAATCGTGCCCATACGGTAGAAGCGCTTCCCATTATTATTAAAGAACTTAAAAAAAATGGATATAGTTTTGTAACAATTTCAGATTTAATGAATAAAGAACGAGATGAAATTATGCCTCCTGTTTCTTCTGAGGGGAAGCAATATTTACTTTACAATAAAGCTGTCTTTTCAGGGGCAGGATACTTTAAGCATATATTAACAACTATTTTTTATATTGCTATTGGATTAGGGATTTTTCGATTTTTATTCTTAATTTATTTTGCATGGAAGCAGAAAAGAAAAACGTTATCTCGCTATATTAATTCGTCCTATCAACCTTTTGTTAGTGTTGTCATAGCAGCATATAATGAAGAAAAGGTGATAGCCAAGACAATTCACTCAATTTTGGATAGTAATTATAGAGAATTTGAAGTTATTGTTGTGGATGACGGATCGACAGATGGTACGTCAAAAGTAATGAAAGAAACATTTTATAAACACCCTAAAGTTCGTTTCATTCAGAAAGAAAACGGCGGGAAATCATCGGCAATGAACCTAGGGTTTCAACAATCGCGAGGAGAAATAATTGTCACTTTAGATGCGGATACTATTATTGCGCAAGACGCCATTTCTCTAATGGTTAGACACTTTGAAGATCAGAATGTAGCTGCAGTTTCAGGTAATGTCAAAGTGGGGAATAGACGGAATTTGTTAACTACTTGGCAACATGTTGAGTACATTACAGGGTTTAATTTAGAACGTAGAGCTTTTGATGAGTTAAATTGTATTACAGTAGTTCCAGGAGCTATTGGGGCGTGGCGCAAAAAGAATGTAGTTGAATCTGGATATTTAAGCGAAGATACGTTAGCAGAAGATACGGATCTTACTATTACATTTTTACGTCAAGGGCATAGAATTGTATATGAAGAAAAAGCTCATGCTTTTACGGAATCACCTGAAGATGTGAAAAGTCTCATTAAACAGCGGTATCGTTGGTCATATGGTACACTTCAATGTCTTTGGAAACATCGAAAAGCGTTATGTAATCCAAAGCATAAAACATTAGGATTTATTGCACTGCCTAATATGTGGTTATTCCAATATGTGCTGCAATTCATTGCTCCTTTTGCAGATATATTAATGATTATAGGAATATTTAGTAGTAATCCGCTAAAAGTTTTAGGATTTTATCTTGTATTCTTTTTAATGGATCTTCTCGCTTCTCTGTTCGCATTTAAATTAGAGGAAGAGAACCCAAAACCATTGGCATGGTTAATTTTACAACGTTTTATTTATCGTCAATTTATGACTTATGTTGTCATTAAATCTATATTCTCATCGCTTCGAGGAGTAGCGGTAGGGTGGAATAAACTAAAGAGACTGGGGAGTGTTAAACATTCCACGGAACATAAGGAGGCATCATAAAAGGGCAGACTATCTGCTCTTTTTTTCATTGGTTTTAGTTAGTTGAATGTAGAGGTGTAGTATAAAAACTGCTGCTTCTATAATGAGATTCCTATTCATCATTAATGGTGAGACATTATGTTAAGCTAATCCTTTAGTTTCGGATTAAAGTTTTTTTATATTTTTTTTCAATGACGGACACAAAAACGCATATACCTTCGAATTATATATATGGATAACATAAATATGTATATAAAAGGGGAGAAATAAGATGAAAGAAAAAAAAGAAATGTTTCAAGAAATCGCTGAGGTGTTAAAGGTATTGGCGCATCCAGTTCGTCTATCTTTAGTAAAAATAATGCTTGCAAAAGGTCCTACTAATGTAACAACAATGTATGGGGATTTACAAATGCCTCAAAGTACAATTAGTCAACATTTATCTAAATTAAAAGCTGCTAAAATGGTTACAGGTACTCGGAAAGGATTAGAAATTTATTATGAGGTAACTGACAATCGCACAAAATCAATATTAGCATGTTTAGTTTAAATGATGATTTCTATTTCAAAATAAAAAGCGCTATTCTTTTCTATGATTTTACAGAGAGAATAGCGTTTTTTATTTTTAAGGAGTATCTTTTTATATGCCTATAGAATGGAGTGAAAGGTTTATGGGTTTAAATGTACCTACTATTACCTTAGGTTCTAATGCGTCTAATAATGAAAAAATTCTCGGTTTAGGGGTGCTTCTTTATAGCTTACGTACAATTGAGATTAGAAAAAGTAGAGCGAGCGTTTAATGAGGCTGAAGTAGTGTTTATATGCGAAACTTTATAGAAATCTCATTTTTCTAATTGTATCTTTTTAGATTGATGGATGTGGGGTCACGTCCATCAATCTAAGAAAACAAGTTAGCTAAAAAATGATGAAAATAAACTTTATAGAAATAAAAAATATGAACGTAGAGGAGTAAACAAAGTATATAGTGCTTTTTTAGTCATGTAATCTTTTAATCTGATGATCTTTTCCCCATTCAAACAGATTATCCATTATTTGCATTAAAGATTTTCCGTATTCACTTAGTGTGTACTCAACCTTTGGTGGAACTTCTTGATATACGGTACGATAGATAATCCCATCAGCTTCAAGTTGCCGAAGTTGTTGTGTAAGAACCTTTTGTGTAATGTTTGGGATTTCTCGTTTAATTTCATTTGTTCGCATTTTTCCATCCGACAAAATACATAAAATATGAACTTTCCATTTTCCACCGATTACATCGAGTGTTGTTGCAATTGGGCAATTATCATTTTGATTCATATAACACCTCCACAGGTACTTTAAGGTTCCTATAGCACTTTAAAGTACGTACTTTTCAATTATATGTGACTCATTCATACTAATACGTAAAGGGTTGAATAATTTATAAAGGGGATGAAAAAAGATGAAAACACTTGTAATTGTAGCACATCCTGATATTGAAAAATCAAAAATTAATAAAAGATGGATTGAAGAACTTGAGAAATATTCGGATGAAATTACGGTGCATGAATTGTATAAAGTGGCACCGAATTGGGAGTTTAATATTGAAGAGGAGCAAAAGTTATTAGTAGAACATGACAGATATATATTTCAATTTCCGCTTTACTGGTACAGCTCACCACCATTATTAAAAAAATGGTTCGATGATGTATTAACATATGGATTTGCGTACGGATCTAAAGGAGATAAAGTGAAGGGGAAAGAATTTGGTGTAGCTATTTCTATAGGTGGATTAGAAAAAGACTATGAAAATAGTGGAATTACAATGGATGAGTTGACGAAACCATTCCAAGCTACATGCTTATACACAGGTATGGAATTTATACCTTCCTTTTATTTATATGGTGCAGAATATAAACTAAGTGATGAAGAGATTGATAAAAGTGCACCTGAGTATGTGCAATATGTGATGAACAAGAAGTATTCTAATATATAATGGGAAATATCCATTTACTTGTAAAGTAAATGGATATTTTATATTCTTCTTATATTCACTAAGTGTAATCTTTAGTAAATTAATAGTTAATCTGGTAAAATAAAAAACCTAACATATATAAAGGGGAGTTTTACTTGAGAACGATGCGACAATTATTACAAAAGAGAGCAATGCAATCACCAAATTTGGAAGCGCTTGTAGGGGGGAAGAAAAGATATTCGTTTCAGCAATATAATGAACGAGTAAATCAGTTTGCACATTATTTGTTATATAATGGTGTGCAAAGAGGAGATCGTATAGGAATACTATGCAAAAATAATCACCCATTTCCAAGCGTTATGATGGCAAGTTTAAAAATTGGAGCGGTATTTATTCCGCTAAATCATCAGCTGACTGTTTATGAATTAGAAACGATTGTAAAAGAAGCGAAATTAAAAGTGTTAGTTATTGATGAAGAATTTAATGAAGTGTTATTAAAGGTTGATGCTGTTAAAGAAATTCCTTATGTAATTCAAACAACAAAAGAAGACTTTGGTTCATTTGAATTAGAGTTGCAAAAACAGCCAACGACAGAACCGAACGTAGAAGTTCATGAAGAAGACGATGCCATTTACTTGTTTACATCAGGAACGACTGGACAGGCAAAAGCATGTGTAATTGGACATAAAAACTTACATCATTATTTTGCTGAAATTGCGGGACAAAGAGAAATCCCAGCAGGTGAACGCTTTTTATCTGTGCATCCATTGTTTCATATGAGTGGCGTGCTTTCTATTTTAAATTGTATTTATCATGGCGTTACGATGATCTTCTTAGCTCATTCGAATCCTGCTCTTATTTGGGATAAGATTGAAGAAGAGAAAATTACTACGATGCTTGCTTTCCCATCCGTTTATAGTTACATGCTTGATGAACTAAATAAAAAAGAACGTAACATTTCAACCTTTAAAGTAGCACAAAGCGGTGGTACAAAAGTGCCAGAAACACTCATTCAAAAATATATGGAAAAAGGCATATATATGGTGCAAGGCTATGGTAGTACAGAAGGTTGGGTTGTAACCTCATGGCATCCAATGATGGGAAAAGAAAAGATGTCTTCTGTAGGAAAGACCTTGAAAAATGTAGAGGTGAAAATTGTTCATCCGGAAACAGGACATGAACTAACAACAAATGAAGTTGGAGAGATTCATGTGAAGAGTCCATACATGTTTAAAGGATATTGGAATAATGAAAAGGCGACAAAGAAGGTAGTAAAAGATAACTGGTTTAACATGGGTGATGCTGGCATGATAGATGATGATGGATTCCTGCATATTATGGGAAGATATAAAGACGTTATTATACGCGGTGGTGACAATGTATATCCAGATCAAGTAGAAGATGTTATTCATGAAATACATGGTGTTTTAGAAGTTGCAGTAGTTGGAGTTCCAGATGACTTTTGGGGAGAGGTTCCAAGAGCTTACATTGTGAAGGATGGCGAAATAACATTAACAGAAGAAAGTATTATTCAGTATTGTAAGGAGAAGTTAGCAAGTTACAAAATTCCAGAAGTGGTATTCATAGATGAGTTACCGAAAAACGCTTTAGGGAAAGTGTTGAAGAGGGAATTACGAGATGCTGTTCTTGTGAAATAGAAAATTATGAAATAATGGAGAACCCAGTTATGTATAAAGCATGACTGGGTTTTTATGTATCAAAAACATAATAATTTACTAGATTTTGTATTTTGTGTAAGATAATAAAGAATATTCAATTAATAATTTGAGGGATGAAATTAAATGAAGCTAGAAGTAGAGACGGATAGACTCATTATACGTCCATTTCAAAAAGCTGATTATGAAAGTTGGTTAGATGGATTTTCTTATTGATTATAAAAATAAAGAAATGGACAAATAAGGGGAAAAGAAAATGAAGACTATAAATGTATTTCATTACGACGCATTTACGAATAAACCAAATAAGGGAAATCCAGCAGGTATTGTATTAGAAGCAGATGGATTAACGGAAGAGGAAATGCAAATTATTGCTGAAAAAGTTGGATATAACGAAACAACTTTTGTTCTTTCCTCAGAAGTAGGAGATATAAGAATGCGCTATTTTACCCCTGGTTTTGAAATGGATTTATGTGGTCATGGGACAGTAGGAACGATATATGCCTTGCGCGAAAAAGGTTTATTAGAAGAGAAAAGTAACCTTATGATTGAAACGAAGGCTGGGATTTTACCGATACAAATAGGTGTAAAAGAAAATGGAGAAACCTTTATTAAAATGAGGCAGGCAGCACCTCAGTTTAAAGAATTTACAGGTTCAAAAGAAGAATTAGCTCATAGTATCGGTTTAGAAGTAAATGATTTAGATGTAAGTTTACCGATTGTATATGGAAGTACTGGTAATTGGACAGTAATTGTACCGATTAAAAATCTAGATGCGTGTGAGAGAATGAAGCCTAACAATGAGATGTTTCCATCAGTATTAAAAGAAATACCTAACGCTTCTATTCACCCAATTTGTCTAGATACTTATGATGAACTAGCACAAATGCATGGACGTCATTTCTCATCGGCTTATGCTGGAACGATAGAAGATCCAGTGACAGGAACAGCTTCAGGTGTAATGGGGGCGTATTATGCGATGTATTTGGAAAAAGATTTTGACCATGAAATGGAGTTAATTGTTGAACAAGGACAGGAAATACATAAAGATGGTCGTGTAACGGTGTATGTAACGAAAGTTGAAGGGGATGCGAATTTACAAATTGATATTGCTGGAACAGCGGTGTATGTGAAAGAATTTGAAGTTTCAATATAAAAAAGAAAGCCCGGCATACATCCGGACTTTCATTATCTGTTCAATACTTCAATATACGAAGCATTTCCAGTTGTTCTTAAAGCAGAGCGAAAATTGTTATTTTCTAGCGTTTTAGCGACTTGTTGTAACTGCTGTGCATCATCATGATGGATAAGTAAGCTGTCAGCACCGCTTTCTTCTATATGAATGTGTTCGACATTTCCGATTGCATCATGTACAGCTTTTAAAAATTCAGGTTTCATATTGTCCTCCTATATGTATGTAACGTTGTAATTTAGTATTTCCTTATTTATGAAATATAAAAGTAAATGAAAGGAGAAATAAAAATGAATATAAAGCAGTTTAATGAACATATAACATCACTATTTGGAGAGCATCTTCATAAATATGGCGATGATGAATATGGTTTTACTTATATAAGTAAAGATGAATTTCACAAAATCGGTTACACAACAAATTTAACGTTAGAAACTATTGAAGAAGCGTATCGAAATGGAGTCGATATGATAGTTACACATCATGCGCCGTGGAGTTTTTTATTTGGTATGGAAGAGGCTTGTATTGAGAAATTGAAGCAATATGAAATGAATCATTTTTGGATTCATTTACCGTTAGATTTTGTAAAGTTTGGCACGTGTACATCGTTATTTAACGAAATTGGGATAGATACAATACTGGAATATTCAACCTATGAGGAAGAAGAACTACCGGGAATAGGAGAATATAAAGAAGCGATTCCTTTTTCAAACTTAGTTGGAAAACTTGAAGAAAAAATGGAAGAGAAAGTGAAGAGCTGGAGAAATCACGATAAACCAGTAAAACGGATTGCAATCTTAACCGGTGCAGGAAATAATACAAATTTGATTGAACGTGCATTAGAAAAAGGATGTGACACGTACATAACAGGTGAAAAAACATTATATACAGTGCAACATGCGAAATTTAAAAGAATTAATTTAATTGTAGGTAGTCATACGTTTACAGAAGTGTTTGGTATAGAAAGTTTGGCTCATAAATTACAAGACAGAGGCCCTGCAATAGAAATTATTAGAGTATATGAAGAGCATTTAGAGTGATAAAATCACGTTATCATAAATGGAATATTGAAGAAAGTCATTGTAATAAAATAAAATTGTTGTTTGTTATATCAGGGCGATTGAAAGGATTTTACTTTTGTTTGTCAAATAATAGTAAAGTTGTCTTTTGAATTAAGGGAATATTCGGAGTTAAAGGGTGAGAGAATGGACATTTCAATAATCACTGCACAACTAGTTAAGGAGAAAGTGATTTCACATTATCCAAATAGTGTAAAAGCATTAAACGGGGGAACGACAAGTACTATATATTTGTTAGATGAACAATACGTTATAAAGTTGAATGAATCGGATGTCATACGTGAAGAAGCTTATTTTCTTCAGTTTTATAAAAAGGACGAATTATTTCCAAAGCTTTTATATAAGGAACCTTTAAATCGCTATATTGTTTACTCATTCCTTGAGGGCACAACTTCTTGCAAACTAGGCCATAAACGGAGTGTTCTTAGTAAACTTGTAAAGGAAGTTATCAATAAGTATGAAGTAGCTACAGAGGTTGATGGCTGGGGATGGAAAGAAAGCCCAGTTCAATCTTGGAATGAATTTTTAACGACAAATGTGATGGAAGCTCATGAAAATGTAAGACGTTACATAAGTGAGGAAGAGTATAGAACGGTTTTTAAGTTAGCAAATAGTCCAAGTAGGGGGACTGGAATAAATGAGCCATTTTTATTGCATGGTGATCTTGGATTTCATAATTTTATATTTCAAGAGAATAAACTGCACGGTGTAATTGATCCTTTACCAGTGTTAGGAGATCCTATATATGATTTAATTTATGCGTTCTGTTCAACTCCGGAAGATTTAACAAAAGAAACGATTGGTTATGCGATGAAACAATGTGTATTTTATAAAAAAGACCGTGATTTATATGAAGAAATAGTCATAGGATTATATTTGCGTATAGATACATGTTTACGGCACCACCCGAAAGATTTAGAAGATTATTTAGCAGCTTGGCGTTATTGGATGGGTGAGGTTGAGGTGACTTTTTAGTACAAATATTTTGGGGGAGATAGTGAGATGAATGTTGCAGAAGCGAAAAAGGATTTACTGTAATTCCATTATCGGTTACAGTTGCCTATTTACTTACTTTTATAAGTTTATTAATTGAAAATAAAAAAGTAGATTATTATCAACAAAAATCAGCTTAATAAAAATATAGGGATAGGGGGAATTATGATGAAAAATTTCGTTTGTACAACGTGCGGTGTGCAGTATGCAGCGAGTGTAGAGGAACCGGTGAGTTGTCATATTTGTGATGAAGAGAGGCAATATGTGAATCCGAAAGGGCAGTCTTGGACGACTTTAGAAAATTTGCAAACAGATGATACATATAAAAATGAAATAATCAAAGAGGAAAATGGACTTTATAGTATTACGACAAAACCAGGATTTGCGATCGGTCAAACGGCATTTATAGTGAAAACAGAGTCATATCGTTTACTATGGGACTGCATTACGTATTTAGATGAAACGACAATTGCGAAAATAAAAGAGCTTGGTGGATTAGATGCAATTGCATTGTCTCATCCTCATTATTATTCAACGCAAGTAGAATGGGCAGAGACATTTGATGTACCAATTTATATACATGAAGATGATAAAGAATGGGTGATGCGCCCAAGTAGTCGTATTATTTATTGGTCTGGTGAGTCTTTACAATTAGCGGATGGGATTACTGTACATCGTCTTGGAGGACATTTTAGTGGTGGTTCTGTATTGCATTGGGAAGAAGGTAATGATGGAAAAGGGATTTTGTTAACAGGTGATATTATTCAAGTTGTAGCGGATGAGCGGTGGGTAAGTTTTATGTATAGCTATCCAAACTTAATTCCATTACCAGCGAGAAAAGTGGAAGAAATGGTGAACCGAGTGAAGCCGTTACAGTTTAATCGTTTATACAATGCTTTTCATCGAGTAGTAAAAGAAAATGCAAATGAGGCAGTTGAACGTTCTGCTGAAAGATATATAAAAGCAATAGAAGGAAAGTTGTTTCATACGTAAAAGGAGAGTAGCTTAATGAAAACGTTAGTGTGCTTTGGAGATAGTATTACAGCTGATGAAACATTTTTTGATGGAATGCCGAGATTAACACCACGTTTGCAAGAGATGTTTCCGAAGTGGAAAGTAGTGAATGCAGGTGTTCCAGGGGATAATACATTCGATGCGTTACATAGGATTGAAGAAGATGTAATATCATATAAACCAGATTTCGTAACAGTTTTTCTTGGTACGAATGATGCAGTTTCTTTTTCTCAAGTGTCATTACAAGCATATAAAGAAAACTTAGAGAAGATTGTGAACCATATTTCATCAGATAAAGTACTACTGATTAGTCCTGCACCAGTTGATGAAGAAAGACAGCGTAATAGAACAAATAGAGTGCTTGGTCAGTATGCAGACGTGGTGGAGAAAGTGGCGAGGGAAACAGGAAGTTATTTTCTAAACGTATTCGCTGAAATGATTCAAGAACGGGATTATAAAAGATTTGTAGAAAATGGTGAAAAAGATGGATTACACTTTGGACCAGAAGGCTATGAGTATGTAGCGAGGTTAATTGGTGAAAAGTTAAAAGGAATTTTATAAGGAGCAAAGCACTTAGTGTTTTGCTTTTTCTTGTTTTTTTGCAGTCTATAAACTTATTCACCGCTGTAATTTGCACAGATATTTTGTTTTTTTATATGCGTAAAAGGTTAGCTCTGTTTTAAAGTAATATAAATTTATTTTTAAAAATTTATATTTCGTAGTTGAAAATCAATAAAGGTGTAACTATAATGGTTACAGTTAGTTTGTTATTTTGAAATATACACATTGAATTACAAGAATGAAAGGAGTTTTTATGTAAATCAAAAAGTTATAAAAATCTATTAATTTTTATAATAAGATAAAAAGATTTTTGGTTCATACACATTATTAAATATGTTAATTCTAATAGAAAACTAGAGGTGGAAAGATGAAAAATTTTAAAGGTATGTTGGTATCATCACTTGCAATTACAACTTTTGCTGGGGTAGGTACGACATTTGTAACAAATACAGTACATGCTGCCAATAACGATTCTAGTAAAATACAATTTCGTTCTAATAAGAGTATAAACACAACAACTAGCTCGAGATTGCCTGTATTATCAATCAATCCTTATGATGAACCTAGATTTTCGAGACAGGGATATCTTGAAGAGGCACCTTTAGGAATTAATGCTCCTTATGCTTGGGGAATTAAAGGAGGAGATGGTCAAGGAGCAACCTTTGTAGATTTGGAAGAAGGCTGGTTATTAAATCATGAAGATTTAGTCGGTCAAAATATTGAATTTATGTCTGGAAAAATGAGTAATGATCTTTCTCACGGTACTTCAGTTCTAGGTGTTGTTTCTGCAGCTGACAATAGGATTGGGAACATTGGGATTGCACCAAAAGCAAAGGCAAAAGTAATTTCAGTGATCCGAGATAATGGGAGAATCGATGTAAGAGATGCTATTTTAAGTGCCGTAGATTCTTTACAGGCTGGAGATGTTTTATTAATAGAAGAATCCTTTAAATATGATGGATATGGAGATGACCCTTTACCAGTAGAAGTATACCCGAGTATATTTAACGCAATTCGCAAAGGTACAGATAAAGGCATTATTATTGTAGAAGCAGCTGGTAATGGTGGGATTGATTTAGATGAATTTAAAGACCGTAATGGTAAACAGATTTTAAATCGAAATAGTCCAGACTTTAAAGATTCAGGAGCTATTATAGTTGGAGCATCTACTGCAAGAGTTCCTCATAAACGTTTAGGTTTCTCTAACTATGGTAGTAGAATTGATGTATATGGTTGGGGAGAGTATGTTGATACATTAGATACATATCAAAATCAAAATAGTAAAGGGCAAAAAGTTACAGATCAGAATATAATGAATCGTTATACTTCTAACTTCCGTGGTACTTCTAGCGCTTCGCCTATAATTGCTGGGGCTGCTGTATCAATTCAAGGGATTGCTAAAGAACATTTAGGTAAGGCATATACACCAAAAGAATTGAGGGCAATTTTAAGTAATCCTAATACAGGCACAAAGTCTAATAATCCATCATCTGATAAAATAGGGGTTTTACCAGATTTAAAAGCGATTTTGTCTAACCTTGGATTTCATAGTGATTTGACTACCAATGATACTATGGTATTTCCAGATAACGTAGAAAAAAATGAAGGAAAAGAAAATTCAACTTTCGTATTTCCAGGTGAAGAAACAAAAAGAACAGGTGATAAAAATTCAACTGTAACCTTCCCAGAAGAAGATTTAAAACAGGAGGAAAAAGAAGAGGGATTAATTGTTTTTCCTGATTAATAAAAAAATACTACCTTCCATTTGGAGGTAGTATTTTTTATTTCTTGTCATTAACAAGCAGGCATGAAATTTGTATTTGTTTATCTTTCATAATGAACTTAACCACAAAGTCGAATGTTTGACTGTTAATTAACTTTTTCGTCTCAATCAATTACATGAATTAATCTAGAAATGCTTGCTGCAATGCTTTCAGTCCATCGTTGTATATACCATGAAACAGATTTATTGCCTCTTCATCACTAACCTCAACAGGAGTGAACGTACCAGACCACTCTACTAATGATGTGTTACTTTCAGTACCTTTTTTCACCCGGATTGTAGATAAATAATTAGTGACCGGGAACGGTGCATTCATGATTGAATACGTGTAGTAGCGTTCCTTATCATTGAATACTTCTAAGTGTTCTATAATTGTATCACCATCTGGATTAGCTAGATGACGTACACGACCGCCTTCAGTTAATTTACTACTAGGTATATAAGGTAACCAGTCTGGAAGGGAGTTGAAACCTCCTATTAATTGCCATACTTGTTCAGGTGATCCGAAAATTTCCATAGATATAGTAGTATATGCCATGTTCATTACGCTCCTTTTCATCCCGGTATTTACGGGTAAATAATCAGTAGAGAATAAATCGCCCCACTGATTAAAGTTTCACTTTATAGGTCCATAACTTATAGTGAGAATGAATTTTATCGTGGATTTTTTATTTAATATATAATTATAAATTTAAAACTATATACTTTTAATAATTAAATTATATAATAAATATAGAAACGAAAATTTATGAGCAAGGAAGTTGAAAAATATGACATTAACAATGGGCTTTATTGGATTTGGAAAGTCAGCTAACCGCTATCACTTACCTTATGTAAACACACGTAATAATATAAAAATAAAAACGATTTTTGTACGTCAAATAAATGAGAAATTAGCGGCTCCATATAAGGAAAAAGGTGTTTACTTCACTACTGATTTGGACGAATTGTTGAATGACAAGGAAATTCAAGTGGTGACGATCTGTACGCCAGCACATACGCATTATGAATTAGCAAAAAAAGTTATACTAGCTGGAAAATCAGTTATCGTTGAAAAACCATTTTGCGATACAGTGGAACATGCGAAAGAATTATTAGCTTTAGGACGAGAAAAAGGTGTAGTAGTTATGCCTTATCAAAACCGCCGTTTTGATGGTGATTTTTTAGCTGTGAAGCAAGTAATTGAACAAGGATTCCTTGGTGATATTATTGAGATTGAATCACATATTGATTATTTCCGTCCTGGTTCAATCACTCATGAAGCTCCAAAAGAAGAAGGTTCATTTTACAGTTTAGGTATTCATACGATGGACCGTATGATTTCACTATTCGGCCGTCCAGATACGGTGACATACGATATTCGTAATAATGAAATGGAAGGTGCGGTTGATAATTATTTCGATGTTGGTTTACATTACGGAAATCAGTTGAAGATTAAGCTGAAAACGAACCATGTCGTAGCAAAAGATTATCCACGCTTTATCGTTCATGGAACAAATGGATCATTTATTAAATATGGTGAAGATCAGCAGGAAAATGATTTGAAAGCGGGGATTATGCCTGAGAGTGCAGGGTTTGGTGAAGATTCACCGATGTACTATGGAGTTGCTAAATATCGTAATGCAAATGGTGACTGGATTGAAAAACAAATTAAAACGCCGCTTGGTGATTACGGTCGTTTCTATGATGCCGCGTATGAAACAATTATAAATGGTGCACCAAAACTTGTGAAAGACGAAGAAGCGGTAACGAATATAGAAATCTTAGAAAATGGATTTGCTGCCCCATCACCTTCAGTTTACAAACTTGAGGCTTTACATTTGAATGAATAGAAGAGAGTTTGCAGTATAAAGGAGGTATGAAAATGGCAAGCGGATCAACACAAGTAAAATACCTCGGCATTTATCAAAAGATTAAACAGCAAATTTTAGACGGTGAATATAAAATCAACGAAAAAATTCCGAGTAGCCCCGTCCTTGCTGAAGAATTTGGTGTTTCAGCCCTTACTATTAAGAAAGCGCTGGATCTATTAGTTAGAGATGGCTACATCATCCGCCGGCGCGGAAGTGGAACAGTGGTGCAAGATTGGCGTCAACAGGAAAAGGCACGAATGATTCAAACTTTAACGGGTACGAAAGCTGTATACGGCAGTGAGGTAGAAAGTAAAATTATCGAGTTTGCGATTGTTGGGGCTGATGAAGTAGTTGCTGAGAAATTGGGAGTTTCAATCGGTGATTTCGTCTATAAAATCATTCGCCTCCGCATCATTCACAGCATTCCGACGATTATGGAGCATACATGGATGCCAATTTCGGTTATCCCAGGTGTTGAGGCTTCTGTTTTAGAGGAGTCGATATACTCACATATTCAAAATAAACTTGGTCTTGAAGTAGGGACATCTGTTGTCAGGGTTAAAGGAAGTCGCCCAGATGATAGGGAAAAGCAGTTTATGAACTTAACAAATCAGGATTTCCTAATGCGAGTTGAACAAGTAGCTTATTTAACGGATGGACGAACTTTTGAATATTCTTATGCAGATCATCTACCCGAAACCTTTGAGTTTGAAACAGTCATTACTGCAAAAAATTATAAAGAGATATAAAAATCGGTTGAGGCAAGTATTGTCTCAACTGCTCCTATTATACGTTAATAGAATGAATCCAAGACTTAACATTTGATTTATAGAACTGTAAAGTTTAAAATTACAGTATAGTTTTTAGAAGTGAGTTGTTATCGTCTGTAAAATGTAGATAAATTAAATATTCTCGAATAAATAATATTGCTTGTATTTGATTCTAAACTGTAATTTTTTTTAATACATTTCAATAACCGATGTCTAAAATGTACGTTTCATAACATTAAAGGAGTGAGTGAAATATGGTAATTCTATATACAACAGCAAGCTGTGCCTCATGCCGAAAAGCGAAAGCATGGCTTGAAGAGCATCAAATTGATTATATTGAAAAAAACATCGTATCAAATTCTATGACAGTTGATGAGCTTAAATCGATTCTTCGTTTAACTGAAGAGGGGGCTACTGAAATTATTTCAACTAGATCGAAAACTTTTCAGGACTTAAATATAAATATTGAGGAGCTCTCGCTCAATGAATTTTATACATTAATAATTGAGCATCCACTAATGTTACGTCGCCCAATTATGCTGGACGAGAAAAGAT
Organism: Bacillus sp. FSL K6-0073; assembly: GCF_038006085.1. NCBI lineage: Bacteria > Bacillati > Bacillota > Bacilli > Caryophanales > Bacillaceae > Bacillus > Bacillus sp. FSL K6-0073. Next base: position 3,327,185 of record NZ_JBBOUN010000001.1, on the reverse strand, counting down.
TGCAGATTGGTTTTAATGAGGAAGAAATTCGTAAATTTTTACCACGTAGCGTTCGAACGTTTTTGAACATTGAATTGCAAAAATTGGCCAATTAATAAGTAGTATTTTTAGAAAAAGTTTTTTGAAAGGAGGAAGCAGAAGATGATTGAAGTATGTGTTACAGTTAATTATAATGATAGAAATTATCAAACAAATGTTATTGTGAGTAAAGATACGATTTGGACAAAAATTAAACAGTTGGCAGAAGAACAAGTGAAGAAACAGTGGAGTGTTTAATTTTATTTTCAACTTAAAAAGCTAAATGAAGTTATCAGATATAGGTGGGACCGGATAGAATATAAGAGAATTAATTTTTTATGGCAAGAAGTATTCTATATGTTTTAACGTTCTAACCTATCTGTAATATTTATGGCTACAGTTAATATATGAGAAACAATATTTTTGATCGTAGGAGGAAAATCATGAACAGCGACTTTACCTTGGCCATACACAGTTTAACTTATTTAGCTTTACAGCCAGATCGGATGTCAACAAGTAATGCTATTTCAGAAAGTGCAGGTGTACATCCAGTACGCATTCGCAAAGTACTAAGTTTGTTAAAAAAACATAAGTTTATACAATCGAAAGAGGGGACTGGTGGCGGTTTTATTTTCGCTCGCGATTTAGATGAAATTAATCTTTGGCATATTTATCAGATAACCTCTGAAGGTGCTTTGCAGCCGAAGTGTCCAGAATCAAACAATCAGTGTGTTGTAGGTTCGAACATGCGAAAAGTTCTTTTCGCTATTTTCTTAGGTGCTGAAGAGCATCTAGGTGAATACTTAAAGAATTATACAATGAAAGAAGTTGTTGACCTTATCAATCAAGAGCGTTAAGCGGCTTAATTATTATATAGCCGTGAGTTCTTAACACTTAAATGTAATGAAAAATATTACAGTATAATTGTTTTTATATCTTTTTTATCGTCACAAAAAATATTTATAGGAAGGTGAAACGGTATGATGTCAAATAATAATCATGTTTTAAAAGTAGGAGATTGGGTTCGTGGAATATCAAATGAAGGTGAATTAATAGTTGGTTATATTGTATCACTTGATGATGTAGAGGATATAGTTACAGTTAGTATTGTGAAACGTGACGGCCAGTACACAATAAACGAAGCGATTTTACTCTTTAGTAAACACGTTAACAAACTCCCTGAATCAAAGGTAATAAATAAGGAACAAATCCTTTATCTTATAGATCTTGCATTATTAACAGGGGATGAAGAATGGTTTATCGAGCTTTCTTCAAAATTAAACTCGATAAAAGAGCTAGTTAATGAGGGATTTTAAAATTTAAACTTTTGAGGGTGCACACAATCCGCCTTATGGAGAGGACACAATTACTTTTCGCATAAAAGGAAATGATGTAAAAACGATTCATTACAAACATAGAGATATCCCTGAAGAAGAGCCGAACAAACTACAATTAAGATGATATTGAAGTGATTTGTTTGTGTATTCCTGATAACGATAATTATGTAAATGAGCTGTCCATATGGGGCAGCTTTTTTGCTTTTTGCTCAGTGTAGCTTTTTAAATTGTATATGAATTCAATATTAATAATATATATCCTAAAATTTGGTTTTTGTATTTTGGGATTTTTTTCTTTTTACCTACATTAATTATTTATTAGAATATCTTTTATGTTTAAAATAAGATTTTTTGATAAAAGGGGATATAAGTATCTTTATAATAAGTCACCTAGAAAAACAATGTATTATTGTATTTTTTTAATAACTAATTCAGCTTTAAGCGATAAAAACAATGGCTACATGCTAACTGTAAAATATTATCCATATAAAATTATTCCTCTTTAATATTTCTGAAAATATAAAAATATTAATTTTATAAATATACACGTTATAATGAGGGCGTCGAGAGAAATTTTATTATCTCTGGAGAAAATATAAAAAATGCGATTATTAGTAAGAAAGGTGTGTGATTAGAGGCGAAATGTATGTAATGTGCTTCAGTGGCTTGTGTAAGCAATATCATCAGTGCTACCGAAGTTATGAAGGTAATGTATAGAATTGAGAAAGAAATGCCTCGCAAATGAAGAGAGGCCGGTTTAGCTAAAATTACTGTTAAAAGTAAAAAAGAGAAACCATTAAAGTAATACACTGTTATTAGAAATGTTGCAACGTATTTATGAAGTCTATTCTATATTGTTCTCTTAAGGGGTCTTTATATAAAGAGCGGATATTACGAGTAAACTTTTTTGTGAACGCTAACAATTATATTAGGACGCTAATTAGTGAATGTTTCAATTTGGATTCATTATGATGAAGGACATACAATGTGGGGCAACTTGTAAGGAATTCATTTTCCAGAAAGGGAATATTTGTTAGATGCAAAGAGAGATGCAGGAATAGATACAAGGGGGAGTTATTATATGAACGGGAATACTGCAAAGAAAATAGAAGTTCAAGCTGAAAATACCGCACGAAAAAATGAGCAATATGCAGATCCGAAAAAGTGGCATAAGCAGGATACTACATGGGCACTGAGTCTATTTGGAACTGCAATTGGAGCAGGGGTGCTCTTTTTACCGATTAATGCAGGTTCAGGTGGTTTATTATCTTTACTACTAATTACATTACTTGCATATCCAGTTATGTACTACTCACATAGGGCGCTTGCTAAAATGATATACGCTTCTAATTCTGCTGATGAGGGGATCACAGGTACAATTAGAGAGTATTTCGGAAATAAAGCGAGTATCATTTTTAACATCGTATATTTCGGTTCAATTTATACAATCGTACTAATGTATTCGGTTGCGCTTACAAATACTGCAAGTAGTTTTATCGTGCATCAATTGCACATGCCAGAACCTCCAAGGGCTATTTTATCACTTGTATTAGTTCTTGGTCTTATCGCTATACTAAATTTTGGTCAAGATATTACTGTAAAGGTAATGAGTATGTTAGTGTATCCTTTCATAGTTTCTCTACTTTTTATTGCAATATCTTTAATTCCACAGTGGAATACGTCAATGCTTAGTTTTTCAGCTGTTTCAACTGCTTCAACAGGAACAGGCTATTTTGGGACGATATTGATGATTCTACCAATCATCGTATTCTCATTTAATCATTCACCTATGATTTCATCATTTGTTGTGAAACAGAGAGCTACGTATGGAATCGAAGCCACTGATGCTAAATGTGCGCAAATACAAAAGGTTTGTTATATCATGACATTCGCTGTTGTTATGTTCTTCGTTTGGAGTAGCGCATTGAGCTTGACTCCAGATGATATAAAAATGGCAAAAGAACAAAACTTATCAATTCTTTCATATCTTGCTAATGAGCTTAATTCGCCTGTAATCACTATTGCAGCTCCAATTATTGCTTTTGTGGCTATTACAAAGTCTTTCCTTGGCCATTATATAGGAGCATTTGAAGTAATGCGTGACATGATTATTAAGTTCGGTAAATCACGTGGAAAAGATATTGAAGAAAAAACAATTAAGACAGTAATCCTTACTTTTGTTGTATTATCATGCTGGTTTGTTGCTTATACAAATCCAAGTATTCTTGGACTTATTGATTCTCTAAGCGGTCCATTAGTTGCTGCTATCTTATGTCTATTACCGATGTATGCGATTCAAAAAGTTCCAGTACTAGCTAAATACAAAGGGAAAATGAGTAACGTATTTGTTATTATTGTAGGTGTACTTACTGTCTTAGCAAGTATTAAGTCATTATTCTAATTCACTATTATTCGTATTAGTGTAAAAATAGTTAATACGAATAACTTTTTGGACAAACTTCTCACATTGGAGAGTTTGTCCTTTTTTAGTCATTTTATCAACTTGCCGACAAACAGCCACCTTCCAGGCAGAAGGTGGCTTGTTTCGGTATTAATTTATTTTAACTATTCACGTCTGAATGGCCTTTTTGGAGCAATTAGCTCTAAATTAGTACCAGCTGAATCGGAGAAGTAGGCAACTCCTGTACCAAATCCAGTTTTCTAGCCGTCTTTTTGAAAGATAATTGGTTCGTCATCTGGGTGCTATCCTATGCCCATCAAGCTAACAAAATGGATTGCCTCTGAAACAAAAAATGATTTTTATTACTATAAAAAACGTAAAGTATCTGTTTTTAGAAAAAATTAATTTTTATAAATTGATGGAGGTATAACTCAATTCTTTTATATATGTAGTTAAATATGATTGTCAGAATGAACTTAAAGTAACTATGATTTCTAGAAATGCGAACTGATGTTTTGAATTGGTTTAAAGTTGCTGGAACAAAATAAAACCAATTGAGCAAAAAAACTTGCAAAAATAAAAAGAGAGATGTATATTAATTGATGTATCAATAATTGATATATCAATTAATGTTTTAACAAGAAAGAAAAGGAACATTTTATGAAGGAAATGTTCGTAAATATCAGTGGAGAAGAGCGCAAAATACTTATTCATGTTCTATTACAGATGCAAAAAAATGTAGAGAATATTAAAGAATAGAGAGTGTAGGGGGCAGAATAGTGTGGAAATAATCGCAGCTATTTTAGTCGGGATCGTAGCATTAGAACATTTGTTTATCATGATCCTTGAAATGTTTTTTATTGATTCAAAAGTAGCGAAACGTGCTTTCAAATTACCGAAGCATTTAGAAGGAGATCGAAACGTAGCCATTATGTTTGCAAACCAAGGTTTATATAATGGATTTTTAGCGGCTGGTCTCATTTGGGGACTTGTACTTGGGCTCAATCCAATTGGTTATATGGTCCAATTATTTTTCGTGATTTGTGTGGTGATAGCAGCTATTTTCGGAGGTTTCACATCTAATAAATCAATTATTGTGAAACAAGGACTTCCAGCTGTTTTAGCATTGGTTGCCCTTTTATGTATAATATAGAATCAAAGTTTTTCAATAAAAGAACTCATTTTTGAAAAGAATACGCTATTCTTTCTTTAGAATTATAGGAAAGGATGGCGTTTTTGTATGTCTATTTCTATATGTAGTGAATTATAACTATTCTCTCAAGGGACTCAACTGCTTTTCAGCTTTTGGATATATTTTCATCCATCTTTGTTTCCTCCTATTGTTGGATAGTGTAATAATTGATAAAAATTTTGATGAAATTGGATTATAACGATTGATCAAAAAAGTTAGTGATTAAAAATATTATTCTTTAGTACATACATTTTTAAGATGTTAAATATATTTCATAATAGTCTCTGTAAGATAGGGATAAGTAGAATAGTACTTTTTATAACTTTGAATGTCATTCATAATAGCACCAGTAAGAAGAAAACAGGCTTTACGGTACTACTAGTTACCAAAGATGTTACAGTAGTTTATTTAGAATCAGATTGATTGAAAGGTTGTACTATATGGCCTAATAATTTCGAAAAAATGTCGGTGTGGCATAAAACAATTATGGAGGTTAAAGATATGAGTACTTCAAATTTGAATGAAATAAGTAAACAAATTTTAAAAGAGGAGGAAACACTTCAATTTTCCTCTTTTACAAATGAAGATGCCTTGCAACTAGGTTTATTTATCGTTGAAACAGCAAAGCGAGAGAGGAAATTGATTGCTGTTGATATAACGAAAAATGGTGTGCAATTATTTCATTTCAAGATGACAGGGACAAATGAGGAAAATACGAAATGGATTGAGCGTAAAAAACGAGTCGTTTCCCTGCATGATCGTAGCTCGTATTATATGCAGATACAAAGTGAAATAACTGGGGTCTCCTATAATGAAAAATATCTTTTAGATACTTCAGAATACGCTGCGTTTGGTGGATGTTTTCCTATCAGAATAAAAAACGTAGGGGTTATTGGAATGATAACAGTTTCAGGATTACCACCAGAAGAAGATCACGAATTGGTAATAAGGGCAGTTAAAAATCATTTGAAGCAATAGTAAAAGTAAATGTGATGGTTAAGTAAAAGCCAAGAATGAACATATTATTGTTCGTTTTTGGCTTTTTATTATTTTTTCTTATAGTCGGCTAAGAGGGTTCTTTTACAGGTAGTACTTAATTTTGCAATGTTCTTTAAATTGCATCGTTTTGTTCGAGTGAGCGAAATTGCTGTAATTGAAGATGCTCTAAATTAATGTGAAATTTGGTGATTAAAGTAGCTACATTTCATCTTTGTGTAAATATGAAACAAGCAGGATACATGAATAGAGAATGGGTAAAATAGTACCGAATGATGATTAGATTTTATGAATGATGTTATAAGGCTTTTTTTAGGAAAACTGAAGGAAGCAGTGTGTTTAGATTTAGAATGACTGGCAATGGGTGCTAGGAAGTTCAATGATTCAAAAATGAACTCATTTAAACGCATACTATCTTCGAGATGTATCATTTTGAAGAATATTAAAACTTAGGAGGAACGGAATTATGACAAAAGATTTCTATACTGCACTGAAAGAAAGACGTACTTACTATGGGATTAATAAAGAGGTACAAGTATCGGATGAAAAAATTAAAGAAATCGTGGAGTTTGCTGTGAAATATACTCCATCCGCTTTCAATTCTCAAACTGCACGATTAGTTGTATTATTTGGTGAAGCTCATGATAAATTATGGGATATTACCACTGAAACATTAAGAAAAGTAGTTGGAGATGGAGATTTTTCAGGAACGCAACAAAAAATGGATTCTTTTAAAGCTGGTTATGGAACAGTATTATTCTTTGAAGATGAGGCTATCGTTAAATCGCTTCAAGAAAAATTTGCTGCATATGCTGAAAACTTCCCAATTTGGTCACACCAAGCATCAGGTATGCACCAATTAGTCGTGTGGACAGGTTTAGAAGCAGAGGGATTAGGAGCATCATTACAACATTATAATCCATTAATTGACGATGAGGTAAAACAAGAATGGAATGTCCCTGCTAATTGGAAACTAATTGCACAAATGCCATTTGGTAATCCAACAGCTGCACCAGGTGAAAAAGAATTCCAACCACTTGAAGAGCGTGTGAAATTTCATAAGTAATATTCGAATGTAATAAAATAGAAATTTAATCAGTGGTGGTCTTACTGTCCGCAAATAGCAGGGGAAGCTAACTGTATTGTAAAAATAAAACTGTTTATTAATAAAAAAGCTTATTCGTTTTTTTTATTAATCGAGTATGTATGAATAAAAGATTTTAAAACACTATTTTAATCTGTAAGGGAAAAAGGTGATCGTTTTGATCACCTTGCTTTATTTCTTACATTTTATTTATTAAAAAACGCTAGCTTTTCATAAATGCTTGAAAAATTAGCGTTTTAATAATAGGTATCTGTAATTTGATTACTTAAAACTATATACGAAAAAGCTTTTATGTTATTCCTCAAGTTCTATCCATTCCTGTGACCATTCTTCTATTCCGCGAATAATAGCTTCTAAAGCAAATCCTTTTTGAGTTAAAGAATATTCTATACGAACTGGTGTCTCAGGAAAGACTTTACGTTCGACAATTCCTTCTAGTTCTAATTCTTTCAATCTTTCTGAAAGTAATCTTCCGCTAACAGGAAGAGAAGATTCAAGTGTACAAAAGCGCTGAGATCCAGAAAAAAGTTGGTAAATAATTAGTGCTGTCCATCGTTGACTAAAAAATTTCATTCCTTTTTCAAAGCGAGGGCATAATGTAGAATCATTCATTTTCCTTCACCTCCTAAAATAAATTATATAACATCTTACTATTAGTAACAAATGTTTTTATAATTAATTACTTGACGTAAATTGATTACGAATGTATACTCACTTACATAAAGTAACTAAGTTGTTTTATGTAACTAAAACTCTTTTCTTTAAATGGCCAAAGTTGTAATGATACATATTGCATATAAGCTGAGAGAAAAAAGAATAGCATCTGTAAAAACACTTACGTTGTGTAAGTTAAACAATAAAAAATATAACAATGGAAGAGAATTTTAGAGATTCTCTATACTAGGAGGTACCTAATGGTTACAACAGATACAATTCATATGTTAGAAGATAAAATTCAATTTATACATCAAGATGGAAAGGATATTTATTTAGTAGGCCCTATCAAATTGCCAATTAATTTATATGGGGAGACTAAAGTTTTTCAATGGTATTCTTGGTTACAATGTAGTGAGGTTACAAATAGTGTAGAAGGAATTATCGAAAAACTCTCATCTATTAATTTAGCTGATATGCAGCAATCTAGTGTACTTGTATATGGTGATTTTGAGAATTCTGAAGATGCCCTAATTCGTATGCATAGTATTTGTCACACCGGTGATATCTTTGGTAGTAAACGTTGTGACTGTGGATTCCAATTAAAGCAGTCTTTACAAATGATTACAGAACATGGTTCAGGTGCTTTATTTTACTTAGCGAATCATGAAGGAAGAGGAATTGGCTTGTTTAGTAAAGCTATGACGTACCTCTTGCAAGAAAATGGGTTAGATACAGTAGAAGCTAATCTGAACCTAGGTTTTGAAGATGATGTTCGAAACTATGATGATACAATTGAAGTATTAAAAGCGCTACGCTCAAAACCTGTAAAACTTATTACAAATAATCCGAAAAAATTAGAAGCGTTACAAAAAGCTGGATTAAATGTTACGAGTCGTGAACCGTTATGGGGTGATGTCTCAGAGTTTAATGAGAAATATTTGCAAACGAAGATTCAGCGTTCTGGACATTTTGAAGGGGGACACTTACATGCTTGAGCATGAATTGTATATGAAGCTAGCACTAGAAAATGCCAAGGCTATGAAGGGACAAACGACTCCAAATCCATTGGTTGGATCTGTAATTGTAAATGATAATCGAATTGTAGGGGTCGGAGCACATATGAAGGCCGGAGAACCACATGCCGAAATACATGCGATACGAATGGCTGGAGAACAGGCACGTGGTGGTACAATTTATGTAACTCTTGAACCTTGTTCTCATCATGGTAGAACAGGGCCTTGTGCTGAAGCAATTGTACAAGCAGGAATTAAGAAGGTAGTAGTTGCTACACTTGATCCAAACCCGCTTGTTTCTGGACGTGGAATTAAAATTCTACAAGATGCAGGTATTGAAGTACTTGTAGGAATGTGTGAAGAAGAATCTAAAAAAATGAATGAAGTCTTTAATAAATATATTTTGACAAAGCGCCCATTTGTAACGATTAAATCAGGAGTTACATTAGATGGGAAAATCGCTACGTCTTTATCGGATAGTAAGTGGATTACATCTACAGAAGCAAGACAAGAAGTACACCAAATACGAAACGAAAATGCGGCTATTTTAGTAGGAGCGAATACTGTTCAAAAGGATAATCCATCATTGACAACGCGTATTCCAAATGGCCGAAATCCAATTCGAGTAATATTGGACTCGATGTTACGCATACCGATGGAAGCTAACGTTGTTACAGATAGAGAAGCTCCTACCTGGATATTTACAACAAGTAATCATGCAGAGGAAAAAAAGAAAGCATTAGAAAATGCAGGAGTTAAAGTATTTGTTACTAGCGGAGAAAAGCATATAAACTTACATGAAATGCTTGATGTTTTAGGACAAAAAGGAGTTTCCTCCCTGCTTATTGAAGGTGGTGGAGAAGTAAATGCTTCGTTTATTGAAAATAAACTAATGGATAAAATTATTTTATATTTCGCACCTAAAATTATTGGAGGTAGATTGGCGCCTAGTTTTGTAGAGGGGACTGGTATTACTAAAATGAAAGATGCAATTGAATTTAAGGATATATCATTTACCCAGATTGGAAAAGATTATAGATTTATTGGCTATCCAGTATATCGGAAAGATGAGAAATAAGGGGAATAAAAACTACTTATATGTTCCGATAAATGGATTGCAGAAAGGAGCGATGAAGAGTGAAGTTTGGATTTGATATCGATGATACATTAATTGATTTAAGGCAGCATGCTTTTCATTTATATAATAAGAAATTAAACAAAAAAGTAGGGTTGGATGTATTCCATTCTTTAAAAACAATTGAAATTCATGAAGCATTTGGCATGACTTCGGAGGAAGGCGGTCATATGTGGAATAGTTTGCTGGATGAGATTTATTATACTTCTTGTTCACCGTTTCCATATGCTGTAGAGACATTGCAAGAATTAGAAAGACAGGGACATGAAATTTACTATATAACGGCGCGACCTAAAGAGCATGGAGAGCAAACAAAAAAATGGTTAATAGAAAAAGGATTTCCGGTACATGAAGATCGCTTTTTCTATGGAATGAAGGATGAAGAAAAAATACACTTCATACAAGAAATAAAATTAAACTATTTCTTTGATGATAAGCCGGCTGTTTTAGAAACGTTAATAGGAAAACCGATAAATGTATATGCAAAAACTACTTCTTACAATCAATATCTCAATATCCCGCGTATTACAAATTGGATGGAGTTAGGAGATATTATAAAGAAAGATATGTGAGGATTTAAATGGAAAATCAAATAGAGCCAAGAGCATATTGAGTATTACAATTTTAGAGGAAAGACATACGTATTATGTCTTTCCTTATTTTTTAATACTATCGTTTTTATTAGTGTGATGTGCTAGGAGTACTTCTAATAGAGGGGAAATAGAAAAATGAGCAATAAGAAAAATATTTTTAAGCTAGTCTTGTATGGAAGCGTAATTTATATATCATATCAGTGATGGTTTTCCCTGGTGCCACAGTATATGCGGATATTTTGGATAAGAAGTTCAAGAATTAATGAGATGTGTTCATAATCATGAATTTTTGGAAAACGAAAATTACAATGTTAGGTTATTTTGAATCAGTAGTGGACGATATGCAAAATTACATATTACAAAATAAACATCGTAATTTTGGGATTCTTGGTATAAAATACATTACTTAAACTATATATTAGAATGGAGAAAGTGAATTGGAATTATTAAGAAACAGTAAGGTTGGTACAAAACTAAACATATTAATAACTATATCAAGTATTGCATGTATAGTATTATCCCTAATAGGGTTTTGGGGATTAGAAAGAGGGAAAAGTACTTCCTCTAATATGTATGAGGATAATTTACTACCAATTGAGTGGATTGGAATTGTAGAATCTAATTTTTATCACGTTAATATGAACTTTATGGAAATAATGTTATCAAAAGATGAAAAAAGAATGAACGAATTAATAAGAGAAATGGATGGGATTCGTAAGGAAAATGATCATCTTTTAAAGCAGTTTGAGGCTAAGCTTATTTCTACTAAAGAAAAAGAATTATATAACACGTTTCATGAAACATTTAATGAATTAAGGACTCAAATGAAGAAAGCACAAGAATTAGGGAAGTCTAATAATGAGGAAGCATATGCATATTATCTAAAAGAGATTGAACCTAATATGCAAAAATCAATAAAATCAATTCGTGAATTGATTTTATATAATAGTAATAATGCAGAGCTTTTACAGAAGGAAAATAATAATAGTGCTCAAAATACAATGATAATGTTTGTTAGTATTTCGATTTTAGCAATTTTAATAATTATATTAATTGGATATGTTATTAAATTAACTATCCGAAAACCACTTGCATTACTACAAAATGATATGGAAAAAGTAGCAGCTGGAGATTTAACAACACGTACTCCTTATAAAGCAAATAATGAATTAGGGCATATTGTTCAGTCTTTTAATAGTATGTTAGATAACCTTCAACAATTAATTGCGAATGTTAAGATGACAACACAAGAGGTTATTTTTACTACGGAGGGCGTATTACAAGATACAAATCGAGCGTCTAGTATTTCAAATGAGGTTGTACAGACTGTTTTAGAAGTAAAAACAAAAATAGAAGGACAGGTAACTAGTATTCAGGAGAGCTCATCCTCAATGGAAGAAATTACAACCGGGGTGCAAACTGTAGCTGAATCTTCAGCAGTAGTCGCTGAGGTAGCAGTAACGACTACAGAACGAATAAATATCGGTAGTGAAGTGATAAATCACTCTATTCTTCAAATGAATAGTGTGCATGATGTTGTCGAGGAAACATCGAAAGTAATAAATAAACTTGTTACACATACACAACAGATTGATACAGCTCTCGCTGCAATTACTAATATTGCCGAACAAACGAATCTTCTTGCCTTAAATGCCGCTATTGAAGCGGCACGTGCTGGAGAGAATGGGAAAGGATTTGCAGTGGTTGCCGCAGAAGTTCGAGACTTGGCTGAGCAATCTAAAGAATCTGCAAAAGAAGTTAATCATTTAATAAAATCCATTCAAAAAGATACCCAAGATACAGTTAATGTCATGCAAAAAGGACAACAAAAGGCAGTAGAAGGAAAAGAAGCTGCTTACAAAGCGAATCAAACCTTCTTGTCTATTATGAGAGATATTGATAAGATTACAGGTCAAATTCAAGAAGTATCCGCAGCGACAGAAGAGATGTCTGCTGGTACAGAAGAAGTAAATGCTTCTCTTTCGCTAGTTTCTGAAACTGCAACGGATGTGAAAAAGGAGACTCTTCAAACTGTAAATTCAATTCAATCACAGGCCGAATCAATTGAACAAATATCAATCCAATCCAACAAAATGAAAGAAAAGGTGGAAGAATTAACGGAATTGGTTTCAAAATTTAATATTACAGAACAAAAAGAATGAGTAAATTGTAAAAGATTAGGTACGGCTATCAGCCTAAAAATAATTGATTTTTTACGATTAAAAAGATTTTAGTAATTAATTCAATCACAAGTGTAATAACATGTATAAAAAACATGAAGACTTAAGAGTCTTCGTGTTTTTTTATTGAATAATGTCTGAAAAAATATTGATAATTATACGATATTTTGGAATTTATCACAAAATATTCATATATGCAAAATTACATACATTTAATGATTGATAATCACGAGTTAATGTAACTATAATAATTACACTGATAAGTAACTTATTGACGACAATTATAAGTGAAGAAGGAGGGCTTTATTGTATTTTGTATATAAAAAAATAGAGAAGGAGATATGCAAATGAAAAGGTTACTTGTTATAGGCCTAATGTATACAATGTTTTTCCTCATAGGAAATATACACTTACATGCTGATGAACGAATAAATGCAAAAAAAATTACTAGTTTAGAAGAGCCTACTTGGATATTTCAGGCGGGCATAAGTAAGGGGAAATATCATGATCGACAAGATTTAGGATTTATTTTGAAGAGAAATACAGCATTAAAGGTAAGACAAACAAATCCTAATTTTAAAGACAAATTAACATTACGTTTATTGTCTAATGACTCAAAAAATGAAAAATCCATACAAGTAGGAAATGAATGGGTTACTATCCAAGGTGATACGTCTTTAGTTCCTTTCATAGATACTCCGTATGGTGAAGAGCACGCTGTACTTGAGTACCAAGTAGGGAATGAAAGTGCTACTAAACCCCTTCCCATTTATAAACAACAAGGAAGTGTATCTCAATTTTTTAGTACATGGGATCAATTTGATGGAGAGTATGCGTTACTTCAAGGGGAGAGTTTTCAATTATTTGTACCTAAAAAAGATAAAGAGTTAGTAAGATCTTTAAAAGATTTTCAATCATTGGATGAGTTAATTGCGTATTATGAAGATATTTTTGTGATGTATGATTCAATTATTGGTTTAGATGGCTCAACGTTTGAAAATAAAAAAAGTCAAAATCGTTATTTCTTAAAAGCAGATATATCTGGTGCTGGCGGTGCCTATTATGGCACAAATTGGACAGCGAATAGTACAGATAGTACAAAGATGTGGTTAGATAAACTAAGTTGGGGAACTTTACATGAAATCGCTCATGGATACCAAGCTGGTTTTGATAATCAAGGAATATTTACAGGAGAAGTTTCTAATAATCTATTTGGTGTTCAATATCAATATAGTAAATACGGCAAAAAAGCAGATCAAGTTGGTTGGTTGTTTAATTTCGGAAAAAAGGAACAGGTAGAACGGAATTTATATAATGCTTTAATGAAAGAAAATAAAAATTATGATGATTTAGATTTACGACAAAAACTTATTCTTTTAACGATGGCGAAACAAAAAGCTGGCGATGAAGCATTTGCAAAAATGTATCAAGGTTATCGAAAACTAGCTAGCAATGCTGCTTTCAAAAAAGGTGACCATTCTTTACCAGATTTAATGAATCAGTATTATAGTGAGAATGGACAAGTTGATTTTACACCTGTTTTTGAAAGATGGGGCTTTAAGCTTAATCATAAACAAATAGAGATGAATAGGGCGAAAGGTTTTCCGGCTGTTACTTCTTTAGCTTATATAGTGCCTGAATCACAATTAGCGAAAGCAAGAGCTATAGTTGATCCTGATATTCCGATAAACTCCAACTTCGAAATAGTTACGAATCAGCAAATTGCTCCACTTGGGCTAAAAGGGAATTTGCATATCCATTTAAATACAAATGAAATAGATACATTAAAAGGAGGAAAAATTAAATTAAAAGAAGGGAATACAGTTATTCAAGAGAAAACAATTGAAACAACAGATATCAATTTACAAGACGTACCAAATGGAGTGTATACGGTTGAAATTTCAGGTGGGAAAACGAATAGTATGTACCATTTCAGTTCGTATTATGCCTATGTAAAAGAAAAAGATAATAGTCTAAAGATTGATATTAACGAAATGAAAGTGAGTAAGTTGGTAAATGAAACGATTCAATTCCTAGGATTAGGAGATGACCAGTTTGCCGTATTAAATACAGACTTAGAGCAAAATCGAGCTATTTTTACGGTTACTACTAAAACGCCTCATAGCTATTATGTAGGTGAAAAATATGCATCGATAGAGGTCTTTAATGAAAAAGGTGAAAAAATTTATACGAAGGAAATGGAAGGAACAAATGTAACAATTGTAAAAGATATCATTCCACTAAAAGAGGGATATAGAATTAAAATCTATCATGATGAAATAAAAAAACGATTAACTAGTAAAGCTACTATTATTAATCCTATGAATAAAACGAATGAATTTATAATAACAAAATGGGGATTGAAAAATACTTCTTTGCAAAATAATCCAGAAGAAAATCTTATACAAAGAATTGATGAAGAAATGGAAGCGATTATAGGTAATCAGTTTTTAAAAGAGATACCAATGCAAAAATTAGAAATGAAAAAGAATGTGTGGATGGCAATAAATATGTTATCAGAACCACAAAAAATAACGTATATGAATAAATATAAAGATAGCTTATATAATGAGTAATTTTTGAGAAATGAATTGAATCTAAAAAAGTAGCAAACCAATCTATTAACCTATGTATGTAGAGGTATGTAAAAACGATTGGCCATAGTTAAAATTTTTTATCTATGCTTAAAATTCTAAAATACATTTATTTAATTTAATAATACGATTATAAAGGAGTAAAAATATGAATAATTTCGTAAAGGTAGGTTTAACTACAGGAGTGGTGTTATCGGCGATTATGCCTTATGGAGGAGTACATGCGAAAACAGAAGATTTAAAAGTGGAAACAAAGGAAGATACGTTCCGAACAGGTAATTTAACAGCACCTTCTCAAAATTCGGCAGAAAATGTAGCAAAGGATGCACTAAAAGGAAAAACAGAACAAGCATTATCATCAAAGCAAGTTAATACGGAATCCAAAGTTAATTATAATGTTACGCAAAGTCGTAAATCTTATGATGGTACTACATTGGTACGTCTTCAACAAACGTATGAAGGACGTGATGTATACGGATATCAACTAACAGCACATATTAATGATGATGGTGTACTTACGAGCGTTTCGGGAGATAGTGCTCAAGATTTACAACAACAGGAAGATTTGAAACAACCTATTACTCTATCAGAAGAGGATGCAAAGAAACAGCTTTTCAACATCTATGGAAATGATCTCACATTTATTGAAGAACCAGAAATTAAACAAGTGGTATATGTAGATGAAAATACAAATAAAGCTACAAACGCATATCAAATTACTTTTAGTGCATCTACACCTGAATATGTATCCGGTACAGTATTAATTGATGCTTTTGGTGGTAATCTATTAAAAGAACTCGTTCAAAAATTGGGTATACAAGTAGAGAGTAGTATTGTCCAATCTGCGACATCAAATAAATCAACAGATCCTTCAAAATTAACAGGTACAGGAAAAGATGACTTAGGTATTAATCGTACGTTTGGAATTACACAAAGAAGTGATGGAACGTACATGCTTGCAGATTATTCTCGTGGTAAGGGAATTGAAACATATACTGCTAATTATAAAGATTATAATAATTATAGAAGAAATGTATGGGGTTATCTCGATGATTTAGTAACAAGTAATTCTACAAATTTTACAGATCCTAAAGCAGTTAGTGCCCATTATTTAGCAACGAAAGTATATGATTTTTATCAAGAAAAATATGGCCGTAACAGCTTTGATAATAACGGACAAAAAGTAATTTCTGTCGTTCATGGTTGGAACACAAATGGTACGAATAAAGGAAATCCTAAGCAGTGGTTTAATGCATTTAGTAATGGCGCTATGCTAGTATACGGAGATCCAATTGTTAGAGCATTTGATGTGGCAGGACATGAATTTACACACGCGGTTACAAGAAATGAGTCTGGACTTGAGTACGCAGGAGAAGCTGGTGCAATTAATGAAGCGTTATCTGATATTTTAGGAGTAGCAGTTGAAAAGTATGCCAATAACGGAAAGTTCAATTGGACAATGGGAGAACAATCAGGTCGTATTTTTAGAGATATGAAAAACCCATCATCTATCTCTTCTAGATATCCAGAGGATTATAGGCATTATAATAACTTACCTATTGATGCTGACCACGATCATGGTGGTGTACACACGAACTCTAGCATTATTAATAAAGTAGCTTACTTGATTGCTAGTGGTGGAAGCCATAATGGAGTAAACATACATGGCATTGGAGAAGATAAAATGTTTGATATTTTCTATTATGCAAATACGGATGAATTAAATATGACTTCTGATTTTAAAGAATTAAAAGAAGCTTGTATTCGTGTAGCAACGAACTTATATGGTAAAGACTCATTAGAAGTACAAGCTGTCCAACAAGCCTTTAAAGCAGCGTATATTTAATATTATTGTGATGAATTACAAACTCTTTCATTTTAATATAGTGATTAATTTGTATTTATGGACAAAAACCTTGTAGAATTTTTCTGCAAGGTTTTTTTGAATGTTATCCCGCTATTTGCTGGGCAGTAAGACCCCCACCTCAAAATTTAGCTGTTATTTTTTTACTTGTTGTAAAGGATGGAAAGCTTTTAAGGTTGTGGCACGCCTTTTAAGAAAAAGATAAGGCGAAGCGATCTCGCTGTTATTTTCCAACAACAAACATTTGTTATTTGTATTATTTAGTGAAAGTTACCAAACGTTTTTCAAAACTATTTTACCTATTGCTTTATTTGACTCCAAATATTCATGTGCTTGTGCAACTTCATCAAACGTAAAAGGTTTAGAATCTAGCAATGGACGAAGTTTTCCTTCTTCTACAATTTGCGTTATTTTCGTTAAGATTTCTCCGCAATCATTACGCTTATCTGTATGTAATATTTTTAATGCCATAAAAGTAACGTGCAGAGAGAGTCCTTTTGCGTGTAAAGGAGAGAGGTCATGGGTTGAACGAGCTGCAATAGTTACGACAGTTCCATTGACCGCAGCAGCTTCAAAAGAATGATCAAGATTCTTGCCGCCTACTGTATCAAATATAACTTCAAATCCGTTTCCGTTCGTATGTTTTTGTACATATTCTTGAACAGCTTCTTCTTTATAATTAATAGCTATATCGGCTCCTAAACGATGGGCTATTTCCATTTTGTTTTGCTGAGAAGCTGTTGTGAAAACTTTAGCGCCTGCCCATTTAGCTAGTTGAATGGCTACGTGTCCTACGCCACCAGTAGCTCCATGAATGAGAACATTTTGACCAGGTTTAATATTTGCACGATCAAATAAAGATTCCCAAGCTGTAATTGCAACTAATGGTAGAGCAGCAGCTTCTTCCATTGTTAAATTGTTAGGTTTGTGAGCAATTAATCGTGCATCAGCAAGCATAAATTCTGCAAGTGCACCTCCAGTTTCTTTAAAACCTCCGGCACATCCGTATACTTTATCCCCTGATTTGAATTTCGAAACACCTTCTCCTACTTCAATAACAATACCAGCTACATCGCCGTGTAATATAGCTGGAAACTCAGGAGCGACGGCTGAAACGGTTCCACTCCGCATTTTTGTATCGATTGGATTTACACTTGTTGCTTTTACATCGATTAGAACATGACCTGGTAAAAGTTTTGGTTTTGAAACTTCTTCTAATTGAAATACAGATGAATCACCAAAAGAATGGATAATTTGTGCTTTCATAGTTTATACCTCCTGTTTGTGGTTATAGCATAGCAAAGTACGAAAAATAAGTATAATATTTTGAATTTTGTTAGTGAGAATTTTATATAGAGAAGGGGAAAGTACGTGAAATAATGTAACGTACTTGCGAAAGCAATTGTAAAGCTTTATGAAGAAAGGGTAGATGGTATTTTTGCAGCATGATTTATTCATTATGTTTATCCCGCTATTTGCCGGGCAGTAAGACCCCCGCCTCAAAATTCAGCGGAAGCAGAAGTTAGGTGGAGGATCAACTGCCCGTAAAAGCCCGATTGGTGAAGGCTAATAATCAGTAGGGATGAACAAAACCTCCACTGATTAAAGTTTCACTTTATTCGGAGCGACAGGGGATTTAGCGAAACGCAAAATTCACCCTGCTTTATACAAACTATTTAGTAATGAAAATATACCGCAGTATATTTCAATTATCGGTATTGGTAGAAAGGTAATGTCAGATGTGGAATTTCAAACAAAGGTAGAACAATCCATTGCTAGATTTTCTAGAAGATCTACTGATGACGAATCAGGAGTAGAAGGATTCATTAGCACATTTCGTTATTGTCAATTAAATACAGCGAATGTAGAGGACTATCAAGATTTGTTTAGTCTTGTAAAGAGGCGTGAAACAGAATTAAACATTCCTGAAAACCGCATGTTTTACCTATCTGTTATACCAGAAGTATTTGATGTCATTGCTTTAAATATTAAGGAAAGTGGATTGTGAGCTATAAAAGGATTAAATCGTCTTATTATAGAGAAGCCTTTTGATTATAATGTAATGTCTGCTCGTGAGTTTAACGCAAAATTAATTGAATATTTAGATGAAACTGATATTTATTATAACGATCATTATCTTTGAAAATGAATGGTAACTAGGAATACACTTAGAAAAGTATTACGAAATAAATCGTATGTAATTCAAGACATTTTTATTGACGATAATAATTTATGTGGTTAATATATTAGACATAAGATTATTTAATTACTAAAAGTAATCAGATATAAAATGTTTTGTTAAATTCTATAAATAAGTAAGTTGTGGTAGAAATGCTTTGAATTGCCACTATTAATATTGGGGACAATTAAAAAGCGAAAGGTATAAAAAGAATTGGAATTTGATAACTCTTTGTTTTTATAAAACATGAGCTTCTGTACAATTCATTTTTAAAATATTGACAAGGATTATACAACAAGAGGGGGACTGAAATTGGAATCAATGACCTTTGTTTTATTTGGAGCGACAGGGGACTTAGCGAAACGCAAAATTTACCCCGCACTATATAACTTATATAGAGATCAAAAGCTTCCAAAGCAAATATCCGTTATCGGGCTTGGGAGACGTCAAGTATCTCATGTAGATTTTCAAGAAAGAATAAAAGAATCAATAGAGACGTTTTCCCGTCATAGAGAAGAAGGTACTCCGGAACTGGAAGGTTTTTTAGATAATTTTCGCTATTGTCCATTAGATGTGAGTAAGCCAGAAGACTATGAGAGGTTATTACAAGTCGTTCGTGAAAGGGAAGAAGAATTACATATAAAAGGAAATAGAATGTTTTATCTTTCCGTTGCTCCTGAATTTTTCGAGACCATTGCTTTAAATATTAAAGAAAGCGGACTTGATAAAACGGATGGATGGAAACGTCTGATGATTGAGAAACCATTCGGGCACGACCTTACATCTGCTCGTGAGCTTAACGATAAGCTTAGTCGCACGTTTGAAGAAGACGAGATATACCGTATCGATCATTATTTAGGTAAACCGATGATTCAAAATCTTGAAGCATTAGAATTTGCAAATCCTGTTCTCCAATCAATTTGGAATAAAGAACATATAGCGAATGTACAAATCACAGCGAGTGAAACAGTTGGGGTTGAAGAAAGGGCAGGATATTATGACCAGGCAGGGGCTATTCGAGATATGGTTCAAAATCATATGTTACAAATATTAATGATGACTGCTATGAATCTGCCGGAAAAGGTTAATGCATGTGAAATTCGAGAGGAAAAGCGAAAGGTAATGGAAACGCTTCGTAAAGTGAAAAAAGAAGACGTTCAAAGCCATATCATTCGCGGACAATACGCTGCAGGTGAGATAAAAGGCGGGCAAGTTGTAGCATACAAAGAGGAGCCAGGAGTAAATCCTTCTTCTAACATAGACACATTTGTTGCTGCTCGCCTGTGGATCGATAATCCATTTTGGACTGGCGTTCCCTTCTATATACGAACAGGCAAACGAATGAAAGAAAAGTCTACTCGTATTGTAATCGAGTTTAAAAATACGTTAAAACAGCAATATCAAGATAATAATCCAAATGCAGCACCTAACTTATTAATAATTGAAATTAGCCCAGGTGAGAACGTTTCATTACAGTTAAACAGTAAAAATCCATTGAAAAATGGAGAAATTGAACCGATGCGTATTAACTTTACTTGTGAGCAAGCGGATGTGGGAGTACCTGAAGCGTATGAAAGACTCATTCATGATGCTGTGAGTGGAGACGCTACATTCTTTGCACATTGGAGAGAAGTTGAATTGTCATGGGAATGGGTACAACCAATTCTTGAAGCGTTCGAGGAAAACTTATTGCCGCTTTATGAATATGAGTCTGGTTCATATGGTCCAGAAGCGTCTAATGAACTGTTGCAAGAAAGTGGATTTAAATGGTGGTTAGATCAAGAGACGGAAAAATAAGTACTTTCTTTAATGAAAGCATTTAGGGGGACGATTACTATGACACAAAACATAAATCAATTAGCAGTGAATACACTTCGTACGTTATCGATTGATGCTATTAATGCGGCAAACTCAGGTCATCCAGGTCTTCCGATGGGAGCAGCACCAATGGCTTATGCATTATGGGCGAATCATTTAAATTACAATCCTAATCACCCAGAATGGTTTAACCGTGATCGTTTCGTTTTATCGGCGGGACATGGATCAAGTCTGTTATATAGCTTACTTCATTTAGCTGGATATGATGTTTCAATTGATGACTTGAAAAACTTCAGAAAGTTAAATAGTAAAACACCAGGACATCCTGAGTTTGGGCATACTCCTGGAGTTGAAGCGACTACAGGCCCGTTAGGACAAGGGATTGCTAATGCTGTCGGAATGGCAATGGCAGAAGCTCATTTAGCAGCGAAGTTCAATAAGGATGGTCACTCTATTATAGATCACAATACGTATGCTTTAGTCGGAGATGGTGACTTAATGGAGGGTGTCGCTTATGAAGCGATGTCAATGGCAGGACATATGAAACTTGGCAAGTTAATTGTACTGTATGATTCAAATGAAATTTCACTTGATGGTGAATTAGGCATTGCTTTCTCTGAAGATATTCAGAAAAGGGCAGAATCTGTACATTGGCAATATGTAAGAGTTGAAGATGGAAACGATGTTGATGCGATTACAAAAGCTATTCAATCAGCGAAAGAAAATACGGATCAACCTACTCTTATAGAAATTAGAACCATTATAGGTTATGGAAGTCCAAAAGTTGCTGGAACGAACAAAGCACATGGTAATCCGCTTGGAGTAGAAGAAGCGACAGCGACAAAACAAGTGTATGGTTGGAATTATGAGGAAGATTTCTTTGTACCTGAAGAAGTAAAAGCTCATTTTAATGAACTAAGACAAAAAGGTATTGAAAAAGACAATGACTGGAATGAGCAGTTCAACTTATACAGAGAAGCGAATCCTACACTGGCAGATGAATTAGAAAAAGCGATTACAGGTGAGGTTTTAATTGAAGCAAAAGACATTCTATCTTTTGATACTGAAAAAACGATTTCCACTCGTGTTGCAAGTGGGGAAGCTATTAATCATTATGTGAAATCGATTCCTTCTATTTTCGGTGGAAGTGCGGATCTTTCTCATTCTACGATGACAGATATAAAAGGTGAAGCAGTATATGCAGTAGAATCATATGCTGGACGAAATATATATTTCGGTGTACGTGAACATGCAATGGGCGCTGCAGCGAATGGATTGGCGCTTCATGGAGGAGTAAAACCTTTCGTAAGTACATTCTTTGTATTTAATGATTATCTTCGTCCGTCCATTCGACTGGCTACACTGCAAAAGTTACCTGTTACTTACGTATTTACACATGATTCGATTGCTGTAGGAGAAGATGGTCCAACGCATGAACCAATTGAACAATTGGCAGCTCTTCGAGCAATTCCTGGTCTAACAGTTATCCGTCCGTCAGATGCAAATGAAACAGCAAGTGCTTGGGCGTATGCTTTACAGCAAACGGATGGTCCAGTCGTTTTAGTACTGAGCCGTCAAAATTTACCGGTGTTTAATGAAACGAAAGCGAACATAGAGAATCTCTCTAAAGGAGCTTACGTATTAACACAAACGAATGAAAATCCGGATGTGATTTTAATTGCGACAGGTTCTGAAGTATCCTTAGCTGCTAGTGCGAAAGCAAAATTAGAAGAAGATCAAGTTTCTGTTCGCATCGTTGCAATGCCGAGCTGGGAGTTATTCGATCACCAATCGAACGAATATAAAGAATCCGTTCTTCCGTCTTCTATAACGAAACGAGTATCTCTTGAAATGGGTGTATCTCTCGGTTGGGAACGTTATGTAGGACAAGAAGGAAAAGTAATATCAATTGAAACATTTGGAGCTTCAGGTACTGGAGCTGAAGTCATGAATCTATTTGGATTTACGACAGAAAATGTTGTTCAAATTACAAAAAATGTGTTGAATTCTTAAGCTATGACTGTGAATACCTTTCTGTACATATTAAAATTTCAATGCTGAAAGGTATTCCAGATTGTAGTGATATGGATTTTTAATAAAAGATGATTTGAGGAGGAATTATATTATGCAAGTAGGATTAATTGGGTTAGGTAAAATGGGATTAAATTTAGGGAAAAATTTAATGGATCATAAACATGAAGTAGTAGCATTTGATTTAAATACGAGCGCAGTAGAAGAAATGAAAGAGTACGGGGCAACAGGTACATCTAGTTTAAGTGAACTTGTTCAGTCATTACAATCACCAAGAATTCTTTGGGTAATGGTACCACACGCTGTTGTTGATTCTGTTATTGATGAGGTTACACCACTTTTATCAAAAGGAGATATTTTAATTGAAGCTGGTAATTCACATTATAAAGAGTCTATCCGCCGATATGAGCAATTAAAGAAAGATGGCATTCACTTTATGGATGCAGGAACTTCTGGCGGAATGGAAGGCGCTCGTAATGGTGCTTGTTACATGATCGGAGGAGATCAAGAAGCTTGGGACATCGTTGAACCTATCTTCCGCGATACTGCTGTAGAAAATGGATTCTTATATGCTGGAAAAGCTGGTAGTGGTCACTTCTTAAAAATGGTTCATAACGGAATTGAATACGGTATGATGGCTGCTATTGGTGAAGGATTTGAGATTCTAGAGAAAAGTGAATTTGACTACGATTATGAAAAAGTATCAAGAGTATGGAACAACGGTTCAGTGATTCGTTCTTGGTTAATGGAATTAACAGAAAATGCATTTTCTAAAGATGCAAAACTGGATGAGATTAAGGGTGTTATGCATTCTTCTGGTGAAGGAAAATGGACAGTAGAAACAGCATTAGACCTTCAAACAGCAACTCCTGTTATCGCAATGTCTCTATTAATGCGCTACCGCTCATTAGACAATGATACATTTACAGGAAAAGTTGTAGCAGCTCTGCGCAATGAATTTGGTGGACATGCAGTAGAAAAGAAATAAAGTGAAACTTTAATAAGTAGGGGCTTCATTCCACACAAATCGGGCTTTTACGGGATAAGCATATTAAACATGTAACTCATCAACGTTTAAAAACTGGAGGGAATTAATCATGAAATTTTTTATTGATACTGCAAATCTTGAGGATATAAAAAAAGCATATAAACTTGGAGTTTTAGCTGGTGTTACAACGAATCCTTCTTTAGTAGCAAAAGAGGGCATTAAATTTGAAGACCGTATTGCAGAAATTTGTCAGGCGGTTCCTAAAGTTGAATCTGTTTCGGCAGAAGTAACGCCAGATGCTGTTACAGCTGAAGAAATGATTGCTCAAGCAGAAGAACTGATTAAAATTAACGGTGGCGATGAAAAAGTTACAATTAAACTTCCGATGACGTTAGCTGGATTAGAAGCTTGTCGCTACCTTACTGAAAAAGGTGTGAAAACGAACGTTACACTTATTTTCACTGTGAACCAAGCACTTTTAGCTGCTCGAGCAGGTGCAACGTACGTTTCTCCATTTTTAGGACGCTTAGATGATATTTCTGAAGATGGTGTACTATTAGTTGCTAAAATTGCTGAATTATTCGATGTTCATCAATTAGATACACAAATTATTGCGGCTTCTGTTAGACATCCAGATCATGTAACTCGTGTAGCGATGGCAGGTGCTCACATTGCAACAATCCCTTATAAAGTAATTGAACAACTTGCTATGCACCCATTAACAGACCAAGGTATTGAGAAATTTGCTGCTGATTGGGCGAAAGCGCCTAAATTATAATGTTATGAAAGTGAAGGTGCTTTCCGAAAATTGTTTTTCATGAGAAGACAAATCCTAAGTAACTTCATCGTTTAAAGTGGATACTGAGTTTGTAGTCTTACTACGTGAAAACAGCAAGAGAAGAAAGTGTCATTCACTTTTAAAAAAGGGAAAATTGATCGCGCGAAGCGTTTATCACAATAACATTATAATTATGGAAGAGAAATCCCCTTATCAGAGAGGTGAGTTAACATGTATCTCTGATAAGGGAGATTCTTTTTGTATAAATTATTATTTTGTGAAGATGATTTGTATATCGATATATAAATTCTTGCTCATGAAAGAACTATATAGGTTCTCTTAATTGTATAGCAATTTTGAAAGGGTTTACATAAAGGGGGGAACTGCGTATGAATATGTACCTTTTAATGATTACATTATTATCAATCGTAATTGTTATTTTAGGGGTATCGTGGTGGAGATGGCATGCATTTATTAGTTTAACGATTGCAAGTTTGTTTTTAGCAATTATGTCTGGGATGCCAATGGATAAAATAGTGAGTGCTTATGAAACGGGAGTCGGCAGTGTTCTCGGGCATTTAGTAGGTATTTTAGTATTAGGTACAATTTTAGGGAAAATGATGGCAGAGTCAGGTGCTGGAATGCAAGTGGCAGAGTTCTTTATTAAATCCTTTGGGATAAAAAACTTACCATGGGCGATGTTAATTGCAGGTTTTATTATTGGAATCCCGGTGTTTTTTGAAGTAGGCATTTTAATATTACTGCCGTTAGTAATTTCAATTCATAAAACAACGAAACAAAATATTTTATTGATAGCATTACCAGCAATTGCTGGGCTATCTGTCGTACACGGCCTTGTTCCTCCGCATCCAGGGGCCATAGTTGCAATTGGTATTTATAAAGCGAATCTTGGGAAGGTACTAATGTATTCACTCATTATTACATTTTTTGCAGCGATTATTGCAGGTCCTATATTTGCGAAATGGATTCACAAACGTGTAATTCCTGAAAATGAGCCGGAATTGATTCGTGTAAATACAAAATCAACGAAATTACCAGGAATAGGAGTTTCATTTTTAGTTATATTGTTACCTGTTATGTTAATGGTTTTAGCTGCAGCAGCTCCTTATGTGCCTCTTTCTAATACTTTGATGAAGATTGTCACATTAATCGGTAGTCCTATAATTGCACTATTGATTGCATGTTTTGCGGCGTTCTATTTTCTTGGATTTCGTCAAGGTATCGATAAAAAAGCTATTAAGAAGATAACAGAAGATAGCTTATTACCAATCGGTTCAATTGTTGCGATTATTGGTGCTGGCGGGGGATTTAAGCAAATTCTCATCGATAGTGGGGTAGGGAATGCTATTGCTCAAATGTCTGAGCATTTAGCTCTATCTCCAATTGTATTAGCATTTATAGTAGCTGGGTTAATTCGAATTGCGACAGGGTCAGCGACAGTCGCTTTAACAACAGCAGCCGGTATCGTTTCGCCAATCGTTGAAAATACGACAGGTGTGAATTTAGAATTACTCGTCATTGCAACAGGTGCAGGAGCGTTAATGTTTTCTCACGTAAACGATGCTGGGTTCTGGATGGTAAAAGAATACCTAGGTTTAACAGTGAAAGAAACATTTAAAACATGGACAGTATTAGAAACATTACTTTCATTTATCGCTTTTGGAGGCGTTTTACTACTCGATATGTTTGTTTAAGATAAAGATGTTTCTATTTAGATAATTATGGCTTACAACGTTATCAATAGATAAAAGGAATGTATTTTTATGGTGGGATACTGTAGCAATTTTTTGTTAGGAGGAAGAAATGGTGAGCTCAAAATATATGATTGGTGTAGATATTGGGACAACTAGTACAAAATCAGTTCTATTTTCTACTGATGGATCTGTTATTGCTAGTCATGGAATTGAATATCCTTTATATTCTCCTACACCTGAAACAGCAGAACAAGACCCAGAAGAAATCTTTCATGCAGTAATAAATACGATTAAAGAAACTGTACGAATAAGTAGTGTACAGCCGAATGATATTCTTTGTGTGTCTTTTAGTTCAGCAATGCATAGTATCATTGCTGTAGATGAAAAGGGAAAGCCGTTAACGAGATGTATCACTTGGGCAGATAATAGAAGTGCAAGCTGGGCGGAGAAAATAAAGAATGATATGAATGGTCATGAAATTTACCTTCGTACTGGGACACCAATTCATCCGATGTCACCACTTTCGAAATTAGTTTGGCTACAGAATGAGCAAGCAGAGTTATTCGCAAAAAGTTATAAATTGATTTCTATTAAAGAATATGTTTTTTACAAGTTATATAAAGAATATGTAATTGATTATTCTATAGCATCAGCGACAGGAATGTTCAATTTAAAATCTTTAAAGTGGGATGAAGAGGCTTTACATGTAGCAGGAATTACAGATGAAAAGCTTTCAAAGCTTGTTCCAACAACGCACAGTTTAACAGGATTAGATGAAGAGTTTGCCAAAGAGATGAATGTACTTGTTTCTACGCCTTTTGTAGTAGGAGCGAGTGATGGAGTACTATCTAATTTAGGTGTAAATGCAATAGATCCTGGCGTTGTGGCTGTTACAATTGGTACAAGCGGTGCGATACGTGCTGTAACAAATCGTCCTGTAACAGACCCAAAAGGTAGAATTTTTTGTTATGCCTTAACTGAAGACCATTGGGTAATCGGTGGACCAGTTAATAACGGCGGTATGATTTTCAGGTGGGCTCGTGACCAATTGGGCACTTCAGAGATTGAACTTGCAAAGCGCTTAGGAAAAGATCCATATGAGGTGCTTACTGAAATAGCAGCAAAAGTGAATCCTGGATCTGACGGTTTATTATTTCACCCGTATTTAGCAGGGGAAAGAGCTCCTTTATGGAATGCAAATGCACGAGGATCTTTCTTTGGACTCGGATTGCATCATAAGAAAGAACATCTTATCCGTGCTGTTTTAGAGGGGGTAATTTATAATTTATATACAGTTCTTCTCGCTTTAAAAGAACTAATTGGCGAACCGAAAAAAATTCAAGCGACAGGCGGTTTTGCAAGGTCGGAACTTTGGAGACAGATGATGGCGGATATTTTCCATCAAGACGTATATGTTCCTGAAAGTTTCGAAAGCTCTTGCTTAGGAGCTGCAATCCTCGGTTTATATAGTTTAGGTGAAATAGATACATTATCCGTAGTTTCTGAAATGGTAGGTGCAGATTTTCATCATGAGCCAAACATGGAAAGTGTGGAGAAATATAAAGATTTAACGCCAATCTATATTCGTCTGTCCCGTCAATTGGAAGAAGAATATGAAAGTATAGCAGCGTATCAAAAAAAGTGGGTTTAAAAGTTATTTACCAATAAAATATGGTAACGTATAAAGAGGTACTCCGATTTTTTTGGATACTCTTTCAACATAAAATATTTTAAGAAGTATGATGAATGAAAAATATAGGGAGAGAGGGTTATGAAAATGAAGGATAACAAAGAGTTTATCGGATATGTTGGGACTTACACGAAAGAAAATAGCGAAGGAATATATAAGTTTATTTTAGACACGGAAGCAAAAAAAATTGGTAATGTAACACTTGCCGCTAAGTTGGATAACCCTACATATGTAACCATTAACCGAAATAATGAATATCTCTATTCCGTTGTTAAGGAAGACGAATCTGGCGGTGTAGCTGCTTATTCCATTGATAGTCATACTGGAGAACTAAAAGCGAAAAATAGACAAGTAGTAGAAGGGGCTTCTCCTTGTCATATTAGTGTTGATAGTGGAAATCATACAGTAGTTACAGCAAATTACCATAAAGGAACGATTGAGTCTTTTGAAGTAAATGAAGAAGATGGAACTGTAAATCCTGCTTCATCTATTATGGCGCATGAAGGTTCAGGTCCGAATAAAGAAAGACAAGAAAAACCACATGCACATTACGCGGGGTACACTCCTGATGAAAAATATGTGGTAGGTGTTGATTTAGGGATAGATAAATTAATTACGTATGAAATAAAAGATAGTACATTAATAGAAGTGAATAGCCTGTCTGTGAATCCGGGAAGTGGACCAAGACACATTGCTTTTCATCCAAATGGAAAATACGCTTATGTAATGACGGAGCTTAGTTCAGAGGTTATTGCGTTAACATATAACTCGGAAGAAGGATCCTTTACAGAATTACAGTATATTTCTACTCTTCCAGAACAATTTGATGAAAATAGTCAAGGCAGTGCTATCCATATTTCTTCTGACGGCCGCTTTGTATATGCAGGTAATCGTGGTCATAATAGTATTGCTGTTTTCAGTGTGGATCAAAAATCAGGTGAGCTTGCATTTGTGGAACATACATCTACAGAAGGAAATTGGCCGAGGGACTTTGTATTAGATCCTACTGAAAAGTTTCTTGTTGCTACAAATGAAAAGTCACATAATCTTGTGCTATTTTCAAGAGATGAATCTACAGGAAAGTTAACACTTTTACAATCTGATGTTGCTGTGCCAGAGCCTGTTTGTGTGAAGTTTTTAAATGTTTAAGTTGTGTTCGATATAATTTCATATACTCAGAAAACAATAAAAAGCAAAGCGATATCGCTTTGCTTTTTATTGTTTCTTTTTCGGCCTACGTACTAATTTGCCGCCGCAGTTTGGACAAACGTTTTGTCTTTCTTCTGTACATGGTGCGCAAAATGTACATTCATATACACAAATGTATGCTTCAGAATCTTGTTCGAGCGATTGATCGCAAATTTGACAGTTTGTTTTCATTTCTAGTGCCATATTAAGTCTCCTTTTAGTTAGAAAATTTATAATTTAATTATAATTCATTAAATAGAAATAGTCCTTTTCAATTGAAAGGAAATCGAATGATAAAGTTATGAATTGAAACGAAAGATGCCGGTTTATTTTAAAATTGATTATTTATTACAGTTGGAATATTATGAAATAGTCAAAAGACAACAGGGGGTATAGATTTTGACTAATCATAATGATCATTTAAAAGCAAACTGCGAAAAATGCTTCGGTCTATGTTGCGTGGCGTTACCGTTCGCAGCATCAGTAGATTTTGCGGTGAATAAAGATGGTGGTAAACCATGTTCCAACTTACAATCAGATTTTAAATGTAGTATACATAAAAATCTTAGAGGAAAAGGTTATAAAGGTTGTACAGTATTTGAATGTTTCGGTGCTGGGCAGAAAATTTCTCAGGGTACGTTTAAAGGAATTGATTGGCGGAAAGATGCTAAGCATGCGAGAAAAATGTATGATGCTTTTCCGGTTATGCATCAGCTTCATGAAATGCTTTGGTATTTGAATGAGGCGATTATTTTAAAGGCAACACAGCCAATTCATAAAGAGCTGGAGACCGCAATTGAGGAGACAGAGCGACTTTCGAATTTAAATCCAGATGAGTTAATGAAAATAAATGTTCCAATGCATAGGGCAGAGGTGAACATTCTTCTTTTAGAAACGAGCGAATTAGTATGGAAGGAAATGAATACTGCACGTAAGAAACGAATCATTCACCGCGGAGCAGATCTTATGGGAGCAAATTTGAAAAAGAAAAATTTACAAGGTGCAAATTTAAGGGGTGCTTACTTAATTGCGGCTAACTTAAATGGAGCAAATTTAAGAGGAGCAGATCTTATCGGAGCAGATTTAAGAGATGCAGATATTCGCGGGGCTGATTTTACAAATAGTATTTTTCTGACGCAAGTTCAAATTAACGCAGCGAAAGGGGATAAGCATACGAAATTACCGAAAATGTTATCCCGTCCATCGCATTGGAGTGCGTAAAGAGTGAGGAGTGTTTAGTGTGGATATATTTCAGTATTTAGAAGAGATGCAAGAGGATGTCTTTTCGTTAGCAGTAGAGCAAATAGAAGCGAAGTATTTTGAAATTTGTAGCATGTTAGCGTCTGCAGAATATGCAGAACGAATTAAAGCAATTGATTTAGAGTCATATAAGGAAAGTATTCGAGTAGGTTTGGATGCAGCTGTAGAAATGGCTACTAATGAAGAATCAAAAGCGATTTATTTTGAGTATGACCTTGATAACGAATGGGATAGTCAGTTTTATATTTGTGAGGAATATATTCCACTTGAAGAAGAGGACGATGATTGGGCATCTGAATGGACATATAATATTGAGGGGCCGGGGTCTGTAGAATTAGCAGATATGTATAATGGAAATGGCTTTGACACAAGTGAAAAAGCAGTCGGTGTAACTTTATATTTAATTGCTAAAACGCTGTGTAGTTTTATAAGTGTACGTAGTGAAGTGCAAAGTAATATACCGATTTGTATTGGTTTTCACGACCAAGATCCAATAATACGAACAGGCAGAGACTAAAAATCTCTGCCTGCTTTTTATTTCTTTTCAAAAGTAGTAATTAAAACGCTACATATAATAAGAATACCGCCAATAAAAAAGTTACTATTTAATGTCTCATTTAATAAGAGCCAGCCAAGTAATGATCCAACAATAGGTTGTAAGAAGAAAAATAAGGAACCGATGCTTGCATCTATTAATTCTAATCCTTTATTCCAAAGGAAAAAGGCACCTGCTGTTGAGACAATACCTAAGTATAATACGCCAAATATTACGTACGTATTTACTGTTCCGATAGAGGATGTTTGTAGTTCCCATATCATAAAAGGTGTAATAAAAAAGAGTGAAAAGAATATGGCATACGTTGTAATAACTAAGGATGAGAATTGGATTGAAGCGATCTTTACATAAATAGATAGTAAAGCCCACGTAATAGCGGCTCCAACTAAAATGATTGTTCCGATAAAATAGGAGCCAATTTCAATATCCCACCCGATTACGATAATAACGCCGATTGTCGCTAGTATAGTAGATAAAAGTCTACGGGCGCTTAGTTTTTCTTTCAAAATGAGCGCTGCAAATATAACCATAAATGCAGGTGTAGCTGATGTAACTAACGAGCCTGTATGAGCGTCGGATAATTTTGTTCCGATAAATTGGCATGTGATCGAAATGAAATAGCCGATAAATCCAATCCAAGCGAATAGGAGCCAATCTTTTTTGCGAATGGTTACTTTTTTCTTTTGCTTTTTCTCAGCTAGTTTCAAAATGCCATACAAAACAACAAAAGCAATGATAAAGCGTAGCCAAACGAGTGTTAGTGGTGGGATAAAATCGAGTACGTATTTGCTAACAACATACATACCACCCCATATACTTGCTGCTAGTGATAAACATATAGCTCCTAAAATTGTGTGTTTCATGTAAAGTACCTCCGTCTATTTTTAGGGTATTATGAGTTCCCTAAGACGAGGCGTAGTGTATGTGTTATATGATTGCCCGTCTTAGTTTATAGACGGCCTACAGGTTGATCGTTTTCGAATGAAGTGTTGTAGTACATGCGTGCATTCCTCCTCTTTAAGTTATAATGATATTATAACTTAATTTTCTGATTATTGGAGGGTGTTATGAAATATATCGTTATAAAATCACATGTTAGCAATTATCCTAATCCAATTCGCTTAGAAGAGGGGGATGTAGTGAAAATGATAGAGAGTTACGTTGGTCCGGAAAACTGGGAAAACTGGATGTTTTGTCACGAAGAGAAATATGACCGGACAGGATGGGTTCCGGAGCAAATTATAAAAAAAGATATGAATGGAACAGGAATTATTATAAAACAATATACTGCGAAAGAATTAAATGTGAGTATTGGAGAAAGAGTGATCGGATTAGAAGAATTGAATGGATGGGTTTGGTGCGAAGGAAGAGATGGTGAGAAAGGCTGGGTACCAAAGGAAAACTTACAAAAATATTAATAATAATATTTGATTAATAATTAGGAAACATATTTTTGCTTATGAGTATATTGGTTGTAGGATAAAAAGTAGATTAATAGAGAAAGAGGAGGAGATTATTATAACTACAACCGTTATTTCGCATTTTTACAATGAAGAGTATTTATTGCCATGGTGGCTTATGCATCATACGAAACTTTTTGATCATGGTATTTTAATTAATAAAGGTTCAACAGATCGTTCGGTTGAGATTTGTAAAAAATTCGCACCGCATTGGGAAGTGCGAGATTCTGTAAATCCAGAGTTTGATGCATATACGACAGATCATGAAGTGATGAGGATAGAACAAGAAGTACAAGGATGGAAAATGGTTTTAAATACGACTGAGTTTCTTTGCATGCAAGATAAAAATCAGTTTTGGAAATCACTAGATGAATTGGGAGGGAGGATGTATTGGCTGGACGGGCTTATTATGGTTGATGATCCTAACTACAACTATCCGGACCTTAACTTTGGAATACCTTTAATGAAACAGCGGTTTCATGGTTATTTACCAGAGGAGTGGAGACTATGGAGAAGAGGTAGATTTATTCATAATCATGAGCATGGAAGTTATACGGTTGGAAGACATTTATCTGCGCATGAATCGATGATTTATCCACCTCTTGCCTGTATATTATGGTATGGGTTTAGTCCGTGGAACGATGCGATGAGAAAGAGAAAATTACAAATTGGTCCGACTCTTTCTGAAGCTAGTAAGCATGGGGGAATGGGTACGCATCATATTGTTACGCCGGAAAGATTAGAAGAATGGTATAAGGAATTAGCGAGAGGAACGAAGGATTTACGTTTTAATGATGCATATCGTTATGTTTTTGTATAAATGATTTCCACCATAAAATTGTTTCTTCAATTCCTGTATTTAGATCGTATGTTGGTTTCCAGTTTACTTCAGTTTTTAAACGTTCTACATTAACCCCGACAAATAAAGGTTCATCTTTAGAGAAAGGGATTGCACCTAGTTTAATTAAATGTTCTTTTCTTATCTTTTTAGCAATGATAGAAGCTAACTCTTTAATTTGTACAGATTGACCAGAAGCGATATTGATGGTGCCTGTAACGCCGTGTTCTAATATTGTTACGAGAGCGTCAGCGACGTCACTCACATGGAGGAAATCTCTCGATTGTTTTCCATGTGTACATAGTGCTTCCTCGTTTTTTAATAAGGAAGTGATAATGTTAGAAACGAGCCGATTACCTTGTTCGTGAGGGCCATACATATGAAAAATGCGGCCCCAACACATGCTGAGGCCTGTTTGTTGTGCATACGTTTCTAGCCAGGAGTGCAGTGCATTTTTACATAAAGAATACGGGGTTTTATAGGAAAGGAGCGGTGAATCTTCAAATAATACGCCGTTAAACCATTCGTATTCTGCGCCAGTACCTGCAACGACAACACGCTTTCCGCCGCATGTTGTGAAGTGTTGAATCAATGAAATACTAGACTTTAGCCAATAGTAATTATTAATAGATACATAGCATGCTGGTGGCACTGCTTCCCAAGCAAGGTGAATGAGATGGCTAGGCTGAACGTCCGAAATGAATTGTTTTACTTCGTCATCGCGAAGCAAGTTTACTTTATGCCAATGGCAAGGGAGGTGAGAGGGTTTATTTTTATTATACGTGGCGTGCACTTCATATCCCTTTTGTATAAGTGAATGTACAACATATTTACCTATCCAGCCACTACCACCTGTTACAACAACTTTCTTCATGGCTCGATCACCTCAACTTCTGGAACCGTCACTAAAAATTTACCGCCCCATTCACGAATGAAAGAGCATTCTTTCATAATTTCGTCTTTCAAATTCCAAGGAAGTATGAAAATGTAATCCGGTTTTGTACGTTTAATTTCTGCTGGAGATTTTATTGGAATACGAGTTCCTGGTAAAAGGAGATTTTGTTTGTGAGGATTTTTATCTACTGTATAAGCTAGAAATTCTTTACCTATCCCGCAATAATTCAAAAGGGTGTTTCCCTTAGCTGGAGCACCGTAACCGATAATTTGTTTGTTTAAAGCTTTCGCTTCAATAAAAAACTTTAAAATATTTATTTTCAATTGTTCGATGCGTTTAGAAAAAAGGAGATAGCAATCTAAAGTATCTAACCCGTGGTCGACTTCTTTTTGAATTAATTTTGTAACATTGGAATGGATAGTTGATTGGGCACTTAGATGGTTTACAAAAATCCGTAAGGAACCACCATGCGTTGATAGTTCTTCTACATCAACAATTTGTAAATGATGATAACTTAAAACTTTTTGAAGGCTTATAAGTGAGAAGTAGGAAAAGTGCTCATGGTAGATAGTATCGAACTGTTTAAAGGATATGAGGTTTAATAAGTGTGGGAATTCAATTGTTATCGTGCCATCTTGTTTTAATAACGTTTTTAAACCGGCAACAAAATCATGCAAGTTTGGAACGTGTGCTAATACGTTATTTGCGACGATTAAATCAGCTTGTGGCAATTTTTTTGCTAAGTCATTACTGAAAAAATTCACATGAGTAGGAATTCCTTTTTTGATAGCAATTTCTGCTACGTTTTTCGCGGGTTCAATTCCCAATGTCTCGATATTTTCTTTTTTAAAGTATTGTAATAAGTACCCATCGTTACTTGCGATTTCAATCACTTTTGAATGTTTCGTTAAGTTGAAACGCTTAATCGCCATTTCTACATATTGTTTAGCGTGTAGTAGCCAACTTGAGGAGTAAGAGCTGAAGTATAAATAGTTATGAAAAATATTTTGTGGAGATTCAAATTCATCTAGCTGTACGAGTAAACAAGAGTTACAAACAAATGTGTGCAGCGGATAAAAAGGTTCCATTTTATATGAGCTTTCAGGAGCTACAAATGAATTAGCAAGAGGGGAAACGCCCAAATCTAAAAAAGTGTTGGTTAGTAATGAGTGGCAAAAACGGCATTTTTTCTGTTCCATTTTATAGCCCCCTTATAAATTTTTGAATGCATCGATTTGTTGTCGTGTGAAAGATTCTATCTTTTCACCAGATGCATATTTTTTGTACCAATCAACAGTCCAAGCGATAGCATCATCTGTTGATAACTTAGGAGTCCAGCCGAGTTTGTTTACTGCTTTTGTACTATCGAGTGTTAAAACAGGTGATTCATAAGGAGTATTTGTAGAGGAGGAAATGATTGTTAGTGGGTTATTCCATAATTTTATTACAGATTCAATGACATCATGAACGGTTCTGTTAGGTTCATTCATTGGGCCGAAATTCCACGCTTCTGCATATTTAGCATCATTCCAAAGTTTCTCAGCTAAAAGGATATAGCCATGTAGAGGATCTAAAACATGTTGCCACGGACGGACGGCATATTTGTTTCGAATACACAAAGTATGATTGTGCAAATATGCCCGAATGATATCAGGGAATAATCGATCTTCTGCCCAATCACCACCGCCGATGACGTTACCAGCTCTGACTGAGGCGAGTTTCTGGGTATTAGTGCGGAAGAATGATTTTTGATAGGATGTTGCCACTATTTCAGCGCAAGCTTTACTAGCGCTATAAGGGTCGAAACCTCCTAGTCGGTCATTTTCCACGAACGCTCGGTCGCCACTACCGTCATTCTCATAACATTTATCGCTTGTCACATTAATAATGGCACGTACGCTTTCGACGGACTTTGCTGCTTCTAGCACGTGGACAGTACCTAAAACATTCGTTTTGAATGTATCGATAGGATTTTTGTATGAAGCGGTTACGATTGGCTGAGCTGCTAAATGAAATATTATGTCAGGTTTATGTTGCTTCATGGCATGAAATAAAGAATGGTAATCTGTAATATCGCCTTTCATTGTCGTGCACTCTTTTGCTACGTTACCTTGTTCAAAAATGTTAGGAATGGATGGGGGATGAGAAGAAAAGCCTACTACTTCTGCACCTAAAGAACTTAAGAAAAGGGTGAGCCAGGAGCCTTTAAATCCAGTGTGTCCCGTAATAAATACTTTTTTCTTATTCCAAAAAGATGATGAAGCCATATTACCGAACCTTCCACGGAGCGTTATTACTTTCCCATAGCTCGACTAATTTATTTTTATCGCGCAATGTATCCATCGGATGCCAAAAACCAGAATGTTGATATGCGGCCAATTCATTTTTGTTTACTAACTGAACTAAAGTGTCTGTTTCAAAAACAGACTTATCTCCACTAATGTAATTGAAAACTTCAGGATTTAAAACAAAAAATCCACCGTTAACCCATCCGCCATCACCTAATGGTTTTTCTTGAAAAGATGTTACAGACTGTTTATCTAATATGAGAGAACCAAATCTACCAGGAGGTTGTACGGCAGTAACAGTAGCCATTTTTCCATGTTTTTTATGGAATGTAATAAGTTCTTTTATATTTACATTACTTAATCCATCACCATAAGTGAGGCAGAAAGGTTCATCTCCGACATAATTTTGAATCTTTTTCACTCGGCCACCCGTTTCGGTATTTACACCAGTATCGATTAGTGTAACTTTCCATGGTTCTACACGATGAGAATGGCTAGTAATTGTATTATCGTTTAACTGTATTGTGAAATCAGACATGTGTAAGTTGTAATTTAGAAAGAACTCTTTAATTGCATATCCTTTATAGCCTAAGCAAATAATAAACTCAGTAATCCCGTAATGACTATACAAACTCATAATGTGCCATAGAATAGGTTTTGTTCCAATTTCAATCATAGGTTTCGGTTTTAAATGTGTTTCTTCCCCAATTCTTGTACCGTACCCACCAGCAAGAATAACAGCTTTCATTTTTTCCTCCTAAAATAAAAATTTATTATTTATATAGTATTCATGTTTTATGCAAATGAAATTGTTTTTGATTAAGTGAATGAAAATGTTTGAGGTGATGACGATGCAGAAAATATTACGGTTTGAATTTTGGAAATAATTCTTGATATTCAGGGTTATGACGGAGGTCTTGTGTTAGGTTACTAAGCTCTAAAAAACGTATGTCCAGTACTTCGGGAGATTGACCGTAATGTGTTTGAAGTCCCATTTGAACACCCCTTTTTGAAAGGGTAGGTGTAATTTGTAATTTTCTTGCCTTTGATTGTTCATTCCAAGGGCTAAAATAAAATTTTAAAATAAATGAAGGATAGTCATAAATTATATATCCGTGCCGCGAATGATGTCTACCAGGTAAATATGCACCGTCTAGATGATTGTGAATAAATCTCCAAGCACATCCGAGATTTGGGTTATAAGGGAAGACACCGTGGTATCGCTGTTCTACTAAGGGGATAGAATATCTAGGCTTTGAATAATTATAATTATGATTATCTATCATTAAAATCATTCTAATCGCATACATGTTTTGGCCTAGTGTATGAAGAGATGAAAAAAATTCTTCAGTATTATTACAACAAAAGAATTCAGTAGTATTTAAAACGATTTTCCAACCTGAAACTTCTCTTTCAATTTCCATCACTTCAATATCAGTATTAGTTGGATCAAACTCAAGAAATCTTGAATTTCGTACTTCCCAATGGGGTGCTAATAGTTTACAAATCTCTACGGAACGATCTGTAGACCCTCTATTAATTAAAATGCCGTGATCGAATATTTTCGTGTGATGCATAAGCCACCATGGAAGTAGGTATTCTTCATTATAAAAATGAGAAATGATTGTCTTTTTCATATTAATTCCCTCCTATACAAGCAATCATTATTAGTAGGATATGCTTTTAAATAAGAAAGGTTAAAAGTGGCAGACAATGTAGTGATTAGGTAGTAGTTTAGTAATTTTATTGTATAAGTGTAGATTACTCGTATTGAATCATCATAGGAGGAGATTGGAATTTTGTATAAATTGTGAATAATAAACCGTCACGTTTGACTGTACAGTTTATGTGTTGTATGATGTAAGTAATATAAACAAGGGGGGAAGATCGTTGGGAAGGTGTATCGAATCGGACAGTTGGCTCTCATGGCTCACGTGTCGAAACGAACGATTGATTATTATACGAATCTAGGTATCTTAAAAGCGGAGCGATCTCAATCTAATTATCGCTATTATGACGAAACAGCATTTGAGACATTACAATTTATTGAGAAGTGCAAAGAAATGCATATGCCGCTTTGTGAGATTAAAGAGAAAATCGAGGAGAAGAAGAAGCTGCTCGGTATCAATGAACACGTTTCGAAACAAGTGAATGAAGTGACAGACCATATTCATCAATTAGAAGTGGAGCTTACTGAGTTAAAGCCGCTTTTAGATGGATTGACTGATTCACAACGTGAAAAAATATCGAAATCTTTATCTGGTCAAACGACAGCTTTAATACAGACACTTGCTCTATTATTATAGAATAAGTGAAATCCGACCTCTTTAATTTTTGTATCGGGCTATGTTTTCTAACGAACAAATAAGAAAACATTATAGTATACAGGAGGTGGACACCTTAGTTTTTTAACTAAGGGGATTCATTGGAAATATTTAATTTAGTCATGGTTGCGATTTTAATCGCATTTACTGGATTTTTCGTAGCAGCAGAGTTTGCGATTGTAAAGATACGTTCAAGTCGTATCGATCAGCTTGTTGCGGAAGGAAAACGCGGTGCTTTAGCAGCGAAAAAGGTAACAACAAATTTAGATGAATATTTATCTGCTTGTCAATTAGGTATTACAGTTACAGCTATGGGATTAGGTTGGTTAGGTGAACCGACAATCGAAAAGTTATTACACCCGTTATTTGAGAAATGGAACTTAAATCCTTCTATTTCATCAGTATTAACATTTGGTCTTGCTTTTATGATTATGACGTATTTACACGTTGTAGTAGGGGAATTAGCTCCGAAAACGATGGCAATTCAAAAGGCTGAAAGGGTAACGTTATTATTGGCAGGTCCATTAATGATGTTCTATAAAGTAATGTATCCATTTATTTGGGTATTGAACGGTTCAGCACGTGTGATAACTGGTTTATTCGGTTTAAAGCCAGCTTCAGAACATGAAGTAGCTCATACAGAAGAAGAATTACGTCTTATCCTTTCAGATAGCTATGAAAGTGGCGAAATTAATCAAGCTGAATACAAGTATGTAAATAACATTTTTGAATTTGATAATCGTATTGCAAAAGAGATTATGGTACCGCGAACAGAAATCGTTGGTTTCTACCTGGAAGATTCAGTAGAAGAACACATGAAAGTAATCCAAAATGAGCGATACACACGTTATCCGATTTTTGGAGAAGATAAAGATGATATTATCGGTATGGTCAACGTAAAAGATTTCTTTATTCGATATATGACCGAGGATCAAAAAGATTTATCATCTATTCGCTCGTATATGCGTCCGATTATTGAAGTGATGGAAACGACTCCAATTCACGATTTATTACTTCAAATGCAGAAGAAGCGAATTCCGATGGCTGTTTTATATGATGAGTACGGAGGAACAGCCGGAATTGTAACGCTTGAAGATATCTTGGAGGAAATCGTCGGCGAAATTCGTGACGAATATGATGAAGATGAAGCACCACCAATCCAACATGTAAACGAGCAACATATCATTGTTGATGGAAAAGTGCTTATCTCAGAAGTGAAAGATTTATTTGGATTACACATCGAAGAAGATGATGTGGATACAATCGGTGGATGGATTATGATGCAAAATCATGAAATCGAAGAAGGACAACACGTTGAGGCGGAAGGTTATGAATTTAAAGTGTTAGAAAAAGACGCTTACCAAATTAAACGTGTTGAAATTCGTAAGATGGAACAAGAACAAGAAGAAGAGAAAGCAGCAACTGTGTAAGTTGCTGCTTTTCTTCTAAAAGTACAAAAAATGAGAACTTAGGAGCGGATATTTTGATTCAAGAAGCCTTACGTGTATATCGATTACAATTGTATGTAATCTTTAGTGGTTTACTACTTATGTGGACGATTACTCCGTTTGGAAAACAAGTGACAGGGTTCGGTATTGGATTAGCAGTAAGCGCCTATTGTCTTTGGTTATTAGCTCGCAGAGTGGAAAAACTCGGAAAAAGTATCGTAATGAAGGAAAAGGCTCCTGGATTAGGAGTTTTAAACCGATTTGCAGCTGCTATTTTAGGAGCTATCATCATGTATGAAATTGAGCATGAAATGGAAATGTGGGCATTCGGTACAGGTATTTTAGGTGGTCACTTTTTAATGATTGCAAATTTAGCGTATGCAAATATGCAGTTAGTGAAAGAAGAAGAGAAGCAAAGGGAACATGCTTCGAAAAACATAGAGCTATGATGAAAGGGACCTAATCGGGTTCCTTTTTAGTTTAGCGATAATATACAAGTAATCAAATTAACGACAAATATAATACGCTTCTTTTTTGTGTTTTTCAATAGTATGAAAAATAATAAAAAATTTTTAAAAAACCCATCGATTTCTAAAGGTTATGTATGTTATTATGACAAAAGACTTTTTGAAAGAGGTGGATACCAATGTTACAAGCGCTACTTATTTTTGTGCTTCAAATTATTTACGTTCCAATATTAACAATTCGTACGATTTTGCTTGTAAAGAATCAAACAAGATCCGCTGCTGGTGTTGGATTGTTAGAAGGAGCTATTTACATTGTCAGTTTAGGTATTGTGTTTCAAGATTTATCAAATTGGATGAACATCGTTGCCTATGTCATTGGCTTTAGTGCGGGACTGTTATTAGGCGGTTATATAGAGAATAAATTAGCAATTGGTTATATTACGTATCAAGTTAGTTTACTAGACCGTTGTAATGAATTAGTAGATGAGTTACGTCACTCTGGATTTGGCGTTACAGTATTTGAGGGCGAAGGTATTAATTCTATACGTTATCGCTTAGATATCGTCGCAAAGCGTTCTAGAGAGAAAGAACTTTTGGAAATCATTAATGAAATTGCACCGAAAGCGTTTATGTCTTCGTATGAAATTCGCTCGTTTAAGGGTGGATATTTAACGAAGGCGATGAAGAAAAGAGCGTTAATGAAGAAGAAAGATGAACATGCATCGTAAAAAAGAGGAGTAGTGCTGCATTAAAAGCGCAGTATAAGTCTAAATGTAAAAGAGAGGAATCTATTTTGATGTAGATTCCTCTCTTTTTTTATGAAAAATATTCATCTATTAATTCAAAAAGCTAAATCGTATAATTATTTTTTTTACTCATTCTCAAATTAATGATTAGCCATATAATTTGAAAAAATACCGGTATGATAAACGCAATTAATAAAACGATAAGTGATATTGATTTAATTTCGGGTGTTTGAGTAACACCGGCCCCATCAACATCTCGTAGCCAAATAATAGCTGCCCATATTCCAAAAACGATAATCCAAAATATGTTACCAAACCACCAAGAAATCCATCGTTTTTTCATGTTAGCACCCCTTACATGTATCTACTGTTAAAAGTATATTTTCGTTCGTTACATTTATAATGAAACAACTTTAAAATTAGTTTTTAACTGTATATCTAACTTGTTTAAACGTTACCATTTCTCCATCATCATTATCATCTTTCGTTTGGAAAAGTTGAACTTTTGGTTTGTAGTCTGTCCGATGAGCGTGTTCGATATCTTTAATGTTAAGTTTGTAGGATTCACCATTCTTTAGCTTTTGTTCCAATACTTTTTTATTAGCAACATAAATAAAAGTTACTTTATTTTCATCAATGCCTTCGGTCTTAATTTCTAACTCATTATCTTTTGTTGTGATCGTTGGTGTTAATAATTCCATACTGCCTTTCCCGGTTTCTAAAGAATTCTCTGCTATAGTTGAACATCCTGATAATATGATTCCGATGAATAGAAGAATTAATTTCTTTTTCATAACATCCCCCGATTTCAATTGATTTTGGTATTGTTAGACTGCTAGTGTCCAGCGTAAATGTTTAGTTAGTACTATAATTAATTATACCATAATATGTAAAGTTAAAAAGGCTGTATATCCAATTTAAGGGAGATTGAAAAGTTTACTTATTGTTGTAAATTTGTGTATGTAAGCTTCTGTTTTATTC
Organism: Bacillus sp. FSL K6-0073; assembly: GCF_038006085.1. Lineage (NCBI taxonomy): Bacteria > Bacillati > Bacillota > Bacilli > Caryophanales > Bacillaceae > Bacillus > Bacillus sp. FSL K6-0073. Next base: position 3,284,450 of record NZ_JBBOUN010000001.1, on the reverse strand, counting down.
GAAATATAGACAGGATAAAGAAATTTTTTATAGAAATTTCAATTTTTACATCTTAAAATAATGATAAAGCGTAGATGAATTTATTCACTTCGGAGGTAGTTATTTGAACATTAACGAGAAGGAAATTGAAATGTTTGAACAAAATAAATGTGAGGAAGCAATGGAACTGTTTCATCGAGCAGTACATGAATCTAGAGGGGTACAATCTCTCAATAATCTTGCTTGGATGTACTTTTATGAGGAAGAGAATGATGAGAAAGCTCTTGAATTAATAAAAGAAGTTGTTAAGTTGAATCCTTCTTCATACTTTCCCTATAACATGTTAGGGGAAATTTATATGAAACAAAAAAAGTGGGAAGAAGCGAAAGAAGTATTACAAAAATCTATTTCAATTCAACCATCGGATGAAGCATATCATAATGTAGCTGTAGCTCATTATAACCTTGGAGAGCTGGAAAAAGCTTCGGAATTTTTTTTACGAGTTGCAGGGGATTCGGACTATATCATGTATAGCTATGTAAAATGTTTAATTGATTTAGAACGAACGACAGAAGCAAAAGAGAAGTTAGATACTTTTAACAGGGAATCTGATAATTTTTTAGGGGAAATTAATGTAGCAGATTTATATGTTGAGTTGAATTGCTATAAAGAAGCAATTGAATGGTTCGAAAAGGGATACAAAGAAGTTTGGAAAAGTCCTAACTGGATTAGTAGGTTTGTGTATGCTCTATATAAAGCTAATGATTTTTCCCGTATGAATGAAGTTATACGGGAATCTATTGAAGCGAAAACAGCAGAAATAGAAGATGTCCAGAATGAAGAAGTAGAAGAAAACTGGACAGAAAAAGATAAGAAAGAGTTAATTGAAGAATATACAGAAGAGAATCATTGTTATAAAAAAATGATAGAACGTATTAAATCTGGATATGTTCCAGGGTTAGAATTTGAAACTTATCATATAGGGGCTTGTTATTTGTTTGGTTGTAAAACACATAATCATCTTGAATATGAAGAATAAAAAATTCGACTGTCACATATGACGGTCGAATTTTTTATTATAGACTTTTTGTCTAAAGGTACTAGCTCAATTGTAATGTGTTAAAGGTGTTTCGTATCATTATATAGGTATATATCCTCTTTAGAGTCCCCTTGTTTAATATTTAAAATATGTAGTGAAATAAAACCAATAAGTCCTATTCCGCCAAAAATAAGCCATGGTGTATACATGCCGCTTAAGTTGGATGTAAAAGATGTACCGGTATAATTACCGATGATAAAACCAAATGCGAGTGATAGTTGATAAAATCCGAAGTAAGTAGCTGTATAGGATTCATTACTGTAATTTGCAATAGCGATATCAGCGTTAGGTAATACGAGTGTTTCACCAATTGTAAATAAAATTACACAAATAAATAGCCAATACGGGTGTTGAGATAGAGGAATGAGTAAAAAGGAAATACTCATTAATAAAACACCGTATTTAATAATTGAAAGTGTGTTGTATTTATGAAATAGTTTTCGAAATAACACCATAAATATGACGCCTGTTATTGCATTTATTGTAATAACGAGTGTAGCAAGCTGATTGCTATTACTAATGTTTTTCATATGAAGTGGAAGTGCGACAGTAAGCTGAGTAAACATAATATAGAAGAAGATCATGATAAATGAAAACAAAAGGAAAGGTTTGTTTTGTAAAATAGCCTGTATTCCTAATGTAATAGATGTATTTTCAGTAGTGACTTGGAAGTGATTTTTAAGTAAGTAAAAGATGAAAGCGAATAACAGCATAAGGGATCCTGTTAGAGAGAAAGCATAGATTGGATCGAGTAAGAGTAAGAACCCTCCTGCAATTGGTCCAATTATTGCACCGCAATTGAAGCTAAGGTTTAAATATGTAAATAAATTTTTTCTCATATGAGCTGGCTGTGAGCCAAATATAGCGCGAGCGGCAGGTTCGTAAAATGCAGTTCCGAAGCCAATAAGTGCAGAAGAAATAGAAATTGTATAGAAATCAGAGGATATCCCTAAAGCGATAAATCCGACTCCTCTTAAAAATAATCCGGCTATCATCATAATGATATAGCCTATTTTATCAGCAATTAATCCTGAGAATAAAGGGAGAACTCGTGATGTAATTGTCATAACCGTCAACACTGTTCCTACTTGAACAGCTGAAAAATGGAGAAAGTTTAATAGATAAATAGCTAAAAATGCGTATACCGCAAAATACCCAAAAGACATAAAAAATGAAGAAATAAGCATGAAACGTATCGGTATTGAGAAACTTTTCATAGAACTCCTCCTAATATTGTAACCAGTAAAATATTTTGATGGTTAACAGTTTTATATTATAATTATACATAAAGTCAGAAAAAAGTAAATTTTAAGAAGAAGGTGGATGGAATTGAATCAAAATGCACCAAATGAACTAGAATATATTCGAGAATTTTTAAATAAATGGAAAATACCAAATGATACGAGAGAAGCAGTTGATTTGTTGCAGACCGAAGATGATATAAAGCAATTTATGAATAAATATTTTCATGAAGAGCTTCCATTTTATACGATAGAGGAACTAAAAAGTTTTCGAGAAGATATTCGGGTGGCAATTGAAGGCGGAGAATCATTGCAAAAGTGGTTAGAGAAATACCCATTTCATGTACATATAAAGGATGATATGAAAGGTATTACATATGAACCAGTATATGAAGAGAATGTGTATACAAAAGTGTTAAGTATTGTGTTAATGTCAATTCAAGAAAATGTGTGGGGAAGGTTAAAAGCATGTCCAGATTGTCGCTGGGTATTTTATGATCATTCGCGAAATGGAAGTAAAAGATGGTGCGGTATGTATGCTGGAGAAGAAGGAGGAAGAGCGTGCGGTACGATTGCAAAAGTGAAAAACTACCGGGCGAAGAGAAAAGGGCGATCTGGTTATGGTATGTAAGTAATATTAGAGAAAGAAAAATGGATGGGGGGAATGATATGAAAGGTACACAAATGCTAGCTATAAATAAAAAGTGTTGGGATACAGTTGCACCTTATTATCTTTCAAGTTGATTGTTTACCTAAATATGCCCAATATACAGCGTCTGAAGATGAGATTCAATCAGAAATAAAAAAGTTCTTGATATTGGGGCTTGATCTTTCAAGTGCACAAATTGAAATAGCGAATGAAACGTTAAAGAGTTGGGATCCAAAGTTAGTATGGGGAGAAATGGAAGAGGAATTGAATATTCCGAAAGGGTATTTTGATATTGTATATTCTATTTATGCATTAAATTGGACTTCGGATTTAAGAAAAACGTTGGAACTGATTTATTCGTATGTAAAGCCAGGAGGAAGTTTTATTTTTAGTTGGGAGCACCCAGTATATTCAAATTTACAGTATGGTACAGAGGAAGTTGCTATAAAGTCTTCTTATCATGAGGAAACGTCCATTACGTTTGAAACATTTAAAGGAGAAAATGTACAAGCGAAATTATATAAGAGAAAAATAAGTACATATATAAATGAGTTAAATAGAGCAGGCTTTACAATTGAGAGAATAGAAGAACCTGAACCGTATAGCACGTTTGATGAAGAACTAGCGATGCATTCTACGAAGTATTATTCTTTATATAAAGCTAGAATGGTGCCGACTACTTTTATTATTAAAGTTAGAAAGTAAAGTGTTTTTTATAAAAGAAGCCTATCATTTCAAATAGATGAAATGATAGGCTTCTTTATTTTTAAAAAAATAAGGTCAGAGATGTACTTTTCTTATAAAAATGCATTTCATATAAAAAGTGTAATTATTTTTGGGGAGGGGGATTGTTGTGCGTCATCATAGAAAGTGCAAAAAATTTGGAGTGGCACTGCCTCTTCCGCTTATAGGAGCAACGGGTCCGACGGGTAATAGTGGTCCAACTGGTCCAACTGGAGGGCATGAAGGTCCGGTTGGACCCCCGGGAATTACTGGGCCTACAGGAGCAACTGGTCCACAAGGCCCTCAAGGTATCAGGGGAATACAAGGTCCACGAGGGACAACAGGAGCTCAAGGGATACAAGGTCCCGTTGGTGATACTGGAGAGCAAGGAATTACAGGTCCGGTCGGCTTACAAGGTCCTCAAGGATTAATTGGAGAGCAAGGTCCTGTTGGCGATATTGGATTACAAGGTATGCAAGGAATACAAGGAATTACAGGCCCTGCTGGTAGTCAAGGTATACAGGGCGCCCAAGGAATACAAGGAGAAATAGGTGAGCGAGGGGAAACGGGTGCACAAGGAATGCAGGGAGAAATAGGTGTAACCGGAATATCAGGTGTAACGGGCCCTCAAGGTCCTCAAGGGGCGCAAGGAATACAAGGGGAGGACGGAACTACAGGTATACAAGGAGAAGAAGGTCCACAAGGAATACGAGGAATTACTGGAGAGCAAGGGCACCAAGGTGATCAAGGGATACAAGGTGTAACTGGCCCGCCTGGTTCTACTGGAATACAAGGACCTCAAGGTATAAGTGGAATAAGGGGGATAACAGGTGTAATAGGTCCTCAAGGTCCACAAGGAATACAAGGGATACAAGGGGTAAGGGGATCCACAGGTTTTCAAGGACCAAAAGGAATACGAGGAATAACAGGAGCAACTGGGTCTACTGGTACACAAGGTGCAGAAGGTCCACCTGGAGGACCAACAGGAATAACCGGTCCGATTGGTCCATCTAGTGGAGTGACTGGTCCATCAGGCCCGCCTGGTCCACCTGGAGGGCCAACAGGTCCAACCGGTGAATCTGGTATCACAGGTGTAACTGGTCCTAAAGGTCCCCAAGGAGCGCAAGGGTTACAAGGAATAACGGGTCCCACTGGTGCTCAAGGTGCAAGGGGAGCACAAGGTTCTCAAGGGGTAATTGGTGTAGCTGGCGTACAAGGTGCACAAGGAATACAAGGAGCTCAAGGAATAACAGGAGCAACCGGTGTAGAAGGCCCAATAGGCATACAAGGTCCACAGGGAGAAATCGGTCCAACCGGTGCAGAAGGTCCTAGAGGTGTGCAAGGAATACAAGGAGTAACAGGTCCAACAGGAGCGCAAGGAATACAAGGGTTACAAGGGATAATAGGTCCTACAGGCACAACAGGAGCGGCGGGAGCCCAAGGTCCACAAGGAATACGAGGAGAAACAGGAGATGCTGGTCCACAAGGTGCACAAGGAATACAAGGAGTTCAAGGAATAACAGGAGCAGCTGGAGTTCAAGGTATACAAGGACCTCAAGGAATACAAGGAGAAAATGGATTGACGGGTCCGCAAGGTGCTCAAGGAATACAAGGAGTTCAAGGAATAACAGGTCCGACAGGTGCAATTGGTTTACAAGGGCCTCAAGGAATACAAGGTATAGTAGGTCCAACAGGAGCGCAAGGCTCTCAAGGAATACAAGGAATACAAGGAATCATCGGTCCTACAGGTGCTCAAGGAATTAGAGGGCCTCAAGGGAATTTAGGAGAAAACGGGATAACAGGTTCACAAGGAGTGCAAGGGGCGCAAGGTATTGAGGGACCCGAAGGACCACAAGGAAATGTTGGGATTACGGGCGTAACAGGAGAAACAGGAGCGACAGGAGCCACAGGAGCGACCGGTGCACAAGGAATACAAGGCGTTCAAGGTATTCAAGGAATACAAGGAAGTACAGGAATGATAGGACCTACCGGTGCAACGGGAGTAACCGGAATACAAGGTGTGCAAGGTATTCAAGGAATACAAGGCCCAACTGGAGCGAGGGGAATAACAGGGGTTAACGGTAGTGTAGGTCCAGCTGGAGTCCAAGGTAGTCAAGGGCCGATTGGAGCTGTGGGACCTACTGGAGCAACGGGTAGTCAAGGGCCTATAGGTTTTTTAGGAATTGTAGGTGCAACAGGAGCGACTGGTTTACCTAGCGGTGGCGGTTATTTCTTTTCTACTTCAACGAGTGCAATTGCAGCGAATGCGTTAGTACCAATTAATTCAGGAGCTACCACTTTTGGTTCTGGTGTCAGTTTAACAAATGCAACAACTGTAACGTTAAGTACGCCGGGAATATATTTAGTCAGCTATTATTTTCAAGGTGATCCAAATGGGGGGAATGAAACGATTTCTGTGAGTCTTACTTTAAATGGAACGCAAGTGGCAGGGAGTTTTATTTTTTATGTTACAGGAGGTACTTTTGTATTAGAACCAGCGGTTTCGAATACGATGGTCATTAATGTTGCTTCTTCCAATGCTACTTTATCTTTGCAAAATGGTCCATTAGCTATTGGGCATGTAACGACATTATCTGGAGTGATAACAGCTAGTTTAAATGTATTAAAAATAGTTTGACACGTTAGTTATAACGGGGGGAGATGCTTGTGAGGGATCAAGATAAGTGTAGTAAGTTTCAAGCACCTATTCCTTTTCCAGCGTCAGGTATTACGGGGGCGACTGGTCCAACAGGTCCGACAGGTTCTGTAGGTGGACCGACTGGCCCGCAAGGAATACAAGGCGTACAAGGTCCAATAGGTCCAATAGGTCCAACAGGAATTCAAGGAGTACAAGGGGTACAGGGAGAGATTGGCCCAACCGGTCCAACTGGTTTAACAGGACCACAAGGTGCTCAAGGTAGTCAAGGTCCGATGGGGGAACAAGGTCCACAGGGAATTCAAGGTGTTCAAGGTATTCAAGGCGAAAGGGGGCCGACTGGTCCAACAGGTATTCAAGGGATACAAGGAATACCTGGACCAATGGGAGAAACAGGTCCAACTGGAATACAAGGTATACAAGGAGTGCAAGGAGAAATTGGTCTAACCGGCCCAATCGGAATACAAGGTATACAAGGAGTGCAAGGTGAAATCGGTCCGACCGGTCCAACTGGAAATACGGGTATACAAGGTGTTCAAGGAAATTTAGGAAGTAGTGGTTTACAAGGTGTAACAGGTATACAAGGTATTCAAGGTCCGATGGGTCCGACCGGTCCAACAGGTTCACAAGGAATACAAGGAGAACAAGGGCCAATGGGATCAACAGGTGCAACTGGTGTTCAAGGTTTACAAGGTCCACAAGGTGAGATGGGGGTAACTGGTCCAACAGGCTCTCAAGGAATTCAAGGAGTGCAAGGTGTAATAGGGCCAACAGGTGCAACTGGCTTGCAAGGGGATCCGGGTCCAACCGGCTCGACCGGTCCAACAGGGGTAACTGGACCAACTGGATCTGCAACGGGTCCAACCGGAGCAACGGGCCCAACAGGTCCGCCAGGAGGTCCAACCGGTCCAACGGGTCCAGCAGGATCACCGGGAGGTCCAACAGGTCTAACTGGAGCAACCGGAGCAACCGGGGCGACCGGAGCAACAGGAGCGACTGGAATTCAAGGAGTGCAAGGAATACAGGGACCGACAGGTGCAACCGGTTTAACAGGTTTGCAAGGAGTACAGGGACCGATGGGGGTAACCGGTCCAACGGGTGATCAAGGTATTCAAGGTCCACAAGGAGTAATGGGATCAACCGGTCCAACTGGTTTACAAGGTCTACAAGGAGTACAGGGACCGATAGGAGCAACAGGGCAGGCAGGTCAACAAGGAGTGCAAGGGGCACAAGGTCCAATTGGGCAGGCAGGCCCGCAAGGAATACAAGGAATACAAGGTGAGCAAGGAGTAATGGGAGCAACTGGACCAACAGGCTTACAAGGTCTGCAAGGAATCCAAGGTCCACTCGGTCCAACCGGTCCTCAAGGTTTACAAGGAGTGCAAGGGATAAGTGGTATAACAGGTCCAACTGGTCCTCAAGGAATCCAAGGAATTCAAGGTCCACAAGGAGATATAGGTCCAACGGGAGCGACTGGAATACAAGGAGTGCAAGGACCAGAGGGTCCAACCGGTCCAACTGGTGCAACAGGCCCGCAAGGGATTCAGGGAATACAAGGGATACAAGGTCCAACCGGTCCACAGGGAATTCAAGGTCTGCAAGGAATTCAAGGTCCGATTGGTCCAACAGGCCCGACTGGACCTCAAGGCATACAAGGTATAACTGGCTCGACGGGTCCAACCGGTGCAACTGGAGCAACAGGTCCGACGGGAGTAACGGGCCCTCAAGGTCCTCAAGGAATTCAAGGTCCACAAGGAGTAACAGGCCCAACAGGAGCGACCGGCTCTACGGGAGTAACAGGTCCACAAGGAATCCAAGGAATTCAAGGTTCGCAAGGGATAACGGGTCCAACGGGAGCAACCGGAGTGACTGGAATAACAGGCCCACAAGGAATCCAAGGAATTCAAGGCCCACAAGGTGTGACGGGAGCAACCGGCGCAACAGGAGCGACAGGAGCGACTGGTGCAACAGGACCGACAGGAATCCAAGGAATCCAAGGAATAACAGGAGCAACAGGGGGAACGGGAGTAACAGGCCCAACAGGTGCTACGGGCCCAACCGGCTTAACCGGTGCAACTGGATCGTCTGCCATTTCAACAGGTGGCGGCTATTTCTTCTCTACCTCAACAAGTACAATTGCAGCAAATGCCAACATCCCAATTAATTCTGGATCCACTGTATATGGAACTGGTGTATCTTTAACTAGTGCTACAACTGTCACAGTATCCACACCAGGAATATATTTAGTAAGCTACTATTTCCAAGGGGACGCGACTGGTGGGAATGAGACAGTATCTGTTAGGGTGCTATTAAATGGAACGCAACTAACAGGGAGTTTTATACAAAACGTAACGACATCAACTGTAGTAATCGAACCAGCCATTTCAAATACACTTCTTGTGAATGTGACGAGTGCCAATTCAACATTAATATTACAAAATGGCCCGTTAGGTGTAGGGCATGTGACTACTATAGCAGGTGCCATTACAGCAAGCTTAAATGTAGTGAGAATTTTATAAAGAATATAAAAAACACAAGGAATGCCTTTGTAAGACACACCTTGTGTTTTTTAATATTAAATAAACATTTACTTTATCTTTTCGGTTGAAAAATATGCTGAAAGAAGTATTTGTGATGTAAGTTATCTACAACTTTATTTGCTTGATATGTGCGTTGTTTTTCAATTCGGAGTCTTTGCTCCATCATTTTTATTGCGTGATCAGATAAACGTAACATAATACATTCTCCTTTTCTATAAATATAGGTGACTATTTGATATCGATCCCATATTTATAATTAAGGAGGCAAAATGTGTAACATAGGCAAAAAGCACCTTCCTCTCCCATTACGCTTACGAGGTTAGCTGTCGGACTCGGGAAGTGAGAGTTCCCTACTTAAAAAAGATTCGCCCCAAGTAGCATAGCTACAAAAATGGTTCCCCCGCTCCAAAATTTGGACTCAGCAAAAGGTTTTATAAAGTAAAAAATAACATAAAGGAGCAAACAAGTCAAATTATTTTGTGTATTCTGTCTTTTTTAATTGTGTAAGAATCATACCGTCAGGAAGTATTGTATCTGATACTGTAATGAATCCGTGTTTTTTATATAAAGTAATAGCAGGGGTATTCGCTTTACCTGTTTGTACAATGTATGTCATTGAAGAGGGAAACATGTTAAATATATAAATTAGGAGTTTCGTTGCGATTCCTTTTTGAAAAAAATCGGGGGATACAACTAACCTGTGGATATCGATTAGTTTTTCTTCTTGTACAAAAGAAATAAAACCGACAAGTTTATTTTCAGAAAAATATCCATAGAATGTTTCAACACAACTTTGAATATCGTTTACAGTATCATATAAACGAGGTATGGCAGTACTATTTAAGTAGTCTGCTTCAACTTTATAAGCTGGAATTTGAACCTGTAAAATGGATGTTGCTACTTCAAAAGAAGTGGAATTTAACTTAAGAATCATAGATAATGAAGCCTCCTTTAAATATGGTATATAAATATAATTGCTTTATGGGTGAGTTTGACAATATTTTTCTTTTTTGCATATAATATATGTATCTCCATATGTAAAATAGTAGTAAATATATTTCTATAGTGAAATATGATTAGCAATGATAAATACATATGTTTGTATTAAATCATACAAACTATAATAGAAATGGAGGGCTAAAAATGGGATGGATTATCACATTTTTAGTTGGTGCTATTATAGGTGCAATTGCTAGTTCTATAACGGGTAAAAATTTCCCAGGTGGTATGTTCGGAAATATTATCGCAGGTTTATTAGGTGCTTCGTTAGGTGGTAGATTATTTGGATCCTTTGGGCCATCATTTGGTGGGATTCATGTCGTGCCAGCATTATTAGGTGCAATCGTGTTAATTTTTATTGTATCATTTGTAGTGAAAGCTGCAAAGAAATAGATATATAGATTATGATGAAGAGCCCTGAATAAGGGCTTTTCATCATTCGAAGAGGTGGTTTCATTGGAGAAAATAAATATAAGAAAAAGAGATAAGTTAAGAAAGTTTTTTAGAGAACAAAATTATTTGGCGGTATTACTTGGATTTGCGTTATTGTTCATTAATATTTTATTGCTAACAAAAATATCATTTGTTTTTACACCGTTTATCGTATTTTTAAAAACAATTTTCTTCCCAGTACTATTAGCAGGCGTACTATTCTATATTTTACATCCATTCGTTTCGCTTTTAGAAAAGAAAGGTGTTTCAAGAATCGTATCGATAGCTTCCATATATTTAATCGTACTAGGATTATTTGTATTTTTAGTTGTAACGGTTATCCCTATTATTAAAGATCAAATTGATGCATTAATTGATAACTTACCGTATTTTGGCCATGAGATTGAACAAGCAGCACGTAGATTCGGGGAAAGTAATTTACTCGGTAAAATTCAGGAGAATTTAAATATTAATGTTGCGAATATGGTAAAAGAATACACAGTTGATTTTACAAAGTCATTATCATCAGTAACTGGGAATGTAACTGGATTTTTGAGTACTATTACAGAGGTTGTTTTAACATTTGTAATGGTTCCATTTATATTGTTCTATCTTTTAAAAGATGGCGAACAATTGCCGAATCACTTCTTAAAGTTTATTTCAGAGCAAAGACAACCAGCAGCAATGAGAATACTAGATGATATGCACTATGCGATTAGCTCGTATATTAGAGGGCAAATTATCGTGAGCTTGTTTATCGGTATTATGTTATTAATCGGTTACCTTATTATCGGTATTAAATATGCTGTACTGCTTGCTATTTTAGCGATGATTGTAAATATCGTTCCGTACGTAGGACCAATTATCGCCATTACACCAGCGTTAATTATCGCATTTATCGACTCGCCAGCAATGGTGTTAAAAGTAATTATTGTTATGATGGTTGTACAATTAGCAGAAGGTAAATTTATTTCTCCACAAGTTATGGGGAAAAAGTTAGACATTCATCCGATTACTATCATTTTTATCATTTTAACTGCCGGAAACTTATTCGGGATTATGGGCATTATTTTAGCCATTCCAGGATATGCGATATTAAAAGTGTTAGTGACGCACGGTTATAGATTTGTTAAGTTGAATACGTGAAAAAAGAGCTAAAACAGTATTATCTGTTTTAGCTCTTTTTTATTAACAATTCATTTGCATATTGGCGCGCCCATTGATCCGCTTCTAATATAGCATCTAGTGAAGGATCTTTTACGTTATGATGAGCTTCAACTGTTTTGTAAATTGTTTTTTCAATATCGAAAAAGACAATTTCATTTTTTAAGAATAGTGCATTCGCAATTTCGTTTGCTGCATTTAATACAGCGGGAGTAGTACCACCGATTTTGCCACATTCATATGCGTATTGTAGGCAAGGGAACTTCTCTAAATCTGGTTTTTCAAAATGTAAACTACCGATTTCTAATAAATTTAATTTTTCATAGGAAGAAGGTAGCCGAGTAGGATAGTGAAACGCATATTGAATCGGCATTCTCATATCAGGAGCACCGAGCTGTGCCATAACTGATCCATCAATAAATTCTACTAAAGAATGAATGATACTTTCTTTATGAATCATTACATCAATTTTTTCATACGGAATATCAAATAGCCATCTCGCTTCCATTACTTCAAACCCTTTATTCATTAATGTGGCAGAATCAATCGTTAGTTTTGCGCCCATTAACCAGTTTGGGTGCTTTAAAGCATCTTTTGCTTGTAAAGTTTTCATTTCTTCACGTGTTTTATCACGGAATGCACCGCCAGAAGCTGTAACAATTAATTTGTCAATTTCTTTATTATTTTCTCCGTTTAAACATTGGAAAATAGCTGAATGTTCGCTATCTACTGGAATTAAGCGACATCCGTTTTGTTGCGCTAGTTCAGTTACGATATGTCCAGCTGCAACTAACGTTTCTTTATTAGCGATGGCAATATCTTTCTTCACCTTTAATGCTTCAATCGTTGGAAGTAGTCCGGAAACTCCGACAACAGAACTTAATACAAGATTTGAATCAGGGTGAGTAGCTACCGCAATTAAGCCATCAGTTCCGTATGTGATTTTTGTATTCGCTGAAATACGCGTACGAAGCGTGTCTGCTAAGTCTTTTGTCGCAACGCTTACAATGCGAGGTTGAAATGTTTTGATTTGTTGCTCAAGAAGATCGATATTATAATTTGCGGTTAAACCGACAATTTTAAAATGTTCAGGATGAGCTGAAACGACATCTAATGCAGATGTGCCGATAGATCCTGTGGAACCTAAAATGGATATATATTTTACCATGAAAAAACCTCCAAAGTTGTTTCGAATATTTCTGCAAACCTATATAACATTAGACAATAGAAGTGGAAATTCCTGCTATATAAAATAGAAAAATCGGGTTTGTTTGGAAGCGAAATGTGATAAACTGTAAAAAATAACGAAAAAGCAATGAAAGAGAAGAGTACATATTCGAAACTTTTCAGAGAGCTGATATGTGGTGAGAATCAGTAAGGGATGAATATGGAATGGGCTCTAGAGCTTCTAACTGAAATGAGTAGGTAAAGACGGTTACTTCACGTTATTGAAGTATGAAGTGAGCTAATGATAGCTAATTAAGGTGGTACCGCGGGAGTCTCTCGTCCTTTTTTTAGGATGAGGGGCTCTTTTTATTTTGAGAAAGGAGGAGTTAGTGTGAGTGAAAAAATAATGTTAACAGGAATTAAGCCGACAGGTTATCCGCATTTAGGAAATTATATTGGTGCGATTAAACCTGCATTACAAATGTCAAAGAATAATGAAGGAAAAGCATTGTACTTTATAGCTGATTATCATGCATTAAATGCTGTGCATGATTCAGAAAAGTTCAGCAGTTATACGAAAGAGGTAGCAGCTACTTGGTTATCACTTGGAATTGGAGAAGATGTTATTTTTTATCGACAAACAGAAGTGCCAGAGATTCTAGAATTAGCTTGGATTTTAGCTTGCCTAACTCCGAAAGGTCTTATGAACCGTGCTCATGCGTATAAAGCGAAGGTGGAGCAAAATAAAGAAGCAGGGTTAGAGGTCGATGCGGGAGTGAATATGGGGTTATACACGTACCCGATTTTAATGGCAGCTGACATATTATTATTTCAAGCTACTCATGTACCAGTTGGAAAAGACCAAATTCAGCATATTGAAATTGCTCGTGATATTGCGACGTATTTTAATCATACATTTGGCACGACATTTACACTTCCGGAGTATGTCATTCAAGAAGAAGGAGCTATTTTACCTGGTCTTGACGGAAGGAAGATGAGTAAAAGTTACGGAAATGTGATCCCATTATTTGCAAAGCAAGAAAAACTACGAAAATTAATATTTAAAATCAAAACAGATTCTTCACTTCCAAATGAACCGAAAGAACTAGAAACCTTATTTACAATTTATAAAGAATTTGCGACAGAAGACGAAGTACAGTCATTACGTGAAAAATATGAGACTGGAATCGGATGGGGCGATGTGAAAAAAGAGTTGTTTCGTGTTGTAGATCGTGAGTTAGCTGGACCTCGTGAGAAATACACTATGTATATGAATGAAACGAATTTATTATATGAAGCGTTGGAAAACGGTGCTGAGAAGGCACGCGCTATTGCGAAGATAAATTTAGCAGAAATTAAAAAACGGATTGGATTTGAGAGGGAACGTTAAGCGTTCCCTTATTTTTTTAGATAATCTGTAATAATCCTCTCAATAACAGAAGGGAGATTACTAGGTAACTCATCAAGCGGAAAGAAGCGTAATTCTTTCGATTCACTTTGATCGCATACAAGTTCACCATGAAATTCTCGGCAAATATAAACAACGAGTACACCGTGTACTTGATCGCCGTTTGGATAGATTTGAAAGAAGTCTGGCCCTGAGTATGTACGGAATAGTTCTGGATTTTTAATAATAAGTCCAGTTTCTTCAAACACTTCTCGTTTTAAAGCATCTTCTAACGTTTCGTTATATTCTAGGGCACCACCAATAATGCCCCAGCGGTTAAAATCTGTACGGAGCTGCAGCAATACTTCATCTTTTTCATTTAATATAATGGCGTGTGATCCTATTAGAATAAGTGGATGATTTCCTACTAGATTTCTCATATCTTCAATATAACCCATGTCATTGCTCCTTGTATTTAATAATAGTTAGGAATTTCTTTTAACATTCTTTCTGTTTTACGTGCTGTAAAGGCTAAGTTATGGTCGTCTTTCGTTCTGAAAAATAATGTGCGTAAAAAGGTTTTAATGTTGGCACATAAAATACAATACTCATTAAGCGAAAGGCGTTTTCTTATTTGAGGAAGCCTTTTTATTTTTTTATGAATAATAGAAATTAACTCGTTTTGAGGAAAATCATGATACAGCATTGCTAGTAATGGCGTAACAATGCGCTCATCTTCGTTATTATGAAAAAGGTCAGATGGAATAAAGATTTTATTTAATAAACAATGAATTAATTCTTCGTACCATTCAAAAGTTGTATACGTATTATGAACAATTTCAGTAAAGGCATCAGATACGTGAGCAAGACAATGAGCCCATCCTTTATTTTCGATATAGCCCCGAAAATCCGTTTCTAAGTTTGTGTATGTAATGAGTTTATTTTTTATTTCTTCGATATCTTCCTCTGTACAAAAGTAGTGCGAATTAGCGAATTGGAGTATTAACGCAATTAACGAAACAGTGTAAGAACGTGTGAAAACCCCATCTGTATGTGGGGAGTAAATGTCACAATATAAATACTCATCACTTAAACAAGTTTGCAGAAGTAATTTCAGCTGATCGTCCATAAGGAATTCATGATGAATGAAATGCGCAAAACATTTATATATAAGTTGGTAACGAACGTAGCTATCAGTCGTTCCGATATACTGGAGCATGTTCAAAGTTAACTCATTTACGTCTATATGCTGTAGTTGCGTATAGTCATTTTGTTGTATAAGCTCTAACTGTTGTTGCAATGCTGTAATATCCACTGGAGAACCTCCTCCGCACTTTAAAGATGCGATCTTTTCTAGTATTCTATATATTCAAGGACAATCCTGCTCATGCAAGGAGAACGATTAGAAATTCGAGTATGATATAGATGAGGGAAGAATATGACGACGATAGAACAGTTAGAAAAATATTTTAAAATAAGAAGAAATGCTTCTTCTATTATGATAAAAGAAAATAATGCAGAGATTTTTACAGAAGAGCAATTAGAGGAAATGATGCAATATTGCGTTGCTGAAGCTAAAAAAGATGGATTAGAAAAACTACATTTTGAAATCTCTTCAAAAAGTCCAAATTATGATGTGTATAAAAAATGTTTTGAAACGTATTCATTTGAATATGTTACGGAAAACATGATTGTATTTAAAGATATATATGAAGTAGAAGATGTAGAAAGTGAAATTGATTTTAAGCTTATTGAAGAAGTTGGAGAAGAGGCTTTTTATTCACTGTGGAATGAAGCGACGGGAGAAACAGTCGTTCATGATCAATTTGTGCATATGATGCTACAAGAAATTGGTGAGCAATGGAAAGAACATTGTTTAACAGCGAGTGTAGGTGAAGAGCCGATAGGAATTGTAATCCCACATATTGAAAGAGGTACGTTAGAAGAAGGGAAACTTATGTACTTCGCAGTTACTCCAAATATGCGTAATAAGGGATATGAAGCTGCATTATTTGCAGGTGCGATGTTTGTCTTAAAGGAAATAGGTGCATCTTATTATATTGGTGAGACAAATATACAAAATGAATGGATGAAGGATGTTTTTGAAAAGAATGGATGTCAGTTGCTGAGTTGTACTGAGCGGTATGTAAGGAAGTTTTAGGATATAATCTGGGACACATTTAGTGAGAACCCTTGTACAAATTTTGAACAAGTAAAAGAACTTTTCGCCTGTTTGTAAGATAAAAAGAAAAATGAGAACGACAAAGTAGATATTTGTATAATACAATAGGGTGAGATTTGATTATATGAGAAAGCGTTGGTGAAAGAATGGGACAGCAAAGAAATTGGTTACAAGCAACTGTAGAAAGAAATAAAGATAATACGTTACAAATAAAGTGGGAAAATAATATAGAAGAAGTTCGTATTTATTGGAGTACTTCACCAGATCATATTGAAGAAAATGGAGAATTACTTGCAACAGTAAATGGGGAATTATCATATACAATTGAAAACCCAAGTGAAAATGAACGTCCATATTTTAGATTAGTAGGAAGTAATGGACAAGCAGTAACAGTAGCCGAGCGTAGATTGCCATTACAAGGTGCGTTTAACTTCCGTGATATGGGAGGATATGAAACGACTGAAGGCCGTAAAGTAAAATGGGGCAAATTATACCGCTCTGAAGAATTAGCAGGGCTAACTGAATGGGATATTGCCTATTTACAAAAGTCTGGTTTAAAGTTAATTTGCGATTACCGTACAGACTTTGAAGTGAAGCATAAGCCGAATCCAGAAATTACGGGTGCTCGTCAAGTGTGCTTACCAGTTATGCAAGACTTAGCGAAAGACTTAAATATAAATGAGTTTTTCCAAGTTGGTGACCTTTCTATGTTAGGAAAACCAGGTGAGTATCTTGTGAAAATGAATCAAGATTTCGTAAGTGGTAACGAGGCATTCGTGAGCTTCTTAAACTTAGCGCAAAACCCGGAAAACTTACCGTTAGTAAACCACTGTACAGCTGGAAAAGATCGTACTGGATTTGGTTCAGCATTATTACTACTTTTACTAGGTGTACCAGAAAAAACAGTAATGGAAGACTACTTACTAAGTAACGGATTCCGTGAAAAGCTAAATGAAAAAATGATGGCCTTTTTAGGTGCGAAATTACAAAACGATGAGAGCAGAGCGATATTAGGTGCAATGTTTGAAGCACGTGCTGAATACTTGCAAGCTGCGATTGGTGAAATTCAAAAGCAATACGGATCAGTTGAAGCATACGCTGAAAAAGCTCTTGGCTTTACGAAAGAGTCGTTAGAGGAAATGAAAGAGTTATTGCTAGAAGATTAATAATGAGAAGGAGGCTGAGCGGATTAGCCTCCTTTTACTATTGTTGCTATAATTTTGTTAATGAGGATGTTGTGCACAGAGGAGAAAATGGATGAAAAGAACTTAAGAATCGGGGGATAAAATGATTCATACACGTGTAAAAGCAGAGGGGTTAAGAGAGAAGCTGGCAACAATACTAAGTCAAGAGTATAAGGAACTAGCTATTCAAGATTTAAAGGTGATTGGAACGGGAGTGCAAAATATTGTTTTTCAAGGAGATTCAGAAAAGGGGTCTTTGGCATTTCGAGTACCGTGGGAAAGAGAAGTGGAAAATATAAATGAAGACTTATTTAACAGTCGGATTTCGTTGCAAAAGGAAGCGGAGCTGTCTAAGTATTGTCATTCAAAAGGTATTCCAGTACCAAGGATACACGGATTGCATCTTTCAACCGAACTTGATTTTTTAATTTCGGATTGTGTGTATGCTGATCATATGCCAATTTCCGCATGCAAAATAGGGGAGTTAGTGAGCAATCTTCATAGTATGCCAATTGATGGTTTGTATTACAAACAAAATATTAGAGAGCCCATTAGTAAGTATATAGCAGAACGAATTGTGAAACGGATAGAAGGGTTTAATACAATCACGAACTGCAAAATTAATCTTCCGGATACAAAAACAATTGAATATATTCTTAGTACAGCAGATCATGTAAAATGTTTATTACATATGGACATTCGACCAGCCAATTTAATCGGGTATAATGGAGAAGTTAAAGCAATAGTTGATTGGGATAATGCTTTAATTGGTCATCCATTGCTGGAGCTTATGAGAATAGCTGAAACAAATGAGGTTAGTTGGGATGAATTTAAAGATGGATATAAGAATGATAGTATCTTTAATGTTACTCCTCATATTGTTAGTTTATTTTATAGACTAGATACAGCAGTCATGCTAGCAAATTTATTTATAGCACATTTGAAAATAAAAGATAAAGGTGTATTCTATAAAGAGCGGGTTAAAGCGCTTCATCGCGACATATATATAAACTTATAAGCAATGAGAACGAAGCTTTTAAAATAGGAATTGAGGAGAACATCATGAAATACAAATTTATATTATTCGACGTAGACGATACATTATTAGATTTCCCTGAAACGGAAAGACACGCATTACATAATGCGTTTGTACAGTTTGGCATGCCTACAGGGTATAATGATCATCTTGCAAGTTATAAAGAGATTAGTAATGGATTATGGAGAGATTTAGAAAATAAAATGATTACGCTAAGTGAATTAGCCGTAGAGCGATTTAGACAATTATTTGCACTTCATAATATAGCCGTAGATGCGCAGCAATTTAGTGATGTATACCTTGAAAATTTAGGGAAGGAAGTACATCTTATAGAAGGCGCAGTACAATTATGTGAAAATCTTCAAGATTGCAAGTTAGGTATTATTACGAATGGATATACGAAGGTGCAACAATCAAGAATCGGAAATTCGCCTTTATGTAATTTCTTTGATCACATTATTATTTCTGAAGAAGTTGGTCATCAAAAACCAGCGCGTGAGATTTTTGATTATGCGTTTGAAAAGTTTGGGATTACTGATAAATCAAGTGTACTAATGGTTGGAGATTCGTTAACTTCTGATATGAAAGGCGGAGAAGATTACGGCATTGATACGTGTTGGTATAATCCGAGTTTGAAAGAAAACGGGACAGATGTTAACCCGACTTATGAAGTGGAGAGTATTCTACAAATTTTAGAAATTGTAGAAGTGGCGGAAGAAAAGGTAGCTTCATTTTAATTGTGCTGATATTTGTCGAAAAATCGATATATTGAAAAAATCGTTGATATATTGTAAGTTGCGATAGATATAGTTGAAAAATCGCTCATGTAAATTCGTATACTAAGATATAGAACAAAAAATAGCGCTACTATACAAGATCATTCACGTGTTATAATACGTGAATTAAATATGCGTATATAAATAGTTTCTCAGAGTGATGCGATGTCATGTATGATTAGTGTAACAACTAGAGGTGAATAAAGGATGTTAACGTTTTTATTTGAGTTAGATAAGAGTATCCCGCAGAAGGATGAGCCACGGTATGATGCTTATTCAAAGGGTTTTATCGAAGGAGATGTAACGATTTGCGCGAGTGACAGCGTATTTTTTCAAAAATCATGTATGAAGGTTGCAGAGCTGGGTATTTATTTAGGTCAGTGGATGGAACAAGTTCAACATGGGCAGAACGTGCCTATGAAATATGAAACGGCTGACCGTGAAGAGGTAATTCTTGGTTTCTTCTATGAAGAGGATCATAATCAATGGAATGTTTCTTCCAGTTGGCAAGAATTTGAAATTCAAGAGCGTATAGCTACTACAACATTAATAGAGAGTGTTCAAAGCTATTTGTATGAGCTAAATAAAGAACTGCGCATGATAGAATATCCTGTGACGTTTGATCAGTACTTAAGAAGAGAGCGAATGATGCAGCTCTCTTACAAACGACCGTGTGATAGCAAAGCAGATACGACGCCGATAGAGGTTTATAATGGAAGTGAGCAAGTAGGCGTAGTACGAGGCTATTATAAAAATATGTTGATGAGAGTGCTGGATTTTATTCCGAAAATTGGTAGTAATATTATTTATGAAATAAAGGATAGTAAGGACAATATTCGCGTCATTGCAAAGGATGTAAGTAGACAGCGCCAAAGAAGGATTTTAGTAACGTACATCGATAATCATGATGCAGAGCATGAAATACTTGTATGTGACGGAAAGTTATTGGATGCAAATTTCTTATTTACCTTTACATATAGGGCAGAAGAATATGTTGTTCATAAAACTTCATTTGGAATGGGAAAGTTATTACGAAAAGGCTATGTAATTGCAGATTGGAATATTCGTCTTGAGGAAGATATGTATTACATTGAGATGAATGTATATGATGAAGATTACATGCAGGATCAATACTTACTATTAGGCGTATTTCATGCGATTTTATATGGATAATCAATGAGAAATACCGTCATTCTTCTTGGAAAGAATGACGGTATTTTTTTATGTGATTCTTGTGACTGGACGCCTTTAATCAATCCTCAAAAATAAAAATCTCATCAATCTTACTATGTAGTGCCTTCGCTATATCGTGAGCAAGTTGTAAGGAAGGATTGTATTTACCTTTTTCGAGATGACTAATTGTTTCACGTCGCACACCAACGCTCTTTGCTAAATCTTCTTGTGTCATGTTCAATTTGGCGCGGTATTCTTTTATCCTCGTTACGAACGCCATGGTGCATCTTCCATTTCATCAACAGGTTTATCATAAAAGAACATAGAAAAACCGAACGTAAGAATGAGTGTGCCGAAAATAAGAGCGATATCAATTTCTTGTAGCGCCGGGTTTGGAAATAACATTTCAATGAACATAATGATAGCGGTAGTTAGTAACGTAAAGATAAAAGCATTACGGCACGATTTATTAACGATTTGTTCAAACAGTTCATCGTGTTGAACCGTTCTATACGATGTGAAAAAGGAGAAGAAACAGAACATAGTAAACAATCCTTTTTCATAAAAAAATCCGAGGAAACCGAAGAAACCGAGAAATCCTAAATATTTTATCCAAGTTGTTTTCATGATAGGTCCTCCTTGTGTTGTTAGAAATAAGTCACGTTATGTTATAAATATATCACAATTGGATAGGAATGGTAATAATAGTTTTCCAGTTTGCTTCATAATAATAGTAAAAAGAGGAAATATGCTGCGAAATAAAGAGGATAATATTGTAAAATGGTTGTAAGGAGGGGGAGGAAGAAATGCTAACTTGGATCATGATCGTTGTATTACTTGTAGTGATTACTGTCATTGCGACGGTTTTAATTGGGCGGAATGGTGATGCAAATTATAGCAAAGCGACAAAGGGGAATATTAAACGCTTAACAATGATTTATATTATACTAGCTGTCGTTTTAGTTGTTGGATTAGGGGTGTATATTTATTTTAAAGGTTAAATAAACTGAAAAATGTAAAAATCTTAAAATAGAAGTATGCTATAATATCAATATAGTTATTTGGTAATTAAGGAAAGGATTGGATGGAATGATTGAAATTACGAATGTGTCAAAAAGTTATAATGGGTCTACCTATGCAGTAAAAGACTTAAGTTTATCTGTGCCTAGCGGCGAAATCTTTGGATTTTTAGGACCGAATGGTGCGGGTAAATCAACGACAATTAAGATGATTACTGGTATTCACGGGGTAGACAAAGGGACTATTACGATTAACGGAAAAAATATTATGGAAGAGCCGATGGAAGCGAAGAAGACGTTTGGTTATGTACCAGATAGTCCAGATATGTTTTTACGTTTAAAAGGAATTGAATATTTAAACTTTATGGCTGATATGTATGAAGTGCCGAAAGAAGTACGACAAGAACGAATAGAGTCTTTAGCGAAGAAGTTTGATCTTTATAATGCATTATCTGATCAAATTCAAAGTTATTCGCACGGTATGAGACAAAAAATCGTTATTATTGGTGTGCTCGTACATGAGCCAGATGTATGGATTTTAGATGAACCATTAACTGGGCTTGATCCAAAATCTGCATATATTTTAAAAGAAATGATGAGAGAGCATGCGGATAAAGGAAAGATTGTATTTTTCTCTACACACGTATTAGAAGTAGCGGAAAAAATATGTGACCGGGTTGCTATTATTAATAAGGGGAATTTGCAGTTTAAAGGAAATTTAGATGAGATGAGAGATCATTTTAAATCCAATGAATCACTTGAAAAAATGTTCTTGGAGATGACGGGAAATGAGTAAAATTTGGACGTTAACGAAGGTACTATTAAAGTTAAATTATGCAGATTTTATAACAGATAAGAAGAAGCGATGGGCGTATTTATTTTCATTTGCAGCTATTTTATTTGTTGGCTTTTTAATATTTGGTTCGATGACGCACGGAATGTATGAAGGTCTGAAACAATTAGGGCAAGGGCCGGGAATGATTATTGCAATGGGACTTGCGATTGCTAGTATATGGGTATTTTTAATGAGTATCACGAACATTTTAACTGTATTTTACTATAGTAATGACATTGAAATGTTATTGCCGTTACCATTAAAACCAGCGCAAATTATTTCGGCAAAATTTTTAACGGTATTAATTACACAATACGTAATGAGTTCATTCATTTTATTACCAATCTTCATTACGTACGGTTTAAAAAGTGGCGCATTTATTACATATTACATATATATGATTTTTATTTACTTACTCTTCCCAATCGTGCCGTTAGTATTAGCTTCGTTACTGATGACAATTATTATGAGGTATACAAATATAGCGAAAAATAAAGATCGAGGAAATATATTTATTGGAATCGTAAGTATATTATTTATTGTAGGAATTAACGTATTTATGCAGTGGAGAAATAAAAGTGCGTTTTCTGGAGACGGGGCTGCGGAATACCTTGTAAATAATCAATCTTCTCTTTTAGTACAAATGACAAATTATTTTCCAACTACATATTTTGGAGCAGTGGCATTAGTAGAAAATGCAAATTGGAAAGGTCCTTTATATGTAATAATCTTTGCAGTTATTTCATTTGTCTTCTTTGTGTTGTTTTATTACATTGCAGAGCGTACATATTTAAAAGGAGTTATTGGACTTTCAACGAGTACAGCAAAGAAACAAGTTATTTCGGCGGAAGGTTTACAGAAATCAACAGTGCAAAGTTCTCATTTAAAAGCGTATGTGAAAAAAGAATTTAAAACGTTATTCCGTACACCACAATTTTTCTTAAATTGCATTGTACAAACTTTCGTTATGCCAATTATGTTGTTCTTTATTTTATTTGTGCAAGATGGGAATTTAAAGTTTATTACAGAGTATATTAACAATCCAGAGACAACGGGATTTGCAATTGGTGTTGGCCTTTGTGCATCGTTATTTTTAATGGGTAGTAACGTCATTGCAACAACGTCATTTTCGCGAGATGGAAGCTCTTGGTTTGTGAATCGTTATTTACCAGTAAAGGCTTCGGATATCTTTTTTGCGAAAGCAATCACTGCTTGGTTAATTAATGTGATCATTTTAGCAGTATTCGGTATTACGATGGCAGTTGTAGCTGGGATTTCTCCAGTCTTTATGATACTGTGGTTTTTACTAAGTGCGAACGGGTTGTTATTAATTAATTTAATCGGAACACGCTGGGACGCACAAACTGCAGATATTCATTGGGATACAGAGCAGAAATTATTTAAAAGTCGATATACAACTTTGTGGAATTTTTTGGCTAATATTTTAATAGCTTTAATTATTGTGGGGGGAGTAAGTGTATTATACTTCTTCCTTCAAGTAGGACTTTGGATTATGTTTATCGTTTTATTTGTAATGTTTACAATTGTAAATTATATCTTTATTAAAATGTTAAAATTAGGTGCTGAACGTATACTGTCAAATATTCAATAAGAAGATAGATCCTCTGCATTCATGCAGGGGATCTGTGTATAGATGGAGGAGAAAAAGGTGAAGAAAATAGCAATTGTAACAGGGGCAACTCGTCTGAATGGAATTGGTGCAGCTGTATGCAAGGTGCTTGCTCAAAAGGGGATAGACATTTTTTTCACGTACTGGCCAAAGTATGATAAAGCGATGCCATGGGGAATGAGTGATCAAGAACCCTTTTTGCTGAAAAAGGAAATTGAAAGTTACGATGTTCGATGTGAAATGGCAAAAATCAATTTATCGCAGTCTTATTCGCCAAATCGTTTGTTTTATATGGTATCAGAACGGTTAGGTGATCCATCTATTCTAGTTAATAATGCAGTATATTCTACTCATACGAGGATTGAGGAATTAGATGTAGAGCAGTTGGATAAACATTATACAGTTAATGTTCGGGCTACTATGCTATTAAGTTCATTGTTTATAAAACATTATTCACTTAAAACGGGCGGGAGTATTATTAATCTTACTTCAGGACAGTCAGTAGGCCCAATGCCAGATGAACTAGCATATGCAGCAACGAAAGGGGCAATCGAAGCATTTACAAAGTCAGTAGCACCAGTTGCAATGGAGAAGGGGATTACAGTGAATGCTGTAGATCCAGGACCGACGAATACAGGATGGATTACAGAGGAGCTGAAGCATCATTTAGTATGGAAATTCCCGCAAGGTAAAGTAGGAGAACCGGTGGATGCTGCGCGCTTAATTTCTTTTTTAGTAAGTGAAGAAGCGAAATGGGTTACTGGGCAAGTCATTCACTCGAATGGTGGTTATTCATAAAAATATTATGTTAACAAATGTTGAGAAACAAAAAACGAAAGAAAATTTTATTTTTTTGTATAAATAAAATGTCAAGAAAGATAAAAATTTGATAGAAGAGTATATTGTCATATGAAGATAGTAATTCTTAATGTGACAATATACTCTTTTTCTTTTACTTGCGAGCAGAAAAATGAAGTAGAAGAAACTCGAATATTAAAATGAGTTTATCAGTTTTTGTACGTATTATTATGAAGATTACTGTCGGAAAGATGATAATTCGTATGAAAAGGGATTTTTTAAGGGGGAATCGAATCGTAAAGGGGAGGATAAATTATGTAAAACATAGGGGGATTTATATGAAAATGAAAAAGGTCGCTATCGCATCGATTACAATTGGTACAATGCTTACTATGGCAGCTTGTAGTCCTTCAGTAGATAAAGAAACGGAAAAGAAAGAGCAAGTAACTGCGCAAAATGATGGAGAAGCAAAAACGACAAGTGCAGATGAAGCGTCAAAAACAACGAAAGATACTGAAAAAGAAACAAATACTTCTTCAAATGAAAAAACAGATAAGGATGCAAAAAATACGAAAGAATCATCAGGAACAGAAAGTAACGGCAAAACGTCAACTCAAAACGAAAATGTAAAAACAAAAGAAAAAGAAACGACAGGAAAAACGAATGATCAAACGACTAGCGGGAAAACAGCAGATCCAAGCACAAGTACAAGCACAAACAATAACGGAAAGACAACGAAAGATCCGAAGAAAAGTGTTGCTGTGAAAACGAACGTTAAAGAAGTTGTAGCATTAATTGATAGCTTGGACAAGCAGTTAGCTGCTAATCCAAAATTGGAAACAGTGAATAAGCTTGGCAAACAAATTAATGAAAAGTGGGATGTGATTGAAAAAGAGCTAGAAGCATCACATCCGACGGATTCTAAAACAATCGGTCAAAGTATGTATCCGTTAATTGTAGGAGCGGAGAAAGAAAAAATCGATATTAATAAAATGAAATCATTAACGACGAAAACGAAAAAAGATTTAAATCAGTTATTGACGAAACTTTCATAGTTTCAAAAGCCTACTCGTGTGAGTAGGCTTTTTTTAGGTTGTTGTAATGTGCACAGTATAACTTATTTATTTTCATTTTCATTTTCAATTACGATGCGAAAGGAACTGAATGCTTGTTGACTGATATAATCTTCTTCGCTAACTTTAAAAGGAAATGGAAAAGCGACGAGTTGAAAATTACTTTCCTGATCCACTAAAGGCAATGTGAAATTAAAGATTTGTCTCGTTTCAGGTGCAAGCTTAGTATAAACAACTTTTCTATTGTTAAATATTTCAACTTGTTTCCAATCTTTAAAAGCCACGATTGCGTAAGTCATTTCATCATTTGTTTCATTACCGTTTGATAGAATTAATTGCTTGCCTTCCTTTTCAAAGAAGACAGTTTGTAAATTCTCTTCACGGTTCGTAACAAATAATGGTTCGTAAAGACCATCTTTTAAAATAGCATCTGGATCTATAAGGGAGAGTTTTATTTTTTCGCTTTCTTTCTGAAGAGGATGCATTGAATATCGCATACTTAGAATATCTTCTAAAATAGCTGCTTTATTTAAGTTATTATCTTTTAATTTGTATTCAGGTTTTTTTATTATTAAAAAGGTTAATTCACTTGCATTAGGAGAAGTGTGTAAAGAGATTTTCGTAGTAATTGAACTGTTTGGTTTCATATCAAAAAAATAGTGTAATATTTCATTAGTAGTATCTTCTATTTTAAAAGGTTTTTGTTCGTAATCTTCTAGAACAATTAATCCATATTTTCGGTTTTCATTAATAGTATGTACGAATGATAATGTTACATTAATTTTATTATCCTCACTAGTAATTGTACTACCATTGTTAATATGTTGGCCTTGATTATCCTTCAATCCGTAAGAAATAGTATTGGTTTGTTGCTCTCGTTTATTTTCTATGGAAGGTGGATGAGGTTGTATGATTGAAGTATTGAACAAAATATAAATTGTAAGTAATGAAATAAGTAAAACACCGCTAATAATATATATTTGTTTCATAAATAGCACCTCAATATATGTAAAATATTAGAGAAAAAAGATATGCAAGATGCATATCTTTTTTCTCTTTCTTACCAGAAAGCTTTTGTTTCGTGATTCACATCATTATAACCACTTAATTTATAGGTATGGTTACCGATAGCGTAATCATCTCCATAATAAATGCTTGTGTTGGCCGCTGTAGCACTTACAAAGGATGATTTTTTTGCACTATTACTTTTCGTATTTACTAATGAGCCATCGCCATTGAAAGTTCTTGCTTTTGCATAAACATAGTCTTCGGTCGTAGTTGATTTCGATTTAGCAACTGCATATGGGTTACCAAAAAAGGGAGTATATACGCTAATGTTAGAGTCATTCTTAGGTGCAGCTGCAACAGTCAAACTAGGAACACTAGATGTTTTTGTTGATTGAATTGTATCAAAGTCAACTAAAACGGGCTGCTTGTCTACAGCATCGACCTCTGAAGCACTTGCGTTATTAGTAAAACCAAAACCTAAAACCGCTAACCCTAAAGTTGTCACCGATAAAGATTTTTTCATATTCACTAATTTTCCCACCTTTTTAAATTTTTGAGTTCGAACTCAATTCATACAATATATGAAAATTTCGAAACTCTCAATGGTTTATCCCATACTTAACTTTTCTTTTACTTTCGATTCAACATGTCTTCATTTGCAAAAAAGCGAATATATCTTCTAATGCTTAGCCAGCAAGGGATACAGGTTTAACTTTATGAAATTCGTGTAAATTTAAATCTATTCATGTCAGAATCTCTGTTATTTTTAAGTTCATATGGGAACCTTATTAAGAAAAGGATGGTAACAAAAATGACAATCGATCGAATTTGTACAATTGGACCCGCAAGTAATAATAAAGAAACGTTAGCGCAGTTAATAAAGAATGGTATGAAAATTGTTCGACTGAATTTATCGCATGGCACGCATGAAAGTCATAAAGACATCATTCGTTTAGTGAAATCATTAGATGACTCTATTAAATTTTTGGGTGATGTACAAGGACCTAAAATAAGATTAGGTGAAGTGAAGGGAGGGCAAATTACACTTCAGGCAGGAGATTCTTTTATTTTACATACAGAACCAGTTACAGGGAGTAATACAGAAGCGAGTGTTGATTATGAAGGAATACCGAATGATGTGAAAGTAGGCAGTAGAATTTTAATTAATGATGGAGAAGTTGAATTAATTGTTGAAAAGATAAGTACGGACAAAATAGAAACGAAGGTAAAAACAGGTGGCAATATCTCATCTCATAAAGGAGTTAATTTACCAGATGCGGCTGTTCGTTTACCAGCTATTACAGAGAAAGATAAAAAAGATATTCAGTTTCTTTTAGAGGAGAATGTTGATTTTATCGCGTGTTCTTTCGTAAGAAAACCTAGTCATATAAAAGAAATACGAGAATTTATACAACAGTATAAAGAAACGTCACCTAATGTAATTGCAAAAATAGAAACGATGGAAGCAATCGAGAATTTTCAAGATATATGTAAAGAAGCAGATGGAATTATGATTGCAAGGGGCGATTTAGGAGTAGAGTTACCGTATCAATGCATTCCGCTTTTACAGAAAATGATGATTCAGGAATGTAATCGAACGAATACATATGTCATTACAGCAACACAAATGCTTCAATCTATGGTAGATCATTCTATTCCAACAAGGGCAGAGGTGACTGATGTGTTTCAAGCTGTACTGGACGGGACGAATGCAGTTATGCTTTCAGCTGAAAGTGCATCAGGAGAACATCCAATCGAAAGTGTGAGAACATTACGTCTCGTTTCAGAATTTGCGGAGCATGTTAAAAAAGATGGACCTTTTGCGATGAAAGATGTACTGGAGTTACTGCATAAATCACTGAATGAGTGATGAATAAAAACACGAGGGCGGATATGCATCCGCCCTCGTGTTTTTCATTCATACTATTCTTGCTCTTGCTCATCCAAAATCTTTTCAAACGCAGCAGATACTTTATCAAACTCTTCATCATTTTCAATGTATGAAAACTCATTATCTTCTTCTACTTTTAAAAAGAAAATATCAATGTCTTCCTCAGTTTCTGTTTGGATATCTTCAACAAAGGCAACTGCAATATATTCTGCACCTTCGACATCCATCGCTCCAAGTACTTCTACTTCTTGCTCTTCGTTATTCTCATCACTAAGAGTAAACACTTCGCCAACTTCAATATCAGACATATTCATTCTCCTCCTGTTCGACTCTAAAAATAGAGCACTCAAACTGTATACATACTAACATATCTTTCCATGAAAAACCAAATTCATACATAAGAAAAACGACTAATAGTTCTTTAGTATAAGTATCCAGCTATTAGGAGCATTATTTGTGTGTGCTATATTACTTAATCCATTCAACAATTGTATCCATAGTCTGTCTTGTTTTATCACGTTTTGGATCTTCTTTACGGTAACCAAAGGCAACCATAACTGATACTTCAAGATTATCGCCTTGTATAATGCCTTCTTGACGAAGTAAGGAGTCTACTTTCTCTTTATCGAATCCTTCTATCGGACAAGAATCAATGCCGATTTGAGCTGCGCTCGTCATCATATTACCTAAAGCAATATAAGTTTGTTTAGATGCCCAATCAAATACAGTACGATCGGATTGTAATAAGTTAAAATCTGTTTCCTGGAACTTTTTGAAGAATTCATATCTAATTTTTTGAGTGTCTTCAGGCAATCCAATAATATCGTTCATCATATATTTAATATACTCTGCATCATAATGCATATCTTTAATGTTTCTTGAAAGAACAATGACGAAATGGCTTGCTGTTGCAAGTTGCCCACCAGCGCCCCATGAATACGGTTGTAGTTTTTCTCTTAATTCTTTATTTTGTACGACAATAAATTTCCAAGGTTCATATCCAAAAGAAGAAGGAGATAATCTGCCTGTTTCTAAAATGAATTTAAAATCCTCTTCTGAAATTTTGTGCATAGGATCGAACTCTTTACATGCATGTCTGAAATGAAAAGCCTCCATAATTTTCTCTTTTGTAATTTCGTTTGTATTTGTCATAAAAGTTCCTCTTTTCGTTAATTTATTTTGTAAGTAAATTATATTTTTAAAGTAACATAGATACAAGTACGCACATTTATGTGGTATAGTATCAAAAAAGATACTAATGTTAAGGGAAGGGATTTATTATGGATTGTCCAAACGAAAATAATATAAATTACCCATTTTTAAATAAATATTCTTGTCCAGTTGAAGCGATGGTAGAGGTGATTGGTGGAAAATGGAAAGGTGTTATTTTGTATCATTTATTAGATGGGAAAAAGAGGTTTAATGAATTAAAAAGATTAAAACCTAATATCACACAAAGAATGTTAACACTTCAGCTGAGAGAACTTGAAGCTGATGGCATTATACATCGTGAAGTATACCGTGAAGTGCCACCTAAAGTTGAATATTCGTTAACTGAGCTTGGTGAATCACTACGTCCAGTGATTCTATTAATGATGGAATGGGCAACTCATAATATGGAGAAAGTTTTGGAGAGTAGGAACACGAAAAATAATAGTTAAGAGTTGAAATTGTTATAGAAGAAATAATTGTAGAAATAAAAGGTGTTTTCATACGTGAAAACACCTTTTATTTTTAAATTTTTTTACTTTTTAACTTCAACTGCTGAAGTTGGAAAATTATTTAAGTTTGCAATTTGACCATACCAATCAGCGTGTTTAAAAACAACACCTTTTCCATATCCGTCCGTTGAAGTACGTTCCCATAGCGTTGTTGAATAGCTAGCAGTGGGGGATGCTGTACGTACAGAAACAATTTGATTTTGCCAACTAGCAGACAAGTTTTTATAACCGCTACTTAGAGAAAAATACTCGCTACCTTGATTTGTGTGTTTATAGAAGTCTGTACTACCAGGTCCGCTTCCACCAACACCAAGGGGAGTGATTGAATTATTCAACCTTTGTTTATCTTTTTCAATAAAAGACTCTAAACTTTCTTTGCTCGAAAATCCATAAGATAACCAGTCTCCATTTTGATTTTGTTTCGGTAGAACTAATGTTATTTTTATGTCTTCCTTTGATGGAGCACTCAATTTGTTAAACGAATCAACAGTCTTTTCATCTACAGTTACATATTCGAAAGAGGAAATCGAATAATCCTTTTCGGTACTAGCTGATACTAATCCCACTCCTCCAGTTAACGACGAAACAGTTAATAATGCACCTGCTATCAACTTTTTAAGCATGGATTCATCTCCTTAAAACTTAGATTTTTTACATAACTAAAATGTATGTTAATTTGAATGTTTTATAAATATTTAGAAATTTATAAAAATTAAACAGAATATTCTTTTATTATTCTGGAGTAAGGAAAGTAATTAAAAATGAAAAAAGGTTTACTTAAAAAGTAAATCCTTTTTGCTGACCTATTTCAAAACTCTATGGATTAAAGTTTCATTTCATCCATCTATGAATCATAAAATTCTTTTGCATTCATAGAAGCAGCATCTAATAAAAGGAAAATGGCTGCTATAATATGTAGAAGAATTTCTATATAAGGAAAGAAGGCAACTAGAGTAATGATAATACCTATATAATTAGCGTACGTATTCATGGCTCCCTTTTTAGCTAATAAAAAAGTAGTGATATGTAAAGCAATCAATAGTAGTAAAGGTATCTCATATAGGTTAACAAGTCCCCGAAATAAATAATAACAAGGAAGTAATAAAAGGTGAGAGGCCCCTGTGGTCCACTTTAGTTCTTGTATGTAGACTTTCAAAATAAATCCTCTTAAAATAATTAATATCTATATATCACCAAAAATAATAGGTAATTGGATATTATATATTTTTAGTTTTAAGTAGCTTGTAATTATTTTATGTAAACTAATTATTGATTATCTATAAAATAGAAAAACCACCCAAACGAGGGTGGTTCGTATTATAAATAACTACTTAAAGAAGAAAGGGTGACATTCACCTCACTACCTTCCTTCATATTTCTTAGCATAACGGTTTCTGTACTAAGTTCTTCTTCACCAATAATAAGCACATAAGGGATATTCTCTTTATTGGCATAATTAAGGGCGCGTTTTAATTTGCGTCCTGCTAGTTCAAGTTCGACTTTTAAGGAAGTGGTGGAACGTAATTGCTGGGCAATTTGTAAGCATTGTAATTCTGTCCCGAGCGGGATGATAAATAGATCCGCTGTAGATGAGATTGTTTCTTTCTGCGATAGTGCTGTATAAATAACGTCTAAACCGAATGAAATACCGACTGTTGGATAGTTCATATTATCACCACGGAATGCTCCGATAATGTTATCGTAACGACCGCCGCTACCGATGCTGGATGTAATCGATCCATCTTTTAAAAAGATTTCATATACGGTGCCAGTATACATTGTGAGTCCTCTTGCTAAAAACGGATTGAATATCGTATTTTCATTTATTCCGAGAGCGATTAAATATTGCTGTAATTGTTGTAATTCGTTTACGCCATCGGCAACGAGTTGGTTATTGAAAGTTTCTTTAAAGTCAGCAATTGTAAGCTTTAGACAAGATAATACAGTATTACATATCGTATCAGCCATTTCTTCAGAAATTCCGCGCTCTAATACATCTTTTCGTACACCATCAATCCCAATCTTTTCAATTTTGTCTAATGATAAAATTACGTCACTTGTTAACTCAGTAGGGATGTTAATGGCCTGAAGAATACCATTTAACAATTTTCGGTTATTATATTGGATCGTTATCTCTAAGTTTAACGTTCGGAACAGCTCAAACGCCATGCTCATGAGTTCCGCTTCAGCCATGACTGATTCTACACCGACAATATCAACGTCGCATTGTATAAATTCACGAAATCTTCCTTGTTTAATTGGCCCATCTCGAAATACTTTCCCAATTTCATAACGTTTAAAAGGGAGGCGGATGTTCTGGTTCATTGCCACGACTTTTGCGAATGGAATAGTTAAATCGTATCGTAAGGCGAGCTCACGTTTTCCTTATATTTCTTTTAATATTTCATCACCACCGCCGTACTTGTAAGACATAACCTCATACATATTTAACGTCGGCGTTTCTAAAGATTTGCATCCGTATCGTTCAAACGTATCTTCACAAGCTCTTTTAATTTTATTTCGCAGCACTTGCTCCTCTGGTAAATAGTCTTTCGTTCCTTTTACATTTCTCATTTCCATTGTAATCACTCCTTTTTTAAATTAAAAAAAGCTATGCAGGTATAAAAATACCCACATAGCTTTATGAACGCTTCGTGGGTCAACAGGAAAAGCCCTGTACCCACGAAGAAAAATTTTTCTTCGGATACACGGCGTTACGTATGATGATGAAGTTGGAAAGAAGTATTAAAATTTCGCATTACAAATCTCTCCTTAACATAAGTTTTTCCAAATTATATCAGATGATTTTTGAATTATCAATATTTTTAGTTTTGAAAAATACGTGAAGTTATGTAGGAGAAATGGAAAAGGGTGTATAATAAAGGAAAACTTAATGATATGAAATAAAGTTTTAAGGAGAACGTTATGAAAAAAGATAAAACAAATGCGATGCGAATATTAGATAAAGAAAAAATTGAATATTCGATGATGTCATATGATCCAGACGATGGGAAAATTGATGGCGTATCAGTAGCCGAGAAAATTGGACGAGAAGTGAGAGAAGTATATAAAACGTTAATCGCTCAAGGGAATAGTAAAAATTATCATGTGTTTATTATTCCGGTAGATGAGGAACTAAATTTAAAAGCTGCCGCAAAAGCAGTAAGTGAAAAGAAAATTGAAATGATTCCCGTTAAAGATATTACGAAAGTGTCAGGATATATTCGCGGTGGGTGTTCGCCAGTCGGAATGAAAAAGCTATTTTCTACATGTATTGATGAAAGTGCTCAATCACTTAATACGATTATTGTAAGTGGAGGGAAAATCGGTATACAAATTGAGCTTAAAGTAGATGACTTGGCGAAAGTGACGAGAGCGCAGTTTGGTGAAATTACGAAATAATGATACATAGGAAAAGAAGTTCTAGTTTTATCCCGCTATTTGCCGGGCAGTAAGACCCTCACCTCAAAATTCAGCGGAAGCAAAGAAATTAGGTGGGGATCAACTGCCCGTAAAAGCCCGATTGGTGAGGGCTGATTAAAGTTTCACTTTATTGAATTTAGATAATAATTTATAGGATAGTTAGTCCATTATGGGGCTGATTGTCCTTTTTTATTTACAAACTGGATAAAGATTGAATGTTTAGTTTGATATAGGCATGTAATCTGAATTGTTTGTTTGGCTTTGGGAGAAGGTAAATCCTCGATGTAAGAACTTGAAATAAACAAGCAGAGTTTATTTCTTAAAGATAGACAAAAAACCGGAGAGTGTTTTAATAAGGGGTCAAGAAATATCCATAAGAAAGCACAAATTGGGGGATGCCAGTATTTTTGAAAAAACACGCTAATAGTATGCAAGATTTTATACAGTTTTTTGGCTAATCCAGTAACAAACAAGAGCACTAAAACCGCGTTAGGATAGGAATGTATAGATTCATAGAACTAAAAAAGAAGTTTCACTTGTGAAAGCAGGGTTCTCCTTTTTCATTGCTACTGATAATGAGACGTTATGTTAACTAATTTTGAATATCGTATACAGACTAAAAACAGAGAAAACTTCCTGTTGTGTAGGGTATTTTTTCTGTTTTTTTGATGATAGTTGTTAACTAATGTCTCACATTTCAAAAAAACAACTTTTTTGTTTGCTTGTCCACACCATTTCACCTCTTTGTGAATTTTATAGTGTTAAAGGAGGTGAAAAGAATGAATGAAGATATTATTTCAATTGGAGCAAATTGTATAGTGAGAATTAGAAACAGATTCTTTCTTTTAGTAGAAATTGAAGTGGAAGTTGGAAATGTAGCCATAGAGGAATTTGTTTTTATTCGAATATCTGAGCAAGAAGCTAGAACATTGTTAGCAGGGGGTATTCAACGTTGTACTATTTCCAATTGTATTCCTAGGTCTAATGATGATTTAGAAGTAGAATTCATTTGTGTTTTAATCGTAGGTGGGGAAGCATTTGCGGTTTTTGATGTAGAAGACGATGTTGATGAAGCTGTACTTGTTCCAATTTCATTAAGAGAAGCCGAGCGTTTAATCTGTAGAGGAGCAAGACGATGTACAGTTATTAATAGATAAGAGTAAGCCTTTTGGGTACTAAAGAGGTTTCATTTTGTGTGGCTTCTTGTAAGAATATGATTATGGAAATATGTATATCCTCCAGAGTACTTAACTGGAGGATGTTTTTTAGACTTCTAGATGTATTAACTACTGATAATAAGACGTTATATTAATTTGGTTTGGATATTGTATACATCGTCTTTTCTTCAACTAAGAGTGCAGATTCATACAGTAAAAATTACTTTTTTAACTATAAAATAAGAAGAAATGAACCTATATTACTACTGATAGAGCTATGTTATAATGAAAATAAGGGTTTTATCCTTATTTTCATTATATAGGAGAGTGTTTAACATGATTATCAAGTTCATTCGTTTACGTTAATTTTAAACACAATTCGTTATGCCTGACTATTTTTTTCAAAATGTGTGGGTTTATTTGGTTGTGTCTTTTTTTATTAACTAAATACGAATGAAATGAGGAGTTAATCATGACTGAACAGATTATTAAAATTAATAAAATTGATATATGTACAGAGAGCTTTGGTAATTCAGCAGATCCAGCAGTCTTACTAATTATGGGAGCCATGTGTTCAATGGTTTATTGGGATGAAGAATTTTGTCAACAATTAGCTGATACGGGCCGATATGTTATTCGTTATGATAATAGAGATGTCGGACGGTCAACTACTTATGAACCGGGGAGTTCCCACTATACTGTGGTAGATATGGCTGATGATGCGATTGGGGTACTCGATGCATATCATATTGACGAAGCACATATTGTTGGAATGTCATTAGGTGGAATGATTGCTCAAATTGTAGCCTTAAGGAACCCTGAGAGAGTTATAAGTATAACTTTGATTGCATCAGGTATTTTTGGTTCTGAAGATAACGACCGAAATTTGCCTCCGATCGATGAAAAGATACTCGCTTACCATACTAATGCGGCCAAACTAAATTGGTCGGATGAAGAATCTGTTGCAAATTACTTGGTTGCAGGATCAGCATTACTTTGTGGTTCAAAGCATAAATTCGATAAGAAGAGGGCTTATAAGCAGGTAGAAAACGAAATAAAACGGGCAAATAATCTACTCAGTATGTTTAATCATTCCCTTCTTAAAGGTGAGGATTCTTATGAGGGGAGATTAAAAGAAATCAATATACCTACTTTGGTTATCCATGGTACAGAAGATACAGTGCTTTCATACGAGCATGGTCTTGCTCTTGTTAATGAAATTCCGCATGCTGTGTTATTACCCTTAGAAGGATCGGGTCACGAGATTCACTGTGACGATTGGAATCATATAATCAATGCTATTTTGAATCATACTTCAGTCCTGTAATCATTATAGAAATCGTATAAAACAAAAAATATTTGGAAAAAGGGTTACAATCGAATCTGTAACCCTTTTTCTCTATTAAAAATCAATTTTAGAACTGTTACTCATTTAAAGAATAGTAATACGCTTATTTATTGGTGTTTACTTCCAATAACGAAAATTATGTAAATAAGCTGTTCACTGGATTCTCGTAGAAAACTGTGGTGATATAAAATTTTTGATTTTGTAGCACTTCAAAATCTTAGCTAGATGCCTTTTTATTAAGTTTAATATCTATGACCTAAATATAATAGAATTTGAAGCTTCTTTTTATTTTAAATAAATTGAGTAATTAGATTATAACGTTAATACGTATGAATGAATATCATAACAATATAATGGAGGTGATGTTATATGGCTCTTACTACAGGACCAATTGAAAACGTAGGAAATCAACCTGCTAACGCAAATAAAGTTAGGGTGAAGATCCTTAACCGTACTGCGGGCCCACTTACTGGAGTAGCTAGAGTTTTTAGACTTGACGGTTCATTAGTATTAATTGAACAGGTAAACTTCAATGTGAATTCTAATGCTTCTACTTTTGCAACTCTAAGTTTAGTTCATCCTACTTTTGGACAAGCATTTGAATATGAAGTTCAAATTGTTCCTAATCAACCTGGTGGACTATATAGTGTTTATGGACTAACAGCTGAAAATGTTATTATTACTGCACAACGTGTTGTGAACGCAGAATTGACACAGTTTCTTTAATTAAAATAGATTGGTGCCTACATGGTATCCAATCTATTTTTGTGCGTATTATTCAGAGAAAGAAAGGTTTTACACAAAAATAAAGACAGTTATGGAAAAGGGAAAAGTCGAGCTATCATCTTGATTTTTATTATTTCTGTCTTAGATTGTATCTGTTTTGTGGCACGGTTTTCTTTGAATGCATTTTATTCAAACTGTTTTTTAAAGTATTTATCAAATATGCATTATTGCATAAATAAATTTAAATTTATAAGTTAATATTAAACTACTTTTAAATTGTAAAGAATATTTTAATAATCTTTATAGGAGAAGGATATTTCTTGTTAAAAGTGAAATTGTTTGGAATGTGAATAAATAAAAAGTTTAGAAGTGATACAGACTGGATAGAGTCTTGTATTAAATAAACAGAAAAGGGGTATGGGTTTCTAAAAGGTTTCGGGAGTTAGAAAGCATTTTTTAGTGAATAGCTTCAAATTATATTTTAAAGGGGAAATGGGTATATGAAGTTTCGAAATACAAAGATTGCTATGATTACACTGTCTTCATTTTTTATTTTAGGTTCTGCATCTCTATCATTCACAGATACTATACACGGTGAAGTAGCTTCTGCATCAGCACAAGAGATTATTGTGAAAAATTATGACGATACATATTATAATAACGCAATAGGAAAAACGGGGTTAGAATTAAAGAAGGAACTGCATAATATTATTGATAATCATACAAAGTTATCATACAGTGCGGTTTGGGAAGCACTAAGAGATACTGATGAAGATCCAAATAATAAAAATAATGTGATACTCTTATATACTGGTCGTTCGCAAGGGAAACTTACGAATGGATCAGGAGTAAATAACTGGAACCGAGAGCATGTTTGGGCAAAATCTCACGGTGACTTTGGAACGACTGCAGGACCTGGAACAGATCTACATCATTTAAGAGCGACGGATGTATCTGTAAATAGTTCACGTGGAAATCTAGATTTTGATAATGGTGGTGTGAATCATTCTGAAGCGACAGAGTGTAAATATGATAGTGATTCTTGGGAACCTCGTGATAGTGTAAAAGGAGATATTGCTAGAATGCTGTTTTATATGGCTGTTCGTTACGAGGGAGACAACAGCGAAATAGATTTAGAACTGAATGAAAAAGTAAATAACAATAAAGATCCATACATGGGGAAACTATCTGTCTTATTAAAATGGAATGAACAAGACACGGTCGATGATTTAGAGCGAAAGCGTAATGAAGTGATTTTTACAAAATATCAACATAACCGCAATCCTTTTATTGATCATCCTGAATGGGTAAATAAAATCTGGAACTAAGATCTTTAAAGGTATTATATTTTGATAAAAGGGATTGATCATTATGATCAATCCCTTCTTATATTTTTACTAGAATAAATGATTTTTATAGGACTAGTGAGGGAAATAGAATAGATATTTATATGGAACGATAGTACTTATTTATCAAGTTAAGTATTTAGTAAGGTCCCCACTCAATATTCACCCCAACAATAAGAAAAACAAGTCCTATGATAAACCAAATGAGTGCAAGTGGAGCCATGAAACGAATCCATTTTCCATAAGAAATCCCGCTTGCTGCGAGAACGCCCATTAAAACACCGGAAGTTGGATTAAGGCAGTTTACTACACCCTCGCCGAGCATAACAGCCTGTACTGTAACTTGGCGTGTAATGTGCATGAAATCAGCTAATGGAGCTAATATCGGAATAAAAATAACCGATTCTCCTGTCCCGGATGAAATAAGGAAATGTAATGCAGCACTACTTACGTACATACCGATAACGCCAAATACAGGGCTTTGTCCTTCAAGAGACTGTGCGAGCTGGTTAACGATTGTATCAAGTAATTTTCCTTGTTCTAAAATGACTGAAATACAGCGAGCCATTCCGACGATTAAAGCACCATATATGAGATTTTGGCAGCCCGCTAGAAAAGTAGAAGCGATATCGTTTGCTTTCATGCCACCTATTATTCCGGCTGTAATTGCTATGAAAATAAAAGTAGCGGTCATTTCTGCGTCCGTCCAATGTAGACGAAAAGCGCCTATTAAAAATGCAATTAATGATAAAGCTGAAACGAGTAAAATTAATTTATGACGTATCGTCCAAGGAACTTCTTTTTTCTCTGCTTCTTTTTCGCTTGAAAGAGCGTTACTTGGAAACCAGTTGTCGCCAAGAATGCTTCCTTTATTCGATTTTTTCAAGCGCTTTACATACCAATTAATATAAAGGATAGTGGCAAGTAAAAAAGATATATAGATAGCTGTGCGTAAACCAATTCCCGAAAACATCGGAAGTTCTGCGATCTTTTGTGAAATGCCTAAAGGTGAGGGGGATAAAATAGTAGCGTTAAAACCAGCATAAGTGCCTAAATAAATAATTGCTACACCGACGATAGCGTCCCATTTTAATGTGCGTGCAACGATGATACCGATGGGGATAAAACCGATAACTGAATTAACGATAATGCCAGTCGTTCCAAGAATAGAAAAAAGTGCGGCGACAATACATATGAAAAGTAATTGCTGATTACGAAATTTGTTAATAACATGATAGATTAAACCGTCAAGAGCACCTGTCTTTTCAAGAATTGCAATGGCTCCACCTGTAAATAAAATTAGAAAGATAATAGGAGCAGCAAGTGTCATTCCTTTTTCAATAGCGGTAAAAAAAGAAACAAATCCTACAGGTGATTGTGGAACAGAATGATAGCTTCCCGGTATTGTCGTTGTAACGGTCCCATTTGTAACTCTTTTAAATTCTCCAGCGGGAACGAAATAAGTAGCAATGGCGCAAAGTAAGGCAATAAAAAATAGTAGTACGTACGCATCAGGCATTTTAAACTTTTGTTTACTAGGTTGTTTTTTTGCCTCAGTTTGTATTTGCATAAAATTCCTCCTTCTTCACCTTATTAATTTTAATATTCTGAATTTAATCCGTGAAATAGATTATAATAAAGGTAGCTTCTTAAGGCAATAGTTTTTGTATCCTTTTCCCGTACATACAAATTATTGCAATATTAGACAGGGAAACGATAATAAGCCAAGAATATGTTATGTAGAAAGAAAAAGGAAAAGAGGGAACAAGATGTGGAAAACTACAGATCTATGTGATGAATTTGAAAAGGAATTACAAATATGTCGCCAGTCTTTTCGGTCTTTTGGGAAGAAAGAACAATTCCACGGGAAAATTGCAACTGTAAAAGTGAAAGATGATAATGTACTAGTGAAGGAAGGATTGCAAACATTACCAGAAGGAACAGTATTAGTTGTTGATGGCGGAGCGTCTAGGAATTGTGCGTTACTTGGTGATAATTTGGCAGCTATTGCGGAAGAAAGAAAGCTAGCAGGAATTATTGTGAATGGGTATGTTCGTGATTCTAGTGAACTAAAGAATATTAATATTGGTATTTTAGCGTTAGGGACAATGCCAAATAGAAGTGTGAAAGAAGGAAAAGGAGAACGAAATATTTCATTGCATTTTGGACAAGTGGATTGGAATCCAAATGAATATGTTTATGCGGATGAAGATGGCGTCATTATTAGTGAAAAGAGTTTACATAGTTAAGAGTTAATAAGTTATTATTCTTAGAAAATAAATCCGATAAAGCATGGACAAAATTCTTTGTCAATAGTAAAATAATACAGAAATTTAAAATTTACAGAATGTATAGGTTTATCGTTTTACGATAACTTAAATGGAAGTAAGTTGTGCCAAGAAAAGTGAATGTTATCACAATGATACGTTCATAAACAAAATTATTTTTCCTATACAAATATAGCCGCGAATAATGCGGGTAGGAGGTGTTGTACATTTTTGTTCGACAC
The DNA here is from genome assembly GCF_038006085.1 of Bacillus sp. FSL K6-0073. Taxonomy (NCBI): domain Bacteria; kingdom Bacillati; phylum Bacillota; class Bacilli; order Caryophanales; family Bacillaceae; genus Bacillus; species Bacillus sp. FSL K6-0073. Next base: position 3,243,579 of record NZ_JBBOUN010000001.1, on the reverse strand, counting down.
TTACAAAAAGAGAGTGTCAATCGCACGCCCTTGAAGGGCCTTTTTTTGTGTAAATGGTAGTAAGGGAGGAAATTTTGGGATGGCAATGTTGAAAAAGTGGCTGCTTACGTCGTTAATGGCAGTGACACTTGTATTTGTTTCTTTTGCGAATACAGTACATATTACGTTTGCTGAAGAAAATACAGCAAAACTTGCAATTATTGGGGAATCACAAAAAGGCATTATGTTATGCCCGAAAGAAGAGCAAATTAAAGATGGGGAAACAGCTTTAAGTTTGCTGCAAAAGGTCATGGGGGACAAGGTAGAATCTGAAGCGATGTCGTTTGGAACATATGTAAAAGGCATCGATGGTTTAATGGCCGGGGCTACAAGTGGTTGGACATACGATGTAAATGATACATCTGCACAAGTTGGGGCAGATAGTTATAAATTAGAGTCTGGTGATGTTGTTGTATTCCGTTTTGTTTCAGACTGGAGCAATATAAGCCAGGAAACATTGAAAGAAACGTTAGATAAGTTCGGGACTTGTAAAACAGAAGAACCTGACGGTGGCAAACCAGAAGAACCAAAGACGGATAATCCAAAACAAGAAAAACCAGAAGAACCAAAGACGGATGATCCAAAACAAGAAAAACCAGAAGAACCAAAGACGAATGATCCAAAACAAGAAAAACCAGATGGTACAAAAACAAATGATGAAAAAACAGAACAACCAAAGCAAGAGAACATTCAAGTTCCAAGTGTACAATTAAACGAAGCCATTTCTAAAACATCAGATAAGATGTTACAAGATGGAATTGAAAGTGACTGGGTAGCTGTAGCGCTTTCTCGTTCTGGAAAGAATGTGCCAATTGAGGCAAAATTAAATTATGTTAAGTCAGTAACTGAAAAAGTAGAAAAGCGCATTAATCGTTTTTCAGCGACAGATTTAGCTAGAACAATTATTATGATGAATGCAATGAGTGCAGACCCTAAAAATGTAGGTGGACATAATTTAGTTCAAAAATTGTATGAGTCAGATAAAGTGAATTCTGTTACAGGTTATGCATTTGCTTTACTTGCATTTGATACGAAGAAGTATGAGATTCCAGTTGAATCAAAATGGAACAGAGTTGCTCTAGTGGAAGCACTGTTAAATAATCAGCATACAGACGGTGGATGGACTTATAATAGTTCAGGTAGTAAAGATAGTGCTAGTAGCGTTGATGTAACAGGTATGGTTTTATCAGCATTAGCTCCTTATCAAGAGCGATCAGATGTGAAACCAGCTATACAAAAAGCTGTTGCGTATTTATATAACGAACAGCTGGAAAATGGCGGTTTTTCAGCTGATGGACAAGAAAATTCAAATAGTACTGCGCAAGCAATTATTGGATTATCGCTTGTTAAAGATGTAGATCAAAATCGTCTTCATAAGGCAATGCAAAACCTATTATCATATCAACTTTCAAATGGTGAATTTAAATGGTTACCAAGTGATCAAAATGGTAACGGAATGGCTACAGAACAGGCTCTTTTAGCATTACTTCAATTTAAGGAAATGGGAAAATCTATTTATGATTGGTCTAATGTAGACGCTGGTGATGTAATTAAGCCAAAACCGATTGAAGAGCCAGAAAAGGTCGTTGAACCAGAAAATAATGTAGTAGAAAAAGAAGTTACTGAAGAACCGAAAGAACAAGACCAAGTACAACAAGAAACAAAAGATGAAAATCTAAAAGTAGTTGTAGATAACGAACCGGTTAAGAATAAAAAAATCGGAAACGGTAACAGTCTACCAAAAACAGGAGCATCTTCTCATAGTGCAGCAACAGAAGTAGGTATGGGTGTATTATGTATTGCTTCTGCATATGTATTATGGAGACGTAAAGCAGCTTAACAAAAAATTAGGAGCAATTATTTGCTCCTAATTTTCGTATGAAAGGTGAGAGATAGGATGAGTAAGGTGAAATGGTTCATTTCTTTACTGCTTTCGCTCGGGCTACTTGCCGGATGTGAAGAGGCAGCTGTAAAGCCTGAAAAGAAGGTAGAACCGAAGCAAGAAGAGGTAGCGAAACAAGAAGAACAAAAAGATGAAGCGAAGCTAGAAGAAAAAGCAGAAGAAAAGCAAGCTGAATCAGAGCAAAAGCAGCAAGAAGAACAGAAAGAGAAACAAGAACAAAAAGTAGAAGAGAAGCCGAAAGAGGAAAAGCCGCAGGCACAACCAGAGGTAAAGAAAGAAGAGAAACAACAGGAACAACCGAAAGAGCAACCTGCTGTAAATAAGCAACCAGAGCAGCAACAAGTACAAGAAGAGAAACAACAACCGAAAGCACCAGAAGTAAAAGAAGAAGCAAAGGTTGTGAATCAGCCGAAAGAAACACCGAAGCAGGAGCAAAAAGTTGATCCGAATAAAGCGGAGAAAACGATACCGACTCCGGCAGTACCAAAACCTGAACCATCAAAACCAGATCCAGTACCAGTACCGAAACCGCAAGCAAAACAAGTAACAATTTCGGTAAAAGGAAATAACGGATATATAATGGGTGCGAAAAAGATGGATGTACAAGATGGCGATACTGTGTATAAAGTATTACAACGTACAGGATTAGATGTTGATGCAAGCGGATCTAGAGATAGTATTTATGTAAAAGGTATTAATGATTTATATGAAAAAGATATTGCGGATACTAGTGGATGGAAATATCGTGTGAACGGTGCTTTTCCAAACCATAGTGCTGGTGTAGCTACGGTAAAACCAGGAGATACAATTGAGTGGGTATACGTATTACAATAAGAAAGGCATTCGGTAAAGGGCTATGAAAATAAGTTTTTCTTCTTTACATCCTTTTGTGAATTTTTTCTATTATATCGGGGTGATGATACTATGTATGATGTGTCTTCATCCTCTTTTTTTAATTGGAGCAATAGTATTAATTATTATGTTAAATGTGATGCAAGGAAATAGCGAAAAGATAAGAAAGATGCTACCGAGCACAATTGTTTTCTTTTTTATGGTAATTTTATTTAATTCGTTATTAACGCATAGAGGTCGAACTACGTTATTTTGGTTAGGTGATAGCCGTATTAAGCTTGAGGCGATTATGTTTGGAATAGTAATGGGGTTATTACTAGTTGCAGTTATGTTTACGTTTGCGTCATACAATGATATTATTTCCAGTCATAAATTTTTATATTTGTTTTCAAGAATTTCACCGAAAGTTGCATTGTTAACGATGATTACAGTGAGATTTGTTCCTTTGTTTATAAGGCGATTAAAGAAAATCACACTCGTTCAAAAGACGAAAGGTGTGCAGGTAGATTCAGGTTCGATAATTGAACGCGTCAAAAATGGTATGCAATTGCTGCAAGTATTATTAATTTGTTCATTAGAAGATGCACTGCAAACGGCAGATTCTATGCAAGCTCGTGGATTTGGTGTAACGAAGCGTACGACGTATATTCGCTATAGAATGGAAAGGCGCGATTGGTATACGCTCAGTTATTTAATCATTTTATTTATAGCGGCTATTATATGTAGTAATTATGGCGGGGGGAAATTGATTATTTATCCGAAAGTCGAATCGATTCTATTTCAGCAATACGATGGGATGATGTTTGTCGTATTTACGATGTTTATTAGTTTACCAATCATAATGGAAGGGAGAGAATGGATATGGTGGCGCATGCAGAAATAAACAATTTATCATTTGTATATGCTGATGAAAATGAAAAAGCGTTACAGCATATTTCTCTTTCTGTTCAAAAAGGTGAGTTTATTGCACTTGCTGGAGGATCGGGATCTGGGAAGACGACTTTATTAAAACATTTTAAAAAGGAGTTACTTCCAATTGGTACGCGTTCTGGAGAGATATTTTATGAGGGTGTTTTAATAGAGGAAGTAGCTGATTTGTTATCTGCCCAAGAAATTGGGATGGTATTTCAAAACCCAGAAAATCAGATCGTTATGGATACAGTGATTCAAGAATTAGCATTTTCTTTAGAAAATATCGGATTACCATCACATATTATTCAAAAAAGAATAGCAGAGCTTATTAGCTTTTTAGGATTTCAAGATTTATTGCATCAATCTGTTCACACGTTATCTGGTGGGCAAAAGCAACTTGTTAATTTAGCTGCGGTATTAGTTATGCAGCCGAAATTGCTATTATTAGATGAACCGACAGCGCAGTTAGATCCAATCGCTGCAAAAGAGTTTTTAGGATTATTAAAACGGATTAATGAAGAACTTGGAATTACGATTATTTTAAGTGAACATCGTTTAGATGAAGTTATCCCGCTTGCAACACGCGTTGTTTGTATGGATAATGGCCGTATTATGTATGATGGTAGTCCTAAAATTGTTATTACGGATATGTGGGGAGTAGAAACATTCCGTCCATTTATTCCGCAAATTCCAAGGCTATTTTTAGAGTGGAATGTGAGAGATATTCCGTTTACAGTGCGAGAGGCGCAAATGAAAATGAATGATTTTGCAGCGATATCATATGTAAATGAGCCAATAGCACAAAGTGAAAAGCAAGAGGTAATTTTAAGCGCAGAGCATATTTCGTTCCAATATGAAAAAAATAGTCCGCTTATTTTACGTGATTTATCAGTTTCGATTGAAAAAGGAAAATGGGTAGCACTCGTTGGGAAGAATGGTACAGGTAAGTCTACACTGTTAACGATTTTAGCAGGATTACAAAAAGCGAGAAGAGGGAAAGTAAAGTGGAACGGAAAAGTAATACATAAAATTGATTCGAAAGAACGTTTTAAAAGTATTGGGTATGTATCGCAGCATCCGTATTACCATTTTACATTTGATACAGTATGGGACGAGGTTTATGAACGTGCGCGTGAATTATATGGAGAACAAGGAAGAAAAATTGCAGAAGAGATGTTGAAAAAGTTTTGGTTACATGCGCTTAAAGAACGCCATCCGCATGATTGTAGCGGAGGAGAGCAACAATTACTTGCGCTATGTACAACGTTATTATCAAAGCCAACGCTATTATTACTGGATGAACCGACAAAGGGGTTAGATCCATGGAAGAAAGAAAGAGTAGGAGAGCTATTTAGGAAGCTACAAAAAGAAGGAACAACAATTGTAATGGCGACGCATGACATTGAATTTGCAGCGAAATACGTTGATCAATGTATGATGTTATTTGATGGAACAGTCATTATGAATGATGCACCGAAAGAATTTTTTAGCGGCAACTTCTTTTATACAACATCTATTAATCGATTCATTCGAAAAGAATTGCCATATGCATTAACGTGGGAGGATGTGTACGAAGCGTGTCCAAAAGATATGTTGCATTCATAATATGTATCTTTGCAGTAATAATCGGCACATTACTCTTTACGACACTTGTCATGGACGGTTATTACATGTTAAGTAGTTTGTTTATATTAGCGGTTATTATGTTACCTTTCTATATCCGTTTTGAAAGAAAGGCGTTTGTTTCACGTGAAATTGTTCTCGTTGCTGTATTAGCGGCAATTGCAGCAGTAAGCCGGGTGCCATTTTCTATTTTACCAAGTGTACAACCAACTTCTTTTGTCATTATCGTTTCTGCAATTGTCTTTGGAAGTGAAACTGGTTTTATGATTGGTGCTACAGCAGCAATCGTATCTAATATTTTTTTAGGACAAGGTCCGTGGACACCGTGGCAAATGTTTTCGTGGGGCATGATTGGTTTTATAGCAGGTCTACTTCGTAATACATTTTTTATGAAAAAGCTATGGGGAAGACTTCTTTACGGAGTAATTGTTGGTTTTTTATTTGGCTGGATTATGAATTTCTGGGGCCTTCTCGGTTTTATACGAGAAGCAACGTGGGAAACTGTCATTTCGTATTATATCGCAAGTTTTTACTTTGATTTGAGCCATGCGATTTCGAATGTTATTTTCTTATTACTATTTAGTACTTCATGGATTACGATTCTTACAAGATTTAAAAAGAAATACGGTATATTAGATGAGCATAACGTGACATAGAAAAGCATACTCATATAAGGTAGGGTCGCGACTTACATATTCGTTTGCCTCTTTCATGCTTCTTACATATTGTAAGGAGCATTTTTTTGTCAAAAAATCGATTTAATATACATCCGTTATTATATAAAATTATTTGTATAATGGTAGGTGAGAACTTTTTTTAAAAGGGAGGTGTATAGTTAATGAAGTTAGTTATTCCGAAGCAACATGGTGCATGGGCCATGCTTGTTATTCCTTTTTTATTAAGTGTCATACTTGGGAAACCTACTATTTATCATATTCCATTGTTTTTAGCGTGGTTCTTTATCTATTTAGCCACGTATCCATTTCTTACGTACATAAAGCAAAGACGAAAAAAAGAGTTTTTACAAGCTGCCATTGTTTATTTCAGTATTGCGTTCCTATTTGGGATGATTTCTTTATTATATGAGTGGCGAATTCTTTTATTCTTAATAGTAATGATTCCATTATTTATAGTGAATATGTATTACGCCCGTCAAAAAAATGAAAGAGCATTGCTAAATGATATTTGTGCAATCATTGTGTTTTGTATCGGTGGGTTAATTAGTTATTACTTTTCAATGAAGCAAATCGATCATACAGCTATATTCATTGCACTTATTTCATTTTTATACTTTTTAGGTAGTACGTTCTATGTGAAAACGATGATTCGTGAAAAAAATAACCCGAAGTATCGTCTTATATCTTGGGGATATCATATCGTATTAACGATAATCATATTTGTGATTAATCCGTGGTGTTCTCTTATTTTTATACCAAGTGTCATTCGAGCGATTATGTTGTATGGCAAAAAAATTTCTATTATAAAAGTAGGAATTTTAGAAATTGCTAATTCTGTATATTTTTTAATCATAACGGCAATAATTATGAAGTATGCCATTTGAAAAAACTTCCCATCAATTGATGGGAAGTTTTTAATCTTTTTCTAAAATATGAACGGTGTACTCGCAACGTTGAATAGCTTGTTCAACAGCATAAAGTGATTGTTCAATACGAGCGCGATTAAAATCTTTTTCAACTGTTTCGAGCGCTTCTTCTAAACAATTTTTAGCTTCTTGTAATGATTGAAAAGAATCTTGTACATATCCGCGAGCATTTTGATGCATTTCATAATCCTCCTTGCGTGTTCGTATATGGGTAGTATGAACAGTAAGGAAGAAAATATAATTTGTTATATTTATTTGACAATTAAAGTGGAATTACGTATAGTAAGAATTAAGTGAATATTTTCTTATCTAGAGAGGTGGAGGGACTGGCCCGATGAAACCCAGCAACCGCGATGCAGGTGCTAATTCCAGCAGAACATATTTGTTCTGGGAGATAAGACGAAGATATATACGTAACTTCTTCTTATCGGAGAGGTTTTTTTATTGCAAAAAAACCGATTACGAAAATTTATATTAAGAAGAAAGGGGTTGCGCATTACTGTGACACTCGAAAAATACGTAAAACTGCGTAGTACAGTTTATGAATATATGATAGAGCAAGATAAGCCGATATCATTGTTAGATATTCAAGAACATATCGTTTCGCATCATGAAGGAAAATTCACGAAAAAGATGTTGCATCAATTTTATTTATCAAGATTATTAGACGAACTAAAACTGGATGGGAAAATTACATTAGCTGATGAATATCTCTATGCTGAAAAAGGGGTATTGTATAAGGCGAGAAAAGGGAGCTAAGCTCTCTTTTTTTCTTAAAATAACGGAGTATGTAGAGTAAAAGACTGCTAAAGCAGCCTGATACAGGGAATGGTGTTGAGTGTGTAGTGTCAAAAATTGAATGTGCCTGAAAGAGGCAATTCATATCGGCTGCAAATGAAAAGAGACACCTTCGCCGAATAGGTGTCAGTCGTTTTGTCATATAGACTTGCTATTTGACAGTTATTAGAATAACATACAGGATTTTTGAAGTCAAAAGGGAATTAAAGGAAGGCGTACAATTATGTACGCTTACTTATTAGAAGATATAACGAAATGGATCCCAAAGTACATTGTAGATAAGGGATATGAATATTATGAAGATGGACATGTAGAAGATGTTGAAATACATGATAAAAAAGTGTTTGCTTTCGTTACTGGAAATGCAGGAAATTATGAAGTAGTTATCAATCTCGAAGATTTTTCAGAAAGTAGCTGCGAATGTCCATATGAGAATCTTTGTAAGCATATGGCGGCAGTTGTTTATGATATTCAAGGTGCTGGTGAGAGTGCAGTTAAAGAGAAACTGAAAGATTTAGAAAAAGAAGAATTACTTATATTATTGAATCGATTATTGCAAAGTTCGAAAAACGTACAAATTTTAGAGAAGTTATTAAAGAAGGGGAAACTTTAACGTATAGAGGGAGTTGTTATGTAGTGAACGTACTAATTGTATACGCTCATCCTAATCCTTCAAGTTTTAACGCGGCGATTTTAAATCATGTGCAAAAAGGACTACCGGAAACAAATCATTCAGTTACGCTGCTTGATTTATACAAAGAACAATTTGATCCAGTCCTCGTATTTAATGAAGAGAAGAAAAGACGTGATTTAGTAAATGAAGAAGAAACAGCTCGGTACAGAACGTTAGTAGAAGAAGCAGATACACTTCTATTCATCTATCCAATATGGTGGTGGGGGATGCCAGCAATTTTAAAAGGATTTATCGATCGTATTTTCGTAGCTGGATTTGCTTATAAATATGAAGGGGCTCTGCCGAAAGGCTTATTGAAAGGTAAGAAGGCGTGGGTGATTAATACGCTAGATTCACCGTTATGGTACGTCGCACTATTATATCGATCAGCAGATTGGATTATGATGAAGAGAGGTGTTTTACGTTTTTGTGGCATTCGCGATATAAAACGTTCAGTGTTTCAATCTGTGAAAACGAGTAAAGTATCAAAGCGTGAAAAATGGTTATTACAAATAGAAGAAAAGGCTCGTACATTATGAATGAAGTCGACCGTATTATAAACTGTGTTCAGTATGACGGCGAACTTTTTCGGAAGTATGTTACGTGTTTACTTCAATTGAAAAAATGTAGTAAAACATTTCAGCAAATTCAAATAGAGTTAAGAAATGACTACTTGATAAGAGGAATTTGTGAAAGAGAAGTTGATGAGGTAGTACGGGGAAGTAAAGAATATGAAATGCATTTTCTTCCTAAAGCGTTACAGTGGAATTTTTTGAGGGAAAATCCACATCTAATTGAAAAAGTGTGTGAAGATTTTTTTGCATTTGAGTCATTACATCTTACGGAGATAGAGTGGGAGAAGGTTATAAATTGCGTGGGAAATAAGTGATTTATTATGTAAAAAAGCTAGTATAAAACTAGCTTTTTGTTTAAATAAATAAGAAGCATAGACTAATGATAAAACCCGCATATAGTAAGTTCACAACACAAAATCCCATAATGTCACGAGCACCTAAACCAGCTATCGCTAATGCTGGTAATGCCCAGAAAGGTTGAATTAAATTCGTCCAAGCATCGCCCCATGCAATTGCCATTGCTGTTTTTGCAGCAGGTACACCAAGTTCAGCGCCAGCTGGAATCATAATTGGTGCTTGCACAGCCCATTGACCGCCGCCAGATGGAACGAAAATGTTAACAATGCCAGCACTTAAAAATGTAAAGAGCGGAAAAGTCGTTTCATTTGAAATGCTAATAAAGAAATTAGAAATAGCTCCTCCAAGTGAAAGTCCTTCACTATTTGCTCCAATCATCATGCCCATAATTCCTGCGTAAAACGGAAATTGAAGTAAAATGCCAGAAGCACTTTTCGTAGATTCTGAAAAAGCGCGAATATACTGAATCGGAGTACGGTGGAAAATAAGACCTGCAATTAATAACATAAAAATCACGATATCGAGAGTAAGGTTAAAACCTTTCGTATAAAAGTAATTGAAAATATAAATGAGACCTAACAATCCAACGCAAAGTGTAATAATAATGCTATTTTCCATCTTTTCAGCGAATGTATTTTTTTCTACTTCTTGAGCAGCGGCTTCTTCATGGAACACGCTAGGATCTACAGTTATCGTATGTTTTTCATCTGGATGCATCGCCTTATTAATGAGAGGCATCGTAATGAGAAAAATAATAACTGGAACGAGAGCGTATGGTGAGAATAACGTTTCTGTTATTGGAATCGCCTCTTTAATACTTCCAGCAGTCGTTTTAATTAACGTTTCACCGCCTGTTGCTAACGTAAGAGGGATAGAGGCAGAAAGACCCGCATGCCAAATGAGAAATCCAGAGTAAGAAGAGGCGATTGCTAGTCTATAATCTAATCCGTCCAGCTGCCTTGCCACTTCTTTTGCGTATAAAACAGATACAACAATTCCAAAGCCCCAGTTTATGTATGCACCAAGTAAACTTACAATTGAAATGGCAATAATGCCTTGTCCATTCGTTTTTGGTAGTCTGGCAGCTTTCGTTAATCCCTTTTTAATAAGAGGAGCATTTGCTAAAGCAGATCCAGTCACGAGTACAAGTGCCATTTGCATAGAAAAGGCGAGGAGTCCCCAAATTCCATTACCCCAGTGATTAATCATTTCTACAGGGGTTTGGTGAGTCGCAAACATACCAAAGAAGATAACAAAAACAGTTAGTAAACATGATAAAATAAACGGTTCTGGCAAGAAGCGTTGCACTAAGGCGACGCAACCATTTGTAAAGGAACGAAACAAAATAGATCACCCTCCTTATGTATATGTATTACAATTATTCGAGGTTGTTTAGGAGATAACCTCCAACATAAAGAAAATTCAGATATTTGTAGGGTGGTAATTTATTGATAGGTTGATATAGAGCCTTGTATCAGATTCTGCTTTTAATATACTAGAAGAAAACGGTTGGAAATGGGGTAGCACTTATAGGGATAGTATAGAGAAAGGTTACTAGCTGGCTTCAAAGCAACTGTTGCAAAGGGAGAGGAGATTCAATACAATAGTGTTGCATTACATGAGAAATATGTTTAAGCACAAACCTAGCTAAAAATGTTTATACAAATACACTTAAAATTGATGGGGGAATTATGATCAAAAGTTTTTATCTTTTAAAGCCTAAAATGTTTACGGCAGATATGTATTATAAAGTTTTTGTTACAGGTGACTGTATATATTTTATAAAGATTGGCGGACAGTTTCATAGTCGACATGCTTATAAAAAACAATTACCTGGTATTTCAGAGCTATTGTTTTTGTTTTGGTTCAAAAAAATTGAGAAAAAACAATTAAACTTAGAAACTGAAATAGATACAAAAATACATACTGGCAATATACATGAACTCTTGCAATTAAAGAATACCTTTTCAATTGAAATAAATACAATTGAAGAGGTACTATTAAATAAACGAGGAACGTTTCATACAGGTTTTAATGATAATGGAACAATTTCCTTTATGTTAAAAAATGGTCAAAAAATAAAGTTCATCATCCCGGAAGAAACTTTATTTTCATCTATAGAAGAAATTTTCGACCAATATGAACAGACAATCTTTGTAAGGGAAGTGTTTTAACGAATTCTCCAAAAGGTGTGGATGTATTAGTTAAAAACTTAATTAAACATGTAAACTGCTTATATAAATTTTGATAGGCGTGTTATAAGCAGTTATTCTTTCAGCATCTTCTAATATGTAGGAGTATAAATAAAATATCCTATCATTTAGAAAAGCTTCCACTACTGTGGAAGCTTTTCTAAATGATGGGCAATATCAACATACATATTTGAGTAAGTCGAATGTATTTCATTACTTGGCGTTGCGTTAGAAGAGAAATGAACGATTACCATATTTGCTTTCGGATCGATGTAAAGTGTTTGTCCGTAACTACCTAACACTTCAAAAGCACCTTGTTCATTGTGCGGAATCCACCATTGATTATGATAAGAAATGGAAGCTCCAGGGCCAATTGCAAGTTCACCTTCTTGGACATTTTTTACACTTTCTGTAATAGAAGAAGGGAGAATTTGTTTTCTGTTATATTCTCCATTGTTTAATAGTAATTGCCCAAATCTCGCCATATCTCTAGCAGTTGCATTTAATCCAGCACTAGCTTGTTCTACTTTTGTTTCATCTGTAACGTAATACGCGTTTTCTTCCATACCAATTTGAGACCAAATTCGTTCACTTACATTTTCAGCTAGTGATTTACCAGTAATAGTTCTAATAATCCAAGCGAGCGTTTCTGTTGATCCGTTATTGTAAGAAAAGGAAGAACCAGGCGGTGCAGTTTCTTCGGCTTCTCGTAACATATCATAAATTTTCATCGGACCGTCGTAATTTTTGCCGCGGGGTAAAATATTGCTAGCTAAATATAATTGTGCATCTTGATTTTCTAGCCCAGGCTGCTCATATCCGTGGGTCGGGTATTCTGCTGAAACTTGCATGTCCATTAATTGCTGAAGTGTGGCATTACCGAACGGTGTGTTTTTTAATTCTTTTATGTAAGTGTCAGCTGTTTTTTCTAAGTCAATACGATTCTCTTCAGCGAGAGATTGTATAATTGCCCCGGTAAAGACTTTTGCTAATGATGCCATACCATGAGGTTCATTCTGTTTATACCCATTGAAATATCGTTCGTAAACAAGTTGTCCATTATGTACAACGACAAAAGCATCTGTTTTGTTATCGTCTAAAAGTTTTTTTAGAGGAGTTGTATTTCCGAATCTACGCTCCACAGCAAAATCGTCTAAGTTTTGCAATGCGGAAGGGAAGTGAGCAATTTGGTCAGGATTGTTTTTTACGTTATTAACTAAAGTGAATTCTTTCATATGGGTATATGACCAACGTAAGTAAGGGTCATTTAACCAGTTTTCTTTTGTCACATTATGTTTTGATGGGGTCGTTTTATTTTGTTTGAAGTAAGTAAACCCAAGCCCTGTAATTACAAATATGAATGTTAGTATAAGTAAGAGTAGGGGAGATTTTTTTAGTTTCATATATGGCCCTCCTTTTTATTTCTACTATAAGTATACGCTCGTCTTGAAAGAAATACAAAATAAGGAAAGTAAACGGGGAAGTTTACTTTCCTTATTAACGTTAAGCGGAAATTTTTCCGTCTGTAGGTTGTTTCTTGAATTTTTGTTTTCGTCCGTGTAATCCATAATATAAAAGTAAAGTGAACGCAACGATAATAGCTGCGATAAAATACATATTATGATAACTGGATTTCGCTGCGACAATACCTAAAATGAAAGAACCAAAGCCAATACCACTATCAAAGAATGAGAAATACGTAGCTGTCGCAGAACCACGTCTATGGTTTGGAGCGGCAGAAATCGCAATCGTTTGGAAACTCGGAATTAATGTTCCGTAACCTAAACCAATTAGCATACCTGCGCCAAGGAACCAAAATGAAGTTTGTGCTTGGCTTAATATGAACATTCCGATTGTGAAAATAATGATAGCAGGGTAAACGAGTACATTTTCACCGAAGCGATCAAAAATCTTTCCTGTAAATGGACGAGAAATGACAACAACAAGTGCGTATAAAATAAAGAAGTAACTTGCAATTTCACTTAAACCGAGTTCTTTCGCATAAATAGGAATAAAGGATAAAATACCACTATAAGAAAAGGCTAAAACAAATCCTGTAAGTGCAATTGGAATAGAAGATGGTTCGATTAAGTCTTTCCATTTCATTTTTTCACGTTTTTGTTTGCTAACAGGTGCTTCGTGTGGAATATCTACAAGTAGTCCTAATAAAAATGCAAGTAATGAAAATACGGAACAAACGATAAATAACACAGTAAACGAAAAATGAGAAATAATTGTTAAACCTAAAAAAGGACCAATTACCATCGGCAGACTCATAAATACGCCGAAATATGCAAGTGCTTCGCCTCGTCGATGAGCTGGCGCAACATCAGTTACGATCGTACCAGTAGCTGTCGTTGCCATCCCGAACCCAATACCGTGTAAGAAGCGAAGGGCAAGTAATAAGAATAAACTTTGCGCACCGAAATACATAACAGTAGCGGCTAAAAATAATGAAAGTGAAATAAATAATATTTTCTTTCTTCCTAAATCATCGAGCCATTTTCCTGTGAATGGTCTACATAAAACAGAAGAAATAAGAAACACAGTTGCAACTAAACCAATTTCCTCAGGTTTTCCTTTTAGGCCGTCTATTACATAGACAGGCAGAGTAGTCATAAGCATGTAAAATGTTAAGAAGAGAAATAGACTACTAAAACAAGTTCCGAGGAAATCCTTCGTCCAAAGTTTCTCACTTTGCATCGTCATCCCTCCAATTTAATCTAAATTTTTAATAATTTGTTGTAACACTTGAAATGCTTGATGTAAATCATCTTCATTAATACCTTCTAGCGTTTTTTCTTCGAAAGTATCAACTTCTTCTTGCCATATTGGAATCATCTTTATCGCTGTTTCGGATAAAGAAATGAGCTTCTCACGGCGATCTTTACCTTCTGTACGAATAATCCATCCCATCGTTTCCATACGTGTTAATGTACGAGTCATCGTTGGTGATTCAACATTTAAATACTGGCACAATTCTGTTTGCGTACAAGAACCAGTTTGATTAATGCGGAAAATAACAGCCCATTGCGCACTAAATAACCCTGTTGGAGATACACGTTCATTAAATTTCTTCGTAAACTTTCGAGAAGTCTGGCTGACGATGTGAAAAAAATGTTGTTTTTCGTCCATGTATTTTGATCCTTTCAAATTAGTTACCTAGCTAACTATATACTTTTTTATAATAATTGTCTAGTAATAGACATGTTGATTTATGTAAAAAATTCTTATAGGTTTTATGTTGCGAACGTACATTCTACGTGCTATTCTTTAATTAAGTAAAGAATTTTCTTTCTATTAAATAGAATGGGGGAACTTGTGATGATTAAGCCTGCAACAATGGAGTTTGTTTCACTATCGAACGGAGAAACGATTGCATATCAGGAAGTTGGAAGGCGAAATACAGATATTCTTGTACTCATTCACGGGAACATGACATCGTCACAACATTGGGATTTAGTTATTGAAAAGTTGCAAGATCAATACCATATTTACGCTCTTGATTTAAGAGGGTTTGGACAATCAACGTATAATCAATCGATAGATTCATTACAAGACTTTGCAGAAGATGTAAAATTATTTATCGACGAGTTAAAGCTAGAGAAATTCTCATTAATGGGCTGGTCAATGGGCGGTGGCGTTGCGATGCAATTTACAGCGAATCACCCAACTTTTGTAGAAAAGTTAATTTTAGTAGAATCAGTAGGAATGAAAGGTTACCCAATCTTTAAAAAAGATACGAATGGGCAGCCGATTGTATCAAGTTTAGTAAAGACGAAAGAAGAAATTGCACAAGATCCAGTACAAATCGCTCCAGTATTAGACGCGATAAAAAATATGAACAAACTATATTACCGTACAGTATGGAATCTATTAATATATACGCATAACCAACCTGAACCGGACCGTTATGAAAAGTATTTAGATGATATGTTAACGCAACGTAATTTCGTAGATGTGAATTATGCGCTCATTACATTTAATATTTCAGATGAACATAATGGGGTTGTAGAGGGAAGTAAGCAAATTCATCGTATTAAAGCGCCAACACTCGTCATACAAGGCGATAGAGATTATGTCGTACCCCAAGTAGTCGGTGAGGAATTAGCGAAACATTTGCCAAATGCAGAGTTGAAGGTATTAGAAGATTGCGGACACTCGCCGTTTATTGATTGTTTAGATGTATTTATAAAACATGTAGAGAATTGGTTAGAACAGAAATAATCCCCGAAATGAAAGGTATTGCATATACTATAACATTGTAGGTAAAAGGGGAGATTATCAATGCATCAACCATTTTTCATCGCTTATTCGCCATATAATCATTACGCATATACAAAAATGATGATAAACCCGCTGTATATGCAAGTTTCGCCAGCTGTAGTTCCTTTACAAATGCAATATCCGCAGCCACCAATCGCTAACGCACAGCAATACTTATATGAAACTGCTTTTTATAAACATCCATACTTTAAGCAATTTCATAACAATGTGAAAGCGCAAGTTTGGGAAGGATAAGATAACAAGCTAAAAGGTTCATTCTTTTAGCTTGTTTTTTATTGTGAATATCCGTACACGCATTTGCAGAAACAGTTTATAATGAAAAGTGGAAGCGTGAGAAGGAGAGGGAAAGGGATGTCAATGCGTTTTACTTTTTGGATTATGGTTGGGATTGTAGCAATCTCAGGTTTATCACAAGGAATGCTCTTACCTGCCATTGCAATGATTTTTGAACAAGAAGGGGTTAGTTCAAGTATTAATGGTATTCATGCGACGGCATTGTACATTGGGATATTAGTCATTTCGCCGTTTCTTGAAAAACCGATGCAAAGGTTTGGAATGAAGCCGATTATTGTTATAGGTGGGTTTCTCGTTATTATTTCATTATTCTTTTTTACACAAACATTTTCGTTTTGGGTATGGTTTATCCTTAGATTTCTAGTTGGAGTCGGAGATCATATGCTTCATGTCGGAACACAAACGTGGATCACGACAACATCAGACCCAAGTAAAATAGGGAGACAAGTATCGATATACGGTGTATTCTTTGGAATTGGTTTTGCCGTTGGCCCGTATTTAGCAAGCACTGTGCAGTACGGTCTTGCAACGCCATTTATTATATCTACTGTACTTTGTTTAATAGGTTGGCTTTTACTACTTCCAACAAAAAATGCATTCCCAGCGCAAGATGAAAGAGAAGCGAAGAGTGAATCATCATTTTCTCGTTATAAACAAGTTGTTGGATTAGGATGGATTGCACTGCTAGGACCACTTGCATATGGCGTACTTGAAGCAATGCTAAACAGTAACTTACCAGTATATGCACTTCGTAAAGGGTGGTCTGTTTCAGATGTATCCTTCTTATTACCAGCATTTGCAGTTGGGGGTATTATTACACAAATTCCGCTCGGTATATTGAGTGATAAATACGGAAGGGACCGTATATTAACGTGGACGTTTAGCATAAGTACGGGCATTTTTCTACTTGCCGCCGTATTTGATCAATATTACTGGATCGTCTTTGCCTGCATGCTTTTAGCGGGTATGGTTATTGGATCGTGCTTCTCTTTAGGGCTTGGATTTATGACTGATTTATTACCGAGACATTTACTACCGGCAGGTAATATATTATCCGGAATCGCTTTTAGTTTAGGAAGTATTATGGGACCTGTATTAGGCGGCGTATTTATAGAAAAAATACAGTATACAAGCTTTTTTATTGCGGTTATGATTATAATGGGAATTCTCGCAATGTTATATATGGTCTACATGAAAAATCAATTTGCATCAAGAAAAATAGAAAGTAGGTTAGGGCATGACAAAACAACCTAATAAAAAGAAATTTGAAGTACTTGAAAATGAAACAATTACAGACTGCTTAGCACGTATGGAACAAGAAGGCTACGCTCCGTCTCGTCGTATGGAAGAGCCAATCTTTCATGAAGTAAAGAAAGACGGCAAAACAGTAGTTGAGCCGTGCGGTAGGAAGATTGTTTTTGAAGGGAAATTGAAGTAATCCAATAACAAATTTTCTTTATAGTATAGAGCCATCCAATAGTTGGATGGCTTGTTTTTTTATTAATCAATGAAGGAATTGAATAGAATGAATCTCTCGTTCATTTCTCCTAATGGGCTTCTTTATATGGGACAAAAGATTGCTACTTTTTTCGTATATTGGTAAAATAAGTTCTTGGGTCTTACTTATTGTTATCGGTATAATGTTTGTCGCTTGAATGAAAGAAATTAGTTGCAAAAATTTCGCACTATGTAAAGGGGTACAGCAACGATCCCTTTTTTGGAGGCACCTTAAACATAAAGCGAGAGAAGAGGCTATATGAACGATTCTCCTATCTTGTTTAAATATTAAACGAGTTATTGCAATTGGAATAGGTATATCAAACTAGTCGACATCCTGATGGATTATGTTTTTCTAGTAATCTATTACTTCTGATGGAATCGATAGATTGCTAGAAAGCGGAAAACAATTATTAGTATATTCCGAAGCAGGTGTAACAGAGTGTCCTTCCATAATTAAGGGTAAAACCAAAATACGTTTTTTTAAAGAATGATTTGTTAGAACAGGTTATAAGGAATAAAACAGAAAAGAGGATCACATGTTAGATACTTTACAGAGAAGTAAAAAGTTTTTTTTAGTATGTCTTATTTTTTTAGTGCTTTTAACCGCTTGTGGTAATACTGATGTTAAGACATCTAAAGCTTCGTTACCACCGGCTGAATCCAATATAGATACATCATTAAAAGCACCGAATTGGGTAGATAAAAGTCCTATCCAACAGTCTCCTAATTTTACGGAAGATAAAAAAGTACAATCGGTTGTGAATTTAATAGCTACGGGTGATAATTTATATCATGACGCAGTAATTAAAGATGGCAAACAAAAAGACGGTTCATATGATTATAATTATATTTATGAAAATATCAAAAAGGCTGTTAAATCAAGTGATCTTGCTATAGTGAACCAGGAGACTCCGATTGCCGGAAATAATTTAAAAGTACAAGGATATCCGACTTTCAATACACCTGAAGAAGTAGGCCAATCTTTAGTGGACACTGGATTCAATATAGTGACGCAAGCGACAAATCACGCTATGGATATGGGTATTAAAGGTGTTGCGAATACAAGAGAATACTGGAAAAAATATCCGGATGTTATCCCAGTAGGTATTAATGAGAGTAAAAACGAGCGTAATGAAATAAAAACGATTACAAAAAATGGTATTCGTTTTGCGTTACTAAATTATACATATGGTACGAATGGAATTAAAATTCCAGCTGATAAGTCTTGGGCTTTAAATTTAATTGATAAAAAAGCGATACAAAATGATGTGGAAAAGGCAAAGAGTAGCTCTGATATGGTGATTGTTATGGTGCATTGGGGAGTAGAATATACCTCAACACCTTCAAAGCAACAAAAAGAAGTTGCTCAATATTTAACAGATTTAGGTGTAGATGTAGTAATTGGAAATCATCCACATGTAATTCAACCAATTGAGTGGAAACAAAATAAAGATGGACATGAAACGCTAATCTATTATTCTCTTGGAAATCTTATTTCTGCGCAAGAAAAATTAGAAACATTGGTTGGAGGATTATCTTATGTACAATTTGTTAAGTATGAAGATAAAACTTTTGGTATACGACAAGCGGCAATCGTACCGACAGTAACCGACTATGCTGATGGTAAGAAACAATTTAAAATTCAATTTTTAAAAGATTATTCGGATGAAAATTCTAAAAAACATGGAATTAAAAAATTTGTCGGCCCGGTTTCTTTGAAGGATTTCAAGGAGATTCCTAGAGACGTGTTGGGAAATTGGTATAAAGACTAATAAACAAAAAGGGAATGAGATACAATTAAAAAATTTATAATTTTAGCATTGGTATTAGCAATGGGATGGAGTCTTGCTGCTTGTAGTGGAAAGCAAACATCTCAGGCAACTACTAATAATAACGATAAAAATAAAAATGAAATACATGCGAAGAAAAAAGATGTTTTACCTATCTCTGATGTTAATGATTGGAGAATTATCCTTGTAAATAGAGAGCATATGTTATCAAAGGAACTAGGAATTGAATTAACAAGTATCACCCAAAATGCGAAGCCAAATATGAAAATAGATAGTAGAATTGCAACTTCCTATCAGGATATGGTAGCAGCTGCAAAAAAAGAGGGAATCAATCTTTATTTAAGATCAGGTTATCGAGCTATAAAATTACAACAAACTTATTATGATGCTTCAGTTAAAAGCTATAAATCTCAGGGCTTGTCGGATAAAGAGGCTAGTGCTAAGGCATTGGAATATCTTCAGTATCCTGGTGCAAGTGAACATCATACTGGATTAGCGTTAGACATTATTTCAGTTGAATGGCAGAATACTGTAGAAGATTTAAATGCAAAATTTGAAACTACCGATGCATTCAAATGGTTAGATAAGAACGCTGCAGAATATGGATTTACTCTCCGCTATCCAAAAGATAAAGAGAATATTACTGGCATTAAGTATGAGCCATGGCACTATCGTTATGTAGGGAAAGAAGTTGCTGTTTATCTAAAAGAAAAAGGGTTAACTTTAGAAGAATATAACGAAAAAATTAAGTCTGGTAAGTAAAAATATGCTTTAATTTTATTAAACATTATGCACTGCTACAAGAAAAGGTGAATCTGAGGATGTGTTAACCTTCCACCTAGTATTGTAAAAACTGAGTATGATAATTTGAGCACGTATGAACCAGTTATCGTGTAAAAAGATGTATGTATTATGAAATTAAAGTTAAGGATCTGATATTCATATCAGATCCTTTTTCTATTGTTCTTTTAAGAGCGACTGAGCCAAAATATTGGAATGAATATAGAAACAAAACAGCCTAAGGAATAGTAAAACGAGTCAGGGAGCCTACTCGTACGCTTCATTGGGATTATCCAGAAATAGTTGTTGATGAAATAAGAAAGAACTGGTCTTACTCTCAAGCAAGGATTTAATACGAATGAATTGGATAAAAGGTAGTAATAAATACATAGTCATATTGATTAAAGTTTCACTTTATTGAAGAAAAATGCGAAAGCCATTCATAAAATATGGAAATGTTAAAATCCCTTTGATAAAATAGCAATATGTAAAAATAATTATTTGTTAATTCTTAATGTAATGAATATTCATGTTTAAATATACGAATTTAACTACATAGTTATTGTGCTAAAGGGGGAGAAAGATGTTAGATGAATTGTACAATGCTTTTTTAAATGCGTCTGGTTTTACAGAAAGTGCGAGGAAACGAGATCGGTATGATGATTTACATGATTATTTAAAAGATAAAGAAAGAGAGTTAAAGCAATTCATTCAAGATGCTGAATCAGCGAAGAGAGATTATGAGAGTAAAAGTAATGGTTTAGAAGCTAATAAAATTCCGGCAGTTGAATTTGAACAAAAACGTCATGAAAAGGATGAAGAATTACATACATTAGTATCCTATTTTAAAAGTGCATTAAGCGATGTTGGATCTGCAAAAAGTACAGCTTATGCAAAGTATTTGGAATATAAAGCGAAAGCAGAATCGGAGAAAGCGTCAGCATACGCTGCAGCGACCAAGGCTTTTGAAGAAAAGAAAAAGGAATTTGAAAAACTTATCCATTAAGCATACAAAGAATGGAGGGAACCAACATGAGTGGTAAAGAGGTTGAAATTATAGGAAGTAACACTGCAAGTGCCATTTCTTACGCACAAAACATTGAAAATGGTATGAAGGATTCTTTAAACCAAGCGAAAGACTTAAAAGCATATGTCACAGGTGCGAAATGGAATGGAAAAACGAGAGATGCATTTTTAAGTTATCTTGATTTGATCATTCAATATAATTCAGAAATGGTAGAGGCATTTGAAGGACATACGAAAGCTTTGAAAGAGTTAGATAAAAGCATTCAAACGTACGGAGATAAATCGGAAGTAAGGGCGATAAAACAACTGTGATGGAGAAACGAGGGATAAAAGAATGGGGAAAGAAATGAGTTTTGCACCTGCTGAATTATATGTTCTCGCAGGTGCAGCTGGGGTTACCGATATATTTGGATTGCCAAACCGTGACGCAATTATTTTACTTGATGCAGAATGTGTCACGAAAGCAACTACGAGTTTAAAAGAAAAAGGCCTACTTACAAGTGAAAATGGAATTACCCCTGCAGCTTTTCAAATAATTGAACTATTAAAGGAATATGAAAATTGTCATGAATACACGAGAATGAATAATGTATTAATTGGCTTTTTAAAAGAGGATAAAGACCGTGTGGCTGTATTAACAGAAATAGAACCAAATAAAAAATACGAGATCGACTACATACCAAAGCCGGACGTATATTTTTCATTATTAACACGCATTCCTTTCTTATTGAGAGAACCGAGGGAAATAGAAGATACATTTTTCTCAAAGAGAATGACAGAGGCAGAACAACAAACATTTGAGGAAAAAGATTTATCAAATAAAGACGTTATAGCGATAGAAACGTATACGAGACCTCGAAGTAATAGAGGAGGAAAATGGGAATGTTTCTTATATTTTACTGAAGGAGAAGATTTCGTTCAAATCGATGTAGATCGTAATCGATATGACTGGGTGAGCCTCTATGCGATTAATAAGAAATTGTATGACGTGTTAAAAATGCCATATAAAAAGTTAATTGACCCGAGACAATTCTCGTTAGGAGGTATTCAATAATGCAAGTATCAATGGGAGATAGTGGTTCTGGTGGTGGAGAAGAAGTATTAGTTAATTTTCAAGAACTACTTGATATAGTAATGAAGTTAGAAAATATATATAAAATCCATGTAGACGTCATTGGAACGAATATTGAGAGTTTATTAAGCTGTGATTTTTATCAAAAAGGTGAAGCGATGAGAGTAATTGAAAAATATCCTGATATATTACACAAAACACTAGAATTGGCTGAACACTATTCTAGGTCAGCGACAGTTGTAGGAAATGTATGTGTAGAAATGCTTGAAAAGGACGAACAATTACGTGAAATATTAAGTAAGTTGTAGAAATCACCATACGGCTGGGGGGATGAAAACGAGATGGATGTGAAATATAGACCTGAACCATGGCAAAACATGGGGGATGGTATGAATCGAATTACAAAAGATGCACTCATGAAATTACGGGAAGCAAATGAATCATTAAAAAGAATTGATGGAAGAATACGAGATTTAGACTCGGATGGTAGTATCCATTTTAATCCTAAAGATCAATCGCAAAAAATTGGGGAATTACTTGATAGTTATTCGACATTACAAAAATATTGCGGAGAAGCAGGGCGATTAGTCTCTGAACATATAGATAAACCTTTTTTAGTAGAAATGGATAAATTCGCTCAAAAAATGAGAGATACATCTATTCTCAGTTTTGAAACAAATAACCGAATTGGCTCTACAACAACGACAGTATTACCAGGTGCGCATGCAGGCTACGGAAGTGTACCACAAACAATACAGAAGAAGAAAGATAAAATAACAGTAGAAGATATTT
Organism: Bacillus sp. FSL K6-0073; assembly: GCF_038006085.1. Taxonomy (NCBI): domain Bacteria; kingdom Bacillati; phylum Bacillota; class Bacilli; order Caryophanales; family Bacillaceae; genus Bacillus; species Bacillus sp. FSL K6-0073. The sequence goes on along the minus strand of NZ_JBBOUN010000001.1, from coordinate 3,220,511 downwards.
TTAGAGATTCACCTGCATTTGATAACGTACTGAGAGGGGAATACAAAGAACTAAAAAAACAAAATCCGGATGCAAAATTAAATTATGAAGAATACAAGAAAGTAGTCCCATCCACACGAGGATTTGAATACAAATCGATAGAAGATGAACAGAAAAAACTAGAAATGGTGCGAGACATAGGAATAGGCGTAGGAATCATCATCACAACAATCCTTTGTCCACCACTCGGGGCCGCTGCCGCAGTAGTATACGGAGGTGTACAAATAAAAAGCGGTATCGACGGAGAAGACTGGGGAACACATAGGAAATTGAGCCAAGAAGAGCGGGTAGGAAACATCATTTTTGGCGGATTAGATGCAATCCCAGTTGTTGGAGCAGTAGGAAAAGGAGTAAAAGCATTCAAAGGGACGAGTGAATTAGCTGATTTAGCCAAATTATTAAAATTCAAAGAAGGAATGCCTGGTTTTAATCCAAATTTGGGTAAAAATGTGGTACAATCGCTTAAGGAAAATAATCTATTAAAAAATTTAAAAATACAAGGCTGGAAAACCGTAGATAAGATTAATGATGCGGACTACTTCATTAAAGGTCTAGTGGCAAAAGGTGTGGACTCCGTAACCCCATTCGCTAAAGGTGTAGAAATAATGCCAGATGGAAGTGTCGTTAGATCTGGAACGAACTATAGCGGGAAATTCCAAGAAGCCCATGATGCCTCAAAGGCGAGTATTCAGAGTAAGATCTCGAATTTGGAGAGTGGTGGGGTTAAGGGTACGGGGGATAGTGGAATTCCTCCTAGGTACGGTGAGAGAAAGATTACAGATGAAGAATATGAAGCATTAAGAAAAAAAACACCGACAGCAAAAATAAGAAAACAAGTAAATAAAGGCCACAATAAAAAGATAGAAACGGAGGATCAGGCTCTTCCTGGAAAAACTTTTATAGGTTCACTAGAAGCAGATCATATTGTGTCTATGGACAGAATTGCAAGTATGGATGGTTTTGGTAATTTAACAGAAAAACAACAGTTAGAAGTATTAAATAACCCAGAAAACTTTACAGGATTAAGTAAATCTGCAAACACTTCAAAGCAATCTAAATCGTATGAAGAATGGACACATTATAAAAAGGGAACACCAGATGAGATAGAAGTTAGTCTTGACTTTAGGAGCAAGATGATTACAAGAGAAAAACAGCTTGAAAGAATATTGCAAAAACAAATTGATGATTTTAAAAAAGAATAATATAAAATAATATTAAAAAGGATGGGGAAAAATGAGTTCTAAGTTAGATATATTAAGAGAGTATAATGAAGATATTCAATTGATTAATGCAAATGAATTTAAGAATATAAATGCATCTTTAATTCCTGATTTATGGGTGGAAGTATTTAGTGAACATAATAGAGAAAAGAGAATCAAGAAAATTTTAAGTATATGGAAAAAATATGTAGATAATAATTTATCTAATACTATTGCTTACTTATCAGAATACCTTGAGGATATTGAACTGATGATAAGTGAGGACACCTATTCAATCTTGTATACAATAAAAAATCAAGGTGGAGAAGATTTATATTATGAAGGAAGAAATCCTAAAGATAGTTTTAATAATGAGGAATTAGAATCTTCATGGAGAGAAATTCCTGAATCTATTAGGGACTTTTATGAAAATGTTCATAATGGATTTTATGATTACACAAGTGAATCGATGGGATTGATGCCATTAGAAGCTATAACTTACTTTGGGGATGATGACTTAGAGTGGGGGATTATAGATGAATTGGAAGAACCTATAAAGATTAATTTAAAAACATCTTTTGGATTCTTTAGTAATGGTATGGGGAGCTACATAGCTATAGATTATGAAAATTGTAAGAATAACAATGCTACTTTTTGGTCAGCTAAGAGTCAGCCTAAATATAATGTTCACTTTTGGGATTTTGTAGATGAATGGATTGTTATCGGTTTTGAATAAAAGGTTTTTAAAATTTTGAGACAAAGTCTATAAACCTTTTGACGTGATTGTGACATCTGAGGGGAAATTAAAAATTTATTATGGGTATACTAAATGGTATCAATCTACTTTTGGACCGAATGACCGAGTGGATTATTTTGAATATAAATATTTAGGGAAGAAACCGAGTAATGAAAATGAGCGAAGAAAATTCGAAGAGATGAAAGAATATGAAGAGCAAAATAAATCTTAAAATATTCTCTGTTAAATTAAGGAATGCATTATTAGCGAGTAAATATGTAAAATATCCAAATCAACTAACTTTAGTTGGGCTATTGAAAAAAGAATAGTGACGGATTAATGTTACTTATAAAACAGATGAACTTAGAGCACTTGATTGTCAATTAAAGGCAACAAGTGCTTTTTTGCGTTTTAGCGTAGAAATAATGTGGTACAATCGCTTAAGGAAAATAAGACTTAAAAAAATGCACTAGATGCTATGAAAAATACTCCTATTCCAGCAGCAATTAGGACGGAGGATACTGGAATAGGAATGAAGCTTTCTTATATAGAATCTTCAACTGTTGGAGAAGTAGTTGGAAAGTTTTCAAAGGCAAGTACGGTAGCTAAGGATGACGCTTATCAACTTGCTAAGGGTACGGGTGAAGTAAAGAACCTAGATAACGTTCCGCGAATTGATGAAATTGAAGTAAACTTTAATTATAAAACTAAATTCGATTCAGAAGAATTTGCAAGACAGTTAAAGGATCAAGAAAAAGGTATGAATGAATTAACCGTATATGAGTATCAGCAAAATCGGAAGCGATTTATTGATGAAGGTAGAGCAATAGAAGGAAATGCAGCACAACAAGCAGCTCGTGAAAAAGCCTTAAGTAAAAAAATAGAAGAATTATTTGAAAGTGGAATGTCTTGGGAAGAAGCTGAGGGAAAAGCAGCTAGTTGGTTGAAAACACAGGCAGCACTTCATAATCCTGATCAAATAGCAGGGGGAAATCCGTTGCATATTGGTGGTCTGGGGGATAAAAGGATAAATTCTTCACTAGGTAGTCAATGGCGGTATAGAATTGATATTGTTGATGAACAAATCAAGGAATTAGAAAAGAGTTTAACCCTAGAACAACGGAAAAATACGTATTTAAATGTTAAACTTACATATTAAAGGAGGATTGTCAATTGAGTATTTATAGTGATTTAAAAAAAAATAGTAAAGTAGAAGAGTCTACAATAAATAAGTATAAAGAATACCTTCCTAAAGAATTGATTGAAGCATGGAGAATTTATGGCTATGGGACTTTTATGGATGGCTATTTAAAAGTAATAAATCCGGATGATTTTAGTTCTTTAGTAAGTGACACATACTTAAGGAGTAAAGGAACGATTCCTATTTTTACTACATCCCTAGGTGATATTATAATTTTTGAGAAAGATGAAAATCAAGAGTCGTATATAGTTATGATTAACTATCGGAAAGGTAAAACAAAAGTGTTAGCCTCAAAATTCTCCTTGTTTATTAGATTTTTAGAGGAAGAAGCATTTAAACAAAGGGCATTAGGTTGGTTACCTTATCCAGAGGCAATAAAACAATATAATGAACCAGAGTATGAAGAATGTTTTGGTTATACACCTTTACTAGGGCTTGGTGGAGAAGAAAAAGTAGAGAATTTAAAAAAGGTGAAATTGAAGGAACATATTCTAATTATTACTGAGTTTATGGGCCCTGTCCAATAATAGAAGAAGCAAGTGTTTTACTCCTATGCGAATGGATATATAGGATTAGTTTTAATAACTTACACTTACTAATTCATTTGCAGATATGTCAATGTTTGTATTGCTAAAGTTAAATATACAATAATTCATAAAAAGATCAATGAAAATAAAGTATATGTGGTGTGGAGAGAAAAAAATAGAGTGTTTGAAAATACGTACTTCATGATGGTTGTACCGTCATGGAGTATTATGTGCAATGATAGAATAGAAAAAGAATTACGAGCTTAGGCGAGATGACATTTTACTGTGCGACGAATATAAAGACATGGAATGGACATGAAACTAACGGACTCGTACAAACTCGTAAGTTTTAACGTAGTAGTTGTCACGACATACAAAAGGTGTCATACTGTTACTACAAAACTTACAAACTTATGTTACTTAAAAACATATGAACTTAAAGCACTTGATTGTCAATTAAAGGCAACAAGTGCTTTTTTGCGTTTAAGCGTAGAAATTTAAAAGAGCATTATAATTTTATAAGTGTATTAAGTGTTAAATTTTTATTGTTGTTTTATAGATTGTAATGGCTATGTACAGCGTACGACGATAGTAGAGGAAAAAATAAAGGGTTGTATTATTTTTGGAAATCATCGTAAAGTACGTTTTAACGGATGGACGTTATGCACACGTTATCCGCAAAAAACGGGTAAACGTTACAGGGATTGTAATTGCTGTAACGGGAAGGGGCTCAATATGGGAGAGAAAGTAGTTGGTTATGTACGAGTTTCAACGGAAGGACAAGTGCGTGAAGGGTATAGCCTAACGTATCAAGTAGAAGAAATTGAACGGTACTGCATCGAAAATAAACTACAACTGCTTCACATATACGAAGATAAAGGAATCAGCGGAGCGAAAGTAGATGAAGATGGATTAACAGTTGAACGTGAAGGTCTACAAGAGCTATTGTCGGATATGGCATATCATCAAGTGAGCAAAGTTATTGTACTAAATACATCTCGGTTATGGCGCTCTGATATGGCAAAAGTGTTAATACAACGAGAGCTAAAGAAACACAAGGTAGATGTGAAAGCAATTGAACAACCAAATTATAGTATATACACGCATGACCCAAATGACTTTTTAGTAAATGGTATGTTAGAGCTATTAGATCAATATCAACGTCTTGAGATTGCATTAAAGCTAAGTCGAGGCAGAAAGAAGAAAGCAGAACAAGGTGGATATGCGGGGGGCGGTGTGATGTTTGGTTATAGAGTAAAGAAAGAACAAAAGGTGTTAGAAGTAGATACGGAGAAAGCAGTGGTTGTACGTAGACTATTTGAGTTAAGACACTTTTTTAAACATTGGTCGCTGACTCAATTGGCAGAACGACTGAATAGGGAAGGTTATCGTACAGAGAAAGGAAAACAATTTACGAAAGTACAAGTGAAACGCATGTTAGACCGAGAGAGTTTTTATCGAGGGATATATACATACGGGCAAATACAAACAAACGGTAAACATCCAGCAATTATATAATAGTCGTACTTAAAAAAATCACTCATTTTACTATATGTACTTATGAAATTATGAAAATGGATAGGCTTGCGTACCTATGCGCATCGGAAGATGAACGCTCGAACTAAGGTTGCCGACGTTTTTATATATGACTAAATCATTGAATAGAGGGATGAGTTATGCATAATAGACAGAACTATTTGTATGTAGGAGTAGATTTACATAAGGAGCATCATACGGCTGTTATTATTAATTGTTGGCAAGAAAAATTAGGAGAAATACAATTTGATAATAAACCATCTGCATTTTCGAAGTTTTTATTAGAAGTAGAGACATATGTGAGTGCTGGGATAACTGTTGTATTTGGTTTAGAGGATGTTGGTGGTTATGGAAGAGCGTTAGCGAAATATTTAGTAGATCATGAACAAGTAGTGAAAGAAGTAAATCCAGCTTTATCATTTTTAGAGCGAAAAAGCCATGTGACGACACAAAAAAGTGATAGTTGGGATGCGGAATGCGTAGCCCGTATACTAATAAATAAGTTAAATCAATTACCAGATGCAAAGCCAAACGATTTATTTTGGTCGATACAACAACTAGTTTCAAGAAGGAATGCATTAGTAAAAGCACAAAGTGCGTTAAAGAACCAATTACATATTCAATTAAACCACCATTATCCAAGTTATAAAAAGTTTTTCTCAGAGTTAGATGGAAAAACAGCATTAGCATTTTGGCAGCAGTATCCGTCACCCTTTTGTTTAGAGGGTGCGAATATAAAGCAATTAACAGCTTTTTTATTAGATGTTAGCAACAATACATGTTCAGTAAAGAAAGCAAGCGACATATTAAAACTTGTAAAAGAAGATGGACAAACAATGAAAGAGTATCAAGAAACACGAGACTTTTTAGTAAGAAGTATTGTACGGGATATTGAGTTTAAAAAGAAGGAAATGAAATACATCGAAAGAGAATTAAAACGGTTAGTAAATCTACTAGATTATCAATTAGAGACGATGCCGGGAATAGAACTTGTAACGGCATCAGCATTAATTGCAGAAATTGGGGATGTAAGGCGATTTCCAAATGCCAATAAATTAGCACGATTTGCGGGGATTGCGCCTGTTTACTTTGGTTCTGGTGGGAAAGGTAAGACACACAAAAGCAAACAAGGAAACAGGGCGCTACACGCTTTATTTTATAATTTAGCAGTACAGCAAGTGCAAGTAGCGAAAGGAAGTAAGTTACCTAGAAACCCAGTGTTTCATGCATACTATCAAAAGAAACTTAAAGAGGGAAAAACAAAAGGACAAGCATTGGTATGTATTATGAGAAGGCTTGTAAACATTGTATATGGCATGATGAAATATAAAACAGCTTATGAGTTGCCAGTAGTGGAAGAAAAAGAAGTAGTTTAATAAGGGTTTACATGGTTTGCTTTTTTATTGTGAGGGTTTAAGATTACAACATAGGGTACGGGTGAAACTCCTAAGATAACTGAAATAAAAGAGAAAGATCTTGGGAAGCACATTGTTAAAGGAAAAAATGGAAGGAAAGAACTTGCGCCAAACGTACGCTATATCACTGAGGATGGTTATAAATATACAACAGATGAACTTGGTAGAATAGTAGATGTTGAGGCGGAAGGATTAATACTTTAAAAAGGAAAACGAAACACAGGAATGCAAGTGGCTGCAGGAAGAGAAGATAGATTGCCTGATGATGGTGGGCACTTGATAGGGACGCAATTCCATGGATCCGGTGATATTGATAATTTAATCGCTCAAAATAAACAAATTAATCGTTCGGGTGGAGAATGGTATAATATGGAGAAAGAATGGGTTAATGCATTAGGTGGGAAGCCTCCTAAAAAAGTATCAGTAAAAATTGAACCAGTTTATCAAGGAACGTCATTAAGACCAAATTATTTTGAAATAGTTTATGAAATAGAAGGAAAAGGGATATTTGAGAAAACGATTAGAAATCGCGCAGGAGGTTGATTAAAGTGGAAAAAGAAATGAACAAGTTGTATAGAGAAATAGCTGAAACGGTTAATGAAATGATTCCAGAAGAATGGGAGAAATTTTATTTTTATGCTCAGATATCGGAAACTGGAGGGGGAACGTACTTTTTTTATAATACACCTGAAAATAGACAATGCTTTAATTATAGTGTGAAAATCCCATTTAACTATGCTATTGATAAAGAAGAATTTAAAAAAAATAAAAGAAAGCTGTTTGAGTTGAGTGATGAACTAAGAAATGTTTTTAAAGATAATCAGCAAGAACTTTGGTATTCCTTTACAATGACTCTTGAGAGTAGTGGGAAATTTAAGATGCATTATGATTATACAAATTGGTTCGATACAGAATATGGTTTTAGTGACCAAATGATTATTTGGAAAAATAAATACTTAGGAGAAGTACCAAATGATAGAGAATATAAAGCGTTAATCGATAAATATCATAGTGAATTTCCGAATAATCCTATTTAACTAAATGAAAGACAGAAAAAATAATAGGGCGTTTGAAAATAGATACTCCATGATGGTTGTACCATCATAGAGTGTTATGTGCAATGATAGAATAGAAAATAAAGTACGAGCTTAGGCGAGATGACATTTTACCGGGCGATAAATATAAACACATGGAATGTATATTAAACTAACGAACTCGTACAAACTCGTAAGTTTTAATATAGTATTTGTCATGATGTACAAAGGGTGTCATACTGTTACTACAAAACTTACAAATTTACGCTACTTAAAAACATATGAACTTAAAGCACTTGATTGTCAATTAAAGGCAACAAGTGCTTTTTTGTGTTTTAGCGTAGAAAATGGAAAAACAGCATTAGCATTTTGGAAGCAATATCCGTCACCCTCTTGTTTAGAGGGGGCAAATATAAAGCAATTAACGGCTTTTTTAGTAGAGGTTAGTCACAATACATGTTCGGTAAAGAAAGCAAGCGACATATTAAAACTTGTAAAAGAAGATGGACATACAATGAAGGAATATTAAGACACACGAGACTTTTTAGTGAGAAGTATTATACGGGAGATTGAGTTTAAAAAGAAAGAAATGAAATACATCGAAAGAGAATTAAAACAGCTAGTAAATCTACTAGATTATCAATTAGAGACGATGCCGGGAATAGAACTTGTGACGGCATCAGCATTAATTGCAGAAATTGAAGATGTAAGACGATTTCCAAATGCCAACAAATTAGCACGATTTGCGGGGATTGCGCCTGTTTACTTTGGTTCTGGTGGGAAAGGTAAGACACACAAAAGCAAACAAGGAAACAGGCGCTACACGCTTTATTTTATAATTTAGCAGTGGTGCAGCAAGTGCAAGTAGCAAAAGGCAGTAAGATGCCACGAAATCCAGTGTTTCATGCGTACTATCAAAAGAAGCTTAAAGAAGGAAAAACAAAAGGACAAGCATTGGTATGTATTATGAGAAGGCTTGTAAACATTGTATATGGCATGATGAAATATAAAACGGCATATGAATTGCCGATAGTAGAAGAAAAAGAAGTAGTTTAATAAGGTTTACATGGTTTGCTTTTTTATTGTGAGGGTTTAAGATTACAACATAGGGTTACGGGTGATATTCCTAAAGGTTATTATCAAGATGTAAATGGAAAATGGCACCGACCAGATGGGGGTTACGCAAGTAATAAAGAAGTGGGTTTACCTGAATTAAGTGGCAGCACTAAACGTTTGGAATATATGGGTAGTACACCTAGCAAAGCTTCCAGAACTGGTAAAGAAGTAATAGAGAGAATGAAAAATGAAGATCCACCAAAAATACGAACAGTACGTGGTAAAACTGAATTTTTAGACGGTAACAATAAGTGGCGTCCGTTAAGTGAGGCAGATATGGCACATAAAATAGATGCAGTTACTTGGTGGAATGAAGTTGGACGGAAGTATGGACCAAAGTCTAAAGAAGTAAGAGATTGGATGCGTGATCCAGATAATTATTATTTGGAACACTATAGTAAAAACCGTTCTGAGGGTGCTAGTTTAGGACAGACATATTTACCACCAGATAATTAGGGGGAGTTTATATTGGAATTACAGGATGAACTGTATGAAAGAATAGTAAGTATATGTTCTGAAGGTGATAACTTAGTTAATCGTTTTGAATATGAGAATGCAATAAAAATGTATTTAGAAGCTTTATATTTAGTGCCAGAACCTAAATATAATTGGGCAGCAAGTACATGGATTTATACAGCATTAGGTGACACATGTTATATAAATGGAGATTTTAGCGCTGCTAAAGAATTTTTATTTAATGCAATTAATTGTCCTGATGGAATAGAAAACCCTTTTATTATGTTACGTCTCGGTGAAAGTTTGTATGAATTAGGAGAAGTTAATAAATCTAAAGAGTATTTGCTTAGGGCATATATACTTGAAGGATATTCGATTTTTTATAGTGAAGATGATAAATATTTTGAAGTGATTAAAGATGAAATTTAGGAGGTAGATGTAATGGCTTATGTAACAGGTGAAAAGGGTGTTTATATACAAGGATTAATGGATAAGAGTAATGAAGCGTTTGATAAGGGAAATTTAGAAGAGTCTGTTTTTTTATTGGAGCAAGCATGGGGAGAGCTTCCAGATGATAAGGTAACTTATGACGAGAGCTTTTTAATAATATGGGGTATTTTAGATATCTCTATTTTATTAAATGATGTTGAACGGATGAAAAAATGGGTTGATAAAATATTTGTTGCAGATCCTGAAAGAGGAGATACAGGTGAACGAGAACTCTGGGCTGGCAAGGTGGCTTATGAGGTAGGGGATTTCTCTAAAGCTAGAGAGTATTTAGAAATAGCTAATAAGAAATCTAGAGGTAGATGCTTTAGTGTAGAAGATGGAAAGTATTTGAAATTTTTGAAAGACAAATAATAAACTTAGTGTTAATTATTACGTGCGTTAATCTGAACTAAAAATTTTATAATTATATTTAGTAATTAATGTGCTCAGTACATCATTAATTTGACCGTATTGAGCTTTTTTATTTCTATTAAAAACTTTTTATTTGAATTCAAGGATCAGATGATAAAAAGGTATTTACAATTGATTACAGTTCGAGAATGTAGTTTTATTGAAAATAGAAAATTTCTTTTAGTAGTTCAACGAAAGAAAGTAGTTAAACTAACGAACTCGTACAAACTCGTAAGTTTTTAGATAGTATTTGTTATGAAGTATAACAAGTGTCATATTGTTACTACAAAATTTATAAATTTATGCTGCTTAAAAACAAATGAACTTAAAGCGCTTGATTGTCTACGAAAGACAATCAAGCGCTTTTTTATTAGATAGGCATGTTATAAATGTTTAAAAATTATTTTTATGAATTAAACCTAACGGAAATTACCAGTATTATATAATTGAAAATACATTAGCAAAAGGTGCGGACTCTGTATCCCAAATCTTTAAAGGTGTAGAAATACTGCCAGATGGAAGTGTCGCTAGAACTGGAACGAACTATGGCGGGAAATTCCAAGAAGCCCATGATGCCTCAAAGGCGAGTATTCAGAGTAGGATCTCGAATTTGGAGAGTGGTGGGGTTAAAGGTAGTGAATAAAGTGAAACTGGGGGTTTTGTTCATCCCCACTGATTATCAGCCCTCACCAATGGGGGGCTTTTACGGGCAGCTTACTATGAACATCAGATTGCGTGTCATACAGGTGGTAGAGCAATTTTGGGTGGTGGAGATAACGGTAGAACAGGTAAACTGAAGAAAATTATTTTGGAGATGATAAAATGAGCCGAGTAACTTGGCTATTTACGGATGGAGCGATAGATGAGCAAGTAATTATTGCTGTGGAGAATTCATTTGGTGTCAGATTTCCAGATGATTACCGTGAATGCATTAAAAAAAATAACGGTGGTTATCCTGAGCCTAATATTTATGATATTAATGATGATGAGGGTGGAGCAGTCTTTGATTGTCTATTAAGTTTTACAAGCAAAGATGCAAATATAGAAGTTGTTTATGAATTAACTTCACTTCCGGAAGGTATTATTCCATTTGCAAGAGACCCATTTGGGGGACTGATTTGTTTTAATTACTGTGCTGAAGATTCTCCGTCAGTAGTTCTCTATGATCAGGAATCAGTGAATGAGGATAAAATTAAATTAATATGCGACTCTTTTTCTGAATTGATTGAGAGATTATACTCTGATTGAGAAAAACAAAATGAACAGGAAAGAAGGTTAATTGTATGAGGAATTTAGATTTTGAATATACTTTTACCCCTATTGGCATTGAAGATATCGAAGATTTCGAAAATAAGTATGGTATATTGTTACCTGCTGATTATAAACAATTTTTGCTGTCTAAAAATGGAGGGAAAACTGAGCAACGAAGATTTAAAACTAATGATACAACTAAGAAAGGCGTAATAACATCGTCTGTTTCAATGTTTTTTCCTCTATCAATAGAAAATGAAATAAATCTAGAAGAGAAATTAAGAATTTATAATTTGGTGCAAGTGGTACCAAGTAATTTGCTTCCAATTGGAATTGACCCAGCGGGGAGTTTGATTTGTTTATCAATTGATGGGAAAGATAGAGGTAGTGTATATCATTGTGATATGGATTACTTTGAAGAAGATAACGAGTTAAGAGAGGAATACATCCGACTAATTTCTAAAAGTTTCTCTGAATTTGTTAATGAACTTTCTGAAAAATAGAATTGCATTATTAGCGAGTAAACATGTAAAATATCCAAATTAACTAGCTTTATTTGGACTATTGAAAAAAAGAATAGTGATGGATTAATGTTACTTATAAATCATATGAAATTAAAGCACTTGATTGTTATTTTGGACAACAAGTGCTTTAAATGTATTTAAACTTAATGAATAATGCGCGGTATATATTAATAAAAGAAAATAGATTGTTAATATTGTATAATTGAAATTAGAAGAGCAAAAGGTGTGGATTAGTAGTGGTTCAAAGTATAATTTGAAAGATCATGTGTGGATTATACCAAAGAGTATTCTTTGAGAAATGATTTATTAACTCTTATTGAGGAGTGTGAATATGAAAGTTAATAATTCTGACTATGGAGGTTTTATTGTTTCTAAGAATGTTGTATCCGGAAAACCAATACGTTATACATTTAGAGAAAAATCAGAAGTTCCTCAATTAAATGGGTGGACTATTTACTCTTCAGAAGATAATGATGAATATGTAAATGATTCTAGTAATTTTCAAGTTTTAGGAGCAAACTCTGTATTGGAAATAGCCCCAGTTATGTTAGAAATTTTTGATGCGCCCTATGGAACAGACCTATGTTGGTTGTATAAAGAAGGTGTTCATGTAGGATTTTATGATTTGATAAGTGAAGATGAGAAAGATATTGGTCAAATTGTAAAAGGAAATTGATACTATTTTGTGAGTTCTTTGGGCACTGCCAAAAATACATTTCCAATAAGAAAAGTCAACAGCGACGTTAGGAGAATGTAGTGGTCTGTTGACTTTTTTAAGTGTCATTTCATGACAAGAGTTATTTAGCATCTTCGTTTAAGTTAATGGTTTCTTTGTTTTTACGAACTTCAAGGATAGCTTTTCTCGTGTCTCGTTCGATTCGTTGCTTGTAAAGAAGTTCTGTAAATGCTCAGAAGCATTCATTACCACTTCCAACATACACTCGAATCAATCAGTTTAAATAAAAAAGCTCGTCTTTTTCATCACTGTTTTCTCAACAAAAACCGATATTCGCCCGCAAATCCTCAATAATATTAATATCATTGGCATTACCATTGATATTATAGTTTGTCCGCTTGATATTCTAAGATTACAATGAGACTAGATAAAAGTTTATATATTAAGCCAGATGATATACAGTTTAAAAAGTGTAAAAGGACATAAAAAGAGGAAATTGAAAAAGGTAAAGTGCCAAGAGAATTGTTTACTCCACAACAGCTTGATTAGATTGAAAAGGGAGTAGCTAGAACAAAGGAGGTTATTTGGCACCATCATCAGGTTCCTGGAAAGATGCAATTAGTATTAACAGATATTCATGGCATTAACCATCTTGGTGGAAATAAATTATGGGGAGAGGGTATTAGATGAGAAAAGATTTAGAGTGGGAATATGCTGATGCAGAAGTATTAGAAACTAAGATTAAAGAAATTGGATTACAATTAGGCTTCCAGTTACCTCAAGATTATATTGATTGTGTAAAAATAAATGGAGGTGCGAGTGTATTACCAGAAGAATTTAAAGTAGGCAATGTAGAGCGTTGCTTTGGTAGTTTATTTAGTTTTGATGAGGAAAGTAGTGAGTACATTGTTAAAAAGTATGAAATATACAAACCTACGCTTCCGCAAAAAGTATTCCCTATTGCAATTGATCCAGCTGGAAATTTAATGTGTTTAGATTATAAAAATAATACAGAAAACCCAATTGTAGTTTTTTGGGAGCATGAGAATGCTGGCGAAAAAGAAATGTTAATGCGTCAAGAAGGTTTAACAGAAGCACAAGTAGAAGAACTGGCAAGAGAAAATGTATTTTTTGTTGCTAATACGTTTACAGAGTTCTTAAGTAAGTTACATGATTAATAGAAAGTTAAAATTAAAATGAACATACTACATAATATCAGTGCTATGTATACTGTTGATACAAAAGAACCTCCTTCGAAAGAAAAAGAAATTAAAGCGCTTCAGCATTTCTCAGTAATAGATGTACCTACAGAATATATAGAAATGATTCAGCTAGCTTCAAATGTTGAAATTAATGTTAATGACCAAATGTATATTAGGATATGGGGAGCTTCGGATTGCATAGAAATGAATGAAGCTTATAAAGTGCAGAATTACCTTCTTCATTCACTCGCAATTGGTGATGATGAAGGTGGGGGTGCATTAATTTATCTACAAGGTAAAGATGGTTTTGGTATATACTATAACAGTTTTGGAAATTTGGACATGGAGGATGCAGTTAAAATTGCACCATCTTTAACCGAGTTATTAGTAAATAATGTTGGTGTGAATATCTTATTAGACATTTGAGAACATGTAGAGAATTTGGTGTTATAGTTTCATTGTAATTTGTTTTCTAATAACTGTAGGGAATACAGCAAAGAAAAAATAACAATATCTATTATTAATATTCTTGGCTTAGTTTGTTAGTAAACAACCAGATACAAAAGAATACATATAAAGTATGAATAGGGATGTAGTAAAAATGACAATGATACAATTTAATTCTTATCATCAAAAAGTAGAGATAAAGAGAAATTTAGAACTTATTAACTTAGAATATAAAAAAATTAGAGAGTATGTAAATTTTGATGTATGTTCTTTTGAGCAATTAGATGAATTTCAAGTAGGATACAGCATTGACACCGATGGAAACTCACTTGTAACCGATGAGGAAGATACTTGGGATGCAAATTGGATTGTTATTGCATATGAAACTATGTGTGGAGATCCAATTATTATTGACTTAAGTGAGGAAGGATACCCTATATCTTCACTCATGCACGGAATGGATAGTTGGAGTGGTGGCGATTTTCTTGCAGATTCCATGGAATCATTTATTAATTTTATGAAAGATATAGGTGATTTTCTAACTGAGAAACAAGTGTTAGAAGGTAAAAGAATGATACAAACTAAAGAATTGGATATATTGTTAAATGAGTTTTTGGAAAGAAATAAATTTACTGATTTTGAAATGTGGAACTCTTTATTAAGTCCATTATTTGATATTGCAGAAGAATATGAGCAAACAATGGAGATAAAAGTAAAAAAGATGAAGGAAGAAGGAAAGAAAATAACGGAGATTGCCCACATGCTTAATATAAAACCTAAAGAAGTGTATGAGTATATTAAGAAAGTTTAATAGCAACTCTTCACTTTTAAGAGAATAATCAGGCACGATGATGGAGCAATACAGGCAGAAAATGCTTGGATTTTTTATAAAGCCCAATCAAAAATCTGCTGAAGAAGAATCCATTTTGATCAATCTTTTTTCAAGATGGATGTTTTTTATTTATCGTAAAACTTAGGATTGAGAGTTGTTTTTGATTAGAATTTATTTCGAAGCAAGGGCAATGGGGTTTCGAGGCAGCTCTGCATGAGTAAAGATACTTACAAAAAATCAATGAAATTCAAAAGAATATCCATAAGTGAATACAGTATGAAGAATGGGAACGAAGGACGACGGACGCGGAAGGTGGCTACAGGGATGAAGTATGGTGAAAATACTAAGTTAGTTGAGGAAGTTATCGGGTATATACAAAAAAGAAGATTATTTGATAGGGATGATATAAAGTTACATGAATTATTACATGACATTGAAATAATTCATGATTTTGATAAAGCACAGGAATTGGCTTGGTCTCAAGATTTGGATGTTACACAAATCGTTTGGGATGATATGAAATCGGATGAAAGTGCAAAATTATTAGAAGGAACTTATAACCCTAATATGGAATCAAAAAAAGATATGTTATATGAAGTTTTTTCTGATAACTATAATTATTATCAGGAGTTTATTTCTATTGATCATATAAATATTCTTGAGGAAGTAGAAAGAGACCTTGAGATGTGTGCACTAAATCGTTTAGTAAATGGAAAGGTGGATAATTTTTATGAAAAGGTATTTAAGGCGTATAAAATGGGAGGATGGCCCTGTGGATGGAAAGGTGAGTACCCCGAAGGGAAAATGATTGTCTACTTACCAAATGAAAAATGAAGGCTTACATACCGACATACTTTATGAATTTCATGAAATTTATTGCGAAACGATTATAGAGAGATGACAGGCGATACGTTTAAATATCTTAATAGTTTAGGAGGGATTATTAAATGATTAATCTATCTAATATTCCAGATTTGATAGAAAAGTCAGCAGCGAGTGATATTGAAATTCAAGCAGTAGAAAATCGCATGAATGTTACATTACCTAATGTATATAAGGAATTATTGAGATGTACAAATGGCTTTTCAATCGGTGGTGGTTTACTTATTTATGGTACGGAGTATATTGCAGAAAGGAACGAGGTTTGGGAAGTAGATGAGTATGCGAGGGGGTATGTCTCAATTGGTGATGACGGTGGTGGTAATGTATTTTTAATGGCTCAACATGCAGAGGAAAAAGAGGTGGTAGTAATTGATTCTGGGGATATGAATCCAAGCCATGCTACTGTAATTACCGCTGATTTTAAAAAATGGGTGAATAGTGGTTGTGTAAGTGAAATAGAACAGAAAACAATACATAAGTCATCTGATATTTGTAATATAGTGTTAGTGAAAACTCCTAGTGAAGGTTTGAAAGATTTAATAAGAATAAAGAACGTATTAGGGCTTGAGATTGCCGCGGTAGATTTGCTAAAGGGTTCAAAAAAACTTCCTTATATATTAGTAGAGAGATTTCCATACGGTAAGGCGAAAAAACTAATTGGAAAATTAGCAATTGATAGTACTATACTGAGTATAGAAATGACTGGAAAAAACAGTTAATATCAGAGGGTAACTTTCATACGAATAGAGAAATCGATATGAATCCAAGGGAGTAAATAGGGAGAGTTAAAAATGATTATAAATGATGCAGTTTTTGGTGAGATTGAGTATACATATGGATGGGTTAAGGACATTAACGTTGAATTTTGTGGAAAAGAAGTTGAAATAGCATTGATAGTAAAAGGTGAAGAAGACGGTAAGTTTGATGAAGGACAATATACTGCTTATAATTCATTATTGCAAAATTGGGAACAATTGCAGCAAGTTTTTTTACAAGTGATTTTAGACTATTACAAGCAAGAGCGTCAACAATTAGGGTATGATATTGGATTTAATGAAAATTATCCGTATATCGAAACAATTGACCAATTACTTAGGAGGATCACATTAGTTGGAATTGTAGTCCCATATGGAGATATTCATGAAGAGCGAGATATTGGGATAACTTTCGATTGTACGTGGGATAGAGAGAATGGATTAGGAATACGTTTACTAAATGAAAAAGTAACTGAAGTGGGGTATCAAGACGTTGCTATTTGAATTTTAATCTAAGGAGTGAAAAAGTAATATGAAAGAATTTGAGGAAAGGTTTAGTGAATTGCAAGCTGATATGATATGTATATGTTTGGAATATGTTGAAGATAGAGCGGATAAAGTGTACGTTTATGCTTCGCGTGAGGAAGGCATTATTTCGGGAAGTTTCTTTTATTGCATTAACAATAAATATGTAAAATGTCACAAAGTAAATGATGCATTGGAAGATGGAGACAGAAGATATGATGTGTCTATCAAAAGACAGTCTATAGTATTGCGCATTATATGTGAAGATATTGAGAAAATTGAAGAATTATGCAAAGGGTATGAGCGTGACATGCCAACTGAGATGAAATTAATATATGATGTTCATAGTGGCAAGTTTAAAGCTCAATATAAGTATGATTTAGTATATACGAATGATGAAGTTAAAACAGCTAGCCATATTGCTGATGAGTGGTTTGATGAAGTGAAAAATAATAACCTTTAAAAGGGGTACAGTAATAGTTATATCTTAGTTAAATAGATAATGAGTGGGAGTAGAAAATGGAGAAATCAGTATTAGAAAAAATAGAATTAATTAAGGGTATTTTAGGTAATGATCCATTTTGTTTGCTTATTGGTGAAATTGTAGAGGTAGAAAAAAAGATTGATGAAAAATTAGAAGAAGGCTCTTTGAAAGATTATAACTTTATTATAAAAAAATATGAAATGTTGAATGGTGGAGTAATTACTATATATGGTCATCTAAAACGCGAAAGTATTCAATTTTATACGGAGGACATGCCTGGTGGTGCTGATAATTGGATTTGTATAGGGAAAATTGAAAGATATCCATTGTTTATTAATAAGATGAATGGAGAAGTTTCTTGTTTGTATGGAGAATTAAGTAATCAAAATTTTATTATTGAGTCATATGGTGATTTTAATAATTTCTTACAACATTATTATGTAGGAAAAAGATATTGTGAATTAGGTAATAAGTTTGTTCAGTTTGGAGGAATTAGTGAGACTGTAGGAAGTAAAGAGGATGATTGGTATCAGTTATTAGAAAGTAATGGTTTATTATGATTGATTAATTGAACGTATTATGAACATAATGATGTGAAAATATGTGGAAAATTATAATAACAATGTTATAAAAGGGGGAGAAGTCAATGGATTTTAATGAGCGAATATCCACTTTATATAAAATAACTCTAAAGTATGTGTATAGGGTTATAAAAATAGCTTTGATATGCTTCGTTAAAATATCAATCTAGATAAATAAAATGGTTAAAACTAGCTAGGGGAGATTCGAAAAATATTTGAATGGCATGCCGAAAGCAAGGGGGAATTTGAAAGCAATGCCTTATGATTAGATGTACTATTGATGATTACTTTATGCAATTCTAGCCTCGAAAAGAATTAAATATTTATTAGAAGGTGATGTTATGTGGAGAGAGAAGATTAGTCATATCTCAAAAATAAGAGAGAACCAAAATCGAAAACTGAATTTACCTACTAATGAAAAGGAGTTATCGAGATTTCGTAAATCTGTAGTAGAAAAATTTGGTGAAGATGTATTGCCCCAGCAGTACTATAAATTTTTACAAACAGTTAATGGAATTGAATTTAATGGGTTAATAATATATGGGATTGACCAAAGTTTTTTAGATTTTAAGCCAATAAACCAGGTAGATAGTTTTTTTGACGCTAATGAAATATGGGAATCAATTAAAGACGAAGAGGAGCTGATTTTTTTCGGAGATTCAGATATAGCTTGGTATTGTTATAATGTTTCCAAAAAGAAATTTGTTGAACTAGACAAGCCTTCAGGCGAGCATATGGAAACTTTTTACGATTTTGATACTATGCTTAAATCTGCTCTCTCAGCAGCACTTAGCTAAATGTATAGTAGTCAATGTCTAACTGTTTAATCTAGATGAAAATAGTGCAGGGGGATTCTATGGAAAGTAAGGGAAAAGCGATAAAAATCTATGATTTCATTAAAAAAGGGGATATAGAACAAGCGAAAGAGATCATTATTACTGATAAAAGTTTGCTTGATTTTGTAACGCCTTATGGAACGTGGCTACATGCTGCAGCTAGAGCTGGTGAACTGGATATGATAAAATTTCTTGTTGAATCTGGTATGGATATTAACCTTAATGAAGGTGTACCAAAGTCAGCGCCTATTGCACATGCAGCTAGTGAAGGTGAAATTGGTATTGTAGAGTACTTATTTGATAATGGTGCAATATTAGATGTTAGTGACCCAAATAGAAATCCTCTATTCTCAGCGATTTATGGTGGGCATCTTAATATTGTAAAGTATCTTGTTCAGAATGGTATTGATAGTACTGTAAAGTATACAGGGGATACTATGAAAGAGATGGGAGCTTACGAATTTGCTATTGAAAGAGGAGAAGTGGAAATTGCTGAATATTTAAAAATGTAAACTTGAGATGGAAGGCATATATTGATGTAATAGAAAAGTTGAAAACTAATGATCATATTAATTTAATTATCCAATTCATTTAAAAGGAGAAATTTATATGGACTATCAATCTGAGGTTAAGAGATTATATAGTTGTAGATTTTTAAAAAATCAATCGGAATGTGAAGAGTTTGACAGTGTATTAGAAAACTTAGCAGATTGTGATGATGAGAAGCTTATTAAAGAGTTGTGTATAGTATTTGAGGATGAAACACAAGAGGAAGAAGTTATGTTTGGTCTAGTTCATTTTATTGAAGATTTTGAAATGGGAAAATATCTAACAGAGATGCCTAAAGCTTTACCAAAAATGGTTGAAAGTGCAAAAGAGTGGGCAATGCTACTAAACATAAGAATTTTAAATAATGATTTATATAGAAGTGAGTATGCTAAAGTACTTGTAGGAATGAATCATGATATACAACTAACGATAATTAATTTACTTAATGAAATTATTGCTGATAACCCTAAAAGATTTGAGGGCACTGCCAATGAGGTTATTAGTCAATTACAAGGAGTTCATAAAAATAAATAAGAATTGTAGAACTACTGTATTATAGATAAAACTAAGAAAACCCTAGCGAAGAGCTAGGGTGTTTGTGTTATATAGTTTCACCATACGCTTCCGAATTAGGAGCAGGAGTAATCAACGAATCTTTTGTAGCGTTTCCTATAATAGAATGAAAGTGTTTAACGTTTAAATATAGGAAGAAAAACAATTAAGCTTTTATTTTATTTAAAATGGATACTCTATTAGTAGTGAATAATAAATAATTTTGTTTTACTGTCTTAATTAAAATACGATCAGTTGTACCATATGCTGTTCCAATTCGGATTGCGCTTTTTTCTTCAACACCAGCATATGTATTATCTTCCGTTACCTCAGTGATTTCACATAATGGAATATGAATTTTAGAGAATTGCCATGAAATAATTAGTTCATCTTTTGTTTTTTCAACATGAATACCTAACATGTTACCAGAACCTTTCTATAATAAAATTTCACTCGTACTATTTTATTATACAAATTTACAGATTATATTTCTATTTTTTACAGAGAGTATACAATTAACAACGAGAAAATGTTCATTATTACTTTCATCCCTATTATAACGAATTCTACAATAGAAAACAGAACGTATATTTGGTATAATCGAAATATACTATATGAAACGACGTACATGAGTTTGAGATTTTTGAAAAAAGGTAAGTGATACATAATAATACATACGCTATAGGATTCAGTTCATGTTATACAAATCAATCGTTAGAAAGGAAAAGAAGTATGAATCAAATTTCATTCGAAGATTTATTTGAAGAAGAAAACAAACGAGGAAAGGTAGAGGTAGCTGAGATTCCCGTACCTTTATCGCCCTTACAAAAGGACATTTTAGAATTAATTAATTCTGAAGAAATAAGTGCACTTGAGTTATGCGAACAATTAATACGAGCTGGTAAAATATCAGATGAAAGATTCACAACGAATAAGCCTAAAGCATATGGGCAAGTATGCTTACTATTAGAAGGTTTTGTTAAAGAAGAAAAGCTTATTTTTGTCAAAAGTGATGAGAAAAGAGATAGAGTATATAAATTGAAAGACGAAGATTCTAACGAATAAAATGTATAAAGTATAGTAATGAAATAAGGAAGTCCTCATATTTGTGTTGAAAGATTATTTTCACATAAGCGTGGGGATTTTTTTGAGGGAGGATGTATGAAAGATTGGGAGTATGATGAATTATTTCATGCAATTCGGGAGGCGTACGAAGAGTTATTAGATGAAGAGAGAGGGTATCGATATGCTATAGCAAAACTAGCGGATGAATTTGATAATGTAGGAAAGATTGAAGATGTTATCGTTGATACTGCCATAGGAGAAATAGCAGTCAATCATCATATGGTTTTTGTTGGGCGTATTAAAGGTATAACAAAGAGGCTAAGTATGTTTAATCTTCAAGAGGCAGAAGGTGAATTGACAGTAGAGGAAATAAAAGATTTATCGATAAGAATAAATAATGTAATAGAAGGGTTAAAAAATGTAAAGAGTGATTATAAATCTTCGGTTGAATAATTCATGTTTCTGCAAATGTAAGAGACATAGCTAAACAAGAGAATAGAAATCGCTGCATACATAAAACGTAAGATAGATGAGAGATAATAAAGATTGGAAAAAAAATAAGACTAAAATAATGGGATTGATAGGCATATGGTTATCAAATATAAAAAAATTATCTTATAGATAGTTAAATGGCTATTACTATATTACAAATAATCAACTTTTGTTTTATTTTTTATAGGAAAACAAAAGAGTAATCGTAAAGACTACTCTTGGATTTTTTTCTTTTCTTCCTTTTCAATTTCGGAAACAGACTTTTCAGGATCTTTTATAAGTTTTCCTAATTCCGCAGAGCAGTCAAATTTATCTTCGAAATTTTCTGTAGTACTAATACGAGCTACAAAATCTAATTGTTGGTTATTATTTATATACCCTTTTAGTCTAGGAATGCCCATAGGACTAGTTTCACGTTCTGTAAATGTAATAGATTTCACATCTTTAATATTATAATGAATATACTTTTCTACACGTACTTCTTGTGCTTTCCAAAACTTTTCTTCTATTTCTTTATGTTTTAAGTATTCCATTGTAAAATACCCTCCTGCTATGAGCACCAAAGCAGATACAATTAAAATAATTACTTTCTTCATTAGAAATGCCCCTATTACATTCTTTTTAAAATTGGATAGGGAAGACAAGACAAGAATAGTGCAAAGACTATTCTTTTTTCTTTTCTTTCTCTTCCTTTTCAATTTCGGATACGGATTTTTCAGGCTGTTTTATAAGTTGTCCAAGTTCTCCAGAACGCCCCAATTTCCTTTCGAAATTATCATTACTATTAAGACCGGCATCAAACCATAATTCTTGATTATCATTTATATATCCTTTTATATGAGGAACGCCCATAGGACTAGTTTCGTGTTCTGTAAATGTAATAGATTTTACATCTTTAACATTATAATGAATATATTTTGCTACTCTTGTTTCTTGTACTTTCCAAAACTTTTCCTCTTCTTCTTTATGTTTTAAGTATTCCAAAGTAAAAAATCCTCCTGCTATGAGTAACAAAGCAGATACAATTAAAATAACTACTTTCTTCATTAGAAATGCCCCTTATAAAAAACTTACCATTACATTCTTTTTAAAATGGGATAGACAAGAATAGTGCAGAGACTATTCTTTTTTCTTTTCTTTTCTTTCTCTTCCTCTTCAATTTCGGATACAGATTTTTCAGGGTCTTTTATAAGTTTTCCTAGTTCTCCAGAACGTGAAAATTTATCTTCGAAGTTTTCTGTAGTACTGATACTAGCATCAAACCATAGATCTTTATCATCATTTATATATCCTTCTATAGACGGAATTCCCATTGGACTTATTTTATGTTCTATAAATGTAATCGATTTAACATCTTTAACATTATAATGAATATACTTTTCTACTCTTGTTTCTTGTGTTTTCCAAAAAAATTCTTCTTTTTCTTTATGTTTTAAGTATTCCATTGTAAAAAATCCTCCTGCTATAATACAAATAATGGATAAAATAATTACTAATTTTTTCTTCATAAAAAATCCCCTTGTATTTGAATATAGTTAAAATATACCATGAAATGAGTTGAAAGATATGAGTGAATTTAAAAAGAATTCAATTGCGACAGATGAAGATTACTTCGAACTATCAGATAAAGTGTATGATGATAAATTTTTGCACAAAGGTGTAGAAATAAAAGGTGTTAATGGTAAAAAAATGGGTTGTTATAGAATCAATAGATGCAGATTGTCAAAAAGTGAAAAATGGATTACAAGCTATTGCAGTGGTACCGAAAAATGATTATAAAGAGAATAAAACTCACTATGAAACTATAGTATTTGCATTTCGTGGAACAGAGCCTAAGCAATTAGCAGATTTCGAAACAGATATCGATCAAATTACGTTTGGAATTAAAACACATTCTAAAGTAATTACTCCAAGTAATAGTCAAACAGTAAAACCAGATTTTGCAACATCTTTTAATACCGGATTGGAATGGGTAGATAAAGTAAATGAAACATATCAGCCAACTTATGTGCATGCTACAGGGCATAGTAAAGGAGGCGCAGAAGCTGATTATGTTGC
This sequence comes from Bacillus sp. FSL K6-0073, assembly GCF_038006085.1. Taxonomy (NCBI): domain Bacteria; kingdom Bacillati; phylum Bacillota; class Bacilli; order Caryophanales; family Bacillaceae; genus Bacillus; species Bacillus sp. FSL K6-0073. Next base: position 3,196,641 of record NZ_JBBOUN010000001.1, on the reverse strand, counting down.
TTCGGAACGGAATTTTTATGCAACTACATGGGCTGCACCAAACCCTTATCGTTTGCTAAGTCCTGAAGCGAAAAAACGAGTAGATAGAGGGGAAATGGAAAACAAAGCTACGGATTATACACATGAGAATGACCCAATTGGTAACCATACTCAATTCGGTGCACCTCTAATTGGTAAGCAATTTACAGTGAGACAGAATGATACAAAAGAAGATTTTTTTACACGTTTAACTATGGACGGACACGGCAGAGATACATTTAAGGGATCCTTTCATTCAAATGGAAGCCCCCTATTAAAATTAGAACCTGAAGATATTATAAGACAAGCACAAAAAATTCAAATGCTCAGTAATCGATTATCAGATATAGCAAAAAATATAGAAGAGTTTCAAAGAAAAGAAGCTGAAGCGGTTCAAAAGTTGAAAAGTCAATTAAAATATGAAACAGGGCCAGGTGGGAAATATCATCTATTAGAAGCATACGAAATAGATGAAGCCATCTCACGAATTGCTAAAACGAAAGAAGGTGGAAATGACTATTTTCACGATGTACACATGGCAGAAGAATTAATTCATCTTTTAAGAAAAGAACAAAAAAGTTTAAGTAGATTTGGGGATGAAATTAGTGATGCAGCAAATTCACTTAGGGATAAAGATAATCAATTAGCGGGGAATTTTCAGTTTAGATAAGGAGATAATTATATGATGGATTTTATGGGGGAAATTAAAAAGATAGAAAAGCAAATCGAAAATGTGACAGGAGATTTAGCGAGTCAGGTTGTTGAGGAGTTACAAGCTGCTAAAAAACAGATTGAAAGAGAAATGCAGCGTATGATGTTAAAAACAGAAGTAGGGTTTAAATCAATAGACATTATAAAAGAAGATACATATGCTCTTCAAAAAAACATAGGGGCATTTCATGAATTACAAACAAGTCTAAGAGATATAGCAGCAGAATTAGAGAAAAGTTTTGAAAGTAAAACTGGCAGTAAAATCAATGAAGAATTAAAGAAATATGAAAAACAAATTAACAACAACATTTTTAATGAACATGTTCACTTAGCAAACAGTTGTGGGAAAAAATAAGAGAAGAAGAAAAACTAATGATAGTTTCTATTGCTTTAATTTACTGAAAGAGATGCACTGTGTAAATGCGAGGTTTGGAGTGAACAGAAAAGTGTGTCTGGTGATAAGTTATATGAATGAATAGATAATACAAATTGTATAGAAATATATGAGTTCGTTGAAGGTGAGAGTGAATTAAGGGGAAAGGTTAAAGAAGAAAATAGATGTATTCATAGGAGGGATGCAGTTATGAATCAAAAAAAGTTAGAAATGGCTTTTAAAAGATATAGCAAAAATTTTGTGGATGGAATCAAATTTGAAGATGTTAAAGATAAATATAATGTCAGTAGAAGAAAGATTGAGAAAATTGTTGAGCAAAATGAAACAGAGAAAGATCACATACTATTAATAAATCTAAGCAAAATTTCTTCATATCACTTGTCACTATGGAAAAACGATGTATTGATCAACGGTGGAAACAATGCAGAAGGATTAAAAAACATGCAGAAGGTCTTATTTTACCAATGCATGGGACAGGATCTCTATACAATAAGGTATCCAAGAATGATCTTGGGATATTCGTTTAGCGAAGTCGTCCTCACATTAGTTCATTTTGCAATGTATGGATGGGAGAAAGAAGAAAATATATTATATGATTTTATGGCTCATCACTTCGGTGGACATTTAATAGATGCCAATGAAGAGGATAGACATATTTGGTTTTTGCTAGAGCTGTACTTGCAGTATAAAAATAAAACCATCATGGGAACGAATGAAAAATTGCATCTAGCCGTGATAAATAAGTTTAAGGAAGCTGAACTGCGATGTGACTTAATCCCTGAAGACCTAAACATTTATGATGAAGTGCTGGAACGTTGGTCGACTGGTGATTTAGAAGAAATAGAACATCTAATTTCGATAATGTCTCAGTATCATTCTGCATTAGCTTCTGAAATCGGACAGCTAGGTGAATTTGGTGATTTTGGATTCGGATTTTATCCTTATGAAATCTTGTTCTTGATCCATGTAAGAAAAAAACTAGGATTGCCAGTACCTACTCAATTCGATAATTTTCTGATGAATACTCCAGAAGCGAAAATGGTATTTGGAGAACGTGAGCCATACCCTGAGTGGGACTCTGTGCTTCAGATGATTGATCAATTTTATCGTAAAAACTACCCGGAATATATTCCTAACAAGCATGGAGAATTATTTCAATAAAAGGGAGGAAGCTAATATGCCTAATCAAGAAATAGCGCAGATTATATTTCCTGATAGCAAGGATTTGGAAACGTTTTTGAAGGAGCAAGGAAGTTATGACTTACATGAAGACCTATTAAAATATGGATTGACGACGAAACAGTTTTTATACGTTGACTATAAAGGTGAGCAATACCAAGAAATTGTAAATTTTATTCTTGATTATGAATTTGCCCACCAAATTGAATTAGCGACACAAGAAGAACTCGAGAAATTAGAAGCATTTAATTATGAATTTTTACCGGAAAAGATCCAGGAGGTCAACAAAATACTGTCACCAAAGGGGTATGGACTATTTTCATATCCTAATTCGGGCGATTTTTTCACATTATTCATTGCGAAAATAGAGGATATAATAAAGTTTCTGCAAGAAGAAGTGCTGTTTGATGATAGAATCCTTTTCCAAGAAAGATGCATTAAGTACTATAAATAGACTTAAGATAATGCAGTTTTGAAAGAGACATCACACTATCCCTATGATATAGTGCATTATCAAGAAGAGTAAATGTAAGAATCTACAGTGATATACTAGACTGTAGTTTTTTTATTTGTGCGTAATTAATACATACTGTGCAAAATGAAAAATAATTAAGGGGATCTGTTAGTTCATTAGGCGATTGAGGAGTGAATTTAAAAATCAGAAAAAATATGTATTTAAAAGTTAAAATTATATATTGATGGATATATACGTTATAAAAAAATATTAGAAAATCCCCCTCATTGTATATAGAAATTACATAATAAAAATAGAAGTGTATTACGATAAAAACTTACTTTTACATAAACAGAGCTTAACCATTAGCTAATATTGTAAAGGAGGATTGAAAATGTTAAATGGTGTGTTAACGAAGGAGTATATAATACAGAATAGCCTTGAGTTTGAAGAGTGTTTAGAATATGGGGGACCTTATGGGCTAGGAATAGTAGAGTGTGCAGATGATGGTAAAGAAAAATTGTTTACTGGCTTAGCTTATGATGTTTATGAGAATGGAAATATAGAATGTTATTTCTATGTAGAAAATGGTGTTAAACAAGGAGAGTATGTGGAATTGTATATGAATGGAAATATAAAAAGAATCAGCAATATGAATAGAAGCACGGTTGAAGGCTACCATGTTGAATTTTTTCAAAACGGAATGAAGAAGCATGAGTCTGAATGTATTGCGGGACGTGAAATGACTTTTAAAAGTATGATGAACAAGGGAATATTGTAGAACAAAAAAATGAAACCGAATTATTTTACAATCGCAATGTATCCGACTGTAGCATTTAACGAGGAAGAGATATTGAATCGTCTTCTAGATGTATTTGAATCAAACGAAAAATCCGCTCCTACTCATTGGGGAAACTGTGAAACGGTGCAGGTAGAATATAATCGCCAGGAAATCATAGAAAAAGTAATTTCGGAGCGTAGAGTATCTGAAGTTCACCTCTATCGTGATAAACAGTGCACTATTAACTCTACATCAGTAGAGTTAATAAATTATTTAAATAAAAAACTGTTAATAAACAACGAGAATTAATGACGGGTTATATTCACTTAAGAATATAACCCTATTTATTAGAACCAGTAGTATATAAGGAGATTATTCTACGAGTTATATACAAATATTAGACGAGGAATATTTGACGCTGTAAAAGAAAAAATATTGATTCTTATATCATTATTGATGTTGTCCTCAATTTTCCTCATGCAGCACTTGAAAATCAGTAACAAGTGAAACGATTTTTCCTGCTTCATCGATTCCCCAATAGGAAGGGTAAAATCCATCTCCATAACCTGAACGGAATATAATAATATTACTTCCTGTTTCCTCACACACCACGCAATTTCCCCAATCTTCATTATGTTCTGTTAGTATGTCATCTATAAGATCATCATACAAACTAGTAAATTCTTCTCCTAGTTCTTGTTGTAACCTATCTTCTATTTCTTCTAACTTATCAATTGCCTCAACATCTGCAAAGCACCCTAAGCCTGTATCAACTGGGTAACCAAAAATATATCCGTCTTCCAGTTCACTGACATTTTGTCCTGGTTTTGTTGCCATCTTCCATCTTACCGCTTTTGACTCCGACAATTTCAATTCGGCACCAGCAATGACTCCATCTTCCTTATGCCACCAAGCAACAATTGGATATGTACCTGGCTGAATTGTTTGTTCGAAGTGATTTTTATTAAAAATAAGAGGATCACAAGCAACAATTTTACCTGAAGTAACTTTCAACTGTTCTAGTGCTTCGGAACGCAGGGCCTCACTATCCGGTTTAGATAATTCACGTAATAACTTTGACATAATGTTTCTCTCCCTTTCCTTTTAAAATATTTGTTGGTGCTGCCTCCCATATATTTTTACATGAGTTACATTTGTGTTCTGTGGTATTTCTAGCGCCTTTGTATGTTCCTATAACTTCGATATTATCGCCATGAACTTCTAAAACCTCTGCGGCATATCATACCCGCGTTTTCTAATAGTTCCGCAACATATTCTTCATGCGTTTTACGTTTTCGGATATATTGCTCCCCCGTACAAGTGTAGATAGAACAAACCTTTATTCATTGAAAAGTATAACAAATGAATTTGATTTTAAAATTAGACCCAGTTTTGAGGATGTAAATAATAATCCACCCGTTGATTATATTATTTTAAGGGTAAAATTGCATTAATTAAAAATTCAATAAAAGAAGATCGAACTAGATAGTCTTTCTAGATTAATCTTCTTATTTTATATTCTCAAGGGATATTCCACTTCACTGCGACTCATTGCAATATGTCTACTTCTGTGACACATTACACAATTGTACAGAGATAATGAAGTAATATGAAAAATAATATAAAGATTGTAATTTAATCCTATATATTTTTTATAAATTCTAAAAGTAAATCCCTTATTTTTGGTATGATTGACAGAGACTATTTAATTTCTTGTGAATATTTTTGAAAAGGGAGTGATGCTGTATGAAATTAATAAATGTAAATGGGAATATATATCATATTGAATCTGTTCCTTTTGAAGATAAGAGTGAGCAGGATGAAGAGGGATACTACGAATATTTTTACAAAGGAGTCAATTTATCGTTTCACTCGGACAAAGAAATAATTAAAGCCCGAATTTATGATGAGGAAGAAATAATATATTTCTTAAAAAATCCATCTCTTGCATTTGGTAAAGATTTTGAAGCTATAAAAGTATATATAATTAAAGAATATGATGTAAATAAATTTAAAATTCCAGGTGAAAAAAAGCCTATATAGAATTATAGCTATAATTCTATATAGGCTTTACCATGATCAATTATAATAAAACAGGAAAACTCACAAAGTACTTATGCCTGTGGGTGATGAAAGGAATGTATTCGAAATTGAGTAAATCAAGTGAAATAAGTAGATTTGAAAATAGATTCTCAGAAAATGTAATTGAAATAGCAGCTGTCACAGGGGCATTAGGAATCGGTGCATCAAAAGGCAGTGACAACATTTTGTGGACTGCGTCAATTGATTTAATTGCGTGGGAAGACTTACATAACAATGAAACGATTACGAAAGAAGACATACGACTGGCATGGTTGGTTGATGATGCAATTAGTTATTTCGGATAAACGTGATGTGATTTGTTAGGAGGTGAAGTTAAATGAGAAAAGACTTAACATGGCTAGTACCGGATGAGCCAGTTTCAGCAGAATATATAAACAATGTGGGAAAAGAGATAGGGTATATATTTCCAAGTGACTATGTAGAATGTGCTACAAATAATAATGGTTCGGCTGTGTTACCTTATAAATTTGAAATAGGCACGATAACAAAGGTATTTGGAACTTTACTTTCTTATGATGTGGATAGTAGTGAGTATATCGTTAAAGTATATAATCAGTATATTTCTACTTTACCAAATACATTGGTGCCATTCGCATTTGATCCAGCAGGAAATTTAATCTGCTTTGATTATAAAAATCATGAAGAAGATCCAATTGTCGTCTTTTGGGAACATGAGGGGGCATGGGAAAAGGAAACATTGATGGAAAGTGAAGGGATTACGGCTGAGGAAGCAGAGGAAGTAGCGAGAGAAAATATATTTTTTGTGGCTAATGATTTTACGGATTTTTTAAATAAGTTACATAATTAATAATATTATCCATATAAAATGGTTCGTATAAATGTAAGCAGCAATAAAAGGAGGGAGAATGATGGAATTAGAGGATCTAAAAAAAGATATTTGGTATGGAAAAGTTTCTAATCATACAATAGAAACTCTTAAGTCTAACTTAAGGGGTAGTGCAACAGAGACAGAATCCTTTATTTTAATTAACGAATTGTTAAAGTTAGGTGATTTCTCCGTAAAGGGGTTACTAATTGAACTTATGAATAGTACTCGAAATGAGCTTGTTTTACATTTATGTACTAGACTATTTTGTTCAGTAGCTACTCACGATGATTTATTAGAAACGAATAATTTGAAATTCCTTTCAAGTGCTTCAGAGGATGGAGTTCATAATTTTGTAGTAAGTGCTGGTGAAACTCTTTCATATCATGTAGTACCATATCTTTTAGCATTACTAGAAGAGTGGGAAGATACCTTTGTTGAAAAAGCTATAAGAAATGAACTTTCATGGATGCTTGGAATGGAGGACGAGTATTATGAAGTATCGTTAGAAGAATTTAATGAAGCTTATTCTAAATTTATCGAAAATAACGATACGCAAGAATACTATTATCGTAATAGACTATCTTTTCCTGGAGATTTGGCAAAGGAGTTAGTTTCGGAAGTTATGAGTTCTTTAAGAGATAGAATTACTTATAATGTTGTTACTATACCTTCCGTTTTATCAATTTGGAGTGGAATCAAATGTCCTATTCAATACGATACGATAATAACAAATGAAAAAAATAGAGAGTTGATGTCATATATCGATGTTTTAACAAAGAAAGAATGGAAGATTGGTAAAAAGTATTTTTATGGACATGTAGTCGTATAAGAAAACGATATATGTGATGAATCATTCTATGACACTCTGTTAAGGAGTGATTTTTATTATAACGGAAAGCTTTAATAGATGTTTTATGGGAGAAAATAAAAAAACAACTAGTAGCTCAACTAAATGTAAAAAGTTATAAATACATCAAGAAGGTGAAAAAATGATACTACCAGAGGATTTTCGAGAGAAATGGGATGTTAATAAAGATGGCCCACTCATTACATTTCCTGAAAAAGAATTAATAAACAAAAACTTTTCAGCTGAAGTGAAACGATTTTTGGCTATAGGAGGCTTACCGGAAACACCGCCACCATATTTAGAATTTACTTCATCTCAGTCTTTCGTAAGGTCTATTATAAATGTATTTCATATGCCAGAAGAGTTTCGAAAATATTTGTATTTAGGAACAACAAGTTCTGGAGATCCAATTTGTATAATTGAAAAACAAGAAAATATAGTATTTCTAAATAATAGTGATGCGTATAAAGAAGTGTTTATGAATTCTTCTATACATCAATTTGCAGCATGTTTATTAGTATATTCAAAAATGATCGATAGGGCAGTAGAGATAAATGGTGAGGATGCCTTTATCGATAATAATATACCAGAGTGTACAATAAGTTGGTTGAAAGAAAAATTAGAAAAAATTGATGATAAGTGTATGGGAAAAGGTTCTTTTTGGTGTATGGAAATTGAGAGCTTATATGAATAATTGGAAATGAAAAGGGGATATTCCGGTATTTTTATAGTTGTAAAAAGTTATTCTAAAAGGGGTATGTTGGGTGAATCATAGACGCAAGAAAAAGAAGCCGAAACAAATAAGAAAAGAAGCTGTCCAGATAAAACCGATAGTAGAAGAAAAACCACTAAAGAAGAGTAGCAACAAGTTGGTTGATATTCTCCTAGGAATTCTTCTTTTCCCAATTCTTATATGGGCGGTCTTGGAAGGTTGTACAACACAAGTAAGCAAAGGGAAGGCTTTCCTTATTATCGTTTTCTTTCTCTTAATTGCAATAGGGTTATCTATGATAGGAAACAAATAAAGGAGGAGCTCAGATGTTTAAGAAGAAGGAGAAAAAAACATTCACGCTAAACTCGTTAACAAACAAGGAGAAGTCATTCGAGAGTTAAATGGTACAGAAGAAGACTTAAAAGAAATAAGAAAAACGGGTATTGAAATTCGTTTAGTTGAAGAGAACTCATATGAGATGGTAGCAACCGATGAACAACTAGAAAAATTAGCAAGAGCTGAAGCAGAAATTGAAGCGGAAATTAAGGCATGGGAAGATGCTTTAAATGAGAGTTTGGATGAACGCGAAGAAAGAGAAGCGAGACAGAAGGAATTGAAAGAAAAGAATAAATGGAGTACAAAGAAGAAAGTAATCGTATTTGGACTCATATTCTTTGTATTTATTGGATTACCTATTATCGAAGGGTATCAAAATAGTAAATTAGTTGAAGAAGGTACATCATTACATGCAGAAATTGTAGGTAGGCATGTAGAGGAGGAATTCATATTTACACACCCAACATTAGTAGTTGAGGTAGACGGTAAAAAGCATAATGTATGGGTAAGTGAAGAGACATATAACGGAGCAGAGTGGTTAGGTAGACTAAAAGTCATCAAAACAAAAGATGGTAAAGTGGAGAAAGACCCTAGATATGAGGATGAAGACTTAATCACGAGTTATTAAGGGACTAGATAAGATTCCTATAGGGATAAAAGGAAATGGTTCACTAGTTGTTTTAAATAATGTAAGTGGAAAGAACGAATTCGAGGATTTCGAACAGTTTAAATGAGTTGATTTCTAGTTTGAGATTACAAAAATAGTAAAGTGAAGAATGTTTATATGAATTATAGACCGGCTAGAGGGGCGTGGAAAAGTGGAATATAGTGGAATGGCTTCAGTTTGGTTTGGAATTTCTAAATCACTCCAAAATCTTGAGGAGTATGTCGATATAGATTACACGATAGATGGTGATTCAGTTCATTCAAAGTTTGGGACGAGCTTTGAATTCGGTTATTATGATGAAGATAATATTGAAATTTGTTTTTATGAGAATAACAAAAGGGAGGTTGAACATATTTTAAGTGATTTTTCTTATAGTGAACGAATTATTCCTAAAATAAAAAAGCTAGTAAATGGAGATAGTTTAGCGAACGATATTAACTTTGCTATTGTTCTTTATGATTTTAAATATAATGAAGCGAAAAGAGAAAATATGTTTGATGGTTTAGAGGTTACATTTATTGATTCTATGCCATATAGGTAGTTTGCAGGGAGATGCAAATTCATTTCATAAACACATGGAATAACCTTATAAAAGGGGGATACAAATGCATGCTTTGCCAAATTGCTTAGAAGAAGTTTTGGAAGAAGACATATATAAGCGGGCGGATAAAGATCAGGTGAATGAAGTAATAAATAGGTTAGGTGTAGTAGTGTCTAATACATTTAGAGAGTTTTATTATCGGTTTGCAGGACCTTTTTGGGATGAGCACATTCCTTATGAATTACTTGATATTATAGATGAAGAGAATAATATAGAATATTACACAATGATTGCTCGAAAGGAACATGGATTTCCTAATAAGTATTTAGTTTTAACGGAAATGACAGCAAATGCTGCATTGGTCCTTGATAGTGTAACTGATAAAGTTTACTCAGTAAATTTTGAAGGTGGAGATGCATTACTTTTAAATGGAGAATTAAAGGAGAGTTGGCCAACGTTTTATATGTTTTTGAAAGAATATTTCAAATGTTAAGTGTTGATGGGAGTTAACAATAAACAGGGACACCTTAGTAATAAGTGCGAGAGGAGTGACGGATAAATGAGAGTGAACGATTCAGTTTTTGGAGAGATTGAATATAATTATGCTTGGGGTAAGCGTATGCCTATAACTTTTATAGGCAATGTCACTGAGATTGATTTGATGATAGATGGTGAAGAAGATGAGATGTTTGATGAAGGGCAGTATGTAGCGTATCAATCATTAATAAAAAATTGGGAAGAGGTACAAATAAGTTTACTACAGTCTATATTAGACTATTACAAACAAAGGCGATGTGAATTGGGATATGATATTGGAGTGCAAGAAAATTATCCATTAGTTGAAACAACTGATCAAATACTAGAGATGATCGGTTTAGAGGGTATTGTTGTTCCGTATGCAGATATTACGGAAGGATGAGAGGTTGGAATTACATTTAATTGTACGTGGGATATAGAAAATGGTGTAGGAGTTCGATTATTAAATGAAAAGGTAATGGAAGTAGGTTATCAGGATATTATTTTTTAATATAAGTTAAAAGTAAATGAGGGGATATATAACCTGAATGAAAAAGGGATCAATCTTTATCAGATTGACACCCTAATACGAATCTTTTTTAACACCTTACATATTTACGCTTAAAACCAAGTCTTCCTCTATCAAGTTCTTTCTGAATACTCTCTGAAGCATGTAGCAAACTGCTTTTTTTATTATCACGTTTCACTTCAACTATACCAACTTCTTTTGCAGTTTTGACTGCTTTTTCATGTAGTGGTACATATGAAATTGCCACGGTGTTTAGGAAATTATTCATAGCGGATTTTGTTCGTTCTGGAGAATGATGAATTGTATCTTTCACCATTTCAAGCATATCGGAAATTTTACTTTCGGAAAACTCATTGTCTTTGCGATTTCCTAAAAGCCAACAGTAGCAACTCCATCCGGCAGACATTTTAAGCTCGTCCCCACTTGCAATCCATTTATCAGCAACATCTTGTGCAATATTTGACTCCGATAAAGTTACTGCCACTACATAATCAGATAGCATATAAAAATATGCCCCGTCTATCCAGCGATCAAAATCAGACTCACTCATAGCTTTTGGATCGGCAATAATACCTGCAAAGTACATAGCATCGTAGTTGCCTGTGGCATAAAGTTCTTCAGCTAATTCTTGATTTAATTTTATTTTTTTAGCGATTGGTTTCATAGCACCTGTAGCTACTCCGAATACTGGCTCATGCGCACCGTTAGATATGTATATTTTTTTCGTTCGTTCCTTACCTAGAGCTTCAAGTTCTTGCATAACTGTTTTAAGATCCATAGTTGTGCAACTTCCTTTCTTCATGTGAAAGCCTTTTTAAGCTTTTCGTATTTCATATGTTAATACTAATTGTATTCAAGAGGTATGTCTACTTTCTAAAGGTATCAAAACCAGTTAGTAATTTTGAAGCTTTTGATTTTGTGACTGCTACAAGCTATCTATAGTTAGAAGCAAAGTATAGTAGAATAAAAAATACATTTGTATAGTTTTTCCAGTGAATATTTGGTATGATGGTGAGTGGGAAAAATATACAAGTTGTTAGTGGTTCATAAAAGGGGGATTGAATTGAAAAGAACACCTGAATTCGTATTAGGTTTAATTGGTGGCATTTTGGGAATTATTATTTCCATAATATTAATAGTTGTAGCGTTTAATATTATGGAAGGTGTTGATTACGAACTTTTAGCTTATTACTCTATTATTTTAACGGTTCAAATAGGATTGTTCATTTTATCGTGTTTAGTAAACAAGGTTAATAATAAAGTTTATGGGGTTTGTATGATTGTGATTCCTATAGTTATGTTGTTTATGTCATTATTCTTTTTACTTATTCCGACAATTTTACAAATTATATCTGGTTCATTTGCATTTAGGACATTAAAGTTAGAATCGAATGTAAGCTAAATATAATTATTAACGTCTGAATATTCGGTTTTTTAAACATTTTCGTTTGCAGTTCAAATTAACATAAAGTACAAAGTTGTACGCTTTAGGAGGAGAAATAGATGATTATTTGGTCTGGTTGGGGTTTTTTAGTCGCAATTATTGTAATTATTAATACTCTTTTGGGTAAGGCTATCTTTGGATCTATAACGGGGGATGCTACATATTTTCAAGACCATAGTTGGCCAATGGCGGTAATGTTTATTATATCAGGGGTTATGTCTTGGTATTTAGGTAAATATATTAATAAGCCAGATGGGAAAGTTTATATAGATACCGAAACTGGTGAAAAAGTTATGTTTAACAAAAAGCACTCATTATTTTTTATAAAAATGGAATATTGGGGACCGATTCTAGGAGTTATTGCGATTGTAACTTTAATTACAAGATAAAAAAAGAGGATGGGTATAGCAAGAGTAATCTATTCAAGTAGAAGGAGAAATCAGTCATGAATGCAAAGAAACTACTAGGGGTAGCAGTTCCGGTCATGTTGTTATTTGGTTGTGGAGTTTCTGAGAAAACGAACACTTCTAAACAGGAGAAAACGGAAGAGTCTAAAGTAAAAGAATCGAAGTCTAATAGTAAGAAAGAAAAAGTTTCAAAGGAAGACTATCCTAATAAAGTGTATAAATTAGGAGTAGAGTTTGATAAGTTGTTTGCGGAGCATAACAATATTACAAGAGAGGTTTTTGACGGTAAGAAAAAGAAATCAGATATAGTAGATAGTGTGAAAGAATTAAATAAAGTGTTAGATAAATTTGAGTCGATAGATCCCCCTGCAGAGTATGTAAACCAACAAAAAGATTTTGAAAAAGCAATTAGTTATTTTAGAGAGTCTTTTTCTTTAATAAATGAAGTATTTACCAGAAAAGAAAAAAGAGAAAAAGGTGATAAGACTGATAAAGAGTTAATAGAGAAATCTGAAAAGCTAGTGAAAGAAGGAGATATTTACTGGCTTAAGGCATTCAAAGATCTTGAAGGAGATATTAAAATCGGTGACGGTACAGTATCAATGAAAGATTTGAAAGAGTTAGATAAGAAAGCTGGAATTAATACAGATAACGTTATGAAGAATGTGAAAGATGGTACGGAATTAATCGGTAATTGGGGATTCCAAGGAACAGACGGTTTCAATATGTCACTCATTTTAAAAGGTGATAAGACATTTGAAACGTATGGTAAAGGTGAGTATCCAAATAAAAAGAATTATATTGAAGGAACTTGGGAATATGATAAGGAAGCTTTTACAATCTATTTACATCTCAATAAACGTTTAGTAGACGGTGTAGAAGATACAATTCAAAAAAAGAAAATAGCATATAAAGTTCAAGATTATGATGGGGAAAACTTGCGATTATTTAATGAGACGTCATTTAATACAATTAAGTATGTGAAGCAAAGTTAAAGTTATGTAGGACTAGGTTTAAATGGCCTAGTCCTTCATTAAAGTGCGAGTATGTAAATAATATGTTATCTTTCGTTCTGTTTACTTAGTATCATGTTATTCTTTAATAGAGTAATAAATGGAGTTTTGCATTAAATATATGAGGTTGGTTACAAATGATAAAAAAATTTACTAGATTAGTATTAATAGTGGTTATCCCAATCAGTCTTATTACAGGTTGTGGGGCTGCTGAAAAAACTGAAGCACAAAAGCCGAAAGCGGTACAAACGGAGAAAAAGGACTATATGGATTACTCATATGGTAGCAAAGGTATATTAGTAAGTGGCAAAGCGAAAGAACGGCAACAATACGAGATTGGATATATGGATGATAATAAGTTAATTGGGATTGACGAAAATATTGAAGACTGCATTATTTTAGATAATAAAGATGAAGCAGGTCTCATTTGGAAGCAAATAGAGCGAGGATCTATTATTGAAGTGCAATACGGTAAGGATCGCAATGATATCGTAGGCGTGCAATTCGTAGGAGATCGTGAGTCATATGAAATTAGTGATAAGTTTGATCGGAATACGATAAATGAGATTGTTGAAAACGTTAAAGGGAATTTGTAATAGATGTATTTCGATAGTATAGGATCTCTTATTATGAAATTGTATACCAGTTATTTGTCTAAGTTTAAATTGATTATTTTGACGGTATTTGTAATTAGTTGTAAAATAATGTTTGTTGACGAATTTTATAAAAAGTATGTTAGATGAAATTCATCTGTAGGGATGACATATAAATATTTTCTTAATGAGTATAAAATGAAATAATTAAAATATGTAAATAAAAAGAAAATATAATAGAAGTACATAGTAGATTCATATTTTTAAAAATTAATGTGACAATAAAGGGAGGTTGAGATACATACACGGTGGGAGTGTGTATGTATTTATTATAATAATGAATAAGACAATCAAACAACAAGTAATCGCACTATCAACAAGTCTAGTGATTTTAGGGAGTGTACCTTTATCAGCATCAGCAGAAGAGATAAACAAATCTCAAACTGATCAACTTAATATTGCCCAGGGAGAACATGGAACGAGCGGATTAAATTATTCTAATTTCAAGTTGGAAGTTCCTGATCATGTACAAATTAACGAAGCAGAAGTATCTGAAAATGAAAAAATGCTTTTAGAAGAATATAAGCATAAACATGATGAAACAGAAGAATTAAACAAAATGCAAGATGCTAAGAAGGGACAAGTAGCAGAAAAGGAAGCTATTTCAAACATTGAAAAGGCATTTGAATCTGTAGATGGTCGAAATGATGGGTCTGATCGTCAAATGAAACCTGTTGCAAAGCCAAGAGGTATTCAATATAGTGCACAGAGTACGAAGAAATATGGAACACTTGCAGGAGTTCCATTTGTGGAATGGATTGTTCCAGCAGGAAATCCTGATATTCGTCCTGCAAATCCGATGAAAGCACGTTACATTACAATTCATGAGACCGCAAATACAGCCGCTGGTGCTAATGCTGAAAATCATGCGAAATATTTATACAAGCAAGCAACTGAAGGCACTTTCCGAACAGCTTCATGGCATTTTACTGTAGATGATAAACAAATTTATCAACACTTACCAACAAACGAAAATGGTTGGCATGCAGGAGATGGAGATGGTTCAGGAAACAGGGAGTCTATCGGTATCGAGATTGCGGTTAACCAAGACGGTGATTACAATAAAGCGTTAGAAAATGCAAAACGACTTGCAGGTTATTTAATGAACAAAGAAGGAATTGGTGCAGATCATATTTACAAGCATCAACAATGGAGCGGGAAAAAATGTCCTGACATTTTAATTTCACGTGGTAATTGGGCTGGTTTCGTACAAGGAATTCAGTGGTATGCAAATATAAATGCGCAGATTGATACGCCTTTACAAGATAAAAATGACTCATTTAATCCAAATGAAAATAATCCAGCTGAACCTAGCATGGAACTAGTGGTAAATGGTAGTGGCATCAATGTACGTAGTGATGCGGGTATTGAACATCGTGTTGTACGTAAAGCTTCAAACGGAGATCGTTACAAAGTATTAGCGGTTAAAAATGGTTGGTATAAAGTAGGTAATGGAGAATGGATTTTCTATGACCCAAGTTGGATTAAAATTAACTACAATGTACCAAAGGAAGAAGTACAAAAACCAAAAGATGATATTACAGGTGGCTGGTTTGAAGGGCATATTCGTAAATTAAACAGTCTAGGTATTATGCAAGGCGAAGGTAATGGTGTATTTGCGCCATATCGAAATGTAACGAGAGCGGAGTTTGCGAAATTAATCTCGAATGCTCTTAAACTACCAGAGGGAAATAAGTCATTTGTAGATATTAATGAGGCACATCCATCACTTCATGACGGTATTAAACGTTGTGCAAGTGCAGGAATTATTAATGGTCGTGGTGAAGGGATTTTTGATCCTAACTCACCAATTACTCGTGAAGAAGTATCTATTATGATTGACAAAGCATTACGATATAAAGGAATTACAGGTGAGTTAGTAGCATTACCATTTACAGATAAGCATTTAATAACATACAAAGAATCGGTTCAACGATTATACAGTCTAAAGGTAGTTAATGGTATTGGAAATAATGAGTTTGATCCTCGAGGCACAGCAACTCGTGGTCAGGCAGCTGCCTTTATTGTGAAGATGTTAGATTCAATGCAAAAATAAAAGGAAACTTTAATCAGTGAGGGCCACTCGCATTGCAATCGAGCAGTTTATTCACCGAATTTTGAAATGAGAGTTGTACTGTCCGCAAATAGCAGAATAAATGGTATGTAGAAGCTGACATTGGTAGAAGTAAAAAATAAGAAGAATTTGAAAGGAGCTATCCAAAATAATAATTTGGAATAGCTCCTATTTAGTAGGAAGAACAAATTGTATTTCATAGATTGTAATGTAGAATGCCCTTCCAAGCCCCTACCAAGTAATAAATCACTAAGAAAAAACAAAAACAAAAACAAGAACAAAACAAGCGCGAAAAAATGAAACCGGCGTTGTAGTAGTAAAAAAATTGTAATTCGAATGCCAAAACCATTCCCGTATGCCTATCTTTATAATGAAGGATTAAAATTTTCCTATTTACTAGCAAAGAGTGGAGGGAAACATATGGCGGTATACCGTAATGTGCAGGTGAACTTTTGGCAAGATGAATTCATATTAGATTTAACGCCAGAGGAACGTTATTTTTACATATATTTGTTAACTGGTACGAAAACAAAGCAATGTGGTATTTACATATTACCGAAGCGTGTGGCAGAGCTTGAAACAGGTTATAGTATGGAGACTGTTGAGAAGTTGCTAAACAGGTTTGTTGAGTATGGAAAGATTTTATATGATACGGAAACGAAAGAGGTATTCATAATAAATTGGTTACACTATAACCCTATTTCAAATACGAATGTGGAGAAGTGCGTATTACGTGAGTTAAAGACTATAAAAAGTAATGAGTTCATACATATATTTTTACGTAAATGCCTTGAAGAAGAATACAAGATTCCATTATTATTGCAGCATTTTGGTATGCCAAAAGAAGAGGATAATAGTAGTTCACAAGTAGTTATTGAAGAGAAAGAAGAAGCGGAAGAGATAGAGGTGGAAACTATAGAAAAGGACGTTCCAAATAGTGAAGTTTATAAGTTTTATGAACAAAATATTAGTAGTTTATCCCCATATATTGTGAAGGAATTGAAGAATTGGATACAAAGACTTTCTGGAGAGAAAGTGTTAGAGGTACTTAAAATTGCGTTTGAAAATAATAAGAAAACGTTAGCTTATGTGAGGGGGATTTTGAGGAATTGGTGTAGTGAAAAATTAAAGGATTTTAGTGGGGAGAAGTGCGTAATGGGAAGTTTAGAGAGAAGGAAATGTATTTTGAGTAGTGTATTTTAATTTACATTAACTTAACATAGAATGTATGTTCGTTTTTTGTGAGATTTATGCTATACTACCATTAAATAAGGGTATTTTTATAATAGATAAAAAGATGCGGGGGGTACAAAGTTTGACTACTAGTACATCTGAGTTGTTTCAATATATTAATATGACAGAAGAACAGAAACAATTATCACAACGATATTTACAGACAAAAGAAGAAGAGATTTTAAAAGATATTCAACTAACGACAATTCGTGATCAAAAAAGAAGCGATTTTGCGGAGCGATTTATAAACGATTTTAGGAAAGTGCATAAACAAGATCCGGATTTTTTTCGATTATTTTACCATATACTCGAGGAGCAATTATTAAATGTTCTTGTAGTCCGTTTTGCGCATGTCAGTTTTTCTAAAATGAAGATTTATTTAGAAAAAAGTGCACTTCCTTTGGACAAACTTGTAGCAATCGCATGCAAATATTTATCCAGTATTTCAAGTTATGTGAATGAAGCAGATGTTTTTCTTAGAGAGTTAACAAGAGAGAATCCGAACTATATAGAGGGACAATTACATACTTTACCAACTAATCAGCAAGTAACATTACTTCTTGTAATGTTTGATGTAGATTATGAAAAGTTTCGTACATATAGTTCTTTATTGAATGAGAGGTTAGAAGAACATACAGAATTTATATTGAAACTGCTAGGGGAAGAGGAAAAGGTTGAAGCAGTTAAACGGTATTTAAAAGGTAAAGATGATAGTGAAGTATTTATAGGTGGGAATTTACCGGAACATATTTGGCGGCTATTATTTTGTGTTCATAAATATTCGAATGTTGCGAGGCGATATATTGAAATATTGGCGAAGAAAAATGTTTGGGGTTTTATAAACTATGCAACACGTTATATGTGTCACACTCTCGGTCAGTCTCAAAACTACAAAAAAACTGGTAGTGTAAATAGAGAAACATATGAAGAAATTCAAAGTTTTTGTACACAGTTTTGGATTTCTAAGGAACGATTTTTTGCGCATCGTCTAAGGCAACATGATTTGAATAGTGAGGATTTTTGTAAGACGTATGAATATGAATTGCTATGCTTTATGTTGGAGGAAGATCCTGAATTTATTCAATGTACTTTGCAATATGTAAGTAAAATGAATTATCTCATCATCGCACGCACGTTAGCTGAAAAAGGATATGAGCTAAATATAGGGAAAATGCGAGAAGAATTTTTTGTTGCTGCTTTGCAAATAAAATTGTCTACAGTGCGGGATACATATCGTGATTATTTACTAGGGAAATTGTCACTTGAGGATATGGAGCAAATACTTAAAAATCCGAAATATAGAAGTATGTATTGGGGTATGCCGGTGTTAGAGGTTGCGCTTCTTTGGGATATAGATGATGTAGCGAAGAGGGAAGCTGTACTTACACTACAGTTTGGAGATGAAGATAGTGTTAATTTATACGAACTTCTTTACGAATGTTCTATCAGGGGAGTAGAACCGAAACAAGTATTAGAAGATCTGCTTTCGTATGGATTAAGTAAGGAAAAGCTTATCGCTTATGCAGTTGAAGAAGCTGCATGCTACAGTGAAGAGCGAAATAAGGCGAAGGAAGCGCTTGTTTGTGTAATTGTAAAAGAACAAGCGTACATCATTGAACGATTTGATGAGTATTCTGCTGTGGCCAAAGCATATATTTTAGAAGAGTTAGCAAAGGATAACATGATTAAAATGCGTCCAATTTTAATTAAAAGCTTAGGAGATTCATCTAAAAAAATGCGTGAGTCTGTAGTTAAACTGCTTTCAAAAGATGTAGAAGCTGCAGCAGATGTAGCAGTTGAACTTCATAATAAAAAGAAAATTGTTCGTGAAAATGTGATGAAAATACTTATAGAGTATAAGCTTGAAAAATATACGAAACTTGTACAGGAAGCTTTGCAAGAAAGTAAAAATGAATCTTTCGCAGGAAAATTCTCGTTTTTATTTCAAACGGAGGAAAAAAAGATAGAAGAACTATGTGCACGTATTTTAACTGAACAAACAAGAAATTCACTTCTGCAATTGATTGGGGATGAGCCACAAATCCGTTTACGTGACTCTGATGAAATTGCTGATGCTGCAATTCCGTTAGCCTATTTACAACAGTATATTTCAGATGCTGTTATTGAGAAGAAAGAAACAGCAGAAGTAATTGGTAGAGCTTTAAATGAAGAGGACTTAAAAGAATATGTGCAAACAATATATCAAATATGGATTTCTCAAGACGCAGATGTGAAGAAACGTGGAATTCTTTCGTTATACGGAATGTATAGTGACGACAAAATGGTCGACATACTTATAAAGCAAATTGATGAATGGGTGCTTCAAATGAGAGGAAAGATAGCAGCGGATGCCGTTCGTGCTTTAGGTTTGTCTTCATCTAAGCTTGCACTTATGTCTATTCATGCAATAGCATTTAAATATAAACATAAGCAAGTACGTAATGCAGCAAAAGAAGCGCTAAGTCTTGCTGCGAAAACACGTGGTATAACAGAGGAAGAGCTGGAAGATCAATTGGTGCCGGACCTTGGCTTTACTATACATGGTGAAAAAATAATTGATTTCGGGAATCGAAGTTTTACTGCTATCTTAACTACAGAGTTAAAAATTGAATTAGAGACAGAAGAAGGAAAACGTATGAAGTCACTTCCAAAGCCGAATGCAAAAGATGATGTAGAAAAGGCTGAAGAGGCTAAAAAAGAATTAGCCTCTTTAAAGAAGGAACTCCGAAATACTCTTTCCATGCAAAAACAACGATTGGAAACGGCACTTTCATTAAAGCGTTATTGGTCACATAATGCATGGAAGTCTGTATTTATGGATAATCCAATTATGAAGCAATTTTCTATTTCACTCATTTGGGGTGAGTATAAGAAAGGGAAGTTGCTAAAGGCATTCCGTTATGCAGAAGGTGGCGTGTTCTGTACAATTGACGGGAAGAGTTATGAACTTTCATCTGGCACTGTTATTGGTTTCGTTCATCCATTAGAATTGCCTGAGGCGGAGAAGGAATTATGGAAAGAGCAATTAGAAAGTGCGGGAATTGTTCAGCCGTTCCTACAAATTGAGCGTCCAGTGTTTGTAGTAGAAGAGAATGATGGGAGTGCTATTGAGAGATTTGGCGGTATTTTACTAAATGGTCGTTCGTTATTCGGTAAGATGACGAAGCTTGGATGGATCCGTGGGTCTGTTCAAGATGGCGGTGTATATTATACATTTTACAAAGAAGATACTCGTACCGGATTAGGCGTGCAATTGTCATTTAGCGGAGCGCCGATTGGTTATGAAGATGAAGAAGATGTATGTGTATTTGACATTCAATTTTATAAAGCAGGTACAGTGAATCGTGGTTCATATGAATACGATGAGATTGATGATGAAAGACGCATTGTACCAAAAGAAGTAGATAAACGCTTCTTTAGTGAAATGTTATATGATGTGCAAGTAGCGACAGATTCAAATCTTGGGCATAATGAAAGTTGGCGTAGCGAACGATAAGAAAACCCCCTTCATTGGTAGGAAAATGAAGGGGGTTTTTCAATGTTTCAAAAGGTTCTTTCATAATAAAAGCGAATTAGCGGGAAGAGGATTTTTATCCTTTTAGAAGGGATTGGTATCATGATCAAATAGATGATTGGGTAAATGGAGAGTATCATACGACTACACTGAATACAGCGGGAATAGAAGGGAAAATGTTAACGTTACAGCCACGGTAATGATAGAAAAGACTTTTACTATATGTAAGAGTCTCTTTTTTTGTAAACGCGACAAAATTTGACAAAAAAATTTGCAGGAACTTGTTATAATTTCTGTTGGAATATTTTGTTTAACGAGAAATGGGTGTATAGCGTAAAAGATTTCGATGTCATACAAATACATTTTTTGTTTTACATTCAAGGATTTCATAAGAGAAGAATTACAAAAATGAATGACATGGAGAAGTCATAGGGGGAGAGGAGATTTAGCATGAGTATTAAAGTAATAAGAGCAACAGGGGTAATGGGAGGAGCAGCAAGAGTTGCTGTAAAGGTAGATAACGAAGTAGTAATGAAACTTGAGAATAACGAAGAATATACGCTTCCTTTTGAATTAGATGAAGCGAATATTAAAGTAAAACAATTCTTTTTTGGAAGTAAAGAAAAGAAAGTAAAGGATGGCGATGTAGTAGAAATTAAGATAAATAGTATTGCTATGCTATTACTGATGGTGTCAATGATGGCTGTTTTATTTGGTTCGTCAATTGGTATAAATATTGTTGTTTTTGGTATGATAGGAGCTTTAGTTACATTAGTATACGGATTGAATAACTGGTTTCGTTTAGAGGTTAAATAATTATTGTATATATATTTATTTCAGTTGATTTACTATACATGGGATGAAAATATTTTTAAGTGGGAAATGGGGAGAATCAGTATGAAGAAAATGGTTGTAATATCTAGTTTGGCGCTAATAGTAGGTTTAACAACTGGTTGTAGCAGTGAAAAAACAAGTGGACCTAAAACAGTATCTGTAAAAAAAGAAAAAGAGTTAGTAGCGAAAGATATTTTTAAAAAAGCAGCTGACGGATTAAAACAAGAGGAATATCTTACATTGACATCTCTTATGTCAATGAAGGGGAGCGGCCAATCAGAAGAAATTAAAATGAAAATACAAATGGAGCCGAAACTGAAGAATTCTAGAGCTGAAATGAAAATAAGTGGTACAGATATTGTAACGTATGAAGTAGATGGAAAGGTCGCTGCTCAAGTGAAAAACCCTGATACAGGAGAGTTAGTTACGATACCTAATGATCAATTTAATGTAAATGATGTAATGGTCAGTAAAAATTTACTTAATGAGTTAGATTTACCGGAAGCTTTGGCTAAGAAAATGAAAGCAAAGAAAGATGGAGACACATATAAACTTACACTTGAATTAAAGGGAAAAGAAGTGGTAGATACGTTACAAAAAATTAATGGAGATATGAAAAAATTAACGGAAGGATTTAATATGGATGCGTTTAACATTGAATATATAATAACAAAAGATTATAAATTTGAAGAGATGCGAACAACTATAAAAGTGAGTGAAAGTAACTCTGATAAAAAAGCTGGTACAGATAAGGAAAAATTGGATGCAGTTGTGAGTATAAAGATTGATTCATATGAAAAGTTTGATCCAATTAAGTTACCAGAAGGGATTCAATAATTTCAATTGTAAAAGGATAAAAAGGAGCGGAAATCTGCTCCTTTTTTATTTTTCCTACTATTTTTAGAAGATTTATATGAATATAGTTGAACGGAACTTCATTTTTTTCTGGAATAAATGTGAAACGTTGTATAAAATAATCAAGAAAGTCAAAAATTATAGGGGGAAAGTTGTGAAGAAAAATAAGAGTTTAATAAGTTTTTTAGGAGTGTTTATTATGTTGTTTTCTTTTTGTTTTCAAGGAAATGTACAGGCAGATGTAAATACTGTTCAATCTGGAAAAATCAAATCAGGAAACGTAACAGTATGGGAAGTTGGAAATGTAGCGAAAGTATTAGCGGATGTGGAGCGCTTAAATTTAAATACAGTAAATGTACCGATTCAAGTAGATATCCCAAATGTGACTTCTACTAACATGGTAATTAATCAAGCGCAAAAGCAACAAGCTATTATTTTAATTCAAGAATTATTAAAGCGTAATATTCAAGTTATAGTGGAACCGTTCCCATATATTCAGCAGGGGAATGTTGGAGAGACAGAATGGAACCCAAGTAACATTAATGATTTCTTCTGGAATTGGAAGACGGTTATTCTGCAAGATATTTTTAATTCCATTACAAGTAAATACAATGTGTATGGACTAAAGATTGCTTCTAATTTCGTGAATATGGAGTATGCAGAAGGATACTGGAGCGATACAATTGATTTTGTTCGTAATCAGTATAAAGGAAATATTTTGTATCAAATGAACTGGTGGTTAACAGCAAGCTGGGACTCTTCTTATGAAGAGAAGTTTATAGAGAAAATAAACCGTCCGTATTTAAAGAAGGTAGATATTGTTAGCATAGACAGTTGGTTTGAAGTTTCTGGAAAAAGAAATCCGTCATATGAAGAAGTGAAGCAAAGTTTATTTGCGACGACAGTATATAATCGTGGGCAAAATGTTGTTCAGCAATTGGAACAATTACATAATGCAACAGGAAAGCCAGTTTATTTCGGTGGATTTAACGTTCCAGCACGTGAACTTGGATTACAAAATCCATGGAATCCAGATGTTTCAAATGTGTTTTCGAAAGATGTACAATTAAATGGATGGCGTGCTTACC
This sequence comes from Bacillus sp. FSL K6-0073, assembly GCF_038006085.1. Classification (NCBI taxonomy): domain Bacteria; kingdom Bacillati; phylum Bacillota; class Bacilli; order Caryophanales; family Bacillaceae; genus Bacillus; species Bacillus sp. FSL K6-0073. Next base: position 3,172,909 of record NZ_JBBOUN010000001.1, on the reverse strand, counting down.
GCGATGTATTAGAACCGAAATCATATTTTAAAGGTTTTTCAATTTGGTTTATTGGCTCTAATGATAGTACACATGCGTATCAAATACATAGTAAAGAAGCAGAGGCAGTTATTAGCGGGTGGTACCGAAAATAAATTTTATAAAATAGGTAAGTTTTGAAGTTTACTACATATATTTCTAGTGAAAGGCCTTTCACCATCTTATCACCTAGGGGGCAATCATAATGAAATTTTTGTCTTACCTTACAGTAATTTTGGTGATTCTCGGCGGTTTGAATTGGTTGTTTGTAGCGTTAGATTACAATGTAGTTGAGAAATGGTTTGGTTCTATGCCGGCGCTTGTGGACACTATTTATTGGCTCATTGGTCTTTCTGCTATTTATCAAATTTTTGATCGGTTCTTCACGGACAATTAGCAATTATACTTTATTACTAGAGTGTTAAGTACGATTATGTACTTAACACTTTTTTGTATGTTTATAAAAATAGTTTGCACATGCAAGCGATTCCATTGCGTCTTGCGCCGTAATAATAGAAAACAAATTGACCACGTATTATATTTTGGGTTATAATTCAGAAAGTTTAAAAATTAATAAAAATGAGAAATAGGGAGGTTATGAGGGTAATGGAGAGAGTCTATAATTTTTCAGCAGGACCATCAATACTCCCTTTGCCAGTTTTAGAGAAAGTGCAAAAGGAGCTTGTAAATTATAACGGGACAGGCATGTCTATTATGGAAATGAGTCATCGATCTTCTTATTTTCAAAGTATTATAGAGGAAGCGAGTAACTTACTTCGTGAATTAATGAGCATCCCTGATGAGTATGATGTTTTATTTTTACAAGGCGGTGCGTCATTACAATTTTCTATGATACCACTGAACTTAATGAATACGTATAAAAAAGCTGGATACGTACTAACTGGCTCATGGTCTAAAAAGGCACTGCAAGAAGCCGAAAAAGTTGGGGAAGTACAAGTGATTGCTTCTTCCGAGCAAGAGAAGTTTACTACGATTCCTAAACTGGACGGTTTACTAAGCGATGAAAAACTAGATTATGTACATATTACAACGAATAATACAATTGAGGGGACAAAATATGTGGATATTCCACATATAGAAAGAGTGCCGCTCGTTGCGGATATGTCTTCAAATATTTTGTCAGAACAATATGATGTTTCGAAGTTTGGTCTTATATACGCGGGAGCACAAAAAAATTTAGGACCAGCGGGCTTAACGATTGCTATTATAAAAAGAGATTTAATTGGGGGAGCAGATCGCTCTTGTCCGACAATGTTAAATTATGAAACTTACAGTAAAAATAACTCCTTATATAATACACCGCCATCCTTTAGTATTTACGTAACAAAACTTGTACTAGAGTGGTTGAAAGAGCAAGGCGGAGTATCTGCGATTGAAGAACAAAATAGAATGAAATCTTCACTTATTTATCATTTTTTAGATGAATCTAAATTGTTTACTTCACCAGTTGATCCTGCGTATCGATCACTTATGAACATTCCATTTACAACACCGTCAGAAGAACTTAACAATGAGTTTTTACAAAAAGCGAAGGAACGCGGCCTTGTTACGTTAAAAGGACATCGCTCAGTTGGCGGTATGCGTGCCAGTATTTACAATGCGATGCCAGCACACGGCGTAAAACGATTAGTAGATTATATGAAGGAATTTGAGCTTGAGAATAGATAGGGAGATGGGGATATGTTTCGTGTTCAAACGTTAAATCAAATTGCAGAAAAAGGCTTGCAAGTTTTTACTGAAGAACGTTATGAAGTAGGAGATAGAATCAATCATCCAGATGGAATTTTGCTTCGTAGCTATTCTTTACATCAAGAAGAGTTTTCAAAAGACTTAAAGGCGATTGCAAGAGCTGGCGCTGGTGTAAATAATATTCCTGTCGAGAGATGTACAGAAAAAGGAATTGTAGTATTTAACACGCCGGGGGCAAATGCAAACGCTGTAAAGGAACTCATTATTGCCAGTCTTATTATGTCTTCACGCAACATTATTAATGGTGTAAGTTGGACGAAAAACTTAGAGGGTGAAGAAGTACCACAGCTTGTTGAATCAGGAAAAAAACAATTTGTTGGATCAGAAATTGCAGGGAAACGTCTAGGTGTTATCGGACTTGGCGCAATCGGTGCTTTAGTTGCGAACGATGCGTTAGCGTTAGGCATGGATGTTATCGGATATGATCCTTATATTTCAGTTGAAACAGCTTGGCGTCTTTCTACACATGTGCAAAGAGCATTTAGCCTTGATGAAATTTTTGCAACGTGTGATTATATTACACTGCATATTCCTCTTACGAATCAAACGAAGGGGATCATTGGGGAACACGCTGTAGAGAAGATGAAAAGAGGGATGCGTCTATTTAATTTCTCTAGAGGAGAACTTGTAGATGAAAAGGTTCTTCAAACAGCATTAGAAGAAGATATTATTACACATTACGTAACGGATTTCCCGAATGAAAATGTAATAAAGATGAAAAATGTAACAGCGACGCCTCACCTTGGCGCATCAACGTCTGAATCGGAAGAAAATTGTGCAGTAATGGCGGCGCGTCAATTACGTGAATATTTAGAGACAGGAAATATTCGTAATTCAGTAAACTATCCAAACGTAGAATTGCCGTATATCGGAAAGAAACGAATTACAATTATGCATCAAAACGTCCCGAATATGGTAGGGCAAATTACAGGATGCTTAGCGGAACATCATATTAATATTGCCGATATGATTAATCGTAGTAAACATTCTTGGGCATACACAATGATTGATATCGATAACGGAATTGATGATATAATAAAAGAGAATATTGTGGAAAATATAAGCAAAATTACAGGTGTTGTAGCCGTTCGAATGATTGTGTAAAGGAGAGAGGAATGTGGCAAAAATCCGACCGTTTCGGGCCATTCGTCCAGTAGAGGAAAAAGCAGCACAAGTTGCAGCTTTACCGTATGACGTATTAAATAGTGAAGAGGCAAGGGAAGTTGTAAAAGGGAATCCATATTCTTTCTTGCATGTTGATAAAGCAGAAATTGATTTAGACCCTGCACTGTCACCGTATGATGATCGCGTGTATGAAAAAGCGGGCGACAATTTAAAGCAATTTATACGAGAAGAAGTGTTCATACAAGATGAAGAGCCAGCGCTATATATTTATGAACTGACGATGCAAGGAAGAACGCAGTCAGGCCTTGTCGTTTGTACATCTATTGATGAGTATGAAGATGATACAATTAAAAAACATGAAAGAACACGTCATGAAAAAGAGTTAGATCGTATTCGCCACGTAGATGTGTGTGACGCAAATACAGGTCCGATCTTTTTAACGTACCGTACAAAAGATGAAGTAAAGCATTTAATTAGAAGCTGGAAAGAAGAGCATGCGCCAATTTATACATTTACAGCAGAAGACGGTGTTAAGCATGTTGCGTGGAAGATTGCAGATGAAGATGTAATTACGACTTTAGTAAACGCATTTGAAGATATTCCTAATCTTTATATTGCAGATGGGCATCACCGTTCTGCATCAGCTGCAAAAGTAGGACTTATGCGAAGAGAACAATATCCAAATTACACAGGAGAAGAGGAATTTAACTTCTTCTTATCCGTTCTATTCCCTCATGATGAATTATCGATTTGGGACTATAACCGAGTTGTGAAAGATTTAAACGGTTTATCAGAAGAACAGTTTTTAAAACAAATCAAGCAATACTTCTATGTAGAAGAGGCACCTGTTTCTCCGTATAAACCAAATGAACCAAAAACATTTGGAATGTATGTAAATGAGAAGTGGTATAAGCTTACTGTGAAAGAAGAAACATTTGATGCGAATGATCTTGTTAGAGGTTTAGATGTATCTATCCTGCAAGATCATTTATTAAGCCAAGTACTTGAAATACATGATCCGCGTTCTGATTCACGCATTGATTTTGTTGGCGGAATACGGGGGCTAGAAGAACTAGAACGCCTTGTGAACAGCGGCGAATACAAAGCAGCATTCGCATTATATCCGACATCTATGGAAGATTTATTAGCAATCGCAGATGCCGGAGAAGTCATGCCGCCGAAATCAACGTGGTTTGAACCGAAACTGCGTAGTGGGTTGTTTGTTCATTCTTTAAAGTAAATATTGACTTCTATAGTTTTGAAAAACCGAAATGATTTGAGTTTCGGTTTTTCTTATTTTGGCTCAGTTAACGTTTAATGTTGATTTTCATGTTAAGATTGAAATATGTAACAGCAGGTCGCTACAAAAAAATGGAGGAAATACGATGAAAATGCATCTTCAAAAAAGTTTTTATGTTGAATTGAAAAATGCAATTCGTTGTCATTATAACGAACTTTTAACTAGGTGCGGTGTTGACACAATATATGGGTACTCCATATTAACAGACGATTGTGTCAATAGCATTGGACCAGTGGCTAATGAAGAAAGACTAATCAAAGTTAATAAATCGGACCCTTTATACAATTATTATAGATACGGAGCTGTTGAGTGGAGCGAATGGGACGATTTTGGAATGTTTGATGAAGTGAAAAAAATTATTAAGAAATATCATAATATTGTCGAAGATGACTTTAATATACGAGTAAATACACTGTTGAAAGAAACGTTAAATGTGTTAATGGAACTTGAATCAGAAGGATTGTTTGGAGATAGAGATGATAATCGATTTATTGTCATTTGTGTAACTGATTCTTCGAACGAAATCATGATTGAATCAGCTCGATTGCTTAATACATTAAAGACATACGAAGAATATGCTTCAGAATTTGCATAAGAATAAATATAAGTAAAACTGCTCTCTATAAGAGGCGATTTTCATTTGATCGAAAGTCACCAATTAATAGTAACGATTCGTTGTGACGTAACAATTGAACAATTAGAACCTGATGAAAAAAACGTACAAAGATAATTGCGATGTTTACATGTGTGAATCAAGTTGGAAAAGAAGTTATGAAGGGAAGTTTTTCGGGGATTATTCTTTAATAGGAGAAGTAATGAATAAGTGGGTTCTCCATGCCTCTCAGGCTTAGCGTTTTAATTCCCCCATAACGTATATTCTGTTCTTTTCTTAACTATTAGAAAATAGTTGAATAAGCTCGTCAACAAAAAGGACATTCCGAGTATTACAAGAAATGTCCTTTCTGCTAAAATGTAAGGTATTTTGCTAAAATTCAAACTCTAAAATCAGTTTACTAGTTTGACCTGTAAACTGATAATTATAGGACCCTCTCAGATTTTCTAAGTTACCGGTAGCTTTAATAATTGTTCCTGGGGAATCTAAATTTCCTTTATCAAATATTCCTTGCTCTATAGCTGTGAATGTCCCTTGTTGCCCCTTATAAATTCCTTCAAAGTGTAAAAATCCAGAAATTTTAGCCGTAGCCAAGTGACCATCATTTATATTTGAGTCTACATAATATAATAAGTATTCAACAAAAGCTTTTCCTTTTAATTCTCCATCAATATCATATTCAACATGGGCAATATTAATAGGGAAATCTTTTCTAGTATCATCAATTAGTTTTTCATCCCATTTACTTACTGTAAATGTTACTTCCATACACGTAAATCCCCCTTTATCATTAGATAAGTAATCTTCATATCATTTGAAAAGTACCAATTCACAGTCATATCTTATAGGAGTGTTTTTTATTTGAGTCCTGTCATATCGTTATCTGCTCCTCCCCACGAAGGACTTACTGTTGCCACGGTATCTCCTGGCTGTAATCTCTTTGGTTTTTTTAACATGTTAACTCCGCTCCTACATAATGTAATGGACTACGATTATACAAACTGTATCATTGAAAAACATGATGTATGACATTAGTTTCTTCATCATCAATCCGTTTACCTGCTGGGATTCAAGAATTCAGTCTTAGTGTTGAATATAGGAATAACCGATTTATATTTGAAAATTACAGTATGCAACATTGCATGAGGAAAACGGTTGTTATTTTCACTACCTGTAACTATAATGATTACAGGTTGGTCGATACCAATCAAAAAAATAAAATCATCATGAATGGAGATGTTTCATAATGGGTATGAAAAAATTAATTTTAGCAGGTGCTTTAGGAATCGCAGCATTATCAGGAACAAATTTACCAGGACTAGAAGTAACAAAAGCGAGTGCAGCTTCTATTGAATCGAATTTCTCGACGTTAGAAGGACGAGTAGTAGAAGTAGATAACGGTGTAATTGTTGTAAAATCTAAGCAATATGAGGAACCGGTTAGTGTGTATATTGATTCACTTTCAAATGTGAAAGTAGGAGATGAAGTAAAAGCTACTGGATTTATGATGCGTAATTTTACAGAATATATGGTTGCAACTGCAGTTGAAAATACAACAAACAAGTTAGGTATGCACATGAAAGAAGATGGCTCACCTAATTATGTAATTGGAGAAGTATCAAAAGTAGGAACGATGGAAGATGAGGGAGACGGTGCTACTAAATATGTTGTAGTTGAGTATCCATCGCTAAATGGAAAGAAAGCTATTATTGATGTTTTCTTAACAAAGGGACAAGTATTTAATGCGGGTGAGAAAGTGAAAATTGATATGAAGTATGTAGGCTGGGGTGGTATTTCTATTAACTGGAACACAGTTGATCATATTGAAAAAGTTCATGAAGCAAAGACGAACGCTGAAAATAATGATGATGTATGGATTTGGTCTTAATAAGGCGAGTATAGGTCGTTATTTGCAATTTTCTCCAAACAATACATGTAAAAACTAAATGTATCATGCAGTACCCATCTCATTGCGTATGACAATTAGATGGGTACTTTTTTATTTGAAATTTGCGCAAGTCAATGTTCAGCATTTCTTTTTAAGAGTAAATTACGGTTGAAATCAAAACTTTATTTGCAGTACATAATAAATAATGTTGATTTTTTATCTTATATTAAAATAAAAACAAACCACTGTTCGATTTGAATATTCCACGATATAATGGTGAGAGTTTATGACAGAATAAATATTTACATAAGAAGTGAGGTACTGTATGAAAAAAAGAACGACAGACATTATTTTTATTATTATTGGTGCATTTCTTTTTGCATTAGGTGTCAATTTGTTTGTTATCCCGAACGAGTTTGGTGAGGGTGGGGTAACAGGTATCACGATTATTACGTACTATTTATTTGAATGGTCACCAGGCTTAGTTAACTTAATTTTAAATGCGATTTTGTTAATAGCTGGTTATAAATTTTTAAATAAGATTACAACAATTTATACGATTATCGCTGTAGTGACTAACTCGCTATTTCTTCATTTAACAGAAGGCTGGACAATTGCTTCGGATGAAATGCTTGTAAATGCCATTTTCGGAGGAATATTTATCGGGTGTGGTATTGGTCTTATCATTCGCGTTGGTGGAACGACAGCAGGTACTACGATCTTAGCAAGAATGACGCATAAGTATTTAGGCTGGAGTATTAGCTACGGTCTACTGTTCTTCGATTTAATCGTTGCGTTTTCATCTTATTTCATCATTGGTGCAGAAAAACTGATGATAACAATTATTATGCTATATGTAGCAACGAAAGTGATGGAATTTGTAATTGAAGGGTTAAATCCGAAGAAGGCTATTACGATTATTTCTGATAATCCAGATGAAATTGCCGGGAAGGTGACAACCTTAATGGGGAGAGGGGTTACCGTGTATTCAGGTCATGGCTATTACACGAAAACGCCGAAGGATATTCTTTATGTTGTTATTAATAAGCAAGAAGTAGTGAAGCTAAAACGGATTGTTCAAACTACGGATCCGGCGGCGTTCATCGCTATACACGATGTTCGTGATGTGTTCGGAGAAGGATTTGTTGATATTTCGAAGGCTTAGAAATTGTTTTTGATTAAAATAATTTTAATACTAAAACGTGAGAATCTATTTTGAATAGTCTTTTTTCAAAATAGATTCTTTTTCTTGCAAAAAATTCAATTGTTTCTTAAGGTAAGGATGTAGAAGGATGAACAAGAGAGGGTTTAATGAAGATGATACATATTTTATTAGCTGATGATGATAAGCATATTAGAGAGTTGTTGCATTACCATTTACAAAAAGAGGGGTTTAAAGTTTTTGAAGCAGAAGATGGAAAGGTAGCGCAAGACGTTTTAGAGAAGGAAAATATTCATCTTGCGATCGTAGACATTATGATGCCGTTCGTTGATGGCTATACGTTATGTGAAGAAATCCGGAAGTATCATGATATACCGGTTATTTTATTAACGGCGAAAGATCAGTTAGTTGATAAAGAAAAAGGATTCATTTCTGGTACGGACGATTATATCGTAAAACCATTTGAACCAGCTGAAGTGATTTTCCGTATGAAAGCTTTATTACGACGTTATCAAATGCTGAGTGCAGATATTATTACGTTGCACGGAACGACAATTGATCGAAAAGCTGTAGAAGTAAAGTGTAACGGTCAAACAATTTTGCTTCCTTTAAAGGAATTTGAGTTATTATCACAACTTGCTAGTTATCCTGGAAGAACATTTTCAAGAGAAGAGCTAATTGAATTAGTATGGGGAATGGATTTTGAAGGAGATGAACGAACAGTTGATGTTCATGTGAAAAGGCTGCGAGATCGTTTCTCAAAACGAACGGATGATTTTCAAATTACGACAGTGCGCGGCCTCGGGTATAAGTTGGAGTTGAAATAAGATGAAATCACTATATTCTAGATTTGTATTTATGACGGTCGGCATTATGCTACTTAGTAGTATTATCGGCTTTTTATTAACGAACGTATATTATCAAGTGAAGTTAAAACCGTATAACAGTGAAAAGATTTTAAAGTATGCTGAAGAAGTTAAATCGTTATATGAAAAGCAAAGTGAAGAAAATCAAGAGGCGTATTTGCATTCTATCGCAAAGTTAGGGTATGAAATTTATATTGTCGATGATCAAAAGAATGGAAAGCGTATCGGTAATGCGTTTCGTAAGACGTCTATTAGCGATGCTACTGTTCATAAAGTATTGCAAGGAGAAACGTTTAATGGTGTTTCTACATATCCAACGCGTCTCTTTATTACAGGGTTTTTCGATAATGAATTAATTAATAGCGTCGGTGTCCCAGTACAACACGGTGATAAACAGTACGCTTTATTCATTCGCCCTGACGTTCAACAACAATTCGGCGAGATGAGAATTTTTCTAGCGGTATTACTAGGGTTTATCGTACTATTAAGTATTATTTTTATAGCGATTGCAGCAGGTTATATCGTTCGCCCAATCCGTAAATTTACGAAGGCTACGCAAAAAATTGCGAGTGGGGAATATGAAATTGAATTAGATGTAAAACGAAAAGATGAAATAGGAACGTTATCTACAAGCTTCCAAAAGATGACGAAAAGTATAAAAGAACTAGATGAAATGAGACAAGAATTCGTTTCGAACGTTTCACATGAATTTCAGTCGCCGCTTTCTTCCATACAAGGTTTTTCAAAGACGTTGCAAACAGAAAAGATGAGTGAGGAAGAAAGAAATCATTACTTACAAATTATTGAGGGTGAAAGTAAGCGAATGTCTAGTTTATGTAAACAGTTACTTACGCTCGCTTCATTAGATAAAGAGGAAAAGGTTCTACAAATAAGAGAATTCAATCTGCAGAAGCAAATTAAAGACGTCATTTTTATGCTTGAGTGGAAATGGCGGGAAAAAGATATCGCCGTTGAATTTAATGTGCCAGATATCACTATAAAAGGTGATGAAAACTTACTTCACCAAGTATGGAGTAACATTTTCACGAATAGCATTAAGTTTTCAAACGATGGTGGAACGATTGAGTTTTTCGTCGAAGAGTTAGAGTCTAGTGTCATTATTTCTATATCAGACAACGGAATCGGTATGGAAAAAGAAGAAATGGATCGTATTTTTGACCGTTTTTACAAAGTAGATACAGCAAGGACGAGAAACGTAGAAGGTAGCGGTTTAGGGTTGTCGATTGTGCAGAAGATTGTTGAACTGCATCATGGAAACGTTTCGGTGTATAGTACGAAGGGGGAAGGAACGACCGTTCGGGTGGAGCTTCCGAAATAGATGGAAAGAAAGAGGCTGTTTCGGAACGGCCTCTTTTTTTGTCGTTTTATGTCGATAAGTCGATATAATCGGAAAATCGCTGATATAATTTGAGTTGCGCCGATATATTTTGAAAATCGCCGATATAATTCTATTTGCGCTGATATATTTGAAAAATCGCTGATATAAATTTCACGTACTGTATTCCTGTTACAAAGCAGTACCTTTTACCCGTTCTTCCTTAAACTGAAGCTCAAAAGTATCCGCCGTAATTTCATCTGCTTTCGGCAAAGCCCGTAATTTCGGATGAAGCAGCCATACGAGAGAAATGAATAAAATTCCAATGCTAGCGAGCGCGAAAATAAGTTGGCTACTATATACATTAGCAGTGTATCCGCCAATTAAAGAACCGAACGGCATAGCAATTGTGCCCATACTTCGTGTAACTGAATTGATGCGCCCAAGATACTGGTTTGGAATTACAATTTGACCAATTGTCGCAAATAATATGTTGGTCGCCCCAATTGGTATCCAAGCTAAGCCAAATAAGAGAATAGATAACCATTGAAACGGTACAATCGTAGAGAGAAACCAAAAGAAAGCGCTAGTCGCAAAGCTAATAATGGAGACACGGCCAACACTATGTTTACCAACCCATGAACTGAATAGTGCTCCAATTAAACTACCGGCGGATATAGCGGCTAAAAAGAAACCGTATAATTTCACCCCGCCTAAGGAATCAGTGAAAGAAGGGAGTATTGCCATCATCATACCGATTGAAAAATTAGCGACAACGGAACCGATTAAGAAGACGCCCATTAATGAACGAAATACGATTGAAAAACCTTCTTTTAAATCAGAGAAATATTGTTTAGTTGAAAGTGTTGTGTCTGATTCCGTTTGCTGTGGCATTTTCAATGAAACGAACAAAAGGGCAGTAATCGCGAATGTAAAAGAGTCGATTACATATAAAGTGATTGCGCCAAGTAGTGCTACTAATATTCCAGAAAGCGTCGTACAAATTAAATCAATGCCTTGATATGCAAATGAAAAGAGTGAATTTCCTTTTAATAATTGTGTTTTATGCAGTAGAAGTGGTAAAGCTTTCGATTGTGCGGGATAGGCGAATTGTTCGATAAAGGCTACGATTGGCATGATGATGAGTAGTAGTTGGACTGTTAATAGGTCGAAGTAGTGTGTAATAGGAATGATTAAAATAAGAATGCATTGCAAAACTTGTGTGATGACGAGGGTGTTTTTAATTGACCATCTATCAACGAATGGACCAGTAAGAAATTGAAGTGCAGAAGGTAATAACGTAAGGAAACCAGCTAATCCAGAATAAAAGGGATTGTCACTTAGCTTATATACGAGCCACATCGCTGCTACATAATACAAGCTATCTCCTATGTTTGTAAAAATTCTCCCTAAAAATAATAAGACGAAATTTCGGTTTTTTAATATGTCCACTTTATCTACTCCTTTATAATAATTTTATTCGGTAAAATAAAATTGACCGTCTTGGTAAAAAAAATCGTATTACGATTTTTCTTCTTCTTTAACAAATTGCTGCATTGTTCTCTCAGCGATTTGAAGTGCAGTAGTAGAAATATAATAAGGTTTACTATTCGGATCTTTATCTGCACCTTTTGTAATTTCGTTTAATTCAGCCATCAATTCATGAAACTTTTTCACCCAAACTTGAAATTGCTCTGGCGTAGCATCAAACTCCCAGCAGGATGAAACGTAATTCCACTCAGCTGGATCTTCACTTGCATTTCGTAATGTAAAAGCTTCTTCTGGCGCAGCGAAGATTTGGTTTTTTGTTCTTTCTATCATTTTTAAAAAGATTTGGCGACCTGATTTGCTTAATATTTCTAAATGAGGTAATAGGTCTGCGGCAGGGGTAAAGCCTCTAGCGACAGATTGATAAAACTTTTGAATGATTCCATTCTTTTCTTCTGTATAAACAATTTCTATAAGACTATTCTTTTCTAATTCTTTTAAATGATAATGAATTTTCGCCCTTGAAATGCCGAATTTCTCAGATAGTAATTGTCCTGTATAAGGACGTTCGCATAGACGCATCATCATTTCGGCACGTAGTGGATCGCTTAATGCTTTTAGTTGACTATAAGTAGTTAGTGTTAATACGGGCTTCAACATGATCAACTCCTTGAATTAAATTACTCGGTCAATATTATTTGACTGAATTGTATCAAGGATTTTAATTTTTTTCAATACTTTCTGAAAATTAAATCTTACTCTCTGTAATCTTCTGTTCATATTCCGTTCATATTTCTTTTTTATGATTAGTGCATAGAAAGAAAGAGGAAGGAGCGAGCGAAATGTTTTTAGCTCTGCGTGAATTGAAACAATCAAAATTAAGATACGGATTAATCGGACTGATTATGGTGTTATTATCATTTTTAGTTCTTGTTATTTCAGGATTAGCAAATGGACTATCATATGATAATGCTTCATCGATTCAAAATATGGAGGCGAATAAGTTCGTTTTAGCAGATGATGCGGAAAATAAATTACTTCGTTCACAAATTAAGAAAGACGATGTAGATAACGTAGTAAATCAAGTAGGCGAGAAAGAAGCCGTTCCGTTTCGTGTGAAAGTTTCAACATATGAAAAGAAAGATAGTTCGAAAAAGGTTGATATCGCTATTTTCTCAAGTGAACGGGATTCATTTTTAGAACCGAAAATTGTAAAAGGGGAGAAATTAGGTACAGCAAACAACGAGATGGTTGCTGACGAATCGATTAAAGAGAAGGGAATCGATCTTGGAGATACAATTATCGATCCTGTTTCAAAGAAAGAATTTAAAATCGTCGGATTTACGAAAGATCAAATGTTTAGCCATACACCAGTCGTTTATGTAAATGAAGACGTATGGGGATCCATTTCACAACCAAACCAAAAAGATTATAGTGCAATTGCACTTAACGCAGATAAAGAGATTAAAAATGCTCATGTTATCGATAAAAAAGAAGTACTGCAAAGTATTCCAGGATTTAAAGAAGAGCAAGGAACATTAACGATGATTATTGCGTTCTTACTTGTTATCGCTGCGTTATTAATCGGTGTATTCTTCTACGTTATTACACTGCAAAAAACACAGCAATTAGGTGTATTAAAAGCAATCGGTACAAAGAACTCGTATTTAGCAAATAGCTTAGTCGTGCAGGCGTTATTCTTATCAGTCGTTGCGATGGTAATCAGTATCGTTCTTGTACAAGGGTTAGAACAAATTTTACCAGCAGGTATGCCGTTCTTATTAACAACACCGATGATTGCGCAATATGCAGCAATCTTTATCGTAATTAGTATTTTAGGAACACTTATTTCGTTATACCAAGTATTAAAAGTTGATGCATTAGAAGCAATTGGAGGCGGGATGTAATGACTTCATTATTAAAATTAGACAAAGTAAGTAAAGTGTACGGAGAAGGGAATACGGAAGTAACAGCCCTTCATCCGATATCGCTTGATGTGAAAGCCGGAGAATTTATCGGAATCGTCGGTCCTTCTGGATCAGGGAAAAGTACGTTATTATCAATCGCGGGTGCATTATTATCACCATCAAAAGGGGATATTTACATTCGTGAGCAAAATATTACACAGTTATCAGAAAAGGAAATGACAGACATTCGTTTGAAAAAAATCGGCTTCATTTTCCAGTTTGCAAACCTTGTTCCATATTTAAATGTGAAAGAACAGTTACTTTACATTGCAAAGCTAAAAAAAGAAAGTAAACAAGAATCCGAAAAGCGTGCAGATCATTTATTAGCAGCATTTGGATTAGGAGAAAGAAAGAATCATTATCCAAATCAACTATCTGGCGGGGAAAAACAAAGGGTAGCAATCGCTCGTGCGTTCATGAACAACCCAGATTTAATATTAGCGGATGAGCCAACGGCAAGCTTAGACTCAAAACGCGCACGTGAAGTTGTTGAAATGATGAAACGCGAAGTGAAAGAGAGCCAAAAAGCAGCAATTATGATTACACATGATGAAAGAATGCTTGATGTATGTGATCGTATATTGACGCTTCGAGATGGACAGTTAATATAAAAAAAGGAAAACCGTACATGTATGTGCGGTTTTCCTTTTTTTATGGACTTATTTAGAGAATAACGTTTTAATTTTATTACGAGTAAGTAATAAAACACCGCCTAATACAGATAGCATTCCTAGAGCCATATTGTTTGATTGCTCGCTACCAGCGTTAGGAAGTTCTTTAGCGTTATTGTTTTTAGTACCATTATCTGCTTGCGTTTGTTTAGACTGTGATACTTCATTAATCTTGTTATCAACATTTTGCTTCGTTGTATGTAACTCAGCTAATTTGTCGTCAATTTTTTTCTCAGTATGCTTAAAGTCGTTGATTTTAATATCTAAGTCTTGTTTTTTCTTTGATAAATCATCTGAAACAGTTTGTTTCGATTGTTTAATTTCGTTAATTTTATTAATTAAATCTTGTCTAGCTTCTTGTAAAACAGCTAGTTTGTTTTTTACATCTTGTTTAGCTAATTCTAAGTTAGCGGAAAGACTGTCTAAATTGCCTTTAATTTTCTTAAGTTCCTCTAACGTGTTACCGGTATTCGGCTTGTTTTCTTTTAGTTCAGCGAGTTTGTCCTCAGCAGTTTGTTTCGCTTTCTTTAACTCAGCTAATTTTTCATCTACTTGTTTTTTAACTTCCTTAAGTTCATTAACCTTTTGATCAATGTTCTCTTTATGTTGCTTCATTTCATTCACTTTTTCATCGACAGTTTGTTTATGTTCTTTAATCTCATTCACTTTGTTATCGATATTTTGCTTATGTTCTTTTACTTCAGCAACTTTATCTTCTACTTGTTTTTTATGCTCTTTAATTTCAGCGATTTTATCTTCGGCGATTTGTTTGTCTTGCTGCAGTTTTGCATCTAGTTCTTGTTTATGCTGTTTAACTTCGTTAATTTTTTCATCAGCAACTTGTTTACGTTCATGTAGTTCATTCACCTTCGTATCAACATTTTCCTTAACCTTGTTAAGTTCATTTAATGTTTGATCCACGTTTTCTTTGTGTTGCTGCAATTTTGCATCTAACTCTTGTTTATGTTGCTTAATTTCAGCTAATCGATCTCCCGTACTTTGCTGAGGAGTAGCATCATTTACTTCAGCATGAGCAGAGTTCGCGCTAGCAATCATTGCTAAAGCTAGTGTAGACGCAGCAATTGTTTGTTTTGTTTTCATATTTTTGTACCTCTTTTCTTTCATATGCATGAACTGTTTTGTGTAAAAATGAGCATATAGAAGTAGATTCTTCCATCATTATATACCATCTGCGCCGTCTAGAGGAAGTATTTGCATAATAATCTATGATTATGTAATTTTTATAATCTCTTATTTTGGAGTAGGGGATAAATCTTTAGCTAGATGAACAATTTCTTCAATAGTAAAGCTTACATCTTTATTATTGCGAATAACAAACAAATAATCAGCCTCATTTTCTATAGGATCTACCACATCATCGTGAAGTGATTCAGTTTGTTGTCGATCAAATACTTCTTTGAAACTAGAATATCCACCTCTAAAAATATTGGTACTTCGCGTGCTTCGAGCCACTCTTTCGTAAAGTACATCATCTGGAATGTCAAAATGAACGAGTATGCGTACATATTCATTCTGTGGAAATAATTCGTTTAGTAAATATAACCTTCCATTTTTACTGCGCTTGGAGTTACTAATGATAAGGTGTAAATTTGAATGTTCTTTCGCATAATCAACAATGAATTTTGAAAGACCGTGCTTAAATGTATTAGGGCCTTTAGCCGGCTGTAATTTTTCGTAATGCGTGTTAATAAATTCAGCTTGATTATCTTGATCCATAATGAAAGAGTGGGGTAACTCTTTTTCTAATGCTCTTGCAAATGTAGTTTTTCCACTGTGTGTTTTTCCAACTGTAATGATGACTAATCTTTTCATGACGCCCTCCATTTGTATTGTTATGAACTGGAATGTTCGGTGTAGATCGAAATCTTCCTGCTAGAGATTACACAAATTATTGGAGCGTTAGTAGGCTGAAAACTTGACAAAAAAACTTATTTATGCTATAATTTACCAATATAAAAATAAGGTGTATAATAGGGTTCTCCTGGCCAGGGGAACCCTATTTTTGTTGTGAAAATGAAGGAGAGTGTATGTGCGTGAAACAAGGTGAAGCAAGTGTAACGTCGTTAGTATCAGCATTCGGAAGGGCGTATCATAGTGAATTTGATAGTCCTAAAATCTTTAATGATTATGTAGCTAAAGATTTCATTTCACAAAAAGAACGTAACAATATTGAAACGAACATGGTTCAAGGGATTCACTTTTTCAATACAGACATTGCAGAGCAGTTTCAAGACAATCCAAAAGAAATATTAAAATGGATTACACAAGTTCAGTTATCACCAACACCTTTAGCACGTGCCGCATATTGTGAAAGAGTATTACTACATGAAATTACATTAGGAGCGAAACAATACGTCATACTCGGTGCAGGCTTAGATACGTTCAGTTTTAGAAACCGAGAGTTAGAGAATAAAATAGAAATATTTGAAGTGGATCATCCTTCTACGCAGGCGTTTAAGAAGGAAAGAATAAAAGAAGTAGAACTTGAAGTTCCAAATAACCTTCATTTTGTTTCAATGGATTTTACGAAAGGATTTTCCTATGAACAGTTACGCAATGAAGGATTTGAAAATAAAAAGACTTTCTTTAGCCTTTTAGGTGTTACGTACTATTTAACGAAAGAGGAACTTGCTAGTTTAATAGAGTGCTTGTTTGAGATAGTTCCAGTAGGGAGTTCTATCGTTTTCGATTATCCCGATGAAAACTTATTTACGAAAAAAGGACTGTCCAATCGAGTTGAAAATATGGTGAAAATGGCTGCGGTAGGCGGAGAACCGATGAAATCATGTTATTCTTATGCTGAAATGGAAGCACTGTTAGAGAAGGCGGGCTTACTCATTTATGAGCATTTATCACCAGAGGATATTGATGTATTATATTTTGAAGGACGAAACGATTATTTGAAAGCTTTTGAGACAGTGCATTATGTGCATGCGGTGAAAAGGTAGGAAATTAGTAGGCATGGGGAGGAATCTCTGTGTCTTTTTTTATAAAAAAGGAAATGAGCTGTAGTGGTGGAAAATATAATTATAAATATGTATAAATTAATGTTTTGTAGAAACTAAAGGGAAGGGGAAATAGAAGATGTTGAAATTACGAGGAAAATACAATGAAGCAAAAGTATATACTACGAATGTAGAAGAAACGGCAGCAGGTCAAATTATTGATCTTTGTAACCAAGAATTCGTAAAGGATAGCAAGATTCGTATTATGCCAGATACACATGCGGGTGCAGGTTGCACGATTGGGACAACAATGACAATTCAAGACACAAAAAGAACGTAACAATATTGAAACGAACATGGTTCAAGGGATTCACTTTTTCAATACAGACATTGCAGAGCAGTTTCAAGACAATCCAAAAGAAATATTAAAATGGATTACACAAGTTCAGTTATCACCAACACCTTTAGCACGTGCCGCATATTGTGAAAGAGTATTACTACATGAAATTACATTAGGAGCGAAACAATACGTCATACTCGGTGCAGGCTTAGATACGTTCAGTTTTAGAAACCGAGAGTTAGAGAATAAAATAGAAATATTTGAAGTGGATCATCCTTCTACGCAGGCGTTTAAGAAGGAAAGAATAAAAGAAGTAGAACTTGAAGTTCCAAATAACCTTCATTTTGTTTCAATGGATTTTACGAAAGGATTTTCCTATGAACAGTTACGCAATGAAGGATTTGAAAATAAAAAGACTTTCTTTAGCCTTTTAGGTGTTACGTACTATTTAACGAAAGAGGAACTTGCTAGTTTAATAGAGTGCTTGTTTGAGATAGTTCCAGTAGGGAGTTCTATCGTTTTCGATTATCCCGATGAAAACTTATTTACGAAAAAAGGACTGTCCAATCGAGTTGAAAATATGGTGAAAATGGCTGCGGTAGGCGGAGAACCGATGAAATCATGTTATTCTTATGCTGAAATGGAAGCACTGTTAGAGAAGGCGGGCTTACTCATTTATGAGCATTTATCACCAGAGGATATTGATGTATTATATTTTGAAGGACGAAACGATTATTTGAAAGCTTTTGAGACAGTGCATTATGTGCATGCGGTGAAAAGGTAGGAAATTAGTAGGCATGGGGAGGAATCTCTGTGTCTTTTTTTATAAAAAAGGAAATGAGCTGTAGTGGTGGAAAATATAATTATAAATATGTATAAATTAATGTTTTGTAGAAACTAAAGGGAAGGGGAAATAGAAGATGTTGAAATTACGAGGAAAATACAATGAAGCAAAAGTATATACTACGAATGTAGAAGAAACGGCAGCAGGTCAAATTATTGATCTTTGTAACCAAGAATTCGTAAAGGATAGCAAGATTCGTATTATGCCAGATACACATGCGGGTGCAGGTTGCACGATTGGGACAACAATGACAATTCAAGATAAGATTGTTCCTAATTTAGTCGGGGTTAACTAATCGGCTCAGACTTTAAACTACTCACTCAATTGACTGGGAACCCTAACGATAAAAGGCGAGGGCAATCAGCAGCCAGTGGTTATGGTGACATAATCGAATGGTTCAGAGACTTGTACCATGTTAGCAGACTAAGGTACAGAATTATTCCTCATCCATTTTGAGTTGAAGAGGAATAATTAATACGGTGAGCCTACAGTAGAGACTGCATATCTCGATGACTGTAGAGAAGGTATAGTCCACACTTTCAGGAAACTGGGAGGTAAGTACGATATTGGTTGTGGCATGGAGGTTGTTATAATTAATAAGAAAAAAGAGGAAATCAACTTCGATTACTTAGACGAAACGATACGTAAATTTGTCCCAAGTGGTTTTCGTATTCGAGATAAGGAACATAGATTTTCAAAAATGATTGATTTTGATAGTGTAAGAGCCCCGTTTACATTGCAACGTGCTCAAAAAAGTATTGGTACACTTGGCGGGGGCAATCATTTTGTCGAACTGAATGAGGATGATGAAGGAAATGTATACATTGTTATTCATAGTGGTTCGCGTAATTTAGGGAAACAAGTAGCAGAGTACTATCAAAACTTTGCTTACGAGCAACTTATAAACGTTAAATCTATTAAAGAAGAAATGATTGAGCGTTTAACGAAAGAAGGCAGACAACAAGAAATACATGAAGCTTTACGTGAAATTAAGAAACTGGTGATTCGTAAAGAATTAGCTTATTTAGAAGGACAAGGATTTAAAGATTACATGAATGATATGAAAATTGCACAAAAATATGCGGAGTTAAATCGTAAAGCAATGATTGATGAAATCGTCACTAAAATGGATTGGAAAGTAACAGATCAATTCACTACAATCCATAACTACATCGATATGGACAATATGATTCTAAGAAAAGGTGCTATTTCAGCTCAGAAAGATGAACGAGTAATCATTCCAATCAATATGAGAGATGGTTCAATCATTGCATTTGGTAAAGGAAATCCAGATTGGAACTTTTCTGGCCCTCATGGAGCAGGGCGTATTATGAGTCGCAAGAAGGCGAAAGAAGTACTTAACTTAGAGGATTTTCAAAATACAATGACAGAGGTTTGGACTACATCTGTTGCAGAAAGTACTTTAGATGAAGCACCAATGGTATATAAGCCAATGGATGAAATTATTGAGAATACAAAAGAAACAATTGATATTAAACATATTATTAAGCCACTTTACAATTTTAAGGCTAATTAAAAGAGGAGTAACGTTTATTAAAGAAAGAGAACTTGAAAAGATAGCATATTTTGTGGCGGTTATATAACAGAGATTAAAAAGACAACATATTAAACTAAGAGATTCATCATATTCATTTACATTTATGTAATGTTAAAGACTAGAAAGCTATATTGGCGCGAATTGCTAATTGTGGAGTGTGAAAAAAGACAAAATCTCTTAAAAAACACTTAATTTTTTATTCCATTAATCTTTACAATCTCCCCCTATAATGTGAATTGGACAAGCACCTAAGAGAAAGCAGAATATGTCAGTTTGTACATTCTATTATTAGGGGGAGAATTTGTATGAAAAAGACAGTTGCTTCGTTAGCAGTTATGGCGGCATTATTACCGACATTTTCAGCACATGCGGAAGGGAAAGAGCAAGTTCGAAAATCAGCTACAACTTTTAATGTTATTAGTGACATTCAAGGTGATTTAGGAGATTTTGATCACGTATTAAAAGATATGAATAAAGTAACGCCACTTTCTAGAGCGCTTATTATGAATGGGGATATAACGCCGACTGGACAACAGTCACAATATGATGATGTAAAGCGTGTGTTAAATAAAAATAAGCATCCGGAAAATGTATGGTCTACTGTGGGGAATCATGAGTTTTATGCTGGTAAATGGACAGCGGATGGGAAACTCTCTCAAAGTACATGGCCAAATGGTGTAACGGAAGAAACACTATTTGGTCGCTACTTACAATTTAGTGGACAAGAAAAGGTATATCATAAAAAAGAATTAGATGGCTATCCACTTTTATTTTTAGGAACTGAAAAATATATGAAATACCACGATTCAAAAATGTGGGACGAAGTATATATGAGTGATGAGCAATTAGGTTGGTTAAAACAAAATTTAGAAGAGTATAGTCAAAAAGATAAAAATAAGCCAATCTTTATTTTCTCTCATCACGTTTTACCTGATACGGTATCGGGATCAAGACAATCGCCGTATTTACAAGATTATTTAAACGTGGATAAATTGTACGATATATTAAAAGACTATCCGCAAGTTGTTTTCTTCACGAGCCATACGCATTGGGATTTAAACTTACCTGACTGGGCTGGTAAAAAGAAAATTAAAGGCGGAGATGAAAAAGGTTTCACTGTTGTAAATACGGGCGGGATTGAAACAGGCTGGATGTCAGCAGGACCAAATGGAGGAGAGAAAACTGCTCCAGATGGCTATTCATTTAAACAAGGGTTACAAGTGAAAGCATATGGTAACGATGTAATTGTGACAGCTTACGATTACAAACGTGATAAGGATATAAAGAAGTTATTAATTAGTGATTCAAAAATTGCGCAGATGGCACCAAATGTAACGGCAGATGATAGTAAAAATATAATTGTCGGTGCAACTGAATATATGGAGTATTCTATAGAAGGAACGAATGAGTGGCATACGTATAGTAAAGCAAATCCTCCGAAATTTAATGGAGATAAAGTCGTATACGTACGCCATAAAGGTGAAATGAATTTAGAGCCGGGATTAACACAGTTACTTCGTTTTTCGGTAAATAAGTGATTGGAGGGAGTCTGCATTTGAATGTGTGGGCTCTTTTTATTTTGTCACTTTTTGTCGGTAAGTCGATATATTTGAGAAATCGCCGATATAAATTGAGAATCGCTGATATATTTTGAAAATCGCCGATATAAATTGAGAATCGCTGATATATTTGAAAAACCGCCGATATAAATTTCATGTACCGAATTTTAATACATTTTTAACCGAGAAAGGTGACTTCACCATTTTTACGTGTAATAATAGTAACGTTACATATATTGTGAAAGAAGTACAAAAGGAGCGTTACAATGAATTTAGCTAAATTCCCGAGAAAAAAATATACAGAATCATATACACCAATTGAAAAGTTAAACAACTTTTCTGAAGCACTTGGTGGCCCGACTATTTATTTTAAACGAGATGATTTACTTGGTTTAACAGCTGGTGGCAATAAGACGAGAAAATTAGAATTTTTAGTTGCAGATGCACAGGAAAATGGTGCAGATACGTTAATTACAGCTGGTGGTATTCAGTCAAATCATTGCCGCCTGACACTGGCAGCTGCGGTAAAAGAAAAAATGAAATGTATCCTTGTATTAGAGGAAGGGCTTGAGCCAGAAGAGAAGAGAGACTTTAACGGAAACTATTTCTTATATCACTTATTAGGTGCTGAAAATGTAATTGTTGTACCGAACGGAGCAGACCTGATGGAAGAAATGCATAAAGTAGCAAAAGAAGTAAGTGAAAAAGGGAATACACCATATGTAATTCCAGTTGGTGGATCAAACCCTACGGGCGCTATGGGATACGTTGCTTGTGCGCAAGAAATTATGGCGCAATCATTTGAGCAAGGAATTGATTTCAGTTCAGTTGTTTGTGTAAGTGGTAGCGGCGGTATGCATGCTGGGTTAATTACTGGTTTTTCTGGAACACAAAGCCATATTCCTGTAATCGGGATTAACGTAAGTAGAGGAAAAGCTGAGCAAGAAGAGAAAGTAGCAAAACTTGTAGATGAAACTTCAGCACACGTTGGTATTCCAAACTTTATCCCGCGCGACGCTGTTACGTGCTTTGATGAATATGTAGGGCCAGGCTATGCGTTACCAACGCCGGAAATGGTAGAGGCAGTTCAGTTACTTGCGAAAACAGAAGGTATTTTACTTGATCCAGTGTATACAGGTAAGGCGGTAGCGGGATTAATCGACTTAATTAGAAAAGGTAAATTTAATAAGGAAGACAATATTTTATTCGTACATTCAGGTGGTTCACCAGCTTTATATGCGAATACTTCTTTATTTGCGTAAGTGTAAAAAGCATTGGGTATCCAATGCTTTTTTGTTATATACTGGAATTATCTAGAGGTGGGAGGATTATATGAACTCAAATTTAAAATGGATCATATATATGGTACTCGGCATTTCTATTCTATTAATCTTATTTGTGGCTTATGGGGTGTATTCTTATTTTACAT
This sequence comes from Bacillus sp. FSL K6-0073, assembly GCF_038006085.1. Classification (NCBI taxonomy): domain Bacteria; kingdom Bacillati; phylum Bacillota; class Bacilli; order Caryophanales; family Bacillaceae; genus Bacillus; species Bacillus sp. FSL K6-0073. The sequence continues at coordinate 3,150,009 of NZ_JBBOUN010000001.1, read as the reverse complement.
TTTAAAACGTAATGGAAGTGAACCATAATGTAATGTATGTTATAGTTTGATATGTTAATTACTTACAATAATTTCTACAAGGAGAATACATAATGAGAGCAAAGAAACTAGTAACGTTAGCAGTTCCATTTATGCTGTTAGTCGGATGCGAGGTAGGAGATAAAGATTCTACCTCGCATCCGACTGAGCAAACTAGTAAAGCAATAACGAAAACAGTAATTTCTGAACAACAGTATCCGTACTACATATGTGAGCAAGTGGTAGAGTTCCAATTTAAGAAGGATGAACTATTACTAAACTTAGGAGAATCCTTAAAGGACAAAGAAAAAGCAAAAGCTGTTTTAAAAACATCAAACGAGATAGATAAAATTTTAGACAATATGGAACACATAAAAGTACCTGATACATACAAAGACATTCACAAATCCATACAAGAAGGGGTAACAGAGGCAAGAAAAGCAACGAAGTTAATTAAGGATGCTGGTAAAGAAGATAAACAGAAGATTCAAGAAGCTACAATGAAAGGTACTGAATTTTTATCAGGTGTAGACGGAGAGCATTGGAAAAAAGCAATTTATGAGTTATCACAGGAAAACAAAGATGCTTATAGTAAGGCACTTGATAAGAAAGTAAAGGAGCACTCAAAGTAAAACGGTAACTTGTAACAATACATATCTACCTAAAATTTCCGCGAATGCTATGCTAGGAAGTTAGGTGGGAGATTACTGTCCTTAAATGTGGTTGATTAAAGCTACAGCCACATTCTCCTGTTCTAATTAACTAAAAGAAGAACTTCCCCATCCCGATTAGACTACTGATCATTCCTATTCCACTCATGGTGCCTTTTCCTGCTGTAAGTAAGTTTCCAAGCATTCCTAGCTGACCGTTACCTCCGTTATTTCCCCATCCCATTGGGGCCCACGGACCACCCCATCCTGAAGGGTTTCCAAAAACACCCGAGTTATTGGTATTGAAATGAAAAGGCTTGGCTGGCGGCGATAGTAAAGCTGCAAGATGACCTTGTGCGAACATCCCTGTATGATTGAATGGTTGTGCCCAGGGGAAGGGAGGTTTTTGAAAATTAAAACCTGCATGACTTGGTAATGGAGTCCAATTAGCAGGATGACCTTGGGGCATTATCCCTGCATAATTAATTGGCTGCCCCCAAGAGAAGAGAGGAGGGTGGGGATTGAACCCCGTATAATTGGCTGATGAATCCCAACTAACTGGATAGACTCGGTAACTCCAATTCTCAGGAATCTTCAAATCATTCATTACCTCAGATGTAGTTATTTCGGACTGTGAATATAATGAAATTTGGTTATTATATTGTTGCCCATTTCCCTGTGAATTCAAATACCAATATTGGTCCATACGCTTATTCTCCTCACTTTAAAAATGTAATGTTAGACTTAGCCTATGTAATATTCCTTTTTATGGATGGTTACATAACTAGATCTACAAGCCTGTATTTAAAGGAATGGGTGCGTGGTCTTTTTGGTTTTTCTTGCTGCCTGTAAAATTCCCATTGATTTAAAGCTTCACTTTATTTTAGAAGGGGATTTTCAGTTGCTTATTTTGTGTATTTCAGCCTAATTTAAATTCCGTTAACAAACATTTTTATAAAGGTTTAATCAACAAAAAGATTTTAAAATGGTATGTTGAGCAAGTGGAATTGCTAAAAAGAGAATATCCATTCGAAGAGTTTGGCAAAATACTGCAAGGGTAATATTTTCTTGTGCAAATATGTAAACGATTTAAACGAATCAATGAAATTTATAATGAAGGGGCAATTAAATATATGAGTGAAACATTACATAAAAGAAAACCACCATATGTAATGCTTGTAATCCTTTTTATTGGGGCATTTGTTTCATTTCTAAATAACTCCCTTTTAAATGTAGCCTTGCCATCAATAATGAAAGATTTAAACATTCAAGATTATTCAACGATCCAGTGGCTTTCTACAGGGTATATGCTTGTAAGTGGTATATTAATTCCGGCCTCAGCATTTTTAATAACGCGTTTCTCGAATAGGAGCCTATTTATTACATCTATGGTGATTTTTATTCTTGGTACTGCCTTAGCGGCTGTAGCACCTAACTTTGGTTTATTACTTACTGGTCGGATGGTTCAAGCGGCAGGCTCTTCAGTTATGGGACCTTTGTTAATGAATATTATGCTAGTAAGCTTTCCAAGAGAAAAAAGGGGAACAGCAATGGGGATTTTTGGACTAGTTATGATTACAGCTCCAGCAATTGGGCCGACACTATCAGGTTATATTGTAGAGTATTATGACTGGCGTTTGCTTTTTGAAATGATTTTACCGTTAGCAATCATTAGCTTACTGTTAGGGATTTGGAAATCTGAGAATGTCATGAAACAAAACAAAAATGCAAAACTTGATTATCTCTCATTACTATTATCTTCTGTCGGTTTTGGCGGTTTGTTATATGGATTCAGTTCTGCAAGCTCCGATGGCTGGACGAATAAAGTTGTCTTAACAACCTTAATCATAGGCGCTATTGCCCTAATTGCTTTCATTATTCGTCAATTAAAAATGGATGAGCCGTTATTGGATTTACGTGTTTACAAGTACCCAATGTTTGCACTTGCGTCTGTAATTGCAATTGTCAACGCGGTGGCCATGTTTTCGGGTATGATTTTAACACCAGCTTATGTACAAAACGTCCGTGGTATTTCGCCGCTGAGCTCTGGGCTGATGATGCTTCCAGGTGCGGTAATAATGGGGATTATGTCACCAATTACAGGTAAACTATTTGATAAATATGGTCCTCGGATTCTTGGCATAGTGGGGCTTTCCATTACAGCTGTTTCAACGTATATGTTGGCAAATCTGCAAATTGACTCTAGTCACACACATATTATTCTTATCTACACACTGCGGATGTTTGGGATGGCGATGGTTATGATGCCACTTATGACAAATGGTCTTAATCAATTGCCAACTCGCTTAAATCCGCACGGTACAGCTGTTAATAATACAGCTCAACAAGTGTCCGGTTCGATTGGTACTGCTATTCTTGTTACGATTATGAATTCTGTAACAAAAACGAAAGCTGAAAGTTTAATGTCTCATATAGATCCAACAACCTTCACAGAAACTACGAAGGCAATAGTAACTCAGAAAGCTTTATTATCTGGAATTCAATATTCATTTTATGTAGCGCTTGGCATGAATGTTGTTGCACTACTACTAGTTTTTTTCGTTAAACGTGTAGATACAAGTGCGGAAGCTGTCGAGAAGTTAAATCGGTAGAGAAGAATAAAACCTTAGATAATGATTCCTACAAGTTTTTTACTGCTAAGGCGCCGGTATTTAAAGCTGGAAAAGAACTAAAAGAAGCAGGGAAATAATTATATAGTAAAAGAGGACCTGATGTTCATATCAGGTCCTCTTTCACTAGTAACACGGTATATTTGCTTATCGTATTGCTTTAACTAAACTACTGATTTTTCGAATACTACAATCTTAAGAGCGTCAACTTCTTTGTTTTGGGGTGTTGTAGAAGAAAATGAATCAAAATAATCGTTTTTATAAACAAATACAAGAGATGAGATCCATTTGCAATTTCTCATAAACATTACAAGTTTAGATTATCTTTTAACCTCAACATTAAAAGGCTCCAACTATATTTATTCGCTTCATTTTAATTTAGTATTTTTCTACAAGTTATAAATCTAATTGCCAAGCTTATACGTAATATCATAATCATGAATAGTTAGGGAAAAGATAAAATAAGGTAATCAATTACATATCTTTATCCCAGGCGATTAGTTGCTATTTCCTCTTTATTAAATGGGATATGTTATTTCATGCTTTTTTGAAAGGGTGTTTTAAATGGAAAAAAAAGTATCTGCCATTCCTCAGCCGAAAACATATGGACCGCTGGGTAATCTCCCATTAATCGATAAAGATAAACCGACTCTATCGTTTATTAAGCTGGCGGAAGAGTATGGTCCCATTTTTCGAATTCAAACTTTAAGTGATGCCATAATTGTCGTTTCCGGACATGAACTGGTAGCAGAAGTCTGTGACGAAACACGGTTCGATAAAAGTATAGATGGTGCTTTAGCAAAAGTTCGTGCCTTTGCTGGAGACGGATTATTTACAAGCGAGACTCACGAGCCTAACTGGAAAAAAGCTCATAATATTTTGATGCCTACATTTAGCCAACGGGCAATGAAAGATTACCATGCCATGATGGTCGATATTGCTGTACAACTCGTTCAAAAATGGGCAAGACTGAATCCGAATGAAAACGTAGATGTTCCAGAGGATATGACTCGGCTTACGTTAGATACAATTGGTCTATGTGGTTTTAATTACCGATTTAATAGCTTTTATCGTGAGACACCTCATCCTTTTATTACTAGCATGACCCGTGCTCTAGATGAGGCGATGCACCAATTGCAGCGGCTGGATATAGAAGACAAACTTATGTGGAGAACGAAACGTCAATTTCAGCATGATATCCAATCTATGTTTTCTTTAGTAGATAATATTATTGCTGAACGTAAAAGTAGTGGAGATCAGGAAGAAAATGATTTACTTTCCCGTATGTTAAATGTGCCAGATCCGGAAACTGGTGAAAAATTAGATGATGAAAACATTCGTTTCCAAATTATCACTTTTTTAATAGCTGGGCATGAGACAACAAGTGGATTGTTATCTTTTGCAATTTACTTTTTATTAAAGAATCCGGATAAATTGAAAAAAGCCTATGAAGAAGTAGACCGTGTTTTGACAGATGCTACTCCAACATACCAACAAGTTATGAAACTGAAGTATATACGGATGATTTTAAATGAATCACTGCGTCTATGGCCTACCGCTCCAGCATTCAGTCTCTATGCAAAAGAAGATACAGTGATTGGCGGGAAATACCCAATTAAGAAAGGAGAAGATCGTATTTCTGTTCTTATTCCACAGCTACATAGGGATAAAGATGCATGGGGAGACAATGTGGAAGAATTCCAACCTGAACGATTTGAAGAGCTGGATAAGGTTCCTCATCATGCTTATAAGCCATTTGGAAATGGCCAGAGAGCATGTATCGGTATGCAATTTGCACTTCATGAAGCCACTCTTGTAATGGGAATGCTTCTTCAACATTTTGAATTAATCGATTATCAAAACTATCAGCTGGAAGTAAAACAAACATTAACGCTAAAGCCCGGCGATTTTAAGATTAGGATTCTACCCCGAAAACAAACTATTAGCCATCCTACTGTTCTTGCACCTACAGAGGACAAGCTGAAAAACGATGAAATTAAGCAGCACGTTCAGAAGACACCTTCTATTATTGGGGCCGATAATCTTTCACTTCTTGTTCTGTACGGCTCGGATACAGGTGTAGCAGAAGGTATTGCAAGAGAATTAGCGGATACAGCTAGTTTAGAAGGAGTTCAAACGGAAGTGGTAGCTCTTAACGATCGAATTGGAAGTTTGCCAAAAGAAGGAGCGGTACTTATTGTGACTTCTTCTTATAATGGAAAACCGCCAAGTAATGCAGGGCAGTTTGTGCAATGGTTGGAGGAACTAAAACCGGATGAGCTAAAAGGGGTTCAATACGCAGTTTTTGGTTGTGGAGATCATAATTGGGCTAGTACCTATCAACGGATTCCAAGATACATTGATGAGCAGATGGCTCAAAAAGGAGCAACAAGATTTTCTAAACGCGGAGAAGCAGATGCAAGTGGTGATTTCGAGGAACAGCTCGAGCAATGGAAACAAAGTATGTGGTCTGATGCAATGAAGGCATTTGGATTGGAGCTCAACAAAAATATGGAAAAAGAGCGCAGTACTTTGAGTTTGCAATTTGTCAGTCGTCTTGGAGGATCTCCTCTTGCACGAACATATGAAGCAGTTTATGCATCTATACTAGAAAATCGTGAACTCCAATCATCCAGTAGTGATAGAAGTACACGACATATCGAGGTATCCTTGCCAGAAGGCGCTACATATAAAGAAGGAGACCACCTTGGAGTGCTGCCAGTTAATAGCGAGAAAAATATCAACCGAATTTTAAAACGTTTTGGATTAAATGGGAAGGATCAAGTTATACTGAGTGCAAGTGGACGAAGTATAAATCACATACCTTTAGACAGTCCTGTTAGTTTATTGGACCTTCTTAGTTATAGTGTCGAAGTTCAAGAAGCAGCCACTCGTGCACAAATACGAGAAATGGTAACATTCACAGCATGTCCTCCTCATAAAAAAGAATTGGAAGCATTATTAGAAGAAGGAGTTTACCATGAACAAATATTAAAGAAACGGATTTCAATGTTGGACCTTCTTGAAAAGTATGAGGCTTGTGAAATCCGATTTGAACGCTTTTTAGAACTTCTTCCTGCGCTCAAACCGCGTTACTATTCTATTTCAAGCTCTCCACTCGTTGCACAGAATCGTCTGAGCATTACGGTCGGTGTTGTTAATGCGCCTGCATGGAGTGGGGAAGGGACATATGAAGGAGTCGCTTCTAATTACTTAGCTCAGCGTCATAATAAAGATGAGATTATCTGTTTCATTCGAACGCCACAATCAAACTTTGAATTACCTAAAGATCCAGAAACACCAATTATTATGGTTGGTCCAGGTACTGGAATTGCACCATTCCGTGGATTCTTGCAAGCGCGTCGTGTTCAAAAGCAAAAAGGTATTAACTTAGGACAAGCACATCTATATTTTGGTTGTCGTCATCCTGAAAAAGATTATCTTTATCGTACAGAACTAGAAAATGATGAAAGAGATGGATTAATCTCTTTACACACAGCTTTTTCTCGTCTAGAGGGACATCCAAAAACATATGTACAGCATTTAATAAAACAAGATAGAATCAATTTAATTTCGTTATTAGATAATGGAGCTCATCTTTATATATGTGGTGATGGAAGTAAAATGGCTCCGGATGTAGAAGATACCCTTTGTCAAGCATATCAAGAAATTCATGAAGTCAGTGAACAAGAAGCAAGAAATTGGTTGGATCGTGTGCAAGATGAAGGGCGATATGGAAAAGATGTTTGGGCTGGTATATGACTGTTTCTTAATTAGATACATATTAACTAATGAACTTCTTTCGAATAAATTTCACTTTATTAGTATAGTGTATTTAGATGAATAGTGATTAACCGGACTATTTAGTATCTACTAAATAAAAAACAGGACCTGATATGCATCTATCGGGTCCTGTTTCACATAGACATTATACATCGATATTTTCCACGCATTATTAATGTTTGTAATGTAGTTAGCCTTTTGAGTCAGCTATAAAATCAGATATTATTTTTTCAATATCGAAAGGAGTAATCCCTTTATCCAAAGAAAAAATGCTTTCTGCTTCTTCGATGTCTTGAACGAGTTCACCTCTAGCTTCAATATGTAATCGGAACAAGTCATATAAATTCGGTTTAACTAAATTAGTTAAAGCCTTTCCGACTAGTATCATACCTTTTTGATTAGCCTCGATGGTATTATCATAAGTTAGATCTCTTGTAAGAGACAAATCTGTCCAAATCAATTTTCGTTCCTTTAAGTCTAAAATAACTGGAATAGAGATTTGGGTGTCGGCAGTAATATCCACTTTATCTTGAACAGTAGAAGGTTCAAATATTTCACCTGAACCAGGATATTGACGAACCATCCAACCAGTAAAGCATTCTGGTAAATCTTTATACGGTTGGTCTGTGTAAGAAAGCAAAGTCATGACTACATAGCGTGCACCATATTTCAGCACAGACGGAATATCGAAATCAATGAATTCAGATGCCCCCTTTGGTGCAGAAGTAATATCTCCGCTATGGTAGGCTTTGAAATTTTTTGAACGTAAGTTCGTGAAGGATACATGTTCTTTGTATTGCCAATCTTCGTCGTACATTGCAGCAGATAAATCAATGTCAACACGTCCTGTATGTTGTCCATTCACATAGCCTTCTTTCCACCATAGGAAAAAACGAATCGTATCTCCTTCTGGCAAATCTACTTTACTTCCTCGAGATAATGTGCGAAGCGCTTTGCTGGCTGAACGTTGAGAGAAGGGAACTAAGTGATTTTTTAACTGTTCATCCAAAAATACTTTTCCGAGACTTGGAAGTTCTGCGAAGCGATTTTTTAAAGTATCTTCACACATTTTTACAATCATTAAACAAATATCCTCTGAGATAAATGGAAGTGTATTTTCAATACCTATAGCTTTTGCTACATTTCCCTTTGGAAAAAAGGTGCGAAATTCATTTTTATCATTTCGATGCTTAAAATGAGCTGTGAGTTGAAGTAATACAGGAGTAGAAACGTTTCCTATTATACTTAGAAAATCTTCGAGAATATTGAAAACATCTGTTGACTTATCACTACATAAACGGATTAAATGATCCAAGCGTCTGGCAAATTCCCCCGGGCGAGTTTTTAAAAGATTTTTTGCTGTCATGATATCACGATTCAACAAAGCTGCTTCTATTTTTCCATTAAATGTTTCAACTTTAATGTTGTTGCGAAGAATCTCAAATGCTCGGTGAGTTTTTGGGAAACGAGTATGATATTCTGCTGGATGAAGAATTTCACCTAAACGAATCCAACGTTTTTTGTATCGAAGCATATCTTCGGTAATGTTTCCGCATTGCTCTGACAATCCTAAAAGGAAGCGTCTTTCTGCTCGGTTAAACTTCTTGAATCGGACGGAGGATGCTAAACTCACATCCCCTTCAGATAAAGCAACTGCAAGGCGAAGAACATCAGTTGCTGTTTTAAAATACTTTGCAGCAGCATCGGCTGATATTTTTCTGTTTATTAATAAAACCCCAATTATAAAAGACATATTTTCCTTATGAGGAATTACATTAGGTAGAAAACAGGAAACATCTTCAGTGTGTGTAATAGCCCATTCTACATCCGTCTTATCAGTTGAGGAAATAGAGCTGTTTGCACTAATCAATTGAGAAATCATTTGATTGAAATCTTCTTCACTTCCTAAGTCAATAACTTTCAAATCAACTCTATCTAAAAGAGGGAGTCGTTCTTCTACTTTTGATACAGGTAGGCGCAACGTCACATAATGAATAATGGCATTAATGTATAAATCAGCGTCACTTAAATCCATCATTTGTTGCGGAAAGTTTGGATACATAGGAGTAAACTGAATATGTGCTCCAACCATTTCTTTTAAATGTTTTACCAACTCTTTGTAAAACGATGTGAATGCATCAACCGAAAGTGTTTGCAACTCTTCTATTAAAGGCTCGGAAAAAGTAAATCCTAAATTTTCCAAGTTTTTTAAAACAGTGGCTAAATAAATGTTCGGTAGTTTATTTTCTTCTCTTTTTATAATTACTTTCAAACTTCTTCTTATGTAAATAGAATTTTTCATGAGAACGCCAGCTATTCACGCCTTATAAAAGAGGGGAATAGTCTGACTGTCCTCCTTTCAGTGGTAGATTTTTATTTTTATATGTATAAACACACTAATTGTAGAAAAATGTACAGAGGGTACATAGCTATTTTTTAGTGGAAAATTAGGGATATAACATTTAGTTGTTAAGTGGTAATTTGTTAATTAAGAAAAGAAAACCTCTACATCAATGGTTGATAAACTAAAGTTTATGCAATCCCAAAGAAGAAAGAGGTTTTATAGTCTAATTATTTTTCATAGGGAATTGACAACTCTAAAACAATTTGAAATTTCTACAAAGAAGGAAGAATTGTCATAGCCTATGTGTTTAGCAGGAAAGTAACATCCCTATTTGGCCAAAGAAGTTAGAAGGAAGGAACGTCATAGCCTGCTTTATTAGTATATTCTCATGCGAAGAGAAATTCAAGTATACTGTCTGATTTTTTATTTTTTTCTTAAAGGGGAATTTTCATGTTCAGCAAGTAAATATGTTGAAGTGACCCAATATGAAAGTTTTATATGAATCAAACTGTTATTTATGAGAATTTAGTTCGTTTGCAGCGTTTTGGGAGCAACTTATTCTGTTAGATTTATAGATATAAGGAAGGAACACTTTTGAATGATTTATTACTTGTAAGTGACTGTTCAATGCATCGTACTATTAAAAAATCTAAATTTAATCATTAAATTGCGATAAAATGTGATCGGAAATAATGAAATTTTAGGAAAAATAAGGTACACTAGTCTATGATTTTAATTGAAAATCGTTTGACGTTAATACATACGGGGGAAAGATTGATGAACAACAATACAACAAATGAATCAGTTGAAGAAATTGATCAAAAACGAGTAAGATCAAACAAACGTTATACAAATTGGAAGTTTATCGCAGCGGGTATTGGTGTAATTGCACTTCTTATTGGGGGAATGAGTTATTACCAGGCAACTCACTTCAATTCGAATGTTACAATTAATGACACAAAAGTTGGTGGTCTGAGCGCTGATCAGGCAATACAGAAGTTAAAGACATCTGGACTAGCAAACAAAGTCTATATTGATCAACAACAAATTTTAGATGAAAAAGATACAAAAACGGAACTTACGGAAAAAGATTTGCCTCAGGTTAAGAAACTATTAAAAAGTCAGTGGACATTTTTTCCTTCCTCAAAGGGAGAAAATTATTCATTGCTACCAGAGAAGGCAGATCAGTATCGTAGTGAAACGATGAAAAAACTTGTAGAAGAAAAGCTCATCTCTATGAATGAGAAATTAAAAGCGCCTCAAGATGCTATGGCGAAGCTAGAACAAGGGAAAATTGTTATTTCGAAAAGTGTTGAAGGAAAACAGTATGATGTTACTAGTCTACTGAAAGATTATGATAAACAAAAATATAAAAGCGAAATTCATCTGAAGTCTGCATACATAAAACCTATTAAAGAAGACGATCCGATTGTCAAAAAAGAGGAGAAAGCACTACAGAATCTTCTTGGGCAGTCTGTTGAGTATAAAGTGCAGGATGAAGTTTATCCTTTAAAAGCGAAAGATTTAATTCAAAATGCCTCTATGTCAAAGGATATGAAAGTTACAATTGATGCGAGTGACATTAAGAAGAAAATTACTGAAATTAATAATGCCAAATCAACATTAAATAAAGATTTCTCATTTAAAACTCATTCCGGTTCAGTCATATCAGTAAAAGGACAGGGATACGGCTGGGCACTAGATGTTGAAAAAGAAACTAAACAAGTTCAACAAGCCTTTGAGAAAGGCGACAAATCGCTTTCTGCTTCTAATATTCAAGGGAATGGTTGGGAGAAGGAAGGTATCGGTTATAAAACAACATCGAATAATGGCATCGGAGACACGTATGCAGAAGTTTCAATTGCAGAGCAACAAATTTGGATTTACAAAGATGGAAAATTAGTCGTTACAACAAATGTAGTAACTGGTAAACATAGTACTGGTGAAGATACATCACCAGGTGTGTGGTACGTCCTATATAAACGAACACCATATACGCTAAGAGGTAACGCAGTAGGAAAAGCTGATTATGCGGTTAAAGTAGATTACTGGGTTCCATTCACAAATAGTGGTCAAGGATTCCACGATGCCGGCTGGCGAAAAGACTGGGGAAATAATGCTTATTTAACAGGAGGATCAGGTGGGTGTGTGAACCTTCTTCCTAATGTTGCAAAAACTGTATATGATAGTTTGGACACGTATGATCCAGTTATTGTTTATTAAAAAATAGCTACGTATCAAGAAATAAACAAAGCAGGAAGTCTTACCTGATGGTATATGAAAAAACACCTCTTGCATTCGCATACTAAGTGTGCAAATGTAATGGAGGTGTTTTTGTTTGAATACAAGAGTGTATTGCTTATAAGAAACAAAGTAGAAAGAAATAATAAGTATTCAAATAGTCAATAAAATTGACGATGAATATCATTTTCATTTAATATAGAATCGTTGCATGTAATTAGACATGAATTTTTTGTTAATATAATAGATTTCTATTAAGTTGTCACATTTAAGAACTATCATTAAATATTTTAAGAATTTAAACGTAGGAAAGGGTAATATAAAATGAACTGGAAAAAAGGCGGATTATGGGTTATTATTTTTTTCGTTGTAAAAGGCACGATTTCTACACTTTTAATCGTTACAGGTGCTAAATATTTTGATTTATCATTTATGCAACTTATCTTATTAATTCTGACCTTATTAGTGATTTCTCTAATAAGCCGAAAATTGCTGTATAGATATAAACAAAACAAAAAGCAAAAAGAGCTAAATATATAAGGAAGCCCCAGAGACCATTGGATTTCTGGGGTTTTATTTTGATAGTTTTTTCGCATGTATATCAATTTAACAGAATAGGTTGTCCAAAATGATAAAATCGATGATGTTTAAAATGCGTCAGTTATTTTTAATAACGATTGATACCCGTATTTCTACAATCTATATAAATGACTCAAGCTTCGCATCTTATGAATTCCCTGAAGTGCTAAACCTAAGCAAAGTAATGAACTATCTTAAGGAAGAAAGTTGAGTTAGCCAATCGCATATGTTTTATTGAAAGGATGTGATTGAATTATGGAACGGCCGAATTGGGGAATTGGAGGATTAGTATTCGTTGGCTGTATGTTTCTTGGTGGAGGAGTGGGATCTATGTTAGGTAATGCCCAAACTGGATGGCTAATAGGAATGGGCGCTGGATTTCTTGGTATGGCTTTAACGAGACTGTTCAGAAAATAATGTAACTGAGATTCTTCTTCTGGTAAATAAGGAAATATGTAAGTAAGTCATGGCATAAGAGTTCTATAAATTATAGTTAGAATCTTCTCTTTTGTATTTGTTTTTTCTAAATTTCTCCATACATAGATACGATTCTCAAGTCGGAGGATAGCACCTTAGGGTGTCTTTTTTATGCTTTTTAAAAATGTCTTACCATATAATAGCTGAGTTTTGCTTTCAGTCTCCGATGCCCATTAAGCATAGAATAAAAATTCTGCACCATTTAAACTCTGATAACAATTCATACAATCAAGAATAATTGAGTTAATAGCTTTCGGTAGATTGCCATCATTTTTTTATAATAGATTAGATTCATTGCCGTTTCAGACCTATGTATGAATTCATAATCTAATAGTAAAAGGAGGAATGATTAAAGGTATGGCGGTTAATGAGGAATCAATTTGTCAACAGTTTGCAAGAATCATTGGCGGTCAAGAAGGATTCGCCGGTGGGAAATGCGTGGCAACAATAAACCGAGATGAAATACGAGCAACAATCTTGGGAAAACGTTTTAGAGTAACAACTTCCTTTTCATTCGAATCACGAGACAATAAAACCGGACGGGCATTATGCCTAGGCCGAGTAGCACTCTTACAAAAAGAAGTCACTGAATTTGTGGCGACAATTATTAAACAAGGAATAATCGTTTCGTCTATACACAATGAATGGTTATGTGATGATCCAAATTTAATTTACGTTAATATCGAAGACGTTGATGATCCACTAAATTTTGCAAGAAAAGTGAGAAGAGCGTTATGCACGTAATCAATTTCTTTAGTTAAACGAGTCATTATATTAAATTGAAAAGTTCAGCGTGTTGGATGGTTTTATAAAACGAAAGAAGGTGTTTCATATTTGGAATGCCTTTTCTTTATGTTTTCGTTACTAATGTGGGTGGTTAACTGATTACATGCTGTTTATCTTGCAACAGCAAGAACTGGATGAGGTATCTTTAAAGGTGTTTGACTGTCTATAGATACCATATTTTATCAAATGTTATTAGCATATCATAAAACGATAAGGGAGAAATCGCCTTCATACCAACCAATCAAAATCTTGAGGTACTATTCTTTATGTTGTAAGGTTCCACTATTATTTTCATCAATTACTCAACGTACTGCTTCGATGTTTTGATGAGTCATTTTAATAAATCCTTGCTTTTCATGAGATAATACTTTTTGATGAGTCATTTTGTGCATGGCATTGATTATATGACGATTAGAATTGAGGTCAAGTATTACCTCTTCACCTTTAATTCTATCAGTCTGCTTTTCCTTAACTCCTGATTATATTAGCTTCAATAACATATAATCATTCTTAAGAATATCATTGAAATGTACGAATAGATGTTAGTGCAGCAAAATAAATTGTGTTATGATATGAGGAAATATAAAGCTATGTAACGGAGGGAATAACATGCCGCATGTTGTGTTTCGTGGAATTACTACTGAACAATTAAAAAGCATAAGCAAGCCATTAGTAGAAGAACTCGCAGATATCTGTGAGTGTGGTACGGATAATTTCACCTTGGAACTACCAAGTTCTACGTTTGTATTCAATGGAGAAGAAATAGAAGCGTTTCCTCTTATTGAAGTGAAATGGTTCGAGCGTGGACAGGAAATTCGTGATCGATTTGCCAAGGCCATTACTACATATGTAATGGATTTTGGACTTCCAGAAGTAGAGGTTGTATTTACAGTTTTCACAGAATCAGCGTATTATATTAACGGGAAGCATTGTGCAAGTTAGAGCTATTAGAAAGATTTTTATTCCTATAATAAAATATGTTTCATTAAAAACAAGGGCCGGAATTCCGGCTCCTTTTCTATCCTAAAGCTTCATTTTATCTCTCCGTCTCAAAAAACTCAATCCATTCTCCATCAGGACCAGCGAAGAATATGTAACGTGTTCCATCTGGTAATGTTTCAATTTCTTCTCCTAGTAAAAAGGTTACTTTTTGTTTCTTCAGTCTTTCGATCTCATCCTCTAATGAATCCACTTTAAAGCAAATGTGATGTACTTTTCCTTCTGCCGGAAGAGAAGAGTTGTAGCCTTCAATGAGTTCTAGTATCGTTTCTTTTGATTCTTCCACACCTAAAAAAGCGAGTTTTAAGTCTGGATTCGGGTGTCCCATACGTTTCATGAGTTGTAAGCCGACTACTTCTTCATAAAATGAAATAGATGTTTCTAAGTTTGCAACCATAAGTCCGACGTGTTCAATTCTTCTAACTGGCATGTAGATTCCTTCTTTCTGAAAATTATATACAATATGTTATTGAAAATTAAGAAAATAAGCAAGATAAAAACCTTACAAATTTTAGCGTTTTATATGGTATAGTGAGAAAGTATGTTTGGGGAGAAGGAAGGAGATTATACGATGAATACAACTACTCAAACTCCTTCATTATCGGAAACGATGAAAGAGTGGCATTATGCATTAGCATATGAAATTAAACATTGGAAAACGATAGGTGGTAGTAAAATTTCTATCATGAATGGTCGTTTTTTATATACAGATTATGAAAGTACAGTATACGTATTTCAGCTTATTTCGGAAGTAAGCTTACCTGAAGGTTCACCCATTCGAATTGAGTTTGATGGTGAGGAAGCGACAGGAGAAGTATTGTCTGTACATGGATTAGAAATAGAACTGAAATTAAATGATTATATACAAGGTGAAATACGAGAAGCTGTTTTATATAGTGAACCGTGGCAATTGTTAGAGCAACTACAAGAGAGGTTGAAGGAAGCACGTAAAGATAAGCTAAAACGTAATCGTATAAAGCGTCTTGTTGATGGGACGAGCAGTCCGAAACATATTGAGAAGATGAAAAATCCGAAAAATGAATTGGCATATCGTGCGTTTTATAATCCGACAACTTACGTATGGGGACCACCAGGAACAGGGAAGTCTTACAATTTATCACGTATTATTTCGGCTCATTATCAAAAAGGAAAATCGGTACTTGTGTTGGCTCATAGTAATGCGGCAGTAGACGTATTAATGAGTGAAGTAA
Organism: Bacillus sp. FSL K6-0073; assembly: GCF_038006085.1. Taxonomy (NCBI): domain Bacteria; kingdom Bacillati; phylum Bacillota; class Bacilli; order Caryophanales; family Bacillaceae; genus Bacillus; species Bacillus sp. FSL K6-0073. Next base: position 3,134,291 of record NZ_JBBOUN010000001.1, on the reverse strand, counting down.
CGAAGCAAATTGAGAAGAAAAAGAAATGGACGCCTGGCGAAATTGTTCGTTACGGTTATAGTCAACATGAACATATACGAAATCATGAAACGTTACTTGCGTCGAAGTTAGTTGAAACGACGAACGGATCTTGGGGTGAGGAAAGACTCTATTTAGAAGAGACGCGACAAGATCTTCGTGAAAAAATCTTATCGTATAAAGCAACATCTGCTGATAAGAAGCGTATACAAGAGATTGAAAGTGATCTTCGAAAGCAAAAGGCTAAAATTAAAGAAGTAGAAAAAGAATATATTGAAAATGCGAAAGTAATCGGCGCAACTTTATCGAAATGTGCCATTGATTCACTTATTTATGAGCGCACATTTGATTTAGTTGTTGTAGATGAAGTAAGTATGGCATATGTTCCGCAAATTGCATTAGCTGCTTCACTTGGAAAACGTATCGTCGTTTGCGGTGACTTTTTACAGTTACCTCCAATTGCGATGGCAAATCATGAACTCGTTCGCAAATGGCTTGGGGAAGATATGTTTTACCATGCTGGGATTGTTGAGTCTGTTAATAAATCAGAAGCACACCCAAACCTATTTATGTTGCAGGAACAAAGACGTATGCATGCGGATATATCGAAGTTTACGAATTCGTTTATTTATAAAAATAGAGTATACGATCATCCGTCTGTTTCAGAGCGTAAAGAACTTGCGCAATTGCAGCCGTTCGCAAATGAAGCGAGTGTTTTATTTGATACGAGCCAAATGGGAGCTTTTTCGTTAAAAGATGCTGCTTCTGGTTCACGTTTTAACATTATGTCTGGTTTAGTAGCAATGCAAATGATGTTAATCGGATTGTTAGACGGTGTGCAATCAATTGGTATTGTGACACCTTACAGGGCGCAGTCACGCTTTTTATCAACGTGTATTAGAGAAATGTTGCAGAGAACGAAATATCAAAACATACCAGTTTTAGCGGCGACAGTTCATAAGTTCCAAGGTTCTGAAAGAGATATGATGATCTTTGATACGGTTGACAGTTATCCGCAAGAACGACCTGGCGTATTATTCTTTGATCACAAAAACCATCGCCTCGTCAATGTAGCAGTGACAAGGGCGAGAGGGAAGTTCATTCAATTATCAGATTGCCATTATATGCGTAAAAACCTTTCAAGAAAACAAGCGTTATCGCAATTAACAGCTCATATAGAACGTCACGGAGATGTGTATGATCGTACGACATCAAGACAATTGTGGGAACGGAAAATTTCGAAACGTTTACGCTGGTTTATGGAAATGAATCTTGAGGAAACGAAAGGGTTATTGAAAGATATTTTAGTCGCAAAACGAAAAATTATTATTTCACTTCCAAGTACAAAACAAGTGGATAAACGAGTATGGCAAGCGTTAATGCGTACAAATGCGCAAATAACAGTGTATAGTGATGGACCAGTTCCGTTAAAAAATGTAAAGTTACAAAGACAAAATAAAGCATTCCCGTTTATCGTAATTGATGATGAAATCTTCTGGGCAGGCGCACCGCTTACATCCCAAATGATGTTTGAAGGTAGTACGGAATTTCCGTACGTATGTGCAAGACTGCAAGCACCTGAGACAATTGGTGTATTAAAAGGATTTTTAGATATTCGGTAAATTCGGATAGGAATTCCTTGACTTTTACTTGGAATGAACTTAGAATAAAAAATAATTTAATATAATTTTATGAAAATTCTTATCACGAGAGGTGGAGGGACTGGCCCTATGATACCTCGGCAGCGGATTCGTTATGAATACTGTGCCAATTCCAGCAAGGTAACTTGAAAGATAAGAAAGAAGCTCATTTTGACTGTATATACAGAAGCCTCTTTCTATCTTTTAGAAAGAGGCTTTTTTATGTGAAAATAAAAGGAGGAAGAAAAATGGGAGCGACAGGAGTAGCGTCACAAAGAAAAACAATTGAAGAGAGTATCGAAAGAAATAAGGAAAAGTACATAGAAACAAGTCATGATATTCATGCGAATCCGGAAATTGGTAACCAAGAGTTTTATGCATCTAGAACGTTAAGTTTATTGCTAGGCAGTGCAGGATTTCAGTTGCAGCACAATATAGCTGGACATGAAACGGGATTTATCGCGCGAAAAAGCTCTGGAAAACAAGGACCTGCAATCGCATTTTTAGCGGAGTACGACGCTTTACCAGGACTAGGTCATGCGTGTGGTCACAATTTAATTGGCACAATTAGCGTTGCAGCAGCAATCGCATTATCAGAAACGCTTGAAGAAATTGGCGGGGAAGTTGTCGTGTTTGGTACGCCAGCAGAAGAAGGCGGGCCAAATGGTAGCGCGAAATCAAGTTATGTAAAGGCAGGTTTATTTAAAGACATTGATGCGGCGCTTATGATTCATCCGAGCGGAAAGACAGCGACAACGAGTCCTTCACTAGCAGTCGATCCACTTGATTTTCATTTTTACGGAAAAACAGCTCACGCTGCAGCTTCGCCAGAAGAAGGGATTAACGCATTAGATGCGGTTATTCAGCTCTATAACGGTATTAACGCACTTCGCCAACAACTTCCGTCAGACGTGAGAATTCATGGGGTCATTACAGAGGGCGGAAAAGCACCTAATATTATTCCTGACTACGCTGCAGCAAGATTCTTCATCCGTGCAGCAACGCGAAAAAGATGCGCGGAAGTAACAGAAAAAGTAAGAAACATTGCACAGGGAGCAGCGTTAGCAACAGGTGCAAAAGTAAAAATCCATCAATTTCAAAATGAAATCGATGAATTACTCGTAACAAAAACATATAACGATATCGTAGCGGAAGAACTAGAACTATTAGGTGAAGATGTAAATCGTAAAGAAAGAGTAGGGATTGGTTCAACCGACGCAGGAAACGTAAGTCAAGTCGTACCGACAATTCATCCGTACATTAAAATCGGACCAGATGATTTAATTGCACATACGAATGAATTTAGAGAAGCAGCACGTTCAGAACTTGGAGATAAAGCATTAATTACATCGGCAAAAGCACTAGCGAATACGGCATATCGATTAATTACGGAAGAAGGGTTGTTAGAGAAGGTGAAGGAGGAGTTTAGAGAAGCGCAGAAGAATCAGGGGTAGATGGTTAAAGGGAGTGGGGGATCCACTCCCTTTCTTTTTTGCGTAACACTGATGCTAAGATTTTTTTGCAGTAAAATCAATATTAGTAGAATTTTTTTAATCAAACTTTTTTCTAAATGAACATAAATACTTGCAATATTTAAATTAGTACTATATAGTTCTAGTTATGACAAAGGTAAAATTAATGAATCAAAGACGTGTGATTGAAGTAGCTGCAACATTATTTTTAGAAAAAGGGTTTGCTTATACAAGTATGGATGAATTAGTACGTGTAAGCAAAGTTTCAAAGTCTAATGTGTATTATCACTTTTCTAATAAGGAAGTATTATTAGAAGGGGTCGTTGATTATTGGATTGAAATGTATCAATCTGCAATTGATGACGTACTTTCTCAGAACCAATTTTTAGTTGAAGATCGTATCCAACTGTTTTTAAAGCAATTATCACAAGGAGTTCAGTCGAGAGAGTATAAGGGGAGCTGTCCATTTATTACTCTTTATATTCAAAGTCCTAAACAGGCCACGCAAATAAAAGAAAAAATAGGTCTTTTTTTTACAGGATTACAAAAGAAAGTTTCTCTATTACTTAAACAAGGGGTAGAGAATGGAGAATTCAGAAATACGATTCATATTGATGAGGTTGCATCACTTTTTATTACAAATCTTGAAGGAGCGTTATTTATTTCAGAAACATTGAAGGATGCAACTGTAATCACGAAAACAGCAGATCATTTTTTTAAATTGCTTCGATAAAAGAAGCATTTTTTTTACATCAAATTAGTACTGATTAGTACTAAAAAGGGGGATTTTATATGAGAACAGTATTTTTAACTGGTGGAACAGGCTTTATTGGAAAGCAATTAGTGAAAGAATTAGCCAAAGAGGATGTGAAAATTCTTCTTTTAGTCAGGTCGAAAAGTAAAGCAATACGCCTTTTTCAAGAAAGAGGCATCTTAAAAAAGGAAGTTATGCACTTTATTGAAGGTGATTTGACGAAAATAGATTTAGGTCTAAGTGTTGAAGATAAGGAGAGGGTATTGAAAACGGATGTGATTATTCACGCAGGAGGCCCCATGGATATTCAAGCGACAAGTAAAGAGGCAGCTTCCGTATTTTTAAATGGCGCGAAACATATTAGTGAATTAGCTAAAAGTATTCATCAATTGAAGGGCTTGCAACAATTTATTCATGTTGTAGGTTATATGAGTCCCTTTGATGATAAAAATAGCAAGATTGCAATTGATGTGTTTAAAGAAGGAAACAGTTATTTGAAAATAAAAAATCCATATGAGAGAACAAAATTTTTAGCAGATCTTTATATCCGTCAGCAGGCATCAGCAGTAGGTTATCCGCTTTCTGTAATTAATCCACCAACTGTAGTCGGTAGTAGCAAAACAGGGAGTACAGAGCAGATAGCAGGATTAGGTTTGCTTGTGATGAGTATGCGAAGAGGGCTCATGCCAGTGATTCCTGGAGGTAAGGGATATAGGTTACCACTTATTTCAAACGATGAGTTTGCGAAGTTTATTGTGCAGGTTTTCAGGTTGGAGCAACCGACTATTCAAACATATACACTTGTTGAAGACAAACAGCACGATCAGAACATTGCTGAGTTATTAAGTATTATGTCAGAAAGTATGAATATGAGGGCACCAAAAATCTCTGTCCCAATGCCACTTATGAAAACAATTATGAATAGTGGAGTAAGTAAAATAACAAAAATTCCTTCTGATGGACTGAATTTTATTACAAAACGAAAATTTTTAAATGTTTCAGCGAAAAAAATTATGGGAGGAGATTGGTTTAAGAAGACGAGTGTAATGAAATTTTTCCCTGCCGTAGTAGCTGATTTGGATTATCGAATGATGTATCAAAATGGCCAGCATAATCATGTATTTAAACGAACATTATGCGATAACAATACCCTTTACCAATTACAAGGAGAGGGTAAACCGTTTATTTTATTACATGGTTTATTGAGTGATGGAGAGGATTTATTTCCTTTAGCACAAGAGCTTCATGAAAAAACTGGTCAACCTGTATGGATCTTGGATCTTCCAGGTTTGGGGCGTTCTCCTTTTAAACGAGATAAAAATCTTCTAAATATCTATTTGAATGTAGTGAAAAAGTTATTGGAGAAAGCTACGAATGGTGCACATCTAATTGGTCATTCATTCGGTGCATTTATTCTTCTGGAAGCATTGGTACAAGAGTACATAGATAAGAAGTATTCAATCACTTTACTTCAGCCACCTGTAGTTAAAAAAAATGCTAAATCGCTAAATGTTCCTCAATTTATGAACAAATGGACATTAAAATTGGCAACTACTAATTTCATAGAGCGATATTTATTAAGTAATGGTTTGTTTGAAAGTATCGAGAGTATCCCTGAACATTGTATTGAAAAAATAAGGAACAGTTTTACTTCTCCTAGAATTTTAAATACTACGGTTCAGCTTAACAGTTTACTACTGAAAAACGATCAAGGTGATTTCAATGAAGTAACAAAGTATAATCTTCACATTATTTGGGGGGAGTATGACAGAGCCTATTCTGCTCCATCGCATCTTGGTAAGGTTGATTTTGTTCCATATGGCCATCATTTTCCTCTTAGCCATCCGAGTGAAACGGCAACATTAGTAATAAAAAATAGTAATACTAGCATATGAGAGTGTGGGATAAATAAAAAGTGTGTAGTAAGATCGTTGTGTCTTTGAAATAAAATCGTACTGTGTGGGGTCTCGCGAACAAGACGCGGATTTTGCACGCTAAGCAAAAAAACAATAAGCTGCCCACATGGACAGCTTATTTACATTATTCTCGTTATTGGAAGTTATTTTAACTTTTCCTGATTCGAAAGAGTCAATCTTTGTTTTGTTTTTCTAACAGTTGAATAACCTTATCTAATTTTGTGCGACTGAATCTTGCTTTTTGCAATTGTTAGTACGACGAATTATACGTATAATGCCCCTAAACATTGCACAGATAATTAATAAAATAATAGCAACTCCTATGGAATAAATAGAGTTTTCCATAAGATAATTTATCAATAATTATTCTTTTTTCTCCGGCTGATAGGAAAGAATAACGACACCTGAACTGGTCGTTCTTGTTTCTATAAGTTTTAATGCTTTTGTCTTGTTCTGGTCTTTAAAGAGACGTTTTCCGCTCCCTACGATAACGGGATTGACTATAAAGTGATATTCATCAATGAGGTCATGTTGCATTAATGTTTGTGTAAGATCACTGCTGCCATAGATTAAAAGGTTCTGACCAGGCTGTTCCTTCAGTTTCGATATTTCTTCTACAATATTACCCTTGATAAGATTTGCATTCCATTCGGTTTTTTCCAAAGTTGTTGAAGCAACAAATTTAGGCATGCTGTTCATCTTATCAGCAAAACCCTCTTCATCAGTCATAGAAGGCCAAGCAGCTGCAAAACCTTGATAGGTTACTCGCCCTAGTAGAAGAGCTTCACTTTCAAACAGTAAATCGGATTGAAACTTTGCTACTTCTTCATTGAAATATGGAGCAGTCCAAGCTGGTTCCTCCATGACACCATCTAGTGAGAGGTACATCGATACAATTATTTGTCCCATTTTGTTCTCCTTTAGTTTTAAATTGAGATTTTTACATATTGGTAACACAATTATTAATTCTTCAGCTAGAGAAATTCTCCCTTTTTAATAGTTTCGACAAAATATATTTATGTGTGTTTCGGAATAATCTAATATATATTAATAACTTTGAAATATTGTATAACTTCTAATTTTTATGCATTATTGATTAGAATTGCTTATTGTGCTAACGAATCAGGATAGTGTGGCGACCGACTAAATAGTTGCTTAGCCTCAATTATTAGAAGGGAAGTTCTATCATTTCGCGAATTTATTAGACATAGACGAGTGCTATAATTTTCTATATCTACATAAAGAGGTGACTACGCATGAATCAAAGACCGTCAGAAGAAGAATACGCCGGGAGCTCCGGCGAATATATCCGTTTGGTGCCAGACGGTAACATCATCGACATTCTGCTCGCTCAGGAAAAGCAAATGACCGAGCTCCTGGCATCGTTGACCGAAAGCCAGGCCGCATATCGGTATGCGGAAGGAAAATGGACACTGAAAGAAGTTGTGGGCCACATTACAGACGCGGAACGCGTCATGACCTACCGCCTGCTCCGGTTCGCAAGAGGGGACCAGACTCCGCTGACCGGTTTCGATCAGGAATTGTTCATGCCTCCTTTTGGAAGCTGGACAATCGCGCAACTGGCCGAAGACTACCAGGCCGTCCGGCAATCAACGATCACATTGCTGCGCGGGCTACCGGCTGAGGCGTGGAATCGTAAGGGTACAGCCAACAACCTAAGCATTACGACGCGCGCCCTCGCGTACGGCATCGCAGGACACGAACTTCATCACATGGGGGTCATCCGAAATAGGTATTTGAGTTAATCGCCGGCTGAGGCCTTTTGAATGGAACTAACACTTAGATACCGTTCTTATTGGGGCCCGCCCCACAACCATCAACTTAAGGATTTAAACTATTTTTATGAATATGCACCAAAAACAAGAGTTATATCGATTTTTCTCATTTTGGGGTATTTGTTTTTCTTAGCTTGATGGGGCACTACTCTATAATGGTCAAATTAAAATTTAAAACAGTTATAGAGACTCCATCGCTGGGAAATATTATAACTATTAAGTTGTAAAAAGAACTGTAGTTTTTCATTGTTGAAAAAGCTATGGTCTTTTTTACTGTAACAAAGATAGGATGCGAGGAAGTTTTTTTGATAAATCAAAAAAACTTGATTAATTAGTTGCATATAGAACCCATCTGCGTATATACTATAAATATCAAAAAAAATTGATGAAGGGAGAGGAAACTACAGTGGCACAAGATTTTAAGTTATATGAGAAAAAGTTTAAAGCGTTGGCTGATCAGAAGCGTTTAGAGATTATGTATGAACTTTGCCAGCGAGGCCAGACTTGTGTATGTGATTTAACAGAGATTTTTGAAATGACGCAATCTAAGTTGTCCTATCATTTAAAGATTTTATTAGATGCAGGTTTAATTGTAAAAGAAACAAAAGGTACGTGGAGTTATTATGATTTAAATGATGCGGAAGTAAATAATTTATTATCAGAAGAATTATGCTGTATCTTTAGAAAAACAGGTAAAGGTAGCTGCTGTTAAAATTTTGAGTAATTAATCAAAAAAAATTGATTAATAATATATAAAGAGGAGGAATAAGGTATGAGATATATTCACGTCGGTATAAACGTTACGAATTTAGAGAAGTCTATTGAATTTTACGAAAAGGTATTTGGTGTATCACCAGTTAAAGTGAAAACAGATTATGCAAAATTTTTATTAGAGACGCCAGGACTTAATTTCACGCTGAACGTGCGAGATGAGGTGAATGGAAATCAAGTAAATCATTTTGGTTTCCAAGTGGATACAGCTGAAGAAATTACATTGCATAAAGAACGATTAGAAAAAGAAGGTTTCTTCGCACGTGATGAGATGGATACGACTTGTTGCTATGCAGTACAAGATAAGTTTTGGGTAACGGATCCTGATGGGAACGAGTGGGAATTCTTTTATACGAAAGCACATAGTGATGTTCATAAAATAGAAGAGGCATCTTGTTGCACGACTTCTAACGTAGTAGAACAAAATTCTTGTTGTTAATAGGAGATGGAAAATAAAATGAAACGTTTATCTTTTCTAGATCGATATTTAACACTATGGATTTTTCTAGCTATGGCTGTTGGGATTGGTTTAGGGTTTGTATTTCCTAGTGTAGTAGATGGACTGAATACATTACAAGTTGGAACAACGTCTATCCCGCTCGCTGTTGGTTTAATTGTCATGATGTATCCACCATTAGCGAAAGTTCGCTATGAGGAAATGGGCCGAGTATTTAAAGACGTAAAAGTATTGGTTTTATCTTTAGTACAAAACTGGATTATTGGTCCGGTACTTATGTTTGTTTTAGCAATTATTTTTCTTCCTGATAAGCCAGAATACATGGTCGGGCTCATTATGATTGGTTTGGCACGCTGTATTGCCATGGTAATTGTTTGGAACGATCTTGCAGATGGGGATAAAGAGTATGCAGCAGGTTTAGTGGCTTTTAACTCAGTATTTCAAATGTTATTCTTCTCCGTTTATGCATACGTGTTTGTAACAGTCATTCCAGAATGGTTAGGGATTGAAGGGGCTATTGTCGATATTACAATGGGAGAAGTAGCGAAATCTGTATTTATCTATTTGGGAATTCCTTTTATAGCAGGCATGTTAACACGTTTTGTACTCGTTAAGTTAAAAGGAAGAGAATGGTATGAAAAGGTGTTTATACCGAAGATTAGTCCACTTACATTACTTGCATTATTATTTACAATCATCATTATGTTCTCTTTAAAAGGGGAAATGATTGTTAGCGTACCATTAGATGTAGTAAGAATAGCAATTCCATTACTCATTTATTTTATTGTGATGTTTTTTGTTTCTTTCTTTATGGGAAGAAAAATTGGTGCAAACTATCCGGTGACAACAACGTTAGCATTTACAGCAGGTAGTAATAATTTTGAGTTAGCAATTGCTGTAGCAGTTGGTGTGTTTGGTATTCATTCGGGTGCAGCATTTGCAGCTGTTATTGGGCCGTTAGTGGAAGTACCTGTAATGATTGCACTTGTAAACGTCGCTTTTTGGTTTAAGCGTAAATATTTTAATGATCAACCAGCATAATTAAAAAACAAAGGCGGAAAACAACATGGAAAACAAAAAGACAATCTATTTCTTATGCACAGGAAATTCATGCCGAAGCCAAATGGCAGAAGCATGGGGTAAACAATATTTAGGGGATAAATGGAATGTATATTCTGCAGGAATTGAAGCACATGGAGTAAATCCAAATGCTATTAAAGCGATGAATGAAGTAAATATTGATATAACGAATCAAACATCAGATATAATCGATTCAAATATTTTAAACAACGCTGATTTAGTCGTTACGCTGTGTAGTCATGCAGATTCTGTTTGTCCTTCGACACCTCCGCACGTAAATCGTGTTCATTGGGGATTTGATGATCCAGCAGGAAAAGAGTGGTCTGAATTTCAACGTGTTCGCGATGAAATTGGAGAACGTATAAAGAGATTTTCTGAAACAGGGGAGTAAATAAAGGAAAGAGCCAATCTTCTATCTTATAGAGGATTGGCTCTTTTTTTATTGTACATAGTCATGACTGTATTGGTTCGCATAAATTACCGGAAAATAGAGGGTATTCTATTGAATTGATAAAATTAGAAATCTATTTAATCATGTAGGTGTTCACAAATAATAAATTCATTTAAAAGATAATATAGTTGCTTAGAATTAGAGATGGTATGATGAATAATTACAATATCTTCCTTGTTTTATGTATAATTTAATAAGGGGATTTTTAGATATTGAAATAAAGGGTAGTATATTAGCGCAAGGGGGAGAATGATGGATAAGTTGTTACAAGAAATTATAAATTGGTTAAGGATGAGCGATGAAAAAATTGTTATTGGTATTTCAGGACATGGTGCAGCTGGAAAAACAACGTTTGCTAATAGACTCGTAAATCTACTAAATCAAAATGAAGTAAATTATATTAATACAGATCCTTACATTGTCAGTTCGGATATCCGTAAGCATGCAGTGATTCACTATACATATCAAAATGAAAATCATCGTTATAAAATGACAGCTTGTCATCCAGCGGCACACCATTTGGCAGCTTTAGAAAGAGATATTCAGATGGTTAGAGCTGGGCTAGATTTTTATACGATAGATACGCATTATATGAAAAGTAAGTTGATTTCTTCGAAAAATAAAGTAACGATTGTGGAGGGAATGAGTGCCGCATTTATTAACCCTGATTTATTTGATTTGAAAATTTATTTTTATACAGATGGCGAAACGGAACTAATGAGAAGATCAAGCCGGGATATAGCTGAAAGGGGAGCGGATATAAGTTATTTAAGGCAGTCTCATGAAGAACGACGGATTCAATATGAAGTATTTATGCATTCGTATAGTCAGCGTTTTGATATCATTATCAAAACTTCTGATGAAACAATATGTTTAGAAAAGAATACATTTGAGTTTTATAAAATTTAAATGAAAATCCTCACTTTGTTAATTACATTATGACGGTTAATTTTTCTTACGGAGTACTTGTATTAAACAAATGTATTATTTAATCAATAATACATTCACTATAAAATATCTAAATTTTTAAAAAGATTTAGTAGCCTTCTTTCATCTACATAGATAGAAGGCTACTGTAATTTTTGCATGAAAGGAGAATAGAATGAAACACATAATAAAAGACATATTAATAAATTATTTTAAAGAAATTCATTCACTAGCAGTGGAAGAAGAATTGCATAAGGATAGTTGGAATACGGATCTGCATTATAAAATAATGGTAAATGGAAAGCGATATTCCGCAAGATTTATAAATAGCAAGCGAACAATCAATCCAGCCTTTGGGGCGTTATCAAACGAACAACTGATAGAGCAAGTACGGTTTACCTATTATTTACGCGAACATGAAATTCCTTTTATGCAGATAAACAAGAATAGGGCAGGAGAGCCATTTACACTTGTCGCTTGGAATGATGAACAATACCGATTTGTATTGTCTAATTGGATTGAGGGAGAACATATTATGCATTGCACAGAAAATATTGTAGAAGCCTTCGGAAAGGAAGCAAGAAAGATTCATGATATTTCTTGCGAATTTCAAAGCTCGATTTTTCAAAAAATATCTCATTTGGATGGGTATGTTGAGTTTATTAATATGTTAGAAAGTAGGGCAAGCGCATGTAAGGAATTGCGGGAGTATATAGATCTTGCTAAATATCATATAGAGTGCGCATATACGAGTGAACTAGAATTTATCGTACAAACAGATTTAAATCCTTTGAATGTTTTATGGGACTCAAGTCAAAAGGTAAAAGGAATTGTGGATTTTGAATCTATTAGTTATGTTGACCGCATTGAAGGACTAGCCTTTTTAATAAAATGGTATTCTCGAACAGAAGGAGTACAGTCTCATGAGGTGTGTTCGAAGGTTGCTAGTTCATTTTTAGTAGGGTATAAGGCCCATAATATTTTAACACCAAATGATTATAAGAGATTTTCTTCCTTGTTATGGTTATCCGGTAGTTTGAATTGGAATTTTGTGAAGAAAACGCTAGGTGTAATAAGTGATGAGAGGGAATTAGAAGAACATTTGGAAGTTTATAGAGTGAGGGGAGAAAGACTATCTTCATTATTAACTTGTACATAACATGTATTCTCCTAGTCTGGGACTCAAATAAGAAACCATTTTGTTAATTGTACCTGGTGGTGGCTGGAATCATAAAGCAGAGCATGGGGCACGAAAGCAAGCAGAGCTTGGAACTTTGACTAAAATGATTAGCGAGATGCACAATGCAGGAACAATCGTTGCTGGTGTGTGTACAGGAGGTATGCTATTAGCTGCCTCTGGTATATTGAACGGTCGAAAGGCAACGATGCACTATTTGGCACAGGATGAAATGAGTGAATACGAGGCAGAGCTTCTTCATTACAGAATTGCGGATCAAGGGGATGTTATCACTGCAAGAGGAGTCACTTCAGGAGTTGATTTGGGACTTGGGATCACGGAAAGATTCGCAAGCCCTAAAATTGCGGCTGCTGTTGAATACAGAATGGAATATGAGAGGCGAGGTGTTGTTTGGAAGTAATTTGCTTTCTTTTTTATCCTATTTTAAATGGGAGGGGGCGCTGCCCATAAAAGCCCAATTCATATGTACTAATAATCAGTCGGGATGCCAAAACTCCTACTGATTAAAGTTTCATTTTATAATTTTTACTTTATTAAAAGTTGATTTGTTAGAAAGGATAATCATTTATTGATATAATGAATGAATGCGTGGCAGGAAATAGATAGAAAGATACTGCTAGTAATTTATACTTAAAATGTAGGGAGATTGAACAGAGTTATGGGGACAGAAAAAGAAATTAGTTCCGCTAAATTAATATGGAAGATGACGCGCCCGCATACATTAACGGCGACGTTTTCTCCTGTAATTTTAGGGACAGTGGCATCACTTTATGTTGCCAAAATTGATTGGCTGTTATTTATTGCGATGATGGTTGCATGTTTAGCATTGCAAATAGCAACGAACTTATTTAATGAGTACTATGATTTTAAACGTGGATTAGATACCGCTGAATCCGTTGGCATCGGTGGCGGAATTGTCCGTCATGGATTGAAGCCAAAAAATGTGTTAACAGTTGCGCTTTTATTATATGTCGTAGCAGCTTTTATTGGCATTTATATTTGTATGAATAGCAGCTGGTGGTTAGTTGTCATTGGTTTAATTGGGATGGCAGTTGGCTATTTATATACAGGCGGTCCATTACCAATTGCGTACACCCCGTTTGGAGAATTAGTTTCCGGATTGTTAATGGGGACATGTTTTGTACTCATTGCTTTCTTTATTCAAACGAATACTGTAACGACTGAAAGTGTATTGATTTCCATTCCAATTGGAATTTTAGTAGGTGCAATCAATATGTCGAATAACATCCGAGATATCGAAGAAGATATTAAAGGTGGAAGAAAGACATTAGTAATCCTCCTTGGAAGAGAAAAAGCTGTGGTAACACTAGCGGTAGCCTTTTTCATTGCGTATTTATGGATTGCCGTAATTGTATTAATGGGTTATATAAGCCCTTGGGCATTAGTTATGTTCCTAGGTTTGAGAAAGCCAATTTCTGCGATTCAAAGTTTCCAAAAAGGGGCAAAGGATCCTGGATATATGCGCATCGCAATGAAATCAACAGCGATGACAAATACGATTTTTGGCTTCTTATTATCAGCAGGATTATTAATTAGTTATTTGTTTTAAATAAAAAATATGGTTAAATAACTTAACCCCAGTTTCTCAATTTTAATATAGAGAGATTGGGGTTTTTATTTTTGTATTTCTTTAATAATGATTAAACTCTTTTATAAATCTACACTATTTAATAGTTTAGTTGAGATAAAGGTCAGGATGGTTAGAGGAATGATTTTTATATTTGTTTAAGTTTAGTACTTACTGTCATGTAGTATTCCTCCTTGTAAATGTACTTCAAAATATAGAGTGCCTATTTTGAAGTACATTTACAATGTTAGGGTTATGCGAATGAGAAATTTTATAGTTAATCATTCAAAGAAGGAATGCATGGAATAGTTTTGTCCCAATAACAAAAACTAACAGAAATAAAACGATAATATATAAAGGAGATTAAATATGCTGAAAAAGATAGGAAGAATTTTCCGAGTATTCCTCTTTTTATTTATCGGTGGATGTTTAGTTCTGTTTGTTTGGGGTGAAATTGACAGAACGATAGCCGAAAAAAATGAGGTATTTAGCCAAAATTCTAGCCAATATCCTATGCGCCAAAGTGATATTGCTATGTATACAGATGGGAAACAGTTAAACAATCAACTATTCTCAGATATAGAGAAAGCAAAGCATTACGTGCATATTAGCTTTTTTTCTATTGCTGATGATAAAGTAAGCCATCAGTTTCTAGAGTTATTGCGGAAAAAAAGTCAAGAAGGTGTAGAAGTATACTATGCTTTGGACAGGTTAGGTGGAATTTTACTAAAGAAAAAGGAAAGAGAATTATTAGTTAAAAAAGGAGTTCATTTTACATATTACAATAAACCTGCTTTCCCTTATCTTTTTTCTTCTTTGGATCATCGGAATCATCGTCGTATTTCAGTTATTGATGGAAAGGTTGGTTACATTGGCGGATTCAACATCGGGAATAAGTATTTGGGGGGAAAGGAAAAACTTGGTTATTGGAGGGATTATCATCTTCAAATACGAGGAGAAGGAGTTCAAGATTTAGAACGCCAATTTGTATTAGATTGGAAGAGAAACGCAGAGAAACCGATTCCGATACACATTGCGATAAAGGAAAAGGGAGCAACCTCGCAACGATTTACTGCATATTATAGTGGAAAAAAACTTGGGCAAGATTATAAAATGCTGTTTGAACAAGCAAAGGAATCCATTATTATATTAACACCTTATTTTATACCAAAAGACAAAACTATTTGGAACGCATTAGTAGATGCAAGAAAGAGGGGAGTCCGTGTCAAAATTCTATTCTCACCTCATTCGGATGCACTATTAGTTAAAGAAGCAGCATATCCATATATCCGAAAAGCATTAAAACAGGGGATGGAAGTATATGGTTATAAAAAAGGGGTGTTACACGGTAAAGTATTTTTGATTGATGAAAAAGTATTGATGGTTGGGACCGTGAATTTTGATTCACGCTCGTTTCATTTAAATGAAGAAATGAACTGTTATATTCATGACCCTATCTATATTTCGAGAATAAAACCAGTGATTAATGCAGACTTACAAAATTCAAAGCAAGTAACATCCTCTGACGTCAATCAATTATCTATAAAAGAAAAAATAAAAGAAAGGGTTGCAAAAATGTTTGAGTATTATTTGTAAAGACAATGTATTTTTATACTTGGGTAACAGGGGTTATATGTTTAGTGATTTTACGTATTCTCCATGGAATCAGCTGGGCAGTTGCTACAAGTTCGATAGAAAAGGTTGTGATTGATGTATTCCACGATCTCGTCGTGGAGAAGCAATGGTATGGCATGGTTTTAGGACCAGTATTAGGTCTTTGGTTAATAAAATCATTTTCATTCCATTATCTATTTCTTCAATGTACAGGATTAGCACTTGTTGCATTCATACTTGAACTTGGTACAAAAATAACATCAATTCAACATGCATCAAAAAAACGCTAAGCAAAAAATACAATAAGCTGCCCATATGGACAGCTTATTTACATAATTTTCGTTACAGGTAGTTCATTATTTATAAGTTAAACTCATTTATTTTTTGCTCTCTTTACTTGACGTTGTTATAGAAGAAAAAGTATAAATTATAAGAGCTAACCAAATAAAGGTAAAAGCTATAAAATGAGCTTTTGTTAACGTTTCGTTATAAAGAAAAACACCGGCTATTAGTGACAGAGTTGGTGAAATATATTGGAGAATACCAAGCATAGATAATGAAACTTTTTTAGCACTCTTTGTAAATAATAAAAGTGGTAGAGCTGTTACTACGCCACTCCCTATTAATAATAAACTGGTTGAAACAGAATTGAAAAATTGTATTTGAGATTGAAACATCAAATAAGCCAAATATACTAACGCAATAGGCGAAATTACCATCGTTTCAAGTGTTAATCCAATGACTGAATCTGTTTTAATCATTTTTTTGGCTAAACCATAGAATCCAAAGGTAAGCGCCAAACTAAGAGAAATCCAAGGAATCACACCATAATGGAACGTTAGTGTTAATACACCAATGCCTGCTAATATAAACGCAAGAATTTGAGAACCACTTAACTTTTCTTTTAATGCAATTACACCGATTAACATACTTGTTAAAGGATTAATGTATTGACCAAGACTTGCTTCTAATATTTTCCCATTGAGCACTGCCCACATAAAGATGCCCCAGTTTGAACTAATCAGTACTGAAGCAATAAAAAGTGACCAAACTAATTTTGGATTTTTAACAATTTCTTTCATGAATTCAACATATGTAGACCATTTCTTCATGAAAAATAAAAGTACAAGCATAAAAATAAAGGACCAAAAAACTCGTTGTGCTAGAATTTCTCCTGAAGATACGTGTTGAATAAGCTTCCAGTAAATTGGAGTAATACCCCACATAATATAAGAAAGTACTGCAAACACAATGCCATCTTTTTCATTATTTAATTTCATTCTGAGCCTTCTTCCTAAATATTTAAGTGTTAAATTAGCTGGTTTGTTTTAAATAGCTATTAGTAGTAGGGGAGTAGGGAAAGTACTGGTGTAATCCATTTTATTACAAATCATGATTTTAAATCAATATATTATCGTTCTTTTTTGATCGGAAAAGGAACGTCGAGTTTTTTTATATCGTCCGAATGAGATAGCCTATTTTCAATAAAATTCATATTTTCTGCGAGTGATGGAAACATAGGCTTTATTTTAGTTGTTGACTGCTTTGAGTTTTGATGAGTCTGTTTTATAATTTTTACCCCATATCAAATAAAGTTAGGCTGTTACCTTTTGTCTTTTATAGAGACATTATGTTAATCATTTCATCATATATAGCTTTTGGATTCTTATTTTATTTGTAACTAAACGATTTTTGGCTGAATTTATAGACATTGAACAAAATTTAATGTCCTTTATCTATTTGCAATCTAAATATAGAGATCTAAAATATTCACATTTAATTCAACAGAAAAGATAATGTCTTTTTTGCTTTATAAATAGTGCAAAATCTTAGTTTAATATTGGTGGATGTTTTTAAATAAATTTTTCGGTACCTTGCAATGAACAGTAGCATATGGTAAGTTATTACATAATATGTATCAAATAATGTTCAGTACTGTTTAATGAATAGTACTGAACATTCAAGAAAGGAGTGAGGATTTATTAAATATACAAATATAAAAAGGATATTTTGGAACAGTTTGTCCTTGTGTGGGTATATGAGTCGGAATCTTCAGTCTATTGAATTTTAAAGAAGACTTCAACTTAAATCAAAATGAAAAAATAGTAACAAGAGTGTTCTAAGGAAAAGAAGTAATTTCTAGGTTTAAAATACATGTGAAAAGAGTAGGATTACCGTTTGTTAAGACAGAGTGATGCTTGTAAAAATAATCATTATGAAGATGATTACGAATTTGATGTTACCCTTTTAACATTGGTGGAGATAATAGAGCTAAGTAGTTAATACGAACAAGCAAGCAACTACACTTACAATACGAATAGAGGAGAGGAATGCCTTTTGAAAATACGTAGTCAAATTACATGTGCAAGTCTGGCCCTTTTAATAGCTGGAAGCTCTCTATTATACACAACACCAACTTCAATTGTAAAAGCAGAGCCCACTCAAAATATAGTTGGTTCATTACAAACAAGTACTCAACGAAATCGTACCTTTGTCAAACAAGCAATGCAAGATACATTGCAACTTGGATACCCAGGAATACTCGCTAAAACTTCTCAGGGTAGAAAAACGTGGGGGTATGCCGCTGGTGTAGCGGATTTAAGAACTAAGAAACCAATGAAAACGGATTTTCGTTTTCGCATTGGAAGCGTGACGAAGACGTTCACGGCAACAGTTATCCTTCAATTGGCCGGAGAAAATCGATTAAACCTAGATGATTCAATTGAAAAATGGTTACCGGATGTTATACAAGGAAATGGATATGATGCTAAACAGATTACTATCCGTCAAATGTTGAACCATACAAGTGGTATCGCTGAGTACTCAAGATCAAAAGAAGCTGATTTTACGAATACCAAAAGATTGTATACCGCTGAGGAGCTAGTGAAGATTGGAATCTCAGCACCTCCAGATTTTGCTCCAGGAAAGGGCTGGTCCTATTCAAATACAGGATACGTATTACTGGGTATGCTTATTGAAAAAGTAACTGGAAATAACTATGCAGAAGAGATTGAAAATCGAATTATTGAACCACTTGAATTGTCAAATACATTCTTACCTGGAAATTCAAGTATCATTCCAGGCAACAAGCACGCCCGTGGCTATGTCCAACAAGAAGAGGGAAGCGAGCTAAAAGACGTTACTTATTTTAATCCAAGTATAGCTAGCTCAGCTGGTGATATGATTTCTACTGCAGACGACTTAAATAAATTTTTTTCTTATTTGCTTGGTGGCAAATTACTGAAAGAAAAGCAACTAAATCAAATGTTTACTACAGTTCCCGCAGGAAGGGGAGGAATCAATGGATATGGTCTAGGAATTTTTGAAATTAAACTTCCTAACGGTGTCCCGATATGGGGACATACAGGTGGCATTCCAGGGTTTGATACTTTTGTTGGAGGGACACATGGAGGTAGGCATATGTTGGCCGTCAATTTGAACAGTATGGGTAGAACTGAGAGTCCTGGTCTTTTTAAAAGTATTTTACTTGCTGAATTTAGCAAGTAGATAGAAAGATAAAATGGTAATTTATGAGATGTTTGTAGTTGAACAAATAAGGAATGAAATCAATCATTTATCTAAGGAGGTAGTTCTCTTATGGAAAATAAACAATTTGGGATGTTAGCCGCTACCTTGGCTCTAACGATGACCCTACCAACAGGAGCGATAGCGTTTTCTAGCAGTAAGGATCCGATTGTAGCTAGCCAAGAAGTTGCTAGTAAAGAATTAGAAAAGATTGCTGCAGAGAACGCTGCACTGCTTACGAAGTCCTATGAGACGACTAGCGTGCAGTATGCGGTAATTGATAATGGTAAACTGATTTTGTCGGGTCAGACAGGAAAGAACGATATAGAAGGGAAACAACCATTAACCAAAGATACTCTATACGGGATTGGTTCAACTAGTAAAGTATATACAGCTGCGGCTGTTATGAAACTAGTAGACGAAGGAAAAGTTGATTTGGATGCTCCTGTTGCCCGCTATATTCCTGAGTTCAAAATGAAAGATAATCGATACAAGCGCATTACACCACGTATGCTATTGAATCACTCTTCGGGTTTGCAAGGTATGACGTTCAATAATGCATTTTTATTTAAAGATAATGATACTTATGCCCATGATATGTTGTTGCGGCAACTATCCAGTCAAAGCTTGAAGGCGGACCCTGGCGCATTCTCGGTATATTGTAACGACGGCTTTACACTGGCTGAGATTTTGGTAGAAAAAGTAAGTAGGATGAGTTTGACTGAATTTCTACATCAAAAGTTTACAAAGCCATTAAAACTAGAGCATACGCAAACACCTCAGGACAAATGGAGGGACGAAAAGCGGGCTGGACTTTATTCTCCGAAGTACCAAGGACAGCTTCCCATTGAAATGGTGAATGTGATTGGTACGGGAGGAATCTCTTCTACTGCAGAAGATGTGGTGCGATTCTCGCAATTATTTATGGGACAGGGAAAAGAAATCCTTTCTAATAAAGCAATCAAGGAGATGGAACAAGAGGAATATAAAAAAGGAATGTGGCCAGAGGATGGAGATAATGTGTTCAACTATGGCCTTGGCTGGGATAGTGTGAAACTATACCCATTTGATAGATATGGGATAAAAGCTTTGTCTAAGGGTGGCGACACGGTCCTGCAACATGCGTCATTGGTCGTGCTTCCAGAACAGAAGCTGGCAGCAGCTGTATTGTCCTCCGGCGGCTCCAGCATGACTAATCAACTGTTGGCAAACAAATTACTGCTAGCCAGGCTTAAAGAGAAAGGGACAATTAAGGATATAAAACCAGATAAATCTTTCGGCAAGCCAATCAAGGCTAAAGTGCCTCAAGACGTGGTAAAAAAAGCAGGATTTTATGGAAATAGCTACAGCCATTTCAAAATAGAAATTACGAAGAAGGGAGAACTGTTTTTACCAACTAAACCAGAAGAAAAATATGTATATACGGCGGATGGAAGCTTTATAAATGAAAAGGGTACTTCCAAGCTTAACTTCGTCACTGAGAAGAATGGAAAAGTTTATTTAAGAGAGAGCACATATGAATTATCACCGGGATTGGGGCAAAATGTGCTGACTCACTATTTAGCTCAGAAATTAGAAAACAATGTGTTACCGAAGAAAACAGCTGCTGCATGGGCGAAGCGCGAGGGCGGCAAATTCTACCTCGTTAACGAAAAATTTAATTCTATGAACTATCTAGGACAACTAATACCTCTTAACACACAAATTACGCTCAAAGATGGATATTGGGACGGCAAAAAAATTACAGGTCCCAATACGGCGACGCATCAAATTCAGATTCCCGTGATGAATGGGCGTGATACGAAGGAAGCACATTTCTATAAAGAGGACGGTAATGAATACATGAAGATGGCCAGTTTTTTATACGTCAGTGAATCCAACGTGAAATCGCTTGATGCAGGTCAATTATCAAAGGTTACACTGCAAGCAAATGGGCATGCGAAATGGTTTACGATCCCGCAAGAGGCAGCAGGGAAAACAATGACGGTGGATTTGCCATCAGGGAGTTCATTCTCGGTGTATGATGAGAATGAAGTATGCATCAATTTTACCGTTGTGAGCGGCAATAACATAGTGAAACTACCGGAGAAGGGAACGGTTGTATTTGCTGGCGCACCGAACTCAGAATTTACTATCACATTGAACTAGATACAATTCAGGATAGACTTCAATAAAACAATACGACATGGAAACGATGTTTTATTTGTATTTTAAGCATTTCCTTTACAAAGAGAAATTCCACGAATGATATTACTCTTAAATTCTTAGCTTAATATTAATGGGTATTTCTTTTTGTTCGTAAATTTAAAATGTTTAATATGAGGGATTGTGTTTCCGAACGACGCTCTAGCGCTCTAACCAAAAAGGCTTGGGGAAAGAAAAATAAAATTTTATAGATTAATATTCCAATTGTATTCTATATATTTACATTTAAGTGATTAATTTGTATTATTTGTTTGTTAAAAATATAATTAAAGGAGTAGTTAAAATGAAAAAAAGAATTCTTATTCCTGTAATGAGTATAGGTTTTCTAGTCTTTGGTGCATTTTATAGTCCTGATCAGAATACAGTTTCTGCCCAAATTAACACTGAAAAATTATCCGTTAATGAAAGTGAGTTTTGGCTTGGTAATGGAAATCCAATAAAATATTCCCCATATTACAACACTATTATTGGGAGTGCTGATTTAAGCTCATCTAACGAAGGAAAAAGAAGCTATGTAGTATTTGAGTTTTATAATTTACGAGGTGATTTATCACATGTAGCAAGTGCCAATATTCTTCATCACTCGAATCTTCAAAAATTCTCAGTTCCTATAAAATATTTAGAAGAAGGTAGTTATTCCGTAAAGGTCAAGGTTATAAACGCAAAGGTAAATCCAAAAACCATTAAATTTGTTCATAAATAGTAAGGTGTTAATGCAATTCAATAATTAGTACAATATGATGGTTTAAATAGCATAGAGACACCTTTGGGTGTCTCTATGTATACAAAAGCCCTACTATCCTATGAGAATGGTAGGACCTTTCTATACTATTTATTATCCAATCCATCATTTTTTTATAAACATATTGGGTTTCTCAAAAATACACCAGTATTCCATTCGTCACTATAATGAGCATACTTGTATTTGTTGGGGCACTTATTTTCGATTAATTAGAAATTATTAATCTTAAAAGGAGAATTAATAAATATGAGCACGAAGAAAAAAATAGGGAAGAAGTTATTACTTGTTAGTGCACTTTGTGCAACAACAATTCCTTCAGTTTCCTATGCGGAGGAAGGAATTTCACCTAAAAATTTCGAGGGTACTCCAAGCATGTTTGAGGGGCAGAATAAGGATGTATTGAAATCAAATCTATATCCCAATACATATAAAAATCCGTTCAGCCACCAATTTAAATCGACATTAAAGGAAACAAACACAAATATAAGAAAAATAGACAATATTGACGATAAAAATCCATTTATACCTAATGCTCTTTCATTTATCCGTTATATGCATAATGAAGATTATAAATCTGCATTTGATTTAACTTCTCGGTCATTACAGAAAGTAATATCCGAAAAATGGCTGAAGAACTATTGGAAAGAAATCCCTACGCAATTACAAGCGGGTTCTTTTATAGAAATCGGGAAGGTTTCACAAAAAGAGATAAATTCCGTCCATACAAATGTAGAGATTCAATTAGTTTTTGAACAAATTACTGTACCTTTACTAATGAAACTGGATCCATCTGGTAAAATAGATGATTTTCAACTCAGTATGCCGTTTAGTCCTGTTGTAAATCGGCCATCGTATAGTAAGCCTGAATCATTTGTTGATAAAGAAGTAGTAGTTGGAAGTGGTGCATTTCCATTACCAGGAACATTGTCTGTTCCAAAAGGAAAGGGTCCTTTCCCAGCGGTTATTCTTGTTCACGGAGGTGGAGCAGCCGATCAGGATTCAACTGCGTATGCTTTAAAACCATTTCGTGATTTAGCTGAAGGTCTTGCCTCGAAAGGAATTGCTGTCCTTCGCTATAATAAACGAACCTATGAACATGGATTGAAAACAGAACTTAGTCCTTTTTATACAGTTGATAAAGAGACAACAGATGATGCTCTTCTTGTGACTCATTTTCTTCAAAATGAACCTATGATAGATAAAAAACAAATTTATATTCTTGGTCATAGTCAAGGTGGGATGGTGATTCCAAGGATAATTGAAAAAGATCAAAATCAAAATATTGCGGGGGCAATTGTGATGGGAGGAGCGGCCCGTACAATTCAAGATGCTGCTTTAGACCAATTGAAGTATCGTTTGTCTATTGGAGCAATAAACCTAGAAGAATATCAATTTTACAAATCGCAATTTGAATTATTAAACAACCCTAATTTCTCTAGTCAGAATCCTCCAAAAGATTTTTATTTAGGATCACCAGTATTTTGGGATTCTATTCGCAAAATTAAAGCAGCAGAAATGTCAAAAAAACAACAGACACCGTTATTGATTATGCAAGGAGAAAGAGACTATCAAGTTCAATCCAAAATCGAAATTCCTCTTTGGAAAGAACAATTAAAAGAGCGAGATAACATTGATTATCGACTATATCCAAAATTAAATCACTTCTTTACAGAAGGAGATGGGGAATTAAGTAAACCGGATGAATATTATAGTCCTGCTAATATTCCTGAGTATGTTATAAATGATATTGCTAATTGGGTGCAAGGAAGATCGAAATAAAATTAGCAACCATATTTTTTAGTAGCTATTTTCAGTTCTTAAGATAGACTCATTTTTAATAAGATAAATATAATTATATCATGATGTAAATAACTATAACGAACGGATTAAAGTTTCTTATTCAAATACTTTAGATACTCATATCTAGGGACATCATCCATGCTTATCGATTTAATATTTGGAAGTATATACAAATACCCTAAACAAAAAATGTTTAGGGTATTTGCTTTTCTTAGGTTGCTGGCGATGTGGCGGTACCTCTGGTTTTAAGTTAAAAAAATCCCTGGAAATAAACCTTTTATAAATAGGATTATTTTATTTCGAGGGGCTCCTTATAAATCTTAGCTATATATTTTACGAAATCAATGACGGGATAGTGTATGAGTGAACGGTGCTGCGTAAAACGGATCCCTTCTTTTTCCATTTTCGAAATGAGTTGTTCAATTTCCAACTCTTTTTGTTGTATCCTATTATAATTTTGATATACAATGTTTTTCCATTGATAGGAAGAACCGTGAAAAAAATTCTCTCCTTTTACCCTGTGACTAAATATAATTTCTATTTTTTCTCTACGTTGTTTTTCCTTCATATGCGCTTCTGTTGACTGCATGTTTATCGCCTCTTCCCTTTTTGTTGTATACTGTTTCACAAAATTTGGTCTAACTCATCATAGCCAATGTACATTAAGCTTGTTGGGAATTGTCGTTTAAGGCTATCTCATCAACTGTATTTTTTTCAAGCGCTTAATCTAATATATTGGATTATAATCTTACGTCTAAATAAATTGATAGTGTACATAAAACACTATCAATCTTTATTATAAAACGATTCTTTATAGGCATGCACTTTTTTACACTCACCAAAATTTACAACATGACGAGTATCTTTATCCATGAATGTTATTCTGTATTTACTGAGGTTAGTTTTTTATTTTGACTAACTAACATATTGTATGCCTCATTATCTATTTTATAAAAAAGAAAATAGCTATAACGTTCCCTCTTTTGATAAAAAAATTTTATGAAAATATAGCGCTCTTAAAGAGTTTTGTTACAAGTTTGTTATGTTTGATTTAAAAAAAGGAAAGTAATATTTATTTGTAGAAAATTTTTAAGGATAAAAATAAGCTGAATATTCATGATAAGAAAAGGGGGCACTTATATGCTAACAAATGATTTAGATTTCCGATTAGAACCACGTTTAAAAGAACTGTATGAACAACATAAAATAAGAGCGCAGAAGATAGACTGGGGTTATCATGAGTTTTTACCATGGGATAAGGGAATGGACTTTAAAAGAGTTCCTTGGGATGAAAGTCAAGTTACTCTCCCTTCTGGTGTAATTACGGCCATTGAAACAGCTTTATTAACAGAAGTGAATTTACCATGGTTTACAACGTATTTATCTGCGACTTTTAAAGGTTCCCTTTCTGTTATTACAGACTTTATTCATACTTGGACCTCAGAAGAGGATCAACATTCGAATTTATTAGAGACATATTTACTACTCACTCGAAGTGTAAACCCTAAACGTATACATGAATTAAGAAAATCAGTCGTTGAGTGTGGATTTGAGCCTGATTTTCATACACCAATCGAAGCCATGACATATACGACGCTACAAGAACTTGCAACAATGGTGTTTTACAATAATGTAGCTAAGGTGGCAAGTAAGCATGATCCAGATCTTGCTACATTATTACGCCGTCTTGCAAAAGATGAAACACTTCATTATGCGTTTTATCGAGACGTTATTCGAACACATTTAGAATTGGAACCAAATTATTGCTACTATATTGCCAATGTGATTAGGAATTTTAAAATGCCAGGTGCCGTCATGCCTGATTTTGAAAATAGAATGGCTGTGATTGCAAAAGAAGCAAACTATGGGCCACTACAATATTTTGATCAAGTACTTGATGTAGTTGTTGAGTATTGGGGGTTAAAAGACTTACGACCAATTGCCCCTCTAGCAGAAAAAGCAAGAATTGAGATTTTGGAGTATCATATAAGATTGAAAAAAATACGGGATCGATTTGGCCGTTTTCAAGGAAAAACTGATCTACGTTAATGAGTAGAGATTTCAGAATATACGCGTGGGAATTCCCTTTTCTTTTATTTGAAATCTAGAACGCTCTCTATTATTTTGAGGCTGTTTTCCTTAATTTAACTTCTGAAAAAAAGTAATTGACACCAAAAATAAACTCATGATATTATTAAATATTTGATAAAAAATAACGTATGTGTTAAGCTTGAGAAGGTTACCACATATGGAGGTGGGTTATATGTTTCAAATTGGCGATAACATTGTTTATCCAATGCACGGAGCAGGTATAATTGAAGCCATAGAAGAAAAAGAATTCTCAGGGGAAAAACAACAGTATTATGTAATAAAAATGTCAATCAGTAAGATGCAAGTCATGATTCCTACGGGTAAAATATTGAATTCGAATATACGGCCAGTTACTGATATACTTGCATTAAAACACATTATACACATTTTTCAGCATGAAGAATCATGTAAATTACTGCCGTGGAAACAAAGGCATAAAGTGAACACGGACAAAATAAAAACGGGTGAAATACAAGAAGGTGCTGAAGTTGTACGTGATTTAATGCGTATGAAGAAAGAAAAAGCACTGAATACAAGCGAAAAAAAATTGTTGGATGATGCATATAAATTTTTGGTCAGTGAGCTAGAATTAATTAAAGGAATCACTGAAAAACAAATAAAAAGTTTCTGTTAAGATTTATTATAAATACTGTATAACATCCCTCGGGAATATCCTGAATTTTCTGGGTATATGTTGATTATTAAAAGGAAAGTATTTCAAAGATATTCAATTTCTTCAACTCACTTTTAGAGTAGATACCTCTTTTGTTATTACTTCAATCTAATCCATTTTTATTTTTAAATTTCTTTTACGAACGTTTGAAGTTTCATCAAATAACTCGATTAAATAGTCACTTGATTTTTACAATCCTGATTCACACTGGCACGGACAAGGAGCCGTAAGGATGAAAGAGAGGTAGGGCTTTCATTGTTTTAGGTAATATACTATCTAAGTCATTATTTCTAGAAGAAAAAACAATCAATCTCACCACTATCTGTAAGAGTGCCTTATATCTACTGAGACGGTGAATAGTAATTGTTTATCTTCTTTACGTAAAATTGATAAACGAACTGGTAACACCATATGGTCAACTACAAAAAATTGGTTTCCAGACCAGGAAACCAATTTAAATTTTATTTACATACCAATAGTAAATTAAGCAGTAAGAAGGAGTACACACATGAAAAAAATGTTAACAAAAGAATTAAGTAATGAATTAAAGAAGCGAGAAGGGATCATCTCTATTACAGTTGAGTCTTATGAAAAAATCGAAGTTGGTGGAATTCGTGTAGATGGACCAGCTATTATTCTAATTAATCAAGAATAGGTAAAAATAGTTGCATACAAGGAGAAAAGGATCGGCCTTTAAGAGAAGGGGGATCCTTTTTGTTTGTTGCAGCCAATATGGGATATAAATAACTTTTATCTGATGTGTTGGGGTTAAAAGGAAGGAGAGGATGGAAATTATCATGGTGGAAAGCTTAATATTGGTAGGATTTCTTTTTACGTTATATAAATTAGTTGATAAAAAAACAAACTAATTATTTAAAACGATAGATTGTTTCTTTTTTTAGGGCGAGATTTATCTGAGAGTGAAATGGATCATCTAAAGGAGGAATTAAAATGGATGCAAGGAAAAAACGCATAAAATACGAGAAGATGTCAAAGAATTATGATCGTATTTATTTAGTTTCGTTTATCCTATTAATTGTACTTGTTTGTAGTAGTGTGATTATCATAGGAGCTACAGGGGGAAAATATGGAGTATTTTTATTGTTAGCAATTTTACTTAACGCACGTATTACGAAAGAATCTCAAAAAAAGTATGAGCACTATTCTAATAAAGGGCGTATTTAAAATGATACATAACCAGAAAGGAACAACCTAGATGTATATTCAAAATATCCCTTTATCATCTCCTATTAACTAGTAAAAGTAACTTTATATAAATAATTTTTTAGCAATGTAGAAATAGAAACCGTACCCTATTAAAATGTTATTTCCGTCCATATAATGAATTATCCTTCTAGCATATTTATAAGATTTATATCATATATTAGTAGAAAGAATGCAAGTTAGAAAGGAGTCTTATAGAATGAGTTATTTGGAGGGAAATGACTTTAGTAAACAAAATATGGTAAGTGTGCCTAATCCCTATGTATATCAGACATTACAATCAGTAATTGGTAAACATGTGGTTATTGAAACTGTAAGAGGAAATATAAGAGGGAAATTAAAGGATGTGAAACCAGATCATTTGCTCATTGAAGATACGGTGCCATATATTGTACGCATTCAACAAATTGTATGGATTATGCCAAAACAATAATCAAATTACATGTAATTTGATTTATAACAGATTAGCGTTATAAATCAAATAAAAACACAGGGTTTTATCTCTGTGTTTCTTCAAATTTTCGTTTTTGAATATATGCTTGAGCATGGATAATTTCTTTCTGAAGTTCTTTTAATTCTTCCGTAGATCCAGATTCAATCCTCATGTACGTAGTAACTAGACTAATCATCATATCCATCTTCTCTACTATATTTTGAATGACCTGTTCAGATTGCTCTTTTTTAGGGTGTTGTATTGCTATTAAAGCATTTTCTATATAATTGTTCTTTCGTTGCTGGATATCATAAATAAACTGTTTTGTGTTTGAGTTCATTTGTTATTCCTCCGTTTTGGATATACTTCTATTCTATCATATTTGAATGGAAAATATGATATTACCCTAAATTCACACCTGTCCAGGTTTTAAGGTATTCATAATGTGTTCTAAATCAACTTTGATGTACTGAGACTGTTTTTTTACTGTTCCATTTCGAAAGTATTCAGGAAACTCATTTTTGATATACGCTATATTATTTAGTTTAAGTCGCGATATCATAGTATTTCTTTTGGTTTTTTATTTGATTCAAATTGATTCCAATTACAAATTATAATAGCATTTCAATAGTAAGGCTATCTCTGCATTTTATCTTTATACCGTCATGCTATTATCTTGATATAATTATGTTGAATGTAGTAGTGACGGAAATAGTGAAAGATTTCTAATTGGTTAACATATAAAATGAACTATTTCTTCCTTACAATAAAATAAATCGTGGAGAAGATAAAAGATGCAAAGAACAATATTAATTGTAGAAGATGAAGATATTTTACGTGAAATTATGAAAGATTACTTATTAAACGAAGGGTATAACGTCTTAGAGGCGATTGATGGGAAAGAAGCGTTATCTATATTTGAAGAGTATGAGGTGCATTTAATTATTTTAGATATTATGTTACCGGAATTAGATGGTTGGACGGTTTGTCGGCGAATTCGGAAGAAATCTAATGTACCTATTATTATGCTAACGGCTCGGGTGGATGAAGATGATACTTTACTTGGATTTGAACTAGGAGCAGATGATTATGTTACAAAGCCATATAGTCCTCCTATTTTATTAGCAAGAGCAAAACGATTAATGGAAAGCCGATATTCTTCCGCTGCTAATGTACCAGCTGAAGACACATTAACGAGTAGTGGTATCCATGTACATTTTCCTTCTCGTACAGTAACTATAGATGGGGAAGACATAAATTTGACGCATACAGAATTTGAAATAGTAACGTATCTCATGCGAAATCAAGGAATTGTAATTTCGAGAGAACAACTAATCAATAAAATTTGGGGTTATGAATTCGCTGGGGATGATCGCACTGTTAATAGTCATATTCGTAATTTGCGTCATAAATTAGGACAAAAAGCAGCTTGTATTGTAACTGTTGTACGAGCTGGTTATAAATTTGAGGGACAAGTATGAAAAAAGGAATTGTATTAAAGTTATTTATGTTAACAACAGCATTATGCACACTTATTTTAGTAATTATTTTTATGGGACAAACTATATTTTTTAAGCAATACTACGCAAATCGAAAAGTGAATGATATTAAAACAAATATTCAATTCTTTGAAAAAGCATATATAAAAGCTGGAGATGATGCGAAGGTAATTCAAGAATTAGAACAAAATTTCTATCAAGAGAATGCGACATGGATTACAACGTTAGATCGTGTAGGAAATATAAAATATGCAAATGATTTTTCTATAGAAATTCAATTAGACCCAAACGAAAATAAGATATTTTCTGAACGTTCCATTCACATACCGTTGTATAGTTTTATCAATTTAGAAGATATACAAAGGATGAAATATAGCTTAGAACAAGGGAGTCATATTATTATCGACGGAGTACAGAAGGGGAATATAGTAGTCCCTGCGATGTTAACAATAAAAGAGAAGAATGTTGGGCTAGAGAACAAGCAACTGTCAGAAAGGTTGTATGGGCCAAAAGCCGCATCTTCAAAAGAAAGTTCACAGTTATATCTAGCAGGAAGCATTAAGAACGTGCAGTTACCGGAGGGGACTGTAGGAACTAACTCTATTTATGGAAATCGTGTGCTTATAGATAGAATAAAACAATTTCAGACTGATTTAATATTAAATCAAAAACCAAATAATATTACTTCTACAGAAATAATGGATTATGAAGAAAATGATATTAAATATAAATTATTAGTCAAACCAACAAAAGATGCAAATGGTAAGACAAATTACATATTTGCTATGACATCATTGCAGCCAGTTGATGAAGCTGTGCAAATGATAAAGGATTATTATATATATTTAATTATCTTTGTATTAATTTTAATCGTTTTGATATCGTTCTATTACTCAAAAAAAATCGCCAAGCCATTATTACAAATAAATGATACTACAAAAAAAATCGCGGGTTTAGATTTCTCTGAGACGATACCTATTACTACAAAGGATGAAATAGGTGATTTATCACAAAATATTAATACACTTTCTAAAGCTTTGCATTCGTATATTCATCAATTGCAGCAAGATATAGAAAAAGAAAAGCAATTAGAGAATACACGTAAAGAATTTATCGCTGGTGTTTCACATGAGTTAAAAACACCTTTAAGTATTATGAAGAGCTGTATTTCAATTTTAGAGGATGGTGTTGCTAGTAATAAAAAGGAGTATTACTTTAAAGCAATGTCAAAAGAAGTAGATAAAATGGATATGCTCATTATTGATATGCTGGAGTTAGCGAAATTCGAATCTGGTACATATAAAATGGAAATGGATGTTTTCCATATTGATGAAATGATCGATTACATATGTGAGCAATTAACCTCGGATATAACAGCTAAGCAATTACATGTTCATAAACAACTTTCTAAAATTGAAGTTGTTGCAAACCAGCATCGCATAGAACAAGTTATAACGAACTTTATTACAAATGCGATTCGTTACACACCAGAACAGGAGAATATTATTATTTCTACAATAGAAGAGAATGAACGTGTAAAAGTATGTGTAGAAAATAAAGGGGCTCATATCGCGCCAGAACATTTAGAGAAAATATGGGATCGTTTCTATCGAGGGGATACGTCTCGTCAACGTTCAAAAGGTGGAACAGGATTGGGACTTGCTATTTCAAAAAATATATTAGAGCTACATGATGCGGAATATGGTGTTTCAAATACAGAAGATGGAGTATTATTTTATTTCTATTTAAATAAAAACGTGTAGAATTTTTTCTACACGTTTTTATCATTTTTAAACAAAATCGACATTATCTGCATTTTATCTTTATCAGCATTCATTACTATTTTCATTAGAAAGAGAATGAAAAGTTGATAAGGAGATTGTTAAAATGAAAAAAAGAGCGATATTGCTTTTGCTTATTATAATAATAATGGGTACAGGCGTTAGTTTCATACATGCTAAAGGGCACAAAAACATATCAAAAGAGGATTTACGATTAAAAGGAAAAACTATTGTAATTGATCCAGGGCATGGTGGAGGAGATAGAGGGACGAAAGGAAAGAAATTAGGAACGATTGAAAAAGAGCTTAATTTAAAAGTAGCACAAAATATAAAGAAAGAATTAGAAGAAAGAACGGATGCAAAAGTTATATTAACACGTGAAAAAGATACGAGCTTACTTCCAGAAACAAAGCAAAAGGAAGAATTACAAGCACGTGTCAAAGTAGCGAAAGACCATGCGGCGGATCTTTATATTAGCATTCATCATGATGCTTTTGAGGATACAAATGTAAAAGGAATAACAACTCATTTTGGATCTAATAAAAGGAAAGATAAAAAGTTAGCTAAGACCGTACAAGAAGCTATTTTTGATCAAAATATAGACAGCCGTGATAGAGGTATTCATGGAAGTGATTTTCTTGTCTTACGAGAAAATCCTTCTCCGGCTATCTTAATTGAATTAGGGTTTACATCTAATGCGAGTGATGAAAAAAGAATGAATTCAGAAGAATTCCAAGCAAAATCGCAACAAGGTATTGTGGATGGCATTATTAATTATTTTACGATGTAATAAAATAGGTAAATAGAAAAATACTATTCTTTCTAAATCTTAATTAGAAAGAATAGTATTTTTTATTTTGGGTGTATATCCAGTTTTCAAATTTAAGAATTAACTTAACCTTATTCTTTAACTGATTTCGACACTATCTGCATTTTATCTTTACCTCTCTCTATTAATCTATTTATTGTAAACACCGGTTGAAACGAATGATTCAGTCGAATAAAGGCTCAGCCTTATAAATAATGAAAATTAATAGGGAAAGGATCGGAAAATCATGAAAGAATCGAAAAGTAAGAAAAAAACAAGTGTAGTAACGAAGGCAATCATATCTTTAGGAGTTGTTTTAGCAACGACCTTTTTCACATTCTTTTTAATTGGGAAATGGAACTCTACCCCAGCGAAGGGAGTAGCTAATGAAAGTATTAAACAAGTTAATACGCAACAACAAGAAAAGAAAAAAGAAACACCACCGGAAAAACAGAAAAGACCTGATGGAAAACCGGTAGGAAAGGTTGTGTATTTAACATTCGATGACGGTCCTAGCGAATTAACTGGAAAATTTTTAGATGTACTAAAAGAGCAAAATGTTGCTTCGACATTTTTTATGCAAGGTAGTAATTTACAAAATACAGGTTTTCAGGAAAACGTAAAACGAGCGGTAAAAGAAGGACATTATATTGGTGCACATAGTATGACACATAATAGTGATAAACTATACAAAAAGGGACAATTTGTACCGGAAATGAAAGAAACGTTAGCTCTTATCCATAATATTACGGGTACAACTCCTAAACTAGTCCGTCCACCATATGGATCTGCACCAGGATTAAAGGGTGAGGAAATTCGTAATCAAATTGTAGAAGCAGCAATAAAAGTTTGGGATTGGACAATAGACTCAAATGATTGGAAATTAAAAGATAATCCAACTCAGATTATCGAAAATGTAAAGAAACAAACAACAGAAGAAGTAGAAGTTGTTTTAATGCATGAAAAGGCGCAAACATTACAAGCACTTCCGGAAATCATTAAATTCTATAAGGAAAATGGATATGAATTTGGTGTTTACAATGATGCAGATCATTTTCGACTAAATTTCCAAAAAGATCAACGTCTATAGTATAAACATAGTTATTTTAAAAGGTGTTTTTATTACTAAATCAATAATTAAGCAAAAGTCGATTTCCTATTTTATAAAGAAATCGACTCTTTCGTTTATGTATTATGTCACAAGAGTTTCCTTATTTTCTCCGGAATGTCCTTTTTAGAAATCTATGCAACAGAGCCTTTATAGTAAGAGTATCTTGTTGGGAATGATCAAAAAAATCTATATTGTAATATAAAAAATCGCTATGATATGAAAGGATACCATACAACAATCCCAATAAATTCTTCTCAATAATTGAAAATAAAATCAATCCGGATTATTATATTGTTATTGTAAATTTATTTTATTGAAGGAGGATACATAGATGAAAAGCTCAAAAGGCTCTATTGAATCAGAGATAAGCAAAGCAATTACTCACTGGGAAAAGGACTACCTAGGACGCGGGTCTATATCCGTTAAGACAGATATATTACGGGATATGATTATCGTAAATTTACAAGGTGTTTTAACGCCGGCTGAATATAGTGTTTGCGAAACAAAAGACGGGATGCTAACGATAAAGAAGAATCGTTCGGAGCTAGTTGAATCTGGAATTGATGATCTGAAAGAGATTATACTAGAATTAACTGGAGAGAAAGTGAAGAGCTTTCATACGGATATAAGCTCCCGTACAGGCGAACGAGTAATGATTTTTAAATTGCTTCATAATCTTGAGGAGAAATTTTAAAAATACCTTAAGGTTAGTGGAAGGATTAAGAAACCTACAAGTTTTGCACTTTATTAACAGGCTAATAATTAAAAACTTGAAGTTATTTAGGTATAATAAATCGTAATTCTAATAACTCTTAAAAAACTGATAAAGAAATTGACAAACTGCTTAATATGGTTTATCTTATAATTGTTTTAAAAAATTGATAGATGCTCATTTTAACAGCTTGCTATAATTAAGGCTTTAGCATTTTTTTAATATGTAATATTGACTAAATGAAAAAGTTTCTTAATTAAAAGATAGCGTATAACATAAATTGATATATTGATTGCATAATCTAGGAGATCAGAAATATACATTTCTTTTTAACAGGAGTAATACATACATTATTATTCTCTATAAAATGGGAGCTCTTCAAAAAACTTTATTGAAGTTAGTTGAAGGGAAACCGACAATCTCCATAATTCAATGATGATATAAAATCATTGAATTATGGAAGTTGTCGGTTTTTTTTATGGGAAAAAACGATGCACTAAAAAGAGTGAATGAAAATTGAAATTTAAAAAAACATCTTAATTAAAAGGAATTTTTATAGGTTATTTTCGCTTAGAAGGGAGTATTTAACATGTTAATTTCGCTGAGTTCATCAACACTGTTAACATTATTTTTTATAGCGCTTAGTGCTTCTTGGCTAAGTGGATTATTGTTTTTAAATGCAAGGATGCCTTTACGTTTTGTTCATATCCATATTGGTATCGCTGCTTTGCCTTCATTGATTTCTTTACTCGCACTTGTTAATAACAATGGAGATAGAGTTGTGGGGCCTTGGCATCTAGATACTTTAGCTTGGTTAATGGCTTTCTTTGTTCTTACAATTGGTTTAATCATTCAGCGTTTTTCTGTACGTTACTTAATGGGAGATCGCTCATATCGAAAATACTTTGCACTTTTTACATTTACTACAGGTG
Source organism: Bacillus sp. FSL K6-0073 (assembly GCF_038006085.1). NCBI lineage: Bacteria > Bacillati > Bacillota > Bacilli > Caryophanales > Bacillaceae > Bacillus > Bacillus sp. FSL K6-0073. The sequence continues at coordinate 3,099,073 of NZ_JBBOUN010000001.1, read as the reverse complement.
TATCTTCGGTTGCATGGTTAAGTGACGATCTTCGTTTCATGATCATTTGTTGGGGAGCAACGCTTATAGGATTGGTTCTACTCATAGGGCTAAATAAAGGGTGGAAAGTAGTTAGTGAAGCAACAAAAATCTCTGGCTATTTATTTACAATAAGTTGGATTGCGTTGCTATCAGCTATCATTTGGCTTTTTCAAATAACAGGACAGTGGCAATTAACATCAGTTTTAACGAATGAAAATGTAGCGCTACATGGAACATTGGAGAGAACAGGAATTAACTTATTAATTATATTAGCGGTGATGATTCCAGCAGCACAATGGCCTTTTCAAAGATGGTTAATTGAGTCTGCCGTTGCTCCAACTCCTGTTTCAGCTATTATGCATGCAGGTTTAGTAAATGCTGGCGGTATCATGTTAACTAGATTTTCACCTCTTTTTCATGATGATATTGCACAAATCTTTTTACTTATTTTCTCTAGTATTTCTGTCTTAATCGGAACAGGAATTAGTTTAGTCCAAGTTGATTATAAACGTCAGCTAGTAGGTTCAACTATTGCACAAATGGGATTTATGCTTATTCAATGTGCATTAGGCGCTTATTTAGCGGCTATTATTCATTTAATTTTACATGGTTTGTTTAAAGCTACGCTGTTTTTACAAGCTGGTTCTTCAGTGCAACGTTTTGGGATAGTGAATCAGTCTAATGAAAAGATGTCCAATTTATGGATTATAGTCGGGCGTGTTTTAGGAGTATTTATAGCAATTACTTTCTGGTTTATGACTTCTGGAGAGGGGTATCAACTAGTTAGTGCGTTAATCTTAGGCTGGTCACTATACTTTTCATGGAAACAGCTTGTTGTTTTTGGAGAGGGAAGAATGGGACGAATTGCTGGCGTAATTGTTTTGATTGGATTTTCTCTCATTTACTTTACCGTTCATAATTCTCTTTATAAATGGTTGCATACTGATATTTATCAAAGTGTTCAACCTTCAGCTCCAGCCGTTATCTTTGTTATATGTATTTTACTATTTAGTAGTGTTACTAGTACTTTCGTTACTCGTAATCAATCTTCTACTTTATTCGCTGTACTTTATCTTTGGTTAGTTCGAGTAGGTGAGGCGAGAAGAAAATCAGTAGAAAGTCACCCAAGCTATCTGAAACATTATGTATCAAAGGGAGGTAATTCGTGATGAGCATATCGTCAATATTAAAGAAAGATACAAACATTGATATGCAAGAAAATAATATAAATGATTTAGTTGCATCTGCTAGCCGAGTTATTGCACCACTTTGGCCTATCTCTACGTTTGCAGCTCACCACCCTTGGATGGGACTTGAAAAGCAATCATTTGAACAAGTCGCAAATTGGTTAAAAGAAGCTCGTAATGTGGATATGTATCCTAGTACTTCCATGATTCATTCGGCAAAAGCGAAAGGTGAGATTGAGGAATCATTTTTACAAAGTAGTTTGTCTCGTTGGCTGGATTCACAATCTTTTCATATTCCGCGAGAGAAAGTAGAGCGATTTTGCCAAGCGGCTTTAAAGTTAGAAAAATTACCTTCTAGTCTATTATCATCGCCAGAATTAAATAAATTGGCAGAAGAACTGAGTTATATAAATACAGCAAATATGAAAGCCTCTGTTATGCAATCAATAAGTTCGCTTATAGAGAATCAAAATAGTGAAAACCTATCTGATATTCTTAATTATCATATCATTAAATGGTGTAAATTATATCTTGATGACTCCGGATCAAGTTGGACGATGCCAAATCGAGAGAAAGGTTTTTATCGTGCATGGCAACACCTTATTACATTTGATCCAGCGCTCAGTAAAAATGAGCGTAAAGTTTTAAAAGATTGGCCACAAGATGCCGAAGTAGCTTTAGCGAGAGCGTTATTTGAACTAGGAATTTCTGAATCTAACATACAAGCTTATCTTGAAGGGCACTTACTTTCTTTACCTGGGTGGGCAGGAATGATACGATGGCGCTCACAACAATCAATTCAGGAACAGGGGCTTTTAATAGAATATTTAGCAGTTCGAATTTCTATGGAGCTGGCTATTGCAAAACCTTATTTACCTTTAAAAAATCAAAAGGTTGAGAAAAAAGTTTCGATCGTCCCACTTATAGCTTCTTGGATCTATTGGGGGAATATTTCAACACGGGAATGGTCACAAATGTCTACAGCTGAACAAAGCGAATTGTTAGCATTTGCATATCGTTTTGATGAAAATATTCGCAGAAAACTTTGGCTGGAAGCTTGGGAACAAACGCATGCAGAGCAATTAAGAGAGAAGATTGCTTCTAAACAACGTGCAACCAATGATAAAAAGCATGTATTAGCTCAATTAGCATTTTGTATTGATGTACGTTCAGAACCGTTTCGTCGCCACTTAGAAAAACTAGGTCCGTTTGAAACGTTTGGAATAGCTGGTTTCTTTGGATTACCAATTGCAACTAGTGAACTAGGTAGTAATAACAACCATCCTTCTTTGCCAGTTATACTCAAACCGAAACATCAAATAAAAGAGCTCACAAATGAAAATGAACTTAAATCTTATGAGCAACGTAAGAGGATAGGTAGTTCGGTGCGTTATACATTTAAAACGATGAAACAGAACGTACTGACAAGTATGGCGCTACCTGAGTTAAGTGGTCCTTTACTTGGTCTACAGATGGTGACAAGAAGCTTTGTCCCAAGAGGAGTTGGTGGTTTCATTCGTAACCTTCGTAAAACTATGTTACAAAAACCTGATACAACATTCTCGCTTAATTATGTTCATGACACAAAAGGTGAGATACCTATCGGTTTTACGAAAGAAGAAAAAGTGAACTATGTGCGTCAAACTTTAAAAATGGTGGGACTGACGGAAAAATTTGCTCCTTTAGTTGTAATGTGCGGACATAGTAGTCAAAGTACGAACAACCCTTATGCTGCAGCACTTGAGTGTGGTGCTTGTGGAGGCGCAGCAGGGGGATTCAATGCAAGAGTTTTCGCTACTTTATGTAATCTTCCAGAAGTAAGAGAGGCGTTGTCTGCTGAAGGCATTAACATTCCTGAGGATACCATTTTTGCAGCAGCTGAACATAAAACAACAGTGGACGAATTGGAATGGATTTACGTCCCAGAACTTTCGAAAACTGCTCAAGAAGCGTTTGATTGTATCGAGACGATTATGCCAAATGTGAGCCAACATGCAAATAGAGAACGTTTAACGCAATTACCTAATTTTAAAACGAAAATAAAAAATCCGAGTAAAGAGGCACATCGGTTTGCAGAAGATTGGAGTGAAATACGTCCAGAGTGGGGATTAGCACGTAATGCATCTTTTATTATCGGACAGCGTGAATTAACTCAAGATTGTGACTTAGAAGGTAGGGCTTTCCTTCATAATTATGATTGGAAACAGGATGGAAGTGGAGATATATTAGCTAATATTATTGCAGGACCAGGAACAGTTGCGCAGTGGATAAATCTACAATATTACGCATCAACTGTAGCTCCTCATTATTATGGTAGTGGAAATAAAACAACCCAAACCGTAACGGCAGGTCTCGGTGTTATGCAAGGGAATGCTAGTGACCTGTTGCCAGGCTTACCTTGGCAATCTGTTATGCAGTCAGATAGTGAGACGTATCATTCACCACTTCGTTTACTAATTGTCATTCAAGCACCTATTGAATATATAGAACGTTTGTTAAATAATGATTTCACATTTCGAGAAAAAGTTCAAAATGGATGGGTTAGACTTGCAAGTGTTGATCCAGAGGGACGCTGGAAAAACTGGTAACAATTATTATTGTTACTATCTTAAAAGTTTCATAAATACAATAATGAAGAAGGAGTGCTCCATATGAATTCAAAGAATAAAAAAGTTTTATTATTAACAGACATTGAACACGGAATAGAGCCTAGTATCCAACAAGTAACTAACATTCAACAAGAAAACATGTTGACTATTCACAGCTATGATTCTGTAATTGTACATCCTTATGGAGATATAATGAGATCTATTATTATTGCTATTTATGAAGAAAATGTGGAAGAAATTTTTGTTGTCGGAATAGAGGATAAAGAAACTGATGTAGTTAATCTACAAATTCAACGTGATTCCATAAAAAATAACAGAGAAATAGACTATCTCTTTAAAAATTGCATGCCTGAATTTTCAAGTGGTAGCCTTAATCAATGGCTGAGTGGACAAAAAAATGTTAGTGAAAATATTGAAAAGAGTATAGATATGATTCGTCATCATCCGTTAGTACCTTCTGATATTAAAGTTCATGGTTTCATGATTGATAGAACAGGTGAAAAAGAAACGGTTGTTAAAATTGCTACTAATAAAATAGTTGAAAAAGTTAATTAATCTATGAAAGACAAATAAATTCTTATGTATAAATTGTTGTTGTATAATAAATTTTATTATGTTTTAAGAATCAGAAGAGGTAGCCATGCAAAATAAAATTATCGTTATGTTTCAAAAAGATTTTCGTTTATATGATAACCCAGCTCTATTTGAGGCTGTTCAGTCCGGGGAGGTTCTTCCGGTATATGTACAAGATGAAACTTTTTCAATAGGAAGTGCAGCAAAGTGGTGGTTACACCATGCTATAATAGATGTCCAAAAGCAACTTGAGGCATTGGGCTCTACTTTAATAATCCGCAAAGGAAATACACAAGAAGAAATACTTTCTCTTATAAAACAATTAGATATAACAGCTGTATATTGGAATAGTTGTTATAATCCAGACAGGTTAAAATCTAATCAAAAAATGAAAATGATGTTAGAAGATAAAGGTATTATTTGTAAGGAATTTAATTCGCATTTATTATTAGAACCGTGGATTATAAAAAAGAAGGATAACACTGAATATAAGGTGTTTACGCCTTTTTACAATGCATTTCAAAAGCAGGTAATACCTAAACCTATTAGCAGAGTACAGAGTATAAAGTGGGGAAGCTCTTTACCAGCAAGCTTATCTGTTTCAGAATTACACTTGTTGCCGACTATACCGTGGACATCTCATATGGAAGCAATATGGGAGCCTACAGAGGAAGGGGCATACAAAACATTTAAGAAATTTTTCTCTAGTAAATTAGCCTCTTATAGTGAAGGAAGAGATTTTCCAAATCAAAATGCTCATTCGATGTTGGCACCATATCTTTCATTTGGCCAAATATCAGTGAAGTTAATGTATCACTACTTAATAAATAAAAGTACCGAAAGACAATGTAGTTTTTTTGAAAAACAAGTGATTAGTTTTATACGCCAATTAATTTGGAGAGAGTTTTCTTATTATTTGCTATATCACTATCCGTTTACAGTATATAAACCTCTTAATAAAAACTTTGAACATTTTCCATGGAATAAGGAAGAGGAGTTATTAAGAGTATGGCAGAAGGGTGAAACTGGTTATCCGTTTATTGATGCGGGAATGCGAGAACTATGGCAAACTGGTTTTATGCATAATCGGGCAAGAATGGCTGTAGCCTCTTTTCTTGTAAAGCATTTGTTAATTCCGTGGCAAGAAGGTGCAAAATGGTTTATGGATACACTACTAGATGCTGATATTGCAAATAATACAATGGGATGGCAATGGGTTGCTGGAAGTGGAGCAGATGCATCACCGTACTTTCGTATTTTTAATCCTATCACACAAGGAGAAAAGTTTGATAAAAATGGAGAGTATATAAGAAAATGGGTACCAGAATTAAGAGATATACCGAATAAGTATATACATAAACCTTGGGAAGCACCTGAGCATATTTTACAAAAGGCCAATATTAAGCTTGGTCATACATATCCTTTGCCAGTTGTTGAACATAAGGCAGCACGAGAGAGAGCGCTTTGTGCATATAAAAGTATGAAAGAACTTGTATAAAATAAATGAATCAATATGAATTTCATATGTAAAGATTATAATGTAAAGTATAGGAATGTCCATTTACACATTAAAATTTTATTCATTGAAAGAGCACACGAATCAAATAGAGTTTCTAAAACTTTCTATTAAAAAAGGAGAATGTTTATGAAAAAATCTAGTATTATAGTATTTTTACTAACATATGGCTTGTTTTATGTTTCTAGTATTTTATTTCCTATTGATCGTGCTTGGTATGATGCGTTAGAAAAGCCGTCTTGGACACCTCCTGGTATGACAATCGGCATAGTTTGGGCTGTATTATATGGACTCATTGCATTATCAGTTGCAATTATTTATAACAAATATGGATTTAAGCCAAAAACATTTTGGTTTATATTCCTTTTAAATTATATGTGCAATCAAGCTTTCAGCTATTTTCAATTCAGTCAAAAAAATTTGTTTTTAGCAACAGTAGATTGTTTACTTGTCGCTATTACTACGTTACTTCTCATAGCAGTTTCTTCCAAATTATCTAAAGTATCGACATGGTTGCTAATTCCGTATTTTTTATGGTCTGCATTTGCTACATATTTATCTTGGACAATTTATAGTATAAATTAAAGACGGAACTAAAAACTTGAGCATAATAAAAATGCTCGAGTTTTTATGTGTGTTAATGATAATCCGAAATATGGAATATATACATCTTAGGGAGGTCATCTTTGTGAAGAAATGGATAAAAATTATGCTGTACTCTTTACTAGCTATTTTAATTATAGGAAGTATTACTTTTTTGACTTGGTCTCAGTTTACTTATAAACCGACGAAAGAGGCTTTGTCGTTAGTAGATGATAAAAAAGATGAAGATAATATCGTTTTTGGAGCGAAAGATGCGAAAGTAGGGGTTATTTTTTATCAAGGTGCTAAAGTAGAAGCTGAGGCTTATAGTTATTTAGGAGAAGCTCTTGCAAAAAATGGGCAATTTGTAGTAATGCCTAAGTTACCATTAAATTTAGCGATACTTGGAATAAATGAGGTAGATAGTGTAATTGAAAAGTATCCGGAAGTTCAAAAATGGTATGTTGCAGGGCATTCAATGGGAGGAGCTATGATTTCTAAGTATGCCTTTCAACATGAAGATAAGGTAGACGGGATCATTTTCTTAGGTTCGTATCCTGCAGATGACTTTTCTACGAAATCAATTCCGATGTTATCAATTTATGGAGAAGTAGATGCTTTAGCAACTGTAGAAAAAATAGAGAACAATAAAAAGTTAATGTCGAAAAATACAACTATGCACATGATAAAAGGGGGCAATCATGCTCATTTTGGCATGTATGGTGAGCAAAAAGGTGATAATGCGAGTTTAATTGCGCCAAAAGCACAACGAGATGAAACAGTGAAAGTAATTGAAGAATGGTTGTTAAAACAATGATAATGAATGTAATAAATCTACCGAAAGAATTCTCCAAACGATAGATAGCAAATAAATAAAAGAGCCAACTCGTACGAATTGGCTCTTTTATTTATTTGCTATCTCCAATTGTCCCCTTATTTTCTCTGGAATGTCCTTTTCAGAAATAACGTCGTAAGAATAGACATACTTTCCTTTCACATGAATTTTCAAGTAAGTTTTTCTTCTAAAATCATTAGGCGTGTTCGTTCCAACTTTATATTCTTTTTCATTGCTTAATTCATCAACACCTTTTAGTGAGTACATAGCTCTTCCTTTATGATGATAATCTGGAACACCATATCCTTTCGCAACGGCATATACATTTTTTTCTTCAGCAATCGGATTAAATCTGTCTAAATCTCCGCGTAATATGAAAGGTAGTAAGTATATAGGGAGGCCTATTCCTAGTATGCAAATTACAAATTTCTTCATGATCGTTTCTCCTTTTGTCTATTTACATTTTTGAGTATAGAAAAAAGTTCTTATGAATATAGAGGGAAATTCTTTAAGTTTTTCTTAATAAAGTTTAACTTTGTGAAAAAACTAATTTGAGCATTAAGTTTACGAAATGAATAGCAAAATAACCTGTTTTCTTTATTTTTTGATGGTAGGTTATTAGGTTTTATATTGGTATGAGTGAATTAAGAAATAAGTGAGATTTAGGAAATAGAATGAATTTATCTTACAGTAATAAGAGAATTACCTAAATAAATGATAGTGAGAACAATTAAAGAAAGCATCTAGTGGGGTGCTTTTTTCTTTTGAAACAGAGAATCTCATGGGTAGGTTACATGTAATTTCGTGCTGTGCTTCTAGGTCATTGGAAAATCCAACAATAAAAAAAGAGGGGGAAGGCGTTTTTTATTGAAGTTTGTTAATGATAGATTTTTAACTTGAGAGGGGGATCGTAAAATAGATTATTAATCTCTTTGGTAATTTTTATTTTCCTTATAGTTGGCATATTGTATTAGAAATTTTTAAATTTTGAAGGGAGAATCAATAAGTATGGGTAAGAAAAGAAGAATAAGTAATAAGTTATTACTTATCAGTGCAATTTTTACAATAGCAATTCCCTCAGTCTCATATGCGGAGGAAGTAATTTCACCTGAAAAGTTTACGAGTTCTTCAAGTTTGTATAAGGCACGGAATACGGAAATTTTGAAAACAAATTTATATCCTAATACATATAATAATCCATTTAACCACCAATTTATTTCAAAATTAAAGGAAGTAAACACAAATATAAAAAAAATAGACAATAGTGATGATGAAAATCCTATTATATCTACTACTCTTTCATTTATTCGCCATATGAATAGTGAAGATTATAAATCTGCATTTGATTTAACCTCAAGGTCATTACAGAAAATAATATCCGAAGAATGGTTGAAGAGCTATTGGGAGGGACTGCCAGTTCAATTACAAGCAGGTTCTTTTATAGAAATTGGAGAGGTTACACAAAAAGAGACAAATCCTGTTCATACAAATGTGGAGATTCAATTAGTTTTTGAAAAAATGACTGTACCTTTACTAATTAAACTAGATCCATCTGGAAAAATAGACGATTTTCAACTAAGCATGTCGTTTAGTCCTGTTGCTGAGCGTCCATCATATAGTAAGCCTGAATCATTTGTTGATAAAGAAGTAGTAGTTGGAAGTGGTGCATTTCCATTACCAGGAACATTGTCGGTTCCAAAAGGAAAGGGTCCTTTTCCAGCGGTTATTCTTGTTCAAGGATCAGGAGCAACTGATCAGGATGAAACAGCGTTTGCTTTAAAACCATTTCGCGATTTAGCTGAAGGTCTTGCATCGAAGGGAATTGCTGTCCTTCGCTATAATAAACGAACGTATGAACATGGGCTGAAAACACAATTCAGTCCCTTCTATACAGTTGATAAAGAGACAACAGATGATGCTCTTCTTGTAACTCAATTTCTTAAAAATGAGCCTCTAATAAATAAGAATCAAATATATATTCTTGGTCATAGTCAAGGTGGAATGATGCTTCCGAAAATGATTGAAAAAGACCAAAATCAAAATATTGCTGGGGCAATTGTAATGGGTGGGCCAGCTCGTACGATTCAAGACGTTGTTTTAGATCAATTTGAGTATCTTTTTTCTATTGGAGCAATGAACCAGGAGCAATATAAATTCTACAAATCGCAATTTGAATTATTAAATGATCCAAATTTCTCTGGTCAGAATCCTCCAAAAGATTTTTACTTAGGATCAGCAGTATTTTGGGATTCTATTCGGAAAATTAAAGCAGCAGAAATGTCAAAAGAACAAAAGACACCGCTTCTTATTATTCAAGGGGAAAGAGACTATCAAGTTCAATCAAAAATCGAAATTCCTCTTTGGAAAGAACAATTAAAAGAACGAGATAACGTTGATTACCAGCTATATCCAAAGTTAAATCATTTCTTTACAGAAGGGGATGGAGAAATAAGTAAACCGGATGAATATTATAGTCCTGCTAATATTCCTGAGTATGTTATAAATGATATTGCTGCTTGGGTGCAAGGAAGATCACAATTAAATTAGCAACTATATGTTTTAATAAAGACTTTCTTTCTGTAATCAAACTAGAAACATTAGTAGGTTATATGTTTTTTAGCACTCTTTTAAAAAGAGTGTTTTTTTATTTTCCTTTGATTTAATTAACGAAAAAAATATCTTGTACTCCTTTTGTAACTTTTTAAATAGAAATTTTCTATAAAATAATGGACTTGTCTTCCAAACAAAGCGTTATTTGTAACACTGTTATCAAAGCAAAGTGCTCGTGACATTTCCTTGATATTCAAAAACATTAATAACCTATTATGTGAAGTTTTTTGAAAATTTAGGTTTAACATCTTTAAAATAGGTGTATTACATATTACATAACAACTAAATAAGAAAATAAAAAATCTAAGGGAGGAAAAATACGATGCATAAGAATGAAAGAAAACCGGTGGTTCATGAATATGATAATGAACAGGAAGTAGTTATGAAAATAAAAGAGCTAGAATTGAAAGGGATTCACCAAGATGACATTTACGTCTTAACACATGAAAAACATATAACAAAAAAGATTGCGGATGATACAAACACAAATACGATTGGAGTAAAAGAACAAGGATTGGGCACAAGTATTATCAACTTTTTCTCCAAAAAAGGGGACGAGCTCCGAAATCAAATGGAGGAAATGGGGTTGTCGAAAGAGGAAGCTAACTTATATGAAGAAAAACTAGATCAAGGGAGAATTTTACTTCTAGTAACAGCTGAAACACTAACGGCGAGTGATAGGCAGCCGCAAAACTATCATTCTCTCTAATAGATTGCAATATCTAATAAATAGATAAGTTAATTATTTTAGGTTGTAGTATGGAAGAAAATAAAAGTAGAGAAGGGTGAGAAAAATGAAACATACAATATTTAAATATGCTGTGATTGGGATTACGACCGGAGTCATGGTATCTCTGTTAAAAAAAGAAAATCGGAAAGCTATACAAACAAAAGGAAAAAGCGTAAAAGACAAACTACAAGAAGGAAACATAAAGGAAACATTAGAGAAGGTAACCGAGACAAGTAAACAATTCTCTGTAACTGCAGCTAATGTTGCAAAACAAACATTACCACAACTGCTTACAGCCACACCGGTTGTCATTTCTACTATTAAAGATTTAACAGAAAACGAAAATAACAAAAAGAAAAAAGATGAAAAGGATAATGAAATAAAACAAAATAGTAAGAACCTAGACGGAGAAAAAACGGAAAATGAAAAGAAATATGTGAAAGAAGGGAAAGAAGAGAGTGCTTAGATTTAATTCTAAAAAGAGAAAGTGAGGAAAAAAGTATGAAATCTCTGTATGCAATTGATGTAGGAATTGGTTTTACTAAGCGGGCATATCGACAGGATGTAGATTCTGAGGTGACGATTAAGAGTGAAGCTGCCACACTAGCTCCTGTACCTAATCATGCTGAAAGTGAAGATTTAACAAAGGTAAGTTTTATAGACTTAGACTTTGCATACTACATGGGAAATGAAGCACATCAATCTGACGCTTCATTTCTTCCTCCATTTGACGAAGAAATAGAAAATTATTATGAAAGCGAAGAGTTTAAACAACAAATATTTGGTTGCATTGCAAAGGATTATAAAGAAAATGTCGTGTTACCTTTAGTTGTTACCGGGCTTCCAGTCACTTGTTTTGGTAGTCAGCATGAGCAATTACAACGTGCACTAAAAAAAGAAACTTCCGTACAAATTGATGGGAAATTTATTAATATTACGGTTGAAAATGCTTTGATTCTTCAGCAACCGATCGCTTTACATGCCTATTTCTTAAAAGAGGGAATCATTCAGGAACAAAATCGCATCTTAATTATTGATGGTGGATTTCGTACATTAGAAATGACAGATATGAAACAGAATGTCATTTTAAATCATTATGAGACGGAACTAGGATGTAGCAAGCCTTTGAAAAATATTAAGAATATCCTGCAGAATCATGCGGGTGAAAGTAATCAATTGCATATTAATGACATGCCAAAAATATTAGAAAAAGGATATGGAGATAAAGAAGAAAATTATGAGACAAGTCAGGTGGATATTTTAATTCAAAAAGAGTTGGATACACATTTCCAAGACATCATGCGTGTATTACAAGAACAATTTAAGTTAGACCAGTATGATACTATTATTTGGACAGGAGGAGTAGTAGATCTCCACAAAAAACAAATTGAAAAAATGCAAGGTGAAATTGTTTCTTTCCGTATGGTAGACGCTTCAAAAGAGGCCGCGCTTCATGGATACTATATTATTGGAAGTCAAGTATTTGAGGACATCACCAATCAATCTGCATATAAATCCAAATTATAATGACGACCGAAATGGAGTTCGTTGAATAGACGTGCCAAATTGTGTGGCTTCTTTTCCAAATATAAATAAGAAAAGATAAAAAGTGCTTGTATAGAGGAAATGTTTAAAATTGAGAATAAAAATAACTAATATATAGGGGGTCTTCCTTTTTAAAGAATAAGACCTCCTATGCATTTATTTTGTAATTTAGATGATTTAAAAACTTTTCCTCCAAGATATGGATACCTACATACAAATTTCATATTACGGATATGATTCGATCAAACATAAAACTATTTAGAAAGGAAGAATAATATGGAATGCATAAAAATGACGAAATGGAGTTGGTATCATGTGAAAACTAGTGAGCTTGAAGAAATTTCTTCTATAATCCCCCGTGATGTAACATCTTATTTCCCTCAATTTGTAAAGAAAATAAGTTCTCCTTGTGAAAATGGATTATATGTTTATACGTTATCACCAAGTCAAACTTGTGTATATGGTTCGTTTTTATATGATCAAGATAAAAAGGACGCCAAAATTCAAAAATTTCTTCATTATTTCGTAGCTCATGGGATACTGATAACGGTCCAAGAAAAAGAGGAAGAAGATTTTCAAGAATTAATACATAATTTCCCTATAGGTATAAAAAATTGTAATAGTTCCGCTGAAGGACTATGTGCCATCTTATCAATATTTATATCTCACTATTTACGAAAGGTTGACTATTTTGAAAACAATTTCAGAAATGTGTTATGGGATTTTTATCATCATAATAACATAGCAGTTTTAGAAAGGATTTATCATATTCGTCATGAATTATTTATGAACACACATGTGTTTCGCTTAATACAAGAAGTGTTACAAGGCTTGGAGGAAGCTTGGTTAGAAAAACTAACAAACACCCTTTGTTATAAACAAACGCACGTAAAATTAGAGCGTGGATTACAACTCGTTAAAGAGTACCAAGAAGAATTAGACACGATGATTCATTTACAAGAAGTTGTTTCTTCTCATCGTGGGAATGAAATTATGAAAGCTCTTACTGTATTAACTGCTGTAAGTACGCCTTTGACAGCCTTAGGAGCATTATGGGGTATGAATTTTAAATACATGCCTGAACTTGAATGGAAATATAGCTATTTAATCGCTCTCTTATTTATTATTTTCACAACAGGGGGTATGTATATGTATATGCGATTCAAAGGGTGGACAGGTGATTTATTACGAGTAAAGAAAAAGAAATCTTTTTTTAAATCTAATTGATCCTGTTTATAAAAAATATGATAGATATGAACCATAGATATATGGTTAGTAATATTTATTAATAGAGGTAGTGCCATATCCCCATCAAGTTAAAGTTTTGATGTCTCCGCAATAATAAAAAAGGTGAAAATTCATATGAAAGATTAGAGCTCTCTTTCTTGTAGGAGGGCTCTAATCTTTGTTTAAAAACTATATCATATACATGGGCAGACTCAATATGTGAACTTTGTCCGGATTCAATTTAGAATATAAAAAAAGAGAACTTGCGTTAGAATACAAGCTCTCTTTAAAAGAAATAACGTAATTGAGATACTTATATAGTAACAATTTTTTTCTTCTAATTCCATATGTCTTATGTTGAGAAATAAATGATAAGGGGCTTAATAAAACTAAAATGAATTATTGACATAATATTTCGACGATAATATAATAAATCTCGAATTCAAGATAACTTGTAAAGGATTGGTAATTATGAGTGTGATTAATGATGAGAGCTTATCTTTAAAGTTATTTGTTACATTATCAAGGTCAGCACAGGCAATTACTAAGCGTATTGAAGAGGATATAAAAAGTTATGGGCTTAATCCAACTGAATTTGCAGTGCTTGAGCTACTATATAGTAAAGGCAATCAGCCTATACAAAAAATTGGAGGGAAAATATTACTTGCAAGTAGTAGTATCACGTATGTAGTGGATAAGTTGGAAAAGAAGAGGTTCTTAATACGAAAACCATGTCCAAAAGACCACCGTGTCACGTATGCGTCAATTACTTCAGATGGTATTCAGTTAATGGATAGTATTTTTCCTCAGCATAAAGAGGCGATTCGGCATATATTTGGTGGTTTGAACTATATTGAGAAAAAAATGATAATCGAAAAGTTGAAAAAATTAGGGTATTATGCACTAGAATTATAAATTTTTAGAAATATATCTCGAATTAGTAATGTCCTAATTAAATATAAGTTAAATGAATAGGAGGAAAAATTAATAAATGGTAGTAAATTTATTATAATACAAAATGAATAAAACATGTAATTTCAAGTGGTATAGTAGAAAAGATGGTTGTTATGTTAACGTATACATATCGTCCTTTAAATTATAAATCTTTCATAAAGCGGAGAGTGGGTATCAAGAATGGAATTACGTCATTTAGAGTATTTTATTCAAGTTTGTAATAATAATAGTTTTACTAAAGCTGCGGAAGTTCTAGGTATTTCACAGCCGACTTTAAGTCAACAAATCCGTGTGTTAGAAGGTGAACTTGATACACCCTTGTTTCATCGAGTTGGAAGAGGTATCAAAATGACAGAAGCGGGTAAGCTGCTATTTGATAAAGGAAAATTTATCATGCAACAATTTGATGACGTTTATAATGAAATTTTTGAATTAAAGGGTGTAAAAAGAGGTGTAATTACTGTAGGAGGTTTATTAGAGGATCTCACTTATTTAACACCTTATATTATGAAGTTTCAACAACATTATCCCAACATCGTAGTAAAGATTATAGAATCTGAAGTTGCTGTAAATCAAATCGTTGACAAAAATATTGATTTCGGGATTACACGTAGTGCTCAAATTCCAGACACATTAACAAACACCCTTTTGTATAGTGAAGAGCTCGTCCTTGTCATTCCCAAAAATCATCCTTTGAATGAAAAATCATTTGTTTCTTTTCGAGAATTAGTAGGGCTGAGTAGAATAATGGTTTCATGTAGTTGTCGTGAATCTATTAAAATATATTGTGAGAGTTTAGGGTTATCTTTATCTGAAGCAAATATAGAAACAAAATCTTCTATTTCTCTATTGAGCCTTGTATACAATGGACATGGGGTTGCCATAATACCTCTTTCACTGGTTAACTTTGTTAATAATGATACTTTGAGCATAGTTCGTATTACTGACCCAACACCAAGCCAAGATATTAATCTTATTCACTTTGATGATAAATTTTTAAGTTTTGCAGCACGTATCTTTATGCAGAAGTTAAATGATTCGCAAAAAGTATCAGTGTAATAGAAATAATAATGATTCTAGTGTGAAATTTGAAAAAATCTATAAGTCTTAAGATAAAGCAAATATTAAAGTCAAAGGGTAGTGGCTTTATATGTGTGGTGTGATCGATTTTTGACTTTTACTTAAGGGAAAGGGGTAGACTTTGCACGGAGAGAAGGATGTAAAAAACAAATCAAGTTTAAGCTATCAACTCTTTGGTCCTATTGAATAGTAATAGATTCCATGTAGGGATATACAATGTTATTTCGAATCTACATACCCTTATTGCAGAAAGAAAACCACTGGCATTATACCGGTGGTTTTGACTTAGAAAGCAAAGCAAGTACAACCGATACCCCATGTAGTTCCATCTTTTCCTATTACGGTATGAGTGTGTTGATGGAGAGGGTTACTGCAACTATGTAACTTGTTATCATGGGAATCGTGGGAAAGTATAGTGCTGGCTAGGTTAGCACCACCATACCCATAAACTCCCGTCGGTGACCAATCAGGTGATGCTGGCGGCAATTCAGGTGATAAATTTTTAAATTCATCATTTCCATAAACAACCTGTCCACCCATAATGGTGAGTAATGATTCAAGGTTTTTGATTTCTTCTTCTGGCACAGTAAAGTAGTCAGCAGACAATACAGCAATATCAGCAAACTGACCTACTGCCAGGGTTCCTTTTTTACCTTCATCACCAGAGAACCACGCACTTCCTTTTGAATATAATTACAGGGCTACTTTTCTATCAAGTTTATTTTTTTCATCGTATATGGAAAGCCCACCAATGGTTTTTCCAGCAACCATCCAGTAAAGGGCAACCCAAGGGTTATAGCTGGAAACCCTAGTTGCATCACTACCGGCGCCAACAGGTATACCAAGGTCTAACATACGATAAATCGGAGGAGTACGCTTTGCAGCTTCCTTTCCGTATAAATCAACAAAGTATTCACCTTGAAAAGCCATGCGGTCTTGGATGGCAATACCGCCATTTAAAGCTATTTCTTTGAAATACATTTATGCATTTTGTTTACTAAGATCGCGCTGAGCTCCCATATAGCTTCCAATTATATTTTGATAGCCTGGAAGATTGCTAGCAAGCAAATTGCCAAAACCTTCGACATCGTTGCGCCAATCGCGTTGTAATTCGCAAGCTACGCTAAACCAGTTCATAAGTTGCACACCACTATGTGCCATACGAGTATTGGCAGCATCTGCAACTTGTTTACTGAAAGTTCCTGAAGCATCAGTAACAGCAAATACTTCATATCCAGCTTTTATAGCGGAAAGTGCCGGGAAAGCAACACAAACGTCCGTAACTACGCCTGCGATGATAAGTTGTTTTTTTCCAGTGTCTTCGATTGCTTTTACAAAATCATCATTATCCCATGCGTTAATTTGTCCAGGTCGAGCTATTTTTGGTGCATGAGGAAAGAGATCAACCAATTCTTGCATTAAAGGTCCATTAGGCCCGTTTTCAAAACTTGTTGTTAAAATAACTGGTAAATCAAAAAACTTAGCAGTATGAGCAAGAGCTAAAACATTGTTCTTGAATTCATCAACACCATAGTCACGTACTAGTCCAGACATAAGACCAGTTTGATGATCTACTAAAAGCACGACAGCATCATCTTTGTTAATACGAGAATAGAGATCAGTCATTATGTATTCCTCCTAAAAATTAAGTAATCGAAGAAAGTTTTATTATAAGTTTCTTCGTTTATAACTAAGTTGACCAATAATATTGGTTATAGCAGCATTCACAGAACATGAAGTGCTATACAAATTTATAGTATTTGAAAATTGATTCGTTAATCAATTCTAAATTATCTATAATTTGTATAGGTCGTAACTATAGTTGTTTTCACTATAAAATAGATTGGTTTTACCTATACATCCTATAGATAGAACAATATTGATAGTCACCTATTTTTGTTATTATAATTGAATATGAGGAATGTTCAGAAATTATATTATGGTGAAAAAGGTATTAGAGGGGGAATTGTCCAAAAGGAGAAAATGAATTCTTTGGAATAATAGAGTTTCATACTTAGAGTTCACAACATAAACGTGCATGAATAGGTTATGAGATTCATCTGGATTATTGAAAAAAAGGATATATATTAGAATATTTTTTGGAGGTAGAAGCATGGCTAAAATTACTGTAGGAACTGAAAATCAAGAACCAATTGAGATATATTATGAGGATCATGGCACAGGAAACCCAGTTGTACTAATTCATGGTTGGCCGTTAAGTGGTCGATCTTGGGAATACCAAGTTCCAGCTCTTGTTGAGGCTGGATACAGAGTTATAACATATGATCGTCGAGGATTTGGAAAATCATCTCAGCCATGGGAAGGGTATGAATATGATACCTTTACTTCTGATTTACATCAACTATTAGAACATTTAGAGCTTCAAAATGTCACACTTGTTGGTTTTTCTATGGGTGGAGGCGAAGTAGCCCGGTATATTAGTACGTATGGAACAGATCGTATTGAAAAGGCTGTTTTTGCTGGAGCAGTTCCTCCATATTTATACAAATCAGAGGATCATCCTGAAGGGGCATTAGATGATGCAACAATTGAAGCATTCAAAAGTGGTGTGATTAATGACCGACTTGCATTTCTTGATGAATTTACTAAGGGATTTTTCGCGGCTGGTAATCGAACAGATTTAGTTAGTGAGCCATTCCGTTTATATAATTGGGATATTGCAGCCAGTGCATCACCTAAAGGAACGCTTGATTGTATTACTGCCTTTAGTAAGACTGATTTTAGAAAAGACTTGGAGAAGTTTAATATACCTACCCTTATTATTCATGGTGATTCAGATGCAACTGTACCATTTGAATATAGTGGGAAATTAACACATGAAGCAATTCCTAATTCTAAAGTAACGTTAATAAAGGGTGGTCCACATGGGCTAAATGCAACGCATGCTAAAGAATTTAATGAAGCACTCCTATCATTTTTAAAGGACTAATTACAACTATATAATTGTTAATTGATAAATTATAAACAAGTAAAAAAATAAAGCTTTATAAAAGATGCTCTTGGATAAATCCAGGAGCATCTTTTTAATGGTGATATTGAGATGTTAGGTTGATAAATCTCCATTAATTTTGGATTGAATACTCTTCTTAACAGCTAAAATATATTGATTAGAGTTTTTTAGATTTCTTAGAAGTATTGTTATATTACTATCAAGATAATATTTTGAATAATCCTCAAAACAAAGAAATATACATTTTTTTGAGGAAGAAATATCTTGTCAGAAAACAATAAAATCTTATTAATTTTTATAATTGGTAGAATTTTTGTGGAAATAATTCTCTTAATATATTAAAATAACATCGTATTATGTCAGATTTTAATTAGGGGAGAGAAATTTTATGTTGAAAAAAATCATTCCAGTTGCTTTAGCATTAAGTACAGTTACTTTTACTAGTGTATTTGCTATGCCTTCAGCCCAAGCAAGTACAGAACCAAACCGCTACATAGATGTACAAATGCTCGGTATTAACGATTTTCATGGGCAACTAGACACTGTAAAAAAAATTAACAATAAAGATGCAGGGGGAATTGAGTACTTAGGGGCTTATTTACGTGATCGTGAAAAACAAAATCCAAATACATTAAAGGTACATGCTGGAGATGTTGTTGGAGCAAGTACTCCTGTTTCAGCATTATTACAAGACGAACCTACGATTGAATTTCTAAATGATTTGAAATTCGATGTTGGAACGATAGGAAATCATGAATTTGATGAAGGTGTTGAAGAAATGAACCGCCTTATTTATGGTGGATACCATGAGAAAACAGGAAATTTTAAAGGAGCAAAATTCCCATATGTTGCTGCAAATTTCTATAATAAATCCACTGGTCGTTTATTTTTACCACCATTCACTATAAAAAAGGTACAAGGAGTTCCTGTTGGATTTATCGGAGTCGTAACAACGGATGTTCCTAACCTTGTTATGCCTACTATGCTAAAGAATGTAGAAATTACAGATGAAGTTGAAGCTATTAACAAATCCGTAAAGCAATTAAAAAAACTAGGCGTTAAATCTATCGTTGTTCTTGCACATAACGGAGGTATAACAGATGGGGACGGCGTAACAAATGGTGATATCGTCCGATTAGCAAATGAGACTGATCCAGAAGTCGATGTTATTTTTGGTGGCCATAGCCACACTTATGTAAATGGAACTGTTAATAATAAACTTGTCGTACAAGCAAATTCATATGGTATGGCTTTTGCTGATGTTGATGTAAAGATTGATCGTAAAACACAAGATATTGTTGAGAAAAAAGCAGAAATTGTTACAACTTATCATGAAGGCATAGAGCCTGATAAAAAAATAAAGAAGAAGATGGAGAAATATCAAGCAAAAATCGCACCTCTTGTTAATGAAGTTGTAGGTAAGTCTATTGCGCCACTAGATCGCAAACTCAATACGGCTGGTGAATCTACTCTTGGAAATTTAGTTGCTGATGCCCAGCGTACAACAATGCAATCCCAAATTGCACTTATGAATCCTGGTGGTATTCGTAATGACTTAGATGCTGGTGATATTACATGGGGAGAGATATATGGTATTCAACCATTCGGAAATCAATTAATAAAAGTAAATTTAACAGGTCAAGACATTCGTGATATTTTAAATCAACAATGGCAAAAAGACATAACAAGAATGCTTCAAATTTCAGGAATCCAATACACTTGGGATGCGAACAAGCCCAATGGAGAAAAAGTAACAAGTATTCGCTTAACGAATGGAGAAGAAATTATTCCTTCTAAAACTTACAGCGTCGTTGCTAACGCATTTCTAGCTTCAGGGGGAGATGGATTTGTATCCTTTAAAAACGGTAAAGATGCTGAAACAGGACCAACTGATTTTGAAGCATTAGTAGATTATATAAAAAAATCAAAAGAACCAATTCAGTCTGTTATTGATGGAAGAATTCAAAAAATAAATTAGGTTTTTATTAATCTCAAAAACAAATAGATTACCTGTGCACTATACTTTTTCGTGTGCAGGTAATCTATTTTTTTGATTTGAAATAGTCTAACTGTGGCCAATGGGTATACCGTCTAGATGCAGAGTGCCGAAAAAAATGAAGTGAACAAAAAATAACCCCTAAATTAACTCTATGATAAAGAGACTACAAACAATCAAAATTTGGAACTTCATATTAACCATATATTAACTACGTTAATAATACATACTGAAATTGAATACTTTAGATAACATCATTTATAACGAATATCTGTACATTATAATGTTATGCAATGAGGAATTTACAATACAATGAATTGAAGCTTATTTAGTTTTATATTCGTATAAGTGAATTAAGAATTTCTTAAGAACCTATTAAGAAATAAGTGAGTTTTAGGAACTAAAATAAATGTATCTTAACAGTAATAAGAAAATGAATGTTTTAAACGGAAGTTGGCAGAGTATGTCAAAAAGCTATAAGTAAATATTTCAGGAGGTTTTTTATGAAAAAGAAAATAATGATTGCAATTGTTGCTTCTGCTATAACAATGACTCATTTTGTAGGAAATACTTATGCAGATTCGAAAACAGAGGTTTCTGTTACAGCTCCCTATAATACAAATCAAATAGCGAAATGGTTAGAAGCACATGCAAAGCCTTTAAAAACAACTAATCCAACTGCATCTCTTAATGATTTGAAACCACTTAAGGATATGGTAGGTTCAGCTTCAATTGTAGGTTTAGGTGAAGCTACGCATGGGGCTCATGAAGTTTTTACGATGAAACACCGCATTGTTAAGTATTTAGTATCTGAAAAGGGCTTTACCAATCTAGTTTTAGAAGAGGGATGGGACAGGGCCTTGGAACTTGATCGATATGTTCTTACTGGTAAGGGAAACCCAAGCCAACATCTAACACCTGTATTTAAGACGAAAGAAATGCTAGATTTACTTGATTGGATTCGGCAATATAATGCTAATCCAAAACATAAATCGAAAGTACGTGTCATCGGGATGGACATTCAATCAGTAAACGAAAATGTTTATAATAATATAATAGAATATATTAAAGCGAACAATTCAAAACTGTTGCCTAGAGTAGAAGAGAAGATAAAAGGGCTTATTCCTGTAACAAAGGATATGAATACTTTTGAAAGCCTTACGAAAGAAGAAAAAGAAAAGTATGTTTTAGATGCTAAACAAATTAGTGCTTTATTAGAGGAAAATAAAAGTCATTTAAATGGGAAATCTAAAGAGTTCGTATGGATAAAGCAAAATGCTCGTATTATTGAACAGTTTACTACAATGTTAGCGACACCTCCTGATAAACCAGCGGATTTTTATTTGAAACATGATATTGCAATGTATGAAAATGCGAAGTGGACTGAAGAACATTTAGGAAAAACCATTGTATGGGGACATAATGGACACGTTTCGAAAACAAATATGCTTTCTTTTATATACCCTAAAGTAGCAGGGCAGCATTTAGCAGAATATTACGGAAAACGGTACGTATCTATTGGAACGTCAGTTTATGAAGGACAATACAATGTGAAGAATAGCAATGGTGAATTTGGCCCCTATGGAACATTAAAATCGGATGATCCAAACAGTTATAACTACATTTTTGGACAGGTCAAAAAAGATCAATTTTTTATTGATTTACGTAAGGCGAACGGCGTGACAAAAACTTGGTTAAACGAACAACATCCAATTTTCGCTGGAATAACTACCGAAGGGCCTGATATACCAAAAACTGTTGATATATCATTAGGTAAAGCGTTTGATATACTTGTTCAAATTCAAAAAGTGAGTCCATCTCAAGTACATCAATAAATTTAGAATCATGTGCCTTAATGACAAATTTCATAGTGTGTCATATAACACAATGAAATTTGTTTTATATAACAAGAAGAATAATCGCATTAGAAAAAATCAGCAGTTTAACCTGTTAAGAGTAAAACGAATCTTACAATATGTAAAGCGCAAAAACACTGAAGCGAAAAGCATCGGTGTTTTTTGCGCTTTCGGGCACAGATGCTACTTCAATCCTATTGTAGAAGTGATTTTGTATGTAAGGAATTTGTAAGGAATAGGTAAGAAAAAAGAGATTTTCATTGTGTAGGATAAAAATATAAGGGGGGAACAAGTACGGCCTACATATAAAACAAATAATCAGTAACAAGAGTGTTTTAAGGAAAAGAAGTAATTTCTATGGTTAATATGTATGTGGAAAAAGAGTGATTTAGAGATTGTTAGAACACAATGGTGTTTGTGAAAATAATGATTAGTACGTTGATTGTAAATTCAGTGTTGACTTTTATCATTAGGAGAGTTGATAGCTGTGTGGTTAGTATATGAGACAGCTATCAGCCATCAATACAATTTAAATAGAAGAGAGGAATTCTTTATGAAAACACGCAGTAAAATTACATGTGCAAGTCTAGCACTTTTAATAGGTGGAAGTTCCCTGTTATACATAACACCAACATTAATTATAAAAGCAGAACCTACGCAAAATGTATCTAGTTCGTTACAAACAAGTACGCAAAGCGATCGTACTTCCGTTAAGAAAGCAATGCGAGATGAACTGCAACTTGGATACCCGGGAATACTCGCTAAAATTTCTAAGGGGGGTAAAACTTGGAGTTATACAGCTGGGGTAGCGGATCTGAAAACTAAGAAACCAATGAAAGCAGATTTTCGCTTTCGCATTGGCAGTGTGACGAAAACGTTCATTGCAACAGTTCTACTTCAATTATCTGGAGAGAACCGTTTGAATCTAGACGACTCCATTGAAAAATGGTTACCTGGTGTTATTCAAGGAAACGGATATGATGGTAACCAGATTACGATCCGGCAAATATTGAATCATACAAGTGGTATTGCTGACTATATAAATTCAAAAGACTTTGATATTACGGATATAAAAAAATCGTATACGGCTGAAGAATTTGTAAAGATGGGGATTTCACTTCCCCCAGACTTTGCTCCAGGAAAGGGTTGGTCTTATTCAAATACAGGATATGTAATACTAGGAATCCTTATTGAAAAAGTAACAGGAAACAGCTATGCGGAAGAGGTTGAAAATCGGATTATTGAACCGCTTGATTTGTCAAATACATTTCTACCTGGTAATTCAAGCGTGATTCCAGGCACCAAGCATGCCCGTGGCTATTTGCAACTAGACGGAGCGAGTGAGCTAAAAGATGTTACTTATATTAACCCAGGTAGCTCGGATGGAGATGTGATTTCTACTGCTGACGACTTAAACAAATTCTTCTCTTGCTTACTAGGTGGCAAATTACTGAAGGAACAGCAGTTAAAACAAATGCTTACTACAGTTCCTACAAATAGAGAGGGAACCGGATATGGTCTTGGAATACTTGAAATTAAGCTTCCGAACGGTGTCTCGGTATGGGGACACAGGGGGGCCGTTCCAGGGTTTTCCACTTTTGCTGGTGGAACACTTGGAGGTAAACATACACTCGCTATCAATTCGAACAGTTTAAACCTTAATAACCCGGAAGTTTTTAAAAACATTTTACTTGCTGAATTTAGAAAGTAGGAAAAACGGATAAATTTTTTCATTTGTAATTTCCATCGGAATGGATTACCGCTTGAAAGAGTATAGAGGGATTAAGTATCTATAATTGTGTAGGAGGAGCATTTGCAAAATTAGAAATTGAAATAGATTCAACCATTAAAGATAATATTAGCGGGAAAAAATTGAGGGACATTAAGGATTTTGTGAAGAAGACTTCAAAAATGAACTGAAATCTAATAAACAACGTAAAAGCTAAAAGATTTTCACTGTGAGAACATCTCAAAATATTAAATTGATGGTAACTTTGTTGTAGCTCTTTAAACATACCTATATTAAAACCCAAATATCTCAGCATTAAATTGAGAAATTTGGGTTTTTCTAAAGGAATCAATTTTTTAAAAAATTTTTAGAAATTTAAAGATAAAGTATTGTATACATGTAAGTATGATTAAAAATGAAAAGTTGTAAATGCTAAATTTAATTAAATATGCCTTACTCTCTTTAACGTTGGCCTGAATGAATAGTTTATAGGAGATTACACTGGCTAAAGATGCGATAATTGTTCCAAGTCCTCCAATATTTACTCCTAGTAATAAAGCTTTCCAATCAGAAGTAAAGTTTGATAGAAGAATTGAAGTAGGAAAATTGCTAATCAATTGACTCAAAAATATGGAACTAAAGAAGACTGAAGTATCTCCTCTTAAATTAGCGCGAGCAAATGTCCCCAGTGCATCGGAATGGGAAATGTTTCCGATAAAAATAAAAAAACAGACAAAGGTTATTAGAAGAAAGTAATCGATCTTAAATAGTAAGTTTCTATCTAACGTAAATGCTGCTATCAGTGTGACTATTAGCGCAATGTAATAATTAATGACACCAAAAATAGATGCAATGATAGTGATAAGTATCAAAATCCAGACGGTAGCTTTTTTTCGATTTTTCACGGTAATAACAGGTAGTTCTATTTTCAAATCTGTTTTTTGAAGTTTTTGAGTAAATATAAATAATAAACTAATTCCAAGTACAGCTAAAAGCAGAATTGAACCTAAAAATGGGATGAGCTTAATTCCATAGTAAGAATATAGGTATAAATTTTGTGGGTTTCCCATAGGCATCAAGCTACTACCGATGTTTGCTGCAATTGTCTGCAGGATGATTGTATCCATCATGTTCATTTGTGTTTTTTTACTAATGACAAGTGTTATTGGTACAAAAGTGAGGAGAGCAACATCATTTGTTACAAACATGGAGCAAATAAAGCATAACAAAATTAGAATAATAGATATTGACCTGCTGTTATTGCATTTATTTAAAATCACAACGGCAAGTTTGTCTAATATCTTTAGCTGTTCCAAGGCCTTAATGGCTACCATCAGATTAAATAAACTAATTAACACTTCAAAGTTAATATATTCGATCTTTGGCGAATGTATTAAGCAACTGACAATTGCTAGTATCAGTGAAATGGTAAGTACTAAATCCTTTTTTAAAAATTCGAATTTCATAAGGAGTCTTTTTTTATTTTGAACAAATACTATTTCTTTCACAATACACCACCTGTAATTTATGTTAGTAAATATATGTTTTTTGGGATAACTCGATATTGCTAGAAAAGAGGATGAAATAAGGTCCTAAATAAGAGTTTTGTAATGTTTCATCCCTTCAACAAAATCCTTTTTTTCTTAGTGTCTTTCATGTTGTAAATATGTGCAATATAGACGAATCCAACTAGGGGGATTAATTGAGAAAACAAATGTTTTTTGTATGATACCATAAATAAATTAAATGTTTTATTTTTTAAATATTCCTATAATATTCCGTTGATTCTTGATTTCAAATAATTTATATGAACTTCTAAAAGAGAAAAAGTATGCATGTTTATATGAAGAAAATAGAGGCTTGTCAAAGGTTAGGTAGAACAGCATCTGCGACGTTTGGATACTGTATAAAATTCACAAAATCTCACTGTTTTTTTAGATGAAAAATCTTAAAAAATTTTTTGTTTTTATAAAAATCTGTACTTTTTCGTAACATTCTGTACTTTTAATTATAAATTAAAGACAAGCTTCTCTTAGTTGAAGATTGAAAGCGCTTCATAGTTTTTCTATAAATTTTTTATCTAGCCTATTTTTGAGATTAGTAGTGAGAAAGGAGATACTTTCATGTTCTTGAGAAAATTAACAAATAACCAGTTAATCACTATTGATTTTAGGATTTAAATGTAAATCACCGGTAAACGAAACAAACATAATAGTACAACAACATTAGTGGATAAGAATATTAGTTTTACAGAAGGGAATAGAGCAACGGGTGTATAAACGTTAAGTTCTTCAAAATTTCAGCTTTACAGTTACATGTTGTGATGTTTGCTTAACAGGTCAATCCTATTAATATAGAAAACTTTTATCCTTGTTGTATTTGAATATGAAAGAGGTATTTATACCAGGAAATATAGGTGATTTTATATAGATTATGATATAAAAATTTTGGCATGGAGTGATGATATGGAAAGGTTTTTTGTAGAGTTAGTCGGATCAACAAATGATTTTTTATGGTCTAAATTGTTAATTATTATGCTTGTTATTTGCGGAATTTATTTTACATTTAAATTGAATTTTGTACAGTTTCGAATGTTAAAAGAGATGGTCCGTGTATTAATGGAGGGGAAAAGTGGTTCTAAAGATCAAATCTCTCCTTTTCAAGCGTTTTGTATTGGTATGGCAGCCCGCGTTGGAACAGGGAATATTACAGGAATTGCGATTGCAATTGCATTAGGTGGTCCTGGAGCTGTATTTTGGATGTGGATTATTTCTATTATTAGCTCGGCCTCCAGTTTTGTCGAAAGCACATTAGCACAGATATATAAAGTAAAAGATAAAACTGGTTTCCGCGGTGGTCCATCCTATTATATGGAAAAAGGGTTGAATAAACGTTGGATGGGAGTATTATTCTCTATTTTAATCACAATTACTTTTGGTCTTGTATTCAATTCAGTACAATCAAATACAGTTACAATTGCTTTTCAAAACTCATTTGGTACAGATCGTCTAACAGTTGGGATAATCATGGCCATTGCTTTCGCTGCGATTATTTTTGGTGGTGTACAACGTATTGCAAAAATGGCTGAATACAAGGTGGTATTTTTAGCAGTATTATACATTGGAGTTGCATTATTTGTTGTAGTTACCAACATATCAAAAATGCCGGAAGTTCTTTCTCTTATTGTTCAAAACGCATTTGGTTTTAAACAAATAGCAGGCGGTTCAATTGGTGCAGCACTTATGAATGGAGTTAAACGCGGTTTATTCTCAAATGAAGCTGGTATGGGAAGTGCACCAAACGTTGCCGCAACAGCAACAACAAGTCATCCGGTGAAACAAGGACTGATTCAAGCATTTGGTGTATTAACGGATACACTAATCATTTGTACTAGCACTGCCTTTATTATTTTGCTGTCTGATGCATATAAACAACCGGGGTTAAATGGTATTGCACTTACACAAGCAGCATTAAGTGAACACATAGGTCCTTGGGCATCGGGTTGTCTTGCTATCTTTGTTTTTTTATTTGGATTTGGTGCGTTAATTGGCAACTATTATTATGGTGAAACAAATATTCGCTTTTTACATACAAGTAAAGTGTGGTTAATGATATACAGAATAAGTGTGTTGGCTATGATTGTATTTGGTTCTGTTGCAAAGATTCAAATTGTATGGGATTTAGCGGACTTATTTATGGGCTTTATGGTTATTATTAATTTAATTGCTATTACCTTACTTTCAAAAGTAGCATTTGCGGCGTTACAAGATTATATAAACCAGAAAAAAGCTGGTAAAGATCCTATTTTTTATAAAGAAAACATTAAAGGGCTTGAAAATATTGAATGTTGGGATAGTTATGAGAAAACTTCAAAAAAGAAAAGTGTGTAATAAGAAGGATATTCAGACTGCAATATGTCTGAATATTTTTCTTGGTTCTAGTGCAAATATTATTGATTATAGTAAAGAAAAAATCATTCTATATAAAGTTAATAGTACGGGGGAATATGATTAAATGATAAAGGATTCTAGCGTTCAAGTTGAGGGGCAAGAAAAAGTTTGCTTAGATCAATGGGTAGCTCATTATCGAGCGTATGCAGCTAAGGGACGAAGCGCCAGTTATATTCCCGCTCTGGGGGAAATAAATGTATCGCAGTTAGGTATTTGTATAGTAAAGCCAGATGGAACAATGATAAAATCAGGAGATTGGGAGATACCTTTCACATTACAAAGTATATCAAAAGTAATCGGTTTTATAGCCGCTTGTTTAAGTCGCGGTATTTCTTATGTATTAGAACGAGTTGACGTAGAGCCAACTGGAGATGCCTTTAATTCAATTATTCGTTTAGAGATACATAAACCAGGAAAACCTTTTAATCCTATGATTAATGCTGGAGCGATTACGATAGCTTCACTTTTGCCAGGGACATCGGTGCAAGAAAAATTAGAATCTCTATACGTATTAATTGAAAAAATGATAGAGAAGCGTCCCGTTATTAATGAAATAGTATTTCAATCAGAATGGGAAACGGCTCATCGTAATAGAGCATTAGCATACTATTTAAAGGAGAATGGTTTTCTAGAATCAGATGTGGAGGAGACACTAGAGGTTTACCTAAAACAATGTTCGATTGAAATAAATACAGAAGATATTGCCTTAATAGGGCTTATACTAGCACATGATGGATATCATCCTATTCGCAAAGAACAAGTGCTCCCTAAAGAAGTAGCTAGGTTAACAAAAGCTTTAATGCTAACTTGTGGAATGTACAATGCTTCTGGAAAATTTGCTGCTTTCATTGGATTACCAGCTAAGAGTGGGGTATCCGGCGGAATTATGACACTTGTTCCCTCAAAATCTAGGAAGGATTTATCGTTCCAAGATGGATGTGGTATTGGTATTTACGGACCAGCCATTGATGAATATGGGAATAGTTTACCAGGAATTATGTTGTTAGAACATATTGCAAAAGAATGGGATTTAAGTATATTTTAAAAAGGAGCACAGATATTTTGGTGTTAGAGCGAGTCCAAAAGTGTTCAGACCTTATATTGTGTCTGAACATTTTTGAGTTATAAAGTATCTTTCTAAAGTAGAAGGGTGTAATGAATACTCACAATCTATAATGCTTTCGTTTATATCTTATTTATCAGTTTTTGAAAAAAATAGAGTAAGTATTGTATTAATGCAAATAGGTTTGTATACTGACTGTTAGGCGAAAGTGAGAAGTGATTATTTTGAATCTTAGTAATTTAGTAAAAAAAGACATCTATATTCTCGTTTTAATGATACTTACAGTACCCTTAGTAGGTGAAATAAAGTCATTTCCTTTAAATGAAACATTTAGAATGAGCTTTGGCGCACCAACATTTTTCTTTTTTTTGTTATTGTTTCGACGAATTCCAGCATTTTTACCGGGTTTTTTAACAGCGATAGTCGTGGTAGTATTTCGTATCTCAATGGATGTCATTATAAAGGGAAATATGGATTGGCTAGCCGCTTTTCATACTCACTATCCTAGTTTTTTCTTTTATTTTACTTATTCGTATCTCTTTCATTTAGCAAAAATCAAACGTTTTTATCATCAACCACTAATGATTGGTTTTATTGGTTGCATGATTGAAATACTGTCAGACTGTGTGGAATTAATGATTCAATATTTTGTATTAAAAACATCAATCACATCCGAGGCAATAAATGAGATCATTGTTATCGCATGTTCCCATAGTTTTATAGTTCTAAGCTTTTTCAATATGATGAAATTGTATGAAGCGCAATCAAGGGAGAGACACATAAAGAAACAAAATGAACACATGCTCATGCTTATCTCTAATTTATATGAAGATGCTGTTCATTTAAAAAAAACATTACAAGATGCTGAGAATATAACAAAAAAATCCTATGATTTATATAAAACCTTAGACTCTTTTGAGCACAAACAGATGGATTTTCAGTTTGGGGATTTAAGGCAACAGGCATTACAAATTGCTGGTGAGGTCCATGACGTTAAAAAGGATAACCAACGTATTTTTGCGGGACTTTCAAAACTAATTTCTGATGAAAGTTTTACAGATTATATGTCTGTACATGAACTAGTAAATATCATTATACGGGCAAATACGAAATATGCACGCTTGCTAGAGAAAGACATCCAATTTTTGTATAAAATTGATGGTGTGCATCCTCATTATCATATTTACACAATCTTATCTATTATAAATAATATCGTTACAAACGCTGTAGAAGCTATCCAAGGTATGGGAACCATCACAATTGACATTAATAAAGACCACCATTTTGTTGAATTTCAAATAGGCGATAACGGTCCTGGTATTTCTTCAAAATATAAAGATTCAATTTTTGAGCCTGGGTTTACTTCTAAATATGATGATTTAGGCAACCCATCGACAGGTATCGGATTATCGTATGTTAAAGAAATGGTCGAACAACTTGAAGGTGATGTTACGCTTGAGGACAGAACCGAAGGAAAAGGATCAATTTTTATAATTAGATTAGGGATTGATCATATAATTTCGAAAGGGTGATTCTATGTATTTTTATATAGTAGATGATGAAAAAGCGGTTCGCTCAATGTTGGCTCAAATTATCGAGGATGAAGATCTTGGGGAGGTTATAGGAGAAGCTGAGGATGGTTTATCTTTAGAGCAACAAATGCTAATCCTTAAAAATATAGACATTTTATTTATCGATTTGTTAATGCCGATTCAAGATGGAATAAAAACAATCCGTCAAATAAAACCTTCGTTTAAAGGGAAAATCATCATGGTCTCTCAAGTAGAATCAAAAGAATTAATTGCTGAAGCTTATTCGCTTGGTGTTGAATACTATATTATTAAGCCAATTAACCGGATTGAAGTATTAACAGTTGTTCGGAAAGTCATTGAACGAATTCGTTTGGAAAAATCGATAAAAAACATTCAAGAATCGCTTAATATGGTACTAAAATTGGATAGTAATTCAAGTGCACAAGAAAAATACCGTAATGAAAAACATTTAAATACTTTTAATCATTTTCAAAATTCCATTCATTTTCTTTTGTCTGAATTAGGAATAGCCAGTGAAAGTGGAAGTAAAGATTTAATGGATATGCTAGATTATTTATATAAATATGAACAAGATAACACGTTGGAACAAGGCTTTCCCTCACTAAAAGAGATTTTTATGAATTTGGCTCAAAAAAAACTTGGGGATTCAGCTGAAGATGCCGAATTAAAAAGGTTCATAGAAGCTTCCAAACAACGGATTCGGAGAGCAATTTATCAATCATTAAACCATTTAGCATCCCTTGGACTTACTGATTTTTTAAACCCGAAGTTCGAAAATTATGCTTCTAGATTTTTTGATTTTACTACCGTAAGGAGAAAGATGACAGAATTGAATAATGAACCAACATTACCTGCTCGTATTGATACGAAAAAATTTATTCAAGTTCTTTATTTTGAAGCAAAACGAATACACCTGGAATTAAGATGATAAATGCTTGCTAATTATTATTTTCGATTAATAGATTGATAATTGTTTTCATGTTATTGGTTTTATATAGTTTTTCTAAGAGAGGATTTTCCTTTATTTCATATTGGTTTTAAAATCAGAAAATTCCGTATCGATTCGGTAGAAATGTACTAACTTAAAACAAAAGAATATGTATTTTTTACACATTAATATTCATTTAAAAAAACGAGTATTTCCACAATAAAATATAAATACATAGTAAGTTGAATTTAAAAAAAGATGCTATCTTCTAGCATCTTTTTTCTTTAAGAGGAAATATCATTAATACTTATATTATTTGAAATTCAAATGCAGGCATATAAATAAGGGAAAAGGAGATAATATTTAACAAATTATAATTGGAAATGGTATTTTAGGTCAGAAATGTTTTTATACTAACTAGGTTATTTGTACTAAATAAGCATAATGTCTCGCTTTTCTGCTCTTTAATCTTATCGTTATTTTTTATTAAGTACATATCGTTTTTTAGAAATCTCAATCCTAGCAGAGTATATAAATTGGGTGATAAAAATGTGGAACATAATTACTTCTTATCTTCCAGATTGGAAAGTCTTTGTACAAGCTTTTATCTTGTTTTTAATTCCGTATACTATCTCAAGATTTTTTCATTGGGTTCGTATGTCAGAGAAAGAGTGGGAAGAATGAGTTGGTGGAAGTCAAGAGACAAACAAGTGAAAAAAAATAATATTCAAAGTAAAACGAAACAAGAGCATAAACCATCTCAAAATGCAAACGTTCATTTCACAAATGATTTTGCCTCTAACTTAGAACTTATAAAGCAACAAATCGGACATAATTCTGATGTTCGCTTTCGGAAGTTTAATATTGGACGCACAGACATTCAGGCTGGGATCGTTTTTGTTGATGGTCTATCAGATAAAGAGATAATTGACAAACATATTATGAAATTACTAATGGATGATTTTTCTGATGAATATAAAAATGAATCTTCTTATGTGGAGGGGACTGTTTCAAAAGAATATATTAAAAATAAAGTTCTTACAATTAGTGAAGTAGCAGAAGTCCATTACATAAAAGATTTAATACCCAAAGTATTGATAGGTTCAACAGCTCTTTTAATTGATGGTTTAGCAGATGTGTTTATTCTTGGTACAACAAAAGCAAATAAACGAAATATTGAAGAACCAGTATCGGAGGCATTAGTCAGAGGGCCACGGGTCGGTTTTACTGAAGTATTAAGTGATAATACCTCACTTTTGCGACGACACTGTGCGGATGAGAACTTATCATTAGTAAAGCTACCAGTAGGAGAACGTGCAAAGAAAGAGTTAGTTGTCGCATTTATTAAAGATCTTGCTAGTACAGAATTGGTGGATGAAATAAAAAACAGAATTCAGAAAATTGACATAGACAGTGTACTCGAATCTGGTTATATAGAGCAACTTATTGAAGATAATTATCTCAGTCCTTTTCCGCAGATTCAAAATACAGAACGACCTGATCGTGTTATTAGTGCTTTAATGGAAGGTCGAGTAGCTATTTTGTTAGATGGAACACCATTTGTTTTAATTGCTCCAGTTACATTTAGTATGCTGCTGCAATCACCAGAAGATTATTATGAAAGGTGGCTTCCTGGTACGCTTCTCCGTTTATTACGCTTCATGACAGCTTTTGTTTCATTATTTGCTCCAGCACTGTATATTTCTTTTATTTCATTTCATCCAGGATTAATTCCCACTAAGCTCGCTATTTCTATTATCGGATCGCGAGAAGGAGTTCCTTTTCCCGCTTTAATAGAAGCGTTAATTATGGAAGTAGCTATCGAAGTTTTGCGGGAAGCAGGTTTACGTCTGCCTAAACCAATTGGACCTGCAATGGGAATTGTGGGCGGTTTAATAATTGGTCAGGCTGCCGTAGAAGCAGGAATTGTTAGTCCAATAATGGTTATCGTTGTTGCGGTAACAGCTATTTCTTCTTTTACTATTCCGCAATATAGTGTGGGAATTACGTTACGCATTCTTCGTTTTATAGCTATGTTTTGTGCTGCGATATTTGGCTTGTATGGAGTTATTCTCTTCTTTCTTTTACTTTGCAGTCATTTAGTGAAACTGAAAAGTTTTGGCGTTCCTTATACCAGCCCTGCTGTTCCATATCGATTCAGTGACTGGAAAGATTTTATGGTTCGCATGCCATTAAAAATAATGAGACGTAGACCGAAAATAATGCATACAAAAAAAAATATCCGCAAAAGGTAGCTGATGACGAAAGGAAGTGGCCTTCAGTGATTACGAAACCTAAAGACCGAATAACAACTTCACAAGCAGTTGTTATTATTGTAAATTACATACTTGGGACAGGAATTCTCACTCTGCCCAGAGCATCTGTAGAAAAAGTGAAAACACCAGATGTATGGCTAAGTGTGATATTAGGTGGGATACTCGCAATGGTTTCAGGAGTAATTATGGTCAAATTAAGTCAACAGTTTCCAGATAAAACATTTTATCAATATAGTCAAGATATTGTAGGGAAATGGATAGGCAGGTTGCTTAGTTTTCTTATTATAGGGTATTTTCTTACAACTTCAGCCTTTCAAATTCGTTCAATGGCAGAAGTAATAAGCTTTTTTTTGCTGGAAGGAACCCCCACATGGGCTATTGTTATGCCTTTTATGTGGATAGGTCTCTATTTGATTATGAGTGGTATTAATTCAATTGCACGGATGTTTGAAATAATATTTCCTATTACTTTTTTTATTTTTTTACTCATTTCCTTTATGAGTATCGGAATATTCGAGATAGATAATCTCCGTCCCGTATTAGGTTTAGGAATTAAACCAGTGTTAGATGGGATAAAAACAACCTCTCTCGCATATACAGGTCCTGAAATTATGTTGATTCTTTTGGTGTTTATGGAACAACGAAAGAAAGCAGTAAAAGCTATTTTAGTTGGAATTTCAATTCCGTTAATCTTTTATGTAATAACAGTTGTAATAGTCATTGGTGCATTATCAATTGATGGGGTTGTAACAAGAACATGGCCGACAATTGATCTTATGCGCAGTTTTGAAATTTCTGGATTGATATTTGAACGTTTTGAATCTTTATTGCTTGTAATATGGATTATGCAAATATTTGCTACCTATACGATTAGTTATTATGCAGCTGCATTAGGATTAGCACAACTCTTTAAAAAGAGAATTCATCCGTTTATTTTTGCTTTGATTCCAATCATTTACATCATTGCTATGACTTCGAAAAATATAAATGACTTGCTTAAATTGGGGGATATGCTCGGTAATGCTGCTTTATTTTTATTTGGTTTACTGCCACTGCTTCTTCTTATTATTACGCGATTAAAAGGAGGAGTAGTGTGAAAAATAAATTTAATTATATGCGGTTCTATTTGGCTTTGTTATGGACGCTTTTGCTTCTATTTTTAACAGGATGTTGGAGCAGTAAAGAAGTAGAAGAGTTGAGTTTAACTGCAGGTATAGCACTAGATAAAGGGAAGGATTCAACAATTGAGAAAGAGGATGAGGAAGGAGGTTATCCTAAAAGAAATCTTATAACAGCTACTTATCAAATTGTTAGTTCGCAAGCACAAAGTAAAGGAAATGGACAACAAAAACGTTATATAAATGTTTCTGAGACCGGTGATTCCATTCATCAAATTGTTCGTGAGTTTTCATTGAAAAGAGAGAGCACAATGTTCAGCCCACATTTAAAAAACATTGTTATTAGTGATAGTCTTGTACGTACATTCAGTTTAGAACAATTACTTGAACAGTATCTCCGTGACAATGAAGTTCGGCTTAGCTGTATGCTCTTAATTAGCAAGGGTCTAGCGAAGGAGGTACTGGAATCAAACAAAAAAGGAGAAATCCCAGCATTTCGTTTGTCTGGAATTGCAGATAATAGAAATAGAACAACAAGGATTTTACCTCCTGTATCGCTCGCTAAATTGGAAGGAAAGATGCGGTCAGGGTCCAGTTTTCTTTTGCAAAATGTAATCTCGATAAAAGGAGAAACAAAATTTGCAGGAGCTGCTGTAATTAAAGGGAAGACAAAAAAGTTGATGGGCTTTTTAAATGAACAGGAATTGGAAGGAGTAGTATGGATAAACGGAAAAAGGAATGGTGGTGTGGTAAAAACTTTTGATAAAGAATCAAAGAAACTCATTATATACGAGATAAAGTCAATAAAAAGCAAAATCATACCACATGTTAACGGAAATAATATTTCCTTTGATGTAAACATTGAATCAGAAGGGCGTTTGTCTGAAAATTGGATGCAATCAGGAAAAGATTTTGAAAATGAATTTTTAAAAAGGGAAGAAAAAGCTATTGAAAAAGAAGTAAAGCACTTAGTACATCATGTTACAAAAAAAATACAAAAAGAATACCAAGTCGATATTGCGGGTTTTGGCAACCAATTAAGAATTAAACACCCGAGAACATGGGAGAAAGTCAAAAAAGATTGGGATCAAACATTTAGTAAAGTACCGATTAAATATCATATAAATGTAACTATACAAGATTATGGAGCGTCAAGTTTAAAACGGTGAGATACATTAATTGAAATTATATTTACATCAAAACAAAAAGTTATAAAAGTTTTAATTTGAAAATTTTTGTAACTTTTTGTTTTTTTATGTCCTTCTTATTATAGATTAAAGAAATGATTTTACCCTATACATTTCTTTTGCGTTATAAAAGTAAATCACAATAGTTACTATTGGCGTGTTATTTAACGTTAGGAAAGAGGAATCGCTATATGTCTTGAATAGGAGGGAGTTTGAAGTGCAAGCGAAAGCAGTGCAAATAGAAGAAATCTATCAAGAAATATTAGACGGTAAAAGAAGTAGGTTTCCACCGAATACATGGAAAGAAGATAGCAATAGAGAGCTATCTAAAAGGGTCACAAAATATTTAATTGAAACAATTTTAAAATGGAATGAAGAGGATATTAAACAAAAATGGAATACGCCTTTAATTATAAAATATCGATTACTCGGCGCGCTCAAACATAGTTATGATAATAGTCCCTATAAGATGATTGACGACTTATATCCCAATAGATTTAAAGAGTGGGAGTTTGGTATGGCACCATTAAATTTTTGGACTAAAGAAAAAGCTCTTGAAGCATTAAAATGGACTGTTGAAGAAAAAGAAAAGCTAAGTAAAGTAGAACTACTCAAATTCTATAGTAAAAAATGGTTAGAGAAAAATAAACTCAGTGCACCATTAGTTATGTATTGGAATGGTAGTCCTTATGCAATGATAAATTCTTTATATCCTAATAAATTTAAAGAGTGGGAATTTAGTATGACTCCTAACAATTTTTGGACTAAAGAAAAAGCATTGGTAGCATTAAGGTGGACTATTGAAGAAAAAGAAAAATTAACTTCTTTTCAATTATTACAAGTTTACAGTGTAAAATGGCTTACTATTCATAATTTAATTTCTCCTTGTCAAATATTCTGGAATAACAGTCCGTACGCCATGATCAATGACTTATATCCTGGTCAAAATAAAGAATGGGAATATAAATTCACACCTACCGGATTTTGGACTGAAAAAAAAGCATTAGAGGCGCTGAAGTGGACTATTGAAGAAAAGGAAAAACTAACAGAGGGGCAATTACTATCTATTTACACACAAAGATGGTTAATTAAACATAAGTTATGGACACCATTAAGAAGATATTGGAAGGGAAGTCCATACAATATGTTAAATACTTTATACCCCAATCGTTATGCAAAAGATATGTTAAAAGGTTATAAAAATAAATAATGATTATATTAGAAGTCTTACTTATATCATACAATATCAAGTTTAAGATAGAGTTAATGAACTCTTAACTTAATTATAGGAGCGAAATTATATGTCACCTTTACGACATGAAGCATTAAAAATGCATAAAGAAAAACAGGGGAAGATTGGTGTTTATTCTAAAGTTAAAGTACAAAATTCAACAGATTTAAGTCTCGCTTACTCACCAGGTGTTGCTGAGCCATGCTTAGAGATTTATAAAGATGAAAGCAAAGTATATGATTATACAATGAAAGGGAATCTAGTTGGAATTATATCTGATGGAACTGCAGTATTAGGTCTTGGGAATATTGGACCTAAAGCAGCTATGCCAGTGATGGAGGGAAAAGCTTTACTTTTCAAATCATTTGCTGAGATCGATGCTTTTCCTATTTGTTTAAACACTAATAATCCGGATAAGATTGTTGAGGTTGTTAAATTATTAGAACCAAATTTTGGTGGGATAAACTTAGAAGATATTGCAGCACCTCAATGCTTTGAAATTGAGGAGCGCCTAAGAAAATCTTGTGATATTCCTGTTTTCCATGATGATCAACACGGTACAGCTATTGTAACGATTGCTGGCCTAATTAATGCACTTAAGTTAACAAATAAAAAAATTGAAGATGTTCAAATCGTTGTAAATGGCGCTGGTGCTGCTGGGATAGCCATTGTTAAGTTGTTACTCCATATGCATGTGAAAAATATTATTTTGTGTGACACAAAAGGGATAGTATATGAACAGCGACCTATTGGAATGAATGCGCTTAAAGAAGAAATAGCTCGTATTACAAATATAGAACATAAGCGGGGAAGATTAGCAGAGGCCCTTATTGATGCTGATGTATTTATTGGCGTATCAGCTGCAGGTGTAGTTGATGAGGATATGGTTCGTTCTATGAATCATAATCCTATTATTTTTGCCTTGGCTAACCCTACACCTGAAATTATGCCTAATAAAGCAAAAATAGCAGGAGCACTAGTAGTTGGTACAGGACGTTCTGACTTTCCTAATCAAGTAAATAATGTATTAGCTTTCCCTGGAGTTTTTCGTGGAGCCTTAGATGTACAAGCAAAAGAAATTAATGAAGAAATGAAGCTAGCAGCTGTTTATGCAATAGCTGATTTAATTTCAGAAGAAGAGCTTCATGTCAACTATGTCATTCCAAATCCGTTTGATCCTAGGGTGGTGCCACATGTAGCATATGCTGTCGCACGTGCTGCAGTAGAAACCGGTGTTTCAAGAAAAAATATCAGCATGTCTGAAATTAAAAACAATCTATTCAGGTTAACAAAAGAGACAAATATATTAAAATAAATATTTTTCTTAAGAAAATATTATGTAGTAAAGGTTATCTACTTAGTTCTTAGCGTATAAAAAGTTAAATTATGTATACCTCCCTTTCTGATATTGGTAAAACGCATATATTTATTCCTTGTGAAGTATGAAAATTAACAAAATTTTAAAAGGAGCGAGTTTAAAAGATGATTGTTCTTCAGGTAGTTTTAGCAATTTTTATTGTAGTAGGGGGATTCATAAAAATTTTCCGTATATCTTTTCAGGTAGAACATTGGCAACAATATCAATATTCATTATGGTTTATGTCTATAATTGGTTTTGTTGAAATTGTTGGAGCAATAGGTATAATCGGTGGTATTTGGAATCAATACTTAGCGCTAGGAGCAAATACATTAATAGCAGTTCTCATGGTCGGAGCTATTCATGCTCATATGTTTCGAGCAAAACAATCTATTTTAATGGCAATTCCTGCATTACTTTGTTTCATACTATCTATGGGGATAATTATTTGGAATTTAAATACATTTTCTTAAGCTTAACTATAAATTGTTAAAATAAGTAATTATTAGAGGGATGTGTAAGCTCTATTTAAAATGTTGAATAGTTAAAGATTATTAATTCATAAAAATTATCACCATTTTACTCTCGTTTTTAATAGTTCTATGAATAGAAAGTCTCTTCATTTTTTTAATGCATGCTTGTAAACGAAATACGAAAACATAACTCATTATAGGAAGGAGAATTTTGAAATTCTATTGATAAACCAAGTAATTGTAATAGCCCTTATTTAGAATAATAATTTCAAAATCAATAAAATTTAGAGTAGAAGGAGTAAGAGCAAATTATTATGAATAAACAGATAGGATTCATCGGATGTGGAAACATGGGTATTGCTATGATAGGTGGGATGATTAAAAAAAATATAGTTTCTCCAGATCAAATAATTTGTTCAGATTTAAATGTCATTAATTTAAAAAATGCTAGTAATGAATATGGCATAACTATAACTACTAACAACAATGAAGTCGCTAACAGCGCTGACATTTTAATTTTATCAATCAAACCAGATTTATACTCATCGGTAATTAACCAAATAAAAGATCAAATAAAAAATGATGTAATCGTTGTAACTATTGCTGCAGGAAAAAGTATTAAGAGCACTGAGAATGAATTTGGTAGAAAGTTAAAAGTTGTTAGAGTAATGCCTAATACACCGGCACTTGTTGGAGAAGGAATGTCTGCGTTATGTTTTAATGAAATGGTTACAGAAAAAGATATAAAAGAGGTACTGAACATATTTAATATTTTCGGCCAGACGGAGGTCATAAATGAAAAACTAATGGATGTTGTTACATCTATTAGTGGTTCTTCTCCAGCATATGTGTATATGTTTATAGAAGCCATGGCAGATGCTGCTGTACTTAGCGGTATGCCGAGAAAACAAGCTTATAAATTTGCGGCTCAGGCTGTATTAGGTTCTGCAAAAATGGTATTGGAAACAGGAATACATCCAGGTGAATTGAAGGATATGGTTTGTTCTCCAGGTGGAACGACGATAGAGGCTGTAGTAACGCTAGAAGAAAAAGGTTTAAGAACAGCTATCATTTCAGCTATGAAACGTTGTACGCAAAAATCTATGGAAATGTCTAGTTTAACTAGTAAGTGAGAAGCGAATTTATATAATATTTTAAATCTATTTAATGTAAAAGAAATATTATGAGGCTAGTTAATAACTAAGTAAATTTATATACAACACTAACGAGAAGAATAAACCTTATTTTAAAGGGGATACAGAAAATATGAGTAATTTACTAAAAAAAAAATCCGTTACACAATTGTTAGAGCATAATCAAAGCAAGATTTTAACGAAAACATTAGGAGCATTTGATTTAATTATGTTAGGGGTAGGCTCGATAGTTGGAACGGGTGTTCTTGTGTTAACTGGATTAGTAGCAGCAAGAAATGCTGGTCCAGCAGTTGTTTTTTCATTTATACTTGCGGCAATTATATGTGGATTTATAGCATTATGTTACGCGGAAATTGCTTCTACACTCCCGGCGTCTGGTAGTGTATATACGTACTCATATGCAACAATTGGTGAGTTTGTTGCTCATCTAGTAGGTTGGTCATTGCTATTAATATATATCGTGGCAACAGCGGCTGTCGCTGCTGGATGGACAGGCTATTTCCACAATTTAATAAAGGGATTTGGATTAGAGATACCTAAAGCTCTAGTAACGATTCCTTCGCATGGTGGTATTGTGAATCTACCAGCAGTAATCATTACATTGATATTAGCATGGATGTTATCCCGTGGTACGAGGGAAAGCAAACGAATCAATAATACAATGGTATTGATTAAAATTGGAATGATTTTGTTGTTTATTACGGTTGGTATATTCTATGTAAAACCAATGAACTGGATACCAATTGCACCATAC
This sequence comes from Bacillus sp. FSL K6-0073, assembly GCF_038006085.1. Lineage (NCBI taxonomy): Bacteria > Bacillati > Bacillota > Bacilli > Caryophanales > Bacillaceae > Bacillus > Bacillus sp. FSL K6-0073. The sequence goes on along the minus strand of NZ_JBBOUN010000001.1, from coordinate 3,058,008 downwards.
GGTTTAAGTGGAGTTTTTACGGGTGGAGCAGCTATTTTATTCGCTTTTACGGGATTTGATATATTAGCAACTTCAGCAGAAGAAGTAAAAGACCCGAAACGTAATCTTCCGATCGGTATTATTGCATCATTAATCATATGTACAATTATTTATGTTATGGTATGCCTTGTTATGACAGGAATGGTTTCCTATAAAGAATTAAATGTTCCTGAGGCAATGGCTTATGTAATGGAAGTTGTAGGACAAGGAAAAGTCGCTGGTGCAATTGCTGCAGGTGCTGTAATTGGCCTTATGGCTGTTATTTTTTCCAATATGTATGCGGCAACACGAGTATTCTTTGCAATGAGTCGTGATGGATTGTTACCGAAATCATTTGCGAAAGTTAATAAGAAAACTGGAGCACCCACTTTTATAACTGGATTGGCAGGAATAGGGAGCTCTATAATAGCTGGGTTTATTGATTTGAAAGAATTAGTTAATTTAGTTAATATCGGTAGTTTGGTGACGTTTGCGTTAGTGTGTCTATCAGTTATTATTCTACGTAAATCACACCCAAATTTAAAACGTGGATTTATGGTACCTTTTGTACCTGTATTACCATGCGTTGCAATTGTATGCTGTTTGTTTTTAATGCTAAATTTACCGTTAAGGACATGGGTGTACTTTAGTATTTGGATTACTATTGGGGTAGTAATATATTTCCTTTATTCGATAAAACACAGTAATTTAAATGAGGAAACGATCTCGAAATTACATGATAAAATTGCGAGATAATAACGATAGAAAATTTTATTAATAATCATATTGATAGTTGAGGAACATAGAAACAGTTTTTTGACATTTAGCAAGAGATAAAATAAGAGATGCTAGGGCAGCTAAGTACTTTTTTAGAAACCTTGCTTGTTTTTTACGATTTAAAACTGCTAAGGAGAGAGAAGTATGAGTGAATTGCATTTTATGAGTATAGAAGAATTGGATAATAAATTGAAAAAATCTGACAGTGGTATTTATTTCATTAAAGATTATAATGACAATATTATTTATGTAGGCAAGGCTTTTAGTATAAAAAGTAGAGTATTAGCTCATTTTAATAGTTATTCCAATATTGAGGAATATGTACATTTATTTAATAAAGTAGCGTATCTCATTGAAGATAGTTTGTTAAAACGCTCATTGTTACAAGTTACTTATATGATTAAATATAAACCAGTATTAAACAAAGAAGTACAAAAAGAATTCCCAGAGTTGTATACTCAATACATTAAGCAGACAAATAAAAAATCTATGTTGTTAGAAATTGATGAAGCTAAAGAAAAAGGGGATGAGTTAAAGAATAAATTAGTAAAATTAGTGGGTGGAAAAACTATGTTTTATGACATAATTTCTCTGTTAAACAATGGATATAACTATCATGTCCTCGCAAAAGTATTGAACATAGAACTTCAAACTTTAATTATAATAAAAGAACACCGAAATAAATTCCCGATACCACATAATTATAAGAGGACAATAAAACATCAAGATATAATGTATGCTTTATCTGGAAAAAAGAATTTAAGTACTTCAAGGTTAAACACTTAACTTTAAAATAGTAAATTCGTTGCTTTTTTAGCTTTTATTGTTATATTGAAATGCAATGTACATTTGTGTTTCAAATTTAATTGGTGGAATAAGGGGAGGGAAAGGGTTCCTATAAAAATACTGGAATAAATTAGGTTGCTCATGCATAAATAGCATAATTAGGTACATGTTATTTATAAATATTCAAAGATGCGAAAGTAATACAAATGAAATTCTTATTTCTGCTACTACAAGTACTATTGAGCAAATGAAGTATGAAATTGCTTTTGAACTAGGAGTCACACTGGGACCTGATACATCACATCATCTGCAAATGGTTCGGATCGGTGGAGAGATTACAAAACGCTTAGTTCGAATGGCTGAAAAACAGTTAACAGGTCAATACAGAGTACACTAAGAAAATAATCCGTATATATATATGGATTATTTTTCCTTTAATTTACAAAAAATAAATTTCGGAATTGAAAAAACCTCTCAGATTCCTTTGTAATAAACTTTTTTAGTTGTGTTAATGACATAGGTATCAAAAGATAATAAACCTGATATGAACGATGTATGATCCTTTAAAAGAGTTTTGGTGTTATTTGCAATTTTAATTTCATAATACTTAAGCCGATATAATAAAATGTTTTATGTCTAAATTGATATAAAGTAATAATTATTAAGTGATATTTCTTTTTTATAGAATAAGTAAAAACTGATACTGTAGTAATTACTGTTTTGAGGTCAATTTACTGTGCACCTTAATTATTGAAGTTTTTTTGTTGATTAACAACTATTGTATTTGGAAATTAATAATAAGTTTATCCCGCTATTTGCCGGGCAGTAAGACCTCCACCTCAAAATTCAGCGGAAGCAAAGAAGTTAGGTGGGGGGCGGGCTGCCCGTAAAAGCCCGATTGGTGAGGGCTAATAATCAGTGGGGATGAACAAAACCCCCACTGATTAAAGTTTCACTTTATGTGATGCGGTAATAAAACTATCTAGTTTGCTATTCTTAGTATTTGTAAAGTCTATATATTTTTTCCTCTTTGTGGAAAGTAAAACTATTGTTACGACCAGTAATATAGTGTCATTTTTTTGAATATTCCATTCGTTTTTTATTTTTAGTTGATGAAAAGACCTTTCTCTCAATTAAATGTTTAATTGAGTACTTGAATTTCCTCCACCTTGTACTTTTCAAAGTATAGTGCTTCAAAAATAGCCGTATCGCTTTCATCTGTTTCCAATTTCACAACTTCTTTATTATCTTTTTCTAAAATTTGGAGCAAAATAGTTTTTCAGTTTCACATTTAAATTAGCAGTATTTATTTTTTGAATTCAATTTGTATAAATGATTGAATTGGAACTTTGACTGTTGTTTCTTGCGGTGGTACAGTACCTCTTTTTACTTTCGCTTTATTTTAAATCTTTTTCCAGCTTGGTCCTCGCATTGACTACCACTGTATTTTGTAGTACTTCACTGTTTTCTCAAGTTCAATAATATATCTTGTAGAATTAAGAAAAGAACTTAGTGTATTTCCTTTACTTATCTACTCTGATATTTAGATGCTAACTACAATTAAATAATATATGATTTTTATAAAAAAGATATAGTAATATTTTGTTGTGAATTGTACTAATTTGATATTTTATAGTATTATTTGTCGTGAATTATTTATAACAGAATATATTTTATGGATCTATAAAGGAGAATGTAATGAATACTTCCATCGATATACAACACTTGTGTGATCTTGCACATAAAGCATTTAATGCCCCTGTGCATATTTTGTCTACAGACAGAAAAATTTTATATCATTCTACATCTGATAATGTTTGTAGTCCTTTTTATTCTTCAAAAGAAGAACATCTTAGTGATATTTATCAAGAAAACGATCCCTTTAACTTGCCACTTTTCCGAAGTAACAACTATCTTGAAAATTTTGTTCTAATTCATATAGAAAATCATGATGATATTAAAGGGACTATTATAATCGGTCCTACTATACATTCAAAAGATTCAGATGATATGATCATAAAATTTCAGAAAGAATTTAAATCAAATGATAACATTCAAGAAAGACTTGCCTATTATCAGTGTTTATCTGAGATTAAAAAAACTACATTAATTGATATGGGAATTTTATTACATTACATGATTTTCAATGAAAAGTTAGATGTAGATATTGTCTTGGAAAAAAATAAAGTACTAGAGGAAACTCCTAATAAAAATGTGAAACCTGATTTATATATTTTAAAACGTCGACAAAACAAACCTAAAACGCACAATATGGCATTAGTAAATGATTTCTTTTCGACTATCAAAGAAGGAAATAAAAAAAAGTTAATACAGTATATGTATGCGGTTTCGCAAGAAGATGTTGAACTTATGCTAGTAGAGGATCCGCTCAGGAATCAAAAAAACCTTGGAATTATTGCGATTACCTTAGCCACTCGATATGCAATAGAAGGAAATCTGCCACCAGATATTGCTTTTGCCCATAGTATTTTATATATACAAACCCTAGAACAATTAGATAATGTAGAATCTGTAAAGCGATTATCAGGGGACGCTTTACGTACCTTTGCAGATCGTGTGAAAGAATACAATGCAAAAAAGTATTCTTACGCGGTTACTACATGTATAAAACATATTAATAAAAATGTTTACGATGGAATATCTCTGAATGAACTTGCTAATCATTTAGAAATTACGCCTACTTATCTGTCTAAACTATTTAAAAAAGAAATGGGAATTACTTTAAGCGAATATATTCAAAGGGAACGAGTGGAAGAAGCAAAGAAATTATTAACCCTCACTACTTATTCGTTATCAGATATCTGTGCTTGGCTTAACTTTAATGACCAAAGTTATTTTATAAGAGTTTTCAAAAAAATCACTAGCATGACTCCTAGGCAGTACCGTGAAAAATATACAATAATATAAGCTTGTTATTTGCTGTCTCCAATGTAAAGACTTAAACATGGGTGTAAGTATCCCAAAAGATGAAAATACTGGACTTATTACTCTAGGAAGAGTTTGTGATTTGTCTAGAAAAAGAACTTGTATTCAAATAGACGTATGAGATTAACCAGATATTATCTTGTTAGCGGAACAGTTTCAATTTTTAGGAGTTAGAAAAATAATGGAGAAACAAAGTATATCTATTTTTTTAATAACAATCATGTGCTGAATTTATCCCGCTATTTGCCGGGCAGTAAGATCTCCATCTAAAAATTCAGCGAAAGCAAAGAAGTTAGGTGGGGGGCGGGCTGCCCGTAAAAGCCCGATTGGTGTGGGCTAATAATCAGTGGGGATGAACAAAACCCCCACTGATTAAAGTTGCACTTTATCGGTATAGTTCTGAATCAGATAAACTAGTCTGATGTCAGCTCAAACAAATAGCTCTTGAAGACTTTATAAACACATATGTGAGCAAAAGCTCAATGGAAATCTTTGTACCATATTGTTAATTTGAAAAAATACACTAACCGTTATTTTGCAAAAGGGAATAAAAATACAGAAGGCTGCAAAGTGTTCCAAGGAAGCTTTGCAGCTTTTTTGTAATTTAAAACCTATGTTTATAACGAAGATAAGTTTATAGACTAATATCTTCATATTAGATATTTATTAATAATGATATTAGGATTTTTTTGTGAAAAATCAACAATATAACATATATTACTAAATATATCTACATTTTATGCAATTATACATAAGTAAATAAAGGTAAAAAAGTATAAAAAGACCTATTATATTATTCTATAAGTATTTTTTCTAAAATAAAATTTCTTGGTTGAGCTAAAATAGTTATTTTTAACCGTATACACATTAATTTGTAATCATTCCAATTACAGAAATGAAATTTACGAATAACTATATTTATATAATTTTTTTCGGGACATATTTTTATTTAACAGTGAATTATCGAGCTTAATCGACAAAATTTTTCTATTTACGCATTAAAAATTTAATGTTTTAATGAACAACATAACTGGTATGACCAGACAGAAAGGAGAAGGTTACGCTAATAGGAATTATAGTGAAGTTGTAAGTAACATTATGTTGGAAATGTTTTTCTGAATAGTCTTTTTGTTTACGAGAGGTCAAGAATCAAATTGGTAATAAACGTGTTCTAAGTTTCTGCATAACAAAAGTGAAGTTATTCCGCAATAAAAGTATAAGCAATGTACAGTATAATTTCACCTTTTGTTGTCTAGTAAGGAGTTTGCTGACAAAACTAAGAGGGATATTATCAAATTGAAATTAAACAATGTTATGACAAGATTAACTGTAAGCATTGGTTTATTGATCCTCACGATTCTGTAAGTTAAACCGCAACTTTAGGAAAGAATTAATAATTTACTACTCATAAGGTGCCTGATTCAAATATAGTTAATAAATTTTTGTTATTTATATTTAAAAAAATAGAGTATCGAAATGAGAGATAAATAAAATCCTTACATCCTATTAGAAGTAAAAAACAACGATATTAACGTATCTTAAAGATTTCTCCTTCTTATCCAGTTTACAAAGAGAGCGGTCGTACAAGTTATATGAATTAAGTTATAAAAACAATGGTAAAGGAGTGTACGGAATGAAAACTAAAATAATGACAGGATTTTTAATAACATCCATTGTAACTGGAGCAACTATTCCTATCAATACTCTTGCAACACCAATCGTTCAAGCAGAAACTCAACAAGAAAACATGGATATTTCTTCATCATTACGAAAATTAGGTGCACATTCTAAATTAGTCCAAACGTATATTGATCAATCTTTAATGAGTCCTAATGTACAGCTAGAGGAAGTCCCAGCTTTAAATACCAATCAATTCCTAATCAAACAAGATATGAAGGAATGGTCATCGGAACTCTATCCACAGTTAATTCTATTAAATTCAAAAAGTAAAGGATTTGTAACAAAATTTAATAGTTATTACCCGACATTAAAATTGTTTGTAGACAATAAAGAAGATAGAGAAGGGTTTTCGGATAGACTTGAAGTACTTCAAGAAATGGCTATGACGAATCAAGAAAATGCGCAACGACAAATCAATGAATTAACAGATCTTAAATTACAGCTTGATAAAAAATTAAAAGATTTTGATACTGATGTGGCAACTGCGCAAGGCATACTAAGTACAGATGGAACAGGAAAAATAGATCAGTTAAAAAATGAAATATTAAATACCAAAAAAGCAATTCAAAATGATTTACAACAAATTGCATTAATACCAGGAGCTTTAAATGAGCAGGGATTTGCTATATTCAAAGAAGTTTATAGTCTTTCAAAAGAAATTATTGAACCGGCTGCTCAAGCAGGGGTGGCAGCGTATAACAAAGGAAAAGAAATTAACAACTCTATTCTAGAAGCGGAGAAAAAAGCGGCGCAAGAAGCGACAGAACAAGGTAAAACTGCTCTAGAGATTGAATCAGCAAAAAAAGCAGCTCGTGAAGCAATTGAGAAAAGCAAACAAGGTGAAATAGCAGCCGCAGCCGCAGCAAAAACACAAGAGTATGACCTGATGAAAGCCATTGATACCGAAAAGATTAAGAAAACATTTGGCGTTTTTGCTGAAGTAAATAAATTAACAGCAGAACAGCGAGCATATTTAGATGATTTAGAGAAACAAAATCAAAAAATATATGATTTAACAACGAAATTATCAATAGCTGATTTACAAAAATCAATGCTTCTTCTTACACAAAATGATTTGCATACGTTTGCAAATCAAGTAGATGTAGAACTTGATCTACTAAAGCGCTATAAAGAAGATTTAAATCTAATAAAAAATAGCATTACAAAATTATCTACTAATGTTGATACAACTAACGAGCAGTCTCAAAAAGATACATTAAGACAATTAAAAAATGTAATAAGTTACCTTGAAGAACAAGTATATAAATTTTAATATTGCGTTTTTTGGGAATTCATAAAGATTATAAGCATTTAGCGAAAGAAGGAGAATAGTCATGAAAAAATTTCCATTCAAAGTACTAACTTTAGCTACATTAGCAACTGTTATAACTGCTACTACCGGTAACACTATTCATGCATTTGCACAAGAAACGACCGCTCAAGAACAAAAAGTAGGCAATTATGCATTAGGCCCCGAAGGACTGAAGAAAGCATTGGCTGAAACAGGGTCTCATATTCTAGTAATGGATTTATATGCAAAAACAATGATTAAGCAACCAAATGTAAATTTATCTAATATCGATTTAGGGTCAGAGGGGGGAGAGTTGCTCAAAAATATTCACCTTAATCAAGAGCTGTCACGAATCAATGCGAATTACTGGTTAGATACAGCGAAGCCACAGATTCAAAAAACTGCTCGTAATATTGTAAATTACGATGAACAATTTCAAAATTATTACGACACATTAGTAGAAACTGTACAAAAGAAAGATAAGGCAGGTCTAAAAGAGGGTATAAATGATTTAATTACTACAATCAATACAAATTCAAAAGAAGTTACAGATGTGATTAAGATGCTACAAGACTTCAAAGGGAAACTATATCAAAATTCTACAGATTTTAAAAATAATGTTGGTGGTCCAGATGGGAAAGGTGGATTAACTGCAATATTAGCAGGTCAACAGGCAACGATTCCACAACTTCAAGCTGAAATTGAGCAACTTCGTTCTACTCAGAAAAAACATTTTGATGATGTATTAGCATGGTCAATTGGTGGTGGATTGGGAGCAGCTATTTTAGTTATTGCAGCTATTGGAGGAGCGGTAGTTATTGTTGTAACTGGCGGTACAGCAACACCGGCTGTTGTTGGTGGACTCTCGGCTCTTGGTGCAGCTGGTATCGGTCTAGGAACAGCGGCTGGTGTCACAGCATCTAAGCATATGGACTCCTATAATGAAATTTCTAACAAAATCGGAGAATTAAGTATGAAAGCAGATCGTGCTAATCAAGCAGTTCTTTCGCTTACTAACGCGAAAGAAACATTGGCATATTTATATCAGACTGTAGATTAAGCGATATTGTCTCTAACAAATATTCAAAAGCAATGGAATACAATGGGTGCAAATTATACAGATTTATTGGATAATATCGATTCTATGCAAGACCACAAATTCTCTTTAATACCAGATGATTTAAAAGCCGCTAAAGAAAGTTGGAATGATATTCATAAAGATGCAGAATTCATTTCAAAAGATATTGCTTTTAAACAGGAGTAGAACTGAAATTTAAAACCTAAATTGGAGGAAAATGAAATGATAAAAAAATCCCTTACAAATTACTCGCTGTATCGACGTTATTAACTATTACAACTGCTAATGTAGTTTCACCAGTAACAACTTTTGCAAGTGAAATTGAACAAACGAACAATGAAGATACAGCACTTTCTGCAAATGAAGTGAGAATGAAAGAGACCTTGCAAAAGGCTGGATTATTTGCAAAATCTATGAATGCCTATTCTTATATGTTAATTAAGAATCCTGATGTGAATTTTGAGGGAATTACCATTAATGGGTATGTAGATTTACCTGGTAGAATCGTACAAGATCAAAAGAATGCAAGGGCACATGCCGTTACTTGGGATACGAAAGTAAAAAAACAGCTTTTAGATACATTGAATGGTATTGTTGAATACGATACAACATTTGATAATTATTATGAAACAATGATAGAGGCGATTAATACAGGAGATGGAGAAACTTTAAAAGAAGGGATTACAGATTTACGAGGTGAAATTCAACAAAATCAAAAGTATGCACAACAACTAATAGAAGAATTAACTAAATTAAGAGACTCTATTGGACACGATGTTAGAGCATTTGGAAGTAATAAAGAGCTCTTGCAGTCAATTTTAAAAAATCAAGGTGCAGATGTTGATGCCGATCAAAAGCGTCTAGAAGAAGTATTAGGATCAGTAAACTATTATAAACAATTAGAATCTGATGGGTTTAATGTAATGAAGGGCGCTATTTTGGGTCTACCAATAATTGGCGGTATCATAGTGGGAGTAGCAAGGGATAATTTAGGTAAGTTAGAGCCTTTATTAGCAGAATTACGTCAGACCGTGGATTATAAAGTAACCTTAAATCGTGTAGTTGGAGTTGCTTACAGTAATATTAATGAAATGCACAAGGCGCTTGATGATGCTATTAACGCTCTTACTTATATGTCCACGCAGTGGCATGATTTAGATTCTCAATATTCGGGCGTTCTAGGGCATATTGAGAATGCAGCTCAAAAAGCCGATCAAAATAAATTTAAATTCTTAAAACCTAATTTAAATGCAGCGAAAGACAGTTGGAAAACATTACGAACAGATGCTGTTACATTAAAAGAAGGAATAAAGGAATTAAAAGTGGAAACTGTTACTCCACAAAAATAGGGAAATATTAATTCTGTTGTAAAGTGAACTAAAACATAGAAAGTCTATGATTACACTGTTAAACAGAAAAGTAATAATTAATAAATCCTTATATAACAGAAAGGCGGAGTCTCATTAAAGACTTCGCCTTTCAATTATATATAAGTATGATTCGAATAAAAAATAACCTTGTAGTTTAATTGCTTTTTTAAAATTTGCAACAGAATCGGTTAATTTGAAGCAGATTATATACATTTTCTTTAATACTTAATGATTTGAAGGCTGCTAAAGAAAGTTCAAACGATACTGATAAAAGATGTAGAACTCATTTTGAAAGACATCGCTTTTTAATAAGATTAGAACTTGAAACCATACCTTATATAGGAGGAAAACGAAATGATGAAAAAAATCCCTAATAAACTACTCGCTGTATCAGCGTTTTTAACTATAACAACTACTTATGCAGTCATACCACTAGAAACTTTTGCAATTGAAATTGAACAAACGAACACTGAAAATATGTCTCTTTCAGCAAATGAAGAACAGATGAAAAAAGCTTTGCAAGATGCTGGTTTATTTGCAAAAGCTATAAATGAATATTCTTATTTGCTAATTAATAATCCAGATGTGAGTTTTGAAGGAATAACTATTAATGGAAATGCAGATTTACCTAGTAAAATTGTACAAGATCAAAAGAATGCAAGAGCACATGCTGTTACATGGAATACACAAGTAAAAAAACAGCTTTTTGATACATTGACAGGCATTATAGAATACGATACAAAATTTGAAAATTATTATGAAACATTAGTAGAGGCGATCAATACTGGAAATGGAGATACTTTAAAAAAAGGGATTACAGATTTACAGGGAGGAATTCAACAAAATCAAAAGTCTGCAAAAGCATTAATAGAAGAATTAATTCAATTAAAAAATGCTATTGGAGAAGATGTTAGAACATTTGGAAGTCATAAAGAGACATTGCAATCGATTTTAAAAAACCAAGGTGCTGATGTGGAGGCTGACCAAAAGCGTCTAGAGGACCTTTTAGGACAAGTAAAATATCAGAAAGACATAGAATCTAAGGGGTTAGACATGGTGAAAATCCCCTTTATTCCAACCTTGATTGCTGGTGGCATAATGATAGGTGATGCAAGAGGTAAGTTAGGTTGGCTAGAACCTGAATTAGCAAAATTGCGTCAGACTGTAGATTATAAAATAACATTGAATCGTGTAGTTGGAGTTGCATTTCATAATATTAGTGATATGCATAGTATGCTTGATAGTGCTATCACTGCTCTTACTTATATGTCTACGCAATGGGAGGATTTAGATTCTCAATATTCGGGTGTACTGGGACATATTGATAAAGCTGATCAAAAAGCTGATCAAAATAAATATAAATTCTTAACCCCTAGCTTGAATGCAGCGAAAAACAGTTGGAAAACATTAAAAACAGATGTTGTCACTTTGCAAGAAGGGATAAAAATTGCAGAGAAAAAAGAACAGGATTTTTTGAATCAGCTTCGTCCATCAAACGTTTTCTACTTTTATAAAAAAATTCATAACGCATACACTTTTGAAATAAAGACTGGAACAAATGCGCCAAATGCGTCTTATAAAGTTATGAATTTAACTAAAAACACTGTTCATAATATGTGGAGTGGAGGGGCTAATACTAACATGTGGGCTGATTGGCTTTCATTCAATCCAAATGATGAATTTGCGGTAGTAGCAGTAGTGGATGGTAAAGAATATGTTGTGTATAAAGACAAAGTACAAAATATAATGAACTGAATCTGAAAGTAACGAAGTAATTGGAGCTGGAGAATAAACTAGACACCAAGTTAATTGAAAAATCTCCTTATATCCTAGAATATTTTGCTCAAGAAAAAGAATTTGTTCAGCGAAAAAGTAAATATTGAATCCAAGGAGTTAGTTGTATTATGTGTATGGTTTTACCGAAAGGTTTCAAGTACATTACTCATACAATTATGTAGTTATCCTGAAGCATCTACAGGTGTTCTTATCGACCTTGAAGAACTACTTAGCTTCCTAAGTGGAGTGATTTTATGCAAAATTAAGTGAACGTTTTTGTACATAGATTAGTTGACATTTATATAGTTTTTTTCCATTTTCATAGATAGTTTTGTTTTTTATGTTATTTTTCAAAAATGACTGCTGAAATTTCTATATTCATGACTCAGTATATAATCATTGTTTGATGAAATGACATACCATGTCCCTTAGAGTTTCAGACATATTACGATAACTTAAAGAAAAAAGATAATAGTAGTCAACGGTTACTATTATCTTTTTTGAACTATTTTTCATTAAAATATCTCATCTGCTGTGCCCCTTATTTATTTTTCTAGATTTTATCCTAGTTTAAAATTTATGCATTTGAACTGTTTATACAATTTGTAGGATTTTTAGCTTTTTTGTCGAATACACTTAATGCAAGGAGGGACATTACATGATTATTAAAGATTATTTCATCAACCTTTCTATTTTTTCTTTATTAGTTAGCGCAGCAATATTTATTCAAGTGTTTACAATTAATTCTAGTCGACATTTCGAAAAGCTCTATGGAGGGATTATTGCAGTTACGTTAATGTTCTTTTCTTTTCCATACATGGGATTTTCCTACGATCTTCGAGTTGTTCCTCTTATTCTATCTTTTATTTACTTTGGTCGTATTGCTGGTTGGATTACGTTAATTAGCATAATTGTAATGCGTATCTTTTACACTGGAGGGTACTGGGAACCTCCTGTGATTGCTTATTTAGGTATGGGGATTCTATTTTCTACCTTTAAAACTTATTTTAAAAAACTACATCCTTTTAAAAGTGCATCGTTATATTTTTCTGTTTTTATTGGAATAAAGTGGTTAGTTGGCGTATTATTTAATACTACATTACTTTACACAGGAGGCTTATTATATATAGCATTAGGACTTTTAATTGGGCTATTTCTTATGGAAGCCTACCAGAGATTGTATTATTTAACACAGGACTTATCTAAAATGAATCGAGAATTAAAAAAATCGAAGCAAGAACTTGCAGATACCGTACATGAGCTTCAAGGAGGAATTTTTAAATTTAAAAAAGTAGGTAAGCACTTTATACACACTTTATGTGATGGACAGTTTTATTATCAAAACGGATTTTATTCTGAACAGGTGGTAGGAAAAAGCTTACGTACTATTGATGCTTCTATTGTTCCTCCACATTTAGTTCCACAATTGATGAAGTACTATCTTCAGGCATGGGAAGGAAAAGAAATTATATTTGAATTACCTTGGCCAAATGATAAAACTATTATTCTTATTGCGCTTAGGCCGATTAAACGAAATGGACAAGTTATTGAAGTTGTTGGTTCTACAGTTGATATAACCGAAAGGAAAAAGGTAGAATCAGAATTAAGCGCTACCAAAGAATTATTGGAATCATTTATAAAGCACAATCTAGATGCTATTACCATTTCTGATCGAGAAGGGCATATTTTACAAGCGAATAAAGCTTATGAAAAGATATTTGGGTGGTCATCACAAGAAATCATAGGTAAGAGATTACCTTGTGTACCAGATTTTTTAATGGAAGAATCGCTTAAAAATATTCAGAAAATTCTAACGGGTGAATCTGTGGTTACTAGATTAGAAACTGTTAGACAAAGGAGCGATGGGAGTCTTCTTGATGTCAGTCTGACAGTTTCTCCTATACTAGATGTAAGAGGAAATGTGATAGCTTTATCAGCAATATGTAGAGACATCTCTGAAAGAAAACAAGCAGAAAGAGAACGACATCGATTACACCAGCAATTAAGAGATAGTGAAATGAAGTACCGTGCACTAATCGAACAAGCAACTGATGCGGTATATGTAGTAGAGCTGAATGAAGATAATGCTCCAAGTCGATTTATTGAGGTAAACCCTGTTGGGTGTAGAAGATTTGGATATAGTAGAGAAGAGTTGCTCTCATTATCATTTTCAAATATAGTACCACAAGATTCTCAAATGATCGTAAGGCTATTAGAAAAAATTAAAAAGGGACAAACTTCCTTCACTTTGCAAGATGAATATGTTTTTCCAACAGGAAAAGTAATAACAACTGAGTTTAGTGTTCGTGTTTTTAACTTAAATGGGAAAAAAGTTTTCCTAAGTATTTCTCGTGATATCACTGAACGGCTAAAAACAGAAGAATTATTACGAAAATCTGAAAAACTTGCTGTTGTAGGACAATTAGCGACTGTAATGGCTCATGAGATTAATAATCCATTAACTGCAATGAAAGGGTTCATGCAATTACTAAAATCAACGGAAAATGAAAATAATCAAGGTTATATAAATATAGTATCATCAGAGATTGAGCGTATAGAGAGTATTACAACTGAATTTATGGCGGTAGCCAAACCACAGGTGGTAAAAATAAAACCTAATGATATTAGTGTGCTAATGGATCAAGTTTTAATGCTACTACAACCTCAAGCAATGATGAATAATATAAAAATTAGAATCGATCTTAACCCTGGTATTCCATTGATTTCATGTGAAGGAAATCAATTAAAGCAAGTATTTGTTAATATATTGAAAAATGCAATTGAATCTATGCCGATGGGAGGAGAAATTCTCATTCAATTAAATATACTTGATAATAATCAATTAAGTATTCGTTTTATCGATCAAGGGTGTGGGATTCCAAAAGAACGTATACCATACCTCGGAGAACCTTTTTATAGTATTAAAGAAGAGGGGATTGGCTTAGGGTTAATGATCTGTTATAAAATCATTGAAACACATCAGGGAAAGGTATTTATTGAGAGTGAAGTGAATAAGGGAACTACAGTTGAAGTCACTCTCCCTATTTGTACACTTCAAAATTAATATGTTCTTTTATTGAAATTTTTTAAGAAACCATACAAAATGTAATGCTATTAAACAAAAACTGAATAGAACTTTCTATCGTTGTTTACAAGAGGAAATGACAAACGTAATAAGACATGGAGAAGCAGGAAACGATACAAGTCTTGTTACAATATCATACAAATCATGTAATACTTCCAAAACAAGATTGTTTGTATATGTCGAAGAGTTATATCCATATACGTCTCCCGATACACTTAATCAATTGATTATAGAAGCTGGTGAATAAAACGAAAATGCAAGTATCATAGGCATCATTTTCTATCTTCGTGTGTATGGTTAATCAACAAATCTCTTACTTAACTGCGAAGTCAGTTTAGAAATCATAACAGGGATTTTATTAAGCTTGGAGGGAATTAATCGACACTTTAACTTAGCTTCTGCAGCTGTCTACTGTTCAAAAAATAATTTCTGTATGTTATACCAAAAATAAAGAATGTACTTTTAGAATTTATAAAAAATATAATTAGGATTAAATTAAAACCTTCCAAAAAGCATGTTATAAAAACATCCTTTCTTTAGAACCAAAAGAAAGGATGTTTTTAATATCGTAACTATGTTTTAAAAAAAATCTTATTTTTACTTTTAATACATTTTTTAACTAATTTTGGTTAAGTTATTTTCAAAGAGGTTATTGCTAATTCGATGGATATATCTATATATCACTATGCCTGATTTTTAAAATAGAAATTTCTTAAAAACTATATGTAACTTCTTTCTGAAAGGAAGGTATTATCAATTGAAACCGTATGGAAAAATACCTGATAACTCTATAAAATCTTTACAGGATTTAATGCAATTACTAAAAAAATCTAAAGATTTTATAACGTTGGAAATTGCTTCTAATAATTCCTCTATAGTCATTTCATATTTTAGAACCTTAATCGATGTAAATATATTTCATGAAGAGGTTTTGACTTATATAAAAGAGAAGAGCTTCAATTCGTTACAAGATATTCACTCTGTCTTACCTTTTGAGAATTCAAAAATAACAAATCAAATTGAAGATATTCAGGATAGTATTTTAAATGGCTATATACTTATTCAGTACGATACAGATAAATTAAATTGTTTGTTAGTAAATGTGTCAAAGAAAGAAAAAAGGGATATTACAAAAGCTGAAATTGAATACAATATTGTGGGTCCGCAAATCGCATTTGTCGAAGATTTAGATGTGAATTTAAATTTAGTACGTAGAAAGCTTCCAACACCGTATTTACAAATGAAAGAATTGAAAGTAGGATCTCTCTCTAACACAACTGTTGCGATTGTATTTATTGAGGGAATTGTAAATGATCAAAATCTACAAGAAATTATAAAAAGGGTAAGTCAAATAAAAACAGACCATGTTTTAGATAGTACTTATTTGATGCAGTTAATTGCAGACAACCCGAATTCTATATTCCCTCAATTTTTGAATACAGAACGTCCGGACCGTGTGGCAGCTGTATTAGCAGAAGGGAAAATTGCACTTTTTGTAGATGGCTCGCCTTATGCCATCACTCTTCCAACAACATTAATTGATTTTTTTTCTACGACAGAAGATTACACCATGCCTTGGATTATAGCCTCTTTTTTTCGTCTATTAAGGCTTTTTGCTTTTATATTTTCTGTCTTAACGACTCCATTATATGTCTCGATCTTAACATATCATTACGAGCTTATCCCAAAAGAACTTCTTGAAACGTTAATCATATCGAGAAGTAAAGTACCTTTTCCTCCATTAATTGAAGCACTTTTTTTAGAAATAACAATTGAATTACTGAGAGAAGCGGGGGCACGTTTACCAACTAAAGTGGGTTTAACTGTCGGTATAGTAGGTGGTATTGTGATTGGACAAGCATCGGTAGAAGCAAGTCTTACAAGTAACGTACTTATTATCATTGTTGCACTTTCAGCTCTTAGTTCATTTACAGCACCAATATATCGTATTGGTAATACAATTCGAGTAATTCGTTTTCCTTTTATAATATCTGCACACCTATTGGGCTTATTAGGAATTGTTTTAACAAGCTCTTTGCTTTTAGCACGCTTATTACGTACAGAATCATTAAGACGTCCTTATTTGTTTCCTTTTTATCCTACACGCCCTACAGATTGGAAAGACAGTATTATACGTATGCCGATCTCAGCGATGTTTCGACGTCCTATTTTTTCAAGGTCTAAACAGCGTTTTCGCTTTAATCCAGAAGAGGTAGAGAAAAATAAAATACTATCAAGAAATGATTTCGATGATTGAATTTAACAGGGAGGAGCATTATGAAACAGATCCCAATTGAGTATCAAGTCTCTCCATATATGGTATTTTTTTTAATTATTACTATACAGATGGGAGTTGGTATGCTTGGTTTTGAAAGGATTAGTGCAAAATTAGTTGGAAATGATGCGTGGATTAGCACGCTACTTTTTGGAATATCTGTTAATGTTATGATTTGGATCATATATCAGATTTTAAATCAGGGTAATGGAGACATCATTGCAATCAATCAAAACGTACTTGGAAAATGGATTGGTGGATTGCTCAACTTCATTTTTTTATCCTATATTGTATTGTTAGGTGCAACAACACTACATACTTATATCGAAGTAGTACATGTTTGGATGTTTCCTTCAATTTCATCTTGGGTTATAGCGGGGGCTTTTTTGGGTCTATGTTATTACATTGTTACTGGAGGATTTCGTGTAGTTGCCGGAATCGGCTTCTTTGGAATCGTTATCCCAAGCATTCTAATCTTCACATTTTTTTATCCTTTGCAGTATGCAGATTTCCGGAATTTATTTCCAATTGCACAGCATTCATTCCTAGAAATTATGAAAGGAATGAAAGGAAATATGTTTAGTTTTTTTGGATTCGAAATGTTATTGTTGTACTATCCATTTATTAAAAAGGCAAGAACGTCTCAAAAATATGCGCACTATGCAAATTTAGTAACGACTATTGTCTACACATACCTTATGATTTTAACTCTTGCATTTTTTAGTGAAAAGCAACTTGCGAACGCGATATGGGCATATTTAAGCATGATTAAAATTATACAATTTCCCTTTATAGAGCGGTTTGAATACATTATTGTTTCTGTTTGGGCTTTTTTTATATTACCCAATGTTTCCTTTACATTATGGGGAGTAAGTCGTGGTATAAAAGAGGCACTGGGAATAAAGCAAAAATATGTTTTGCCAGTTATCATCCTATTCATCTTTATTTTGTCATTTTTCTTGAATAACCGTAATAAAATTAACTTATTAAATACTTGGACAGGTCAAATTGGCTTTGTATATATATATGTATACCTACCTGTACTATGGCTAATTCAAACGGCCAAAATAAAGTTAAGGAGATAAACATGAAGCGATGGATACTTTTCCTTATATTAAGTGTCTTCTTAATAGGTTGTGCTAAAACGAAAATTGTGGATGACATTGACTTAGTTCAGGTTGCGGCATATGATACCGAAGCAGAAGGTAAGCTAAAAGGAACCTTTGCGATTTCAGCTTATAAAGACCAACTATGAGAAGTCAAGGAGGATTTTTTATATAAATAGGGGGTGTTTCTCTAAAAAAGGGCGTATCAAATAAACCTAAGGATTTTCAAAAAAATGAGAAGTTCATGTTTCTGTTGTGTGTGGTGGAATTTCATAAGGTTTATTGCTTTTAAGAATGGCATAGATAATGTAACACAGCTTTCTAGCTACGGCTCCTATACAAACATAGTAGTGCTTTCCTTGTTTTCGTTTCTTTTCATAAAAGGCTTTTAATACAGGGTCATGTTTATGAGCTGTAATAGCCGCCTGGAATAAGGCTCTACGCAAATGAGAAGAGCCACGTTTGGATATAGACGTACCTGAGGATTCAAATTGCCCAGATTGGGACACAGAGGCATCGATGCCTGCGTATGCGACAAGTTTAGATGGTTTGTCAAAGCGGTGTATATCCCCAATTTCACTTAGTATAGTGGCACCTAAAATCGGTCCAACGCCAGGTATTGTCATGATAGGAGTATCTAAATCAATTAAAAGTTGTGACATTTCTTCTTCACACTCTTTGATTTGATCTTCGATAAAACGAATTTGCTCCATCAACATTTTTAGTTGAAAGGAAAAAGCGTTTTTACAGAAAGTAACACCAAACGAATTAGAGGCTAATTCCATTAGTTTGTTGGCTGTTTTCTTCCCAAGTCGGTTACGACTGGTTTGCTCAATTATTTGTGTTAAATCATCAATAGATATCTGTTCATAGTCACTAGGAGAGGAATATTCAAGTAAGATTTGTGAAGAAGTTTTACCAAAAACATCCGAAAAGATGCTTTGGTACTCTGGGAAAGTCTGATCTAATACGACAAGAGCTTTTCTTTTTAAATCACTCATATTACTTACAAGCGCATTACGAAAGCGGCTCATTTGTTTTAGAGCGAACATTTTCTCGTCCACAAGTGGAGTTTCAACAAAACGGCCGAATCGAATGATATCGGCAATCATAGTGGCATCAATGGCGTCTGTTTTCCGCTTTCTAATTTCTGTTCCTTTTCGCCAGGCATTGGTTTGAATTGGATTTAATACAACGACTGAGAAGCCATGATCCAGTAGAAAAGAATAAATGGCTAACCAATAATGTCCTGTTGCCTCCATTCCAATCATTATTTCTGTAGGAGACTCAATGTATCGGTACATCCAATTTAATAGTGCTTGTCCACCTTCTTTGTGATTCTGAAAGGGAAATGGCTTAGTAATAGGTTTTCCAGTTTGATCGATAATGGACGCATAATGTTTATGTTTAGCGATATCAATACCTAAATAGAACATAGCTTACACCCCTATTTTAATCAGTGTTAGATAGTGTTGTCCTCCTCTGAACTAATAAGCGCTACTACCTCGTAAGAGATACGAAGAATGACCAATGGTCATCAACATCCAACTCATTCGTAAACTACTTATTAGACAGAGGTACCATTCTTTCAACCGAATACAAAGATTCAAGGAGGTGGTCGGCAACACTCTATCTACAAATTTAAGTATCTCATAAAAATAGATACTCTTGGGTTTATAGGTACATCCCGTCCCTAAAAAACCTAACTTAATCATACGAGGAGGTGGGGAAGGTGAAACAAAAATCTATTCAGCATCAGGCCAGACTGGTAGAGAAGTTCTTGCAAGAGCATCCGAAAAATCTTCTGGACCTCTAGAGTTGGGTCAATTGCGTGTTATTATATTTAATGAAAAAATAATTGAAAAGGGAATGCAGGAAATTTTAGAGACTTTGAACCGAAATCCTAGTGTAGGAAATGCAATTTATTTAGCAATTACAAATGTAAAAGGGGAATCACTATTAAAGGGGAACTATTCTAAAGAAAAAGAAATTGCTTCTTATCTATCCTCTTTACTGGAGCAAAATATGAACAATGGGACGCAACCAAAAACAAACTTTTTTATGTTTTTAAATCAACTTGATGATGATGCGAGAGATTCCTATTTACCGATGATATCTAAAAAAGGGAATGTGTTGGAGTTAAATGGAATAGCACTTTTTAAAAGATGTAAAATGGTTGATAAAGTGAACCCTAAAGATTTATTTGTATTTAAATTGTTGACAGATAATTTTAAACAAGGTACATACCAATTCAAACTACCTGGTTCTTCAAACACTTATGCCACGATAGAGAATATAAAAGCTAGAACAAAATATAAGATGGAGGGGAATAGTAAGCATCCATTCGTAAATGCTCATATTCAAGTTAAAGCTGAAATTCAAGAATTTACAAAAACAAAAAATCTAGATAATCCTAAAGAAATAAAAAAATTAGAAAAAATTATGGGAAAAGAAATAGAAAAAAAAGCAACTACATTGATAAAGAGATTTATTAAAAAAGACACAGATCCTATAGGACTTAGAAAGCTTGGTAGAACTCACGTAAGAAAATGGAACAGTCAAGAATGGGAAGAATCCTATAAACATTTACGTTTTCGTGTAACTGCTGATGTAAAAGTAACCCAATCTGGTGTTACAGAATAAATCAAATAAGATATGGGAAATTTTAATAAAAAATATAGTCTCGCAGGAGATTAGGGAGAAGAGAAACTATTAACAAAGAATTTCATAAACATTAAGATGCTTTGTTAATATTTTTTATACCTGTAGCTTTATCACTTACAGTAATTATAATAAAAGAACACCGAAACAAATTCCCGATACCACATAATTATAAGAGGACAATAAAGCATCAAGATATAATGTATGCTTTGTCTGGAAAAAAGAATTAAGTACTTCAAGGTTAAACACTTTTAAAGTAGTAAATTCGTTGCTTGTAGCACTTCAACTAGACTGTGCCCCCGAAAGTTAGAAAGGTCGGTTTATTAAGTAGCCTCTAGGGAATGAGCCTAGTATAATACTGGATTCATTTCCTTTTATTTTTCCTTGATTCTTTCATGATTATAGTACTTTATATACTTTGCTAAGTCTTGTTTGAATTCTGTTATACTTTCAAATTCTTTCGATACAGAAATAGACATACAAAAACGCCATTCTTTTTTATAAATCTACAGAAAGAATGGCGTATTCTTCAAAAGTGAGTTCCTTTATTGAAAAGCTTTAGTTCTATATGACAGATAAAAGGGCAAGCAACGCTAAAATAGCGAGAAGTCCTTGTTTCATGATAATTGATTTATTGGATGTGAAACCTCCGAAAATAGCTACTACCACTACACAAATGATGAAAAATAATTGAATCATATAACCAATGGGATTGTTTCCAAGTATAAGTCCCCAAATGAGGCCAGCTGCTAAGAATTCATTATATAAACCGTTTACAAATTAATTGTCTAAGTATTTCTAAGTTTAAAGAGTGCAGTGTCTTCGTTTTTTATTGAATTAACTTTTACATGTTGGTTCAATATTTTCTATTCTCTTGGAACTTAGTTCTCGTTTACTTCTCACAAAAGCAATAAAATCTATTATCTCTTCTGTTGACAGTGCTTCTCCATCTATTAAAAGTGTTGAATCTGAATCGTTTAGGAGTCTTGTAATATCAATTACATCTTTGTTTTGATGTGAATGTTCAATTCGACCTAATATATAATCTACAGATGTATCAAATAAATCGGCTATTTTAGATAAAGATTGTAATGAAGGTAATCTATAACCATTTTCATAACCAGCATAGGTGCTTTTCGCAATCCCAAGTCGATCTGCTGTCTCTTGTAAGGACCATTTTTGATTTTTTCTTAATTTAGATAAACGTTCCAGCATTCGTCTCATACCCCATCTAATTTTATTAAATTAATTATAACATAGAAAAAGAATCAAGAATAGAAAAAAAGTACGCGTATTGAATACAAAATCTTGATTAATTCAAATTAAGTTCTATAATGATAAATATAAATACGCATTACGCGAACGATATATCGTTGTTTATTTTATGGAGGGGTTGTGTATGAAGAAAATTTTATTACTTGCAACTGGTGGGACAATTGCATCTGTGGAGGGGAATGAGGGGCTTGTTCCAGGATTGTCCGCTGAGGAATTATTGAATTATTTTTCGAAGTCTTCTCGAAACTTAGAAATAGATTGCAAAATCTTAATGAATATTGATAGTACCAATATGCAACCTGAGCACTGGAAAGAAATAGCTAATGCTGTTTTTAATCACTATGATGACTATGACGGGTTTGTGATTACACATGGAACGGATACGTTAGCTTATACATCTTCCGCGTTATCTTATATGCTTCAAGGTTTAAGAAAACCAGTTGTTTTAACAGGTTCACAAGTACCTATTAGTTTTAAAAAGACAGACGCAAAGAAAAATGTAGCTGATGCTCTTAGATTTGCCTGTGAGGATGTTGGCGGTGTGTTTATTGTTTTTGATAGTAGGGTGATTATTGGGACGAGAGCAGTTAAAATGCGAACAAAAAGTTATGATGCATTTGAAAGTGTGAATTATCCATATGTTGCTGAGGTAAATGAAGATGAAGTGAAATATCATTGGAAGCCAACGTCCTCCCATAATGAACTTTCAATAAATACTAATTTATGTACGGATGTTTTTCTTATGAAATTGTATCCAGGTACAAAACCAGAGATATTTGATTGTTTAAAAGATTTGTATAAAGGGATTATTATTGAAAGTTTTGGTAACGGTGGATTACCTTTTGAAGGAAGGAACTTGCTTTCGAAAATTCAAGAGTTGACTGAAATGGGGATTGCTGTAGTGATTACTACTCAATGCCTGGAAGAAGGAGAAGACATACTTCTCTATGAAGTAGGACGGAAAGTGGCACAACATCAAGTAATATTGTCTGGAGATATGAATACGGAAGCAATCATAGCAAAATTGATGTGGGCGCTTGGGAAAACTAATAAATTAGAAGAGATTAAAAAAATTATTGAAGAGCCTTTAGCCTACGATTTAACAATAAAATCTGATAAGGATTGGTAATGACTTCATATGATTTATTTAGGTTTTACATTTAATATGGGGGAGAAATTAAAATGGCAATGACAAACAAGAACGTGCGAGTGGAGAATGATTTTTTGGGAGGAAAGGAATTACCTATTGAGGCATATTACGGAATTCAGACTTTACGCGCTGTTGAAAATTTCCCGATTACAGGGTATAAAATTCATGAAAGTTTAATTAGAGCGTTCGCAATTGTAAAAAAAGCAGCAGCGCTTGCGAATACAGATGTAGGAAGATTGGAATTGAACAAGGGCGGCGCGATCGCAGAAGCTGCTCAAGAAATTCTTGATGGAAAATGGCATGATCATTTCATCGTAGATCCAATCCAAGGCGGAGCAGGTACTTCAATGAATATGAACGCAAATGAAGTCATTGCCAATCGTGCTCTTGAATTATTAGGAATGGAAAAGGGAGACTATCATTATATTAGTCCAAATAGCCATGTAAATATGGCCCAATCAACAAATGATGCATTCCCAACGGCGATTCATATCGCAACGTTAAATGCACTAGAAGGCTTATTACAAACGATGGGTTATATGCATGATGTATTTGAATTAAAAGCAGAACAGTTTGACCATGTTATTAAAATGGGTCGTACACATTTACAAGATGCGGTGCCAATTCGTCTTGGACAAGAGTTTAAAGCATACTCTCGCGTACTTGAACGTGATATGAAACGAATTCAACAATCGCGTCAACATTTATATGAAGTAAATATGGGGGCAACTGCAGTTGGTACAGGCTTAAATGCAGATCCAGAATATATTGAAGCAGTTGTAAAACATTTAGCTGCAATTAGTGAATTACCGCTTGTTGGTGCAGAAGATTTAGTAGATGCGACGCAAAATACGGATGCTTATACTGAAGTATCTGCAGCGCTTAAAGTATGTATGATGAATATGTCTAAAATTGCGAATGACCTTCGCTTAATGGCATCAGGTCCACGTGTTGGTTTAGCGGAAATTATGTTACCAGCTCGTCAACCAGGTTCATCTATTATGCCAGGGAAAGTAAACCCTGTTATGCCAGAAGTAATTAATCAAATTGCGTTCCAAGTAATTGGTAATGACCATACAATTTGCCTTGCTTCAGAAGCAGGACAATTAGAATTAAACGTTATGGAACCAGTACTTGTTTTCAACTTACTTCAATCGATTAGCATTATGAATAACGGTTTCCGTGCTTTTACAGATAATTGCTTAAAAGGAATTGAAGCGAATGAAGATCGTTTAAAAGAGTATGTTGAGAAGAGTGTAGGAATTATTACAGCCGTGAACCCTCATATCGGTTATGAAGCAGCAGCTCGCGTTGCGAAAGAAGCAATCGCGACAGGGCAATCTGTTCGAGAACTTTGTGTGAAAAATGGTGTACTGTCACAAGAAGACTTAGAATTAATTCTAGATCCATTCGAAATGACACACCCAGGGATTGCAGGAGCAACTCTTTTAAAGAAAAATTAAAAGAAGAGGGGGGACAAGCCCTTCCTCTTTTTTTCAATATAGGGATGCTATATGTGAATAGAGGTAGGGATGTTATGAGTAGCTTCTAATGCTTCATTAGAAACGACATTAAGAGGAGCAGAATTATAATTAACATCACTTTTAAATAAAGAGGATTTATTTAAAACATCCTATCATATTAACAACAAGCTTACATGAATCTTTATAAAGAGCTATGGCCAACCACGAATAAATAGTTGGCCATAATGATCTTAAAGATCCATATCTTTTAATCCGGGACTATGCTCATTTGGCATTTCAGGAAGTTCTGGTACAGGAAAACCTTTTGGTGGGTCAGTTACTGTTAATGTTCCTTTATTTCTACTTGGAGATTCACCTTGGAATATTTCCCCCATTCTTGTTGAATCTAAACTAAAATTAAATTGTGCGTTATGGAATCCCATGTCTACATACTTTCTGCACTCTGGGTATTTATTAATATCATAGTTCGGCACAGGGAAGAGTTTCCCCCATTCAACGCCTAATGTTTCTAAAGCTTTTGCGAAAGCATTTTGATGTGCATTATCACGTACAATTAAAAATGCAAGTGTTTCTCTAAAAGTTTGATTGGAACTCATTTCATAAATTCTAGTTTTTTGAAGTACACCTGTAGATTCAAGTACTACGTTATCTAATAAATCGCTAATTAAATTCCCATGACTATATACCCAAGATCCATTCCATGGGTTGCCAGCTGCATCAACAGGCAATGAACTTTGAGCACCTACAATAAAGTGGTGAGGATTTGCATGTTTAACCGCTTCATCAAGTGGTGCGTTGTCAATACCAGCATTTCCTGGCGTAGGTTCACCAGATCCAGTTAATAGTTGATTAATTGTATGTTGTACAAGTTCTACATGGCTTATTTCCTCTAAAAAAACACCTCGAAGTAAATCGCGATATTGCTTCTCTTTGCCTCTAAAATTTGAGCTTTGGAAGAAATATTGCATCATTGTACGCATTTCACCATAATGCCCGCCTAATATTTCTTGTAAAACTTTTGCGGCAGCTGGGTCTGGTTTATCCGGCTTAATCATATTAATTATTTCTTCTTTATAATAAAACATGAAGGACACCTCTTTTTAAGTTAGTTAACATTGTTATCGTGTCCGCTAGTTGGTTACTTAATACTTAAATTCATTTTTTTACCAATAAATCGTTACCTTAAAATGCAAAGTCTTTTGAAATAACTCTTTTCGATGTGAGATGAAAGTGAGGGAATAGCTACTTAGCATGTAATAAAAAAAGATAAGATTATGGAGTGCAATCTTACCTTTTTATAAAGAATAACAAATTGTATCTTCAAGGTTTCAAAATGACTTTTATACAATCATCTTCACGATTATTAAAAATTTGATAACCGTAGCTCGCTTCTTCAAGGGGGATTTTGTGTGTAATAATCTCTTTTGGATCAAATTCTTTATTTGTTATTTTTTCAAATAGTTCTGGCATAAAATGAATGACAGGTGCTTGTCCCATTTTAAGATTAATATTTCTAACCCAAAATGCTCCGAGTGGAAATGCATTATAATTGCCACCATAAACGCCAGTCATTTGAACCGTTCCATATTTTCTTACAGCTTTTGTAGCAATTTGAATAGGGCCGAGAGTTCCGCCTTGTAATTTCAATTTTTGTTCCAGAAATTCTAGTGGCGATTTCTTTCCATCCATTCCCACGCAATCAATGACTACATCGGCACCGCCATGTGTAATTTCCTTTAAATGTTCTCCCATATCTGGAAATTTTGTAAACTCAAATACCTCAACGTTGTTAATCTTTTTTGCATAATGTATCCGATAATCTAAGTAATCCACTGCAATTACACGTTTAGCGCCTTGCATCCAAGCAAATTTTTGTGTCATTAATCCAACAGGTCCACAACCAAGGACGATAACAGTATCACCTGGCTTAACGCCTGCATTTATTACACTCCAATAGGCTGTAGGTAAAACATCTGATAAAAATAGTAGGGATTCATCTTCAAGCTCGCATGATTCCGGTATAACAAATGGAGTAAAATTTCCAAATGGAACTTTTAAATATTCTGCTTGTCCGCCTGGATGATTACCAAATTTCTCCGTATAACCAAAGTATCCACCAGAATCGTAATGAGGGTTTGAGTTATCACATTGACTTTCCATTTCATGTTGGCAATAGAAACAATGTCCACAAGAAACGTTGAAGGGGATGACAACACGATCGCCTTTTTTCACTTTAGTGACATCTGGCCCGACTTCTTCAACGATTCCCATTGGTTCATGGCCGATAATGTATCCTTGAGGTAAGGGCATGTTACCTTGATATAAATGTAAATCAGAACCGCAAATAGCGGTTGAAGTAATCCTTACAATAATATCATCTTTTTTCTCTAACTTTGCATCATCAACTTGTTTAACTTGTACTTGGTTTGGTCCTTGATAGGTTACAGCTTTCATCTCATATCTCCTTAGAAATCATTTTTCATAATTTATATGTATCTCTTGGCAAAACAGAAATCTTTAGTAAAGAGAAATTTACACATATTGTTGTTATGAAAGTACGTTATAGCAACTCTTCTTTCTTATGTCTTTTGCTCTATTTTAAGAAGAAACTCAATATTTATTCACAATAAAATTTCCATAAAAAGGATAATTATTATTTCATAATTTGTAACATATTAAAAACATCGGAGGTGAAATAATATGGCAAACAATAATAGTGGAAATCGTAATGAATTATTAGTTCGAGGCGCTGAACAGGCTCTTGATCAAATGAAATATGAAATTGCACAAGAGTTTGGTGTACAACTTGGTGCAGATACAACAGCTCGTTCAAACGGATCTGTTGGTGGTGAAATTACAAAACGTTTAGTAGCAATGGCTGAACAACAACTTGGTGGTAGAGCTAACCGCTAAGTAAATGGGCATACAATATAGCAGGTATGTAAATCAATTTCTTTTGTATATGTATAAAAACAAACCCTTATAGTAAATGAATTCTCACTCAAAGATTATCGATAATCTTCTTTCATAATCTTTGAGTATTTGATTTGTAAACTACTTTCCTAAACAATAAACACACAGTGTTGGAAAGGTGTTTTCCATGCATAGTAGAAAATCTTTTGCAGGAAAAAGCATACTTAAAAATTTGGTTTCAATATTGAAATCAATATTTATTATGATATTTTCGAAAGGGAGGAATTTAAAGATGGGTATTTTAAGTGGAAATCCTCAAAATGAACCGTTACATTACGGAGAAGTATTTGATATTTGGAGTTATCTTTTAGCTGCACAAGGTGCAATTGCAAGCCATCAAGTGTTTATGAATCATACAGGTGATGAAGATTTGAAGAAGTTTTTAGAAGGCTTAATTGAAAATGATATGAATTCGGAGATAGAAGAGTTAAAAACTCTTTTAAAGGTTAATGGCGTAGCTTTACCACCTGCTCCTCCAGAACGACCAGTTGCATCTATCGAAGACATTCCCCCAGGGGCACGTATTAATGATGTTGAAATAGCAGCAGCTGTTGCTACAGGATTAGCAGCTGGACTTGTGACATGTAGTCAAGTGATGGGAAAATGTCTTCGAGAAGATGTAGGCATGCTATTCGGACAATTTCATATGAAAAAGGCGCAAGCAGGTGTAACTTTGCTGCGTTTAAGTAAGAAAAAAGGGTGGGTAGTACCACCTCCGTTACATGTAAGAAATTCTGATCAAGCTTAATAAACAAAAATAAAAAAGTGGCGTTGGCCACTTTTTTATTTTTTAGATGTATCCTCAAGCTTGGATTTATTTATTGTGGAAGAATCCATATATTCATCTGACATTTCCATAGCATATTTATCATGGCGAATATGATTGTGATTTCTTAATTCATCGTCGTTATGCAGTACTAACCTCTTCATATAAATGTGGAAGAAAACCTCTATTCCGCCAATAATTAATGTGGCCATAAATGAAGAAAATCCAATATTACGAGTAGCATCTAAATTAGTAAATAAGGATGTTAAAAGCCAAATTCCGAAGAAGGTTAAGCCAAAATCTGCCATTGTAGCAATCATATTTCCGTATTTAGGCAAAATGAAGAGATCGCCAATTAAATAGGCAGCTCCTGTTAAGAAAAGAGAAATGAGTAATACTCTAGGAATGGAAATGCCTTGAAAGATACCAAGTACGATAAGTAATACTGCAGTTATCGCTGTGTATTTAATTAATAAAGCAACAATATGTTTCATTATTTTCCTCCATTGTTTAAACGTATATGGAATAAAAGGTTTCATTAAAAACGGGTTATGCTATATAGCGTAACCCACTTTAATCAACCTTTAATGGTAAGAAGTACAACCTGGGTAAGAAGCAGGCTTATACTATGGATAGTATTTGCGGAATATCGAGCTTTATTCATAAAGGGTAGTTCCATTCTTATAATAGAGATGTTGCCTAAGTACAGTGTTTTTTCATATTAAACTTAATATTCGTTGGTGTTTTGATTCATTAATATAAAAATAAACAAAGTATTTCCGCATTTAATGCATCTTTTTATCTATATATTTTCCGTAATCAGGTACAGCAATTTTATCAAATTCTTGAACCAGTGTTTTGAGGCTTGTTGATAGCAATTCACCTGACATTGGTATCCCATGTCCAGTAATAGCGACTAGAGGCTTTAATTCTTCTAATTTAATGACTGATTCTTTAGCTGCTTTCCAGTCTGTTGTTAAATAACGAGGCGGACCGCTTATTTCCTGTTCTTGAGTTATTACTTTATACAGATACTCCTGTTTCACTGTAACAAAAGCGTCCCCAGCAATTAAAGTTCGGTCTTTCTCTCTGAATAATGAAATATGCCCAGGAGTATGCCCTGATGTATGAATCCATCTAAACTCTGGCATATGGGGAACAGTTCCATCGGTAGGTAGTGCTTTTACGCTATTTCCTAAATCAATCGGTTCATTAGGGAACAGGGGAGACATTTTCGCTACCATACCACCTTCAACTGTTGGATCTGGTTCAGGATAGCTTTGTTGTCCAGTCAAAAACGGTATCTCCATTTGATGGGCATAGACTGGAACATCCCAATATTTAATGAGTTCAATTATTCCTCCAACATGATCAAAATGGCCGTGAGTTAAAATAATTGCTTTTGGGCGACTATTGGTACCAAATCGATCCTCAGCGATAGAGATAATTTCATTTGCACATTTAGGCATTCCAGCGTCAACTAAAACAAAATCATCGGTATGCGGATTCCCAACAAAACATATGTTGACGATTTGAATCGTGTAGCAAAACAAATCAGGCAATACTTCGATGCCATGACCACTTTCAATTGAAGTTGCTGGAATAAACTTGTAATCACTTCCGTAATTCATCTCATTGTCCACTTTTTATCCCCCTTACTATATGTTCATACGACATTATAGTTCCCTAATTTCTCAAATCCATTTTGGAGGATTTGAGAAAAGAATGAGTGGGGGGATTAAAAAAGCAATAATTTACTCCTAGAATTAAGATGGAGACATATCAATTTATATAAAGTGCAAACAAAAAATATTGATTGTAAAGTCGTAGTTTCTACTATTATTTTGAGTTTAAGTGTATATCTTTTAAGAGGATATACCAAGTTCTTTTATTTTGATAATTACTTGAAACTTGAATAGGGAAAACATGATCAAGCCCCCATTCTAATTCGTTTATTTCATTTTCAAGTCCTGTTGGATAGAGTAAAAGAATCTTAAAATTATTTTTAACAATATTTGATAAAACGGTTTGTAATTCTAGTGCTTCAGTCAAGTTTCCGCCCCATCTAACAAATAAAATGGATTGTGAATGATGAATTTTTTCGTAAAAGTTATCAATTCTTCGATCTAATTTTTGTTTAAAATCATGGTATGTGATGAACCAATCTTCATTTGGAACAACAGGGAAATCATGATAAGATGTTACGTTATATTTTGTGTCTTTTATAATATGAGAAAAAACAGGTTGTATCACACCATCATTAAACACAATATTTTGTTCCTGCATTGCGTGCATGTTTTTTAAATCCATAAAGTCTATAAAATTATTTTTCAATAATGTGTTGATAGAAGAAAGATTCGGTGATTCAAACCAATCTAGAGGACCTGAATATTTCCGCAGCCTATATTTTTTTAGATGAATAGCGGTATAACAATTTTCCCCTAAACTAATAACATCATCATAAATTCCTTGAAGTTTTTTCATTTCCAATACAATCATCCTTTTTTTGGAAAGTGGGAGAACTAATTCATTATAAATAATATATGTATGTATAAAACCTCCTGTGAAAAGGCTCACAGGAGGTTAAACTAAAGCGTATTTCGAGTTATATACTATTTGTCGAGGTAAGAATTGTGTGTGATAATTAATGGCGTGTTATAAAAAAGGAGAAAAACAGAAGTACATTGAAGTTAGTTGTGAATAAATTATAATTTAAAATTGAGCGGAAATAAGGAGCCCCAGTTACTTCATTATGCAACTGGGGCATTTTTTAATCTCTTCCTAACTTAATTATATCATGTAAATCAAGTTCGAAATAGACTGTTTCTTCTCATTTACTACTGTTACAATCAAGTACACATGCAAAGTAAGGAGAGATGTTACATGAGTTCTTTCGTTCTCGATTTTCAGGAAATAGAAAAAACGCAGCTTTTTCTCGTCGGTGGAAAAGGATTGAATTTAGGGGAGTTAACAAACATTCAAGGTATACAAGTACCCGAAGGTTTTTGTGTTACAACGGTAGGATATGAAAAGGCTATCGAGCAAAATGAAGAGCTTCAAACTTTGTTGCAGCAGCTAACAAAGTTGAAAATGGAAGAGCGTGCTCAAATTGGTGAAATGAGTAAGAAGATTAGAGAAGTCATTATGGCAGTAGAAATCCCTACTGATGTAGTGGAAGCAGTAGCTCATTATCTCTCGCGTTTTGGAAATGAACATGCGTATGCCGTGCGTTCGAGTGCTACAGCTGAAGATTTACCGTATGCTTCATTTGCAGGTCAACAAGATACGTATTTAAATATTATTGGAGAAGAAGCGATTTTACAGCATGTAAGAAAGTGCTGGGCGTCTTTATTTACAAAGCGAGCAGTTACGTACCGCATGCAAAATGGTTTTGAACATAATCAAGTTTCTATATGTGTTGTCATTCAAAAAATGGTTTTCCCTGAGGCTTCAGGGATTTTATTTACTGCGGATCCGATTACTTCGAATAGGAAGGTGTTGTCAATCGATGCCAGCTTTGGACTTGGCGAGGCGCTAGTATCTGGATTGGTTTCTGCCGATAATTATAAGGTAAAAGAAGATAAAATCGTCGAAAAGGTCATCGCAACGAAAAAATTAGCCATCTATGGACGAAAAGAAGGCGGAACAGAGAGAAAGAAAATTGCTCCTAATCAGCAAAAACTTCAAACATTGTCTGAACAACAAATTTTACAACTAGCAAGTATCGGAAGACAGATTGAAGCTTATTTTGGTTGTCCGCAAGATATTGAATGGTGTTTAGCCCATAATACATTTTATATTGTCCAAAGTCGCCCCATTACGACTTTATATCCAATTCCTGAAGAAAATGATGGGGGAAATCATGTATATATATCAGTTGGCCATCAACAAATGATGACTGATGCGATGAAACCACTTGGGTTATCTTTTTTCCTGTTAACGACTAATGCTCCTATGCGTAAAGCGGGAGGACGGCTGTTTGTTGATGCTACGCAACAATTAGCTTCACCTGCTAGCAGAAATTACTTAATAAACACTTTAGGAAAATCAGATCCACTCGTAAGAGATGCATTAACGACTATAATCGAGCGAGATAATTTTATTACATTGTTGCCGGATGATGAAAAAGAAAAGATTGTTAGTAAAAATAAGCAACTTGCAAATTCGCAACCAGAAATCGAAAATAATCCGGCAATCGTTACGAATTTAATACAGAATAGTGAAGCATCAATCAAAGAGTTAAAACGAAACATGCAAATGAAATCAGGGGTGGATGTACTTAATTTTATTTTGGAAGACATCCAGCAATTAAAAAAAGTATTATTTAACCCGCAAAGTATCGCTGTTATTATGGCAGGAATGAATGCTTCAGCATGGATGAATGAAAAAATGGAGCAATGGCTAGGCGAAAAAAATGCAGCAGACACGCTTTCTCAATCGGTACAAAATAATATTACATCTGAAATGGGTTTAGCATTAATGGATGTCGCTGATGTGATTCGGTCATATCCAGAAGTTATTACGTATTTACAACATGTAGAAAATGAGAACTTTTTGGATGAAATAGTTCAGTTTAAAGGTGGAGAAGAAGCTCGAGATGCCATTCTAACTTTTCTAAATAAATACGGAATGAGATGTAGCGGAGAAATCGACATTACGAAAACGCGCTGGAGTGAAAAGCCAACTACAATTATCCCGATGATTTTAAATAATATAAGAGATTTTGAATATGGTGCGAGTAAGCGGAAATTTGAAGAAGGACTGCAAGAAGCTTTAAAAAAAGAAGAAGAGTTAGTAAATCGATTACAGCACTTACCGGGTGGAAAACAAAAAGTAGAAGAAACGAAGCGAATGATTCGTAATATCCGTAATTTTATCGGCTATCGTGAATATCCAAAATACGGTATGATTAATCGTTATTTCATATATAAGCAAGCGTTACTGAAAGAAGCTGAGCAACTTGTGCAGAGCGGTGTCATTCATGAAGTTGATGATATATACTATTTAACTTTTGAAGAACTTCACGAAGTAGTTCGCACGAATAAACTAGATTATGAGCTTATCCAAAAACAAAAAAATGATTACAAATTATATGAAAAACTAACGCCTCCTCGTATAATGACGTCTGATGGAGAAATCATTACAGGTAAATATAAACGAGAAAACCTCCCAGATGATGCGATTGTAGGTTTGCCTGTTTCTTCAGGAGTGATTGAGGGGAGAGCTCGCGTTATTTTAAACATGGAAGAAGCGAATTTAGAAGAGGGCGACATATTAGTTACAGCTTTTACTGATCCGGGCTGGACACCATTGTTTGTGTCTATAAAAGGGTTAGTCACTGAAGTTGGCGGACTTATGACGCACGGAGCAGTAATTGCACGTGAATATGGATTACCGGCAGTTGTTGGAGTAGAGAATGCTACGAATTTAATAAAAGACGGACAACGAATTCGGGTACATGGAACAGAAGGGTATATTGAAGTGTTGTAATGAAATAAAAGAACATCCGCTATTATAGTGGATGTTCTTTTATTATATAGCTGAATTATTTCTTTAAGCCAGCTGCATAAAAAGGCCCATGAACTGCGATTGTTGATAAAAAGTGAGCAATCTCCTCAGGTGTTTCTTTTTGTCCATTATTTAACCATTGCTGGATGACACCTATATGTGCAGATGCCATATAAGAAGTTAAGTATTCGCTTGGAACAAGTAAATTCTCTTTATTAATGAGAGGACCATTCGTATCTTCAAATAATGTTTTCCACATAAAGTCTTTCAGTTTTGTTTGGAAAGATAAATCTCCTTTCGGACTTAGTACAGCTTTCATAAAATCACTATTTTCATTTAGAAATTCAAGAATAGAAGTGATAAGTATAAATGGCATTGTTGTAGAAGGATTTGATCCAAGGTCAGCAATAACTTCAGGGAATTTCTGTTTTGCAATGTTAGAAAACTCGTACATAATGTCTTCTTGGCATTTTGTCATTAAATCAAATTTATCTTGATAATGCGTATAGAAAGTACCGCGATTAATGTTTGCTTTCGTTGTAATATCTTTCACTGTAATGGCGTCAAAACCTTTTTCTTCAATTAGCTCCACCAATGCATTTCGTATAGCAGTTTTCGTACGAACAACACGTAAATCTAAATTACTATCGCGCAAAGCATGTCCCTCCTTAATTTTACACAACACATTTAGAAAATGTGTCTTATAACCAACACATTCACGATTTTTGATTATTGTATAAGGTTCAACTTGAACATATAATTCAAAATATAAATAAACAACACGTTGTTTATTATTATAGGTCAAATTAAAGGAGGAGAAAAGAAAATGTTTAAAAATAAATTTTTATTGTTATCACCAGTTCTTGCACTACTTGTTGTTTTTATTTTTTCATTAACGTTATTTCCAACTGTTCAACCGCAGCCGAAAAACTTGCCAATTGCAATTGTAAATGAGGATCAAGGTGTAGAAATTCCAAATCAATCGAAAATGAATATGGGGCAAACAATTGTTGATACGGTGAAAAAATCATCGAAATCAGATGAAGAACCTGCGGTAAAGTGGGTAGAAGTGAAGAATAAGGAAGCAGTTCAAAAAGGTTTAAATAACCAAGAGTATTATGCAGCGTTAGTCATTCCGAAAGACTTTAGCACAAAACAAGCATCATTACGAACGCCACAGCCATCTTCTCCAGAGATAGAAATATTCATAAATCAAGGAATGAATACAGCAGCATCAACTATGGCTGGGCAAATGTTAAATGCAATCGTTGATAATATGAACAATACTGTTCGCGCGCAAGTATTAGAAGGATATAAGGAAAAAGGAGGTACATTAACAGCAGATCAAGCTGCGAAATTAGTAACACCTATTGTAAAGAACGTGAAAAATATGAATGAGGTTGGCAAAAATAGTGCGAACGGTAATTCACCAATGTCTTTATTTCAGCCGTTATGGATTGCAAGTTTAGCGAGCGCAGCAATTATCTTTATTGCGATAAGTAAAATGCCAGTAGGTACAAGAAAAGAAAACCTAGTATTAAAACTAAAACAAATAATAACTGGAGCAGTGGCGACACTTGTCATTGGGTTTGGTCTTACATGGATTGCAGATGGGATGGTAGGGTTAAATATTTCGAACTTCAAGGATACAGCTCTATTCTTATCCATTACTTCTTTTAGTTTCTTCTTAATGATATCTGCGGTACTTTCATTAGTTGGGCTAAAAGGAATCGGTTTATTCGCTTTATTACTATTCTTCGGGGCGCCGTTACTATCATTAGCACCTGAGATGTTGTCTCCGTTTTATCAAGACTGGGTTTACTCATGGTTACCAATGAAATTTATGATTGAAGGCCTAAGAGAAATCTTCTTCTTCGGAAAAGGGTTAAGTTGGAATACTCCTGTTACTGTACTCGTTTGGATTGGTATAGTAAGTATGGTTACTATATTAGCAACTGCATTCAAACGTAGTGTAGTAAAAGGGCATAAAACAGAATTGAACGCTTAAAAAAGCTGTTTCACTAATTAGTGAAACAGCTTTTTTGATGAAATCTATAAGCTGAAGAATGAATATTTGCTGATAATAAAGTTTGTTAATTTTTCTGGATTTTCCTCAATGTAAACACCTAATTGTTGAAAAGTGTTATGTTTAGAATTAAGTCGGGATCTCTAAAGGTCACGTACATTCCAGACAATCTCACCACGTTCGTCATCCCACGTACTGTGATGACGCTTAAATCCTATCTTTTCCAGTACCCGGAGGGAAGCGATATTCCAAGCGCCTACAGTCGACCAAAGTCTTTGGCGCCCAGTAGCAATCGCCGCGTCCAGTACAATAGATGCCGCCTCAGTCGCATAACCTTTACCATGAGCGCTGCGGAACAACTCGTATGCAATCTCCGGCTCTTCAATTGTGGAACGTCCAATAATTAAGCCACAGTATCCGATGAAATCACCTTCATTGCGCCTTCGAATAGTGAGAAGGGAAATGCCATTTTCGTCTGCCTTCTTGCGCATCTCAATAAGCCGGCTACGAACGGAGTCGAGGGGCGGCATGTCCACACCACGTTCGCCAATTAATTTCCTCATCCAAACTGAATCGGATTCCTCCCACATACTCAGGTCAAGTCGTTCGGTTTTTAGCTGGAACTCCATAGTTTTAAATAAAGATGGCATAGTGGAACCTCCTAGTTATGTCACTTAACTCATAATAGCTTCGCACCGCATCATGTTGAACCCATCGTTGATTCGCGAATTTATTTTCCTAACTCCCGCGAGAGTTTATAGCAACAGTATACAATAGTATTATTTTATGCATAAGCAATTCCTTTGCAAAATAGACCCTTTTCTCAAACTTTTCTTTCATTCTAAAGTCGTCCCGTTATATACACAGGCTCCTACTATTTCTAAATGCATAAAATGGTAAGCGAAAGTATGGGGGGATACGATGTATAATTCAAATTATTATGATTGTTATAGGCAAAATGATAAGTTGATTAGTGATATTGAAAAAGCTATAAATGGAGAGTATAGCGCCATAAGCTGCTATGCAAAATTAGCGAATATGGCTCCAAATCAAGTAGAACAAAAACAAATTCTTGAAATTCGTAATGATGAAATAAAGCATTTCCACAACTTTGTACAAATTTATACGAACTTAACTGGCAGGCAGCCGAAACCACAAATTACTGAAGACTGCCCAAATACGTATTTACAAGGATTAGAATTCGCTATACAAGATGAACAGAAGACAGTAGATTTTTACTTGGAAATTTCAGATGAGACATCGGATGCATATCTGAAAGAGCTATTACGGAGAATAGCTGCAGATGAACAAAACCATGCGGTGTGGTTTTTATATTATTTTGTGAAGACGAAGTAAATGTTGAAGGGATTAAAACCGTTTCACTAGTAATGAGCGGTTTTTTTGATGGAATACAGGTTGTAAAATAGATATATTTGAAGGTGTAGCGGTTAATTTTGGTAAATGTATAAAACGAAAATGAATAAAGAGAGAAGTAGTAATTTGAAAGGGGAACAGCGATATGGAGAGAAATACAGTTAAAGAATATACAATTCGAACTGCTACTGAAGAGGAAAGCGATAGCATTATTACTCTATTAAAAGAGGTAGCACAATGGCTACAATATAAAGAAGTGGATCAGTGGCAGTATCTTTTAGGAGAGGAAGCTACGGCTGAAATACTAGAATGTATAAGAGAGAAATATACATATGTTGTTCTGAAAGAAGATGAAATAGTTGGTACGGTTACAGTTTCTCCTAAACAAAATGAATGGGATGAACATATTTTTGGTAAAGAGGAAGTTTCTAATTCATTATATATTCATAGATTTGCGGTGAAACGGAAGTATAAGGGGAACGGAATTGGAGAATGGATTTTACAGTGGATAGAAGAGAATGTACAACATGACAAAGAGTATTTGAAGTTAGATTGCGTGGGGCATAATCGTACGTTGAATGATTTTTATAAGAAAAATAATTTTGAATATGTTGGAAGTACGGATGGGCTTAGTAAGTTTCAAAAGAAAAGGAGAATGTGAATGCATCCAATTAACGTAAGTTTAGTTGAAAAGTTAATACAGGAACAGTTTCCCGAATGGGCCCATTTAGAAGTGAAACCTGTAAAGTTTAGTGGGCATGATAATAGGACGTTTCACTTAGGGGATGAGATGAGTGTAAGATTGCCAAGTGATGTGACATATGCACCGCAAGTAGAGAAAGAAAATAGTTGGCTTCCTATATTAAGTAAGGGGCTTTCTTTACCGATTTCTACCCCACTTGCGAAAGGAAATCCGTCTATAGCGTATCCATTGCCTTGGTCTATTAATAAGTGGATAGAGGGAGAAACAGTTACGAAACA
This sequence comes from Bacillus sp. FSL K6-0073, assembly GCF_038006085.1. Taxonomy (NCBI): domain Bacteria; kingdom Bacillati; phylum Bacillota; class Bacilli; order Caryophanales; family Bacillaceae; genus Bacillus; species Bacillus sp. FSL K6-0073. The sequence goes on along the minus strand of NZ_JBBOUN010000001.1, from coordinate 3,019,622 downwards.
AAACGTTCGGGATTTAAATGAATTTGCGGCGGACTTAGGATCTTTTTTAGTAGAATTGCAATCTATTAATGCGAGTAACGGACCTTTAGCTGGAACACATAATTTTTACCGAGGCGGACTTATATCTGTATATGATGAAGAGGCGAGAGTTGCTATTGAAAATAATAAGGATGTTTTTGACGAGGCATTATTAAAGCACCTTTGGAATGTAGCACTTAGTTCAACATGGGACCGTAAGCCAGTTTGGATTCATGGAGATGTAGCACCGGGGAATTTACTCGTTAAAGAGGGAAAACTTTGTGCTGTAATTGATTTTGGTATTTTAGGTGTAGGAGATCCTGCTTGTGATGCAGCGATGGCGTGGACGTTTTTTGATGAAAATAGTAGAAATGTATTTAAAGAAGTATTACGCATGGATGAAGAAACGTGGAATAGAGCGAGAGGATGGGCACTTTGGAAGGCGTTAATTACATATGATGCGAATAAGACTAGTAATAAAATAGTGGCAGAAGAATCGCATCGTGTTATTCAAGTAATTGTGGATGATTATGAGAGGTAGTAGAAAAAGCCTATTTTAAAATAGGCTTTTTTATATGATGAAATATTAGAAATGGAAAGAAGGAATCTAACATAATTATACAGAATATTTAGATAATAGGAGGTGTCGAATTTTGAGTGAAATTGAATTAAAGAGTAATGTAATTAAGACAGGGCAAGAGAAGGGAATTATTCTTCGGTTTATACTTGCTAGTCTCGTTGGAGTGTTTATGTTTTTCGTTCCTGTTACGATAAACGGTGCATCGTCTATTATGATTGATCATATCGTATCGTGGATTAGGGCTTCGGTTCCAGGCGTAGTACCTTATTATGCATTGTTCGTTATGGCGATTGGTGCGATTTATCCATTTTATACGAAGAAATGGAATGCATCTATCGTAGACATTTGTTTTTCTATTTTAAAAGTAGTTGGCGTTGTTTTTGGCATATTATATTGTTTAAAAGTAGGACCAGCTTGGTTCTTTGCGCCAGATGTTGGACCGTTTTTGTATGAGAAGCTAGTCATATCAGTAAGTTTGCTCGTTCCAATTGGCTCGGCGTTTTTAGCGTTATTAGTCGGATATGGATTGCTTGAATTTATCGGTACATTTTGTCGTCCGATTATGAGGCCATTATGGAATACGCCGGGGAGATCGGCGATTGATGCAGTTGCGTCCTTCGTTGGAAGTTATTCGCTTGCCCTTCTTATTACGAACCGCGTGTATAAAGAAGGAAAGTATACGACAAAAGAAGCGGCGATTATCGCTACAGGATTTTCTACAGTATCCGCTACATTTATGATCATCATCGCAAAAACATTAGATATTATGCATTTATGGAATGTTTATTTTTGGACTACGCTTGTTGTAACATTCATCGTGACTGCTATCACCGTAAGAATCCCGCCCCTTAGTAGAAAACCAGATACATATGTAACAGAAGAAGGGTTCCCAGAGCCTGTTTATAAAGAGAAAATGTTAGAACGTGCTTGGGAAGATGCGTTAGAAGTATCAAAATCTGCACCGAGCATTATGAAAAATATTGCAGTGAATTTAAAAGATGGATTTATTATGACGATGGGAATTTTACCATCTATTATGTCAGTAGGATTAATTGGTATCGTCTTAGCGAAGTTCACGCCAATATTTGATTGGATTAGTTATATTTTCTATCCATTTACATGGCTATTACAATTACCGGAAGCAGAATTAGCTGCTAAAGCCGCATCAGTTGGTATTGCAGAAATGTTTTTACCGTCATTATTAGTAGTAAGTGCACCAATTGTGACAAAGTTTGTCATTGCAGTTGTTTCCGTATCATCTATTTTGTTTTTCTCCGCTTCCATTCCTTGTATATTATCAACAGATATTCCGTTAAAAGTGTCTGAACTTATTATTTTATATGTGCAGAGAACGATTTTAACGTTACTTATTATTACGCCGATTGCTTATTTATTGCTTTAAAGTTTTAATAAGGTAAAGTTATAAAAAGAAGCCGTTTGTAAAAAGAGGGCTTCTTTTGTTTAAAAGCGGGATATTCTTATTTATTTTTCGTATATGACGTAACGCTTCTTAAGAAGATTCCTAGTCCCGCAAAAAAGAACCCTAAGCATAATAAGCTGCCTGGCGTTCCCCAAGTAATTTGATCTAGCATTTTTTATCCCCTCCCATTTATCATTATATAGAATTTATTGGAAATTACCAAAAATTTTTTTTTAAGGGTTACTGATGAGTCTTCCTACCTTATACGAGAAGAATATATTTGAAAAGAATTCTTTGCTCTATATTTTTTATATTCTTATAATACGTTTTATATTCTTATGATATAGTAACAACAAAGGGGGCTTAAAAATGGAAATTATTCACGAAAGAGCAAAGTTGCGGTTAATGGATAATACTGATGTCGAAACTTTGTTTTCGATTGTAGAAGGAAATCGGGCTATTTGGGCGTATTTAATCTCTAAAATGGATAGTGTGCAAGATATGCAACAATACGTTCAAAAAGCGATAAAAGGTTACGGAAGAGGTACTCAAATACCTTTCGTAACCGTAGATCAACAGTCGAATAAGATTGTAGGAAGTACACGTTTATATAATATTTCAGTAGAAGATAAGACAGTTGAGTTAGGGCAAACGTGGTATCATCCGAGTGTGCAACGTACGAGTATAAATTCAGAGTGTAAGTATATGCTTCTCCAGTATGCTTTTGAAAAACTGCATATGCTTAGGGTACAAATTAAGACGGATGCAAGAAATGAAAAAGCACAACGAGCAATTGAAAGGTTAGGAGCAGTAAAAGAGGGTGTGCTTCGAAATGAAAGAAAATTACCGAATGGTTATGTGAGAGATGCGGTGGTGTACAGTATTATCTCGAGTGAATGGCCAGGCGTAAAAGAACAATTGTTAGAAAAATTAGAGTTATATAAAGAAAAGTTATAATTCGTGTTTTGAAAGGTATATTGTTCGTGACATATGAAAAATATACCTTTTTTCTTACAAAATGCTACTTTATTTTAATTCCTTTTGTTTCATCGTTCCCTTCTGAGAAAAAATTCGTTACAATGTAGTTGTATGGTAATAAACTTATGAATTTAAAAAATGTAATGAAAACCGCAAATGAAAATGAATTGATAATCCTCAATTTTAAATGAAAACCCTTTTATACATAAATAACAAGTAAAGTTCCTTCTTTTAAATAAACTCAAACAAAACGATTTGATATAAATGTTTTTTATAGAAGTATGGATGATGTACGGAGGCAATTACAAATGAAAGAAAATAAGAAGAGTAAGAAAAGACGAATCTTTCAAGTATTTTTACTAATGATTTGTTCTGCTATTTTATATGTAAGTTATGCAGCTTACGATATTTGGAGTTATCGTTTTAAAGCAAATGATGACGTGAAAACGGATGCTGGTATCGTACTAGGAGCAGCTTCGTGGAACGGAAAACCATCTCCTGTATTTAAAGAAAGAATTAATCATGCGATTTCTTTATATAAGAACGGAAATATTAAAAAGATTATTTTTACAGGTGGTACAAAGTTCGAAGCAGAACTTGAGGAAGCACGTACTGCAAGAGTATATGCAATGAAACAAGGTGTAAAAGAGGAAGATATTTTAATTGAAACTAAATCCCTTTTCACTGAAGAAAATTTAAAAAATGCGAAGCAAGTTGGAATAGAGAACGGAATACGCACATACACGATTGTAAGTGATCCACTTCATATGAAACGCGCAATGAGAATTGCAAAACATATTAATATTGAAGCGTATGCTTCACCAACGCCGACATCAGCATATAAAACGTTAGACACAGAAATTCCATTCTTCTTTAAAGAATTATTCTCGTATATTGGATATGTAACCTCTTTGCCATTAAAGGCATTGAAGGGAGATTAACATAAGAAAAGAACCTATCCTTAAATAGGAACTTTTCTTATTAGTCAAAAACATTGTATTTTTATCGGAATAGTGAAACAATAGAGAGGTAGCTTCATATAATCATAATGAAAAAGTGAGCGGTTGATGAATCGAACATAAAGGAGATTATAGTATGGCACTCTCATTTGTTGAAACAGAAGAACAATCTTTCATTATTGCACAAATAAATAAATTGATTCCGAAGTTCATGGAAAGGGAGCATCAGCTAAGTGAATTGGGATCATTTCCGTATGAAAATATAAATGATTTGAAAGATATCGGATATACGAAATTAACGTTACCGAAGGAATTTGGTGGTAGTGCGATTTCTTTATATGACTTTGTTTTATTTCAAGAGAAAATCGCGGAAGGCTGCGGAGCTACAGCATTATCGATTGGCTGGCATCTTGGCATTGTGAAAGAGCTAGCGGAAAATCGCTCTTGGAATGATGAGATGTTCAAATGGTTTTGCGAAGAAGTACGTAATGGTGCGCTCTTTAACAGGGCAGCAACAGAACCGAAAACAGGGAGTCCGACGCGTGGCGGCAAACCAGAAACAATAGCGGTTCAACAAGGCGAGAAGTGGGTTATAAATGGAAGAAAAACTTTTACAACGATGGCGCCAGTACTTGATTATTTTATTATTTCAGCAAGTATGGAAGGCCAAGAAGAAGTTGGTGAGTTTGTTATTCCAAGAAATACACTCGGTGTATCTATTGAAGAAACGTGGGATAGCGTTGCAATGCGAGGGACTGCTAGCCACGACCTTGTCTTACAAAATGTAGAGATAGAAAGTCGCTTTTTTACAGATATAAAAGGCGGGAAAGTAAAACAAAAGGGTGTTGGCTGGTTGCTACATATACCAGCATGTTATTTAGGAATTGCACAATCAGCAAGAAATTATGCAGTTCAATTTGCGGAATCATACAAGCCAAACAGTTTAAACCATTCTATTAGTTTATTGCCGAATGTTAGAAGATTAGTTGGAGAATTAGAACTCGAGCTTATGCAAGCTCGCGTCTTTTTATATCAAATTGCGAAAAAGTACGATGAGGCAGAAGATAAACTATCACTGCAAGCAGAATTAGCAGCCGTGAAATATGCTGTAACAAATGCGGCGATATCTATAGTGGATAAATCGATGCGCATCGTAGGAGCAAAAAGTTTATCAGAAAAAAATCCGCTCCATCGTTACTATTTAAACGTCAGAGCAGGACTGCATAATCCACCGATGGATGATGCAACATTGTCTATGCTGGCGGATGCGGCGTTTCGGTCGTAGTTTTTAAAGCTTACATTTTATTGTTTATGGATATTATATTTGTTTTGAAAGCACGGGTTTGATTAGTAATCAAACCCGTGCTTTTTATGTGTATGAAGTACTTAGTTGAGATGTAGGTTTTTAATATAAATGATTATCATGGTTTTTTGATTGTTTCTTGTTGGAAAATTCTTATTGTAATGCCAGTTTGGAGGTTGTATAAACATTTTTCGTATTTAATCCCAAATTAAAGGTCTTTCCAAGTTTACCATTCGTAAATATTGTAAAAATTGACCTGCATGGACCGCATCATGATAGGCAATTCGTAATAGCATGTCGCCTAAATATCTTTGATAGCCAACATCGCTTCGATCAATAAGGGTTGAATCTAGCTCAGCTATGCTTATGGATTGAACATATTCTATGAAGTCAGTAAAGTATACTTGTGCCAATTCAATTTCTTTTTTTACACAAGTAATTGGCTCGTCATCATACGGGAAATGTATATCATGTATTGAGCCGTTGTTTTTTAAAATCATATGATAGTAAAAAGTTGAGCTCCATACATGACGAATCATCTCACCAAAGGACATAGCTTCATGATCAGGCTTCCAATTAAGAAAATTATCGGGAAGAGAATCCCATAATTTTTCTGAGCGTCTTCTCGTTTCTTTCAAATTTAATATACTAAGATCAATTGCATTCATAATACATTCTCCTTTACTATTAAACTTAAAATAATTGTATCAGTTTAATAGTTAGGGTATCATCGAAATATGAATGTATATCCGAATATCTCATATATAGCCAAACTAATTGCTGAACCTACAAGAGCAATTATCTTAGATTGTTTAATGAATAATCAGGCACTACCTGCCAGCGAATTAGCTTATATGGCAAAGGTGTCACATCCAACGATTAGTTCTCACCTTTCAAAATTAGTAGAGGGGAATCTACTTACAGTTGAACAACATGGTAGACATCGTTACTATCGACTTGCTAATCAAGAGGTAGCAGAAGTTCTTGAAAAGTTAGGAACAATTGCACCAACAGTCCAAGTTCGGTCTTTAAAACAATCGGACCAACTAAAACAAATTCGTTATGCTCGAACTTGCTATGATCATCTTGCAGGCAAACTCGGTGTAGAGATAACTGAAAAATTACTAGATAGGCAATTTATAATTTTAGAGGATGGAGAATACATTGTAACGGAACAAGGTAAGCAATGGTTTCTGAATTTTGGAATAAATGTTGATGAGGCAGATACAAAAAGGAGGGTATTTGCAAAACCTTGCCTTGATTGGAGTGAACGGCGTTATCATATTTCTGGTTGGTTAGGGTCTGCAATTGCAAAACTGCTTTTTGAACAGGGATGGATTACGAAAATGGATAAGAACCGAGCTGTCCATCTTACAAAGAAAGGTGTAAAGTTATTGGAAGATCAATTAGGCATTGATATGAAAACTGAGGAAAGAAAAGCTTGAAATTAGAAAAGTCCGTCAAAATGACGGGTTTTTTCATTATGGTAGGAGTGTACATGAATAATAGGATGTTACCAATAATTGTTGCCAATAAAAAAATCTTTCTTTTCATTCTTCTTTTTTAAGTTTTAAAGGAGAAAGCTAGGCTTCTTATTTTTACTAATGTTATAATAAGAAAAAAGCACGAAAAGAGGTCATCTCATGCTAGAGGTTATTGCAACATGTTTAGAAGATGTAAAACGAATTGAAAGCGCTGGCGGGAAGCGGATTGAATTAATTTCATCTTATACAGAAGGTGGTTTAACGCCGAGCTATGCATTTATTAAAAAAGCGGTAGAAGCAGTACATATACCGATTCACGTTATGATTCGCCCGCATGCGAAGTCTTTTACATATACGGAAGAAGAAATTGAAATGATGAAGGAAGATATTATCATTGCACAGAAGTTAGGTGCAGCTGGTGTTGTATTAGGTGTATTAAACGAACAAAATGAAGTGGATGAAAAGAAATTAGCAGATTTACTATCTGTTGTAGATGGAATAAATGTAACGTACCACCGTGCGATAGATGATATAGAAAATCCGGTAGAAGCGATGAGAACTTTAAAGAAGTTTCATAAAGTGACTCACGTTTTAACTTCAGGTGGACAAGGAAATATAGTAGAGAATATTCCGGTGCTTACAGAAATGCAAAAGGTAAGCGATGGTCAAATTCAGCTTGTAGCTGGAGCTGGCGTGACGAAAGAAAATATAAAGCGATTGCTAGATGAAACTGGAATCACGCAGGCGCATGTCGGTACAGCGGTAAGAGAAGGAAAATCATGTTTTTCTGAAATAGATCCTAATTTAGTAAAAGAATTAGTTGAAATAATAAAATAAGTGCTTAAGAAAGAGGAGAAACGATGAAGGAAAATACGAAGAAAGAATTATTCTCATGGGCTAAAACGATAGGGTTTACCCTTGTATTAATTGCTATTATTCGCGGTGTTTTATTTACACCTTCTTTAGTACAAGGTGAATCGATGATGCCCACTTTAGAAAATAACGAACGAGTTCTCGTGAATAAGATTGGTTATAGTATAAGTGGATTAGATCGCTTTGATATTATCGTCTTCCACGGAAAAGAAGGATACGATTTAGTAAAACGAGTAATTGGTTTGCCAGGCGATACAGTTGAGTATAAAAATGATGTTTTATATGTAAACGGAAAAGCGATGGAAGAACCATATTTAAAACAGTTTAAAGAAAAAGCAGTAGGCCGTGTATTAACTCCAGACTTTACGTTAGAACAAATCACAGGGAAAACGAAAGTGCCAGAAGGCCAAGTATTTGTTTTAGGAGATAATCGTGAAGTTTCTAAGGATGGTCGCATGTTCGGCTTTATTTCAGAAGATGAAATTGTCGGAAAAGGACAAGCTGTTTTCTGGCCGTTGAAACAAGTAAGAGCGTTATAAAGTGTGGTGAAGTATGGGAGAGATATTCTTCCATGCTTTTTTATTTGCTTAAAATCTATTGATTGAATTGAAAGAATATTTTATAATTTTAAATTATATGTTTGTTTCGAAAAATGGAATTTAAGTTCCGTAATTTGGAACGAAAGGGAGATAGAATGAGTATAAATAAAACGGCAGTTAAGACAATGGATATTTTAGAGTTGTTTTATGAGCATGAAGAGCTAAGTTTAACTGAGATGGTTCGGCTTACAAATATGCCGAAAACATCTGTTTATCGTTTAATTGGCTCGTTAGAAGAGATGGCGTTTTTACAAAAAAACGAAAAGGGGAAATATCGTTTAGGGGTCGTATTTTTACGGTTCGGTCAACTTGTTTCACAACGATTATCAGTAAGAAATATAGCAATTCCTTATATGAAAGAACTTAGAGATAGTTTAGGACAGGCAGTTAATTTAATAATTCAAGATGATAATGAGGCAATTTACGTTGAAAAGATGGAGGGTGTTCAGCCGGTACGCGTGTATACGGCGGTTGGAAGAAGAGCACCGCTTTATGCTGGTGCATGTCCAAGAATTTTACTATCGTATTTCTCTGAGGAAGAGAAACGAAGATACATAGAGGAAGTGGATTTAAAACAGTTTGCAGATGGAACAATCGTGGATAAGGAACAATTGTTAGAAGTGTTGCAAATGGCAAAAAAGGAAGGCTACACAATTAGTTATTCTGAGTTAGAAAATCATACAGCCGCGATAGCAGCACCCATTTTCGCGAGCGATGGAACGGTTGTAGCAGGCATTAGTATTTCAGGATTAGCAATTGAGTACAGCGAAAGTAACATTTCATATTTTATTGCGAAGGTGAAAGAAACAGCGCATCGCATTTCGAAAGAACTCGGCTTTTTGGCATAGAAAGAGGGAGTAGGATGAAATTTTCTGCGTTAGGGGATCAAGCAATTATTGTTACATTTGGTGAAGAAATTAAGATGGGTATATATGAGAAAGTACAGCGGTTATTTCAAGCACTGCAACAACATCCGTTTGCAGGAATGATTGAGTGTGTTCCATCGTTTACTTCATTAGCTGTTTACTACAATGTATACGAAGTATGGAAGAGAAATGAGAGAAGTGAAAGATCATATGATTACGTTCGCCAGTATATAAAGGAGCTGTGTGATTCTTATAAAGAAGAAGTAAAACAGGATGTGAAACATATTTCTATACCAGTGTGCTACGGGGGAGAATATGGACCTGATTTAGAAGAGGTTGCACATTATAAAGGTTTACAAGTAGAAGATGTGATTCGAATACATAGTGAAACTACATATTTTGTATATATGTTAGGTTTTACACCAGGGTTCCCGTATTTAGGAGGACTATCAAAAGAATTAGAAACACCTAGAAAAGAAACACCACGGTTACAAATCTCTCCTGGTTCAGTAGGTATTGGCGGAAATCAAACAGGTATATATCCGCTTGAAACACCAGGAGGATGGAATATTATCGGCCGAACACCTATTACTCTATTTAATCCGAAAGAAGAAATACCAACATATATTCAAAGTGGTATGTATTTACGATTTATCCCGATAACGAAGGAAGAGTATGTATCTCTTGAGGGGGCTAAAGAATGGATGTAGAAGTTTTGCATGCAGGAATGTTTACAACAGTCCAAGATTTAGGGCGATCTTATTATCAACAGTTTGGTGTACCTGTTGGGGGTGCTATGGATAAAAATGCGCTTAGGCTCATCAATATGTTAGTCGGTAATGAAGAGAATGAAGCAGGATTAGAAATGACGATTTTAGGTCCTAAATTGTTAATAAAGAAAACGACTTTACTCGCAATTGGTGGGGCTGATATGGAACCGTTGTTAAATGGAGAACGTATCCCATTATGGCGTCCCATTTTAGCGGAAGAAGGTAGTATGCTTTGTTTTGGAAAAGTGAAAAGTGGTTGTAGAGCGTATGTGACTTTTGCGGGTGGTATACATATTGAGCGTACAATGGGAAGCAAAAGTACGTACATACGTGCTGCGATTGGTGGTATAGAAGGAAGAATGCTGAAAAAAGGAGATTGTTTTCAAATTGGTACGTACTCAGAAATGGCGAATCGTTTCATTCAAGACTTACAAAAAGATGAGCGAATAAAAACGAAATGGGTAATTAGCAACAGCGTACTACCAAAGTATAAGAAACATCCTAAGCTTCGTGTCATAACTGACTTTGAATACGATCAATTTATCGAAGAAAGTAGAAAGGCATTTTTTACGAAAGAGTATAAGGTATCTAATTATGCTGACCGTATGGGCTACAGGGTTGAGGGAGAAGTTTTAAATAGGATTGAAGAAAAAGAGATTTTATCGAGTCCTGTTACATTTGGAACCATTCAAGTTCCTAATGGTGGACAGCCGATTATATTAATGGTAGATAGGCAAACGACAGGTGGCTATCCGAGAATGGGAAATATCATTTCAGTAGATTTACCTCTTCTTGCCCAGCTAAAGCCGGGGGACTATGTTTCTTTTGAGAAAATTACGCTTGAAGAAGCGGAACAATTGTACATAGAACAAGAAGTAAATAGCAATCTATTAAAGAGATTTATCGCTTTACGAAGTTAAAATTAGGAGGAAAACAGTGTGACTACAATCGATTTAAACTGTGATTTAGGAGAAAGTTTTGGAGCTTATAAGATGGGGAATGATGGTGAAATTCTTCCGTTCGTTTCCTCTATAAACGTTGCTTGCGGTTTTCATGCGGGTGATCCGTCTGTTATGCGTCAAACTGTTGAAAAAGCTTTGGAGCATAACGTAGCAATAGGGGCGCATCCTGGATTTCCTGATTTAATTGGATTCGGTAGAAGAAACATGAATGTTTCAGCAAGTGAAGTATACGATTATGTTTTATATCAAATCGGCGCATTAGACGGGTTTGTAAAAGTGGCTGGCGGGAAGATGCATCATGTAAAGCCGCACGGTGCCTTATATAATATGGCGGCGTCTAATTCGGAAATTGCAGATGCAATCGCAAAGGCAATTTATCGTATAAATCCAAGTCTATTACTTTATGGATTAGCAAATAGCGTGGCATTTATACAGGCTGCAGAAAAATACAAAGTAACTCTCGTACAAGAGGCTTTTGCGGATCGTACATATAAGCAAGATGGTACATTAACGAGCCGTACAGAAGAAAATGCGCTTATAAAAGATGAAGACGAAGCGATAAAGCAAGTACTTCAAATGGTGAAAGAAGGCCATGTAAATTCGATCAATGGAGAGAAAGTAGCAGTTCAGGCGCAAACGATTTGTTTACACGGTGATGGGGAAAAAGCAGTGCAATTTGCAGAAAGAATATACAGAACATTCGAACATAATGGTATTTCTATATGTGCACCGAAATAAAAAATGAGGGGAAGTGTTGGAATTGGTGAAATTAATCGGAATATTATTAGTGGCAGTGGGCTTTTTATTTAGATTAAACACACTTTTAGTAGTTATGGTTGCAGGTATTGTTACTGGTATGGTTTCAGGATTAAGTTTTTATGATGTGATCAGCATGTTCGGTAAATTTTTCATAGAAAATAGATATATGTCTATGCCAATTATATTAACTTTACCTGTAATCGGAATTTTAGAGCGTTACGGTTTAAAAGAAAGAGCCGAAGCACTTATAACGAAATCAAAAGGAGCAACAACTGGAAGAGTATTAATGTCATATTTTACGATAAGAGAATCATCAGCAGCACTAGGGCTTAATATTGGTGGGCATGCGCAAACAGTAAGGCCGCTCGTTGCACCGATGGCAGAAGGGGCCGCGCAAGGTAAATACGGTAAACTTCCTGAAAAATTAAGAGAAAAGATTAAAGCAAACGCAGCTGCTGCGGAAAATACAGCTTGGTTTTTCGGAGAAGATATTTTCATCGCAACTGGTGCTATTTTATTAATGAAAGGATTCTTCGATTCAGTAGGTATGCATGTCGGTGTATGGGATATGGCACTTTGGGGCATTCCGACAGCAATATCTGCACTTATTGTAAGCTGGATTAGATTTAGAAGGTTTGACAAATATATAGAGAAAACAATGAAGGCAGAAGGAAAAGAAAAGAAGGAGGCAATCTAATATGAACATCATCACAATGGATACAATCTATTATGTATTAGGGATAATTGTTGCTTTTATCGCTGTTCGTATCGCATTCGATCGTGAACATCCAAACAGATTCGGTTCTAGTTTATTTTGGGCATTGTTTGCAGTTACATTTTTATTTGGAAATGTAATTCCTTCGTTTTACGTGGGCTGTATCGTGCTCGCTATGGTCGTTTTAGCCTCGCTAAATAAAGTGACAAAATCAGAGGAAAAAGAAGTTCCAGTACAAGAACGTGTGAAACATGCTGAGAAATTAAAAAATAAAATTTTTATGCCTGCACTATTAATTCCTATTTTTACAATTATCGGTACGTTAACGTTAGGGAAAATTAAATGGGGAAATGTCTCTCTTGTTGATCCAGATAAAGTAACGTTAGTAGCGTTAGCGCTTGGTGCATTACTCGCATTCGTCGCGGCGATGCGTATTACAAAATCAAAAATAACAACGCCTGTTCAAGAAGGAAGCAGACTATTACAAGCTGTCGGCTGGGCTGTCATTTTACCACAAATGTTAGCAGCACTTGGCGGTATTTTCGCGAAATCTGGCGTTGGACAAGTTGTTTCAGATTTAGTCGGTCAAGTATTACCGACAGAGTATCCGTTCGTTGCTGTTATGGCGTACTGTTTAGGCATGATGCTATTTACAGTCGTAATGGGAAATGCATTCGCAGCGTTTGCTGTTATTACTGGCGGAATTGGCTTACCTTTAATAGTTCAAATGCACGGCGGAAACCCAGCAATTATGGCAGCACTCGGTATGTTTGCTGGATATTGCGGAACGCTGCTTACACCAATGGCAGCAAACTTTAATATCGTACCTGCGATGCTTTTAGAGCTAAAGGATAAAAATGCGGTTATTAAAGCGCAAGTACCAATTGCTCTTTCAATTTTTATCATAAATATGTTTATTATGTACGGCCTTGTATATCGTTTTTAATTAGGAGGATAAAACTATGAAAACAGTATTATTAACAGGGTTTGATCCGTTTGGCGGAGAAAATATCAATCCAGCTTGGGAAGTAGCAAAAGGTTTGCATGAAAAAACAATTGGAGAATACAAGGTAATAAGCAAACAAGTACCAACTGTATTTCATAAATCAATAAGCGTATTAAAAGAGTATATAGAAGAACTAGCGCCGGAAATTATTATATGCATTGGACAAGCTGGGGGCAGACCAGATATTACGATAGAACGTGTTGCAATTAATATTGATGATGCAAGAATCGCAGACAATGAAGGAAATCAGCCGGTAGATATACCGGTTGTAGAAGAAGGAGCGATTGCGTATTGGTCTACACTTCCGATGAAAGCAATCGTAAAAAAACTTCGCGAAGAGGGCATACCGTCATCTGTTTCACAGACGGCAGGCACATTCGTTTGTAATCACTTATTCTATGGACTTATGCATGAACTAGAGAAACATGATAAGAAAATAAAAGGCGGATTCATTCATATTCCGTTTTTACCAGAACAAGCGAGTAATTATCCAGGGCAACCGAGTATGTCACTTTCTACTATTAGTAAGGGAATAGAATTGGCAATTGAAGTAACGATGACAGTTGAAGTAGATATTGTAGAGATTGGGGGCGCAACGCATTAAGTAAAATGAATTGTACAACACCTCCTGTAAACAACTGGTATAATAAGAATAGGAAAATACATAGAGGTGATTTTTGTGCAACAATTTGAAGAAGTACGTTCAATTTTAGAAAAAGCGAAGAAAATTACAGTATTAACAGGCGCTGGTGCAAGTACGGAAAGTGGTATCCCAGATTTCCGTTCAGCAAATGGATTGTATGCTGATGCGAATGTGGAGATGTACTTATCAAGAGGGTACTATAACCGAAGTCCGAAAGAATTTTGGAAGCATTATAAAGAAATCTTTCAAATTAATACGTTCCATCAATATAAACCAAATCGTGGACATCGTTTTTTAGCTGAGCTAGAAGAACAAGGGAAAGATATTACGATTTTAACGCAAAATATTGACGGTTTACATCAATTAGGTGGCAGTAAACATGTCATTGATTTACATGGAACACTTCAAACAGCACATTGTCCGAAGTGTAAAGCGGGATATGATTTACAGTATATGATTGATCATGAAGTGCCGCGCTGTCAGAAGTGTAATTTCATTTTAAATCCAGACGTTGTTTTATACGGAGATACACTGCCTCAATATCAAAATGCAATGAAACGTTTATATGAAACAGATGTACTTCTCGTTATGGGAACGTCATTAAAAGTACAACCTGTCGCTTCATTCCCACAAATCGCAAAGAGAGAAGTAGGGGCAACAACTATTTTAGTAAATGAAGAGTTAACAGGACAGGAATATAACTTTGATTATGTTTTTCAAAATAAAATTGGTGAATTTGTTGAAGAGGTATCTTTAATGAAATAAGTTATCGAAAAAACTGAGGTAGATACCTCAGTTTTTTATTTGAGTAATCGCTGTTTTAAGCCATATGAAAACATTTTGATAATGTAGTAACAACATCTCTATAATTTATAAAAAATTGTTTCATAGGTAAAATAGCAGAGTAAGAAGTAATATTATCTTTAGTGAATACACAATCGTCATAAAGTAAGCTAATATGTAGCTGTTGTAAAGGCTCTATTTCGTTTTGCTTTAAGTATAAAACTAAGTCATTATAAAGTTGTTCACTATAATTACTTACGGAACATTCTATTGAAAGCTGACCTACTATGCTAGTCCACCATACTTTAAAGCTACATATTAATTCTTTAAATGATTCCTCATCACATAAATTAGCGTCAAAAAGTTTCTTGTAAAATATATGATTCTCCTCGTGGAAAATTTGTAAATCATA
Organism: Bacillus sp. FSL K6-0073; assembly: GCF_038006085.1. Taxonomy (NCBI): domain Bacteria; kingdom Bacillati; phylum Bacillota; class Bacilli; order Caryophanales; family Bacillaceae; genus Bacillus; species Bacillus sp. FSL K6-0073. The sequence continues at coordinate 3,004,492 of NZ_JBBOUN010000001.1, read as the reverse complement.
TCTGTCGTTAGCAGTTTGCTTACGAAGAGTCAGCCATAATTCTTTGAAATTTGTTTTAAAGTCAGTGGAGAAATGTAATGTTTTTGTTATGTAAGGAAAACGAAAATTTTCTTTTTTTCCTTTTTGATTGAGATAAATATTTTGAATGTAGATCATAAAGTTTAAACAATGTGGCGTTTTAGTATGTATGATAAACGAATCTGTCATTTTCGTTCTCTCCTTAAGAATGTCTTTTATGAATTTATTTCTTTAGTATACAAAGAAATGTAAACTAATGGTATAAAAATAAATTTGCCCCATTTTTCTTTTAGAATAATATTCATTTTATTGTGCATTAAGGGAATGGTAATAAATAGGATATAAAAATAAAAAACTGAAAATTAAATCTTTTATTTCTTTTATAATTAATATAAAATTCTATATATATCATATAAATAAATTTGATACATAATGACTTTGCGTAGAAATGTTAATAGAATGAAGCGAGGGAGCGAAATGAGACAGAAAAAGGAGCAGAAAAAACTATCGAAAAAGAAAAAGACTCATATTCCATTTCGGTTAAATGTACTATTTTTTATTGTCTTTCTTTTATTTTCAGCTATTATAATTCAATTAGGTAAAGTACAAATCATTGATGGAGAAACGTATAGAAATGAAGTAAATAAAAAGGAAGATGTAACGGTAAGCACTCCCGTTCCTAGAGGGAAAATGTTTGATCGGCAAGGTCACGTTATTGTAAATAATAAACCATTGCGAACCGTTACATATACGAAAATGAGAGGAGTAGACTCGAAAGAAGTTTTACAAGTAGCAAGAGATTTAGCTAAGCTAATTGAAATGTCGCAAGAGGACATAGACAAGTTAACAGAAACAGATAAAAAGGATTTTTGGATGCAGTTAAATGAAAAGCGGGCAGCAGCGAAAGTAACGAAAGAAGATGAGAGTAAATTTAGAAAGCAGGAGATAGAAGGGAAAGAATTAGATAAAAAAGTTGAAGAGTTACGTAGGGAAAGAATTACACAAGAAGAATTAAGTGAACTTTCAAAAGAAGACCTAGAAGTACTAGCCATTAAAAGCAAAATGAATGCGGGATATAAAATGACGCCGCAAATCGTTAAAAAAGATGTAAGTCAAAATGAATATGCTGTCGTTAGTGAAAGGTTGGCAAGTTTACCGGGGGTAGATACAACAGTAGATTGGGAACGTGAATACCCAAATGATAAAATACTGCGCTCTATACTAGGTAGCGTTTCTAATGAAAATGAAGGGTTGCCAAGAGAACAATTAGATTATTATTTAGTTCGTGATTATAATCGAAACGACCGTATTGGTAAAAGTTACATCGAAAAACAATACGAAGATGCACTACACGGAACGAAAGAACAGTCTAAAAATATTATGGATAAAGCAGGGAAGATTGTTCGAACAGAAAAAGTGACTGAAGGAAAAAGTGGAAATAACTTGATGTTAACAGTCGATATGGATTTACAGAAAAGAGTAGAGGGAAGCCTTGAAAAGAATTTACGAGCCTTTCATGCTGCAGAGCCGATGATGGATCGTGCGTTCGTAGTAATGATGAATCCGAAAAACGGTCAAATTTTATCAATGGCAGGAAAGAAAATTGTAAATAAAGATGGCGGTATGCAAATAGAAGATTATGCATTAGGAACGATGACAAGTTCTTATGAGTTAGGGTCAACTGTAAAAGGTGCTACTTTATTAACTGGATATCAAACAGAAGCGATTAAGCCGTATACACATTTCTTTGATGCACCAATGTATTTTAAAGGAAGTTCTAAGCCGAAGAAATCGTGGAAAGAATTTGGGGATATTGATGATTTAAGAGCTTTGCAAGTGTCATCGAACGTTTATATGTTTAATACGGCTTTAAAAATGGCAGGCATTAATTATGTCCTAAATAATCCATTAGACATTAAACAAGAAACATTTAATAAAATGCGCTACTATTTTAGACAATTTGGCCTAGGTGTGTCGACTGGTATTGACCTGCCAAATGAATCAATTGGTCAAGTAGGTAGAACTGATAACATACCCGGATTTTTACTTGATTACGCGATTGGACAGTATGATACATATACGCCGCTTCAGCTTGCACAATATATTTCAACCATTGCAAATGGCGGTTACCGAATGAAGCCACAAATTGTACAAGAAGTTAGAGAGCAACCGAATAGACCAGAGGATGTAGGAAAAGTCGTTCGGTCGATTGAACCAGTTGTATTAAATAGAGTGGATATGGACACTTCGTACATTAATCATGTAAAAGAAGGATTTAGAAGAGTTTTTCAAGAAGCTGACGGAACAGGTACCGGAACGTTTAAAGGTCTACCATATAAACCAGCGGGAAAAACAGGAACAGCTGAAACAGTATATGGTGGAGAAAGTGATATTGGAAGAGATGAGAACAACAACCGAAAAAAATGTTATAATTTAACTCTTGCCGGTTATGCGCCATATGATGCTGATCCGGAAATAGCCTTTTCAGTTGTTGTACCATGGGTGAATGATGATAAATCAGGAATTAATTCTGCCATTGGTAAAGAAATTTTGGATGCGTATTTTGAATTAAAAACAAATAGATCAAATACAAATTCAATTCCAGTAGAACAACCGAACAAGGCACAGTAAAAATAGTATCACTGCATGGAAACATATTGTGCAGTGATATATTTTTTGAGTTAAAAAGCGCTTTATAAGGTGGGAATGGATATGAAAAAGGAGATTAAGAGAGGCTGGGGAAAGTACATACTATTTATATTGGTGATAGTCATAGGCTACCATTCTTTTACTTTATGTAAGGTGGAAGGGGAATCGATGCAGCCCACTTTATATGAAGAAGACTACGTATTTGTAAATAAAGCAGTAGTACGTCTTTCTAATTTACAACACGGAGAAATTGTCATTATAAAAGAAGAGGATGAATCGAAATATTATGTGAAACGTGTAATAGGGCTTCCTGGTGATGTAATTAACATAACGAACGGAAAGGTATATGTGAACGATAAAAAGCAAGAAGAACCATATACAAACAAAGATTTATTTAACAACACACAAGTGTTTTATAATTTTCAAAAGACAAAAATTCCGCCAAATAAGTTATTTGTAATGGGAGATAACCGCGAAGTAAGTAGAGATAGTCGAAATGGCTTAGGATATATTGAAGAAGATAACATAATTGGCAAGGTGGAATTTGTATATTATCCTTTTTCAAAAATGAAAATAATAGAATAAGTGGGAGAGGAGCAAAACCCCACTTATTAAAGTTTCACTTTATTTTCTTTAAAAAACCTTTTGGATTAAATGATATGAAAAATTTATGTTTAGACTCGTCGATTATGAAGTTATTATTTTTAGTTAAAAACTCATCCACAGCCTCCATCGGGCCAGGCCCCCAATCGGGAAGAAGCGGATGTCCATTAATGGAGGTATCTTCTACAATCATATAACTGCCAGTAGTGACGATAGATTTATATAGTAATAGTTCTTTGGATACATGCTCTTTACTATGATCAGAATCTAAAATAACTAAAACCACATCATCAGGTTTGCGCATGCTTACTATTGTTTGGACGGCCTGCACAGAAACAGAAGATGCTGTTAAATACGTAATCCGATTATGTGATGGTCGATTTGGCTGCGGAGTTATATCGATAGTAAGTACGTGACCTTTTCCAATTAAATCTAACATAGAAGCTAAATACAGTGCACTACCACCGTGAAAAGTCCCGCATTCAATAATTAAATCGGGCTTTAATTCATAAATGATTTCTTGATACAAAAAGAGATCAGAGGGAAGTTTACAGATTGGAACCCCGAACCAGTGTGTATCGTTTAACCATACGAGGCTGTTGTAATATTGGTTTAGAAATTCATTGCTTATAGTATCGATTTTAAATTCTCCTTTCTAAAAAGGATTCTCTCGTTTGACGTAAAGTGTTTACGCATGAAAGTTGTACTATATATTATGTAGTAAGGAATTGTAAGGCGAGTGTTTTTACTTGAAAATAAGCCAAATAACTCATGTGGAAAATGAAAGGAAATGATCGTATATACAAATACACAATTTGCTTTATTAGAAAAAGCGATAAAATACTGCTATTAAATAGAAATAAAAAGCCGAATATGGGGATGTGGAATGGTGTTGGAGGAAAAATAGAAGATAATGAAACGCCATACGAAGGAATAATTAGAGAAACATTTGAGGAAACGGGCATAGAACTTTCAAGTGTAACGTATAAAGGGACTGTTGGTTTTAAAGGTAAAGATGAGCCCCAGGCTAGTGAAGGAATGTATGTGTTCGTTGCTGATTTGCCAGATGGAATGCAAATGAATACACCATTACGTACGGCTGAAGGTCTATTAGAATGGAAAGAAATTGATTGGATATTAGATGGTGATAATAGAGGAGTAGTTAGCAATTTACCAAAATACTTACCGACAGTATTAACAGAAGAAAATAAGTTAGAACATATGTTTACGTATGATAACCGGAATATTATTCATTACACAACTGCATGTTTGACAGAAGATAATGCGAACAAGCGATATGAAAAACAACTCATTTCTCAATAGAAGAGTAAAGTGAAAAATCACGTTTTGCTCTCATCATATATGCGAGGTGATTATATGTTTCAGAAATACAATTCATTGGTCATAATTGTAATATGCATGATATAACTTTTCTTATTATGAAAGAGTAGAGAACATATGTAAACGGAGCAAAAAGGAGGTGGCTTTGCCACCTCTTTTTGTTAGCTACAAATCGCCTTAATCATAAAACGATGTTGCTTTACATCAAAATAACCTTTTTGTAAGATGATTTCATGTATACGATATAATTCCTCACAATACCTTTCAACAGTAAAATCAGGAATTTGCCACGGAATTGCTTTTAAATAATAGACGATAGCGCCAATATCATAAAAGCGTTGGAAAGGGAATTCCTCTTTTGCATCTAAGATAGTAAATCCATTTTGCTTTAACTCACTGCATGCGGTTTCGAGAGACCAACTTGCAAATTCGCTATTTAGTGGTGAGCCAAACTGCTCATTAAGTTCCGCGCAATCAAGACCGCCAACTTGTTGTGTAAGAAAAACGCCACTTGGAGAAAGAATTCTGTTTACCTCAGAAGCAGCATACGATTCATGTTGATTTATAATTAAATTAAATTGACCATCTTGAAATGGCAAAGCAGTATCATCGGTCACTTCTACAACGGTAACCCCTAAAGGCTCTAATTTCTTTTGAGCAATTGGCACATTTGGAGCGTAGCCCTCAGTAGCGAATATAGTTGACGGGAACGGTTGTAACATAGATAAAAACTCTCCGCCGCCAGTACCCATATCGAGCATTGATTCTGCACGTTGCATAAGCTGAAAAGCAGTACTGCCGTATGACCACGATAAAGGCTCGCTCTTCATTCGACCTGTTTCTGAAATGAAAGAAAAATCCCAGCCGCTAAAATGTGTATTTGCACTTTCTAATAAAGTTAAAAATAATGGATCACGTTTCATAATTATGTCCTCCTATTTTTTTAATGGATGATATGATGAGAAAAGAAAAAGGGAGGACCTCTTATTAAAGTGGAACGGTTTTATGTTTCGTGTTCGAATAGATTCATATAAAGTTACTCCTTGTGAGAATTGTTATTTATATATTCGGGTTAATTGAGTGAAAATCCTTTGAGGGTATAAAAGAAGGCAGTTGTTTAATGAAAAAATAAATTGAGTTATCTAATTTTATAGTGTAATTGTTCATCCATACGCATAAAAAAATTATTCTCTCCATAAAATAGTAAAATTATATTGGAGGTTGAATTGTGAAAAAATTTAGTGTATTTTCAATAACATTGATGACTTTTGGAATGTTATTATTTGGATTAAATAGGATAATAGATAGCTATTCTGAGCCTATTATCCTATTAGGGTATATTTCTTTTTTAATTGGAGTGGTTCTGAGTATTATAGCGATTGCTAGACGTGAAGATGGAAGATTAAAATTCATATCACTTATCTCTTTCTTTGTTCTCCTGTTTTTCATTACTTGGTTTGAGTCGTTTCAGGTACTACGAATTATTACTTGGCTAAAAAATATCTATTAAAATTTAAATTGTTGGTAAAAATGGGAAACCTTAAATTTAGGTTTCTTTTTATTATATTCGATTATCAATATTAAAACTTATTAGAGCCATTAATAAAAGAAATAGATATATAAACCGAGTGTAAAAATATTTTAATTCTTTGAAAACATTCAGCGATTTAGTATTCTTTATATATGGAATATTTTGTTTATGCAAAAAGAGGGCAAGGTGCTATATGAAAAGAATGAAAAATGTAATGTTAGTATTGTTATGTTTCTTATGTTTAAGTGGGTGTAATTATAAAGATGACGATCAGGTGAAAAAATATGTGAAAAAAAAGCACGGAATTGATGTGATTGTAACACATTGGGGTGCTATAAACGAAGGGAATATGGGGCATACATATCATACTGTTCAAGCAAAAAATAACAAAAATATTCAATTTAGAGTAGAGGTAGATGGCTTCCTATATTCAAGAATAAAAGGTGATGAATATCAATACGGAAAAAAAACATATGAGGAATATAAGAAATTTAAACTAATGCTAGAAGAAATTAAAAAATTAGGTTACGTGGAACCTGAAAATAAAAATGTTTTTCAATATATAGTGGATGATGATATAGAGGAGAAACCAACGGATAAGTTATTATTAACTTTAAAAACGAGTGACAAGATTGATTACAGTCAATTTGAATCAAAAGAATTAGATCGTTTATATGCTCTAATTCAATTCATTCAGAAGAGTAATAGAAAGATAACAACACTTGAAATTGAGGATTATAATGGTGAATCTATAGGTTTCCCTTTTCAAAATGTGCAAAAAGCTATAACGAAAGAAGAACTGCTTTTAACAATGAAAAACACAGTAAGCGGTTATTGGACATATTTGATTCAAACTGAAACAAAAGTAGGCGTAAGGTTAAATGAAATTCAAAATGATCGTTTTGTAATTGAGGATATTACTTGTCCACACCCGAAAGACGGCAATTGTCTAGAGTATGAATTGACTTTAGTTTTCAATGACAGTGAGATAAAATATAGAAATGATCCATATGTAATAGATGATTTGAGAAAGGTAGTCACTATTCTTAAAGAAGAACTATATAATAAGGAATTTAACATATATTTAAGGAACAAGGATGGAACAAGTTATTCACTCTGGCTATCATCCGAAAAAATTAAGGAAAGTAATAACATAGAAGAGTTAGTAAAATAATGATATAAAGAAGAAATTTAAAGTACTTTTTATGTTTGTTATTTCTGTATTCAAAAGGAAAACCGCTTATGCTTCATTTTTGAAGCATAAGCGGTTTTGTTTAAAATACTTAAAAAGAAAAATTTTTTGGTAAAGTACCACTTTTTATTACTGTTCTTAGCCCATGTTTTATAATCCAAGGATTAATAGGATGCTGTTTATCACGTAATTGCTGTAACCACTGAAAAACGAGTTCTTTATCTTCTTTCGTAATATCGTTAATATGATTGGCTACAGATTTTTGAACATATTTAGAAGGGTCATTCATTAATGGTTCAAGAAGCTGTAAATTGTACTTAAAATCACCTTTTAGAGCTCCTGTTTTTTTAGCCCAAGGAAGTCTTGGTCTCGTACCTTCAGAAACTAATCTTCTAATGTGGCTGTTTTTATCATGAATCCACTTTTGTAATATGTTTAGTGTGTCTTCATGGTATGTTTGAAGAAAAGGCCGAATGGCATATTCAGCAGTATTCTTTTTTGTTATTTCATACATGGCGTTGAATGAGGTTTCAAAGTCGTTAAGTCCATATTTTTCAATGTATTTTGCAAGAGGCATGTACATATATCCGTTTGTAAATGTGCCTACTTCTGTTGTATTTTCTGGGCCTAATGTTTTTAGTAATATATGTATTGCTTCATTAAAATCTTTTTGTAATGCATTATGTAATTCATCTGCTATTACTTCAATACGTTGTTTTAACCCTAAACCTTCAACTTTACATGTTACAGAGGATACAAAGTTTTTTTTAGAGAAATTCGGATCGTATTTACAAATAGAATCAGCTATTTTTTCTGCTAATTCTTCGCTAAATAAAAATTTTAACGGAACATAATTACCCATTTTTTCACCTCGGTGGTCAAATGAAAACAATTTTTATTTTTTAATCGACAAACCATAAACTAACGTCTCACTCGGAGTCGTAATACTAAAACCAGTCGTCTTATAATCAAGCTTCACTGTATCACCAGTGTAGTCTTTCGTGAATGAATCCATTTGTACGATAAGATCTGCATCTTCATATACAACATCATCTGCGTTATATGTATCCAAAATTAAATCGACATCAACGAAAATACTACAAGAGTTCGTCATTGTTCCTCTAATGCGAACGATCTTTTTATCTTCAAGTTCTAATCTATGTATAGCTGCTTTCGCTTCATCAGTAATGCGAATGTTCATTGTATCCCAACCTTTATTTATATTTCCTTTATTATTGCAAAAACAGGAGCAATAGGGAAGCAAAGAGGTTTGCAACAAAAAACGAGCAAACAAATTTGTTTGCTCGTTTCACTTTATTTTAGTTCACATTTATCAAGTGGAATCACTTTCGTTTTTTTCGTAAATTTATATCCTAACCATAGTACTAAGAAGAGTGGTAAACCGATGTAAGAAACAAGTACGCCGTTCCAATCGATTGATTCACCCATAAATGCGCCATAGTTTTGTCCTAAAATTACGATAATACAAAGAGTAAATGCGAAGAGTGGACCGAATGGGAACCATTTTGCTCTATATGGTAAGTCATTTAAATCTTTTCCTTGTGCGATATATGCTTTACGGAAACGGTAATGACTAATTGCAATTCCGACCCATGCGATAAAACCAGACATTCCGGATGCGTTTAATAACCAAATGTATACAACTCCGTCACCGAATAAAGAAGCAATGAAAGCAATACTACCAACAATTGACGTTACGATTAACGCGTTAACAGGTACACCGCGGCTATCTAATTTACCAAGAAACTTTGGTGCTTTTCCTTGGCGAGCTAAATCCCAAAGCATACGAGTTGATGCATACATACCAGAGTTACCAGCAGATAGTACAGCAGTTAAAATAACAGCGTTCATAACAGAAGCAGCAAAGGCAACGCCCGCTTTTTCGAAAATAAGTGTAAATGGACTTACTGTTACATCACTTGCGGCAAGACTTTCAGTTGTATAAGGAATTAATAAACCGATAACGAGAATCGCAAGAATATAGAATAAAAGAATACGCCAAAAGATCGAACGAATTGCTTTCGGAATATTACGCTCTGGATCAGAAGTTTCACCAGCAGCTACCCCAAGTAATTCAGTTCCTTGGAAGGAGAAACCAGCTGCCATAAATACACCGATAATTGCCATGATACCACCGTTAAATGGTGCATCAGCAACAGTGAAGTTTTTGAAGCCAACAGTTTCGCCCCCCATAATTCCGAAAATCATCATAAAGCCGACAATTAAAAAGATAATAATTGTAACTACTTTAATAAGTGCGAACCAATATTCAGATTCACCAAACCCTTTAACAGATAAATAGTTTAAAAGGAAAATAATAGCTAAACATAATCCGCTCCAAATAAGAGAAGGGGTATCTGGGAACCAAAATTTCATAATTAATGTTACGGCCGCTAGTTCTGCCGCAATTGTAATCGCCCAGTTATACCAATAGTTCCATCCAAGTGCAAAACCAAGTGATGGATCAACAAATTTTGTTGCATACGTACTAAAAGATCCAGTAACAGGCATGTAAGCTGCAAGTTCAGCTAAGCTTGTCATTAAGAAATATACCATAATTCCAATTGCGGCGTATGCGATTAGTGCACCGCCAGGACCAGCTGAATGAATGACACCACCGCTGGCAAGAAATAGTCCGGTACCGATTGTACCACCGAGAGAAATCATCGTAAGGTGACGCGATTTTAATCCGCGTTTTAATTCACCTTGTCCTTGTGTAGTTTGCGTTTTAGAGGTAGATTGATTTGTTGCGCTATTCATGTTCAACACTCCTTTTCTTGTAGGTTAGGAAGGAGCGGGGGAGAAAAATACAAAAAACCGCCAAAGGAATTTGGCGGAACGTTTCACAAATAACCACCCCATCATACCCTTCCGTTAAGATAGCACCCCACGTTTACACGGTAATTTTGTAAACGTGACAGTTCTGTTCCTTTCGGAGACAGCCCCAGCTCATATTTCCAGAGAAGAAATATAAACTTCGGCAACTTTTCCTTTCAAACGGAGTCAGTGACATTCTCTGTGTCTCGTCCGTTTTACTATTAAAAGTCGCAACCTCTACCTCATCGGATTGATGAGGATTTATATATTGCTAAGATTTTTAATATATGGCAATTGTAATGACTTTCTGAATATATTGCAAGATATTTTGTTAGGAAAAGTCAAAAAATATCGGTTATTGTATAGGAAACGCTTGCAAAACTCCACCCGAACCTACTATTATGTAGCAATAAGCAAAGAAAAAATTGTTATACAAATGTTTCGCAAAAAATATTGAAAAACCCTCTAAATAAAAAGAAAATTCAGAAAAATATAATTCGACATTCATGATAAAGTCATATTATTTGTTATAATTAGAGTAACGTAACGTTTAAGCAAAAAGGGGAAATCAAAATGAAATTAGAAACAGAAAGGCTCTATATAGTGCCGTGTACAGAAGAGAGGATTCAAGTTGCTAACGAGCAAGGATATAATAGCGGTCCGCATATTGTAGGGCATGTAGAGAATGTAAAACAAGATGCGGCTTTATTACCATGGGGGGCGTGGTATGTTTTTCGGAAAGAAGATGATAGCGTTTTAGGAGATATTGGATTTAAAGGGAAACCAAACGAGGATCAAACAGTAGAAATTGGCTATGGATTTATTGAGAAATATTGGAATCAGGGCTATGCAACAGAAGCTGTAAAAGAACTAATCGATTGGGCTTTCAAAACAGGAGAGGTAGAAACAATAATTGCAGAGACACTCATAGATAACTATAGTTCGATGCGTGTTTTAGAAAAGTTACATATGAAGAGAGTAAATGCTACAGAAACGATGATTAATTGGAAAATAGAAAAATAAAAAATACCGCTCTAAATTGAGCGGTATTTTTTTATAGTTATGGTAGCATTTGCTTCTGATCATTTGGATACTCAGCCGTTGATGCGTTAGGACGATTGGAATGATTTCGAACAGCAATGAAAATAGAAATAATAACGACAAGACCAACTGCAACGTAAGAAAGTGAAATAACAGTTGGATCCACTTTAAATGTAGTAAGCAGTGTACGAATATTTGTAAAGATAATAAGACCACCAACTAATACGCCAAGTAAATGGGGTGGAACGATGCGGACTAACCATGCAGCAATTGGAGCTGCGACAATACCGCCGAGCATTAAGGCAAATACCCAAACCCAGCTTACTTGTTCCCAGCCAAGTGAAATGAAAAAGCCGATTGTTGCAGCGAGTGAAACAGGAAATTCACTCGTATCTACAGATCCAATAACTTTTCTAGCTTCATTTCCTCTTGCTAGAAGAACAGGTGTCGTAATGGGCCCCCAACCACCGCCACCAGTTGAATCAACGAATCCAGCGAATAAACCAAGCGGCACAAGTTGTTTTGCAGACATACGCTTATTTGAAGTGACAATTTGTTTTTGAATGATGAATCGTAATAAAATATAAACCCCTAAAGTAAATAAAAATACGGAAATGTATGGTTTGATTACATCTCCGGGCAAATTACTTAAAAAACATGCCCCAACAAATGCGCCGATTGCCCCAGGTAATGTAAGCCTGGAAACTGTATATTTATCAACGTTTCCAAATTTGATATGAGATGCGCCGGAAGCTGCAGTTGTAACGACTTCAGCTAAATGAACTGATGCAGATGCAACAGCTGGTGCAATACCAAACATTAATAATAAAGAGGAAGACGTTACTCCATACGCCATTCCAAGTGCTCCATCGATCAATTGAGCGAAAAATCCAATAATAGCAAAGACAATTAATTTCTGCATAAATAATCCCCCTGTAATAATAAATGAAAAAGACACTTTTCCCGTATGAGAAAAGTGCCTTTGGTTTTTCCAATCAGCAATAATTAAATTTGTTTCATTATAATACATATTAATCGTATAAATCAACTAGGTTTTAAAGTTTTTGAATTGAATGAAAGAAAAATAAAATATACAATAAAAGGATGGAGAGAAAGGGGAGAAAGACATGTTACGATTTGATCATCTCGTTCACGCAGTTCATGGTACACCGGAGGAAGCGGCAAAACAAATGCAGGAACTTGGATTTCATACTGTATTAGGCGGAGAGCATAAGAATTGGGGTACTTGGAATAGTTTAAGTTATTTTGATTTATCATATATAGAATTTTTAGCAGTTCAACATGAAGAAAAAGCGAAAGAAGCAGAAAATCCATTAGTACAAGAAACAGTGATGAAACTACAAAATGGAGAAGGAATGCTACAAATCGCGATCCGAACAGATGCAATTGAGGAGCTAGCAGTTAACTTTAATAAGTACGGCTTACATACGATAGGGCCATTTGAAGGGAAACGTATGAGAAAAGATGGCCGACTTTTAGAATGGAAAATGTTATTCGTTAAGCAAGAAGAGAACGGACCGAAATTACCTTTCTTTATACAGTGGAATGAAACGGACGAAGAAAGAAGAAACGATTTACGTAACAGTGGGACGATTACTGAACATAAAAACAAAGTGCAACAAATTGAAACGATTCATTACGCAGTAAAAAATGTTCGAGAAACAGTACGGAAATGGAAAGAAGTAATGGAGCTATCTACAAGCTCAGTTGTGAAAAATGAAAAATGGAATGCCGAGTGTCAAAGTGTAGTATTTGGAGATATTCATGTGCAGTTTTGTGAACCGATTGGAGAAGGGCTAGTACTAGAACATTTGAATAAGAATGGCGAAAATCTATTTGCAGTAGAGTTTAAAGGTGGAAATAAACGAGAACATGAAGTGCTAGGTAGTTTGTACATATATTAATAGAGGTGAACGTTGTGGAAGAAATGCTTAGAGAGATAGAGAGAATACTAGAATGGCCTCGTATTGCAACGTGTACAGCTATTTCAAAAGGTTTTTCACATGAAGAGAAGTATAAAATTGAATTAAAGAATCAAGAAACCTATTTTGTAAAAGTATGTGATGCTGTTCATTTTGAACGTAAACAAGAAGAATATACGTATATGAAACAATTAGAGTCATTACATATTCCAACACCCAAGTTAATTCATTTCATAATAATTGAGAAATTAAATAAATGTGTTCAAGTATTTGAATGGACCCGAGGTATAAATGGTGAAGAAGGTTTAAAGAAGTTATCGGTGGAAGAACAGTATAATGCAGGAAGAAAAGCAGGGGAAGTATTAAAGAGGATTCACTCAATTGAAAGAGAAAGTGCAAGTAATAAATGGGAAACATCTAGATGGAATAAATACGAAAGATACATAGAGGCACTAACAGATTACGAGGTGAATTTTCTGGATTTGAAGCCAGTATTAACCTTTGTAGAAAATCATAAAGATTTATTGGGAAATCGTCCAATAAGATTTTTACATGATGACTTCCATCCAGCAAATAGCATGATTCATAATAAGGAATTTATCGTTATCGATTTTGGTGGATATGATTTTGGTGATCCAATACACGATTTTTATAACGTAGCGATTTTTACTATAAGAATAAGTAAACCATTTGCGGTTGGACAAGTTCACGGTTATTTCGGAGGCGAACCATCGCTTCATTTTTGGAAACTGTATACATTGTACGTCGCGATGACATTCCCAGCGGATATCGTTTGGACGAATCGAAGTACACCGCATTTAGTAGATGATATGAAGGAAAGATTAAATGGAATTTTAGAAGATCATAATCATTTTTCATCTTATATTCCAAAATGGTATCAATCAAGCGAATTTAATAAATAAAGGAGTAATTTATATGGATAAAATAGCAGTAATTTCAGATATTCACGGTAATATTCAAGCATTAGAATCCGTGTTGAATGATATTAAATTAAGAGGAATCGAGCGCATTATTTGCCTTGGAGATTTAGTAGGAAAAGGACCTCATTCCAGTGAAGCAGTTGAAATCATTCGTAAAGAATGTGAAGTAGTCGTAATGGGAAACTGGGATGATTTTATTACAAAGCCGACTGAATTTGAAGCATTGAAATGGCATCAAAAACAATTATCGGAAGAACAAAATGACTATTTAAGAAACTTACCATTTTCAATCGAGTTTTATATGAGTGGGAAATTCATTCGTATGTTTCACGCTTCACCGAGAAGTTTATATGAAAGAATTCAACCACACGCTTCAAGAGAAGAACGTATTAGTATGTTCGAAAATAGTGATCTGACGGAAAATATAGAAGGGGAAAGAAAACCAGATGTCGTTTGTTACGGTGACGTTCACCAAGCATTCGTTCAAAATTTCAGAGGGAAAACGTTATGTAATGCCGGTAGCGTAGGAAACCCACTTGAAATAACACAAGCTTCCTATTTAATATTTGAAGGAACTTACAATGAAAAAGAAGCAGCGAGCTTTTCTATTCAACTTGTACGAGTACCGTATGATATTGAATTAGCTATCAGACTAGCAGAAGAACTCGAAATGCCAGAAATTGAAGAATACAAACAAGAATTACGGACTGCTTTATATCGAGGGTTTAAGGGAAAGTAAGCTAATAATATATCAACGATTTTTCAAATATATCTATCATAACTTAAAATATATCAATGATTTTTTCGAGATATCAGCGATTCGAGAAAGGATATCAATTTACTGACAAATAGTGACATGAATTATTATCTATAATTATATTATGTCAACTAATTATAAAGGGAGATATCATGAACCGAAAACAAAGAATCAAAGAAATTGCAGATCATATTGTAAAGCTAAACTTAACCCATCCAATAAGAGTTGGAGTAAGCGGTATTACAGCCTCAGGAAAAACAACATTTGCAAACGAACTAGCGGAAGAAATAAAAAAACGAGGATTACCAGTAACACGCGCCAGCATTGATGATTTTCATAATCCAAGAGTGATTCGCTATGCAAAAGGAAAAGAATCTGCAAGAGGGTATTATGAAGATGCAAACGATTATACAGCTTTCAAAGAAAGATTATTAATGCCTTTAGGACTTAACGGGAATTTACAGTATGAAACGATTTCTCATAACTTAATAACGGATATGCCTGTACATAATGAGCCGCTATTGGCCACGCAAAATATGATATTAATAGTAGATGGAACGTTTCTATTGAAAAAAGACGTTACGCATTTATTTGATTACAAAATCTTTGTAGATACAGATTTTGAGATTGCGAGAAAACGTGGTGCAAAGCGGGAGACAGAAGCTTTTGGAAGTTATGAAGAAGCAGAGAAGATGTTTTTAAACAGATATCATGCTGCCTGTAAGATGTATATAGATGAGCATAATCCAAAAAGTTATGCGGATGTTGTATTTCGGAATAGTGATTTAGCAAATCCAGAAGTTATATTTCAAGAGCGAAAGTAATACATAATCAAAATTATATGTATAGCCTTTTATTTATAGTTATAATTCTCTTATAATTAAATTAACTTTAGAAAGTAAAAAACGGGGGATAAGGCAATAAAAAAACGTAAAAAGGGGACAGGGAATAGAATGAATGAAGTACTAGAACTAAAAGAAGAACTACTACAAATTAAAAATAATAATTATGCTGTACCAGAAGACGTAGATGCATATCCATATGCGCAGTGGATGCTAGATTATATCGGATCACCTGACGCTGAATTACGTGATGATTTAATTTATAGTACGCTTCATACATGGATTACAAATGATGTGTTTAGACAAAAAGAATTACGAGGGTTAATGTTACAAGCAATTAGTCCTGATTATTTATTTTATAAAATTGGTGAAAAGGGAACAGACTCTGTATTTAAACGTGCATTCTCCGTATTAATTCCACCACTTATTTTATCTGTTCATGAAAGAGAACCGTTGTTATCCGAAGAACAACTGTACAGTGTAGCAGAACAAGTGCTGGAATATGTATATTTAGAAGAAGATGTAAGAGGTTACGTAGAAGGAAAAGGCTGGGCACACTCTACTGCACATGCAGCAGATGCGCTTGATGCGTTAGCACGTACAATCCAAAGTCGTGAATTTTCGTATGCGATTCTTGCAGCTGTTCGTCAGAAGGTACGCTTACATGACTACGTATACATTCACTTTGAGGATGAGAGATTAGTAGCACCAATTATGTCGTTACGTAACCAAAATCTTTTAACTGAAGAAGAGTGGAGCAATTGGCTACATAGCATAGCAATTGTTGAAGACATCCCGCATCCTCAATATGATATTTTAGTACAAAATATTAGAGCTTTCTTAAGAAGTTTATATTTCAGAGCTTTAGAGACAGAGGGTAGTACAGCCTTTACAGATGATATATTGGAAACTTTGAAGGATTTGCGTAGGTATTAAAAATTCGTTTTTCTAACAGAAAAGTACATAAAACCAACACCTCCCAACCATACTAATAAAATGTTTTGGAGGTGAGTTTAATGGACAAAAAAGACTTTGAAAAAGTATATAATGATTATTTACATCAAGGGGAAGAGCAAGCTCAATTTGAAATAGCTCAGGAAGTTACTTCAGGAGCAGAACAAATTGTTGCTGTTCGTAAAAATGATGAAGGTGATTTGATTGCTTTTAAAACAAGTAGCGGGAGAGAGTTAGATTATATGACTGCTCTTAGTGAAGCAAAATCAGGGAAGTTAGCTCATGTGGACGTATTTCATAAGTATGGCAGAGATATTATACGTAGTGAACCTGATGGAATAAAAGAAAATAACTTAGATAATTTACCTTCATTTTAAACGGGTAAACCTCAAGAAGAGAATGTTCATTACGATATTCTCTTCTTTGTTTTGCGAAGTTTTCCTTGCAAATAGACGATTCATTTTTAAAGTGCGATCATACTTTTAAAGAGCTCTCTAAATTTCTCTTTATCTTCTGCTGTAAATGGTTTCGGTCCCTTTGTACGTTTACCACTTTTTCGAACCATTGCACTTAAATATCGTGTTTGTAACAATTGTTCAATGTTATCATTCGTATACTTATAGCCTTTATGGTGTAGAACGATACAGCCTTTTGCTAAAGCGAGCGAAGCAAGACCGTAATCTTGTGTTACGATTAAATCTTCTTTTTTTGCTAACTGCATAATTCGGTAATCTGCAGCATCTGCTCCGGAATCAACATAAATTGTTTCTACACCTTTAGGCTGCTGAGCATTAGAATAATGAGAAAAGCTAGTAACTAGAGTTACAGGAATTTCTGCACTCGTAGCTTCAAAAATAATTACATCTTTTACAGGACAAGCATCTGCATCAACGTAAATTTTCATTTTTACCACTCCTATAAAGTGAAACTTTAATCAGTGGGGGGATTCACCCTCCACTGATTATTAGTTGAACCAATCGGGCATTTACGGGCAGTTAATCTCCCACCTAACTTCTTTGTTACAGCTGAATTTTGAGCTGGGAGTTTTATTGCCCGTTAATGCGGGGTAACTAGGTTCGTGTTGATAATAATGGTAGATTTTTCTTTTGTCAAACGATAGAGCTTTATGTAAAGTTATTTTTCACAAACCAAAATAGCCTCCCGCAAACGAGAAATACCTTCCTCAATTTGATCAATATCCACTTTTCCATAAGATAAACGAATATAACCATCTTTCGCGCCGAAAATACTACCAGGCATAAAAGCAATTTCTTGTTTTAAGCTTTGCATAATGAGTTGTTTTTCGTTTATCGGTTCTTTTAATTTTCCCCATATGTAAATACCACCAGTAGGGTTTGAAAAAGAGATTTTATCATGAAGTTGCTCGTTTAGAGCACGAACAATAACGTCTCTTTTTTCTGCTAGTTGTTTTCGTAACGGTACGATATGCGACTGAAATGGTACAGTTTCGAAAAACTGCTGCATAAGCCACTGCGGGAAAATACTCATTCCTAATTCTATTTGATGCCTTGCGTCGGATAACCTTTCTACTACAGATTGCGGAGCGACGAGCCAGCCGACTCGTAATCCTGGCGCAATCATTTTTGATAAAGAATGTACATAAATAACTGTTCCATTTTCATCAATCGATTTTAAAGTAGGGCAAGGTTGTTTCTTTTCTAGCGTAAGTAAACTGGACGGGTCATCTTCAACGATCGCAATTCGTAAGTCTGCACAAAGTGATAATAGTTTTTTTCTACGGTTTGGATGCAGCATCGTTCCCGTAGGATTTTGGAAATTTGGATTTAAAAAGATCATTTTAATACGGTGTTTTCTATATAATTCTTGCACATCATCCGGATTAATACCATGTTCATCGACAGGTAACGGGAAAATACGAATACCTGCTGATTGGAATAGCGGTAAGGAATAACAGTGCGATGGACTTTCGAAAGCGACGGCATCACCGGGATTTAATAAACATTGTACGATAAGGTGAAGTGCTTGCTGTGCGCCAGATGTAATCATAATGGATTGTTCAGTTGCCTCAACTTTTAAATATTCTTTCATATATTTTACGACCGCTTGTCTTAGCGGGAGATAGCCTTGCGGATGATCATAACTTAATGAATGCGTTAACGGTTGTTCTCGTAAAATCGTTTGTAGTTGATCATGAGGATAGAGATTACAACCGAGCTCTCCGTTTGCAAAATCAATAATGTTTTCATTTTGTTGTACTTCTGCCCGAATATGGCGAAGTAACGGTAAGTTTGGTAAAAACGTACCACCTTCTACGAAATTTCTCCAGTTCGGCGTTAATGTTGGAGAAACGCCCCACATATGTGTACTTACACGTGTACCTTTACCAGTCGTACTTTCTACAATTCCCATAGCACGTAACTCATTATAAGCAGTCGTTACTGTACTACGGTTTACATTTAACTGCGTAGCTAATTTCCGTTCGGAAGGTAGGAAGCTTCCTGGAGGAAGTTCTCCGTATGTAATACGTTTCTCAATAAAGTCAACAACTTGCTGATAAATAGGGATTTTACTGTCATTATCTAGCTTCCATTCCATAAAAAACGCCTCCGTATCTCTTATATAAATCCAGTATAGCAAATTGGCTGGGTAAAAAAACAGCCAATTGGACGGTGTTATATCCAGCCAATTTTACTATGCTAAATATGGAAGGGGAGATTCGGATGAAACGATGGCAAATGGAATGGCTCCTAGTATCAGTTGCGTTAGTATGGGGAGCAAATTATACAATAGGAAAGTATGGCGTGGCATTTATGTCATCCATTCAATTTAATAGTTTACGATTTTTAGTAGCATCACCGGTATTATTACTTATTACTTTTATGATGGAACGCTCATTACGTATTGAAAGAAAAGATTGGTTACGATTAGTAGCAGTCGGCATCGTTGGTACGACAATGTATCAAACGATGTTTATGCTATCCGTGAAATATACTTCAGCAACGAACGCCTCATTATTAATTGCGATGTCCCCTATTTTTACAGGGATATTAGCAGTATTGCACAAACAAGAACGTTTTTCGATGAAAGTACAAATTGGTTCAATCGTAGCGTTTATTGGTGCAGCATTCGTTTTATTAACAGGACACACAGGAGGAGCTACTTACGAGTATGCGTGGCTCGGAAATATAATTGGATTAGTCGCAGCAATTGCGTGGGGATGGTACCCAATTTTAGCACAACCTCTTATTACAAAGTACTCCGCAATGAGAGTCACATCATGGTCTACTTTAATTGGAATTGTACCTCTCGTTATATACTGTTTATTCAACGTAAACACACTAACGTGGCCAGTAGATACACCAAGCTGGGAATCACTAGCATATTCAATCGTCTTTGCGACCATATTCGGACTTGCAATGTGGTATGTCGGTATTAGTAAAATAGGCTCAACGAAAGTAATGGTTTATATGTATCTTGTGCCATTGTTTGCAGTGATCTTTGCGGCAGTAACCATTGGAGAGAAAATTAATGTGATGCAACTAGTTGGCGGGCTTATTATCTTCATCGGTTTATATGTTGTAAAAAAAGGTGGAATCAAAAAGCCAGCTCTCAATTTGAAAAAAGTAAGTTAACAATAAAAAGGATCTCTTTCATATAGAAGGAGATCCTTTTTGTTTTTGTAATAAAAGAGCTTGTTCAATGGCCCATTTTTGATGATCGTGTATGAGAAGCTCTATAGCATGCAATGGAGACATCCACCTTAGAACATGATCCTCCTCACAGTTTTCAGTTTGTTTCTGCACCATATTCGCAATATAAAAAAATCCATCGTTTAAATAATATATATCTTCCTTTTCTGCATAAAAATATCGAGCCGCATTACCGATATACTGATCAATTTTAATTGCCCATCCTAATTCCTCTAGTAGTTCACGGTGCAAACATTCTTCTTTTGTTTCATTACCTTCCATACCGCCACCAGGTAAAAAGTAACGGTCACCTTTTTGGATAACAGCAATCTTTGAAGAAGTTGAGTTGAAAATAATTGCATAACAACTAGGTCGTAATACATATTGCTCAGTAGGCTTTTTATAGCCAAAAGTAAGTTTAGATATCATAAAACACGTCACCTCTCTATAAAATACATAAAAGGAATAATAAGGTAAAACAAAATTGTATAAGTATAATCTTACGAGATTGGAGTGATAACAAAATGATAAATCGAAAGTGTACGCGCTGTAAAGAAATTACAGGTACATTGCACGGTGGTAAAAAAATTAAGGAAGAATTTCTATGTGAGGACTGTTTGCAAAAAGGAATTAAAAGCGGGGAAATCGAATTATCACAAGTGGAGCAAGAACAAACTTCGTATCTTTCTATAAAAATATTAAAAATAATGAGTGTGATTTATTTAATAGTATCTATTATAATCGCTATTTCTGCTGGAGCATTTATACAGGATCCAGGGTTTGGTGGAATATCCTTTTCAATAACAGGTGCAGTTGGTGTTATGATAATTGGATCGATATTCCAGTCTGTTCTCGTATTTTGCGGGATATGGGTATTTATCCTTTTAGTAGAAACAGTCATTAAAATTTATGAAAAAATGAAGTGAGTGAGAGGGAGAAACATATGCGAGTAAGAAACATCCAAGGGGAAGATTATGTAAAGATTCATTCTGTTTTAAATGATTGGTGGGGCGGGAGAGACATGGCTGCCATGTTGCCAAAATTGTTTTTCGTTCACTTTCAAGAAACGAGTTTTATCATTGAAGAAGAAGGAGAAACGTTAGGTTTCTTATGTGGATTTTTTTCACAAACATATAAAGATGAAGCATACGTTCATTTTATCGGTGTAAATCCGAAGTATAGAAGAAGAGGAATCGCATCGACATTGTATTCTTATTTCTTTGATGTCGCTCGTGCAAATAATCGTAAAGTTGTAAAAGCAATTACGTCACCAACTAATAAAAAGTCGATACAGTTTCATCAAGAAATCGGTTTTCGAATTGAGGCTGGGGATGATGAAGTAGAGGGTGTATCGGTACATACAAATTATGATGGGAATGGCTTGAGTAGAGTTTTATTTTTGAAAAATGTGTAGATAAAAGGGGAATGATTGCATGGATATGCAGCAACGGAGAATGTTAGTAGCAGGAATTGTTTTAGCAGTAGTGTTAGGGGTAGGCTATTTTTCGACAAACGTATTACAAACTTTCTCAATCGTATGTTTAGCAGTAGCGATTGTATTTGGGGTTATAGGTAGCATACAAAAGAAACGTCAAAACAAGAATTAAAAATTTGAAAATTTTATGATACCTCAAAAATTCTCGTTTTAGGGTATTTGTTTTTCTTAGCTTAATGGCGATTGGATTGTATCACAAATTCTATTAAATTAAGTTTATATCAAAACACCATGCTTGCCCTGTTGTTGCAGACATAATGATATCCTTTTTTATTTTGTTAATTTAATAGAAGTGAGTGGGATGTCAAAAGCAATTTCTGTAAAATAATTTCATCAAAAGAAGGGGATTTATATGCATTTTGAAAGAGATAGATATTTTTTGGAGATGGCATTGGAAGAAGCAGAAAAGGCATTAAAAGAAAATACATATCCAGTAGGAGCAGTTATTGTTGATGGAAATAATAATGTCATTGCAAGAGGAAGAAATAGAGTGCATCCACAAAAAGACATAACAGCTCACGCAGAGATAGACGCTATTCGCAATGCAGGGGAAGCAATGTTTGATGCAAAAATAAAAAATGAGAAGTTTACTATTTATAGCACGTTGGAACCGTGTCCAATGTGTACAGGTGGTATTTTATTCGCAAAAATACAGAGAGTAGTCTGGTTACTAAATGACGACTTAGGTTTTGGTGGATATAAAAAGATAAAAAATGCTTTAGTTTTCGAAGGGAAATTTAATAAAATCGACATAGTGGAAGAACCATTTGAAGACTTAAAAACAAGACAAAAAGAACTTATGAGACAATGGGAGCTAAATCCCAATAATATTATTAATTTGCGTAGGGCCATAAAAAAATAGTTGTTTCTTTCAATTAAATCGAGATACTGCCACATTACCATCAATTTAAAAAATATAGTGAAATTATATCGATTTAACAATAGAATATGGAAGAATCTATTACGAATAGAAAGCCGTC
This sequence comes from Bacillus sp. FSL K6-0073, assembly GCF_038006085.1. Lineage (NCBI taxonomy): Bacteria > Bacillati > Bacillota > Bacilli > Caryophanales > Bacillaceae > Bacillus > Bacillus sp. FSL K6-0073. Next base: position 2,981,696 of record NZ_JBBOUN010000001.1, on the reverse strand, counting down.
CTAAAAGTATTCTAGGATGGTTCTTTTTGTTGTGAGGAGATAAAGAGTATGGAGAATAAACAGAGTAGAAATGAGTATGTAAGACGCATACATAAGGTTCAAGATTATATAGAATCAAACATAGACAGTTCATTATCCATTGAAGAGCTAGCTGATATAGCAGGATTTTCGAAGTATCATTTTCATCGGATTTTTAAAGGAATAGTTGATGAGCCATTATCTCGGTATGTGAATCGCTTGAAACTAGAAAGGGCAACACATTTACTTACATATCGCGCAGACATGACGATTACAGATATTGCGTATCACTTCGGATTCACAGATTCAGCAGTTTTTTCCCGAACATTTAAAAATTATTACGGCGTAAGTCCGTCTCAATATCGAAACGATAATAGCAAGAATTGCAAAGACGTAAGGGGAATTCCTCAATACAATGAATGTAAGAAGGTTCGAGGAAATGTTGAAATTGTAACAGCGGATAATATAAACGTCGCATACATAAGACATACAGGTACATATGAAGAGTTAGCTATAGCTTTTCCAGAAATGATAGAAAAATTATTTCGTTACGCGGCGAAGAAAAACTATCATGTATTTGAGGATACGAAAGTATTAACCATTTACCACAATCATCATGAATTTACTGAGGACTATCATTTAAGAACAAGTTTATGTATAACAATTCCGGATGCGTCCGCAGTAGAAACGAGTGATATTGGAATAATGATAATACCTTCAGGCAAGTATACAGTAGGACATTTTGAAATATTCCAAGATGAATATAAGGGAGCGTGGGACTTTATATATGGTGAGTGGCTGCCAAATAGCGGATATAAACCGAGAGACTCGTATCCTTTTGAAGTATATAGAAATGACCCAAAGCAGCATCCAAAGCATAAACATATAGTTGATATATATGTACCTATCGAACCTTTTTAATTACAGGTTAAAGGGGAAAGAATAATGAAAACTGCTGAAAAGTTAGATCAGATTATAAAAGAAGAATATGAAAATATGAGTGGTATGTTAGTAGTGCGGAAAGGTAATGTTATTTTTGAAAAATATTATAACGATTACGGACAAAATGATACATTTCATGTAGCGTCAGTTACAAAAACGATAATCTCTGCGCTAATTGGAATATGTATAGATAAGGGCTATATAAAAAGTGTTGATCAAAAAGTAATAGAGTTTTTCCCTGAATATAAAGTAAAGTCATCTGAAGTAACAGTGCGACACCTACTTACAATGACAGCTCCATACCCTTTTGTAGACTGGCAGGAACCGTTAGAAGAATTATGTACACAACTAGACTGGGTACAGTATACACTTCATAGAATGGGGAACGGTGGAGAGATTGGAGCTTTTAAATATTCATCTGCAGGAGCTCATATACTATCAGCGATCATAACGAACGCAATAGGAAAAAATGCGCGTGAATTTGCGAATGAATACTTATTTCAGCCACTCGGCATGAGAGAAATTCCAAACTATAATATGAAAGCATTTGGATTTGATGACTTATTCGGAAAAGATGTGAAAGGATGGGTTCACGATCCAAATGGTATTTCGACGGGCGGCTGGGGACTAACGTTAACGGTTAGGGATATGGCTAAGTTTGGACAGATGTATTTGAATGAAGGTATTCATAATGGAAAACAAGTTCTATCAAAATCATGGATAAAAGAATCAATAGCGATGAATTCAAATCAATATGGTTACTTATGGTGGTTACGAGAAGAAGAGGGTGTCTATTCGTATTGTGCAATGGGTGATGGTGGGAATATGATTTGTTGTATTCCAGAGAAGGAATTGGTGGTGGTGATGGCTTCTGAAGTTGTGCCAGAAACAAAGGATAGATGGAGATTAATCAAAGAGTATATACTTTTAAAAGAGTAATGGTGAACTTGTAGAAAAATTTAAACGCTCCCCGTAACTTTCCGCAATAAAAAATCGTTAAACATTAGGAAGGGTTATTAATCACGAATGGGGGAGAACCATGAAAATTCTAATTCTAGGCGGTACACGATTTTTAGGAAGAGCATTTGTAGATGAGGCTTTACAGAGAGGGCATGAAGTTACATTATTTAACCGCGGAACAAACAAAGAAGTTTTTCCTGAAGTGGAGCAGCTGATCGGTGACAGAAATGGTGATGTATCAAGTTTAGAAAATCGAAAATGGGATGTTGTTGTGGATACATGTGGGTTTTCTCCGCATCACATTAGAAATGTTGGAGAAGTACTTAAAGATAATATTGAACACTATATATTCATCTCAAGCCTTTCCGTATATAAAGATTGGATTCCGCATGACATAAAAGAAGACTATATATTACAACCTGAACCGACGGAAGAGCAAATAAAGGCTGTAGAGAATGGTGAAATATCTCCTTATGAGCATTATGGTGCGCTGAAAGTATTATGCGAAAAAGAAGCAGAGAAGTATTGGCCGGGGCGTGTTTTACACGTAAGAGCAGGACTTCTTTCAGGAATGTTCGATTATACAGATCGACTTCCATACTGGATCGGGCGTGTAGCAAAAGGAGGTAACGTGTTAGTTCCAGGAAGAAAAGACCGTCCAGTACAGATAGTTGATATAAAAGACGTCGCAAACTGGGGACTAAACATGGCAGAAAACAAAAATGCAGGTACATTCAATGTAACAGGTCCGAATTATGATTTGACGATGGAAGAGCTATTAAATACGTGTAAAAAAGTTACGAATAGTGATGCTGAATTCGTTTGGATAGAGGAATCGTTTATGAATGAACATAAAGTGCAGCCTTGGACAGAGATGCCTTTATGGCTTCCAGAAACTTTTTCATTAGAAGGTGAAACGAAGCCGTGGAAAGGTGGATTTTCAATTAGTATTGAAAGTGTTGTTAAAGAAGGACTTACTTTTAGAAGGTTAGAACATACAGTTACAGATGTGTATGAGTGGATGAAGAGTGTGGAAGAATGGGAATTAAAAGCAGGTATTTCAAGGGAAAGAGAAAAGATGTTATTGGATAAGTGGTATGAAATAAAGAGAGTTTAAATAAGAATCTTGTGAAAAAAGGACTCTGTTTATTGCTTAAACAGAGTCCTAATATGAATCTACCACTCAAACGGTTCTTCTCCATACAGTTCCCATAGCTTAGGAAACATCTTTTTTAAACCTTCTTCATCGTCTTCATTCCAGTCAAATTCAAAATCTACATCGTCGAATTCTTCATTAGATAAGACATGGTAAAGTGTAAAGTAAGTATCATCTTCGTCACCAGTTTTTTCTGCATATACAGTGAAACCGAAATATAAAGAAAGTTCTTCTATTTCTGGGACGTCATACTCACTCGAATTTTCTAATACAGGAATTAATCGTTCTGGATCTTCAATACAAGCTTCGTATGTCTCTTTTCCTTGATATAATAACCATCCGCGGAAGTAATCGAAAGTATCATCTGAACAGCCACCCATAATAATATAGGCTGCTGCCCATAAACGGGAGGTATAGGAGTCTTTCAAAAGGCGATGCATATGCGTATCAAAAGCTACAATTTCATGTACTGTACGTTTAGCAAGGTGAGAAGTAAGCCATTCTATTTGTTCTTCTTGGTCCTCACCTTTCGTTTTTGCACGATGAAGTAGCTCCCAAAATTCTTCTTCGGTTATCGTTTTTTCTTTTATGTAATCTTCCCCAGGCAACGGGTCTGTATATCCTTTTTAACGTTTGGAAGCAACTAGTTTATTAGCTTCTTTCATACATTCTTCTTCTGTTTCAAACTCTTTCGCTTTCACACTGCCAGCTGTGCCAATTTTTCCGTAAAACACAACATAGTCTTTTTCTTTCACAACGATTTTCCAAAACTTATTTGATTTCTCAGTTTGCTGGATTAATAACGTTTCCATCCGTACCCCCATAATGTTTTCTAGTGTGCAATATGATTGTAACATATGTATATACACTTGTAATGATGAAAAATAATAGTTTAGAAAATTCAAAAACCATTGAATGGAGTGGATAAATTTAGTAACCTTATTTGTACAGTAATTACATAATTGTTTTGTAATAATTCGATATTTATATAAGGGGGCGTTACGGATGGATCTTACGTTTAAAGTTGAGGAAACATGTTTTAATTACCGCGTTGGAGCAATTTGTAAACATGATAATAAAATACTCATTCTGCAAGGTGACGGTGAAGATTTTTGGTATGTACCCGGCGGTAGAGTAAAAATGCTAGAGAATAGTGAAGATGCATTAAAACGAGAACTTGCGGAAGAGATAGGTGTTCCTATTAAAAGGAAAAGGTTAATATGGTCAGTAGAAAATTTCTTTACACTTTCTGAGCGAAAGTTTCATGAAATTAGTTTTTATTATGAAGTAGAGCTACATGAGTTACCTGCGAGTGGAGCGGATCAATATATTTTGGAAGAAGAGGGTAGAACGTATTTGTTTAGATGGGTGCCAGTAGAAGAACTGCATACATATAACTTACAGCCTGCATTTATAAAAGAGAAAGTAAAGGATGTATCAGTTCACACAGAACATATCGTATTACAAAAGTAAATGTATTCGGAGGGGAAAATGGTGAAGGGAACTAAAAAAGAGGTACATATAAATGACAAAGTAATTTATTACACACATATCGAAGAAGGTTCTAGTACCGTTTGCTTTATGTTTTCAGGTTCAGGATACAATTATGATAAGCCGTTATTTTATTACGCAACGATGTTAATGCTTGAACATAAAATAGATGTTGTACATATTCATTATTCTTATGATGGACAATTAATGAATAAACCAATGGAAGAAGTAACGAAAGTAATGATGGATGATATTAATCCTGTAATAAATGAAGTATTAAAAGATGAGCAATACAACGAGACTATGTTTTTAGGGAAGTCACTCGGAACAATTCCGATTGCAAATGATTTAATGAAGAGAGAAGAGTTCGCGCAGTCAAAAATGATACTACTTACACCTTTACTGACGTTTGATACAATTTTTGATTCTATCTTACATAGTCGACACGAAGGGTTTTTAGTTATTGGGGATAAAGATCACCAATACAATGCAGATCAAATTGATCAGTTATATAAAACGAATTTACAGATTGAAGTTGTCAAAAATGCAAATCATTCTGTAAATGTTGGGGGATATGAAACGGAAAATTCAATTGAGGCTATAGCGAAAATAATAGGAAAACTTAAAGAAGTTGTTAGGACAAACTAACCTATTAATACATGCAAAAGAGGTGCGAATTGCACCTCTTTTACTTTAATAAGCCTTCAAAACATGAAGTAAATAATCCTTACGATTCAGCGGATTATAATCAACACGTTTTCGAGTAGGGAAGGGAGCCATAAGTTTTGTGAAACCAGCTGGCTTCGTTGTAAATATGCCTTCTCCTTCTGTAAATGAATGTAGTATTCGTTTGAAACTCTCTGTTTTCGCAACAGGTAATGATCCTGTTAACTGATAAGAATTGTTATTGAATATAGGCTCTGCAAAAGTTGCTGGAACGGCAGCAAGCTTATACATTGCAGTACTAATTGCGTGCTCCGGTACAGTTAATTCAAATTCATTTACTGGTTCATATACATATGTTTCAGCTTGCTTTAAAGCATCCATTAATACGATCGGTGTCAAATTTCTAAAGTCACTCGCTGTTGTAACAGGACTAGCATAACCAGTATGTGTTAACGTGACGATAATATCTGTAACTTCCCATCCATATAATCCTTGTTTTAACGTTTGAAATACCGTATCTTCAATCGCTTTATGAAATGCTAAAGGTAGTGAGCCGAGCTCAACACCTAATTTATATGTTATACCGCAATTAAGTTCACCACGTTCAACTTTGAATCCGATTGTTGCGTAAAATGGATTCTCTTTTTCACCCATTACTTCAACAGAATTGCCTACGCCAATTGGTTTCTCGATACATACAACTCGCGTATTTGAAAAAGTAACCTGCAAATTATATTTCTCATAAAGTGTTGTTTCAATTACTTCTTTTTGTACCTCACCGAAAAGGCGAATATATAGTTCATTATGAACATCGTCTTTCCAAACTTTAATGAGCGGATCTTCTTCACATAGTTCCATAAGAACAGCGTATAAATTATGAATTTGCTCTTTAGGTACCGCATCAATGGCAGCTTCCATTTGTGGTTCGGCAAAGTGAATATCTTTTATATAATCCGTACGTTCACCGATAATATCACCAATTTTAATATCATTCAGCCCCCACACTTTACAAAACTCACCGCTAGGAACGGTAGAAGTTTGAACGGTATCTCCATTATGAAATAGGCACATTTTTTTTATCTTTTCTTTATGGAATAGAGACTTACTGCGCTGTATATTAACATATTTTCTAACATGTAAGCTACCTGAAAAAACTCTTATATAAGCAACCTTTTCTCCAGAAGGTTCACGTTCAATTTTAAAAACAACACCGGATAATGGTTCCTCTTGTGCCGATGTAAGAGCCGGAATGAGAGCCGGAAGTTTTTCAAGAAGTTCTGTTACGCCCATACCAGTCATTGCTGAACCGAAAAAGATTGGATACACATTCGCTTGCTGTATTTGCTGTTCTAGTTTTTCTCTTAATAGTGCGTCCGGTATTATTTCGTTATTTACATATGATTCAAGTAATGATTCATTAAATGGTGCTAACAGTTCCATACAATCGTCATATGATTTGTATTCAATGATCCGGGCTTCTTTCGTTCCTTCGTTTAGAACAGAGTAGAAGGGGAATGCTTCATTTGAAAGAACCTCTTTTATTTGTTTCATAACTTTTTCACTGTTTGCGCCACTACGATCAATTTTATTAACGAATAAAATAGTCGGTATGTTTAGTTTCTGTAATGTTCGCATTAAAATTTTTGTTTGTGCTTGCACACCTTCAACGGCAGAGATAACTAAAATCGCACCGTCTAGAACGCGGAATGATCGCTCCACTTCAGCGATAAAATCAGCGTGTCCAGGTGTATCAATGACATTTACTTTTACATCATCAATAAAGAAAGAAACGACAGATGCTTTAATCGTAATTCCGCGCTGTCTTTCTAATTCCATTGAGTCAGTTTGTGTATTACCACTATCTACTCGGCCAATTTCTTTAATCACATTCGTTTCATAAAGAATACGCTCAGTCAAACTCGTCTTGCCAGCGTCTACGTGCGCGACGATCCCTATATTTATTGTTGTCATTTGTGAATATCCTCATTTCATTTTCCATTTTCAATTCCTCATTTCCTCATTTCTATTTGTATATTGCCGCATTATCAATCACTCTCCAGTTCTTTAAATTAGTATTATTATAGTGCAATTAACATTATTTGTAACGCTACAAAGCGCCTTAATTTGGAAAAAATAAAATAAAAACAAAATGCTTGCATTCTAAATCGATATAGATTATATTAATTGACATATCAACTATTGATACATCAAACATTTTTATTTTGATTGTAAAGGAGGGTTAATTTGACAAGTTCATGCTCAAAAGAAGCGATTATTTTATATAAATTACACTTTCTAAATAAAGAAGTAAGTTCGAAATTTGAAGGGTGTACGGGTATGAGCCAGTCTCGATTAGAGCTTATACTTCAGTTATATGAAGTAGGTGAAATTAGTCAAAAAGCACTTCAACAAGAAGTGAATATTGATAATGCTGCGATAACAAGGCATTTAAAGCAGCTTGAGGCCAATGAAATGATTGTAAGACGTAAAAATCCAGATGATAACAGAATTACGTTAGTTTCTCTTACTGAAGAGGGACGAAATAAAATTCAAGCATTTCAAGAGGAAAAAGAACGTTTTGCAGCATCTGCATTTAAAGGATTAAGTGAGGAAGAACGCGATAATCTTTTAAATATGTTAAATCACATTCAAGAAAATATAAAAGAATTATAAAAAAGGGAGAATACAACTATGACTAACTCAGTAAAAACAAATGATTTTAACGAAATTTTAACAGGACGTCGTTCAATTCGTAAGTACGACCCTTCAGTGAAAATTAGCAAAGAAGAAATGACAGAAATTCTTACAGAAGCAACACTTGCACCATCTTCAGTAAACATGCAACCATGGAGATTCGTAGTGATTGAAAGTGACGAAGCGAAAGCAACACTTGCGCCACTAGCGAAATTCAATCAATCTCAAGTAGAAACATCTTCAGCAATGATTGCTGTATTTGGTGATTTAAACAACTTTGATAACGCAGAAGAAATTTACGGTACAGCTGTAGAGCGCGGACTTATGCCAGCAGAAGTAAAAGAAGATCAAATGAAAAAACTTTCAGCTTACTTCTCAATGGTTACACCAGAAGTCATGAAAGATACAGTACTAATTGACGGTGGTCTTGTAGCAATGCAATTTATGCTAGCAGCTCGTGCTCACGGTTATGACACTTGCCCAATTGGCGGATTTGAAAAAGATCAAATCGCAGAAGCATTCGGATTAGATAAAGAACGTCACGTACCAGTAATGTTAATTTCAATCGGAAAAGCTGCTGACAGTGGTTACCAATCAGTACGCCTTCCAATTGAAAAAGTTGCTGAGTGGAAGTAATTTCAAAGAAATAAGTGGAATATGAGAGGGGAAACACCATGATTATTATTCACGCAATATTTCAAGTAGATCCAGCGAAACAACAAGCATTTTTAGAAGAAATTCGTCCGCTTATTCATAGTTCAAGAGAAGAAAGTGGAAATGTATCTTATGACTTATATAAAGATACAGAAAAAGAAAGTGTTTATACGATGGTAGAAGTATGGAAAGATGAAGCAGCAGTTGCGAGCCATAATACGAGTGAACACTTCACATCTTTCGTTAGTAAAGCAGCACAATTTTTAACTGCTCCGCTTAATATAAAAGCTTATAATGGAGAATTAGTAAAATAATAAGGTAGAAAAAGATGACTTTAGCATATGGCTGAAGTCATCTTTTTTGTATAAGTAGAATCCATTTTGGATTCAGTTATGTTGATTGATAAGTGTTGCTCGTATCCTCAGTAACTGTGGTGAATTGTATGTTAAATTCGAACATTCGGTTTATTGGGATATTTTTCCGTGTTATAATTTTCTTGTAAATAAAAGGTAGAGGGGAGTAAGTAATGGGAGAATTTCAAAGTAATTTGCATACGGCAACGCAACTTGCAACGAAAATGAGAAATGCTTCAGATAGAATGCAAAGTGCTACTAGTCGCTCTATAAATAAGGCAACGCGTACTACACTATCTGTGAACTTCAAGGCACAAGAAGCAAATCAACAAAATTTACAGATCACGAAACAATTTTGTACTGCTTTTCAACAAACAATTGATAATATCCATTCCGTAGCAAATGAATTTGAGAAAATGGATACAGGACTTCAAAAGACTTTTCAATAATGTAACAACCTACGTAAAGGGGAAAAGGTAGGAAGAAAAGATGAGTCAAGGAATTGAAACGAGAATCAATCAATGTAATCAAAAATTACGAATTATATTTGAAGAACAAAATGAAAACCGAATCGCGCTGCAAAATCAAGAACGAGCTGAGGCTAGTTTTCATGAATGGAAAAATAGAAGTAATCGTTTATTTAACCGAATACTAGAAACTTGGTATGGTGACAAAGAAGCATTTCACTTTTTTACGAATATGCGGCAAGAGATCGGGCAGTATGAAAGAAAACTTACATTCGAATTAGAAAACGAAAAAGAGACGTTGCTTAAAGAAAAACGGCATCTCAGTGAGAAAGAAAACAACCTTTCCTATGAACAGCAGCAACTACAAAGGGAGGCCAATACATGAGTTTAAACATGTATTTGGGAGAAGTACAAAGTCAAACTCAAAGTATGAACGCTATATGTAATGCTACGATTCAAAGTATGGAACAAGCCATTCAATCTATTGATGCATTTGCGATAGACACAGTATTACAAGGACAAACATACAGTAGTGCAAAAGCCTACCTTGTCCAAACATTTCGGCCATTAGCACAAGGAATCATATGCTTATGTGAAGAATTAATTCGCCAAAACGAAGCATTTCCAAACGATTTTCAAGCAAAAGTTGCTTCAACAGATGTTATCGAACATGAAATAAGACAACAAATACAAGAAATCAATCAATCCATTGCAAGTATAGAAGCAATAGAAGTACTTACACCAATGCCTGGAGTAGACGCAATTATTGCAGTCTTAATTGCAATGAGAAAAAAACTAGAAGAAAAACTAGAGCGTCTATATGAATTCAATCATTCATCCAGCAACAACTACAGCACCGCCCTCCAATTAGCCGCTAGCATCACAGCCGGACTCGCTGAAGTGCAAAGCGGGAAAGGGTTTAGTCCTGTGAGTGGGACGTTTCATAGTGAAAAGTTAAATATGGAATGGGCAAAGCAAATTCAAATAATTATAGAAGAGAAAATACGGAAATCTGACAATAGTATTGGAAAAAGTGTAGATTTAGAGCACAATGTGTATAATGACATTGAAGGAATAAGCAGCGAAAATCAATCTATCAATAATAGATTTACAAAAGAAGAGATACAAGCGACACAAAAATACCTTGAAGGAATTAAAAATGGTACAATAAAAGGGAATATAGGTGAGGATTTCCAAGTTGAAACCGATGATTATGAAATGGAGCATAACATTTTTGGCCAGCCAGTCGGTGGTAGAAGGCCAGAACTCGATCCTTTTTTAATCGGTGTGGCGAAGTTTGGATTCGATTTTCTCTTTGGTGATCTTTTCACACTCTTTGACCCAGAAGCTACCTATGGTGAAAAACTCCTAGCAGTTGGGATGATGACTCCATATGGGAAAGGTGTAAAAATAGTTGATAAACTTCATGATTTAAAAAAGGTTGGAGATGTGAAGAAAGCAACGTCTGGGAGTGCGGGGGTTGCTAAGGGTACGGGTGATCTAGGAATATCTAAAATAACTCAAAATTCGCCTAAAAATGTTATTTTTGGTGAATTGGATAACCTGGGTTGACCAACTGGAGTAACAGCTACAATTACACAGGACATGATTGGTACTGGTAGTAAAGCTAGCCAATCAATTAAACCTCCTGGTTTCTTAGGTGGTGGACCAGGGAGTCCAGGTCATGCCCGAGGGCATTTATTAGGTAACCAGTTAGGTGGCTCTGGAAAAGATGCTCGGAATTTAGTCACACTTTATCAAACACCTGTAAACTCACCTGTTATGAGAGATTTTGAGAGTTCTGTCCGAGCAGCTGTTGAAAAAGGTGAAGTTGTAAGATACCAATCAATTCCGATATATGAGGGCAATAATTTAATGCCTAAAGGTGTTACGTTAAAAGCAAGGGGAACAAATGATTTTTCTTTAGATGTTACAATAATAAATAAAAAATAGGAGTCGATTTATTTGGATAAGTTAATTAAAATACTCCCTCCTCCAGAATTCCCACAAAAAACTGGGGATAAAGAACAATGGGGAGAATTTTTCGGCGCTCTTGGTACGGAATTGCCTACAGACTATGTAAAATTTATTGGAATTTATGGCACAGGCGGTATTGACAATTTTTTGTGGATATTAACTCCTTTTGTAAACGATGAAAATGTAAATTATCTTGGTAGGCAGAAGGAAATGAAAGATTCATATATTCAATCTAAGAAAAATTTTCCGCAATATTACAAACATGATGTTTACCCTTCAAGTGGGGGGATACTTCCATGGGCATACACTGATAATGGTGATGAATTGTACTGGTTAACAGATGGAAAACCTGATGAATGGAAAATTGTAGTATACGAATCGAGATCACCAGAGAATTATACTTACTCACTTACGATGGTAGAATTTTTATATCAAATAATAACGAAAGAATTAATATGCAATGCATTTCCTGATGATTTTCCAAGTAATGAAACTACGTTTGTTTCAGTAGATGTTGAGTAGTTATTTAACCTTGATTGGCTATCTGCCTTTCAAGGTTTTTTAGTAAACTAAAAGGTTTTACGCTTTGAAAAATTTCACGTATGAATCAAAAGTTTATGATAGTAAATTGATATTCAAATATGGCGACAAACCTTACAGGGAAATAGTTATCTGTTAAAAGAAAACACAATTCATAAGTGTGGATTTCTTTTTATGGATTTGAATAACAAATATTATATCTTTCCTTGGATCAAGGCAAATAGCTACTTCATTATTGGGTAATAAGGCACTAAATAAAATAGGCCAGTGCAAAAGAATTGAAGCCTACGCTTGAAATGTTACAATCATTTAAGAGAGAGGCTTCCTATGCATTCTCTAGTGTTGGTGGAACTATTATAACCAAAATACCACAAGGTGAATTGATAGAAGCTTATTATAAGTTTGCGAAGTCTAAAGATGGTGGTAATGGTAAACCTAGCAGTAACAAAAACACAAATGTAGAAAATTTTGATGCAAAAACAGCTACAAATAAACAAAAAGGTAATTATGGTGAAATAAAATCTAGTGACAATTTATTGAATAATCAAAGTTTAAAAGAAGCTGGATTTGAGTTAAAGCCAGTCGGAAAAAGTGCACCATCTGGCATAAATGATAAAATAGTAAAAGGAATTGATGGATTATACGAAAATGCAAATGCAGAATCAAAGATCAAATACGTTATAGATGAAGCTAAGTTTGGTAGTTCACAATTGGGGAAAACTAAAGATGGACGACAAATGTCAAATGATTGGTTGAATGGTGCGAAGACGCGAAAAAGTAGGATATTGAAGGCTGTTGATGGAGATATGAAATTATCAATAAAAATTACGAATGCATTGAAAAAAGGTGAAGTGGAAAGAGTACTATCAAAAGTTGATAGTACTGGGAACGTTAAAACTTATAGAATAGATGCAAAGGGAGACATTATTGGAGAATGGCCATAAGTTTAGAAGCCAGGAGGAATTGAAAGGTATGAGAGATCATTTATGTATAGAAAAAAAATGTAGAGAAGGAATAGAATATAATAAAGAGTTTATTGAGGAAAATAGAGTTGAAATTAAAAGTTTAGAAGAAGATGAAAAAAAAGGTATTCAAAGGTATCCTAATGATAATATAAGTATCATAGAAGAATTCTATCAGTCAAATTTTATATACGATTTGGATAATGTTAATGCAAAATATTCCCTAGGAGAAGCTATCCATACAATAGAAGGAGATTTTGACAACGCTCTTATTAATTTGAAGCATATAGGAAAAAAAGAAGTTGGATATTTAAATCTAATTTGGATGATATCTCTAGGGATTTTATTAGAGACGGAGAAAAAGAATCTTGTAAGTTTAGCTAAGCTAGTTGAGAAGGAAAATATGAATGACGCAGTAATTGATTTCCTCTTATACGCTAGTGATATCGGATACACAAAAGTGACGAATAGATATTATAAAGAAAATCCATATGCAAAAACGAGAGAGATTATAGAACTTGCACAAACAGATAAAAAAGAAGCATCTAAAAGATTACAAACATATATGGAGAAAGAATGGTTTAAAGGCCATTATGATTATGAATGGAAAAATGCGCATAAAGAACCTGAATATGTAGGATATTGGAGTTTTGAAACAGCGGCGCTTGCGAAAATTTTGGAACTTGATGATACATGTTTAAAAGATAATAATCACTATCCTTATGATTTGGCACATTATAAAAATGAAATGAAATTTAAGCATATAGACCTAAGTGAATATCACTATGAAGATGAGACAGAAGAAATCGAGGATATAGTAGAAGGAATTGAACATAATCCTGCATTGGAAAATATTATTCCTCCAAAATGGCATTCATTGGTCAATGAATTAATACATGATTATGAGAATATGGATGATAGTAGTTTTTATGAAAAATACAAAAAAATGATAGGAATAGGTCAAGTATGGTTTTTACCACAAGAGTATGAAGAAGAAAATGAGCAAAAAAATCTATTAGGAAGTTTAATTGTGTTTGCCCTGACGGTAAGAGATTATATATTACAATTGGACTATAAAGAAGATTTAGAAGACTACATTGATAATCTTAAAAATTTCTGGAATGTTTCAGAAACAAAGTTAGTTCAATTTATGTTAGAGAATGATCAAAATTATTATGCATGGGTACCAAAAGAAGCAAACATCCCAAATATGTATGAAGTGAAGATTGAGAGTGTTGATGTAGAGGAAGTTCTGTAACGAACAAATCGAAATATTACGCATCATAAGTAACATTAAAAAACTAATTTATACGGAATTTAATAAATGAAGAATTTAAAAATAGTGGTAGTTTGGAGAATCCAACTGCCACTATTTTTGTGTTTGCGAATGGTTTTGTAAAGTAAGTAGCGTGTTTAATGAATTGAATCATTCATCCAGCAACAACTACAGCACCGCTCTCCAATTAGCAGCTAGCATCACAGCCGGACTCGCTGAAGTGCAAAGTGGGAAAGGATTTAGTCCTGTGAGTGGTACGTTTCATAGTGAAAAGTTAAATATGGAATGGGCAAAGCAAATTCAAATAATTATAGAAGAGAAAATACGGAAATCTGATAATGGTATTGGAAAAAGTGTAGACCTAGAGCACAATGTGTATAACGACATTGAAGGAATAAGCAGCGAAAATCAATCTATCAATAATAGATTTACAAAAGAAGAGATACAAGCGACACAAAAATACCTTGAAGGAATTAAAAATGATACAATAAAAGGGAATATAGGTGAGGATTTCCAAGTTGAAACCGATGATTATGAAATGGAGCATAACATTTTTGGCCAGCCAGTCGGTGGTAGAAGACCAGAACTCGATCCTTTTTTAATCGGTGTGGCGGAGTTTGGATTCGATTTTCTCTTTGGTGATCTTTTCACACTCTTTGACCCAGAAGCTACCTATGGTGAAAAACTCCTAGCAGTTGGGATGATGACTCCATATGGGAAAGGTGTAAAAATAGTTGATAAACTTCATGATTTAAAAAAGGTTGGAGATGTGAAGAAAGCAACGTCTGGGAGTGCGGGGGTTGCTAAGGGTACGGGTAAAGCTAATAACTTTAAATTTGGAGATAATGCTAAAAATCATTTAAAAAATGTTGAGAATATAAGCACTAAGAAAGGGGTTAGTGGTGGACATAACATGGATGAATTTTACAATGCTTTAAAAAATCAGGGTGTTGATGTAGAAGAATTAATTATATCTAAAAAATCACATTCTTCAATTGAAGGGATTTATGAGATAGAATACAAAATACCTAGAAAAGATATGGCTGGAAATATTGCAGAACCCGTTTCGTATAAAAATATTAAGGAGCCTAAAACAATATACGATCCAGCAATGATTAGTGATGATAAGATATATCAGTGGGGAAAAGAAGCGATGCAAAAGGGAACAATAAATGGTAGGCTTGTTGAAGGTACTGCTTCAAATGGATTGAAGTTCAGAGGTTATTTAAATGATGCTGGGGAGATAACTAACTTTTTCCCAATTCTAGACTGATATTATCAAGATACAATATTTATAGGAGGATAAAATGAATAGTAATTTTGAATTTATTGAAGATAAAGAGAAAAATGATGAATTGATGTCAATATATTTTAACTTTATAAACGGTAAGTACTTGGAAAGAGCTTTGAGTTTTTTTGTAAAAAAAGAGGGGTTTGGACAAGAAATAGTATTCGTTCATTTTCAGTCTGATTTAGATGAATTTGATATGTCACAGCTACCTACACCTTTAGATGATAAGCATGTGTTAGTTGAATTAGATTCTCCAGCTGTTGAGTCTGAACAACAAGTGTATTTGGATTTTGAAACTTTTTATAATTATTTGGAAGAACATGTGAAAAAAGAAGTGGAAAAAAATCCAGAAAGAAATGGATTAATGGATTTATTAGTGCAAGTTAAGCGTAGCTTAAATTTGTAATATCTTATAGCCATTTTACTAGATTCGTAGGGCAGAAAAAGAACTTTTTGAAGAACGCGTTTTTATTAGGATTTTATTATATTTCAATAAGGAAGATTGTCTGATATTGAATAAGTAAAGAGGAAGTTATAGATGAAAAAGACTCAACAAAAGAGACTTCACATTTGAGGTCTCTTTTGTTGATTTCAATTGAAAATTATTATTTGAGCGAATGCACTTTCGTACCTCACATTTCACAGGCACATAGGCTTCAATTGATGCTATATAGTATGTTTTTCAATGTCAAAAAACATTAAAAAAAACAGGGCAAAATTATTAAATAGCCGGGTCCATTGTAGAAATGTTTGAAGGTATCTCGCTCATAGGCGGATCTAATTTCTTAACTATCATGGCAGAAGTAGGAACTGGTGGGTTAGCATCACCAATTGTTATTCCATTAGATATAGTAGCAACAGCTACTGGGGCAAGTCTTTTTGTACATGGTGGATTTGTTTGGAATAAATCGATTCAAAATACTAAGGATACTATTCAAAAAATCCAGTCTTCTGGTGGAGGTGCGGCTAACGGTAAACCTAGCAGTAACAAAAATAAAACTGTAGATAATTTTGATGCAAAAACAGCTACAAATAAGCAAAAAGGTAATTATGGTGAAATAAAATCTAGTGACAATTTATTGAATAATCAAAGTTTAAAAGAAGCTGGATTTGATTTAAAGCCAGTCGGAAAAAGTGCACCATCAGGCATAAATGATAAAATAGTAAAAGGAATTGATGGATTATACGAAAATGCAAATGCAGAGTCAAAGATCAAATACGTTATAGATGAAGCTAAGTTTGGTAGTTCACAATTGGGGAAAACTAAAGATGGACGACAAATGTCAAATGATTGGTTGAATGGTGCGAAGACCAAAAAAAGTAGAATATTTAAAGCTGTTGATGGAGATAAGAAATTGGCAGATAAGATTAAAAGAGCGCTGGAAAGAAATCAAGTAGAAAGAGTACTATCACAAGTCGATAGTACCGGAAAAGTAAAAACATATAGATTAGATGCAAAGGGAAATATTATTGGAGAATGGCCATAATTTAGAAGCTAGGAGGAATCAAATAGAATGAGAGATTATTTAATTATAGAAGAAAAATGTAGAGAAGGAATTGAATATAATAAAGAGTTTATTCAAGAAAATAAAGAGGATATTAAAAGTTTAGAAGAAGATGAGAAAAAGGGAATTCAAAGATATTCTAAGGATAATAATAGTATTATAGAAGGAACCTACTTATCAAGCTTTAATTATGAGTTAGAGGATATTATTGCAAAATATTCCCTAGGAGAAGCTATCCATACAATAGAAGGAGATTTTGACAACGCTCTTATTGATTTGGGGCATATAGGGGAAAGAGAAGTTGGATATTTAAATCTAATTTGGATAATATCTCTAGGGATTTTATTAGAAACGGATAAAAAGAATCTTGTAAGTTTAGCCAAGCTAGTTGAGAAGGAAAATATGAACGACGCAGTAATCGATTTCCTCTTATGCGCTAGTGATATCGGATACACAAAAATGACGAACAGATATTATAAAGAAAATCCATATGCAAAAACGAAAGAGATTATAGAACTTGCACAAACAGATAAAAGAGAAGCATCTAAAAGATTACAAACGTACATGGAGAAAGAATGGTTTAAAGGTCATTATGATTATGAATGGAAAAATGCCCATAAAGAACCTGGATATGTGGGGTATTGGAGCTTTGAGACAGCTGCAATAGTAAAGATACTCGGACTTGATGATACAAGTTTAAAAGGTAATAACCATTATCCATATGATTTGGCACATTATAAAAATGAAATGAAATTTAAGCATATAGACCTAAGTGAATATCACTATGAAGATGAGACAGAAGAAATCGAGGATATAGTAGAAGGAATTGAACATAATCCTACATTGGAAAATATTATTCCGCCAAGATGGCATTCATTGGTCAATGAATTAATACATGATTATGAGAATATGGATGATAGTAGTTTTTATGAAAAATACAAAAAAACGATAGGAATAGGTCAAGTATGGTTTTTACCACAAGAGTATGAAGAAGAAAATGAGCAAAAAAATCTATTAGGAAGTTTAATTGTGTTTGCCCTGACGGTAAGAGATTATATATTACAATTGGATTATAAAGAGGATTTAGAGGACTACATTGATAATCTTAAAAATTTCTGGAATGGATCAGAAACAAAGTTAATTCAATTTATTTTAGAGAATGATCAAAATTATTATGCATGGGTACCAAAAGAAGCAAACATCCCAAATATGTATGAAGTGAAGATTGAGAGTGTTGATGTAGAGGAAGTTCTATAATAAGCAAATTAAAACATTGTGTATCATGAGTAATGTTGAAAAACTAATTTATACGGAATTTAATGAATTAAGAGGTTAAAAATAGTGGTAGTTTGGAGAATCCAACTACCACTATTTTTGTGTTTGGGAATGGTTCTGTAAATTAAGTAGAGTATTTCAGAGTATATATATTATGTAGGAGAAGTAAATAAGTTAAAGGCGCTAAATAAAATCGGTCATATCGCAAAGACATTAAGTGGAGTAAGTACATTTGCTAATGCAGTAAAACTAGCAAAAGAATTGAAGCCTACGCTTGAAATGTTACAATCATTTAAGAAAGAGGCTTCCTATGCATTCTCTAATGTTGGTGGAACTATTATAACCAAAATACCACAAGGTGAATTGATAGAAGCTTATTATAAGTTTGCGAAGTCTAAAGATGGTGGTAAGGGTACGGGTGAAACTGTAAGCAATTATCTTGATGATATAGTCGAGGCTGGTGGTACCAGAAGAGAAATAAATTCTAAACTTCGAAATCCATTAGATAATCCTAAGATAGCAAAGGAGATTGAGGGAAATACTGAAGCTGTATATGGATATTCACCTAAGAAGGAATCTGCCTTAAATAAGTTTGGGGTAGACTGGACAAATGGTGATGAAGTTGCTTATGCAAGAAGCGAAAGAATAAAGTATCATGAAAAAATACAACAAAAAAGAATACAACTAGAACAAGATATTAAAAATCTTCAAAATGATGGGCTATCTATGGAGGAAATTGCTAGATTGAAAGTCGAAGAGCGAAATCAAGGAAGAATGGAAACGTATATAAAATCTAATAATTTAGATGGATTGAATGCAATGAAAGAAAGAAATATTCTTGAATATGGCAGGGCAGAAGGACCTACACCTGAACAACTTTATAAAAAGTATGGTTCATGGGAAGATGTGATATATGGCAGTTTAAAAACAAATCCAGCAATGGATGTCTTGACAGGATTATTTCATAGTATGGGAGGAAAATAATTATGAAAGAAGAAAAAATACAAGGTAATATAAAGTGGATTGCATACAATAATTTAAGATTTAGAATAGAGAAGGTTAATGATGATTCATCCGTAATTTGGGTTTCTGATAATTTTGTAAATTTATGTTTTACCTTAGTAATGAATGACTTTTTAAGTAAATGTGAGGATGAGTTGAATATAAATATCGAAATTGATTTGACTTGGAATAATCATAGAGGTTTGATTATAAAAAATCATGATATAAATCTAATTTTAGGAGAAATAATTAATTTTATTAGCGAATGGGAGTTAGAAGGAAATTCAAATGCTGATAATTTTTCTACGGAAGAGTGGTATTCAGCATAAGCTTGCAGGGTATGCTAGCTTTCCATCATTTTTAGGAATTTAAAAATATGGAGGGAAATTTAAATTTAATGTATGTTTAGGGGACATTGAATGTGAATTGAAACTAACGAGTTAGATAAATATTTTAAGCAACTAGTGAGGAATGAATTCTGTATAGTAAAGAATTCATTCCTTTTAAGTTTGTTTTAATTTACTTGTAATTATAGTAGTTAATATTTGAAGAGGCAATCACCCTAAGTCGTAAAGACACGAAAGCCTATACTCAAAGTAAGATTTCAAAGCTTTAGGAAGAAATTGGTTGAGTTAAAGGGGCTAAGGATGATACTTAGGATACGGCTAACGGTAAACCTAGCAGTAGCAAAAACACAAATGTAGATAATTTTGATGCAAAAACAGCTACCAATAAGCAAAAAGGTAATTATGGTGAAATAAAATCTAGTGACAATTTATTGAATAATCAAAGTTTAAAAGAAGCTGGATTTGAGTTAAAGCCAGTCGGAAAAAGTGCACCATCTGGCATAAATGATAAAATAGTAAAAGGAATTGATGGATTATACGAAAATGCAAATGCAGAATCAAAGATCAAATACGTTATAGATGAAGCTAAGTTTGGTAGTTCACAATTGGGGGAAACTAAAGATGGACGACAAATGTCAAATGATTGGTTGAATGGTGCGAAGACGCGAAAAAGTAGGATATTGAAGGCTGTTGATGGAGATATGAAATTATCAATAAAAATTACGAATGCATTGAAAAAAGGTGAAGTGGAAAGAGTACTATCAAAAGTTGATAGTACTGGGAACGTTAAAACTTATAGAATAGATGCAAAGGGAGACATTATTGGAGAATGGCCATAAGTTTAGAAGCCAGGAGGAATTGAAAGGTATGAGAGATCATTTATGTATAGAAAAAAAATGTAGAGAAGGAATAGAATATAATAAAGAGTTTATTGAGGAAAATAGAGTTGAAATTAAAAGTTTAGAAGAAGATGAAAAAAAAGGTATTCAAAGGTATCCTAATGATAATATAAGTATCATAGAAGAATTCTATCAGTCAAATTTTATATACGATTTGGATAATGTTAATGCAAAATATTCCCTAGGAGAAGCTATCCATACAATAGAAGGAGATTTTGACAACGCTCTTATTAATTTGAAGCATATAGGAAAAAAAGAAGTTGGATATTTAAATCTAATTTGGATGATATCTCTAGGGATTTTATTAGAGACGGAGAAAAAGAATCTTGTAAGTTTAGCTAAGCTAGTTGAGAAGGAAAATATGAATGACGCAGTAATTGATTTCCTCTTATACGCTAGTGATATCGGATACACAAAAGTGACGAATAGATATTATAAAGAAAATCCATATGCAAAAACGAGAGAGATTATAGAACTTGCACAAACAGATAAAAAAGAAGCGTCTAAAAGATTGCAAACGTACATGGAGAAAGAATGGTTTAAAGGCCATTATGATTATGAATGGAAAAATGCGCATAAAGAACCTGGATATGTAGGGTATTGGAGCTTTGAGACAGCTGCAATAGTAAAGATACTCGAACTTGATGATACAAGTTTAAAAGATAATAACCATTATCCATATGATTTGGCGCATTATAAAAATGAAATGAAATTCAAGCATATAGACCTAAGTGAATATCACTATGAAGATGAGACAAAAGAAATCGAGGATATAGTAGAAGGAATTGAACATAATCCTGCATTGGAAAATATTATTCCGCCAAAATGGCATTCATTGGTCAATGAATTAATACATGATTATGAGAATATGAATGATAGTAGTTTTTATGAAAAATACAAAAAAACGATAGGAATAGGTCAAGTGTGGTTCTTACCACAAGAGTATGAAGAAGAAAATGAGCAAAAAAATCTATTAGGAAGTTTAATTGTGTTTGCCCTGACGGTAAGAGATTATATTTTGCAATTGGACTATAAAGAGGATTTAGAGGACTACATCGATAATCTTAAAAATTTCTGGAATGTTTCAGAAACAAAGTTAGTTCAATTTATGTTAGAGAATGATCAAAATTATTATGCATGGGTACCAAAAGAAGCAAGTATCCCAAATATGTATGAAGTGAAGATAGAGAGTGTCGATGTAGAGGAAGTTCTATAACGAACAAATCGAAATGGTTTTTATTATATGTAATATTAGAATGCATTTTACTAGTTAATTCAAAACAATGCATGCGTGGCAGAAAAAAGGATGTATTGTTACTAAAAATTAGAGGGAAAGAAGGCTGTTGGATTGAGTTAAGCACCTCATTGTCAATATACGACAATAGGTGCTTTTTTGCGTGCAATGAAGAAAAAATAAAAGATTTATTTTCACTCTATTTCATCTTCGAATTACATGTTATAATTTGGAAAAAAATATATTCTTAATTTTTAGATAATTAAAAGGTGGTAGATTACTATATGAGTACATTAAAGAAAATTACTAATAATATTTCGAAGGTTATTATAGGAAAAGACGAATCGATAGAACTAGCAGCCATTGCTCTAATAGCAAGGGGACATATTTTATTAGAAGATGTACCTGGGACAGGAAAAACAACATTAGCGAAAAGTTTGGCTAAAAGTGTGGACGCTAAATTTCAAAGAATACAATTTACAGCGGATACTTTGCCTGGAGATGTTATTGGTCTTGAATATTTTCATGTAAAGGAATCGGATTTTAAAACAAGGTTAGGACCGATTTTTGCAAATATCGTATTAGTGGATGAAATTAATCGAGCTGTACCGAGAACACAATCTTCGTTACTTGAGGTTATGGAAGAGCGTACTGTTACAATTGCGAAACAGACACATTCATTACCAGAACCTTTTTTAGTTATAGCAACGCAAAATCCACTCGAATCAGCGGGCACATTTCCGTTACCAGATGCTCAGTTAGACCGGTTTTTACTCACAATACGCCAAGGTTATCCTACGAGAGAAGCTGAAAAGGAAATGATGAATCGGTTTCAAATGAATGATCCATTAGAAACGTTACATTCTATTATTTCAAGTGAAGAAATTATTACGATGCAAAAGTGTGCAAGAGAAGTGTTAGTAGGGAATGATGTGCAAGATTATCTCCTTGAAATTATTGAAGCAACTCGTAACCATGAGTTAATTGAAATTGGTGTAAGCCCTCGGGGAACGTTGGCATTTATGAGAGCAATTCAAGCACGGGCAATATTAAATGAAAGAGATTACTGTACGCCAGATGATATTAAGACGCTCGCTGCATCAGTTTGTGCTCATCGTTTAACGTTAACGATTGAGGGAGAGATGAAAACGACGAAAGAACAAATTATGAAAGAAATTCTTCATACGATTAGTGTGCCAGTGGAGAATGTACGATGAATCAACAGCTTGTGTATACACCTTTAGCGGAGCCTTTTGTAATGGGGGTTATGTCAGTTGTAGCCGTTATTTTAAGTGTATTTTCAAGTGATCTACTGTTTTTATCTCTCGTATTTTTATATGTAATTTTAATAGGTGCTATGCATGTATATATACGTAAAGTATCTCGTGTTGAATGGGAATACAGTCAAGGGAATTCGAACGTTTTTATAGGTGAAACGAATATGTGCAAAATGAAAATTTCAAACAAGTCGATATTTCCTATTCTTAATATCGTATTTCGATTTAAATGTGAAAATAAGCTAACTTGGAATCATGATGAAATAAACAAAAATCATAGTACAGGTTCAAATTATTATATGAATTTTAATTTAAAAGGAAGGGAGTCAGTTTCATTTGATTTGCAAGCTGTAGCGTTAAAAAGAGGCATCGCGAAATGGGAAGAAGTTGAAATTGTTATTACTGATCTCTTTGGATTTATAACGAACCATATAACATATAAACAAGTTGATACGCCCTCTTATTTAGTCTTACCAGCTGTTCCGAAAATACAAGTTCCTGAATTACAAGAATGGTCACGAGGATTTCGAAAAGCGATGTCTTCACCCTTATATGATGAAACGAAAGTAATGGGAGTAAAGTCTTATGAAAATGAAGATTTTCGTTCCATCCACTGGAGTGCAACAGCGAAAACAGGGACGATAACTGCGAAAAAGTATGAGCGAACACAATGTGATAAATACGCGATTTATCTCAACTTGCAAAATAAAAGTGGTGTTTCTTTGCGAAATGATATAGAGGAACTAATTGAATTAACAGCAGGTATATGCAAACAACTTCTTATGCAAAACTGTTCGTTTGAAGTATGGATCAATAGTGTAAAAGATAACGGTTTGCTACATATAAAAAATGGGGATAATCGGAAACATTTGCAAAATGTATTAAAGGTACTTGCCTCGATATCAGACCAAGATACGCCTATATCTTCTTCTTACTTTTACACAGCAGGCTTTCGTCGAAAGGAACTGGATGCGGTTCCTTTAATTATTGGTACTTCACCAAAGAAATACAGTAGAACGAATAAATGGATTGTAATGAAAGAATAAGAAGGGGCTTATGTCATGGTGAATAAGAAGCGGCATATGAAAGTGAAGTTATGGAGTGTAAGAACTTTAATCATACTTTTCTTTGCGATTAGTGCGATAACGTTATCACAAGGTGTTGTGTATGTACAAGACATAGTAAAAGAGCGTTTTTTCAGTAAGACTAAGACAATATCGGAAAGAAATTATGATTTTACTAGTATAGGTGAAAATTTCGATGATTCCAAAATAGATGAAGATGAATATGAAGAAGTAGAAGATACAGGTATAAGAACGAAAACGGGTAAAAAATTTCAACCTTTCGAAAGAGAAAGTCTATGGAGTGACGTGCTTTCTGTTCTTTCAAATATATGGATTACTATAGCTTTTTATGTGATAATTGCAATATCAATTATATATGCCATCTACAAGTATATTAGGAAAAAATTGACGAAAACAGAAATAGTACAGGAGAAAGAATTGATTACAAAGCACACTGCGGTAAGAAGCATAAAGAATGAAAAAGTCATTCATCAGTTAGAACAGCCGTTACCGACAGATAAGATAAGAAAAACGTTAGTTGAATGGGAAAGAACATTACCATTTCATGAACAGAGAAGGTCCTATGAAACGATGCAACAATGGTTAAAAAGAATTTGTAGAACAAGGGATATTATCTCGTTATATGAGTCTGTTCGTTATGGTGAAAAGACGTATACGGATTTAGATGTGGAAGAAATAATGAAGTGGGTAGAGGGAGATGGGAAGGTGGATACATAAATATTCACCTTTTCTTTTTTATATGGAAATTTGATTAACATGAATTATTTTCTTATATGAAACCGTATTTAAATAGATAAACAAAATTAACTTTATTTACTTATACTTCATTACATGTTAACCTATACTTAATTTTTATAAATTATAATTAATTTTTGGTTTTTTAAGGGTGTGAAAATGTAATGAAATCGGTATTAAAAAGCATACTTATTTCCTTTGTTTTTTCAGCAGTAGGTATGTGTTGGTTACTGTACGTATTATTCAAAGGGGACGGAGACTGGTTATTGTCTTGGATAGGTGTATTAATGGCATATTTATCTTTATATACTTTAATAGATTTATATTGTAAAAATACATACGATAAAAAAATAAATAAATGGCTTATAAAAACAGCGGTGACTAGTTTTAGTTTTTCTGTATTAGGAATCTCATTTTGTATCATACATGAGCTATTAACACCATGGAGTCTTAGTTTAATGGTGTGGTATTGGTTGCTAATGTTAGTATTATTTTTAACAACTATAATATCATTAATCAGTTTAGTATTTGTTAATCGTAAAAATCACAATTTC
Source organism: Bacillus sp. FSL K6-0073 (assembly GCF_038006085.1). Lineage (NCBI taxonomy): Bacteria > Bacillati > Bacillota > Bacilli > Caryophanales > Bacillaceae > Bacillus > Bacillus sp. FSL K6-0073. The sequence goes on along the minus strand of NZ_JBBOUN010000001.1, from coordinate 2,956,336 downwards.
ACCGTTGGATATAGAATGCTCATACTTCTAAATGTATTTCTTACACTAGGACCAGTATTATGGCCGCTATTACTTTCTATTATTGGAAATGGTATGAATGCTAGTGCGGGCTGGTAAAAAGGAATATAAATTAGTTGTGTAAAGAATAGGATGAAAAGTTGATATAGAATTTTAAATGTTTAAGAGAACATGTTTACATAAAAAATGAAAACATGTTCTCTTTTTATTTGCATGCATAACTCTTCCTCAGTTTACCGTATTTAAATTTAAACGTAAGTATTTCGTAAGGAATGGATAAGAAAAAAGAGAGATTTATCATATAGGATGAAAGTATAGCTTGAATCAATCCGATATTAATGGAGGAGAGAAAGCCTTATGAAAAAATGTAATTCAATTAAGTTAGCAAGTTTTGCAGTTTTATTAGCGGGTACTGCTCTATTCACACCTGGTTTTACTGTGACTGCAGAGTCAACTCAAAATATTTCTAGTTCGTCACAAGTACATGATCAAAAGAATCGTAATGGCTGGAAACAAGTAATGCAGGAAACAGTACAGCTTGGTGCTGTAGGAATATTAGCTAAGGCGTCTAATAACGGAAAAACTAGTAGTTTTACTGCTGGCGTGGCGGACTTAAGTACAAAGAAACCGGTGAATTCGGATTATCGCTTTCGGATTGGTAGTGTGACGAAGTCGTTTACTGCCACGACTATTCTTCAATTAGTAGGAGAAAAGCGCTTACAACTTGACGATCCAATTGAAAAGTGGCTACCGGGTCTCGTGCAAGGAAATGGGTATGATGGTAATCAAATTACGATACGACAACTTTTGAATCATACGAGTGGTATCGCTGAATACTTAAAGTCAAAAGACGCGGACATAATGAATTCGAAAAAAACGTATACAGCAGAAGAAATAGTGAAAATAGGCCTTTCGCTGCCTCCAGATTTCTCGCCGGGTAAAGACTGGTTGTATTCAAACACAGGATACGTAATACTAGGAATGCTTATTGAAAAAATAACTGGAAATAGTTATGCGGAAGAAATCGAAAAGCGAATTATTGAACCTTTGGACCTATCAAATACGTTTTTACCAGGAAATTCACCCGTCATCCCAGGAAAGAATCATGCTCGTGGATATGTAAAAATGGAAGGAACAGGCGAGTTGAAAGATATTACTTATTATAATCCGAGTTTAGCTAATGCAGCTGGAGATATGATTTCTAATGCGGATGATTTAAATAAGTTCTTTTCATCTTTACTCGGTGGTAAGTTACTGAAGGAACGCGAGCTAAAAGAAATGCTTACTACAGTTCCTATAGAAGGAAAAGGGGTTGGTGACGCATACGGTCTTGGAATCTATGAGACTAAACTTCCAAACGGTGTTTCAGTTTGGGGGCATGGAGGAGGAATTCCTGGATTTACAACTTTTGCTGGGGGAGTAATTGGAGGCAAACATACATTGGCTATCAGTCTCAACTCTATAGGTGGGGTCGATATTGTTCCGCAGTTTAATAAAATGATGCAAATTGAATTTAATAAATAGATGAAAAGAAAGTGAATGGAATTTTGTTATAGTTATATTTAAAAGAGGTGCTTTTTTAAGTTCGCAACTATGGACAGTAGTTGCATTTATGATATGGCATCAATTGTATTTCAAAGTGAAAATCAATCTTAATGCTTACGATAAAAATAAAAAGGATGTCAGTTACATGACATTCTTTTTATTTTGGATAAAAAAGGTATGTGGTTCTGAAAATTGTTATTTTTAAAATTATTAAATATAATGAAGGATATAGGGGCGCCAATAGGGGAGTTATGAATGGGAAATACTTTAGTTAGTTAATTATTTCTCGTTTTAATCAAAATAATTATGAGTTGATTTGGAGTTGAATACAATGGGAGAAAATCATTATAAATGGAGTAATAAACAATTACGAGAACATGTTGAAATAATAGATGGTAAAAGAAGTCCGCACATTTTATGTAAGAACGCAACTTATTTAAATTCCTATATGCGCGAGTGGATGCAAGCAAATATTTGGATCTATGATGACCGGATTGTTTATGTAGGGGAAAAGCTGCCAGTGCAACTGCATGAATGTGAAGTCATTGATTGTGATGGAAAGTATGTAGTTCCAAGTTACATAGAACCTCATGCACATCCATATCAATTATATAATCCTGAAACTTTAGCGAATCATGCGATGCAGTTTGGGACAACAACTTTTATTAATGATAATTTAACTTTATTTTTCACATTAAAGCGTGAAGAAGCATTTCGTTTATTAGATGAATTTGAAAAGATTCCAGCAAGTATGTATTGGTGGTGTCGTTTTGATGGACAAACTGAATTGCAAAACGGGGAAACTTTATTTAATCGTGAAGAAATAATAGAATGGCTTAAGCATAAAGCAGTTCTTCAAGGCGGCGAACTAACAGCGTGGCCAAAACTATTACATGGCGATGATGAAATGTTAACTTGGATGCAGGAAACGAAGCGATTGCAGAAGAAAGTAGAAGGACATTTTCCAGGTGCATCTGAAACGACTTTAGCGAAGTTAAAACTGTTAGGTACAGATTGTGATCATGAAGCGATGACAGGGCAGGAAGCTTTCACTCGTCTTATGCAAGGTTACACTGTTTCCCTAAGAAATTCTTCAATCCGCCCAGATTTAGAAGTTTTACTGAAAGAATTGTTGGAACTAGGCGTAAAGCAGTTTGATAGATTCTTTTTTACAACAGACGGCTCACATCCTTCGTTTTATGAGAATGGAATGACAAACGTTATGATTTCTACCGCGATAAAACAAGGAGTGCCAGTAATAGATGCATACGATATGGCAAGTTATAATATTGCTCGCTATTATAATATGGAACATGTACATGGTTCGATTGCGACAGGTAGAATTGCTAATATCAATATTTTAGAAAGTAAAGAAAACCCAGTACCAATTAGTGTCCTTGCAAAGGGGAAATGGGTGAAGCGTGACGGTGTAAATACACATGAGGCATTACATATAGACTGGAGTAAACATAAAGTAACTCCATTATCATTAGATTGGTCAATAGAAAAAGAGGATATGATTTTCTCTAATAAAACGGGGATACACTTATTAAATAACGTTATTACAAAACCATACACTAGTGAAATCAATATAGACTGTGATGAATTGTCCACAGATCATGATGAATGTTTCCTTATGATGATTGCTCGTGATGGCAGTTGGCAAGTGAATATAGCTGTCAAAGGTTTTGCAAAAGAACTAGGTGGGCTTGCTAGCTCTTATTCTGGTACAGGTGACATCATTCTTATCGGAAAAAGAAAAGAAGATATGCTTACAGCTTTTCGTAGAGTAAAAGAGCTCGGTGGTGGAATGGTCATAGTAGAAAACAATGAAGTGTTACACGAAATAGCATTACCATTGCTCGGGATTATGTCTAATTTAAAAATGAGGGAATTAATACAGGAAGAGAAACAGATGGTGAAATTACTACAAGAGCGTGGCTACGCGTATGATGATCCAGCATTTACAATTTTATTCTTTTCTGCGACGCACTTGCCTTTTATACGAGTAACACCTATAGGATTATATGATGTGAAAAGTAGTAAGGTAGTTGCCCCGCCCGTGAATTTGATAAAGCAATATTAAAAGGAAAGATCCTATAAAAATTTTATTTTATAGGATCTTTCTTATTATTAGCATAAGAATATTGTAAGCCTCAAATGATATAGTATCTAAATCATTTGAGGTGATATGTAAATATGAAAAAAATATTTTACATTTTAAGCGTATTTATTCTGTGTGTATCGATACAACACGTTGTACATTCCCAATCAGATGCACCAGAGTTATCTTCGGATTGTCTCGAAGAAAGAAAAGTTAGAGATGAAAAGTATGTGAAGAATATAATACAGGACATTAAATCCACATTTAATTTAAATATTGATGAACATAGTTTTTGGGAAGTAAGTAAAAGAGATCTGGAGGCTGCTCATTTGATGTATGGTGGAAAGGAAAATGATTCTTATTATACTTCGCTAACTAAAATTTATGATAGTGGTGGATTTAGCGAACAGCCCAGCTTATTTGTGAGGGCGCAAGAAGCATTTTTACTTTATAAAGAAAAAGATAATATTAATGTAATGAAACGCCTTAAACTAGACGTTGAAAAAGGGGAATGGCTCGTTATAAAAACGAAAAAGAAGAAAGGGAAAAAAGTGAAATTCAAACCGTTACAATGTGAAAAAGATTATCTAAAAAAGAGAAATGAATAACAAAATACTTATTAATACTATTTTTATTCAACGATATTTTGCTGTTGATTTGAAATAGAAAAAGGTAAACGAACATATTAGCTTTATGGAATATGTTTGTTTACCTTTTTTTGAGAGATTTAAAAATTGGGGATATTGTTAGTTGGAAATTTTTCACTGCCTAATGAATTTATAACATTCAATGAATTTGTTCTTCATAAACATTAGATTTTGTGTCAAATGATTTATACATTGCCGAAACACCTATGTATATTTTATTCTACAGTATTTATAAAAGAATGTTGGCTATTCATAAGAAATATGATTGGCACGGTTTTTGCTTGTATTACATGTAAGGAAGGGAGATTGTATGTAAGGAATCTGTACTCGTAATAGTATAAAACAAGCTACTATTGCATTATTAATCATAGTTGTATTTATAGCGGAACTGTAAATACATACAAATAAGTGGTTTTTTTGATTTTAAAATTCTGAATTTTCATTTAAATTATTAGGGGGCAATGGTATGGTTAAATATTCGAAAATTTCTAAGTGGATTCTTGGTGTTGGACTAGTGACAATAACATGTAATGGTTTGCAAATTCAAGCAGAGACAAAAGAGAAAAATGTGAAGAACGTATTACAAATGGAGCCGGTAGGAATACAGAAATCTGTTGATGAATTGGCGCACCCTTCAAAAGTACAAGAAAATGAATCTTTTACAAAACGGTTAAAATTAGCGGATTTATCGCAGCGTCCACTAGCACCAACCGATAATATTAAGCCGTTAGCTGAAGAAAAAAAGTATTCGATGGCTGAGTTAAATCAATTAAATAATAAACAATTAACTGATCTTCTTGTGACAATTAAATGGTATCAAATTCCGGAATTATTTCAGTTTAATAGTGATAGTCTTAAATTCTATCAAGATGATAGCCGAATGCAAGCGATTATTAATAAACTAGCAGAACAAGGACAAGCTTATACGCAAGATGATTCAAAAGGGATTGAAACATTAGTAGAAGCTCTACGTGCAGCGTTTTATTTAGGTTTTTACCATGATGAATTAAGCAAACTAAATGAGCGTAGCTACCATGATAAATGTTTACCAGCTTTAAAAACAATTGCAAAAAATCCAAATTTCAAACTTGGTACATCAGAACAAAATAAAGTAATTGCATCATATGGAAAATTAATTGGAAATGCATCAGCAGATGTTGAAACGGTTTTATATGCAGGTGAAATTTTTAAACAATATAACGATAATCTTGCAACTTTCATTGAAGACCGAACAAAAGGAGACGCTATATATGAGTTGATGAAGGGAATTGACTTTGATATTCAGACGGATATGTACACGACTGGAAAAGAGCCAAAAGATACGATGTGGTTTCGAAATATTGATAACTTTATTAATGAAATAAATCGTTTTGCACTACTTGGTACAGTAACAAATAAAAACGGATGGTTAATTAATAATGGAATTTACTATGCTGGCCGATTGGGCAAGCTTCATAGCACGCCCACAAAAGGACAACAAGTTGTTACAGATGCAATGCGAATTTATCCATATTTAGGAGAGCAATACTTTGTTGCGGCAGAACAAATTACTACAAATTATGGAGGAATAGATGCGAGTGGAAAAACTGTAAATTTAGATCAAATTCGAGAAGAGGGTAAAAAGAAATATTTACCGAAAACGTATACGTTTGATGATGGTGCAATTGTCTTTAAAGCTGGGGATAAAGTTAGCGAAGAGAAAATTAAACGTCTATACTGGGCGGCAAAAGAGGTGCGTTCTCAATTTTATCGTACAGTTGGTAGCGATAAACCACTTGAAAGTGGACATGCTGATGATGTGTTAACGATGGTTATTTATAATAGCCCAGATGAGTATCAATTTAATCGTCAGCTGTACGGATATGAAACGAATAATGGTGGGATTTATATTGAAGGGACAGGGACTTTCTTTACATATGAACGTACACCAGAGCAAAGTATTTATAGTCTGGAAGAATTGTTCCGCCATGAATTTACGCACTACTTACAGGGAAGGTACGAAGTTCAGGGATTATGGGGCCAAGGGGAAATGTATCAAAATGAACGTTTAACATGGTTTGAAGAAGGGAATGCAGAGTTCTTTGCAGGTGCAACGCGATTAGATAGTGTAGTACCACGAAAAAGTATAATTGGTGGGTTATCTAATGATCCTGCAAAACGTTATACAGCATCACAAACATTAAATGCGAAATATGGAACGTGGGATTTTTATAATTATTCGTTTGCACTGCAATCATATATGTATAATAAGCGCCCAGAAATGTTCGATAAAGTACATGATTTAATTCGCGCAAATGATGTTTCAAGTTACGATGAATACCGTGCTACATTAAGCAAAGATAATAAGTTAAATGAAGAATATCAATCTTATATGCAAATGCTTATTGATAATCGTGATAAGTATACAATTCCACAAGTATCAGATGAGTATTTAACTCAGCATGATCCAAAATCGCTTTCGGACGTTACTTCAGATATTACGAATGAAGCGAAATTAAAAGATGTGAAAGTAACAAAGAATAAATCACAATTCTTTAATACATTTACACTACAGGGGACATATACAGGAAGTGCGGCTAAAGGAGAAGTTGAGGACTGGAAAGTGATGAATGAAGCAACGAATGATATGTTGAAACGTCTTTCAGGAAAAGAGTGGACTGGATATAAAACATTGACTGCTTATTTTGTAAATTACCGTGTAAATAATGCTGGGCAATTTGAATATGATGTTGTGTTTAGCGGAGTGAATACGGAAGAAGGTACGGCTGTAGAAAAAGAACCAAATAATTCATTTGAAACAGCAAACCCACTATCTTTGAATATTTTGTTAAGAGGAACCTTGAGCGATCAAGATCAGGGGGATAAATTTGTTATTGATGTAAAGGATCAAAAAGATTTACAAATTTCTGTTACGAACGAACAAAATCTTGGATTGAACTGGGTATTATATTCTGAATCAGATTTAAATAATTATGTAGCTTATGCAACAAAACATGATGGAAACAAATTGCTTGGAAATTATAATGCAAAGCCAGGGAAATATTACTTAAGTGTATATAAGTATGGTGGTGGAACAGGGAATTATACGGTACAAGTAAAATAGTTTACTATAGTTTGTTTTGAAAGGCTACTTATTACATTTTTTAGCGAAATAAAGTATTTAATGTTAAACATTAAACTAATTCAACATATCCCTGTTCTAATTATAGAACAGGGATATGTTGGCTTTATATTTTTAATTTAAATAACCTCATTGGATTTTGATAAGAAAATAATTAATATAGATCTGAATTCTCATTCGTAAAGCATGTTTTAATCTTCTTAATGCTCTTTCATTTTTGTCTCAATGCTTGTTTTCAAATCAGTTGATACTTGATTGAAATACCCCAAAACGATCTCCCTAATATCATCGGATATAACTTTCAAATCACTAGCTAAGTTTTCAGCGAGATGTTCTTTTTCCATTGGCTGTAACTTCGTATAAAATTCACCAGCTTGTGTAAAGTCATCCTGTTTCGTTATAGAAGCTCTTTCAAGTTTACCTTCAACGTACCTTCCTTCACCGGTTGTAATTTGATTAGCAGGTGTCCAATCTTGCTGCTGGTTAATCGTTAATTTGCGAAATTCTGGACCAATTCTTCTTCTTTGTGAATCACTGTAAATGTTAGCGCGCCCTTGCAGCATTTTATCATCTGATAGTTCTGCACCATCCAGTAAATTAGAAGGAGAGAATGCGACTTTTTCTACTTGTTCCATAAAATTTTCAGGATTTTTATTTAATACCATTTTCCCGACTGGTATGAGAGGATACGTCTGTTCATCCCATACTTTTGTGTCATCTAAAGGATCATAAGAAAGGTGCGCTTCATCTTTCGGATCCATGAGCTGGACGTATAAACCATACTCCACTGGTTTACCATTTTCAATAGCATCATATAAATCTTTCCCGCTATAATCAGGATTTTCGGCAGCTAGTTTAATTGCTTCTTTACTAGTAATGTACTGTACACCTTCAAACGGGTACCAATGATACTTTACATACTTTCGATTACCTTCCGCATTTCTCCATACATATGTATTAACACTATGCCCTGGAATGTGGCGAAGACTTTTGGCCGTACCATTGTTTGAGTATAAACGGACAACAAAATGAATAGATTCAGGTGCTTTAGCGACAAAATTCCAAACTCTATTAGGGTCTATTAAGTTATTTTTAGGTGAAGGCAATAATGCTTGAATCGTTTCAGGGAAACGCATCGGATCACGGACAGAAAAAACAGGAATGTGATTACATAAAAGGTCAAAAATGCCTTCTTTTGTATAAAATTTTGTAGAAAAACCGCGTACATTTCTAGCAGTATCCGGTGTTCCTTTCGTACTAACAGCTAACGAAAATCGCACCATAACAGGAACTTTCTCATTAGAATTTTGTAAAAAACTTAATTTAGTATGTTCAGACATCGAATATATCGTTTGAAAATAACCGAACGCACCAAATCCTTTTACATGAACAGGTCTTTCTAAAATTTTTTCATGAATAAATTGTTGTAATGACTCATGTAGTACACTATCTTGCTCTAGTACGGGTCCACGTGAACCAACTGTTTGAGAGTGAAGGGTAGCTTGTTCATTACGTTCGCCTTTTTCATTAAAGTGATTCCCTAGTAAAGATTGCCCCTGTTTATCATAGTTTTCATTCATCGATATAGCCTCCAAATTTATTTCGTCTATTGTTACTAAATATGATTTTATAATCTTGATTATGTATGATATGCAAAGTAGTAACAGACCGCTAGATGAAAAAAACGTGTATGTAGTGGACCTGTTGAAATAGAAGAAATTATGGAAAAATGAATATCGTGAAGAAAATTACTATTAAAATTTTAATCTAAAAAATGAATTTATACATGAGTTTATAGAGAATGAACAGAAATAAACAGGGAAAATAAATAGGAGGAATTTAACATGTCGGATTGGTTTCAATTAGATAAAGAATATATGATGTCTACATATTGTCGTACAGAGGTTGCAATGGAAAGAGGAGAAGGATGTAAACTATATGATGTAGATGGTAAAGAGTATTTAGATTTATTTTCTGGCGTAGGAGTAAATGTATTAGGATACAATCATCCTAAAATTGTACAAACGACAATGGAGCAAGTTACAAAATCGTTGCATCTGCCGTTTCATTTTTTAAACCCAGTTGCGATTGAGTATGCAAAGAAATTAGTGGATTGCTCATTAAAAAACGGAAAGGTCTTTTTTACAAACTCTGGTACGGAAGCGACAGAAACAACTTTGAAATTAATTGATAAATATAGAGCTAATACGAATGAAGAACGTGAAGGAATTGTAGTGCTGAAGAATAGTTTCCATGGGCGTACGTTAGGGGCACTTCATTTTACGAGACAAGAAAGTGTATATCAAAATTTCCCTAAAACATCGATTCCTGTATATGAAGTAGAGCGCGAAAATATAGAGCAATTAGAAGAAACAATTATTCATGAAAATCCAATTGCGATTATGCTAGAGCCGGTTTTAGGCAGCGGGGGGATTTATCCTTTATCGCGTGAATATTTACATGGCGTTCAAAACTTATGTGAGAAATACAATCTACTACTTATCGTTGATGAAATTCAAAGTGGTATGGGGAGAACCGGGAAACTGTTTGCGTATCAAAATTTTAATATCACACCGGACATTATTCAAATTGGTAAAGGAGCAGGAGGCGGGATACCGCTAGGAGGAATTATTGTAGGTGAAAAGCTATGTGATGTATTTGCACCTGGAGATCATGGAACAACATTTGCTCATTCATCAATGGGAACGGCTTTAGGGTTAACGGTATTAAACACATTGATTGAAGATGGTTTAATGCACGAAGCGTATGAAACGTCACTATATTTAAATGATAAATTACAAGAAATTCAGAAAGAAAATTCTTATTATATTCAGGAAGTACGTCATGCTGGTATGATGTTTGGAATTAGTTTAAATGATACAAATGAAAATGTGAAAAAATTACAGGTAGAGCTAATGGAGAAAGGGATATTAGTTGACGTAACACAAGGGAATATCATCCGTTTACTTCCTCCATATATAATTACAAAAGAAGAAATTGATACATTTATTACTCAATTTATTACTTGTATGGATAAGGTTGCTACTGTAGTAAGTGCTTAAAAATTAAAAGCTATATTTTATATAAAGTGCACTCTAATTGTTGGGGATAGTTTACAATTGGAGTGCATTTTTTATAGTTGAATTTTGTAAAATACAGTCGTTTGTATATGATAACGGAAAAATAGAAGGAATTTCGTTATATTTGAGTGGTGAAGAAAAGGGAAAGTATAAAGATAGTAGATAAAGCGGGTGGTTTAACTAACTAATGATAGAACGTTTTGAAAATAATAGCATACGAATATATAAATAATAAGAATGAGGTGATATATTGGAAAATAATGATATTCAATTTACTTCTTTACAAATGAGAACGGATAAATATGGTTGGGCTAGTATTCAATATACAAATAAAAAGCAGGCTATCTTATATACTCGAAACGGAGGAGTAGAATGGGATGTTGTCAATCCTCTTAATTCAATTGTATTATTTGGGTATCCAATAAACGCTCGAAGCTCTTGGGCATATGGTTTAACAAAAAAGAATGACGATTTATTGCCAGCTATATTTTATACAGTTAATAGAGGAGAAAGGTGGAGTGAGTTTATTTTACCGGTTGAAGAAGATTGGGAGAAATCGACTGATGTTCAAGTACAATTGCATGCTACGAATATGGATAGTATATGGATTGTATTATCTAGAAAGCTTGCATCAAATAAATTTGAACATAATTTATACTATTTGAAAACGAAAGGGAAAGTTTGGAAAGTAATAAAAAATATAAGTATTAGTGATAGTATTTCAGGGATAACATTTATAAACGATCTAATTGGGTTTATTTCACTACAAAAACATTATGAAACATCAACGGTATTTAAAACAATAAATGGTGGGGAAAGTTGGCATCCTATAAAAGATATTCCAAGTCTTGAAGGAATTAATAATGGGACTGCTATGGCTTATAAAGCAATCTATAAAAATAACTTATTAGTAATACCAACTAAAATGAATGATGATGTATTTTTAATGAATTACTCATTTGATAAGGGGAATTCGTGGCATATTTCAAATAAAACAATAAATACTAGTAAAGTGGCTGTTTCGTTTTTTAGTTCCTATTATGGCTGGGTTATAAATAGTGAAAATGGGAGTGGGTATCAAATAATAAAAAAAGGAGCAAAATGGATTAAAGTATCAAGCAATCCATTATTAAAAAATGTATTTTGTTTGCATTTTTTTAATCGGCGTAAAGGTTGGGCGTGTAATAAAAAAGAAATATTTACTACAAAAGATCGCGGTATAACATGGAAAAAGGTAGTATATAAAATTAATAATATTGATAAATTTATTTAAAAAAGTCCTAAAGAAATTAGGACTTTTTTTGTTTTTTATGGTGAGAGTTGTAACAAACAATGATAAGAGAAAGGAGGTAAGTGCAGAACTTATATTTTTAAAAATAGACGGTTGTTTTTACACAGTATAATTCACTTTTGAATATGTTAATAAAGTAGCAAATTCATAGGAAATGGTAATACTTAATATTTTATGTCACATAATGTGTAAAGGGGGCGTGTAATGAAATCGTTAACGGTTATTATTTTGTACAGTGAAAGAGAGCAAATGTTAGAAGAGTCAATTCAATCTATATGGAAGCTAAATCCTCTTGAAATTATAATTTTCGTTCCTAACGATAGAAGTAATTTGTATGAAATAGCAAAGAAACATAAATGCCATATTGTTTTGATGGATAAATATAGTACGTATTATGATGGGTATGAAGCTTCTGTAAAGGCAGCAAAAGGAGATGTATTGTTATTTGTAGATAGTAATTTTTTATTATCTTCAACTGAAATGAAGAATTTTATTGAGCCAGTTGTTACAAATCAGGCGGATGTAGTATTAAACAGAATAGATAAATTTATAGAAGTTGGTAAATGTCCGAATATGGATATTGTTTGGAGAAAAATGTTAAATGAAATTTTAAGTCGACCAGATTTAAAAAGCAATTCAATACTTTCATTACCATATGCACTTACGAAAGAAGTAGTGGTAAATATCGGCTTTGATTATATAAAAGATATCGTTCTAGCTCATATGAACATAGTGAATCAAGGCTGGCGGATTAACAATCAATATGCAATAAGAACGTTATCTAAAGATGAAATGTTAGAAGAAGAAGGGTATTTATTTAAAAAAGAATTATTAGAAAATGAAAAAGAGAAAGTGGAAAAATATTTAATTGGTATATCCAAATGGATAGAGAAAAAGGGAAGAAGAGTAGGATTTACTGATGCAGGAAAAAGAAGAGATATTATTCAAAGATTAGGTGAAAGCAAGCAGTATCCTTCGTATCATCGAGGCTGGGGAATGCATTCTTCAATTTATAACGGGAAACAACTTTCTGTCATTATACCAGTACAAAATGAAGAAGAGACTATAGAACAAGTAATACTTGAGGCGAGAAAAATAGAACCACTAGAAATAATTGTCGTTGTAAATGGTTCGACAGATCAAACGGCTAATATTGCTAAAAGACTTGGTGTTACTATTATTGAATATAACGAACGACTTGGTCATAATGTTGGACGTGCTATTGGAGCGCTTGAAGCTACAGGAGATATTCTTTTATTTATTGATGGTGATTTTAGTGTTTCAGGAAGTAATTTGCATCATTTTACAAAAGCAGTTTCAGCTGGTGTAGACATAGCATTAAATGATTTGAATCCGATGTTACATCCTCCGTTTTATGTTGTAGACGTCGTAAAATATATGCTTAATTTAGCATATAATCGTCCAGAATTAAGCAATGGCTCATTAGTAGCAATTCCACATGCTATGAGTAGATCATGTTTAGATGCAATAGGCTGGGAAAGCTTACTATGCCCTAGTCTTGCACAAGTAAAAGCTATATTACAAGGGTATAGAGTAGAATGTGTACATTACGTTGATGTTGTAAAACCGAATAGAATTCGTTTAATGGAGAATGTAAGTTACAATGGACATCCTCCGGCAGTATTAAGAATAATTGGTGATCACGTTGAAGCTCTCTCTTACTTAATAGAACATCTTGAAATAGATGGAAAGGGTGATTAAACTGTTAGACCAGTACAAAAAAATTAACATTTCATATGAACAATTATGGCAAATGGATTTTCAAATTACAGAACCATTTATACTCAAGGTTGATTGGGATAAAGTAACGTATGAATTTTTAATTCGTATTAAGCCCGATACTTCTAACACTATTGTTTTTGGATCCGGAGCAGGTGGGTTTCAAGAACAGCCAATTGGTCCACCTATTTTTAATCGACATTCTTGGATGGATGAATTTGAAGATACTGTTATATATTATAATGACCCTACGTTATATCTTGGAAAATTATCTTTAGGCTGGGGACAGGGAGAGTTAAATAGATTTTATTTACAAGATATAGCAAATATTTTAGAAATAGTATTTGCAAAGTTAAAAGTTGATTCGAAAAATGTGTTGTTTTATGGCAGTTCCGGGGGAGGATTTATGTCTTTAATTTTAGCTGGATTCGTTAAGGGCTCCACAGCTTTAATTAATAATCCTCAAACAAATTTATTAAAATGGATACCTGTACCAATAAATCTAGTTTTCGATTTGTCTTATCCAAATTTATCAAGAGAAGAAGTTGAGGAGAAATTTGGCGAAAGAATTAATGTTGTGAAATTTTTTAATCACATTAAATATGTACCGAATATTTATTTTTTGCAAAATTTCGCGTGTGAATTTGATGTGCAAAATCATTTGCTACCATTTATTTCCGAATTAGAGCAACTTGATAAAGACACGGAAGTAAATCAAATTATAATTGACTTATATTTTGATAAAAAAGCAGGGCATGCAGCTGTAGGGAAGAGTGAAACAATTGAATATATAAAAAAAGTAAAACCTAATCAGACTGTAAAAGAAGAACAAAAAGAAGTGGACCTATCAGTCGTTATAGTTTTAGGAGAAGAAAAATCAAAATTGAATCAAATTTTAAATAAAGTGCAGCATATAAAACCGATAGAAATTATTATTGTAGCTGATGATAGAATGAGTGCGATACAATCTATACCAACATTTGTTGAAAGTAACGTTGTTGTGATTGAGGAGAAAAGTAAACGGAAAGCACCAGTTCATGGGGCAAAAATCGCCAATGGTGATGTAGTCTTATTTTTAGATGGGGAAGATGTTATTTTTTCGGTAGAATTAGAGCGATTTATAGAACCGATACTGAAAAAGGAACAGGATGTAATCTTAAATAACATAGACTCCGTATGTTTTGAAAAGATGAGAGTAGAATGGCCAAGTATTGCTATGGTGTATAGAAAAATAGTAAACGATGTATTGGGGCGTATGGATTTAAAATATGATTCGATGTTATCTATGCCATATGCTATTACTAAAAAAGCAATTGAAGACATTGGATATGATATCTTGCAGAACCCTATTCTGTCCCAAGTAACTCTTATTGAGAAAGGGTGGCGACTACAATCCTCGTCAGCCATCACTAACACCTCCTTGAATAATATGCTCGCAAACAAAACCTCTTTCTATAAAAGTGAATTAACTAAATTAGAAGTATATGAGATTAAAGAAAATATAAAAGCTTTGGAGAGTTGGTTACAACGAAAAGATGATAGAGGTAACTATACAGATGGAGGAAGAAAAAGAGAAATTATAGAGCAGTTAAAAAAACAAAAGAATTATTCACGTTTCCATAAAGGATGGGGAATGAATTCATCAATTTATAATGGAAAACAGTTATCAATTATTATACCAGCACAAAATGAAGAATCAACGATTAAAGAAGTTATTCTTGAAGCAAGAAAAATTGAACCGAAAGAAATAATTGTTGTCATTAATGGGTCAACAGATCAGACAGAAGTAATCGCTAAGCAATCAGGGGCAACAGTAATTGTTTATGAAGAAAGATTAGGGCATGATGTAGGACGGGCAATTGGTGCACAAGAAGCCACAGGGGATATACTTCTCTTTATTGATGCTGATTTTGCTATTCCAGCAAAAGATCTTCATCCGTTAACGCAAGCTGTTGCGGATGGTGTTGATATGGTTTTAAATGATTTAAATTTAAATCTTAGATTTCCTCTATATATTGTAAGTTTATATAAATATATATTGAATATTGCTTGTAACCGTAAAGATTTAGGGGTAGGATCTACAATTGCTGTTCCCCATGCTATTAGTAGAAAATGTTTAGAGGGAATTGGCTGGGACACTCTTCACACAGCGTGTGTTGCACAAGTAAAGGCAATATTAGAAGGGTATAAAGTCGAATGTGTCCATTTTGTAGATGTAATGAAACCAAATCGTATTCGTCCAAATGAACACTTTGCAACAGTAGGACATCCACCAGCTGTATTGAGAATTACCGGCGATCATGTAGAAGGGTTTTCTTATTTACTAAAGAATAGGGATTTTAAAGATTTATTTTAATTTGGAAGCTACTTTATTAATCGGCTTGAAATAGCAACGGATAAAGTATGAGTTACGTATTGGGATAAAAACAAAATTTTAAAAATTGCTTTTTTAATTCAGTGTAAGTGAAAAGTAAAAACTTCTTCAAATACATGAAGAAGTTTTTACTTTTTTATTTCAATTTATTATAAGTATATAAAGTAAAGAGTAAATAAAGCAGTAACGAAATTAACTTAATATTAGATGTAAGAAAGGAGAGAATACCTTTTTTTACATCAATAAAAGGTATTTAAAGATTTATTTAGAAACTAAAGTCAATCCAAATGGTGGCGCAGAAATATTCGTAAGGTGCAATGATGAATGTATGTCTAATTTTAATGTAATACCATTTATCGCATGTATTTCTATTGCAGTGAAAGATGATTTGAGTTTCTTAGTTAATTTAGATAGTTTAATCAAACGTTAATTGCCTATAAAACGAATAGTAAAATAGCATCTAATTTATAAAATTTAGTAGGAGAGTCGTGTCCGAATTTAACTAACTGCATATATTGTTAAGAGAAAGGAGGGAGAGTTATGGCATGTACTACGAATAATGTTTGTTTAGATGTGTGTCTTAAAATTACAATTACCCCTGGTAGTGGAATTGATGCAGTAGTCGATTGTGGAGGCACATGTGGGACAAGTCCTACTATTGTAATTAGTCCTAGTGGATCAATTGTTATTACTTTACCATTAGTTGCATGTTTCTCAATTGCACTAAATGATGATTTAAGTGTTGACTCTTCATTAACAAGCCTCTCTTTTCAAACTTCTTAAGAAGATACAGAAATGAAAAACCTGCCTTCTACTTTTCTTTTGAATTGATGTAAAGACAAAAAAGATGGTTACAAACCATCTTTTTTATTCGGTCATATATTTAAAATGAAATAATATATTATTTGGTAGATTGGATGTGTAATTAAAAGCACTCTTTACCTCTTTTTTGTTCAATGAGGTAAGAAATTGCTTCTATATGATCACCAATGATTTGTTGTGTTGCTAATGAAAGGCAACCTTCCTGTGAGAAGTGTTTTTCAGGTCGAACACGATTCAGCTTATCGACGTCGACAGAATGGACATTTTGCACATGAAACCCTGCTAAAATTGTTTTCACTTGACTTAAGGTTGGAGAAAGAAGTGAATCAAACCCAATTGTATGAATGCATTTTCGACTAAAAGCATGAGGGACAGCAGTTGTGGATCCCATACCTAAATCTTTTCGATTACATGCTAAATTAACAGCATATTTACATGCGGTGACGATAGAATACGGTAGACGATACATATAGTAGTGCTCTAGTTTATTTAAAGCTAAGTCTGTGCCGTTTTGAATAGATTGTACAAATGGTAATAAATCATGACTAGAAATTAAGAAATCTCCATCTATAAATAATAGTATTTCACCTTTTGCAAAAAAGGCACCAACAGCACGTCCTGTATCATTTCCAAGTGCTTCTTCGTAGCTTATAACTGTTGCACCGCAACCCTTCGCCAATTCCTCTGTTTTATCTGTTGATCCATTAACAATAATAATAATTTCAAAAGGTTTTAATTTTTGTACCTCAAAAATGACAGATTCTATCATTTTTTCTTCATTTTGAACAGGGATGATAACTGATAATTGTTGATCTCCATAAGTATTTGAATAAAACTCTTTACCTGTAATTATTTTTGGAATGGATTTTTGTTCTCCGTTTTGAAGCCCTAAAATAATATCCCGCTTTCGATTATTATCGGTATAGTTTCCTCTTGGATCTTGCATTTTACTTATCCAATTTGCAATGGCTTCAAGATGATAATGAATGAGTTGAGTTGAAGGAAAAGGGAGAACTTGAGGGATAGGAATGTTTAATTGATCGCAAATCCGAAATTTATGTTCAATAATTTTCATTTGTGCCAATATGGGATTTGATAAATTATCTGGATTAATTACCTCAAGTACTTCTTTTGTCATTGCATAGGGGGGAAATAATAAGGAGTTAATATTTAAATCTGGGCGATAAAAAAAATGATTTGTAACTTGCTGCCAAATCATTGCTAAATTGGGCTGTTGTTTTTGATAAAAAAAATCATCTAAATTATTTAATACGACGTCAGCACATCCATTTAGTAATGGTTGAAGAAATTGTATAAGTAAGGAGGGGGGAACCATGTAATTTTCATCTAAAAATAAGAGATACTGCCCCTTTGCTTTTTTTGCACCAATTACATAAAGATTAGGAGATTCTATCGGTTCTTCTAGTGTAATAATTTCACAATTGTAGGAATCTGCACTCCCAATTGAATCCTGGGTATATCCGTTAATAGTAAGGATAATTTCTAAAGGCTGTAGTTGTTCACATGCTTTCAAAATTCCAGTTAAATTTTTTATTTTATGTTGTATAGGGATAATAATAGAAATTGAATGTTTACACATAAGCAGTCTCCTTTTTAATCAGAGGTAGTTGTTAATAAGATTAGATAAAATAGGAGATATATTTTCCTTTTGTTATAAGCATAACAATCATTTGTTTTTATCAGACTCACAATTTTCATTACTTGAATTAGAGTTTTTATTTATTCCAGAAGCGAGCAAATTATTGAGAACACTAAGGTCTAATTGCAACGGGACGGAGTTCTCAGATGAAGTTTTCTCATTTTCTTTTTTTGTAGTTAATATAGTCTTTATATTTTTAATTTCTTTATATTGTTTTAAGGTAATGAAAAATCCAGAAATAATAAAGAGAAAAGAAACAGTAGCAAGTAAAAGTATTATTTCCAACATAAAACAACCTCCTTTAAAAATACAATAATATTAATAGTTGAATGTAATAAAACAGAATTCGAGCTAATGAGTTCACTTTTTAAATATATGCAAATCTTTAGTAAAAGTTACTGATTTCTAAGTTAGAGGAAGCAATTATAGAAACGTTATAAATATAAATAAATGAAAGGTTCATTTATAGTGTAAAGGTATATATTATATAGCCTAAACTTCATTTTATAAAAAGTTAAATAGGGTGTAAATTTATACAAAAAGAGCATTTAATTGGACAAATAATTAATTATGTGAAATAATAATAACAGACAAGGAGACGTTGATTTCCCTTAAGTGCTTCGAATTAATTTTATTCAATAAGAGAAGGTGTGCTTAAAGAAGTTAAATTAAAAAAGGAGCTGTTTTATTATATGCAACAAAATAATGATTTAAATTTTGAACCTCAAGACGTTAATATTGTCAATCCTAAACAAGCCAGGAAAGCAGTAATTGCTACTGGTATAGGGAACGCAATGGAGTGGTTTGACTTCGGATTATACGCGTATTTAGCGGTAATTTTAAGTCAATTATTCTTCTCAGGTGTTGATAATAGTGGATTGCAACTTGTACTTACATTCGGTACATTTGCAGCAGCCTTTCTCGTTCGACCAATCGGAGGTGTATTCTTTGGTAGAATAGGAGATAAGTACGGCCGAAAAATCGTGTTAAGTACTACTATTATTTTAATGGCACTTTCTACATTATTCATCGCATTACTACCAACCTATGAACAAATTGGTGTATGGGCACCAATACTACTTTTAGTTGCCCGAATGATTCAAGGCTTCTCTACAGGCGGCGAATATTCAGGAGCAATGGTTTATATCGCAGAATCTTCTCCAGATAAAAAGCGTGGTATACTCGGTAGTGGTCTTGAAATTGGAACACTCTCAGGTTACATTGCTGCATCGGTAATTGTTACCATTTTGACGTTATTGTTAACAGATGAGCAAATGCTCAGCTGGGGATGGCGTATTCCGTTCTTAGTAGCTGCACCAATTGGTTTGGTCGGTTTATACTTACGCCGTCATCTAGATGAATCTCCAATCTTTGAAGAGATGGAAAAAGCACAAGAGGAATCTGAAGACAATGAACAATTTTCATTTATGGACATTATTAAGTATCACAAAAAAGACTTCTTATTAAGCACAGTAATTGTCGCCTTCTTTAATATTACAAATTATATGATTCTTTCGTATATTCCTTCTTATCTAACTCAAGTACTTAAAGTCGAAGAAACAACAGGCCTATTAATTATTTCTATTACGATGGCACTTATGATTCCACTAGCACTATATTTCGGTAAATTAAGTGATAAAATTGGTAATAAACGCGTTGTGCAAATTGGTTTACTTGGTTTAACTGTATTTGCAATTCCAGCATTTTTACTAATAGGTAACGGACATATTGCAGCTATATTTGCAGGTATTTTCGTATTAGGTTTCTTTTTAAGTGTATATGAAGGAACATTACCTTCATTATTACCATCACTCTTTTTCACTGATGTACGTTATCGAGCACTTTCAATCTCATTTAATATTTCTGTATCGATATTCGGTGGAACAACACCGCTCGTATGTTCATACTTAGTTCATGCAACTGGTAACCCGCTCGCACCGGCATTTTATTTAGCAGGTGTAAGTATTATTGGATTAGTTGTATTTAGTGTACTATTCGTTACGACTTCAGGGCGTGCGCTAAAAGGTTCATATCCTACAGTAGAAACGAAAAAAGAAGCACACCTAATCGCTAAAGAAGACCCTGAAGAAACACTTTGGTGGCATGAAGAGTCATTAGAAATTGAAGCAGGGAAGAATGCTTCCATTTAAAAAGCAACCTAGAAGTATAAAAAGACTCCTATGAAAAAATAGGAGTCTTTTTATTACGTTATTTCTTTCGTTTCTTCAAACTTTTTTGATATGCATAAAGCTTATGAATCTCTTCCTTAAATTCATGTAGAAGTACAGTGTTTGCACCATTTGAATAACGCACAGTATTATAAGCATCTATAATAATATCACTTTGAATATTTACATCTTCTTCATCGTTTATTCTTTCTAGCCAAGTCTCAACAGTTTCTCCCCGTTTTCTATTTAAAGGAGGGGTTAACTTACTCTCTAGCTTGAAAATTTCCTTCCGAATTTCGTTATGTGGCGGTTTATTTCGTTTAAAAGGATTTTGGCTCATTCCTTCTTTATCAGTAATGATAGTAGATTCGAAGGCGGGCATATTTGGTAAACTTAAATGTTTTCGTTTTTTTACTATTTTCCAAACGACGTAAATAGCGATAGCTGTACGGACTATTATTGTAGCGCTATTTATGAGTATTGGATCAAAATCAGGAATTTTTTTTCCGTCTTCAATTTTTGGTTTTAAGAGATGTCCTTTATTTGCCCAAACATCTTCAGTATCTTTTAATTCCGCTGCTTTAATTAATGGCATTAAAGCATAGCCGACGCCTAATGCGACTACTTCCGTTATAAAACCAAAAATAAGTCGAATGAAAGGAAATATTTGAACAATTAATATACTCATTAAGCCAATCGTAATGATAGAAGCAAAACGTAATAGTTGTTGTTTGCGATTTGCCCCGGTTAACCAAAATGTAATCATAAGATGCAAGGCTAACATTAATAGTTTCCACAACGGTGGAAAGGGTGCATAAAATATAACTGAAACGACAAACCATACAATACCACCTAAAGATTTTTGAACTGGATATCCAGGTCCGACCACATGTACGATAAAGAAAAATAGTGGTAATATGATTGTGCCAAAAAGAGAAAAAGGTAAAAATAAAGAGAAAAGAACGATTTGAAGAACTAAAAGTATTACAAATCCTGTTGTTTTTTTCTGCATAAATTTATGAATAAGAAATACTCCAATATAGCCTGTTGTTAAAAATATTGCAATACTAATTAGTTCATCTCTTTCTGTTAATAATGAAAGCAGGAGGAGCAGAATGAAATCATGAATGTGATATAGCCAAGTTTTCAACCGATTCCACCATCCCTTCACTAGTAATGAGAAACGTTGGCTGCGAGAGAAGAGGGAGTTCATTTCTTTGTAAACCAATGTATATCATTGTAGACGATCGTTCTCTCTTTCTCTTTACATAATGAAGGAATCCTTGTTTCGGAAGTAACGTACTATCATCTGAAATACGGGCTAATTCTTCTAAAGCTTTTGCATATTGTGTTTGTCCTTCATTTAACGGTACATGTAATGCACCGCCTTCTGCTAATACACTAATAAACAATTCAAACGGAATGTGGTGCTTCGTTGTGTACTGGAAAATGTATGTTGCATATGAAATAAGTTCTTCTACATTATCTTTCCAACCAAATCCACGATCGGCAGCTAAAGAAAGACAAATCGTCCAACTATAATTTTTTACAGGTTCATATTGCTTCGCTTGTAATTCCTGCATTTTAGCAGATGCCTTCCAATGAATAGAGCGGAAAGACTCACGCTCATATCGCTTTACACCGATAATAGATGTTTCATCATTGTAAAAAGAAAAATTCGTTCGATAAAATCCATTCAAAAGTTGCTGAAGTTCTTGCAAACCTGCTACTTCTTTAGGAGAAGGATACACAATAATTTCAGTCCTTAATTTATCAAAAACAGGTAAATGTACAGTTAATAGATGAAATGGATCTTTTAATACACATTCAAACTGTTCAATTTGAAACACACCACGCTTCGTTGCGGTTAATGTTAAACCCCATTTTTGTGCCGAATGTGCAGGTTGTGAAAATGGGAAAGAGAATAATGTTTTTGATATTTGTTCAATGCCTTGCTCTTTATGCGGTATAAGGGACGAATTTAAATGAAAGTAACAAACACCATTAACGAGCGGTATGCTGGCTCCATTTTTTAAATGAATAAAAAACTGTCCAGATTCCTCAGGAAAAAGCCGTGTAGTTTGTTTCTCATTTATGATTTGAAACTTCTTCTCTATGAAAGCCACATATTTATAAATAAAAATCGCAAATATATAATAGAAGAAAAAGAGAAACATAAGCATTCGTTGCGGGAAAAAGAATGTGAAAAGTAACGCGATTGGAACGGTTAGTTGAATAATATGGAGTTGAAAAAATAAAGGTACAGTTACAACACGCTGTCCATTCATGCTTGCTCAATCTCCACAGGTACGTCAACTTCTTTTAAAATACTTTTCATAATATCATTTTTTGTCGTACGTAATGCACCTTCCATTGATAAGACGATACGGTGATTCCAAACAGAAGGAACTAACAATTGTATATCTTCTGGTGTGCAATATTCTCTCCCATGTAAAAAGGCTAAAGCTTGAACAGCACGTACTAAAGCTAATGTGGCACGTGGGCTTACACCGTTAGCGATATAATCATGATTTCTTGTAGCATGAGCAAGTTTAATAATGTAATGTTCTAACGGTTCCGAAACAAATATTTCTTTTACTCGTTTTTGAGATTCTAAAATATCTTCTAATGAGATGACAGATGTGACACTTTCTAATGGTAAATCGTTCCGAAAACGTCGCATCATTTGTAGCTCATCTTTAGGAGTAGGATAACCGATTGAAATCGTCATTAAAAAGCGATCAAGCTGTGCATCTGGAAGAGGGAAAGGCCCTTGTGATTCAATTGGGTTTTGCGTCGCAATAACAAAGAACGGTTTCGGCAGAGGAGTTGACTGCTTCTCAAGCGTCACTTGTCGTTCTTCCATCGCTTCTAACAAACTCGACTGCGTTCTCGGCATTGCACGGTTAATTTCATCTGCTAGCAAAATGTTTGTCATAACTGGTCCAATTCTTAATTCGAATTCGCTTGTTTTTGGGTTGAAGTATTCAATACCTGTTACATCACTTGGAAGTACATCAGGGGTGAATTGAACGCGAGAAAAACTACCACCAATACTTTTGGAAATGGTTTTCGCCAGTAACGTCTTCCCAGTACCAGGCACGTCTTCGAGCAGTACATGTCCATCAGCAAGAAGTGAAACGAGCAGTAGATCAATAACATTTTCTTTCCCAACAAACACAGATCCGATGTTTCCTTTCAATTTATGTATCATATGTACCATTCCTTTCATTATAAAAGAGCTAATATTCCTATATTTTAACAAATTATTCAGAAAGTTTGTATCATTTTTTAATTCAAAGAAATGGATATTTAATTATTAAATTACTCTTGCATATTTTGGAATATGATTATAAAATATCGATATACGATGTATCGCTAGTCGATATATCATAAGGCGATGTATCGGAGGTAGTTATAATGAATGCGAAGGCGCAAAAATATATTCCGTTAACTGAGGCGACATATTACATACTGTTATCACTAGTGAAACCAATGCACGGATATGGAATTATGCAAATGGTAGAAGAGATGACAAATGGGGAAGTAAAGCTCGGTCCTGGTACTTTATACGGGAATACGACGAAATTACTTAAAGAAAAATTAATTGTTGAAGTTGCCTCTACAGATAGAAAGAAGTGCTATAAGTTAACGCCGTTTGGGAGAGAAGTGTTAGAGCTAGAATATAACAGATTGCAGAGATCTGTAAGGAATGGAAATAGTATATTAGGGGAGTGAATGGGAAATGGAGACAAAGAAGGTATTCAAACCTTTTGCGATATGGAGCTTGGAAAAAGAAGAAGCTTTTTTAAGAAAAATGCATCAAAAAGGATGGGCTTTACAAAAGTATAATGTAATGTATACGTTTAAGAAAACTGAACCAAAAGATGTAGTATATAAAGCGGATTTTAGACTGGATTATAAAGATTCAAAAGAAAAACAAAAAGAATATATTGAAATATATGAAATGTGTGGATGGAAACATGTAACGAGTTTTGCGAAGTGGAATTATTTTTGTAAAGAAGTAGACGAGGAAAATGAGTTACCTGATATTTATTCAGACAAAGAAACGAAGATACAAAAATTTGTTGAATTGATACAGTTCGTTGCAATTATGTTTGTAATGTTAATTCCAGTGCTTTACTTATGTTTTCTTGGAGTATCAGAATCAGGATTATATAAAGGTATGGTTGGGTTTTTAGTTTGTATATATTTATATGCGTTTATTAATTTATTTAGGAAGATTAAAAAGTTGAAAAAGGAAATATTTTAACAAAGAGTGATATTCTTAGAGAAGATATTGATGGGAATCAACTTCTCTAATTTCTATATATATTTATTTTGTTCATTCTTTTTTATATAATAAAAGACCAACTTTTTAATTCATAGAACTAACAGTTACAAAGATAATACCATAATACCAGTAACAACACCTAAAAAAATCATAAATGAAGAAGAAATAATCAATAATAACGAACTAGCAATTAATATTAATTTATTAGATTTTTAATTTTTAAAATGGTAGTAAAGTAAAAGACTATAAATAGTAGAAACAAACCATATTGTTAGACCGTAAGGAGTCGTTATTTTCTCCCAATCGAAGATCCAAAAGTAAAAGATGACTATATGGCAAGTTAATAGTAGAAATATTGATAGAAGCGTTATTTTTTTATTATTTGTTTTACCTCGCTTATGTAAACATTTCCAAAAGAGTGCGAAGTTTAACATATAATAAGGAAGAAATACATTTTTAATTAAGTTATTAAACGGAAAAATCCCTTATAGAAAAATCTATTTCTACAAGGGATAATCATGTTTTTATTAGAAAGACTGATTTTGCGCAGGTTTAATAAATTGTTCAGGGTTTTCAACAAGTCCGCATACAGCACATTGGACACGGTATGTAGGTCCTTGATAGGCCATATGAAAAGCATTCATCGTTTCATTTGTGTATTCTTCTTCTACTTGACCAGTTTGTGGATTTATTTTGACTGGTTTTACTTGTTGCTCAAGAATATTAAAGCGAGTACGATTCGTTTTACAGCTTGGACATAGCATTGGTTCCATATGTATACACCTCCATTTGTATCATTTCTTAAAATCTTTAATTTTATGCAAGCAAAAAACTTTCTCAATATAAATAGGTGTTTAATGTATTTAAAATTCAGAAAAAATAAAATATAATAAAAGTACGAACTGGTTATGTCCAAACCAAATCTCCTGTTTTATGCCAATAAGCTGGGGGGCCGAGAAATCGGCCTCATTTTTTTTGCTCATTACTACAAGGAACAAGGTTTTTGTGAGACTTTTGTCGAAATTTTAGGGATAGATACAAAGGGGGATGTAAAATGGATTTGAAAATGAAGTACATCATTTTATATGTAGAAAAGTTTGAGGAATGTTTAAAATTCTATAAAGATATTTTACAGTTACCTATAAAAGCAGAGCACGGTACATATATTGAATTTAATACTGGAACTACCATTTTAGCGATGAATACGCGGCAAGATGTGAAAGAATTAACAGGACTACCGCTTACAGAAGGTAAATTACAGTCTTCTCATTTCGAATTAGGATTCGTTGTTGAGAATGTATTAGAAACGATTGAGCAATTTAGAGGACAAGGTATTAAGGTTTTAGTTGAACCAATTGTAAAACCGTGGGGGCAAACAATTGCCTACATTGCTGATCCAGATGGAAATTATATTGAAATTTGCAGTTCATTAGAATAGAGGGAGAAAGAGAGATGGGATTTCCGAAACTAGAAACAGAACGTTTACGATTAAGAGAACTTACACTATTAGATGCAGAAACGATGTTCCAATATTTTTCGAAAGAATCAGTTATACGTTATTTCGGAATGGATTCTTTTGAAAATATTGAGCAAGCGAAAACAACGATTCAAACGTTTAAAAATCGTTATGAAGAGGGCAGTGTATTTCGCTGGGGAATCGAGAAAAAAGGGACGGGCCAATTAATCGGAACGTGCGGATTTCATTTAATTAATAATAATCATAAACGAGCTGAAATTGGTTATGAATTAGATGATACATATTGGGGACAAGGATATGCATCGGAAGCATTACAAGCGATTTTAGCTTACGGATTTGAAATGCTGCAACTAATAAGAATCGCAGCGGTTGTATATGTAGAAAATAAATCTTCTCAAAAATTGTTAATAAAAGCAGGATTTCAAGAAGAAGGATTACTTCGAAAACATATGATTCAAAATGGAGTTGCTCATGATACTATTTTATATTCTTTATTAAAAGAAGAGTGGAAGAAGTAATGAGCACAAACGAACTTATAACGATTATGAAGAAGCATAGGGAAAATAGATTCATTTTAGGTATAGATGGTTTAAGCCGATCTGGAAAAACAACATTCGTAACCAATTTAAAAGAAAATATGAAACAAGAAGGCATTCCGTTTCATATTTTCCATATTGATGATCACATAGTGGAGCGTAATAAACGATATCATACTGGATATGAAGAATGGTACGAGTATTATTATTTACAATGGGACATTGAATGGCTAAGGCAGAAATTTTTTCAAAAGCTACAACATGAAACAAAATTGAAATTACCTTTCTTTCATGAAGAAACAGATATATGTGAAATGGAAAAAGTACAGATTCCTATTGTAGGGGTAATTGTTATTGAAGGAGTTTTTCTGCAGCGAAAAGAATGGAGAGATTTCTTTCATTATATGGTCTATTTGGACTGTCCAAGAGAGACAAGGTTTCTACGTGAGAGTGAGGAGACACAGAAAAACCTTTCAAAATTTGAAAATAGGTATTGGAAAGCAGAGGATTATTACTTAGAAACGGAATTGCCGAGGGATAGGGCGGATTTAGTCATTGAATGATTTGAAAATAGAAGGTGAATAGAATGAATATTTTATGGGATTTTGATGGGACGTTATTTGATACGTATCCTGCATATACAATGATGCTTTCTGAAATATTAGGTGACTCAGTAGAAAAACAAGAAATATACAAAAACTTAAAAATATAATACTCTCATGCAATTCAGTATTATAATATTTCATGCGAGCAGGAAGAAAAAATTAAAGTTTTGAAGGAGAAATTCACGCCAAAAGATATGAAACCTTTTGCAGGTGTCGAAGAGGTTTTGAAATTTGCAGATAAAAATGTGATTATGACCCATAAACATAGGGCAGGGGTTATGAACATTTTAAAATATTACGGCTGGGAAAAATACTTTGTAGATATGGTTACAATTGACGATGGCTTTCCCCGAAAGCCCAACTCTTTAGCTTATAATCATTTACATAAAAAACATAATATTGATTTAGCTATTGGAGATAGAGAATTAGATTTATTACCTGCAAAAGAATTAGGTATTTCAACATGTATGTTTCAAGGTGATTGTGATGTAGCGGATTATTCTTTATCACATTACTCGGAGTTTTTTAAGATAGTGAGTGATAGAGAGTTTTCTTTATAAAAAAAGTTATTAATAAAGACTGAATCTTTCATTTTAAAGGTACAGTCTTTATTTTTTAGAACTCTTTCATTTTATTCCGCAATAACGGGCAGCCTGATTGCTTCAACTAATAATCAGTGGAGGGTGAACAAAACCTCCACTGATTAAAGTTTCACTTTATTTTCTGTATATAATAATTACTAGAGGTTAAAGGATAATCGTCCATCTTTAATAAGGAAGTGGCCAGTTTGTTTTAACCAAATTATGGTTATTCATGTTAATATGAACTCATAGCTATATAGAAGGGGTGGGGTTAGTATGAAAACTGAAATAGTTCCTAAAAAGAAGTATAGTATAATAAGTTATGTATCTTTACTCATCGGCATTTTGTGTTTTCTATTCGTTTTTATAACGCCAACAAGGATAGCCAATGCAGGTAATATAGTTGGAGATTATATTACAATTGCCCTGACAGGTGTAGGTATCATGCTTTCAATAATCACAATGACGAAAAGAACAGAGAAGAAGGGAATTGCTATTCTTTCATTAATACTGTCCTCATCATTTTTTATATTTTGGATCATAGCAATTATCCTATTGTTTACTGGTCAAATTAGTTTTGCGCCGTAATGTGTAATAAAAAGAGTCCTTCTCGTATGATATCGGGTTCAGTTACGGGAGAGAAAATATAAAATAACACACAAATTAGGGATGTAAATCACATATGATTTAGCACCTTTTTTTTATTGTTATTATAGTGTTTAAGCACTTTTATATAGTTAAATAGTGTTCTAAATAAAAAGATAAATGGAAAATTTATGTTAAAATAGTTGTAGAGATTATGAAAAAATGTTCTTAAACTAACAGTCAGGTTACTTTAAGAAGGTTTTTTCAAAGGAAATGGTAAATATCATATTTTGAAGGGGTGATTGCAGTGGAGTAAGTGATTTTTTTAATCTTAGTTAAATACTTTGAAGGAAGGCATTTATAACTATGAATACAAAACTAATAATAGTAGAAGGGTTACCTGGATTTGGAAAATCAACCACTGCAAAGCTAATAAATGAAATTCTAAGCCAAAATAAAATTGAGGTTGAACTATTTTTAGAAGGAAATTTGAACCACCCAGCCGACTATGATGGTGTATCTTGTTTTAATAAATTTGAGTTCGATAGATTATTATCTAACAGTGGGGATTTTAAAGAAGTGCTCCTTAAGAAAGTTCTAAAAAAAGGAAGCAATTATTTATTACCATACAGAAAGATAAAAAATGAGTTTGGTGACCAGTTTTCGGACGAATTATTTAACATTATTTTAAAAAATGATATATACGAATTACCATTCGATAAAAATGTTGAATTAATTGCTGACAAATGGAATGACTTTGCTGAAACCGCTCTAGAAGACAATAAGGTTTATATCTTTGAATGTTGTTTCATACAAAATCCATTAACTATTGGGATGATTAAATATGGTGAACAAAAAGAAAAAATAATAAATTATGTAATGAAAGTTGCAAAAATCATAGAGAATTTAAATCCAATGTTATTGTATGTAGAACAAGATAATCTTGAATTTTCATTTAGGAAGGCGTTAAAAGAAAGAACTCCAGAATGGTCCACAGGAATTATTGACTATTACACTAACCAAGGCTATGGGAAAGAACATAACCATTCAGGTGTAGAAGGAGCGATAAAAGTTCTTGAAGCTAGAAGGAATTTAGAATTAGAAATATTCGATATGTTAAAAATGAAAAAAGAAAAAATCAATAATACAAAATATGAAATTGACTCATATAGGTCAATGTTAAAAGATAAGTTAGCCATACAAATGGTGAAATAGCTTTTTACACTAACTGGTGCTTTAGTTGAAGAAGGAAATAAAAACGCTCAGAATATCTTCTGAGCGTTTTAGTTTGTTATTCCTAATGGTTATTAGCATTTTTCTCTTCCTACACTGAACCCATTACTCATATGAAGGACTCTTTTTACTCGGTATCTTCAGGTTGATATTCTAAAATATCCCCCGGTTGGCATTCTAATGCTTTACATATTGCTTCTAAAGTTGAAAAACGGACTGCTTTTGCTTTTCCATTTTTCAAGATAGAAAGGTTAGCCATTGTAATTCCAATCTTCTCCGAAAGTTCTGTTACACTCATTTTTCTTTTTGCTAACATTACATCAATATTAATAATAATTGCCATATTATTCACCTCAGACCGTTAAATCATTTTCTGATTTTATATCTATAGCATCTTTTAATAGTCTTTGGAGAACGGCAGCAAAGACCGCGATTACCATTGAAGCAAAAATCATAATCATTCCGATAATAATAATGCCAGGGGCGTCATCTCTCTCTGCCACGAGATAGAAAAGTGGCATACCTAATACATATAATACACTAATTGCCAATGCGCTGTACTTAATATTTTTTAAAGCTTGAACAGATAGCTCTGAGAATGCGTTATTTTTATCAATATAGTTTAAAAGCTTAAATGTTTGGTACAGTGCGAAGTAATAAGGTATTGCTGTTGCGTATAAATTGATAAATACAAGATATTTAATATATGCAATATCTGGATATAATTCTGCGGCAAAATTTCCTATTTTAGGGACTAAAAAAATGCACATAGCAAGAACGGGGATTCCGATCAGAATTACAACGGTCTTTAAAAAGAGTGTGGATCCTTGTTTCATAAAAAGCACCTCATTTATTTAATATCTTATTAATTTAACATGAAATTTATTGTTTAACAATAAATCTTTATTTCTTTTAATCGAGGATTTATTGTTAAACAAGTAATTAATGAAAAGGATGTTAAATCTTTTTTATAAGATAAATGATACATATCGATATTTAATTAAAGAAAGAGAAAGTAACTATTGTTAGCTTTATGAGAATTGGGAACTAATAAAACATATGTAGGTTTTGGTATGGAAAAGGAAATAAGGTGTATTGAAATGAATGCAAAGTTTATGGAGGAACAATCATGTTGAATTATGGTGTGAAGATGAAAAAGTTACTATTGGTGGGAGCTATAATAGTAAGCGTATTAAGTATGGAAAGTATGATGAATTATCATGCGGCCAAAGCTAAGGTGAAAAAAGTAGAACACCAGCCTAAAAATATAATTATGATGGTTATGGACGGAACGAGTTCAACGGCGACAACATTGGCTCGCTGGTATAAAGGGGCACCGCTTACGTTAGATCAAATTGTAACAGGAGGTGTTCGTACGTTTTCGGCGGAATCAGCTATTACAGACTCAGCGCCAGCAGCAACAGCTTTAGCAACTGGAAATAAATCGAATTCAGGATATGTAGGTGTATTACCTTCTATTGTAAGTTCGCCTAGCTTACAGCCAATAAAAGAAGAAGAAAAGTTACGGCCGGTCGCAAACGTATTAGAAGGCGCAAAATGTACTGGTCGTGCAACTGGCATTGTTGCTACATCTGAAATTCAGCATGCTACTCCGGCCGGATTCTCCGCTCACCATGTCAATCGCAAACATTTTGACGTAATTGCGAAGCAGCAAGTATATCAAAATATAGATGTCGTATTAGGCGGGGGAAAAGCGGCGCTGTTACCTATGAAAAGTAATGGAATCCGAAAAGATGGTGAAAATTTAGTAAAGGTGATTCAAGACAAAGGATACGATTTCGTTGAAACGAAAGATGCGTTATTGAACTCCAAATCTAATAAAATTTGGGGCTCTTTCTCACATCATGCTCTTGCGTTTGATATGGATCGTATAGCAACAAATCCAGAACAACCAACACTTTCTCAAATGACAGAAAAAGCAATTCAAACATTATCAAAAGATAAAGATGGCTTCTTTTTATTCGTAGAAGGTAGTAAGCCTGATTGGGCAGCTCATGCTAATGATCCAATTGGGATGATTAGTGATGTATTGGCATTTGATGAAGCGGTAGCAAAGGCGTTACAATTTGCGAAGAAAGATGGGGATACGATGCTCATCGCTTTAACTGATCATGGTAACAGCGGCATCTCTATAGGGAATAGGAATACGACAAAAGGATACAATACTACACCGGTTTCTGCATACATTGATCCATTGAAAAAGGCGAAAATGACACTTGAAGGAACTATAAATAAACTGAAATCTGATTTATCAAATGTAGAAGATGTAGCTAAACTATACGGTTTGGATAATCTAACTCATGATGAAAAAGAAAAATTAAAAGTGGCAAAAAAGAAAATGGATGTAGGACGAATTCTTACTACATTGTTGGCTAATCGTGCAAATATCGGCTTTACGACAGGAGGACATACAGGTGAGGATGTATTCTTACATTCTTATGGACCTCAAAAACCAGAAGGCTTAATCCAAAATACAGACATTGCGAAGACGATGGCGAAAGCGATGGGCTTTAACTTAGAAGAAGTAACGAATAAAATATTTTTAGAGAGTGAACAAGCCTTTAAGAAAATCGGTGCAACTGTAACAGCCGACAAAATCGAAGGAGCAAACCCGTTACTCGTAGTAAAACATAATAAAGTAGAAGCACAATTATTTGGTAACAAAAATATAATTCGTATCAATGGTAAAGGGTATGAATTAAGAAGTATTATTGTAGAGAGTAATGGAAAGTGCTATGTACCAGAAGAAGCAATTCAACTATTTGTAAAGCATTCTCGTTAAAAAATTGCCAACCAGTTAAGCTAACTGGTGGCAATTTTTTGTGTTTATTCTAAATGTAAGTGTTCGAATTGTTTTGTAAAGTTTTCCATATGAGACTTGTATAAATGTTAAAGGGAAATTATATTTTTTCTTACATTAAAAAATTTCATTTTGTAGAATAAGAAGTTATACATATAGTAAAGTCTAATGTGTTATCAATTAATATTTACGAAAAATATATTAATACTTTAGAATTTCTTTAATGTTCATTATTTTTTATTTAAGGTTATCCGTTATATTTATAATATGTTTATTTCAATTTATTGTATTGAAGCTCAGTTTTATATAATTATAAAGCAATCATCAAAATAAAATCTCCACTAGAGTAAATTTATTATTTTTTTGCGGAAATTATTATGCAGCTAAGAAAACTGTAGTTTATTGGATTAGAAATATATTAGAATTTACTTGAAGAAAGAGAGAGGGAATAAAATGAATATAGTGCACTTACGTCCTAAACAGCGGTCTAAGTATCGCATTATGCTAGGGAAGTGGTATTACTCTACAAAGAGGTACATTCAGTGGTTGGCAGATGGAAAAACATATGCAAAAAGGTTCCAACAAGAAAAGCTACCTTGTACAGCAATTCAGCACCGAACGATATTACTTCGTAAGCTCAAAGATGTAGATATGTGGTATCAACAGAATAAGGTTGTTAATTTGAAAATTGCTGTTAAAAAACTAAATGGTATCGTCATTAGACCGGGAGAAACATTTTCTTACTGGCGTTTAATAGGTAAGCCAACGAGGAAAAAAGGGTATGTAGAAGGTATGGTATTACATTACGGATCTTTTCAAACAGGTATTGGAGGAGGTCTTTGTCAGCTTTCGAATTTAATATATTGGATGACTTTACATACACCACTGACAGTAACAGAACGATATCGTCATAGCTTTGATGTCTTTCCTGACTCTAGGCGAACTCAACCGTTTGGGAGTGGGGCGACTTGTTCCTATAACTATTTGGATTTACAAATTAAAAATGAAACGGACCAACCGTATCAACTTCACCTTTATATGACAGATGAACATTTAGTTGGTGAATGGAGAACAGTCTATCCGCAACTTTATCAATATGAAGTGTATGAGAAAGAACACTCAATTCAACCGGCATACTGGGGCGGTTATATACGACATAATGTGATTCAACGTAAAGTATATAATCAACAGAAACAGTTAATAGAAGATCAATATGTAACAGAGAATCACGCTATAATGATGTACGAACCACTATTAGCTTGTGATAATGAGAATAGTGAGTAATATGGTAACCTATAGATTAAATAGTATTGAAAATATTTAATTCTTATTTTTATAAAAAAGTATGAATCCCAGATTTACTGGATTTTGATTGTAACTAAGAACATATAAAAGTTCACTGTTATTTATAGGAGAGTCTGTTTGTTTTTATATCTTATGTATTTCACCCTGCATAAAAAAATATTTCTCAACATTTTATTTGTTGAAAAAGATTGAATATTCGTATTATAACGAATATTATGTTGTTATCGGCAAAAAACGATAATTTGCAGGCACTGGGGAGGAAATACATTGAAAAAGAAAAAGAAATTAAAACCATTAGCGGTATTAACAACAGCAGCGGTACTAAGTAGTACGTTTGCTTTTGGAGGTCACGTAGCGTATGCTGAGACACCAACATCATCTCTACCAATAGATGAGCACTTAATACCGGAGGAGCGTTTGGCTGAAGCGCTAAAACTACGGGGGGTAATTGATCAATCTGCATCACAAGCTGAGACTTCAAAGGCTGTCGAAAAATATGTTGAGAAAAAGAAAGGGGAAAATCCTGGGAAAGAAATCTTAACAGGAGATAGTCTTACGCAAGAAGCCTCTGACTTTATGAAAAAAGTAAAAGATGCAAAAATGAGGGAAAATGAACAGGCGCAGCAGCCTGAAGTAGGCCCAGTAGCTGGACAAGGTGCAGTATTGAACCCTGGGAAATTAAATGGAAAAGTACCTACTACATCAGCGAAGCAAGAAGAATACAATGGAGCTGTTCGAAAAGATAAAGTACTTGTTTTACTTGTAGAATTTAGCGATTTTAAGCATAACAATATTGATCAAGAGCCAGGATACATGTATTCTAAGGACTTTAATCGTGAACATTATCAAAAAATGTTATTTGGTGATGAACCATTTACTTTATTTGATGGATCGAAAATTAACACATTTAAGCAATATTATGAAGAACAATCTGGTGGTAGCTATACAGTTGATGGGACTGTAACAGAATGGCTTACTGTTCCAGGAAAAGCATCAGATTATGGTGCTGATGCGGGTACTGGGCATGATAACAAGGGGCCTTTAGGACCAAAAGATTTTGTGAAAGAAGCATTAAAAGCAGCGGTAGCAAAAGGAATCAATTTAGCAGACTATGACCAATTTGATCAATACGATCAAGATGGTGATGGAAATAAAAATGAGCCAGATGGCATTATTGATCATTTAATGGTTGTACATGCTGGCGTTGGTCAAGAAGCTGGCGGCGGTAAATTGAAAGATGATGCGATTTGGTCACATCGTTCAAAACTAGGTTCAAAACCATATGCAATTGATGGCACGAAATCTTCTGTTTCGAACTGGGGCGGAAAGATGGCTGCATATGATTATACAATCGAGCCTGAAGACGGAGCAGTTGGTGTGTTTGCACATGAGTATGGCCATGATTTAGGCTTACCAGATGAATATGATACAAAGTACTCAGGACAAGGTGAACCTGTTGAGTCATGGTCTATTATGAGTGGTGGTAGCTGGGCTGGAAAAATTGCAGGAACAGAGCCAACGAGTTTCTCGCCACAAAATAAAGAGTTTTTCCAAAAGAATATGAAGGGGAACTGGGCGAATATTCTTGAAGTAGATTATGACAAACTTAGCAAAGGAATCGGTGTTGCAACATATGTAGATCAAAGTACTACAAAATCTAAACGACCTGGAATTGTTCGTGTTAACTTGCCGGACAAAGATATAAAAAATATCGAATCAGCGTTTGGTAAGAAGTTCTATTACAGTACAAAAGGAAATGACATTCATACAACACTTGAGACACCAGTATTTGACTTAACAAATGCAAAGGATGCTAAGTTCGATTATAAGGCATTTTACGAACTTGAAGCGAAGTATGATTTCCTTGACGTATATGCGATTGCAGAAGATGGAACGAAGACACGCATTGATAGAATGGGCGAAAAAGATATAAAAGGCGGCGCGGATACAACTGATGGTAAGTGGGTTGATAAATCATACGATTTAAGCCAATTCAAAGGAAAAAAAGTAAAACTGCAATTTGAGTACTTAACAGATATTGCAGTAGCTTATAAAGGATTTGCGTTAGATAATGCAGCCTTAACTGTAGATGGAAAAGTTGTTTTCTCTGATGATGCAGAAGGTCAGCCAGCAATGACGCTAAAAGGCTTTACTGTGTCTAATGGATTTGAACAGAAAAAACATAATTACTATGTAGAGTGGAGAAATTACGCTGGGTCTGACACTGCGTTACAACATGCACGTGGCCCAGTGTTTAATACAGGAATGGTTGTATGGTATGCGGATCAAAGCTTTACAGATAACTGGGTAGGCGTTCATCCAGGTGAAGGGTTCTTAGGAGTAGTAGATTCTCATCCAGAGGCAATTGTAGGGACATTAAACGGACAACCTACTGTGAAGAGCAGTACACGTTATCAAATTGCCGATGCGGCATTCTCATTTGATCAAACGCCAGCATGGAAAGTAAATTCACCAACACGCGGTATCTTCGATTATAAAGGATTACCAGGAGTGGCAAAATTTGATGATTCTAAGCAATACATCAACAGCGTTATTCCTGATGCAGGACGTAAGTTACCGAAGCTAGGACTGAAGTTTGAAGTGGTAGGCCAAGCTGAAGACAAGTCTGCAGGTGCAGTTTGGCTTCATCGATAAAATAAGGTAAAAAGAAGAGAAGCTGCGATAAGTCGGTGAAACTGACTGATTGCAGCTTTTTTCTTCTTGTGAAAAAACTCGCTGTTTTTTATGTACTTATTGGAAAAATACGAAGTTTCTTTGATACATAAAATGTTCCGTCTGTCCAATTATAGAAGCTATTTTGGACGTAAGAAATTTGTAAGTAATGAGTAAGAAAAAAGAGATTTTCATAGTATAAAATATTTATTATAGCTACTTTTAACACCTGATACTAATAGTGTGCTATAATATGAATTAGCAACAAAAAGGAAAGGAATTAGAACAATGACCTTAGAAAATACTAAAAATTTAAAAAAACAAGTTGCTCCTTTTGAAAAATCAACGATTAAAAAAAGTGTTTGGCAACTGATTAACACAATCGTGCCATTTATTATTTTATGGTACCTTGCTTATAAAAGTTTGTCAGTTTCTTATTGGTTAACATTAGTTCCAGCACTGTTAGCCGCTGGATTTATGACAAGGATTTTCATTATTTTTCATGATTGTACCCATTATTCATTCTTTAAAAGTCGACGTGCAAATAGAATAGTTGGAACGTGTATGGGTGTTTTAACATTATTCCCATTTGATCAGTGGGGGCATGAGCATTCTATTCACCACGCTACGAGTGGTAATTTGGATAAGAGGGGTACAGGGGATATTTGGACGCTTACAGTAGATGAATATGTAGCAGCACCATTTAGACTCCGTTTAGCATATCGTTTATATCGCAATCCATTCGTTATGTTTGGGTTAGGCCCGATTTATGTTTTCTTGCTTAAAAATAGATTTAACCGAAAAGGTGCTAGAAAAAAAGAACGTATGAACACTTATTTAACGAATATTTTAATCGTTGCTATTATAGGGATGCTTTGCTGGGCAATTGGATGGCAATCGTTTCTTTTAGTACATGGTTCTATATTTTTAATAGCAGGTTCAATAGGGATTTGGCTGTTTTACGTACAGCACACATTCGAGGATTCTTATTTTGAAGAAGATAAAGAGTGGGAATATGTGAAAGCGGCAGTGGAGGGAAGTTCTTTTTATAAACTTCCAAAAATTTTGCAATTTCTAACGGGTAATATTGGATTTCATCATGTTCACCATTTAAGTCCAAGAGTACCTAACTATAAACTAGAAGAGGCACACAACAATACCCTTCCTTTAAAAAATGTACCAACGATTACGCTTGCTACAAGCTTGCGTTCACTCCGTTTCCGTCTTTGGGATGAGAAAAGTAACAATTTTGTTAGCTTTAAAGATGTCAAAAATATAATTAAAAATAATGTTTCTGTTCGGGTGAAATCTGAACTATAATTGCATCGTATATAAAATTCCCCTTAATCATTTTCGATTTAAGGGGAGTTTTTGTTTCAAAAGTAGATGCCAGATAAGAAGAAAAATTAAATGATTCAAATTATAATTGAAGCAGATTAGGAATTGCTCGTACGTAAGTACAAATGCAAGATGACAATAAATGCATTATGTTAACAAGTGGAGTTATCATGAATTTTCTATTACGATAACTGTTCATAAATCCGACGAAAATTAATAGCAAAAGGGGGATCGTACAACAGTATATCTAAAAAATTAGAAAAGACTTGAACGGAAATTTCATTCATTTTTCTTGGTGTTCCGCATTCCATACACTTAAATAGGATGCATATTCTAATTCATCTGGATTGTCATGTAACATAGAAATGAATTCTAATTTATTTCTATCACAATCTAGAAAGTATACACTTGCAGCGGGCATCCACCTTTGGACAATTGGCTCTTGATTTCCTTTTCCTTGACTTCCTATCACTTCTATTCCACGCTCCTCTAACCACGCTTTAGAAGTCATTAAAAACTCTAAATTTACACCAAAAGCAAAATGTTTCAGCTCAAAGTCTTCGATATTATTTACTTCCCATAGTCCAAGCATTTGTTTTTTATTTTCTCCGACCCAAAAGAAAGCCACTCTTCTTTTGGAGAGTTTTCTTGCTAACGTTAATCCTAGCTTGTTTTGATAGAAATTTATCGCTTTTTCTAAATTTCTTACATGTAAATGAGTCTCGTATATGTTCTGTATCATTATGATCATTCCTTTCTTTCTTGGTAACTACCAGTTGAGTAATGAATGTAATTCTAATAATGTACAGCTATATCTGATATACCTATTTATTATTATATCGAAATTGAAATACGATAAATCCAACTGAGGTAGCAAGTTCAAATGAAATTTTTACTACTTTTGTAGGAGAAGAGAAAAATCCATTAAATTCAGGTGAACTCATATTTAAATAATGAAAAAAAGACCACACATGAAGTGAAACGCCACGTGTTGTCTTTTTTGTATCGTGCAATATTACGAAGTTTCGCTAATTTTAGTTTCACTTTGAGTGTTAGTTGCAATTCTTTTCTTAACTTTAAAGTGATAGTAGGTATAGCAAAAGATGATAAATGGTACAGTACAATAAATGCCTAGTCTTTGATCTGGGATAAAGATAAGACTTACTAATATAATGCCATACAATCCAAAACCAAGAATTGGTACAAGGGGATAGAGTGGAGTTCTGAACTTCAAGTCTTCTAATTTTCCACCTTCAGCTAAATAGTGTTTGCGGAAAAAGAATTGAGAAACACAAATTGACATCCAAACAATGATTGTTATGACTCCAGAAATGGAAATTAACCATAAGTAAACCGTTTCAGCAGCTACGACGCTTGTTAAAAGAGAAAAAGCAGAAATAGCTATTGTCATGATTAAAGCGTTGAGAGGAATCCCACGTGATGATAATTTCTTTAAAAATGCTGGAGCCATTTCGTTTTTTGATAAAGACCAAAGCATTCGAGTAGCAGCGTATAGTCCTGAGTTTGCAACAGAAAGAACAGCAGTAAGAATAACAAAGTTCATAATATCAGCTGCATATGGAATACCGATATTATCAAAAACAGCAACGAATGGGCTCTTTGTGAGTCCTGCTTCTTCCCAAGGAATTAAAGCAACAAGAACAAAGATTGCTAAGACGAAGAAAAACATTGTGCGCCATATAATATTTCTAATAGAACGAGGTAAAGTTTTTGCTGGATCTTCACTTTCACCTGCTGCGATTCCGACAAGCTCTGTACCTTGGAAGGAATAATTGACTGTAACCATTGTTAATAGAATAGCTGCAAGTCCATTCGGAAATAAACCACCATGATTTACGAAATTTGAAAGGAGTGGAGCTGGTTCGTCGCCTTTTAAATCAATAAAGCCGAACATAGCGGCGCCACCAAGAATTATAAAAGCTATAATGGCAGATACTTTTATACTTGAAAACCAAAATTCTGTTTCTGCATAACTACGAGCAGATAATGCGTTAATAGTAAAGATTGTAACGCCAAATATTAAACACCAAACCCAAACAGGAATATCAGGAAACCAGCGCTGCATTGTAATACCGGCAGTTGTAAATTCAAGACCGGTCGTATTCGCCCAGCTTAACCAATACAACCATCCGATTGTAAAGCCAGTTGCAGGATTGATGAATTTAGTGGCATATTCCTGGAAAGAACCCGAAACAGGCATGGCTACAGCGAGTTCACCAAGACATAGCATAACGAAATACATTAATAATCCACCGGCCATAAAGGCAAGTACGGATCCACCAGGTCCAGCTTGACTTATTATAAAGCCAGATCCGTTAAATAACCCCGTTCCAATCACACCACCGAGTGCAATCATGAATAAGTGTCTACTTTTCATCGTACGTTTTAATTCATTGTTTGTATTGTTTACTTGCGCCATTGTTTTCCTCACTTTCGTAGTTGATAGAATAAAGTTTGATGTTTTTCCGTATTATGGAATGTATTCCGTGATGTGAAATCTTGTTATAATTTTCAGATAATTAAAAAGAAAAGTCAATATTTTTTTGTTTGCGTTTTCAATTCGTTGTTAGTGATATATTTTTATTGTTAGAAAATTGAATAAATAGATTGATTTCATTTCGAATGTTTGCTAAATTGATAGTTAATTAAACGTACTAACATACTACGAGTAAAGTTGAGGCGAGTTATGGTACAGTCCATTGATCGAGCGATAAGTATTATTAAATTATTGAATTCTACAAATGAAAAAGAGTATTGGGCTATTTCTGATATAGCAGATGGAACACATCTCCCAGTTAGTACAGTACATAGATTACTTAACTCTCTAATGGAGCATGGGTTAGTTACACAAATACCAGAGACAAAACAGTACAAAATTGGACCAATGTGGATGGAAATAGGGTTACGTCAATTGGAGAAGGTAGACTACAGATCAGTTGCAAGAGAAGTGATGAAGCGGTTGGCCTTTGAAGTCGAAGAAAGTGTCTATTTAAATATTCCAAACGGAACACATTCTATTATCATTGAAAGAATTGATAGTCCTTTAAAAATTCGAGTTATCGATAATCTAGGGGAACAAATTCCACTTTCAATTGGTGCCGCAAATAAAACGATGCTTGCCAATATGAAAACGAATGAAATGGAACATATTGTAGAACATTTACTTTCTTCATTACCAGAACAAAAGCAAATTCTTCTTAATCAAATAAAGCAAATAAAAAATGAAGGATATGCTGTCAGTTATGGTGAAAAAACAGAAGGGACAGCTTCAGTAGCTGCACCTATTATCGGATTTAATCATAAAGTAGTAGGAGCATTAAGTGTTGGGTTAATTAGTCATCGTATTAATGATGATCGACTATCTTTTCTTATTAGCAAGGTAAAACAAGCAGCTCATGAAATATCAATAAAAATCGGCAGTACATCAGAACTATAATTTTGATAGCTGTCGTCATTTTTTATTCATATACTGGAATTCGTTTTCATAATGCGGAAAAATAGGGGGATTTATATGTCAAAGTGGCAATCAAAAGAACAATTGATTCAATTATTAAGCAGTCTTGTTGAAATTCCTAGTATTACCGGTTCAGAAGCTGAAGTAATATTGCCAGGCTTTGTTGTGGAACAATTATCTGAATTACAGTATTTCAAAGAAAACCCGCATCATTTACAAAAAAATCCGACAGGGGACGGACGATATTTTGTTACAGCACTAGTAAAGAAAAAAGATAGTACAAAAAATACTGTAATTCTAGTAAGTCACTTTGATGTTGTAGATGTACAAGATTACGGAGTGTGGAAAGAAGATGCATTTAATCCTAAAAAGTTAACATCTATGTTTTATTCTCATAAAGATGAACTTCCAGACCATGTGCGTGAAGATATAGAACATGGGGAATGGCTGTTTGGTAGAGGAACAATGGATATGAAATGCGGTCTAGCATTACAAATGGCAATGATTGAACAAGCATGTGAAGGAAGATTCGATGGGAATGTTCTTTTATTGGCTGTACCAGATGAAGAAGTGAATTCTGTAGGGATGAGGGCCGCTGTTCCGAGACTGTTAGATTTAGCTAGAGAGCATAACTTAGATTATAAAACGGTCTTAAACTCAGAGCCTATGTTTTCAAGACATCCTGGTGACCAAAATAAGTATATTTACACTGGCTCTATTGGTAAAGTGTTACCTGGTTTTCTTTGCTATGGAAAAGAGACACATGTAGGTGAACCTTTTGCAGGCTTAAATGGGAGTTATATGGCTTCATTAATAACAGCAGAATTAGAGTTAAACACAGACCTTTGTGATATTGTAGAAGGGGAAGCGAGTCCTCCGCCAACTAACTTACTTCAAAGGGACTTAAAGGAGGATTATTCTGTACAAATTCCGCATCGTGCAGT
This sequence comes from Bacillus sp. FSL K6-0073, assembly GCF_038006085.1. Taxonomy (NCBI): domain Bacteria; kingdom Bacillati; phylum Bacillota; class Bacilli; order Caryophanales; family Bacillaceae; genus Bacillus; species Bacillus sp. FSL K6-0073. The sequence continues at coordinate 2,913,899 of NZ_JBBOUN010000001.1, read as the reverse complement.
TACATTATTTAATTTGTTTTTATTAGAAAAATCAATGATAGATGTAGTTTCATTGTTACGTCAAAAAGTAACGAAAGTAGCAGAGAAAATAGAAGAGTCGTATGAAAAACATGCATATCGTTTTTCTAAATATAATCCATTTATACCACCTAATCTCAAAGTAAATGTATTAACGTATGAAGAGCTTATCACATATGCAATTGAGCAACATGGACAAGAAAAAATAAATCATATTCAATCTAATATTATAAAAAATAGAGAAGATAAAGATGATCGTGCGGTAACGATTGATTTAGTAGATAAATTAGCGATTTTATGTAAAGAAAAGGCACCGATGATTGTACTTTTCTTCGCTCCGCCGTACTATCCAGCTGTGAGTTCACGCAACAATCCTTTAATAAAAGAGGTAGTTGTAGAAATGGAAAAGTATGCACACTACAATCATAAGATTACATTTGAAAACCAAAATTATTTTGGGGGGATTTCAGATTTAAGCTATGTAGGCTTGCAGTATCCACTAGATTCAATGAGTTCGCTTGTAGACAATATGCCATTATGGGATAAAGGTTATTCAATTCCGCTTCAGGAATTAGAAGAGTTTGATGTTCCAGTATTAAATATGGGGCCGGTAGGAAAAGATGCACATCAATGGACAGAACGTCTAGATGTAAACTACGCATTTGAAACACTATTAGATATGTTACCGAAATGCATTGAAAAATTATTAGTTTCTAATAAAATTACACAATCATAGTAGGGAATAGGTAAGGGATAAAACAGAACCTTTAAAGAAAATTCGAATGAAATTATTTTAATATAATTAAAAAGTGGAACGGCCAAGCTCAATTTTATATGAGTTTGGCCGTTTATCATGTAGTGAATTTTTAATTAAAATTATGTGAATTCATAGCTAACGTAATCTCTTTTATAGTTTTATTTTTTAGTTTGACCAGATAGTTCAACAGACTTTTGCGTACAACGCTGCATAGCTGAAATAATCGCTGTTCGTAATCCTTTTTCCTCTAATGTTGCAACAGCTTCTATTGTCGTTCCGCCAGGAGAACAAACCATATCTTTCAATTCACCTGGATGTATTCCTGTTTCTAGTACCATTTTTGCAGAGCCTAACACAGCTTGAGCAGCGAATTTATATGCTTGATTTCTTGGCATACCATCTAGTACAGCAGCATCTGCCATCGCTTCTATAATCATATATACATAAGCTGGTGAAGAACCACTTACAGATGTTACAACATCCATTAATTTTTCACTTACGATCTCTGTTTGACCAAAACTATTGAAAATGTTTAGTACATCTTCTAAATCTTTTTCTGTCACCATTTCATTAGGGCATAATGCAGACATTCCTTCTCCAACAAGAGCAGGAGTATTAGGCATTACTCTTACAACCTTTACTTTTTTATTAAATGCATTTTCAGTACTTTCAATACTTTTCCCAGCAGCGATCGTAACGATGATAGCATCGTTTTTGATTACTTCTTTTATTTCATTAATTATTGATGCGTATAGGTCTGGTTTGATTGATAAAATTAAAATATCAGCATTTTTAGCTACTTTATTGTTGTCGGTAGTTGTAGTTAGCCCATATTTTTCACTAGCATTTTTTAAATTAGCAGTGTTTAAATCTGAACAAATAATTTGATTTGAAGACACTATATTTTTGTTTATCATTCCGCCAATCATAGCCATTCCCATATTTCCGCAACCGATGAATCCAATTTGTTTATCCATAATAACTCAATCTTGCTCCTTTTATAATCAATTATATCGGTTTGATATTATTTTCTTAGAATAAGAATAACATCCCTGTGCAATATAAAGAAACATTCTAAGAGAATATATTCCTTTTTGCAACACTAAAAGATAAAAATTAATTATATTCGACATTATGTAAATATATACACTATAATGTAAGGTTTTATGTTTATGAATATGAGTTAAACTTATATCATTTTGTATTTTCATTCAGTAGGGCGATAATTTCATACAAATAACTTGTGGCTCTATTTATTTTTAAAAATACCTCTTGACACCGAATCGAACTATATCGCATAATATAAAAAAATTAGATTGAAAATCGTTGAAGGGAATTAGTACATATGTCTTCTTGCGAAAGAGAGTGGAATTCACCGGCTGAAAGATTCCTCGTATAGAATATATCGAACCTATCCCTGAGTCTTAAATGAAAGTTTAGGCGTTCGCCTGCGTTATAGGCACCAAGTGGATATCTATGTATATCAATTAAGGTGGTACCGCGGAACAATGACCGTTTCGTCCTTTTTATTTTATTAAGGGCGAGGCGGTCATTTTTATTTTGCTCTTAAATACTTCAGTGCAGCATTGATGAGAATAGATATAGTTACAAAGTGAATGAAGTGTAATTTATAAAAAACTTTGATTTTAGACTTGGGGGATAAAAAAGTGAAAAAACAACGAGTTGTTGTAAAGATTGGGAGTAGTTCCTTGGCAGATAGTCACGGAGGCATCTCTACAGAACAGCTTTCAGATCACGTTGCCGCATTGGCTCGGTTGAAAGAAGATGGGCACGAGGTTGTGTTAATTACATCTGGAGCCGTCGCTGCAGGTTTTTCAGCGCTAGGATATCCTAGCAGACCTGTAACGATTAAAGGGAAACAGGCTGCAGCAGCTGTCGGACAAAGTTTGTTAATGCAGGCGTACACGGAGGAATTCCGTAAATATGGCATCGTTACTGCGCAACTTTTGCTGACGAGAAGTGATTTTTCTAGAAAAGAACAATATAGTAATGCTTACGCTACGTTAGGAGAATTATTAAACCGTGCCGCTCTTCCAATTATTAATGAGAATGATTCCATCTCTTTAGAGGAGCTAACGTTCGGTGATAATGATATGCTATCAGCTTTAGTAAGCGGGCTTGTTTCGGCGGATATGCTTATGATCTTTACGGATGTGAACGGGTTATATGACAAAAATCCTCAGAAAAATGCGGATGCAAAAAAATATTATTTTCTTCCTGAAGTTACGGAAGAAATTTCTTCTCTTGCAGGAGATGCTGGCTCAAAACTTGGGACTGGCGGTATGAAATCAAAAATCGATGCTGCAAAGACAGCACACTCTCTTGGTGTGAGTGTATTTATCGGAACAGGACGTGGACAGGAAAAGTTTGTAGATGTTTTGAAGGGTAAGGGTGATGGAACGTATGTTGGTAATGCTCCTCAAAAAGAAATGAAGATGAACAAGCAATGGATTGCCTTGCATTCGCTTGTTAGTGGACAAATCGAAGTAGATGCTGGGGCAGCTACTGCCATCATTCAGCATGGGAAGAGTTTACTTCCAGCTGGTGTTACGAATGTATCAGGATTTTTCCAAGTGGGTGAAGTTGTAGAGGTTGTAACGCAACAAGGACGCGTAATAGGAAAAGGACAATGCACATATAGTGCAGAGGAACTAAGAGATGTAAAAGGTATGCAAAGCCAACATATTCAAGTAAGAGGCGAGAGACATAGTTATGAAGTCATCCATAGGGATCATTGGGTTTCACTTTAAAAAGGAGGAAATAAAAATGAATGAAGTGTTGGCAAAGGGGATAAAAGCAAAAGAGGTTGCTAGAGAACTTGTGCTTAAAACTACAGATCAAAAAAATGAAGCACTTGCTGCAATTGCTAATCAGCTGATAGTAGAAACAGCTTATATTTTAGAAGAAAACAAACGGGATATTGAAGAAGGTAAGGAGAAAGGATTTTCTCATTCACTCCTTGATCGCCTTATGCTGAATGAACAGCGTATTGTTGATATGACAGAAGGGATTAAGCAGCTAATTAAATTACGTGATCCTGTAGGAGAATGTGTAAGTGCATGGGAAAGGCCAAATGGACTATCTATTCAGGAAATGCGCGTACCACTTGGTGTTGTTGGGATGATTTACGAGGCAAGACCGAATGTAACAGTGGATGCTGCTACAATTTGTTTGAAGACAGGAAACGCAGTCATATTACGTGGTAGTTCTTCTGCTATTCATTCTAATAAAGCCATCGTTGCCGTTATTCACAGAGCGCTCAAACAAACAAGCTTACCTCAAGAAAGTGTACAGCTTATAGAAGATACAACGCGAGATAGCGCGAAGCAGTTGTTTACAATGAATGATTATCTAGACGTTCTTATTCCAAGAGGTGGCAAACAATTAATCGATACTGTTGTGAGGGAAGCGTCTGTTCCAGTACTTGAAACAGGTGCGGGGAATTGTCATATTTTCATTGATGAAACAGCGGATAAACAAATGGCATTTGATATTATTATAAACGCAAAAACGCAGCGTCCATCTGTATGTAATGCAATTGAAACGATTGTACTTCATGAGAAGTGGGCAGAGCACTATGGTAGCGAGTTGTTTTCTTCCTTGAAGGAAAGAGGAGTGGAGCTACGTGGTGATAATAAAGCAGTGGAGATTGATCCTTCTATCTTACTTGCGACAGAAGAAGACTGGGAAACTGAGTTTTTATCTCTCACACTAGCAGTGAAAGTGGTTTCCACTGTTGAAGAAGCGATTCATCATATAAATACGTATGGATCTATGCATTCTGAAGCAATTATTACTGAAAACGAGGAAAACGTCAGCAAGTTTTTTACTTCTGTAGATGCCGCGGCACTTTATCATAATGCATCGACTCGTTTTACAGATGGATCCGAATTTGGATTCGGAGCGGAAATTGGTATCAGTACACAAAAGTTACACGTAAGAGGACCAATGGGGCTTCCAGCATTAACTTCTACAAAATATGTGATTCGTGGAAATGGGCAAATTCGAAAATAATAATAAAAGACACTCAATTGGCTGATATGATCCCCTTATAGTAGACAGAAAAAAGAAAGCACATTAATCTGTTTACTATGGAGGGGATTTTTCTATGGGTAAAATTCGAGTAACTTATGATATGGAATTCAAGAAGAAAGCAGTAGATTTATATATAAAAGAAGGAATGGGCTATAAAACTGTTGCCAAGGAATTAGGAATTGATCACTCGGTCGTAAGGCGTTGGGTGAAACACTTTGAAGCCGAAGGAATCAAAGGGCTAGAAGAAAAACGTGGTAAAGCGAAAGGATCCGGTTTAGGCAGACCAAGAACGAAGCCAGAAGATCCAGAAGCAAAGATAAAACGATTAGAAGCGGAAAATGAAATGCTAAAAAAGCTCTTAAAGATGTAAAAGGAGGAATGGAAGCTGTATCCAAAACGAAAAAATTTGAAGTTATCCATGAGATGATAAACACAGGGCACACGGTTACCATGTTATGCGAGATTGCTGGTGTAACCAGAGGTGGATATTACAAATGGGTAAAGCGGTATTCAGCACCTTCTGAAAAACAATTGGAGGATGCTGAAATCAAGAAAAAGATTGTAACGTGCTATAAAAAACTGAAAGGAATTTATGGCTACAGAAGAATACAAGTTTGGTTGAAAATCACCTATAATCTTCATATTAATCATAAACGAGTACAGAGACTTATGAAGGAATTAGGTATCAGATCCGTTATTAGGAGAAAACGTCCTTATTACGGAAAGAAAGAAGCCTATGTGATTTCAGATAACCATCTAAACAGAGATTTTCAAGCTTCCAAACCGAATGAGAAATGGGTAACAGACATTACTTACTTAATTTTCAATGGACAGAGACTATATTTATCCGCGATTAAAGATCTATACAATCATGAAATTGTCGCCTATGAAATCAGCCGTAGAAACGACTTGAAGCTTGTGTTAGATACCCTGAAAAAGGCAAGAAAAAAACGAAATGTAAAAGGAATTCTTTTACACAGTGATCAAGGGTTTCAATATACATCTCGACAATATAACCAATTACTAAAAAAATATCAAATGAAGGCAAGCATGTCACGAAAGGGAAATTGTTGGGACAATGCTTGTATAGAAAACTTCTTTAGTCATTTCAAGTCAGAGTGTTTCCATTTATACTCTTTCCGTAAGGCTGATGAGGTGAAAGTTGCCGTGCGCAAATATATGTACTTTTATAATTATCAAAGATTTCAAAAGAAATTAAATAACCTGAGTCCATATAAATATAGAACTCAGGTTGCTTAATTGTGCTTTTTAAAGACTGTCTACTTGACAGGGGTCACTTCAGGCTTGGGTGTCTTTTATTATAAAAATTATTTACCATACAAATAGCCCAACGAGCATAGCACTTAATAAAGAAACAGCCATCCCGCTAACAAGAAGCTTCCAAACATTTTTACCGATGACTGATGATTTTTCTCCGCCAAATAATGAATTGTAAGTTCCGTAAATCATACCTACTGTACTAAAGTTAGCAAAAGAAGCTAGAAATGTCGTTGCAACCGCAACCGTATGCGGTTGTAACGACTTTAAGTTTGATTTTAAATCCATCATTGCAACAAATTCATTCGTCGTTATTTTGATCCCCATTAATTCAGCTACATACATAGCATCACTGCCTGATAAACCGAGTAAAAATGCAAAAGGACTAAAGATAATGGAGAAGATTTTTTGAATTGTTAACCCCGTTACAAAAAATCCTAAAATCCCATTTAAACATGCTGTTAAAGCTACATAACCAATTACCATAGCTAAAATAACGATAACCATATTCATCCCAACTAACATACTGTTTGAAATAGTAGAAAAGAAATCCTTTTTTTCATGTTTTGAAGGTGTGTAAACAACGTCTTCTTCTTTCGAAACTTCCACAGGATTTAATACATTGGCTAAAATTAATGCGTTAATACAATTTAATGGAATGGCGCTGAAAATATATGTTGCTGGCACCATTGATAAATAAGCGCCAAGAATGGATCCGCTTACGCTACTCATACTCATAATTCCAAAAGTTAATAATCGATTTTCTTTTAACACAGATAATTGATCACGAACAACCGCAAGTGCTTCGGTGTTTCCTAAAAACATCATTTGAATCGAAAAGAAACTTTCTAACTTTGGTAAACGAGAAATCTTTGAAATAACTGCACCTACTTTATCAATAATCCAAGTTAAGATTCCGAAATAAGATAGAATATCGAAAAAAGTAATAACAAAAATGATAGGAAGTAACGCACTAAAGAAGAAATCAATGTGCTGACTTTCCATAGCTGAAGGAAATGCAAATCGAATACCTTCATTCGCACATGCTAGTAGCCAACTGAAAAATGACGCAATTTTATTAATGATAATACTGCCGAGCTTTGTGCCTAACATAAACCATGTAATAAAAAGCTCCAATAGGATGAGAATTACAATTGGTCTCCATTTTATATGTTTTTTATTAGGCGAACATAAGAAAACGATTAATATGACAACGAAAATCCCTAACATATTCAATATGAAATACATGTCAACAACTCCTTGAGGCTTATTATTTGTATATAAAAAAGCCTCTATTCTTCCAAATTTGGATTATGATCAGAAGTTATGAAGAGGGTAAATGATGTTTGGGATTCACGTATTTTAATTTGCTTTATTTTGAGCAATCGCAGTAATTACAAAACAAGTAGCTATTTTCAATTGCTTTGTTGGATATTAAACGTATGCGATTTTAAACATCGTTTATCTCGGATTAACGGGCAGTAAGACTTTTACCTCAAAATTCAGGGAAAGCAAAGAAGTTAGGTGGGAGTGGGCTGCCCGCAAAATCCCGATTGGTAAGAGCTGATTAAAGTTTCACTTTATAAATAAGAACGGTGAGTTGGCCATGAACCTTGAAGTTTCCGAAGCTGTATAATTTGTCCTGTATGATAAGCATCATGCAAAAGGATATTCATATATTGTTGCCAAACTGGTAGAGAAGGACTTAGTTGATCTAGTTCTGCTTCTTGAAGGGCGGTTAATGAAGATTGTAAGGCATCATGTACTTGAAGTGTTCGCTTTACTGTTTGTTGCCAAGCGTTATCATCATTAGGCTCACCTTGGATAAAGGTTTCATCATTATTTTGTGGAGCAACAAATGTATTATCTTCATGTAAGCGGGAAAGTAAGCGCTCTTTAAAAATTAATAAATGGTTCACATTTTCCCAAATCGTATTACTGGCAGCACCTTCTGGTTTCCAACATGCTTGTTCAGCAGTAAGATTTTTTAACGCTTCAGATATCGGTGGGTACCATTCTTCCTCGTAAAAAACTTGTTGGACTCCATTTTGCAACATTTCTTTTCTTCCCATTCTTATAGCCTCCTGTTCATTTTTCTTAATAAAATCAATTCGCTTTTCTCTTCAATAAACCTTCTCTATAGTTGAACAAGAGAGTGAAATACAACTTATAACAGAGTCATTAAAAAACTTCATTTTTAATAATCAAGGCTTTCATTGAGTCAGAATGAAAAGAGTATAAACCTTTTTCTGTTTGCTCATTGATCAAAGTTTTTTTAAAATTGCAAAACGGTTCTAAAAATATAGAAGGTAAAATTCGATAAAAATAGAATATGTTATATAGCAAACAAGGAGGGGATAAAAATGGAGGTCTATCACATAACGAGCAGAAAAAGGGAAACATACAACGTTCAGGTGAAATATTCGATACTTTTCGAATGTGCACTTGGCATTGCTGCGATTACTCATAAAAGGTTAATTGATACACTTGAAAAGACTCAAAGTGAATGGGAAGAAATTAAGGAAGCATTAACAGAAGAAATGAGAGAACACTTACAGTTTGTAGAAGAACATAATACGTGGAAAGCATTACTCCAGTTATTGTATGAAGAGGATTTTCAAGATTTATCGCAGTTTAAGTTTAAAATTGATTCACTTTCAGAAGAAGATTTGAAATTTATATGTTTACCGTTTTTAGGAAAGAAGTATGAAGAGAAAAGACGTTTAGCTGCAACGGGAGTTGTATGTGCAATACACGAACTAAAGGAACTAACAGATAATCATCAGTTTTTTTCTACTTATATTAGCTTTATATGTAATGTAGATGTACAAGTGCTGAAATCGCATTTAATCGCTGTTATGACAGGTTGGTATGAGAGTGTTATTAAAAGAGAGGAAGAACAAATACTTTCTATATTAAAACGAGATTATGAAGCAAAAAATGAAATGAATAAAAAGATGAAACCAGAAGAGTTTGTTGAGTGGGCTACTGGTGGCATTAACTATATGCCAGAACCAAGTGTTCATCACGTGCTTCTTATCCCGCAAATGACGTACAGACCGTGGAATATTGAAGCGGATATTGATGATACAAAAGTATTTCATTATCCAGTTGCGAATGAAAGTATTCATCCTGAAGATCCGTATGAACCGAATTATTTTTTAGTTCAAAAACATAAGGCTCTTGGAGATGAAGCGAGATTGCGAATTGTAAAAATGTTGTTTGAAAAAGAACGTACATTACAGGAAATAACGGAAAGATTACAGCTTGGTAAATCGACTGTACACCATCATTTGAAATTGTTACGTGCAGCGAAGTTAGTTGATATACATGACGGAAAATATGTATTAAGAAAGAAAGCAGTACAGTCTTTAGCGAAAGAATTAGATATGTTTTTGAATAGATAATTAACAACGGGAATGTACATAAAGGGAGGAATATAAAAGAAAAGTTGGTGTGTGAAATTGAAAAATATATTGAAAAATCGTTCTTTCTTTTTCATGTGGATTGGTAGTGCAATCTCAGAATTAGGAGGGGCTTTCGGAACGTTATGTAATTCAATTCTAGTATATGAGTTAACAGGATCGGAAATGGCTTTAAGTAGTATGTGGCTATTATATTTCATCCCATCACTCATACTGCAATTAATAAGTGGCCCATTTATTGATAAATGGAGCCGGAAGTGGATTATGATTTTTTCACAATGGATACGGGCATCCGTATTCTTATTACCTTTGGTGATGCTAGTTACAGGTAGTATAGAAGTTTGGCACATTTATGTTGTTCAAATTGTAGTGGGACTTATTACACCTCTTTATACACCTGCGAGTCAGGCAATTACACCGAGCATTGTAAGTCAAGGACAACTTCAAGACGCAAATGCGTATATTGATGGAATGACTCGTCTCATGATGTTTCTTGCGCCAGTATTAGGTGGAGTAGTAATTCATTTCATTGGAACAGAACTTACATTATCTTTCGTATGTATTTGTCTATTTGTTAGTGGTGCTTTCTTACTTTATATAAAAGAAAAGAGAACTACAACAGATATACGAAAAACGTGGCTAGAACAATTTCTTCAAGGTTTTACATATTTTTTTACAAAACCAATCATCGTTTGGCTCGGTATATTTCTTACTTTCGTGCAGTTTGGAGTAGGGGTAACGATGGTCACAAATCTTCCTTATATAAAAGACGAGCTGTTAGCGGGATATGCAGAGTACGGCTATTTTATGGCAGGTTTTCCACTTGGCTACGTAATTGGATCAGTAGTAGTCGGAAAAGTAACATATAAAAGCCGGCGTATACTTATGCTTGGAGGATTGTTTATAGGGGGGCTCACATACATTTCATTAGGGTTCAATCATAGTATTATCATTGCAATAATAATTGAAGTAATAGCAGGGATTTGTATTGCATTTTTCAATGTTCATAACACAACAATATGCCAACAAACCGTGCCGAATAATATGATAGGACAAGTATTTTCAGTGCGTTTATTTTTCATACGATCCGCTATGCCGTTAGGTGTGTTAGTAGGGGGAATATTGAGTGAAATGTGGGGAGTAAGAGTGCTATATTTAATTATCGGTGCAATTATATGTGTCACCTCTTTAATAGGGATGTTACTTCCATATTTCAAATTTTTAGATGAGGCGATAGAAAAGAAATCAGCATAATTCAAAAAATTAAAACTTTACAATTGAAAATAATTATCATAATCAATTATAATAGAAGAATACTAGTATTCGTATTACGAAGAGGGAGTGGGATATATGTTTATCGAAACGAAAACATTTACAGTAAAAGAAGGTACATCAAATATAGTTGTAGAACGTTTTACTGGAGAAGGCATAATTGAAAAATTTGAAGGATTCATCGATTTAAGTGTTCTCGTTAAAAAAGTAAGACGCGGTGACGAAGAAGTTGTCGTAATGATTCGCTGGGAATCGGAAGAAGCATGGAAAAACTGGGAAACAAGTGAAGAACACTTAGCTGGACATAGAGCGGGACGTGGTAAACCAAAACCAGATCATATTATTAATGTGGATCATGCGGTTTATTATGTGAAATCATCGAAATCGGCTTATCAACGTTTCAAAGCTTAATAGTAATCATCAAGAGTAATCATTTGAAGGTGTATAGAATTTAAGTATGTATCATATTAGAAGAAGGATTATGAAAGTTTCACTGTAAAGTAAAAAAGACAGACTAATAAATAGTCTGTCTTTTCACATTAATTCTTCACATCATCATAAAGTTCAAGTGCCTCTTTCACATTCAATCCATTTTTTACAATGCCATGTATTGCTTGGATCATCGCAGCTGGGTGCTCGGATTGCCATATGTTTCGGCCCATGTCTACTCCAATTGCGCCTTCTTGCAACGCATTGTACGTAATGTTTAATGCGTCTTCAATTGAATCTAGTTTGGGGCCGCCCGCGATGACTACTGGGGCAGGGCATGTGCTCGTTATTTTTTCGAATCCTTCGCAGTAATACGTTTTAATAATATCAGCACCCATTTCAACACATACGCGGGAAGCAAGTGCTAGAAAGCGAGCTTCACGTTTTTGTAATTCTTTTGCGACTGCGGTAATGCCGAGTACTGGCAGGCCGTAATCATGAGCTTCAGAAACTACATTTGCGAGATTTGTAACAGTTTGTGTTTCATAGTCTGATCCAATGAAAACAGAAACGCCAACGCCAATTGCGTTTTGTTTTACTGCTTCTTTCACAGGTGTAACAATTGTTTCATTCGCTAAATCTTTACCGACGACAGTAGCGCCGCCAGATACACGCATAACCATCGGTGTGCTGCAGTTTTCAGGAATACAGGAGCTAAGTACACCACGCGTTAAAAAGAGAGAATCCGTGTAAGGAAGTAAGTTTTTTACTGTTTCAAGTGGTTGTTCTAGCCCGTGAATTGGCCCTAAAAAGTAGCCGTGATCTATCGCTAACATTACCGCTCTGCCATCAGGTAAAATTGTATTTAATCGATTTTTAAATCCCCAAGTCATTCCAAATCACTCCTTCGTTAATGTTGGATTTTCCATTTGTACTGTATCTTTATTTGGTAAATGTGGTGACTTAATAAAAACTGCTTTAAAAGGTTTGTCAGAATGGTTAATCAGATAGTGAGATTCATGAGGGCGAACTTGCAGGACATCACCTTGTTTAATCGGAACTCTTTCGTTATTTACATAGAAGTCTATTTCACCTTCTAACGCATAAAAAACTTCTTCACACGTTGTATGGTAATGATTTTGAAACTCTTGCCCAGGCTGAATGACAACAAGACCAAGATCAATATTCGGGCCTTGTATTAAATATTTCGGCCCGTTATCACCGAAGCGATAGGAGAAATCATTTTCATTCGCTTTTAACATACAGTTCACTCCTTTATGTAAATGTGTTACAGTGCACCAGGCGCAATCCACATATGTGTTGTAAGTCCTTTATCAGCTAATACGAGTTGACTGCTATACACGGTTTTCCATGTTTCATAGAATTCCTTGTATAGCTCGTGATTTTCAGTGATTGGTTCAAATGTATTTTCCCACTGTACAAATTGTTCGGCAGTCTCTTCCAGAGATGTATATATTCCAGCGCCAACTCCAGCAGCAATCGCAGTTCCTAAAGAAGCTGCTTCTTTCACAACGGGTACTTTTACAGGAATACCAAGGACGTCCGCTAGAATTTGTGGCCATAGTTTTCCTTTAGCAGCACCGCCAGCAAAAATGACTTCAGAAGGGAATGTTCCTGTGAGATTTTCTATTAATTTTAAGTTACCAAGTGTAACGAAGGCAGCATTTTCTTCAATAGCACGAAACAGTTCTTTTTTTCCGCATTTGTCAGCGTCTAAACTTAAATTTAAAAAAGAAGGTGCGGCATGACGCCAAGAAATGTAGTTCATAACGTTTGAAAAAGTAGGGATAATACCATATGAACCGACAGGTACGTCTTTCGCTTGTTCTTCTAATAATTCATAAGCATCTACACCGAGTTTGTCAGCAAGTTTCTTTTCTTCTTGGCAAAAAGCGTCTCGAAACCAGCGCATAACGAGACCTGGGAAAAAGGCGATTGTTTCATATTGCCATAGGTTCGGAACGACGTGACAATTTACTCGAATTGCAGCATGTGGATCTGTTATTGGCTCAGTAACATTCACTTCTTGTTGCCAAAAGCTGCCGCCGCATATTAAAGTTTGATTTGGGTTTACGACTCCAGTCCCGAGTGCTGCCATTTGAGCATCACCGCCGCCAGCGACGACAGGAATCCCTTCAAGTAAACCAGTTAGTGTTGCACACTCTTTTGAAACATTACCAATCACAGTGCCAGCTTCATTTACTTTTGGTGAAAATGGCAAATTTATACCACACTCTTTAGCGACATCGTTATCCCAATTCCTATTTTGTAAATCAAAGATTCCGGACGTACAACCGTTGGAAGGGTCGATTTGCAGTACGCCGCTTAATTTATACAAAATCCAATCATTTAACATCGTAAAGGAGTGAATATTGCTATAGACGTCTGGTTCATGTTTTTTAATCCAAAGTAGACGTGGTAAAGCACCCAATGAAAAAGTTTGCCCAGATTTTCTGTATAAATCTTTTTCAAGATGTGAGCGGATTTCTTTTAGCTCACTAACTTCAGCGGATGCACGGCCATCAACATTTGCACATGCCCATATTTCTTGCCCATGTTTATCATATAAAACAAAACCTTCTCGCATACTTGTAGCGCTAATAGCAAGAATAGAAGAGGCAGGGGTATTGCTTTTTTGAAGAACCTCTTTCGTACATTCTTGTACTAGCTTCCAATTTTCTATTACATCAAAGTTCATAGAGCCTGGATAACGAGGGTCAGATTTGTGAATCCATTCTTTTTGACTTACTGCAATTTGATTACCATGTAAATCAAAAAGAACTGCTCGAATGCTCCCTGTACCAGCATCGAAAGCTAATAAATGGGACATTAACAATCACCATCCTTTCGTAATAAGGAGAGGGCAGTTTCCTCATCGGTAATTAATGAATGAATAAACTTTCCTTTTAAGGCACCATAAATTGCATCTATCTTTTCAGTACCTCCAGCAACACCGACGACATGATTCATATTGCGTAAAATAGAGAGGGGCGTGCCAATTAGACGATTGTGATGCGAGAGCTCTAATAACTCACCATTTGTATTATAAAACTGTCCTAAAATATCGCCAGCACCGTTTTGATTACGAATATATGTCATCTCACGTAGTGTTAATTTTTCTTCTTTTACAATCGTAGCGTCTTGAGATAATCCCCCAATACCGACAACAGCCGTATGAGCAAGTGAAGCGACTTGAAGCATATCTTTTACACTCGGTTCTGATAGAATACTTTGTGCCATTTCGGTTGTAGACGCTAGAAACGGCGTAGGGATAATGTGAAGTTCGCCTTGCATGTAGTGTAAATAGTTTTGTTTTCTCGGGAGATAGTGATTTACCCCGCCTGTTAGCGTTACGATTGAAAGGTTGATAGAACTTTCAAAATGAATGTTTTCTAGCATTTTACTTATCGTTTCACCCCAGCCGATGCCGAGTAAATCACCTTGTTGGAGATGAGTCTCTAAATATTGTGCAGCGGCTTTTCCGAGAGAAGTAGCATAATTGTTTATTGGAGTAGGGATAATGAAAGCATCTTTTAAGTGGAACTTTTTCATTAAGTCACGTTCAATGCTCAAGCAATGCAAACCGGTTCCTTTTACGTGAAATGTAACGATACCTTCACTGCGTGCCTTATCTAATAACCGGACGACTTTATTTCTTGAAATATGAAGAAGTGACGCGATCTCCTGTTGTGTTAATTGGTCTTTATAATAGTACCAAGCTACTTTAGTTAATAAATTTTCTTCAAAGTTCAGCTGAGTCATACTCTTCATCCCTTTCAACAATTGACCACAGCTTAAACATATGTACCATATATTTTGTTTATTCCAGTTGGAACGATTAATAGTACGTAGAAAAAAGTGTTCTAGATATAAAAAAAGGAATATACAATGCTACAAAACAAGTAGAACAAATAATCATTTTCTTAAAAAATGTTCTGGGTAAAGGCAGGTGACATCATGTGGAGAATGTGCCCTTATTACAAGTGAAGAAAATGAGTAAGGCGTTTTCGAATCAACTTGTGCTAAAGGAAGTGAACTTACAAGTAGAGCATGGTGATATATACGCTTTAGTTGGTGGAAATGGCGCCGGGAAATCGACATTAATGAAAATATTAACGGGGTTATATTCGTATGATGATGGAGAGATGTATGTAAAAGGAAAGAAGCAACAGTTTTCAAATCCATCAGAAGCACACCGAAAAGGTATTTATTTAATACCGCAAGAACCACTCATTTTTCCGCATATGACTATTGAAGAAAATATATGTATCGGGTTAAAAGAAAAGAAAAAGAAACTAAAAGTACAGATTCAGCAATTGATTAGCAGCTTAGGATGGGATATTGCCCTTAATAAACTAGGAGGAACATTATCGATTGCGCAACAACAGTTAGTAGAAATCGTTAGAGGATTAATAAGAGAAGCTGAGATTCTTATTCTAGATGAGCCAACATCGACATTAACAACACACGAAATTAAGAGTCTTTTTGTGTTGATGAAAAGTTTACAAGAAAAAGGAATTGGGATGATTTATATTACGCATCGTTTTCCAGAAATATTTGAAATTGCCAACAAAGTAGCAATACTACGTGATGGAATGGTTGTAAGCCAAGGTGATGTATGTGACTATACATATGACATGCTGATGGAGGGACTATTGCCAAAAGGATATAAACAGAAAGAGAAAATAGAAGTAGTTCAAGAGACAGCAAAGACGAAAAAAATATTAGAAGTGGTTGATATAAATGGTCACGCATTCGAAAATATATCATTCACTGTACATGCGGGTGAGGTTGTAGGTGTTGCTGGCATTATAGGATCTGGCAGAACGGAATTAGCAGAAGCGATATTTGGATTGAAAACTATAAAATCAGGGTCTATCTTATTGGGTGGAAAATCAATTGATACGTGTTCTTTGCATAAAAGGCTAGACGAAGGCCTAGTTTATGTGCCAGAGGATAGAGTGAGGAATGGAATTTTCTCAATTGCTTCTGTTAAAGAAAATATTGCAGCAGCAAGTTTATATCAAAATAATCGCTTTTTTATAAATCAAGAAAAAGAAAGCGCTTTAGTTAATTCGTTTATAGAACAGTTCCGAATTGTTGTACAGAATATGAATAAAGAATTGGCATCTTTATCAGGAGGTAATCAGCAGAAGGTCGTGCTTGCGAAGTATCTTGCATGTAATCCTAAAATTATTATTCTTGATGAGCCGACTCGCGGAATTGATGCGAAAGCAAGGCTTGAAGTGTATGAGACGATAAAAAAAATGAAAAGGGAAGGACTCGCAATTTTATTAATCTCTTCAGATGTTGAAGAAATTATCCAATTAGTAAACCGTGTATATGTAATGAGAAATGGGCGATTTGTTTCTCATATGGAAAAAGAACAACTGAGTGTGAATGAAGTTACACGCCTTGCATACGGAGGTGTAACGGAATGAAACGTATGTATAAAATGCACGAAACGTCTATCATAATGTTACTACTAATTTATATAGCTATTGTAGGGATGATAAACCCTAGTTTTATTCAATTTACCTCGTTATCTTTACTGATGAAATCAAGCGTTATTTTAGTCGTGCTAGCAATCGGTCAATCGTTCGTCTTATTTACGAAAAATATAGATGTATCAGTTGGTTCAAGCATGGGATTAAGTGCAGCAGTTTGCGGAATGATGTTAACGAATGGGTATAGTGCATTCTTGTCGATATTTGTAGCTATTATACTTGGGGCCATTATCGGTTTCGTAAATGGTATTGGAGTTGCGAAGTTTCGGGTACCAGCCATTATTATGACATTAGGCATGTTAGGAATTGTTAGAGGTGCAATGTTAATTTTCACAGGCGGGAAGTGGATTGAAGATATTCCAAACGATTTTAAGCAGCTGTCATCTATCATCATTCTTGGTTTACCTATAACTGTATGGTTCGTTCTTATTATTTTACTACTACTATACTTCTTTTTAAGAAAAGTGCCATTGGGAAGATACTTTTATGCGGTAGGTGATAATGAAGATGGCGCGAGGCTTATTGGTATACCTGTTAATAAAGTGAAGATATATGCGTTTATGATTTCAGGCATAAGCGCTGCGCTCGCTGGTTGCATATTTGTTATGAATATCGGGTTCGTTCCAAATCAAACTGGTACAGGAATGGAACTACAGGTGATTGCAGCTGCTGTGCTAGGAGGAATTCATCTAAAAGGAGGAACAGGTTCTATATTTGGAGCTGCACTAGGAGCATTGTTTTTAGAAGTGATAAGCAGTTCACTTATCTTTTTAAAAATACCAGCATTTTGGAATAATGCTATTTCAGGTTTTTTACTATTACTTATTATCATATTAGATAGCGTCATGAAGAAGTGGAAAGCAGAAAGGAGAATGAATCTATGAAGTATTTTTACAGATGGGAAGGTGTGTTAATCATATTACTTCTTATAGAATTCATTCTCTTTAGTTTTATAAACAGCAATTTCTTAAATATTAGTAATCTCCTTTTTAGTACAAATGATTTTCTATTCATAGCAATCGCGGCAATTCCAATGACTTTCGTTATTGTAACAGGAGGAATTGACGTATCTGTAGGATCAATTATGGGGCTAACCTCGATTTTAATTGGTGTGTTTTGGATGAATGGAATTCATATTTTACTAGCAGTAATAATGGCACTTATAGTCAGTTGCTTAGCAGGAGCTTTAAATGGGCTTATTATAAAATTGACAGATGTAGAACCACTAGTCGTTACACTCGGAACGATGTTTTTATACGGAGGAATTGCACTCGTTATTTCAGGAGGGGCAGGTGCTTCTGGATATGAAGGGATAAGCGGTTTACCTGATACTTATGTACAACTAGCAAATGGTAGTTTTATAGGAATACCCAATTTATTATGGCTACTTATTTTATTAACAATTGTATGCACGATTTTGTTTCACCGAACGATATATGGGCGCCACGTAAAATTAACAGGCGCGAATGAAAATGCAGCAAAATACACCGGGATTAAGACGAAGAAAGTAGTAATCATTGCTTACATACTTTCTGGGTTAGGAGGTGGATTAGGAGGAGCTTTCTTAACTGCATATTTCGGTTCTGCACGTGCTGATATAGGAAGCGAAACAATATTACCAATCATTACAGCAGTAGTATTAGGCGGGACACTTATTACAGGTGGAAAAGGAAGTATTTTCGGTACTGTACTGGCGAGTATTTTCATTGGGCTCATGCAGTATGGCTTGCAAATGACGGGTTTAACAAATGAACAATCCAATGTAGTAATAGGTATTATCCTTATTCTTTCAGTTATTATGAGACATTTCAAATTACATCAATTTTTAGCGGGGAAAAGACAGAGTTTGCATAAGGGGGAAATGTCATGAAGAGAAAACTAGGGATTGTATTGATTGTATGTATTTGTTTAATCGGTTTAATTGCGTGTTCTAGCCAAACGGCAGATAAGAAAAAGGCTGATGATGTGAAATTTGCATTTATTCCGAAATTAACAGGAGTTGGTTTCTTCACATCGGGAGGTGAAGGAGCAGAGGAGATGGGAGAGAAGCTAGGCGTACAAGTGAAATATGATGGGCCGTCTGAAGCGAGTGTATCAGGGCAAGTAAAGTATATAAATAATTTTATTAACCAAAACTATGATGCACTTATGGTTTCCTCTACATCAGTTGATGGTTTATCGCAATCACTACAACGTGCTAAGAAAAAAGGAATGACCGTCTTAACATGGGATTCTGATGTGAATCCGAAAGATCGTTCTTTTTATATAAGCCAAGGAACACCAGACCAACTTGCTAACTTATTAATAGAAATGACTTCTAAGCAAATTGGAGATAAAGGAAAAGTAGCATTCTTTTATTCTAGCCCGACAGTAACGGATCAAAACCAATGGGTAACGAAAGCGAAAGAAATTATTAAAAAGAAATATCCGAACTGGGAAATTGTAACGACGCAGTACGGTGAAAATAATGCACAAAAATCTTTATCCGTAGGGGAGAACATATTAAAAACGTATCCAGATATTAACGCAGTTATTTGTCCAGATGCAACAGCACTCCCAGCAATGGCGCAGGCAGCTGAAAACTTAAAAATGGATAAAAAAGTAGTGGTAACTGGATTTTCTACACCGAACGTTATGCGTGATTATGTAAAACGAGGAACAGTACAACAATTTGGTTTATGGGATGTAAAACAACAAGGTGCTCTCGCAACGTATGTAGCAAATGAAATTGTTGTAAAAGGTAAGAAGTTAAAAGTAGGGGATAGCTTCGAAGTAAAAGGAATTGGAAAAGTGAAAGTAGAGCCAAACTCCATTCAAGGATATGATTATGAGGCAGAAGGGAACGGAATTATCGTATTACCAGAACGAGTTGTATTTACGAAAGATAATATTGATAAGTATAATTTTTAGTAGACAAAAAAACGTCCGAATATATCGGACGTTTTTTTATTTCTGCATTAATTATGAACAGTTTCTTTTTCGTTTAATCCAAGTGTACGACCAGTAGAAGTGTGAAGGTCTTGGAACAATCTTGGATTTTCAGTTAGTGAAATGCCATATGAAGGAATCATTTCTTTTATTTTTTCTTCCCATTCTACCATGCGGCTTGGGAAACATTTTTCTAATACTTCGAGCATGACGTGAACAGCAGTAGAAGCACCTGGTGATGCGCCTAGTAATGCGGCGATTGAGCCATCAGCTGCACTTACTACTTCTGTACCAAATTGAAGTGTTCCTTTACCGCCAGCATCAGTATCTTTAATTACTTGTACACGTTGTCCAGCAACTACAATATCCCAATCTTCACTTTTCGCGTTCGGAATGAATTCGCGTAATTCTTCCATACGTTTTTCATGTGATAACATAACTTGCTGAATTAAGTATTTTGTAAGTCCCATTTCTTTTACACCAGCGGCTAACATCGTTAAGACATTATTCGGTTTTACAGAACCGATTAAGTCAAGATTTGAGCCAGTTTTTAAGAATTTAGGTGAGAAGCCTGCGAATGGTCCAAACAGTAAAGCTTTTTTATTGTCTATATATCTCGTATCTAGATGAGGTACAGACATTGGCGGAGCGCCAACTTTAGCTTTACCGTACACTTTCGCATGATGCTGCTCTACAACTTTTTGGTTTTTACATACCATAAATAGTCCACTTACTGGGAAGCCACCGATATGCTTTGATTCAGGGATACCAGTCTTTTGAAGTAGAGGTAGGCTACCGCCACCGCCGCCAATAAAGACGAATTTAGCAGTATGATGCTCAATTTTACCACTATTCATATCGTGTACTTTTACTTCCCACAAACCATTTTTCGTGCGCTTAATATTTTCGACACTATGCTTGTAGTTTAGCTCGACATTTTTTGTTTTTAAGTAATCAAACAACATACGTGTTAATGCACCGAAGTTAACATCTGTTCCAGAGTCAATCTTCGTTGCCGCCATCGGTTCATTAGATGTGCGACCTTCCATAATGAGTGGAAGCCATTTTTTTAATGTTTCAGGAGCATCAGAAAATTCCATTCCTTGAAACAGTGGATTTTTTGAAAGCGCTTCAAAACGGTTTTTTAGAAACTCAACATTTTTTTTCCCTTGTACTAAACTCATATGAGGTAGTGGCATAATAAAATCTTGTGGATTACGAATTAATTTGCTCTTTACAAGATATGCCCAAAATTGTCTTGAAAGCTGGAATTGCTCATTCACTTTTACAGCCTTACTAATATCTATAGATCCGTCAGCTTTTTCGGAAGTATAGTTCAGTTCGCATAGCGCAGAATGCCCTGTACCTGCATTATTCCATTCGTTAGAGCTTTCTTCCCCGGCACTTGCGAGTTTTTCAAAAACTTTAATTTCCCATTCTGGTGCTAATTCTTTTAGTAATGAGCCTAACGTTGCACTCATAATTCCTGCACCAATTAAGATAACGTCTGTTTTTTGCTGCATGTTGCTCATGATAATCTCTCCATCCCCTATATTGGCAAAAAAGTGTAGGTGTTTTCTATGTCTAAGCCGTAAAAGAGAAACACCGCCTAGGCCCCACCTAGGTGTATACCTTTTTTGTCTCAATTATATAACCATCTCATACTCTATTATAATAATTAATAGACTAAAATATCTAGTGTTATCTGATAATTTTAAACTATTTAACGTTTTATTCGCTAAAAATCTTATTTAACAAGCTCTTTTAAGGTGGTAAATAGAAAAAAATTACAGTTTGAAATTATCTCGAAAAAGCTTACGTATCCTTAAGTGACTAAATCGAGTACCTTTTTATGGGATTATTCTTTTTGTAATGGTAAGATTATTCTGAAAAATAAAAAGGAGGGACTCTAATGTGTACAAAAGAACAAATTTCAAACTTATTTCGAAACTTTTCAATAAAGGAATGTAAAGGATCAAGTGATTTATATGAATATTTATCAATGAAAATTGCTGAAGATGAGGAAGTACTTACACTATCGTCCTATGCTCAGGTAGGTCAACCAGTCCCAAACTTACTATTAGGTGCAGTACATTATTTATTGCTAGCAGGGAAAGAACATCATTTAAAAACGTATTATAGTAGTTTAGTTGAAAATGCTGATACAAATTTAGATAAAGCTTTTAATCATTTTAAAGATTTCTGTAAAGAGTACCGCGAAGAAATCATTACTTTGTTACAAACGAAACTCGTTCAAACAAATGAAGTAAGACGGTGCGCATACTTATACCCAAGTTTCTGCTACATATTTAACAAAGTGAAGAAGCCGTTAGCGTTAATTGAAATTGGGACAAGTTCTGGGTTGCAACTGTTCTGGGACCAATATCGTTATTCGTACGGGACGGATGAAATGTACGGAAATATAAATTCAAATGTGCATGTAACTTCTGAAATAAGAGGGACGAATGTACCGCATTTTCTAAAAGAAAGCCCATCTGTCGTAGAAAGAATTGGACTGGACTTACATGTGAATGATTTACATAATGAGGAAGATTATTTATGGTTACGTGCTTTAATTTGGCCAGAACATAAAGAAAGGCTTGAGATGTTTGATCAAGCTGCATCTTTAGTGAAAAATGAATCTGTCCAATTAATAGAAGGAGACGGTGTAGAGCTATTATCATCTATTATTGAACAAATAAGTGAAGAAGCTGTTATTTGTATTTTCCATACACATGTTGCAAATCAAATACCAGAACAAGTAAAACATAAGTTAGAAAAACAAATACAAGAAATTGGCGCAAAACGTGATGTATTCCACCTGTATAACAACATGTGGGATCGTGACCTTCATATTGATTATTATATTAACGGAAACGAATATCGTGAAACGGTTGGAGAAACAGAAGGACACGGGAGATGGTTTAGCTGGAAGATTGGAAACGAGACGCTTATTTAGATTAATAGGGGCGCCCTCACTTGTAAAAGAAGGGACCATAGGCTCAAGCATTGACTAAATGGTTAAGGAATAAATGTATTAGTAACATACAAAAAATGCTTCGGAGAAATCCTAAGCATTTTTTGAATTACATTTAAACCCCATAATGGATCATGTACTTCTGTTCTGCTGCAGCTTGTACAATGTAAGTTAAATCGTAATTTCTATTTGATTGCCTTCTGGATCGCCTATTACACTTTCATAATAGCCATCTCCAGTAAAACGTGGTCCATTTAATAAAGGATAACCAGCATCTTTTATCACCTTTGTCAGTTCATTCACTCGTTCTTCACTACCGACAGAAAAAGCCATATGAGCATAGCCGGTTATGTTTAAATTAGGCTTATTTTCAATCCCTTTTTTACGCATAAGTTCAAGTCTTGCTCCAGATTCGAACGTAATAAAATAAGATTCAAATTGTTTCGTTTTATTATGATATAAAGAGTTTGCTTTACCATTAAAGTATTTCATATAAAAATCACGCATACATTTTAAGTCATTTACCCAAATTGCAATATGTTCAATTTTCATAGGTTTCACCAATCCTATCTGTATCAATTAGGCTTCCACTGTATTAAATTTGCATTTGCATTACAACAATTTTGCTTCGCTATTAAAGCTAGTTGTTAATTTTTGATTGTGTACGTACATACAATATGTAATTAAGTGAATGACCATCATAGTAATTACAGAAAAGGGTGAATGAAGCATATGAATCAATTTGAGCAAATGATGTACGTTGGTGTCATCATGTCTATTGTACTATCCGTAATGATTTTAGGGTCCTTATATTATAATCCTCGACTTTCGTTAACTGATTATCCGAAAGATATTCAAAAAGTAGTTTTTCCAAAATCGATTCATGAAAAAAAGCAAACCATTTATTTTAATATTGTATATAATACTATTCTTTTCGGTAGTCCTTTCGTTTCTACATATATACTACATAAGCATGAAAAGTTAATGTATATGGATGCCTATTTACACAATTTTGGTATTTTAATGATTTTCAATTTAGTAGATTTACTTATAATTGATTGGCTAATTTTTTGCTGGATTACTCCAAGGTTTGTTGTGATTCCTAGTACGGAAGGTATGAAAGGATATAAAGATTATAAGTTTCATTTAAGAGGGGCTATTGTCGCTACTCAAATTTTAGCAATCGTAAGTTTATTTTTGGCGGGAATTGCTACAACTATTTAGTGTGAAGAAGAGCATGGAGCTTTTATAAAAGATAAGGAGATTTATAATATATAGAATTAGAAATGAGAATTTGATAGTATTGGAGTAAGGAGTTTTAATAACGGTATATTAAACAATATTAATATACTGTTGCAAATGTTTTGATATTATGTAAAATTATACAGTTTTACGGAGACATTTGATAAAATTCGAAAAAATATAATGGAGGCTAATATGAAAAAAGTAATTGGCGCAGCAACAGCAACTATTTTTGGATTGGGGGCGTTTACCTCAACTGCTACCGCAGAAACAATCGTAACAGCAGATGTACTTAACGTACGTGAAAAACCGACTACAGAATCAAAAGTGGTCGAAAAAGTAAAGAATGGGCAAGAGTTAAAAGTCATAAATACCGAAGATGGCTGGTCAAAAATTGAGTTGAATGGTAAAGAAGTGTTTGTAAGTTCGGAGTTTACAAAAGATGTATATCATGTAACGGCGAATTTGTTAAATGTACGTACTGAAGCAAACACGGATTCAGAAATTCTTGGCAGACTAAAAAAAGATGATGTAATTGAATCAACGCATCAAGTAAAAGACGGATGGCTGCAATTTGAGTATAAAGGAAAAACTGCTTATGCAAACGTTTCTTTCCTATCAAGTACAGCACCAACTGAAAAGAAAACCGAAGAGAAAACGAAGCAAGTAGCGAAAGTACAAAAATCAGTTAAAGAAAAGAAAGAAGTAAAGACGCAGAAAGTAGCAAAAGCGAAAGAAACAACGAAAGCACAAGAAATAGTAAAGCCTAAAGAAGAGGTAAAAGTCAAAGAAGAAGTAAAAGTTAAAGAAGAAGCGAAAGTGCAAGAAATAGTAAAGCCTAAAGAAGAAGCAAAAGTCAAAGAAGAAGTAAAAGCGCAAGAAATAGTAAAGCCTAAAGAAGAGGCAAAAGTCAAAGAAGAAGCGAAAGTGCAAGAAATAGTAAAGCCTAAAGAAGAAGCAAAAGTCAAAGAAGAAGCGAAAGTGCAAGAAATAGTAAAGCCTAAAGAAGAAGCAAAAGTCAAAGAAGAGGCAAAAGTCAAAGAAGAAGCGAAAGCGCAAGAAATAGTAAAAGCTAAAGAAGAAGAAAAAGTACAAGAAATAGCAAAAGCTAAAGAAGAAGAGAAAGCAAGAGAAATAGCAAAAGCTAAAGAAGAAGAGAAAGCAAGAGAAATAGCAAAAGCTAAAGAAGAAGAGAAAGCAAGAGAAATAGCAAAAGCTAAAGAAGAAGAGAAAGCAAGAGAAATAGCAAAAGCTAAAGAAGAAGAGAAAGCAAGAGAAATAGCAAAAGCTAAAGAAGAAGAGAAAGCAAGAGAAATAGCAAAGGCTAAAGAAGAAGAGAGAGTAAGAGAAATAGCAAAGGCTAAAGAAGAAGAAAAAGCAAGAGAAATAGCAAAGGCTAAAGAAGAAGAGAGAGCGAAAGAAGTATCTAAAAACAACATACAGTCTGCTAAACGTGAATTAACGGTAGTAGCGACAGCGTATACTGCTGATCCAAGTGAAAATGGTACATATGGTGGACGCGTTTTAACTGCGATGGGGCATGATTTAACGGCAAATCCGAATATAAGAATTATCGCAGTTGACCCGAAAGTAATCCCATTAGGATCTAAAGTATGGGTAGAAGGTTATGGAGAAGCTATCGCTGGTGATACTGGAAGTGCAATTAAAGGTAATCGTATTGATGTTTTAATGGGTTCAAAAAGTAAAGCTATGAATTGGGGAAGACAAACTGTTAAAGTGAAAATTTTATAATAACAATAATTATCCAAATAGAAGTCAGTTCTCTTTATTGAGGCTGGCTTTTATTTTTTTAGTAGACGGATAATAGGATTTTTAAATGGCTTATTACTAAATCTGTAATTAAGTTACCAGCTTCATTACCAAAAACAACGGTAAAGCTTATAAATATGAAAAATGAAGATATACCTACAGATGAAGATAGTTACTGGGAAGCTTTTGACTTGTTCGGTTCTGAATATGTATGTAGATTATTAGGGGTACCGTTATATGATGATCTTCCAAAGGATTTGGCGTGTCCAACTTGTGCGAAAGAGATGAAATATGTTGCTACAATTACTCAAGATATTGAGGAACGTGGACTTATTTCAGTAGTTGATTTCCAGTTTGGGGAAATGAATATATACTATTATTTATGTATAGATTGTTTAATTATAAAAACTGAAATACAAAATACATAACAAGCCTAACATATTATGTTAGGCTTGTTTTTTGATCGCAACATCATTAAGAATTGCATCAAATATATCTTTTTGCGTAAAGTTATCTGTAAAAATAGTTTCTCTGGCAACCTTAATAGTATCGTGCGAATTATACCATTTTTGTAGGGAATCTTCACCAAATTCGTGTCGTTTGTCCCTTGTGTTATGTCGTCTAATAGTTTCCTCTAATGATAAATCAAAGTAATATGCAAATGCATTTTCATCAAAATAACGAATTAATTCTTTTAACATCTCACCATACCTATGACTGTTCAATATACCTTCTAAAATAACAAATTCACATTTTCCTTTTCCGTACTTCGTAATTTCAAATAGTAAATCATGTGATAAATTACCCATTGTGTCGTGTACTCTAAGCATATCTCTACGTACAACATCCTGTGATACTAAAAGTGTCCCTTGTCCGAAATGTTCTTGTAGTTGTTTTGCAATCGTTGTTTTACCACTTGCGGAGTTTCCTCTAAGAATGATTAAAGTGGATGTAAATATAGGATTAGACATAATGTATTCCCTCCAACATTATTAATTATATAGAAAATTTTAACAAATAAAGTAAGGAAAGTGTATAATCAATATGATGGATATTTAAGGAGGGGGTAAGATGGGGGATATATTAAAAAATGCACAACCTATATGGAAACGGACTTGGTTTCGTTATCTAGGGGCATTTTTTATTGTTCAGTTACTGTTTATCCCGCATTAACGGGCAGTAAGACCCCCACCTCAAAATTCAGCCAAAGCGAAGAAGTTAGGTGGGGGATCAACTGCCCGTAAAAGCCCGATTGGTGAGGGCTGATAATCAGTGGGGGATGAACAAAACCCCCACTGATTAAAGTTTCACTTTATTTTGTGTGAAATCACTGCGTGGGCGCCAAACTTTAGGCCAGGCGGAGAGTTTTTTAATAGAATATTAAATTCTCAATTTTTCACTGAATGGTTCACACTCTATACAATCCCGCAATTTAACGTATTTACAGCATTTTTTGCGATTACATTACTACCATATGCATTAGTAGGTGCAATGAAAGATGTAACAGCAAGAAAAAATATAAAGGAATAATAGAGGTATAATATGCTTTTTCAAAAAGAAGGTTTATTGATTAGATACGTAATGGAAGATGATGCATCTATCATTTCTAAATGGTTAATGGACCCAGCAGTCCTGCGGTATTACGAAGGACGAGATAATCCGCAATCTGTAGAAAAGGTGCTTGATCATTTTATACATAGTCCAAACAGTAATGAAAAAAGATGTTTAATAGAATTTGATACGGTTCCGATTGGTTACATACAAATGTACCCAGTGGATTCAGAGTGGAAAGCGTTATATGGCTATAAAGAATCACAAAATGTATGGGGTATGGACCAATTTATCGGTGAACCAGCCTATTGGGGAAAGGGAATTGGAACAAAACTCGTTCAGGCAGCAATTACATATATTATGGGTGAAATGGGAGCAGAAGCAATTGCAATGGATCCGAAAGTAAATAATGAACGAGCAATAAAGTGTTATGAAAAAAGTGGATTTAAAAAAGTAAAGATTTTAAAGGAACATGAGTTGCATGAGGGGAAATTAGAAGATTGTTGGATGATGGAATATAAACAATAATAATGGCTTATACAAACAAAGGGGGATGTGTGAAATGAAAAAAGCATTAATCGTAATTGATGTGCAAGCGGGTATGTATACAGCTGGAATGCCAGTACATAATGGGGGAAAGTTTTTACAAACATTGCAAGAGCTTATTATGGAATGTCGTTCAAATGATATTCCAGTTATTTATATCCAACATAACGGTCCTAAAGACCATCCGTTAGAAAAAGGTACGGATGGATGGCGAATCCATGCGGCCATCGCTCCGCAAGAAGGAGATAATATAGTTGAAAAGACGACTCCAGATTCATTCCATAATACAAACTTAAGCGAAGTGTTACAAGAGAAAGGAATTGAACACGTTATTCTTTCGGGAATGCAAACAGAGTATTGTGTAGATACGACAACGCGCAGAGCATGTAGTGAAGGATATAAAGTAACGTTAGTGAGTGATGCACATAGTACATTTAATACAGAAGTGTTACGTGCTGAAGATATTGTGAAACATCATAACGCAGTATTGGAAGCGTTTGCGGATGTTGTTGAAGTAAAAGACTTAAAAGTGGCTGCCTCTAAATAAGAGGCAGTTTTTCATTAGAAAAAATAGCGTCAAATATTGTTAGTAAGTCGGTATTTTGAAATAATCGATTATATAATTTCACGTACCATAATGAAAAAATACAAAAAAGGAGCACCACATAATTAAAAAGGGCGCTCCTGCATCAAAACGTTACTTTTTTTTATCTTTATCTAATATATTTTGTTCTTCAGCAAACTCTGTACCATATGCAAAGCGGCGATTAATACGAATGTTATCATTGTTGTGCCTTGTATGAGAGTTAGAGAAGCGATGAACGATTACTTCAGATAAAGTGAAGACGATGGCAGAAAGGATACTGCCCCATGCAATTTGCATATAGTTGTCTAATAAAATATTACCGAAAATCCATACGCTTAAATATGTTAATAAGAAATCCGACATAATGGCACCAGTATTGCCAATTCGATTTAAAATGATTTTATCAACGAACATGTAGGATACGATTGTAACAAAGAGACTGAATGAAATAATTTGAACAAACGTTGCAGGGAAAAATAAAGCAAGCCCAATGCTAAATGCGATAATGCACGATATAAACTTGATAAGCACTACTGTGAAATCATTCAAAATTTACACCTCCGATTTATACATAGTTTTTCAATAAATTCTGGAGTTCATACATTGTAACGGATTTATTTACATAAAACTTTTTCATGTTCGGAATTTAGTCTAAATATTATAAAAACAATGAAAAAATGTTATAGTAAAATGAGAGTGTATGACATTTTTAGGTAAGGGGGAATCCAGGATGTGGATTACTTCAGAAGTAGAAATTCCAGATGAGTTAATTGATCACCTTGAGCAAGGAAAGTTAGTGTTATTTGTTGGAGCGGGAGTTTCCATGAAAGGGAAATCAAACTTACCGAATTTTGATGATTTAGTTGATGAAATTGCAAAAACGTTATATGTCGAAAAACGTGAAATAACAGAACCACATGATTATTATCTTGGTAAAATTGCGAAAACAAAAGATGTACATCAAGTCGCAAGAGATCTTGTTCATATAGAGAAATCAAAACCGAATCCATTGCATTATGCAATTCCAAGGCTATTTCCTTTAGATACAGATATCCGCATTGTAACAACAAATTTTGATCAACATTTTACAACAGCAATTAAAGAAATAAATAGAGATATCAATGTTTATTACGCTCCAGCTTTACCGACTGGGAGAGCTTTTAAAGGTCTTGCTTACATACATGGTAATGTAGAACAGGAGAAAGAGGCTTTAATTTTAACAGATGGTGATTTTGGAAGGGCTTACTTAACAGAAGGGTGGGCGAGAAGATTTTTAGTTGATCTATTCTCAAATTACACCGTTTTATTCGTTGGATATAGTCATAATGACCCAGTAATGAAATATTTAGCAACTGGTTTACCACCAAGTACAAGACGATTTGCTTTTGTCGCACAAGGGGAAAATACGTACCACTGGGAACATTTAGGGATAAGACCAATTGTGTATCCGAATAAAGTGAATAATCATCAATCCCTCGTAAAAGCGGTAAAACGCTGGGCGGAATTAATGGGCGATAATTATATTACGAAAAGAATGCGTATTCGGGATATTGTAACGGTTCCCCCGTCAGTAGAACAGGAACAATTATCATACATAAAGCAATCGATTAAAAAAATTGAAACAGTTCGTTACTTTGTGGAATTTGCTCATGATTATGAATGGGTCGAATGGTTAGAAGCAGAAGGTAAATTACAAAATTTGTTTATGCTTACGCCAAACTATAATGAAGTAGATGAATTACTTGCAGAATGGTTAGTGGAACAATTTCTTTTTAGTCATCAGAAAGAATTATTTCAATTAATTTATAAAAACTACTCTAAAATATCACCGTTATTATGGAGAACAATTTGTAACTACTTAAACGAAACGAAGAGTAAGATGGACCCGTTGTTGTTTGCAAGGTGGACACTCCTTTTATTAGAAACAGCTGAAAAAGATAGTAGCTCTATAGAAAAGATTTCTAAGTTACTGCAAAAATGTTCTTTTCCTGAGCATAAAGAAATTGCCTTATTGTTACTAACTTTTATTTTAGACGGAAAACTGAAGTTGAAACGTGTAAGAAAATGGGGAAATGATACGCAAGAATCAATAGAACTCGAGGAATCGAGTCGCTTACCAGTATCTACATTTTCTCATGTGGAGCAAATTTGGAACGAAAAGATGAGGCCATATATCGCTTATTATGCTGTTCCAATTATGATGATTGGATTAGAAAAATTGAGAATGTTGTCGTTAAGACAAACGGCACTGAAAAAAAGAAATAAGGAAAATGTAGAGAAAGAGTTTCATCAAAATGATCTTGCATTTTTAATACGAATTGTAAAAGAGTGTCTAACTTATTTATGCGAAAACAATGAGAAAAAAGCGGATTATTATATTACAGAAATGATAGAAGCAAATAGTGTACTTCAAAAGCGAATTGCAATTGATGCGATGAATAAAAATATTTTTGTTCGTGTAGATGACAAAATGAAATGGTTGTTACATGAAGGACTTCTTTTAGATTTCACTTATAAACACGAAGTTTTTCAACTTTTAAAAAGGCATTATGCACATTGTTTAGAAAAAACAAAAGAAGAAGTCACTCGAACTGTAATAAAGCATCTTACAGAAGAGAGGGTATTTGATGCATGTCTCGTATTAGACTTATTATTCAAGTGTGATTCGAATAGCCCATCTACGGCAAATGGGTATGAGTTAATGAAGCAAAAGCATCCTCATTTTCATTCTGAACGATACAGTGTACAAAAGAAAGAAGATACAGCAGAAAGCATTACTTGTAATGTAACTGCTGACGGATTATTGCAGCTGAAAGATGTTGAAATTATGAAGCAAGTTCAGCAATTTTCGCAAGATGGTGTTTTTGAACAACGCCATTTTTTAGAGATGTTATCAAAAGCGTGTAAATTAAACACAGAGTGGAGTATTTCATTTGCATACCAATTAGTAGGAGTGCAAGAAATAAGTAATGAAGTATGGTTTGTTTGTATTAGAGAATGGCGAAATAATCGAGGAATGACGAATGAGCAAATCCAAAAAATTATTCCGCTATTGCAGAAATTTGTTAGAAATACTGCTTTTCATTGGTTAATTAGTAGTTTTCTATATGAAATTAGTAATCGACTAGAAGAGTTAGAAGAGAATAGTATACGTGTTGTAAAACGATTTGCTTTTTCAGTGTTTCCTCAAGTTATGAAGAGTGATACAGACTTTAAGCTTGGGAAACAAGATTTTTATAATGAATCAATTCAGCATCCAGTTGGAAAAATGACGGCTGTATTATTAAAGTTGTTATCATATGATCATTTATACGATCGTAATGTATATGAATATTTATTTTTATTTGAAGAACAAGTAAGAGTTAATTCGGAACGAACAAACTTTATGTTTGCTCGTTTAATAGCAGATATTACATTTCTATATCATATTGAAAAACAATGGTGCCGAAAATATTTGTTACCATACTTAGATTTAAAAAAACAAAATGAGATTACGGAATATGCATGGGCCGGCTTATGTTACACGCAAATAAATCTACCTTTATTTACAGAAATGAAGCGATTTATTAAGTATGCGATAGAACATTTGGAAGTATTACATCCGCATACGAGAGAAGCTTTCTTGAAGTGGCTTAGCTTTGTATTTATTAAATGTGTACTATATTGGGAGCAAAAAACAGATTGGTTATACCCGTTACTCATACTAGAAAATGAAGAAAATAAAATTAAGTTTATGCAGTTTTTATGCTATTACGTCAAAACATTAAGTGTAAAAGAACAACAAAAGTTTTGGACAGCTTGGCTCAGTGTATTTTTGCGAGAACGACCAAAAATGGGTGAGATAACTGCGAGAGAATATGTGATGCTTTTACGTATTATTTTATACATGGATGAAATATTAGAAAAAGGATTATGTATTATGTCTCGTGCATTTTCAAGTGTACATGGTAAATGTACAGGTGAGGAAATGAAGCAGTTATTGATTGAAATGCTTCATAAAAAAGAAAGTATGAAAGCGCATAAAGAAATGTTTGCAAATGTGTTTTTTATTTTACTACAAACATGTCACGAAGCCGTTTTATTTGAAAAAGAAATCATACAAATAAAAGAATTATTAGTTCAGTATGAAGTAGAGGAATATGTTTTACATTTACTAGAAAATGAAATGATTCGCATAGGAATTGTAATGGGTGATTTACAAAAAGAATTATAGGACGAAAGTGGAATTTTAAAAAATATATAAAAAGTTGTTGACAGTGTTTTGAAAAGCGTTCTATAATACGAATCATACTTATTCAATTTCAAAAACATTTGAATAAACAAAGTGCAATGAAGAGATCACAGTAGTGGTTAGTCTTACTGTAACAGAGAGCTGGTGGTTGGTGTGAACCAGTACAGGGATAATCATGAATTACAGTCTTGGAGCATCTTTTTCGTAATAAAGATAGTTTGTCTTTATGAGGAAAAAGCGGTCAATTGATCGTTAACAGTGAAGAGAGGTAGACGGAAAGTTAGTCTACAACTAGGGTGGTACCGCGATAAATATCGTCCCTACTGATTTATTCAGTAGGGACTTTTTGTATTTTAGTGGTTCAACTTGAAAATTAAATAGTCATGCATTGAAAGGAAAAGCAGTAGTTGTTGTTTCCCTGTAACAGAGAGCTGGTGGTTGGTGCAAACCAGTACATAAACAAGAGCGAATTACAGTCCTGGAGCATCTTTTTCGTAGTAAAGATAGTATTGTCTTTATGAAGGGAAAGACGGTCAGATGATCGTTAACAATGAAGAGAGGTAGACGAAAGAAGTCTACAACTAGGGTGGTACCGCGATAAATATCGTCCCTACTGATTGGATCAGTAGGGCTTTTTTGTACAAAAAAGTGGGTTTTTAACTAGTAGTTCATGTCTTTGTACGAATTATTAGTTTAAAATAAGAAGAGGTATCGATTCCACTATAAATTTGTATAATTAGTCAGTTCAGAAAATAGAGAATCTTTTATTCTCTTACTATACTTTTAAAACATTAGAGGAGGATTTCCAAATGGCAAATCATGAATTAGATCAATTACGTAAACAGGTAGATGAAATTAACTTACAACTATTACACCTTTTAAACAAACGTGGTGAAATTGTTCAAAAAATTGGAGAGCAAAAGCAAGTACAAGGCACGAAACGCTTTGATCCAGTACGTGAGCGTGAAGTACTTGATATGATTGCAGAGCATAACGAAGGACCATTCGAAACATCAACAGTTCAACATATTTTCAAAACGATTTTCAAAGCAAGCTTAGAGTTACAAGAAGATGATAACCGTAAAGCGTTACTAGTATCACGTAAAAAGAAACAAGAAAATACAATCGTTGATGTAAAAGGTGAATTGATTGGAAACGGAACACAAACGTTCATCATGGGACCTTGTGCAGTAGAAAGTTTAGAACAAGTTCGTCAAGTAGGGCAAGCGATGAAAGACCAAGGCTTAAAATTAATGCGCGGTGGTGCATTCAAACCGAGAACTTCTCCATATGATTTCCAAGGTTTAGGAGTAGAAGGACTTCAAATTTTACGTCAAGTAGCAGACGAGTTTGACTTAGCAATTATTAGTGAAATTTTAAATCCGAACGATGTTGAAATGGCATTAGACTACGTTGATGTAATTCAAGTTGGCGCACGTAACATGCAAAACTTCGATTTATTACGAGCTGTAGGTAAAGTTAACAAACCAGTATTATTAAAACGTGGATTAGCAGCAACAATTGATGAGTTCATTAACGCAGCGGAATACATCATTGCGCAAGGTAACGATCAAATTATTCTTTGTGAGCGCGGTATCCGCACATACGAAAGAGCAACACGTAACACATTAGACATTTCTGCAGTACCAATTTTAAAGAAAGAAACACATTTACCAGTTATCGTTGATGTAACACATTCAACTGGACGCAGAGATTTATTATTACCAACAGCGAAAGCGGCACTTGCAATTGGTGCAGATGCAGTAATGGCTGAAGTTCATCCAGATCCAGCAGTTGCATTATCAGATTCTGCACAACAAATGGACATTCCAGAATTCCATAGATTCATGGATGAGTTAAAAGGTTTCAAAAATAAATTATCTTAATTCCATATCATATATGCGTTGAAGAGGAAACAGTAGTGCTTATCTCACTGTTAAAGAGAGCTGATGGTCGGTGTGAATCAGTACAAAGGTAAGCATGAATTACAGCCTTGGAGCATCTTTCCCGACAACTTTTGGAGGGTAAGACGGTCGAACGATCGTTAAAGAAGAAGAGAGGTAGACGAAAGAAGTCTACAACTAGGGTGGTACCGCGATAAATATCGTCCCTACTGAGCGCTCAGTAGGGACTTTTTTGTACAAAAAAATAGTAAAGGGGCAAGAGAAATGAGATACATTACAGCTGGAGAATCACATGGACCGCAGTTAACAGTTATTTTAGAAGGTGTACCAGCAGGTTTGACACTTACGGCGGAACATATTAATAAAGAATTATTAAGAAGACAAAAAGGTCATGGACGCGGAAGACGTATGCAAATTGAAACAGATACAGTTGAAATTGTAAGTGGTGTTCGTCACGGGATGACACTTGGATCACCGATTACGTTAATTGTAAAAAATGATGATTTCAAACATTGGACGAAAGTAATGGGTGCAGAGCCAATTTCGGAAAAAGAAAGTAAAGACATGAAACGTACAATTACAAAACCACGTCCCGGACATGCAGATTTAAATGGAGCAATTAAATATGGTCATCGTGATATAAGAAACGTATTAGAGCGGTCATCTGCAAGAGAAACGACAGTTCGTGTAGCTGCTGGTGCAGTTGCAAAACAAATTTTAAGCGAATTAGGCGTGGAAATTGCAGGACATGTTCTTGAAATTGGTGGAGTAAAAGCAAAACATATTTCAAACTTATCGATTGAAGAAATTAAAACAATTACTGAAAACTCACCAGTTCGATGTTTAGATAAAGAAGTAGAGCAAGAAATGATGAATGCGATTGACAACGCAAAAAGTAGTGGAGATTCAATCGGTGGTATTGTGGAAGTCATTGCAGAAGGTATGCCAATTGGAGTTGGTAGTTACGTTCATTACGATCGTAAATTAGATGCAAAACTTGCTGGCGCAATTATGAGTATAAATGCATTTAAAGGTGCTGAAATCGGCGTAGGTTTTGAAGCCGCACGACAACCGGGAAGCAAAGTGCATGATGAAATTCTGTGGGATGAAGAAAAAGGATACACGAGAAAAACGAATAATGCCGGCGGTTTAGAAGGCGGTATGACAACAGGTATGCCAATTATCGTAAGAGGCGTGATGAAGCCAATTCCTACTTTATACAAACCGTTAGCAAGCGTTGATATTGATACGAAAGAAGCATTCCAAGCGAGTATTGAAAGATCTGATAGTTGCGCAGTACCAGCAGCGGGTGTAGTAGCTGAATCTGTTGTGGCATGGGAACTTGCAGATGCACTAGTCGAACAATTCGGAAAAGATCGTATGGAATTATTAAAACAAAACATTATGCAACACAATAACTACGCAAAAGAATTTTAATAAAAAGGTGGGTTTAACGTGCAAGTAAAAGATCAACTATCATCATTACAACCATATAAACCAGGTAAATCACCAGAACAAATGAAAGAAGTGTACGGAGATCATTCGTTTGTGAAATTAGCATCGAATGAAAATCCATTCGGTTGTTCACCGAGAGTTTTAGAAGAGTTGCAAAATTCTTGGTTGGAACATGCTTTATATCCTGACGGAGGTGCTACAACGCTCCGTCAAACAATCGCAGATAAGTTGCATGTGCAAATGGAACAAGTACTTTGTGGTAGTGGTTTAGATGAAGTCATTCAAATCATAAGTCGTGCAGTACTCAAGGCAGGAGATAACATCGTGACAGCTGGTGCGACATTCCCGCAGTACCGTCATCATGCAATTATTGAAGGTTGTGAAGTGAAAGAAATTCCTTTAAATAACGGTGTATACGATTTAGACGAAATTTCATTAGCAGTAAATAATAATACGAAAATTGTATGGATTTGTAATCCGAACAATCCGACAGGCACATATGTGAATGATCGAAAATTGAATCAATTTATTGAAGGTATTAGTGAGAATACGTTAATTGTCATTGATGAAGCGTACTATGAATACGTAACAGCAAAAGATTTCCCTGAGACATTATCGCTTTTAGAAAAACATAAAAACATTCTTGTACTTAGAACGTTTTCTAAAGCGTACGGATTAGCTTCTTTCCGCGTTGGATATGCGATTGGACAGGAAGAGCTAATTGAGAAATTAAATGTCGTACGTTTACCATTTAACGTATCTTCATTAGCGCAAAAAGCAGCTACGATTGCTTTTGGTGATGACGAGTTTATTAAAGAAATAGTTCACGTGAATACAGAAGGATTACAGCAATACGAGAGTTTCTGTAAGGAAAACGAAATACCATTTTATTCGTCACAAACTAATTTCATCTTTTTACCGGTAGATAATGCTGGAGAGATTTATGAAGCTTGTGCACATGCAGGATTTATTATTCGTCCATTCCCAAATGGTGTCCGTATTACAGTTGGAACAAGGGAGCAAAATGAAGGAGTGATTTCAGTGTTAAAACAACACTTTGAAAATAAAAAAAATAAGTCTCGAGATGAGGCCAATGCGTAAAAAGGTAGTATTAATTGGAACAGGTTTAATAGGAGGCTCTCTCGCATTAGCAATTAAGAAAGAGCACGATGTAACAATAACAGGGTACGATATATTTAAAGAGCAAGTAGAGCGTGCAAAAGAATTACACGTAGTAGATGAAATAGCAGGTGATTTACAGGGTGCATGTGAAGAGGCACATTTAATTGTTTTTGCTTCTCCAGTTGAAGAAACGAAGAAGCTATTACACAAACTTGCGTCATTCCGTTTACGAGAAGATGTTATAGTGACTGATGTTGGTAGTACAAAAGGGTCTATTATGAACGAAGCGGAAGCTTTATTTTCAAAGGATGTTTCTTTCATTGGTGGACATCCGATGGCGGGTTCTCATAAAACGGGAGTTGAAAGTGCAAAGGCACATTTATTTGAAAATGCATTTTACATTTTAACACCGATGAATCACGTGCCAAATAAACAAGTGGAAGACCTTAAAGTATGGTTAAAAGGAACAGGGTCACATTTTCTTGTTTTAAATACGGAAGAACATGATTATGTAACAGGGATCGTTAGTCATTTTCCGCATCTTATCGCAGCAGGTTTAGTAAAGCAAGTTGAGAAACATGCAGGAGATAATCCGCTCATTCATCAACTAGCTGCTGGAGGTTTCAAAGACATTACACGTATCGCATCTAGTAGTCCAAAAATGTGGAGTGATATTGTAAAGCAAAATCGAGAGCATTTAATGGTATTATTAAAAGAGTGGATCTCTGAAATGGAAGATTTATATAAAACAGTTTCTACCGGAGATGCAGGCGAGATTCAAAACTATTTTGCAGATGCGAAAGAATACCGTGATTCTTTACCAGTAAGAAAGAGAGGGGCAATTCCTGCCTATCACGACTTATACGTCGATGTATTAGATAAGGTGGGGGCATTGGCTCATATTACGAGTATTTTAGCGCGCGAGGAAATTAGTATTACGAACTTGCAAATATTAGAAGCGCGTGAAGGACTGCTTGGGGTATTACGTATTAGCTTCCAAAGGGAAGAAGATCGTATGAAAGCAAAGCTAGCGCTTGGAGAAGAAGAATACCAAACTTATGAAACAATTTAAATGAGAAGGTGAAAAACGTGAAAGAAAGAACAATACAACCTGTTAATAACGGATTGAATGGCAATATTACAATCCCAGGTGATAAATCCATTTCACACCGTGCTGTTATGTTCGGTTCTATTGCAGAAGGGAAAACAACAATTAAAGGTTTCTTGCCCGGTGCAGACTGTTTAAGTACGATTTCATGTTTTAAAGAAATGGGAGTAGAAATTACGCAAAACGGTGATGAGGTTACTGTAGTTGGTAAAGGATTAGAAGGTTTACAAGAACCGAAAGCTGTATTAGATGTTGGTAATTCTGGTACAACAATCCGATTAATGTCAGGTATATTAGCTAACACACCATTTTTCTCTTGCGTACAAGGTGATGAATCTATCGCAAAAAGACCGATGAAGCGTGTAACAAACCCATTAAAACAAATGGGCGCAAACATAGACGGCCGAGAAGAAGGAACATTTACACCGTTAACAATACGTGGCGGAGATTTAAAAGCAATTGAATATATTTCTCCTGTTGCAAGTGCACAAGTAAAGTCGGCTATTTTACTTGCAGGTCTTCGTGCAGAAGGTGTAACAGCTGTTACAGAACCACATATTTCACGCGACCATACGGAAAGAATGCTCGAAGCATTTGGTGTTAAAGTAACTCGCGAAGGGAAAACAGTGAAGTTGTCAGGTGGACAAAAATTAACAGCAACAGACATTCAAGTGCCAGGTGACGTATCATCAGCAGCATTTTTCTTAGTAGCAGGTGCAATCATCCCAAATAGTAAACTAGTATTACAAAATGTAGGGATGAATCCAACCCGTACAGGTATTATTGATGTTTTAGAAAAAATGGGTGCTACGTTCACTGTAGATCTAATTAACGAAGGGGCATCAGAACCAGCTGCAAATATTACAATCGAAACATCTTCATTAAAA
This sequence comes from Bacillus sp. FSL K6-0073, assembly GCF_038006085.1. NCBI lineage: Bacteria > Bacillati > Bacillota > Bacilli > Caryophanales > Bacillaceae > Bacillus > Bacillus sp. FSL K6-0073. The sequence continues at coordinate 2,874,829 of NZ_JBBOUN010000001.1, read as the reverse complement.
GGAATTGAAATTGGCGGAGATATTATCCCTAGATTAATCGATGAGATTCCTGTAATCGCATTAGCGGCAACGCAAGCAGAAGGAATTACAGTAATTAAAGATGCACATGAATTGAAAGTAAAAGAAACAAACCGTATTGATACAGTCGTTGCTGAGTTAACGAAACTAGGAGCTCGCATAGAAGCAACTGATGACGGTATGATCATTTACGGAAAATCAGCTCTAAAAGGCAATACAGTAAATAGTTATGGTGATCACCGTATCGGAATGATGCTTGCAATTGCTGGTTGCCTGGCAGAAGGAAAAACAATTATTGAAGATGCAGAAGCAGTAGGTGTATCATATCCTACATTCTTTGACGAACTTCAAAAATTAGCTAAATAAAAAGGATGGAAAGCAGATACGTGATGTATCTGCTTTTTTTGTTGAAACGTCCTTGTAGTTTCACTTACCGAATTATAATAGTGAGAATTATGATATAATTCAAACAGGGAATGGAGGAGAATTATATGAATGTCATACAATTAAAAGAAGATAAGTTCAGAGAAGCATTACGTTTATCAGAATACGCTTTTCAATATACAGTAGATGAGGAACGATTACAGCAGCAACTTACAAAAATGAAGGAAAGTCATGAAATATACGGCATTATGGAAGGGGAAGACTTAGCTACAAAACTACACCTCATCCCGTTTCATATTTACATAGGTAAAGAAAAATTTAAAATGGGTGGCGTTGCAGGAGTAGCGACGTATCCAGAGTACAGAAGAAGTGGGTATGTAAAAGAGCTACTTCAACATTCACTTCAAACAATGAAAAAAGATGGCTTTACAGTCTCTATGTTACATCCATTTGCTGTTTCATTTTACCGTAAATACGGCTGGGAACTTTGTGCGAATCTACTCAAATGTCATATGAGTAAGAGCGATTTAGTGATGAAAAAACAAGTAAATGGTACTGTGAAACGTTTTAATAAAGAAAATCATCCAGAAGAAGTCGAGAAGCTCTATGAAGCATTTGCAGAACGTTTTTCATGTATGTTAGTTCGAGAGAAGAACTGGTGGTTACAAGCGGTTTATGATGATTTAACATTAGCGATTTACTATGATGAAAATAAAAAGGCAGCAGGTTACATGTTATACAAAATAGAAAACTATAAAATGACAGTAGAAGAATTTGTACCACTGCATAATGAAGCACGAAATGGTCTGTGGAACTTTATTTGTCAGCATGATTCTATGATTAAAGAAATTGAAATGACAGTAAGTGAAAGCGAACCGTTATTATATTCATTGCAAGAGCCACGCGTGAAGACAGAAATAAAACCATATTTTATGGGAAGAATTGTAGATGTGGAGCAGTTTTTAAAACAATATGAGTTGAATTGGAACAATGTACAGCAAGAAGTGATCCTAAACATTACAGATGCATTTGCTCCGTGGAATAACATAACAGTGAGACTTGCAAATCATGAAATAACAATTGTAGAAGAAAAAACTGAAAAAGGAATTAAACTGGATATAACTGCGTTATCGGCAATAATGCTTGGATATAAACGGCCATTAGAACTAAATGAACTTGAATTCATTAGTGGAAGTGACGAGGCAATACGATCATTTGAGAATTTAGTACCAGTGCGTAAGCCGTTTATTTATGATTTCTTTTAATTTGCATGTATGAAGGCGGGCTATCCCAAGTGAAATTTGGGGATAGCCTCCTCTTATATTGTGAACTTCTTTCGGTAAGTCGATATATCCTGAGAATCGCTGATATAATTAGAGTTTCGCTGATATATCCTGAGAATCGCTGATATAATTAGAGTTTCGCTGATATATCCTGAGAATCGCTGATATAATTAGAGTTTCGCTGATATATCCTGAAAATCGCTGATATAATTTTAAATTGCGCCAATATATCTAGAAAATCGCTCATATAATTTCATTCATAAATAGGGGATAAAAAATCACAGCTATACTTTGCCACACACTTGACTTTTAGCGCATCTAATTTATAATTAAAAACGGAATGAATTTTCATTCCTGGAAATTGAGGTGGAAAAATGGCTAAAAACAAACAAGAAGATATTTTTGATGCTGCAATACAACTTTTTGCAGAACGAGGTTATGATGGTACAACAATTCCCATGATTGCTGAAAAAGCAAAAGTAGGTGCAGGTACAATTTACCGTTATTTTGAAAATAAAGAAGCGCTTGTTAATTCTTTATTTACGAAAAGTGTTTTACAACTATCGGAATTAATAAAAAATGATTTCCCGGTCGACGCAAATATTCGTGAACAGTTTAGCCATACATACAACCGTTTATTTGAATTTGCGAGACAAAATGCAGATGCTTTTCTTTTTACAAATTCTCACTGTGATAGTTATTTTCTAGATGAACATAGTAATGAAATATTCGAGGACTTCATGGGTTTCTTCATGAACTTGATTGAAGATGGAATCGAAAAAGGTTTGCTTCGTCCATTACCACCAATTGCTTTAATTATTATTGTATATCAACCAATAGAAAAATTAATTAAAGTAATGGAAACAGGGCAGTTAGAATATACAGATGAATTGGTAAAGGAATTGGAAGAAAGTTGTTGGAATGCTATTAGAATCATTTGATTCTATAGCGTTATAAGGACAGGAATGAACATTCATTCCGAAAAAAGGTATGAAAAAGAATAACAGGAGATAATAAATCTTTATAACCGAAGGAATGAATATTCATTCCGATTTACCTAGTTTAATAAAGTTAATTAATAATTTAATAGAATGATAGGAATGAACGTTCATTCCGAAAATTGTTTTCAAAAGAGTAGAAATGAATATTCATTCCACATGTGAATTTCATATTGGGAGATGATTCAAATGAGCAAGTTAAAAAGTTGGAGAAGTTTATCTTTTCTATTATGGATAGTTATTACTATTACAATGGTCGTAACGATGCCTAATATGGATCAATTAGTGAAAGAAAAAGGGAAAATTACAATCCCTAATACAAAGCAAAGCAGTATTGCTGACAAGATGATGAAAGAGATGGATAAAGAAGGGGTTGAAAAGTATGAAATTATAGCCGTTTTTAATAGTGGCAATAAGGCAGCTTTAACAGATGAACAAAAAAAGGAAATAACAAAAACAATCAACGCCCTGCAAAATGAAAAAGAGCAATTAGGAATTAAGGAAGTTGTTTCACATTTAGACAATAAAGACTTGGAGAAACAATTAGTTTCTAAAGATAATACGACTATTTTAACGCAAATATCGATAGATAAAAAACATGGTGAAATATCAAAAGTTTCAAATAATCTTCATGAAAAAGTGCAAACGAAAGGGGTAAAAACGTATTTAACAGGAAGTGACTTAATAGCGGGTGATTTTCTTAAATCCTCTCAAGAGGGAGTGAAAAAGACAGAAGTTATTTCAATCATTTTCATTCTTGTAGTATTAATCCTCGTATTCCGTTCACCAGTTGTTCCAATTGTTTCTCTTCTTACAGTTGGTATATCGTATTTAGTTTCAATGGGGATTATTGCCCAGCTTGTAGATCAATTTAATTTTCCATTCTCAAACTTTACACAAGTGTTCGTAGTCGTCGTCCTGTTTGGGGTAGGAACAGATTATAACATTTTATTATATACGAGGTTTAAAGAAGAATTAAGTAAACAAGAAAATGCATTTTTAGCTACGAAAGAAACATTCAAATCAGCAGGTAAAACTGTATTATATAGCGGAATAGCGGTGCTAATTGGTTTTGCATCACTTGCGTTAGCAAGTTTTAAATTATATCAATCTACTTCAGCGGTAGCAATTGGTGTTTTAGTATTATTACTCGTATTAACGACTTTAAATCCATTTTTTATGGTGCTTTTAGGAAAAGGAATGTTTTATCCAGTTAAAACATTTAAAGGTCATGAGGATAGTCGCTTATGGGGATTCTTTGCGAAAAACTCAGTAGCAAGGCCATTTGTCGCTTTAATCATCGTATTCGTAATATCGATTCCTTTCGTATTAAAATACTCTAATACACTTAATTACAATGATTTATTTGAAGTGGATAATAAGTATGAATCAAAGATGGGTATTAACGTAATAGAAGATCATTTTCCGCCTGGTTTCTCTTCACCGAGTACATTAGTCATTCAATCTGATAAAAAGCTGGATGAAGGAACTTCTCTACAAATTTTAGATGAATTAACTGATAAAATTTCGAAAGTTAAAGGTGTGTCAGAAGTATATGCACCAACACGTCCAACTGGTGAGAAGATAAAAGAATTATATTTAAATAAGCAAGCGGGAGAATTGAATACAGGATTAGGAGATGCCGATGGTGGCATAAAGGAAATTAATGATGGATTAACGGATGCGAAAAATAAAATGGGAAGTAATGATTCAAATAGTCTTGCGAATGTTCAAAAATTAATTGATGGAACGAACGAGGCGAAAAACGGGGTATCAGCATTAGGAACAGCTTTACATCAATTATCAAATGGCATAAACGACGGTGTACAAGGAGCACAGCAAATTGAGAGTGGTTTAGCTTCAGTAAACGAAAATATAAATGTTCTATCTAATGCAACGTCGCAGCTGCATGCTGGTTATGCACAGTTAGAAAAAGGTTTAAACTCTTACGATCAATACTTCGGAAGTATTTCTCAAGCGATTGATGGTGCGAAAAAGGGGTATGAACAAATTGAAATGTTAATGACCAATTTCGTTCAAACGAAACCGGAATTAGCGAATGATCCAAACATACAACAAACGATAGGAATTGCTAAAGAGGCTCAAAAGAAATTAAGCGTACTTTCAAATGAATTAAATCAATTAGCAACGCAGCACAAAACGGCGATGAGTTCATTTAAAGAAGCGAATCAATCGTTACTGAAAGTGGATAACGGCTTAAAAGAAATGAGCAATGGAGTTAATAAGTTACAAAAGGGAGCAGCCGATCTTAAAAATGGATTAAATGAAGGTTCTTCAGGTTCAAAACAAATTGCAAATAAATCAGTTGAGTTACAATCTGGATTAACGAAAATAAACGATGGGCAAGGACAACTTTTAACGGGCCTTAAAGACCTGCAAGAAAAGATGGGGCAATTACAATCTGGTTTATCTAAAAGTACAGAAGGGCTTGGAAAAGTAAGTAATGGCCTGCATGACGCACAGAAATATTTAGGGGAGCTCAATGAATCGAAGAGCTCTGAGAAGTTTTATATTCCAAAAGAAGTGCTAGAGGGAGAAGATTTCCAAAAAGCATTGAACACGTACATGTCACAGGATAGAAAAATTGCTAAAATGACTATCATTTTAGATGTAAATCCGTATTCAAAAGAAGCGATGCCAATTATTCAAGAAATCAATAAAACAATCGATGGCACTGTAAAGGGAACGGAATTACATGATGCGAAAACAGCAATTGGCGGAACAACAGCTAGAAACGTTGATTTAAAAGAAGTAACAGGGCAAGATTTCTTACGTACAGCTACGATTATGTTGATTGGCATTGCGATTGTATTAATCGTAATTACACGCTCATTACTAAACACAATATTTATTATTGGCTCATTACTATTGGCGTACTTTGCATCACTCGGTATAAGCGAACAAATTAGTGCACATGTATTACATGTAGAGTCATTAAGCTGGAATGTTCCATTCTTTAGCTTCATTATGATTGTCGCTTTAGGAGTGGATTATAGTATTTTCGTAATGATGCGCTATAACGAGGTAGAAGGGGATTCGGTAACGAAAATTGTAACTGCATCTCGTCATATAGGAGGAGTTGTATTATCAGCTGCGCTAATTTTAGGCGGGACATTTGCAGCATTAATTCCATCAGGTGTATTAACACTTATACAAGTTGCGTCAGTAGTTGGTGTTGCACTTCTTCTATTAGCTTTAATTGTGATGCCGATATTATTACCGGCGTTAATAGGGTTAACGAGTAAAATGAAGAGTTACAAAGAGAAAATAATAAATACGAAATAAGAAGAGACTGTAGGGAATGATTTCTCTACAGTTTTTTCGGTATATAATATTTCAGATGAAAAAATATTTCAGATGAAAATGAATCCGATATATTACAGAATGAGCAGTGAAAGGTTATATGAGAAAGAGGTCGATGATATACATACAAATAGCTAGGGGAATGGACAAAAACTATCCGATTTCATTGTAGAAAGGTAATCAACCGTTGCTATTCATCCAGCTTCTACTATATAATAGCTATAGTCTACAATAATTGAGTCGTAATATGCGATTTTTTAAGACAATCGGTGAGAAAACGCTGAAATAAGCGGTATTAGTAGGAGGACACAAATGATTACAGTAAGTAACGTTAGTTTGCGTTTCGCGGATCGCAAATTATTTGAAGATGTTAACATAAAATTCACGCCAGGTAACTGCTACGGTTTAATCGGAGCAAACGGTGCTGGTAAATCTACATTCCTAAAGATTTTATCTGGAGAAATTGAACCATCAACAGGTGACATACATATTACGCCAGGTGAGCGTCTAGCAGTATTAAAACAGAACCACTTCGAATATGAAGAGTTCCCAGTATTAGAAACAGTAATTATGGGTCACACGCAACTTTACAAAGTAATGCAAGAGAAAAATGCTATTTACATGAAAGAAGACTTTAGTGATGAAGATGGAATGCGCGCTGCTGAACTTGAAGGTGAGTTCGCTGAGCTTAACGGTTGGGAAGCTGAGTCAGAAGCTGCAATTCTTCTTAAAGGTTTAGGTATTGGTGAAGACCTTCATGATAAGAAATTGTCAGAATTAACTGGGGCAGAGAAAGTAAAAGTATTACTTGCTCAAGCTTTATTCGGTCAACCTGACATTCTATTATTAGATGAGCCTACCAACCACTTGGACTTAAAAGCGATTCAATGGTTAGAAAACTTCTTAATGAACTTTGAAAACACAGTTATCGTAGTATCCCATGACCGTCACTTCTTAAATAAAGTATGTACGCACATGGCTGACCTTGATTTCGGTAAAATTCAACTTTATGTTGGTAACTATGACTTCTGGTATGAGTCAAGCCAATTAGCTTTAAAATTAACACAAGATGCTAATAAGAAAAAAGAAGAGAAAGTAAAAGAGTTACAAAACTTCATTGCACGCTTTAGTTCAAACGCTTCTAAAGCGAAACAAGCAACTTCTCGTAAAAAATTATTAGACAAAATTACATTAGATGATATTAGACCGTCATCACGTCGTTACCCATTCGTTGGCTTCACACCTGAGCGTGAAGTAGGAAATGACTTATTAACTGTTGAAGGTCTTTCTAAAACAATTGATGGTGAAAAAGTGTTAGATAATGTGTACTTCACTTTAAATAAAGGTGATAAAGTTGCATTTATCGGCCGTAACGATATTGCGATGACAACATTATTTAAAATTCTTATGGGTGAAATGGAGCCGGATAGCGGTTCATTCAAATGGGGTGTTACAACCTCTCAATCTTACTTCCCAAGAGATAACTCTAAGTACTTTGAGAACAGTGATTACAACTTAGTTGAATGGTTACGTCAATTCTCTCCACAAGATGAGTCTGAAAGCTTCTTACGTGGTTTCTTAGGCCGTATGTTATTCTCAGGTGAAGAAGTTAAGAAGAACGTTTCTGTATTATCTGGAGGCGAAAAAGTTCGTTGTATGTTATCTAAAATGATGTTAAGTGGTGCGAACGTAATCACACTTGACGATCCAACGAACCACTTAGACCTTGAGTCAATTACAGCATTAAACAACGGTTTAATTGCATTCAAAGGTACAATCTTATTCACATCTCATGACCATCAGTTCGTGCAAACAATTGCAAACCGCATTATCGAAGTAACACCAAACGGTGTAATCGATAAAGAGGCTACTTATGATGAGTTCTTAGAAAATGAGGAACTTCAAAAACAAGTAGATGCAATGTACAAAGGTCAATAATATATAATGAAAAAACTCGCTCTTTTTAGAGCGAGTTTTTTTGTCGAGAAAATGTAACATCGCTGGTCGGTCAAATGAATAATTATTCAAATATAATATTAATGAACAGGAGAATTCTTTCATGTATGGAAGGGATGTAATGACTTTAAGATTTAAAGAGTTAGTTGAAGAAGGGAAATGTAAGTGGAGTAATATAATCAAATCGTATTATTTTGTCATGTGAAATATGTACCAAATTTGGAGATAGAATAGTTTGCGAATGAGTTTATAAAGGTATATAGTATGGGGTGTCATAATTAGTGGATGAATCTTGGGAGAAAACAGGAAATGTTACAAATTTATTTTGTTAAATAGAAACCAAGGTCAAAATGTCTAGAAAGAAATAGTTGAATAAATACTAGCTTCAAATTATAATTACTAATATTCTTCATATAGTTAAATAAAGATAATCTATTTGAAGAAGAAAATTTGAATAGAGAGACAGACTTATAAAAAAATAAGCCTTGGATGATCAAAAGAGGTGGAGAAATGAAACAGTTCTTATTAAAGAGCAAAAGTGTGTTAAGCAATCATTTTGGATTCTTTCTGTTTGCCGTTATTTTATTGTGGCTCAAAACATATGCAGCTTATGTAACAGAATTCAATTTAGGAATTTCAAACACAATCCAAAAATTCTTGCTGTTTTTTAACCCGCTTAGTTCAGCAGTTCTATTTTTAGGACTAGCATTATTTGCAAAAGGGAAACGATCTTATATTTGGTTAATTATCATTAATTTGTTATTGTCGATTCTTTTATACGCAAACGTAGTATACTATCGCTTTTTCAGTGACTTTATTACGTTCCCGACATTAACACAAACGAATAACTTTGGAGATTTAGGTGGTAGTATTCTTGCATTGCTACATCTTTATGATCCATTATACTTCTTAGACACGATTATATTAATTGTGTTAGTCGCAACAAAATTTGCAAATCCAAAACCAATTCGTGTTGCGAAGCATAAATTATCTCTAGTATTTGTAGCAGGTATTTTATTATTCAGTGTTAACTTAGGTCTTGCAGAGTCTGACCGTCCTGAATTATTAACAAGAACGTTTGACCGTAATTATATTGTGAAATATTTAGGTGCATACAACTACACAATTTATGATGGAATTCAAAGTGCGAAAGCATCGACAGAACGAGCATTAGCTGATGGTGATAATATGACAGAAGTACGAAATTATTTAACATCAACTTATGCAAGTCCAAATCCTGAGTATTTCGGTAAAGGAAAGGGAATGAACGTAATTTACATTCATTTAGAGTCATTCCAAAACTTCTTAATTGATTACAAATTAAATGGTCAAGAAGTTACACCGTTCTTAAACTCATTTACAAAAGATGCGAATACACTTTATTTTGATAACTTCTTCCATCAAACAGGACAAGGGAAAACATCTGATGCGGAGTTTATGTTAGAGAATTCAATGTTTGGTTTACCGCAAGGTTCTGTCTTTACAACGAAATCTCATAATACGTATCAATCAGCACCAGCTATTTTAGGACAACAAGGATACACATCAGCAGTATTCCACGGTAACTACAAAACATTCTGGAACCGTGATGATATTTATAAATCATTTGGTTTTAATAAATTCTTTGATGCGTCATACTACGATATGAATGAAAAAGACGTAGTAAACTACGGGTTAAAAGATAAACCGTTCTTTAATGAATCTATTCCGTTATTACAAACGTTGAAACAACCGTTCTATACGAAGTTTATTACGTTATCGAACCATTTCCCTTATCCAATCGATAAGGCAGAAGCAACGATTGAACCAGCAACAACAGGTGATTCATCAGTAGATACGTACTTCCAAACAGCACGCTATTTAGACGAATCTGTAAAAGGCTTCATCGATTACTTGAAACAATCTGGTTTATATGATAACTCAATTATTGTTATGTACGGAGACCATTACGGCATTTCAGATAATCATAACGCAGCAATGTCAAAAGTAATGGGTAAAGAAATGAACTCATTTGAAAATGCACAGTTACAACGTGTACCATTAATCGTTCGTGTACCAGGAGTGAAAGGTGGCGTACAACATCAATATGGTGGTGAAATTGACGTTCTTCCAACGCTATTACACTTACTAGGTACAGATACAAAGAATTATGTTCAATTCGGTTCTGATTTATTATCACCAGATCATAAACAAGTCGTTGCGTTCCGTAACGGTAACTACGTAAGCCCAACAGTTACTGCACTAAACGGCAAATACTATGATACAACTACTGGAAAACCTGTAGAATTTACAGATGAAATAAAGAAAAATGAACAAATGGTTCAAAACTCACTAAAATACTCTGACCAAGTCGTAAATGGTGACTTATTACGATTCTACACACCGGAAGGATTCACTCCAGTAGATCGTTCGAAGTATAACTATAACAACCGTGATAAAAACAAAACAAAGGTAAAAACGACTCCGGAAGGGGAAGCTAAATAATAAAAGGCGCTATTCATATGAATAGCGCCTTTTATTTGTAAATATACCATCATTATGAGACAGAACCAGCTGTTGCTTTTTGTTTTGCCTTTCCGAAGAAAACTACACCGACGATGATAATAATGATAAATGCCCATTTAACGAAAGGGTTACTTTCGAAAAATCCAGCGAACCACTTCTCATCTACAATCATTTTCGCGGCAGTATAAGCTAAAACGGCTGCTCCGATCGTAATGATGACAGGAAAACGATCCACCCATTTTAAAATTAATGTACTGCCCCATACGACTACTGGAATAGACACTAATAGTCCGATGATTACTAAAGAAAAGTTACCATGGGCAGCTCCTGCAACAGCGAGTACATTATCAATGCCCATTAACGCATCAGCAATAATAATGGTTTTAATAGCAGACCAAAATCCTTCTTCGGCTTTAATATCATGATTTTTGCCCTCAGCGATCAGCTTGTAAGCGATCCAAATAAGAAGTACACCACCAATTAGGAGTAATCCAGGTATTTTTAATAACCAAACGACAACTAAGGTAGCGAGGGCCCTAATAGCGATTGCTCCAATGGTTCCCCAAATGATAACTTTCTTTTGTTGGTCTTTCGGTAATCTTCTTGCTGCTAATCCAATTACAATGGCGTTATCTCCGGCTAACACTAAATCGATTACAATAATGGCAAGCAAGGCAGACAAATATTCAGATGAAAGAAAATCCATATACATATCACTCCTTAAGAGTAATATGTGCTAAAGTGTTGATAATATAAAAAAAAGGATTGAAATTGTATATTCAATCCTTTTTTGACTGTATTCTGATATGTATGTTTTTATTTTGAATAAGTCGCTTTTGTAGTTTTTTACTTATCGCGTTTCTTTCTTAAATTGATTCCAAGCTTCTTCAGTTTGCACTATAAATACGATTATATAACATCCACTTATTTAAACTAGGTTAAAGATAGCATGTGATATTTCAAAGTTAAATTTATTTGATAAAAGGAAAGGGACGTATACTATTGATATGGTGCAAGCGTGTATAGGTTTTCTCTATAAGGAAATTCTAAAAACGATAAAAAAGACTTGATAACCTACTAGAGGGAATCAAGTCTTTTCATTACATACGATTATCATGCCAGAAGTTTAATGGGAAGTGTTCGTTCTCATTATACGCTTCTAATTCATATCCTTTTTCTTTCAGTCCTTTAATAATTCCAGGTACTGCTTTTACTGATTGTGGATGAATATCATGCATAAGGATAACTTCTGTTGGATTTGTAGAATGAGCTAGAACGTTTTCTACAATTTTAGCAGATGCAGCATCAACTTGCATTTTGTTATATTTCCAGTCTAAAGAATCAATTGTCCAATCCCAAACTTTTAAGCCATTTTCTACAACTTTGTTGCGAAGAGCTTCGTTTAATCCTGGCATAGAGCCGTAAGATGGACGAGTTAATACTGGTGATTTACCTAAAACACCAGCGATTAAGCCTTGGTCTTCCTTCATTTCATCTACGTAATGACCTTCAGTGTAAAGTTTCTTGTAGTTATGAGTCATACTGTGCATCCCAACGTAGTGGCCTTCAGCATCTTCGCGTTTTACAAGATCAGGGAAAGCTTTTACGTTTGAACCAATTAGGAAGAATGTTGCTTTTGCATTTTCTTTCTTTAACATATCTAAAAGCTCAGCTGTGTATTTTCCAGGACCGTCATCAAATGTTAAATAAGCGACTTTTCTAACTTGCCCGTTATAATGTTTTGGAGCTTCTTTCGGAGCAAGAGATGTTTGAATCTCACTTACAAGTTGAACAGATTTTGCTTCATCCTCTGTACTAGCTAGAGCAGTATGTACTGATCCAAAAGCCACTTCGTATGTGAATAATACCCCCGCACAAACTAACATAGCCCTTTTTACTAAAGTTGTCATTCGAATTCCATTGTGCATAATTTTCCTTCTCTCTATAAAAGTTCTACTCTACTATATTAGCAATTATAGGTAGGGAAATGCAAAAAAACTTTTTTACAAGTGTAAAAAAGTTTACTCAAAAGTATGCAAGATTTTATATCAATTGCAGTTTTGAAAAATAGAATGAATTTAAACTTTATTATTTAAACTTTCAATCACCAAATCATACTTTCGTATCACTTCGTTTTCGTTCCAATTATTGATTCGAATATTTTTGATTTTTATTAAAATATTGATAAAGAAACAATTACATGAAAAAAGGAGCGGGAATATGAATAATTATATTTGCACTACATGTGGAGTACAGTATCCCGAAAATGAATAAGCACCTTCTCGCTGTAAAATTTGTAATGAGGAAAGGCCATATGTTAATCAAATTGGGCAGTCATGGATAACATTAGAAACAATGCAAAATAGCAAATTATACTAAAGTCCTATTGTTTATTAACTAATAGGTCTTTCAACTTAGGAAGCTCACACTAATGAGGGATGTTAAAGGGAATATATGTAACTTATACTAATTACTATAAAGCTTTGAAAAATGAAAAGGAGGAGATTTGCATGAAGAATTGGGTTCGATTTAGAATTGCAAGACCAACAGATAAATTTGAAGAAGTGATCAGTTTTTATGAAACAGGATTAGGACTAAAACGTATAGGGGAATTTCAAAATCACGAAGGATATGACGGGGTTATGTTTGGATTACCAGATGAAGAGTATCATTTGGAGTTTACTACACATGTTAATGGAAGTCCATGTCCGGCACCGACAAAAGATAATTTACTAGTTTTTTATATGCCTAATAAAGATGAAATTGAAAAGATAGTGAATCGATTAAGTAATATGGGCTATCATGAGGTGGAACCAGAAAACCCGTATTGGATAGAAAAGGGAACCACAATAGAGGATCCCGATGGTTGGAGAATTGTGCTTATGAATGCATCTGAATAAGGAAACTATTTTCATATGAAATAGAGTGTAACAAAATGATTTAGACATAAATCCCTACAGCGTTTGTAGGGATTTTTATATAAGAAGATTTAGTTAAGAGAGTTATTAAAATGTAGAAAGTATTTTGGTTAAGAATAAATGTAGTAAACATAATTTATGAAGGAGGTATAAAAGTATGATAGTAAACCATTTTAAAGAGTTTTCTAAACATGTTGGAAATACACATCTCATTAAAAGTTCTTTCGTAGTTTATATTTTATTCTACGGAAAATTGTTACCATCAAAAAACTGTACATGTTAAACATACAGTTTTTTGATGGTGTAGCTGTGCGATGTTTAGAAATTTCACATACCGTACTTTCAAAATAAATATAGGAAAACCAAAAAGTAATGTAGAATATATCGTACATACATATATACAGTCAACATAAAAGATAAAGAGGTGGGTATATGCTACTTGAGGAAGTAATGCAGCAACTAGAGGAATATGGAACAGAACAAAATCGAAAAACGTATAAAAACCACGGAGCGAAAGAGCCGTTATTTGGAGTTAGTTTTGCGAATTTAAAATTGTTAAAAAAGAAGATAAAAAAAGATCACGATTTAGCAGTTGGATTGTGGGAAACGAACAATATGGACGCAATGACATTAGCAACTTATATTTTAGATCCGAAAAAAATAGCGACAGAACAGCTTAATAGTTGGATTCAGAATGTTGATTATTACTGTTTAATGGATGTTCTTATGAAATCTATATGTACTTCGCCAATTGCAATAGAAAGAATGGAAGAGTGGACAAAGTCTAATGATGAATGGATTGGAAGAGCTGGCTGGTCTTTATTAGCAAATATAGCGATTAAAAATAAAACGTTACATGATGATTTCTTCTCTCCGTACTTAGAAGAGATTAAAGAAAATATACATAATGAAAAAAATAGAAAAAAAGAAGCGATGAATAGTGCTTTAATCGCAATAGGAATTCGTAATGAAGACTTAGAGCGACAAGCGATTGAAATTGCACGTGAAATTGGAAAAGTAGAGGTTGATCACGGTGCAACATCATGTAAAACACCAGATGCAGAAAGCTATATAAAAAAAGCGAGAGAAAGAGCTGAAAAAAAGAAAGTGAAATAAGAAAAGAGGATCGGTTATGAAAGCAATTGACGCAGCACAAAACATAATTACATCACAATTTCCGAATTGTGATGTAGCTTTACTCGGCGGAAGCGTTGCACGGGGAGAAGCGACAAAAACATCTGACCTTGATATTGTAATAGTTGACCAAAGTTTAACTTCTTGCTATAGGGAATCTTTCTATAGTAATGGATGGCCTGTTGAGGTGTTTGTTCATAATTTTGGAACATGAACATATAAAACCTTTTTCAAAATGGATTGTGATCGAGGGAGACCGTCGTTACCACAATTAGTTTCGGAAGGGATTGCATTAAAAGGGGAAAAGGAAATTGTTGAGAAATTAAAAAAAGAAGCGAATGATTTACTACATAAAGGACCAGCTAAATGGACCGAAGAAACGATTAAGCAGAAGCGATATTTTATTACGGATACTTTAGATGACTTTATTGGTGCAACAAAAAGAGAAGAAGAATTGTTTATCGCTAATTTATTAGCGGATTTAGTACATGAATATGTATTAAGAGTAAATGGTAAGTGGCTTGGGAGTTCAAAATGGTTTATTAGAGTGCTAAGAAGATATGATGAGCAATATGCAAACAAATTTGTAGCCGCTTTTGATCATTTTTATAAAACGGGAGAGAAAAATGAATTAATTCATTTTATAGAAAAGACGTTAGAACAGTATGGTGGAAGAGTGTTCGAAGGATTTTCTATTGGTAAATAAAAAGGGGCGAGAAAAATGAATGTACCATATGTTCAATTAAGAGAATTGACACTAGATGATGTAGAAGATCGCTATCAATGGTCATTAGATAGAGATGTAACAAACCATTTAGTTGTACCAGATCAATATCCTCCGTTCACTCGTGGAGATACGAGAAACTGGATTGAAGCTTGTATAAGCCGAAAAAATGGTTATGAACAAAGGGCAATCGTTACTGAGGCAGGTATACATATTGGATGGGTAGACCTTAAAAATTTTGATAAAACAAATAAAAATGCTGAACTAGGAATTGCGATTGGAAATAAAGACTATTGGGGTAAAGGATTTGGAATGGCAGCTCTAAACAGCATGTTACAAATAGGTTTTTCTCAGTTTGAATTGGAGAAAATTTGGTTACGTGTAGATGAAGATAATACAAAAGCTAAAAAGAGTTATGAAAATGCCGGATTTGTATGCGAAGGGTTAATGAGAAATGATCGATTAAGACAGGGGAAGTTCATTCATCGCAATCGTTACAGTATATTAAAAGAAGAGTATGAATCAAAAAAAGTAGCCTATAAAAATATTATGTAAATTAAAAAGGGGAAGATAAAATGATTCGATTACTTACAAAAGCGGATGCAAAACAATATTGGGAGTTACGTTTACAAGCATTACAAGTAAATCCAGAAGCATTTATAACGACTTATGAAGAAGCAGTACGTCAAGAAAATCCTCTTGAACGAGTTGCTAGTAATCTTTCATCCAATAGTAGTTTTACATTTGGTGCTTTTAATAATGAAAATCGTTTAGTTGGGGTTGTTACTTTATTAACAGAAGAAAAAGACGCATATAAGCATAAAGGACATATCGTTGCAATGTATGTAGATACTGAAAATCGAAGAAGTGGTCTTGCACGTGATTTAATACGTAAAGCAATTGAAAGCGCAAAAGAGATGAAGCTAGAGCAATTGAATTTAGGGGTTGTGTCAACGAACGAACCAGCCAAACGATTATATGAATCAATGGGATTTAAAACATACGGAATTGAAAAAAGGGCTATAAAAATGAATGGTGTGTATAGTGATGATGAACATATGGTGTTGTTCTTTTAAGAGAGGAAGTTTTGTATGAAAGATCTCTATTTAGAAAGAAATATGGACCCTCAAGTAGCGATTTTGTATGCGACGGTTGCTGATACGTTTAATAGATTGCAAAGGTTAGTCGAAGGTACTGAAGAGAACGAACTATCCTATAAAGGGTCTGAAAATAATGAAAATAGTATTGGGCAGTTACTTCAGCATTTAGCAGTTGTTGATTTACATTGGGTGTATCGTTTCAAGGGAGAAGATGTTCCGCCAGCATTTGAAAATAAATATGGTCCTATGTTAAATGAAGTAGGAGAATTACCAAGTTTAAGAAAAAACACATTGCAAGAGTTAATGCAAGATTATGAAGCAGTGCAAAAATTGTTTTATGAAGAATGTATGAAACTAACAGAAACTGATTTAACGCGGGAAGTTTTGTATGAAAAAGGGGAAACTGCGACAATAAGATGGGGAATATGGCATATAGCAGATCATAATCGGTATCATCAAGCCCATATAAGTCGATTGAAGAAATTATACAGAGAATATAAACTACAGATTCTTTAATTTTTGAATGAACGAACGCCCCTAAATAATAATTAAAGGAGGCGTTTGTTTTTATTCGTTCGCTTTTCTTCCCAAGCTATCATTAAATTTTTATGATAATCTTTTGGTTTCTCAATAGAAAACCAGTAAATTGAATGTGCAATAGTTGGTAGCCATCTTTTATAGCGGATGCGTATATTTTCATGGTGAGTATAGTGGGGCGAGATTAAAGTAGATTTTGACCCTTGAAAATTTTGATATGTAATGGCCTCGATTTCATACCAATGCACTTTATTCCCATGTAAATCTACTACAATTCCTTCATCATCCCAAAGTGAAATGTAAGTTTGAATGTAGATTTTTCATCGCGTATACTAAAATATATGTCATAGAGATAAAAAATTAAATACAAGGGGTTTTACAATGAAAGCAATTGTTATAGGGATATTGGCATCCTTTTTCTTTGCCTTTACTTTTGTTTTAAACAGGGCAATGGACTTAGAAGGTGGAAGCTGGATTTGGAGTGCATCATTACGGTATTATTTTATGGTTCCAATGCTATTACTTATTGTTATGTATAGAGGGAACTTAAAGCAACTCTTTCAATATATGAAAAACAATCCGAAAGAATGGTTAGTGTGGAGTATCGTTGGATTTGGTCTCTTTTATGCACCACTTAGTTTTGCTGGAGCGTTCGGACCAGGTTGGCTTGTTGCATCAACATGGCAAATTACAATCGTTGCAGGGATTTTATTAACACCATTTTTTGCGGTGGATCCACTACATAAAAAACTTCCGATGAAGGAATTAGTTATGTCGGGCATTATTTTATTCGGTGTTGTTCTTATGCAAGTAGAACATGCTTCTTCATTAGGTATTCGTGAAACCGTTTTATGTGTAGTTCCTGTACTTATTGCAGCATTTGCGTATCCTCTTGGAAATAGAAAAATGATGCAAGTTTGTAAAGGGGAATTAGATGTATTTCAGCGAGTACTCGGTATGACTTTATCAAGCTTACCATTTTGGTTTTTATTATCTGGTTACCAAGTATCAACTGGCGGATTACCGTCAAGTAGCCAAGTTCTTCAATGTTTTATTGTAGCAGTTAGCTCTGGGTTAATCGCGACAGTATTATTTTTCTTTGCAACAGATCTTGTGAAAGATGATCTGCAAAAATTAGCAACAGTGGAAGCGACGCAGTCTGGTGAAGTTTTATTTGCGCTAGTAGGAGAGCTGATCTGGTTATCTGCACCAATTCCGTCATCATTATCTTGGATTGGTATGAGTCTCGTTATTATTGGAATGATACTTCATAGTTATGTGGCTGTCGTTGTAAAAAAAGAAGAAAAAATAACGGCGTAATGAGATTAGCTCTTTTTATTAAGAGCTAGTTTTTTTCATAGAAAGGGATGAAAGTATGAATATACATCGCGTTGAACAAATTGAAAAAGATTCAATATTAAATGTGCTACAATATGCCGTCGGTCCAAATGATATAAGCTTAAAGAAGGCAGTAATATTTTATCAAAGTAATAAAGGGACTTTGTACAAATATGAAGAAAAAGCTTGTCTAGGTATTGAAATAATCGGAGAAACTAAAGCACGAATATGTCATATAGCAGTGGCTCCAGATTATCGTCAAAAAGGAATTGCACTACAAATGATTAAAGAGATTGTAAGAGTATACCAATTGACTTATATAGAAGCGGAGACAGACGATGGGGCGGTAGAATTTTATAAAAGAATTGGTTTTCAAGTTAAAAGTTTAGGAGAAAAATATCCAGGGATAGAAAGATTTCATTGTTACATGGAAAAATAGCATGAAAATATATAATTGTACATATTGAATATAGTTTGAAAAAAATAATAATTTCATTATATAATATAGGTATCTGGAAAAATATAGATAAAAGAAGATAGGTGTATAACACGTGAGAATGGAGAAAAGTAAGTTTATAAAAATAGCTACTTCAATAGGGGTGTCATCTTTTTTATTAACAGGTTGTGGTGATTATGAAGAAGAAACTGCTCAGCAAGAAAGTACAGCTGTTAAAACAGATGGTGCAAAACAAAGAAATGAACAAGAAACATTAAATTGTGATGATAAAGCCCCAACCAATGAAAATGTAGAGATAGATGCGTTATGCAAGGAAAATAATCCGTCATTTTCATCTTATCATGAAAACTCTCATTTACCGATACTTCCATTTGTAGCAGGATATTTATTAGCGAGTAGAACTTCAAATATGAATTATACAGCAAAACCAAATTTAATGAAGAAACCGTATGCAAATAATGTTATTCCATATCGTGAAAAAGATGAGCGTAGAACAGGTGGCGGTAGTAGCGGTGGTTATTCTGGTGGTTCTAACGGTAATAATAATATTTCCAATAAAGTAGATTTAAATAAACAGCAGCCAAATCCATCCAATAAAGTAACACCAGATACAAATACGCCAAAATCATCTACTACGCAAACACCGAAAGTAAACTCTGGTTCAAGTGGAATTGGAAACGCAAAAGCGCCAGTAGGATCCTAAAACGAAAGGGTAATGGAGTAATGTATACAGAACGAGAGCAAGAAGAGTATATGAAAGTATGGTTTTCACTTGCAGAAGAGGCTAGTAGGAATGGTTTCACTTGGCCTAGTCTGTTAGAGAATGAAGAATGGAATCAATATATGGCAACAGGGATGTATCGCATGCCAGCAAAAACTTATACTGCTATCTCAAAAGCGACAGAAGAAATCATGTATGTGTTATATAGAACGTATCAATATATTGTAAATACGACAAAAGATTTTCAAAAACTTGGATTCCCAGCTGAAGCGTGGGAAATGGCGAGAATGAAACATAATGGTTTATTTTCATATTTTACAAGGTTTGATTTTATCGTAAATGGTGACGATATAAAATTAATAGAAGTAAATTGTGATACGCCAACAGGCTATTTAGAACCGTCTGTCGCAAATGAAGTGTTATGCCGTTATCATGATGTAAATCACCCAAACCATATAGAAGAGCATATTGTGCAGGCATGGGAACAAATTAAACATGACTATCATATAGGCCCTGAAGAGACGATATATTTTACTAGTTATGATTGGCACGATGAAGATAGTCAAACGGTTCAGTTTTTAAGAACGTATTGCTTAAATCAGTCAACGGACTATGTAGGAATACAAGACATTGTCGTTGCGGAAGATGGTATATATACGCCAAGTGGAGAAAAAATAAAATATTTATATAGACTGTATCCAATAGAGTATTTAGTAACGGACGTTGATAAGAATGGAAAAAGGATTGGTTTACAATTTTTAGATCATATTGCGCAAGAAAGAGTGAAAATTATTAATCCGCCAGCCGCGTTTGTTATGCAAAACAAAAGTGTACTCGCACTAATTTGGAAGCTTTATGAAGAAAGTGTTTTCTTTACAGAAGAAGAGCAAGACATTATTTATAAATACTTTCTACCAACATATTTTTCAAATAAGCGATTTCTAGAAAGACATGAATCATACGTTTCAAAACCTGTATTTGGTCGTGAAGGTGGCGGAGTATCTATATACGAAAATGATGAATTATTAGCTGAAGATAAAACAGAGTATTACTTTGAACAAAGGAAGATATACCAGCAATACATAGAAATGCCTGACTGTACCATTGACACATGGGATGGTCCATATACTGGTAAACTATTAATTGGCTCTCACTGTATAAGTGGAAGAGCAGCAGGCTTATTTTTACGTGTAGGTGAGAAAATAACGGGAAACTTATCAATGTTTACTGGGGTTACAATTGAAGGATAAAGTAAACAAAGAGCTCATCATTTGTGATGAGCTCTTTCGTCTATGTATAAAACAGCTTTTTATGGTGGGGATGTAAAATCTTCACTTTCTTTTTGTGTTTTAAATCTGAATATCATAATTCAAATATTTTTTGTGTAATAATATTACTATTTTTTATAGATGTGAAAAATGATTAAGTTAAAAATTAAGAAAAATATGATAATATATTTATATAAAAGTTTAAATTTACGTAGCTAGTGGGGGAACCAATATGAAAATGAATGAAATAGTAGCAAGTACACAATTTCCAAATACAATCGAAACAATAACAAAAGATTTAAAAGCATTAGGAGTCGAAAAAGGAATGACAATTATCGTTCATTCATCACTAAGTTCTATCGGATGGATATCTGGTGGTGCGGTTGCTGTAGTAGAAGCATTAATGAAAGTTGTTACGGAAGAAGGAACGATAATAATGCCAACGCAATCTTCGGATTTGTCCGATCCGAAACATTGGTCAAGACCACCTGTACCGGAAGACTGGTGGCAAATTATCCGAGATAACGTCCCAGCATTTGATTCACGTATAACCCCAACAAGGGGAATGGGTGAAATAGTTGAATGTTTTCGTACATATCCGAATGTAGTACGTAGTAATCATCCGTTAGGAAGTTTTGCTGCATGGGGAAAACATGCAGTAGAAATAACAATGAACCATTCGTTATCAATGAGCTTTGGAGAAGAATCTCCATTAAGAAAAATATATGATTTAGACGGGTACGTATTATTAATTGGTGTTGGATATGATTCTAATACATCTGTTCATTTATCCGAGGTGCGTTCTGGTGCATGTGAGTTAATACAAGTAGGAGCACCTATTATAGAAAACGGTGAAAGAGTGTGGAAAGAGTTTTTTGAAATGGATTACGAATCTGAGAAGTTTGTAGAAATTGGTGTGGAGTTTGAGCGAAAAGGAACTGTAAAAAATGGGAAGATAGGGAATGCAACGTGTCGTCTAATGAAACAACGTGATATAGTTGACTTTGGAACAGAATGGTTTCGTAAGAAAAATTAGTAAGGGATGGTTACAATGAAGGGGAAAAAGGTATTAATTACGAGCGGTGGTTGTCTAGAAAAATGGGATCAAGTACGCGGGCATACGAATATGGCCAAAGGTACAATCGGAAGGATAATCGCAGAAGAACTTCTAGCTAAAGGGGCACATGTTATATATTTACACGGTTATTTTGCGGAGAAACCGAGTGATGTACATAGAGGGTTAGAATTACATCCATTTGAAGGAATCGTTGATTTACAAGATAAAATGAAAAGTATCATATCACATGAAAAGATTGATGCAGTCATTATGGCAGCGGCTGGATCAGATTGGATTGTGGAGAAAATTTGTGATCAAGATGGTAATGTTCTTAATATGAACGGAAAAATTTCAAGTGATATAGCACCGATTATTCACTTTCAAAAGGCTCCAAAAGTATTAAAACAAATAAAAGAATGGGACCCAGAAACAGTACTTGTTGGTTTTAAACTTGAAAGTGATTTAAATGAAGAAGAACTGTTTGAAAGAGCAAAAAATAGAATGAAAGAAGCAAGGGCGAATGTAATGATTGCGAATTCACCACATTCTTTATATTCGCGCGGAGCTGTGCATTATGTAATTGGACAGGATGGTAAAGGGAAGTTGTGTAATGGGAAAGATGAAACAGCGAAAGAAATTGTCAAAAGCTTAGAGTTATTATGTAATCGTGTCACTGCTTTTTAAAATTAAGTTTTTAGATGAGAATGAATCCGCATAGTAATAAGTAAGCGAAACTTTAATTGGTGGGAATTTTACTTTTACACGAATGTGAAGCGTATACCAATCAAGAGCTATACACAGAATAATTGGTGAGGAGTGGATTCTATGGAACATTTATTAAAGCAAGCTATTAAACTTAGAAACGAAAAGAAATATGCGCAGTCTAAAGAGATGCTTATAGGATTAACAAACTTTACAAAGGATGCAGAAGTACTGTATCAGTGTGCGTGGATACATGATGTAATGGGGCTAGAAACAGAAGCAGTTCCGTATTATGAGCAGGCAATCGCAAATGGACTTGATGGCGAATCGCTTTGCGGTGCTTATATTGGTTTAGGAAGTACATATCGTTGTATAGGGGAATATGAAAAGGCAATTACAGTATTAGAAGCTGGGGTGAAAAAATTCCCAGAGAACGCTCCGATGAAAGTATTTTTATCATTAGCAAAATATAACGTAAACGATCACGAATCAGCGATGAAATTATTACTTGAAACTGTCGTGAAAGTAGAGGAAGTAAAAGAATTTGAACGTGCCATTTCATTTTATAAAGACCATTTAAATGAGGTTTTTAAATAAAGGAGTGAACGTATGAAGGCTACACTATCACGAAGGCGAAAAGGTATTTGGATTGGACTCGTCTCTTTAATTATGCTATCAAACTATTTATTGTATGCCCTTCCAATTGTACCAGTTGCGCCGAAAGAAGTTGTGCTTGGGTCATTATTAGATTGCATGTTTGTCATTCCAATCATCACGTATTTCTTCATTATTCGAAAAAGATACTCGTTAACGTATATAGTTCCTGTTGTAATAGCTGGTTATATTTTTGCAAGATTTATTATTCCAAGTGACTATTTACAAGCTTTTTCATTCATCTCTTATATTATTGTTGCGGCTGAAATTGCATTTGTAGGTCTAGAATTATTCCTTCTCTATAAAATTGTTAGAGTGCTTCCTAAAATAATAAAAAAATATAAAGAATATAGAAGAGAAAATTATTCCTTTTCTTATGCAATTGATGCAGCGTTTGACGCTACTATGAAAAGAAGTAAGTTAGTAGATGTCATTCTAACAGAGTGTAAGTTAATCTATTATGCGTTTTTATCGTGGCGTGAAAAAGTACCAACATGTAAATCTGTATACTCATATCATAAAAAGACTGGTGCTATAGGTGTGTATATCATGATTATTCATGCAACAATAATTGAAAGCATTGGTTTTCATTATTTACTACAGCAGTGGAATCCAGTAATAGCATGGATTTTGCTTATTTTAAATGTATACGCGATGATTTATTTTATAGCTGAAATACAAGCGATGCGCAAAAATCCCCTTGTCGTAACAGAAGAACAAGTAATCATTCAAATCGGATTAGGAAAGAAAATTGTTATGCCATTTACACAAATTGATAGTATTGCGTTCTACAAGGGGGAATTGCTAACGGCAAAAGAAAGGAAACAGGTATTGGATGCAACTGTTATGGAGTTCATAAAAGAACCTGCTACTTTTGAAATAACATTAAAAGAGCCAGTGAAAGCGCAGTTGTTATACGGCTTTTCTAAAACAGTAAGTCGTGTTTACTTGAATGTTGATGAAGAACGAAAATTTTATGATGCGGTTAAGGAAAAGTTAAAACATGAGTAATAGTGCTGTTAGTTACATAATAAAAACTCTTTCTAAATAAAAAGGAGTTTTTATTATGTACTTGTATAAATCATTATATAAAAAACTATACACTTCTTTATCGCTATATAAATGGATATAATTGAGGATAGAACTAGCATAAGGGGAAACAAAATAATGAATAAGTTACTTACATCGAAAATTGAAATTATAGAAAGAAAAATCCAGTATAACTCAACAATAGTAGATCACAATTGCTTATTACTTGAAAAGCAATCACAAAGTATCGTTTTATTTCACGAGGTGCAGTATTCATTTACAATGACTGCAAATGATACTAAGTTAACAATCCCAAAAGGAAGTTATACAATCGCATATTACTGGAAAGATCGTCCGTACAATTTATACGTATGGAGAGATATAAAAGGAAAGTATTTAGGTTCCTATTTTAATATCGTAAAAAACACACAAATAAAAGATGCAGTGGTTTCCTTTGAAGATTTAATCATCGATATTATGGTACTTCCAAATGGAGAATACTTCATATTGGATGAAGATGAATTACCAGAACCATTAGGGAATTTCGAAGGTGGTTATGTGAGGAAAGCTCTTTATGGATTAAAAGAAATCATTCAAAAAGAGCTGCCACCAATAGTTTTGGAGACAGCCAGGGTGCAGAGGAAATAAAATTTAATTACATAAATATTTTGAATGGGAATGAGTAGTCTCAAGTTATACGATCTAACTTTTTTAATAAATCTAAGGTTAGTAGCATATTTCTTGAAATTACTCTTTTTTTGTAGAAATTTCGTCGCTTAGTTATTAAATCCCATCAACTGCATTTAGCGTGTGAGTTTTCTTATTGGTTACAGTAGATTAAAGATCAGAAAAAATAGTAAGTAAATGATATTGTTCAAATAAACAACAGTAAAAATGTTCAAACGAATCATATGTATGTTTTGACAAAACCTAGTTGACTTATCGGAAATATTTGTATAATATGTACTTAATTCCATAACGTATTGCCGATTGGAGAAACCAAAGGCATTTTATCTGTTGATAAAATGCCTTTGGTTTTTTTATTGCACAAATACTGAATCTGTTCATTTATATGAATCATTTTAAGGAGGGGAAGAAATGACTGTTTCAATTGATGGGGTATCAAAATATTTTTTGAAACAAACTGGTACGGTTCAAGTGCTAGAGAATATTAATTTTCAATTAGAGAAAGGGGATTTTGTTACAGTAATTGGTCCGAGTGGGTGCGGAAAAAGTACATTACTAAAAATTGTTGCAGGCCTAGATAATGATTTTGAAGGTGAAGTTGTTATTGACGGGGAGCCTATCTTAAAAACGAGCAAGAAACAAGGTTTTATTTTTCAAGAACATAGGCTTTTTCCATGGTTAACAGTTGAAGAAAATATAGCGGCAGATTTGTCGTTAAAAGATAAGTATGTGAAAGATAAGGTGAGAGAATGGGTTGAAATCGTTCGGTTAGATGGCTTTGAAAAATCGTATCCGAAAGAAATTTCAGGCGGGATGTCACAACGTGTTGCGATAGCGAGAGCGTTATTAAGAGATCCAAATGTATTATTACTTGATGAACCTTTTGGAGCGCTGGATGCTTTTACTCGAAGTCATTTACAAGAAGTATTGCTAAATATTTGGGAGCATAAGAAAACAACAATGATATTCGTTACACATGATATAGACGAAGCGATATATCTTTCAAACCGAATCATCATTATGAGTGCAAAACCAGGGAAAATACATAAAGTGATTGAAAATAATTTGCCTTATCCGCGGAATAAAACTTCTCAATCGTTCCAACAACTTCGAACGAAAGTATTACAGCAGTTTGAATATGGAGGGTTGATTCAAACAAGTATATAGGAAAAGGGGGATTTTATATGTATAAAAAATTAAAAATTCTTTCTTTTGTTTTAGCTATATCAGTATGTTTATTAGGATGTGAAAAAAGTACAGCAAGTAGTAAGAAAGAAGATGTAACAATACAAATTGGTATACAGCAAGGATTAAGCCCGCTATTACTAGCAAAGAAAAAGGGGTGGTTTGAAGAGGAGTTTAAAAAAGAAGGAGTTAAAGTGAAATGGACAGAGTTCCAAAGTGGACCTCCTTATTTTGAAGCAATCGCATCAAACCGATTAGACTTTGGTGAAGTAGGGAATTCTCCAGTCATTTCAGCGCAAGCAGCAGGTATTGGATTTACCGAAATCGCCAATACAAGTTATGCGAGAAAAGGAACTGGAATTCTCGTTCAAAAAGATAGCAAAATTGCGAGTGTAAAAGAGTTAAAAGGTAAAAAAATTGCAGTAGCAAAAGGAAGTAGTGCTTTTAATTTATTGTATCGAGCACTTGATAAAGAAGGGATTGATTCAAAAGATGTAAATGTCATTCAATTACAACCAGATGAAGCGCAGCCTGCATTCGAATCAGGATCAGTAGATGCATGGGCGATTTGGGACCCTTTCATATCATTACATACGTTAAATAAAGGTGCGAAGGTGATTGCAGACGGTGAAACATTAAATGTCTCTTCACCAGAATTTTTAATTACGAGAACAAAATTTGCGAAAGAACATCCAGAATTAGTTGAGAAATTCCTCAAAGTTTATGAGAAAGCACGTGTATGGCAAGATGCTAACTTAGATGAAGCAATAAAAGTATATACTTCTGTAAAAAAGATAGATGCGAAGATCGTAAAAGAAGTGTTTAATCACGACAAACCAATTTTAGTTCCAGTAACGAAGGAAATAATAGCAGAACAACAAAAGACAGCGGATTTTCAATATAAGCTCGGTTCTATAAAGAAAGAAATTAAGACGGAAAAAGTTGTAGATAATTCTTTCGTAGAAAAAGCATTGAAAGCGAAGTGAAAAGAGGTTTTGTAAAGTGGGAAATACGAAAGCTGTTATTAAACCAGCGAGTATAACGATTGAGAAAAACAACGTCAAGAAGATGCGAAAGTTAAATGTAAAAGTTTTAGTAAGGGCGATTACTATACCGGTTATTATATTAATAATTTGGCAGTTAGCTGGTGTATTCGGTCTTGTTTCTAAAACAGTTTTACCAACACCATTAGATATTTTTCTAGCTTTCCAAGAGCTTATTAAAACAGGAGAGTTATTCGGCCATTTAAGTATTAGTGTATTTAGGGCTGCGGCTGGTTTCTTTATTGGTGGGGGCTTAGGAATCATTTTAGGAACGATTGTTGGATTTTCAACGAGAAGTGAGCAATATTTAGATCCATCTGTGCAAATGTTAAGAACTGTACCTCATTTAGCTGTTGCACCGCTTTTCGTATTATGGTTCGGTTTTGGTGAAACATCGAAAGTGTTATTAATTGCAGATGGTGCATTTTTTCCTTTATACGTAAACGCATTTTTAGGTATTAGAGGTGTGGATTCAAAGTTATTTGATGTTGCGAGAGTGTTAGAGTTTAGTAAAAGAAAATTAATCACGAAACTAATTTTACCAGCTGCATTGCCTAACCTTTTACTAGGAGCAAGGTTATCGTTAGGTGTTGCATGGGTGAGTTTAGTAGTAGCAGAACTTATGGGGTCTACAGAAGGTATTGGCTATATGATTATGGATGCAAGGCAATTTTCAAATACAGATATTGTATTTGTCGGCATAATTATATTTGCATTTGTTGGGAAGTTTTCTGACTCTCTAGTACGTTTACTAGAAGTGAAGTTTTTAAGATGGCGAGATAACTTTAAAGGTGAGACAGGGAATTAACATATAAATTATTAGGGGTAATTTATATAGAATGTGTTAGTATACGATTCAAAATAAATAAGGGGTGTGTAAAGGTATGGAATTATTATGGTTTATTCCGGCTTATGGAGATGGTCGATATTTAGGAACGACAAAACGAGGAAGAGCAGCTGAATATGGTTATTATAAGCAAGTTGCTGCGGCAGCTGATTATTTAGGATATACGGGTGTTTTACTTCCAACTGGTCAAGGATGTGAAGACCCTTGGGTGTTAGCTTCAGCTCTTGCTGCTGAAACAGAAAAACTAAAATTTTTAGTAGCAGTGAGACCAGGACTAATGTCCCCTACAGTTGCAGCGAGGATGGCATCTACATTTGATAGAATTTCACATGGGAGGCTGCTTATTAATGTAGTAGCTGGAGGAGATCCAGTTGAACTACAAGGAGATGGATTATATCTTGATCATGATGAAAGATATGAAGCAGCGGATGAATTTTTAAAAGTTTGGAAATCGACATTGCAAGGTGAAACGATCTCTTTAGAAGGAAAACATATTAAAGTTACAGATAGTAAAGTTGTCTTCCCACCAGTTCAAACACCATATCCTCCTATATATTTTGGAGGATCGTCAGCTGCTGGAAAAGAAGTAGCAGCTGAACATAGTGATGTATATTTAACGTGGGGAGAGCCGCCAGAGCAAGTGAAAGAGAAAATAGAAGAAGTAAGAAAACTTGCAGAAGAGAAGGGGCGTACAGTGCGATTTGGCATTAGATTACACGTAATTGTAAGAGAAACAGAAGAAGAAGCATGGGAAGAGGCAGAACGTTTAATTCAATATGTGGATAATGAAACAATTGGGTTTGCTCAAAAGACATTTGCAAGATATGATTCGGTTGGTCAAAAACGGATGACCCATTTAAATAAAGGTACGAGAGAGTCGTTAGAGATAAGCCCTAATTTATGGGCTGGAATCGGACTTGTAAGAGGTGGGGCAGGTACTGCACTTGTAGGCGATCCGCATACAGTAGCAGAAAGGATAAAAGAATATGAATTGTTAGGAATTGATACGTTTGTTTTATCAGGATATCCGCATTTAGAAGAAGCGTATGAAGTGGCAGAATTGTTATTCCCATTATTGAAAGACGAGAAGAAAGAAGAAAATAAAATTGTTGGTGAAATGATTGCTGATGCATATGCATTAAAAAAATAGTGAGAAATAAAGTTTCACCTATTTATTGCTTCATTTTGTTTACTGCCTGTTAATACGGTATAAAAAAACCGCAAGTTATTCGCTTGCGGGTTTTCATCGTAAATTATTAGAAAATATGGTAAAATTAAAGGGTAACTTAAGGTGCGGTTGGTTGTTCAATTATCACTTCTCCAAGTAGGAGGGGGGTGATAATTCGTGAGTGAAATAGCGTTGCTATTGCAGGGTGGACTGTTTCTCGTTGCATTGTTAACGTTCGTCGTCGTTTTAATAGACAAGCTCAAAAAATAACAACCCACCTATGCCTATAGAATGTGGGTTGTTTTGTTTGTAAGAAACAAATAGGATAAATGAACAATCCAATCTGCTAAGTTACGTGGACTAGTGTGTAGCCGCACACTAGTCTTTTTTATTTATATACAATTTATAATTGGTTTATGTGATTGTATTGTTCTTTTCATACTCATTATAACACAGTGTCTTTTCATCAAGAAAGGAGACCATACGTTCTGGTTCCTATTATATAGTAGGTGCTTTTTCTTTAAACAGACCATCCATATACTGTTTTAAACTTTGGACATAAAATTTCTGTGTATTCACATTATTTACACCGACAATGGGTGATGGAAGGTCAAATCTTTTTTCTGATAAATGAACGACAACATCAAAGATGTCAAACAAACGAATGAAGCAAAACAGACCGTCTTTATCGCTAAGTAAAATAAAGTAATGATTTTCACTACTTGTATTTAGCGTATTCCATAAAGAACTTTTGCTTAAATCACGTACAATGCTTTTTTCTTTTAGTTCCACGAAATCTGCATTTGAGAGAATGGTAGAGATATCAATCGCATCTTGATTTTCAAAGTAGCCATCAACTGTTTGTACAGCGAATGTATAAGCCATTTTTAATATACTCATTTTATATTTACGGTTATCCAATAGCAATTCACGTTGAATAGAACTCGCTACTTTCGTTACACGTTCCTCTTTCCAAATTTCATTATGTAAGGAAATATCGTGCTTTTTACATAGTTTCATAATTAATGCATTAGAATAAAGAATTTCGTCGCTTACTTCGACAACATCAGTCTCAGCAGCCGCAAGTTCTTCACCGTGCTCATTCGTATAGAGTGGGGAATCAATTTGTCTTTTCATTTGTTCAATCTTAAATTGACTCAATTTATGCCTAATTAAAGGACGATCAATATTTGTTGTCATTTGTTCATGACAAGTATCACAAATTGAGTTTGTGAAATAATATCCACATAATATTTCTGGAATGACATATTGTTCACTAAGTTCTTTCGTATCTTTTCTGCAAATGATGCATTGTGTCATTTTTATCACCTTTACCTGCAAATTTGTATGTAATCTCATTGTAGTGTATTTATTGGTATTTTGGAATATTGTAAAGGAAAATATTATGTGAAATTCATACTTATTTTGGTACAATGAAGAGAAGTGCTAGTTTAAAGGAGGCCATTTTTTTGAAATCAAAAGTGCACTTTTGGACATTAGAAGTGCTAATGGTTGTAGGAATCATATTTATTTGCACAAAAATATCATTTTTATTTCAACCGATTGGTATCTTCATATCAACATTATTTTTCCCAATCTTAATCGCGCTTTTTTTATACTTCATATTTAATCCTGTATTAATCTTTTTGGAGAATAAAAAAGTACCTAGAAATTTAGCGATATTGCTGTTATATCTTTTTATCATAACATTAACTGCGGTTGGCGTTGGAGTAGTTGTTCCTACGATTTCACAACAGCTAATGGACTTGGTTAAAAATATGCCAGGCTACATAAAAGAGGGAAAAGTATACATACAAGAATTATCACATCATAGGTTGTTTGAATGGTTATCTACACAAAACTACGTTTCCATTGAAACAATTGAAAAAAATGCGATTGAATACTTAAAAGATATACCAAATACAATTACGTCGAGTGCAACGGCTTTATTTGGTATTATCACGAACGTTGCATTAGTTGTATTTACTGTACCGTTCATTTTATTTTACATGTTTAAAGATGGACATGCCTTTCCAGGGAAAGCGGTAAGTTTATTACCAGAGTCTTACCGTGAAGAGGGGCTTCGTATCATTAAGGAAACGAACGAAACATTATCTGCATATATTCAAGGGCAAGCGCTCGTTTGTATATTTGTAGGTGCGTTTACTTTTATCGGTTATTTAATTATCGATTTACCGTACGCTTTCGTTTTAGGGATTATCGCAGCATTTACAAACATCATTCCTAACTTAGGTCCATTTATCGGAGCAGCACCAGCTGTTATTGTAGGACTGTTCGTATCTCCGATGCAAGCCTTATACGTAATTATTATCGTAACAATTGTACAACAGTTTGAAAGTAATATTATTTCACCACGTATTATGAGCTCGAAATTAAACATCCACCCATTAACAATTATTATCCTAATTTTAGGGGTAGGTAACTTTGCTGGAATCATCGGAATGATTTTAGCAGTACCAGTTTATGCAGTAACAAAAACAGTTGTTTCGAACTTAGTGAGATTGTTTAAGACGAAGAGAAGTAATCGGAAATAGTAAAACCTGAGAAAGATACACCTCTTTTTAAGTGGTGTATCTTTTGTTTATAAAAAATAATTAAAAGCGGGTTGATTTGATTTTATTATATATTTTTTATACATCAAATTCAGTGATGAACTTGTGTGATATAAGCTCTATAAAACTATGTGGAATCCCTCTGAACTATCCAAATCATTTCCTTACAGCGTGCTATCATCATCATAATCGACTCCTTTCAATTCTATATAGTTAAACGATTAAAGGTGAGTGTAGTACTTGCTTCTACGATCTCGAATTTCATCAATAACTTGTTTATATTGTCTTTCTTGTTTTAATTCATTTTGAGATATTGTTTCTTTTTGAATCGTAATCGTTAAAAAGAATAGGTGAAACTTCATATGTGAATTCCTCCTTTCGAATTGGAATTACAGATGACTACAGTAATGACTTTGTCTTTCTTTTACAGAATCCATAGCCTGATTAATTTGTCGTTCATGAAGCATTTCAGACTCAGAAAATTTATTTTTTTGAATGGTAATGGTTAAAAAGAATACTTTAAATTTCATAAAATAATTGCCCCTTTATAAGTGATTTAGAAAAAACGAGTGTAATAAGAAATTACAGGTGACTACAGTAATGACTTTGTCTTTCTTTTACAGAATCCATAGCCTGATTAATTTGTCGCTCATGAAGCATTTCAGACTCGGAAAATTTATTTTTTTGAATGGTAATGGTTAAAAAGAATACTTTAAATTTCATAAAATAATTGCCCCTTTATAAGTGTTTTAGAAAAGACGAGTGTAATAAGAAGATTGGCGTTCTTTTACTTCGTCCATAATATTTTGGATGTGTTGCTCACGTAAAATCTCTTTCTGTGAAAGTTTACGTTTTTGAATGGTGATTGTTAAAAAGAATGCTTTAAATTTCATGAATATATTACCCCTTTAAAATATATTTTTAATACATTTGAGTGTAGTATGAACTTTTAATGTCAGTTATTTTATCAGTTAGTTGTTTTAACTGTTGTTTACGATTAATTTCAGTTTCAGATAAAGTATTTTTTTGAAGTACAGTCGTAAAAAAGAAAATATGAAAAGTCATAAATGAATTCCTCCTTTCGAAAAGGAATTACAGGTGATCACAGTAAAGTGCTTGGCGCTCCTTAACATCATTCATAGCTTTTTCAATTTGCTCATTATGAAGAATTTCATCTTTGGAAATTGTATTTCTTTGAATCGTAATACTTAAAAACAATACGCTAATAGTCATTGAATGTTGCTCCTTTCTTAGAAAAATAATGTAAGAGACTAAAAAATCGCGCAAAAAAACCACAGGAAGATACAGTTCTCCTATGGCTGGGCGTGAAAAAGCCACAGGAAAGTATACGACCTCCTGTGGCGAATTTATGAATTAAATGAAATAAAGTACGATTTTCAATTCTCCATTAGGGTGGTCGAATTCATATTTAATTGTCCAGAAACCACAGGTGCAGTTAACGCTAAAGTTAATGCATGTAATTGTAATTTCATCATTTCCTTCGACCTCCTTTTAGAATATTTTTCTTACGTTAGTAATTATATACAATTAATGGATAATTGTAAACGGAAAAATTGAAAATTTTTAATTTTGATTAAAATGCGTATGTTTTAAAGGGTTTTGAGAAGATGTATTGTAATTAACGAAATATCGATAAAAATGGGGGATGCTAAATGAAATATATGCATCGTAATGTAGTTGTTATGCTAACAATTTTTTTATTTATTACTGCTTGTTCTAGCGGAGAAAGAATAAAAGAAATATGTGATGTGAAACCTAGTGACTTTAAGAAATATGCTGGAACATATGTTGGTAATAACTCAGATGTGGTTGCAATTGTTAATCATTTACCCGGTGGTGGAACAGTTCAAAGTATAAGTTTAGGAAAGTTTGGCGGGAAAATAATAATCATGCTATATGAAAACTTCTCATTTGAGAAGTTTTTTTATTTTTATAGGTAAGCAAAACAAGTTGTTGAAGGGCAGGCTGTCATAGAATATGATACATATTATAATGAGGAAAAGTTGAGGGGATAAAAATGCGTACAATTTTACTTTTTCTAAACAACATGTCCATCGATAAAATAGAGAACATTAGACATAAACATGATCCTTTATTTGGATTAATTCCACCGCATATAACAATCGTATTCCCGTTTAAGAGTAATATTTCAAATGATGAATTAAAATCTCATATTTTTAATGTATCAAAAGGGGGAGGCAAAATTGAAATTGAGTTTGCAAATCGTATCACTAGCGTAGGAAACTATTTGTTTTTAGAAGTTGATAGAGGAAGAAAACAAATAGAAGAACTACATGATAGCCTGTATACAGGACCTTTATTACAATTTTTGAAAGAAGACATTCCGTACATCCCACATGTAACAGTCGGAAGAAAAGAAAGTGCCGAATTAGCTGCTGAAGTAGTGAAGGAGATTCCTAGTTTTCATGGGAAGTTAAATTGTGTGATTGATAGAATAAGCGTGGAGCGAATTGGAGAGAATGGGGAATCAATTATTGAATTTGAAGTGCCATTTTTTAAAAGCTGACAAAAGTCAGCTTTTTATTTCGTAGCATGAAGTAATGCACCAATTGCACCGCTATTACCACCATCTTGTAAAAAGATTGGTGTTTTATTTTGATATTCGGTGTAGCTACTCATAATATGTTGAAGTTGTACGTTATTACATAAAGTCGAACCAATATAAATAATATGTTCAATGTTTTTTGTTTCAGCGAATTGAAGGCTTAATGCAGTAACGACTTCACCGACAAGTCCTTGTATAGTAGCAAGTATGTCTGAGCTATTATATTTCGATTCTGAAATAGCGGCTTTACCAAAATTGCTAGCAGTTAAGCTATTATCAATAGGTGAGAGAATACCACTATAAATATCTCCAACCGTAATATCTAGTTCTTTTCTAGATCCTACTTTTGTTAGAGGGATTACATCTTCAAAATGATCTATATTTGTTAACAATTTTGAAAGTCCCATAATAGTCCCACCGCCAACTCCGGTTCCACCAGCGCGAATATATTGTTCATTATAAACATAATGGATAGAAGTACCTGTACCGATATTGGTTAAAATAAAATTGTTTATAGTGTGTTTTTCTTCTTTTAATATGTATTGGACACCTGCAAGAGTAGATTCAAATTCGTTTAGCTCTATTATTTTATATGAAGCTGTAAGCAGATGCTGTAATAGTTTCGATTTACCACCCGTAATACATATTTGTTTTATGCCATTGTTGTTTTTAATCCAATCTATTATTTTATGTTGTTCATGCGAATAAAATTTTTCAAAAGTTAATAGCTTTTTTTCGTTAAAATAAGCTATTTTCGTTAATGTGCCTCCAGCATCGATACCGATAGTACGTTCCATTTTCCTGCTCCTAACTACGTAATATGTTTTCCTATTTACTTAATTGGTTGAGAATAGATATTTCCAACTGATATAAGGAACACTTTAATCTGCTTGATATATTAATAGTTTTTCTATAGTTACAATAGGCTGGTCGTTTACAGTTGCAATACCTTTACCAAGAATAAAACCTCGGCGATTGCGCGTTAGCTCATAATGTAAATCAAGTTTATCACCGGGATATGCTTTTCCGTGGAATTCAACTCCATCTAAAGAGGAGAGGAATCCTAGTCCTTCAGAATCACTTGTATGTACAAATGCACTAAGCTGGGCAAGTGATTCTACAATTAACATATGAGGCATATGTTTTTGACTATCATTTATAAACCATTCGTTATTTGTAATGAGTTTATATCCTGTAACGGATTCACCTTGTTTTACATTTGTTACTTTATCAATCATTAAAAATGGATAACGATGGGGAAGCGTGTCTTTAATATGCATATGAAAGTACCTCCAATTAATAATACCCCTGCTAAAGTTAAGCAGGGGAGTGGGAACTAATTTTTAACTAATTCATCTACTTTTTCAAGGACGAAAATGCCGCTATTTCTAATATTTTCAACAACTTGTTGCAAAACTTCTTTATCTTGAACGAGTGCAATACGTACGAAGCCTTCTCCATGAGGTCCAAATGCATGACCAGGTGTAACAACGACATTCGCACGATCCATTAATGCATAAGCGAAGTCTAGAGAAGTCCATCCTTGTGGAATTTCAGCCCAGACAAACATACTACCAGCTGGCTTATCGACATTCCAGCCAAATGTTCGGAATCCATCGACTAAAGTATCTCTCCGTTCTTGATAAATATCGCGGTTTTTCTCACAAAATGCAGCGCCATTTCTTAGTGCTGCAGATGCCGCTTTTTGAATTGGTAAAAATACACCGTAATCGGTATTAGATTTAAATTGAGTAAGTGCACGAATAATTTCTTCGTTTCCAATCATATATCCAATACGGCTACCTGCTAAACTATAACTTTTTGACAAAGAATTGATTTCTACACCAACTTCTTTAGCACCAGGTACAGAGAGGAAGCTAATTGGCTTATTACCATCGAAATAAAATTCAGCATAAGCAAAATCATGGACAACGATAATATTATGCTTTTTCGCGAATGCGATTACTTCTTTAAAGAAATCTTCATGAGCTATTGCTGGAACGGGATTCCCTGGGAAGTTTAAAATCATCATCTTCGCTTGATCGGCAATTTCTTCAGGGATGACTTCTAAGTCTGGTAAGAAATCATTCTCTTTCGTTAAAGGCATGTAGTAAGATGTTGCACCAGCCATTTGAATACCTGTTTCATAAGCTGTATATCCTGGATCAGGAACTAATATAATATCACCTGGATTTGCATAAACCATAGGTAAATGAACGAGCCCGTCTTGTGAACCCATTAATAATAAAACTTCTTTATCCGCATTTAATAAAACGTTATGAGTGTTGTTGTAATATTCAGTTACAGCTTCGTGAAATTCTTGAATACCGGATAATGTATACCCGTAGCTCTCTTTTTCACTCGCTGTATGTACCATTGTTTCTCTTACAAAATCAGCGGGCGGCATATCAGGATTTCCGATGCTCAAATCAATCATGTTATGACCTGCTGCAATTTTTTCTTTTTTATAGGCTCCTAATTCACTAAATATAGAAGATTGGAATGCTTTCATTCTAGTTGCTAACGTGTAAGTCATCAAAACCCCTCCTAAAAACAGTGCTTTCATTCTGCGTTTTTAATTATTCTGAAAACACATGTTTACATTTTATCATTTTTTTATGAAAATTAAAACGATTGATAAATTTAGAGGGAGGATTAGCCTATTTTGAAAAGTAACGATGTAAATAGCGTAGATATATTAATTGAAATGTGTATTATATAATTCATTTTATATAACTTAAGGTATTTTCTAGTTTTTATTAAGTATATTTCTCATGTTTTGAATGAAAAAGAATACGAAAACAAGGGCTATTTTTGCGGACGATTTCTAAAGTGAAATAACGCAGAAAATATTTTCTGCGTCTCCTCTGAAATGTAATCATTTCTTTTTATATGTGCATAATTTTTCGGCTGTCAAAAAGTATACATTTAATGTACCGTCGGCAACTTTTAAAGTTTGGTCCGATGTAAATGAATTACCATAATCAATGTGATATACATTAGAATTTTTGACAAATGAGCCTTTATATAAATCGTCTTTATTCTTTGTTGTTTGCATTTCTACTAAATTTTGCACAATTTCCTCTTTATTTTCTTTTTTGACAACTGTTTCAAATTTATAATATACAGGGCATTCACCTTTTTTATTGTCAACGACTTCCCAAGAACCGTATATATCGTTATTGCTGCATCCACTAAGTAGGATGATTAGTATAGGAATTGTAAGTAGAACCTTTTTCATTTTGTGCTCCTTTCTTTTAAATTTGAATAAACGTGCGAATACGATAGGGATATTATAATAAATAAAGTTTAAATTTTTTTAAAGAATTATTTAATTTCATATAAAAATTTAGGAGAAATTAAATAAGCATGAATCTAGTGTAAAGTCAGATTCATGCTAGTACTATAGCCTATGTTATGTCTTTTTTGAGGATAAATAAAGAGGAAAGCAGAATTACTATTCCATTTAATATATATACGCTTGCGATCATAAAGGCTAACGTACCTGCATCGAATATAGAAGCAAATGTTGCGATAGTCAAAAAGATAATGGGAGTCAGTAGTAAAAATATGAAACCTGCCACGATTCTTTTTTTAAAACTATGTCCAGATAAGGAAATGGCTAAAAAGTTTAGGATGCTAAACAGAGCAATTGCAAAGAGCAGGACAATAAATACTTGGATGCCATCAGACATTTTACCACTCCTTTTATAAAGAGTACTTTTTATAATCTATTCGAAATAAAAGGGGGATACTCCTTTAGGTAATTTCAATAAACGTAATAAATAGGCGTATTATAAAACAAAGAAGTATGGATTCAATATTAGATCCATACTTCTTTGTTTATTTTATAAATTCGCAGATTGTGAATGCTGTTTTTCATAATGTTTCTGCTTAGAAAGGGAAATAGAAATAATCAATAATGAAACGAGTCCGAAGATGAGAACCATATATTGTAACCCAATTGTATCTAAGAAGAAGCCTGTTCCAAGTAAGACGATTTGGAACATAACCCTCTCAAACATATTACGGAATGAGAAGAGGCGACCGTGATAACTTTTTTCCACTTTCGTTTGGAAAATCGTCGACATAATAGGGAAGAAGCAGCCAACACTAAACCCAAATAAACCAAATGATGTAAGAGCCATCCATTTTATATCGCTAAAGAACAATGACAGATGTGCAAAAGCAGTACAAACTGCGAAGAAATATAGTAATTTTTCAGGTTTGAAATGATCAGATAGACGTTTAATTACGAAGGCACCTAACATAAATGCGACACCTTCAATTGTATATATGAACCCTTTAATCGTAGGATCATGTTGCATTTCGCTAATGTTAATAACCATTAAATTAAACCCAGCTATAAATAATAGAGGGATGATACTTAATATAAGTGCTGTAAAAGCAATAGGAATTCCTTTTAAAATACGAAATACTTCCATAAAGCTATTATCTTTTGCAGCTTGTTTACTTGGTGTTGTTGATTTCTTGTCTTCGAATTGTAGGAAGAAAGTCGAGAGGAATAATAAGGCGTATGCTGCCATTGAGAAGGCATACATGTACTGTAAACTCATCACAACTAAAAGAATTCCACCTAGTGAAGTACCTGCAATACGAGCGATTGTACCAACATTCATATGTACACCATTCATTTGTAATAACTCATGCTCACGTACGATGAGTGGAATTACAGATTGTAATGCAGGGAAATAAAATGCTGCTGAAATTTGAAGAGCAACCATAAATGCAATCATAAATGCGATACTTTCAAATTGAATAGCAAAAAACATGAAAATAACACTTAAAACTCGACCAAACCCAGCGTAAAGAAGAACTTTTTTCTTTTCATACTGATCGATGACACGGCCAGCCATAGGTCCAACTAGAACACCGGCTAATAGTCCGATAAATAATATAACTGATTTCATGAAATCAGAAGGGACATATTTTTGCATAAATTCAAGGTTGCCAAGAATACCAAGCCATAATCCTAGACCTGCAATAAACTCCCCAATTAAAACAATCCAAACGTTTTTATTACGCCACATAACATAAAACCTCTCCGTCTTTTAAAATGAAAAACGCGTATATAAAACCTCCTTATTTATGTAGTATTTTTATACGAACTTTTTTAGAGTCAGAGTCTATATTACGTGTTTCATAATTGGATTTCAATCTTTTTGATTTGTCAAAAATTTGATGTGTTAATTGATGAAATAAGTGAATCAAAACGTAAAAAATTTATGATTAAAGCTAATAGAAAGTAAGGGGACATATAAAAAAGCAAGAACGTATAACTACGCCTCGCTTTTCTCAAGTACAAAATTAAATATTAGATTCACTTAGCAACATTTACGCTCTTGTCCAATAGCTAAAGCGCTAAAAGATAGTGGGCCAACAACTTCTGCGCTTGCACCACTAGTAAGGTTTTCTACAGTTAATGAATATTCGTGTGTTCCACTGCTAACGTTTTGATCTATAGCTTGAAATGTTTGTACATAGAATTGTTCAGAATCTGTAGATTCAATACCTACTTGTGCATTAAAAATTTCAATATTATCACGGAAAATTCGGAATAAAACTTGTGAAGTCTCAGTTATACCTTCTATACCAATTGTAGCGATTAATTCTACTCGATTATTACGTGAATCTCTACTTGAAATTCGCAATTTCAAATTTGCTAAAATTGCTTTATTTGGAGAAGATGGGATTGCAAAAGTTGTTTCACCAGTTTTACTAATAGGTTGAGTAGCTTGGTAATCAATGATATGAGTCATATTCTTCACCTCCTCATATACTAGAATATGAAAATAGTGAATAATTAGTTTGGACAAATACTAGATTATTTAATAGAGTCAACAATAATTATTGAAAAGAAGAAATTCACATAAAAGCATTAAGAATATATCACAATAAGATGATATTTTTCTTAATGCTTTTTGTAATTAAGCAGAATATTCTTCTTTACGTACTTCAAAAAATTCATTACGTCGTAAGTAATTATAAATTTTCTCTGAAACCTCTTCTTCTTCAGACACTAAGAAACGATGATCAAAAGCGTAGAAAGATTGACCTTTAATTAATTTTACGTAATACATATTAAACGCCTCCTGACACTAGATTATTACTTGCTTCATATTATGATGGCCTATATGTCTGCTAAAAATACTTGGAGTTTCAAAGGGGATAAGTAAAGGGATGAAAGAGCTTACAATTCTGTAAGGTTTATGTCACCTTTTTCGATAGTTTGTATTTACCAGTTTCTTCTATAATGCAAATAGGTTACATAAAATAAGGGGGTAAAAAGATGGATGAAATAATTGGAGAAGTTGTAGCTGGTATTTGTGAATTTGTAGTGGAAGTAACAGCGGATGCTATAGGAAATTTAGTTTCTGGAAATGATGAGGAAAAAGAAACATTATAATAATTTGTAAAAGAATAAAGTTGATCAAATTATAAAGGCTGATTTCTAAAGAGAAATCAGCTTTTTTATTTTTTACATTATATTAACTTAATTTGAATATTCATTTGTTATCATATTTGAGAAGCCTATATAAGGAGGTGAATAAACAAATATGTCGAATTCAGGGCCTGATTTATCTGTTTCTCGTTTGATTGTGGTAAATATAGAAGAAAAAGAATATCATTTTATTGTTCGTGAACATCCGATTGTAGGGAAATTTATATCGCTATTTGAAAATGGGAAAGAATACGGTTTAATAGATAAACAAATCGCTAATAAAGATAAATTTATTACATCGGAGCTTACTAAGTTAGATTATTTTAATATAGATGTTTTATATCTTACACCTGGGTGGATATGGATTGGTATGGATCAATTTGGTTTACATGCTCGTGAGGCTACTTATAACGAAGTAGATGTTATTATGAAGTTGAAAGAGGATTTATATTATATAGATATATACGAAGAAATAAAAATGTAGTAAATATTTATTCAGGTTAGGGGGGAAGTTCCCATAGCCTTTTTTTGTTTAATAATAAAATGCAAAATTATATTATTTTAATGAAAGGTAATATGATAAGAAGTGAGATGAAAAGAGGATTTGAAAATACATTAAGAGAATTGTAATAATTATATGAGTCGTATATGTAAATAACAATAGAAAGAAGATGCTAATATGAGTAAAGAAGAGCTTGTGAAAAAACAGTTTGGCAGCAATGCAGATAAATATGTAAATAGTAAAATACATGCTAAAGGACTGGATTTACAATATGTAGTTCAACAAGTTGAGTCTCGTCATAATAATCGTCTTCTTGATGTTGCTACTGGTGGCGGGCATGTGGCAAATATGTTAGCACCTATGTTTGAAGAAGTAGTTGCACTTGATTTAACAGAACAGATGTTAGAAAAAGCAAAAGTTTTTATAAAGCAGAATGGTCATGAAAATGTATCTTTTGTAGCAGGAAATGCAGAGAATTTACCATTTGCAGACCATTTTTTTGATACAATTACATGCCGGATTGCAGCCCATCATTTTACGAGTCCGGCTCAATTTATTTATGAAGTAAATCGTACGTTGGAGGATAATGGATTATTCATCTTAATAGATAATGTTTCGCCAGAAAATAATGAATATGATACATTTTATAATTTTATAGAAAAAAAGCGTGACCCAAGTCATGAACGAGCTCTAAAAAAGACAGAATGGCTTACTTTATTAGAAAAAAACGGTTTGCAAATGCAGTCATGTCTTACTTTTGATAAGAAGTTTGATTTTGACTGGTGGTGTAATATGATGGATGTCCCTTTACAAAAGCGTGAAAAATTAACAGAATGTATGATGAAAGCACCAAACGAAATGAAGGGATATTTTAATATTCAATTTAAAAATAATAAAGTAGAATCGTTCTATACTGAAATGGCTATGTTTATATGTAAAAAAAGTACAACGTTAAAAAGATAAATGTGTTGCAGTCTTTCTGAAGTACGATATACTTAGTACAGAGAAACTGAGAATTGAGGAATAGTTATAATGATTCGTGTACGCATTGAAGGTACTGAGGAAGAAATGCTTGAATTTATGGGGAAAATGCCAGACATTCCTGGATTTGAAAAGACACATATGAGAGAGCCGAGAAAAGGAAATAACCCGAAATACGATTCGAGTAAAAATGTACTTGCATATTTGTCTTATAAAAAGATTGAAGTCGCCAATAAATAGGCGGCTTTTTTAGTTTGCGCTGTTTCACCGCCTTGTCTTTTTTACATAATAATAATAGTAGATTATGCTCAAGAGGGGTGAGAATAGTTAATAAGAAAATTATCTTTTTTGGAGACTTTGGTATTGATGACGCCGTAGCGTTAATTTATGCAAATAAAACATGTAAATTAGATATTCTAGGTATTGTTGCTGAGTACGGGAATGTATCACGAGATATCGTTACGGAAAATGTTTATTTTTTAGAAAGGTACTATGCTACACAAGTGAAAATTATTGAAGGTGCGAGTAGACCGATGACAGCTGAAGAGCCTTTGTTTTTCCCTGAAATCCACGGGGATCACGGTTTAGGTCCTATTATTCCACCTGAGATGAGAATTTGTAAACGAGAAAATTTTTGTGAATTAATCAAATTAATCGAACCTTGTCCAGAAGATATTATAATTGTGGCGACAGGGAGACTAACGACGCTTGCTACGTTATTTTTATTGTATCCAAATATAATGGATCGTATTTGTTCGTATTATATAATGGGCGGCGCTTTCCTATTTCCAGGTAATGTTACACCAGTATCTGAAGCGAATTTTTATGGTGATCCAATTGCAGCAAATATTGTTATGAAATATGCGAAAAACGCTAGCATATACCCGTTAAATGTAACACAGGGCGCGCTTATAACACCTGAAATGGCCAATATAATAGATAAACAAGGAACTGGACAGGCGAAACTCATTAAACCAATGATTGATTTTTATTATGAGAACTTTTATAAAAAAGAATATCCGGGTATTGGTGGAAGTCCTATACACGATTTACTACCGTTTATCTCGTTTATAAATGACAGTATTTTCGAATATAAAAAATCGGCAGTGTGGATTAGTACGACAAATGATGTGACTAGGGGCCAAAGTGTAGCAGACTTTAGAAAAATAGCTGAGCCAACAAGGTTTGATGATCGGCCGATTCAAAGAATTGCTGTTGGTTTTAACTATGCAGCTTTTAAAGAAGAGTTTATGCGAACAATATTGAAGCCAGATTGTCCTTAATGTGTGTAATAACAAGTCGGATAAATCGTTAGTTCAAAAAAAGGTTTAATCTGTGTGTATTATTCTCAAAAATCTTAAAGTTGAACAACATGAATAACTTATGAAAAATGTCACATAACTAATGGTAAGCAATTGTTTCTAATTATATTTTGATTGGTGAAATGTAAAGGAGGTTATTATATGATTTGGTCTTTAATCGTCGGTGGTATATTAGGATGGCTTGCGAGCTTAATTACTGGAAAAGACGTACCTGGTGGTGTAATTGGTAATATTATTGCTGGTATTATCGGTTCTTGGGTTGGTTCGAAATTACTTGGTAGTTTTGGTCCAGTCATTGGCGGATATGCAATTATTCCAGCTTTAATCGGTGCGATCATTTTAATTTTCATCGTAAGCTTCTTATTACGAGCAATGCGAAAATGAATGTAAGGACTGTTTACATTTGTAAGCAGTCCTTTTTATATGTTATGCTAGTATTATACAATCAGGAGGTGTCAGCATTGAAAACATTCACAGTAAATTTCCATCAAGAAGATAATGCTAAAGCGACAACAGTACATAAATTAAGTGAAGAGGACTTTAACAAAGCAACAGAAAAAGGCACTCGTCATCTATTTGATTTAGATACAAACGTTGGATTCTTCGTATTCTTTGATGCAGAAGATGCAGAAGGAAACGATCAATACTTAATGTTACAATACGAAGGTGATCATGAAGAGCCAACTGCGTGCTACGGATTTGATTTAAAACTATACTATCAATTTTTAGCACTGTACTTAAACGATCTTGAGTTCCAAGGTGAAACAGATGAGGAAGAGGAAGAATACGGTCCAATTCATCATTTAGCGCATTTACTTTATCATATTGTTGAAGATGGTAAATCAATCGAAGTGTAATATACA
Organism: Bacillus sp. FSL K6-0073; assembly: GCF_038006085.1. NCBI lineage: Bacteria > Bacillati > Bacillota > Bacilli > Caryophanales > Bacillaceae > Bacillus > Bacillus sp. FSL K6-0073. The sequence goes on along the minus strand of NZ_JBBOUN010000001.1, from coordinate 2,830,501 downwards.
TATTTGAAGCTGCCCTTTTTGGGCAGCTTTTTTATATGACATTGGAATGGTGTACTGTGAGCTAAATAAAGTGAAACTTTAATCAGTGGGGTGTTCATCCCCACTGATTATCAGCCCTCACCAATCGGGCTTTTACGGACAGCAGGGCCCCCACCTAACTTCTTTGTTTCCGCTGAATTTTGAGGTGGGGATCTTACTGCCCGGCAAATAGCGGGATAAATTAATAATAGAAATTTATTTATTACTTTCATGTTAGCATCGTAAAACACCTGTTATAATGATTGTAATTAAATTCATGGAGGCTAATTTTATGCTTGTAGATGTAAAAGCTTTTATTAAAGCTGCAGGTTTAACATGTATTTCATCATTAAGTGGAGATAACACGTTTGCTTATAATTTTGAAACTGTAAAAAATACTATCGCTACATTTTTTAAGAAGCTAAGATTTACCGTATAATTTTATTTTAACCAGTAGGAAAAGAGTAATCACTTCCTACTGGTTTTTTTCTGTTTCAAGGAGCTGTTGTGAGAGCATGTTTTAAGTTATAGATAGAGGATATTATCATTGAGAAGAGAAGGTTTAAATAAGGAGATGAAAATGGTTTCGTTTATCAGGAGGTAGTTACTTCGGATATAACAGACTTGGTTACTTTTTAGAAACAGCTTTTGTAATATATTTTGTACAAGCTTTTGGAGAGAGTGAAGCACTGACTTTTTTGGAACAAACATAATTTGAAAAGTAGTGTAATGGGTTGGTTAACGAAATGAATAAGATGCAATAGGGGGTAAAGATGATGAAAATATATTTAAAAATAGTTATGTTATTTTTGGTGTTTACATGTATGTTTGCGCTAGCCGCATGTAAAGAGACAGACGAAAAAAAGGAAACAAATCCAACCTCGGAAAATAATAAAAATGAACAAAGTAATTTTTCAGAAGAACAGAAAAATCCTGAAGCAAAACCAAGCAATGAAAAAACAACAAAACCATCGCCTGACCCAGATTCGAAAAATAGAACACTTAATCAAAAATCAATTAACCACGTTAAAGATTTGTTTGAACTCGCAAAAGAAGGAAAAGTACCTAATGTACCATTTGGAGCCCATACAGGGGATATTGAAGAAATTGAAAAAGCGTGGGGGAAAGCAAATAAAACCGAATATGCAGGGAACGGAATGTACGCAACTTTTACAAATAAAAATATTGTTTTCGGATTTAATAAAGGGTCACAAGTTTTTGATGTACGCTCATATCATGCAGAACTAAAATTGATTACATTACAAGAAATTGAAAAAGCATTAGGAAAACCATCTTCAGTTAAAGAGAATGGTGAAGATAAAATATATGTATACAAAGTAAATAACCAGTATGAGCTGAAATTTGTCATTCCAAAATCGACTGGTAAGGTAGATCATATTTCTGTATTTTCACCAGAGGATAGTATTAATAAAATGGCAGGATAAGAAATTAAGTGATTTCAAAAACACCTCACTTTCCTTAAATGAGGTGTTTTTAGTTGTAAATAAGGAACGTCTCCTGCCATATAAAACATACTTTCATACGCGAAATACTTCACTTTTGTTTTTTAATATTCATCCAATAAGAAATATTGATCTACTGAAAAAGTAGTAACCTATAAATTATGTGTAGGCTGGTTCGTGATTTTTTTACGTTCTAAATTTTGAACAAACAGTGCTTGAACAATACCTCCAATTAATAAGAAACTAGCACAAATATAAAACAGCATACTTCCATTTAACTTACTTAATAAAACTGCACCAATAACTGGTCCGCACGTTCGAGATATATCCCAGTGTATACCGTAAATTGAAAAATATAAACCACGTTTATTGTGAGGTGCAATTTCTGAAACGAATCGTAATAAGTGGTTTAGAGCAATACTTTCTCCAATGACTAAAAAGAGTAAGGTGAAGAATAACGACAATATCGTCGTTGAATAACTAAAGCCAACTGCAGCTATTGTATAGCAGGCGTAAGAAATAAGGATGATTTTCGCCATAGAAAATCGTTCAGACCATTTTACGAGGAAGATTTGTAGTATGATTTCCAAAATGGCTTTGCATGTTGAAATAAATGCGAGTATGAATACGAGATTAGGAAATACATGTTCTGCAAAAATACGATAATTCGTCTCAGTTTGTGCATAAAAAAAGCTAATAGGGAGTGTAGAAACCATAAGACCGAATATAGCATAATGTTTAAAAATAAATTGCTTTGGTGAACTTGCCTCAACTGTTTGTTTCGACTTACTCATAGGTGGAACGGTTTCTGGGAGCTGGGTCCAAACAACAACGGCATATATCGTAAGGGTTACACTTTGCACGATAAATAAATATTCTGGGTGAGTATTATAAAAACATGCACCGATTAAAGGGCCGACTACGGATCCAATTGCTCCCATCGTTTGTAGGAGAGCAAAAATTTCTGCTTGCTGCTCTTGTTTTGTTAAATCAGCAATTTGTGCACGCTGAGCTGGAATGTATAAGGAACGGCCAATACCATTAATGACATATAACAGTGCAAATATAAAAACAGATTGAGCGAAAACGAAACTGCCGATTGCAACACCTTGTAGTAATAATCCGAGTAACATAATCTTTTTTCGGCCATATTTATCAGTAATTCCTCCAGCAATAAGCGTAAATAAAATGTCTGAAAGTGGCTGTAATCCGAAAATTAGCATAGTTATTATTACATTGCCGTTTAACATTTTATTGACGTAAATAATCATAATGAGAGCTAACATAGATTCAGTCGTTCGGGTTAATAATTCACCACACAATCTAATAAAAATAGGTTTATTGTAACGAAGTAAGAGATAATTCAATATTAATTCCTCCTTTCTATATTGAAATGATAAGATGAAAGGAGAGTTGGAAAAAGGGTAGAGACTATAGGGAGGATTTTTCACCTTTTAGGGGGAGTATGATGTTTATTTTAGATCAATACATTGAACTATGGATTGCTTATGGAAAAGGAAAAAAAGAGGGAGAACGATTGGAAGTAACAGTGCAAAATATATCTGGTACATTATTTTGTACAGAGCGCAATAGTAAGTTAATTATAAAAAAATTAGATGAGTTAAATTGGATCAAGTGGTTTCCAGGTCGCGGCAGAGGAAATCGGTCTAAGTTAATATTTCAAAAGCACCCGATATCTTTAATTTTAGATAGAGGAAAAGAAATAACGAAAAAAGGGGATGTGAAAAGCGGAAGTATATTTGTGGAACGCTATAGCTCACATTTTCCATCAGTAAAGGGAGAATATCATTCCTGGGTGGATTCAATATTTGGTCATAAGGTTGAAATGACATCTGAAGGGAGAAGAGATGTACTCCGGTTGCAAGTACAAATGAATTTAGATATCACATTAGATCCTGTATACGCTACAATGCGCTCAGAATGCCATATGGTAAAACATATATTCGACACACTCGTGTATGTAGACGGTAATACAAACATTATAGAGCCAAGACTTGCATTTCACTGGGAATATAATGACGCTGAAAAAATATGGACGTTTTACTTACGAAAAGGAGTTCACTTTCATAATGGAAAACAACTTACTGCACATGATGTTATATACTCGTTGAATCGATTTATGAAGCTGGAAAATAATGCACACGCATGGATGTTACAACACGTTGAAAGTATCCGTTCAGTGGATGACTACGTTTTCGAAATTCAATTACATACAGAAAATCGAATGTTTTTACATATGCTAAGTGCAGAACAGTGTTCTATCGTGAATGAAGATGAAGCAGGAGGGCTAATTGGAACCGGGCCTTTTCAATTATATAAAAGTAATGAAAATCTGTTCATTTTAGAAGGACATCCTTTATATTTTCGTGAAAGACCTTTTTTAGATCGTGTTGAGTTGTGGAATGTAGAACAAGGTGTAGGTACATACGATGTTTTAGTAAAGGCGCAGTATAAAGATAAAGAAAAACATAATAAAGAATTGTCTCGGCTTGAGTCGAACGTGACATATATAACATGTAATCTTACGAAAGAAGGACCAATGCAAGATGAGTTATTTCGGAAAGCGTTATATAACATCATTCATGGTTATACAATCGTTCAAGAACTCGGCGGAGAACGTGGAGAAGTGGCAAAAAAACTAATATTAGCAGGTGAAAGCATTGTAGAGATTGAGGAAGATGTAGAAAGTTTAATTAAAAGGAGTACTTATCATAATGAAGTGCTACAACTCTACACATTTACAGGACGAGATCATGTTGAAGATGCACAGTGGATACAAAAAGAGTGTGCGAAATATGGGATTCGTGTAGAAAATAATTTTCTTGATATAGAAGAGCTATTGGAAGTAAGTACGATACAAAAGGCCGATATGATGCATGATAGTGCCACAATTAGTGAACGAATAGAAGATAGTCTATTATATATGTTTCTTACAAAAAATAGTTTTATTCATGGACAAAGCAGCATGGACTTTCATGAAAAGTTGTCTCCTTATTTTAGACAAGAAGAATTAGAGAAAAGAGTTACACTGTTACGTGATATCGAGGATACTTTGTTACGTCAAATTCATATTATTCCTTTATATCGTAATAAACAAGAGGTAAGTACACATGAAAAAGTTCAAAATATAATGATTAATTCACAAGGTTGGATTGATTTTTATAATATTTGGTTTAAGTCTTGATATATAAGGGCTTTTGCACATTTTCATAAGGTGTGTAAGAGCCTTTTTTGTATGTAGGAATAGGTTTGTTTTACACATTGTTACGCTACTTGTGATAAAAGTTTATTTACAGCGTAACAGTGTTATGTTACATTATTATCAGGAAGGAGTGTTATACAGTTGAGTACAGATTTAATTTCAAAAAAAGATTTATTAGAACTAACTGGTATTTCATATGGACAGTTATATAGGTGGAAAAGAAAAAATTTAATTCCGGAAGATTGGTTTGTACGAAAATCAACGTTTACAGGTCAAGAGACATTTTTTCCGAAAGAAAAGATATTAGAGCGTATCGATAAAATCCAAACGATGAAAGAGGATTTATCACTTGATGAACTAGCTAACATGTTTTCACCGAGTGTGAGAGAAATTCTTTTAACAAAGGAAGACATTTTACGCAAGGGGATTGCATCAGAACCAGTTTTACAATTTTTCATAGAACAAACGAATAAAAGAGCAGATTTTCAATTTGTAGATATTCTTTATGTGTACATGTTAGAAGAATTACTACAATCAGGAGAGATTAGTTTAGAAGAAGGAAAAATGGTCTTGCAAGTTTTACGTGAAAATTATGAAGCAATTAAACATAAAACTTGTGACTTAATCATTGTCCGAAAGTTAGGGATTTCTACATGTTTATTAGTTTCAAACGTGGACGATTTAATTTTTGAAAAAGGCACCAAAATCGTTTTACGCGAAGCGATTATGAAATATACCGAAGCATTAAAAACTAAATTGTTGTAGTGGAGGAGAAAGTATGCGTACAGATAATTTGATTATAAATGGTTACGGTTCATCGAATGGCGGCGAGTTTCATAAAGTGCAATTAAACGGAAAAGGAACTGTGAATGGAAATGTTGAATGTGAGCAATTTGAATGTAACGGTTACGGTGCAGTTACTGGCAATTTGAAAAGTAGTAGTGCACGAATTAGCGGATCTGGTAAAGTTGATGGCACAGTTCATGCTGAAACGATGCGAATTGATGGAAAAGCAACAATTACGCAAAATGTAAAAGCAAACAGTTTGAAAATTGCAGGAAAAGGTACGATAGGTGGAAATGTCACTGGTGAAGAATTTAAAGTCAATGGTCAAGCTACAATTGACGGTAATTGTGAAGTGGATACTTTTTCTTCAGAAGGACAATTTACAATCGGTGGTTTATTAAACGCAGATGAAATTAATATAAATATTCACGGTACATGTCGAGCGAAAGAAATTGGTGGTCAAACGATTAAAGTAAGACATAGATCAGGTACATTTAGTAGGCTATTTAAAACAGTGTTTGGCTTGCAGTTAGAAGCTGAACTATTAGAAGGTGACAATATCGATATTGATTATGCTCACATAAGAACAGTAAGAGGAAACAATGTTACAGTAGGAGCAAACTGTGAGATTGAACTGATTGAATATACTGGTGTTCTTACTGTTGATAAAAATGCAAATGTAAAAGAAATTAAGCAGGTTTAACGGAAGGGAGAAATCAGTATGGAACATCCACATAGTCTGACAGTAAATGGTTCTGGTAATTCAGCAGGCGGAGATTATAATAAAGTGAAGATTCGCGGTGAAGGAACAATTACGAATGATATGAGTTGTAATGAGTTTAAAACGTACGGAACGAGTGATGTACGCGGTAATATGAAAGTGAAAAATTATGTCGTGTATGGAGATAACGAAGTACAAAGAAATGTAGATGCGGAATATGTAAAAGTATATGGTAATACACAAATTCATGGTGATGCTCATATTGAAAAAACAAAAGTTAGAGGTATGATAAATATTGAAGGAAAGTTTTCAGGTGATTTCGTAGATGTAAAAGGTGCTTTAAATGTAAAGGGAGATATTGAAGTAGAAGATTTATCATTAACTGGTGGTCTTGAAAGTGATGGATTACTTAATGCTGAAAATATTGAAATTTCACTTCGTTATGAAGGCAGTAAGATAAGAGAAATTGGTGGTAAAAAAATTACCGTTCGTAAAAAGGCGAGATTTATTCCTTTTACTAGTCATGCTGGGAGCCTCCAAACTTCGATTGTTGAAGGAGATGATATCTATTTAGAACATACGATCGCTGAAGTGGTAAGAGGCAACAACGTCACAATTGGTCCTGGATGTGAAATTAGTGTTGTAGAATATCATACTAGTTTTAATCAAAAAGGTAATGCAGTCGTAAAAGAACATAAACAAATATAAGTAGTATGAGGGAGAGTAAGAGATATGGTTGAGAAGAATAATAAGCTCGGCTTTGTTGTGGCGGGCTTATTGCTAGGTATTTTAATGGCATCGATGGATAATACCATTGTTGTAACGGCGATGGGAACAATCGTTGGTGACTTAGGAGGCCTTGAAAACTTTGTATGGGTCGTTTCTGCCTATATGGTCGCAGAAATGGCAGGCATGCCGATTTTCGGTAAGCTATCAGATATGTATGGTAGAAAGAGATTCTTTATTTTCGGTTTAATTGTCTTTATGATTGGTTCGGCACTTTGTGGTACTGCTGAAAATATTACACAGTTAGGTATTTATCGTGCCATTCAAGGTATTGGTGGCGGGGCATTAGTGCCGATCGCGTTTACTATCGTTTTTGATATTTTTCCACCTGAAAAACGCGGGAAAATGGGTGGTTTATTCGGAGCTGTATTTGGATTATCTAGTATTTTCGGGCCATTACTTGGCGCATATATTACCGATTACATTAGCTGGCACTGGGTATTTTATATTAACTTACCACTTGGCATTTTAGCACTTATTTTTATTACATTCTTTTATAAAGAATCACGCGTTCATAGAAAGCAAAAAATTGATTGGTTTGGCGCAATTACTTTAGTTGGTGCAGTAGTTTCACTAATGTTTGCTTTAGAACTAGGTGGACAAAAGTATGATTGGGATTCTAACTTTATTTTAAGCTTATTTGGCGGATTCGTTATTTTAATTATTGCATTTATTTTTATTGAACGTAAAGTAGAAGAACCGATCATTTCATTTGAAATGTTTAAACAACGTTTATTCGGAATGAGTACCATTATTGCATTATGTTACGGTGCTGCGTTCATGTCAGCAACTGTATACATACCGTTATTCATTCAAGGTGTATACGGTGGTAGCGCAACAAACTCAGGATTATTACTTTTACCGATGATGTTAGGATCAGTCGTAACAGCTCAATTAGGTGGATTTTTAACGACGAAGCTTAGCTACCGAAACATTATGATTATTTCTGCTGTTATTATGCTAATTGGACTATTCTTATTAAGCACATTAACGCCAGAAACAAGTCGTATATTATTAACGGTTTATATGATTATTATTGGATTTGGAGTAGGTTTCTCATTCTCTGTACTAAGTATGGCAGCTATTCACAACTTCGGTATGGAACAGCGCGGATCTGCAACTTCAACGAGTAATTTCATTCGTTCATTAGGAATGACACTTGGTATTACAATCTTCGGAATGATTCAAAGAACAGGTTTCCAAGATCAATTAGAAGAAGCTTTTAAAGGTATGAGTGGAGGAATGAATACAAACGCTTTAGGAGATTCAAGAGCTATTCTATCAGAATCGGCAAGATCTCAAATCCCGCCGCACATATTAGATAAAATTATTGACGCTCTTTCTAGCTCCATTGTTCAAACATTTATGTGGGCATTAGTACCAGCAGGTCTAGCATTCATATTTATTTTCTTTATGGGAAATGAGCGTATGGTAATTAAGAAACAGCAAACGAATAAAAAGAGTGAAACATCAAAAGCGTAATGAAAAAGCTCCTTTCCAATTGGAAAGGAGCTTTTTCGTATGTACGGATTTAGATTAGCCTTCGATAATTTCGTATTCTTCGTCTGCTAATAATAAAATTTGTGTTTTCTTACCTTTGTTTTGAACTTCGATTACATCGTATGCACCTAAGTCTCTTAGTTTGTTTTGAGAAGCGTTAACCATAACTTCCATAGAATCAATTAAGATATCTTCTTCAATGTATGATTCAGGCAATGCCATATCTTCTGTTTCTAATACACATGCATATAGATTTTGTAAGTTTTCAGTAGTTGGGTTTTGTTCCTCAACATCAATGATGTTCTTTACTGCATCCATATTTTCTTCTTTTGCTTGGTACACTTTAATTTTAGCCATAATTTTAATCTCCTTTATAACGTAATCGTAGAGGCTACACCTCATTATAACGTTTTTTTTATGAAAGATGAAATTGTTATATGTATTTATAGTAAAAATTATGTGTCCTTACTCAAAATTGGTGTAATTTCCATATAAATGTACAAGTAGGTAACGATAATGTTACGTTAAAGTTATATTGTCCAAGCTTTTCTTATTTTCTTCTCATATATATGTAGTAGCAATTCTATATAGAGAAGGGATGGAGTGTAAGTGGGTTGTGAACCGAGAGTTTCTAGAGATTTTGTTCAAGTACCTGAACTGGTAGGTTTTCGATTACTTTTATCACATCCAGCTGGAGACCCTTTAAACTACGGATTATTATTTATTAATTTTCCTGATACGATTTTTATTTTTATATTGGCATCAAGCGGATACCTTTCCATTTCGAACTGTTTAAAAATAGAGGGCGGAACTGGTGATGCCGAAATAGAAGAGATAAAAAAATGATAGAGGATGACGTTAACACGTACAAATCAGTTGTTAAATTGACTAAAGTATATAAGAACGGTGAGACGGAATCTTTTATTTATAAAAATGAGTTATAATACATGTATTTAAATGCACCCTCAAACTATTGTTGAGGGTTGTTACATAATTAATTATGTTGGTCCTTCAAACCGTTTGTTAACGGGTAAGAAATATATTTATTGTTGACTTATTTTATAGGTTGATCATTTCATAGTTAGTAGATGTTATAATCATTTTATGTTTACTGATATTTTATAAATATTCGAAGTTTTAATTTAATAGTCAATTGCTTTTATGATGAACAGGTGGGTATGTATATGAATACGAATTATGGAGCGCTCATGAAAATGTTAAGAGTAGTTGATTCTAAAGAAGGCGGGAATGTAAATGATATATGAAGCGAATATACATACAAGAAAAAAACTAGTTTCTATGTTTGAGGATTTCAATAACGTTGTTTTACTTTCTTATTTACAAGGGCATATGGGTACTGCTTGGGTAAATGACCTTGAAAATCCAAAAGTAGCACAAGTTACGGTAGGGATTTTTACATTTTACGCTGGAGACCCAAATACGAAAGAAACAGAAGAGTTATTACGTAATATTCCAGAAAGAATTTTAGTTATCGTAAATAGTGAAGAGTGGAAACAACGCTTAGAAACATTCCATGAAAGAAAAATAGATAAGTTTTTACGTTATAAATTCAAACGAAATCCAGAAGTTTTTAATCGTTCAAAATTACAATCTTTTATATCAACACTTCCAAAAGAATATGAGTTAAGAAGAATAGATGAGCATATCGCAAATAGCCCCAAATTACATAAGATATCTGAAGATTTTACAAGTCAATTTCATTCGGTAGAAGATTATATAAACCGTGGTATAGGTTATAGCATTTTATATAACGGAGAAGTTGTATGCGGTGCATCCTCGTATAGTATTTATAATGACGGGATTGAAATTGAAGTTGCGACTGATCACAATCATAGAAGAGAGGGCTTGGCAACTGTAGTTAGTGCAGCTATTATATTGGATTGCTTAGAAAATGGAAAGTATCCAAACTGGGACGCAGCGAATACTACATCTGCTAAACTAGCAGAAAAGTTAGGATATGAATTTGATAAGGCATATGATACTTATTTTGTAGATAATAGATGAGTGAAGGAGTTACATACTAAAAAATAAATACGCCCTAGTACGTAAGTCTAGGGCGTATTTATTAGTTGGTAAATATCTTCATAACAATTTTATCATATTTTATCTTTTGAATGTTTGGAATTAAAGATATTTATGTGACTTTTTGAAAAAATAAAAGAGCAGCTAGCAAAAGCTAACTGCTCTTCTCCAAGGGGGAATGGAGAAATACAATCATGTTACCTATAGTATTGACAGAACATTGAGTTTTAATCAGCCATTTATAAAAGGAGAGATAAAATATCTTTGATTAATCCTTAGCTCCAATTAGGAGTACTGATAGAAAAACGATTGAGAATATATTTTTTTATTACATTTACAATTTGAAGAGTAGAACGTGTTTATCGTAATGCTCCAAACACCAATTATATTTTTTTAGAATGATTGGATGGACTGCTTCTTTCGTAGTATCGACTTCAGTATATCCATATTTCTTATAAAAGTTTTCTAATTCCTCAAAAGGAAGACAATATACATTTTGTATTTGTGATTTTTTTGCAGTTTCTACTAAAAATGAAACAAGCTCACCAGCTAATTGTAGCCCTCTAAATTGAGGCAGAATAAAAATTCCGCCCATTTCTAAAGTATCTTCATCTATTTGGACTAATCGGCCAACACCTGCATACTCGTTGTTATATGTAATAATTGCAACTTTATCTCTCTTTAAATCACTCCGTACAAATCCTATTGAGTCATATTGGTTATTAATCCATTCTAAATCGTTAGATGTGGCCAATTGAATACTCATATACATCCTCCTTCGGAATACTAGCGCTCTCTTCATTATATAGAACATAAGATACTATATCAAAAGAACCTTGAGATAGCACATTTGTTTAAGTTATTAGTTAAAAGTGTGGGATTGCTGGCATTGAAATCATGACTTCACCAAACATAGGATAATAATCTTGTGAATTTAGTGTTACATAGTCAAAATAAAAATTAGTTTATGTGTTCGGTAACGCACGATTGTTTAAGTGTAGAGAAAATCATAGGGTTATTTTAATTAGTAGCTACTGTATTCATTGAAGCTATTAAGGAAATGTGGTAATCGCCAGCCCTAGTGATACAAATCATATTAGGATTTAGTAAAAAAAATTCTTCCTGAAAAAGAGGGGGATTAAAGATAAGAGCACTTCGAAAAGTGCCCTCCAGTAACGACTACTCATTCTAAAAAGAAAGGATGCAATATATCATATGAAGTTAAGTGTATTTAAGTATGGGTCTTTTATATAAATGTGAAATAAAAGAGGGTTGTCTTCTTATTAGAAGGCAGCTTTTTGTTATTACAAAAAAGAATTAGAAATAAAATATAAATTCAGTTACTTGTCCAAACAATTTTTTAAAAAATACATAAAATGCTAGTAGTTAGCCAATATTTTTATATTGCTAATTTTTTAGACTAAAAGGGGTGATTTTATGTGTGATTGTGAAGTTTGTAGAAGAAAGAAAAAACGTGATCCATTAAATCGGGGTTCTGAACCAAAAAAACAGGATTCCGAATCAGTGAATTCTTATTCATTTAGTAAAAATGCAAATTTTTTAGAAGAAGCTATACAAACAGATGAAATCGATCAAGTTTCTGAGGAATATATTGAAATAGTAGATTCAGCAGATGTACAAGTTACGACTACAGATACAAAAGCTGCACTATCTATCCAAGCCGCGTTACAAGCAGCTATTGTGGTTGTAGTAAGTATTTCTATAGCAGATAGTGAAAAGGCAGATAAAATAACACAAGAATTGTTTCAAAAATCATCTATTAAACAAATTAATAGACAAAAAACATTTATTAAAAATTCCAGAAACGTAACCGTAACAACTACTGATACAGATATTGCAGTGAATATTCAAATTCTGCTTCAAATTTTATTAGCGTTACTAGTTAAACTAAACATTTTATAAAGTGTCTATCCTATTTATATTTAGCTATAAGGGTTCACACTAAGTAAATATTTTTTGTTGTAATATGTGGTACAAGCTTGGACTTTCTCATTATGACCGAATTAATATTCAAGATTGATGGGAAATTAAGTGTGGAAAACTACACAATAACAAAGGTGAACCTATTATTTAACAGTGAATAAAACTTATATATGTGAAGTAAAGGAAAGCTGTCTTCGTATTAGAAGACAGCTTTTTAATTTTATTAGTAAAAAGCCGTGAAAATAAAAGATTAAGTTACTTGTCCAAGCATTTTTTATTTAAATACATATAATGCTGGTAGTTAATCTAAATTTTTATAGAAAACTGATAGGAGTGAATATTGTAAATGGATGATTTAAATAAGTTTTCTTCCTTTAAGTTTGATAAGGATCAAAAGAATATAATTATAGACCTTTTACTCTCAGATATTTTTAATAGGCATGGGATAAATGAAGAAAAACTAAAAAATTTATCGCCAGAAAAAAAGCAGCAAATTAAAAGTATTGTTTCTGAAATACAATCACAAGTTAATAATTATTTAGATTGAAAGGGGGTGAATGTATGAAAAAAACATGTCATTCAGATGAAAATAAAAGGTGGAGTGCATTAGACTCCTCAAATCCTCATCCATCTTTTAAAAATGATACCGTTTCAGAAGCTGCAGCACAAGAAAGTAAAACTTACCAAATTTCTGAAGAATCTATTACAATTGTAGATTCAGCAGATGTAGAAGTTACGACTACAGATACAAAAGCTGCGTTATCTATTCAAGCTGCATTACAAGCAGCTATCGTGGTTATAATAAGTATTTCTATAGCAGATAGTGAAAAAGCTGACCGTGTAGCACAAGAATTGTTTCAAAAATCATCTATTAAACAAATTAATAAACAAGAAACTGTTATTAGAAATTCTAGAAATGTTACAGTTACGACTACAGATACAGACATAGCAGTAAATGTTCAAATTCTTCTCCAAATTTTATTAGCTTTACTAGTAAAATTAAATATTTTATAAAATGTTTAACCTTTTTTAGATATAGTGCATCTTACAGGTAAATATTCACTGTTTTAATTATAGTACAGGCTATAAATATTTATCATAACTGGACTAATATTCAACATCACCAAAGTATGAATGTAAACAAACAATGTGATGGAAAATAAAGTTTGGTTATTTTACGAAAATTTAAAAGCCATTTCCTTTATTGGATTTGGCTTTTAAATTTTAAACAGTATAAATTTGAAAAGATAATATTAAGTTAAAGAAGTAAAATATACTGATACAAAATACTTATAAAATTACTCGTGTTATAGAAAAATAATAAGAAAAGGATGTTTAAAATAGAATCATTTTCATTAATAGTTCAAGTTTTGAAGAATAGTGCATACAATATAAAGTGTTTTCCTTTCTTCATTTAAGTTTTACGTATATAATTTAAAAGTACTATTTTTATTTTATTATTTTATATTTATAACAGAATAGAGGTTTAAAAATGAGTGTTAAAATCATTACGGATAGTGCGGCGGATTTACCAGTAGAATTGCTGCAAGCATATGATATTGATTTAATTCCACTCCGTGTATATGATGAAGCAGAAACAGAGTATTTAGATGGAGTAACATTAGAGTCAGTTACATTATTGCAAAAAATGAGAGAAGGCGCTGTTTATAGAACGTCATTGCCTTCGCTTGAAACTTTCCAAGAAAAATTTGTTTCTTATGCAAAAGAAGGTAATCCTTGTATATATTTAGCTTTTTCATCTGAACTGTCTGGTACATATCAATCATCAGTTGTCATTAAAGAGGAAGTAAAAGAAACATATGCAGATTTAGATTTAGAAATTATTGATACAAAATGCGCTTCGCTTGGTCAAGGTCTTGTCGTTTTAGAAGCTGCTAAAATGGCAAAAGACGGCGCATCAAAAGAAGATATTTTAAACCGTGTCGCTTTTCTAATGAACCATATGGAGCACATCTTCACTGTAGCTGACTTACAGTACCTTGTTAGAGGTGGACGTTTAAGTAAAGTAGCTGGTTTTATCGGTGGTTTACTAAACATTAAGCCTATCTTAAACGTGGAAGAAGGAAAACTTGTACCACTTGAAAAGGTAAGAGGGAAAAAGAAAGTATTAAGCCGAATTGTTGATATTATGGAAGAACGTGGTAAAGACCTTAAAGGTCAAACAATCGGTATGACTCATGGTGATGACTTAGAAACAGCGGAAGCATTAAAATCATTAATTACGGAAAGATTCGGTTGTGAAGTATTTATCGTAAATACAATTGGTGCAGCAATCGGAGCACATACAGGACCTGGCGTTATAACGTTATTTTTCTTAAATGAAGTAGAGTAAAGGATTGATCATTTGATCAATCCTTTTTTCTTTAATCTGTGATTACCGGTCGATATGGTATTGGTGAAGATAAAATCTTTGAAGTTTTCCTATATGAATTGCTCTCTTGTAGAGGGAGTATTTTTTATATGTGGAATGATACTTAATGGTAGAAGAAAAGAGTATAAATAAGAATGTATTTGTAGGAATTTAAATATTTGAAGATATCAAAATTTTGCCATTTCATATATAATTGTGTGGGGAGAAATATCTGTAACTATTTGTAAAAATAGGGGGTGGCTATAAAAATGCAAGAAATTGCTAGATGGGATTTAAATCGATTGTATTCGAATGAGGATATTCTATTTCCGATTTTGGAGTTGAAAGAGCAATATTTTGTAACAAAAGATGTAGAGGTTCTTTCAAAGCTAATACAAGCTATTGAAAAAGCAGAATACTATTTGTACTGTAGATCAGTTGAAGAAAGTGTACCATCTGACCTTACTAAATTGACCGTGAAAGTGAAGGAACTAAAAAATGAATTACAGCAAGTAATAAAACATAATGAAGTGGAAACTTCAGATAATACTAAGTTAATAAAAGATGAGCTTAATGCGTGGGAAAATATGTACATACAATTACGGGATAGGATAGAAATAGAGCGCAATAATAGACAATTATCCTTTGGACAAGCAAATACTATTGCAATGAATAGTGATAATGAAAAGGAAAGATTAGAAGTATTCGAGTTACTTACAAGTACTTTACATAAGGAAAAAGAAATCTTTGCTACTGTATTAAATCAAATAGGGAGATTGCGTAATGCAAAGAGTAATGAAATAGAAGATAGAGAGATTTTAACACAATCTTTTCATGCGAATGGCATTTCAGAAACTGTATTATTCCAAATGTGGAATGCGACAGAAGAAAACCTTGATAAATTAGTAAGTGCTTTAAACGTGTATAAGAAAGGAAAAGCTTCAATTACATGGCATGAACTTATGACGGTAAAGGAAAGTAATGAGGTCATGATTCCTTTTTCAGTAGCAATACAAAACGTTTATGATGCATGTAAGAATATTGATGAAGAATTAGCAGAATTTGCACGTAATGCGATAGAAAGTGGTTGGGTAGATGCTGAACCGAGAGAGAATAAACCACCAGGTGGGTTTTGTGCTCCATTTTTCAGTGAGAAAGAATCGCGAATTTCCATTCGTTATGATGGGAGTATAGATAGTGTAAGAGTGCTCGCTCATGAATTAGGACATGCTTGGCATTTTTATAATATGAGTTTTGAACAATCTACATCTTTTTTAGATGATTACTTGCCAATGAGTACGGCTGAATCAGCATCTATTTTCTTTGAAACGGTACTCTTAAATTATCTAATTGAAACAACGGATAGTAAAGATATGAAAAAGTCATTACTTAGCTGGAAAATAAGAAATAGTTTTAATTATGTAATGGCAATACGAGCATCGTATCAGTTTGAAAAAACATTTTATGAAAAATGTAAAGAGGGTCCTTTAAGTGCTGATGAAATTGAGAAATTATCTATAATTGCACAAAAAGAAGCTTATGGAAAAGCTTTAAGTGAATACCAGCCGTTTGTATGGATGAAATATATTCAATTTTATATAGCAGATGTTCCTTTTTACAATTATCCATACACATTTGGATATTTAGTAAGTTTTAGCTTATTAGAAATAGTTCAAGAAGGTAAAAGTACTTTTCATTCGAAATATAAAGAGTTCTTACGAGAAACAGGAAAGGCTCCAGTAGAGGAGCTTATGAAAAAACATTTTGAAATAGATATAAGAAATTATGAATTTTGGAATAAAGCTTTTATTCAAATTTCTAAAGACATTGATAAATATTTGCAGCTTATGTAAGGGGAGAGTACAGTGGATCAGCAGTTTATAAAAGGTATACCTTTTTCAACTTTAGAATATGCAAAAGCTATAAGTTTATTAAAAGGTTGGCTACATGAACAACAAGAGAAACCCAGGTTTGTAGTAACTGCAAATCCTGAAATTGTTATGTCTGCAAAGGAAAATACGGAAAAATCAAAGGAGTTTAAAAAGATGTTACTATCTGCGGATTTAATAACAGCGGATGGGATTGGTGTCATAATTGGCTCGAAAATATTAAAAGGAACTTTGAAAGAACGTGTTACTGGGGCGGATTTAACTCACGATTTAATAAAATATTGTAACGACAATGAATATCGTGTCTTTCTTTTTGGAGCTGCGCCAGAAAGTAATAAAAAGGCATTAGAAAAATTAAATGAGCAGTTCCCAGGAGCACAATTTAAAGGACAGCATGGATTTGTAAATGGTGAAGAAATAGAAGAAATAAAAATGAAAATTAAGCAGTTCAAGCCGCATTTACTACTCGTAGGACTAGGCTCACCAAAACAAGAAGAGTTCATCTATGAAAACATACAAACATTAAACGTTCCGCTATCTATTGGTATCGGAGGTATGATTGATATAATATCTGGTACTGTAAAAAGAGCACCAAAAATAATGAGGGATACTGGAACTGAATGGCTGTATAGGTTACTCTCACAGCCGAAAAGATTAAAGCGACAACTTGTACTTCCGAAATTTTTATTATCAGTTATGTCTGAGAGGATTAAAGGGATTAATTAATAAAGGGGACTACATACATGAACAGAATCGGCATTATCGGAGCAATGCAAATTGAAATAGATTTACTTTTAAAAAAGCTAGTAATACAAGAAGAACAGACAATTGCGGGAATGCCATTTTATATTGGAGAATTCATGGGAACAGAAGTAATTATTACACGTTCTGGTGTAGGGAAAGTAAATGCTGCTGCATGTGTGCAAACATTAATTCATAAATTTAATGTAGACTCTATCATCAATACGGGCGTTGCTGGTGGATTACATCCAGGTGTAAAAGTTGGCGATTTAGTTATTTCAACTAACGTTACCCATCATGATGTAAGTAAAAATCAAATGAAAAAATTATTCCCGTTTCAAGAGGAGTTTATTGCAAGTAAGGAATTGATAGAGTTAGCACGTAAAGCATGTAACAGTAATAGTTCAAATATTCAAGCTCACGAAGGAAGAATTGTAAGTGGTGAATGTTTTGTTGAAGATTCAAAGTTAAAGGCAAAATTAATAGATGAATATGCACCTCATTGTACAGAAATGGAAGGGGCAGCAATTGGACATGTCGCCTACATAAATGATATACCGTTTCTTGTTATACGATGTATTTCTGACAGCGCAGATGATGAAGCTCAAGTTTCTTATGATGACTTCACGAAAACTGCTGCGAATTATTGCTCAGAAATTATTATTGAGATGCTTAAAAATATATCTGGTAAAACTATAGTCCAAAAGGAGAGATAGGAATGTTACAAGCATTAATTTTTGATATGGATGGAACATTATTTCAAACAGATAAAATTTTAGAATTATCGTTAGATGATACTTTTGATCACTTAAGATCACTTCAATTATGGGATACGGTAACACCGATTGAAAAATACCGTGAAATTATGGGTGTGCCGCTACCGAAAGTTTGGGAAGCTTTATTACCGGACCATTCTATTGAAATAAGAGAACAAACAGATGCATATTTTTTAGATAGACTAATTGAAAACATAAAAAGCGGAAAAGGCGCTTTATATCCAAATGTAAAAGAAATATTTACATATATAAAAGAAAATAATTGTTCAATTTACATTGCTAGTAATGGTTTGAAAGAATATTTACGAGCAATCGTAACGTATTATGCTTTAGACAAGTGGGTGACAGAAACGTTTAGTATTGAACAAATACAATCGCTAAATAAAGGTGACTTAGTTAAAAGTATTATGAACAAATATGATATAAAAGAGGCAGCGGTAGTTGGTGACCGGCTATCTGATATAAATGCAGCGAAAGACAACGGTTTACTTGCAATTGGGTGCAATTTTGATTTTGCGCAAGAAGATGAACTTGCTCACGCTGATATAGTAATAGATGATTTAATAGAGTTAAAGCGGATACTGCCTGCTGTACAGAGATAAATAAAGTGTGTGCATTTTTTCCAAGTCCTATATGTCTTATTTTATGGAGGGAGTATGCTTAAAAATAATTTTAAAATTAGTAATATTCCTGCGGTTTTGTGGGGAGAGAAGAGTGAAAAAGTTTTTATTGCAGTACATGGAAATATGTCAAATAAGGAAGATGCAGTTATTCAAATATTAGCTGAAGAAGCCAATCGAAAAGGTTATCAAGTATTAAGCTTTGATTTACCTGAGCATGGAGAAAGAAAAAATGATAACACTCCTTGTAAAGTACAGTTTTGTGTTAATGAATTATCTATAATTATGAACTACGGAAAAGTACATTGGAAAGAAATAAACGTATTTGCATGTAGTATGGGGGCGTATTTTAGTCTTTTAGCTTATCAAAATGATGTGCTAAAAAAGGCATTATTTTTATCACCAGTAGTTAATATGGAACGAATTATTGAAAATATGATGAAATGGTTTAATGTAACACCGGAGCTTTTGCAAAAAGAAATGACTATAGAGACACCTATTGGTCAAAAGTTATATTGGGATTATTTATGCTATGTAAAAGAGCATCCTATTAGTACATGGAATACAGATACATATATTATGTACGGAGCTAAGGATGAACTGTGTGAACTTGAAACTATTAACTATTTTACAAAAAAACATCGTTGTGAATTAGAAGTTATGGAGACGGGTGAACATTACTTTCATACCGAAGAACAGTTAAAGATATTTGAACAGTGGTTACACAAACATATCGATTAACAAATTATAATTTATCTTGAACCTGTTAGAGAAGAATGAGGAATATATAAACTGATAGTATATTTGAGAGAAATTATAAATGGTGAATGTATACACTTAAACAAACAGATGCTTTAGTTCAATAAGAATTAAACAACTTTAAAGAGCCTTACGACACACTAGATTGTAACAAGACTCTTATATTTTCATAATAAAATTAATCGACTGTATTATCGATTTACATATGAAGTGAAGTATATGCATACTATGAATTAAATAAAGTAATAAGCATAAAAATGCTCAGAATAAATGGTTCTCGAGCATTTTTATGTATTTTCGTACTTAGGGGGAGTGGACTTGAAAGATATACATATTCAACAAATAGAAAATTTAATGGAATATGAATTCAGTCATCTCGTTCAAGACAGTGAAGAAGAGGGCTTTAATTTCCTTATAAGGCTAATAAATGAATATAAAAACAAAATAAATGTATTCAATAAAACTGGAGAATGTTTATATGGTATTTTCCAAGGGGATATGTTAGTCGGAGTTGGAGGTTTAAATAAAGATTCGTACATAAAAGACAATAGGATTGGGCGGTTAAGGAGATTTTATATTTTAAGGGATTATCGGCGTATAGGGTTAGGGAACTTATTATTAAACCAGCTATTAGGTCATGCGGAAAAGTATTTTGAAGTGATTGTTTTACATACTGACACGAAGCAAGGGGATGTGTTTTATACTGCAAATGGATTTGTGAAAGGGGGATTATATAAGGGATCAAGTCACTACAAAGTATTATAGAGATTGCTATCCAAACAATAGCTACGGAAAGGTATTTTCGTTGATAAATCGATATATCTTAAAAAATCGCTGATATATATGAAGATGCGACCCTTATATTAGAAACAACTTTTATAATTTCATTTACCAAATTGTTATTATAAAAAAGAGCACCTTAGCTTTTAAAATTTAGCTTATAAGGTGACTCCTTTTCAGTCAATTACGTTTTAACCTTCATTTGTTTCAATAATAATCCTGGTTTACCTTTTACATAATAAAAATGCGGATTATTTTCATCATCATAAAGCATAATATAAGGCTTTTCTTTTAGTGGGAGTAGTATAAGTACTTCGTCTATTGTAGTGTGTAACCATTGATTAGTAATAGAAACCGGCTTAGATAAAGGGATTTTTATCATATAGCCATCTTTTGGAACGACATTTAAGTTTTTAAATGGACCAGTAATTGATTTAGCGTATTGAACTGCTTCTTTTTGGATTACTGGATCTAAAGATTGTTTTTGAATGACCATTTCTTTTTGACAATCAAATACTTCAATTTGTTGATTTGTATTTGCGAACGCATTTGTTGATAATAGAAATAGAAGAAGAGAAATGACCCCGATTTTTTTTATCATAGTACAACACCTCACCATTACTATCCCCTCAAAAGCTTTAAATATTTTTCTGTCACATTCATGTAACAAAGATGTTGTATGATACAATTGGTTTTTGTTTAAAGGCAATGGAGGAAAAAATATGAAAGTTTTAATTGCAGATGACGAACAAGATATGTTAAGGATTTTAAAAGCTTATTTTGAAAAAGAAGGCTTTGAAGTATTATTAGCGAAAGACGGAGAGGAAGCACTTCAAATATTTTATGATGAAAAAATTGATTTAGCTATTTTGGATTGGATGATGCCGAAACATAGTGGTATTACTGTCTGTCAGGAAATAAAAAAGAATTCAAGCGTAAAAGTATTAATGCTTACGGCGAAAAGTGAAAGTGAAGATGAATTAGCAGCGCTTCAAAGTGGGGCAGATGAGTACGTAAAAAAACCATTTCATCCAGGAGTACTAATTACACGAGCGAAAAAACTTATTCAGCATGATGATATTATTCAAGTACAAGATGTAAAGATAAATTTCGCCAAAAATAAAGTATATAAAAATGATATAGAGTTAGAAATTACAAAAACAGAGCTCGAATTAATAAAATGCTTTTTAAATCATAAAGGAACTATTTTAACTCGTAAAAAATTGTTAGACATTGTATGGGGATTTGACTATTTTGGAGAAGAGAGAACGGTTGATACACATGTAAGAAGGCTGCGTAAAAAAATTGGAGAAAATATTATTAAGACGCATCGTGGGCTGGGTTATAGTTTGGAGGAACAAAGTGAATAAACTTGGGAAAAAGCTATTTCTCAGCATTTCTTTAACCGTTATTCTTATATTTACAATTTCTTTATTATTAATTAACTTTCTCCTGCCGAAATATAATATTTATAAAACACGTGAAAACTTAAATGAATTTACAACTCAAATACAAAATGCGCTAGTCAATGATTTAGAAGATGTTATTCATACAATTGAAAGTGAAAATAATGTTACAATTGCGTATACGCCAATTAATCAGTCAGAAGATGCTATGAACGACGCGTTACGCATGCAACTTACGAAAAAGAAAGTAACGTTAAATAAGCTTTGGATTACGAAAGACGAAGTTATGAAAGTGAAGACGGAAGGGCAATCGAATAAACTGTACGATCAAGGAAAGGTAAAAGCGAGTTTTTTTGCTAAATATATTGCGAAAGATGATACGATAATTTTAATTGGGACTTCCATTGCGAATTCAAATGAAATTATAAATACGTTAAATACATTTTACTTATATATCCTATGTTTCTCGCTCCTTCTTATTATTTTACTTGTGTGGATACTTTCAAAAATAATAACGACACCACTGAAAGAGTTAAGTGATGTGGCTCAGGATATTTCACATTTGCAGTTTAAAAGAACGAAAGTGAAAACGAATGATGAAATAGGAGAGTTGGCCAATAGTATTAATATCATGAGTGAAAAACTACATGAAGCACATCAAGACTTAACTGATCGTAATGAACATTTAAAACGATTTATGGGTGATGTAACGCATGAATTAAAGACACCGATCGCATTAGTAAAAGCATACTCTATGGGGATTAAAGATGGATTAGATGATGGGACTTATGTAGATACAATTATTAAACAAACAGATCAAATATCAAACTTAATTGAAGAACTATTACGATTTTCTAAACTAGAAAGAGATATTTTACAAAAAGAAGAATTCCCCATTGAACCACTGGTCCAGAGTATATTAGATAAGCATCAGATTGAACTGGATTCGAAAGAAATTAACTTGCAAGTAAATTGTAATGCGGGCGATACAATCGTTTATGCAGATTTAAATAAAATGAGAATGGTGTTTCAAAATTTAATTTCTAATGCGATAAAATATACAGCAAATCAAAACATAATAATTACATTAGAAGATAGAAATAAAAGTATATATTTCCAAATAAAAAATGGCATTCCTACGGATAAAATTAAGGATATCGAGAAAATTTGGGAGCCTTTTTATGTACTAGAATCTTCTCGTAGTAAAGAAAAATCAGGTACAGGATTAGGTCTAGCGATAGTGAAAAGTATTTTAGAAAGGCATGGTTTTGAATATGGAGTTTCCTCTATAGATAGAGAAATTCAATTTTATATAAATGTGAAAAAGGACTAATGAAAATATTAGTCCTTTTTGCAGCTTTAGAGATTAGCGATACAGGATGAATCACCATAATTTTCAAAATTGATGTATTAAATGGAGAATTAGCAAATGTTCTACTTTCATTAAATTCACGTGAAGTTCACAGGAAAACGTTATATTTACATAGTTATATTTGAATTTAATGAAGTGAGGTATTCAGATTTGAAAAGAAAGAAATTAGTAATTGGTAGCATTTTAATGGGTATGACGTTATCTTTATCTGCATGTGGTTCATCAGATAATATTGTAACGACAAAATCAGGAAGCATTTCAGAAAGTGATTTTAACAAAAAATTAAAAGAAAACTACGGTAAACAGAATTTATCTGAAATGGTAGTAGAAAAAGTATTAAATGATAAATATAAAGTTACGGATGAAGAGGTAACGAAACAACTAAAAGAATTAAAAGACAAGATGGGCGATAATTTTAATACATATATGGAATCTAATGGTGTGAAAAATGAAGATCAGTTGAAAGAGAAATTAAAGCTTACTTTTGCTTTTGAAAAAGCTATTAAAGCAACCGTAACGGAAAAAGATATTAAAGATCATTATAAGCCAAAGCTTCAAGTTAGCCATATTTTAGTAAAAGATGAAAAGACAGCAAAAGAAATTAAAGAAAAATTAAATAGTGGCGAAGATTTCGCGGCATTGGCTAAACAATATTCAGAGGATCCAGGTTCTAAAGAAAAAGGTGGGGAACTATCTGAATTTGGACCTGGTATGATGGTGAAAGAATTTGAGGATGCTGCGTATAAGTTAGAAGTTGGTCAATTGAGTGAACCTGTTAAATCTTCTTTCGGATATCATATTATTAAGCTAACGGATAAAAAAGAGCTTAAACCGTATGAGGAAGAGAAAGAGAATATTCGTAAAGAATTAGAACAGCAACGTATACAAGATCCTCAATTCCATCAACAAGTTACTAGAGAACTGCTTAAAAATGCAGATATAAAGGTATCTGATAAAGACTTGAAAGATACCTTTAAAGAGTTAGAAAAATAATAAATGGAATGTAAGGCAAGCGATAGAAATATCGGTTGTCTTTTTCTCTATTTATCCCGCTATTTGCCGGGCAGTAAGACCCCACCTCAAAATTCAGCGAAAGCAAAGAAGTGGCCCTGCTGCTCGTAAACGCCCAATTGGTGAGGGCTGATTAAAGTTTTACTTTATAAAGAAGGAGGAAGCGGGAAAATACTTTCATACCTGCATTAAATTTTACTTAATAAGAAATCTTTGAGTTTCTCAACTTTTATATAAAAATAAAACTGAATTTTCAGTTATTTTGTTATATAGTAAAAGAGAACGAATAAGGGGAGGGAACATTTTGAGTAAAAAGAAAATGGCAATTACACTGTCAGCAATGCTATCTGCAACAATTATACCTAGCTTTACTATGAATGTGCATGCAGAGAAGAAGGAAGAGATTAAAAATACGAAAATTGAATTAGAAAATGGGATGACAAAGCCGATTTATTCTCTCGATGAAGCTATTATCGAAAATTTATATGTAGAGACAGAAGTTGATAGTGATCGAGACGGTAAGAAAGATAGAGTATCGATAAAAGTTATGCGTCCAAAGACAGATCCGAATGTGAAAGTTCCTGTTATTTATGAAATGAGTCCATATCGATCTGGATTAAAAGATGTTCCTGTATATAATGTAGATGAAGAATTGTATGCGTATGAAGGAAAACCGTATGGAGCGGTTAATCTTGGTTCGTATCGGTACTGGAAAATCAGATGGATGCCCTACAACTGGAGATGAACAAGAGATACTCGGGACAAAATCTGTTATTGATTGGGTAAACGGTCGCGCGAAAGCATTTACAGAACAGGGTGAGGAAGTTCAGGCAAATTGGTCTACAGGAAATGTAGGTATGACTGGAGTTTCCTATAATGGTACTTTACCAAATGCTGTTGCGACTACTGGAGTCGAAGGTTTAAAAACAATTATTCCAATCGCAGCAATTAGTAGTTGGTATGATTATTATCGTGCAAATGGTGCAGTCATTGCTCCAGGCGGATATCAAGGAGAAGATACAGATAATATGGCAGAAGCAGTACTGACAAGGGAAAATCCTGAAGTTTGCGGACAAGTTATAAAAGAATTAACGGCTGGACAAGACCGAAAAACAGGTAATTATAATGATTTTTGGGATAAACGTAACTATGTAAAAGATGCTAAAAATGTAAAAGCGAGTGTATTTGTTGTTCATGGTTTAAACGATTGGAATGTTAAGACGAAACAGTTCGCGCAATGGTGGGAAGCACTTGCGGAAAATAATGTTCCTCGTAAAATGTGGCTACACCAAGGTGGTCATGGTGGGACATCAAGTAATAACTGGCAGCAAACACAAAATAAATGGTTAGATTATTGGTTGTACGGAATTGAAAATGGAATTATGGATGAACCAATGGTTGATGTGCAACGAGAAAATAAAACGTGGCAAAAGATAAAAAATTGGCCAGATCCAGCGGCTGTACCTTCAAAAATCCGTATGTATTTAAGTAATAAATCAGTCAATTTACCATTAAGTATGGGAGCGGCTAATAAAGTTTTCTCAGTCTTAGATGATGCACAAATGAAATCAAACCAATTAGTAGCAAACCCAGAATTAGAAGTAGCAAATCGATTAGTATATACAATGCCTGTACTGCAAAAAGATACGCGTATAAGTGGTACACCAAAGATTTCAATTACAGGAAATATTGATCGATCTGTATCAAATTTAACAGCATTACTTGTTGACTATGGAGGAGCGAAGCCGGAAATCGTAACGAGAGGCTGGATGGATCCACAAAACTTAAAGAGTATAGAAAATTCAACAGCGATTCAACCGGGCAAAGATTATACATTTACATGGGACATGCAGCCAGATGATTATGTATTTAAAGTGGGGCATCAAATCGGAGTTGTTTTAATTGCAAGTGATTATGATTATACAATTAGACCGAAAGCTGGCACGAAACTTACAGTGAAATTAAGTGAAGTGACATTGCCGATTGTGAAATAAATATTTTTTCTAAAGAACTTACTAAAGTAAGCTCTTTAATTTGTAGTCTGAATTTTTAATTTTTATATTTCAAATTGGAAGGTTATGTAATACAATATCATTATATTCTATGGAAAGTGAGTGATATATTATGACAGTCAGCTCTTTCGAAATATCATTAAAATTAGAGGTACAGGAAGATTAGTTGAATTGAAATCTTCCGTACGTAAAAACGGAGGAGAAAATAAATGTTTAGCTTTTATAGTACACTTTGTACGGAACTGTATGATTACACAAAACCAGTCGGTTATTCTTTAAATGGTGATATTGAGTATTACAAAGAACGTTTAAAAGATTGTAGAGGAAGAATCCTCGAAGCTGCAGTAGGTTCAGGGCGTGTCA
This sequence comes from Bacillus sp. FSL K6-0073, assembly GCF_038006085.1. Taxonomy (NCBI): domain Bacteria; kingdom Bacillati; phylum Bacillota; class Bacilli; order Caryophanales; family Bacillaceae; genus Bacillus; species Bacillus sp. FSL K6-0073. Next base: position 2,803,917 of record NZ_JBBOUN010000001.1, on the reverse strand, counting down.
TCATTCCGCTTCTAGAGGCTGGTTTTAAAGTGGATGGGATAGATTATTCACCTGAAATGCTAGATTCTTGCCGTAAGCGCTGTAAAGAGAGAGGCTTACATCCTAATTTATATGAAGGAAGCTTGCAACAATTTTCACTTCCGCATAAATATGACGCAATTATCATTCCTACTGGATCTTTTTGTTTAATTGAAAATCGTGTGGATTCTATAAATGCATTGAAATGTTTTTATGAACATCTTAATCCAGATGGACGATTAATCGTAGATATTATGCTTCCGCATGACTGGAAGACTGGGGAAATTCATACATCGACTTTCTCTTTGCCGAGTGGAGACGGAATCACATTAGAAAATAAATCAATTGAAATAGATTGGCTGAACCAAGTTACTGTATCATATTTGAAATATGAAAAGTGGAGTAAAGGACAGTTAGTACAAACAGAACTACAACGCTTTGCGGTACGTTGGTGTGGAATAGAAGAGTTTAAACTTCTGTTAGAAAGTATAGGTTTCTCTAACATTACTTGCTCTGCTGAATATGATTATGAAAAAGAACCGTCAAATGCAAATCAAATGATTACTTTTGAAGCTATGCGAAAAGAATAGAACTAAAACTATGAATAAAAAATAAGGCAATCGATTTAAAATCGGCTGCCTTATTTTTAATTTTATGTAATGGTTTATAGAGAAAGATTGGAGGGAAATAAATGAAACTTATATTAATATTTGGCCCACAAGCAGTTGGAAAAATGACAGTGGGGCAAGAATTAGCAACATTAACCGGTTTCAAACTTTTTCATAACCACATGACAATTGATTTAGTAAGTCCAATTTTTGATTACAGTACGAAAGAAGCAAAAAGACTAGTAAGTTTATTTCGTAATGAAATATTTGAAGAAGTATCTAAAAGTGATTTATCTGGAATGATTTTTACGTATATATGGGCATTTGACCTCCAAGCGGATTGGAATTATATACATCATGTAGAAAGTATTTTTGAATCAAAAGGTGGGACAGTGTATTTTGTAGAGCTGGAAGCGGAATTAGATGAAAGATTAGAACGAAATAAAAGCCCGAATAGATTAGAACATAAACCGAAAAAAAGAGATATTGAGTGGTCTGAAAATAATTTGAAAGAAACGATGAAAAAGCATAGATTAAACTCTCTTCATGGTGAAATTGAAAAAGAAGAGTATATAAAAATTAATAACACGTATTTGAGTGCAAAAGAAGTAGCGGAAATGATTAAAGAGAAGTTTCAATTGTGAAATTTTTGAAGTCTATTTCGTTTTCGTTGTCCAAGCATTCTCCTACTAATTACACATACTATTTATGTTAAAGTCGGCTACTATTTTATATAGGGCTGTTATTTTCCTATAAATGCTATTTTAGTGAAGTGGGAGGAATCAATTTGGAAAACGTAGAACAAGATAGAATTGAAAATCAAGTGTATTCAAATCGTGTAGTAAGATCAGAATTTGATTCGAATTGGGAAACTTGTATATCAAAGAGTGGTTATGTAATTTATGTAGCAACAAGTAATAGTGCTTCTTGCAGATGGTTCAAGTAAATTATTAATTTTCGAAAAAGGCGGTAAAGTAGTAGTAGGTGGCGGTGAAACAAGTCATTACAGTAAGCCGCATATTGCAAGAAATATTTAAGATAGAACATGTTAATTAAGAAGAAGCTGGAAAACGATTGTCATTCATGTTTAGGGCATGATAGACGAACCGTTTTTTATTTGTTTATAAATTTAGAAGAACTTCATTGATTACAAATACATCGGGATGACCAGCAAAATTAGAAGAAAACTTGGCGGGTAATGGTACAAAATATTATGTAGGTTTGCAAAAATGTTATAAGCGATATAAAAAAGCATTTCCTATTTGGGTAAACACTACTTCTATGTTATAGTATAATAGTGTTTTTAGATGGTGCTATTTTAATATATTTATAATTTTGTTATGTATTATTTTTATATTAAATAAGCGTCTAAAGTATTTTTTTATATAAGGAGTAATAATTAGAGAAATGAAAAATATAGACTTTATACTAGAAAGTGATGAGGCATTAAAACCGTCTGAACGATTAGTACTATTATTATTAGAGAAGCATAGAATGTTATATACGAACGATCTATTGGCATTATCAAATTTATCATATAAAACATTAACAGATTCATTAACGGCGCTAGTTTTAAAATCGTATGTGTTAAAGGAAACAGGTAAGGGAAGAAGACAGAATTGCTATAGATTAGTATGATAAGGCAGCTGTTTTAGAAACTTTTACATATGTTTTTTCAATCGTAAGGTGAAATTGTATTTTTGTTTTCAAACGAAAAACTTACTATAAGAGGGGCTAAGATAGTAGCGTTTCATTTTTGTAAATGTAATTATTTCATCATTGAAAATACAAAAATAAAATAAACCGCATAAAACAGAAATAAAAAAACAATCCATTTTAAAAATGGATTGTTTTTTTATTGGAATAATATTATTTGATATGTTGAAAGCATAAATAGCAGAATAAACATTACCTGTTTTAGTTCATGCAACTGAACAAATATGATGAAAACTATGTGTATAGTTTTTTGCTTGCTTTTTCAGTAACTCTAATGAAATCATGGTCTTCATTGTTTAAAGGTAGTATTTTTAACATTATTGCTATTCAGCATTAAGCACAAAAAAGTAATATATATAATATTATTATGTAAACTTAAGATTTTAAAAGGAAAATATAATAATTAATAGAACATGTAGAAGGAGATGCTTAAATATTTTGAAGGATGGGAGATTATTATGGAGCATTTACAATCAATAGCACAAGCTGTTATAAGTGGTAATAAGGAAAAAGTAGTGAAGTTTATAAAGGCGAGTCCAAGTATTGTTAACGAATGTAGTGAAGATGGCTGGACACCACTTCATTTAGCAGCTTATTTTGGACAGAAAGAAATAGCGAGTTTTCTTTTAGAAAGCGGTGCAGATATACATAGTAGAGCGAAAAACGAAAATGAAAATACACCTTTGCAAGCGGCAATTGCGAACAAGCAAAGTGAACTTGTCGCTTTCTTAATTGAAAAAGGATCAGATGTAAATATTATGCAAAGTGGTGGCTGGACAGGACTCCACGAAGCAGCATTATTAGGAAATGAAGAAATAATTATGTTGCTCCTTAAAAATGGAGCTAATAAGATGATTAAGAAAAATGATGGGAAAACAGCGTATGATATTGCATTAGAAAAAGGATATAATCACCTTTTACATCATTTGAAACAGGAAGTGAACTTATGATGAATAAATGGAGTGTTGGTATATTTTTATTTAATGAAGTAGAAGTGTTAGACTTTGCAGGGCCATTTGAAGTTTTTTCTGTAACTGAGGTGAATGAAGAAAAAACATTTACTGTTTATACAGTTAGCGAGAATGGGGAAATGATTACAGCAAGGAATGGATTGAAGGTACAGCCAGATTATAGTATTGAAAATTTACCACCAGTGGATATTTTAATAATTCCAGGTGGGCTAGGTGCTAGAAAATATGAAATAAAAAATGAAATAGTAATAAAATGGATTCGCCAACAAATGAAAGAAGTAAAGCTGATGACTTCAGTTTGTACAGGAGCGCTATTACTGGCGAAAGCAGGTTTACTGGAAGGTTTAAAAGCAACAACACATTGGGCTAGTATTGAAAAGTTTAAAAATGAGTTTCAAAATGTTGAAGTTATAGAAAATGTAAAGTTTGTAGATGAAGGACATATTATAACATCTGCCGGAATTTCAGCTGGAATTAATATGGCATTTCATATTGTGAAAAACTTGTTAGGTGTGCATGTTGCGGAGGACACAGCGAAGCGAATGGAGTATGATATTAGTTTGCCAATATAAAAAGCCCGGATTGGGCTTTTTATATTGAATGAATATAGTTAAGCTCTTCATCACTCAAAATAGGGCGAACAGATGCATTTGCATTTTCTTGTGCTTGTGTTCCTGTTTTTGCACCAGGAATTACAACACTTACTGCCGGATGAGAGAGTACATAGCGAAGTGCAAGTTGCCCTAGGGTCTGATTTTTATTTGAGAGCAACCGAAGTTTCTCTACGGTTTGTAAGTCTTCTTGAAACCAAGTTTCATTTGGCCAATCTTTGCGTAAATCTCCATCTGGAAAAATTGTTTTATTTGTGAATTTTCCAGTTAAAATGCCCATTTTTAATGGACCACGAATAACAGCTCCTAGATTTTTCTCTTGTAAGAATGGTAATATATCTTTTTCCGGTTTTCGATTTAATATATTGTAATCAAGTTGTACGATATCAATTTCGTTGTTGTTATTGAAATGATGAATGTATTGTAAATCATGAGTCGAAACACCGACTGCTCTTACTTTGCCATCACGTTTTAATATGTCAAATGCACGTAGAAATGCTTCTGTTTCTCTACGATTATGCCACCAAATATGACAAAAATAAAGATCAATATAATCTGTTTGAAGACGTTGTAAACTTGTTTCGAATACGGCGATGATTTTTTCGGGAGTATCATATACAGGAACTCCATTAGGGTCGTAGTGATGTCCGATTAAACCACCTTTTGTAGATAGGATAATATCATTACGATGTCCTTTAATCGCGGTAGCCACCAACTTTTCACTATGACCTAAACCATACACATCCGCAGTATCAATAAAATTCACACCACATTCAATTGCTTTTTTTATAGCGGTTATAGATTGTTTATCGTTAACAGGTCCCCATTCATCACCACCGATTGCCCATGCGCCAAAACCTATTTCAGAAACAGTTATTCCAGTTTTACCTAATGTGCGGTAATGCATATTCCCCCTCCTTGTAAGCATGTTATAACATGGATATGTGGGGAAGGAATTTTGTGTGTGAAAAAACTCTTCTACAATAGTAGAAAAAGAATTACAGAAACTACTATTTTATAGCAGCATGTATAAAAAAAATCGGTGTAAATATGGAAATGTCGTCGAATGCTATCTTTAATTGGTTAATTTATGGGATATTTTTGTGAAGGAGTTTATTTTATAAGAATAGAATTTAGTTTAGTAAGAAAACGTGCCGATGGTAGTGAAAAATATGGGTTAGGGGGATTTGAATGAGGAAACTCGAGCGAGTAAATGTTCCTAATATACCAGAGCAATTATCACAACCTAGTGACAAGCGTAGGGTAAATAAAAAGAAGTTAAGGCGACTTATTTTAATGGTCCTTTTTATTGCGGCAACTACTCTATATGTTCAATATATTTTAACGAAACAACAAGAAGTAATTGATAAAAAGAAAGATACGATTACGGATCAAAAGAAACAATTAGTATCTTTAAAGAAAGATAAAGATTCTTTAAAGACTAACATAGAAAATTTAACAGACGATGAGGAAGAAATTTTGAAGTTAGCGAGAAAAGAGTATCAATTTTCTAAGTCAAATGAAACTATATTTGTGATGCCAAAGTAATAAAAAACAGTTAGCTATTGAACTGCACCCCCAATTGTTAGACGGCGTCTAACAATTGGGGGTGCAGTTTTTTATGTATGAATGTCATGGTACAAGGAACAATCACATATTGTAGAAATGAAGAGTTTAAGCTATTTTCATAAATATGGAATATGCACTGAAATAAATGTTGTTAAAATTCTGTCAATTATATTATAATAAAAGGTAAGCGGATACATTTTTTAATCAACGTTGAGTTCCTCGCTCATACGACTATTAAGAAACCCGTTATCCTCGTATAAGAAAGGAAGATAGCTGTGTACGCTTCAAATACAATTTATATCGTAGGGGATGCGAAAGCACCTCAAAATAATCCCATTACTGAAAAGTTCAAAAGTTATTTTGTAGCATTTGTACTTGTTAAGGAAACAGGGGAAATTGTAGATGCAGATTGCTCAGCGACAATTGCATTAACATCACAATTTGTTAAATATTTGTTTCTACATAAAAATATTAATGATCCACTATTGGTAACAGAAATAAAAAATAGATACTTTGGTTCGTCTCAAAAAGCACTTCTTGTAGCATTAAAAGATGCACAGAAAAAATATAATCAAATCGCTGCTTTGTCTACCCATTCCTAGACAAAATCCAGCCGTAAGAATCTTCTTATGGCTGGATTTTTTTATTTCACATTAATTTCTTGCATGAAAGGTAAGTGAAAGAGGAGATTTATTGCTCTAAAAAAGTTGGGAATTAAGGTTCCACTTTGTCAGACAACGAAAGGATGAACGATATGAAAATTACTGATGTAAAAGTAAATCGTAGACGTGTAAATCTTCATACACCATTTAAAACGGCGCTTCGTACTGTAACCGAAATTCAAAGTATAGATGTTTATATTTATACAGACGAAGGAGTGATTGGTAAGGGGGCAGCCGCCGCAACACCAGTTATTACGGGTGATTTCGCTAACGGGATTGAAGAAGCAATTTTAGGGCCGATGCGTTCCTGTTTAATTGGTCAAGATATCATTCAGTTTCAACAGTTACTACAGCACATTCAAATGAGTTGTATTGGAAATTCAAGTGCGAAAGCAGCGGTAGATATCGCTTTATATGATGTATATTGCCAATATCAAAATGTGCCGTTATATGCATTGTTAGGCGGGAAGAAAAAAATTCATACCGATATTACAGTGAGTGTGGATGAACCTGTATTAATGGCAAAAGAAGCGAAGAAACATATAGAAAAAGGATTTCAAACATTAAAGATTAAAGTGGGTAAAGAGGCGCATTTAGATTTGGAACGTATTGAGGCAATTCGAAATGTGGTACCAAGAAATACGACATTACGTTTAGATGCGAATCAAGGTTGGAGTCCAAAAGAAGCGGTCTCTATCATTCAAGAGATGGAAAATCGTAATTTAAATATAGAATTTATTGAACAACCAGTACACGCGAAAGATTGGGATGGGTTAAAGTACGTCAAAGATCGTGTGCAAACGCCAATTATGGCCGATGAAAGTATATTTTCAGCAAGTGACGCATTAAAGCTCGTTCAAGGAAGATATGCAGACTTCATTAATATTAAATTAATGAAGTGTGGTGGCATACGTGAAGCATGGCGTATTGCAGATATCGCAGAAACAGCTGGTGTGAAGTGTATGGTGGGCAGCATGATGGAGTCTTCACTTTCCGTTAGTGCTGTTGCGCATTTAGCGGCAGCGCATCCTAATATTCATTATTTTGATCTTGATGCACCGCTTTGGTTAATGGAAGAGCCAGAAGGAATGACTTATTCTGGATCAAAGATAAACCTTCAATCGGCAGTGAATAGTAAGTTTTAGGAGAAGAGACTAGTAAACTATCTTTTAAGGGGGATAAATATGAAAAAAGTAGGAACTGCATTTTTAACAACTTTATTTATATTTTCATCGTTTACATCGGCAAATGCTGAAGAAAAGAAGGATAATAAAGCATTTATAGATGTATCTGCTGCAACGTTATGGACAGTACCTGATTCATTAAGGCCAATCGATACACCGAGTGCAACAAATCCAGTGGATCTATGGAAATGGACGAAATCAATGACACTTGACGAGAAACTATGGTTAACAAATGCAAATAAATTAGAAACACAAGCGTTACTCGGTCAAGAAGTAACTGTTATTGATAAGAAAGGCGAATGGGTGAAGGTATTAGTGCATGGACAGCCAACACCACGAAATGAAGAAGGTTATCCGGGCTGGATACCTGAAAAACAATTAACATATAATCAAGAATTTGCAGATAAAACAAATGAACCTTTTGTCTTAATAACCAAACCAACAGCGATTTTATATATAAACCCTTCTGAAAAACATAAATCACTTGAAGTCAGTTATAATACAAGACTGCCGCTATTAAGTGAAGACACAATTTCATACCGTGTATTGTTGCCAAATGGTCAAAAAGCATGGATACGTAAAAATGATGGAACAGTTTACCAATCTCAAACTGATATTCCAACTCCGGCGGCTGATGATTTAATTAACACAGGGAAAATGTTTTTAGGATTACCGTATATATGGGCTGGTACAAGTGGTTTTGGATTTGATTGCTCTGGCTTCACGCATACAATCTACAAATCGCACGGCATTACAATTCCGCGAGATTCTGGACCGCAATCAAGAGCAGGAGTTGCAGTTGATAAAGAAAATCTACAAAAAGGTGATTTAATTTTCTTTGCACATGATCAAGGGAAAGGTAGTGTCCATCACGTTGCAATGTATATTGGTGATGGCAATATGATTCACTCACCAAGAGCTGAAAGATCGGTAGAGATTATACCGCTAAATACACCAGGATATATAGAAGAATACGCTGGTGCTCGTCGTTACTTACCTTAAAAAGTAGAGGGGGTTTTCAAATGAAAAAAGTTGTTCGTTACTCATTAGTTAGTACTCTATTAGTTTCTTCATTTTTAGTAGGATGCACAAAAGAAAAAACAACGACAAAGCCAAAAGATGAGAAAAAAGTATTACAGTTACTAGAAACGGGTGAAATTCCGTCTTTACATTCAGGGAAAGTAACAGATGCGGTATCGTTTAACGTTTTAAATAACGTAATGGAAGGATTATTCCGTTTATCGAAAAATGATGAAGTGATTGAAGCTGGAACACAAAAATATGAAGTGAGCCAAGATGGGAAAACATATACATTCCACTTACGTGATGCGACATGGTCTAACGGAGACCAAGTAACAGCACAAGATTACGTATACGCTTGGAAGCAACTTATTAATCCGGATACTGCTTCTCAATATGCATACATTGCGTACGATGTGAAAAATGCAGAGAAAATAAATAAGAAACAACTAGGGTTAGAGGAATTAGGGGTAAAAGCGAAGGATGATAAAACGTTTGTTGTAGAGTTAGAACATCCAGTGCCGTATTTTACGAAACTACTTATTTTACCGTCCTTTTATCCAATTAATGAAAAATATGCGAAAGAACAAGGTGATAAATACGGATTAGAAGCAAATAAAGCGGTATATAACGGGCCGTTTACATTATCGGAGTGGAAGCATGAAGCAAGCTTTACAATGAAGAAAAACGATAAGTATTGGGATAAAAAAGAAGTGAAGCTAGATGAAGTAAACTATCAAATTGTTAAAGAAGTTTCAACTGCGGTAAATTTATATGAAACAGATAAAGTGGATAGAGCTGTCATTTCTACAGAATTCGTCGATAAATATAAAAATAATAAAGAGCTAAAACAATATACAGATCCGGTTATGTACTTCTTCCGATTCAATGAAAATGTACCGATTCTTAAAAATAAAAATGCACGTCTTGCGCTAAGTACAGTGTTTGATAAGAAAGGACTTGCGAATTCATTTTTAAATGATGGTTCGGTTGCGGCGAACTATTACGTGCCAAAAGGATTTTTAAAAGGTCCAGATAAGAAAGATTTTAGAAGTACAGCAGGTGAGTTTAATAAGACGGATGTAAAACAGGCGAAAAAGTATTGGGAAAAGGCGAAGCAAGAAACAGGTACAAATGAAGTGACACTTGAGTTATTAAACTATGACTTAGAAAACTTCAAAAAAGTAGGAGAATACATTAAAGAAGAGTTAGAGAAAAACTTACCAGGCTTAAAAGTAAATGTAAAATTACAACCGCATACGCAAAAACTAGCGTTAGAGAAGAAGAAAGAATATGAAATGTCATTATCACGCTGGTTACCGGATTATCCAGATCCAATGACTTACTTAGAAGTATTCCTTTCTGGAAGCAGTGTGAACAATACAGAATATGCAAACCCAGAATATGACGCGTTAATTAAGAAGATTAAAACAGAATTAGGTAATGATGAAAAAGCTCGTTGGAAAGCAATGCAAGATGCGGAGAAAATGCTGCTAGATGACGCAGTAATTGCACCGGTATTCCAGCGAGGATTATCGTACTTACAAAAGCCATATGTGAAAGATTTATACGTACATCAATTCGGTCCGGCAACTAGTTTAAAATGGGCCGATGTACAAAAATAAAAGTATGGAGAAACAGACTTCACATGTGTGATAGTCTGTTTTTTTTATACCTCCTTTTAAGTAACAAGAATGATGCTTATGGTATGAAATGAGGACAAAAAACATTGATTTTATGAAATGAAATATTATTGGACTTTCTTAATTTAACTGTTGAACCTCTAGTTACTTGAGGTTTTATAATGAACTTATACTTTTGATGGGGGGATTTAGATGAGTAAGGATAAAATATTTTCTATTGGGAAATTTTCAGAAAAAACGGGCATACCAATTCCTACGTTGCATTACTATGATGAAATCGGATTGTTACAACCAGAAAAGAATCCTTCTTCAGGGCACCGCATTTATAAGTATGAAGATATTATAACGTTACAAAAAATTCTAAGTCTAAAATTTCTAGGCTATAGCTTAGATAAAGTCGCTAATTTGTTACATGAATCAAGTTTTAGCGTTGATCTAAATGAAAGCTTGTCTCTTCATTTACAAGTTTTAGAGAGAGAAAAAGAACAAATTGAGCAATCTATGCAAGCAATTAAAAGAGTAATCAAGTTGGTCGAGGAGGAAGGAGAAGTAGATAGTAATGTATTATTTAGTCTTGTTTACGGTATGAATACAGAACATACTCACAAAGATTGGATGGAGCAGCATAGATTACCGAACATTATGGAAGAACTATCAAAGAAATCAGAAGAAGATAAAATTAATTTAGATAAAACGTTAATTCAATTGTCTAAAAAAGTAAAACAATTATATGGTAACCCCGTAGAAGATTCGAAAGTACAAGAGATGATTAAGGATTATTTGGAAGCGTCTATTTCATTCCTTGGTGAGGATTTGATACAAAAGCTAGCTAATACTAATGCGAAAGAACTGGATATTCAAGAACTTGAAAATATGATACCTTCACCTTTCACAGAAGATGAACAAAAATGGCTTAATCAAGCGATGGAATATTATACGGAGCAAGTAAAAATGGAATAGTAATAGATTTAATGATTTATACATTTTGTATATTGTAAGTGATTAATCTTCGTTAAAAGAGACAATTATTGAATTATAAAACTTTCTTATGTTTAACCCCGTTCTAGTTTTAAAACGGGGTTATGTGTATGTAAGACCATATAATTATACAATTTTATTTCTCAAGATTAATTTAAAGACTTTTTTTATGTTTTTTCATCTTTGAAAAATAAAATTATCACTAAATTTCCAGTGTGAAATTTATGTAGAATCTTGTATAATTAACGTGTTTCTATGGAAACATTTTCTTGTGATATTTCTATAGGACTGAATAGAACAAGAAAAGAAATACATACATGTATATAATAGATAAATAGAATGGAACATGTATAGAGAAAAAGGAGAGAAATGATGGCGTGTCAAAAACAAGGGTTACAATTTAATAGCAATAGAAAGAGGAAGAGACGATGAAGATGAAGCATGCTTTTGGCCCGATAATTTTAGCATGTGTGCTTTTTTTTATTATTATATTAATCCCATCGAAAAGTTTAGTATCACTTATTAGTGATAAAAAGGTAGAAGATGCGGCAACTTCCTTACAAAAAGAAAAACTACAAAGCGTTTTCTTACAGCAAAAAATGTTAGAGAATTCGCAGTATTTACCGATGTATGGTTCATCTGAATTTTTACGAATGGATGCATATCACCCGTCTAATTACTTTAAAGTAAATCCGGCTGGTTTTACACCATATTTAATGGGGATTGGCGGTACGCAAAGTTTAGCTCATATATTAAATATGACGTCTACGATAGATGAATTAGAAGGTAAAAAAGTAGTCTTTGTTTTATCGCCACAATGGTTTACAAAGACTGGGGTATCACAGGGGGATTTTACGAACAATTTCTCTAAGCAACAAGCATATCATTTTATTTTTAATGATGAAATAAATGTTGAAATGAAGAAGCAAATTGCGAAACGACTATTAGATTATAAAGTTGTTCAAGAAGATGATATATTAAAAAATTCATTAGAAGGTATTGTGTATAATGATACGAAACATAACATAAAAGCAGGTTTAGTTAAACCACTTGCTTATATGCATCGTAATATTTTAGATCATAGAGATTTGTTTAACTCTTTATTTAAGATTGAACCGATGAAAGAAAAAACAAATATGGGACTCCGTTCAATTTCTTGGGTAGATGCACGTAAACATGCGGAGGAAGAAGGGAAATTGGAATCTACTACAAACACATTTGGAATTGAAAATCCGTATTACTATAAACATAATTTAAAGAAAAAATTAAAAGGTTTAAAAAACTTTAGAGCAAATGAATCGTATGAAGAATCACCTGAATATGATGACTTACAAATTGTTTTAAATATTTTTAAAGAGAAAAATGTCAAGCCACTCTTCATTTCTGTACCTGTAAACGGACCATGGTATGATTACGCTGGTTTCCCTAAAGAACGCCGCGAAGTGTATTATAAAAAAGTTCGGGAACAAGTTGAGAAAGCAGGATACCCAGTAGTTGATTTTTCTGGCCATGAATATGATAAGTATTTCTTAAAAGATACAATTCATTTAGGCTGGAAAGGCTGGATTTATTTTGATGAAGCAGTGCAAAACTTTTATACTGAGAAATAAGTGTGGAGAAAAAGGAACGGCTATAAGCTGTTCCTTTTTTTAGTATAGAGGATTTTGATGTGGGCAATTCGGAAAGGCATGTATATCTTGAATTTGTCTGAAATCATAATGCTTCATTGCGAACTGAGCTTGGTAAAGGTATTCATACACATATAATTGACCATCATGTGCTGAACATAATACACCAGAAGTTCCTTGCCCATTTAGGAAGGAAATACCGATAGGGCGTCCGATTAAGTATTGTATTTTTTGTTGCCAATGCATAAGGGGAATCACTCCTTTTTGAGATAATATACGAAATGGACGAGTGAATTGTTGCTTATCCACATAATTATGGAGGCTTTTTATATAATTCCTAGAAGATATTCATATGAATGAATTATAAGTGCGAGAAAGGAATGAGTAATGAAGAAAGAAAATATTGTGGAAGAAAAGTCAAATTTAATAAAATGGTGTCAAACATTGAAGGGAGTACCTGATGATATATGGTTTCAATCATTTAAAAATGGCTCGTGGGGAATTGCAGATGTGATTTCACATTTTATTATTTGGGATGATTTTGTAATGAAGTATCGAATTCCTTATTTTCTTAGTACTCAATCAGTGCCTCATTTTCCAACAGATGTAGAGGAAATGAATAAGAGTGCAATTATATATGCAAGATCAGGTATTTCAAGAGAAGAGCTTATCAATCAGTTTAGCTATACTCGTAAACAATTAGTAGATGAAATTGAGCGAATTCCTGTCTATAATTTTAATGATGACTTTCAAATTGGTACTAAAAAAGTAAGGCTAAATCATTATTTTTCATCACTCATTCAGCATGACTTAAAGCATAAGGAAGAAATAATCCGATTTTTAATACATAATCAAGTCTAATATAAAAACCGCTAACATTCGCAATGAATGTATAGCGGTTTTTATATTATCTTAAGCAAGATTTTTACGTTTTTTTGTCCATTTTTTAAGGATGAAGTATAGTAGGATAAGTATGACGCCGCCAATTGCGAAAGACTTCACATACGGTCCCGCAATATCGTTTATATTCTCCCAATTTTGACCTAGTTTTTCACCTAAATAAATGAAAATGATAGACCAAGGAATGATTGCAAGTGCTGTTAATGTAGTGAAACGTAATAATGGCATTTTTGTAATACCAGCAGGAATTGAAATCGCATGACGTACTACTGGAATAAAGCGTGCAGTGAAAATTACACCAGTTCCGTAACGGTTAAACCAATCTTCAGCTGCATCTATATGTTTTTTATGAATGAAAATATATTTTCCATATCGTTCTAATATAGGTCGTCCACCGTATCGTCCAAGCCAATAAATAAAGATTTGAGCAATAACGCCGCCAATTGTACCGAATACAACTGCACCTACAAATGAGATACTACCATTGAATACTAGGAATCCCGCATAAGCAAGGACAATCTCACTTGGGATAATCTCAATCATAAGTCCAAGCATAATGCCCCAATAACCTAATCCTTCAAAAAACGTTAATACTGAGTGAATAAAACTACTTACCATTGTTGCACCTTCTAGTTTATGTATTTTTGAATAGGTGAACCTAATACTTAATAACATAAAAGATTCACTATGTGTAGATTATACCTTATTTGTATAGGGGATTGCTATTTCAATTCTTTTATGTATCACATAAGTATTATAGTAAAATATATAAGTTCAGTTTTCATGAAGAGATAATGACAAGATGATTAAGAATTTTTCATAAAAAAATAGAAGCATTTCTGCTCCTATTTTTTACGGCTTCACATCTAAGTTCTGTAAAAATAAAGTTGCTGTTACGTAACGCTTTGCTAACATTTGTACATAAGCGGTATGTACAGAAAGGGTCGCAATAATAATAGCGTTACGAATTGCTTCGCGTTGTTCGTTATTAATTTGATCGAACTTACTTGCGATTTTATCAGCTTTTTCTTTTACGATGTTTTCAATTGTATGAACGGTATCTGTTGCATTTAATTGTAAGCAATTTCCTTGATTGAGTTCTTCAAATAGAGAAGAGTATGCTACATATAAATGAACAGGATTGATTAAATCATCACTTCGATCAGCTGGATCATTTACAATAAGGCGTAATAGCTTACGAATGGATTCAAAATCAAGTGCTGTTTTTAAATCTTCGACAATAAATAGTAAGGCTGCTTGTTCAATTGAATATTTTTTCCCTTTTTGAGGAGAGCCAATCATTTCTTTTATATCTCGTTTCACCCAGTTTTGCATAGCAGTTACAGAGAAACTTGTGTTTTCAATCTGATTGCCAAGCGCAACTATTTCATTTAAAGAAAAACCGACATCAGTATCGTCAATTTTAATCAGCTTTTCAAAAATAGGTGAAAGTGCGGTAGTAATAAAAGCTGTAACGCTTTGTCCGCTTTCAATATCTTTTTTATGTGACTTTGCCCAAGCTTCTTGTAAAATACCGAGAGGCTTTTTCGTATTCCATCCTCTTAGTGATAGAAGAAGGGTAGCCATTTCGTTTCGTGTGAGATGAAATGTTTCCATCTTTTCACCTCCAAAATAATAAAAAGTTCTTATGAACTTATAATATGTTTTGTTTCATTTAAAGTCAATTCTGTTTTGCTTAATTTTTCCTTTGTGACCAAACTGTTGAAAGTAAATAATACTTGCATATTTCGACAAAAGTTCATATAATAAGTTCATAAGAACCTTTAAAATGTTCTTAAAAATAAATCTATCATTCTGAATTTACTAGAAAGATAGATTTCACATATATCTATATAAAAGGAGAATGGATATAATATGTTGAAAAAACTTGTAGCAGTAATGACAGCATTCATGGTTATCTTTGGGGCTAGTAGCTTTATGTTCGTAGATCATGCAGCAGCGAAAAGTTACAAATCTGGTAAAAAATCATTTACACCAAGTTCAGGTCAAAAGTCAAAAGTTGATTTAAACAAAAAAGACTCAAATGTAAATTCTCAAAAAACGACTCCAGATTCAAAAACGAAAGCAACAAACACGGCACCAAAAAGTAATAAAGGAAGCTTTATGAAAGGTTTATTACTAGGTGGTCTTGGTGGTTTACTAATGGGTAGCTTATTTGCAAATATGGGAGCTCTTGGTTCTGTATTAGCGTTTATGGTAAATATGTTAGTAATGGCTGGTATCGTAATGTTAGCAGTTCGTGCATTTAAATACTTCAAAGACCAACGTAAGAAGAAGGCAGATGAAGTAGCATGGAAACAATAAAAATTTCTGAACAAGAGCTTATAAATGCGCTTTGTATATATATCGCTGAAAAAAGACAAGTGGGTCCAGAAGAAGTATTAGTTGAACTCATGTATGATGACGACTACGGTTTCTCTGCGGAAGTAGAGGTAAATGGTCGCCAGCAAATTTTAATTCAAGCAAACTTAATCGAAGCTTTACGCTTATTGCTTGACAGAGAATATAATGTCAATCCATTCGCAGCGAGATTACAACTTGAATTAGATGATGAAGAAGGCATTTACGCATTAGCGAAAATTAATAACTCAGATGAGTAGAGAAGAGAGCTGTTGAGAATAATCTCAGCAGCTCTTTTTAGTATGTGCATATGTAGATGAGTAATCACGCCAAATTTCATTCATCTTTCGTCTACCGATATCTACCATCGGATTAAACTGAATTGCAGCTTTCTGACGAACAAAGTGAACGTTTTGAATGGCGTGAGATAATTGTTGGTCGACTATATCACGTTTTTTGCTTGCATATTTAGCAATAGATAGACCTGCAACTGTTCCTTGCGCCATCGCAATTTTTCCGCTTTCAATGCCTGTAATATTGCCGGCTACAAATAAACCAGGAAGAGGGGTTTCCATTGTTTCGGAATGGAGAGGAACGTGTCCGCCTAATTCTGAAATGTAATGGAAGGGACAACCAGCTACAGCTGCAAGTTCGGCAAGTGGGTATAATCCTCCGGCAATACAAACAAAATCTGCTTCATATATTTTCTCTGATCCATTAATAACATTTCCTTTAGAGTCAATATTAGCAATACGTACACCTTCAACTTGATCTGTTCCGATAATTTCAAGAGCTGCTTTCCGAAGGTGAAGTGGCGTTCCGTTTATTTTCATTCCGTTGTTTGGATAGAATGTTAATCCAGCTTTTCGAATCCAATCAAATTTCATAAAGTGGCTACCTATTCGCAAGAAAGCAGAAGGTGCGAGGTGAGCTGCATTTAAAAGAGAGTTTAAAACTTCTTCAGGTTCACCAGCTTTTTGACTTAACTCGCTTTTCTCAGGGAGTACAATATGATCCACTGTAATTCCCGCTAATTGCAATTCACTTAAAATGGCGAAAGACAAAATGTTAGCACCAATAATAATTCCTTTTTTTCCAACTTGCACGCGATGAACATTTGTCATAACTTGAGCTGCTCCAATTGACATCACTCCTGGAAGTGTCCAGCCAGGAAGGGGAATAGAATATTCCGCAGCTCCAGTAGCAAGTAGTACGAAAGGTGCTTCTAACGTACCGATATTAGTATGTACAAACCAATTGTTTTCATCTCTATCTAAATTATAGACCGAAACACCGCACCTGATATGTACTGAAAGTGATTCTGCTTCTTCATGAAGTCGCTTCGATTCTTTTATTCCGTTCCACCATTCTCCAGTAGGCTCTTGATGCAACTGTCCTAACAATCTCCCGCCTGGCTTCATAAATTCATCAATAACGAGCACTTTTAGTCCGAAACGAGCACAAGAAATAGAAGCAGATAATCCCGCTGGCCCTGCACCAATAATAATTACATCACTCATCGTTTTTTCACCATCTCTCTCACGATATTCGGATGCTGTTTCCCGCTTTCAACAACCATGTTTTCTTCTACAACAGTTAAGCATGCGCGTACATTTGTTTGATTATTTACTGTCATGCGGCATTCGGAACAGTGCCCGATATTACAATAAATACCTCGCGGTGTTCCGCTATCTTCATGAACTCTTAATGTCCGTATTCCATTTGCTAACAGGGCAGCAGCTATCGTTTCATGTTCATATGCTTCGTATTGATGACCGTTAAATTGAAAGGTAATACGCTTACTACTTTGTAAAGTGCCTAAAATAGGGTGATGTGTAATTCTACTCATTTACTTTCACCTACCGATCCAAAAGTAACTGCACGTATTGGTGGTTGATATTTTAACGGTAGTTCATTAAGAGTTACGTCAGGATTCGCATTTTCAATCATTCGATCTATCATTATTCTGCATGTGCGACCACCGCAAAATCCCATGCCAGCACGTGTTCTTAGTTTTAATTCTCTTGCCGAGCATTTATATTCAGCAATTGTCGATTGAAGTTGCCCATATGTAACCTCTTCACAACGACAAATGATTAAGTTGTTTTTATTTGTCATGTGTATTCCTCCTCTAGTTCGGTTTTCACAAATTATATATGCAAAAATCATGCCAATATAGAGGCGGAGAGGGCTATCTGTAAATGCCTGATCGGTGCATACTGCTTCTTTATTGAAGTCCAAGTTTCTTTAAACGGTTATATAAAGTAGCCCTTGTTACACCAAGTTGTTTTGCGCATTCTAATTTATTCCCATTTAAAATTCGTAAAGCCCTTTCGATAACTTTTTTCTCATGCTCATCCATCTCTTCTTGTAAAGAAAGGATTGTATTATTGTTGCTGAGTAATAGGGAATGGGCTGTATGGTTGTCTAAAGTTTCAGTCGTATGAAATGGTAAATATTCTTGTTTTATAATTCCGTCTGTTGCGAATACCACAAGCCGTTCAACAACGTTTCGAAGTTCGCGAATATTACCTGGCCAATTGTAATGAAGCAGTTCATGCATAATGCTTGAAGGTAAGTCACGAATTGGTCTGTTATAGTTGATTGAAAAATCGTTTAAGAAAGAATAGGTTAATTCAATAATATCCTCGCGTCTTTCGCGCAGCGGTGGAATCTGCAAGCTAACTACATTTAAGCGGTAATATAAATCTTCTCGGAAAGTTCCTTTTCTCATTTCTTCTTGTAAATCACGATTTGTAGCAGCGATAATACGGAAATCAATATTAATTTCTTTTTCACCACCAACTCGGTAATACTTTCGCTCTTGCAGTACACGTAACAGTTTTACTTGCATATCAAGTGGCATTTCACCTATTTCATCAAGAAATAAAGTACCGCCTTGCGCGAGTTCAATTTTACCTTTTTTTCCTTTACTATTTGCTCCAGAAAACGCCCCACGCTCGTAACCGAATAATTCACTTTCAAATAATGCTTCTGGAATTGCCCCGCAGTTAATCGAAATGAAAGGCGCCTTCGCTGCTTCACTTGCTTCATGAATTGCTTTCGCAAATACTTCTTTTCCAACTCCGCTTTCCCCAAGTATTAAAACAGTTGATTTCACCGAACAAACTTTTCTAGCTAATTGTATCGTTCTTTGTATAACAGGACTTTTTCCATTCATCGCAAGGAATGGATCGGATTCATCTTTATACTTTGCCACTTCTTGTTCTAAACGGTGTATTTCATGTGACATATTAAATAGTTTTTCATTTAAAGCGACTTGATTTGTAACATCTGTTTCTGAAACGACTGCTCCTATAATTTCATCATTACAATAAACTGGATTTGAATTAATTAATACGAATAAATCGGGACGAGGCTGATGGAACTGAGCGACTATGCTTTTTCCATCATGTAAAGATTGTAAAATTTCCAAGTCTTTATAATCAAAAAAACGAGTAATCGGTTGCCCAATAATCTCATTATGGTTGACTGAAAATATTTTTTCAGCACCATCTGTCCAAGTTCGAACGCATTCTTTACTATCAATTACTGTAACAGAAGAGTCAGTTGTTTGTATTACAGTGTCATAAAATGACTGTAGTTCATTGTAGGACTTATAAAGAAATGGAATCATTTGCTGAGAAGTTATACAGCATATCGGCTCATCGTTTTCGTTAAGGATGATAACAGCTAATTCATAAGAAAAAGCGTCAATTAATGCAGTGAATGAGTCATCTACATAAATAATTGCGCAATTATATTCTTCTGTAGTAGAAGGGAGGTAATAAAACCTTTCGTTTATTTTCTTAATGGGATCAAGGCTACATGTATGATTGATTAAAACGCTTTCCAAAAATTCTTGTATAGTCGGAAATGAGAATTCCATAATGTCCTCCTGTTATGTATAAAAATTTTGACAGTGATAAAAAAATAATACACCTATTTACTATGAATTTAAAATATTTTTACAAATAAAAATATTATTTATAAAAATTGTATATGTACAGAATTGGCACGTCAATTGCATAAAAAGAAAGTGAGAGGGCTAGGAAAGGAGGAGTATATTGTGAGGCACTGCGACGTTTTAATTATAGGTGGTGGAATAATAGGGTGTTCTATCGCTTATTACACTTCAAAATACGGAAGAGACGTAACAATCATTGAAAAAGAGGAATTTGTCAGCGGGACGTCTTCACGGTGTGATGGGAATATTTTGGCCATTGATAAAGACCCGGGATTTGATAGTCAAATGTCTTTAGTAAGTCAAAAATTAGTAACTGATTTAAGTGAAGAATTAGAGCATTCATTTGAATATAGGGCACCAGGAAGTATTCTCGTATGTGAGTCAGACGAAGAGATGGAAGCTGCGCAGCAATGGGTAAATCGGCAAAAAGAAGCTGGATTACCGTTTCGAATGCTTGATAGGCAAGATATAAGGGAAGAGTCGCCTTTTTTTGCTGATGATTTATTAGGCGGTTTAGAATGTGCGACGGATTCAACTGTGAATCCATATCTCCTTGCTTTCTCGCTTCTGTCAGAGGCACAAAAGTTTGGCGCAAAAGCTTTTAAGCAGACGGAAGTAAAGAGTATGGAAATAGAGACGGATGGTTCATTTGTTGTAGAAACTACGAATGGAACTTTTACAGCACAACAAGTTGTAAATGCAGCCGGTGTGTGGGCTCCTAAGATTGGTCAGATGTTAAATATAAATATACCAATTGAACCGAGAAAAGGGCATATTATTGTAGCTTCAAGGCAACAACACGTAGGATGCCGTAAAGTAATGGAATTCGGTTATTTAATTTCTAAATTTGGCGGAAAACGAAAAGTGGATGCTTTAACTGAAAAATACGGGGTTGCGCTCGTATTTGAGCCTACTGAAAGTCAAAATTTCTTAATTGGTAGTAGTCGTGAATTTGTAGGATTTCATACGAGGATAAATAATGAAGTCATTAAATGTATCGCAAATAGAGCAATTCGCTTTTATCCGAAAATGGCAGATATGATGGTAATTCGTTCTTACGCTGGTTTACGTCCGTGGACAGAAGATCATTTACCGATTATTTCACGAGTGGAACATATTCCGAATTATTTCATTGCCGCTGGACATGAAGGTGATGGGATTAGTCTTGCAGCAGTTACTGGAAAAGTAATTGAAGAGTTATTAAATGAAAAAGAGACAATTATTCCTATTGAACCACTTCGTTTGAGTCGTTTTACAGAAAGGGTGTTAAACGGATGAGGTCACAAAGAGTCTTTACGACGATTGATACACACACAGGTGGGAATCCAACGAGGACATTAATTAGTGGACTTCCAAAGTTGATTGGAGAGACGATAGCAGAGAAGATGTTACATATGAAAAAGGAGTATGATTGGATTCGAAAATTGTTAATGAATGAACCGCGTGGTCATGATGTAATGTCAGGAGCATTATTAACAGACCCGTGTCATCCTGAGGCTGATATAGGTGTTATATACATAGAGACAGGTGGATATTTACCGATGTGTGGTCACGATACAATCGGTGTATGTACAGCGTTAGTTGAATCAGGTTTAATTCCGGTAGTTGAACCGATTACTTCTTTAAAACTAGATACACCGGCTGGCTTAGTTGAAGTAGATATTGCTGTTCAAGATGGAAAAGCAAAAGAAGTATCTTTCTGTAACATACCAGCTTTTTTATTGAAAAATATTACTGTACAAGTGAAAGACATTGGAACTATAGAGGCTGATATTGCCTATGGAGGGAATTTTTATGCCATTATTGATGCGAAATCAGTAGGTCTAGAATTAGTACCAGAAAATGCATCTACAATCATCGATAAGGCGATTCATATAAGGAACACAATTAATGAGAAGTTTGAAATCACTCATCCAGAGTATTCGTTTATAAGAGGATTAACACATGTTGAATTTTATACAGATCCTACTCATGAATGTGCGCATGTGAAAAATACAGTTGTTGTACCACCAGGCGGAATAGATCGATCTCCATGCGGTACAGGAACATCTGCGAAGCTAGCTGTATTATACGCTCAGAAAGAAATCGAGATTGGTGAAGAGTTCATTCATGAGAGTATCGTTGGTTCTTTATTTAAAGGATATGTCATGAATACGACACATGTTGAAAATATTGAAGCTGTCATAACGAAAATTACGGGATCAGCTTGGCTTATGGGTATGCATAGATTTTTTTACAATGAAATGGATCCACTTAAAGAAGGATTTTTGCTAATTCCGCCGATGGAACATGAAACGGAGGATATAAAATGAACATTCAAAAAATGTATACAGCAGTAGACGTACATGTAAATGGCGAGGCATTTCGTGTAATGAAAGACGTACCATGCAAATACTACTACAGTTTGGAGCAATTAAATGAACAATTTTCAGGTGAATTAGCAGAAGAGATGAAGCTTTTATTAAATGAACCACGTGGTTTTATCGGTTTGAATGGGTGTATTGTCGTTCCATCTATCTATAATGAAGTGGATGCAGCTGTATTATTTTTTAATCATGAAGGTTCGGTTCCGCTTCATTATGGAGGCATTGTTGCAGTAATAACGATGTTACTCGAAAGTAGGTATTTAAAAAAGAGAGAGTCCAATCAATACAAAATTGAAACGTTATGTGGAATATTTTTAGTTCATGCGTATGTAGAGAATGATGAAGTTATATCGGTTTCGTTTGAAAGCAAACTATGCTATATGATTGAGAAAAATTTACAGGTTGGTAATGTAAGTTATTCTCTTATACAAGCAGATAAAGTATATGCAGTTGTAGAAAAAGATGCGTATTCGCCAGAAATTCGCATGGAAAACATTTCTGAATTGAAAAGATGGGGAGAAGCTACACTGCAGGCTATACAAAAACAGTCGCTAATAAAAAGGCTTATTTTAGTAGATCCTTCGCAAAAAGAAAAGAACCATATAAAATCGATTACATTTCATGAAGATAACTTTATCGTACGTTCGCCAGGTTTTGTTTCTACTATTGTATCCTATGTTCATGCGTTATTTAAAAATGATTATATGGCGGATAAACCTTTTAAAAATGAAAGTATATTTAATAGTTTTATAACTGTGGAAAAAGTGAAGACGGAGGAACTAGGATACATTTTCCGTTTTGAAAGTAGAGGATTTATTACAGGGATGCAGACGTTTCTATTAGACCCTACGGATCCATTTCCGGCAGGTTTCTTATTAAAATAAAATGTGATAAGGAGAGATAAATATGCAAAAAATTAAAGGGGCATTCCCAGTATTAATAACACCGATGGATGAATTTCAGGAAATTAATTGGGATGGGGTAAAGCAAAATGTAAATTACTTTATCGAACAAAACGTTGCAGGTATCATCATTAATGGAAGTACAGGAGAGTTTGTAAGTTTATTAAAAGAAGAGCGATTTAAAATGGTAGAAACCGTTTTGAAAGAAATTGATGGCCGTATTCCAGTTATTGTTGGAACTGCTGCGGAAACGACGAAAGAAACAATTGAATATACGAAGCATGCAGAAGCACACGGAGCGGATTGTGCATTAATTATAAACTCTTACTATTGTAAACCGAAGGAAGAGGAGATTTATTTTCATTTTAAAGAAATCTCAAACTCTGTAAATATACCAATTATGTTATACAATAATCCATTTACTTCTGGTGTTGATATAAGTACAGAGCTAATGCTCCGTATTGGAAAAGAGTGTGAAAATGTTACACATATTAAAGAATCTAGCGGAGATATTCGAAAAGCGAGAGATTTAGTAAGACAAAGTGAAGGGGCTTTCCAAGTCTTCTGTGGTTCTGAAGATTTAGTTATGGAATCATATTTAGTTGGTGCCTCGGGATGGGTTTCAGTAGCAGGAAATATCGTTCCCGGTCTCGTTACAAAAATGTATGAGCATTTTCAAAATGGTGAATTAGAAAAGGCGTGGGAAATAAACGATGCTATTTTACCACTTTGCGAGTTTCTTGAAGGATCAGGGAAATATGTTCAAATCGTTAAACGTTCTATGGAATTACATGGGCAAGCGGGAGGACCTTCTCGCTATCCAAGACTAGGGTTAACTGTAGAAGAAGATCAAAAGCTTCAAACGATTTTATCAAATATTGCAGCTCATGCAGCTGTTTAAATAAGGAGGAGGACATAATGTTAAAGACAAATATTGAGCTGAAACCAAAAGTGGAAGCGTTTTTAAATGAAGAAATTAAAATGTTTATTAATGGCGAATTTGTTTCTGCTATTGGCGGAAAGACGTTTGAAACGTACAATCCAGCAACAGAAGATGTTCTAGCTGTCGTATGTGAAGCGCAAGAAGAGGATATTGATGCTGCAGTAAAAGCGGCAAGATCTGCATTTGAATCTGGCCCGTGGGCAGAAATGACTACTGCTGAAAGAGCGCATCTTATTTATAAATTAGCAGATTTAATTGAAGAACATAGAGAAGAATTAGCGCAACTAGAAGCTTTAGATAATGGAAAGCCATACCAAGTAGCACTTGATGATGATATTTCAGCGACTGTAGAAAATTATCGTTATTACGCAGGATGGACTACAAAAATTATTGGGCAAACAATCCCGATTTCAAAAGATTACTTAAATTATACGAGACATGAACCTGTTGGTGTTGTAGGACAAATTATTCCGTGGAATTTTCCGCTTGTTATGTCTTCTTGGAAAATGGGAGCTGCACTGGCGACAGGTTGTACGATTGTATTAAAGCCAGCAGAGCAAACGCCTTTATCTTTACTATATGCAGCGAAACTCTTTAAAGAGGCTGGATTTCCAAACGGCGTTGTAAACTTTGTACCAGGCTTTGGTCCTGAAGCAGGGGCTGCAATTGTAAATCATCACGACATTGATAAAGTTGCTTTTACAGGATCTACTGTTACAGGAAAGTACATTATGCGTCAGTCTGCAGAAATGATTAAGCATGTAACGTTAGAGCTTGGCGGAAAATCACCAAATATCATTTTAGAAGATGCGGACTTGGAAGAAGCGATTAATGGTGCATTCCAAGGTATTATGTATAATCACGGTCAAAATTGTAGCGCAGGATCACGTGTGTTTGTTCATCGTAAACATTATGAAACTGTAGTAGATGCACTTGTGAAAATGGCGAACAACGTAAAACTTGGAGCAGGTATGGAGAAAGAAACGGAAATGGGTCCACTCGTATCTAAGAAACAACAAGAGCGTGTGTTAAATTACATTGAGCAAGGGAAGAAAGAAGGCGCTACAGTTGCGGCTGGTGGTGAACGTGCACTTGAAAAGGGTTATTTCGTTAAGCCAACTGTATTCACAGACGTTACAGACGATATGACAATCGTTAAGGAAGAAATATTTGGACCAGTTGTTGTTGTTCTGCCATTTGATTCGACAGAAGAAGTAATTGAACGAGCGAACAACTCATCCTATGGCCTTGCTGCGGGTGTATGGACGCAAAATATCAAAACGGGTCATCAAGTGGCAAATAAATTAAAAGCAGGAACAGTATGGATTAATGATTATAACTTAGAAAATGCAGCTGCACCATTTGGTGGATATAAACAATCTGGTATTGGCCGCGAATTAGGTTCATATGCGCTTGATAATTATACAGAAGTGAAAAGTGTTTGGGTAAATATAAAGTAATAGGGCGTTTTACTGATAAAAATTGAGGGATGAAATAATGAAAGATGCGGACAACTAGAAAGTTTGATAATAGTTGTCCGTTTTTTTTATATACAAAATTGCTTTTCAAAAGAATGATAAGGGGGATTTGGATGGAGAATTTAGTAGAATGGTTAGT
Source organism: Bacillus sp. FSL K6-0073 (assembly GCF_038006085.1). NCBI lineage: Bacteria > Bacillati > Bacillota > Bacilli > Caryophanales > Bacillaceae > Bacillus > Bacillus sp. FSL K6-0073. The sequence continues at coordinate 2,778,253 of NZ_JBBOUN010000001.1, read as the reverse complement.
AGGGCAAGTGTGGAGTATCGGTTTAGTTGTTTTTGCATTAGGGGCAGGCGTATATTTCACGATTGCAACACGCTTTTTGCAAATCCGTTATTTTAAAGAGATGATTAAACTATTATTTGAAGGAAAGAGTTCAGAGACGGGAATATCATCTTTTCAGGCATTTTGTTTAGCCTTATCAGGAAGAGTTGGAATTGGTAATATTGCAGGGGTAGCGACAGCAATTGCTTTCGGCGGTCCTGGAGCTGTATTTTGGATGTGGGTAATGGCTTTGTTAGGGGCAGCGAGCGCGTTTGTAGAATCAACATTATCTCAAGTATACAAAAGTAAAATAGGGAATGAATATCGCGGCGGTACTCCATATTTCATTGAGAAAGGTTTGAAAATGAAATGGTTTGCAGTCATTGTAGCAGTAGTTGTAACACTTTCATATGGCGTTTTATTACCAGGTATTCAATCTAGTAGTATCGCAGTTGGATTTGAAAACTCTAATGGTATTAGCAAATATATAACTGGTATATTTTTAGTCTTGTTACTAGCAGCAATTATTTTTGGTGGTGTAAAGAGAATTGCTGGCGTTTCTCAAATGCTTGTTCCATTTATGGCAATTGGTTATGTAATTGTTACATGTATCATATTAATTGCGAATGTAACGGAGATTCCAAGTATGTTTGCTTTAATTTTCTCTAGCGCATTTGGTGTAAATGAAATGTTTGGTGGAATTGTTGGTGCAGCTATTGCATGGGGCGTAAAACGCGCTGTATTTTCAAACGTTGCTGGTGTCGGAGAAGCGACGTATAGTTCGGCGGCTGCTGAAGTATCGCATCCCGCAAAACAAGGATTAGTTCAAGCGTTTTCCGTATATATCGATACAATTGTCGTATGTACAGCGACAGCTCTTATGATTTTAATAACAGGTATGTACAATGTTATACCTGAAGGGAAAACCACCATTGTACAAAACATAGGAAATGTGGAAGCTGGTCCAATTTATACACAACAAGCAGTTGAAACTGTGATAACAGGGTTTGGTCCAATATTTATTTCAATTGCGATTTTCTTTTTTGCATTTACAACGTTACTCGCTTACTACTATATCGCTGAAACAACACTTACTTATTTAGATCGTCAACTGAAGTATGGCTGGTTAAAACCAGTTTTAAAATTTGGATTTTTAATTATGGTTTACATCGGTAGCGTTGAATCAGCGTCGCTTTTATGGAATCTTGGAGATTTAGGAATCGGTAGTATGGCATGGTTAAACTTAATCGCAATCTTACTTTTAAGTAAAACCGCATTAAAAGTGTTAAAAGATTATGAAACGCAGAAAAAAGAAGGGAAAGATCCAGTATTTAATCCTAAAAATGTGGGGATTGAAGGATTAACATTTTGGGAAGAAAGAAGTAAAGAGGTTGAAAGAAAAAGTTCTAGAGAAAAAGTTATTGTAGATGATAATTTAAAATTATAACTTAAATTAACTGAAAATTCTTAATTTAAAAGAAGGTATATTACCTCCATATTATCACATACTACAATAAGTATGAATAATATGACTGGAGGGAATAAGATGGAACATGAGCAACATAGTTCGATAAATGATATTCTACATCATTATAAAGAAGGTATAGGTAGTTTTACAAATCAAATTCCTGAAATCGCTGAGACATATAATGCGTTCACGCAAGCTTGTTTTCAAGAGGGTGCTTTAACAAAAAGAGAAAAGCAACTTATTGCATTAGGAATTAGTTTAGCAACGCAAGATGAGTATTGTACAATTTATCATACAAAAGGTTGTCTTGATCAAGGATGTTCGGATAAAGAGATTCTGGAAGCATGTGGTGTTTCAGCAGCATTTGCTGGCGGAGCTGCGATGAGTCAAGCGGTAACTTTAGTGCAAGAGTGTTTAACAGAACTGAAAAATCAAAAGCATTGAATAAAAAAACGTTTTAAACTTTATGTTTAAAACGTTTTTTATGTGAAATTAAATTTGAGTATAAAAATTATCTAGGATGGGTTCAATTTATGGTTATACAATAATGGGAGAATTTTAAATTTAGTAGGAATGAGAAATAACAACTATTTATTTAGTTTTAAGGTTTTGTAAAAAGCTTCAATTGTTTCATATAATCAATGGCTTTTGTTTTGTTTTTCTGTTTAGAAACATACATACAAATTTTTATCGTTTTCAATTTAATATTCTATATCTTCATAAATAGATTTTTCTACATCAGGAAGAACTGTGTATATACTCTTACCGATTAAAGCTTCTAATTCTTTCTTAATCGCATAAAACCCTTTCCAATGTAAAGATGTATGAGATGTTGTACCATGACGCAAACCAACAGAAATTAATCTTCTTTCCAGCGTAGTAAAGCCATCCGCATCAGCAAGAGCGTCACAAAGAGTAATTACTTTATTGTATAAATCGTAGTTACAATGTTCATTTAATATTTCAACTAACCGGCTTCTCATATGGTCAGGAACGAGACTCCATTCCGCTGCGATATCTATATGTTCATTTTTGCATGGGAATGAGTGTGTCACACAAATAACAGCGTTTCCTGTATACCCTAAATCATTCATATACATATAACCATCATAGGAATGAATGACCGATTTGGTAAAACCTTTGTATCTTCCGATATCATGCAAAAGGGCAGCGTTATATGCTATGTCAGCATCTAGCTTGTACCCTTTTTTTATAAGTTCTATAATTATGTTTTCAGTTGCATGAGCAACATGTAGTGAATGTTCAAACCAAGGGCCCGGGTTTTGTTCATATGCCCATTCGAGTAATTCTTTTGCGTATGTTCTATCTAATATATATTTCATATCGTTATCCTTTCACAAAAAATCATATCTTACTATAAATTCCTCTTATTATTTCATTATTCCTTCTTTAAAAATTGTTACAATGAAACAAAAGGGGGAAAAGTAATGCGAAATTTAGCAATTGAAGAAATTAAGAAACTAGAAAATGATATAGAAGAACTTTCGAAACTTTTGAAAATGGTTGTAAATGATGGGGCATCAATTGGTTTTTTGCCTCCACTGGAACAAAAAGATGCAACAAAGTATTGGCAAACAGTATTAGCGCCAGAAGTGATATTGTATGTGGCTAAAATAAACAACGAAGTAGCAGGGAGCATTCAATTACAGTTAGTTACAAAGCCTAACGGAATTCATAGAGCTGAGATTTGCAAATTAATGACTCATCCAAACTTTAGACGTAACGGTATTGGACGAGCACTTATGCAAAAAGCAGAGGAACGAGCAAAGCAAGAAAACAGGTCTCTTTTAGTATTAGATACAAGAGAAGGAGATCCTTCCAATAAATTGTACAAATCACTAGACTACCAAGAAGTTGGAACAATACCAGGGTATGCAATTTCTCCGAATGGAAAGTTAGATGCTACGGTTATTTATTATAAAAACATTTAAGGTATAATCAAACGGGAGAGTGCTTAATTATTAGTAAGTGAATAATAAACGACTATTTTTAACACCGTCTATATTTTTCTGGCGGTGTTAAAATAGTTAATTATAATCTAATTAACGCACTAAATGAATTTGAGAAAGTTTTTAGAGGGTTCTTTTAGTAATGATTCTCGTCTTATAATAAATGTAGAGAAGATGACTAGCCAACTATAGTTATTTTCGCTTTATTATGGGAAGGGGATGAAAGAATGAAAAAGAATAGTTTACAAAAGATGAAGAAAGTTATTTTAAGTGGTGGCGTATTACTTACGGGATTATTAACATTTGGATTTTCAGAAAAGGCTTCAGCTCATGGATATGTAGAATCACCAGCGAGCCGATCTTATTTATGTAAGCAAGGGGTAAATGTAAATTGTGGACCGATTCAATATGAACCTCAAAGCGTAGAAGGAATAGGTGGATTTCCGCAACTAGGACCTTCTGATGGACAAATTGCAGGGGCTGGTCATTTTCCCGCTTTAGATGTTCAAACTGTAGATAGGTGGAAGAAAGTTACGTTAAATGGCGGGACGAATACATTCAAGTGGAAACTAACGGCTCCTCATAGTACGAAAGAGTGGAAATACTATATTACGAAAAAAGGTTGGAATCCCAATAAACCTTTGACGCGATCAGATTTAGATTTAGTGCCATTCTATGTAAAAAATGACGGTGGAGCTAGACCAGGGACAACAGTAACGCACGAAGCAAATGTACCAACTGACCGTAGTGGATACCATCTTATTTTAGCTGTTTGGGAAATTGCAGACACTGGAAATGCGTTTTATCAAGTTATAGATGTAAACCTTTTGAATAATGGCTTATCCTCAAATTTCGCTTTTAACAATGTAGTGCAAGCTCCTACACTATTTTAATTGAAACATACATTTCGATCATCTAATTCATTTTAGATGATTTTTTTTATGAAAATGATGAAAAATATAGAAGAAAGTGCAATTATTTATAAAAAAATATGCTTTAAATATTGTCATATTTGCTTCTTTAAGATATCCTTTTCATGAAGAGGTGGAAAACATGGAAAAAGTACTAGTTTTCGGGCATAAAAACCCAGATACAGATGCAATTTGTTCTGCAATTGCTTATGCAGAATTGAAAAAAGAATTAGGAATGAATGCTGAGCCTGTACGTTTAGGCGAAATCAGCGGTGAAACTCAATTTGCGTTAGACTATTTTAAAGTAGAAGGACCGCGTTTTGTTGAGACAGTAGCAAGCGAAGTGGACAACGTTATTTTAGTTGACCATAACGAGCGTCAACAAAGTGCTAACGATATCGAATCAGTTCGTGTGTTAGAAGTTATTGACCATCACCGTATTGCTAACTTTGAAACAAGCGATCCTATATACTATCGTTGTGAGCCAGTTGGCTGTACAGCTACAATCTTAAACAAAATGTACAAAGAAAATGGCGTAACAATTCGTAAAGAAATTGCAGGTTTAATGTTATCTGCAATCATTTCAGATTCTTTACTATTCAAATCTCCAACTTGCACAGAACAAGACGTAGCAGCTGCTCGTGAATTAGCGGAAATCGCTGGTGTAGATGCAGATAACTACGGCTTAGAAATGTTAAAAGCTGGTGCTGACTTAAGCGGAAAAACAATGGAGCAATTAATCTCTCTTGATGCTAAAGAATTCCAAATGGGTAATGCGAAAGTTGAAATCGCACAAGTAAACGCTGTTGATACAAACGACGTTCTTGTACACCAAGCGGAACTTGAAAAAGTAATTTCTGCAGTAGTAGAAGAAAAAGGTTTAGACCTATTCTTATTCGTTGTAACTGATATCTTAACTAACGATTCTGTCGGTCTTGCGATCGGTAAAGCAGCAAACGTTGTTGAGAAAGCATACAACGTATCACTAGAAAACAATACAGCTACTTTAAAAGGTGTTGTATCTCGTAAAAAACAAATCGTACCAGTATTAACAGAAGCATTCCAAGCTTAATCGTATTGCGTACAGATGAACAGTAAGGACAAGTAGTCAGATTGGCTATTTGTCCTTTTTTATTTATAATAAGCAGAAATTTTTAACTTTTAAACAGTCGCATTGTGTATGCTTAATGATATGGAAGTATTGAAAAGTAAATTACAGGGGCTTTTTGAAAAAATATTGCATCTGTTTCAAAATTAGAGAGCTGGATTTCGGAGGAACTGCGTTTAACTTTTTAGAAGAAAGGATATAAAGTTTTGATTAACGAATTAAAATAAGGATAGCGTTAGCTATCCTTATAATCGTTTATTCGTAAGATTTTTTCTTGTTTATATAAAATGTGATTATCGTAGTAATGAAGAAAATAGGTATCGCATACACTTGCCCAACAAATAACTTCCAGCCGACATAATTATAGCCTTCAGATGCTGGGATGATAACGGAAATAACGCAAACGATAAAATAGACTAATAGTGCAGGGATAATATTTTTCATTTTTATGAACCTCCTTTATTGTTTTATTGATACATACTAGTATTATAATTTATTTTCATTATTTTGAAGAAAAAATGAAAAAATTTTTATGGTATTATAATATTTGCAATGAGAGTAATCTATAGTACGTATATGGTAAAATGTGTAATTTTAACTTTCAGAATTATTATATAGTATTTCGAGAGAAAAATGTACAAAATAACGAATTTTATTTACCAAAGTAAAGGGAGTAGAAATATATATGAAAAGGCTATGTATAATTCCATGTGGAAAAAAGAAAATTTGGGATAAACATTCAGACTACGGACCGATGGAAGCAAAAGATGTATATATTAGTCCGTTCGGAAAAGCATGTCAGGCGTACGCAACTATGTTTTTCGAAAACTGGGTTATATTATCAGCGAAACATGGATTTTTAAGACCAAGTGATATTGTATTAGAAAACTATGATCTTGCATTTGATTCAAAAAGCGATGAGGTAATAAGTATAGAGCAATTACAAAAACAGATGGTAGATAAAAGTTTATTACAGTTTGACGAAATCGTCTTATTAGCAGGGAAGAAGCATAAAAAAGTAGTGACAAAGCTATATCCAGAAGAAATGATTACATATCCGCTAGAGGGGTGTAAAGGGATTGGGTATATGTTGCAGAGGTTGAAAGAAGCTGTGAAGGAAGGGGAGGAAATATAGGTGTAGTTTCAGTGATTTTAAACTCTATTTATTTAGGGAGCTGAAAAGTAAAATAGAGTTTTTAGGCATCGCCGAAAGGGTGATGCTTTTTTGTTCGTGTCGTCATTCATGTAAAAGTAATTTAGAGAATAAATCATTCGATTTATGAAGCGATAGCTTTTTTATATCGAAAACAAATTGCGTCGCTTTTAGAAAATGTAGGACGTATGGGCACAGTTAAGATTGCAAGTGGGAATAGCAATAAGACAAGTTTTGAATAAGATATTAAGAAAGGAGATGTTGATGAATAATGGCTAGATATAGTTTGCACGGAGGACACAATAGTATTGTTCAAGGTGCTAATTTCGGGAATCGGAAAGAACACGTTCTAGATAGGCAAGTTAAAGATGCCGTGGCGGCTAAGTTAAGAGCCCTAGGACACACGGTTTATGACGATACGGACGAGGTAGGGGCAACTCAATCACAAAATTTAAATAATATCATTCGGAATAGCAATTCCCATGCTGTGGATTTAGTTATTTCTTTTCATCTTAATGCAAGTGATGGAAATGGACAGGGTGTTGAGGTTTTATATTATGATCAGAAAGATTTGGCGGCTAAAATCTCAGCTCAACTAGCAAAAGATATTGGATGGCGTGATCGAGGTGCGAAACAACGTACAGATTTAGCGGTATTAAATGGAACGAAGGCACCGGCTATTCTTATTGAATTAGGGTTTATTGATAATGAATCCGACATGGCAAAATGGAATGTTGATAAAATCGCTAATTCTATTGTATTTGCTCTTACAGGACAAACTGGAGGAGGTGCAGCGAATTTGCTCAAAGTAAAAACTGGTGGTGTAGCATTTAGTAATTTACAAGATTTGGCTCAAGCTATGGTTGATGCGGGTATTGATGGACAAATTGTCGTTCAAAAAGATGGCATTGGTTATGCTATAACGAATGGCTATCCGTCCGGGAATATCGATAAATTTACAGCTTGGTTAGATGCACGTAAATGGTACTATGAGTACGTGAGATAAAACGAAAATTGGTTTGATTAAAAACTAAAAATTGTCTTATTTTTAGTTAACAAGTATATTAAGTAACTATAAAAATATGGACAATTTATATGTAAATTAGTACACAAAACCACCTGTCAGAAAGGTGGTTTTATTTATCAAGCTATTTGCGGGAAGTAAAATTCTCACCTCAAAATTCGGATGAAGCTAAGAAATTAGGTGGGAATTACACTGCTCGTAGCCTCCTACTAATTATCGTTTCACTTTATATAGTTTAGAGTTTTGTAAATCTTTACTTATTAAACCCGTAATAATATTTTGTTTTCTCAATACATAAGCCGAATTTTAAATTATTACCCAATAATATAATACCTCTCATACTATTTATTAGTTGATAATAACAAAAAAACAAGCTTTGAATATAATAATGAAAAAGGAGATGTTAAATAATGGGTTATATTGTAGATATTTCAAAATGGAATGGCGACATTAACTGGGATATCGCAGCACCACAATTAGATTTCGTAATTGCACGTGTGCAAGATGGTTCAAACTATGTAGATCCTTTATATAAAAATTATGTACAAGCAATGAAAGCAAGGAATATTCCGTTTGGTAATTATGCGTTCTGTCGTTTCGTTTCAGTAGAGGATGCACGGATAGAAGCAAGAGACTTTTGGAACCGTGGTGAAAAAAATGCAACAGTTTGGGTAGCTGACGTAGAAGTAAGAACAATGAACGATATGAGAGCGGGTGCACAAGCTTTTATTGATGAATTACGCAGATTAGGAGCTAAGAAAGTCGGTTTATATATTGCTCATCATATGTATGCTCCATTTGGAATGGCAAATGTCAATTGTGATTTTGTATGGATTCCTCGTTATGGTGGTAACAAACCGGCGTATCCATGTGATATTTGGCAATACACAGAGACAGGCAATGTGGCTGGTATCGGCAAGTGTGATTTAAATAAGCTGATTGGAAATAAGCCGTTAGCTTGGTTTACAAATCAAATTGTTGAGCCGATAAAAAAACAAGAAGGGGTTGGAATTATAGTGAATAAATATAACAAAGTAGTTACTTATGAATTTGGTGTAAATTTAATTTCTGACATGATTCAAATGATGGATAAGCTTGGATATACTTCTAAAATAATATCTCGTGGAGATAACCAAGGGCTTGTGTATTTCGAAACAGATTATCGTCAAGGGAACGAACTGGACAAAGCGACTGCTTGGTTAGATATGAAAGGAATTAAATATTTTTATACAAAAGAGTAGTTTGCAAAAATAAGAGCCGTCATGTGACGGTTTTTATTTTTATTTAATCTTTTAACTCTACTTATAATATGGAGAAAATAGACTAATAAACAAGCCTTTGTATACTTTCAAACATAGAATATGATGAATTCTATCAAGGAGGAAGCATATTTATGAGAAATACTTGTCATTGTGGACATTTTCAAGATTGTAATAAATTTTGGGATGATTTAATGTTTGGGAGATGTAAGCGCAATGATTTTCACGAGTGTTGTTGCAAAGAGAAACCGAAGTGTGAGTGTGAAAAATGTCATTGTAAAACAAAAGCGAAATGCCATTGTAGGCATGAAGAGGAAGGGTATTAATAATAAAAAAGAGTACGATGCGTACTCTTTTTTGGGGTGATTATATTCCATTTTGAACAGATTTCTTTACAATTACCCATGTGTCTTTCTTTTTAACCGTTATAGCTACATTAGTTCCATTAGATTCCTTATAAAAGATATATCCATTGTTTGAGTTTACATATGTAACTGGTTCACCTATGCAATCTCGCGAGCAGGATTTGTTGACTAGTTCAATTAAGGATAGTTCACTTGGATCGGTTTTACTGGCTTCTATAACAGCATCAAGGCTTGTTTTTCGATAACCTTGCAAGTTTATATGAAAAAGCTGCTCTATTTCTCCTGTAATGCTAGTGTTCATTACTTCTACTGAATTTTTTTTTTCTTGAAGAAAGCCGTTTTCATAAAGTAATTTTGTATAGCCAATCCATGCTATTAACACTAGCATGAAAAACATACCCGTCATTTTAAGTATTCGAAGTCGTTTGCTTATAATTGTTTCTGAGTATTTCATTCACTCTAATCCTCCAATGTTTTTAATTTAAAATATGCTTGGATACATACTTTTAGAAGAGGATGAAAGTTAATGAGTTTTTAATAAAAAAGAAAACATCCAGGGTTAGATGCTTTCTTTTTTTGGTATTTTTGGCTATCTGTTAGTTACTCGTTTCATAAGTGGTCTTATTTCTTTAACTGGTGGTTTCTTATCATAGGCATCAACGTAAGAAAAGTAATAGTTTAAGTTTCTTAGAAGACCTTTTCCTATTTTTGCACTTAAGAAAGGAAAGACTTGTCCGGTATAATCATCGAGATATTTACAGTAATATTTTTCATCTAAATATATACTGTATTTACATGTTAGTTCTACTAAAGGATTCCCTTCATCATCAAATACTTCTTTAGAATCAATAATATCTATTAGTGCAAATTTTTCATTTAAGTAAACTTTCTTTTTTTTCTCGTGTTTATTTGTAAGTATAAAAACGAGACCAATCGCGTTAATCAAACTATTTCCTCCTATAAAAAACGGATATTAATAAAATATATCGATATAAGCTAAATGTAAAGAGGAGAGGTGAAATATCATGGAGAGAAAACTAAATAAGCCGATTGGTGAGAGCTGATAATCAGTGGGGGATGAACAAACCCCTCACTGATTAAAGTTTCACTTTATTGAAATACTTGCGGGAATTGTTTTACGATTGCGTTTGTTATCATGTCAGCCATTTCTAATGCTTCTTTTTCAATTTTATCGTAAAGTTTTACTCCTGCTTCATAATCTTTATTTAGGAAGGCAAGTGCTTCTGCTTTCGTTAGTGCTAAATGTTCATAAAACATTTTTCTAAATTCTTCTTTATCTATATATGGGTTGATACTGTTAAGAAATTCAATAATTGCGTCACCATTAGCGTACCATTTTTTCTCTATAGCGGCCGCTGCATTTTGATTACCAGCTTTTGCCGCTTTAACAAGATCCGCTGCAATTACTAAGTGATCTTTAATTAATGCACTATATTTTTTTACTGCATCTTCACCGTAAAATGGTTCAAGTGATAGTCCCATATGTGTTGCGTTTTGTAGAAGTCGTCCAACAGTAACGTTAACATCTGGTAAATTAAATACTATACTTATAATAGCCAATCTCGTCCAAGCGACGTGTTGTTCCCATAAAGAACGCATATATCCTTTTAAAAAATTCTCATTTTTACTAATTCGGTAGTTCCGTACGGATAAATCATAGTTTACATAAGGGTTATGGTAGGGGGAGTAATACGATTGCCAATAAGAATACATAAATAGTAACACTCCTTTGAACATGTATAACTCAAAGTATGATGAAGATTTATTTTTAGTTACGTGTCCTAGATTATTTTTAGGGAATTTGAAATGGAGAAATTCAATGAATGATGTTGTGATATATATGAATAATTTGAATATAAAGTAAAAGAGGGTCTGCAAGGGAAGTTACAGACCCTCAAAAGGGTATTGCCGAGATGTCGGACTCGACTACGTAATGTTATCATAAAATTCTCTTGAAAAAACCTGGTAAATGTGTCCAAATGAAATTGGGACCTTCATACAGTCAAAGGGACCTGCTTCCCGCGGCAGATCCCAATAACTAGATAATGTCGATGAGCAAAAAACTCATCTGGAGTACTTTTATAGTAACAAGTAAAATGTGTTTTGTGTATTGAGAAAGAAGAATTGCATAATTATATACGAACAATTTAACTCCCAACAATTTATGATTATCATTAATTGTTGGGATTTAAATATGGTTATAAAATGGAGAAAAGATTTGGAAGTGAGATTGAGGTGCATAGAAGTATGTAATAATGAAAAAGACCTGCTAATATAAGCAGGTCAACTTAAGGGGTTTATCCAACAGATTATTATATATGTTAACAACTCAATTGTAGTAAGTCTATATGTTTAATATTGAGAAAACTTCTGTGAATAATATATTTTTTGCGCATATATTAACGTTTAAAAAGTTGAGAAAGAAAATTAAAAAGCTTTTTATAAGAGAATAATGGCTGATACTTATAGTATGATTCATATTTCCACGTATCATTATTAGAGAATTGGAGTTGTTTTGTTTTCGTTTTTGCCGTGATGGACCTCATATTACGATGTTTCATATAGTAACCTCCTGAATTTATATGTATACGATTAGTAGTATTCAAGAAAGGGAAATAAAATGAACATTTAAATTGAAACTCTTTCTTCTTGTGTACTGGATTTACGTTATAAATGTTGTAAAACATATAAAATAATGATGCTAATTCATATTAAATAAGTGAAGAAACATAGAATAATGAAAAAACAATAAGCATCTAATCATCCCTTTCAAGTCGCATAAGTGATTGATATAATAGAAGTAGATGAAAGATAAAGAAAAGCAGGTGACTCTTTTTTGTTTACTAAAGCACAAGAACTTTTAGCGTCCTACTTTGGTTATTCTTCGTTTCGAAGAGGACAAGATGAAACAATTAAAAATGTACTAGATGGGAAAGATACGGTTTGTATCATGCCAACGGGTGGCGGTAAGTCGATTTGTTATCAAATTCCGGCATTAGTATTTGAAGGAACGACGTTGGTTATATCACCTTTAATATCACTTATGAAGGATCAAGTAGATACATTGGTACAGAATGGCATTTCAGCTACATATATTAATAGTTCTATATCTATTGCAGAAGCAAATCAGCGAATTCAATTAGCGAAACAAGGACATTACAAGTTACTTTATGTGGCGCCTGAGCGTCTTGATTCGATGGAGTTTGTTGACCAACTTATCGATATGAAAATCCCTATGATTGCGATTGATGAAGCACACTGTATTTCACAGTGGGGACATGATTTCCGTCCAAGTTATTTACATATACATCGCATATTAGATTATCTTCCAGAAAAGCCGCTCGTATTAGCATTAACAGCAACAGCAACACCGCAAGTACGTGATGATATTTGTAATACACTTGAAATTAATCAAAAAAATACCATTATGACAACGTTTGAGCGTGAGAACTTATCGTTTTCTGTCATTAAAGGGCAAGATCGAAATGCATATTTGGCGGATTATATTCGTCAAAATCAAAAGGAATCTGGGATTATATATGCAGCTACTAGAAAAGTAGTCGATCAGTTATATGAAGATTTGATGAAGGTAGGTGTTTCTGTATCAAAATATCATGCTGGTATGAGTGATAGTGATCGAAATGAGCAACAAGAACTCTTTTTACGAGATGAAGTAAGTGTAATGGTAGCAACATCTGCATTCGGGATGGGTATTGATAAATCGAATATTCGTTACGTAATTCATTATCAGCTTCCAAAAAATATGGAAAGTTACTATCAAGAAGCAGGACGTGCTGGTCGTGATGGATTAGATAGTACATGTATATTGTTATATTCTTCTCAAGATGTACAAGTACAGCGTTTTTTAATTGATCAATCAACTGGAGAATCACGTTTTTCAAATGAACTTGAAAAATTGCAAAATATGACCGATTACTGTCATACAGAACAATGTTTACAATCATTCATTTTGCAATACTTTGGAGAAGAACCGAAAGAAGATTGTGGACGCTGTGGTAATTGTACAGACAATCGCGAGAGCATCGATGTGACAAGAGAATCACAAATGGTTTTATCATGCATGATTAGAACGAACCAACGCTTTGGAAAGCAAATGATAGCGCAAGTATTAACTGGGTCGAAGAATAAGAAAGTTATTGAATTTAATTTTCATACTTTACCAACGTATGGGCTTTTATCGAACCGTAGTGTAAAAGAGGTCAGTGAGTTTATTGAGTTTTTAATTTCAGACGAGTTAATTGCAGTTGAACATGGCACTTATCCGACGTTAAAAGTAACTGAAAAAGGGAAAGAAGTATTACTTGGTAAAGAGAATGTTTTACGAAAAGAACGAGTAGAGACAAGACAAATTGTTCAAGACCATCCTTTATTTGAAGTGCTTCGTGAAGTACGTAAAGAAATTGCACAAGGAGAAGGTGTACCTCCGTTCGTTATTTTCTCTGACCAAACATTAAAAGATATGTGTGTGAAAATGCCGCAAAATGATTCTGAATTGTTGACGGTAAAAGGTATCGGAGAACACAAACTTGTGAAATATGGCTCGCACTTCTTACAAGCAGTTCAGCATTTTATTGAGGAAAATCCAAATTATGCTGAAACGATTAAGACAGAAGTAGTTTCAGAGCGTAAAAAGTCAGGAAAAGCGTCCGCAAATTCTCATTTAGAAACATATGAAATGTATAAACAAGGTATTGATTTGAATGAGATTGCAAAAGAACGTAACTTATCAAGACAAACAATTGAAAACCATTTAATTCGCTGCTATGAGGATGGAATGGAAGTAGATTGGCAAAGCTTTGTTCCAGCAGAGTATGAATCTCTTATTGAAACTGCCGTTCAAAATGCAGAGGGTGGGCTGAAATCTATTAAAGAACAGCTTCCGAATGAAGTGAGTTACTTTATGATTCGTGCTTATTTACAAATAAGAAAGTAGAGACATATAAAGGGGATAAGAATTTATGTATCATGTGTTCGTTTATGGCACATTAAGAAGAGGACAAACGAATGCTCATTATATGCTAGGTGCAACATGCATCGCAGACAGAGCTTGGACATATGGAAAATTATTTGATACGAACGAAGGATATCCAGCCATGACTTATTCGATTGAAGAACAGGTGTATGGAGAAATTTATGTAGTAAATGATGAGATATTGTGTAAGTTAGATGAACTAGAAGAATATACAGGCAATGCGGAGACTGATTTATATAATCGAATCACGCAAACAGTATATGTTGCTGATAGGGAAATTGAGGCATATGTGTATATCGCTCAGAATAAAAAGATGTTAAAGAAAGTGATAGACTCTGGTGACTGGCTTATGTATCAAAAAATATAATAAGGTAGTTTTAAAAATTGGAAAGCAGATAATGACGAATTCATTATCTGCTTTTTATTGTGTGAATAATTGTCGTTCTCTTTTTATTCTTATAGTTCTTAGTACGATTCCAATTCCGAGAAATAAAACAGTAGCAGCGACCCGGCTAATAGGATTTAACCAAAAATCACTACTGTTTGTAAGAGTAATAATCCCTGTTATTGTAACTAAAACAGTAGGAACAGCATCCTCGATCGCATGCATGATAACACATGGCCAGACGGATTTTGTAAGTCTATATATTTCAACATACATAATTGACCAACAAACCATAAGGATACAGCCAGATAAAAGCATATTTAATCTTGAGATAGATTCAAAATATTCATTTGAAGAGCCTCCTTTACTTTTATTTATCCTACTATTTGTGGGCAGTAAAACGCCCATTGATTAAAGTCTTTCATTTTTACAATGTTTTTTAATAGATAAATTAAATAGGAGACAAATAGAAAGTAGTATCTTTTGTATGCATCACTATACTATATGTGTATTTGTGTGATTTAGATGTTGCATATTCTTTTTAAATTAGAAAGATGAAAAGTAAGTTTTTTCGGAAAATTTAAATGGAAACTATTGACTTTATGATTGGGTTTTTAATACAATGATACTTCGACTGAAAAATTAGAACGGACAGGAGGGAATCGTCGAAATGAGCAACATATTTGAAGATGAGTTACAAAAAATGAAGGATACTTTACATACGATGGATGAGCAATTGGATAAGCTTGAAAAAACCCCGGTTTATTATGGAGAAGATTTTAAAGAGCAAATTCTTGAAAGTATGAGGGAGTCTAATAGACAAAACTTACGTATTGGTGTGCAAGAGCCGTACTTTGGAAGGTTAGATTTTCAGGAAGATGGAAAAGAAGAAGTTATGCCGATTTATATCGGAAAAGTAGGGATTTCGGATATGGACACGATGAAGCCAATCATTATTGATTGGCGAGCGCCTGTCGCAAGTATGTTTTATTCATTTACCGGTGGAGAAGAATTAGCATTTTATCAATCACCAGATGGGTTAGTAGAAGGTGATGTGTATTTAAAACGAAACATTTCCATTCGAAAAAGAGAACTTGAACGTGTTGTTGATACATATGTAAAAGGAAATGAAGATGTATCGCATGCCGATGATTTTCTTCTATATCGATTAGGTGAGAATAAAGATAATAAGCTAAAGGATATTGTTTCAACAATTCAATCGGAACAAAATGATATTATTCGAGCGGAAAGAAATTTACCATTACTTATTCAAGGGGTTGCAGGGAGCGGAAAGACAACAATTGCTTTACATCGCCTTGCTTTTTTAATTTATGAATATCGTGAACAATTAGAAGCAGAAAGAATGATCGTATTTGCGCCGAATAGTCTGTTTTTAGACTATATTTCGAGTGTACTTCCTGAATTAGGTGTAGGGAATATTAGTCAAACAACGTTTCCGGATTGGGCATTACGTACGTTAGATGATTCAGTGAAACTAAAGCAGACAGAAGAAAAATTGAAAGAAGCATTTTCAATTAATCGTGATGAAAAGAAGGTAATGCTAGGTAAATTAAAGGGTACGTTGGAATTTAAGACGTTTATTGAAGAGAGAATGATCCAATTTGAAAATGAGTTAGTTCCGACAAAAGATTTTGAGGCGTGGGATAGAGCGATTATTCCAGTAGAAGATATTAAAAAATGGATGCAAGTTGAATATAAACATTATCCTTTACAGAAAAGAAGAGAACGATTAGTAGGACGAATGAAGCGCTGGATTGAAATTGAACTTAAAAAATTCGGGGAAACAAACGAGAAAAAATTACTTAAAAAAGAAGCGACTAAGAGACTCAACGCATATATGAAGTTTTGGCCGAAAATGAGTGCTCTTTCACTGTATAGTTCAATAGTAAAAAGTAAAGAAATACTTGAGGTATTACCTGAAGAACTTGTTAAAGAAACAGAAAAGAGTTGTCGTAAAAAAGAAGTGTATGTAGAAGATTTACCAGCTTTAATATACATACATCATCGTATAACAGGGATTGAAATCGGGCAGAAGTTTCATCACGTTGTTATTGATGAAGCGCAAGATTTTTCGCCTTTCCAAATTTATGCATTAAAAGAAATTACATTAGGTAATTCTTTCACTATATTAGGTGATTTATCGCAAGCGATTTATGATTACCAAGGAATTGAAGATTGGAATGCTTTTAAGGAAGTATTCCAAGAAACCGGTTATTATGAATTGACAAGAAGTTATCGTTCTACAAAAGAAATTATTGAATTTGCAAATGAAATAATTAAAAATGCAGAAATCCCAGTAGGACTCGCAACACCAGTCTTCCGCAGTGGAGAAGATGTGAAAGTAATTCATGCCGAAAATCAATTTACTGAAATTGTGAAGACGGTAAAACATTTGCAAAATGCAGATGTGAAAACAATTGCAGTAATCGGAAGAACAGAAGATGAATGCCGTGATATATATGTGAAATTAACAAATGCAGGATTAACGGTAAACGTAATTGAAGCAAACCAAAGTAAATATGAAGGTGGTATATCAGTAGTACCTGTCTATTTAGCGAAAGGTTTAGAATTTGATGCGGTGCTTTTAATTGATGTGGATGAGGAACATTACAAAAACACAAAACATGATGCAAAGTTACTATATGTCGGATGTACGAGATCACTTCATGACTTATGGATTTTCCATAGTGGGGAAGCGTCACCTTTAATTAAAGGATTAAAATAAAGTGAAACTATAATCAGTGGGGAGTTTTACTGCAAGCTAATGTGGGATAAATATAAAAAGAGGATTTTCTAGTACTGTATGAAAATCCTCTTTTTTATATTAAAATGGTAGACGTGTAAAATGACAATAAAGTTATTTAATTTTCGATATAAGATACTTCACTGTACTTAAAAATATAACAATAAAGTCGTTTAAAAATCTAAACATTATTCAACAATAGCGCCCGATTGTTGAATAATGTTCAATTTTAAACGAATAAAGCCATTAATATTAAATCTTGATAGCCACCATCCAATTTTACCCCCTTTGCTTTTCTACCCTCTTCAAAGAAGCCTAGATTCTTATATAACTGGATTGCACCTAGATTATCTTCCATTACCTCAAGACAAACTTTTTCAATCTTACTGTTATTTTTAGCCCAATTGATTAACGTTTCTAGAAGTGCTCTTCCAATACCATAATTTCGATATTCAGGTAGTATGTTCATCGCAAAAGCCCCTTGATGACTGATTTTTTCTTTGTTTCCGTTCTTAAAATCTATTGTACCGACTAACTTACCATCAACTTCAGCAATAAACTGTACATAATTTGGATTTTCATGATAAGCTTTTAACGTTTTTTGAATAACATCGATACGCACCTTTTTTACATCCTCAACCGTACTTAGCATGTATGGAGCGTTTATTAAAGCTTTTGAAGCAGAATCTAGTATTCTTTCTGCATCCTGTTCTTTAGCTTCTCTAATTATTATTGTTTTTCCATCCTTAGATTTATAAGTAAAAACATTAGTTGATAAGATACTACACACACCCTTTCGGAATATAATTAGTTGAATTTTTTAACTATCGTGCAATTATTAAGTAAGAAAAAGTCGTATCACCTTTTTCTGCAATCGCTCTGCTTCAACTTAATGATGATTATTTCAAATATTTTTAATTTTTACAAGGATTTATTCCTTAATATAGCCCGATTGTTGAATAACATGACTAGCGTTTTTTAAACAATTTTATTATGTTTTAAACAACTTTATTATCTCTGTACAAGATGAATTAATGACTTGAGCTGTTGTGTAAATAATATACAATGACCTTTTCTAATTCCTTAGTTTGTTCTTTTTCCCATATACGAACGGCATCTACTAGAGTTTGTGTGTGTTTTAACCAATCTAGAATAAGATGTAGTTGTTCTTGTATTTGCCCAATGTTTTGCTCCTTTATGTTCTTATTCTGAATTCTATCAATTAATTGAAGCATATAGGGAAGTTTTTCTATGCATTCGCTTAAATCTCCGCAATAACCTGAAGGGAATTCATGTGTGCCAAATTCTAAAGTATTGATGTAATTAGAAACTAGGTATATCATAGCTTCTTGTTCGGTATCACCACCTAATTCAATCGCTTTTCGAAGGAATTTTTCTAAATCGTCTTCTTTATTGCTAGAGTCCATATAAATTCCTATCCATCTAAAAGGTCTTGAATCAAATGGGTTATTTTCTGTCCATCTATATAGAATGTCAATTAGAAAACTATTTAGTGAGAAAGTTAAGACCTCATCTTTTTCGTTTAATGCATCTAAAATAGTAAACAGCGAAATGGCAAACTCTTCTTGAACTTTCGATTCCCATTTTTTTGCATTTGTAATAAATGTCCCTAAATGTTTAAAAGCTAATTTTCGAAGTCCCGCTTCGCGATGCTGACAGTAACAAATAAAATCATGCCAATGCTCATTTGTATTCATATGTATAATAATAGTTTGTAATGCAGTGAGAGGTTTATCTATTATAAGTCCCCAATCTATTAAGCACGTGTTGAAAATTTAGTGTTGCTATATCATTACATAAATTAAAGTGGGAAGAATTTAAGATGGATTTTATTGGTCACGGGATCTAATCGATTGGTAATGTAGCGATTCTAACAGGACCCATTATTGACTTTGAAGATGAAACGAAAAAAGTTATTATGTTTATCTGAATATTGAGGGGATATGTTTATTTAATTTTTAGAAAACATAGACTATTAAATTTGTAAATGGTATAATCTTCTTATTATTGGAAATAAAATCAAAATATTTGAAAATAAAGGATAGGGTTGGTTTTAATGGGGGATTCTAATCACAAAGAAACAAAGGCAATATTAAAGTTATGGTTTATTTATATACCACTTGCATTTGGAGAATTTGTCTTTTCGAATATCATAGGTTATTTAAAAAAATAAAGATTTTGTATTTGAAAAACAATTAACCTAATTTAATTGTTTTTTTATTTTCCTCTAATAAACCAAACAAAAATAGAGATTTTGAACAAGATGAAGTTTATGAAGGAAATAACGTTGATTAGGTGCTGAAAACGGGAATCATTCAAGCATGGTAATTCACCGTTTTTATAGCTTCCTATAGTGAGATGTTATGTTCACATCATATGTATACGATATTTGTAACTTAATATAGCATTACTGGAACTTCAAAATTAGTAGTTAAGGTTGTTACCTTTTAGAGTGTTATATATAACTTAGCTAAAAAAGCACAAATCATATAATTTGCGCTGTTCATTATCTGTTTTTTGGTAAAAAATTATAGTTTTTGTCACATTAATACTGTACGATACATAGTATAAAACACATACTGTATGACATATAGTAATGGAAATGAGGTGAGTGAATGGATACTTTATTAAACTCGTTAATTACTGAGTTAAGAAGAGGGACATTAACGTTAGCTGTTTTAAGTCAATTAAGAACGCCGCAGTACGGATATTCACTTGTCCAGTTATTGGAGCAATCAGGGGTTACAATTGATCAAAGTACTTTATATCCACTACTTCGCCGATTAGAAAAGCAGGAATTAGTGACGAGTAGTTGGGATAAAACGGAGAGTAGACCTCGTAAGTATTATGTTTTAAGTGATTATGGATTAGAAATATTTTTGCAGTTGAAAAAAGAATGGATAAAGGATTCGAAAGAACTTTATAACTTATTAAAGGAGGAGGAAGAGAATGAATTTAATTGATCTCTATATCCAAGAGGTTGCGAAGAGATTACCTGAAAAAAATCGTGAAGATATTACACTTGAACTAAGGTCAACTATAGATGATATGTTACCTGAAGATTATAATGAGAAAGATGTAAAGAGCGTTCTCGAAAAATTGGGGAGTCCGGTTTCATTGGCTAATGGTTATTTGGATAGACCGATGCATTTAATTGGACCACGTTATTTTGATGTATATACAACGTTGTTAAAAATGATTATACCAATCGCAGCTGTCATTGCACTCATATCAATGGTTGCAGAAAATTTTATAGGCAATAGTGGTGATCAAGCAGTATTAAATGTTATTTTTCAATTGATAGGTAAAGGCATTGGGGAAATTTTTGAAGTGGGCCTCCATGTATTTTTCTGGTTGACACTTGTGTTTGTTATTTTAGAAAGAACAGATACAGACAAAGGTATCGAGCCGTTGACGACAAGTTTAAAAAAATGGACACCAGATGATTTGAAAAACATCTCGTATATTCCAAAGAAAAAAGCAATCTCGAAGTTTGAAGTTTTTGGAGGTTTAATGTGGACAGCAGTTTGGGCTACACTTTACTTTTATGCGAATCATCTTGTTGGCGTATATAACGGTACGGCAAATGGACTGAAGTTTGTCTCGCCAACTTTTAATCAAGATGTTTTATTGCAGTACTGGCCAATCGTTGTAATTATGATCGTTTTTGAAATATGTATATCCCTTTATAAATTAGTGCAGGGACAATGGACGCAAAGATTGGCGATTGGGAATGCTATTCTTCAGGTAGCTGGGACGATAGTATTCATTGTAATTGTAGTAAATCCACATGTATTTAACGCAGGGTTTATTACGTATTTGGCAAATGCATTTACTATTTCCCTAGAGGGATTTAAAACGTGGTTAGTTGGCGGTGGAATTGTAATTTACACATTATCTGCTGCAATAAATATATTTGACGGTTTCCGAAAAGCTAGTATTCGTATGTAGATAAAAATCGGAAATTTCGATAAAATAAAACTATTGAAAAGATAGTGATATAAGGTGAACATGATGAAAGGAAGAAAACAATGATAAGGGAAGCAACGAAAAAAGATTTAGCATACATTTTAGATATTTATAACGATGCGATACTTTATACAACAGCTGTATATGCGTATAAACCTGTAACCCTTGAAAATAGAATAGATTGGTATGAACAAAAAAAGGCTGAAGGGTATCCAATTTTTGTATATGAATTAGATAATAAAGTAGTAGGATTTGCGACATTCGGCCCATTTAGAACGTGGCCTGCTTATAAATATTCAGTTGAACATTCTGTGTATGTAGATAAGGCATATAGAAAAAATGGCATTGGGTCTTCATTAATGAAGGAATTAATCAAAATTGCAAAGGAAAGAGAGTATATGACCTTAATTGCTGGAATTGATGCAGAGAATGAGAAAAGTATTGCCTTGCATCAAAACTATGGATTTGTTCATGCAGGAACAATAAAAAAAGCTGGTTATAAGTTTAATAAATGGCTAGATTTAGCTTTTTATCAGCTGGAACTTAACGGTCCTGAAAATCCTATAGAAGAATAAATATTTTTCGGTAGCAAGAAAAAATTCATGCTACCTTTTTCTTATTTTAATAGCTAATGAAAAAGTTTTTTACATTCAATGTTGAAATATTAGAAGTTAATATAACGATATAAAAAGAGGGATAGAAATGGAAACTGTTATAAATAAAATAAAAGAGGTACAATCTAATTATGTGGGAATGGCAATTTATTCTACAAAAAATAATCGTATAGTTGCTTCGTATAATAGTGAATTAAATATTCCGTTAGCATCAGCAGCAAAATTAGTCATTGGATTTGTAGTAACGCAAATGGTGAAGGAAAATAAACATAATTGGAATGATATACTTCATTACATTAAATTTAATCCACATGAAGATAGTGCGCAGTTATATCCGCATTTACAAGGAAGAACTTCTTTAACACTTAGTGAAGCGGTAGAGGTAATGATTGCTTGTCATGATAGTTACGTTGCACAGTCAGTTGTAATGCACTGTGGTGGATGGGATGCTGTGAAAATGTACGCACAAACGTACTTTTCAAAAATTCATATACAAGAGAATGCTAGAGATGAGAAAAATGTTGGAGAATTAAGTGAAGTTCTTGCCCTTTTCATACAAACCTTTCAAGGTTATAAATCAGAACCAGAATTATGGGAACCAATTATTAGCGGCATGGTAAGACAGCAAGGAGAGTATGAAGAAATTCCATATTATCATATAGCTCATATGACAGGTGGATTACTCACAGCTACAATAAATATTGGTATTATAGGAATGTTTAACGAATTTCCACTTCTTTATGTGATTGGGGGAAAAGATTTACCGAATCGCCGTGAAAATAAAGAGGTAGATGAAGCTTTTGCAGTAGTTTTAAAGTACATATACAAAGAATATAGTGAAAGCATGCTAGGAGTGAGCGATTGAAAAGAAACTTAAAGACTTCAACAATCATTATTTTAATTTTAACGATTATTGCTCTTGAAGTTGGAATCGTACTATATGATCACAATTTGTCATTAGATACAATTTACTTTGCAGCAATTCTTATTTGTATTGTATTGCTTTTTGGCACACGTGTTTCTGAAGAGAAAGAAAGTACATCGAAACGAGGACGAAGAAAAATAGCTGTTATATTTTGGCTATCTATTTCATTGTCTATCGCTTGTTTTGCAGTTATAAGTTACATAAGGGTAGGCTATGTCTCTGTACCAGGGATAATTGGCTTTTCATGCTTTGTTACATATGGTGGATTCGTTTTGATTAGTATTTTAAAGGGGAAAAATAAAATGTAGCTTACTAAGTTGAAAGGAAGCAATGTATATGAAACATATAGAGAACGGTACACGTATTGAAGGAGAATACATTAAAAATAAAGTCATTCAATATAATATGTCCATCTTAACAGATGAAGTAAAACAGCCGATGGAAGAAGTAAGTCTCGTAGTAAAAAATGAAGAAGGAAAAATATTTGGTGGTGTAACAGGTACGATGTATTTTTATCATCTTCATATCGACTTTTTATGGGTTGATAAATCAGCTCGTCATGACGGTTGGGGGAGCCAACTTTTACATAAAATTGAAGAAATTGCGAAGGAAAAAGGGTGCAGATTAATATTGCTAGATTCATTTAGTTTTCAAGCGCCAGAATTTTATAAAAAGCATGGTTACCGAGAGTATGGTATCGTTGAAGATCATCCGAAAGGTCATAGTCAGCACTTTTTTGAAAAGAGATTATAATAATATTATGTATACTGATTGATGGGAGAAAGCATATGTACACGTATAAATTGCAACAAGAACAACCAATCTGTGCAGAAAAAATAAAGAAGCTTTATGATTCTGTCGGTTGGTGGCCAGAAAGAAAAGAAGTCGATATTGAAAAAATGTTAAAGAATAGCATAGCCATTGGAGTATGGGAAGAAAATGAATTAGTTGGATTTGCTAGAGTCGTTTCTGATGGTGTTTTTCGAGCATACATTGAAGATGTTGTCGTACATGAGAATGTAAGAAATAAAGGTATTGGAGAGAAAATGCTTACAATATTACTTCGAGAAATATCTCATATTGATATTGTTAGTCTATTTTGCGGAGAGAAGCTAATAAAGTTTTACGGTGAGCAGCAATTTCAAGCAACGAAGCAAATTGTGATGCATCGTAATCAAACAGGGAAAGAATAAGAGGTGCCAATTAAAATGAATGCAACAAGAGCGTACTGTTTATCGAAAAGAAAAGCGACAGAAGATTCTCCAGATGGATGGAGTGCAACATGTATGAGGCTTAATAATAAAATATTTGCGATAGTAAATCATGAAGAAGGTGAAAAGGCTGCGATTACATTGAAGTGTGATCCAGAAGTCGCATTAAGAATAAGAGAAGATTATCCAGAAACAATTATTCCAGGGTATCATATGAATAAAAAACATTGGAATACCGTTTATATTCATAAGGGTATAGAGCAGGAGCAAATTAATAAAATGATTGATTGGTCGTATGATTTAGTACTACAATCATTTTCAAAGAAAAAGCAGCAGGAGTTAATGGATTAATATGTATTAGGAGTGTGTGTAATGAAAGATTCGATTAAAGATACGTATGATAAATTAGCGAGTACATATAAAGAAAATCTAGATTTCGCAAATCCATATAACAGTTATTATGAAAGACCGGCGATGATGGAGCTTATTCCAAAGGAACTAGAAGGAAAAAAGATATTAGATGCTGGATGTGCAGCTGGATGGTATACTTCTCAATTCATAGGAAGAGGAGCAAATGTTACAGCAATTGATGTAAGTCCTGAAATGGTAAAAGCAGCAAAAGAAAATATAGGAAAAGAAGCGACGTTCCTTTGTCATGATCTGCAAGAAACATTGCCATTTGAAGATAATACGTATGATGTGATTGTAAGTTCATTAACTCTTCATTATATAGAAAATTGGAATCAAGTATTTCAAGAATTTCGTCGTGTATTGAAGCCAGGTGGAGAACTTATATATTCTATTCATCATCCTTTTATGGATTTCACAAAGTTTCCATGTGAAAATTATTTTGAAAAACAGTTATTAATAGATACTTGGGTTAAACCGAATATTACTATTGAAGTCAAGTTTTTTAGAAGATCATTACAAGACATACTAAATGAAACTACAAATTATTTTGTATTAGAAGAGATAGTGGAACCGAAGGCAATTGAAAAAATGAAAGAAGTAAGCGAAAAATCATATCATTATTTAAATATGAATCCACATTTTCTTATCATAAAAGCAATCAATAAATAGCTAGTAAAATAACTTTGTTTTACTAGCTATTTACAGTTTTACATTACATATTAGGAGACTTTAAAATGAATACGAAACGAAATAGAGTAGTATATGCACTATTTACTATAGTTGTTATTATTTTAGGTCTTAGCTCAAGAAAGTTTGCTTTTGCACTACCACATCTATTAAATGATTATTTAGGTGATGCATTATGGGCATTAATGATTTTCACTGGCTTTGGATTTTTGTTTCCTAAAACAGAGACGAAGAAGTTGGCTTTTATTAGTTTAATGTTTTGCTACGGGATTGAAGCGAGCCAATTGTATCATGCGGAATGGATAGATAGCATTCGTGGAACGACTTTGGGCGGACTCGTGTTGGGATACGGTTTTTTGTGGAGTGATTTAGTGGCTTATACAATTGGTGTTGGAGTGGGAATACTGTGTGAGGTTATTTTTCGGAAGAAATAAGAATTGTAAAAGGGGTATTGTAAATGGAACAAGCACTGGAAATTGCAAAGCTTTGGTTTCGAAATGAACATGTCACAGCTACTGTAATGCAACCAAAAGTAGCGAAGGTTTTATGCAAGAATAAAGAGTACATTTTAAAGAGAACGGGATCGATAAAGCAACTTCTAGTTGAATTCGATGTTTTGAAGCAACTGTATGAAAAGGGAATTAAAGTACAGAGAGTAGTAAAGACAGAAAATGATGAACAATATGTATTATATAAAGAAAAATATTATTGCTTATATGAGTATGTTGCCGGAAGTGTTTTAGAAATAAAAGATACGAATAAGCTGGAAAGGCTAGCAAGTACAATTGGAGAAGAAATAGCTAATCTGCACAAAGCATTACATTCGGTGAATAGTGACCATGAGTTAATAAAAAGAGATTTATATAAGATGGTATTTGAATGGGCTATACCGATTTTAGAAAAGAATGAGCATGTTCATCGAGAGGTAATTCAAAAGATGGAGCGAATGCACGCAGCTTTCAAGGAAACGGTCCATCCATTACCGAGACAAATTATTCATCGTGATATGCATCTATCAAATGTAATCTTTAAAGATGATAAACTGGAAGGGTTTATAGATTTTGAGATTTTAGAAAATAATGTAAAAATATTTGATTTATGTTATTGCTGTACAAGTATATTAAGCGAGCTATTTAGTGATGAAAAATTAAGAGGGAAATGGTTACATATCGTTAGCAAAGTCTTTGAAGGTTATTATAAACAAAATGATTTAACGAAAGAAGAACTAAAAGCCATTTGGTATGTTATGCTTTCAATTCAAATTATCTTTATTGCTTATTTTGTCCAGTTACCAGATTTATTAAAGTTAAATGAAGAAATGTTCTTCTGGATTTTTGCTAATAAGGAAGCTATTGAAGAAGTTATAGAAGGTATCGTAAAGGTATGAAAAAAATAATATTAATTGGTTCTGGTGGTTCAGGAAAATCTACATTAGCAAGGCAGTTAGGAAATAAATTAAATATTAAGGTGCATCATCTTGATGCATTATTTTGGAAACCGAATTGGGAAGGTGTTCCGAGAGAAGAACAAATAGCAGTTCAAAATAACTTAATTAAAGATGAGAAGTGGATTATTGATGGGAATTATGGCGGGACGATGGATATCAGACTGAATGCAGCTGATACAATTATCTTCCTTGATATTCATAGAACAATTTGTATTTATCGTGCGTTTAAAAGAATTGTAAAATACCGGAATAAAAAAAGACCAGATATGGGCGCGGGATGTGAAGAAAGATTTGATTTGCAATTTTTTAAATGGATATGGAAATATCCTAATGCTAAACGACCTACAATTTTAAAAGGGTTAGAGCAATTGTCCGAAGAGAAAAAGGTTATTGTTTTAAAATCTCCAAATGAGGTTCGGAAATTTTTAGAGCACATATAATAATAGAATGTGACACAACAATTCTTTTTGAATCTTACCGATTAGTTTAATTAAACTAATCGTTTTTTATTATGGAAAATTTAACGCTTTTGAAAATTGTATTTTGTAATGAGTATATGACTATAAATTCATATAAAATGAACGTTTGGAGGAATAGAAAATGACTAATGATTTAATTCAACTAATTGATTCATTAATGGTAAATATTCCAGCTGGAGAGGTAGTATTAAGAGATGATCGAATAAAAAAAGAATGGCTAGTGCAAATTCAACCATTTCTTCTTGCGAAGTATGCTGTAACAATCGAACTATATGATGCTATTACAAATAGTACATTAAATAATTTTGATAAAAATCATAAACCAGTTGTCAATATTTCATGGAACGATGCCATTGCGTTTTGTAATGTACTTTCAAAAAAAGCGGGATTAAAAGAATATTATTCTATTAGTGATGGTGGTCAAATTGTGAAATGTAATTTAGATTCAAATGGCTACCGATTACCATGTGAGGCAGAGTGGCAATATGCATGTAAAGCAAGTACAACCGGATATACATACGGGAAACTTCATGATATAGCGTGGTATAATGAAAATTCAAATGGAGAGATTCATGACGTTGGCCAAAAAGAACCGAATGCATGGGGACTTTATGATATGCTAGGGAACGTTTGGGAATGGTGTTATGATTTGTATGATGAAACAGTGTACGGATCATACCGCATTTTTCGTGGTGGTAGTTGGGCTGAAACAGCGAGAGGGTGCGGCGCTACTTGTCGTCGTCGAAGCCATCCTACATTTCATATAGATGATCTCGGTTTTAGACTCGCTAGGTCAATTTAGTAGGAACATGCTACGAACAACTAAGAAAAGGGTATGGAGAAAATCCGTACTCTTGCCAACATAGAAACGATTTAACGTAAGGAGTGTTTATTATGGCGCGTGTTTTATTTATTAACGCTGGATCAGAAGGACATATAAATCCAACTTTACAAGTTGTAGAAGAATTGATTTCTCGTGGTGAAGAGGTCG
The DNA here is from genome assembly GCF_038006085.1 of Bacillus sp. FSL K6-0073. Classification (NCBI taxonomy): domain Bacteria; kingdom Bacillati; phylum Bacillota; class Bacilli; order Caryophanales; family Bacillaceae; genus Bacillus; species Bacillus sp. FSL K6-0073. Next base: position 2,750,059 of record NZ_JBBOUN010000001.1, on the reverse strand, counting down.
TTTATTTTTCAATAGAAGCTTTCAGGGAGCGGATTGAGAAGACAGGTGCTACTGTACGAACGATTGATGATCAAAAATTTATAAAAGCGTTTCTATCTGGAGGCAGAAATTATTTACAGGAAAGAATAAACGGCCTTCTACATACAGCGAATATTGTAATATCTAGCGTTCTAGAACAAATTGAAGGTGAACATTTTGATTACATGATTCATGATTCTATGTTTGGTTGTGGCCATTTAATTGCTCAAATTCTTAAACTTCCAGCCATAAATTCATGCACATCTTTTGCGCAGGATGAAAAATCCTTTGAGCAAATGTTAGGTCATCTGTCAAAAAATATCCCAGTAGAAATTCATGATAAAATACAGAATGATTTTCAAAACTTAACAAAGGGAATTACTGAAAAATATGGTGTTGAAATAAAATCATCGTATGAAGTTTTCTGTAATCCTGCACCCCTTACTATTGTGTATACAATTAAGGAGTTCCAGCCTTTTGGTGATACGTTTGATGAAACATATAAATTTGTAGGACCATCTATCTCTGCACAAATGAAAAACAGAGACGTTCATTTTACTTCAATTGAAGAAAAAAGTCCGATTTATATTTCATTAGGTACTGTTTTTAATGAAGCGATTGACTTTTATAAACTGTGTATGAAGGCCTTTGAGAATAGTGAGCATACAATTGTTATGTCTATTGGCAATAAAACAAAAATAAGTGATCTAGGCGAAATCCCTAAAAACTTCATTGTGAAAAACTATGTGCCTCAAACCGAACTGCTTACTTATACGAAACTATTTATTACACACGGCGGGATGAACAGTACGCATGAAGGACTATATAACGGGGTTCCGCTCGTTGTAATACCGCAAAGTGCAGATCAGCCAGCAATCGCAAAGCAAGTGGAGAGTCTTGGAGCAGGAGTTCAATTACATATGAATGAATTAACCGTGGAGAAATTGCGTGAAAGTGTGGAGTTAATTTTAAATAACCCTTCATATAAAGAGGCTGCTTTGAATTTGAAGGAATCATTCCGAACATCGGGTGGATATAAGGAAGCTGTTGATGAAATTTTTACATTTGTAGATCAGTAATAAATATAAAGTTATACATGAAAAAAGTGTCTATATTAAATGATATAGACACTTTTCTGTTGTAAGAAGAGAAGAATTGTTTAAATGAAAATACTAAATGTGAATTTTGAGAACTAAGTCTACAATTTCTGCTGCACACTTTTATTTTATCCCGTAGTAACCGACCGTAAAACCCCAACTAATTAAAGTTTTACTTTATGATTTCAGGATGTGGTTTTATATGTTAGTAATAATTTCACTGTTTCTGCACAACTTCTGCACATGCTTAGGCGAGTTCTATGTCATGATATATTCATAAAGTGAAATGTTTCACAAGGAAAAAATATATTTTCACTGCGGTGTATGCATAATTAATACATACATCGGTACAAGTTTGTCTCTTTTTATTCTTTTACATCAAAGCCCACATTCCACTACAAAGTATAACAAGAAGGAGACATGAGCATGAATAATCGATTTTTAAAACAACTACAAAATATGAAAATGAACAAAAAAAGTTTAGGAGCTGTAGCATTAACAGCTGGAATTATTAGTACGACACTTATTCCTCAAAATGCTTATGCGCACGGTTTTGTTGAAAAGCCCGGTAGCCGATCCGCTTTATGTAGTCCAACTTATGGTGCGCTAAATGTAAACTGTGGAAGTGTTATGTATGAACCACAAAGTTTAGAAGCTCCAAAAGGGTTCCCGCAAGGTGGTCCAGTAGATGGACAAATTGCTTCAGCAGGCGGAAAATTTGGTGGTATTTTAGATCAACAAACAGAAAATCGTTGGTTTAAAAATACAATCACTGGTGGGGAAAATACATTTACTTGGAAGTATACTGCGCCTCACTTAACGAGTAAGTGGCATTACTATATTACTAAAAAAGGATGGAATCCAAATAAAGCGCTAACAAGAGCAGATTTCGAACCAATTGGAACTGTACAACATGATGGTTCTGCAGCTTCAAATAATTTAACTCATAAAATCAATGTACCTACTGATCGTAGTGGATATCATGTGATTTTAGCAGTATGGGATGTAGCTGATACAGCAAATGCATTCTATAATGTAATTGATGTTAATCTTATTAATGATGTGAAACCAGACATAGAAGCGCCAAGTAGTCCAAATGGACTTCAGACGCAAAAAGTAACAGCGAATAGTGTAGAACTAACATGGAACGCTTCTACGGATAATGTAGGGGTAAAAGGATATCAAATCTTCCGTAACGGAGAGATGATTGATACAGTACCAGGGACTCATTTTATTGATAAGAAGTTACAACCAAGTACAGAATACTCTTATACTCTAAAAGCAATTGACGCAGCTGGCAATGTATCGAAAGAAAGTACAGCGCTTACAGTAAAAACGACAGTTGAGACTCCTGATACAGAAGCACCAACACGACCAAAAGGATTACATAGTATGGGAACGACAGCGTCAAGTGTGGATTTAATGTGGAGTCCATCTGACGATAATATTGGTGTAGACCATTATGATATTTATAGAGAAACAGAAGGGTCAATGAAAAAGATTGCAACATCCAATACAACTTCTTATTTGGATAAAAATCTGCTCGCTAATACTACTTATAAATATGTAGTGAAAGCTGTTGATGTAGCTGGAAATGAATCCGTACAGAGTGATATATTCACAATTACTACAAAAACTGAAAGCGCTTCACATGAAGCGTGGGATGCAAAAAAAGCATATAAAAAGGGAGATAGAGTTCTACACGAAGGAAAAGTATATGAAGCAGTCCAGAGTTATCAAGGAAATGGTGATCCAAACTGGATTTATGCATTATCATTATGGAAAACAGTGTAAGTTTTACCTAGGTATGAACTAAAAGATGATGGGCTTTGATGCAAAAGGTAATTTTGAGAATTCACTTTTCTATTAATAAAAAAGGGTAGTGTATGAATACATAAGATTCATATACTACCCTTTTTATTATGATAACACTTTCGTCATAAGTATGTGCGGAATGCCATCTTCCATAAATATATCAGAAGAAGTTTGATAGTCTAATTTTTTATAAAATCCTTCAGCTTGTGTTTGACCGTGTAGCTTCACTTTTGTAGCTTGTTCGTTACGAGCAATTTCTTCTAACGTTTGAATGATGACTTTACCTAATCCATATGTACGATAATCTTTTAAAATACAAATACGTTCTAATTTTCCGACACCATCAACAAATCGTATACGCCCTGTGCCTACAGGAAGATCATGATAATAAACTAAAATATGTTTACATTGCTCTCCGATTTCATCGAATGTATCGAATTCATCTGTAAGAGGAACACCTTGTTCTTTTACAAATACTTCTTTTCGAATATGAAAGGCAGTTTCTAAATCAGTAAGTTCTGTTATAAGTTTGGATTGCAAAATGTTCAGTCCTTTCTAGTGTAATCAGTTTGCGTTTTCCTAGTATATCATAATAAAGCACTATTAAGAGAAGAAGAACATACTAAAAAGCCAACTTTAAAAAGTTAGCTTTTATTACAATTTCTTTATCCCATTTTTAGTGCCAATAATTGCTGTACTCGTCATACTTATAAACAACCCTGTTTCAACTACACCAGTAATCATTTTTAATTGGGTGTGTAAATGGGCAGGATTAGAAATATGATTAGGGAATATACAATCGATAATCATGTTATTGTTATCGGTTATATAGGTTTCATTATTTTTTAAACGTAACGTTGTTTGACACCCTAAAGACTGAATTTTATTTTCGGTTTGTTTCCATGAAAAAGGGATGATTTCAACAGGTAATGGAAAATTACCTAAATGTGTTACAAGTTTCGATTCATCAGCAATGATAATTAGTTCTTTAGAGGAAGAGGCAACGATTTTTTCACGAAGTAATGCACCGCCACCGCCTTTTATAAGTTGTAAATTTGAATCAATTTCATCCGCTCCATCAATTGTAAGATCAAGACTTTGTACGTCGTTTAACGAAAGTAGGGGGATATTTAGTTGATGTGCTAATGCTTCAGTTTCCTTTGATGTTGGTACAGCTTGAAATGATAATCCTTCTTTTACACGCTCACCTAATTTTTGTATTGTCCAATATACAGTAGAACCTGTACCAAGCCCAATCTTCATGCCATCATTTACAAAGTTAGCGGCATATTCGCCAGCGAGCTGTTTTAAATTCATCGCTTTACTCCGCCGGACGCGGCCCGGCATCAAGACCTGAATTTTCAACTGTAAGTACCGGACGAACGACTATATCTTTATGTACACGCATTTGACAAGATAATCGTAAATGATCTTCAATTCCTTTTTCCGTCATTGCATGTTTCTCATTCGCACTTGCTTCACAGAAATCACCTGCTAGTATTTCTACTCTACAAGTTGTGCAACGTGCATTCCCGCCACAACGATGAAGAATGTTGACACCGCTATCTTCAATTGCTAATACTAACTTTGTTCCTTCTTTCACATCAAAAGTTCCCGCACCTTCAATTGTTAATTTTGGCAAATTTGTTCCTCCTCACGTAAAATTGTACATAACATATTTATGACCGCGAATTATTGAACATAAACATTATTTTTTTATATCCCCGTAACTTTTTTTAATGTTGAATCGTTTATTAAGTAAGCGCTGAAAAGGAGTGGTTATTTTGTGCACAAAAGTAACTCATGTTTCAAAGAACCATATCGATATGAATCATTCAAATATAAACTTTTTAATTGAACAATATGGAGAGTTAAAAAGATACTGTACTTTTTTAACGAAAAACAAATGGGATGGGGAAGATCTCGCCCAAGAAACAGTGTGTAAAGTGCTTCAAAAATATAGAAATAAAGATATTTGTATGACACTCGTCTATAAAATAGCAAGAAATCGTTGGTTAGATCAGATGAAGTCTAAGTCTGTTCATGAAAAAATAAGAGCACAAATCACTTTTGAAGAACCACATGAGAACATTGCAGATTTGCATGAAATGGTAGGGAAAGTATTGTCTTCATTAAATGTACAGCAATCCGCAATTTTATTATTAAAAGATGTTTTTCAATATAGTATCGCTGATATTGCTAAATTGTGTTCTGTATCAGAAGGTGCAGTGAAAGCTTCTTTATTTCGGAGTAGAAATAGGCTGAAAACTGTAAGTGAAGAAGGGATTGAGATAGTCGAATTCACAGAGGATATTGAAGTTGTTGTAACATCTATTCGTGAGGAAAGACCAGAATTATTAACGAAGCTTCTTCCGACAATAGATTTTACTAAATTACCATCTAAACAGCCAGTCTTATTATTTAATGTGAAAAACCCTTCTTCCTACAGTTATATGCTTTACGCAGCATAACAAGTATTGGAGGGATTTAAAATGAATGCAATTCCATATGTAGTAGAACAAACAAAATTAGGAGAACGTTCCTATGATATATATTCAAGGTTATTGAAAGACCGCATTATTATTATCGGCTCAGAAATTAATGATCAAGTAGCGAGTAGTGTCGTAGCGCAATTATTATTTTTAGAAGCAGAAGATGCAGAAAAAGATATATTCTTATACATCAATAGCCCTGGCGGTTCAACGACAGCAGGTTTTGCAATATTAGATACGATGAATTTAATTAAACCAGATGTGCAAACGCTATGCATGGGCTTTGCGGCATCATTCGGTGCATTATTATTATTATCAGGAGCAAAAGGAAAACGGTTTGCTCTCCCTAACAGTGAAATTATGATTCATCAGCCGCTTGGTGGTGCACAAGGGCAAGCAACAGAAATTGAAATAACTGCGAAAAGAATATTAAAGTTAAAGCATGATATTAATAAAATGATTGCAGAAAAAACAGGCCAACCGATTGAAAGAGTAGCACATGATACAGAAAGAGATTATTTTATGACTGCAGAAGAAGCCAAGGCATATGGGATTGTAGATGACGTTGTTACGAAAAAATAAGTTAAAAACAGGCTAGAGGATATGCTAACCCTCTAGCCTATTTTTATTAATCTTTTACCCATTCATCAACTAGCGCTTGATTCTTCTTAATCCATTTTCGCACCGCTTCTTCGGGATCTTTCGTTTTATTTAACTCGACCATTAACGTACCAAGCTGTTCATCGTTCATCTTCCATTTGTCAAAGTATTTTATGATATCCGGATGGTCTTTTTCGAAACCTTTACGAACAGAGTAATAAATGTCATCTTTTTCACCATATACTTTCTTAGGGTCTTTTAAATATTTTAAGTCAAATTCTGAAAAGCCCCAATGCGGATTCCAAAGCGTAACAGCGATTGGTTTCTTTTTCGTATATGCTTTCTTTAGTTCACTCATCATCGCAGCTTCAGAAGATTGGACAAGTTTTAGTTTTATATCATATTCTTTCATTGCTTTATTCGTTAAATTCATAAGACTACTACCGGGTTCGATACCGACAATTTTATTCTCTAGTTCATCTTTATGAGCATTTAAATCTTCGATACTGTTTATGTTTTTCATATAAGAAGGGACGACTAAACCTAGTCCAGTACCTTCGTACCATTTTGATTTTAAGACAATATCATCTTTATAACGATCGTTTAGCGGTTTATCTGTAACTGGTAGCCATACTTCTAAATTCGCATCAACATCACCACGAGCGACACCAGTCCAAATTGCGGCTTTTTCTAAATACATAAGTTCAACTTTGTAGCCTTTTTCTTCTAATAAAACTTTCCACATGTTTGCGGTTGCAATATTTTCTTTCCAACTTGTTACACCAAGTTTAATTTTTCCTTTCGAATTTGCATTTGTTGCATTACATGAAGTGAAAATCATAGTAATAAATAATGCAAGGCATATAAACCAAATTTTCTTTCGCATCGAAAACCTCCTAAGTAACGTTTGCCTTATAAAATAAATGTATAAGTAAGCATTCTTATTATGAACGGAAACGAGAATTTTAAAGAAATCTTATGAATGTCATTTTTATGTAATATTTCTTTGTAAAATCGCAACACTATGTGAATAGATGGGTAGAAAAGGAGTAGTGACATGGATAATACAAAGGTGCGTGTTGAAAACGTAACAAAAGTATTCGGGAAACATCCGCAAAGGGCCCTTTCCTTATTAAAAGAAGGAAAAAGTAAATCGGAAATTTTAAAAGAGACAGGAATGAACGTTGGGGTGAAAAAAGCAACGTTTGAAGTTTACTCTGGAGAGATTTTCGTTATTATGGGTTTGTCTGGTAGCGGGAAATCTACGCTAGTTCGTATGTTAAATCAATTGATTAAACCAACTGCAGGTCATATATACATAGATGGTGAAGACATCGCAACGATGGGAAAAGAAGAGTTACGGAGAGTAAGAAGAACGAAAATGAGTATGGTATTTCAGAAATTCGCTCTATTTCCGCATCGTACAGTTATACAAAATGTTGCATATGGTTTAGAAATTCAAGGAGTTCCGGTTGAAGAGCGAGAGAAAAAAGCGTTAGAATCGCTACAGTTAGTAGGACTCGATCATCATAAAGATAATTACCCAAGTCAACTTAGTGGTGGTATGCAGCAGCGCGTTGGAATCGCAAGGGCACTAACGAATAATCCAGATGTATTACTAATGGACGAGTCATTCAGTGCATTAGATCCACTTATTCGAAAAGAAATGCAAGATGAATTGTTAGAGTTACAAGATAAAATGGAAAAAACGATTATATTTATTACGCATGATTTAGATGAAGCGCTTCGAATTGGAGATCGTATCGCATTAATGAAAGATGGAGAAATTGTCCAAATTGGAACACCAGAAGAAATTATGATGAGCCCCGCTAATGAATTTGTAGAAAAGTTTGTTGCGGACGTGAATTTAGGAAAAGTAATTACGGCTGAGTCTATTTTAAAACGACCAGAAACTTTATTAATTGATCGTGGACCTCGTGTAGCCCTTCAAATTATGAGGAATGCAGGTGTCTCAACTGTATATGTTGTAAACAAAAAGTATGAGTTTTTAGGTATATTAACTGCGGATGATGCGAGTAAAGCAGTACAAAAACAGTGGCCGATTGCTGATTTATTACTTAATGATATTCCGCATGTGTATTTGGATACTTTACTGGAAGAGACTTATGCAAAAATGGCGGAGATGAAATATCCGTTACCAGTAATCGATGAGAAGAAAAGGCTAAGAGGAATTATTAAACGTGAAAGTGTCATTCAAGCTCTTGCAGGAAACATTGAGGAAGAGGTGAAAGACGATGAATAGTATACCGCGTATTCCATTAGGGGAATGGGTCGACTCATTTGTTGCAAGTTTATATGAGCACTTTGAAGGCTTATTCCGAGGATTCTCTTATATTATTGGCGGATTTGTTGATTTACTCACTAATTTTTTAACAATAATACCTGCCATATTGATGATTATTATCTTATGTTTCCTCATTTGGTACACAACGAGGAAATTATCTTTAGTCATTTTTACGCTCATTGGATTATTATTTATTTTGAATATTAACTACTGGGCACAAACGATGCAAACATTGGCACTCGTACTTACGTCTGTTATTATTTCAATTATTGTCGGAATTCCAATTGGTATATTAGCATCTCAAAATGAACGTTTCTCAAAATTTTTAAAACCAACATTAGATTTTATGCAAACAATGCCTGCATTCGTATACCTTATTCCAGCGATTACATTTTTCGGAGTAGGTGTAGTACCTGGAATTATTGCATCAGTAATCTTTGCAATGCCACCGACAATTCGTTTTACTGACTTAGGAATTAGACAAGTTTCAGAAGATTTAATTGAAGCAGCGAATGCATTTGGATCCACAGCATCACAAAAACTATTTAAAGTACAATTACCACTTGCAACCGGAACGATTATGGCTGGTGTGAACCAAAGCATTATGCTTTCGTTATCGATGGTTGTAACAGCATCACTTGTAGGAGCTCCAGGACTTGGAGTTGATGTATATCGCTCTGTAACACAAGTTAATATCGGAATGGGATTTGAAGCTGGATTAGCTATCGTAGTAATCGCAATTATATTAGATCGAATTACACAAGGGTTCCATATGAAAAGAAAATAATGAATAAAAAACACACTTTTATAATACAAAGTGTGTTTTTTATTGCATCCAGATCACATACGAACGATAACAGAACCTCCAGCTGGTGCACAAACTTGGTTTTTTTGTTGTTACATTGATTTAATTAATTGATTATTTTCCTCGATTAATGAGATTAATTTAGTTAATTGATTTTCAAGACTTGCAATACGCTGCATCATATATTGTGAATCATGATGCAATGTATTCCTTGCGGGATGAGGGGAATAAACATACTGTTGATTTATATTTGGATTCCAATGAGGATACATTTGAATCGTTCCTCCTTCAATAAATTACGAAGCTTTCTTATAGTAAATGCCTATGTATAATTAATAGTTACTTGAAAATTTTCCAATATAAAAGGAGTATGTACAGAAAATGGAAAATATTATATGTGAAGTTACAGGACATTTTTTGGAAATATTTAAGCGAGATAGTGCGTATATTAATACATTCAAGTAAATGTATGTTATTTAGGGAGAAATGGTGGGAGGAGATGTAATTTTGGCTAAAAATAAAAAAAGAAATGATGCTTTGGCAATAGGTGTCGGTATAGGGGTTGTAATTGGTGTATTTCAAGGGCACTTTACAAATAATTTAGTAATCGGAATTGTGATTGGGATTATAATTGGGATTGCGTTTTTGAAGAAGTAATGAGATGTAAATTCATTTCAAAAATTGTTGTATCAAAAGAATGAAAATTCGGAATATGAAACCTGTTTTTCCTTTTATTGTGATATTATATATGAAAAGGAAGGTGATGGATATGTCAACAAACAATCAAATAGAACAAAACTGTTTCATTTGCAAAAAACATATAGGAAATATTATAGTTCCAGGTGGAGCTATTTACGAAGATGAACTCGTTTACGTTGGACATGTCCACCGGGATAGTGAAGAAACATACCTGGGTTATGTAATGATAGATATAAAAAGACATGTACCTGGCCTTGCTGAACTAACAGATGAAGAAGCGAAAGCGTTCGGACTTATAACAAGTAGAGTAAGTAAAGCGCTAAAAGAAAGCGAAGGTGCAGAGCATATTTACACTTTTGTTTCAGGAAATGGTGCACCACATATGCATATGCACATTATTCCGCGTTATCCGAATACACCAAAAGAGTTTTGGTCACCAACCGAGATAGCGAAATGGACTGGCGCACCATATGGTGACGAAGAGAAAATAAAAAAACTATGTGAAAGAATACGAAAGTATATGGTAAATGAGTATGCATACAAAAAATAATACACAATATTCATGGGTTGGAAATATAGAAATGTGTTTAGGAGAAATTTCAGTTAAACAATATGGTGATATTGTACTTGGTAAATATGGCGGGAATAAAAGTGCTGGAGCGAAAAAGAATGAAGATGGTGCATTAGTTTGGTCAAATGGTGAATGGGAATTTGCAGCTATTCTAGATGGACATAATAGTGCGGAAAGTGTTGAGTTAGTAGTAAATACAATCGAAAAAGAATATGAAAATATAAAAGTAATTTTGAATGAACCAATTAATTCAGTATTTCAGTCTGTTGAAAATCATATACTTACAATTTTTCAGTCATCTTCATTTAAGGAAAAGTGCAAAAAAGTTAAAGGTGAAACAGCTTGCTTACTATGTGTAAGGAAAGAAAATTATATATGGTGGCTTTCTATCGGTGATTGTTTAGTGTATGTATTTCATGAAGAGTTACATAAGTTAGGACAATATGCATTAAATCAACGTCATTTTTACGAATGGATTGGAAATGTAAACACATTTGATTTACCTGTTCCTTGCTATTCATCAGGTATTCGTGAATTACGTACTGGAAAGAACCGAATTGTAATGGTGACAGATGGAGTATTAGAATGTGGGGAACGCCGATATGAAATACCTGTAAATTTGTATAATGCTATGAACAGAAATGATAAAACACTTAAAGAAAATATTCACAATGTTTTAGAACACGTGCATCATCAGTTGGGACGTGATAGTGCGACAATTATTAGTTGGGACGTAGAAAATAAAAGGAATGCTACGTATCCGAGTGATCAGCCGGAGAAAAGGTAAAGGAGGAAACATCACTGTTTTGGGTTAAAGGAATTTTATTAATAGTATGGATTATATCCTTAGTTGTTTTTGAAAAAGTAGTGAGGAAAAAACTAAATATACCGAAACAAACAGACTGGAATAGTAAATATGTAAACAACTTTCATAAATGGGGCACTAGGGCTCTTATTATTTCTTATATAATTTTTACGATGATATGTGCTACTTTAAATCCCGTTTATATTAGTAATTTACCCATTTTATTTTTAATAACTTTATACTGCTTTCAATCATTTATGGAGTGGAAATTTGATAAAGAATCGAGGGAATATGTCATTTCTTTAGGAACGGTTCCGCTATTAGTAATAACAGGAATTATTCTTAATTTTTTCTTTTATACCTATTGGATTTAATCATATGTGGAATGAATGGGGAGACAAAATGAAAAATCCTAAATTACGTGCTGAAGCAATGATTTTAAATGAAGATCATTCTAAAGTACTTGTACAATGCGATGAAAATGGATCATTTTATCGTTTTCCAGGTGGCTCTATTGAATTTGGTGAAACGTCAAAAGAAGCAATAATTCGAGAGTTAATAGAAGAATACGATTTGAAAGTTGATGTTCAAGAGTTAGCAATTGTAAATGAACACATTTTTGAGTGGGACAACGAAAAAGGTCATCATTGTACATTGATACATTGGGGGACTGTTGAAAAAATCATTACAAATGAAATAAGGCATAAAGAGCATGAGGATATTATATTAATTTGGAAAAGTCTAGAGGAATTACAGGAGAAGCCGACATATCCTGAAGGCATCATAAGTTATTTAGAAGGGGATAACCGTAATATAGTCCAATTTATTTCAAGTAATTAAATGAAATAACTAATAAACAAGAAACCATTTACTACTAAATGGTTTCTTGTTTATTTAAGCATTTATTTTAGTTAATATAGATGTAATGAAATTAGTTTTATCCTCTGCATACTTATGTTTATCAGTAGGATTAGCTTGTGAAAGTTGAATCTTTAACTGTTCATACTGCATGCGTGCAGTTTTATTGTCTATTAAGTAATCACGAAATTGTAATTGTTCTATTAAATATGTATTCCCTTGTTCATACATATGAATTTGATGAGTTCTTGGTTCACCTTTATTAAAATAGTATCTTTCGGGTAATACTTCTTTTCTATATTTATAGTTTAGTAGTTCTAACTTTTTAATACAATGTATACCGTCCGTATAATTTTCTAATTCAATTGCTATATCAATAATTGGCTTTGCACTTAAATATGGAATAGAAGTACTACCAATATGGTGTATCGCTAAAATATGTTCGCCAATTTGTTCCTCAATGAGTTGTTTCTCTTTCATAAACTCACTTTCCCATACGGTAAACCTAACATTTAATTAGCATCCCTTTCAAAATAGTTTTCAAAAAGTTTATTACATTTTCTTAAAGCTTCTCAAAACAAGGTGTTCCCACAATCTCCAAGGAAGAATCTTCTTCGCAAAGATCATAAATTTCACACCTTTACCGATTGGATATCGTAAATTTGTACGCTTAGATTCAGCAATTTCTACAATTTTATTAGCAACATCTATCGGATTACCAAATGTATCACTACCGCTATTAATATGTTTTTGTATTTTATCCATATACTCTTTGTAAGGAGATGTTGTATCAGATTGGTTTTCAGCTAGTTGTTTCCCAACCTCCCATATGTTTGTGTTATAAGAACCTGGTTCAATTAAAGCAACATCTATTCCGAAAGGTTTTACTTCTAAGCGAAGCGATTCACTCCAGCCTTCTAATGCATATTTTGAAGATACATAAGGAGATAAACCAGGGAATCCAACTTGGCCGCTAATGCTGCTTATATTAATGATTTTTCCACTTCTTTGTTTTCTCATATACGGTAAGACAAGCTGGGTAATTGATATAGCTCCAAATAGGTTCGTTTCAAATTGTTTACGGTATTCCTCTACTGGAATTTCTTCTACAAAGCCGCTATTTGCATATCCTGCATTATTAACAAGTAGGTCTACTTTTTGTATTTCTTTTAAAAATAATTGGAAGTTATGTATAGAGTTTTGATCGGTTACATCTAATTGTTGAATTTTTATGTTTTGTTGTAAGTTGAGTTGAGCGGCTTGAGATAGTAAGTTCACTTGTTTTTCAAGGTTCCGCATTGTAGCAATAACTAAATAATCTTTTTTTGCGAGTTCGAGTGTAGTTAATAGTCCAAATCCACTTGAGGCTCCTGTAATTATTGCGATTTTTTTATTCATTTTCCGCCAGCTTTCTTTTTCTTTTATCATAACGAGTTATGATAAGAAAATCTATTATTCTTACATTCAGTATGAAATCAATTTGTATGTAAAAAAGGGGATTATAGGGAATGAGCGTATATAGAGTAGTGTATATTAATATGATAATGAAATGAGGGAAGAAAAATGGTCCATGTGAAGGATGTATTAGCAGATCAATTGTTGGCGAATGCAAACGATCCCAGTTGGTATATTCCATTTTCAGATGCAGTGAAAGATCTATCTGAGAGAGAAGCTTTCTGGAAACCGAATGAAGAGAGTAATAGTATAGCTGAAATTGTACAACATTTACTGTATTGGAACTCAACGTGGCAAACTAGGTATAAAGAATCAAATGTGAATGCAGTACCCGCTATTGGAGATAATAACAAAAGTTTTATGCTTTCAGATAATCAAACTTTCGATGAATTACGGGAAAAACTATTAGAAAAACTGTTACAATGGCAAAATCTTATAAATGAAGAAAAGGTTGAAAGTGATGTAGTAGGATTTCCTGTTTCTGTAAAGTGGTGGGAAGTGTTAGCGAATGTAACAACTCATAATGCATATCATATTGGCCAAATTATTTACATCCGAAAATTACAGCAGAGCTTTGATAATGAATAAAATAATAGTTCTCAAATTAGGTGAACAAAAGTGGACAAAACGAGACAGATGTCTCATTTTGTCCACTTTTTTATTATGAAAGAAAAGAGAAAACCTATTAAATCAAGGATTAGAATTTGGCACGGTACTTGCAATATAAAAGATGATCAAGAAAATAGGAGGGCTGGATATGTTAAAAACAACTGAAAGTAAAGAGAATGAAATTACGAAAGAACAAGCTTGTTGGATGTACGAAAAAATGTTAGAGATTCGTAAGTTTGAAGATAAGGTGCATGAATTGTTCGCGCAAGGCGTTTTGCCAGGTTTCGTTCATTTATACGCAGGTGAAGAAGCGGTAGCAGTTGGTGTATGTGCCCACTTAACGGATAGTGACAGTATTACAAGTACACATAGAGGTCATGGACATTGTATCGCAAAAGGTTGTGATTTAAATGGTATGATGGCTGAACTTTTCGGGAAAGCGACAGGATTATGTAAAGGTAAAGGCGGTTCCATGCATATTGCGGATTTAGATAAAGGAATGCTTGGTGCTAATGGCATTGTAGGCGGGGGGTTCCCACTTGCTTGCGGTTCAGCATTGACAGCTAAATATAAAGGAACAAAAGATGTAAGTGTTTGTTTCTTCGGTGACGGAGCAAATAATGAAGGAACATTCCATGAAGGGGTTAATTTAGCGGCGATTTGGAAGTTACCAGTTATTTTTATTGCAGAAAATAACGGTTACGGTGAAGCAACTACATTTGAATATGCTTCAAGTTGTGATTCTATTGCGGATCGTGCAAAAGCTTATAATATTCCAGGTGTTCAAGTAGATGGAAAAGATCTTCTAGCTGTATATAAAGCTGCTGCAGAAGCAGTGGAACGTGCGCGTAATGGTGATGGTCCAACAATTATTGAATGTATGACATATCGTAATTACGGTCATTTTGAAGGTGAAGCGCAAACATATAAAACATCAGAAGAAAAAGAAGAACATTTAAATGAAAAAGATGCGATTGTGAATTTCCGTAAGCATTTAATTCATGAAGGTTTATTAACGGAATCTGAACTTGTTGATATGGAAAAAGCAGTAGATGATGCAGTACAAAGATCCATTGAATTTAGTGAAAATAGTCCATACCCAGACGATGAAGAATTATTAAAAGATGTATACGTTTCTTACAAATAAGAGGAGGGTGAAAAAATATGACTAGAACAGTAAGTATGTCAACTGCAATTAATGAAGCAATGAAAATCTCAATGCGTCGTGATGAAAATGTAATTTTAATAGGTGAAGACGTTGCAGGCGGTGCACAAGTTGATCATCTGCAAGATGATGAAGCTTGGGGTGGTGTTCTTGGTGTTACGAAAGGACTTGTACAAGAGTTTGGCCGAAATCGTATATTGGATACACCAATTTCTGAAGCGGGTTATATGGGAGCTGCGATGGCAGCTGCTGCAACTGGGTTACGTCCGATAGCTGAATTAATGTTTAATGATTTTATCGGTAGTTGTCTTGATCAAGTATTAAACCAAGGTGCAAAATTCCGCTATATGTTTGGTGGTAAAGCGAAAGTGCCAGTTACGGTACGTACGATGCACGGTGCAGGTTTTAGCGCAGCTGCACAACATTCACAAAGTTTGTATGCCTTATTTACGAGCATTCCAGGTATAAAAGTTGTCGTTCCTTCTACTCCATATGACGCAAAAGGCTTATTATTAGCGGCAATTGAAGATGACGACCCGGTAATCTTCTTTGAAGATAAAACACTTTACAATATGAAAGGTGAAGTGCCGGAAGGGTATTATACAATTTCTTTAGGAAAAGCAGATATTAAACGAGAAGGTTCTGATGTAACAATTGTCGCAATCGGAAAACAAGTTCATACAGCACTTGCAGCTGCAAAGCAATTATCGAAAAAGGGGCTTGAAGTAGAAGTAATTGATCCACGATCTTTATCACCGCTTGATGAAGATACTATTTTATCATCTGTTGAAAAAACAAATCGTCTTATCGTTATTGACGAAGCGAATCCAAGATGTAGTATCGCAACAGATATTGCGGCAATTGTAGCGGATAAAGGTTTTGATTTGTTAGATGCACCTATTAAACGAATTACAGCACCACATACACCTGTTCCGTTCTCACCACCACTTGAAAAGTTGTATTTGCCAACGCCAGAAAAAGTAATTGAAATTGTATCAGAAATGATTGGAGACCAATCTTTATTACATGTGTAATAAAACGATGAGAAGGGAGAGAGACACATGGCTGTAGAAGTTGTAATGCCGAAGTTAGGTATGGCGATGAAAGAAGGTATTATTACGAGCTGGAATATTAAAGCAGGCGATAATGTAGCAAAAGGAGAACTAATTGCTAGTATTAATTCAGAAAAAATTGAAACGGAAATTGAAGCGCCAGCTGATGGTACGGTACTTGATATAGCTGTAAGTGAAGATGAAGGAGTGCCGCCTGGTACTGTAATTTGCTACATCGGTAAACCAAATGAAAAAGTAGAAATGCAGGAAAGCACACATGTGGTAGAAGAAAAAACATCTAATATAGAAGTACAAAATCAAGAACCAAATGGGAAAGAAGTAGCGAAGCAAAGAATTAAAATTTCACCTGTAGCGAAGAAAATTGCAAAGTCTGAAAATCTGGATATCAAGGCATTAGTTGGTACAGGTCCTGGCGGAAGGATTACAAAGGCAGATGTATTAAAGGCGCTAGAAGAAAGAGTAGCAAATCCAGAAGTACCTGAACAAGAAGAAAGTACAGTCGTTCCTGTTACTGGTATGAGAAAAGCAATTGCGAGTCGTATGCATGCAAGCTTACAAAATAGTGCGCAATTAACGTTAACGATGAAAGTAGATGTTACAGATTTAGTTGCATTACATAAAGACATAGCGGAAGTTGTGCAAAAACGATACGAAAACAAACTAACCATTACGGATTTCGTTTCTCGTGCTGTTGTATTAGCACTTAGAGAGCATAAAGAAATGAACAGCGCTTATATAGATGATGCCATTCATCAATTTGAACCTGTGCATTTAGGCATGGCAGTCGCATTAGAAAAAGGATTAGTCGTTCCAGCTATTCGCTTTGCAAATAATTTATCTTTAGTAGAGTTGTCTAAAGAGATTAAGGATATGGCACAAAAGGCGCGAGCAGGTAGCTTAAGTAGTGATGATATGCATGGAACGACATTTACAATTAGTAATTTAGGTAGCTTTGGTATTGAATATTTCACACCTGTATTAAATACACCTGAGACTGGTATTTTAGGTATTGGCGCAATTGAACATGTTCCTGTATATAAAGGGAAAAAAATTAAAAAAGGTAGTATGTTACCTTTAAGTTTAACATTCGATCATCGTGTACTAGACGGTGCACCAGCAGCAGCATTTTTACGCACAATTAAACATTATTTAGAAGAACCTATAACAATTCTTTTATAAAGAGGAGGTGAGAGAATGAGTAAACTAGTTGTAATTGGAGGCGGACCAGCTGGATATGTAGCGGCAATTACCGCGGCTCAAAATGGAAAAGAGGTCACTCTTATTGATGAAGCTGACCTTGGCGGAACGTGTTTAAATGTTGGGTGTATGCCGACGAAATCACTGTTAGAAAGTGCTGAAGTACATGACATTGTGAGAAAAGCGAATGATTATGGGGTTACGCTTAATACAGGAAGTATATCAATTGATTGGGATCAAATACAGGCGAGGAAATCACAAATCGTAATGCAACTCGTCCAAGGAATACAATATTTAATGAAGAAAAATAAAATTAAAGTTGTAAAAGGAAAAGCGAAATTCGAAACGGATCATCGTGTGCGAGTTGTACAAGGAAATAAAGAAGAAGTAGTTGATGGAGAGAGCTTTATTATCGCAGCTGGTTCCGAACCTACAGAATTACCATTCGCTCCGTTTGATGGACAATGGATTTTAAATAGTAGCCATGCGATGTCTCTTAAGGGTGTACCATCTTCATTGTTAATCGTTGGCGGTGGTGTAATAGGATGTGAGTTTGCAAGTATTTATAGTCGCCTTGGGACAAAAGTTACGATTGTTGAAATGGCACCGCAATTATTACCAGGTGAAGATGAAGATATCGCACATATTTTAAGAGAGAAATTAGAAAGTGATGGCGTAGAAATATTTACAGGAGCTGCTTTAAAAGGATTAAATAATTATAAGAAGCAAGCTTCATTTGAATATGAAGGTAGTATCCAAGAAGCTAACCCGGAATATGTTCTCATTTCTGTCGGCCGAAAACCACGTGTACAACAATTAGATTTAGAAAAAGCAGGGGTTCAGTTTTCAAATAAAGGGATTGCTGTGAACGAACATATGCAAACGAACGTATCACATATTTACGCAGCTGGTGATGTGATCGGTGGAATTCAGCTTGCTCACGTTGCCTTCCATGAAGGAACGAAAGCAGCATTACACGCAAGTGGAGAAGACGTGAAAGTAAATTATCACGCTGTGCCTCGATGTATATACACAGCTCCAGAAATAGCTAGTGTCGGGTTAAGTGAAAAAGGTGCAAGAGAACAATATGGTGATATTCTCATCGGAGAATTTCCTTTTACAGCGAACGGAAAAGCTCTTATTTTAGGAGAACAAGTAGGGAAAGTAAAAGTCATTGTGGAACCTAAATACCAAGAAATTGTAGGGATTTCTATTATCGGTCCTTATGCAACTGAACTTATTGGTCAAGGAACCGTAATGATTCATACAGAAGTTACCGCTGATATAATGAGAGATTATATTGCAGCACATCCAACTTTATCTGAGGCGATTCATGAAGCGTTAATGCAAGCGGTAGGACATGCTGTACATGCTTAGAGGGAAATATAATAAACCACTATTCTCTAAATAAATAAGAGAATAGTGGTTTGACTTTTAATAATACCTTATTACTATTTAATTTCAATCGCTGAAGTAATATCGTTCCAATCAGCAGCTAAATTAGCAGTTTTACCGTACCAATCAGCATGTTTAAATAAAACGCCTTTTCCATATCCTTGTGTTGAAGTGTGCTCCCAAAGTGTCGTTGAATAACTTGCAGAAGGTGACGCTGTACTTACAGAAGAAATTCTGTCATTCCAGCTAGATGGTAAGTTTTTAAAGCCGCTACTCCAGTAAATATATTGGCCACCTTTATCTTTATGTTCATAAAAATCAGTACTACCAGCACCGCTACCTAAAGGATTAATTTTATTTTTAATTGCTTTTTTATCCTTTTCAATATACGCATCTAATGTTTCACGGCTAGTAAAACCATAAGCTAGCCAATCTCCATTTTCATTTTGCTCTGGTAATACCATAGTAATTTGGATATCTTTCTTATCCTGATCACTTAATTTTGCAAATGAATTAACATTTTGTTCATCCACTTTTAAATAATCAAATGACTTAATTGTGTTACTTTTTTCTTCAGCACTTACCGCACCTAGTCCTCCAGTTAGTGCAAAACCCGCTACTAATGTCCCTGCTACTAATTTCTTCAACATATAACCATCCCTTTTTGTTTGAATTTTTGTACAGGTGAATCTTGTACAGCTAAAATGTATTCTAATTTTATACTTTTGTAAATATTCTGAAGTTTTAGAAATAATAGGCGGAATATTTATAGTTTTACATTTTTTCTTTAGAAAGAATGGTTATTGGAATGATACAATAAGTGGATATATTGTTTTTACTGGATGTAAAGATGTTTTAGGAGAGGTGTCATTGAAATATTTTACAAGAGATTGGTATAAAGAAATGCAAGTTTTAGAATTTGTAAGTTTTATAGATTCTATAAAAGAATGGTCGGAAATGGATATAGAAAGTTTAAAGGAGGAAATGGAGAAAAGGAAAATAGATTTATTAAAATTCCTTCCTGAATCGATATACTCAATTATACAAAACATCACAACTAATTCAAAATACCCATCAGGTGAACTGAAAAAACGTATGCAAAAGTGGACAGCAGATTATGAGAAAAGAGTGGCACAATTAGATCAATTATACGTAGAATATTTTAATTCCATTGAGAAAAAACTTCCGTCAAATGTCGCTCAGTTACACAAGACATCACTACACGATAGTGTAATTAAAGTAGTAAAGAGAAAGTCAGAAGATACTTTGTCTATCATATTAGATTGCAGTGGTACTTTTAGTGAATTTGATAAACTTGAAGTAACCTTTATCCCGCATTAACGGGCAGTAAGACACCCACCTCAAAATGCAGCGAAAACAAAGAAGTTAGGTGGGGATCAACTGCCCGTAAAGCCCGATTGGTTAGAGCTAATAATCAGTGGGGGATGAACAAAACCCCCGCTGATTAAAGTTTCACTTTATAGGAGTAACAAAGTGTTCTATGCCGGAAAACTTTGAAGATGCTTGGTGGTTATATCATGAAATAGCTCTTACTGAAGATGGTTTTGAACTAGGTGTTTTATTTGACTGTCCATTTAGAGAAGTGACGATTTGCGCGGCAGATGCATTACTTGTGAAGAAATAACTTTTTATGGAGCATTACAAACGTTTGACATAATAAAAAAATAAAGTTATTGTAGAGACATGAAGTCTACAATAGGGGCTGTACTATGAAATATTCTAAAGCTACAAATTATGCTCTTCATACAATACTTTTTCTGGCAAAGGCTACACCAAATAAGTTAGTTAGTGTTCACCAATTAGCAGAAATGCAAAATGTTTCACCAACGTACTTGTCTAAAATACTAACTAAGTTGACGAAGGAAGGGATGATACATTCATCATCTGGTCCAAAGGGCGGTTACTCGCTTAGTAAGAATTGGGAAGATATTTCATTTTTAGATATTATACATGCAATTGAAGGTAAAACATCATTGTTTGAATGTTGTTTACATGACAAACCTGGATGTTTAATTAATGAAGTAATGCTTGCAGCAGAAGAGAAAATGGAAGAAGAGTTACGAAATCAAAAAATCGTAGATCTTGCGAAAAAAATAAAAGTGGATTTTTAATCTGCTTTTATTTTTAAATTAATTAAGGATAAAAAGACTCTTTGATATCTTTAATTGTAGTTAGAAAATGATATGAAGAAGGAGAGAAGATGATGACTAAATTTTGGAATGATTGATATAAATCAGATGAATATTTTTACGGGGAAGAACCTAATACATTTATTAAAGAACAAGCATTTCGTTTAGCAAATCACAATAAAGTAATAGCTTTCGCGGAGGGAGAAGGTAGAAATGCTGTATTTCTAGCAAGACAAGGGAACGAAGTAACAGCTATTGATTATTCGGAAGATGGATTAGAGAAGACAAAAAAATTGGCAGAGAAGCATAATGTAAACGTGCATACAAAAAAAGTAGATTTATTAGCTGATAGTTTGCCAGAAAATGAATATGATGCAGCAATTATGGTATTTGGACATTTTCATGATGATTATAAAAAAATGATATTAGGTAAAATGATACAAACGATAAAGCCTGGTGGTTTAATTATGTTTGAGGTTTACTCAAAAAAACAAATAAACTATAGTACTGGTGGACCAAAAGATGTTGATATGCTGTATGATCCAATTGATATTCTTACTTGGTGTGAAGAACATAAGGTAATTCATTTCTTTAATGGAGAACAAGAGCGAGTTGAAGGGAAAGGGCACACTGGTTTAGCTGATGTTATTCAAGTTGTTATTAGAAAATGAATATAAGTGTTAATGAAAGGTAAATATATGAATGTAAAAAGACCAGTCATGTAAGACTGGTCTTTCTATTTAGATACTAAATTATCAAGCTTCCAATATGTATCTGTTAACGGCGCAGCTTTGCTATCTATGTATAAATACATATTATTTAAATCTTTTGGTGAAGTTTTCAGTTCAAACACAACGTCAGTAGTTAAAGAGAATTCGTGTGGAACATTTTTATAGTGCTCGTCATCTATCGGATGAGCTTCACCTTCATATTTCTGACCAGTTTTTTCATCTTGTATGAAATATTTTATTTCCGAAAGATCAATAGTTTGTCCATCGTCCCGAACATTATTAATCATAACACGAGTAGTAAGGCGCCGCTCTTTGTCTATTTTTTCAAACTTTGCATTTTCAACTGTCGCTCTATAGTATTCGTTTTTAACTATTTCTCCATAGTGCATTGCATTCTTTTCGAGAGCGCTCTTTTCTTGTTTTGATGTAGTATTGCTATTACATCCTGTCAATATTCCAGTAAATAATAATGCTGTACATGTCGTTTTGATTAATGATTTCATAGTAATCCCTTTCTGTGTTAAAAAGTAAAACATAGGAATAATTTTACATCAATAGGAAGGTGAATGGAAGTATTTTTGCGTAATATACAGATATACATTTATTTGGTTGTCAAGTTAACAGGATAGAAAGAGGGAGAAGACTGTATAAAACGGAATAAATAAGAATTGAAAATATTGTAAAACAGAAGAGGCATGCATATAATTAAAATAAAGTTTAAGTTTCTGAATCTTCAATAACGGTGGTGATAACATGTTTACTGAAGAGCGTCGAGAGAAAATTTTAGAACTACTTAATACAGATGGAAGAGTAATCGCAAAGGATCTTGCGGAAAGATTTGATATGTCTATTGATTCTATAAGAAGAGATTTGTCTATTATGGAAAAGGATGGTTTATTAAAAAGAACGCACGGAGGTGCAATTGAACTTACGCGAGTGAGAAATTTAGCCGCGGAACCAGCTAAACGTTATAGTGATAGCTCAATATATGAGGACACAATTGCAAGAGTTGCGGTATCTTATATACAAGAAGGTGATTCAATTTTTATTGGCGGGGCTCCCGTTCATAATGCGATGCTGAAATATTTACCGGAAGTATCATTTACGGTTATTACGAATTCTATAGAAATAGCTGGTTATCTACGAGAATATAAGAATATTGATACGTATTTAATTGGCGGAAAAGTAAAACCTTCAGGGAATATTACTGATACACTTGCCTCTGAATTGATAAGTAGATTTTCTATTGATCTTTATTTCTCTACAGGTGGAGGCATTTCATTACAAGGTATTAGTACTGCAACACCTGAAGTTGCTTATTTTAGTAAAAGAGTAAGTGAAATTGCTAGAAGAAATATTTGTTTAGCTCCGCATAATAAACTTGGAATAGATTGTTTTATAAGAGGAGAGTCTTTAAAAGAAATTGACATTATTATAACTGACGAACAGGCGAGTAAAGAAACTGTTCAGGACTTTGAGAAACAAGGTAAACAAGTTGTAATAGCGCCATTATATTGATTTGAAAGGAGTTTGACATGATTGTAAAAGAGCAAGAGTTTCATATAAATGGATTAACTTATACAATTCGTTCTGCAGCTGAGAAAGATGCTGAGCAGTTATCGAAAATTAGAGTTCAGATTGATGGAGAAACTGAAAATATGGATAAAGATGCTGGAGAGGGATTTATAGATGACCTAGGGTTTCAAAAAATAATAAAAACAGATAGTGAAGAAACGAAGAATCTCTTTTTAGTTGCAGAAGTGCACAATCGAATCGTTGGATTTTCAAGGTGTGAAGGATCAAATTTTAAGAGATTATCTCATAAAGTGGAGTTTGGTGTTTGCATTTTAAAAGAGTTTTGGGGATATAAAATGGGTAAGAGCCTATTACAACAATCTATTAAATGGGCTGACGAAAATGCAGTAAATAAAATATCTTTACAAGTATTAGAGACAAACGAGAAAGCTATTCATCTTTATAAAAAAATAGGTTTTGAAGTAGAAGGCATTTTGAAAAATGACAAAAGACTATCGGATGGAAAGTATTATAATACGGTAGTGATGGGAAGATTTACTAATACTTTTCATAAAAGAGGTGAAGAAGTATGTTTTACAGAAGGAAGTACTATGTAGTGAAAAATGAATTCATAGAAGTATTTAATGATCATTTCAATCACACGAACTTACCTAATCAATTAAAGCATGGTTCTAGGCTAATAGGACGCTGGATGAAAGATAATAAGAATGGTACGTCTGAAGTATTTGCCATATGGGAATATGATAGTTATGAACAGTATAATGAAATAGAATCGAAAATTAGAAGTGACGAGAGGCATATTAAAGGAATACATGAATGGTATGAAAACCATGGCGGGAAAGAATATGTTTTACAGGAGTACATAGTAGAGATGAAAAATGAAGAGTTAGTATGTACTGTAAAGTAACAGAGGGGTGAGGGATAATAGAAATTAAAACAAAATTATATTTTAGTTTAGCATCCACTATTTTATTTGCAATAGCCGTGATTGTTTTCTTTATAAATGGTAATCCACAAAAGTGGTTTTGGTTATGTATTTTCTTTGCGTCCATTATACAAAATATAGTGCTACTAAAAAAGAATAAAGAAGTGCATTAAGATATTCAAATTATTAACATATTTGTGTTGTCTTGCTAGTTGCATTGAAAACGCTTTTATTCAGTTTTATAATAAAAGTATGTTTTATAAATCTCCAAAACAATTAAAAGGGAGATGATACAATGTTAGCTTCACCGTTTTACTTACATACATGGAAAAAGTTTGTTAATGAAGGTGTTCTTGATTCAAATCGCATAAATCAAAGAATTTCAGAATCGTGGCATCGATGTAAACAGGCTAATGTTAATCCTCACATGAATAAAGGTCAGAAAATTTTGTCTTCTAACATTTTTCAAGAACAAAAGAAAAAGAGTGAAATTTTCCTTGATATCGCATTACCTCAAATACAAAATATGAGAAAAACCATTGATGAACTACAAATGATGGCATTATTAATCGATCCAGATGGTTATGTTCTATCGTTAAGTGGAAATAAACAAACGTTAAAGCGAGCGAAACATATTAATTTTATTGAAGGTGTAAAATGGACGGAATCAGCTGTTGGCACAAATGCAATTGGAACAGCGCTAGAAATTGAAGAAGCTATTATGATAAGTGGTACTGAACATTACACCGTGGCATCTCATAGCTGGAGTTGTGCGGCTGCTCCCATTCATAATGATGATGGGAAATTAATTGGTGTTCTAGATTTCTCCTGTCCAATTGAATTTTCGCATCCATATATGCTCGGTATAGTAACTTCAATTGCACATGCGATAGAACGTGAATGTAGCATAAGAGTTCATCAAAATGAATTACATTTAATTCATCGTTTTTTAGATGTTATTGATAGTGATGAACAAGTAGTTATTTGTAATCATCGTGATGTTATCGTTTCTGCGAGTAAGAGCGTTCGTGAACGAATAAATAATTGGTCAAGAATGAAACTTGAAGAGTTAATGCACCATGGATTGGAAACTAAATTAGAGATACCAGTATATAGTAATGAAAGAATGATTGGGAAATGTATGTATTTAAAGGAAAATAAACAAATGAATACATATTCTGCTCTCACATTTATAAAAGGGATTACTTTTTCAGGAGTTACCGGGACAAGCAGAGCATTTCAACACACACTAGAAGAAATTAAGCTTGTTTCACCGACTGATGCTAGTGTGTATGTATGTGGTGAGACAGGAGTAGGAAAGGAATATGTTGCGAGAGCGATTCATGAAAATAGTCCAAGAAAAGACGGGCCCTTTATAGCTGTTAACTGCGGTTCTTTGCCTAAAGAATTAATGGAAAGTGAATTGTTCGGTTATGCTGAAGGTGCATTTACAGGTGCGCGACGTCAAGGATATAAAGGGAAATTTGAACAAGCAAACGGAGGAACATTATTTTTAGATGAAATTGGTGAAGTACCACCAGAGATGCAAGTAGCATTATTGCGTGTTTTACAAGAACGCACAATAACTCCAATTGGGAGTTCAAAATTGGTACCAGTAAATATTCGTATTATTACTGCCACACATAAAGATTTACTACGGTTAGTAGAAGAAGGGAAATTCCGTCAAGATTTATATTATCGTTTGCACGTTTATCCGTTATATGTTCCATCGTTAATAGAAAGAAAAGAGGATATCCCATATTTTATACAACACTTTTGCGAACGGAAGAATTGGAATGTTGTATTTCCAAAGAGTATATACAATCAATTTTTACAACATACATGGCCCGGAAATATTCGGGAACTAGTAAATGTATTAGAACGCATTTACATTTTGTCGCAAGGACGGGAAATATGCGAAAAACAAGTAGCTTTTTTGTTACAAACAATGAGGGGAAATCAACAACAACTTGAGTTACAAGTTGAAAATAAAACAGAACATACATTACATTTTCGCGAAAAAATACAGCGTGATAGCATGATTGAAGCATTACAAAAGACAAATGGAAATGTTTCGTTAGCTGCAAAACTATTAAATGTACCCCGTAGTACATTTTATAAACGAATGCAAAAATATAAGTTATAAAGTAGATTTTTGTAATCTACTTTTTCTTTGTGGGCTCATGTTCTGTCGGAATGTGCGCTTACCGGGGAAATAATAGAATTGTTAGAAGGGAAATTTCCTAATGGAGGTTAGTGTGTGAAGTACATTGAAATTGGAATCGGGAATAGGTGGTTTGTTCGAACGGAAACTGAAAATAAAGATGGGACTGAATTTGAAGAACGAGGTATTATAAAACCTATTTATTTTGAGTCATTATACGTACGTATTTGGTTTCGGAAAACTTGTTTTATTTTTGATACGAAAGAGGGTTTTAAGAAAGATAAGAAGAGAAGGGTTGAATATAAATTTATTGTTGGAATTGTAAGTAGACTGAATAAAGAAAAAGTGGGCTAACATGCGTAGTTATATTGGACAGGAAATTCTTTTGACTTATATCAAATTCATGAAAAGCACATTTACTAAATATAAATTGTTAATAAAACCGCTAAGAAAACTTAGCGGTTTCTTTTTAAAAAGGGAGGGTTTGCGTATGAATAGGATCGTAACTGTTTTACTTGCAATTATTATAATGGGGTATTCCATTTATAGTTGGAATGATACTTCGGAACTGAGTATGCTAATTTTACAAACGCTTTTAGGGTTTATGTTAGTTAGCTTAGGCGTGCAAAATTTAAAAAATAACGGAAAAGAAAATAGAAGTATAGGAATTGCTTTACTACTCGTGGCTTTGTTTTTAATTGTTGTATCTTTAATAAAATATTTTATATGAATAAGTTTTTAAATTAATAAAAAATGATTATTTATTGAATCCCCCTCACAATAAAAAGTTGAAATTCTACTTGTATTTCACTATATAAAATATGGCATAATGATTTAGTTAAAATAGAAATGGATAGGGTATTTGAGAGGGGCAGTATAATGAGTTTTGCAATTGAAATAGTAATAAAAGCACCATTGGATGTTGTATGTGACTACATAATAGAAGATGAAAAAATAAAAGAATGGAATACGTTTATAATAGAAAATCGCTATCCTTCAAATATGGATAAAGAGAATCCACGTGTAGGAGATAAATATATTACTGTTCAAAAAGTCGGTAAGAAAATATTCGAGGCTGAAGTAGAAATCCTTGAATACGATGCACCGCATATTATTTCACTTGGTAGTGAAATGAAGCAAGGATATTCAGCAATGACTTATATGTTAGAAGAAGATGAGGAAGGTACAGCACTAACAGTAATTTCAGAATATGAACCTAGTAATTTTTATTATAAAATTATGTATAAGTTAACAGGCTGGATATCACGAGGTATAACTATGGAACAAATGGAGCGTCTAGCAGAATGTGTAGAAACTGCTTATAATAAAGAAAATTAATATTAAAGAAATATTAAGGGGAAAACGTTACTCAAAGGATTGAGTAACGTTTTTATTATTTTAAGATTTTTCATTGGAAATCTTAAAAGCTCTTTTTTATATTTCTTTATCAATACAAAATCTCTTTGTTATCCAATAAGTAAGTTCAGAAGAGGTAAGGTTATGTTCTCTTTTCTTACCTTGGAAAATACGGTATATGTATGTCTCAATGGAAGGAAAAAAATGACCTGTTTTATTACCTTTTTCCCAGTCAATTATTTTAGTAAGAGTTTCCCACTTTACTTTTTCTTGATGAGCTTTAATAAGTTCATTTAAAAACTTTAAGCTAGTATGCTGTTTTGTAGCACCTAAAAATGATAGAAAACTATTTACTAGTTGTTCTTGAGACATTTTCTTGTCCTTTCTATATAGGAATTGTTATTGGTATTATTATACAATAGATGTCAGGAAATAAAGGTATTTACTAATGAAGTGGGGGAGAATTTTATGTCTATGTCGCTATATTATAAAAAAATCCGTGAGCAATTAGGACATGAACTAATATTCATGCCAAGTGTAGCTGCTGTTATAAAAAATGGGCAGGGAGATATTTTGTTTCAATATCCTGGCGGGGAATACTGGAGTTTGCCAGCTGGAGCAATTGAACTTGGGGAAACTCCAGAAGAAGCAGTAATTCGGGAAGTTTGGGAAGAAACAGGATTGGAAGTACAAGTAAAAAAACAAAAAGGAGTATTTGGAGGAGAAAAGTACCGCCATATATATCCGAATGGTGATGAAGTAGAATATATTGTTGTTGTGTTTGAGTGTGAAGTTACTAGTGGCGAGTTAAGATCGATAGATGACGAATCGTTAAAACTAAAATATTTCCCTTTATCTGAAAAGCCCCTTTTAGCATTGCCATACCCAGATAAAATATTTTTATAAATGTAAAATAGCACACCGTATTTATTACAGGTGTGCTATTTATATAACCCTGTCGTATACATTTCCGTCAATGTATGTATTATCTCTTCTAACTCTAATTTTTTATCATTTTTCACAATCGTCCAAAGAAACATCTCATTCATTGCGAACCAAGCACGTGCTACAATTTCTTTATTTAATTCAGGCTGTGCTAATCCACTTTCTTGAGAGTATGTAATATCCTGCGTAATATTGTTTATGAAGCGTTCCCGTATCTCGTCCCAGTTTTGACGTATCTCTTTTGATAATCCGATTGCTTCTTCTACAACTTGTAAAATAGCTCGTTCTTTCTTTGCTAGTTGTAGAAATGCTCTAACTTGATTTTGAATCATTTTATGTGCTTCTTCCTTCGTTTGAGGCAAAAAGGAGCGCTTGGTAATATCATAAAATTGATTCATAACATCTTCCATTAAAACGATAAGGAGATTATCTTTGTTTTTAAAGTATACATATGCTGTACCATATCCGGTTTCTGCATGTTTAATAATTTGTGTAATTGTCGTTTTTTGAAATCCGTTACGTATAAAAATAGTGTAACCAGAGTGTAATAGTTTCTTCTTGGTTTCTAAGGAGCGGTGTTTTCTTGATGAAAGGGTACTGTTTTTCAAAGAATCACCTCTTTATACTGAAATATCTGAAAATATAACTGTATTGTAAAAGAAATTCATATATAAAGTCAACTGACATAATATCATTGACGTCGTATCAATTGAGGTGATATATTTCAATTAGTTAGAATAAAAAGAAAATTAAGAGAAGGTGACACCATGTATAAAGAACCATTTCAACCGAATTATGAATATGCGCTTGAATGTGATAAACATGATGAACTGAAAGATTTTCAAACTGAATTCTATAAAAAAGAAGGAACGATATATTTAGATGGAAACTCATTAGGACTACTTTCAAAAAGAGCAGAGAAATCGTTACTTACTTTGCTAGATTCATGGAAAGAGTATGGCATTGACGGCTGGACAGAGGGTGAGCATCCGTGGTTTTTCCTCTCGGAGAAATTAGGTGAGTTGACTGCACCTCTTATTGGAGCTTTACCAGAAGAAACTATTGTAACCGGTTCCACGACGACAAATATACACCAAGTGATTGCCACATTTTATGAGCCGAAAGGAATACGTACAAAAATTCTTGCGGATGAATTAACATTCCCGTCAGATATATATGCACTTCAAAGTCAAATTCGTTTAAAAGGATTAGATCCAGATGAACATTTAGTAAGAGTGAAAAGCAGAGATGGTAGAACACTTTCTGAAGAAGATATTATCCATGCGATGGAAGATGATATCGCTTTAATTTTATTACCTTCTGTTTTATATAGAAGTGGTCAAATTCTTGATATGAAACGTTTAACAACGGAAGCTCATAAACGCGGTATTCATATTGGATTTGATTTATGCCATTCAATAGGATCTATTCCGCATCATTTCAAAGATTGGGATGTCGATTTTGCTGTTTGGTGCAATTATAAATATTTAAATGCAGGACCGGGTGGCGTTGCAGGAATTTATGTAAATAGTAAACATTTTAATAGACTGCCAGGGTTGTCTGGATGGTTTAGTTCTAGAAAAGATAAGCAGTTTGATATGGAGCATACATTAACAGCTGCCGATCATGCAGGTGCTTATCAAATTGGTACACCGCACGTATTAAGTACAGCACCTTTAATTGGTTCTCTTGAAATGTTTAAAGATGCTGGTATTGAACGTTTACGCGAAAAATCTTTACATATTACAAGATATATGCTGAATTTAATTGATCACGAATTAAAAGATTTCGGATTTACAATTGGAAATCCATTAGAGGATGAAAAACGTGGCGGGCACATATATTTAGAACATGCAGAAGCAGCACGTATTTGTAAAGCGCTAAAAGCAAATGGAGTTATCCCTGATTTCCGAGCACCTAATGGAGTAAGACTGGCGCCGGTCGCTTTATATAACACATATGAAGAAGTGTGGAAATCTGTACAAATATTAAAGAAAATTATGAAAGAAGAAGAGTATAAACAGTTTGAAAATAAGCGAGAGGTTGTGGCATAAGCATGAAAACATCAGAGTGGATTGATATTTCACAACCGCTAAATAATGATATTGCAACGTGGCCAGGAGACACACCGTTCTCATATGAAGTTTCATGGTCAAAAGAAGAAAGTGGCTCGGTAAATGTTGGAAAGTTAACGATGAGTATTCATACAGGCACTCATATTGATGCACCATTTCATTTTGATAATGATGGAAAGAAAGTATTGGATTTAGATGTTCAAGTTTATGTTGGCCCAGCACGGATTATTGACGTTTCTAATCTTGAAAGCATCGGGGAAAAGGAATTAGAAAGCTTTCATTTAGAAGGTGTAGAACGATTATTATTACGTACATCTTCACATGGAAAAGCTGAAGAATTTCCAGATGTGATCCCTCATTTACGTGCAGACATAGCACCTTTTCTTTCGGAGAAAGGTATTCGTTTAATCGGAGTAGATGTACCATCAGTTGATCCGCTAGATGATAAAGAATTAGC
Organism: Bacillus sp. FSL K6-0073; assembly: GCF_038006085.1. NCBI lineage: Bacteria > Bacillati > Bacillota > Bacilli > Caryophanales > Bacillaceae > Bacillus > Bacillus sp. FSL K6-0073. The sequence continues at coordinate 2,718,761 of NZ_JBBOUN010000001.1, read as the reverse complement.
AGCGCATCATCAATTATTTAAACATGGAATTCATATTTTAGAAAATGTCGTACTAGATCATGTAGCAGACGGTGATTATGAATTGATTGCATTACCACTTGCATTAACTGATGCAGATGGAAGTCCAGTTCGAGCCGTTATTAGACCAATATAAGTAGAATGATATAAAAGGGGCGTTTGGCTAATATGAAAGAAAATGAAAAAGTAATTATGGAAAAAGGGATTCATACGGATTTTAAAGAGAATATGACGTATGGGGAATATTTACAATTAGATAGTTTACTATCTTCTCAAAAAAGATTATCAGACCATCATGATGAAATGTTATTTATCGTTATTCACCAAGCAAGTGAGCTTTGGATGAAGCTCATTTTACATGAGCTAAATGCGGCGATTGAATCTATTAAACAAGATAAATTACAACCAGCTTTTAAAATGTTAGCACGTGTATCAAAAATTCAGTCTCAAATTATTCAATCTTGGGATATTCTTGCGACATTAACACCATCAGAATATATTGAGTTTCGTGATTCACTCGGTCAAGCTTCAGGTTTTCAATCGTATCAATATCGTATGATTGAGTATGCACTTGGCTATAAAACGCCACATGCATTAAAAATTTATGAAAAGGATCCAGAATTACATGCACGACTTCATAAAGCGCTACATGCACCAAGTCTATATGATGTCGCGATTCAAGCATTAGTAAAAGAAGGATTCCTTATTCATAAAGATGTGTTAAACCGTGATATTACGCAGCCTTATGAAGAAGATGCAACAGTAGAAGCAGCATGGTTAGAAGTGTATGCGGATGTGAAAAAATATTGGAACTTATATCAGCTTGCTGAAAAATTGATTGATATTGAAGACTGGCTACAACAATGGCGTTTCCGTCATATGAAAACAGTAGAAAGAATTATTGGACATAAAATGGGTACAGGTGGATCCTCCGGTGTTTCTTATTTAAAGCGAGTACTTGATCAACAATTCTTCCCAGAGCTTTGGAATGTTCGTACGAAATTATAAAAATAAACCTGTCAGTTCATTATGGCTGACAGGTTTATTTTTATTTGAGCACAATTATGTTTAAAATGAAGGAACAAGATATAATAAATGGATTAACTATTTAAATGGAGGTAAAGTTTTGGATTTCAAGCAACTAGAAAATAAATTCGAAAAGAAAAAAGTGAATACATTTCTTGTTTATCAAAAAGGACAATTAACAACTGAGTATTATAAAACACCCGAATGTGCAAATAACTTATATAAAATAAATTCGATTACAAAAAGTATCGTATCTTTATTAATTGGTATTGCAGTTGATAAGGGCTATATAAATGATATACATACACCGATCACAGAGTGGATTGAAAATGTACCTAGGGGAAAACATAATTTAACACTATATCACTTATTAACAATGACTACTGGTGAGGACTGGAAAGAGTTTGGGAATGGAGTAGTATTCCCAAATGACTTTGTAGAATCAGAGAACTGGGTACAGTACATATTAGAAAAGCCAATAATTGAAGAACCTGCTACAAAAATGAATTATAATTCAGGTTCTTCTCATTTACTGAGCTATATTATTCAAGAAGCTACTGGAATGTCGACAGAGCGGTTTGCAAAGAAATATTTATTTAATCCATTAGAAATTAACGAATACGAGTGGCAACAAGATCCGCAGGGTATATATGTCGGCGGCTTCGGTATGAAAATGAAATCTACCGATTTATTAAAATTAGGAAAATTATGTTTGCAAAATGGATATTGGAATGAAAAAGAAATTGTATCAGCGAAATGGTTAGAAGAGTCAAGTAGGGCGCATTTTGAAACATATGAACATGTCGGCGCATATGGATATCACTGGTGGGTATTACATACCGAAAGATTTCACATACCGTATTGTATATATTTCGCTATGGGATACGGCGGACAATACATCGTTATCATTCCTCAGTTAGAAGTAGTAGCTATTATAAGTAGTCATATGCCAAAACGTGGGCTCGTTCCATTAAAACTATTTATTGAGCATGTACAGGGAATTTCTAATTATATATAAGAAAAGGAGGGAATGTATGAAGGATGAAAAAATTTTATCTTTATTTAGATTCTGTTTAAGTCTTCTAGTATGTAGCGCCATTATTACGCAATTCATAATCAGGGCACAAGTGAAACCGTTCAATCCAGTTAACTTTTTTAGTTTCTTTACTATCGAAAGTAACATTTTAGTTGCATGTATTCTCCTTTTAAGCAGTATCGGAACAGCTACATTTGGTCGCTCAGAACAGTTTAGTATACTTCGTGGTGCGGCAACGGTATACATACTTACGACAGGACTCATTTATTTTTTGTTACTAAGAGGGTTAGAAGAGTCACTTCAAACGGCAATACCATGGGTAAATACTGTGCTACATTATATCATGCCGATTGCAATGCTTTTAGATTGGATTTTAAATCCACCTATTAAGAAAATCACTTGGAAACAATCTGCAAGTTGGCTCTTATTCCCGTGTTTTTACGTTGTATATAGCTTAATACGTGGCCCAATCGTGAATTGGTATCCATATCCGTTTTTAGATCCAAGAATAGGTGGGTATGGTAAAGTACTTTTATACAGTATAGGGATAGCAGTTGTAATCGGTGCTATTTGTATATTGGTAAGATTTTTAGGGAATCGAAACTTTAGAAAAGAATTTTAGAAATGCAAGAACCCCACTGTGTCTGTTTTTAACAGTGGGGTTTCACTTTATCCAGCTATTTGTCGGGCTGCCCGTAAAAGTCCGATTGGTGAGGGCTGATGATTAGTGGGAGATGAACAAAACCCCCACTGATTAAGGTTTCACTTTATCTACTCGTCTTCTGAAACGACAACTTTATAAATTTCTCCGTCTTCGTTTCAAATTCTACATCAACAAAAACACCGTATTCTTTTCCATCTTCACGTAACCACAATTTAAATTTTTCAACAGTTATTTGAACTGTTTTTGGTTTTCTACCTATATGAAGATAGTCAATAATTTCTGCTTTTGGGTATTGTTCTTTCGTCTTTTCTACGGCAAGCTTACCCCATTTGGCATACGGCGGCTGCGCATGAACAATTGATGAGCCTGTATATATATTTGAACATGTTGTTAGGAACAGAATGACAAGTGCGACACGCTTTAACAATTTCTTCATGATGAACTCCTTTTATCTTTTTTGTATATTGTTTACATATTTTTTCAACGATATGAGTTTGGATTTTTTTGTCTTCTTTACATAAAAGCGAGGCTTTTACAAAACATAACCAAGAAATCATTTCCGTAATTAAGGAGGGAAAATTATGCGCCAAAAGGCTATTTTTAAAATAGCAGTTTTACTTGCGTTCATAGGACTGTCTTTAATGGTCAGTAGTATACAACTAAAGAATGTAGAAGCTTTTTCTAATCAAGTCATTCAAAGAGGGGCATCTGGCGAAGATGTCATTGAACTGCAATCTCGTTTGAAATATAACGGATTTTATACGGGAAAAGTGGATGGTGTTTTCGGATGGGGTACATATTGGGCACTTCGGAATTTTCAAGAGAAATTCGGATTACCCGTTGATGGTTTAGCTGGAGCTAAAACGAAGCAAATGCTCGTGAAAGCAACAAAGTATGACAAGTCAACTGCTAATAAAGGGACGACAACGAATAAAGGAAATAGTGGTGGCACTGCACAAGAGAATAAACCACCTCAAAATAAAGGGACAAATGTTCCGAACGGTTATTCTCAAAATGATATTCAGCTTATGGCAAACGCAGTATACGGAGAATCACGCGGTGAACCATATTTAGGACAAGTTGCAGTAGCTGCTGTCATTTTGAACCGTGTTACAAGTGCATCATTCCCAAATACTGTTTCAGGTGTAATCTTTGAGCCTAGAGCATTTACAGCGGTAGCCGATGGACAAATATATTTAACGCCAAATGAAACAGCAAAAAAAGCAGTTTTAGATGCGATTAACGGATGGGATCCAACAGGAAATGCTTTATATTATTTCAATCCAGATACTGCGACTAGTAAATGGATTTGGACTCGTCCACAAATTAAAAAAATCGGTAAACATATTTTCTGTAAATAGAGCGGAGGTGGGACAATGTTACGAGGTATTATTATTGTATTATTAACAGTCGGTGTAGTAGGAACAGGATATTGGGGCTATAAAGAGCACCAAGAGAAAAATGCGGTTTTAATTCGAGCGGAAAATAGCTATCAACGTGCATTCCATGATTTAGCATACGAAGTCGATTTATTACACGATAAAATTGGCACAACACTTGCGATGAATTCACGATCATCTTTATCACCTGCATTAGCAGATGTATGGCGTTTAACATCTGAAGCTCGCTCAGATGTAGGACAACTTCCTTTAACATTAATGCCATTTAATAAAACGGAAGAATTTTTAGCGAATATCGGTGATTTTAGTTACCGTGCAGCCATTCGTGATTTAGAAAAAGAACCGTTAAATGAGCAAGAATATAAAACGTTGCAAACTTTATATTCAAATGCAGGAAATATACAAGATGAACTAAGAAAAGTACAACATCTTGTTTTGAAAAATAATTTACGCTGGATGGATGTAGAAATGGCACTTGCATCAAATCGCGATCCAGCAGATAACACAATTATTGATGGATTGAAAACTGTAGAGAAAAACGTAACATCATATTCTTCTACAAACTTCGGACCGACCTTTACAAGTGCGCAAAAAAATAAAAAAGGCGGATTTGAAGCGGAAGGAAAGGCAATTTCTAAAGATGAAGCGGCGAAAATTGCCAAATCGTTTTTGAATTTAAAAGGAAATGAAAAAGTAGATGTTGAGAAAAGCGGAAAAGGTGCGAAAGAATCCTTCTATAGTGTGAAAATTAAAGATGAAGCAACGAACAATGAGTTCTATATGGATATTACCGGAAAAGGCGGATATCCAATTTGGGTTATGAATAACCGCGAAATTAAAGAACAGAAAGTTAGTTTAAACGATGCAGGTAGTAAAGGTTTGAAATTTTTAAAGGACCATAAGTTTAATAATATGGAGCTTTATGATAGCTCTCAATATGATAATGTTGGTGTATTTACGTATGTAGTAAATGAAAATGGAGTACGAATTTATCCAGAAGCAATCCAAATGAAAATTGCTTTAGATGATGGTTCTATTGTTGGGTTCTCCGCAAAAGAATATTTAGCATCACATCAAAAGCGAACAGTTCCATCGGCAAAGCTAACTGCAGCAGAAGCAAGAAAGAAAATCAATCCGGATGTAAAAGTCATGGAAGAACGTAAAGCTTTAGTAGTCAATGATTTGCATAATGAAGTACTTTGCTATGAATTTGTAGGCACTTTAGGAAAAGATACGTACCAAATATTCATTAATGCTAATAGCGGGGCCGAGGAAAAGGTAAAGAAAATGCAAGCTGTTGAAAAAATTTATGATTAAACCTTAATAGTGAAGTGGTGAAAATAATGAAAACTCTAATATATATATTGATGCTTTGCTTTGTTATAACTGGATGCAGTATTGGAAAAAAAGACAATCCAAACGAAAAAACGGAACAAAAAAATGTTTCAATGAAAAATGTTAATTATACGAATAAATCAAATAAGCCAAATGAAAAAGCAGCAGATCATTTAGCATCTTTAGCGGCAAGTGTGCCAGGTGTGAATGATGCAACCGCGGTCGTTGTTGGAAAATATGCTATTGTAGGTATTGATGTAAAAGCAAAACTTGATCGAACTCGAGTTGAATCAATTAAATACTCTGTTGCAGAAAGTTTAAAAAATGACCCTGACGGTGCTAATGCAGTCGTTGTAGCAGATGTTGATACGTATGAACGCCTCAAACAAATTGGAAAGCAAATTAAAAAAGGAAAAACAGGTGAAGGTATACTAGATGAATTAGCCGCTATTGTGGGCCGAGTAATGCCACAAGTTCCAAATGATATGATAGAAAATAGAGAAACGAATCCAATTAAAGATAATGATAAACAATTACCAAAAGATGAAGAACAAGAGTTAAGAAAAGAACAGAATGATCAATCAAATAATCATTTGAATAAATGAAATTAGCCTCGTACTTAATTGTACGAGGTTTTTAAATATAATATTAAATATTCAGTTTATTTTTAAGGGAAAATATGGTTTAATTATGATGGGAGGGACAACTGTTATGATGAAAAAAAGCGCATGTATATTGTTTAGTTTATGCTTAGGTTTCAGTATGACAGCGTGTGAACAGAGAAAAGAAGTGAAAAATCAAACAGCAACTTCTTCTACTGTGATGGAAAAGCAACAGAAAGAGTCTATCAATATAAATCATTTCTCGAGTATAAATGAAGGGATGACTTATACAGAAGTGAAAGATTTAATTGGTTTTGAAGGAGATTTACTTATAGAAGAAGGGGTAGAACATTCTACACAAATTAAACAAATTTTTGCTTGGAAAGGAAACAATCCAAATTCATTTGTTGAAATTACCTTTTTAGATGGAAGAGTGCATTCAAAAGCACAGCAAGGTATAGGTTAATAAGCTAAAAAATGGGAGAGTTTAGCATGAACATACACACAGGGGAAATTCAATTAGTTCCGTATAAGGAGAAATATAAAGAAGTTATACAAACATTTACTTTACCAAGTGAACAAGTTCAGTTTACATCAGATCCAAGCGCATTACTGGAGAAAGCAAAAAGTGATCGTACAAAAAATGTGATTGTTATTTTAGATTACAATGGGGTACCGGTGGGTCTTTTCTCATTGCAAACAGGCGATAGAGTACAGGAATTTACAGACAATAAAAACGCTTTACTTTTAACCTCATTTTCTATAAATCACAATAGACAAAGAAAAGGATACGTCAAAAAGTCATTGTTATTATTAGACGAGTTTGTAAAACGTTATTTTCCAATAAAAAATGAAGTTGTACTTGCTGTGAATGAAAGAAATATTCCTGCACAAGATTTATATGCAAAAGTCGGCTTCCAAGATAAAGGTTTTAGAAGAATGGGACCAATAGGCCAACAAATAATAATGCATTTGTCTATAATGAAATAATGAGATAGAAAACTTACTCTTGAATATTCATGTAGTAGGTTTTTTTATTTTAACAATATATAATATATGTATATAAAATGAAATAGAAATGAAGGATATAAAAAATGAATCAAGATAGAAAATGGAATATCGTTGGGGGAAGAGTGATTAAAACTGAGATTGCAGTTTTTCTTACAGTGTTAGTTTGTGAATTTTTTAATATCTCAACTTGGAGTTATAAAAATGATTTAAAAGATTATAAACCAAATCATTATCATCACCATTTTTCAAGTGAGTATATTATTTTATTTGAGGTATTATCTATTCATGATATGTTAGAAGAATTAAAACAAATATCCGAGAAATATGAGTGGGAAAATCGATTCAATTGATAAGTTCATTTTATTGTGGGGGGAATAGTATGACACTTTATATTGCATTACTAAGAGGAATCAATGTCGGTGGACATAAAGTAATCAAAATGGCTGAGTTAAAACGAGTGTTTGAATCAATAGGGTTAAAACAAGTGAAAACGTATATACAAAGTGGTAATATAGTGTTCGAATCTGAGGAAGATATAAACTTTCTAAAAGACCGAATACAAATGGAAATAAAAAATGAATTTGATTTCGATGTTCCAGTCATGCTAAGAACACATGATGAATTTATAAATATTATTAAGCAATGTCCGTATGAAGTTCATTCATTGTTAGAAGGAGAAAGTGTTCATATTGCTTTTTTAGCTAATGTACTTTCTGAAGAAGAGAGTAGTCAATTGCTTATATTTAAAAGTGAACTTGAAGATTGCTATATAGATGAGAAGGTCGTTTATTTGTTTTTCAAAAATAGCATTCGAAATTCTAAATTAATGAACCAGTTTCAGAAGTTACATACACCAGCTACAGTTAGGAATTGGCGGACTGTGAACAAATTAAAAGCAATTGTAGAGGGTATGTAAATATAAAAAGATGAGGTTTTCTACATGTAGAAAACCTCATCTTTTTATTTATATTGTTTTGCAACTACGAGTTCGACAATAGGATAAATAAAGAATGAAGAGCAAATTGCGATGAACAGAGGGAGGTTTTTTACTCCATCTAAATTAGCCCCCATAGAAAATCCTTCAGAGAAGATTAATATAAGGAACATTACAACTACAAGCACAAAATATGCAATTTTAAAGCTTTTATATGTAATTTGTTGTCCCATTTCATCTTGACTTTCTTCTGATACACCGTGGGGATCTCCCCAAGTAATGTAATTAATTAAATTACTAAGTATTAACGAAATAGCAAAAATCGTACCGCCCAAAATAGAACCTTCAGTTATGTATTTATATGTGCCATGTACTAGTATTGCAATTAATGCTAAAACAATGATTATAAAAATAGTTTTTTTAGTATTCAATAAATAATTGCCCCCTCGATTGTAAAAAACTCTTTACAAATATAAGTATAAAATTGGAAAAGTATCATGTCAAATACTTTTTACATGAAATATGTAAGTATGTAATATTTTAGTTCTATGATAAATAAAAAATTACAATACATTTGAATGTAAAAGAATGGGCTCGCATATATTTGGAAGGGATGTCAGATTAATTTAGGGGGTAGTTATGTCTATACTTTTAAAAGCTGGTGCAGATGCAGGAAACAACGGTTTGAAGTTAATGGTGAAAGGGCAAGACCCTATTTTTATTCCGAGTATTTATTCTTTATATATAGGTGAGCCTACAGGACTCTTAGATGAGGTAGATGTTTCATTATCTGAATTAGAAAACCACATTGATGTGACTATAAGTTCGCCATCGTTAATGCTAAATAATGTACGATACATCGTTGGAGAAAAAGTCATTCAAGATCAATTAAAAGGTACTGAGGTAGAGAAGAAATCAAATAAGTCAACGGATGAGTTAATGGTTATTACAATACTATCAGGTTTGGCGGTAAGCGCTATGCGTCAAAGTCCAACTTCTAGCCATATTAATATTCGTTATGATTTATCTGTCGCTCTTCCTATGCAACTTATTACACAAGAAATAGCTGCTGAAAATGCAAAACGTTATATGGGAAATCATAAGGTTATTTTCCATTATCCGAACGGACGCGATGTGACAATTAATGTTTCAATTGAGTATTGTAAATGCCTGCCTGAGGGTGCTTCTGGGACGTGGGGCATTGTATACGATGAAGAAGGAAATGTTGTGAAACATAAAATAGAATGTGAGCAAAATCAAGTTTCTGAAATTGATTTTGTAGATAAAACGCTACTCTCTTTTGATATTGGCGCAGGGACGACAGAAGAAGTCGTTTCATTAGGGGTGAATTTCCGTCCGCAACTAAGTAAAGGTTTATCTTATGGTGTAAAAGAGACGTTACTACAAATCATTACGAGATGGAACCGGAAGTATCCAACTAAAACGATTGATAGTATTACAGAATTCAATCAAATTTATTTAAATGATAAGCATCCGAGAAATACATTATTAGTTGAGGAATCACAGCCAGCACTATTAGGTTTAGCAGCACGTGTTGCAACAGATATTATAAATAAAATTGATGATATGAAAGACGATCCATACGTGTTTATTTATGGCGGGGGTGCAGTAATTATTAAAAACAGTTTAAAAATGATTTTAAAGCAAAAAGGACGACTCAAAAATGTAATCTTTGTAGATAATCCGTTATTTACAAATGCACGAGGATTATTAGTCTATACTTGTTCGCCAAAATATAGAGAGCATAAGCAAAAAGAGTTAGGATTTACAAACTTAACGATAAGTTAGTTGGTGGAAGTATGCGATCTAGGCGATATAAACGTGGTGATCGAGTAAAAATCAATATTCATAAATCGGTATCACCTGAAATGCTTGCGTGGCTGAATAAACAATCAAATCCAACTAATTTCTTCTTCTTTGCTGCGCAGCAACTATTTAAACAAGTAGGAGATATTGACGTTTCTAAAGCTTTACCAAGCAGCCATGTTTTCTCATTATATGTGGAGCCTTCATCCTTATTAAAAGTCGAGGTAAACCCTTTTAAAAACATGACACTAGACACAAATACATCCACCGAAAATGCAAAAAAAAAATTATGGGAATCTGTTGATCAATTAGATTGTCCATTTTTTTAAACATAGAAAAATATAAGAAGTCCCCATCACTATACATACGAATACAGTGATGGGGTTTTGTTTGTAAATAGAAGGGGGCACAATACAATTTGTGCCCCTTCCATTAGTTATTTATCTAAATTTTAGATGTATGTTTAGAAACAGCATTAATTATGCTTTCCCAGTCATCTGGATGGTTTTCATGGCCTGCCCCTTTAAGAGTTAATAGCACTGAGTTTGGAATTTCATCAATTAGTGCGAGGCCATGTTCAAATGGGAGTGCTGTATCGTCTGTTCCGTGAATAACCAATGTAGGTGCTTGTATGGAGTGAAGTACACCCTCATATGCATCATCACCTTGAAGTAAAGCGTGATTAAACATACTTAATAAATTGTTTGCGCGTTCTATTTCTTGTTTTACTTGTTTATAAACTCTATTTTCATCAAATATTCGTTCTGATCCACATAATAGACGAGATCCTGAAACTAAATACTCTGCCACATCATTTTTATTTGTCCAATCTATACTTGTGCCATTTACATGATGTGTTAAAATCCTTTCATCCATTGGAGGTAAATCGCGAGTATTGTCATCAGATCCTATTACACTAGTCGCTAGTAAAGTTAGCGTCAAAATTCTTTCGGGATGTTTTACAGCGGCAATTTGAGCAATCATACCACCTAATGACATACCAAATAGGTGAGCTTTATCAATATGATAAGCATCTAGTACTCCAATTGCATCTTCAGCCATATCTGTTACTGTATAATTGGAAGTTCTAGGTTCATAGGTAACAGAGCGTCCAACATCACGGTTATCAAAGCGAATAACAAACTTCCCCGTACTAGCCAACAGCTCACAAAACTCTTCATCCCAATAAACCATGGAACATGTAGCACCCATAATTAATAAAATAGCAGGGTTCTTAGGGTTTCCAAAGCTTTCTGTACATATATCAATTTCGTTTATTTTAAATATCTTTTCACTCATATAGTTAGCCCCATTTCTTTTGAATTTAATTAATAAAACAGTTTTGGATGATTCTAAGATGTGTGTAAGATTCGTATTGGAATTCATCCCGCTATTTGCTGGTCAGTAAGAGTCCCGTCTCAAAATTCAGGGAAAGTAAAGAGGTTGGGAGGGGACCAACTGCCCGAAAAAGCCCAATTGGCGAGGGTTGATTAAAGTTTCACTTTATAATGCTTCTTGCATAATTACCCCCAAAAATAATTATATGTTAATTCAAGGAAAAAAATTTTGAGAAATAATTGTATGTTATTAAAATAAACAGCAAGGAGGAGAGGAAATGAAAGCAATTGTTATTGTTCAATATGGTAGTGTTGAAGAATTAAAAGAAAGGCAAGTTTTAAAACCGGTTGTTAAGAATAACGAAAAAGCTCAACAATAAATAATATCCCATACTATACATTTTCATTTGCGGGTATTATTTATTGTTAGCTATTGTGATATTACTTCTAACAAATACTGTTTCGTATTGTATCGTGTAATTTTTCTAATCCAATTTCCATATCTTTCTCGTTTAACATTGAATAGCTAATTCTTAATTGGTTATCATTTGTTTCGTAATTTAATAGACAAGCCGTTCCTGGTAAAAAAGAGACATCTACTTCATTTGCTTTTTGTAATAAGGTAAAGGGATCTATCGAATCAGGCAGTGTCACCCATAAATTAAAACCTCCATTTGGTATTTCAAAGTTTAGTTCTTTTAATGACGACAATATATCAATTGTTAAATCACGTCTCATTTGTAAAGCTGTACGTAATTTTTCTAAATGGTTTTTCATACGTTCTGCACGTAAAAACGGTAGAAGTGCCTTCTGTGTTAATAAAGGACTACCGATATCCATCGAACCTTTTACTGCATATAGCCATTCAAAAATAGGGCCATCGGCAATAAGTGCTGCGATACGCAGTCCTGGTGCTAACGTTTTACTAAATCCTTTTATATATATTACGTGGCCATCTTTATCAAAACTTTTGATTGGGGGCGGGATTATAGCATCCTCAAAATATATTTCTCCGAAAGAATCATCTTCAATGATAAAAAATTGATATAGCTCCGCTAGTTCTATAAGTTCCATTCTTCGTTCTTTACTCATTACTGTACCTGTCGGATTCTGGAAGGTTGGATTCGTATACAATAAAACAGGATTTTTACTTTGACAAATATCATCAATTAAGTCGGAGCGAACTCCATGATTATCAAGAGAAACGGGAATGATTTGAACACCTTTATTGATGAAAACATCAAGTGCAGCACTGTAACATGGACTTTCTACTAATACAATATCTCCAGGTTTTAATAATGTTTGAGCAATTAAATCAATTCCTTGTTGTGCTCCGCTTGTAATTAATAATTGAGATGGGTCTGTCACTAATTTCTGGTGTTCATTTAAGTAATTTGCTATTTCAACTCGCAATTCATAATCGCCTTGAACTGGCCCATAAGTTGCTAACAACATCGGATTTTTATCCAGCAATTTATGCATTTCATCTGCCAAAAATGGATTTGGTAACAGACGAGGATACAGAATTGCTTGTGAAAAATTATAATATTTACGGTGCTTATTCATTGCATATTGAGAACGCATAACATTAATGGTTTTCGTTTGTTGCCATTTATACGGAATTGGTTTGAAATCTTTCTTTACATGTTTATGTATATAAGCACCTTTACCTTGTTGGATGCGTATATATTCTTTCTTTTCTAACTGCTTATATGCTTTACGAACAGTTAATAGACTAATCTGCAAATTTTCGGCCATAGAGCGTAAAGATGGGAGTGAGTCACCATGCGAAAGCATGCCACTTTGTACTCTTTCTACAATTTGCATATATATTTGCTGATAATACGGTATGTTGGATTCTTTACGAAGGACAATCTTCATGGTTTCACCTTTTTCGTTTTTATTTAATTAAAGCGAAAAATATAAATAGAATCAACTATGATTTTAGGTAACTGTTATATACGCAGATACACTGTTATACACCATACCCTCTATACTCATTTTAAGAGTAAAAAGGAGGAAGAAAAATGGTCATTTTTAATTACATTTTAGTATGTATTATTTTCGGGACAACATTTTTAACGATAAAAATTGGAATTGAAGCAGGCGCGCCACCGTTGTTTTCAGCAGGAATTCGCTTCTTTTTAGCGGGCATAATCCTTATGATTATTTTTAAATTCAAGCGAAAAGAAATTATGCCACATATATTTTCAAAACGCATTATGTATGCTGGATTTTGTTTAACATTTATGACATTCGCAAGTTTATATTGGTCAGAACAATATATTTCTTCAGGATTAGCTGCTGTTCTTTCTGCTACGGGACCAATGATGATTTTGTTAATACAAGCAAAGAAGAATAGGGAGAAATTACAAAAGGAACAACTCGTTGCTTTAGTTATTGCACTAATAGGTGTTATATTTGTTTCTTTACCAGGAATGCATCAACAAGTAAGTTTCATATGGAGTATTGCTTGTATTGTTTTAGTTATAGGAGAGTTATTTTACGGAATAGGCTCTATTCGTTCGAAAGAAATACTTTCAGATTTATCAAATGTATCACCATTTCTTATTAACGGTATTCAAATGTTTTATGGAGGGATTTTACTCCTAATCACATCTATTATTGTAGAACAACCAAATGTAACCGTATTAACTTCATGGAGTGTGCAATGGCCTATTTTATATCTCATACTTATCGGATCGATTGGTGGACACGGATTATATTACTGGCTCTTATCAAAAACAAATCCAGTATTTCCATCGACGTGGTTATATGTATCACCATTAATTGCAATAATTGTGGGATATATCATTTTAGGGGAACCTTTAAATCCTACAATGGGAATGGGGGCTTGTCTTATATTGATTGGTGTATTTTTGGCCAATCGTTCAACGCTACGGGCTTATTTCAAAAAAGGGCGGTTATTAGAGAAGGAGATGTAGTTCCATAAAGCAACAGCCCTGTATATTACAGGACTGATAAAATAAAAAACACAGTTGGAAAAATAACCAACTGTGTTTTTTATAATTAATTCACTTTTTTAATAAAGCCTTTATAATGACGTTTTACAAGCTGGCTTTCTAACGTCTTCATAGTTTCTAGTGCTACACCGACAATGATAAGTAAGCTTGTACCACCAATTTGAGCAGAAGGTGGTAACGTAGCAATTTTCGTGAATACGAGCGGTAATATAGAAATAGCACCTAAGAAAATTGCACCGATAAATGTTAAACGGTATAGAATTTTAGTTACATATTGTTCAGTTGCTTTACCAGGACGAATACCAGGAACATATCCATTTTGCTTTTTCAAATTCTCAGCCATTTGTTCAGGATTTACTTGAATAAATGCGTAGAAGTATGTGAAAGCAACGATAAGACCGACATAAAGTGTCATTCCAATTGGATGTGCGAAATCAAGATTTGCAACTAACCATTTTGATACGCTTGAATCAGGGAAGAGCTGCGCAATTGTACGTGGCGTCATTAAAAATGCAGAAGCAAAGATAACTGGTATAACACCAGCACTATTTACTTTAAGAGGTAAATGAGTGTTTTTTGCTCCTTGATATGGATTGTTTCCTGAAACAGCTTTTGCATATTGGATCGGTATTTTACGTACAGCTTGTTGAATGTAAATAACGCCAACAACTATCGCTAAAATTACGAGTCCAATTAAAACAATTTTTATTATGTGCATGAATAGCTGATCTCCAGCATTTTGGAATTGTTGTAAATAAATTTGATTTGCAACATTTGGAATCGCAGCAACGAGACCTGCGAAGATAATCATCGAAATACCATTACCAACTCCGTTAGCGGTAATTTGTTCGCCTAACCAAAGTAAAAATGCAGTACCTGCAGTTAAAACTGTCGCAATAAATAAGTATGTAGTCCAGCTTTGATCTGTTATTAATTGTCCACCTGCTATATTATTAAAGCCATAAGACATTCCGATGGCCTGTATGAATGCGAGAATGATTGTAAAGTATCGAGTGAATTGAGCTGATTTCTTACGGCCCATTTCTCCTTGCTTTGCCCATTCCGAAAACTTAGGTATAACATCCATTTGTAGTAATTGTACTATGATGGAAGCTGTAATATATGGTGTAATACCTACAGCAAAGATTGAGAAGTGTTGCAATGCTCCTCCGCCAAATACGTTTAACATACCTAGAACGTTAGCTTGATCTTGTACTTTTAATACCTCTGCGTTAGTATGAGGAACTGGAATAAACGTGCCAATTCGAAAAACGATTAACATCGCTAGTGTAAAAAGGATTTTCCTTCTTATCTCAGCTACTCTCATGAAATTTGAAATCGTACGAAACATTATGTCGCCTCCTATATTTTTATCAGTAAAAAACTGATTATTATACCCTATGAAGTAACCACAAACCTCCTTCCACACTAAATTCATTTGACAAATGGATTTTCATACACTTTGTAGTTTTCACGGATATAAAAATATAAGGTGTTATATAAGCGACCTATACACTTTACGTAATCATTCAATACCCATAATATATCGAATAAATTAACAAATGTACATACATACGCATTAAAAATGAATAAATAGGGTCGTTTTTTACATTTATTTAATGATAAATTGATAGGACATTATACTGGTAAATGCGCTTCGTATATTCCTTTAATCAATTAAAATCCTCCACCTTTTTATTTTCTTACAATCAATATATCGATTTAAAAAGACTTTAAAATCAAATAAAAGTATGAAAGTACATACTACTTTAGTAGTAGTAATAGTAATCAATTGTATTTCAATTAAAATTCATGTGATTAGAGGATTCTTTTTATTTAAGAAGGAATAAATATTTAAAGAAAGCTAAATAAACAGTGTACATATTTATAGGGGAGAAGATGTAAATGAAAGTTTTTATAAAAAAATTACCACCATTAGAAGTAGCATATATAAGACGAACTGGTAGCTACTTTGAACCACAAGATCACTGGGGAAAGTTACTAAATTGGTCAATTGAAAATAAACTTTATCCACCAGAGCAATCATTTATCGGAATATCATTAGATAATCCTGAACTTGTTGCAAGTCATAAGTGCCGGCATGATGCATGTGTTACGATTCCTGAAAACTTCGATAAAGAAAAGCATCATGATGTGCAATTTAAAAGATTAGATGGAGGTACATATGGTCTATACCAGTTCTATGATGAACCTCATAAATTAAGTGAAGCGTATCAATACATGTATGCAGAGTGGCTACCAAATAGTGAGTATGATGCAGATTATGATAGAGATAATTTAGAGTTTTGCTTAAAGAATGTTGCTGAAGATCTAGACGGAAAGTTAAAGGTTAATTTATTTGTGCCAATTAAAAAGATATAAAAAACAAATAATTTCATTTGTAGCTTTAAAATGAAATTGGAATAGTAGTGAAAGAAAAACTTTTTTCGAAGATAATATTTCTAGCGTAGGAATTTAAGTATGCAGGTTGCAATGAAAGGAGAATCCACATGGATACATTTGTAAATGACAAGTTTTATGAAACGAGAGATCAATTAGTTGAGGAAATTACTTTGTTGAGTGATGCTCAATTTAATAGGAAACCAGATAAGGATAAATGGAGTATTGCACAAGTTTGTCATCATTTAGTTTTATTAGATGAGAGAGTTATAACAGTTATTTCATCAGGATTAAAAAAGTTAGATAGTACCCAAAATGAGCGTAAAGAAATTCACACTATTTTATTAGATAGAACGAAAAAGTTTATAGCTCCAGAAATGATTGAACCAAGTATAGAACCATTTGAAGTGGAGCAAATGCTCAATATGCTAAGCGAAGCAAGAAAAGAATTGATGCGTTTCCTGAGCACAATAGAAGATGAGTCTATATTAGCGAAAAAATCAGTGATGCATCCAGCTCTTGGAGAATTATCCCTTGATCAGTGGATAGAACTGATCTATTTACATGAACAGCGTCATATTTCACAAATAAAAGAGATAAAATTGCTTTGTGAAATTGAAAAGTAAAAATCATTCCCTATTTATTGATGCGTATTATAAACAGGGAAAACGGTTGATTCATATTGATTCAGAAGAAAACAAAAATAGAATGAAATTAGTTGAAAGTAACCAATAAACTTAAGAAAATATGAAACTATCCGATTTTCTGTATAAGTGTAACCCCGTCTTAAATGAAGAGCGGGGTTATTTTTTTGGAAGTACTCTTCACACGCTTAAGGAAGGGGCATTCTGTCAGGAAACGATAAAATACAATTCTGTTAGGGGATGTATGCAATTTATTCTCTTTATTTTGCAACAGAACCACCTTCAAAATTATCTTTTGTAGTTGAAGTTTCCTGAATAATAAGTTACATTTTTAAAGTTCAAGCAACTTTATGAAAGTACAAAAAGGGGAGAAATATTATTATTATGCAAAAAATGAAATGGAAGAACTATGTATGTTACTTTGTAATTCTATTACTGCTTGGAACAGCAGTAATAGTCAAACCACCTATCTCTAAGGCTGAGGAATCTGAAGTTAATATCACATTGTTAGGTACTGCAGATATTCATGGTAGATTTATGCCTTGGGATTATGCGCTTGATGGAGCAAATATGAGTGGAAGTTTGACGCAGCTTTATACGGTTATAAAGAAGGTCCGTCAAGAAAATCCAAATACCATATTAGTAGATGCTGGGGATACAATTCAAGGAAACTCAGTAGAATTATTCAACGATAAACCACAATCGCCAATGATGGTAGCGATGAATACAATGGGATATGACGCCTGGGCATTTGGAAATCATGAATTCAATTTTGGATTAGATACATTGAAAAAAGTTAGTGAGCAATATAAGGGAAAAACGTTAGCAGGAAATATTTATAAGGAAAATGGAGAGCGCTTTCTTCCTGCATATACAATTGTAGAAAAAGGTGGAATTAAAGTTGGGATTATTGGTATGAATACACCAATGATTAGTGATTTTGAAAAAGGGACAGATCACTTAGATGGTTTAGTGGTGAAAAATCCGGTAGAAGAGACGAAAAAGGCAATTAAGGAATTAGAAGGTAAAGTAGATGTAATGGTAGGAGTTATGCATATGGGATTAGAAAATGAGAATGGTATCCCTGGTACTGGTGTTCAAGATATTGCAAATGCTTGTCCGGAACTAAGCGCTATTTTTGCGGCTCATATGCATAAACTTGTAAAAAAAGAAGTTGTAAATGGCGTAATTATTACAGAACCAGATAAATATGGAACACATATTTCACGTATTGACCTTACTTTTACAAAGCAAGATGGGAAATTGGTTTTAAAAGATAAAACTGCTACCGCTATACCTGTAAAAAATGCTGATGGAACAACGATATTATCTGATCCTACACTTGAAGAAACATTAACACCTTTTCACGAATATGCGAGAGGAGATGCAAATGTTGTAGTCGCTCAATTAAAGGGGAGAAATCTTGTTCCTGAAAATGAAATAAAAGGTATTCCAAGTGTTCAGATTCAAGAAACACCTTTATCAGATTTCTTTCATGAAGTCATGCTCTACTACAGTAAAGCGGATGTAGTAGCCCATCAAATTGATAATGATTATGCCCGTTTGGATATAGGTCCTATTAAGAAAAAAGATATTGCGTACAATTACCAATATGCCTTGGGAGAAATTACAGTATATAAAATTTCTGGAAAAGATTTAAAAGACTATATGGAATGGGCAGCAGGATATTTTAACTCATCTCGTGCCGGAGATGTAACCGTTAGCTTTGATAAAACCCGCCGTGCATCTAAATACAGTACGAACGATTTCTTTGGAGGCGTAAAATACGAAATTGACTTAACAAAACCATATGGAAGTAGAATTACAAATTTACGCTCTATTCGTACAAACAAACCAATCAAAACGAGCGATGTTATGACGCTGGGAATGAATGCATATAGAATGGAGGCTCTTCAGGCAAAAGGAGGAGCTTTAGAGGGGCGTAAGTTTGAACAAATTTGGTCATCTAAACAAGAGAATGCATTTGGAGAAACAGGTGGAACCATTCGTAACCTTGCTATTACATATTTAAAAGAGGTAAAGAACGGTGTATACACACCAAAAGTTATGCGTAATTGGAAAATTACTGGTGTAGATTTACATTCTTCAGAGCATAAGGCTGTAGTTGATCTTGTGAATAAAGGGATTTTAGAAATTCCAAAAACAGAAGACGGAAAATACACAAATATAGCATCTATAAATACGAAAAACTCAATTTCAAAAGAAGAGATTGTAGCACTCGCACAAAAAGCAAATATTAATCCAAATGAGTTTAATCATGCAAAGACAAAAGGTGAATTTTATAAAAAACTTAATAGGATTACTAAAAAAATATAAATTATAAGGTTTCTTATAGTAATTGTTATTTTAATAGTAGGAAACCCACTCTTACAATAGTAAAGAGTGGGTTTTTATGTTGTTATTTAGATGTAAGTATACCTTTATTAGAATGAATATAGATAATTAATAACTAACCAATTGGATGAGTGTCTATAAGGATTCTCTTTTATTCAAAATAATGTACATATGTGTTCCGTTCATTATTTATAATATTGACCACAATTTATGTAATTTTGCATAATGTTACATAAATTTCGTATTTTCTCTTTTTTCCGACAGGAATAGACAGTATACTTTGTACAAGCTTTCTATTTCAAAAATTATACGAGGTGAAATAATGAAAAACAAAAAGACATTAACTAAGGTAGCATTAACAACAGGATTAGCTTTAACAGCTGTGGCACCATATGGCGTAGGTCATGCAGAGGAAACAGATCAACTACAAGTTCAAATTCAAGAGGAATCGTTCCGTTCGGGTGAACTTACACAGCCGTCACAAAAGGCACCAGAAAATGTAGTAAAGGATGCACTTAAGGAGAAAACAGAGCAAGCTCTGTCCCAAAAACAAGTCAATGGAGAAGCAGGGGTAGATTATAAAGTCCTTCAAAAACGTGGTTCGTATGATGGAACTACACTTGTGCGTATGCAGCAAACATACGAAGGAAAAGAAGTATATGGCCATCAATTAACTGCACACGTAGATAATAAGGGGGTTATTAAAAGTGTTTCAGGTGATAGCGCGCAAAATTTAAAACAAGAAGAATTGAAAAAACCTATTAATCTATCAAAAGATGAAGCAAAACAATTTATTTATACGAAGTACGGGAACGATATCAAGTTTATTTCTGAGCCAGAAGTTAAAGAGGTTATTTTTGTTGATGAAAATAATGGACAAGCTAAAAATGCATACCAAGTTACCTTTGAAGCTGCAACACCAACCTATGTTTCTGGTACTTATTTAATAAATGCACAAAATGGTGATATGTTAAAAAATATGGTACAAGAATCTAACTTAAAAGCCAGTGACAAACTAGTTGGAGCTTTAAAGAAAAGTAAACAAAGCAGTCTTACATCATTAACTGGAACAGGAAAAGATGATTTAGGTATTTCTCGTTCATTTGGTATCTCTAAACAAAGTAATGGCAAATATGCTCTTGCTGATTATACAAGAGGGCAAGGCATTGAAACATATGATGTGAATTACAGAGATATTACTAAAGAAGAAAGCTATTATCCTGGTACATTAGCGACTAGTACTTCGGCAACATTTAACGATCCAAAAGCAGTAAGCGCTCATTACTTAGCAACAAAAGTATTTGATTTTTATAAAGATAAATACAAGCGTAATAGCTTTGATAATAAAGGACAAAAAGTAGTTTCAGTTGTACACGCTTGGGATTCTGAAGAGACGAATGATCCGAAAAATTGGCAGAATGCATTAAGTGCTAATAATGGAAGTATGCTTGTATATGGCGATCCTATTGTTAAAGCATATGACGTAGCTGGACATGAATTTACACATGCTGTTACTTCTAGCGAATCTAACCTTGAATATTACGGGGAATCCGGTGCGATTAATGAGGCATTATCTGATATTATGGGAACATCTATTGAGAAATACGTAAATAATGGAAACTTTAACTGGACAATGGGAGAACAAACAGGATCTGTTTTCCGTGATATGGAAAACCCAGCTTCTGTTCCATCTTCACTAGGAGTACCTTATCCAGATGATTACAGTGAATTTAACGATTTTAATGGATGGGATCAAGGCGGTGTTCATTTTAATTCAAGTATTATTAATAAAGTTGCGTATCTCATTGCAAAAGGCGGAACTCATAACGGAGTAACTGTTAAAGGAATTGGTGAAGATAAAATGTTTGATATTTTCTATTATGCAAATACAGATGAGTTAAACATGACTTCTAATTTCAAAGAATTGAGATCAGCATGTATTCGAGTGGCAACTAATAAATATGGTGCGAATACAGCTGAAGTTCAAGCAGTTCAAAAAGCATTTGATGCAGCAAAAATTAAGTAATTTAGAAATATAGTTCTCATTCATATATTAATACATTATGAAAAACAGCTAATGTCATTTTAAGGATATTAGCTGTTTTTTTCATAGCAATGTATTATTGAAAATAAACTGACTAAGCAATAATGAGGCGTTTTCTCTTTAAGAAGTAGTGACAAATCAATAAGGTTTAAAGTGTATAAAAACAGAAAATTAATAATATATTGACCTCTTGATAGAAAGTCTATAAAATGAAAGCGATAACAAACGATTGCTTTAAAATGATTTCCCTGATCTTTTAGTATTTACAAATATATGAAGGCATAAACAAATCTATTTTTTTAAGCATTAATGCAAACGCTTTCGTATTAAAAGGTCATTGAAATACATACGTGAAAATAGCCAATATGGAGGTGAAGTTAAAGAGATTTCTAGATAAATTTAAGCAGTTTTATTCAGTGAAAGCATAATAAATCGTTAGTAATATTTGAAGAAAGGGTGTATGTGGTGCAAATTACAAAAAGATTAATTAATAAAACAGTTTTATTACTTACTTTAATCATTATGTTATCATCTGTTTTCTCTTTTCAGAGTGTGAAGGCAATTTCAAATTCGAAAACAACTGAAATTATCATTCATTACAAAGAGAAGCTTGGAAATACAAAAGACTGGAATCTTTGGTTATGGGGTGAAAATGCAAATGGTACATCTTATGAATTTACTGGTGAAGATGAATTTGGAAAATACGCTAAGCTAAAAATAGACGGTGACTATAATCGTGTAGGATTTATAGTTCGAACAAATGAATGGGAAAAAGATGGTGGAGATCGTTGGATTGAAAATATAAAGGACGGTCGTGCTGAAGTATGGATTCTTTCGGGTGATGAAAAAGTATATAACTCTAAACCTTCATCGGATCTCTCAATTCAAAAAGCAACTATTGATAGTTTCCATGAAATTACTGTAACGACTAATGTCCCGTTTCATATTAGGGAAAAGAAAATTGAAATTGAAGGCATTAAAATTAAGGATATTAGTCCTTATGATATAAACAGTGGAGATATTACTAATAAGGTTAAAATAATTACGGAACAGAAAATTGATTTAAAACAAACATACAAAGTTAAAATAGAAAACTTAGCTGATACGAATACTGAAATTGGTAAAGTCATTCGTAGCGAGGAATTTGATAATTTATTTTATTATAGTGGTAACGATTTAGGGAATACATATACTCCGCAACATACAAAGTTCCGTGTATGGGCTCCTACTGCAAGTGAAGCGAAGTTAGTTACATATAAAAAATGGAACGATAAAATAGGTACTGAAATAAACATGCAACAAGGTGAAAAGGGAACTTGGACAGCAGAACTAAAAGGGAACCAAAAAGGGCTCTTTTATACGTATAAGGTCAAAATTGGTGATAAGTGGACTGAAGCAGTTGATCCGTATGCACGTGCTGCTTCTGTAAATGGAGATAAAGGTGCGGTTGTTGATTTAGAAGAAACAAATCCGAAAAAATGGAAAGCAAACAAAAAGCCAAAATTTAAAAATCCGGAAGATGCTATTATTTATGAGTTACATGTACGCGATCTTTCCATTCAACCTGAAAGTGGTATTAAACAGAAAGGGAAGTATTTAGGTGTAACAGAAAAAGGAACAAAAGGGCCAGGAGGTGTAAAAACAGGACTTGATCATATAAAGGACCTTGGTGTTACTCACGTTCAGTTTTTACCGATATTTGATTATGCTTCAGTAAATGAAGAGACTTTAAATGAACCGCAATATAACTGGGGATATGATCCTAAAAATTTCAACGTTCCAGAAGGCTCCTATTCTACAAATCCTTATGAGCCGACTGTGCGAATAACTGAATTAAAGCAAATGGTTCAAACACTACATGATAATAATCTTCGAGTAGTGATGGATGTAGTATATAACCATATGTATAACGCTGCTGAATCTAATTTTCATAAGTTAGTTCCAGGTTATTATTATCGTTACAATGAAGATGGAACATTTGCAAATGGAACTGGAGTAGGAAATGATACTGCTTCAGAAAGAAAAATGATGAGGAAATTTATGATAGATTCCGTCACATATTGGGCAAAAGAATACAATTTAGATGGATTCCGTTTCGATTTAATGGGTATTCATGATTATGAAACGATGAATGAAATACGTAAAGCTGTTAATCAAATTGACCCTTCTATTATACTACACGGAGAAGGATGGGATTTAAATACACCTCTTGCAGCTGAGTTGAAAGCAAATCAAAAAAATGCAGAGAAAATGAAAGGGATTGCTCATTTTAACGATAATATACGTGATGGGTTGAAAGGTAGTGTATTTGAGGAAAAGGAAAATGGTTTTATAAATGGAAAGGAAAACATGGAAGATCGTATTAAAAAAGGTATTACGGCAGGTATTGACTACGATACAAATTCGTCTACCTATCAAGATCCGGAACAGGTATTAACTTATGTGGAAGCACATGACAATCATACATTATGGGATAAACTTGAGTTAACTAATTCAGGTGACAGTGAAGAAGTGCGAAAACAAATGCACAAATTGTCTTCTTCGATTTTATTAACATCACAAGGAATTCCATTTTTACATGCAGGGCAAGAGTTTATGCGGACGAAATACGGTGATCATAATAGTTACAAATCTCCAGATTCAATTAACCAGATGGATTGGATGCGCCGTGCAACGTTTAATAATGAAGTAGATTATATGAAGGGGTTAATAGAATTACGCAAAAAGTACTCAGCTTTTCGAATGACATCTGCAGAGCAAATAAAAACAAACGTATCATTTATTGATGCTCCGAAAAATACTGTAGCTTATACAATAGAGGGGAATAAAAATGAATACTTTACAGTGGCTCACAATGCAAATAGAGAAGCTGTTGAAATAACACTTCCATCGAAAGGGCCTTGGAAAGTACTAGTAGACAGCAAGCAGGCGGGAAGTAAACCACTTTATGTTGTCCATGACAATAAAATTAAAGTTCCTGCATTAAGTTCATTTGTCTTAAAAACAGAGAAACCGATTAAATAAAAGCGAAGAATGTGGAAATAAATACTGCATTGAGCAAATTTAACAAGGATTGCAAATGAAAAAAGCGAAGTGAAGATTATTCTCACTTCGCTTTTAAAGTTAATGTAATATAATTTCACATACTGTAATTATATTACAATTTAATAAAAGAAATAAGCAATAGATTATTTCTTTTATGGCAGTAGGAGAAGAAGATATCTTTGAGTTTATTTATAAAATTATCTGAAATACATTCGTAATTCAGATAATGTTTATTATATATTCGAACATATAACGAACTAGATGTTCGAGTTGTATTAATTCCTACAAATCGTTTAAAAATAACAAAGGCGTAAAAAGTATATGGAATTAAAATAGAGAAAAGACACCATTCTGAAGTGACCCCTGTCAAGTAGACAGTCTTTAAAAAGCACAATTAAGCAACCTGAGTTCTATATTTATATGGACTCAGGTTATTTAATTTCTTTTGAAATCTTTGATAATTATAAAAGTACATATATTTGCGCACGGCAACTTTCACCTCATCAGCCTTACGGAAAGAGTATAAATGGAAACACTCTGACTTGAAATGACTAAAGAAGTTTTCTATACAAGCATTGTCCCAACAATTTCCCTTTCGTGACATGCTTGCCTTCATTTGATATTTTTTTAGTAATTGGTTATATTGTCGAGATGTATATTGAAACCCTTGATCACTGTGTAAAAGAATTCCTTTTACATTTCGTTTTTTTCTTGCCTTTTTCAGGGTATCTAACACAAGCTTCAAGTCGTTTCTACGGCTGATTTCATAGGCGACAATTTCATGATTGTATAGATCTTTAATCGCGGATAAATATAGTCTCTGTCCATTGAAAATTAAGTAAGTAATGTCTGTTACCCATTTCTCATTCGGTTTGGAAGCTTGAAAATCTCTGTTTAGATGGTTATCTGAAATCACATAGGCTTCTTTCTTTCCGTAATAAGGACGTTTTCTCCTAATAACGGATCTGATACCTAATTCCTTCATAAGTCTCTGTACTCGTTTATGATTAATATGAAGATTATAGGTGATTTTCAACCAAACTTGTATTCTTCTGTAGCCATAAATTCCTTTCAGTTTTTTATAGCACGTTACAATCTTTTTCTTGATTTCAGCATCCTCCAATTGTTTTTCAGAAGGTGCTGAATACCGCTTTACCCATTTGTAATATCCACCTCTGGTTACACCAGCAATCTCGCATAACATGGTAACCGTGTGCCCTGTGTTTATCATCTCATGGATAACTTCAAATTTTTTCGTTTTGGATACAGCTTCCATTCCTCCTTTTACATCTTTAAGAGCTTTTTTAGCATTTCATTTTCCGCTTCTAATCGTTTTATCTTTGCTTCTGGATCTTCTGGCTTCGTTCTTGGTCTGCCTAAACCGGATCCTTTCGCTTTACCACGTTTTTCTTCTAGCCCTTTGATTCCTTCGGCTTCAAAGTGTTTCACCCAACGCCTTACGACCGAGTGATCAATTCCTAATTCCTTGGCAACAGTTTTATAGCCCATTCCTTCTTTTATATATAAATCTACTGCTTTCTTCTTGAATTCCATATCATAAGTTACTCGAATTTTACCCATAGAAAAATCCCCTCCATAGTAAACAGATTAATGTGCTTTCTTTTTTCTGTCTACTATAAGGGGATCATATCATTCAAGGTGTCTTTTCTCTATTTTGAATATGAAATGTAAGTAACTCGATTGTATGTAATAGTATGTGATATTTTCACACTAACTGATTAAGAAAAATTTAAAACTCTTTTCTTAATCTATTTGTAATAAATTACATCATAAAATTTTATCGATATAATAAATAAAACTTTCTCAACATTATTTGATTTAATAACTATATTCAACCGCTCTCCAATCCATTACAATAATTTCACATTGGAAATACATGAATATTCTCAATGTTATAAATGGTTTATACCTTATAGGATTACTATGGGAAAGGATGTGAAATATCCAAAAAAAAATCATTTTTTATGATGAAATAAAAAATTTTAATGAAGAAAAAGTTATTTCATTATTTTCAAGTTTCGTTAAAGTGCATGTATTTATAATCACTATGAGACAAGGAGCAGAATCTAAAAAAAATTTTGTAGATTAGAAAATTGCATTTCAAAAATAAGTTAAACGTTTATGGAGGGTTATATGAGCGAGAAAATTTATTACTGGTCTCCGATTAAGCATTGGGAGAAGTTGCATAATGAAGTTTTGATCGGGGAAATGAGATTTACAGGTATTCTGTCTGAGTGGTTTCCTGATTTTTATTTTATGGCTCAAAAAGGTGTGAAAATCAGTGAACTAGTAGAGCGCTTTTCATTAGGAAATGTAGAAGAGACACACAAAAACATAGAGCTCATGATAAAAAATCGTGTGTTAGTAAGTAACATATTACACCCAAGAGAAGTATTTTCTTCACAAGAAAAGATTTTTTCCAATCCATATAGCAACCAGATTCGCTTTTCTAAAGAAAAGTTAGATAAGTATATGAGTGAACAATTAAATCGCACGCACGTTGCTGCACGGTCGACCGAAATTCAACTTGAAACAACAAATGAGCTACCTACTATAATCAAGGAACGTAGATCTTGTCGTCAATTTGATATGGAAAAACATATTAGTTTTTCGGAATTTTCCCGATTCTTATCAACTCTAAAACAGGTTAGGGAAGAAAAAATATACTATCATTACGCAAGTGCAGGCGGGCTCTATCCCATTGATATCTTTGTTTATGTAAAACCAAAACGTATAGAGGGTATGAAAGCTGGATTTTATTATTATAACCCATCAAAAAATAGTCTTGTGATTGTAAATAGCATTGATCAAGTAATCAAAAGTGATCATGAGTTAATTAATCAGGATTTATTTACTCAATCTGCCTTCTCAGTTTATTTGGTTTATAATGCGAACGCTTCCATCCCGAAATACGGTTCAGATGGATATTTATTTGCTTGTATTGAGTCAGGCATTATCACTGCTACCTTAAATATAGTTGCTGAGACATTAAATTTAGGGGTTTGTTCAGTTGGTCATATGAAATTTGAAGATATTCAGCAATTTTTATGTTTGGATAATCATCAAGTGTTTCTCCATGGGCTTGAAGTTGGCTTAAAAATTAACGAGTAGAAGAAATGAATATTAGGGGGATAAAGATAAAAATGCACATTAAAGATCGAAGTTCGATTCATGAAAATAAAGAAGTAGAAGCGTTTTGGAAGGAGCAATTATCTTCCGAGATTCTCGATTTTTCTGTATTTAAATTTAATAGCGATTACCAACTAAATAAAGAAATACCTTGTGAGTACGTTCAAGTCATAGTGAATGTAGAATTTAGTAAAAGTATACAAAAAATAAGTAAGTCTCAAGATTTATTATTATTTAGCTGGTTTCAAGCCGCTTTAAGGGTTTGTTTGGCACATTATACAGATCAAGAAAGAATTACTATTGGTATTCCTATAATTGAAAAGAATCTTGAACAAAGTGAGAATCTTAATAAGTTGATTCCTTTAGGAAGTGAAATCCATCCGCATCACACCTTTAAACAATTAGTAAATGAGATTGAACAAACGACTTTAATCGGGTATGAAAATCAGGAGTATCCGCTCTCTGAATTATTAGTTAAACACAATTTAACTCCTTTTCAAATTGTAATCGGGATGGAAGGATTACATAATGAAAATTCGCTAGAAGAATACGCAGAGAATAATTTAGTCCTATGGATACGAAGAAAATGGAATGAAATACATAATGAATTTGAATTTCAAATTTCTTGCAAGTCCCGTTCATTCTCTTCTTTGCAACAGTTTGCCAATTCGTATTGTTATGTTTTAAAGCAAGTTTCACAAAATCCGAATTTGGCATTGAAAGATATTTGTATTATTGCAGAAGAAGAAAAAGAGTTGTTAGAAGGATTGAATACTTTTCAAACGGGCATAGATTTGTTTCAATCATTTCAAGATTTGTTTGAAGCGCAAGTATTAAAAACTCCAGATCAAATTGCTGTTGTTTGTAATGATCAATCTTTGACATATAGAGAATTGAATAAGAAAGCGAATCAATTGGCTTCTATTCTTCAAAGTAAAGGTGTTTCAAAAGAAAGTATTATTGGCGTTATGGTAGATCGGTCATTAGAAATGATTATTGGTATGATGGGGATTTTAAAAGCAGGAGCAGCGTATTTACCAATCGACCCTAACTACCCAACTGAACGAATTGAATATATGTTACAAGATAGTCAAGCAAAATATTTACTTAGTAAGCGAACAGAGGAAGTATTGCCGCAATTTGCGGGTGAAGTACTGTATCTTGATAAAGAATATCTTTTCCAAGGTGAAGAAAGTAATTTAGTACGAGAACATAATCCTAATGATTTGGCTTATGTTATTTACACATCAGGATCGACAGGAAATCCAAAAGGGGTAATGATCGAACAAAAATCGCTAGTTCATTTTTTAAATGTAATGAGAGAAAAAGTAAAGGCTAATCAATCATTCTTGTTTCTTGCTAGTGTATCTTTTGATATTTCCTTGTTAGAAATATGTCTTCCTTTAACGCAAGGTTCAAAAGTAGTAATTGCTACAGAGGACCAGTTTGCAACAAAAGAATTGGCTCTTTTAGTCAAAAAACATAAGGTGGATTTATGGGAATCAACGCCATCGCGAATGGAAGTGATTTTGAGTGATCCAGAAGGGGCAAATTTTCTAAAAGATTTAAAATCTATTTTATTAGCAGGAGAATCATTTTCCATTGATTTGGTTGAAAAAATTCGTTGTATCAGTGAAGCAACAATTTTAAATATTTATGGTCCCACAGAAACAACCATTTGCGCAACAGTAAAAGACTTGAGCACTTCCAAAGAAGTTACGATTGGCAAACCTAACCCGAATTATCATTCCTATATATTGAATAAGTATGGCCAATTAAAACCATTTGGAATTCCCGGTGAACTCTGCATTGCTGGCGTAGCGGTAGCACGAGGGTATCTTGGTAAAAATAAACTGACAGATGAAAAGTTTGTACCGAGTCCTTTTGCGGCAGGGGAAATGATGTATCATACAGGTGATCTCGTTCGTTGGTTGCCTAATGGAGAACTTGAATATTTAGGTCGAATGGATCATCAAGTGAAAATTCGGGGGTATCGGATTGAATTAAGAGAAATCGAAACTCGATTAAGGGAATATCCAGAAATAAACCAGGCTATCGTTGTTGATCAAGTGTATGGAAATAGGAAATTATTAGCTGCCTACTATGTATCGGATAACAAGGTGTCTTTTGGTGAAATCAGAAAATATTTAAGTGATAAATTACCTGAGTTTATGATTCCTGAAAAAATGATTCAGGTAGAAGAGATTCCATTGAATCCAAATGGAAAAGTGGATAGAAAAAGATTGTTGGATATAACACAAACAGATTATGTATCAATTCCATACGTTGCTCCGCGCAATGAACTTGAACAAAAATTAGTGCGTGCATGGGAAAAAGTTATGGAGATCGAGGGAATCGGTATTCATGATAATTTTTTTGCATTAAAAGGAGAATCTATTAAAGCACTTCAGGTAATTAATTTATTAAGAAAAGACGGCTTAAAAATAAGTACAACAGATTTTTTTAAGCACCCCACAATCGCTCAACTGAGTTCTTGTGTAAAGCTAGAGCATAAAGAGGAAAACCTTGAAAGTAGACCAACTTATGTTAAAGATTTGTCTAAGCCATTTTCCTTAACAGAAGTTCAGACCGCGTATATGATAGGACGGAATTCACAGTTTGAATTAAGTGGTATTTCCCCTCAAACATATTTTGAATATGAAACAGCATTGGATATCAATCGTCTTTCAAAAAGTTTTCAAAAGGTAATTCATCGTCATCCAATGTTGCGAGCTGTAATTTTACCAGAGGGAAAACAGCAAATATTACAAAGCGTTCCTGATTACGAGATTGAAATAGTGAGTCTCATAGATTTAGATGATAGGAATCAAAATGCTCGCTTACAAGAAGAGCGTTCTCGAATGACTAACCATGTATTCCCTTTGGGGCAATGGCCTTTGTTTGAATTGAAAGCTTTTCTTTTAAAAGAAGACACGTATTTATTATGTTTTCGATACGATGCTTTATTAATGGACGGAGCAAGCATGAACATTGTTGGACAGGATTTGTTGCATTATTATTATAAACCAAATCAAAAATTAGAATCTTTATCTTTTGATTTTCAAGATTATATGTTTATCTATGATGAAATGGAACAAAGCGAAGAATATAAAACAGCAAAAGATTATTGGACAAGTAAGCTTCCTGACTTTCCTTTTGCACCTTCTTTGCTGTTAAAAAAGGATCCAGCAGAGATTGCTACTCCTAAATTCCAATCACTTACAAAAATCCTGGATAATAAAAAATGGACAAAGCTACGAAAGTTAGCACAAGAGAAAGAGGTAACGCCTTCCGCTCTACTTTGTACAATATATGGTGATGTGTTGGCATATTGGAGTAATCAACGTCGATTAGCAATTAACTTGACTGTATTTAACCGTTATCCTGTTCATGATGAAGTAGAACAGATTGTTGGAGATTTCACATCACTTATTTTATTGGATGTTGATGTAAAATCAGAGCAAACTTTCTTTACTAGAGTAAAAGAAACGCAAGCTACTTTATTAGATGGCCTTGAACATCGTCATTACGATGGAGTTAACTTTATTCGAGATTTTACTCGATATCATCAAATGACGCCAAAAGCAGTTATGCCAATCGTTTTCACCTCGATGTTAGCAGGTGCAGGTGCTTTCTCTTGGGAACAACTTGGTTCTCTTCGCTATATTCATGCTCGGACTCCACAAGTGTATTTGGATAATGTAGTAATTGAAAAAAATGGAGAGTTATTAATTAGCTGGAACTACGTTGAAGAGTTGTTTGATGTTGATGTAATAGAAGCAATGTTTTCCCAATTTGTTGACTTATTGGAACAATTGGTGAAACAAAGCGATATAACATCTTTGCAGATGAAAGAATCGGATCAAACTCTAATTAAGCAATACAATGAAACAACAGAAAAAATACCTTCAACTACCCTGTATCAATTATTTACAGACCAAGTAAAACGTACGCCGGATGAAGTAGCAGTGGTATTTGAACAAGAATGGTTAACATACTCGGAACTTCATAAACGTTCTAATCAAATTGCCCACTTCTTAAAAGAGCAAGGTATTGGTCTAGGTGACAAAGTGGGTCTTTTAGCAAAAAGGCGAGTTGACACAATTGTTAATATGTTAGGTATTTTAAAATCAGGTGCCGCTTATGTTCCGATTGATCCCGATCATCCTTTAGATCGCCAAACATATATTTTAAAAAATAGCTCATGCAAGCTTTTATTAGAACCTAGTCTTTATGAAGAAAATCATTTGTCATTTTATACAACAGAAGATATGCCCGCTATTGCTGGTTCAGAAGATATTGCCTATATTATATACACTTCAGGAAGTACAGGAAAACCAAAAGGAGTAATTATTACTCACCAAGCGGTTACAAATACTATTCAAGACATAAATCAAAAATATGAGGTGAATGAAGATGATCGTATTATTGGTATCTCTTCCATGTGTTTTGACCTATCTGTATACGATATTTTCGGAGCTTTAAGCACAGGTGCAATGTTAGTAATGATTCGTGATCCGAGAGACATGCAAGAATTAATCCGCACTGTTGAACGTAGAGGGATTACAATTTGGAATACAGTGCCTGCAATCATGGATTTGGCATTGGATCAAGTAGGTTCTCATTTTGAATATCCTTCTTTACGTTTAGTTTTACATAGTGGAGATTGGATTCCGCTTTCTTTACCAGAAAAAATAAAAAGACATTTTCCGATTGCAGAAGTAGTTTCACTAGGAGGGGCAACAGAAGCATCGATTTGGTCAATTTATTATCCGGTCAAACAGGTGGAATCACATTGGAATAGTATTCCATACGGGATGCCCTTGGCAAACCAAACGTATTATGTGTTGAACTATGAAAAGAAAATGTGCCCTGTTGGTGTAATTGGAGATTTATATATCGGGGGAGTGGGCCTTGCTAAAGGATATTTAAATGATGAAAAGAAAACAAATGAAGCGTTTGTGTCACATCCTGATTTTGGTCTTATATATAAAACAGGAGATTGTGGAAAAATGCATTCTGAGGGATATATTGAATTTTTAGGCCGCCAAGATTACCAAGTGAAAATTCAGGGATATCGAGTAGAGTTAGAAGAAATCTCTCATTGTCTTCTAACTTATAAACAAGTCGAACATGCTGTCGTAATTGATCAAACAGATGAGAACGGAATAAAATTTTTAGTTGCATATGTGGTAACTGAGCAAAATATTAGTACAACAGAACTACGAAAGCATTTGCGAGATCACTTGCCAGATTATATGATTCCTTCTTATTTTGTTTATTTGGAACAATTACCCCTGACTCCAAACGGGAAATTAGATAGAAAAGCGCTTCCTACTCCGGAGAAACAAAAAAATGAAGTATTTATTGCCCCAAAAACTGAAATGGAAAAAATATTAACTAGTATTTGGCAAGAAGTACTCAAAATAGATCAAGTTGGAGTAAATGATCATTTCTTCGCCTTAGGTGGAGATTCGATAAAAGCGATTCAAGTGTCCGTTAGACTGTATCGACAAGGATTCGAGCTTGAACCAAAAAATCTATTTTCATTTCCTATATTAAGGGACATGGTTCAATTTGTTAAAAAGCTAGACCAGTTTTCAAGTTCACAAACAAATGATGTAAATATAATGAACGATAATAAAGCTATATTACTAAATGTTAAAGATAAACAACTTAATCAACATACACTTACCAAAATACAAGAAAAAATGCCGGATATAAAAATAGAACGTATTTATCCGTTAGCACCTTTCCAGGAAGTTATTTATGAGCACGCTACGAATGAACCTGATACAAATGCATATTTTGAACAAACAATTTGGGCACTTGAGGGGGAGCTGGATATTAAACTCTTTATTCAGTGTTTCCAACAATTAGTTGATCGTCATGATTCTTTAAGAACAATAATTGTGCAAGATGAACAAGCAAAACCTTGGCAAGCTGTTCTATATGATGTTCAAATAAATTCAGAAATAAAAAACTTAATTGAGATGACGAAACAAGAACAGCAAGAATTCCTAGATCAGTGGATGAATGAAAATTTAAGTCAAGGATTTAAAAATGGTGAACTTATGACCCGTCTCTGTATATTCCAACTAGGTAATAACGAGCATAAGGTAATTTGGAGTTCCCATCATCTATTATGTGATGGTTGGAGCGTCAGCATTTTGATAGACGAATTATTCCAGCTCTACGAAAATACAAATGCGGGAACTACGGCGGAGTTACCTATGGTAAAACCTTTTGAAACATTCATAGATTGGACTTTGGCACAAGATCATGAGAAAGCACGTCATTTTTGGCGAGATTATTTATCAGGATACAATCAGAAAATTAGTATTCCTAAAAAGAAAGTCCCATCTAAAAGTGAAGGGTTAAACTTCACTTTTATGGATTTAACATTAGACAAGGATTTGACTAATCAGTTACAGACATTTGTAACTAAAAATAATATAACTATGAATACGGCATTACTAGCTGTATGGGGAATATTGCTTGGCAAATTTAACGGAACGAGAGAAGTAGTATTGCCTAATCTAGTATCAGTCAGACCTCCCGAAGTAGAAGGAATTGAAAATATGTTCGGTCTGTTCACAAATGTTTTGCCTATCCGATTAGCATGGACAGAAACGCAATCTTTTGTGGATTTTCTGCAAAAGGTACAACTAGAGACATTGAAATGTAATGAGTATGCATACTATTCATTTGTTGATATACAAAAGCAAAGTGAATTAAAAACTGAGTTGACTGACCATCTTTGGGTTTTTGAAAACTATCCAACTAATCCAGCAATCTTTTCTTCAAATGAGAACAGACATTTTGCTATCACGGATTACGAAGTTGTTGATGAGCCACATGTAAAGTATGGAATTATGTGCTTCCCTGAAGAAAAACTTACAATAAAGTTTGGATTTGATCAAACGGTATATGAAGCAGAGAAAATACAGGAAATATTAAATCACATCCATGGATTAATCAACATGATTCTTCAAAATCCAATACAAGCAATTGGCGATTACAAATTATAAAAAATGAAAAGGCGAGCAAGAACTCGCCTTTTTAAATAGAATAGGAGTAAATCAAATGACAAAAAACTTGCAGTTATCAGCCGAAGAGATGCGTCAGTTAGGATATCAAGCGGTTGACTTGATTGTTGATCATATGAATCATTTAAAAAGTAAACCAGTTTCAGAAACGATTGATAGTAATATTTTTAGAGAAAAGCTAATTGAAACGATTCCGGAAAACGGATCTAATCCAAAGGAATTACTTCATTTTCTTAATAACAATGTGTTTAATCAAATTACTCATGTGGATCATCCTCATTTTATGGCTTTTGTGCCAGGTCCTAATAATTATGTTAGTGTATTAGCAGATTTTTTAGCAAGTGGGTTTAATGTATTTCCTACAGCTTGGATAGTAGGTGCAGGTGCCGAACAAATTGAATTAACGACAATTAACTGGTTAAAATCAATGCTAGGATTCCCTGATTCAGCTGAAGGACTATTTGTCAGTGGTGGTTCCATGGCTAATTTGACTGCACTTACTGTAGCGAGACAGGTCAAGCTGAATAATGACATAGAAAATACGATTGTTTATTTTTCTAACCAAACTCATTTTTCTGTAGATCGAGCACTTAAAGTATTAGGTTTTAAACAGCATCAAATTTGCCGAATTGAGACAGATGAAGATTTAAAAATTTCAGTTAGTACTTTAAGAAAACAAATAAAAGAAGATCGATTAAAAGGGAAAAAACCATTCTGTGTTATTGCTAATGCAGGGACAACGAATTGCGGAGCGGTGGACTCCCTCGATGAATTGGCTGATGTATGTGGTGATGAAGATATATGGCTACACGTGGATGGAGCTTATGGGGCTGCAGCAATTCTCAGTGAAAAAGGAAGGGAGTTATTAAGTGGAATTCATCGTGCCGATTCTTTAACGTTAGACCCGCATAAATGGCTTTTTCAGCCTTATGATGTTGGTTGTGTACTTATTCGAAATAGCCAATATTTAAGTGAAACATTCCGTATGATCCCAGAGTATATTAAGGATACAGAAACTAATATAGAAGAAAAAGTGAATTTTGGGGAGCGTGGAATTGAACTTTCTCGTAGATTTAGAGCATTAAAGGTATGGCTTTCTTTTAAAGCATTCGGAGTTACAGCTTTTCGTGAGGCAATTGATCATGGCATTATGCTAGCTGAACAAGTTGAAGAGTTTTTAAGGAAAGAAAAAGATTGGGAAGTAGTAACACCTGCCCAATTAGGAATTGTTACTTTTCGTTATATTCCATGTGAGCTAACATCTACAGATACAATTCATGAAATAAACAAAAAATTGGTGGAAGAAATTAATCAAAGAGGATTTGCTATGCTAAGTACGACTAAATTAAAAGAAAAAGTAGTAATTCGACTTTGCTCTATCAACCCAAGAACAACAAAAGAAGAAATACTTCAAATCATGATGAACATAAAAGCATTAGCAGAAGAAATAAACACATCGCCTAAACATCTTATATCTGTTTCTCAACCTTGATATATTAGGCGGATTTTACATATTAATAGCCGATTCTTATTTAGAATCGGCTATTATATTTAAACGATAAATACATATATACTATTTATAAGTGTTTCTCTTGTAATGGGATTAAGCCTCAACCTTGGATACTCGTTTGAAACCAGTCTTTATTGCTTGTACTATTTCGTTCACAGCATAAATAGATACATCGGCATTTGGATTTAACCCTTCAAACCAGTGATAGGCATTTGGATATAAATGAAACTCCACATCAACACCAGCTTGTGCTAGTTTGCTTACATAGGTTAATGTTTCGCTGCGGAATGGATCTAATTGACCAACAAATGTGTAAGTATACGGTAAGTCACTATAATCCTCAGCTCGAGAAGGTGCTGCATAGGCAGGGATTTGATCCGTTCCATACATTTCTCCTAAATACATTTTCCAACCAGCTTCATTTGCCTTTTGGTTCCAAACAAATCCCTCTTTAATTTCATTCGCTGAAGGTGTATCATTTCTGTCATCAATCATTGGATATAGTGGCATTTGTAAACAAATTGAAGGATATTTTCGATCTCGGGCTAATAATGATAATGCTGCTGTTAGTCCACCGCCAGCGCTTACTCCTGCAACCCCAATTCGATTCGAATCAATGTTTAATGACTTTGCATTATCAGCAATCCATTTTAAAGCTGAATAACAATCCTCAATTGGTGCTGGGTAAGGGTGTTCAGGTGCTAAGCGGTAGTCTACAGACACGACCACACAGCTAGCTTCTTTTGCAAACCTCATACAAGTATCATCGTTATCATCTATAGACCCTAAGATATAACCTCCACCATGTATCCATAATAAGACAGGTAAAGATTCATGATTTGATTTTGGACGATAAATTCGTAATGGTAACGGATTATCATCAGGCCCAGCAATGACTTTATCTGTTAAAGAAAGGGAGTCATCAACAACGGTAGGTGGTCTCATTTGAGCTATTCCTTCTCTGATTGATTGCAAATTTTCTGGGCGTAAATCGAGATCCGGAAACATCTCTAACCCTTGTAATAATTCTGGATTTACTCTAGTTTTCATTTTAGCACCTCTATTTGTAATTGTTTTCAAATAAACGAAGTGTATCCTAAGTAGTTTAATTGTGAAAGAACACCACAATTAAATTGTAAATTGGATATGTTATAACGGTCAACAGAATATTCGGAAATTAAAACCTTTCTCAAGAAGGAGTTTCATGCAATTAATAATACAAGTAGCAGATTTAAGAGCAAAGTGTTTTAATGTCGTTGTAATTATGTACATTAGAAAAATTTATTTTCTAGACTCATGAAGAATTATGAAAAGCAAAATTTTATAGATAGTTACCTTAAAAATAAACAAAAAGAGAAGAACTAACCAATGTTCTTCTCTCTTTTTCATATGTAATTAGGGTATCCATAAATGTAAATAAGGATGGTATAGATTAATGGATGAATAATTTATTTTTAAATAAATAACGTAATAAATAAATATTTTTGTATGTAATATTGCATATACAGGGACCACTGGTGAAAATGCTGAGCAATGTTTTTCCATATGGTAAATTAGTTCTTTAGTTATTTACTTTATTTCATTTTCAATCGTGTAAGGCTTGGGGCTAAGATTTACAAAGGTGACTAGTAAAAAATATAACAATATAAGTATAAGATTTTGTACTTAGTAATCTCGCGATTTAAGGCATGGCATTGGATAAGTGCGGGGCGTTCAATCGATTTTGAATAAAATTGATAGTATCAGTTGCAATTTTTTTACGTTTAAGAACGATCCCGGCATGCCCGCATGTATAAATATATCGTGTAGGTTTTTCCCAAGCTTCCCACAAGTAGTCTGTATCCTCAGAATGCACATATAGATCGTGCTTACCTGAAATTAATAAAATATTTTCTTTTTGTACTTTTGGTAATGCTTGACTCGGTTCAGTGATTTTCCAATAATCTATTAAATCATCATACGTAACACCATGATGTTCCAAGTCTTCTCTAATAAATTTACCTGGAGTTGTATTCCAAATAGAATAAGAAAGTCGATTTGCATAGAAAATGGATGCTAACACATCAATCTCTTCTTCAACAAGAGAGGTTAAGTTAGTAATAAATCCGCCTAAACTAATTCCTATTAGAATCAGGGGCCCCTTTTTATTTGCTTTAATCCATTTAATCAAAGCTCGTAAATCAGCTACCGCTTGTCTAGTTGCTTGTAATGTTCGTTCAATATTTGCACTTACCATATACTCTCCACTGAATAAGGATTGATCGGGTTTTCTTTCAAAATGATAGGGTAGAGTGAAATAATACATATTCCACTTCAGGCTGGTCATATGATCGTGGAATATTTTTTTCACACGTTCGTTAGAATCCATTCTCCAACCGTGAACAAAGATAACATGAGGTGCATTTTCATTTTTATGTAAGAATAATTCCCCAGTTACAGAGTCGTTGTGTGAATCACCGGATTGAACCGAACTTTTATAGTTGAATTGCCCAACCATGTATTCATTTTCCTGCTTTGAATGCTTAATGTCAAAATGAAAATGTGATGGCTTTACTTTATAAAAAGATTCTATGTTCTTTATATTTAATGAAGTGTTAGAAAGGGAAGTAAACTGAAACGCTACACTTCTTTTTTTGTGTAAATCATATAAGGCGTACCGATCAATGAGTTTTGAAAAAATCAAATTAACCTCCTCCAAAATACATATTGTTTAAAACATAGACAAAATTTATGTTTTAAATTAATTGGGAAATATTCCCTTTTCCTAATAGTAGGTGCTTGAATTATAAAAATAGGTGATAAATTTGTATATTATATTATAAATCTTGCAATAAAATAAAACTATAAATAATTTATATTAAAATTTAAGAAGAATGTTAACTTGTTTCTTTTCTTATTAAAAGATGTAATTTCTATGAGGAACTTAACAATTCCCATCTAGATATTCACAAATAGCTTCTCTATATTTATTGTATAGAAATTATACAATAAATATTTTTTTATATTATATACATTAAATTAAGCTTAACCTCTCTTTTCTATAAATCTCTTAAATTGACTAACTCCTTACCAATATTCAAAAACGACTGCATTTTTGAATTTGTGTTCTAGTTTTTCTTGAACAGGTAAATGAATAACTACACATAAACTCCTTATATCTCTAGTTAAACTACCGATTAGCTCCATATAAACTCTAGATAACCTATATAGAATACAAGTTATCAAGGAGGTAAGAAAAATGAATTTTATGAAACGAGCGATTCTCAGTATGAAAAAAAGGATAGGAACATCATTAATTTTGATGGCAGTTTTTCTGATTGTTACAAATTTGGTTCTTTCAGGTTTCACAATCCAAAATGCATCAAAAAAAGCAGCGGATGCTGCAAGAAAAAAACTTGGTGCAGATGTTACTTTAGGTCTTGATTTCGACAAAATAGGTCAAAAAGCTAAGGAAACTGGAGAAATGCCAAATCCGCCGCAGCTCGATGCAAAAGAAACAGATCAATTAGCGAAGTCCAAGTATGTAAAAGATTATAATTACATAGCTAACACTTTCGGTATTTCTGATGGGCTTAAACTAGTAGGAGCTTCAGAAGGAGAAGAAGAAGGAAAAGGTAAAGTGGGAATGACGGCTGCGCGAGGCGGTTCAAGCTCTGGTACAGAAATAGATATGAATGCTTCTTTTATGATTGAGGGAGTTCGCAAGACTGCATTACAAGAAAGCTTTAAAAACGGAAAAAGTAAAATCATTGATGGAAAACCAATAACAGAGCAAATGAAGGATCAGAATGTAGCTTTAATGGAAAAACGATTAGCGGAATTAAACAATTTGAAATTAGGAGACAAAGTTAAAGTGCAATCAGGGGATAAGAAGGAAACCCTTGAAGTTGAAATTATCGGTATTTACGAAACAAATGAGCAAGCAATGGGTCAACAGGCTCCTCCTATTATGGATCCAGCTAATAAACTATATATGCCGCATTCAACTATGAAAAAATTAGAAGTAGACCAAGGTATAAATAGTGTTCAAGTCGTGTATTTCTTGAATGATCCACAATATATTGATGCATTTAAAAAAGAAGCAAAAAAATCTAATATTGATTTTAATTATTATAAATTAGATGCGCATGATTCATTGTACAAGCAAATGATTGGTCCTATCGAAAATATCTCTTCGACTTCTCAAATGATTATTTATATTGTATCGATTGCAGGTGCGATTATTTTAGGATTAATTATTATGCTATCAATTAAAGGACGTCGTAAGGAAATGGGGATTCTATTGTCCATTGGAGAGAAAAAGTGGAAACTGATGGCACAGTTCGTAGTAGAAGTAGTATGTGTCGCTATTTTAGCATTTGGATTATCTATAACAACAGGAGCTAAAGTTTCTCAATATATCGGGGATAATTTACTTTCGAATGAAATTGCTACTGCAAGCGAAGAAACAGATACCTCGCAACATGGTACTGTAATGATGGCTGGACCTGGTGGTACTCTACAAAATCAAAAAGAAGATCCAATTGATAAAATTGATGTAAGTGTAACAGGAGAAGATGTAGGGAAAATGGGTGGAATTGGACTAGCTATTGCTATAATAGCAACGCTTCTTCCGGCATTATCTATTCTACGTTTAAACCCAAAACAAATTCTTTTAAAAGATGAATGAGGAGGCTCGATATGGAGACAATTTTACAGTTTAAAAATTTGGATTATTATTATGAAAGTAATGGAAAAAATGTAGCGATACTAGAAAATGTTAACTTTTCTTTTCAAAAAGGACATTTCTACACGATTTTAGGACCATCTGGATCTGGTAAAACCACAACTCTAAGCTTAGGTTGTGGACTAGATGTCCCTAAAAATGGTTATGTACTGTATAATGGCAAAGATATTAGAAAAATTGGTTTGGATCGATACCGTAATCAAAATGTATCTGTAATTTTCCAATCTTATAACTTAATAACCTATATGACAGCTCTTCAAAATGTCTTAACAGCAATGGAAATTACAGGTGTTAAAGTGCAAAATAAAACAGCAAGAGCATTAGAATTGTTAGAAAGGGTAGGACTCACAGAAGTTGAAGCGAAACGAAACGTCCTGCAACTAAGCGGTGGACAACAACAGCGTGTAGCAATTGCTCGAGCACTATCTTGTAATGTTGATTTACTGATTGCAGATGAGCCGACAGGAAACCTCGACGAGGAAACCGCAATGGATATTATAGAACTGTTTCAAGAACTTGCACATAAAGAGAATAAATGCATTATTGTTGTGACGCACTCACAGGCGGTTGCTAAAAAATCAGATCGTGCAGTGTATTTAAGTAAGAAGAAGTTGGTCGTAAATGAAATCTAATATAAACATCGTAGTTATTTAATTCACATAATTTTCAAAATCTAGACCTTTCAAAAGCTTATATTTGATTTATAATAATATCAAGCCATAATCAAAATGGTCTCCCTGTACTGAATGTTAAAATAGTTTGTCGTTCCCGTTTTAATAATATTTGAAAAAGAACTTGTAGGATATTCTACAAGTTCTTTTTATTATAATTGGTTACCTATATCATGGGATAATCACATATGAAAAACGAGACAGTACCTAGATATATAATCTAAATGCTGTCCCGTTTAACTGTGTATCTGTATAGTTATTGCAGAATTAAACCTACAATCATAATTAAACTAAATACTATTATCCAACCAAACGCACAATAGCCAAAAATTCTAATCCATTTAGGTAATTGATTCATGTTAATTTTATTTGAGGGAACTCCCTGCATAGAAAACATCATTTTTTGATCTCTATCTCTATTATTTTGTTGTTCATACATACTATCATCACCTTTCCAGAACTATTGCGTTTATAGTATATCAGCCTAAAGAAAATTATGTACAGAATAAGAGGGGATAGCATAAATATTATGTGGTGAATTTTATAAATAAATGCATTTAATTGCCATGGTTCTAAGCGCTAATCCGTTATAAATACTGAAAAAGAGCACTACATAAATAGGACTCTTTTTCTTCAAATATTAAGTTGCTGGATATAAATCAGAACCAAGGTAACGTTCTTTTATAATTTGAAGGTGATGAAGCTCATGACCAGCAATGATGTATGCTAATGCACGAACTGTAACTTCAGAATTATTCGCATTTCCTCTTTGTGACCAAGCTTCTTTATCTAAGCTTCTAAGTAAATACAAGGTAGATTGGCGAACAACTATTAAATTCTCAAGAAGATTTTGCATAGATTGCTTATCAAAACCAGCTCTAAGAACATACATATCATCATTATAGCCTGGAAGTTCTGCTGTCTCGCCTCGAGCGATTGATAGCAATCGATACGCCATAATCCGTTCTGTATCTGCTATATGACCGATTACTTCTTTTATACTCCATTTAGTAGGAGCATACCGGAAAAGTCCCTCACTATCAGAAATTCCCTTTAATAAAAGATTTGTTTCCTTCATTTGTTGTTCTAGAATATGTATGATATTTCCGTCTGATACCAAGTTGGTATACGTTGCATAATAGGAGTTATATTCACTTACCTCTGGTCTTATTTGCATATGAATCATCCTTTATGTTTTATATTTAATCTTTACATATAGCTTATCATAAAAGAATTCTAAATTAATCTGAAAAATGGAGGGAAATATGCATTTTTCATCTTCCTTTTCAGTTTCATAGATGAAATACATCTCAAATAAGAGAATCTAATTTGCTGCTAAGCGGAATTTCGTTTTTTTGCTGTTATAGTAGAAAATAAATATGTAAGTTGAATACAGTTTGTCACTACTTATGATAATCGCCATTTAAGAAGCAGCATTTGTCCATTAAGTGAAAAACCTGTTAATAAATTTATACTTACTACAAAAACAAACAAACTCGTCCTATTTAAAGGAGAGTTTGTTTGTTTTTATGTTTAGATAATGGAATACTCATGCAAAATTGTACACTATGTTCCATATTTTTTATTGAATACTTTATATCTAGCGTTTCAAGAATTTGCTTAACAATATATAGCCCTAAACCATTTCCTCCAGTATTTCGATTTCTTGATTTTTCAATTCGATAAAATGGTTTGAAAATTTGTTGTAAATCTTCATCTTTAATATTGACACCTGTATTTATAATTTGCATTTTGATTTGACCTTGTTTCGAATCCTCACTTAACTTTATATAGACTTTTTCATTATGTGGTGAATACATAACCGCATTGTGAATAATATTTTTACATGCTTTTTCTAAAAGAGCACAATCGGTATAAATAGAAAGATCAGAATCAATTTCTTTTATTATTTCAATGCTTTTTTGAGAAGCAAAAAATTCGAGATCTTTTGTGATTGCACCTATTAACTTTGAAGGATTAACTTCCTCTACTTTTAGTTTGAAGGTGTGTTGTTCTAATTTCGATACGCTTAAAATTTCACGAACTAATTGTTCCATACTTTCAATAATTTGATGATTTTTCTTTAAATATTGATCGCGATTTTGATAAGGGCCAATATTGTATATCATTCCTTCTAAGTATCCTTTCATTACAGTAAGAGGGGACTTTAATTCATGTGCTACAATCGCAAAAAACTCTCTGCGCTTTGTTTCTATTTCTCTTTCTTTTTCAATATCATTTTTTAATTGTTCATTTGCTTTTTTCAAATCAAACATAGCTTGTTGCAAGTTAATAGACATGTCATTCAAACTATTAGATAATTCTCCTAACTCATCTGTAGAGCGAACCTCAATTTTTTCGGAGAAATCTAAATTTGCCATCTTTTGTGCACCTTCATTAATATAAATAAGTGGCTTTGTAATAAACCTGGAATAAAAATAAGCACTTCCTATACCAATAACGAGCACAATGATACTAATATAGGGGAGAAAGCGTACTAAAACCTGTGAAGCTTCATCAATCGGTTGAAATGTAGCAAACACTACAAGCGTTAAACTACCATCTTGAAATTGAATTGGTTTCGTAACGTTATATGAATTGCTAAGGGTACTTGCATTCTCGAATCGTGTTGCTTTAGTAACTACTGTTTTTTGCGTACCACTTTGAATAAAAGAAAATGAAGGAGAGTAAATAATTACTCCTTCTTTATTTTGAAGATAAAGCATCGCATTATTTTTTTTGGC
The DNA here is from genome assembly GCF_038006085.1 of Bacillus sp. FSL K6-0073. NCBI lineage: Bacteria > Bacillati > Bacillota > Bacilli > Caryophanales > Bacillaceae > Bacillus > Bacillus sp. FSL K6-0073. The sequence continues at coordinate 2,674,249 of NZ_JBBOUN010000001.1, read as the reverse complement.
GTATTCATCAAAAAGTGGTATCGCATCTTGAAACGTAAGATTTTTAGACTTATCAATGATTTCGTTTATCCCTGTTTGAAGTTGATCTGTTTTATATTGCTCATAAAACGTCGGAAGAAAGAAGTATAAAGTTAAATAAATCAATACTGCAAAGGATAATAAAATGAGAGATGTAGTCATAAAGAGTTTATAAGTAATTTGCTTCATTTTCATGAGTTTCACAATACTATTCATCAATTTTATATCCAATACCCTTTATTGTTTTAATATAAGGGATAGCTAATTTTTTGCGTAGGTTTTTAATATGTGTATCAATTATTCGTGTTTCTCCAAAATAATCGTAACCCCAAACCTTTTCAACGATATTTTCTCTTGTGAGTACTTTTCTCTCATTTTGAAATAGTAGTTGTAGAATTTCAAACTCTTTTGTCGTTAATATAATTTCAACGTCATTTACATATACTCTATATGCATCCACATCAATACGCACTTCTTTAAATATCAAATGATTATTTACATTTTTATCATAACTTCTTCTAAGTACAGCTTCGACTCGTCTAATCAAAACATGAAATGAAAAGGGCTTTGTTATATAGTCATCGATCCCAAGGTCGAATCCTTTCATTTGATCTTCCTCTTCTTCCAACGCAGTTAGCATAATAATTGGTACGTTTGACTGACTTCGAATCATTTTAGAAACTTCAAATCCATTAAGATTGGGCATCATGACATCTAGAAGAATTAAATCAAATGATTGCTTATTAAATTGTGTCATACCCTCTAGTCCATCTGAAGCGACTACCACTGTATAATGCTGTGTCATTAAAAATTGTTTAATTAATTCCTGAATTTCTTGATCGTCCTCTACCACGAGAATATGATAGTTTTTCATAATATCACCTCTGGTAGTCATTATAGCCGTACTATCTGGAGTTTATGTGGAGATACAATAGGAACTTCATAGGACGTTTAACGTATTAGCTTCATTTTCAAGAATGTGTATTCTCCAAAAAATATGATTAGCCATATTCCTTTTTATGAAAAAATAATTGTATGCTTGAAAAAACTTATCGTATGAAAAGCTGAACGATTTATATTTCTAAAAAACCAATGTATAATATTGGGAACTGCATGTGATTTCTTAAACTGTGTGAACATATACTTGCGCTACTTACTAAAAGGGGAAACGGAAATGAATTTCAATATAAAAAAAGCTAGCGAAATTATAGAGTGTACTTCACAAACTTTAGAGTTTTTTTGCTAATTTAGTAAACGCTTAAAGTTGAACTAAGGATTATTTAAATCATGTGAGAAAGGTTGTGAAATTATTTGATGGGTTATAAAGCGATGCTGTTTGATTTAGATGATACGTTAATTGATAGGGATAAGGCAGTAGATAACTTGTTTTTATTAGTTTTAGAAAAATGTTATGAGGATGTTAGTGATACAGTCAAAAACAATATGTTACAGAAATTCAAAGAATACGATAAAAGGGAATACGGCATTAGTGATAAAACGATAGTTTTAGAATCATTATTTGATGAATTCGCGCCGAAATATAGATTGCCACACAATTATATCCAAGATTTTTGGAATGAAAATTTCCCTAGATGTTTTTCAATAGACCAAAATACTATTCATTTCTTAAATCAAATAAAGAAGCACTTTAAAGTTGGAATTATAACAAATGGCTCAACTCAGAGGCAAAAAGCTAAAATATTTAATACGAATTTAAATAGGTATTTTGAAACAATCATTATTTCTGAAGAAGTGGGATTTAGTAAACCTGATAAACGTATATTCGAACTAGCATTAAATAAGCTAAATTTACAGCCGGAAAATACTTTATTTGTTGGGGATGACTTAGAAAAGGATATTGTTGGTCCTCAAAATGCAAATATAAAAGGTGTGTGGTTTAACCCCATCGCTATCAAGCTAAGCTTATACAAAGTCAATTTTAGGCGAGATTGTTCCTTTTTCTAAAGGGCAAGTGTAGGTGATTGAAAGATTTGCATACGAAATAAACCCTAACGGGTTTCACTTTTTTGAATTAAGCGGCTTGATTGTCCGACATAGTACAATTATAAACGACACCTAATATATCAAAAACTGTTTTCTTCTCATACCTATGGAATTTTCGCCCGTTTTGCTGTAGGAGATTGAACAGGCGAAGTAATACCTTTGATAGCTCTTGGGTGTTTTTTTGTATAGTTTGGAATAGAAGAAGGAAATAGTCTTTAATCATATATATGGCCTTATATTCACTCAGTTCTCGTTTCTTTTTCATAAGAAGTAATTGCCGCATTTGAAACATGGTAGAAGAACAAAGTAGAATGGCAATCAGTTGCCCATACAAATGGCATTCCAATCGTTCTCGTTTTATCTTTTTACAATGATGAATATGAAAGAATGATTTCCATGTTTTAAATAAAATCTCGATTTGCCAACGTAAAGAATACCAATCATGTACTTGTCCCATTGGGACAATATCTATAGGGGTATTTGTCATATATACATTGATACCGCTAAGTCGTTTACTACGAGCAGAATACTTCATTCCTTTCTTTTTTTCTCTTACCGTTTGATCGTGTAATCGTTTTTGTTGTTGTTCTTTTGTTAGTCGATGAACAATCACACGAGTTGGTACTTTATCAGTCATTCCTACATAAGCGTTGGATATTTCATATGTTTGTCCTGGCTGAAGAGAGTTCATTAAAACCTCCATATCTATTTGGATATACTCTGTACCCTTCTTAATTCTGCCATCTTGAAAATAATCAGGGTTTGGATTTTTTTGATAAATACGTGTATTCGATTTAATACGTGAGATATAATAGGCCTTTTTATCTTGTATATGTTGAAGATCTTTCAAATGAAAATAACCTAAATCTCGGATACATAAATCATTCGCTGTTACAGTTGGGGCACACAGGGAACCGTAGGTTCGATCATGTTGTTTACCTGGACCTGTATGAATATGAAGGAATTGTCCACTTAATAAATCATACTCAAGCTGTATCTTTACTCCCGCTGTATGGCTGCATCCTCCCGCACCAGGATAAACCGATGAAAATATATCCGGGAGTTGAAATGCAGTTGAATCTAAAATACGAATACGCTTGAAAACAGAAGTGTATGGAGAAGAAATCGGCATAGATGCGGCCAATTTTTTGCTTAGTAGTTCGGCTAGTAGGTGTTGTAAAAGTTGGACGGCCGCCTTATTAAACCGTTGATTCAGTCCCTCAGGACTGATGAGTACTTCTGTTGATGCTTCTAAACAGCTAGATAACTGAGTTAAAGAAGTCATAGCTACATTTTGGCTCACCCATACACATAAAGCTACTAAATCTTTTGCTTGGTACTTACTGGTTCGTTGTACAAAGCCAACATCTCTAGCAATATCTCGTAAGGCATTTGGAGATAGGGCACTTTGAATCTCTTGAGCAAATAGTTGTAATTCGTTAGACACAGAAACAGACATAAAAAACGCCATCCTTTCCTATGATTCTACAGAAAGAATAGCGTATTTTTTCATTTTAGGGGGCATTTCTTTTTATTAGCTTGATAGCGATGTGGTTTAACCCTCAAAAAATCAAGAATACGACCAAAATACAACCATATGCCGAGATTAACACTTTGGATAGTTTGTTAAGTTATGTTACTCCACAATATTTTTATAACAAGTAAAAGCAATTTCATATATATACATTCAAAAATATAAAAAAGAGAAACTATCATTAATTTCATTGACCGTATTAGTAATAAAAAAATATATATTTACAACAAAAAATAGAGGCCATTTTAATAGCTGAGGCTAATTTAATCTATGATTAATACGAAGTTTTGTAAAACAATTTTACTCATACTGTGAAAATTATAAAGGGGTGGGACTATGGAAATAAAGAAAGTAGTAATCGATGGAATCAATATTGCGGTCATTAGGAGCGATAAGGTATTAATATCGGATGTTCAGTCTGCATTAGATACTATGGCAACAGTTCAATATGAGGTAGATGCGAAACATATTATTATCCATAAATCTTTAATAAATGAAGATTTCTTTGATCTAAAAACACGGCTTGCGGGCGATATCCTTCAAAAGTTTATAAACTACAAGGTAAAGATTGCTATTGTTGGAGATTTCTCTATGTATACTAGTAAAAGCTTAAAGGATTTTATTTATGAATGTAATAAAGGGAATGACATTTTTTACTTAGCAACTGAACAACAAGCAATTGAAAAACTAAGTACATTAAAGTAATAATTATATCCCGCTAAATTCCCCCATTTCACTTAGTTCATGATTATATACGATATAGAAGAACTGATGTTTGTGGTAAACTAAGAGATGAATAAAGGGGGAGTTTTCTTGAACAATTTTAATAATATAATCCAAAATTTAAATAATATAGTTTACAAACCTAACAACTTAATGATTACGAATCTAAAAGAAGAAAAGCAAAACGCAGAATATGCAGGATGTTTATTCCATTTAAATAACAAAACTATTCGTTTTAGAAAATCAAAAGTTACACCTAATAAAATTGGTCAATTTGTTTCTTTTTGGGAGAAAGATGAAAATATGCGAAATAGAGCTTTCTCTTATGAAGCTGCTCCTGATTTATTAGTAATCACTTGTATTGCTGATAATAAACTAGGACAATTTATTTTTCCTAAAGAGATTCTTCTTAAAGAAAAAATATTGAGAACACAAAGTCAAACAGGGAAAATGGCAATGAGAATTTATCCTGTTTGGGATACCACTGTTAGCAATCAAGCTAAAAAGAGTCAAATGTGGCAACTTCAATATTTTGTTGATTTAAGTGATATTAATAATTTGCCTATAGATAAACTATTAAATTTATATTCGTAGCTTTTGATCTACTCCAAAAAGAAGTAATTACAGAAAAGGCATTTGTAATGACGCCTTCTATTAATTTACCTCGTGAATCGTAATTTTTGTACCGGTACAGTTAAATGAAATGTACGTTGTTACAGTGCCCCTTAAAATTTACAATCAGCATATATTATTTAAACTTATAAATTTTTAAGGGGTGCTAAATATGACAAGTTTACAAAATCAGCTTTTCACAAGATTAAATCTTAAAAAATGTAATGATGTAACGTTTGAAGAATTACCTACCATACTCTTTTCGTTTGCACACACTATACCATTTGAGAATTTAGATGTTATAGCACGAAATACGAATCAAATCTCTCTGGAAAACTTACGAGAGAAAATTTTAACTAGTTCCCGTGGTGGACTTTGCTACGAATTAAATACTCTTTTTTACTATTTCTTAAAAGACTGTGGCTATGATGTACAACTGGCATTAGGTACGGTGTATAAAAATGATATAAATGCATGGGCACTGGAGGATGGTCATATAACAATTATTTTAACTTATGATAATCTACAGTATTTAATTGATGTAGGTATAGCTTCGTTAGTACCTCTTGTTCCTGTACCTTTTACTGGCGAGTCTGTTTCTTCAAAAAATGGTTCGTACCGAGTGAGACGAAAAGATACAAGTAAAGGAAATTATGTTTTAGAAAGAATAGATACTGATGGAGAATGGAAAGTTTGTCATGCTTTTTATAAACCTAATATTAATGAGATAGTAGTAAACGATGTTCAAAGAAGAGTGATAGAAGATGAGAAGTCTATTTTTAATAAAGGACCAATTGCAGTAAAGTTGACGAACTCTGGCCATATTTCATTAACGAATACAAGTTTAACCGAAATTATTCACGGGGAAAAAACTAAGCGTGAAATTACAGAAGATCAATATAAAGAGTTTTTATATACTTTATTTGCTATTAAGTTATGAATAATAAAGATAGCCGGTTCTTATTCAGAAGCGGCTATCTTTATTATTTTTGGTGTAAATGGTTTTCTTCTAATATGTTTCGGAAACTGCGGTATAGTTAATGTTTTTAATGTTTCCTCCGCTTCTTCATATGTATGAAAAATTGGTTCTTTTCCATCATCCCCTTGTAAAACTAGCCCTTCATCTCGGATTACATATGGCATAAAACCACCCCATCTAGTAAAGAATTATATTCTTTTGCAGCAGAATAATACGATTTAAAGTTTGATTTTCTTAATACATATAATACACTAGAACAGTACGCAAAAGTATGTACAATGAATTTTGAATGTAAAGGAAGATTAATATGTCAGTTATTGATAAATTGAAACTTAATAAGTATACAAATATGGTCGTTATTAACGAACCAAGTGATTATGACATTTTTACAGGTAAAGAAACTGCATTCTCAAAAGAACACGATGCTATCTTTATATTTGTAGAAACGCTTGATGAAATGGTGAAACAAACGAATTTTATTATAAGTAATGAAGAATTACTAATTGAAAAAGGTTACGTATTCTTCGCATATCCGAAAAAAGGTAATGCTCGTTATAGTACGTTTATTCACCGTGATGAGATGTTTCCGGCATTAAATGTTGGAGAAGATGGTTATGTGGGAGAAAGTGATATTAAATTTGCACGAATGGTAAGTATGGATGAAGTCTTTACTGTTGTAGGTTTAAAACGCGAGAAGAAAAAAACAACGAAAACATCTGCTATGAGTCAATGTGTTGCCGATTATGCGGATCGAATTAAAGATGTTGAAGCATTATTAGCTAATCATCCGAATGAACTTAAGTTTTATCAAAGTTTAACGCCTGGATATCAGAAAGATTGGGCACGTAATCTTTTTTCTGTGAAACAAGAAAAAACACGTGAAAAACGTCTAGAGAAAATGATAGAGATCCTTTCACAAGGCTATAAAACAATTGAATTATTCCGTAAGAAGAAAAAATAATGATTAAGAAAGTCACAATGCTGCAACAATTAATTGTGATGAGTACATTGAAAAAAGCATTCCTTCTATTATACTAAGGAATGTTCTTATATTTATATAATTAGCAAAAGAGAAAAGGTGTTTGAAATGAAATCGTATATTGTAGTTGGATCTGGAATTTTAGGAGCGTCTACTGCTTATCATCTTGCTAAGGAAGGTGCGAATGTTACTATCGTGGATCGCCAACAATTAGGGCAAGCAACTGATGCAGGAGCAGGTATTGTATGTCCATGGCTATCGCAGCGTCGTAATAAAGCATGGTATAAAATTGTTAAAGGCGGTGCACGTTACTATTCTTCGTTAATTCAGCAATTAGAAGAAGACGGTGAAACTGACACAGGATATAATCGTGTAGGTGCAATTAGTTTACATACTGACGAGAAAAAGTTAGATCAAATGGAAGAGCGAGCTTATAAACGACGTGAAGATGCCCCAGAGATTGGTGAAATCACTCGCTTATCAGCTGAAGAAACAAAAAAATTATTCCCAGCATTATCAGACGAATATAGTTCTGTTCATATTAGTGGTGCTGCACGAGTAAATGGAAGATTATTACGCAATGCATTAATAAGTGCTGCGAAAAAACATGGTGCAACTTTTATAAAAGGCGATGCTATATTAGTCCGTGAAGGAAATCATATTACGGGAGTTACAGTAAACGATGAAACAATTTTAGCGGAAAAGGTTATTGTAACTGCAGGCGCATGGGCGAATGAAATCTTGAATCCATTAGGAATTAATTTCTTAGTTACATTCCAAAAAGGACAAATTGTTCATCTGCAAATCGAGAATACAGCAACAGAAAATATGCCAGTTGTTATGCCACCGAACGATCAATATATTTTAACGTTTGACAATGGGCATGTCGTAATTGGTGCAACACATGAGAATGATACTGGTTTCGATCATCGTGTAACAGCAGGTGGTTTACATGAAGTATTCCATAAGGCATTAGCAGTTGCACCTGGCTTAGAAAATGCTACAATGCTTGAAACGAGAGTTGGATTCAGACCATTTACACCAGGATTCTTACCTGTTATCGGACCACTACCTAACTTTGAAGGAATTCTCGTTGCGAATGGATTAGGGGCTTCGGGTTTAACAGCTGGTCCATATCTAGGAGCGCAACTTGCTAAACTAGCGCTCGGACAACCGATTGAATTAGATTTAAATGATTATGATGTTGCTGGCGCAATTGAATAATATAGGGTACTGCTAACATTTAGGAAAAACCATGCTAAACACATTCGACAGGGAATAAGCAGTTTTTCCTCTGTTAAGAGTAAACCTGGTTATGAAAAATAAAATTCTTTAAAAATAGAAGGCCGACATTATAAACCTGCATTAATAATGTAGAATTGTGATGTCGGCTCTTTGTTTATATTTATTTAAAACTTATTTTCGAGAGGAGCTTAAGCAATGAGAGCGCCATATCAAGTATTGATATTTCCTTATATAAAAACTGCTAATTCCATTCAATATGCTATTTTCAAAAGAAGTGATTATAGTTATTGGCAAGGAATAGCTGGTGGCGGAGAAGACGGTGAGATTCCTATTGAATCAGCAAAACGGGAAGCGTTTGAAGAGGCTGGTATTACAAGAGAATGTCCATATATACAATTAGATTCTGTGTCTTCACTACCAGTAGAGGATGTAGTTGGAGGATTCCTTTGGGGAGAAGAGGTTTATGTAATAAAAGAATTTTCTTTTGGAGTTAAAGTTCCTACAAAAAACATATCATTATCTAAAGAACACTTTAATTATAAATGGTTATGCTTTGAGGAAGCAGTAACGTTTTTGAAATGGGATAGCAACAAAACAGCATTGTGGGAATTAAACAAAAGATTATTAAAACAATAAAAGTGTTAGCTAACAAAAATAGTAGTGAAAGAAGAATTGAACCATTAACAAACCCTTGCTACATTTCTAAACAATGTTTTAGATTATAAAATAGAGTAATATAGATTTGGCATGTTATGCTAAAATTCGCTTAGTGTATATTTTCGTTAAAATGTGGGTGGGCCCCTTTTAGCAAAACCGGAGTGGGAATGATGAGTATAAATAGTTTTGTGGGATTGATAAATGACGAATTATTAAAAGAGGTAAGTATAAGAAGTGATGATGAATTCGAGCCTGTAGTAGTTAAAGATATTCCTAGACTTTGGAAGTGTTTAGGAACAGGTAATTATGCCGCAGTATTCATGCACAGAGAATACAAAGATTGGGTAGTGAAAGTTTACGTGCGAGAAGGAGAAGGAATTGAAAAAGAATCAGAAGTATACCGAAGAATTGGAGATCATCCTTCTTATTCAAAGCTTATATATAAAGGGGAAAATTTCATAGTATTGAAACGTTTAAAAGAAATTACCTTATACGATGCCCTTCATAAGGGGATTAAAATTCCTAAGCAGGTGATCCTTGATATAAATAAAGCTTTAGAGTATGCGAGGGAACAAGGATTAACTCCTTGTGATGTTCACGGGAAAAATGTGATGATGGAAAAAGGAAGGGGATATGTAGTCGATGTATCTGATTTCTTAAAAACAAAAGAAGATAGTAAGTGGAGGGATCTAGAAAAGGCATATTTCACCTTTTATTTTCCTTTCATTTATAAATTGCCTTTCTCTGTTAAAATACCGTATTTTATGTTAAACATTGTTAGACGTTCGTATAGAAAATATAAGAAGCTTAAAAAGAACTTCAAATTATAAAAGGACCACATATGTTCCTGAAAACGAGTTAAATTCACATAAATAACTTTAGAAAAATTTTAAATTTTGTTTAGGGGCTACTTCAAGACCTTAGCTTGCCGGGCATGTGGTGCTACCTCAAAATATAAAAAGATTAGGAGTGAACCCTAATCTTTTTATTTATACATATTTTTGTTAGTTATATCACTATCAATTCCAAAACGGGATATTTTGAATAAATGAAACCGTCAAAATAAGTGTTGATGCGGAACCAGCAGTTACTAAAGTTACTATTTTTCGTCCATTCTGTTCTTTTGAAGGTTTTATAAGTTCTGTAATTAACACAATCCATATTATGATAGAAACTATTGAAATAATATTTATAGACATATGTAACACATCCCTTCTTGTTTTCACATAAATATTTCTTCTTTTATAAAATAAAAGCAATTTAACAAGAAAATATGTAACGCATTAAAAATCAATATTTTCCTGTTAAACCACCTTTTTTAAATAGAAATACGACTGATAAAACGATAACAACAGCCTTCAAACTGCCCCAATATGGATAAATAGCATGATCTGTTAGACTAGCATGCTGAAAAATATTCTCTAAACCGAAAATTCCTATCATGACTGCTAAAAGGAATGAAGCTGATCCATACGTCCCTTTACGATAGAGGGTAAATAAATAGACTGCGAAAATTAGTGGTAAGATGATTTGTAGTACGATTATCATAGTTCGTCCCCCAGATTATTTATAATTATATTATATACAAAATTGTAATAAAAAGGAATAAAACTTATTTGATACTAACAGAACTACTCTAATCATATTCTTCTATAAAAAAGAAGAAAAAGGGGTGTACAGTTAATTGACAAAAGTTAAAGTTAGTTTACGACCCATTGTTCATAACGTAAATTTACCAACTGTATTGAAAACAACGATACTTCCAGGTGAATCGACCGAAAGACTATTTATCGCAACTCAATTAGGAGAGATTTTTTACATAGGGGACGGAGTTATAAAGACATTTTTAGATATTCGTCACCTAATTATTAAATTAGGTACATTTGAAGAAGGTGTTTCTAGTAGCGGTTATGATGAACGCGGATTGCTAGGACTTGCGTTCCATCCACAATTTTATCAAAATGGGTTATTTTATCTTCATTATTCAGTAGCCGGAACTCAAGGACCAGGTGCACTTTCTGAACAATTTAAACCGAATCCTTGTGACCCTAAAACGTTAAATTTAAAGTGGGTTAATAGAAATACGCAATATGATCACATTGATACAGTGGAAGAATGGACTTTACAATCTAATGGTCAAGCTCAAAAGCGACGAACATTACTGAATGTAAGAAGACCATTTTTTAATCATAACGGAGTCAATAGTTTAAACTTTTCACCTGAGACTGGAAAACTTGTTTTTACAAATGGAGATGGCGGATCAGGTTATGATCCATTTAATTTAAGCCAAGATGATTTAGAAATAGCAGGAAAAATAATTGAAATCGATGTAAGTAAAAATACATTTATAAATAACCCTCCTGTAGTTACACGCTTTAATGAACTTCCTTTATCTATACAAGAAACACTTACAGTAATTGCAAAAGGAGTACGTAATATAACCGGCATTTCATTTCAAAGGTTTTATAATCAATATATCAAATACGCCGGAAATGTCGGACAAGATATTGTAGAGTCTATTTTTTCATTTGTTCAATATAAACCTATACTGGTAACAGAACTTGTTCAAATGCATTTTATGAGGTTAACTCCCAATCAAGATGGGTTTATCAATTTTGGGTGGCGAGGATGGGAAGGGGATTTACCTACTTCTTTTATACGACATTGTTCTGAGAATCAGACTTCGGATGAGAGAACAATGGTTTATTATGATGAAACAATACAAACTTCAGTGAAGCGTATTCTGCCTCTACTTAGTTATTTTCATAAAGATTCTAGAACAGATAAGTTTGGAGGAACTTCACTTACAGGAGTTCAGCCATATATGGGAAATGCAATTCCAAATTTAACAGGTAGCGTTGTTTTTACTGACCTTGCCAAGAAAGGAGAATCTCAGTCTCCAGTTAAGGGTGTTTTAGCCTATACTAGAGCAGGTACAGACGGTAAACATGCTGACTTTTATGCTATTGAAACCAATTATGATTTTGGTACGCAAGCAGCTTATTATATGAGTTTAGGAACAAATTCGGATCAAACTAAATTATATTTAGGAGTTTACAGTTCTATGAAAGTAACTGATTTTAACAAAGGTACCATTTTTGAAATTATTCCTTGATACGATATACACTCGCAGTTTAATAATCCAAGGAATTCATTTTGTTTCAACACGCACAATTTATCCCCCTAAAAGTCTTTTATTATATAGTAATTCATAACAAATAGAAAGCAACTCATAAACCATAAGTGTATGAATAATATAGAAAGTAATGAATGTGGTATCTTTAGGGGGTATTTTAATGAATTGGTTTGTACGTTATTGGTATCAACTGATGATAGAACATGATACGAGCTTTGTTCATAAAAGAAAATTGTCCCTTGCGAATAAGTTAGTACTTACAGCTTTGATGAGTGCATTGGCCACCATGTTTCAAGCAGCTGGGAACTTAGTTCCTGGTATAGGTTTGCTCATTAGTCCATTTTCGACATTACCGATTTTTTTTGCTATTTTCTATTCTATTCGTGAGGGAATACTTTCTTATATTCTTACTATTTTTCTATTATTTATTATTGAGCCCAGTGAACTAATTGTCTTTCCTTTTACTACAGGCTTATTAGGTCTAGCCTTAGGAGTATCCTTTTTAAAATTAAAGAGGAGAATATGGATTGTTTCTTTTTCAGCAACTTGTCTACTTATAGGTATTATGATCGTTCTCGATGTTTTCCACTTTCCGGTACTTGGTCCTGCTGTTCATACAACTATGGATATAAAAATTATTTTATCAATATTTATAATGAGCTTTCTATACTGTTGGATTTATGCAGGTTTTTGCAGAATAATGATGAATAGATTATATAAAGTGTTGTATTGACAATGGCATAATGAGGATTGGAGATTGAATTCATGACTAACGTTGCAGTTAGACGACCGAATTTGAATGATGTAGATGAACTATATTTATTTTTCCGTATAGTTATTACAAATACATACAAAAATGAAGGACTGTCACAATTATTGGATGACATAGAAAATGAAATTAACTCAAAAAAGCAGTATTTGAAAAGTGATTTTGATAGTAACGGAGAAAGTCGTTACTTTTTATTAGCAATTGATACAAGTAACAATAAAATCATTGGAACAATCGAAATCGGTCCAGCAAGTACATTGATTAATAGTTGTACAGGTGGTGTACTTAAAAATTTGTATGAAATAGGAACTGTATTCATACTTCCGGAGTATCAAAGAAAGGGAATAGGGAGTTTATTACTACATACAATGTTTCTTACATTACTTAGCAGAGGGATAACAGAATATTGTTTAGATAGTGGATATAAAAATGCGCAAAGTATATGGACGAAAAAGTTTGGAAAACCTAACTATGTATTGAAAGATTACTGGGGAGAATCCAGTGATCATATGATTTGGAAGAAAAGTTTACATGATACACCTATAATATTTGAATTATAAAATGAAATATGCCTCTGAACATAGCTTTTCTTACTTATGTATGCTATTATTTATCTTTATAATAAAAGAGGACGTGAATGAACTTGATTAAAATTAATATTCCTGAAGCTGATGTTTCAATTACTGAACGTAAACAAGTTATTAAAGGAGACGAGCCAATCATTACTCCAATTAATGGATTTATCGATTTCCACTTGTTCCCTAGAGATAAAGGCGGCATTTTTATGTTTTACAATATTAATGACGAACTTCTTTTCGTAGGTAAAGCTCGTAAAATTAGACAACGTATTAAGAAGCATTTTGAAGATAATGTTTCACCAATTAAAAATCACCGTGATGAAGTATACCGCATTGATGCATGTATCGTAGAAGATCCAACAGAAAGAGAAATTTACGAAACATATATCATTAATGAATACAAAGCGAAATATAACGTTGATAAAGTATTCTACAAATAATCAACATTAATAAAAAACAATCCTAGCTAATATGCAAGGATTGTTTTTTATTTAGATTTATTCTTCATATCTTTCTCCTTTTTTCAAATGATTAGCAGCAACAAAACAGATTACACCTATAAATATAAGTACAATACCAACCGTTTTATGTTTTCCCTCAAAGAAAGGAATATCTGAAATAACATTTGTCATACATAGTCCTAAAAATACAAGGATAGGGCCCACCCAAAGTAATACATTACCGAATTTTGTGTGCTTCCACATAATAACCCTCCTTACCCCTCTTTACATATATATCCATAAATAAAAAGTAAATTCATAGAGAAATATAGTTTTTTTCATATCGAAAATTTAACCCTCATATATTGGTACAAGCAAAAGAGAAAGGAGACCATCATGAATTGGTTAGAAGCTTTCATACTAGGTATAATTCAAGGTTTAACAGAATTTTTACCAATCAGTAGTACCGGACATCTTTATTTAGGAAGGCATTTGTTCCGATTAGATGAGGCTGGCTTATTTTTAGATACGATGCTGCATATTGGGACTTTACTTGCGGTTTTTATTTATTACAAAAAAGAATTTATATATTTAATTAAAAACCCATTTTCAAAGCTCATGTTATTACTTATCTTTGGGACAATACCCGCAGTTGTAATTGGTTTATTGTTTAAAGACTTCTTTGAAGATATTTCAAAAACAGGAATCACGATCGGTTGGGAGTTTTTAGTGACCGGATTCTTTCTCTACATGGCAGATAAACAAAAGAATGGTCGTAAAAAAATGGATGACATAACATATAAAGACGCATTAATTATCGGTTCATTTCAAGCTGCTGCTATTTTTCCAGCCATTTCCCGTTCTGGAATGACAATTGTCGCTGCATTATGGAGAAAATTAGACCGTGAAACTGCTGCTTACTTTTCTTTTTTACTATCGACACCAGCCATCGTTGGAGCTATCATTTTGCAATTTGTAGACGTTTTTCAAGGGAAAGCAGAATCTATTTCTAGCACATCTTTAATTGTCGGAACGTTATCAGCAGCGTTTTTTGGATACATAGCCGTTTCATGGATGATTCAATATTTAAAACGTCACTCCTTAAAAGGATTCGCGTATTACGTATGGGGATTAGGTATTTTAATTTTAATGTTGCAATTTACTGATGTATTTTAAGTATAATGATAAAGAAGTTAATTAGTTTAAGATCCTGTTTCATTCATACAAGGCAGGATCTCTTTTTATTAAGGGGGAAAATATGTTTAATAAGGCTATCGTTATTGGTGGAAGTATGGCAGGAAAGTTTGCAGCAAAAGCATTATCAACTTCTTTTAAAGAAGTATTCATTATAGAAGCTGGTGAAAGATGGGATGGAAAGTCTTCGAGAAAAAGAGTTCCACAAAGTAATCATCCTCACGTGTTATTAAAAGGTGGAGAAAACGCAATTGAAGAATTGTTTCCTAATATTACGAACGAATTAATAGAAGCGGGTAGTATTATAAACAACTTTACGCGTGATTTGAAATGGCATCAATTCGGTCTATGGAAACAACCGTTCATAGGGGAAGTACATATGATTCAACAAAGTCGTCCTTTGCTAGAATGGCATATTCAAAAACGAATACATCAAATTTCAAATATTACTATTAAATATGAAACATTGGTTAAAGGGGTATTGGTAGATGCAAAGCTTAACAAAGTGTGTGGAGTAAAAGTTAAATATTTAGAGACAAACACACAAGAAGAAGTTCATGCGGATCTTGTAGTTGATGCGAGTGGATTTGGCTCGAAAAGTATAGAGTGGCTACGAGAATACGAAATTAAAGTACAAGAAGAGAAAGTTCGTATTGATTTATTTTACGCAACGAAAATGTTCAAACTTAAAGAAAATGAGGAGTTAGACTGTTGTAATATGCTAATGTCTCCTAGTTTCCCTGATAACCCTTATGGCGTTCTTATTCAAACGATAGAAGATAATCGTTATTTTGTTACTTTTAGTGGATACGCAAATGAGAAAGCACCACAAACAGATGATGAGTTTTATGATTTTGCTGAAAATCTATCAATTTCTAATGTTACAGACTTCTTAAATAAGGCTGAGGGAATTACTGATATAAAGACATACAAAATTCCTTATCAAGTACGCCGGCGATTTGATTTAGTGAATAATGTACCAGAAGGATTATTAGTTGTTGGAGATGCGCAATGTCGTTTTGATCCCGTTTTCGGCCAAGGCGTATCAGTTGCTGCTATGGAGGCTCACCAATTGCAATTACTTTTGCAAGATAGAAAACAACTTGATAAAACATTTACACAACAATTTTATAAAAAGGCAGCTACTATAATAGAAACCCCTTGGGATATGACAACAACAGAAATATCACGTCACCCGCAACTAAAGAGAGAATTAACTACAAAACAAAAATTTCAACTATGGTATACGAAGCAAATATATCGACTATCCGTAAGTAATTCTGATGTTTATATTCGGTTAGTACGAGTGATGAATTTAATTCGTAGTCCATTTCATCTCTTTCATCCGAAAGTGCTACTATCTGTATTACTTAATCGAAAGAAATAGCAGGAATATAATTGATTAAAAAAGAATGTATAACAGTTAGTAAATCAAGAAGGAGAATACGGAATGGAAATATACATAGAGCAACTAAAGAAACAAGATGCTAAGGATTTATTTACGTTTGAACTTACAAATAAATCTTTTTTTGAAACAATGGTACCAAATCGTGGCTCGAAATATTTTGAATTTGAATATTTCCAAAAACTACTAGACGATTTATTAATAGAACAGGCAGATGGGGATTCTTATTTTTATTTAATTCGTAATGAAGAAAAAGAAATTGTAGGGCGAATCAATTTAGTAGATATAGATACGGAAACTCGAATTAGTTCGCTCGGGTATCGTGTCGGAGAAAAATTTACTAAAAAAGGAGTTGCAACAGCAGCCGTAAAATTAATTTTAGATGTAGCGAAAAATAATGAAATTACTGAAGTTTATGCTAAAACAACGACTAATAATCTCGCATCACAAATTGTACTAGAAAAAAGCGGATTTTCTTCTTATCAAAACGAATCAGATATAACATCTGTAGAATTAAATGGAGAACATGTGAAGTTTGTGCACTATATTTGGAGAAATACTTCACACTTATAATAAGGAGGACTTATTCATGAATGATTTACGTTATCCAATTGGCCAATTTACATACAAACGTCCTATAACTGAAGAAATGATTGATACATGGATTCAAGAAATTGAAGATTTACCTAATGAACTAACAAGGGCAATTAAAGATTTAGATCAGAAGCAGTTAGATACACCATATCGCGTTGGAGGTTAGACTGTACGTCAAGTAGTTCATCACGTCGTTGATAGCCATATGAATAGCTACATACGCTTTAAATTAGCACTGACAGAAAAGAATCCAACTATTAAGCCGTATAAAGAAGAGAAGTGGGCAGAGTTACCTGATTCAAAATTACCGGTAGATGTTTCACTAGTAATGCTAGATTCATTACATAAAAGATGGGTTAATCTTTTATATTCTCTAGAAATTGAAGATTTAGAAAAGACATTTAACCATCCTGAAACTGGTGAAACAAAACTTGCTGTTGCAATAGGACTATACGCATGGCATGGTCGTCACCATACAGCTCATATTACTTCTTTAAGAAAGCGTCTAAATTGGTAACATGGAGATTATATTAGAGAAGGCGACAGAAACTGATGCAGAAGTTATATTTCAAATGCAAATAGACTCATTTAGCTCTTTATTACATAAATATAAAGACTATGAAACAAATCCAGCAAATGAATCTATTGAAAAAACTATTTTTAGAATAAATAATCCCAGCAGTAATTTTTATAAGATGATAATAGATTCGAAACTTGTTGGAGCGATATGTATATCCCAAAAAGAACTACCTTATAAATTTTGGATTAGTCCAATGTTTATTCATCCAATCTATCAAGGGAAAGGAATTGCTCAGAAGGTACTTATTTTAATCGAAGAAATGTTTCCAGAAGCACGAAGTTTTGAACTTGCTACGATTTTAGAAGAAGAAAGAAATTGTTTTCTATACGAGAAAATGGGGTATAAAAGAACAGAAGTAATAAAGAAATTAAATGATAAAACTACACTTGTTTATTACAAAAAAGAAAGGTAAAGCATTTAAAATACGCTTTACCTTTTTATGTTATTTTAGATTAAATATACAAAAATAATGTATGTTCTTCCAAAATACTCGGGTTAGTAATTTTGAAAATGAATAAAGATACAAAAACCACTACTTTGTCGTAAAGGTTACTAGCGCTTTTTGAATGCTTAAAATACTATCGTCACCTTTAAATTCTTTCGTAATTGGTTCCTCCATACTAGACACCCAAATTTTAAGTTCTGCATCTAAATCAAAATGCCCAGCCGTTTCGATGCTATATTGTGTAATACTTTTATAAGGAATAGAATGGTATTCTGTTTTTTTGCCAGTTACTCCTTGTTTATCTACTAATATAAGACGACGATTTGTAAATACGATTAGATCACGAATTAATTTATAAGCATGCTCTACTTTTTCATCGTCTAGCATAATCTTCTCTAAATCACGTTCTACACTTTCAGAACTCGTATTTGATGCATTTCCTAAAATACCGCTAAATAAACCCATATTAAATTCCTCCTTTAATATATGTGGAATGAATTACTTATATTGTAACATGTTACTCACAAAGATATTATCACATTACTTTAGTAGTTTCTGGTTATTGTTGTAATTAGTTTATATAACCTCATCTTAAAATCTTATGCTAATATGAAATTAAGAAAAAAGAAGCAGAGGGATATAGAATGAAGAATATCGGTTTAGTATTAGAGGGCGGAGGAATGAAAGGTTTATATACTGCAGGTGTACTCGAATATTTCATGGAAAAGAACTTATTCTTTCCGTATGTAGTCGGCGTATCAGCTGGAGCCTGTATGGGAGCAACCTATTTGTCGCGTCAACAAGGGAGAAATAAGAAAGTAAATACAGAGCTAGTATCAGATTACAGGTATATATCTTATCGAAATTTAATTCGAAAACGTGAATTATTTGGAATGGACTTTTTATTTGATGAAGTACCTAATAAAATTGTTCCATTTGATTTTCAAACTTTCTTAAACTGTAATGAACAATTTGTTATAGGGACGACTGATTGCGAATCAGGACAAGCTGTTTATTATAATAAAAAAGAACATGGAAATGATATTTTAAAAATCATCCGTGCATCCAGCTCTGTGCCGTTTATAGCACCTGCTGTAGAATATAATAATCGAAAATTACTAGATGGAGGAATTATAGATCCTATACCAGTTTTAAAAGCTCAAACTGATGGTTATGAAAAGAACGTTGTAATTATGACAAAGCCAGAAGGATACGAGAAGCAGCGAAATAAATTTTCTGGTCTAGCTAAAATTCTATATAGAAAATATCCGAAAATCGCAGAGAATTTAGTAGACCATTATCGTTTTTATAACGAGACGATATCTTATATGAATCAAGAAGAACAAAAAGATAATTTTTATGTAATTCAACCAAGTGTACAGCTTCCTATAAGCGGAATAGAAAGAAATAAGGAAAAGCTCGTTAATTTATATAATCTTGGGTATATCGATGCTCAATATCATTATGAAAACTTATTAAATTGGCTAGAGAAATAAAGGGGGGTAGGTAAAAAGGTTATTTTTAATGAATTGCAGAACATGCCTAGTCCACTGTATAAACCGTTTCCGAATTGTGACATTCGAAAAATAAGAAAAGATTTTAATAATACGTTTACAGAAGATGATTGTATAAGCGCTGATTTAAATTATTATTGGATGCATACAGCAGGTACTTTAAGTTACGTGCTTAATAATAATGAACAGGAGATTGTGTTTAATCAAATTAAGTGGCTAAGAAAATCGTTTTTTGAGTGGTTTCCGCAATATCGTTTTCTAGAAACAGAGATTATGAATTATCCCATTTTATATAGAGATTTCATAAATTATGAAAAGACCCGTAAGCTATTACTTTATTATCTTACTGAATAAAAATTAAAACGTACAAGTGATGCTGCTTGTACGTTTTTTGTTCATAAAATATACAATATTAACACCTTGTCCATGTAGGTATTTTAACGAGAAAAAAGAAGTACATATAGAATATGTAAGAGGGAGGAGATAGAAGCTTGTTAGCTGTTTTCCTTTCAATTCATGTCCAACTCAAATATTTCGAGTAAAATTCGCTTCTAAATGGTATTATCAAATATCAAGAAAACTAATTTAGAAACGAAGAAGGGACAGGTTTAATATGGAAAACGTATCAAATGTAGATAAAGTAGAATCTATACAGTCTTTACAGTCAACAATCCGTAAACTTGAAAATGCACTATCTCAGATGACTCAAAAAGGTGCAAATACTACACTAGTGAAAAAACGACTTAAAGCTGTTTGCTTAGGATTAGCAGTGCTAAAAAACGTTTGGAAGCAAGAAAATCATATGTATAGCCAAGAAGAGTTAGAAGAAGCTCGTAACGTCCTTACTGGCTTGCTTCCATCAATTGAGAGAGCCTATGATAAATCTAAAGCTGGTAGTCCGCAAAGAACACTTTTAACAAGAAGAATAAAAGCGTTGGAACTTTCTATTCAAGCAATTAATAAACTTTCTAATAAATAACTTAACTAGATACCTAACATCTTAATACAATTTTTAGTTTGTGTTAAAAATAGGTATGGACGTGCAGTATAGCAGTCGTTTTCCTTCAAATGATTATCCATCCGGAAAGATTGAAACATATTCTTTTTATAGTTCGATTTTAAATAACACACGTAAAATTCATATTTATACGCCTCATGATTATTCTCACACTTCACATCTTCAAGAACTTCTCATTGTATTTGATGAGAATTCATTCATAACCTTCCAATCGCAAAAACACTTAATTATTTAATTTACAAAAATGAAATCCCATCTTGTATTGCTGTTGCTATAGATCCTGTCGATCGATTAGAAGAGCTAACTTATAATGATAAAATGAATGCATTTTTCAAGGAGGAATTACTTCCGTGGATTCAGGCGAAGTATCGTGTGCATCAAGAAGCAAAACATACAACAATTGCTGGTTTCAGTCTTGGTGGCTTAGCAGCTTTTTATGCAACACTTCAAAATCCACATGTTTTCGGAAATGTGTTGTCAATGTCTGGATCCGTACATTAGAAAAAAGATGATTATGAAAATGCAATTCCTTGGATTGAAAATCAAATTTAATCAATAGATTCTAATGCGACTCATCTCTATTCTTACATAGCAGTAGGAGAACTTGAAAACAAACCTCTTTTAACGGCTAATAGACGTCTGTATAAAGCTTTAAAAGAAAAGGAATACCAAATTACTTATGAAGAGTTTCAAGGCGGTCATGATAGCGTGTGGTGGCGAGAAAAGCTATTCGAAGGATTAAGGGCATTGAATTTTACAAAAACGACACTAAAAAATAAAAAGGAGAGAGAAGCTATGAATCAAGAAGAACTAGATAAAAAACTAAAAAAGCAAGAGATTTTAGTAAAAGATGAGAAAGTTTGGTCGTATACGTACGAGGATCATATTAGTTCTATCGTTAAACAAGCAGAACAGAAAGGAGCTTTTGATAATTTACCTGGTAAAGGTAAACCTCTTAATCTCGATAAAGATCTTTCTTACAATCCTGAAAAACAACTTTATAGAACTTTAGCAAATAATCATGTTTTGCCTAGGTGGATTGAGCTTTCAAAAGAAATTGACGATTTAAAAGAAAGACTAAAAGAAAATACAAATACGGCAGAAGCAGCGGATTTAATTCGAACTATTAATAAAAAGGTTTTAGAGCATAATTTACTTTGTCCGCCAAGCGCGCAAAAAATGAGGGTGAAAATGGATTTTTAACGATTTTCAATTAAGCTATCGCTTACTATATAATTAAGTTAGGCATTTTCAATTCATTACTAAAGGGAGGCAAATGTGATGAAGAATACGTATCAACTTCAAATTCCGAAAGAACTAGAACAGTATCGTAGTATTTTAGAAAAAAGTGTGAAACCGTATATTAAAGTGTCTGGAACGCAAGCAGAGACAACGCTTTTTGAAAGTAAATTTGGTGGATATCCGTATTTACCTATAGATCAAGAGCATCCTAAAGACTCAAACGGACAACCTATGATGCTACTTGCGCAGTTAAACCTTGAAGAAATACCTAACATTGAACATATGCCTCAACATGGAATGTTACAGTTTTTCATAAGTGCTGAAGAAGATCTTTTTGGAGCAGATTTTGATCATCCCACAAGCCAAAAAGACTTTCGAATTGTTTATCATTCTACAATCACAGCGGATTTAACTAAGGTGATTACTGATTTTAGTTATTTAAACACTTTAGATTTAGAGAATTTTATCATACCCGAAGCAGCAAAACTAAAGTTTGAGTTGGCATATCAGCCAGTAACACCAAGAGATTATCGATTTGAAATGATTTTTAGTGATAAAATTGATTGGGAAGAAATTGTTGATGAAGAAAATAATACAGAATTAGGCGAACTGTATGATGATTTATGTAAAGATCAAGGGCATAAAATTGGTGGTTATCCATTTTTCACACAGACAGATCCGAGAGAATGGGAAGAAAAATACCAGCAACATGACATATTATTGCTGCAAATTGATACAGACGATTCATTAAATATTATGTGGGGCGATTCTGGGGTTGCTAATTTCTTTATACGTAAGGAAGAGCTGTTAAATCTAGATTTTTCCAATGTCATTTACAATTGGGATTGTTACTAGAAGATATAAATAAAATAATAGCAAATAAAAAATCTTCCTGAAGGTGAGGAGGATTTTTTTATTTTAAAAATAAGTGTTATGTTAACTAGAATAAAAAAACAATGAGTGTAATGAAAGTCAAGCATAAATAGCAACAAATAATCTAAAGTTATAAAACGTGTGTAAATAGCAACAAATTCATAAAGTAAAACATAAAATGAATATAATAATTTATATTTTGTATAGCAATAATTTTTCTGTATAAAAAATTTCTTGTCGATCAAAAATGTTTTTGATTCGATAATTCTTAATGGATTATTGATTTGAATTTGCTGTGAAGGATTTATAGCAAAATAAATGATAAAAACTGTAGAAATTCGTTTAGATAAGATTTTGTGTAAATCTCACTAAAAATCTCTGTTTCATCTCATTAAGTATAGTTTACTTGGTTTTTGATACCTGTAATTACTTTCTTTCTACAACTGCCTATAATATATATTATGTTAACTGTAAAAAAGTAATAAACTTACTAAGTTTTAGTTGCGTTTATTATGATCCCCTTTTCCACCGAATTAGTAATGTGTGATTGGTTATGTATTTATTCGCTTTATTAGCTATTGATAATAATATTTTCGGATATAAATTAGATTTTAAATAATAAAAATACAATTCGTTTAATCTGTTCATTTTAAACGAATTGTATTATGATGACGAATATTTTTTTATAACTAGTTTGCTACAGCGATTGCTTCGATTTCAATTAATAAGTTATCGTTAATTAACTTTCTAACTTCTACAGCTGAACTTGCTGGTGGATTATTAGTGTCAATGTATTGATCTCGAATATTTCTCACAATGGCCATTTGAGAAATATCTGTTAAGAAAAATGTTAATTTGACTACATCATTAAATTTTAATTCCGAAGTTTCCAATGCACTTTTAATATTTTCGAATACTTGTCGCGTTTGTGTAGCTAAATCGTCAATTCCAACTATTTGACCGTCAGTGTTAATCGCTACTTGTCCAGATATGTAAATTGTTCGTTTAGCGTTTGTAACTTCGACTACATGCGAGTATCCAAAAGTTGGTGGCATCGTTTCTGGATTGATAAATTTCTTTTGCAAGGCTCTTCTCCCCTTTAAACATTTCATTTTCTTAATGTTAGGTTTTGATTTCAGATTATCCTCTATTTACTAATAATTATTTATCGATTTAGCTGCTACATTTGTAAAAGTGTATTAGCACTTTAATTTAAAGTTATTGATGGATTATGTACGTTTGATTTTTTTTGTGCTTGTTATAATTACACCTTGTTTTATTAATTCTTCAGTTACTTTTGTATAGAAAAAGTGATACCACCAGATAAAAAACTCTTCATAAGTAATTTCTTTTGAGTATCTGCTGCTGGCAAAGTATTCTTTTAAAGATTTATCGTTTTCATTAAACAATAAGACTAAATCTTTACTGATCCAAGATGAAGCATTACAAGTAAATATTGAAGTTTCGTTCCTTTTATTTTTATAGATGGCGAATTATCTCCAGAGAAAATCATTTTAGCTTCATAAGCTGTATGTAATATATTCTCCGGAATATTATTAGTAAACACTTCATAACCCCTCCCTTACTAGTAAATTCATTGTAAGATTTATGTATTTACTAACTTCTATAAACGAAAATAAGTATCCTCTAATAATCTCAAATTAAAAACCTTAGCATAGATATACTAAGGTTTTTTGTATTTTTATAATGAATGAATTCTTTCATAGTCTTTTTTAAATTGATTATCATTTTTTAACCAACTTTTAAAAGTTGGTTCCTTTATTTCTAAAATGGAAC
Organism: Bacillus sp. FSL K6-0073; assembly: GCF_038006085.1. Taxonomy (NCBI): domain Bacteria; kingdom Bacillati; phylum Bacillota; class Bacilli; order Caryophanales; family Bacillaceae; genus Bacillus; species Bacillus sp. FSL K6-0073. Next base: position 2,649,913 of record NZ_JBBOUN010000001.1, on the reverse strand, counting down.
AAGTTTTAGCGATACATTTATTTTTCATATATTCCTTAAGGAAATTTTGTTTTCTCTGCTTAACAGCAGATTGGGTTCTTTTTAGGTTTCGATCTTTTAATTGATCTAGACTTAGACTTTCTTTCTGAAATTCTTCATATTTTCTATGCAAATAAATATCTTTGTCTTTATAAATCCAATTTGAAAATAGTTGTATTGATTTTCTCCCGGTTAAAATGACGCGATAATGTTTATTTTGATTTAGTAAATCGGCTGGTAAATTGTGATTTTGTAGTACCTGATTTAAAGAATTCATAAAGCTATATGATCCTCCTACAAAGCTTACTGTATACGTTTCATACTTGACGTAACCATCCCCATCAAAATATCCACGAACAAAATGATGTAAATATTCTTCAGGCACGAATGGAAATTTAATATTTAATGATTTACATGGCATGATTCCATGTATGTTCATAAGGTCGTCTTTTATTGTTTTGCTATTAATGTTTAGCATATATACGTCTGTTTTTTTGTTTTGATAAAGTGGCTGGTTGGTGTTTAATTCTTTTTTTATATCTTCTAAAATATAACTTTCTTTTTGTGATATACTGACGCATTGATTTTCTTTTTGTATAACGCCGTCAGCTGCTATAAATCCTAAAATATAAGCCATATTATTTGACCACGTTTTAAAATAATTTTCTGTTATGTCATACTTTCTCTTCCAGCTCCCTATAGCGCGCCTTGGAACGTTGCTGTCTGATAGAACCATACGAATATATCTTGCAGACACATTAGCAAGCATGGCGATTTCTGAAGTACTTTCCCCTTCTGCATACATATGAATGATTTCAGCTTTTGATAGTTTACATTTTGATTTCTTTTTTCGCTCTATTTGCACTTACATCCTCTCCTTCCATTTAATAATTTGAGACTTATCTTCTTCTATAACATATAACGAAACATACGTTCTTTGTTGCTTATAAGAAGAAATTTACTAAATTAAAACAATTTACATCTACTTAATATTGATTTTATCTGCTGCTACATGGTTTTTATTTTGCATATAAGAATAATGAATTTAACAAATTTATGAAATGTACTGCATTTAAGGTGAAAGGTAAAATGATTTCGTTTAAACTACAAATAGCTACAATAACAACATACGTATATTGTTAATCATAAAAAGGAGAACGAATGAATAAGAAATATACAAATCAAATTCATACTGATATGAGTTTTAAACCGAAAGATATTATAAGTTTAATGACGGATTACTTTAAAATGAAATCAAAGCTGCGTCCTATAAAGGATTTGCCTGTTGTTTTATCAAATAAAGATAATGAAGCGTTAGAGAGTGTTACATGGTTTGGCCATTCTGCTTCTCTTTTGAAAATAGAAGGTAAAAAACTGTTATTAGACCCGATGTTTGGAGATGCCTCTTCCCCATTTCCTTTGTTTAATAGTAAACGCTATAGTGGTGCTTTTTCTTTAGAACGTGATGACCTTCAAGAAATTGATGCGATTGTCATTTCTCATAATCACTATGATCATTTGAATTACAAAAGTATTATGCAGTTAAAAAATCGCGCAAAACACTTTTATGTTCCAACTGGAGTTGCACAATATCTTATTAAATGGGGTGTTTCACCTAGTAAAATTAGTGAGCATAATTGGTGGGACGAAATTACGTTTGATAATATTAAGTTAGTATGTGCGCCTGCAAGGCATTTCTCTGGACGTGGTATGACAGATAGAGATCGTTCATTATGGTGTTCATGGCTTATTCTTGGTCAAGAGACTAAAATTTTCTTTAGTGGTGATAGCGGTTATGCCCCTCACTTTAAGGAAATTGGTGATAAATACGGTCCATTCGATCTTACATTAATGGAATGCGGGCAATATGATCCGAGGTGGTCTGCTATTCATATGTTGCCTGAAGAAACGGTACAAGCTCATATTGATGTTAAAGGAGAATTACTTCTTCCGATTCATTGGGGTGCTTTTACGTTAGCATTACACGAATGGAGTGAGCCGATAGAACGTGTTACGAAAGAAGCTAACCGTTTAGGAGTTAAAATTACAACGTCACAAATTGGCGAATCTATTACGTTAAAATCTACAGACTATCCTTTATCCGCTTGGTGGAAGAAAATTTAATTTTAAAATATAAAAAGAGCGAATCCTCTTATAAAGAATTCGCTCTTTTTTCTGTATTTAAACTTATTTCACTATATTGGATCTCCCACTATCTAATACTCTATTTGCTGGTACACTGGATATTTCAACCACTGTATTCATACTCTTATCAGTCAGTTCAATGAGTTCGTTTTCATGTTTTATTTTATTTAAATCCCACACCATCCCATGAAATTCATTGTGTTGACCACTTACCTGTATAATGCTTTTTGTTTTATTTGAAGGCTGTATTTGAAGGTTTGTAAATTGATTCCCACTAATTTCATTTGGCGTAGTTACTTGACTATCCATATAAATCATATTTACACAGTCTTCTAAAGAAAAGTTCATAAAACGATTGGCATTTATCCAAGCTTGTCCGGTGCTCGGTTTTTTCGCTACTAATTTCAGTCCAGTTTCCATTCCTACAACTTTAATATTTTCGAAGTTAACAAACGAAATTTCATTTTCTTTTCCAGCAGAGTATAAAGAAATTCCGGTACCTTTATTCGTTTCCGTCCAATTGATAATATTTATATCTTTTATTTGTGTTTTGTTCCAAGTGTTATAATATTTATTTTTACCGTCTAAATAAATAACTTCAGAGTTAAATTTAGGATCGTCAATAGTTATATACGCTCCTTCAATGGATGCGTTTTTCTCTAGTTCTAAAACTCTAAAGTTTCCCTCAACTACAAATTGGGATCCGTAACCAAATAATAATTTCACACCTTTTTTAACAATGATTGGTGACGTGATTTTATACTTTTTATCATCAAGCAATACAGTTTTAATTTTACTAGACTCTGCTTTATTAATAGCAGATTGTATTTTTATTGAATCATTTTCCCCTTTAAAGTTTTCTACATACAAGTTAGTACTTTTAGCTGCATAGTCTTTTTTGTTGTATTGATAAAAAGCAAAAATAATTAAAACTATACCCATGAGTAAAACAATTATTTTCTTCATCGTACTCACCCCATATCGATTAATCTATGGCTTTTATATTCAGGTTATTATTATTTTGCTTTGTATTTCAGATTACCATTGCTGCTTTGTCTATTAATCTCTTCCTCTATCCTTAATAAGCTCTTACTGGCGATATAAGATGTACTGCTGCAGATTGCTCTCCTGCTTCAATCAATATCGGTCTCATAGAACCGCCAAAGCTTAAAGTAATCGTTTCTTCTTTTATTGCTCTTAAAGCATCAACCATAAAACGCCCATCGAAAGATATATTTAATTGTTTTTCACCTTGAATTGCATCTATTTGTTGCGTTTCGGATATTTGCCCAATTTGAGAAGCGTTTGAAGAAATTTTAATTGTGGATTCGTTTATGATTTCTAAGTTAACATTGTTATTGGCCCATTCACTTGCTAATAAACTTGATCGGTCTACACCTTGTAATATCTTTTTTCTATCTACGTTAATAATCGTTTTAAAATCATTTGGAATAAGGTTAGAAATATTAGGATATTTCCCTTCAATTAGTCTTGAATATAATATAGTTGTTCCGAGCGTAAATATAATATGACTCTCTGAAAGGTAGATATATACGAATTCCGAATTGCTGTTCATTAATTTTAGAAGTTCACTAATGGTTGCGCTTGGTACAATACAATTCGCTTTTACATCTGAGGAAAGTAATGTTTCGCGTATCGCTAGTCTATGTGAGTCAGTTGCAGCACAAATTAACTTATTATTAGATAACTCTATATGCACCCCAGTAAGAACCGGTCTAGATTCATTTTTTGCTACCGCAAAGACTGTTTGTTTAAATACTTCAATCAATTGCTCTGTCTCTACCTTGATTTCTGCATGATTGTCTATAAGGGGTACATTCGGAAACTCATCTGCAGGAAATCCATTTAAACTTAATGTGATTTCTTCTGATTGTATCTTAATAGTTTGCTCATTCTTACTTTTTATTGCTATATCACTTGGCATTTTCTTTATTATTTCAATGAAATACTTTGCAGGTACAACAATAGTTCCTGCCTTTAAAATAGTTGCAATCTTTTCGTCTTCAATTAAAACAGGAATGAATTTTTCAATAAAAATATTCGAGTTACTTGCAATTAAAGTAATTCCAGATTGATCTGCAGTTATTTTTATACCAGATAATATAGGGATTAAAGATTTTGTTGATATTGCTTTGTTGACTTCTGAAAGTGCTTGAGTGAATTGTTTGTGATTAACGATAAACTCCATGTTTTCCCCGCCTTACATGAGATAATATTTTTATGAAGATTGATGAACGATTGTTCCATTAAAAAAATAAGGTACTGTTTCTTTCTTTTGTAATAAATATAGTAAATGTTCTGGTATGCGTAAATACGGTGCTGCTTTATGTAATTCCATCCAAGTAATCTCTTCGATTTCTTTTGGCCTTGATATATATGTCTCCCCGCCGATTATTTCGCCTAGAAAATTAAAGAAAATTGCATGATGATCTCTTTCCTCGAAAAAAGCTTCACTGATAGAAAAAATCCCGTTTGCGTTTATATGTAACCCTGTTTCTTCTTTTACTTCTCGAATTACTGCTTCTTCTAATTTTTCCCCTTTGTTTTTTACCATTAAGATCTTTTCATTAGTTTTATCGTACAAAATCGCGTATGTAACATTAACTTTTTTCATATGTACCTCCTCTATTTTTAATAAAAGGAATTTTCTGTCTTCTATTCATTCTACCATTAACTCCTTTTAATATATATAAGTTAGTTAAGTCTTGCCTTTACTGCTATTGGTGGAGTTAATAAGAATAGGCTACTGATATAAAAAAGAACGTACCTTAGGAAGATTATCCAAAGTACGTTCTTGCAGTTTTAGTATAAAAATTGATTCAATTAATACTGAAATTAATAATAACCTCGCCCTTATTGCATTTGTATTCCAAATACTAATGTTAACAAATTCTATATACTTTTTAACCGTTTTTCTAAATAATAATGAAATAGTCCAATTGTATCACTGCGAAAAAGAATGAACATTCCTAAACCAATTAGAACAATTGGAACAATAATATGACAATTGTTCTCAAGTGCTTTAGCTAGAATAGGAGCTCTTATCAATTTGTAGCTAATAAAACACCATATCGCTATCATGGAAAAAAAGATAACTAATGTAACGATATTTGCTTCAAGAGTTTGACTAGCAAACATTGGTATATAAATTGAGATATTGTCAGCTCCATTGGCTAATGTAATCGCAGCTACTTTAAATAATGAATCGGAAGTGTTATCAATAACTTCATTACTTTTGTTAGAACGAAGCGAGAATAGTCCTTTAACCCCCATATAAATTGGTACGAATCCTAATAACCCAATCCACGAAACAGGAATAAAAAAAGAGCTTAAAGACCCAACGATACTTAGAAAAATAATCATACTAAACCCTACATATTGGCCAATAACAATATAAAGCTTTTTTCTCATAGCTTTTTCGCGGACAGCTCTTCCTTCTTTCCTAATTACTTCTGTTCTTACTTGTGAAAATAAAACAAGCAGTATAAAAATGTCATCAATATTTGTTGTAGCGAATGCCACAACAGAAGAAATTATGGTTGTAATCAATATAAGCCAACTACTTTCATTGTAAACTTATAAGAAAATAATGATCTATGAATGAAGTGAACGTTCCATCACAAAGTTGGTTAACTGTAATTTTCTAAATGTTTTTTAACAACATGTTAGTTCCTTTATAAAACAATATGAATATTCTACGTATCTGCTACTTAGTTCATCAAGAAATAAACAACTTTATTGCTTCTCAAATCATTTCATTTTAAATTAAATAACTCTATTCTCTCTACATAAAAAAGAGCCCTATATTAGGACTCTTTTTAGTATCAAGCTACTTTCCGATGTAAATGTTTTAGTTCCTTTTTCTTTTCTACATTTGGTGGGCGGATTAATATTGAAATAATGAAGGAAATAACACTTAAAACACCGATTATAATGAAAGTTGGTTGAAATCCCCCGAGTATCGCTCCAATAAATGATCCTGCAAGCGCACCAAATCCGAAACCTTGGTAGACGATCCCGTAATTTGTACTATGGTTTTTTAATCCAAAGAAATCTCCGACAATAGCTGGGAATATAGTTATATTACCGCCGAAGCAAAAGGCGACACTTGCTACACAGGCAAAATAGATTCCGTAATTTAGCGGAATAAAACTTAAAGTAAAGACTGACAATCCTATAATAATAAACGTTGCAGAGACAATTTTCATTCGGCCGATTTTATCTGATAACGTCCCAAGAATAATTCTACCTACTGTATTAAAAATTGCAATCATAGCAACGGCGTTTGCAGCGGTTGCTGCGCTAAGTCCAACGAGTTGTACACCGATATCTTTTACCATACTGATTAAATACAACCCCCCCATACACGAGGTGAATAACATAAAAAATAGCAGATATACTTGTTTCGTTCGCATCATTTCACGCGGAGTATAGTCATTGTGCAATGTTTCAGTTACAGCATTACTTACAATTGCCTCACGTAAGAAGCACGATCCGATTAACACTAAAAGTAACACGATAATACCCCAATATAAGAATGCTTGTGATACACCAAGGTTATCGATAAGATTTCCGTTTATATATCTAAAGATTAAGCTGCCCATTCCATACGCTGATACAGATATACCTGAAATAAGCCCTTTCCGATTTGGAAACCATTTAATTAAATTAGATAGTGATGTAATATAAGCTGTTCCATCCGCATAACCAACAACAACACCAGCTAATAAATATAATAGTGGTAAGGAAGAAACTTGTGAACTAAGTATTAAGCCGAGTCCTAAAACAATTCCTGCAGTAGCAATAAGTTTCCGAAGTCCTAATTTTTTCTGCAATTTTGCTGCAAATAAAGTTGAGAATGATAAAGAAAAACTTGTTATGGAGAAAGTTATCGCTACCGAATTAAGATTCCATCCAAACTTACTTACAAGGGGTTGATTAAATAAACTCCATGTATAAATTGTTCCAAGGCCAATTTGAACAATGATTGTACCTAGAACAATTAGTAACGGATTTATAGAAGTTTGTTTCATACTAACTGTCCCCTTCTTTTATCTTGACATGAATTTTCACAGTTAGTATATCCATCGTAAATTGCAAGATACTGTACGGAAAATGGTAATTAAGTTCATATACACAAAAAGACACTTCATAAAGAAGTGTCTTTTGCAGGTTATATCAGATGTTTCTAAAGAAAGCTTTGTTAAGATAAGCCATTTTCAAATGCTTATGTATATATGTTATCAAATAATTTCTTATATGTGATGAGACTTAAGACGTATTTTTCATTCATCATATAGTCGGATGAAAAATTAATATTCGATTTCATCAAAATCCTTCGGCTGCGGTACAGTTTGCATATTAGCTGCATCTTTAGGGTCGCTATAAATTGCATTTTGCTCTGTATTTACATCTTTTATATTTTGTTTTTTATTTTTGTTCACTTTATCTTTCACTTACAATCACTCCTTTTTGTTATAGGAGTAATTATGCCCTATTACCGTTACTAAATGTATCAGCGACTAAATTACTAAATTCACGTAAATAATATAAGTAATTATCACCGCCGTAGTTATATCTTTTGTTATACATTTTTGCAACAACTACATTATATTCAGGTATTACTAAAATAGTCGGTCCAGTAATCCCTAATATTTGATATGACCCTTTTGGAACACGTTCACCAAGTTCGCTTAATTGTGCAGATTCATTTTGAACGAACCAAAACAAGCCATTTTGTGGTAGCTCTTTATTTACATATGTTGGACTCTGCAAACTCGTAGCGATTTTTATAACTTCTTTTGGAACAATTTGCTTACCGTTTATCACACCTTGATTTAAATGAAGGTTGCCCCAATAAGCAAATTCTCTAGCTGAGACAAACAGATTTTTTTCAGTACCGTCATCTACCGTACCAATTTCACTAATTGCGTCTTCATTTGGATTATTAACAACGCCAACTAAATTTTCATCTCGCTGAACTCTCCAACCTGTTTCTTGAAAATTAGCAGGCTTAAAAACACGCTCCTTTAACAATTCAGGAAAACTTTTGTTATATAGCTGATAAATAAGACGTGTCATCATTCTTACATTAATATCTCTATATGCCCATGCTTGTCCCGGTTCAAATTCACGAAAAATTGTCCCGTCATTCATTTCTTCTAATCCGTGCGAATGTGTTACTAAATGTCTTATCGTTGTTTTACCAAGCAATGCAGGATCAAAGTCTTTAAAATATTTTATCGCTTCATCATCAATAGAGTTTATTTTCCCCTCGTAAAGCGCATACGCTATCATTAATCCTAAATAACTTTTTCTAGCAGAAGCAACGTTGAATTGCGAAGATGCAGTTACTTTTTTATTAGTCGCTGTATTTGAGTGATAACCGCTATAATGCTCTAATACGACTTTATTATTTTTTATAATACAAAGTGCTGTAGCAGAACTATGATTTTTTTCTTTTATATTCTCTACCCAAGAAGTCAACTTTTCGTATGTATACAAATAAATCCTCCTTAATCCTAATACAAAATTACAGCATGAAAGAAAAGTATAAACAGTATTTACACCTTTCTTTCATGTAAAATAGTTTTGATCTTCTATACTTAAATGATCCACCAGTTCCAGCAATTAAAGCAACCAAAACATCCGGCACAACCTACGCAACCACCACATCTGCCGCCGCCACAACCGCCACAGCGTCCACCACAACCTCCGCATCCGCCACAACGACGTACATCGCCTTGGATGTAATAATATGGATATTGACTTTGTTGTTGATCCCAATACACAACATTACCAGTTTGATAATCATTAAGGTTTAATGTTTGTAATTCATGTTGAAACTGATTCATTACGAACTCCTCCATTTATAAATATAAATTTCGCCCAAACGTTAAAGTTTATATATTTTTGTAAACAAAATAGAAACAAGACTATAGACTAAATGCGTACATCAACAAAATATGAACTTACACTAGGTGATGTACCTTGTTTTTTAGCCTATTTTCTTTATATCCTTGCGATGGACCTATTTACTATAAATAGAGTGATTTAAAAATTACTTATCCAACAATTTAGTAGTTCATCACTTAACTTTCTTTCTAGTAATTCCTTCACTAATGGCATTGGCATGATTTCATAATGATTTAAGGCTTCTTTATTATAATCTATCCAGTGAAATGCTAAATGAGACTCGCTAGATTTCGGTGTTAAGTCCGTATGTAAATCTTGTGACTCTACTTCAAAAATGTGGTTAATTTCATGATGAAGCACTTCTTTATCTTGCCATTGATTTTCTATGACTCCTAAAAATTGTTGTATACTACAGTTTACTCCAAGTTCTTCCCTTAGCTCTCTTATTAATGCATTCTCTGCTGATTCTCCAATTTCAATATGGCCACCAGGTAAAAAATAATGATGGCCAATATATTCAGCAACTAATATTTTTTCATTTTTTATCATGACTGCTCGTACAATATGATGGAATTTACTTTTCAATTGATATCCCTCCTAGTTATTCAATGTATAGTTGCTCAAAATAGTCATTTAGTATTGGTATAATATAAATCATAGGTGTTTCATACGGATGAATATCATTAATAACTTCAAGAGCATCTTTTACAATTTCTCGTTTACACTTTATTTCAACTTTACATTCTTGCCCTTCGCATATTCGCCCAATTTCTCCATTAAAAGGAGATGCCTCGTCTAAAGGTCTCCAATATCCTTTCACTGAACTATAGGAAAGGCAATGGTCATATTCGCCCGTTTTACATGCTCCAATTTTATTTAATTCATCCCTTAATGTTTCAATATATTCTTCAGGAATGAACACTTCAATTTTCACTTCAGTAAATTGCATATTTCATTTCACACCTTTACTTCCTAATAGTTAAACAAATAAACGATATACTTGCTCACCATCATACTCTTGTCCTAATGATATGAAACCATATCGTTCATATAATTTCTTTGCAGAGAGATTATCTTTATGTACTGTTAATCTTATTTCTTTACACGATTTAAAAGTATTTTTTATTATATTAATACTTTCTCGTAATGCTGCTTTTCCATAACCATTACCTTGCTGCGATTGATCAATAATAAATCCGTTAATCCAATACATATCCGATGTCTCTCTTACAACAGCATGCATAACAAAACCAACCATAAGGTCACCATGGTATATAGCGAATGGTATGTACTCTACATTGTCACCATCTGGTTTTATATATACTTTAGCAAGCGAAACTGCTACGGGTGGAACAAATTTCAACTGATTTTCTTTAACTTGTAGTTTTAATGCTTCTTCCCAATTTTCTCTCGTAACAACCTTTAACTGGATATTCAATATTGTAAGCTCCCTTATATAGAGGATGTATGTTTATATTCAACGCATTGAAATAATTCCCTTTTTCGACAACAACTTATAACATAATTTTTATAAAATCTTGAATGAATTTTTGTTCATCTATTTCTAATGCTATATGGGCTCCTTCAGATATAGAGCTAAGGCGAAAATCAGCAAATGTTTGTCCTTTCGTATCTCCGTATGTATCAACATTCACTGTACGATGTACAAATTCAAAAAAGTTTGGATTTACTAATCCACTTATAGCAACCACATCATGAAGCAATGGCCCTTCGATAGATGGATTAAGTTTTTGGTATGCAGAAAAATAGTAATCATACATTGGTTTCATTATCGTATGGAATGGATTCTTTGAATTAGCTTGAATATAGTCAAACACATTTGGTATTAACACAGCTTTGTTTGTTACATTTAAAGGGAATATTAATAAATTCTTTGCTTGATGGAAAACAATTTTACTTGCTATAGGATCTCCATACACATTTGCCTCTGCTAATGGCGTAACGTTTCCTACTTCTAAAAAAACACCACCCATGAAATAGATTCCTTTTACATTTAGCATTAAATCATTCCACAAATTAAAAGCAATTGCTAACGAGGTAGATCTTCCTACATCAACAATCGTTAAATCTTTTCCGTAATTTATAAGAATCGCAGCAATACTGCCAAAATTGTATATTGGAATAGATAATACGCTTTCTGGAACATGGATGGTACCTAATCCTTCTGCTCCGTGAATTTCAGGGTAGTACGTAGTAATTTCTTCTGTAAGTGGTTTTGTTGCACCACTAATGACAGGAATGTCTTGTCTATTTGCTAACTGTAAAATATACGCTGCATTATGTGCAGCATGTATATGCTCAACATTTCCGTATCCAGTTACAATACCGACAATTTCAATTTCGGGATGCAGTAAGCCATACATAATGGCAAATGAGTCATCAATACCTGGGTCTCCGAAAAATAATACTTTTTCCAAGAAATACGCTCCTCTCACGAAAAAATCGAGTCATTAGTAACTATGTATATGAAAAAAGCAAGTATATCTATGCAAATTTTAGAATGGATAATGTTTTACAAAATATTAAAAAGGAACTAGCGTATGCTAATTCCTTTCTTGAGTAACCATTCTCAAATTTAATTAATTATCGTATCCTTCATAAATTGCATCATTTATTTGATTTTGTATTTTTGTATCATCAGGTATAGGTTTCCACCAATTTCCTGTAATGAATAACATAGTTAATAAATTATAACTATCACTAAAATAACTTTCTCTCTTATTCTTCATCCAATCCCAACCGCTATTTACCCACTTTTGATTATTGCTACTTGTTATACTTGCAGCAATAAACGGTGAAACAAATACAGCAGTTGAATAACTACCAATATTAGATCCATTTAATTGATAACCATCCACAATTTTAGAAGGATTTCCATTCGTTTTATTTTGAATCCACGAAGAAACTTTATCAGAAATGACTTTACTTCTTTTCTCGCCGTACATCGCATAGTCCATTACAATTCTCAATGGTACCCGACTAGCATTGTAATAATATGCATTTGTATATTCTGACTCCTCTAAGAAGTCTTTAGGTGCGGGTTGTGGTGGGTTTTTTACAACGAAATCTGAAATAAGTCCTGTATTTGGAGAGTACTTATTACTAAATTGCGTATAAACATCGTACAAATTATTAATAACAGTAAGCCAAGTTTTATCACCTGTAAATTCATAAAATGCTCTAAGGTGTGACATCATCCAATCAGATGGTCTCGTATCAAGTGAACTTTTAGAATCCCAATCTCCTAAATTTAGTCGGTTATTATTTGTAACATTACTAGCTTTAATACCTTTTGTAATCATGTCTTGTGCTTCTTTCAAATAATTAACTGTTCCATTAGATCCCCACTGCTTATGAGCAAGAAGAAGAGAATACGCAATATCTAAATCTCCATCAGTAGCAGAATCAAAATGACCTTGTGCTTTTTTACTATCTGCGACAACCCATCCCATTAAATTAGGATTTTGAGAACTTTTAAAAGTTCTTGCTGTTTTAAATAAACCGTCATAGATTTTTTGAGCATTCGAATCATAACCAGCCATTAATACTGTAATTATCATCCCATACCCTTGACCTTCTGAAGTTCCAAGTGGCTTAAACCCATCTGCATCACCTGTAATCTCTCCTTTTACATAATAACCACCAGGTAAAGAAGATAAATCATTTTTCAAATATTTCTTTTTCCAATTATCGTAGTAACTTCTTACAGAAGCATTTAAACTTTCCTGTGTAACATGATTCGGTTTTATAACACCTGCATAATTAACTTGCTGCGGAAATGGTTTCATTTCCTTTGCAGCAGCTACTTGTTGATTAACTACGGGAATAGAATTTTGTACTGAATTGTCCGTTACACTTGCTGCGAAACTAGAATTAGAAAAACTAGCTAGTCCGATTCCTACAATAGAAATACATGTGAAAATTTTTCTTTTTCCATTCATTATGTTGTCAGCTCCTTTTAAAATGCTTACTACATAAAATGTAACATACAATATTTAACTGAAATACAAAATATTATATTTATCAACATAAGAAAGAAACTATATAAAAAAGTATCTTAAAGTCATTATTGAATTACATTATACGGATTGATTATTTGCTAAATTCCCATGTTTTTCTTTTCTTAATACTGGTATATGAGCAATCACAATTCCAAGTATAGTAATCACTCCGCCAATTATCGAAACTAAAGTTGGCACTTCTCCTAACCATATCCAAGCAATGAAACACGCAGTTATTGGCGTTAAATATAGAGAACTTGTTGCTTCAGAAGCACCAGCACGAGATATAATATAGGCCAATGCAATATACGGGAGTACTGTTGGAAAGACACCTAAATATATAACGCTCAAGTTAACTTCAAGAGGAGCTGCTAGTATTTCTTGATAAACTCCGGGTAAGAAAATAAGCATACATATAGTACTAGACAAAATTGTATATATGGTAAATGGTAAGAAGCCGTATTTTTTTAAGTAAGATGTTTGGAAAACGAAAAATAGACTTTCTGAAATCGCCGCTAATAATATAAATAACCCCCCGCTATTTAATTGAATAGCGTCGCCTTGGCTAAATGAAATTAAGGCAATTCCTGCAAAACTCATTACACCACCGATCCAGCCATTTAATTTCATTTTTTCATTCAAAAAAACAAAAGCAAGAATTGCCGTCACTATTGGAGTGACTGAAATTATTAAACTTGCAGATCCAGCATTGACTGTTTTTTCGCCGTAATTTAATGCGATGTGATAAATAGTAAACCCTAAAGCACCAAATATAAAAATTGCTGGGATATCCTTTAAATCCGGTAGTCGTAGTTTGTATATAAATGAAAATAACAAAAGTATAAATGAAGCGATTAATAAGCGTAGTAAAGTAAGGTGTTCCGGCGTATAAGATTCAAGCCCCATACGAATTGCTGGAAAAGCAGTTCCCCATATAAGAATTGTAAAAGCGTGAGCACATATAATGCGTAAATCCCATTTTTTATTATGCATGTTTTCTCTCCCTCCCTAATAAACCAACCATTTTTAAATTACCAATTATTTCTTTTCATCATATTTAATAGTTGATACAATGTCTTCAACCAGTTATTTATCGGAAAAACCAACCACTTTGAATCTTTTAAATAAACGAGGGAGTTTTTTATATGACAAACGATAAAAAAGTGCCCAAATATCGGCAGATAATAGACTATATGAAAGAAAAAATTGAAAACGGAGAATGGCCAATTGGAAGTAAAATCCCTAGTCAGCGGCAGTTAGCAAAATTATTTCATGTAAATCGAAGTACTGTAATAACTGCGCTAGATGAACTTATGGCAGATGGTTTAATTCAAGGACAAATCGGAGCAGGAACAATTGTAACAAATAATACATGGTCATTATTAGCAACTAATCCCCCGCCTGATTGGAGTGAATATGTAAAGACAGGTATTCATAAACCAAGTAAGTTAATGGTGCGAAAAATAAATGCAGCAGAAGCAAATAAAACGCTTATCCATCTTAGTAAAGGTGAACTTGCACCTCATCTTTTCCCGCTCGAAACTATGCAATCTATAATAAAAAACGTCAGTGAGGAATTAGATTATTTCGGATACGAAGAACAAAAAGGTTTTTATCCGTTACGTGAAGCAATAAGCAAATATGTAAGATCATTTGGAATACATGCATCACCGGGTTCTATATTAATAGTGTCTGGTGCACTCCAAGCATTACATTTAATATCAATTGGTCTTTTACATAGAAAATCAACTGTTTTACTTGAACAACCTTCTTACTTATATTCACTTCATGTTTTTCAATCAGCAAATATAAATTTATCCGGTATATCAATGGATTATCACGGTATTTTACCTAACGACTTATTAAAACGAATTAAATATAGTCAAAAGAATAATATTTTATATTCAATCCCTTGTTTTCAAAATCCAACGGGGATATTGATGTCCAAAGAGCGAAGAAAAGAAATATTAAAAATATGTGAAAAAGAGAAATTGCCTATCATCGAGGATGATATTTACCGAGAGTTATGGCTTGATGAATCACCTCCAGCTCCTTTAAAGTCGATGGATAAACATGAACATGTATTATATATTGGTAGTCTCTCTAAAACACTTAGCCCAGGACTTAGAATTGGATGGATAATCGGACCAGAACCTGTTATTGATAGATTGTCAGATATAAAAATGCAAACAGACTATGGATCGAGTTCTTTATCTCAAAGAGTAGCTGCTGAATGGATAAATGAAGGTTTTTATGAAGAACATGTAGCAAACGTAAGAATGCACCTGAAAGAACAAAGACAAATAATGATACGAGCTTTAAATAAATATTGTGCAGATATTGCATCGTGGGATATTCCTAGTGGTGGAGTTTTTATATGGCTAAAGGTTGTACATAACATTCCGATGAAAAAACTATTTTCAGAGGCACTATCAAAAGGAATTCTTTTAAACCCGGGACGTATTTATGAAGAAGAATCAGATCAGTACATTCGTTTATCGTATGGATATGCTTCTCCAGAACAAATGACTTACGGGGTTAAATTGCTCAGTGAATTAATTCGGAAGTTAACAGCATAAAAAAATCCTCTTTTGTTTTTGGAGGATTTTTTTACGTATCTTATTTACCACAATTTCATTTCCTGCCCTAATAAAATAAGTTCTTCATAAGGATCTCCGTCAATATTTAATACTTGAGCAAAAGCAGGTTCTGTTTTTAAACCTTGTTCCTTTAAGTGAATAACTTCTTCCCTTATATGGGGATGCTGCATTAATAACATGTGCTCCACTATCATATGTCTATATGCATTTTGATTACGCACTGGCTTAGGTTGAGCAAATAATTCAAATTCAAAACCTTCGAATTCAAAATTCACCTTTATCGATTCAGTACCTTTCATTTTTTTCTTTTTTATATTGAACCCTCTATAAGAACCATATAAAGATCTCATTTCCTGCTCAAAAACATCAAAGTTATATACTTCCATTACAATATCTAAGTCAGATTGAGGAGTATCAATTCTTATAGGGATTGTCCCGCAAAGAACGGGATTATATAAAGCTAAATCCTCCATAATATTTAGTTTGTTCAAAACATCATATACTTTTTGTTGCTTGTCATTCCCTGATTGTAAATATGTAATAGATGTAAACATGGAAGTCTCTCCTTCATTTCACGTAATACGTGTCTCACTAAACTCAAGAAAAATTTGTCCGTTTAAACTTGTTCTTGAAGTACCTTTACTTCAATATATTAAAGTGAATAAACAATATGTTTCAACTTTTCTCCTATGCTGCAATACTATAAAAATAAAAAGGGAGGAATTATGATGAGCATTTTCAACATTCTTTTAACCATCCACATATTATTTGGAATGATATGTTTAATAACTGGGATAATAGCGATGGTTGCTCAAAAGAAGAAAGGTAAACATACGGAATGGGGTGAAATATATCACGCATCCTATGTCGTTATCACCGTTACTGCCATTATATTATCCATTATAAACTGGGATAAAATCGCATATTTATTTTATGTAGCAATCTTCTCTTATTCATTTGCGATTTATGGATACCTTGCACGAAAAAAACGTTGGAAAAATTGGCTCCATCACCACATTAGAGGTATGTTAGGTTCTTATATAGGTGCAGTCACCGCACTTTTAGTAAATGTCGGCATCCATATTCCCATTATAAATTTACTTCCGCCAATATGGTTTTGGTTTTTACCCACCTTAATTGGTATCCCCCTCGTAGCCAGTGTATCAAAAAAATATAAAAAGCGTAGTTGAAATTAATTACATTTTGATTACTTTCTGATTATTAGAATGAAAAATTATAATCTATGTATCACGAATGATATCATGAGTGCTCGCCCTATGAATATTTAAAATAAAATGCCGCCCAACAGGACGGCTCTTATTTTTACTTTACAAACGTAACATATTCACCAGAAACCCATTGATTTCCACCAACATTATACCAACCATCTTTATATCCAAATGATTGATATTTTTCACCTTGATACACGTTTTTCACAATGCCGTAATTTGTTCCTGGGCCGGTACGAACACGTAATACATCAGCGATTATAGTAACTACACCTATACCCTCATTTGATGATTGTGAAGGTGTTGGCACATTTCCTCCCGTATAACGAATATATGATGGATCGTTAAAAATCCACTGATCGCCACCGAGATTTAACCAGCCATTTGATTGCCCAAATACTTTGTAGGACTCTCCTTTCCCTAATTGACGAATAACGCCATATCCAGTACCAGGTCCTTTTCGTAAATTTACATTACTACCGTTAATATAAGCAATCCCTACACTATCATTCGACGTGGGAGGAGCCACTACGTTTTGAGCACCTTTTCCAAAAGTATCCGTTCCATATCCTTTGTAGTTATATTGCAAATGCGGGTTATCTACAAATCCTTTCCAGTCACCGCCCCATTCAAAACCAATTTGTTTAGCATAACGAATTGCTGATGCCCACGGTTCTTTATTATAGCCATTCCAATCTTCTGTACCATTCGACTGAATTGGAACAAAATCTAATGCCTGTCCTACTAAGTGATATGAGCGCATCGTTTGTGATGCTCCTTTACGAACATATTCACGTTGTTGCTCGACCGTTCGGATTGTTTCATAAATTAATACTTCAATTCCATTGTCGATACAGTACTGATACCACTTAAAAGCTGCAGCTTTCGTATTATCCGCTAATTTATTCAGATTACTTACATTTCTATTGTGGTATTTCAATATGCAACATCTCCTTTTCTATTATCCTATGCAAAACTCGTCTCACGGGTTGTACATATACCTACAACGATACGAAGTACAAATACATAGGAAGCCAATTCAGCTAAAAAGGTTTTCACTTCTAGCTTCAAACTTTGTAAGTTGAAATCGAAGCAATAAAAAAACCACAACTTAAGTCTTCCAGTTGCGGTTTTTGGTATTTTCTTTTTATATGCTACATGCCTTCTTGCATTGATAATCCTAATATACAGGTTGTGTAAATTTTTCCTTTATGAATAACACTTCTTATTCATGACTTTTCAAATCCAATAATATTGAATGTAAACGATCCGGATCATTAGTAAACATCCCATCAACGCCCCATAAAAGTAACTTTTTCATATCTTTTTCATTATCTACAGTAAATGGATGAACTTCTAATCCGTGTTTCTTTATTCTCTTTACATAAGCGGAATCAATATATTTATAGTTCATCCCAAGACCGATGCAGTATGTTTTATACTTTTTTATCTCTAATTCAGTTAATTGAACTGCCTTTTTGTAAGGTAGTAATTGTACTAGCGGTAAAGTAACATCTAAACTATGAATTTTTTGCAGACTTTCTTCACTAAATGATTGAATAATAACGTTATCACTTATTTCGTAGTGCTTTATAATTTCTAATAGCTTCTCTTCCATACCAGCGTATTCATCTGGTGATTTTGTTTCAATATAATAGTTTGCACCATTCCCGAACGTTTCAATAATTTCTTCTAGTGTTGGGACTTTAGCATCTTCAAAGTCTTTCTTTGCTAAACTTGGATGCTTTTCATTGAAAAAAGAACCTGCATTAAGTTTCTTTATTTCTTCTAATGTATGTTCCTTAACTAGACCCGTACCATTTGTAGTGCGGTTTACTGTTTCATCATGCATAGCCACTAAATGTCCATCTTTTGTCATTTGAAGATCAATTTCTATATAATCTCCATTCATTTGTTGGCCTAATTGATATGCTGCTATTGTATGTTCAGGTGCATACGCAGAAGCACCTCTATGTGCGATATTTTTTATATGATTTGATTGATTAATAGCTTTAGTATACTTATGTTCATTTATTTTCTGAAAAACAAAGATACTTATTACTATAAAGGCACAAATTATTGTAACGAGATATATCTTTTTCATAACGATTTATAATCTCCTATATAAAGACGATTTAACTTGAATGATTTACTCAATTAAATGTCGATTTTCCAATACAGTCATTTTGCCGATAGCTTGAAATCCCGATCTTTTATAAATGTTGATTCCATCGGGTGAAGCTTGTAACACACAATACATATTTTTTAATTTTTGTGCTTCTTGCAGAAGGAAATTGAACATAGTAGATCCGAATCCTCGTCCTCTCATTTCCTCTTTAGTTGCGATATCATAAATACCAATACTATCTTTTGAACATATCAATGAACCAACAGTTACGACTTCCCCTTCATAAAATCCTAAAAATAGTTTCATATTTTCACTGTTCCATAAATCAAGATTAGAAATTTGATTATAGAATGCTTGTACATGTATACCTTCTTCTGATGTGCCGAATAGATTAGCTAACATTTCTCCAAATTTTTTTATTTGTGCAGGTGAAGATGCCTGTTGAATTGTAAAACTTACTGGCATGTTTATTGTTGGAGAAATTGTTTTTAAGTCTGCTACCATCGCAATATTCTGTTCCACTTCTTTTAAACCAATTTTAATTAACTCGCTTTTTATATCCCGCTCTTGCTCTTCATCCCATAACCAAACACTCATTGGAAATTTCTTTTGATTATAGTAGTCTACCTCCTTATATAATTTCTCTATCCCTACCGTTAAATTATTGTTTAGTAGAGTGATGATATTGAATGTATCGGCAGGTAATCCGCAATCAACAGCAATATAATCTTGCGTTTCTTTTATACTCATTCCGGGCACAAATTGCGCAACATATGAAGTTTTAAATGCAAAGTTATCTATTAGTAGTTGTTTATAATTCATCAATAGTTCTCCTTTTCATAAAAGTACTCCTCGAATTCTTCTATATTAAATATAACATATTAGAAATTTACCTTTTTCTATAAAAAGTACCTCTTTAAATTGTGCTCTATAGTTTAAAATAATTAAAAATGATATAACGTTGTCGGAATGAAAAAAGTGGTATATAATAAATATTAACATTACTAGTAATTATTTTAGGTATTCCTAGAATAAAGGAGCGATACATATGAAAATTACTATTTATTTCGGAAGTCATGAAGATCAAGATGTTCGTACTATGGACTGTCATTTAGATGTAGAAGATACAGAAGAGATTGTTTCTGTATCATAATATAAATAGTTAGGTTAAACCCTATTCCCTACAGCGTTTAAGGCACCTTTTATAAGGTGTCTTTTTTGTTATATTTTCATCAAAAACCCTTTACTTTATAGCGTTTTAATAGTAAAATATAAATATACGAACAAACGTTCTTTTTATTTTAATTGTACATGAAGGGATGATTTTTACAATGGCTCAAGCAAAGCGCAGAGGAAGAAAAAAGCAAACACCTATTATTTCAAATACAGGCTTTATCGGCTCTGTCTTTATTGATACATTGGAGTTACAAAAGAAATCCTATTATTTCGCTCGTAAAAAACTTCAAATTGTTCATCACGTACTAGATGGTCTCTCTGGAGCAACAAGTGCTTTATTTAAAGAACATAACATTTCAGCATACATGTCATGTGTGTATTTACATAAACAAAAGAAAATTGGCTTTGTTCTTTCAACGAAACCATTTGAACAAAGTGATGGCGTTGCTTATTTTGTCAATTATTTAATCGAAAAGAATTTTTACGGCGGCCATGACGAAGATGTAGAATATCAAGAAGTATTTAATACAGGTTTTATCGGTGTAGTATTCGCTGATTTATCTAGTATAGATCGCTTTAATTTCGAGTTTGAAATGGGTATGCTAACGAAATTAATGAAAGATATGATTATTCCGGTTAAAGAACTCTTTTTACGCCATAATGTACCGGCTTACATCTCCACTTCTCATTTAGAAGAACAAAACAAATTAGGTTTCGTTCTATCTGTAAAACCATATGATGAACGTGCAGAAGCAGATTTATATTTTGAGGCGTATTTAAAAGAACGCGGGTTATTTAATGGTGATGAAGAAGATGATATTGATAAGATTGTTATTAGAAAAACAGCTGAATTACGATAGAAAAGCGCAGGATGATGATCCTGCGCTTTTTATAATTTATGAAACTGATTTACCAAATAAACGGTATTAGTTTTTTTGTTTTCTGTTTATACACTGTAAATTGTTCACCGTATTTATTCTGTAAGTAATCATCAGATTGCGGAATATAGTCAAAAACAAATACAAAGAATAGGCCTATAGGAATTAACAAACTATAAATTTCGTTTTATAGTATTTGCTTTTCTTAGCTTGAAAGAGGTAGCGGTATCCATTCTAAAAATAATCTAAGAATCTACTAAGCACTATAATCTTTCGAATGAACCTCTAATATGAAACGATTTGATGAAACTTTAATTACTATGAAATATAAGAATCCCCCTACAATTGGAATGGTGTACGCTGGGATATAATTTAATAATAGACCGGATAGTGCCATTGCTATAGGGAGCATCATTTTACCTATACTTAATCCAATGCTGAGAACCCTTCCCCTGTATTCATCGGGAATCTCATTTTGCATGAAATAAATTAAAGGAATATCAATTAGCGCTATAATAAACCCTAAAAAGATCATAACAACACAATACGTAATAACGAATACTAAATCATTCACTTCAAAACTTTTGAATAAAACTGGAATTCCTAAAATAATCATAAAAACTGACAACATAGAACTTAGTTTTTTCAAAAGATAAGAGTAAGAAAAACGATCAGTTATCTTTTTTACTACAATTGCACCAATTATCATCCCTACTGGAAAAGTCCCTTGAATGATATCAAATTGCTTAGAACCAAGATTGAGTACTGTGTTAATAATGTATGGCAATGGAACAGTTACAGCAAAGCCTAAGAAGAAATTAAACGAAATTAAAATATGAAACGTATTCTTTAAGCTTTCCTTTTCAAGTAAATAAGAAAACCCCTCTTTTATATCTTTAATAAAATTAACTCCACTTTTTGAATTTCCCTCATTTATGTTGTACTCGAATAGTTTAAAATGAATAAATAGTAATGCTATCCCTGAAAGAATAAAAGAAATACCGTTTATAATGATAAAAGTCTTAATATTAAATACTGAAAAAACGATACCACCTAACATAGGGCCGAGAATTAAAGATACAGAATCGATAATTTTACTTATAGAATTAATACTCATAAGCCTCTCTTTAGAGACGATATTTGGTTTTGCAGCCTCTAATCCTATTCCAAAAAAGGTTGTAAACACTGTCATAAGAAAGGTTGTAGTATAAATGATGAATAAGTTTAATCCATAATAGCTGCTTAATATATAAACAGCTATTAATAAGCAGCCACTTAGTAAATCCATACAAATAACTAGTTTCTTTTTATCAACCTTATCAGCAATTACACCAGCAAAGGGATTCAAAATAATCATTGGAATCGTTCCTAATATGAGCGTAATCGCGAAATTTAATGCAGATCCAGTTATTTGTAAAACATATAATCCTAGCGCGAAACTATACATAGAGCTACCAAATATTGATACTGTTTTTGCAATTGAATATAAAAAAATGTTTCTAAGTTCTTGGTTGCTTTTTTTATTTACTATATGTAATCGTAAACTTCCCATAACATTTCCCTCGCTTTTCTTCGTATTACATATAGTGTAAGGTCTCGGGTTAACCCAATATCAATATGTACAATTTGAAAAGTTTTAAGGAGAAATAAATAAAAGATGGGGCTAACCCCATCTTTTATCAACTGTGGGTTTTTACGTCTCTCTGCACTAATAGAAATAAAATGATTGCTATAAAAGACTTAGGTTTTTATATACGAATGCTAATTTTTTATTGAAATATAAAAATTAATATGGTATCTTCTATTACATTGATTAATTACATATGAGAATCATGTATAACTCCAAGAATATGGCTTGGGGGTCTCTACCAGGAACCAATAACTCCTGACTACAAAATGCGTATTATAGCGTTTGTAGTCAGGAGTTTTTTTGTTCTAAGGTAAATAATGACGAGAAGGGATTACAAAAAAATGAATTTCAAAGTATTTATATTAGCTTTAGCAACAATAGCAGTAGGTCTTGTAGAGCTTATTGTTGGAGGAATATTGCCAGACATCGCTAAAGATTTTAATGTTTCATTAAGTTCCGCTGGTCAATTAATTACAATTTTCGCCTTTACTTATGCTATAGCAGGTCCTGTATTATTGATTTTCACAAGTAAAGTGGAACGAAAAAAATTGTATATTATTTCACTTTACACTTTTCTAATTGGAAATATACTTACTTATTTTAGTCCGAACTTTACTTTTATGATGATAGCACGAATATTAACTGCTATGAGTACTGCTTTAGTTGTCGTACTTTCCCTTACAATTGCAGCTAAGATTGTTAATCCCTCTTACCAAGCAAAAGCATTAGGATTAATTTATATGGGTATTAGCTCTTCACTTGTTTTAGGAGTTCCACTAGGCATATTAATTTCGAACACATTTGGCTGGAGAGTTATTTTTTTATGTATAGCTATTTTATCATTGGGATCTATTATCTTAATTTCATTATTTTTAGAGAAAATACCTGGAGAGGAAAACCGAACTCCTTTATCTATCCAATTAAAAGCCGTATGTAGTCCAAAACTAGGTGCTGCTCATCTAGCCACCATGTTTATGTTAGCAGGACACTATACTTTATATGCTTATTTTACTCCTTTTTTAGAAGAAAAGTTTCAACTAAGCCCTTATTGGATTAGCATATTTTATTTAATGTTTGGTATAGCTGCAGTAAGTGGCGGAGCGTTCGGCGGTGGATTATCAGATAAAATAGGCGCTCCAAAAAGTATAGTGATAGTTATTACTTTATTTGCTCTAATCTTATTTATATTACCATTCACGACAGTTTCTATTAGCCTATTTATTCCCGTTATGATAGTTTGGGCTACATTGAGTTGGGGACTTGCACCACCTCTACAAACTTATTTAATTCAAACTGCTCCAGAAACGTCAGATATACAGCAAAGTTTTAATAATTCAGCTCTACAAATAGGAATTTCGCTCGGCTCTGCAGTTGGAGGTATAGCCTTAAAACAAGTACATAATGTCGCTCATATGGCCTGGGTTGGTGGATCTCTAGTTCTATTGTCTTTAGGTTTGGCTATCTTTTCTCTTACTAGACATACATCGACAAGAGAGTGTCATGTGAGTGCTAAACATGTAGATTAACATACTCTTTGTCTTTTAATCGCAAAGAGTATAAATATAAATCGTCAAAAAAAGTCCAGTTATAAAACCGGACTTTTTTTGACGGGATTGCCCTTATCTTTTTCCGAAAAATGAATATGTATAAATTTCTTCTCCTTGAACAAAGAAATCCTCGTACTTTCCTCCTCGTGTCAAATAATTTGAAGTACTTTCATCAATGGATTGAAAGTGTAGATTTTGGATTTCTTTCGTTACTTTTGAAAGTGTAAAATTTTCTCGAAAGTTATTTGTAATTTGGCTATTTGAGCTGAAATTTTTAAATAAAATAAATAAACTTACTAAATAACAATCCGTTTTAAAAAGTGGATTTAATTCGTGAAGTAAAAAATCCTCATGCTCAAAACTATAATTGCTCGTACCAGAATGATCAATTACTACATCAACTGACTGATTCTGAATAGGGATATTCAAAAAATCAGCACAGATAAAGAGAATGTTTCTTTTCGGATTTCTTCTCGCTAATACATCTTTTAAAAATAAAAGTTTATTTAAATCTCGATCCACTGCAATGTATAGGCAATTTCCGGGCAGTTCTTCATAAATGTTTCTCAAAAAGAATCCAAGTCCCGATCCTAAATCCAGTATTAATTTGTTATTTAAATTTAAATGTACTAGTTTCTTTTTCGCCCATTCCCCTTCCCTATGCATATTTTCCAAATACGCATTATCAGTTTCATGAATATAATCCGAAATAGTATCTTCAAGTGACGTTTGCTCATTTACTTTAAATAATTTACCCGCAGTTATAATTCCTGAAGTAATAATATATTCTTCACCACAATTACAAATTAGCTTCCCCTCAGTAATTTGATTGTTAGTAATAATTCCATTTTGAAGAATTAGTTTTTCGCTACACTTAGAACATGTAAGTAAATGAAGTACGCTTAAATCTATCCCTATAATTGAATTTGAAGTTTCATTTGTTAATAATAAATCTTGTAACACTTCCTTTAATTTATCCCGCCTCTTCCCCAAAAGCTCTATTTCCTGTTCCATCTTGTCATATTTCAATTTAAATAAAGATTGGTAAAAAGTATCATTTTCGTAATTCATAGATTTCGCTAAATTTTTATAAAAAAATAGTTCTTTAATTTCATTCAAGCTAAATCCTAGATCTTTGTAATGTAATATAAGTTCTAAATCTATTTGACAATACTCATCAAAAAAATAATGCCCTCCCCTTTTTTCAGGAATAATGAGACCCAGGTCCATATAATGTCTAATTGTATCAATACTTATGTTATTTAATTCTCCAAATTTGCCTATTTTCATAGCATCACTACCATTTATATATTTTTTTATATAGATTTCTATTTTTATATTTAAAAACCCTTTAAACTTTCGAAACAACATTATTTACGTTATGTATGGGATATTTGAATGCCACATATTTTATAGGTGTATAATCCTTTTATTTAATTAAATTTCCATCGCATAGAATATACAGGAATTTATAACTTAATATAGAACATAAAAAGGAGCAGTTTATATTCTATATTAGGGGACATACATACGGAATGAGGGATTAGAAAATGAAAATTGCAATAGTCTGTTTTGATAACTTTACTGATATAGATGTTTTTCTACCATGGGATTTATTAAATCGTGTACGTTTAGTTGGCGGTATTTCTGATTGGGACGTTCAACTATTAGGAACGGGAAAAACTCATATATCCATGTCTGGCTTACGTATTCCCATGACAGGAAGCATATCTGATATTCCGTCTGCTGACGCTGTAATATTTGCAAGTGGTAAGGGTGTACAAAATTTATATAAAAATCAAGAGTATCTGAATAGCATTCATGTAGATCCTCAAAGACAATTAATAGGATCTATGTGTTCTGGTTCATTACTACTAGGAGCTAAAAAATTACTAACAGGTAAGAAAGCCACTACATATCCGTCCGTAGTAGAACAGCTTAAAGAATTTGATGTAGACGTTATTGAACAAAGTTTCGTAAACGAAGGAAATATCTCGACTGCTGCAGGCTGTTTTGCTGCTCAAAATCTCTCAGCCTGGATTATAAGAACCCTAATCAAAATGGTCGATACTGTTCTAGAAACTGTTCAGCCAGTAGGCAAAGGCTTATATTTTTAATTTCAAATCAAGTTGAGGGATTGGTTGCTCCTTAAAACGATAAAATGAGCCTTTTTGTTTGATGGCGACATGATATGCCTCCAATTTCAATTCAATTAAATAAAAAACCCGTGAATTATTCACGGGTTTTCCTCTTAATAACTAATTGCTATTGTACCTTCACCTGCATGAACCGCAAATGAAATTGGTAATGGATATAGTTTAAAGTCCATTTCAGGGAATGCTTTTCTAATATCTGAAATCCATTCCTCAGCTCCATCTTTATCGTTAGCATGGAACATATGAAGTACTTTTGGTAATTCTTTTTCGAGTTCATTTTTAATGTATTCTCGACATTTTTGGATTTTGCGAACTTTCTTTTCAAGTAAAAGCTCTCCACCTTTTACTTCTAATATTAAGTTGACACTTAATAAACTTCCAAGTAAAAATTGAACTCCCTTTACACGTCCACTTGCGTAAAGGCCTTTTAAACTTTTCGGGAATACGTGGAAAGGTCTTCTTTTTTCATCTACTAATGTTTTGTGTATATCTTGTAACGTCATACCATCATTGTATAACGATTTCGCTTTTCTAATTAGTTCATCCATTGGATAACTTGTTGTTTCACTATCCAATACCGTTAATGGGAAACCTGCCATGTCTGCAGCTAACTTCATGTTTTGATAAGTTCCACTTACTTTTCCGCTAATAGCAACTGCAAATCCCTCTTCATATTCTTCTTTGCATTTCGAAAATAACTCTACCATTTCCCCTATGTTAGGCTGTGATGTAGTGACAGTTTTACCTTCGTTTAACGCATTATAGACGCGCTCACGCACACCTTCTTCACAATCTTTGTACGACACACCATCAATAATAACTTCAATTGGGATAACAAAGTTATCTCCTTCTGTTGTAAAACTCGCAGTTGTACTATCAGTAATCCAAGCAACACGCTTCATGTTGTTCCTCCCTTAATTCAATTCCTCTTTTCTGACTTTTCTATATATTTATGTTACGAAAAGAGAATATCCCTGTAATGGTAACAGGACTTTATTGTTTTGGCTATAGTAGATGGATATTAAATGTGAATATTTTTTGTCATTTTCACGAAAAAAAGAAGAAAACCGAAGTATTTGCCCGATTTTCTTCTTTTTATACATTATTTAAAGGTTTCATTATCTAAAATTACAACATAATCATTTGTCAATCGACCAGCTTCTTTCGTATAACTAACAAGTCTTTGTACGTTATCACAGCAAAGTTTCGCTCCCCATACGAGTAACGGTACGCCGATGAAGTCGATGTGAAATCTTCTAGAAAACAGACCACCGAAAGTCATTGGTAAAGGCACTGTTGGTGATGTATTAGAAAAAATAATCTTTTCATGACTTTGATAATGTTTTTGCAAAATCTCTCCTAAATGTTTCATCGCAGGTACAACGACTTTTGATGCACCACATCCAATTGTATAAACCGGATTACCATTTTCGTCTATTCCATGAAAAATGATTTTGCCCATATCTTCTGTTTTCAATTTATTAAAGTAATCTACATTCAAAATTTCTTCTTTCGTTAACTTGCGATCCGTTGGTAATTTATTTAAATGATAAGCTGCAGCTAGTGAGGTAGTATGTGTTCCACCAAAATCTGTGTAAATGTATATCATATTATCATCCCTTGTTGTAAAAGTTCAATGTTAATTAGTATTACCGTTCTTAGCAATGTTAAACAAGGGGTGAATGTATTTACGCTTTTTGTGTTAATTCATTATATTTTTTCCAAATATAATAACGTCTACTAATCACAGTGCCTAATGTAATACATAAAAAGGCATTTGTTACAACCATTAATGTCTGGTGCGTACTACCAGAAAACATACTTTGTTTAATCATAATTTTTGCTCCTAAAATAACAAGAAGGATTATTGCACTTACCCAATTTCCTTTTCGTAGTACATGACCTGTTTTACTATCTAATCGAAATGTTAAAGCTCTTCCCCGTATAATTCCTAGACCTAAGCCAATTCCAAGCATTACAACAAACAGTAGTCCTTGCAGCAAAGTTATTTGTCCCATATGAATAATGGACTGGATTGTTACAAAACACAACAAAGCCGGAATGAGCCAAATACGGTTTATTTTCACTTTTCGTTCTTTACTTTGCATTAAAACAATAATAAGAACAACAAGTAAAATATCCATTTAGAATCCTCCTATAAACTTGTTTATCTTTAAAGATTATATTCTCCTCTTTTCATTCCATACTTGAAATACGATAGCTACTTTCAAGTGTAAGATGGATAATGTGATTTCTCATTAGCCTTAAGCATTATTTATAAAAATAAAAAGACGTACTTTTTACTCGTACGCCTTTAATAACTCGTTTAAACTCCTATTTATCAACTAATTCCACACCTTTAGAATTAGCTTTACCCAACACTCGAATGTTAAATTTATTAATAGCTTTTAAAAAGATAATATAAATACAATATCCAACAATAGAACCTATAACATTACAGATCACATCATCAATATCAGTAATACGTCCCACTCCACTAAATAAAGACTCAATTAATTGTAGCAATTCAATACTAGCTGATATAGAAAATCCTAATAAAATTGTATTTTTGAATTTCTTATATTTATCCCATAGGATTGGTGCTAAAAATCCTAAAGGCATTAATAATAAAATATTCCCGCCTACATTTCTTACAATTAGACCAATCATAAATAGGGCATCTCCATCATAAGCACTACCAATTTGATTGATGTCTTTAATAATTGATGCAAATGGTATTATATTGACCGAGCGATTTAGATTTTCAATATTAGAAGGAAAACCGATTGGTAAAGGGAATAAAGTTACTGCAACAACCATACAAATGTAGATCACAAATAAAAAACTTATTATTTCTTTCCACCAAATCACATGTTTTGTATTTTTGGTACCAATTAATATTCCACGTACAATTAAATAACAAATAACTCCTAAAATAATAAACACACTACCGTTGATCATATACAAATTGTCAACACGCCCTTTCATATGAATGAATAATTAAAATTTAAAACTATATAGTAATGTTTTTAAATTCTAAAATCTATATAATTGTATATATTTTTATGAAATTATAAAACCCTTTATTTACTAAATAAAGGGTTCCTCGTTAACTAAAATATTTTTCAAAACAGAAACAATCATGAACCCGTTTAAATTATTTTCGTATCTCTTCTTTTAAATCCATATAATTAAAAAGCTCTTTCTATTTCTGTCATTAATTTTTCAGGTCCTGCCCCTTTATTCGATGGAATAACTAAAGTGATTCCTAATTCTGGATATATAGCCGAGCGAAAACTGACGCCTGGATCATATCCCATTACATGATATTTGAATACCTTGTTTTCTCGTGTTTCAATCCATATTCCATAGCCGTAGGACTGTTTATCATTTACTTGAATGTGAGGAGTTAAAAGTAATTTTGTATATTCCTTTCCTAAAATTTCATTATTAAATAGGGCCGCCCAAAATTTCAGCATGTCTGGTGCAGTAACATATGCACCTCCATCAGCTCCTCCTTTTATCGGTATAGAGTAGGCGTTTGTTCTCCAATTTTGGTTGGTTTCGTCCTTTATATATCCTAGAGCTGTATGTCTTGGTAATCTATCTAACGAAAAATAGCCAGAATCATTCATGCCAATCGGATTAAAAATGTTCTTTTCTATATACTCCGTAAATTTAAGTCCCGTCTGTTCTTCTATTATTAATCCAAGTATGATAAAACCTGCATTGTTGTAGTGAAACTTACTTCCAGGTGCAAACATCATATTTCTGTTTTGGAATAATGGCAAAAAGTCTTTTAAGTCCTTTAATAGATACATAGGTGTTTGTTTCCAAAGATCTTCGAAGTTATCCATAATACTTTCATCAAAATAATCTGGTATACCAGCGCTATGCGTTAGTAGTTGGTGTATTGTAATATCTTCATCGAAGTTTGGAAATTTTATCTCTAGACAATCTTTTAATTTTGTATGAAAAGAAATAAAACCTTTTTCAACAAGTTGACAGATGCCAATTGCAGTGAAAATTTTACATCCTGAGGCAATACCAAATCTTGTTTGTATCGTATTGTTTATACATTCACTTTGGTTTGCGTAACCCAAAGCTTTTTCATAGACTAAGTCTTTTTCTTTTTTTACTAAAACTACTCCAGAGAAATCTATTTTCTTTTGTATTTCTTTTACAATTTTATCAATTTCATCTTTTGTTTTTATCACGACAACCACCCTTATCTTTCAGTATTGTTCTTTCCCCTTATTGATTTTTCCATATAAAGGGGAAAGAACCCTTTTATTAAATACGATAAATTGTTAATGAGAACACAAAGTTCATTTCGAATTTATCCCGCTATCTGTGGGCAGTAAGACCCCCATCTCAAAATTCAGCGAAAGCAAAGAAGTTAAGTAGGGATCGGGCTACCCGTAAAAGCCCGATTGGTGAGGGCTGATAATCAGTGGGGGGATGCCCCCTGATTAAAGTTTCACTTTATTGATTCAGTAGAATACAACTTAGATTGTGATGCGAATAAAGTAAACACACACAAGACGATAGTAATAAATAACATGATCAATGAACCTACAATAACTACAAGTTGTATAGAAATGAACTGAGTCGCAACACCAGATAATATTGTAATAAAGATTGTTACTATTGCAATAACAAGTCCATATATACTCCCAATCCGTCCCATCATATGAACAGGGATATTATTTTGGTAAAATGTATAAAATCCTGTATTTGCATATGCCATTGAAAAAGATAAAATAAAGAATCCAATAGCAGCTATTAAAAATACATTTGAAAAAGCATAAATTAAATAACCAATTGCAATGAATAATGATCCTATTCCAATTAGAAGTGAAGGTGCTAATTTCTTTGACAAAATTGTATTTGTTATGGCACCTAAAATAAATCCTGCACCAGCTATACTAACTAGAAAACCATATTCACTATCTGTTAGTAGTAATACCTCTTTCGCAAACGATAGTTCAAGTGAATCAGTAGCGGTTGCTAATACGAACATACTTTGAAATAAGAAGTACACGCATACGACATACACATGTTTTCTACTAAAATTTATAACAGTGTTCCAATCTTTTTTTAATACTGTAAGAGATAATGTATTACTTGTTGTATCCGAAGCTTCTTTCTTATCAAGATTAGGTAAAAGTAATGTAATGAATCCTGATAACAGAAATGCTATAGCATTTATATATATAGCAATCTCTGGTGTACTCGCAATTAATAAAACCCCTGCTATCGCTGGACCAATTAAAAATGCACCAGATCCTATTAAACTACGTAATGAGTTGAAACGTTGTCTTTGTTCTACTGGAATTAATTTCGTCATATACGTCATAGCAGTTGGCTCATAAATTGCACTGGCCATACTTATAAAGAATACAAATACATAAACAATCCAAAGTGACGGAAGTAAAGGTAAAATAGCGATAAATAACGCACGATATATATCGAGGTGAATCATTAATTTCCGTTTATTTAAACGATCAATCATACTCCCAGACCAAGCGTTTGTAAATAAAGTGGCTAATGGTTTTATTACATATAAAGCAGCAACGGCTAAGGCTGATCCGCCCATATGATAGACAAGTACATTCAATGCTATTAAGTAAATCCATGCTCCTAAATTCGCAATACCAACACCGGACAGTAGTAATAAAGGATATTTCCAATCTTTAAGAAAGTTTTTCATTTTTGGCCCCCGCTTTCCAAATTGTTTTAAAACAATAAAAAAATCCCACCCCCAAGACTTTTAATCTTAGGGACGAGATTTATCATCGCGGTGCCACCCTAGTTTGTTAATATGTCACCATATTAACCTTATCAGGTACTGCATTCTAACTCATGCTTATACCATAGCTCTATAACGGGAGCTCCCGTCACACCATCCCCTAATAATAGGTTCCGATGCGCTGCTCAGAGGCTTGGTTCAATAAAGAATTTTTACTCCTTTTCAGCTAAATGGAGCTCTCTGTGAAAAATTCATTTTATTTACTCTTCTCTTCACTGCATTTGATTTTCCCATATTATCACAATTATTTTTAACTGTAAATAAAAAATAATCAGATATTTATATTTCCGTCATTTTTGCTTTACGACCAATTCGACATACGAAACGCATTAGCTTTTTATGAAGATAAGGAAATAAAGTAAAGAATACGTCCATCGTTTTTTTTAATGGCATTGGACAAATTACTAATTTATTTTTATGAATAGCTTTCAGTGCAATTTCAGCAAACTTGTCAGCTGAAATTGGCTTATTTGTTTTTAGTTGTTTTATAATGTGATTCTTATTCATATTAATTGCAATTGATTTTTTAAATATGGGTGTATCTACAAAAGTTGGACAAAGCACACTTACATTTACACCGTATTCTTCCGCCTCATAATGTAATGAAGTTGTTAAACCTACGATAGCATGTTTGGTTGTTGCATACGCGGTACAAAGGGGAGCTGGTCCTAAACCAGTTGCAGAAGCAGTATTAATGATATGACCAAATCCTTGTTTTTTCATGAATTGGTAAGCCAATTGTGTTCCGTAAATTACTCCTAATAAATTTATTTCAATAATATGTTTCCAATCATCCAAAGACATATCGTATACTTCTCCATACATAGCAATTCCTGCATTATTAAACATATAATCTATTCTACCAAACTCATTAACTATTTTTATAATAAGTTCTTCTACGGATCCAGCGTTAGTAACATCTAAATATTCGAACCTAGCTAGTTGATTATTATTTTTTATATTATTCACAAGGTTTTGGCCACAGGCTTCATTAATATCAGCGATAATTACAAATATATCTTTATTTGCTAATTGAATGGCTAAAGCTTTACCAATACCAGAAGCGCCGCCAGTTATAATTGCGACTCTTTGCTCATCCATATAAATAACCTCCTGTTGTTTATACATATAATGAAAACGGACGAGTGTAAGGATTTGAACAATCGTTCTAATTCGCGTGTCACGCTACATATATTTGTTTGAAATAGAGAGTAAAAAAATTTTAATAGCTTCTTCAAATAAAACTTCTAATTTCTCCATTTCAATTGAATGAATGAATTGACATAATCCACCTAGCCATGAACCTAATAAAAGGCATGAACCCTCAACATTTTTCATATAAAACTCACCACTTTTTATACCTTCATCTAAAATTTGTTGATATGCCTTTAAAGGGACAACAGCTAAACCATAAAGTTGTTGAACTGTAGAAGGATTCGTGCTCGGATCAGAGGCAAGTTCTTGCCCCGCTCTTAATAACGGCGTTTTGTAATTATAAAGTACAAATTTAGCCATTCCATATAATTTTTCAGTTGCGTTTGTATACTGTTTTTCTGCCATTTTCCATTTATCATGCCAGTTTTTCATACTGTCTTTAGCTAAATAAACAAATAATTCTTCTTTATTTTTATAATGATAATATATATGTCCTTTACTATAACCAGAGGCTTTAGCAATGTTATCAATGGAGGTTTTTGTATACCCTTTTAAGGAAAATAACTCTATCGCTTTTTCTCCTATTATTTCTTTGGCTAAATCACTATCATATCGTCTTTTATTCAATGTAGACTCCTTCCATCGTTTAATACAAAAATTGAACAATCGTTCTAATTTCAATATATGTAAGTTTTTTTGTTTTAGTAACTGTTAAGTATTTTATTTATTATTTTTTCTAAAAAATACGGTGCGTGAAATTACTCATAAATTTTTAAAAAAGAACCTATTGGATATAGGTTCTTCAACAAGTTTGAATTAATTCGTATTCGCCTCTGTTAACGGTTGTAACGGCGGTTCTAATTCTAGTTCTAGTGTATCTCCTTCTTGTAAATTTTGTCCTTTTTCAATACTTTGGCTCGTTACATAACCTGTACCAGAAGTTTTCAAATCTAATTTCAAAAGCTTAGAGAAATACATAATATCACGCATGGACCAACCTTTTACATTTGGCATTTGTGCGTTATTCCCTAATAAAAATATACGATCCCCTTCACTCATGACCTCGCCAGACTGTGGATATTGTTTTATTATTTTTCCTTCTCCTAAAATTATTGGCTGTAGCTTCTCTTTTTCTACACTTTTCTCTGCTGTACCCATCGATTGATTTACATAATTTTGTACTTTTAATTGAGATTGCTTCGTTGCATCAGCTATTTGTTTTTCTGTATACGGTTTCACCTTTAAATATTCAAGGCTGTTTTTTATAACAGGTTTAAATATTTCAGCAAGAGGCTGAGCTCCATACTCATCTCCTTTTAACTTTGGCTGCTTAATAGCTAAGTATACGATTAACTCCGGATCATCAATTGGAGCCATTCCTAAAAAGGAGAAAATGTAATTCTCTTTCCCTTCCATATATCGGCCGTTTTCAGGATTCGGTATTTGTGCTGTTCCTGTCTTACCTCCAATTGGATAACCATCCACTTTATACATTGTACCAGTTCCTTTTGAAGATGTTATAACACGCTCCATTAAGCTTCTAACCTTGTCCGCTGTTTCTTTTTTTATCGGATTCCCAATTTCTTTCGGTTGATTTTCCATAATAACTTCTTTATTTGTTGGATTTACAACTTTATCAACGATATATGGTTGCATCATTTTCCCGTCATTTGCTATAGCAGTAGCCGCTTGGATTAATTGAATCGGAGTTACTGTAGAACCTTGACCGAAAGAAGTTGTAACCTGTTGAATTTGCGTATTTAATAATAAAGTATTTTTACTTTCTCCAGGTAAATCTATTCCTGTTTTTTGATTGAATCCAAATTTATTCATATATTGCTTAAATTTATTTGGTTTCAGTAACTGATCTTCTAAAATAGAAAAAGCTACGTTTGATGATCTTTCAAAACCTTCATCAAATGTAATTGATCCCCATCCAAATCCACCATTATGATCTTTTATATCAGAGGAACCAACGGAATATTTTCCAGATTGAAAATATTCTTTTCCGTTATATACACCTTCATT
The DNA here is from genome assembly GCF_038006085.1 of Bacillus sp. FSL K6-0073. NCBI lineage: Bacteria > Bacillati > Bacillota > Bacilli > Caryophanales > Bacillaceae > Bacillus > Bacillus sp. FSL K6-0073. Next base: position 2,614,453 of record NZ_JBBOUN010000001.1, on the reverse strand, counting down.
AATGGCAGCTGCTAACGTAAAAACTTTCATAGTTGAACCTGGTTCATATGCATTTGCAATCGGATCATTTAAAAAGTATTCGATATCACCTACATTAGGATTGTAACTAGGCTTACTAGACATCGCTAAAACCTTTCCTGTTTTTGGATCAGCAATAATGCCAATTAACATAGAAGGATCATAATGCTCTTGTGCTTTGTTCATCGCTTCTTCTAAAAAGCTATTAATTTGTTTATCAAGCGTTAAATACACGTTATTCCCATTTTTAGCAGGTTCTACTTTACCTATATCATTTGTAAGCGGAATCCCCCTTCGTGTACCCACATATTCTATATTCCCGTTTGTCGAGCGCAAATATTTATCCAAACTCTTTTCAAGCCCAAACTTCCCTTCCGTATTCCCTTTATCATCTGGTCTAGCAAAACCCAGTATATAGGATGCAAAGTCTTCATTCGGATACACTCTTGCTTTTTCCGACATAAAAGATACACCTGGTATTTTTAAATCATTAATTTTTTCCTTCTTTTCCCTAGATAAGTTCCGACCAATTTTCCCAATTTCAACTTGCGTACGCCCTTCATGAAAGTTTTTTAATACTTCTTCTTTATCAATTTCAAGCGCATCGGCTAATTGTTGTGCGGTTTCATCTTTATTTTTCACTTTATCTTTTCCTTTTAAATTCACAACAACTCGATACGTTGTAGAATCTTGTACTAACACCTTTCCCGTTTGGTCATAGATAGTGCCACGATTCGCTTCTAAAACACCTTTTTTATTATGTTGTTCATCCGCGAGGTCCTTTACATTTACATTATGCACGACTCCTACTGCCTGAATATAGACTATACGCAAAATCATAATAAGAAACAAAACAATAAAAGCAATCATCATATATCGAGCGCCTTTATTCGTTTGAAGTTTTTGCATACTTATCTCCTCTCTTTTGGAATGGATTCGTACGAAGATGCGTTTTATAATTTGTAGTTTTTGTTTACGATACTATAAGTTTCGAAGTTTTCTTTTTAATTCCTTTAAAACAATACGAAACTAACTATTGTTATTTTTTGTTTTATTTAATAAAAATACGGTGCGTGAAATTTCTGAATATTAACTTCACCAAAACTTGATTGCATATCACTCTAAACTCTTTTCTTATTTACTATAAAAAGTTCCCCTCTGGATTTCCAAAGGGGAACTTTTTATAAGAAAATTATGCGATATGGTTATATTTTGCTAAGAAAGGAATTCGTCTCGCTACTAATGCATACATTTTGAATACGAATTTCGCTATTGGTTCAAACATACGTGTACTTTGCATTACTAAACCGCTCGTAACAATTGTTATGAAAGCTGCACCAAGTATATCTAAAGGATAATGAACACCTACATACATACGTGATATACCGACTAACACTGCCCATAAGAGCGCGATATATTTCAGTTTTTCTCCTCTAAGAATAAATACGAAGGCAATTGAAAATACAAGTACAGAATGATCACTAACGAATGATGAATCTGCTGCGTGTGGCACTAATTGGTGTACATCATGTGATACGAACGGACGCGGATGGTAATATACTGCGTGTATAAGAACATTTACTACTAATGCAATAATAACCGAAAGCGTCGTATATAAAACTGTATATTGTTTTCTAATTGCATTCTCTTTCTTTCCATTATTAAACCATAAGATAAGCATAAATAGAACGGCTACGTATGCAGCGCTATTTGTAATAGCAACCATTATCGTATCAAATAGTTTGGATGAATCAGCAAAATTATTAAACCACCGAAATACTGTGTAATTCATAATACTCTCTCCCTACTTACAAGTGTTCTTGATTTACACAGTATACAATACCATTATGAAAATGGGCTTAAACTTTTCTCATCTAATTCTCATTTTACTATTGCTCATGTGACAATTATAAAACAAATTTTATACGCTATTTATGTATAAAGTTCGTAAACCTTTATAATAAGGCAATTCGTATTTTTTTCATGTTTGGAATACATAACATGTTCATTTAAATATACTAATTGTAAAATCATATTTTTTAATTCATTTGAAGTACAATATTTCCGAATTGTTCTCCACGTTCCATACGGCTTAGTGCTCGAATTGCTTCTTCTAACGAGTAAACTTTATCAATAATTGGTTTAATTTGATGTTTTTCTATAAACTTTATCATCTCATTAAATTCCTCACGGCTACCCATGGATGTTCCCATAATATCAATTTGATTGTAAAATAGCGCGCGTAATGGTAATTCAATTTTATCTCCTGAGCTTGCACCAAAATTCACGATTCTTCCGTTTGGTTTTAATACATCAAAATATTTCAAAAAAGTTGCTGGACCTATACTATCTATTATTAAATCTACTTTTTCACCTTGTAAGCTCTCTCCCCAATTTCCGGCACTATGAAAAGAAATATCTGCACCATATTTCGCAGCAAGTTCCCTTTTATTCTCTACCCTTGAAGTAACACTCACTTTTGCGCCAATTGCTTTCGCGAATAACATGGCAAATGTAGCAACACCACCGCCTATTCCCGGAATTAAAACGTGTTCGCCGCGCTTCAATCTACCTTTAGTAAAAAGCGCTCTGTATGCAGTTAATGCGGATAAAGATAAAACACCTGATTCTTCCCAAGTAAGATATGACGGCTTTTCTACAACATTTTCAACTGGTACAATTACATATTCAGCAAACGTTCCATCTTTCGGCCCACCTAGCACTTCCGGTAACTCCGGTACTTCAGTAGCATGTTCCCATCCAATACTAGGATTAATAATAACTTCTGTATGTAGTGTAATATTTGAAACTCCTTCTCCTATTTCTGTAACAATTCCTGATCCATCTGACCCTATTACTAATGGTAGATCCATTTCTTTTCTATTATTTATAATAAATAAATCCCTATGATTTAACCCGGCAGCTTTTAACTTTACTTTTACTTCACCTGCACTAGGATTTATCTTAGGTGAAAATTTATATCCTACTCCCTCTAATCCTTTTTTATATTGATGTACAATAGCTTTCATTGCTTAATTCCCCCTTAATATTTCCAATGTACTAGAAATATCAAAATAAATAAAATAGTTTGCCTCCAATAATTAGAAATTATATATTTAGTCATGAAAAAACAAAAAATCCCCTCCCTATAAAAAGTGTAGGAAGAGGTTTCAAAACTAGTTAGATAAGAATCTATAAATTCATTGAGTTCTAGCCAATTCTAATATTTTTCGAATAAACGGCGCTTTTGCCTTTGTATATGAAACACGATCAAAAGCATATGTAATAGCAAGTATCTCTTTTAATTCTCTATATTCTTTACGTGCCCATTCATGGCTTATTAGAAAGTCACGAAATAAAATATTGTTCCTCCATTCGTCACTATTATAAATATAAACATGCAAATGATGAGTACCCGCTCTCCACTTTCCTTTTCTAAAAAAACGCCAATTGGTTGCATCTTTTGGAACATACTCATATCCAATTTCCGATAGAACTTCAATCCACTTTTCAGTTATTTGCAGTTCTGTTACGCCAATCATCATATCAATAAGAGGTTTAGCTCCTAATCCTTCTACTGCTGTGCTTCCTATATGTTCAACAGCAATTATTTCTTGTCCTAACAAGGAACAGAATTTCTCTTTTTCTTTTATATACTCTTCAACCCAGTCTTTTTGATACGGTTTAATAACAATTTGTTGATCTATTGTATTCACCTCTTTATAAGTATTTATCATTATATTTATAAAATTTCATATTGTTAGCATAGGATTTCCATAAAATATGTCGAATAGTGGAATGTACAACTTAATTATATTAAATGTGAGGTAAGCTATGAAAGATAATTCCGTCGAAATTCAGTTAAATAGTGTAACATTCCAATTAAAAGAATATCATAATTTTGATTGGCTTATTAAATTAGGGACCGTATTTGCAGTTTTTGACCAGCAAGACTCAGGTAATATAAGTTTTGGTGTAGAAAAAGATGGTCACAAGAAATTTATCAAATACGCAGGAGCACAAACAATTGCATATGAAGGAACAACGGGTGATGCTATTAAAAGGCTAAAAAATTCAGTTACTATCTATGAAGATTTAAAGCATGAATCGCTCATAAGACTAATTGATCATTTTCCAGTTCAATCTGGATATGTATTAATTTTCGATTGGTTTGATGGTGAATGTCTTCATTCGCATTGGAGTTTCCCACCTCCTGAAAAATATAAAAATCCAAACTCACCATTTTATAAATTTAGGCATTTATCTGCTATAGAACGAATTCATTCCTTACATTCCATTTTTTCTTTCCATACTTATGTAGAAAAGAAAAACTATGTAGCAATAGATTTTTATGACGGTAGTATTTTATATAATTTTAATACAAAAGAAACAAAAATTTGTGATATAGATTTATACAGTAAGAAACCTTACATAAATAAAATGGGCCGGCTATGGGGTTCCTCCCGTTTTATGTCACCAGAGGAATTTGAACTAAACGCAACAATTGATGAAAGAACAAATGTATTTAATATGGGAGCAATGGCTTTCTCACTTTTAGGCGGTGAAAAAGATCGTTCTTTTATAAAATGGAAAGCAAGTAAGGAATTATATGAGGTAGCGTATCGTGCTGTAAATAAAAATCGTGCAGAACGTTATGCATCAGTTACAGCATTTTACGAAGCGTGGTTAAAAGCATCTAATGCAGAAAAGATATAACCCTAAATTATTAAAAGAAATATAGAGTTTATACTATTATCATGTAAATTAAAAATGGTTTTATGAGCGTTTCGTACTAGTGTGTTCTAATTTATTATGGCTATTATTGAGGAAGACATATCAGCGATAATTTATGTATATTTTGTATAAGTGTTAGCAAGTTCGTTTGCAAACTTGTTAGCACTTTTTGTTTAAATAATTCACATATTCTTTCTTTACATACTGATTATATTTCCAATTGTGTACTAATGTGTGAGTTTAACTCCCCATATTTTAAACAAAATGGATGGTACAGGGTGATGACAATATAAGTATTTCTTTTTCCTACTATTGCAATTTTTGAAAAGGCCTTTTCTCTCATATCAGGCTCTTTTATTTATTAAAAAAAGATTATTTTATATAGATTACTATAAGCATCCATAAAGCCAAAGCACCAATGATAGCGAGTACTATACGTGTTGATAGTATCCTTACTTCAAAGTCTGTTTTCTTAGAGGGTTCAGGATATGCAATTATGTAAATTCCCTTTAATAATGCAAGCCATGCAATAACCGTTAGGAATCCCTTCCAGTTGAATACCCATACATTATGTAGAATTACAGTACCTAATCCTAGGAAAATCGATAGAAAACCATACATAATACCAAACCCTCTGTCTTCAACCACTAATTTTTTTAACTCACGTAGCACCGATGGACGGACGAAAAGTATTCCCGATACGATAACCGTCATCCACCCCCAGAACAGCCCTAAAAAAGTACTAGTTTCCATTATTATTTCACTCCCCTCAATTATATTTATATTTCAGATATTCCTTCCTTTAGAACAATTCCAGCACTTTTATGTGTAGGTTAAAGTCTGCTCTTTTTTAATACAAACATTCCGTATTCAATGCCCATACTTAATCACACCATTTCTCTACAAAATGAAATTTTTATTAATCTTCCTCACCTCCGTAACAGTTATATAATTCCTAGCATTCTTCCGACTTACTATTCTACTTTGATACACTGGTCTTGTATAAAAACGAACTGTTGCAGGAAGTACGATCATATACTCAGCGTACTCCTGTATAGTTCCAATCCATAGAGATGATTCACTTTTATAAACGACGTACTCCTTTACGTTCAATGTTCATTCTTCCTTTTGATTAAAATAGCACTTTTATTAAAAGTTTCTATCTTTACATCATTCCCTATCCGCTTCTACTGTGCCAAAGCTTGTACTATTTGCATACGCTATTAATAAGGAAGAAGATAGGAGGTTTAAATAGAATGTCTTGCATTATCACAGGATTAACTCAGCCACTTTGTTTAACTCTTATTTATAATATTTCTAACGGTAAACTTGTATTCTCCTCCGTTGAGTACGGATCACGTTCACTATCAACAGAATTTGATTATGATAGTAAGAATCTAGTTATTAGAGTGCCATTTACTGGTGAAGGTACACTTGTATTTAACAATAATTTCGAAGCAAGTTGTGTCACAACGAATATAACTCAACCTTAATCAAATCTATTTATTCTTAGGGAAAAGTAGAATTATACTTCTATTCCCCCCTTCTCCCTCCTTTAATAATGTAAAACTCGCATTGATAATTCAAATAACGTTTTTGTTTCAAAATTGCACCATCATAAAAAACATACATACAATATGATGTGAACTTTTTTTCAATATACATTTTAGTCATAGGGCGCTTTTTTATTACATTTATGAAACATTCATATGTTATCTTCAGTACGTTCTTTTCTCTTTATAATGCCGTGTGAGATATGCTCAGATTTGAAGCCCTAGACCCCCTAAATCTAGGACTTCTCTATTCAAATAACGTTTTTATTTAAATTTAATCCCCCCTTTATCCAAATAGATTCAAAATTATCTATTTAACATATATAATACTTTTAAACAATTTAAATTCTATACATAAGTAATGGAGGCTTTAAAATGGGGAGTGTCCCAAATTTAACACCACAACAATCAATCTCAAAAAAACAAATTAACCCTAATAAGAATCAACAAACGAATAAAAAACTAAGACGTCGTCTGTTATTAGCACTTGCTTTTATGCTACCTATGGTTATTTCCATTCAAATCTGCATTTACAAACAAGAAGATATGATTCAAGAAAAACAAATTACACTTAATAAAGAAAAGAAAAAATTGTCTGAATTAGAACTGATAGGACGTTATTTTGAAAACGATGTTAAAACTTTAACAGAGAGCGAAGAAGGTATTTTAAAGTTCGCAAGGAAACTATATGGATTCTCTAGAGCTAATGAAACTATATTTCAAATAGCTGAATAACTTTTCAATACATAAGCAATTGTCATGAGTCAAGGAGTGAATTAATGATCATCGCTTTTTATCAAAATTCTATCAAATAACTATTTTATTAAAACATTTCACCTTTTAACTGGACAAGCATATATTATTGTATGGAGTCATCCACTCATAGAAATCTACCTTTCTTATCCAAGAGCACATATATTGTGCTCTTTTTTATGCCCAAATAACTATTTTATTATGTTTCCTAACTTACAGTAATGTCCTTAAAAAAACATTCATATATATTTATCAGATGCATTTTAAAATCCCAGAGTATCAAATACTTTTAAGAGTTGACTGACCAACAATATTCGACTTATCTTTAAAAACTTATTAAAAATAACTTAGATACAAAAAAGCTACGTTTTATATAGGATAAAAAATTATCTTACGCAAAGGAGCTTGATTATTTGTGAATTACCAAAATGATAATAACTCTAACATTCACAAACCTTGCACTTGTCCATCCCCCACGGCTAACAGTTTAAATGTTGTTCAAACTACCCCATCAATAGTTTCTGTAAATTCTGCGATTCCACTAGATACCGTGGTAAATTCTAATGGTACGGCAATCTCATTCACACCACCAACAACTGTTTTACTTGAAGGTGGAAGAACCTATTTGGCAATCTATGAAGTGCAAGTTATCATTCAACCAGGAGGTAATTCGGCAGGTATCACTATGTATTTGAATAATAATCCAATCATTGGCTCTGGTACTTCTCTGGGATATACTGCAGGATTCACTTCTGTATCAGCACCCGCTATTTTCACTACACCTTTAGGTATAACAAGTACTCTTACTGTTAATGTAGGACCATATTCTAATACATTAAATACATTGGGCTTAACTCTTGCTGTTATAGCATTAACATAGTAAAATCTAATACTTTCTAAAATAAAATTCTTTGTTCTTCGACCGCCATTTTGGGTTAGCCGCTAAGAAACCGCTATAACTACATATAAAAAAATATTATTTGGATCGATAGTACTGGGTGACTCGGCTGACAGAATTGCTGAGTCACCTTTTTTTCTAAAATAACGCTTTTGTTGATTTTATAAAGTGAAACTTTAATAATTGGTGGGGTGTTTATCCCCACTTTTTATTAGTTGAACCAATGGAGCTTTTATTGGCAGTTGATCCCTCACTTAACTTCTTTGCTTCCGCTGAATTTTGAGGTGGGGATCTTACTACCCGTTAATGCGGGATAAATTTAATAGCTTGTATATTTTACTTTGTAACTTTCATTTCTCCTCCTATGATTACAATCTTTATTAGTAATTAAGCATTGATTATACGTCCCCTAAGAACATCTCCATTTTGTTTACATATACTTTGAAGAAAAAAACATTAAACATATACCCACAAACATTTTAAACATAGTTGCTAAAATAATTTATCTAGACTTACCTAACATTTATTTTTTAAAAAGGAGGTTACTTATGAGATATAATCAAAAATCAAACTCACCAAATCCTTGTGATAAATTCCAGCAGCCCTGCTTTATTTCTATATCCCCTTGTAATCAAAGTAATTGCTGTACACCTGTTTTTCTCTCAAGTTCTCAACAACAAGAATTATTACAAATAATAAGCCAATTAAATCAAGCTATTCTTTCTTTTTTCACAACACCAAATTCAACAACTATAGAAATACTCCAATCTGCATTACAGGCATTAAATAATTTATTAATAGCAGTACAACCAAGTACACCAAATAGAAATTTAGTCATAAGAACTATAAATCAATTAATCAATTCCTTACCTACTGCATCTCTCACTCAAATCTCAGCGTTACTCCAATTTCTATTCCAAAGCTTGTCTTCACTTATCAGTTGTTCAAATATATCAGACCCCTTATTACAGCAAACATTCAACCTAATTTTACAAGGAATCTTGAATAGTTCGTTATTGAGTAACATCGGAACGCCAGGGCCGACTGGAGCAACAGGACCTAGAGGAATTCCTGGACCTAGAGGAGCTCAGGGGTCTCAAGGTGTGCAAGGCATTCAGGGACTTGAAGGACCGGAAGGGCCGGAAGGACCTCAAGGTGTGCAAGGCATTCAAGGGCCTGAAGGACCTCAAGGACCGGAAGGACCTCAAGGTGTAGAAGGGATTCAGGGACCGGAAGGGCCGGAAGGGCCTCAGGGACCTCAAGGTGTGCAAGGCATTCAAGGACCGCCAGGGCCACCTGGGCCGACTGGTTCGGGAACCGGAATGGGAGTTCCTGGACCACCTGGACCGACTGGACCTCAGGGTATACAAGGGATTCAAGGACCGGAAGGACCGGAAGGGCCAACTGGACCTCAGGGTGTGCAAGGCATTCAAGGGCCTGAAGGATTAGAAGGACCGACTGGACCTCAAGGTGTGCAAGGCATTCAAGGGCCTGAAGGATTAGAAGGGCCGACTGGACCTCAAGGTGTGCAAGGTATTCAGGGGCCGGAAGGACCACCTGGGCCGACTGGAGACTGTGAGTGTCCACCTGGACCAACTGGGCCGACCGGGCCAACCGGACCACCTGGACCTGGATGTAATTTCCTTGTATATGTTACTAACGCAGGAGCAATCGATGACCCTGCAGATGATACAGTATCAGTGATTAACACCGCAACAAATACAGTAGTCGCTACAATTACTGTAGATAATGCACCTCTTGAAGTAACAGTTTCACCCAATGGGGCTCGTGCTTATGTTACTAATATTTTTTCCGATACCGTTTCCGTTATTGATACTGCTACTAATACAGTTATTGCTACCATTCCCGTTGGAGCTGATCCAATTGGCGTAGCTGTTTCTCCAAATAACACAACTGTTTATGTTGGAAACCACGCAAGTAATAACGTTTCAGTTATTACTGCTGCTACTAATACAGTTATCACTACCATCCCTGTTGGTATCGCTCCGCAAGGAATAACTGTTTCTCCAAACGGAGCCTTTGCATATGTTGCAAACGAATTAAGTAACACAATTTCTGTTATTAATACTGCTACTAACACAGTTACCGCTACCATTCCTGTTGGCATTCGCCCTAGAATAATCGTTTTCACACTAGATGGCACTCGTGCGTATGTCACGAATCAGAACAGCAATACTGTTTCTGTTATTAACACCGCTACCAATTCCGTAATTAATACAATTAACGTAGGTACCGAACCTGTTGGTATAGATATTACACCAGGTGGAAATCTTATTTACGTTGTAAATAAAGTTAGCAATAATGTTTCGGTAATAAATGTGGCGACAAATACTGTGATTGATACAATTCCTGTTGCTTTATCCCCTGATCAGGTAACTATCATACCTGATGGCACTCGTGCCTATGTTACAAATCAAGGTAGTAATACTGTTTCTGTTATTGATATTGCCACGAATACTGTTATCACTAATGTCCCAGTAGGTTTCGCTCCAACAGGAATAGCAACTGGAACTATTTGTGAATAAAATGAAAAACAAACATAGTTTTTATTAAGATCGATAGTATGTGATATTCTTTCTTTCATTACCTTCAAACAATCAGAATGAACCTCTATATTCTCTTCTTTTTTATCTTAAAGAACCTGCTAAGCAGTTAGCTGTTGTCAGTCGCTTTTTTTCTATAAAATTCGAATTTTATAGAAATTAATCAACTTACATTTTTAGGGTTTCATGATGATTATTACCTATAAAATCATTACCCTTACAAAAAGAGTTATGAACCTTTCCACTCATGGCTCTTTTTTATTACGAATTTGACTAGCTTCACGACTAAATCTCTCTGAGTATCTTATTGCTAATTTAGTAATATTCATTCGAGTGATATCTTCTAAGGTATATCCCATAATTTAAAAATAAGAAAAGCCACTTATCTAAGTGGCTTTTCTTATTCTTAATAGACAAAATTAATTTAAATTCATCATTTTCTTCACACTATTTTTAAAATGAACATAATTATGTTTTTCTACTAAACGGCCTTTTACTCCAATCTGCAGATAAATTATTTAACAAGAAAAATGTATTTGGAACTGGTAATGGAAACCTCGCAGCTTGAAAATTTGTAAGAAGCGGAGATGCAATAACGCCATCTATGGTACTACCGGCTTGGACTTGCACCATATCTCCTGCATTCAATTGTACAATGGTAGAAACTGTTACTGCATTTAAAAGCCCAGTATTTCCACCAAAAAAGCTATCATCTCCTGCTATTAAAGCACTGTTAACTGTTATAAATACTTCCGTCACATAATTTAGAGTATCATCAGTAGGACTAAAAATTATAGTAGTAATAATTAAATATACTCCATCTTGTTGCGGTATAAATGTTGATACACCATCATATTCACCATTTAAATCGAATTGTGTAGTTTCAAATGTTACTATAGACAGTGTATTAGCAGTAACGGACTGATCAGTAGATTTGAAAGCTCTGAATGCAGATTCAAATCCCGTTGGTAGAGTAAATGAAGAAATCGGTGGCAATGTCGGTCCTATTAAACTCGAATCCAGTGAATCAGCAGATGGATTTTTAGAGTTTAATCCTTCCCATTTCTTTTTCCTCTCCATATATCTCACTCCAAATTAAAATCATTTCTAAAATAAGAAAATATTAATTGTACAAAATATGATATATACAAGATGTACTATTCCAAATAAGGTGTTTTAAATAAAAATATTGCTTCAAATATACAAAATCATTTTATAAAATTAACTTTTGTAAAAAAACAACTAATATATTAAATAATCAATTCAGTTTATATATGGTAAAATATATCCATCGCTGATATGTCCAACTATGTAATTTTCATAGCAGCAAAATTACAACTAGACTTATACAACATGATTCAAAACAAATGAAGGAGTGTTTTAAGTGAAAGGACATATTCGAAAAAGAGGAAATAAATATTGCATCATTATTGATATCGGTCCTGATCCAGAGACAGTAAAAAGAAGATAAAAGTGGTTTACTGGTTATAAGACAAAAAAGAAGGCGAAAAAAATTACGGAGTTAAATAAAGGGACTTTTGTGGAGCCGTCTAAGCTTGCTTTAAAAGACTATCTGGTTCAGTGGTTAGAAATTAAAATGAAACGTATAGAAAAGAATATCTACGTTTCTTATAGTAGCAACATGCCCCACCATGTTATAACTAACATAGGAATGATTGCACTTCAGAAATTAAATGTTATGCACATTCAAGAATAGTATAAATCAGCACTAGATAATGGTATTTTAAATAATTCCATACTCCTATTGCATTGGATAGTAAAAGCAGCTTTAAATCTAGCAGTTAAATAAAATATTATTTCTAGAAATACCGCGAAAACAAGTGAATTTTATTAACAAGTTTCGTGCAGCTTAACACATGTTATCATGTATAATACATATGAAAAGGAAATTCAGAATAACGAGGCAAATATTATGGACTTTGTTTATATTAATCAAAACGTATTAAATAATCTTCTATACATTTTATGTAGTATATTTGTTTTTTATTTCATATATGATAGCCGGCACTATTTAAAGAAATATAAAATACTACTGATTACCCTTTGTTCTAGTATCCCGCTTATTTTATGTATGCGATACCCTATCTATATGGATGAAAGTTGTATTCATGATTTAAGACAAATTCCGGTCATAATAGGTACGCTTTATGGTGGATTCCCTGTCGGTATCATATTGTTTACAATTTTATTAATTACGAGATTTTTATTTTATGGCTTTAACATGCTGACAGTTGTTGTTTACGGAATAATGTTCATCGTTACAGCACTCGCATCTTCAAAATTTAATACATATAATAGAAAACTTAAAGTAGCTTTTTCCATGTTTTTAACCTTTTTCCTAGCAATATTTACAACTTTAATTGTATTAACCTTATCAGATTTTGAAGTGAATAATTTGTATATTATTTATTTCATGGTATTACCGACTACTTTAATGTTATTTATTGTTTATATAAATGAAGTTATTAAAGATGCTGTATTAATGCGCTCAAAATTAATTAAAATGGAAAAAATGGAGATTGTTAGCCAACTCGCTGCAAGTATATCGCACGAAGTAAGGAATCCCTTAACGGTTGTAAAAGGATTTACACAGCTTTTAAAAACACAAAATTTAACTCCTGAATCAAGAGACGAATATATTAAACATATACTTGAAGAGTTAAATCGTGCCCAAGAAATTATCGATGATTACTTAACGTTTGCCAAACCTGCTCCAGAAAAATTAGATCAAATTTCAGTAAAACAAGAGTTAAATCGAGTTATTAATATGATATTGCCATTGTGTAATATGAATACGATACATATTACACAGGATTTTTCTGAGGCAACCATTGTTGGTAATAAACAGCACTTTCAACAATGTTTTTTAAACTTAATAAAAAACAGTATTGAAGCAATGCCTAATGGTGGTACCTTAAGTATTTCCTCATCTATCAATAATAGTAAAGTTGAAATACGAATTGAAGATAGCGGAGTTGGAATGTCACAGGAGCAAATACATCGATTCGGTGAACCGTATTTTAGTACAAAAACAAAAGGAACTGGTTTAGGTACAATGGTTGCTGTTAAGATTATTGAGACGATGCATGGAAGTTTAAAAATCAGAAGTATCGTTAGTAAAGGAACGACTTTAACGATTACGTTCCCGAAATATAGTAAGAATACGCATTAAAACAAATAAAAAAGGAGCATAGTCGCTCCTTTTTTATTTGTTTCGATACATAAGTATCTTCAATGTTTTTTTAGTTTACATTTGTGAAGACTAATTAAAAATTAGTATCCTCCGCCCCAGCAGCTGCATCCTACAATTATTAATAGAATGAATAACACAACTAATAAAGCGAAACCTCCACCAAAACCACAAGAACCACCGTAACTCATATTTTCTCCTCCTTTTGGTTTGAAAACTAATAGGTAGTTGATCATTTTAACTGGTTCGTATTATACATTATGTGTATATCCCTTTTTTGAGCATGTCTACATAAAAATAAGTAAAAGCACTCATGTAAGAGTGCTCTAAAATGGATACCAAAAGTTTTGAAATACGTTTAATTTTAAATATACCGCAACAATGAATATGAAAACCCCAGCAAATAAAGCGATGAAATCTTCACGTTTCGCCTTACTTGTATAAAACCATGTACGTTTATCCTTCTTTCCAAATCCTCTTAAATCCATTGCATTTGAAACCGTATCTATTCTTTCTAGAGAATGAATGATCAGTGGCCAGAAAATTAAAACACGGTTCTTCATACGAACCCATAAACTTGCTTCTCCTTTTTCAAAAGCCACTCCTCTCGCTTCTTGCGCGTGTTTAATAATTTTATACTCAGACTGGATGTCAGGAATATAACGTAGTGCAATATTTATTGCATATGTAATCTTATACTGAATAACAAGTTTACTTAAGCTACTTACAAATTCGCTTGGATCTGTCGTGTAAATAAAAAGAAGTGTAAATGGTAATAACGTAAAATACTTTAATGAAAGTGTAGCTGCATAAAATAATGTTTCATATGTAATCGTTGCATATCCAACATGTAAAAACGCGGTATATGATTCAGTTAATTCAGATCCATGAGTTGGTGTAATAAATAAAATCATGACAGAGTTTAATAAACTAAATGTAAATATAACACTAAAAACAATTAAAATTTTACGAAATGGAATTTTAGCAACGCTAAGTCCGATACACCCAATAATAAATAATATTAGCAACACCCGAAAATCAAAAAACAAAAAAGTAAGCGTCATACAAAAAATAAATAAAAACAATTTCACTACCCCATCCATACGATGAAAATATGTACTATGCACCTTCCTCCCTCCTATTACTGTCTAAATAAAGCTCCATAAATTTTTCTGGACATGCAATCCCACTAAATTTAACAAGCTTGGTTAAAGAACTCTCTCTTAAGTTGGCTCTTTGAAACGTTTCTTGATCACCAAATACATTAGACACTGTATTATCCGCAATAACTTTACCTTCATGTAGAACTACTGCACGGTCTGCATATTCTAGTACGAGATTCATATCGTGAGTGATAAAAACAAATGAAATACCCTTTTTAGCTAGGTTTTTAATAAACGACATAAATTGTTTATAATGATAATAATCTTGTCCCGCTGTCGGTTCATCTAATATGATAAGCTTAGGATTTGTTGTTAATACAGATGCGATTGTTAATCTCTTTTTTTGCCCATAGCTTAGCGCTTGAATTGGCCAATTACGAAATGGATATAAACCACAAATTTTTAAAGTTCCTTCTACTTTATTCTTAATTTCTTCCTTAGAAAAATTATGTAATGTTAATGTAAATGAAGCTTCTTCAAAAACAGTAGGCTGTGTAATCATATGATTTGGATTTTGCATCACGTAAGATATGATTTCCCCACGTTTACGAATAGACCAAGAACTAATATCTTCACCTTTTAACAAGATTTTCCCATTTTTCATTTTGTTTATGCCTATAAGACTATGAGCTAATGTTGATTTCCCTGCTCCATTATGTCCTAACAGTGCCACAATTTCTCCTTCATATATTGAAAGGTTTACATTTTCTAATACTTTTTGTTTATTAGGGTATGAAAATGATAAATTCTCCACTTTAAGTAATTCCTTGTTTTTAGTATTCCCTTTTAATATGACTTGTTTCTCCATCCACTCTTTTATAACGTTGCTTACCTTTTCTTTTTGAAGGTTTTCCATTGGATATATTACGTCATTATTACTATCAAAATGTAATCTCTTTAATGCTTCGATGTAAATAGGCTCTCTTAAGCCGATACGTGGTAATATATTTGACGCTAAGATTTCTTTTGGTGTTCCTATCGCAATAACTTTACCTTCATCAATTAATATAACTTTGTCTAAATCCAGTTTTAAAATTTCTTCTATTCTATGTTCGATAATAACAATCGTTTTATTATATTGTTCATGTATATCTTTCATAAGTTCTATCGTATGTAAGGCGCTTAGTGGATCTAAATTAGCTAACGGTTCATCGAACAATAATATATCCGCATTTGTTGTTAATAAACCAGCAAGAGAAACTGTTTGCTTTTGACCTCCTGATAATTCATGTGGACTTTGTTTATGAAACGTATGCATCTTCACCTTTCTTAATGAGTCCGAAACAATCTTTTTCATGTCATCTTGCTTTACACATTCATTTTCTAAATAAAAAGCTACATCTTCTTCTACTGTCAGACCAATAAATTGAGCATCTTGATCTTGCAAAATTGTTCCTACCTGTTTACTTTGTTCAAAAATACTTCCTTCCCTCGGGTCTTTACCGGCAATTAAAACGTTACCTGTGCTATTCCCTTCGTAAGAAAATGGGATTAGCCCATTTATACAATGAGCTAATGTCGACTTTCCTGAACCACTTCGTCCAGCAATTAGCACTTTTTCCCCAGGGTATATATGAAAGGTAATATCACTTAAAGTAGGCTGCGCAGCATGCCCATATTGAAAGGTGAATTGTTCAAACGAAATAATTGGTTGCATGTTAACATCCCTACTTTTCAATTTTTAAATGTGTATGTTTCTTATTGGATTTCGCCAAACTAATTGTAAGTGGCAATCCAAGTACTAAGAAAACGATGACATCGGAAATTGTTGCTCCTAATACTTGTATAACAATTTTGTCAAATGGTTCTCCCATCACAATAATATCGAATGCCCCAGCAAATATAATAGCAATGACAATACCAACTAGCCCAGTAATTGCTAAATAAGAAATATCCCCCTTGTTAAACGACCCGTTTTTCACACTAAAACCAACTCTTTTTTGAATAAGTCCCATTGAAAAACCAATAATTCCTGAACTAATAACCCAGCCCCACCAAATCCCCCATCCAGCAATCGTATCTGTTACGGTATGACCGATAAGTCCGATTAACAGTCCTGCCACTGGACCAAATAATGCTCCAAAAACAGTTAATATAGCTAATGCTGGTTTAATAAATGTATTCGGTGCAATAGAAAATCCCCAAAGTCCTAATATCCCGTATAATGCTGCTCCAATACCGATTGCTACTACTAACTTTGTTGATAATTTGTTCATGACAATTCCCCTCTCATATTAGTCAACTTTTATTACTCTATATTTAATTTAAAAATGAATTATGCATCGACACTCCCTTTCTATACAACAAAAAAATGACCTCTTACATAAGAGGTCATTTTCTTTCACGTTCAAGAATCCTCTTATCTTTCAAAAAACACATCGTGTCCTCTGCGGAATTAGCACCTTCCTATAAAATTGCATAGGGGTTGCTGAGGTTTCTTAGGGCCGTTCCCTCCACCTCTCTGGATAAGTATTAATTTGTAATTCGTATTATGGCACTAAAGAATGTAAATTTCAACATTTTTCTTACTATTTTTATTTTTTATTAAATAGTGCATTTAAATCATTGTATTCTTATCGGAATTATGAAATAATAAATTCAAAATCGTTTCGGGAGGAATGCATTATGAAAGTTATTGGTTTGATTGGAGGATTAAGTTGGGAATCTACATCATTATACTATAAACATATTAATACACTTACACTCTCTCAATACGATCAAAATGCGAAGCTAATTTTATATAGTATGGACTTTGGTGAAGTAATTACTTTATTACAAAACCATCAATATGAAGAAGTGAAAAATGAACTAGTTACAGTTGCAAAAAAAGTTGAAAAATCTGGGGCTGAATGTTTATTAATGTGTTCAAATACTGTACATCTATTTGCCGAGGAGGTAGAACAAGCAATATCTATCCCGCTTCTTCACATTGGTGATGTAAGTGCTAAAGAAATGGTAGAACAGAATATAAAACGTATCGGACTATTAGGAACAAAACAAACGATGGAGCAAGATTTCTATAAATCACGATTAGCGAAATATAACATTGAGACAATTATCCCAAATGACGAGGAAAGAACTTTTATCCACCATGTCATATTAGATGAATTAAGTAGAGGGATCATTTCAGAAACATCTAAAGAAAAGTTATTACAAATTACAAAATCATTAATTCAAAACGGCGCTGAAGGTATATTATTAGGCTGCACTGAAATACCTTTACTCATCTCCCAAAATGATCTTACTGTTCCCGTTTTTGATACTGCTTTTTTACATGCAAATACTGCTGTGCAATTTGCTGGATAAGAATATACAAGCATAAAGGTGAGAACCTCTATGCTTGTATATAGTTACGACTATTTATCCCGCTATTTGCGGGCAGTAAAGCCCCACCAATTAAAGTTTTACTTTATTTAAAAGAGATTCAATAACTGCAATTGCTTCTTTTGAACCACCACATTCTATAAAGCTATCATTAAGTTTTCTTATACCATGTTTATACTTTTCATTTGAAAGAACATCTGTTACGGCCTCTTTTAAAGTGTGCACATTAACATGTTCTTTCAATAGTCTATGTGCCGCTTCAAGCTCAGTTAATCTTTGCGCTATCATTGGCTGGTCTTTATCATGCGGTATTATTACAAATGGGACATTATAATGAATGGCATCGTGTACGCTATTCATACCGCCATGTGTAATAAAAACATCTGCTTCATTTAATATTTCTGATTGAGGTACGTATGGAGCAATTATAAAATTATCTGGTGCTTTCTTAATTTTAGAAATATCATTTCTATCACCAATTGCCATTACAACTATCCCATCAAAATCTGAAAAAGTATCAATACAAGTATTAAAGAATGGTTCGAGTCCTTCAAGCAGTGTCCCCATTGAAATATAAATAACTTTCTTTTCTTTAAGTGATTCCAGTGGAAACTTTATATTTGTTTTACGCTTTGAAATACTCGGTCCAATAAAAATGTTATTTTCTCCGAACGATTCGCTATTAGGTTGGAAATAACGACTTGTGTATACGAGACAAACATCACCCTTATTATTCATAAATTGAAGATTATTCTTTGGTTTTACTCCAAATTTATGTTCCATCTGATTTAGTAATTTTTCAGAGATTTCCTCTGGTTGGAATGGCATATCTGCATTTGGATGAAAAGGTAATGTCTTCAAAAATTCTGGCGGAATTAAAAATATAGGTGAGGACACTACACCTGGAACTTGTAAATACTCCTTTACTAACTCTCCTGCGCCAAATATATCATAAATTACGAAATCAAAATTTATACTTTCACATAATTGTTTCGTAATTTCTAATATATATAAAGAAGTTTGAACATGCACATGAAAAAAAGCATTTAACCCAGATGAGGTTTCAGCATCAATAGAAATCTCTTTTAATAGATCCGGATGAGTATGTACAGTAGCTCCTAAATCTTCAATTCTATCCTTAAAGTTTGCCGTTGTAATATAATGTACATTATCCCCTCGTTCAGTAAAGGCTTTTACTAAATTTAATGTAGGGTTTACATGTCCCTCTGCTGGAAAATTAACCACTAAAATATTTAGCACTTATTCCTCACTCCTTACATTTCATTGTTTTAATTAAGCATACTGTTATTTGTACAAGTAATCTTCCCCTAATAGTCCTAATATGCTTACTACATTATATTGATAAATAATTTTCAGTCATCAACATAAAAAAAGCATCTACCTATGTAGATGCCTAACCGTGATAAGGAGTGTTCTGTGAGGTTAGAACAAGCGTTTCTGCTTGTCCTATGCTATCAATATATGATTTATTTTATAAAATGTGAATCATTAATAGAATTATTTTATCCATTTTATATGATCAAATGGATAAAATACCATTTCTACTTTACCTATTATATTTGATTCATCAATAAGTCCAAGTGTATTCCTACTATCTTTACTATGATTACGATTATCACCTAACACAAATAATTTATGCGTAGGAACTTTTATTTCTCTAAAATTTGAAAAACGATTGGATACTTGTGACATATCTAAATGTATATACGACTCATCACGCTTTTTACCGTTAATAAATACCTCATCCTTTTTTAGTTGTATGTTATCCCCCGATAATCCAATAATTCGTTTCACATAGTAAGTAGGCTCGTCTTCTTTTTTTATAATGACAACATCTCCATGATGAAAAGACGATAAACAGACGTTTACCTTATTAACAAGTATATAATCTTTTTCATTCAAAGTAGGTTGCATCGAAATTCCTTCTACCATACAAAATAAAAAGGACTTATTAATAAAAATAATCCCTATTATAATTAATATGTAGCTACATATGTTCCTCCAATATTTTAGAATAAACAGCTTCATATATACCTCATTTCTAATCTATCTCCAGATAAAAACGCCTCTAGTTTACAGGAATGCTAGAGACGTTTCGTACATTTTAATTCTCTTTAGAGGCATCTGTTTTTGGCGCTTCACCAGTTAACCGCTTATTTTTCAAATCAAAATAAGCATCTAAAACTTCTTTTCCAATATCGGAGTTAATGCCCGATTTATCATTTTCAACCCACGGTACTACAACAGAAAATGCTAATTCTGGATCATCATATGGCGCATATCCAGCTAATGTTAAGTTATAACATTCTCTACGATCGCCTTTCGCATTTCGCCCAATTGCATTTTCTCCACCATATACAGTTTGTGCGGTCCCTGTTTTACCAGCTGGTTTATATGGTGCTTTTTGGAACGCTCTTACTCCTGTTCCATCTCCTTCTTGAAATACTTTTCTAAATCCTTCTTTTACTTGATTAATATATTCTTGTTTCATATCGATTCTATTTAAAACAACGGGTTCTATTGATTGTACTACTTTACCAACCTCATCTTTTTGAACGGTTTGTTCTCTAATCTCTTGAACAATTTGTGGTTTCATTCGATATCCTCCATTTGCGATAGTCGAAATATATTGTGCAAGCTGAAGTGGTGTATACGTATCATATTGCCCAATAGAATAATCTAATAAGAAACCAGGCTGATTATCTTTTTTTCCAATTTGCCCTGCAGTTTCATTCGGTAAATCAATACCAGTTTGTACGCCTAGTCCAAATTGCCTGAAATAATATCTCATTTTATCAAAATATTCTTGTTTAATATCTAGTGAACTATTTTTCACATAATCCACACCAGCAATTTTTAATGCTATATTAAACATATAAACGTTTGAAGAAACTTGTAACGCTCTTAGATCGTCTATATCACCAAAATTTTTCCAAGACTTCTTTTCCTTAGTTCCTTTAAACTTCATAGGTGCATCATAAAAATGTGTTCCAGGAGTTATTGCATTTGTTTCAAACCCTGTTAACACTGTCGCACCTTTAACCGTTGATCCAAGCTCATATGAACTTGTCAGCGTGCCTAAAGCATAATCTTCTACTTCCATTTTCCCGTCTTTTTCTACAAGCCTTTTCCCAGCCATTGATAATACTTGGCCATTTTTAGGATTCATCATCACTACGAAAGCACGGTCTAACATTGATTCTGATCCTTTATATTGTTTTAATATTTTTTCTATGCTCTCCTCTACTTTTTTTTGCAATTCCATATCTATTGTTAAAGTTAAATTTTTACCGCTTTTCCCTTCAGTAACAGTTTCCGTTCTAATAGTATTTCCTTGTTTATCAGCAATGCTTCTTACTTCTTTTTTTGTACCGTGAAGTACATCTTCGTATTGCTGTTCGATATAACTTTTGCCGACCCTATCATTTCGGCTATAATCACGCACTAAATAATAATCTAATCGTTCACGTGGCAATCCTTCATCAGCATTTGAAACGTTACCAAGAACAGAACGGAATAGATCATCATTTACATAGATTCTCTCCCAATCAACTGATGCGTCTACTCCTGGAAGGTTCGCTAAATTTTCACTAATCACCGCATATTCCTGTTCACTAACGTTCTTTTTAATAATTTGAGGTGCCATTTGAAAACCTGAGGTCATTTTACTTTTAATAGCTAACACTTCTATATCTTTAGCCGTTAGTTCTTGAAGGTTTTTGTCTGTAACGCGTTTCCTTTTTAAATCTTCTATTTTTTTGTCTAGCTCTTTTCCGGTAATATCCTTATCTCGGAACTTATCTATTTCTTTTTTTGATACTAAGTCTTGAGCAAGTTCTGGATTTAATTGCATCCAAAAGTCTTTCTTATCAGTCTCCGTTAACTTATCTATATCTTCTTGTGGCATTTCAATAATGTCTGCAAGTTGTCTTGCTGATTTTAATATTTCTTCTTGTTTTACACCTTTCACCTTTGTATATGTAATCGCACGTAAAGACTTATTATCAACTACTGGATTTCCTTCACGATCAAATATTTTCCCACGTGGTACAGAAAGGCCCACGGTTGCATTTTCTCTCTTCTCTACTTCATTTTTATATGTTTCTCCATCAAAAATTTGCACTTTCCCTAACTGAATAATAATGCCAGAAAATAATAAAAATACACAAAGGAATAAAATATTTAACCGGAGAGGTACTACTCTACCACTTTTCTTCTCTTGCTTTTTCACCTTGTCATAATCTCCTCCTTACAATATTCCAAATAATAATCACATTTCTATATTAAAAGTAATGTACAATTTCTATACATTGCTTTGTACAAATATTAATATAGTGTTTAAAACTTAATAGAAATTAAAACAAAGGTAAAGAAAAGGTAAAGTTTACTAAATTAAATATAAAAAATACCCAATAACAAAAAGCTTAGTTTTCACTAATCGCTTTGTTATTGGGTATTAATTGATTTAAGAATTACTACTATTGCGTATTGCTATACATTTGTCGTCACAATTAGAAAGAGATTGTTTACTTAGTACTTTCGGTAAGTAAATAGTTACTGTTGTCCCGACACCAACCTCGCTCATGATACTAATTGTCCCTTGATGACTTTCAATAATTTTATAACTTAACATTAATCCAATACCAGTCCCTTTTTCTTTCGTACTATAAAAAGGTTCACCTAATCTCTTAATTCTTTCTTCAGGTATTCCTATTCCTTCATCTATTACATGAATGATGACACCATCATCATTTATTTCTTTTATGTGAATTGAAATTTCCCCACCATTTGGCATAGCTTCGATTGAATTTTGCAAAATATTAATAAATACTTGTTTCAATTGATTTTCTGAGCATTCAATAATTATATCTTTGTCATCTGTAAATAGTTCAACTTGAATATTTGTCATAATTGCTTTTGTATTCATTAACGATACGACATTTTTAAAAATTTGATAAATATTTTTCTTTTCTGTGTTTATCTCATCTGTTTTGGCAATTGATAGAAATTCTTGTAGGATTGCTTCTATCCTTTCAATTTCAGAAAGCATAAGATCAAAATATTTTTCTTGATCTTCTTTATTAATTTGGAATAACTGTATAAAACCTTTAATTACAGTTAAAGGATTTCTTACTTCATGAGCCACGCCAGCTGCTAATTGACCAATTGCTGCAAGTGTATCTGATTTATTTAGCAATTCTTCTGTCTTTTTTCGCTCTGTAATGTCGCGTACAATAATCATAATTTTATCATGTAATAATGGTAAGCACCTAGCCTCAAAGAAATCAATACTTCCATTAAGTGTGAGTGGATATTCTACAATTACATTCGTTCCTTTTTCCTTCACTTGATTAATGGCTTCCTGAAACTGCTGTGCTACTGAAGATGGTAATACTTCGTAAAACTTTTTTCCCATAAAAGCTTCTGCGGGTACGTAAAACTTTGTAGGAGATCCTGCCTTGTAATCTATAATTGTGCCGTCATCTTCTGTTAAGAAACATAAATCTGGTAAAGCTTTAAAAATTAATTCCAGTTCAGATGTTTGTTGTTTTAACTGCTCTTCTATCGCTTTTAAATGTGTAATATCTACACCAACAGCCCAATAACTATATCCTGTTACAGGAAACTGTTCTGATATATTCGACCACATTATTGTTTTGACTTCACCATTTTTACATGTTAAGTGCATTTCCCAATCTCTGAAATTTTTTCCACAAGTTAAAAATTTCTTTTGTATTTGATGGCGATAATTATAATCAGGATACAATAATTGCAGTGCATTGGGATTTCCAATTATTTCTTCAGCGGTATAACCTGTTACAATTTCACATTCTCGATTCCACAAAACAAAATCTCCATTATAATCAAGCGCATCGACCATAACAGGCATGTTTTGTAAAATCGTATGTAGTTCCTCCTCTTTCCGAGAAAGCAACGTTGTATTTTTACTTTGAAATACTTTTATTGCGCCATCTAAAATTAAACTTGAGAGCATTTCAAAGTATTTTTGACAACTAAAAATTTCACTTTTTTTGGACCATACAACAAAAGATCCTAAATGTTGATTGTATAAGAAAATGGGGATTTCAATCTTTGGAAGTTTACTCTTTTTTATCTCATTCATTCCGAATGAAAAAACACACTCTTTTTCAGCATCAAGAAGTTGATGTGATATGTTAGTTAATTGATAAAATTGTTCTGCCATGGTTTCTATTGTACTCACATCAATAAGTTCCATTAGCCGCGAATTCATTCCTTTTTCACCTCAATATGTAAAATTCATACAAATCTAAAATTCATACTTCTTCATTATACGAAGAAAGCTAGTGTAGGTATATAGCTGTAGAATAATTATTCGAACAAATTTTATTTTTCACTAAAAACAAGAAAAGAATATATATACTGAAGATACCTTTAATTAGTATATATTTCGTTGATGCCTCACTTATTGTCTAGGTAACTTGAATTCCTCCTTACATTCACTGAATTTTCACTTGAGAGTCATACACGTTACTAATAGCGGTATAAACATGCAATAAGTATAAAGTTCATAAAATATTCACAATTTTTATGAAAAATATAAACATTTATTCCAATATATTCTATATAATAAAATGTAATAAGGCTTCTATGAATCTCATAGAATACCTTACCCCTAATAAAAAGAAAAAAGAATCCACTTGGATTCTTTTTTCTTTTTTAATTACATTACATATTTATATAAAGCATGTGCCACACCATGTTCTTCATTTGATAACGTTTCGTATTTACACATTGCTTTTATTTCTTCTACTGCATTCCCCATTGCAATTGATATGTTCGCTTTTTCCATCATAGAAACATCGTTTAGCCCATCACCTATCGCTACAGTGTTTTCAACCGGAATATTAAGATGTTCTGCTAAAGTATATAATCCATTCCCTTTTTGAGCATCTCGATGATTAATCTCTAAATTGTGCCAATATGAAGATGTAATTGCTAAATCTGTATTATGAAGAAATGTTTCTTTGAGTTTTTTTAATTTCTCAATTTCATAAGAAAATGGTAATAGTTTATGCACATGTATATCTGTTTCTACAATTGGTTTACAACTTTCCGCACTATGAAACGCTGTATGCTCAAGATATAATGCTGCGATTGTTTCTAACTCTTTCAAGTCGAAATTTTCTTTTGAATTCTTTACATACTCAATTTCATTACGTACACTCTCTACTCCATAATCCGGTACATACACACCTTTATCAGTATAGAGCTGATAATATAAACCATTCTCTTCAAGATATTCTACAATCTCAAGTGCCTGCATATTTTGAATTGGATATCTCTTCATCATTTTTTTATCTTTATATATAAGAGCCCCATTTTCCGCAATGATTGGACACTCTAAATCAACTTCTAACAATAATCGCTCAATGTCAACAATAGAACGTCCTGTACAAATTGCTACAACATGGCCAGCTTCTTGACATGTTCGAATTGCTTCTGCATTTTCTTTACTTATCATTTTATTCCCCGAAAGAAGAGTTCCATCTAAATCAATTGCGATTAATTTCATTATTTCTTCACCACTTTCTATAAATACACGAGTTCTAATTAATTATTAGGTATCGTTTTCATACAATCCTCGTGAGGTACTTCTTATTTATAATTTATGAAAAGCGTTTCAGGTCAAGAAATAATTAAAAATAAAATCCAAAGCTTTTCTTTTTAAAAAAGCTTTGGATTTTAAACTATGAATTATAACTAATGTATTTTGTCTCACACATGTACACATTTTTTTCTTCAGTTGGGATATATACTTTAAACTTTTCTAACCGTTTTCCATAGACATGAATCGTAATAACGCTTTCATTTTTGCTAATTTCAAGAATATGACAATCCGCTGGTGGAATTACTTTATCTGTTTCTCCTTCTCCCAAATAAAGATTTCCTGTATGTGTTAAATAAACAAGTGAATTTCCAAGTTGTTTCGTTTGTATAAAGTTCTGCACCATAATCCTTCCTGAAAAAACGCCTTCTACTCCCCATGTGCCGTCATGATCATGTAAAGGTGTAGATTGTCCATCTTTCCATACGAGAGCTAGTACTTCAAAACGTTTGAGCGGATCTTCATACAATAAATGTCGTGCATATTGAGTCAAATTGGCCTTCTGTTTATCTAACGGAAGCCATGTTTTCTTTTCTAAAAGTTCTTCTAGTAACTTTTCAATGCCACACACTATTTCTTCTTCAAATAAACCGTTTTCCATAAGATCTGTAACACCTTTAATAAACTTTTGAAATGATTTACTTCCATTACAAGTCAACATAAGAATCCTCCTCTACGTTTTATACAATTCCATATTAAGGTGATTACCGAAAACTCACAATTGAGAAACAAAAAACAAGATGCAAATGTATGCACCTTGTTAAGATTTTTATTTAGCTTTCAAACGAATAGGTAAGTATTTTAATGTTTGTTCATTTTCCAATATACATTTTTCTAAACAGAAAGATGGAGATAGCTCTATTTTTTCAAAAGTATTTATAAAGGTAGTTAATGCAATCTCAGCCTCTAAACGTGCAAGTGGTGCTCCTAAGCAAAAGTGAGGACCTTTCCCAAAGGTTAAATGCTTTTCATTTCCTGTTCGATGTACATTAAATTGAGAGGCTTGTGAAAATTTTTTCTCGTCTAAATTCGCTGCACTAACCCACGCAACAATCATCTGATCCTTTTTCATTAAAGAACCAAATATATTTGTATCCTCTGTAATCCTCCGGGCTAATGTAACAGGAAAGCGATAGCGTAATACTTCCTCAATCGCTTTTGAAATTAAGTTAGGTTCTTTTCTTAACTCTTCATAAATTCCAGGTGAATCTACTAAAAAGCAATAAAAGCTATTAATAATTAAATTTGTAGTGGTTTCATTCCCAGCTGCTAGTAAACCTAATGAAAAGGTTACAATTTCTTCATCGGTTAATCTTTCGCCTTCATATTCAGCTCGAATTAAATCAGAAATGATATCATCGGTTAAATGATATCTCTTTTCCTGAACAATCGGTAGAAGGTATGCTTTGAATTCATTTAATGCTATCCCTTTCTCAGCATCCAGATCATTAAACTTTTCTTTACTATACGGCATAAATAAAATATCAGACCATTCTTTAATTTTTTTACGATCTGTTGTTGGGACTCCTAATAAATCAGAAATAACGGTAACAGGTAAAGGTGCAGCAAACTGTTCAACGATATTAACTTCACTACATTTTTCGATATGTTGTACAAGTTCATCTGCGATGGCCTGTATTCGAGGTTTCCACTGTTCTAAACTTCTTGGAGTAAATGCCTTAGAAACAATGGAACGTACATTGCGATGTTCTGGTGGATCTGTAGAGTTTATATTTATTCTAGTTTCTAAAGGAGGGATTGAGAATTGTCTGCGCTCCCTTCTACTTGAAAATAAGCGATAATCTGATAAAACACGATTTACATCATCATATAAAAAAACATTCCATACATCCTGCTCTTCATCATAATGAACTGGGTGATTATCCCTCATCAAACGATACCATTCATATGGATTCCATAATTCTTCTTTTGTTTTCAGCTTTGAAATTTCATGAACTAAAATAACATTTTCAGGTGAAGCCATAGTTCTTTCCTCCCTTTTCTTTTACAATAAAAGTGATAGGTCGGCAGTTCAAAGTTGTATAAACTATCATATGTTATTTTAACATATACTAAAGGGGATTTTTCATTAGAGAACTTGAGAAATATATAAGGGGGATTTTTATGTACGTTGATATTTTACTACTAGCAGAATTAACGACCGGACCAAAACATGGATATGAAATCAAAAAAAATGTTCAAAATCGTTTAGGTGAGAATTTTGAATTAAATCACAACATGCTTTACCCTGCCCTTCGGCGCTTTGAAAATATGGGTGCTATAACGAAAAAAATACATAAACAAGTTGGAAAACCAAACCGAAATATGTACGATATAACAGAAACAGGAGAAGAAATTTTTTCTGAAATGTTACGAGAGTTTCCCGAAAAACTTGCGACAAATAATGCAGAATTTCTTGTTCGTATCGCGCTATTTGAAAAACTTGAATATGAAGCTAGAAAAGAGATTTTGACTGTACGTCAAAACGTACTACATAATCAACTTACCGCTATTCAGTCTTTAGAGGTTACCTCACCCTTTATTACTGAAGTCATTGAATTTAGTAAATCACGAATTGAACATGAATTGAGTTGGATTACTTCACTTATGAAGAAAATATGAAAAAATAACAAAAAAAGCTAAAATTAATGAATGAAAATGATATTTATTATCAATACTATCATTAATAAAAGGGCAACCACGATTTGGCTACCCTTAAAGAATTTACACTTCTGGATCGAATGTTTTGCAATCTGTTTCTTCCGTTGTAGATGCATGTTTACCTTTATGACTTACTACGTAAATTGCCTCTGCACTACATTTATTACCGTTCGCCCAAAATTTACAGTTGTTTACTTCACATAAAACGTCTTGTGCCATAGTATCACACCTCCTTGTTCTATTATCATTAACAAAATTCGGAGGTATGATACTATTTGTCATCCATTTTTCATTCCCTTTTTAGCTTTCTTAATGGTTCAATATCTCCGCGTACAATAGCATCAATATTTCCAGTTATTTTTTCAATATCAAAATGCCACCATTGAATTTGCAATAATTCTTGAATTATTTCATTTGAAAATCTCTCTTTTATTTTATTTGCAGGGTTTCCACCAACAATTGTATATGGTGCGACGTCTCTAGTCACAACAGATTTAGCTGCAATGATTGCACCATCCCCTATTTTTATTCCGGGCATAATTGTTGTATCCATACCAATCCAAACGTCATTTCCTATAACTGTATCACCTTTATAAGGTAAATCAGACAAACTAGGTGTATACTTCTCCCACCCATTTCCAAATATATTAAATGGATATGCCGAAAATCCATCCATCCGATGATTGGCTCCGTTCATAATAAAGTTAACTCCAGATGCAATACAACAAAACTTTCCAATAGTAAGGCGCTCTCCAAGAAATTCATAATGATGTAATACTCGATCTTCAAATGTTTCTCCATCTTTCGCATCATAATAAGAATAGTCACCAACAAGTATATTAGGTTTTGTTATTATATTTTTTATAAATTGAACGTTTTGATTGCCTTCAATAGGGTATTTAACATTTGGATTAGGATTCATTTTGTATAGCACTTCCTTTACCACTTATTTCACTTTCTACCGCTATTACTGGCTTTAAATTGTATATAGGTAAAATAAACAATAATCCAATTATAAAAAGTAAAGCCGTCCCTTCATACATCATACTTAATGAAAACATCTCTTTTAATGAGCCAGCTATACTCATCGTTACTACCATTGAACCGGTAAAAAGCGGACTTAAAATACCATTTACACGACCTATAAAATCGGTATCGCTATTTTGAATAATAAGCGTATTAATACCAATTTGGATACAAGGAAGAGCTAAACCACTAAAAAGCTGCGCTGTAAGTGTCACCCATAAATTTGTAGAATATCCTATAATGCCAATACCAATTGCTTGACCAAGCATACCGATAATTAACATCTTTTGCGGAGCAACGTTTTTCGCAAATACCATTGCTAATGCTCCGCCAACAATCATTCCCGCACCATTTACTGTTAGTAGCCACTGTAAACTCTCTTTTGATAATCCTAACTGCTCAGTCACAATAAATATACCTAATGGCTGAATTAATCCTATACCTAGTCCTGCAGCCATAAAACAAAGCCCTAGCAAAGTTAATGCTTTTTTCTTTTTGACATACTTAATACCATCCTTCATCTCCTGCAACAGAGTGATATCCTTCTTTTCTACGTCGTTTTCAAGATCTTTCGGAAGGAATAACAATACAACTGCCGCAAGTAAAAACGAAATACCTGTTATGATGATTGAAATATAAATTCCAAAACTATGAAAGATAAATGTCCCTAGTATTGGTCCTAATACCATAAATATTGCAAATATCGTTTGATATATAGACATTGCTAATTGAATTTGTTCCGTTGATAAATGTTGTTTAAACAACTTCATTCCAGATGGTTGTGAAAACTGTGAAAGGATTGCAGAGATGAGTGTCACAAAAAACACAATTTTCCACGTTCCAAACATAAGCGTAATTAATACAGCGAATACTGAAATGGAACTTAACGTTTCACACCATATCATTGTCTTCTTTGGCTTCCACCTATCAGCAAAAGTACCGCCAATAAATGAAAAAATAAAAATTGGAGCGAATTCAGCAACTGAAATCATCGAAATAGCAAAAGCATCACCTTTTGTCATTTCCATTACATATAGTAATACCGCAAAGTTTCGAACCCATATTCCTATTTGTAAAAATAATGCTGATGCTAAAATCCCTTGAACAAACCGATTTTTTAATACTTGTGATACCCCATTGTTTTGTTTCGTTACTACATTTGTCGACATAAAAAAGCCTCCTATTTCATGTTCTGAACAGGAGGCAGCACAAATCATATAAAAAGACTATATATTCGCAGAGCGATATACATCCCTTTTCTATAAATGTACAGACTAACCCTATTCAGAAGAATATTTCGTTTTTTAACGAAGATCTCTTACAAATAGAATTAGTTGATCATTGGGATGTTTTCACCCTTCCGTTTCGAATTTAAATAACACATACATACTCTATGTAAATCATTTTCGATGTATGCATGTCTCCTTTTAACTATTCTAGAAAGTTAAAGGCAATTCCTCTAAAGAACGCATTAAATAGTTACCTTGCCATTTAATTTCTTCACGATCGCCTTTTATTTGTAGTTCAGGCATTCGATTAAACAAAGTAGTAATAGCAATCTTTGCTTCTAACCTCGCAAGTGGAGCGCCTAAGCAGAAATGGCTACCATGACCAAAGGCAATGTGACGGTTGTTCTCCCGTGTAATATCAAATATTTCTGGATTTTCAAATACAGTTTCATCACGGTTTGCAGAAGCTAAGGCAATGACAACCATATCTCCTTTTTCGATTGTTTGGTCGTGAATTTGAAAAGGTTCCGCTGCCCATCTTGCAGTTGTAACCTCAACTGGAGAATAATAACGCAATCCTTCCTCAATAGCCGAATCAATTAGTTTTGGATTATCTTTTAATAACTGTAATTGATTTGGATTTTCAAGAAGTGCTAATACCGTATTTGTAATTAAATTCACTGTCGTCTCGTGTCCTGCTACAATTAATAGCATTATCATTGAATATAGTTCCCGAGCGCTAAGTTTATGTCCTTCACTCTCTGCAAGTATTAAAGCACTCACTAAGTCTTCTTTTGGCTCTTTTCGTTTAATATCAACTAAATATTGAAGATATGTAATAAACTCAGATAGTTGTTTTTCGGTCTCTTTTATTTCTTCAGGTGTTTCTGGTGATGCAATAACAGCATGAGACCAAATTCTAAATTTCGCTTGATCTTCTTTTGGAATACCGAGCATCTCACTTATTACAATAATCGGTAATGGAAATGAATAATCATCCACAAGATTTAATGTACCTTTTCGCTCTATATCACTTATCAAATCATCTGCTATTCTCTCAATTCTTTTGTCTAATTGTGCAATCATCTTCGGTGTAAAAGCTTTTTGAACTAAAGATCGTAAACGACTGTGGTTAGGTGGATCTGAATTTAACATATGTGTTGTTAAGTGGTCACTATTATCAACGGAAAGATACATGTTCTTTATATCTTGAGAAAACACATTTGTCCAATCTTTTTTTAAACGATTATCTTTTAAAAGTGGCAGAGCATCTTCATATCTAGTAATGAGCCATTCTTTACCGATTTCAACTTGGTTTACAAATAATATAGGTTGTTTTTTTCGCGATTCTTTATAAATTTCATACGCATCTTCTTTAAACTGAGCTGAAGCTAAATTAATGCCATCCTCTATGCTTAACCCAACTTTGTTTTTCATTGACATTGTATTCCCTCACTCTCATTTGTTTTTGAAAACCAACCCAACATATGCATTATACTCTAATAAAAACGTGAAAATTGTAAATTTTTAATCAAAATCTTACTTCGTATATTGAAAAATAAAAAAGTGAGAGAGTAAAATCGTTTCACTCTCCCACTTCTCTTTATGCGAAGCACATAAAATTACTAATTTGTTGATAGCGATAACTTACTTTACGACGACGACCACCTTGCCACGTGTAACCTGACACTCCATTTCTTCTCACTTCAGTCGGAAAAAACCATAAGTCCCTTCCGAAAGGACCAGGACGATGTAAGCGTAAATAGCCCCATCTTCCTAGACAGTTACACATCCATGATTTCATATTACCTGATTGAGCCGGAGAAGCAAATGTAGACGGTAACGACGGCGCCTGTGACGGTGGTGGTGACGTTGGAGCATCTTCCGCATCATCTGGTCTGTAATCTTCTTGTTCAATATCTCTCACTTCATTTGTAGGTTCATACCCGTAGTCATGTGGATTATAATACATCGCTTGATCATATGGATAATTTTGTTGGTTATACATATTAACAAATCACCTTCTTTTCATTCATTACCTTTACCATTCATATGTGATATGCCCTCTCTGGGAAGCTTATGTATAGCCCAAATTCAACTTAAAAAGCTCGTATTATTAAAAATACGAGCCTTTCAAAAATAGAATGTGTTTATTATTTCCTTAACTTCACACTATAAAAACGCATTTCATCTAACGAACCTTCAAATTCAAATACTTCTTGTTTAATTAATTGTTTCAAACGATATTCTAAGAAAGTATCTCCAACCAATTGTTCAACAAGACCAAGTGCTTCACCAATTACTCTAGGAGCTTTGAGGAACTCTCGATCAGCACCCACACTTTTCGCGCATTCAATTATAAATTGATCAAAATAATCTTCCTGTACAGAATGCACTTCATTTTCTTTCCACACTCTTAAACATTCTATGCTTTCCGATAATCTATCCCACTCATTTTCAAACTTCATGCGCTTCTCTTCAGTTAAATAAGGTAGCTTTATAAAACTTTTTTGGAATAGAGCTAAACTTTCAGGTGGTAATTCTCCCGTTCCACGAATATCATACTCTTGTTTTAATATTTCTCTACTTGCTTCAGACGTATTAATAACTCGAATGTTTTTCTTATCCTTTAATTGTGCCATTACAAAACTTAGGCCTACATGTTCATGTGCATTATCAGCCTTCCAAATTGTAATAGGCGTTTCAACAGGAATAGTATGTAGTTCTTCTATAGTTGCTATAAATCTTGATAAATATTCTTCTTCAAAATAACTATCATAAGCTGTTAAGTTATTTATTAACCACTTCTGTCTTGCTAGTTGCCCCTCATTCGTATGCAACCTATATATCGGTCCAATTGAAAAGAATTCCGAAAAAGCAACAACACTCTCTTCAAATAATTCTTCTTGACTTAACATATATTTTAAGCAACCAGCCGTTGAATCATCAAAAGCAATATGTACGTGCATACTTTCTTTTACATTCCTTTTATAAGTAGGATTACTTGTTAATTGTTTCGGAATATCCATCAAATTTTTAATTGTATCTTCAGTATAGTTTTCTTCTAATAAGTTTAACTGTATGAGAATACTTTGAAGTAAATCTTTAGCCTCATCTTCGTACATATCCTCTACAGCATTTTTAATTTTATCTATCACACAAATCCCTCTATTCAATTCAAAAATAACGTAGATTATAGTGTATCATTTTAGTATAGTTCTTTAAAGTTAAATCCAGATTACTACAGCAATCTGGATTTTCAACAAAAGCTCTCCTTATATTTTTGAATTGCTAAATATTTTTACTTTAAAAATCCTTGTATCTAAATGTATAATTATATAAAAACAAAAATATAGGAGCTATATTTATGGATAAAGTACTTACAAATTATAAACATTACTTAAAAAATTGGAGATTTATATTTATTTGCATACTACCTGCTATTGCCTTATTCGTTACTTCCGATGTCATCTTTGAACTACTGTTTCATCAAAACTTCTACTTATCTAACTTAATTTCTGCTATCATATTATTTTTAATATTTATTAACGTTAAAGATAAATTTAAAATTAAAGGCTAAAAAACACTATTTCAAAATAGCTATTTATTATTGCATCCTACTATAAAATAAGGCTCGTAGTAGATTTTCATAAAAAATAAGAGCACCCTGCAATTGGATGCTCTTATGTGATTAGAGGTTTTTTCTGAGTATTAAGTAGGACACGAAGATCTTGTCCTACTTAATACTATATGCTTGTACTTATTATTTCGTGCATATATTAAGCACCATGTTCAGGTACTTAATATATGCATAGTCATTGCTAAAAAATCTAATCAAATATTCACTGTACAATTTCATATTTATAAATTAAAAAACATCCCCAATGGATGTTTTTTATCTAACATTTTAAGCTTCCATAAACTTAGCCGGTACACCAATTTTTTCAACTACAGAAGATATATTAGTAGGATTAATCATTACATTTTCAATACATACTAATTTATTTTCTAATATCCCATTCTCTGTAGTAATAAGTTCTTCAAACCGATCTAAAGTCATTGAGAATTTATGTTCACTTCCACCATTCATACTAACTTTTACATACTTCATAGTGTCACCGCCTTTCATAATAATTTACATTTCGACAAGAAGGCGCTTACATCCTTTTTATTTACTCTTAGATTTCTCACGTTTACATATATGTTGAGAAAAGAAACTACTATTATTCACTCACAAAATTATTGCTAATAAGAAAGATAAAGATAAAAATGCACAAAGTGGAATATATAAACCCGTATCCATTCTTGCAAAGTGCGTATCTTTTTGTCGTTTAAAGATACCAAAATAGTTAAACTCACCAATTACTCTAATAGAAAAGACAATCATACAAATCCAGGAACCGACTTGAATAATAACATTAGGAACTGCAAAATGAACAATATTTGCTTGTTGCAACAAAATTATTGCTGCCATACTTAATAATAATGCAATGAACAATGTCATTCCGGTGCGAGGTGTAAACGCCTTTTCCCCTGATTTAGTTGGAATAACACTATTTGTCCCCCAATTACCTCCGAAAGCCCAATATACATGTAAAAAGCTAACTAAGAATAATATACAAGCAGATATATATGTAATGATAAGCATTTTATCCTCCCCTTATTTTAGTTCCTATCTATAAAATATGCTATTCCCCTCCGCAATAGCAACCTTCATTTCATTACATAAAAAAACCGTAATGATTTATCAATATTAAGATAAGTCATTACGGGGTTATTAAACTTCATTATGCATTATACCTATTTCTTCGGCGTTCCATCCTTGTTTGACCTTGAACTGCATTTTCTTTGTATGGATCTATTTGCTCTGTCATTTCATATGTTGCAACTGGTTCTTCGTACTTATACTCATGGATTTTTTCTGGCATTTTACTTTTAGATTCTTTCCCACCAAACTTAAATAGTTTCATCCTTAATTTCGGTAATCTTGGAAGACGAATCTTAAATGATAATCTTTTGCGTTTCTTTTTTGGTCCAAGTAGATTTATATTTTCTTTATTATTATCTTTCTCTTTGCGGTGAATGAACATCGCAAGTAATCCTCCTATTACAAGTCCTCCAATTAATAGTAATATATATACATAATGGCTTGTCATTAAACTCGTTATGCGTTCAAGTATGACTAACGACTGTACTTCTTTTATATCCCATAGTAAAGCGGCCCATAATGAGAATAAGCCCAAAGTAAGTCCATATGTACGAAAACGGAATAAACATGGAATTAACGCGACACATGCAGCAATTTTCGCATTTGCTATGATTGAGCTTGTTGAAATATCCTGATGCCAAATAACTAACAGTAATGTTATAAATGGCGCATACGCTATCCAACTGCATATACGTGAATACATCTTTTTAGCAAAATAACTACCGAAACTAGTAAAAAATAAAAGCCCTCCAATATATATAGATTGTTCTAGAGGGATTTGCTTTGTAAGTCCTGCAATTGGAAAGAGGCCACTCAGTAGCATTAAGAGCACATCTAATTTCTTCACAATTCCCCATTCCTTTCAAATTTTTTCAATTAATAAAAATCG
This sequence comes from Bacillus sp. FSL K6-0073, assembly GCF_038006085.1. Lineage (NCBI taxonomy): Bacteria > Bacillati > Bacillota > Bacilli > Caryophanales > Bacillaceae > Bacillus > Bacillus sp. FSL K6-0073. The sequence goes on along the minus strand of NZ_JBBOUN010000001.1, from coordinate 2,578,053 downwards.
TTTTTCCATATGAAATAGTTTTTGTATTTCTAAAAAACATATTAATCCTGTCTGCACATAAAGTAAATATGTAAACGAAAAGATACTTGACAAAGGATATCCTTATTTACATAAAAAAATGACAAATCCTGATCGATATAACGAGCAGGATTTGTTTACTAGTATTTAAAGTAGAATAATTGAATCTTTCTTTTCTACTTTTACTACATCTACATCCAATTCATCATCAAATTCTTTAAACTCTCTTGCATCTATGTCAGTAATATAACTCTTTATTACCTTTTCCATATGCATGGAATATGTCATGTGTACATTCTTTTTCGAAAGCATACTAGAATTACAGCACATGTAATGTATCATTTTAGCGATATAATCCCTTTCTACAGGTTTTACACCTAATGGTAGAATTTCAAGTATATATCGCTGAAAAATCCCACTACAATTAAGTGAATATTCACCAGTGCTATAATACATCCCTTTTTGATCTGCATATAAGCCAATGCTATCTAAAGCATCATCACATTCTATTAAACCGTAACTTGGTACATCAAAACCTGTATTTATTCTAATAATATTTAAATTTGGAACCTTTAACACCTCTGGAACAATTTCAGGTAAAATATCTGTATTAATTTCTTTATTTTGTAACTCTTTTATCCAATACCTTCTCAAATTTGCATCTACAATGAAATAAACTTGTTCATTTTGTTCTTTTGCATATTGTACAATTTCCATTAATGTTTCGGAAACATATTGTTTAAAAAGAGCTCCCATATCATTTCTCTTTGATGGTTGTGGTAAAAATGCATTATGTTTATTTATATTTAATAATACGTAATCAATCGTTTGCCATTCTGTATTCCCATATAATTTATATAAAATTTCTTTTCCTTTTATTTTTGAAAGAATAGGTAAGAAATCAAATTTCGATATTCGTTCAATTGATAAATTAACATATATACAAGGTAAATTTATCTTATTCCAACTACGCTTCAAAAATCCTTTTTGCTCTAATAAACTAAAAACACTATTTACAATTGTTTTACGAGATACACTTTGGCCTATAAATAAATTAATAAATGTTGAAATACGGTTTGCTCGTGCAAATCCCTCTCTAATGATTTGTTTTGGATCAATTTTTTCTCGTCCATCACAATTTTTCAATGCGATTAATGCTAATGTCGCATCACTGCGCTCGCCCGCGGTAGCATAGACAGCTTTCGTAACATCATCTACAAGATTTGTTTTATATTTTTGGCAATATTGCATTTTATATGGATTTTGTAACACCTTTTCAATATTGTATCTCACAATCTTTAATAACACTGGAAAATCTGTATTCAAAACATAAGAATTTTCACCAACTTTAGTCAAAACAATTTGACTCTCAAGTAATGCTTGTTCTATTTCCAGCACTATATTTTCAGACCAAACTTCTAATGTTAATGTCTCTAATCCTTTTGGTGCAAATAAAGGAAATAATTCATTTTTGTTATTTGTTGCTATCTTTTTACATTCTGGAAGTATTGTGAAATAAGAGAATTTACGCTGAAATTCTTTAAATAAATACTCTCTTTCCTTTACTTTTATACCCGGTTCTATTTTAGTACCTTGAACTTTATAAATTCTCTCATTGTATGGAAATAACACCCTTTTATTTTCCCCTACAATATAATCTTTCGGATATTGGAGAATATGGTCTAAATCCACCTCTCCCCCTATTTGAAAATCATCTTTTAAATTTCTAAATATTTTAATCCATTTCATACCGGTTGTAGCTTGTTGTATTTTTAGTTTTACAAACCGTATTTTTTTATTATTTGACGCAAACTCTGAGGTAGAAATCAATATCATGCCTCGTTTCCGTCTTAAAAGTAAAGGAATATCTGGATGATTATATTCTTGATAAAATCTCCGAATCCCTATTGAAATATTTAATAATGGAGCGTTCTCACCACCACGGGTTATGCATTGGAATCGATATACATAGGAGAAAAAATCTTGTGTTTTTTCATCTTTTATCGGCTCTGACATCGCCTCACAAATATTTTGTGATCTAAGAGGAGAAAAATAGATTTCTTCTTCATTTGTATTTTCTAAATATATAGGACGCTCACAAAAAATATGTGAGATTAAAGCGGGTACCCACTTAGAATACGTTTCATTATCATGTAGTACTGGCAAATTAGAAATCAAATCGGATTGCCATTCATATTTTGGTGGTTCTACTAATCTATTTGGCTTCCAATCATGAATAATCTCATACCAACTTTGAAAAATATAATCGAGTTGCTCTTGTTTAATAGGTTCTTTTGATACAATCCATGGTATATTTTCATTTAATACGTACGGATTATGCTGAATAAACAATATATCCGAAAACATATCATATAATCTTTTATTCAAACGTTTCAACTTACTCGTTAATAAAAACGTCTTATAATGTATCTCTACGATGTCCAGCCATTCAATAGGAAAGTATATAAATGATACCTCTTCATTTAAAAGGGGTTCTACTATATTTTCAAATGTTAACAGCCTTAATTTTTTCATAAAATGATTCCTTTCTTCGATTGTCTTGATTATCAAAAAGCTAGAACAATAATTACTTAATCTAATTCATTTAAACGAAGTATTTAAAAGAAAAGTAAAAACTATTTATCTAAACAAAACATTATCAAAATGACTCTTTTAAAAATTAAAAGTAATTATCATATACAGCCCCCTTACATTTATATTTTAATACATTTGAATTATACAATTTAATTGGTATATTGTACTTATCATTTACAATAAATTTACAAAAAACTAAAAAAACACCTTAAATCGGTGCTCTCTTTACAAATATTAAGCGTTATGTGACTGAACATATAGATAACAGTAATGCTCCAAATGAAATTGCTCCTAGTAAACCTACTACAAATCCTGTTAAACAAATACAATCAGCGAGACAAATAGAAGACTGCGATAATGGAACGAATGACCTACTTGTACCCGACCCATATTGTTTTATTTTTTCATAATTCATATCTAACATTAAATGTAGACATGTTACACCATCCTCAATAGTATGTAGAGATTCTTTTTCTAATCGCTCCAATAATTTACTATCAAAAGAAACTGATAGAGGATACTGCTTATCTAATTTCATATTTTCATAAATTAGTTGCAAACGAGATAACATATTGTTTTTCTTCTTTTCAGATGTTACTGTACATTTCATATTATTAAATTCATTTAATAACAGTGATAATTCATCTCTTTTTCCGTATAAATCTTTAGCTATTTTTCTCTTTAGTTTATACGAATGGAAAATAGATTTTAGTTCAACCATATTCATACACTTCCTAATTACATATTATTTACCCAATTATTTTATAGATAAACAGTACTTTTTAATCTTATTTAAAATACACTCAAGCAACTTATTTTACTATCGATTAACATTACATTAACCTTACACGGTTGTAATAAAATCATTAGCTAGAAGGAAGCAATGCCCAAACTAGACAGATATTTAATGATAAAACCATAAGAAAAAAACAATGATTAGATTTTAAATCTAGTCATTGCTTTATCCATCACATCTTGATTACATCTATATATCTTATTGTTACTCTTTTACTTGAATGATTGAATATATCCATGAATAATGGCTATATTCTTTGTCGGCACGTACATATATAACTAATGTTTTTTAATTGATAAAGTGAAAATTTAATCAGCTCTCACCAATCGGGATTTTATGGGCAGTCCGCCACCTAACTTCTCTTTGCTCTCACTGAATTTTTTTGGGGATGTTACTACCCGCAACTAGCAAGATAGATGTTATCAATATTCATACGTTACAATAGTACCGGTAGTATCAGTAAAACCATCAAAACAGTTAGAGCAACCACCACAGCCGCCACAACCTCCGCAACCTCCACAACCAAAACAACCGAAGCAACCAATACAACGGAAGCCACCACAACGGAAGCCGCCACAACGACCTCCACCACAACCGCCACAACGACCACAACCGCCACAGCGACGAGCAGCATCTTCAATATAGTAATACGGATATTGGTTTTGCTGGTCCCAATAGACAATATTTCCAGACCGGTAATCATTAAGGCTTAACGCTTGTAGTTCTTGTTGAAACTGATTCATTTTCATAACCTCCGTTTATAAAATACAACCTCATCAATACTTCCCTATATTCCTGTTCGTTACATCTAAGTAGAAATAGCGCTATAAACTAAGTTCAATACGTACACCCACAAAGTATGACTTATCACTAGATGATGCACCTTGTTCATATACCTATTTTTACTATGGGCTCATTTTTATAAAGTGAAAATTTAATCAGTGGGGTTTTGTTCATTCCCTACCTAACTTCTTTGCTTCCGCTGAATTTTGAGGTGGGGGGCTTACTGCCCGGCAAATAGCGAGATAAATAAAAATTAAAAAATATGAATTCTAGCGTCATATCTTCATACTTACTAAGTTCAATTAATTTCTCAATAATTATGATCCATATCCTATATATTTCCGTCTGCTGCTTAGATTTTTCTGTACTGTAAATGGCTTTCGCTATAACACCTCCAAGTGACCAGTTTCTATGACGGTTAAGAAATTCCAACAAAAAAAGCCCTAATTAGGGCTTTTCATTCTATTTCTCCAGCAAATCTCTATATGAAATTGCTAATTGAAAAAAGACACATTTAGATTGATGCGTCTTTTTTTGATGCCTCTTTTGTGAAATCATATAAAGCAATTGCGCCTAAAAGAACAAGTATCCCTTGAGGAACATCTAGCAAAATAGTTTTCCAAATTTCTGGAATTACCCATTTAATATCTGCTGCTGTTTCAAGATATGTTTGGAAATAGCTGATTGTAAAATTAATTATCCCTAAAAATACAAATAACGATAAACCAAATCGAATTAATTTCTTATTTGTAAACATATAACACCTCTCAAAATTCATTGGATATTCCTGCTTTTGCTTCTTTATATTCCCATATCTCTATATCTAATTTTAACACATAAAGAACTCAAAAAGATACAATATGCATATTTGCATATTGTATGAACAGCATTCCATGATGATTTAGCAATTCCCGTAAAGAAAAAGCAAATCCATTACAATTAACAGAGCCGGTTTCTTTTCTTATTTAACTTCATACCACCAATCTTTACGTTTTTTGAATGTAAAATAAATGTGGCAGAAATTTATCCAGTTAATTCGTAGACAATTAAATTAGCTAACTTATCGATATTCTATTTCGCCATATCCGTAGCACTAATGACTTTACACAAATTTGACAAGAAAAAATATATAGATAGGTATGATCCACACCTATCTATAACATTACTTCTATTCTTTATCCAATTACGTCTTTTACGTCTGTATCCACTGGCCACTTTTCTAATGTATAAGCCATTTCCCAAAATGAATATTCATATTGACTGCTAATAATAAAATGCTGTTTCATACGCTTGCGGTCTGCCTCTGTTACTTTTTCAGCAATAGTATCTAACCGTGTAATTTGTTCTTCAACTAGCGTACGGAACCAATCAGATCCATAAGCAGAAATCCATTCGTTATAAATTGCCTCTTCCGGCTGGCACTCTTTTAAGCGTTCACCAATTTCATAATACAACCAATAGCAAGGTAAAATTGCTGCAATAATATCTCCTAAATGCCCTTCATACGCAGCACGATACATATGTGAAGTATACGCATATGCAGTTGGCGCAGGAATAAAATTATCTTTTTCTTCTTTTGTTATCCCTAGCTTTTTAGCAAAATTCTCATGTAAAGATAACTCTGCTTCATATGTATTTTGAGCATGATGTGCCATACGAGCTGTCGTCTCTAATTCAAGAGCTTTTGCAGCTCCTAAAGTTTGTACTCTAGCAAAATGGCTCAAATAATATGAATCTTGAAGCACATAATAACGAAAACTAGCTAAATCTAACGTTCCTTCGCCAAGTTTTTTTACAAAAGGATGGTTAAAACTCGCTTCCCAAATTGAATCTACTTCTTTACGTAATGATTGTGAAAAAGTCATTTAAATCCCTCCAATAATATATAAAATATAACTATTTATCCACAATTATTAAAGCTGTAAAATAAAAAAACTTTCTTTACAGGCGTAAAGAAAGTGAAATTGACAGTATTTATTTACTCATTAAATAGCAACGTCTTTCCCACTTCCCTACGCTGGCATTAACCAGATCAGGTACTAAGAGTCTCAAAATCACATTTGATCTCAGCCTATAAAAGGCCCCCCTAGTGGATAAATATTTTGTTTTTATAATGTATTCATCATAGCATACTTCGTGAAACTGTCAAAAAATTAGTTATATAATTCCCTTAAAACCCTTCTTCTTTTCTAACTTTTAATGATGTTTCAATAATCATATCTAATAGTTTGCTATAACTAATTCCCGCTGCTTCTGCACTTTTTGGCAATAAACTTGATTGTGTCATCCCTGGTAATGTATTAATTTCCATTACATATGGAATTCCGTCCTTCACCATCATATCAACTCTTGCATAAACACTACATTTTAATGCTTTATAACAAGCAAGTGACGCTTTATTTACACGTTCATTAATTTCTGCTGGAAGTTCGATAACTTCCTCAACTGTACTAGTATCATCATATTTTGCATTGTAGTCAAAGAACTCGGCTGCATGTCGAATTGAAACTATAGGTAACTGTTTTCCATCCAGAATTGAACATGTAATTTCATCACCTTTTATATACTTCTCAATTACTACTTCAGAATCCCATTCGAATACAGTTTCTAGCATTGAGATCAATTCATTTTTATTATAAACGATTTTCACTCCGACACTCGATCCGCCAGAGTTTGGTTTTACTACTAATGGAAATCCTAACTTATCTAACTCATCAAGATTTAGATCCTCCATTTTTGTAAGTTCAATCCAATCTGGTGTTTCTACACCTTCATAACGTAAAATCTTTTTCGAAATATTTTTATCCATACATATACTGCTAGATAACATATTACTTCCGCTATAAGGAATTCCTAAACTCTCCAGTGTTCCTTGAACTGTCCCATCTTCTCCGTATTTTCCGTGTAACGCGAGCAACGCAAAGTCAATGTCTTTCGCTTTTTCAATTAAATCCACTTTTTCATTTAATGTAATTGGAACTATTTCATACTTATTTTTATCTAAATGAGCAATCATTTCATTCCCCGTCATAATTGAAACTTGTTTTTCAGACGATACCCCGCCCATAATAACACCGATTTTCATTTTCTCAACTCCAAATTTCATTTTTTATTGTATCACCAATTATTTTAATTCCCCGAACTATTTCTTCTTCTTTCAAGCGCGAAAACCCTAATCGGAAAGTGTTCGCTCCTTCTCCATCAGAGTAAAAAACATCTCCAGGTGAAAACGTAACGCCTTTCTCATAACACTTTTGTAAAAGTGTGCGGGCATTCATATGCTCTTCTAGTTCTATAAATAAATGAAGTCCACCATCTCCAGTCATTCTTTTGAAATGAATGTACTGGTTACATGCCCCGACAGCTAACTCATATTTTTTCTTATAAACAGATCTTGCCTTTTTTAAATATTTCTCAAAATATCCCTCATGTAAATATTGAAACAGAACAGCTTGATCTAACGTAGATGTGTGGATCGTTCTTGCTCTTTTTACGCTTTCTAAATAATGAATCAGCTCTTTATCTGCAATAATCCAGCCTACACGTAAACCAGGGAAAAGTACCTTTGAAAAGCTACTAATATAAATCACATTATTGCCAGCTCCAGCAAAAGTTAATAATGGAGCTAAATGTGAACCTGAATAACGTAATTCTTCATTAAATCCGTCCTCTATAATAGGAACCTTGTATTTTGAGAATAACCTCATCAATTCCGTCCTTTTCTCTGAACTCGTAACAATACCAGTTGGATTATGATAAGAAGGAATTAAATAAGCAAAATCAAAATCTTTTTCACGCAAACTTTTTTCAACTTCATTCGTATCAATACCATCCTCATGCATATCAATCCTATGAACTTCAAGTCCATGTAAACGGAAAAGCTTAAGTGCAGCGTGGTGAGTTGGATTCTCACAAATGACACGCCCGGATTTTTTTGATAAAGAAGAGAGTACAATATCCAATCCTTCTGTAAATCCATTTGTAATTAGAATATCTTTATTCGAAATGTCTACACCTTTCATTTCCATGTAATGAAGTAAATAATTCATTAACGGTCTATATCCCTTTGCATATCCGTAGTTCAATACGATGTCTCCTTCAATGGACATACGAGTAAGAAAAGCTCTTTTGAAATTTTCAACATCAAATAGCTTCTCATCCGGGGCTATACTATTAAAAACAATCATTCCTTTTTCCCAACGAACACCATGTTTCATTAAATCTAATTCATCCGCTAATGCGGTCACTGTATTAAGTTTATTTTTCCAATCTATTTCAACAGACGAAGTGTTAGATATATCCACCTTCGCAACAAAGTTCCCTTTTCCTTTAACTGCATAAATGAGTCCTTCTTGCTCTAAATCTGCATAAGCAGCGAGTACAGTGTTTCTACTCACACTTAGTAATTCACTTAGTTCCCTTGTTGATGGGATTTTTTGATCCCCGAGCAAATGCCCTTTCATAATCATCTTCTTCAAATAATCTTTCAATTGAATATAAACGGGACGATCTTTAACAACTTTAAAATCCTTAAACAATTCCTTACCCCCTGCAATCATTTTTGCATATTTATTTCATTCTCAAAAGGTCCACGACATATGTATTTTTTATAAAAGGCGGTACGGTCTTACAAATCTTTTCGATATAAGTTAATTACATCTTTTAAAGCTGCAGCTGCAGCGCCTCGTGGATTAGAAGCCCCACCAATTGTAGTAACTTGTCCCATCGTATCTGTAAAGAACGTAATTCCTTTTTCGGTCCCATTTACTTTTGCTAACGGATGATTTTTTTCTATTTCGCACGGTTCAACATTTAAATTGACATTGCCCCCCTCATCCTTATATGTTGATGCTATTAATTTAATAATTTTATGTTGTTCCTTAGCATTTCTAATTTGCTGTTTTGTAACGTGCTCGATTCCTTTTATATGTATATCAGTAAGTGTTTTCTCTGTTCCCATTAAGCTGTTTGTCAAAAGTAACAATTTACACGCACTATCTGAACCACTTATATCTAATATAGGGTTTGTCTCAGCAATTCCTTTATCTTGTGCTTCTTTCAATGCTTCTTCAAATGTCATATCTTCCTCATACATTTTCGTAAGAATATAATTAGTTGTTCCATTTAATATTCCTTCTATTTTTTCAATACTGCAACCCGCTAAACTAAATTGTCCGATATCTAGGGTCGGTAGTGCAGCGGCTGTTGCACCGCTATATCGAATTCGTACATTGGCGCCTCTTGCTGCTTCATTTATTTCTCTCCAGTTTGTAACGAGCGCCCCTTTAGAAATTGCTACTATATCCATCTGTTTCTCAATCGCTTGTTTCATATATTGTTTCCCTGGATTTCCATCTTTAAGATTTGTAACTGTTGATTCTACCAATACAGTACCACTTATGCTAGTTGTTGCACGTTCCTTCGGATGATACTCTAAATATTTTTCAATTGCAGCGGTACCGCCACCATACATCAATAAATGATGAAGTGATAAGCCGTCTTCATTATGTATCGCAATATTTCTCCCTAATACGCCACTTACAACTAATTGAATCCCATATGTTTCATATATATATGAATATTTTTCATTTAATAATTTTATAAACTCTCTACCTACTGTTCCGTATCCTGATAATACAACTTGAATTTTCATAATATCCCCCCATATTTTTCTACCAAATCCCTCTTTCAATATAATATAAAGCGCTCTCGAATTCCATCGAGAGCGCTTTATTATTACCTATTTCGGTAAACGTGATAGCTTTTCAGCAATTGTTCTATAAAACTCTTGAATGCTAGAAAAACCTAATGAGTCTGAAACACTTAATCCTACCATATCGAGATGATCCCAATTCGCTTTCGTTTCGATATGATTCCATTTTCCAATCTGTAATGACTCATTATTATTTACAGCAACATTAGAAGAGGGTGCAATCATAGAATTTGTATTTACTACACCATCATTTTGCCACCAAGAAGTATCAACTAACGGACGGTTTTCTTCATATCTCGCATAAGAACCTAAGAAAAATGCATTTCCCATTAACACTTTATTCATCGTTATATGAGGCAAATGTAAACCTGTTATAGGTGCTGCTTGTGATGCATGCCCACTATAGGATAAGTAATACACATCTGGTTGCGTCTTTACCCAATTATTTAACTCCTTTGCACCATCTGTACTTAAATCCCATTGACTTATATCTTTTGTATTTTTCCAAAGTGAACTATTTAGAATACGATTACTATATTGGAAAAAGGACTCTCCAGCATTTTTCTTTATACCCCATTGATCCAATTTAAAATCATATAATGATAAATTATTGTTTCCTCCAAAGCTTGCAGCTGTAATGAGTAAATCTTTAACGAACGGCAGTAGAAGACTACCATCCGCAAGTGTTGTACCGTTGTGAGGGGTTGCTAATGTTGTAACACTATGAACATATGATTTTCCGCCTTCAAATAGTGGTGATATTTTGGTGTCTGGGTGATTTTTTACATAATTCTTTTCTTCAAAACTACCTTCTTTTAATAGCTGTACTAATGTTCTAATCGTTTGTCCACCCATGCTATGTCCAACTAAATGAACTTTATTTGTTTCACTCCAATTCGGCGCAAAACCACTATAAGTTCTGCCAAAACGATTATGTCCATGTTTCTCAGCATGTACTGCACCATAGTCTACTGTCCCACCGCTAATTTGTGCATACAATTCACATGCACGATCCCAGTTACTAGAAACAGGTCCAACAGCTGCGGTATGTACCGTATAACCATTGCGTTTCAAATCTTCCTGTATATCATGAACACCACCCCAATATTTTACGCCAAGCATTTCTTCTCTACCCCATCCAGCAAATCCATTCACCAATATGATAGGATAATTATTTTGTTGCCTCTCTTCAGCGTATGATATTTTCGCTGCGAATGAACATACGGTCACTAATGCGAAAAAACATATTTTTAAAAATAACTTCCCCATACTTTCTCCCCCTAATAAAACGTTTACATTTTTCTTTTTTAAAAAATAACAGAATACTTTAATAACTTAAACATAATGTAAAGTATTTTATATACGTTGTATATATAGAAAACATATACAGATGTTGATAAATATTAATTCAAATAAACATTTACTTTTTACAATACAACTTGTAAATCTGTTTATTAGAATTTATAATTAAATATAGTTTCCTCATGTTAAAAAGATTTAAAAACCATAAGAAAACTAATCTCATTGCTTGAAAAGGAGGAAAAAAGCATGCAAATCGGATCAAATATTCATACATTATCTCAACCTACTAAAATAACTCCATCTACTCTTGAGCATAATACTATCTCTTCTACTAAACTTGAAAGTAAGAAAGTAAATGATCCTATCAAGTTCGATATTCGTTCATCCGAAAAAGAAATGAAACAGCCTGAACATAAATTTAATGAATTAGATTTATGGAAGATGTTAAAGGATAAAGGTGTTCCTTTATGGATTATACTTGAAATGCTACAAAAGGCTCGTAAAGAAAAAGAAGCACAAAATAATTCAGTTCAAAATTCAAATGCGATTGAAGAAACGAGTGAGACTCGATTAAATGAAGTAATGTAAAGCATAATAATTGATTTGTCTATAAACTAAAAAGAGTTCGAAGCTGATGAAATTTTTATCAACTTCGAACTCTTTTTTAAGGTTTTTCGCCAATCGTTACAAAGTGAAAAGATACTTCTCCTTCCAAACCTTTAATTAACTTTTTTACTTTGACATTTTCATTAACCAATGTATTATCTGTCGACATTTTAGGTTTTTCGTCACCTAGTGATTTTTTCAAATGAAGAAGATGCATTTTCATTTCATTTGCCTTTATTTCTTTATAAACACTATTTTTTGCTACAATCATATACCATTCCGTTGAATATTTACGATTGTTACCTATCCAAGCATCACTATCGTATGTAACAGGAATCTCTTCCTCTCCTATTTTAATACTTTTCATAGTCTTATTGTCTTCACTTGTAAATAATAGCGCCCCTTCTTTTGGAAATTTCGGTAACGTATCTATAATATAATTGGAGCCATTATCTTGTTTTCGAAAAAGTTTTTCTTTAATCAATGCTTGTGCTGTAGATTCATTTAAAATTAAGACATTTCCATTTCCAACTTCCCCTTTTTTCACAGAAAACACTTCATTTTCTTCCGTAATTTCCTGATAACGATTAATAATTGGTGAAATATTATTTTCATCTCCAATAATTAATACACCGTTTGCAGGAAATGGATTTTCCTTTTTAGAACATGCACTAAAACTTATTAATAGTAGTATCGTTAACATAAAAATAGTTAAAGTTCTTTTCATCTCGTTTCCTTTCATCATACAGTTCATTTTTCTACATACTTTATTGTAGTCTTACAAACTAATAAATTCTATTGCTCCATAACCTTATAAAGCTTTTGCAGATAACGCCAACGGGTTATAAAGAAATATAAAACTTGTATACATATAAATGAAATTAAAATAACGATAGAGCTATTTATGATAGAAAAATCGACTAATTGCTGTAATGCTATATAAGCGACTACAGTATGAATCACTGCAACGACAATTGGTAAAAAGAACATTAATAATAACTGTCTCGTTACAACTTTTTTTAACTCACCTTTACTTAATCCCATTTTCGAAATCATTTTATATTGCTGCTGATCGCGATCCAAATCTGTATATAATCGGAAATAAATAAAACTAGCAGCAAATGTAAAGAAGACGATTCCGACTAAAATACTTACCATAAGTAATAAACCATTCTTTTGCTTTGCTTCCAACAAGTTTAATGTTAAAGCTTCAAAGTAGAAATCTCTGTCCCTAAGATCTTTATCAAATATACTCTTTAATTGATTGGAAATCTCTTTCGTTTTTATCCAATCATCTACAACAAATCCGTAAGTACGATATGGAATTTCTTTATTAACTGGGTCACTAGTAAGAGGCATTCCATCATATACCTGATCTTGAACAGCGATATAAATAGTTCTAGAATCGTGTGGTAAAACTAAATTTTCTACAGCTTTTTTCACATGAAATGTCTTTGTCCAGTCACCTTGAATGACTTCTATATTCTTTTTATACTCGCCATTTTTAAATTCTTGTTTTTGTGATACGACTCCAGGAATTAATAAAATTTCATCTTCTTTTTCAATTGTTTCTTGTTGATAGCCTAGTGCTTTAGCAAGATCGTTGTATTCACTTAACTTCATTACATTTACGCCATTTTCTGTGTATATATATGAAGATGAAGCCATTCGATACGGAATATTAGCATCAGAAAGGTGCTTTTTTATAATAGAAAGATTTTTATTCAATACTTTGTCATTTTCAAAACTTCCATACAAAAATGTATACGGATTTGTCATCCTTACCAAATCCCTATTTCCAATTGCGGCTGTTGTACCAATTGCTGTAAATGCAACTGCTGAAACAATAGATACTATAAAAAACATCGTTGCATTATCTTTCATACGGTAAATTAATTCAGAAAATGTTAATATATTTGTTCTCTTTAAAAAGAAAGATTCTCTCCTTTTAGCAAGGCGCAATATATACACGCTACACTGTGTATATAAAAAGTACGTTCCTATAATTACTAGGAGCACACCTATTCCAAGCGTAATAAAATTGGTACTTGGTATGAAGCGAAATACTGAAAAATATCCATACCCTATACTAATTAAAGAAAGTAGCGATAATAAAACTGAAGATTTCGGTTCAGGTTTTGGCTTTTCCTCTGCTCGAATAAGTTCCACAAGTTCCGTTACTTTTATCATTTTAAATGTAAATAATGAAACAATTAAAAACAAGAAAAGAAATGTGATAACTGTTAATAATACAGCCCGCACTGGTATATAAAAAGGTAAACCATTATTAATCATTAATACACTTGCACTTATCAATAAGACTAGTTTAGAAAATATGAGTCCAATGAAAATCCCTATACAAATTGAACCAAGTCCAATCAACATATTTTCAATTAATAATAATTTCTTAAGCTGTCTCATTGACATACCTTGCATCATTAAAACGCCAAATTCTTTCTTACGCGTTTTTAAAAACGAACTAACTGAATATAAAATGAAGAAAAATGAAAATACAAAAATCAATCCTTGCGAAACTGAAAATCCCAATGTACCAAATGCACTTATTGTTGCACTTGTCGATTTCAACTCACCTTGTAAATCAGGATGAAATAATAAAAGAGCATACGTAAAGAAAATCATAATAGAAAATGCACTACTTAAAAAATGGGCAGCATATGTACGCTTATTACGAAAAATATTATTAAATGCGAACTGACGAAAAGTCATGCCTTTTCCCTCCTAACAAAGAAAGGACATCCATAATCTTTTGATAAAAGGCTTGTCTGCTTTCACCACAATAAATTTCGTTATATAGTTGACCATCTTTAATAAAGATTACTCGGCTGCAAAAGCTCGCTGCATACGGATCATGTGTAACTAACATCATCGTTGCTTTTTCTTCTTTATTTAGAGTATCCAGCATCTCCATTACATCATTTGAAGATTTAGAGTCCAAGTTCCCTGTTGGTTCATCTGCAAGTAATAATTGCGGCTTATGAACAATCGCACGAGCGATTGCTGTCCTTTGAGCTTGTCCCCCTGATATTTCAAACGTTCTTTTATTCAATATATCTGTAATATTTAACTTCTCTGCAATCTCTTCCAATCGCTTGTTCATTTCTTGCACGGAAACACCATCTAAAGTCATCGGCAATACGATGTTTTCTTTTACAGTAAGTGTGCTAAGAAGATTAAATGATTGAAAAACAAATCCTAATTGTTTTCTGCGGAATAACGCTAATTCTTCTGATGATAATTGAAAAGGATTTGTGTCATTAATAAATATTTCTCCCGATGATGGAGAATCAATAGTAGATACCATATTTAATAACGTTGTTTTTCCGCTACCTGATGGACCCATAATTCCTACAAATTCACCTTCTTGAATTGATAAATCAATATCTACTAATGCTTTATAAGGTACTTTCCCTTTATATACTTTACTAATACTTTTTGCATGTAAAATTTCCATGTATATTCTCCCTTCATTTCCACTGCTCACTATAAAGTGTAAATGAATTGTCTTACAGCTCATATTGATTCATCTTTCATTTACCTTACACGCTTGTAAGATTTCTAAAAAAACTGACAACATAATTATTTCAAACTAAAATTAACGCATAACTATCTTATAATAATTGTATAGTAGTAGGAAATATAATGTATAATAAATCTTTATTATATAAATGAGAAAAGACCGATTGCTATCGGTCTTTTACTACCAAACGTTATATTTTTATCCACTCAGATTTTCTCAATATATAATGATTATATATTTGATTTTCTATCCTCTGTTGGCTCTTATAAATAAACCCGCATTTTTCAATAACTTTATTTGATGCTACATTGTTAATTAAAGCAATTGCGTTAAGGACATTTAAATTTGTTTCTTTAAACAAATAGTCAATTAAACCTTTAGTCGCTTTTGTAGCATGGCCATGATTTTGATATTCATTTGAGATAGCATACATTACCTCTCTGTTTGGTGAAGGGAGTTCTTCTTTCATACCTGTGCAGCACCATCCAATGAGTTCATTTGTAGCTTTCTTAAATATTCCTAGCTTTAACATATAATTATCTATGTTATTCGTAGTTTTCACTGCATCAAGAAATGCTTTGTTTGCTGGTATTTCATAATCTGCAATCCAATCCACCCTTTGTTCTTTCGTTGATTTCCAGTCTGGTAAAAATTTTGCTATTTCCGGTTGATTTGCTATTTTATAAATACTCTCTGCATCTTTGACCGTAAACTCTTGCAAGTATATATCTCCACAATCTATTTTAAATAACTTAGTGAATCTCTCTTCTCCCATGTTAATCCCCCTTACTTACGTTATAGCTCCTTAATCTGCTTCGTAAGTTCAATAAACCGTTCATCCAGTGCTTTATATTCTTTGTCTTTAGAAGTTAAAAAGCTTAATTTCCCTAATACTTCTTGTCTCTCTGTTTCTAACGTTAAACGTAGCTCTTCAATATCATCTCTTGTTTTAGTAGGTTCTTCTAGCTGCTTTTGTATCGTATTGTTTGAAAACACGAGTTTTGTGTTAGTTGTTTTCTCCAGAAAATATCGATCGTGAGATACAATTACTAATGTTCCGTTATACTCAGCTAATGTATTTTCAAGTTGTTCACGTGAAGGTAGATCCAAGTGATTCGTCGGTTCGTCTAAAATGAGTACATCTTTTTCATCTAAAATATAAGCCATTAGCTTACACTTTACTCTTTCTCCCATACTCATATGCTCAATCGGCTCTTTCCATTGAGACGCTTGGAATCCTAAATGTTTCATTAAATTTTGGACTTTTCCTCGTTCTTCAAACGTCTCTTTAAAAAATAAATTTTCTGGTGTTTTATCAAGCGGTAAATCAAAAACTTCTTGTGTTAAATAGCCGATGTTTGCTGAAGGTGAAATCCATATTTCTCCTTCAGCAGTTTCCATTCCCATAATCATCTTCAGTAATGTTGTTTTCCCACTACCGTTTGGTCCAACAATCGCAACTTTCTCACCGTGCTGAATTGTAAAATTAACGTTTTCAAATAATACTTTCCCATGAAAGTCTTTTTTTAATTGCTTTACTTCTAAAAAGCGTTTTCCTACTTTTTTGTTCGCTTGAATAGAAAACTCAACTGAATACTCTTCTTTCACACGTTCTACTTTCGTTTTCTCCAGCTCTTTTTCAAGTCGTTTTCGTTTTGACTTCACTTGTGCATCCATTCGCTTCGCTTTTACACGATAGAATTCTTTCACACCTTCTTGTTTTGTAGACTGCGCGTGTGCCTTTTGTGACCATGAACTCAATTCTTTTATATGTGTTTCTACTTGTTCTATCTTTTTTTGCTGCTTTTCATATTCACGCTGCTGCGACTTTCTTTTTTGCTCACGTGCTTTCATGTAGCTCGTATAATTACCACTATGCTCAATTAATTTTTTGTCCTCAATTGACCATATTTTTGTTGCGACAACATCTAAAAAATATCGATCATGTGATACAACGATAACTGTACCTTTCATGTTTTTTATTTGTTTAATGAGAAATCCCGTACTGATCTCATCTAAATGATTTGTCGGTTCGTCTAATATTAAGACATTAGGATTTTCAGCAAATCCTTTTGCTAATCGAATTTTCAGCTTTTCACCACCACTTAAAGTATGAAAATCGTTCGTTGGCACGCCCCATTTCGCAAGAAGTTCTGCTTCTTTTGCAATTACATCATTACTAATAAAAGATTCTATTTCTTGCTCAACATATGCGGTTGTCATATTCATTTGCTGCCATTCAACAATCCCTTTTGAAGGCTCAATCTTTCCATTTATTAATTGAAGTAACGTTGATTTACCAGCACCGTTTTTACCAATTAATCCGATAACATCCCCTTGTTTTACTGTCACATTCATTTTCTCTAACAACATATTTTCTTTTATTTCAACATAAACATCATTTAATTTTAATAGTTCTTTCATAATACCGATCCCTTTCATTAAGGGAGAATAAAAAAATCCTCCCAAATAAATTTGGCAGGATTAGTCGTTAAAATATTTACACCCAAATAAGCTATTACGTAACATAAATAGCAATACCGTTCTATGGAAATTGGGCAGACTAATCCTATTTTTTAGAAATTGAAATTTATTGAATTTCAACATTTAAAAATAAGATTAGTTAATCATCGTCCACCTATCATTCCTTTCTGTCATTAATAACCATATTGTACCATGATAATACTGTATGCGTAAATATTATTATTTGTACTTCAAAAGCAATTATTTTTCTTCAAGTTTATTTTTACAATTTCATGTGCTCATATCTTTAATTTTTACTAATTTGTATCATTTATTCATATGAAAACTTTTTAAAAAATACAAAACAAGGCTAAAAAACTTATCTCCAACGTTCTTTAGCCTTGATCACTTTTTACACATTAAAAAATATTACTCGTACTACCGTACCTTTATCAACTTCTGAATGGATTTCTACACTATGTCCTAATTGCTTCGTAATTTCATATACGAGATATAGCCCCATTCCTGTTGATTCTTTAAAATCTCTACCGTTTTCTCCTGTAAAGAAAGGTTTGAAGACTCTTGGTAAATCTTGCTTCGGTATACCTACGCCATTATCAGCAATTTCAAGTATAACGGTATTACCTTCCTTACAAGCTTTCACTTTAATCTTTTCTCTACTACCTGATGAATATTTAATCGCATTCGATAGTATTTGCCCAATTAAAAATTGTAACCATTTCGCATCACTTTCTACAGTAATGTCCTTATCAATTTCAAGCTCTGGATATACAAAATTCCGGATAAAGAACCGTTTATGCTCATGTACCGAATCATTCACTATTTTATGTAGTTGTACTCTTTCTACATAAAAATCTTGTGTAAATGCTTCTAAACGTGCGACATACAGAGCCATTTCTAATCCCTTTTTTAATCGATCAGTTTCCTCATTTATACTTTCAAAACGTGAATCTACTTCATCCTGTGTAATTAATTCTATTACAGATAAAGGTGTTTTCATTTGATGAATCCACTGATTCATAAAGGTTAAATGGTCATTATTTTTTCTCTCTTGCATTTGCAGCTGATTTTGATAATGTCGATATTGCACCTCAAGTAGTTCTTGAAGAGCAGCCGATACAGCTGCAAAATCAGATTTTTGAACAGATTCATCCAAAGATTGCATCGGGTTTGCTAAGCGCTCATAAAAAGAACGATGTGTAAAATAACGAAACACTAAATAACTTCCTATAAAGAAAACACCTAGAAACATTGCATATAACGCCGTTGTAATATGATTATGCCCATCAAACCAATATACGAGAAATATAGCTAGTAGTTGAATTATAGTAAAGCAAATAAGTGGTATATGATCACGTATAAACAACCTTATCATTTTTCTATACCAGTATCCCAAGTAATATGCAATCTATATCCAACACTACGAATCGTTTCAATCGCACCTTCTATATGTAACGTTTGTAACTTTTTACGCACACGTGTTGTATTTACACTTAATGTATTATCATCAACATAAGATTCACTATCCCATAATTTATTAAGTAACACTTCTCTACTCACAACACGCGGATAATTTTTCATTAATGTCTCTAATAAAATAGCTTCGTTTCTCGTTATATCAATCTCTTCGTTTCTAAGTTTCAATACAAGTCTTTCAGGATATAAACAAAGGCCTTGTTGCTCAATCATTCGCTCTTCTAGTTTCGGTGCATAATCTCCATATGCACGTCTTAAATGACTACGAATTTTCGCCACTACAACTTCATAATGAAAAGGCTTCGGAATAAAATCATCGCCACCATTTTCTAACGCCATAACTTGATCCATCGTGCCTTCACGGGCCGAAATGAATAGTATCGGACATGTAGAAACACCGCGAATTTGACGACACCAAAAGTACCCATCAAAACTCGGTAAATTAATATCTAATAAAACTAACTCTGGTTGTTCATCTAAAAAAATGTCTAATACATTTTGAAAGTCCGATACAATAACTCCTTGATAACCATATTTCGCGACATGTGTTGATAATAGTTCTGCAATTTTCATATCGTCTTCTACAATCATAATTTTGACCATTATTGAACTCCTTTTTAATCCACATTCTCAAATATACTTATATAAAATAAATACTACCCCTTTTCACAAAATCCGTAAATTAAAAAAGGATGCTTTTATACAAAAGTATCCTTTTTCGTCCCTTATCTATTTAATATGAAATTTACTAAAAGTAAATCCTAGTTTCTCCACATAATCCATCCCTAATTCCATACGCGCCGTTTTCAACGGATCCACAACTTGGCAAACTTTTAAATTACCTGCTGCCGATAATAAAAGAGTTGCATCAGCTTTAGACATTGCTAATTCTTCATGTAAAAATTTCACCATATTATGTACAGCACGACTTGCTGCATCATCTAACAATTTCTCTGAAGCAATCGTCATCATTTTTTCTTTTTGAATAGCCATTGGTAACGGCCATTTCTTTCCTTTTATAATTTGAACTGTTACCGTTACCTCACCAGCAACCTCTACACCACTAACACCAATTTCACCATCACCCATTGCTGCGTGTAAATCACCTAACGTTAATAGTGCTCCTGGGACATTAACTGGTAGTAGTAATGTTGTTCCTTCTTTAATTTCTTTACAGTCCATATTCCCGCCGTGATCATGCGGTGTGCCACATGAAATGCTCTTTTCTTTCGGTGCAGTACCAATTACCCCAATCATTGGATTAATCGGGATTTGTAGTTCACTTGAAAACAAAACATGTTCGTTATGTATTGGGACAATTTTCACTGTATTTTCATTTAACTCATCCCCCATTACACCAAGGTTTGCACCTGTAGTTAAAACGCCCTGCTCTGCAATTTTAATTTTTTCAATCGTTACAACTAATATATCGCCAGGTTCTGCTCCTTTAATATATACAGGTCCAGTCGCTGGATTAATTCGATTCCAATCTAATTCTTGAAACACAATATCTTCAGAATCGATTTGATTTTCAAAGCAATCATATGTTTCAAATACAAGACTGCTCCCAATTTCCACTTCCATACACGGCTTATTCTCTGGTGACATTGAGTAAATGATATGGTCTTTATGAATTCGATACATAATACCTCTCCCTTTTATATTTATCTACTATTACTAATTAGCTTTTTTTATACAAGCTCCTCTTAAAATTAAATGTTATTTTTATGTAAAAAAGCACGCAGATTGTTTTATAACATACACTCTTTACTATAACAGAAAGGTGGTATCACTATGCCCCTTATTCCATACAACGAAAGTGATGTTGATTTACTAGCTCGTTTAATTCGTGCTGAAGCTGAGGGCGAAGGTCACCAAGGTGAGGAGTTAGTTGGATGCGTTGTAGTAAACCGTGTATTTTGTGATTGCTTAGATTTTAAACAACTCCGTACCGTACGAGACGCTGTATATCAAAGCCCCGGCGGATTTGAAGCAGTACAATATGGATATTTTTACCAACGCGCTCGTGAATCAGAAAAAGAAATCGCACGAAAAGTTTTACAAGGTGAATGGCGCTGGCCTGCACGATGGGCTCTTTGGTATTTCCGTCCAGTTGGAGCTTGTCCACCTGAATGGTATAATCAGCCATTTGTAGGACAGTTTAAAAGCCATTGTTTTTATGAACCAAGTGGTGATGAATGTCCGAAAATGTATTCACGATAGTAAAAAAGAAAACACCGAAAGTACCTGCTTTTATATATACTTTCGGTGTTTTCTTTTCATTCAAGTAATCTAATAGTAAGATAAAATATTTAACTCCTATAACATTTTATTAATCGAATATTCAACATGTACTGAAGTTTCTTAGACTAATAGAAACCAAATGGTATATAAGAGATTATCACTAAATAACAACTTTTAGTTTTAATGTATATATTTATTTATAAAAAAATGATAAACTAATTTACGCATTGGAAAAATTTTATAATGATAAAAAGGGGATCACTATGAAATTACTACGTTTATTTCTCATTCTAACTCTTGTTGTATTATTAAGCGCATGTGGTAATACAGCAGTAAAAGTCACCAAGGTTCAAAAAAACGGCGAAACAACTTTAAACATTGGCTCCCTGAAAGGGTATTACGATGTACAAACGATCAAAACTGAACAAGGAAATGTACAATTTCCTTTTGATGCAACCGTTGAAGAGGGTACAATTTTATTACAAATCACTAAAGACGATAAGGTCATTTACGAAGAAGAAGTCACTTCTCAAAAAGAAGGTTTACTTTCTTTTGAAGCACCAAAATCTGGATCTTATAATTTAATTGTACGCGTAAAGAACGAAAAAGAAAAAGCAAAAGGTATACAAATACATACAAAACTATAAAAAAAACGGCAAGCGAATTCTAGCTTGCCGTTTTTATTTCTAACTCAATTTTCATAATATATACTTATCGATTAAACGAATTGTTTTGTGTATACTTCATCTTTATTTACATTCTATATTTAGACATTATTCTTAAAAAATCTTCTAAAATAAAAATTAAGTTATGACTTCCGGAATTTTAGTTTAATTACCTAAAAAAATTCTTTATCGCTTCTAATTGAATTTTATGACTACACTCATCACAACAATATGCCCCGTTTGGTTTCTCTTTAAATCGCTTATATTTTTCACTGCCTTCGTAAACACGAAATATATTCTTACAAGAAAAGCAAACAATTTCATAAAACATCATATGCATTTTCCTCTCCTTGTTTATACACTTTTTTAATCACTTGTGAGAAGGTCATTTTTCTACAGTATAAATCTTAATATCCTCTGACTAAAAGGTTTACCTCTATTCTTATCGAATTATATTAATATCTTATAACGCGAGGTGAACATCTTGTTCAGTAATATAGAATTAGTTTTAGATGCTAAAGCAAGTTTAGCTGAAGGACCATGTTGGAATGAAAAAAAGCAACTTTTATATTGGGTTGATATTATGGAGAGAAAATTATGCATCTACAATCCTACCGCTAATACGAACCGAGTAATTGCACTCAATCAACAAATTGGCTGTGTTGTTCCATATTTAGAGGATGTACTACTCTTAGCTATGGAAAAAGGCTTTTATTCTATTAATGTAAATACCGAAAAACTGACACATATTTTTGACCCTGAACCACATTTAATAGAAAATCGTTTCAATGATGGAAAATGTGATCCAGCTGGTCGTTTCTGGGCAGGTTCTACAGATACATACGGTATGAATGCTGCAGGTTCCTTGTATTGTTTACATCATAATTTAAGTGTAGAGAAAAAAGTTTCACATGTAAATACATCAAATGGAATTGCTTGGTCACCTGATCATACATACTTTTACTTTATAGATACACCTACTAAAAAAGTGGTTCGCTATCAATATAATATACGTACTGGAGACATTCATAATCCAAGTGATGTAATCAATTTCTCTGAAAATGATGGTCTACCTGATGGTATGACAATTGACGAAGAAGGTTGTTTATGGATTGCACATTGGGGAGGTTCAAAAATAACTAGATGGAATCCATCTACTGGAGAACAAATATTAAATATTCCAATTCCAGCTTTATATGTAACATCATGTACATTTGGAGGACCTAATTTAACAGATTTATATGTTACAACAGCCAGAACAAGAATGACGGATGACGAATTAAAAGAGTATCCACATGCTGGTGGTATTTTTCGAATTCAAACAAATATAAAAGGTTGTCCTACATATGAATTTTGCAATAAAAATATTGGGGCTGAAACAATATGAACCGTATCGATTACATAAGACAAGAAGAAAAGAAATATCACGACCTTTGCTATGAACAATATAAACTATTTGAAATTGGCTCTTGGCTGTACAAACCGGTTAAAACAGTTATGGACTTGATGGATCACTTTGAAGGACAAAACAACTTGCAAGTACTTGATCTTGGCTCTGGCGTCGGTAGAAATAGCATTCCAATTGCACAAAAATTAAGAAATACTAGCGGCACTGTTACATGTGTTGATTTACTTAATTCCGCTTTAACAAAGCTACAAACTTATAGCAAAGAACATGATGTATTCGAGGTTATAAAAACAGAACAAGCAGAAATTGAAAACTATCATATTGACTCTAACGCTTATGATTATATCGTTGCAGTATCAAGTTTAGAGCATGTTAAATCAAAAGAAGATTTTAAAAAAGTGCTCCATTCTATGAAACAAGGGACAAAAAACGACGGTATTAATTGTTTAATTATTAACTCTAACATACAAGAAATTGTTTTAAAAACGAATGAAGAATTAGAAGCTTTAATTGAAATTAATCTCCCAACTGATGAAATGATACATCTATTAAAAAGTATTTATAAAGGATGGAAAGAAGTAAAAGTTGAAATAAAAGAATTAGCTTATAATATAGTTCGTAATGAAAGACACATTCAATTAAAAACAAAT
The DNA here is from genome assembly GCF_038006085.1 of Bacillus sp. FSL K6-0073. Taxonomy (NCBI): domain Bacteria; kingdom Bacillati; phylum Bacillota; class Bacilli; order Caryophanales; family Bacillaceae; genus Bacillus; species Bacillus sp. FSL K6-0073. The sequence continues at coordinate 2,553,775 of NZ_JBBOUN010000001.1, read as the reverse complement.
GCTATAACGTTTGTAGTTCAGAAATAATCGTATAATAAAGATATGGTTATTTCTCTCAGATTTATTTTTATTGCACGAAATTTGCAAGTATAAATATTTATGAAACAAAAAAATAAAAGAGCACTTGTTTCCGCAAGTGCTCTTTTGGGGATTTTGAGATACCCTATTAACGAAAGTTAAGGTTACTTAAAGTTAAAAGGTATTTATATTATATGCTTGTCCTTTTTATTTGTGCATAATCAATATATAAACATCTTTAATCATTCTTAATAACTTTTAGTTATCGTTCTTTCTTACATTTTATCATTAAGAAATTGATTGAAGGTTTATTTACTATGTTCTTATTTGGTTCATCAATTTCCGAAACTTGTACTAATCCATATTGATTAAAATCTTTTTTTATAGATTCAGAATCATAGAAGAACATTTTTACACCTTCCATTATCTCATAATAATCTTTATCCAACTGTTTTCTTTTTCCGTACATGGGAGCTTTTTTAGAAACAGTTGTAAAAACCATATATCCTCCTGGTTTTAACTGATTATAACAATCTTCAATAAATTTCTCTCTTTCCTGTCCATTCAACAAATGAAGAAGTGCATGACTAAATATCCCATCATACAGTTTATTATCAAAAGGCATTTCGTTTACTGTACCGTGATACATACTAACATCTTCTAGTCCGTTTTCTCTTGCTAAATCGATCGCTGTTTTCGAAATTTCAATACCTGTTACATTTATACTATTTTCGATAAATACCTTTGCGTTTCTACCATATCCAATACCGGGAACTAATATGTCCTTAATGTTCTTTTCTAGAAAAAAATCTTTTGTCAAAATTGCAGATTCTGTAGGTTCAAATCCCCACATTGTTTGTTTCTCAATAAAACTTGATTCCCAAAATTCCATTTTATTTTTATCTCCTTATTCTTATCTCATGTTTAATATCACATGAAAGACCTATTCATTTTAACGCTGCTTTTTTCACCACAGTCACTATAGCTCCATTGAATATAGCATATTAATAAGCCTATATCTAATTTAAAGATTGGCTGAATATCTATTCTAAATATTAACTTTTACATTTAGAAAAAATAAAAAATGCCAATAATTCAATTGTATATTGGCATTTCACATAAGAAATTATCTTTTTATTTTGTGCTGATCTAATGTTTTTTCTAACATTTCTAAAGTTATCGGTTGAGCTTTCTCTATTAATTGATAACCAATACGTCCATTCGGCTCAGCTGTAACTTGCTGCAAAATCTTTAAATCATGTATTCCTTTTTCTCTTAATTGCATATAAAGTTGTTGTTCAGACATTTTTGCCTTCATCAAGTTCGCTTTAATAATCTCTCCATTTTCAACAATTACAAAGCTACTGCCATTTAGGAATTGTTCCGCCTCCCTTGATTTCAGTTCAAAGAAATGAATGATAAGAAGTACGCTTGCAAATATTACAGCTGCAAATATAGATGGGACTACTTTCCTACTTAATACAGGCTCTACAATAATACGCGCAATTGATACTACTATGATGATTTCAGCTCTTGTCATTTGGCTAACAGATTTACTACCTGTCATTTTTAATGCAAGAATCCCAGTGAGAATTAAAATAATGCTTTCAACAATAATATGCATAATAGCCCAATCCTTTAATGGTAAATGTTATTAGCATTCTAGATGCACTTTAAACTTTTTGGTGAAAATTAAAACTTACATATATAGAAAATGGATCTATTTAGATCCATCTTTTTTCAATAAGAATTTGATGATCTATTTTCTATTGTCAAAAAAACAAAAGCACCCAAATGGATGCGTATAGATTAAACTTATTCATTATTACTTTCTCCACTTTGATCATCAACTGATTTCGAGTCTAACATGCTGCCTATATCAGGCGGTAAAGCTAGCTCTATACCAGCTACTGGTTGATTATCTTCATTAAACCATTGTTTCTTAAATTTACTCAATTCTTCATTTTTCTTATTTCCATCCATATTCCCCCGCCTTTTATGTACGTGATATTAAATACTTTACTTAATATGTACATTGAGAAAGATAATATACGATTTGTACATAATGAAAGAGCAACACCCCTTCTCACTTTACACAACCCGTTGTACCTATAAAAAATTCCCGTACATGTTACTCCGCGCTCTGTTACCATATTAGTGTCGAAACATATGTAGGCTATGTGACAAGTATCTGTTTGTTTTGTTCATTATTCATATGAGACAAATACTTTTAAAGGAGTAATTATTCCTTGACTTAATTCCTTAAAACATTAAATGCGTCCTGTATATAAATGTGAAAAATGAAGAGTTATCTAACGAAGATCTTCTAAGCTTATTTTGTGTACGATATCACTATGAAAAAACCCCAAAGTTACTACGAGAAGACGTCATGAGCGATGTTGTCATTGTTTTAGATACGGACTATATTTATATTCCTAATAGATAACAGTAAATTAATTGAAATGAATAGAAATTACGATTCAGCTAAGTGTTTAATAAAATAAGTAAATGCCCAAATTAATGTCGCAAATTGAGTGACAAAATACATTGTCCATTCAAAACCAGTCAATTTTCTCTCTCGTCTTACCTTTTTTAAATATCTGTAAAATATACATGTACTTAAAAACATTAGTAATAACGATAATTGCTGTAAATCATCGACTATACGTATCCCCATAGACTCCATCACCCTCCCATTCAAAATAAATGCTATACTTTAAAGATATCATCTATTGGTAGTTTATTTCCATTTAAAACAATTATGTCCTAAACAAAAAGAGCACTCAACAATCAGGTGCTCTAAAAAGTATTAACGTAACACTTTTCTTCTACTTGTTATAACTCAGTTCTATCACTTTCGGTATATGATTGCTATCATATTTCTTCGTATAGATTTCTCCATTTGGAGTAACTAATTGTAATACAATCTCACCACAAACACCATTTGGTATTTCAAATTTACCTTCTGCATTTGAAATACTGTGTTCCTTATTTTCAATAGAATCTTCATAAATTTTCACATTAGATATAGGTTCGTTATTTTGATCTACGATAATGCCTCTTGAATACTTACCAATCGTGATACATTGATCATCTTTTTTATAATAATTAATTAGAACGATAGCTCCAATTATTATAGCGATACACACAAACAAGAGAATTATTTTGCGTCTTACAACAAACCTCCTTTTTCATTTTTTTCTTTTTTAAATTGGAAGGTTATATGTTCCAATTGTTTGATTTCCTCCATTATTTTACGAATTCCTTCTTCCATCCTATCTTCCTTCACATTCGATACGTTTAACTTTAATAGTCTTTCTTTCGGAAAACCTCTCACATAATTTTTATCAATTGTATCAATACTTATTTGTTTTTCACTTAGTCTTTGGAAAAACATTTCTGAAATACTCGTTTTATGTAATTTTAAACAAGTATGAATTCCGATTGTATTATGCTTTTTATATGTGAATAAAAGTGGGTTTTCACTATGAGTTCTTTCTAGTGTTTCTGCTAATTTTTTAGATCTATCGTGATAGGAAGATTTAATTTTATTTTTATGACGTTCAAACATGCCACTCTTTATATAAATTTCTAAAGCAGCTTGAGATATCATTGGGCTATCAATATCTAAAATCTTTTTATATGTATAAAAAGCATTCGCAATAATCGGTGGAATAACTGCTACACCAACTCGTAAACCTGGAAAAATGATCTTCGAATAACTTTTCAAATATATGACATGATTATCATGATTCAAGCTATATAACGGATCAGCTTTCGAATCCGTTTCTAAATCTGCTAAATAATCATCTTCCACTATAAATACATTATATTTCTTAGCCAATAATACGATTTTTTCTTTCTCATCTTTAGAATAAGAAGTTCCAAGTGGATGATGAAATCTTGGTATTGTATAAAAGAATTTTATTTTACCTGTTCGAAAAATACGTTCCAATTCATTTAAGTCAATCCCTTCATTCGTACGTTTAATACCGATTACAGGGATTTTATTTATTTCTAGATATTCAATATATAGATGATATGTTGGTTGTTCAATTAATATCGTTTCATTTTCATTTGGAAATGGTATTGAGGTTAATATTGCTAGCGCCTGCTGTACACCTGACGTTATAAAAATATTTTCTTCTTTAGTGAAGACTTGATAGTTTCCTAATTGTTTTTGAATGACCGGAATTAAAGACGGTAAACCTTTTGGCGTCCCATATACGAACAAGTCATTTTTATATGTATCAATGGCTTTATTAATACAATGTTGAAAATCTAAATATGGAAAAACATCTGGATCTGGTGCTGAGGAAGCAAAATCAATTATCCCATCATTTTCTACAAAACTCCCTGACTTTCGAACAACGTAGTATCCACTTTGAGGGACGGAATAAATAATATGACGCTTTTCTAATTCATGTAGTGCCCGTATAACTGTCGCCTTATTGCATTCATATTGCGTAACAAGCGATCGTATAGACGGTAATTTCTTTCCTTCTTTTATTTCTCCATGTTGAATCATGTTTTCTATATCATTAAAAATATGTAAATACTTATACATTATTTCACCCCTTATGCAAGGACTTAAAAATATTCCTCATTCTTAAGCAAACAGAAATACATCCCTTCTACCACTTTAAATTTTAACATTATTTCACATTTTCTTCTCTTAACAAGGAAATTACAATTAATAAGTAGAATATCTCCATGAATGAATAAAAAGTGAGGGATATGTCATGCAGCGCTTAAATACAATTGATATTAGTAACGTTCTAGAATTAGAAAAAACTCTTTCTACTTTATTAAATAAAGAGATTTCTTCAAAGCTAGAGCTTGAAAACTGGTTAAAAAAACAATCTACAGTCATTTGGGAAATCGAAGAACAATTAAGATCACACTATATCGCCTTTCAATGTAATACAAATAATAAAAAAATAAAAGATACTTTTGAATATGATCAACAATATGTACGACCTCTTTTGAAACGTTATCAAAATTCATTTGATAATAAATATTTAGAGTCACCTTTTCGGATGGAACTTGATCCAAAAACGTATAGCTTACTAGACAAAAAAATTAAGAATGCGCAAACATTATTTTGTGAAAAGAACATTGATTTAGAGATAACTGAAGACAAACTAGTAACAGAGTACTTCGAAATTACAGGTGGTTTAACTGCACTATGGGACGGTGAAGAGAAAACAATTACTGAACTACAGTCTTACTTACAAGATCCGGATCGTCATATACGAAAAAAAGCAAAAACGCTCATTTCCGAAAAGTTTTTATCTGTTGAAAATAAATTACAACAGATATTAAATGAATTAATTGCAATCCGTCACCAAAAGGCGCAAAACATTCAATTAGATAATTATCGTGATTACATGTTTAAGAAATATGAACGATTTGATTATACACCTGATGATTGCTATGAGCTCGCTGAATCTATTCGTGAATACGTAGTACCACTTATCGATAAAATGTTTAATGAGAAAAAATCTGAACTTCAAGTAGATAGTCTTCGTCCATGGGATTTAAAAGCAACCGCACCAAATCAAAAAGTATTAAAACCTATCGAAGATGCGAGTGATTTAGTCGAAAAAAGTTCTCGCATTTTACACAAACTAGACCCGGAATTTTCTGCATTATTAAGCCGTATGCATAAAAATAATTGCTTAGATTTAGAAAGTCGTAAAGGAAAAGGACCTGGAGGATTTTGTGAATACTTACCTGCTTCGCAACTATCTTTTATTTTCATGAATCTCAATCATACACATTATGACGTTACTACTTTCCTTCATGAAATGGGTCATAGTATTCATAATGAGTGTATGAATCAGCTAGAGCTACAAAAATATTTAGAAATCCCTTCTGAATCAGCTGAGCTCGCTAGCATGACAATGGAATTATTTTCGATGGAGTATTGGGATACATTTTATGAGAATACAGAAGAATTTATAAAAGCAAAATTAGATTTCTTTAAAGATATTGTTAAGTACTTACCACAAATGCTTATCGTTGATCAATTTCAACATTGGATGTATGAAAATCCTAATCATACCGCTAAAGAAAGAAATGAAAAGTATTTAGAATTACATAAAACATACCAATCGAACGTCGTAAATATTGAAGGGTATGAAAATTGGATTGCAACTGGCTGGTTACCTGTACTACACATATTTGAATTACCATTCTATTACATCGAATATGCTATCGCACAACTTGGGGCGTTGCAAATGTATAAACAATATAAACAAAATCCTAATCAAGCAATAGAAAATTATAAAAAAGCTTTATCATTAGGTAGCTCTAAATCTTTACCGGCAATATATGAAGCGGCTGGCATTCGTTTTGATTTTTCTGGAGAAACGATTAAAGAACTAATGTTATTTGTAGAGGACGAATTAGAGTCACTTGAACAATTGTAAGAAGGAAGCTGTTCCTATATTTTAGGTTCAGCTTCCTTCTTTATTTTATTTATCAATTTTATGTACTGAGAATCACCATATCCGATTGTTGGAAAAAGATAAAACAACTTTGTTAATAATTCTTGATTTGATAAACCTTTATTTTTAGAGATGAATTTCATTACGATATTATCTTCTTTTAGCATTTCTAAATATAAATCTATAGCTTGATACATTACAGGTGGTACTTTATGATAAGTCTTTTTATGGTTTACTAATACTTCATTGTATATAGTAGAATAATCCCCCAATTCAAGTTCAATTTGATTTACTTTAAATTCATCCTCCCTGAAACTATTTAAGTATACTTTCCCTTCATAGCAAGACTGTTCTAGATATGAAAAAATAGTAAGTAGATTCATTTGGCAAAACATATCTTCACCAAACCATAAAACAATGCATTTATACTTTTTCGTAAAAAGATTTTTTAATGGATTTATGACCTTTTTTGTATAACTTTCTACTGAACTGTTATGTCCTTCCGCTCTTGTTTTAATAAAGTCCTCATCAAAAACTTGTGTAGTAGCAGGGTTCACACACATCGCCTCATTAAATGGTGCATAATCAGAATCACCCATTAGCTTTTTATTTTTAAATTCTTCATACATAACTTGACCATTTAATATGTTAAGTACCTCTTTATCAAATAGCTCACTCTTCCTATTTCGCAACTGTTCAACCTCTATTTTTCTAGAAATATTCATATTAAACGCCCCTTCTTTATTTAAATTTAGTTTAAGAAATGATTGAATAGACATTTTGTTAAGTTGATATTCTCTTGGATTCATTCCAAAAACATTTTTACATATTCGATTTAGCCGTTCCTATTTATAGTGCGATAGAATATTCATTTGCTGGAAATGGGAATATCATTGACTATGAACATTCTATTACAAAAGCACTATTTGAAGGCTACCAAGAGGAAAATGAACTACCAAAAGAGATGATAGACAAGTTTCCATTATTTATTAAATTAAAGGAGATTTTTGAATATAGCTTAATGCATATGTATTGGGATAAAGAAGAATTAACGGAGGAACAAGTACGGATTATGAACCTTTATAGGATGAAGATCGAAAATAAGAATACCTATATCAATATTTAAGAACGCTGTTGTTTAACTACAAGGAAACTTTGGTTAAACAACAGCATTTATTAATTTGCTGACAGCCTTTTTTATGACTTATAAATACTGATTCAATAATCTTTTCAAATACACTTCATTTTGCGGTGATACTTTTTCAGAAAATCTAGCTGCAATAATAATAGGAGCCCATTGAAAAACTTCATCTCTTGATAAGCCGGTACGACTGCAATATATATGTAAATACATCTCAGCTAATTCTACCGAAGATTGTGAGTACAACAAGTATGTTCGAAATACATCTGCGCGAATATCACCTGAACTTGCATCTACCCAGTCTATAACTTTCACTTTCTCTTTCCTTACTCAAAATCAAATTAAATGGATGGAAATCTCCATGACATAGCCTAAAATCAAATGTAATAGAATCTAATTTTTGTAATATATTCTTCTTTTTGCTTGCATCCAAATTATGTACAGATTTAATTTGACGCTCTAACCTTTTCCTCATTAACTCCATTTCATCTGTATTCACACGTATAGCATGGATCTTTTTTTGCTCATTAACACAAAGGCCGATATAACGCTCTGCCTCATTCAAATTATTAAGCAGGAGATCACCAATGTTCTCCCCTTTTACATATTCCATAATAATTGCCTGTCTATCGTGTATCTTTGTCACTTCAAATACGTTTGGAACTGGCAGCCCGCATGAATACGCATATTTTTGTTTGTTTGCTTCCTTTATAGACTCTGTATCTGAGAGGTAATCTTTAAATAATTTTACAACCTTATCATCAGTTAAATAAATTTCTGCTGTATTCCCTTTTGCAATCGGATTACCTAAAACCACTTCATTTCTCCCCTTAACATAAATTAAAATAACACCTTGTACTTCTCTTTAAATTCACTATAACCCTAGTTAAAACCTTCTTCACGAATATACAAAAAACTTACCGCTTTTCATCCTTAAATAGAAAGCGGTAAGTTTAATTGTTTAGGAATATCAGAATGAAACTCTGATGTATGCACAATTGAAAATGTATATCCTTGCTCAATAAATGATACTTCATTACATTTCCATTCAAATGATACACCATTTTTCTTAAAGTTATTTTGGATTCGCTGTAAAAATGCGACGTCTGGTGTTCCGAAAGAAACGTGTACTTTCGGTGATAGAGCTTTCATCGCGATTGGAATCCAAGGTCGCTGCCACCAAGTTGCGACGACATAAGCAGTGCCACCAACTACAAAGTTAAAAATATCCCCGTCTTCCATCGTTTTCATATTTAGATTTGATTTCAGCCATTCCCTAAAAATAGGTACACTTTTAACAGGAAGACCAATTTCCCTTACATATAAAATGTTTAAAGGTGACTGCGGTACTAATACATCTTCTTTAACATAACTATGCGCGATAATTTCGAGTAGATTTCCATCTCCGTCTTTAAAGTATAAATTGAATCGACCCTCCTCTTCATCAATTATATGACCATCTTTCCATTTTGCAATGAGTAATCCAGACTCCTCAAGCCATCTTGCTGTTTCATGAAATTTTGAATATGGGATTTCAAAAGCAAAATGTGCAGGTGCAATTGGTTCATACACTTCTTGAAAACTAATTGTTGTATAAGGTGTTACTTCAAATTGAATGAAAGATGCTGTTTCTTTTTTTATTGGAAAAGATAATATGTCCTTATAAACTTGTTTTACCCCTTCTATGGAAACCGTTTGTAGTTTTATATCTGATATATGTGTAATCACTTTACATTCCCCCTCATTTCTTATTATCTATTCGTATTGTATTACACTTATAAATAGATAAAATCAAACGGAAGGATGGATTTTTCATATAGAAACTACAACTTTAGTATGAATATGTTAGCTCCAATTATTTTTTATTTCTGCTATAACAATTTCTGGTTTATCCCAGTGCAACATGTGGGTAGTATCAGGAATTACTTTTACTATACTGTCAGTTTTCTCTTTGAAAACATTTACTGTCTTATCTCTATAATCCGCCCAAACTTGTGGAACTGTAGCTCGAAGTAATACAATATTAGCCGGCAGCTTCTCATATATATCTATCGTTTCATCTTTATGCATACCTCTTATTATATTACTAGCTGTATTCCCCCTGGCATGCCACCATACTTTATTATCCATTTCGACCCCTAGGTCCTTTACAGCAACTTCTAACAATGAAGACCACCTAGTATAAGCTTCTTTTTCACTTTTGAAAAATTCGTCCCAATTATTAAAAACGTATTCATCAAAGTCCTTTTTATAATAAGCAATTTCTTCTTCCAACGTTTCTTCTTGAAGCCTTTTTGTTTGATATCCACCATCAATAAGAATACTTCCTTGTACTTTTTCTGGATGATGTAACAAATAAAATAACGCTACAAAACTTCCCCATGAATGTGATAGAAAATAAAAGTGTTCGATTCTCAATTCATTTAACCAATTTGCTAAATTGTGCATCTCATAATCTTCCGTTCTTTCAAAGGGCGGTGTTTTACCATGTCCAGGTGCATCAACGGAGATAAATCTATACTCTTCTTTTAATTCCTCAGCAATTTCTATAAAACTTAAACTCGTACTTCCTAATCCATGTAAACAAAAAATAACAGGTTTATCATTATTCCCCCATTCAGTAATATGTACGTTTAATTTTTCATTGTTAATATAGTAACGTTTCAAAACATTCATCCTCTATATTTCGATTTTTCAATTTACACTTTATTTATTTCTATTATTTCCAAGTATTTCCTGTATTCTTTTCCACACAAAAAGCTGCTTTTCTTTAAATGAAAAGCAGCTTTTACGCTAAAATATATTATAATTTAACAGCGATAATCATAAATCTTTTTGAATTTGTATGAATCCCTTTTTCAGAACTATTCGTGTCAATGAACTTTTGTAAAATAGTAAAATCCTCTTCCTCTTCTCCAAATCTAGGAATAATAGGCGTATGTTTTAATAAGAAAATGAGATCTTCAGGCGTATTGTAATAATCAGTAACATCATATTCACGTACTTGCACGAGATCAAATCCTGCACTAATAAGTTCATCCATATACTTTTCTTTTAAAGTGCCATCTCGTTCACCTAAGCATTGTCCTCTGCCAAATGCTTCTTTCAGGTTTAATTTATCATTCTCACTTACTTGTTGCGTTAAGAAAAAGGCACCTTGTTTCATTACTTTTGCTAACTCAGATGCTAGAAACGGTGCGTGACAACTAGAAGCGATATCAAAATGGGCACTCTGAAACGTTAAAGCTTCAGAACCCATTTGAAGAAACTCAACATTTTGTACACCTGATTTTTTCAAGTTAGAATGTGCCGTTTCAATCATGCCGTTAGAATTATCAATTCCAATTAACAATTTAGCCGAAGATGCTATATTAAGTATATTTTCCCCTCCGCCTGTACCAACATCAAGTAGAGTGGCTGATGGTTTACATCTTTCTTTTACTTCTCCATAAAAGTCCCATATTTCTCCTACAGTTTCACTTTTTATTTTACTAAAATCCCATCCATTTAATCTTCCTACTTTATCATAAAAGCTTTTGTACTCTAATTCATTCACCTTATAATTTCCCTTTTGTAAAAATAAATTAAATATGTATTATAACCTGCAACACTGTTTAATTATATGTTATAAAATAAAAATTATTAAAACAACATTTCACTTCGCACTACATTTAGTTTACATAACAATTTTATAGTTTATCTTTAACTATATGTTCTAAATGTCTTCTTCCCCAACTACACATACTATCCAAAACAGTACTGACTGTTTTTCCATGCTCAGTTAAGCTATATTCTACTTTAGGTGGTATTTCTTGATAATGCTTATGAATCTTATAAATCTCTTTCTCTTGTAAAAAGGCCTGGCCATAATAATGAAATTGCACATACTGTTCTATATTTAATGCAAAATAGTTTTACTACGGGTAATGTATTATTTCCAGATGGAGAGTACACATATCATTAAATTATTTAAGACAAAAGCCCCTTATTACAGTGGCTTTTGTTGCTAATTTAAACATTGCTGAAGTAATATAGGATTCTCTTTTATTAGTTCTGCTAAAACAAAAGTTGTGGAAAAGGTCGTAAGATTAACTCTTTATCTAGCAATCCTTTTTGTTCTCGAATCATTCCGCCTCATCCAATAAAAGCCGCCCTAATTTCTATTCCCTACACTTTTATATAAAATTAAGCTTATAAAGGTAGGATTCAACAACTTCTTACAGAATTCTATATTTAATACGTATTGGACGGATTATTTTCAAATTCCTCTTTACTAAAGGTGGTTCATACAATTGTGAAATTTGTACAAGAACGAAGATTAACTGTCAAGACAATTTTTTCAAAAGAATACAAGATTTTTATTTTTGGTTTACTCATTTCACGAATCGGGGATTCACTATATACTTTTGCACTGCCTTGGATTGCATATCAATTAACTGGTTCAGCTGTAATTATGAGTTCTTTATTTGCTGTTAACGTATTGCCAATCGTTTTATTTGGCCCTTTAGTTGGTGTACTAGTTGATCGATATGATCGAAAAAAGTTACTTTGGATGGCGGATATCACCAATATTATTTTAGTAAGTCTCGTACCAATTTTACATGCATTACATATATTAGAAGTCTGGCATTTATACGTAATTACTTTTATCTTAGCAGTTATGTCCATGCTTTTTGATGTAACAACAGTTACAGTCATTCCACACATCGCAGGTGCATCATTAACGAAGGCTAATTCTTTATATCAAATGGTTAATCAATTGGCTAGTTTGTTTGGTCCAATCATAGCTGGGCTTTTCATATCTTTTATTGGCGGCTTTCAAGTACTTTGGATTAATGTTCTTTCATTTATTGCTACATTAATTGCTGTGATTATATTACCTTCTATGAAAAACTTAAATAAAAAGAATACTGATAAAAAAACATTGCAAAATGTACTAAATGATTTGTTTGATGGATTTAAATGGCTCAAAAATGATCGGTTAAATATAGCTTTGTCACTTCAAGCTATGGTAGGTAACTTTGGAGCAAGTGCTGTTTTAGGTGTACTTATGTATTATTTATTATCGACATTAAATCTTACCTCCGCACAAAGTGGCTATAATTATACTTTAATAGGAATAGGTGGGCTTTTAGGAAGCTTAATTGCCGTTCCTTTAGAAAAGAAATTTCGACGTGGTGTACTTATTCCTTTACTCCTATTTTTAGGAGCGCTTGGGTTAACATTTGCTTTGTGGAGTACATATTGGCTTGCTCCCGGAATTGCTTTCGGAATCGCGATGACATGTAATATCACATGGAATACGATTGTTACATCAATTCGCCAGGAAACTTTTCCATCCAATTTGCAAGGACGTGTTTTAGGTTTTTCTCGTGTACTTACACGATTAGCTATGCCATTAGGCGCATTAGTAGGTGGAATTATTTCAGCCTACAATCCTGTATTTATATTTGCTTTAGCTGCTTTTACTAAATTAATTGAAGTCTTTATTGCCTTATATAGTCCGATACGAAAACTGTAAAGAGGGAAAAGTACATATTTTGAGATATTAATAAAATAAAAAAGGCATAAAACATGCCTTTTTTATTACTTATTTGTTTATTGGATAACAAACTTCTGTAACCCACTTATTAGGATCCGCTTCCATCGCTGGGCTCACATGATAAATATTAAACATCGGGCCTACTAATTTGTAACCCTCTGCCTCAATCCATTTTGCCGCAGCTTCATTTACAGCTGTCATCTGTTCATAACTTCCATTAACCGTTATGGAAGCTACATGAATTGATTCAATCTTTTTAAATGTAACGTCTTTTGTATTTTCGTGCTTACCAAGAATACTTAGCTGTATTTCTATATCTACATCATTTTCTTTGTATTCACGATCATGGAAAACCGCAATACTATAACTCGAATGGGCAATACTAATATTTTTCATTTGAATTTCTTGCATCAATATACTCCATAAATCACCTTCGCAATTATACGATGGAATAATCTTTCTAACACTAGCTACAGTTCTTTCTGGAATTTCTTTTATTGAAACATGATAATTCATCTCAACAACATCCTCTCTCATCATTTTCATTGAGTCTTCGAGGAGACGTAATTGTTTTTGGAGGTTATTCATGTCTTCTTTAATTTGAGCACTACGATTAAAAAATTGCTCTTTTATGGTATCTATATTATCGCATTCTATTATTTCTTTGATGGTAGCAATATTAAACCCCATAGCTTTTAACGTTTGAATTTGATTTACTTTTTTTAATTGGTCTGCTGAATAAAATCGATATCCACTCTGCTCATCGACTTTTACTGGTTGTAGTAATTCCACTTTATCGTAGTGTCTCAACATTCGTATACTAATGGAAGATAGTTTTGAAAAATCCCCTATTTTAAACATAATTTCCTCCTATAAGTTACATCTACTTTGAAGCTCAACTTTATCTTAAACAATGACATTGTGTGAGGGTCAACTGTTTATAACGTTTGAATTATCTTTCTTTATTTACTTTTATATCCTCTTCCTTCTTTAGGTTATAAAAATTCACTTATTGATCCGATTGCGACTAGCAATCAATTGATTTACCTTCATATGAACCTCTATTCTTATTTCTCATTAAAAGCATATTTGCAATATAATAATTACACAATGAATATAACCTTTAAAGTGATTACCCTCTTACTTCAAGAACCTTATCTTTATATATTCCAAACCACTGTTGCCATTCATCTTTAGAAAATTCTTTCTCTTCTCCTTCTAAAACAGAAGAAAAAAGATTTAAACAAATATGCCAACCAGCTAAATCCCTTGGTGTATGATCTGTTAATTCATGAATGTACTCTTTAAGGAATAAAAGAGTACAATTTTCCTCTTTATGTATTTCAAATCGGACACGGTCTTTATCCCAAGTAAATTCAAGTACTGAGTTTACTTGACACTCTAAAATATCAATGTTTATGAATGAACCGTTCATCATATCGAACTTTATTATTCCACCCGTTTTAAGGCTTTCAATCTGTAAATTGGACATCCATTTTTTCAGCTTACTGTTTTCTGTTAATACAGACCAAACTTCTTCTGCCGTATATGGAAATTGGCGTTCAAATTTTACAATATATCCATCATTTAGTTTCCCAATTTCAGCTATCATTTTGATTGCCTCCTTACATAGAATATATGTTCTCATTTCATTTTACACGAATATAAATATAAAATAAATATCTATGTCAACGAAGTGTTAATTTAAAGTGAATGACGCTGAGAAAAACTTAAATATTTTCTAAATCGAGTTATATAGTATTGAAAATTAAATATAGATTTACGTACAAATAAAAAAGCCGCATTTGCGACTTATGAAATCATAGGATTAACTCCTGTTTTTGTTGAATGATTAGCGCTTAATCGCATCGACAATTAGCGATGGAAAACCAAGTTTATCGCCTTTATTTCTAGAATCATACCTTTTCGAACGGAAAATAACACCGTCGTTTGCATCCCATTCGTTGTAATAAAACTGACCATTTTCATCACAATATTCAAGTAAAACTACCTTGAATCCAGCAGTTTTAAACATTTTCGTTAATGTTTTATAATTATGAACGATTTTATGACTTGCTGCTGGATGATCTTTCGGACCGGGGCCCCCTATTTGAACTATATTTTGATATGCCTCATCCTGGAAGAATGCATCAGGGACTCCACACCGAATATGACCAGATGCTTTTAAAAATTCATAACAGATTTCAGCTGCTCTTACACCTTCTTCAAAAGTAAGGTGTTCCCATACATGCTCAGCTAAAATAGCTGAAATAGAGTTGTATTCAAATCTTTCTTCCCACGTAGCTTTATCTAGTAAGTTAAGTTCATCTTCTTGTGTTTGAATCCAGCCTGGATTATTATTAAACGCTCCAGCTCCGACAACTACCTTAATTTCGTCTTGTTTTATCACCACCATTTTCACCTCTTAAATATTTTAATTCATAAATATACTCTATATTTACTATTATCCTTCTTCAACAAATTTAGTAACATGAGTCCAGTATAATACCGAACTCATGTCCTAAAAATTCTCTAATGTAACGATCTAAATAACTTTATGTAATCGGTTCATGATACACAACTATTTTATTTCTTCTGGATAATGAACTCTTTTCTTAAAACAAATGATCCCTACTATTATTTTTGTATCTTTCTAAATTTGCGAACAAAAGTGAGTACTGTGCCTGTAATAATCATCAATATGCCGATTGCTGCACTGTTAGTTGTACTTACACCCGTCTTTGGAAGCTCCTTATATGTATATTCTTTTTTATCGCTATTACTGTTGTTAGAGATATTACTCTTATTTGCCTTATTAGTAAGGCCATTAGCTTTGCTAGTTTCTTTATCTTTCACTAATACTTTTTGTATTGTATTTACCTCATTACCCATGGAATCTCTAACACTATATATTATTTCATAAGTACCAGCTTTAGTTGTATCTATAGTTCCTTCATACGCTACTTTAGAAGTAAGGTCACCGTCCTCTTTATCAGTAGCTGATACCCCTACCAACGGATCAAATTGATCACCCTCAGTAATTGAAGTTGTAGCAGGTACTTTTAGTATTGGTTTATCATTTTTAACTTCTTCTCTAACTTTGACCGTTACAGTTTGTTTCGCCGTTACTTCATGACCTTTAGAATCTGTAACCGTGTACGTTAATACGTAAGTACCGACTTTAGATGTATCTACTCCACCATCAACTTTTACTTTAGAAGTAAGATCACCGTCTTCTTTATCAATAGCTTTTACTTTTATCATTGGATCGAATGAATCTCCTACATGAATTGTCGCTCTAACAGGCACTGTTAATTTAGGTTCTAAATCTAATATTTCTTCATTTCCCTCTACAATTACAGTCTGTGTAGCCGTTGTAATTCTCCCTTGGGAATCAACGACCAAGTATTCCACAATGTATGTACCTGGTTTTGAAGTATCTACATCGCCTTTATGCTTTACTTTATTTGTTAAATCACCATCTTCTTTATCAACAGCTTTTACATTTCTCATTGGATCAAACGTATCACCTACACGTAGTGTAATGGTAAACGGCACAGTTAACTCTGGAGCTTGATTTTCTGCTGTTTTTTCGTTTTCTTTCACTGTTCCGGTAATTTTTGCAGCATCAAAAGCATTTTGGACTGCTTGAACTTCAATTGAGTTCGTTCCATATTTATTAGCTGCGACTTTAAGGCATGCCAATTTCAATTCAGAGAAATCAGAAGTCATGTTTAATTCATCAGTATTTGCATAATAGAAAATATCAAACATTTTATCTTCACCAATACCATTTACATTTACACCGTTATGAGTACCACCTTGTGCAATTAAATACGCAACTTTATTAATAATACTTGAATTAAAATGTACGCCTCCATAATCCTCTCCATTTAAATCATTATATTTACTATAATCATCAGGATACGGTAGTCCTTCTGAAAAATTAATTGCAGTTGGATTTTTCATATTACGAAAAGTCAATCCAGTTTGTTCTCCTATTGTCCAGTTAAATTCCCCATTATTTATGTATTTCTCTATAGCCGTTCCCATAATATCCGATAATGCCTCGTTAATTGCCCCAGATTCTCCTGAAAATTCAAGGTTAGATTCACTTGATGTAACTGCATGTGTAAATTCATGACCGGCTATATCGAACGCTTTTACCATAGGATCTCCATATAAAAGCATACTAATGTTATTAATATTAGTACTAAATGCATTCTCCCAATTTTCAGGATCATTTGTTCCTCCAGAATCCCATGCATGTACCACTGAAACTACTTTTTTTCCTTTATTATCAAAACTATTACGCTTATATTTTTCTTTATAAAAATCATATACCTTTGTTGCTAAGAAATGAGCGCTTACCGCCTTTGGATCATTAAATGTTGTTGAAGCGCTAGTTGCTAGTATGCCAGGATAATAACTTTCTTCATTTGTAATATCTCTATAATTTACATCATATGTCTCAATTCCTTGCCCTCTTGTGTAATCAGCAAGCGCATAATTCCCACTGGTCTGTTTAGCAATACCAAATGTACGAGTTACACCTAAATCATCTTTTCCTGTTCCAGTTAATGATGTGAAATTGCTAGTTTTATTTTCCTTAACGGATTCAACATACTCTTCACTTATTTTCAAACTTGATTCTTGTACCATATCTTTTAATATATCGCCATTATGAGCATTCACTAAATAAGTTCCAGATACATAATTTGGTGTTGTAGCAGCAAATGTAACTTGATATGCATTGCTAGCCTGCCCATGATTTTCATCAACAAAAATAACCGCCTTAACTTCTGGTTCAGAAATAAATTTAATGTCGTTTCCGTACTTTTTATAAATATATTGTTTCGCTTCTTCTTTTGATAAATTAATAGGTTTCTTTAAATCTTCTTGTGTTAAATTTTGTGCGCTAGCTCCTGAAATGCTTTTAATAATACCTTTTTTATCTACGTGAGCAGTTAACTGGTGGCCATACACTTCTTTTCCTTCATATATTTGTTGCATGCGCACAAGTGTAGTTCCATCATAAGAACCACGTTTTTGAAGAACCTTGTAATCTACTCCTGTTTCTGCACTAACTTGTTTTGGAGACAAAGCATGCTCCGTATTTTCCTTAAGTGCATCTTTCACTACATTCTCTGGCGCCTTTTTTGATGGTTGGGTAAGATCACCTGTACGGAACGAATCCTCTTGAATTTCAACTTGCATTTGACCAGGTTCCTCTGCATGACCTACTCCATATGGTGTTACACTTGTTAAAACGAATCCTGTTGTTAATGCAACTATAGCTATTTCTTTTTTATTTCCCATGATATTTACCTCGTATAAATTTCTATTATTTATATGAAACTGCTAAAATGTATACAATCTATTCCTAACATAAAAAGATGACTTTTGTAATCTACAAAAGCCACCTCTTCAATATGTAATATCCCTAAAATATTTTTAATACATAATTTCTATACAAAAAAGAAAAAAGCATTCATTAACGAGCATTTTGCAATACTTTTATTAGGTCATTTATATTTTCAACTTTCTGCTGAAACTGATCAAGTCTGCTATGTAGCAATGAAGGATTTTTATCTTCAGTTGAAATAACTTGTTTTAATTCATTTTCTAATTTATCATACATATCAAAGAAATTATCAAATTCTACACTTACAAGCTCTTCATTTTCGCGATAGAATCTTTTTGCTTCTATATAAGTCATATATGATTTATTTAAAAATCCTAATGAAATTAAATATTTAGAAGTGTTTTCTTGATAAATAGCAATATCACATGCTATTTTAATATCAGAATAAGTCTTTTGAACGAGACAATGCAATTCAAAAATCTTAAACTTTAATCCATTATTCATTTCATCCCCTCCCATCGTATCTATTCTACATAAAATTAGAATATTATACAAAGAAAATTATTAGCATAAAATTGACAATTTAAAAAATAACTTAAGGATAAACAAAATCCCTCTCATTACAAATTATAATTGCGGAGCATTTACCAACATAACGGCTAAATAAAAAATGAAAAGAATAAATCTTTCCGCTCTTAGAGTAATAAATACATTTCATATTGCGCTAAAGAATTCTTTTCAAATCCACATTTCTTTAAAAAACCCTCCAATAAATTATTGTTAGGAAACCCAATTGATAAACTTGATAAATTTAATTCTTCTCTTGCTACTTGTAATAATTTCATCCCAACACCAATATTTCTATAACCTTTGTCTACGAAAATAAAACTAATTTTACCTTGTTCATTTACGCATAGAGAGCCTTTTAAGTCATTATCGACATATACACCATAAAATACATTATTTGTTTTTTTAATATAATCAATATCATTTTGCCAATTTATATGGAAGTTTAACCATTTCTGAATTCCATCTTTAAAAGTTGGAAATTCTAATTGTTTTACTTCAATATCTTTACAATCTTTATTCATTATTTTAGTCAAATCATTTAAATTATAATAAAAAAGATCGTACACTTTTTCATAGCCCAGCTTATTATAAAAATGAATCGCTCGGTCGTTTCCTACAATGACTTCGAGAAAAAGTTGCTTACATCCATGTTGAATCGCCTCTTCTTTATGCAGTTCAAATAATTTTTGACTCACACCAATACCGCGGTAATTAGGATGAACCGCTAATGTTCCGCAGCGCATAGTCTTTATACTTTCATAATCCTTTATGCCACCTAGTATTACGCCAACAGATTTGCCTTCTTCTAAAGCAAGAAAAGAATGTTCTAGCAAATTACCTTCTGGTCCCAAAAAACGTTGTATAAAATCCTCATTTGAAACCTCCATCTTAATAATGTAATCTGAAAATCCATCTTTAAAAGCTTCATATACTAAATCAATATTTACTTCACTACACCTTTTATATTGAATCATATAAAATTGCCCTCCAACTGCTTATATTAAACTCAACGTGTACCCATATAATATATTCCATCTATTATAAATTTCAGCTCTTAATTTGAAATGAGCGGACATTTCCCTACATATAACTCACTATTGATTTGTTTTATAACAAACTATCTATTATTTACTACATTAACCTCATAAACACGTAAAAAAGCAATTAAATGCTCACATGCTCTTTCACATGCTAGCATTTTAAAGATTTTTTGTTCTTCTTTCGTTTTATCATTTGCTTGATCTGAAGCAGCTTTTAAACAGAGAAATGGTTTTTTATTTATTTGGCATACATAGGCGAAAGCTGCTACTTCTTGATCAACTGCCAATGCTCCATATACGGTATGGAGTAAATATCTCATTTCCGAACTACGAATACGTTGATCTCCTGATAAAAATGTACCGAAATGTATCGGATCATACGATCGTATTTTTTTTATTCTTCTTACAAGTGATTTTGTTGTTTCAATAGGTGCTGTTCTACCGTTATATAAATTAAAAACATCTTCTCCTGAACCAGCAGCAGTAACATCATGTTGTATTGCGTTTAGTGCGACTACAATATGACCGTTTTTCACCTTGTTTGATAAACTTCCGCATATTCCTGTCATAAACAACTCATCTGGCTGAAACTCACTAATTAACAATTGTACACAACTAGCGCAGCTTACTTTACCAACACCAGTAACAACTGATATAATTTCCAGCTCATTAATAGTATGAAAATGAAATTCCCAAGCTGCTCTTTTTTCAACACGTTCACTTGGATAATGTTGATGCAAATACGTCAGTTCTGGTTCCCATGCAGAGACAATTGCAATACGTTTCATTACACACTTCACTTCCTCTATTGTCATTTAAATAAGTTATCTATACTTTCTCATCCATAATCTAGAATCCATTCTTTATATTTCTTATATAAATCTCGTATTATTTCTTTATTCTTCGCAATTACTTCACTTCCTCTATCATCATACATAAACATGACAATATCTTTCGTTGCATTTATGAGAAATACATCTGGATAAGAAATTTCTTTTTTTCGTCCAAATCGAGGATATAAATCAGAGAAATCCTCATGATTAGCAGCTTGTATAAGCGATTCATATTTAATATGTTCCGCAAGACATTTTAAAGAAAATTGATATGTACAATATAAAGTGAAACTTTAATCAGTGGGGGTTTTGTTCATCCTAACTGATTCAATCGGGCTGCCCGTTAATGCGGTATAAAGCTGCTTCTTCATCTTCAAATAAAAACGGTAACGTTTCTTATCTTATATGAAATCTTAAATCTCTTTTCCTAATATATTTATTGTATACATTTATTTTCTGTGGAGTTTATATATTTTCCTTTTTAAATCTATAAACATTTGTCAC
The DNA here is from genome assembly GCF_038006085.1 of Bacillus sp. FSL K6-0073. NCBI lineage: Bacteria > Bacillati > Bacillota > Bacilli > Caryophanales > Bacillaceae > Bacillus > Bacillus sp. FSL K6-0073. Next base: position 2,532,310 of record NZ_JBBOUN010000001.1, on the reverse strand, counting down.
TACAAACACTACATCTTCTTTTGAAAATATGTCTTCAAATAAGAATTTATTATATGTATATAGTTGAGAAAAGTATTCCGTATTTAAATTGTCGGTTCCTTCTACAATTTGATATTTATCTTTTCCAAAATCAAAATGTAAATGATTTTCCCACTAAGAATATAAGTAGGGTACTAATGTAACTCCTGGAAATGTTTGATTCATATATTCTTTTAATTGCATTTCCTTGTCCTTTCTACTGTACAATTCCTTTTAAATCCCAGTATGCTTCTTCTAGCCACGGATGTATAACTTTCAATGTATCTTTCCTTTCCCACAAATATGAAATATATACAAAAGCTGCTTTTTCCAAAGATTTTTCCAATCCTTTTTTTATTTCTATTAAATATGGCGGTGTCCCTTTTTGATCCCATTCTATTTTATCTGCAACAAATAATACTAAATCCATCTTCGTTGCATGTTTACGCAACGTTGTGTGGCAACAAATTGCATTTAAAATCTCTTCATCTTCTACTTTAAATATTTCTTTTGCGATTACTCTCGATAGTTTTTGATGAATGATCATAGGAAACTTTCTTTCTGCTTCCACTATTTCTACACCAAATTCTTCAGCAACTGCAATCCGCTCCTCGTTCGGAAAAATGCCACTAATATCATGTAAATATCCTGCAATTGCTGCTTTTTCTTTATCTACGTGAAACTTTTCTGCAATCTTTTTTGCCTCATTTGCCACACGAATTGAATGTTTATATGTAAACTCTTTATTATATTTTAGTAGAAAAGCTTTAATATCATTTTCTATTTTTCCAGTTGGAGTAAATGAATATATATCATTACATAACATAGAAAATCCCCCTTATAACTAACTTTCATTATAATGTAGGATCTAAATATTCTCGTTATTTTATATTCGTTATTAATCTTTTTACTCCTTTTTAATACGTTACATGAAATTTTATACAGAATCATCGCTACAAGTACATAAATGTTTGATATTATAGTAATGTTGATGATTTGTAAGGAAAGGAACTACACAATGAATAAAAACATATTAATTATTGATGATGATAAAGAAATTGTTGAATTACTTGCTGTTTATTTGCGAAATGAAGGCTATAACATTTATAAAGCTTATGATGGCGATGAAGCATTGCAAAAGGTTTCTACATATGAAGTTGACCTTATGATTTTGGATATTATGATGCCAAAGCGAAACGGATTAGAAGTTTGTCAGGAAGTGCGTGAAAATAATACTGTACCAATTCTAATGCTTAGTGCAAAAGCAGAAGATATGGATAAAATATTAGGTCTTATGACAGGTGCCGATGATTATATGATCAAGCCATTCAATCCATTAGAATTAGTAGCAAGAGTGAAAGCTTTATTACGAAGATCCTCTTTCCAAAACGCTACTTCGCAAAAGAATGAAGATGGTATTATTCGTATTCGCTCTGTTGAAATACACAAACATAATCATACTGTTAAAGTAAATGGAGAGTATATTAAATTAACCTCTATTGAGTTCGATATTTTATATTTACTTGCAAGTAATACAGGAAGAGTATTTAGTTCAGAAGAAATTTTCGAACGCGTTTGGAATGAAGATGGTTACGGTTCAAATAAGACTGTAATGGTTCATATTAGCAACTTACGGGATAAACTTGAAACAGTAATAAATGGAGAAAAATTTATTCACACTGTTTGGGGAGTTGGCTATAAAATTGAGAAATGAAGCATTTGATATATTAAAAGATATCCCTAAATGGAAACTTATTTTTTGGCTCTTATTAGCTATCACACTCACGCCTATTACTGAGTTAATTATTTATCGCCTCGTTACGAGTGTAATTGAGAGTTCACTTACTCTAACTGAACTTGGTAAAGAATTCATTCGAATTTTTGGTTATGAAAAGTATAAAGGGATTAAAGAATCGTTATGGATGATGATTGTATCTTATTTGTTTTTATTTTCTATTTTTTCATCCTATCTTTACATTTTTTATCGTCACGAGAAAAAACTTTATTATGAAACTTGTATTAAAAAAATGATAGAAGAAATTCGTTATATTGCAAATGGAAACTTCAATCATAAAGTTTCTATTGTAAATCATAATTATCTAGAAGAATTAGCAATCGGGGTCAATGAAATTGTTGAACAATTAAAAGTCTCCATTGATGAAGAAAGACAAGCGGAACAAGCAAAAAGTGAACTTATTACAAATGTATCACATGACTTACGCACTCCCCTTACTTCTATAGTTGGATACGTAAATTTAATCCATCATGATAATTATAGAGATGAAGTAGAATTGCGATACTATATTCAAGTCATTTACGATAAAGTAACTCGTCTTAATGCATTAATGAATGACTTGTTCGAATATACACGTGTTCAAAATAAAGAGTTAAGCTTGTATTCTGTCCCTATTGACATAGTAGAGTTACTTGGGCAATTAACTGTTCAATTCCGTATACAATTTCAAGAAGCAAATATAGAATGTCGACCTTCTTTCCCATCTCAAAAGCTCATGGTATTAGCTGATGGTGAAAAATTAGTGCGTGTGTTTGAAAATCTTATTATAAACGCTATCGCTTATGGAAGCGAAGGTCGCTATATTGACCTTACTGCTTATGAAAGCAATAATATGATTACAATTGATATAACAAATTACGGACAACCTATTCCTAGTACGGATTTACCTCATATTTTTGAACGTTTTTATCGCGTTGAGAAATCTCGCTCTACAAACACTGGTGGATCTGGACTTGGATTAGCTATTGCAAAAAGTATAGTCGAATTGCATAAAGGAACAATTGAAGTATATAGTGATGATGAAAAAACAACATTCACTGTAAAACTACTCCCATACAAATGTTAATATTATAAATAAAAAGTTCAATTTCTTATCATATAAGAAATTGAACTTTTTCCATTAACACCCAAAATTTAATAATCCTTTATAATTCTTTAGAAATTCTTTACCTTTTCTTTCTTCCTAATTAAGCATTCCTTTTTACAATACTAGTATTGATGTCATAATAGGAGGATCGCTTATGCAATTCTTAAAGAAATTCGCTATTTTATTATTATCTTTTTTTATTACTGCACTTATCGTTTTATATTTTTATCTTTATGTAAATGGTCCCATTATTCAAGCTAAATCAGCTATTTTAATAAATGCTAATTCAGGTGAAATTGTTTATAAAAAAAATGAAGAAACTCCGGTACAATCAGCTGCTTTATCTAAATTAATGACAGAATATATCGTATTGGAGCAACTAAATGATAGAAAAATACAGTTAGATGACTTCGTACAAATAAGTAACGAAGTTTTCCGAGTAGAAACAAGCCCTATACAAGTAACATCGAATGATAAAACAACGGTTCGTGATTTACTTCATGCATTGCTACTGGCAGGGAATAATCGTTCTGCACTCGCTCTAGCAGAACACATTGCTGGAAATGAAGATAACTTTACAATATTAATGAATAAAAAAGCAAAAGAACTAAAGTTATTACAACCATCTCCATTTCTAAACTCTACTGGAATTAATAATGATACAAATAAACAATCAACTACAACAGCAATAGACGCAGCTAAACTAGCTGCACGATTAGTAAAAGATTTTCCAGATGTATTGAATATTACGAAACTAACCTCTTACCAATTTACCTTCAAAGATTCCCAGGTTTTCAATACGAATAAAATGATATATTCCCTTAATGAAAACATTAAACTTCAAGGTGTTGATGGCTTACAAACTAGTTTTTCAACTAACGGTAATTATAGTTTTGTCAGTACAGCAAAACTAGGAGATACTAGACTAATTTCAGTAATATTAGATGCAGATGAAGAAAACATCTCATTTATTGAAACAAAAAAGTTGCTACAGTATGGTTTTGATCCTTCCTCGTACTCTGCACTCCAAGCTTTTAAAGACACCCTTACATCTTGGACAATATTGCTTCAGTTTAAAAACTTAATTATACAAACTATAATGATTTTCTTAATCATTACCACCTTAATGTTTTTACATATACGTCAGAAAAAATCCGAGGATTTCAATTAAGAAATCTTCTTATATATAAAAACCGACTTGCGCTTGAGATGCAAGTCGGTTTTTAATTCTATCATCCTCGTCCAATCAAATTTGCTGAAACTGGTTGCAAGTTTAACTCCCTCGCCCATATAGATAGCTGACCAATATGATGGATTTCATGTACGATTACATGTCTTAAAACCTATGTTTTTTGAGGCATACATCCATCTCCCTTTCCTTTCGTTGTATTCGTTTGTTTAGTTTAAATGGGTTAATCTATTAATTCTATTAAATCCAACAATTTAACTATTACACTTTAAAGTTCTATTCATATACTATAGTAGATTACTAGAAAGGAGGTTTAACTATGGATAGTTGCGTTGTATTTGTAAACGGACAACCTTTTTTAGTTCTTTCAGTAGCTGGTATTGAAATTGCTAGATTAGAGATTTCCCTTCAAGTAGCATTAGCTCTAAGAGTGCTTGGGATACCAATCTGTGATTAATTACCAAATTAATAAGAAAAGAGGGCATTAGCCCTCTTTTTTTATTTTCTTCTCACCTTTTCTTAACAACAAATAAAATTTAAATTTTATTTGTTATATTGTAATGAAAATCCGAAAAATCAACCCATTTTATTCAATAAAAAAGAGCACCACCCATACCTCATTATCCGTTTCTATAATATTCAAGTTTGATTAATAATAAAATTAAAGTATATGAACGTTACATGAAACACTTGTTAAGATAGCTCTCCTTCACACTATTTATTTCGCTGACGCTATATTATCAAAGCACACAATGATTAACTTTTTATACGGCTTATTTTAAGTGTGCTTGCCAATACTTTTACTTGTATGTTCTATACACTCATTCTCTACGGTATACTGATACCAACTTATATTTTTTGATGAGGGCCCATTTCCCTATATCCCTCTTTATTCCCATGTACTTTTTTTCTCAAATCCAAGCTAAATAATCTATATTGTTATCTTTTAAAATCAGCTCACTATCTGATTATATTAATAACCTATCACCTGGTAAAATCCTATTACCTAATTTATCTTCAATTGAATGGTCCATCATTTATACTTACGGATTGGCTTTCCCGTATCTATTGTGCATGGATATTGGATTTTCTAGCATCTAGCTCATTTCTTTAAAAATGTCGGATTTTTCGTCTATTATTAAATGAATAATGTTTGGAAGGGGATATAATATGACAGAAATTAAAGTAGGGCTTACACAATTTTTAGACTTCACACTGAAAGGTAGTACAGCTAAAACAACCTTTATAAAAAATCTAAAATCCCAACCTGAATATCAACCAGCTTTTGATTACTGGAAACAATTACGAGAAACTGTTATTAAATTTCATCAAAACAAACTATCTTTTGAATATTTCGAAACATTAGTACAAACGGTTGATCAGAAAAAAAAACAAAACTACATTGATGTCATAAAGCAATACAAAAAATTCATTAAAAATAAAGACATCTCTTGGTTTGATCCAGGTAAATCACATTGGAAATCAGATGATTTAATCGTCCGTTCATCACCTGAACTTGGCTTATTCATTAATAATGAGCCACATCTTATCAAACTGTTTTTCAAAGGAAAAAAAGAGCGAATTGATAAGTACAACATTAACTCGACACTTACACTATTAAATGAATCAACATTTTCAAATGAACGAAACGATGTGAATTATACGGTACTTAACATCCAAAAGAACAGAATGTATACGAATAACTCTATTAATAATAATCATTTAGTAGCGCTTAAATCAGAAGCTAACCAGTTTTGCTATATATGGAATAATCTATAAAGGTTACTATTCATCCCTTTTAATACCTTGTTGATGCATACTTTAGTTACAATTTTTACAGATTCATTCAGTTTCGTTTAATTAGGGCTCACCCTCTTATTCCTCAGAAACAATGCAGGTGGGCCTTTTTCAAAAATGGTTTCTTTGTCAGTTTTAACATACTAGCTCTCCCCCGAAACAGCTGCAATTGAAATTATTTTTGTTTTATTATTCACTATACCCACCAAGCCCCTTTTGTTAACATAATATAATTATAAATTACTATCGTTGCTACTTCTTCCATTCATATTCTAACATACTCATTTCCCATAAATTCCAATACGTTTCTCCTACTCTTTTTGACTCTCTTAATAAGCCTTCTTTTACAAACCCTATTTTTTCGTAACATGAAATGGCCGATATATTAAAATCATACACACCAAGAGTTACTCTATGTAGTTTTAATTCGTCAAAAGCAATATGAAGTACTGCTTTCATCATATGTTTTCCTATAGAACGTCCCCTCATCTTCGTATTACCAACTAATACTTTTCCAATTCTAGCGGACTTATTAATATTATCTATTTGCCCAAGCGAAATATGACCAATAACGTCTGAAGTCTCTTCATCTACCACTTTGAAAGCGAGTGTATTTGCACTTTCTATATACTTCTCTAATTGCTGTTCGTCTAAAGGGAATGTGAATGCATTTCCTGACCATTGTATTAGAAATTCTTCGGAATTAATCCAATTTATTAATTGTTTAAAATCAGATTTTTTAAAGGTTTTTAGTTTAATCACTTCCATGCTCCTTTCGTACATCATACTTTATAACCTCAAACTTATTTCTATATAAAGAATATATTCTCCTTTTATATGAAATTAAAATAAAGCCATTCATGTGAATGGCTTTACAAAAAAGCAGCATAATTATGCCTTGTTTGCTACATCAATACCATTAAAATCAAAGTCAGCAGTAACCGTTGTAACAGGTGGGAAAATTGCTTCAATTTTACAAATGGAAATAATTACTCCAACCGATCCAGGAATAGCCGCAAGCCTAACTACATCACAACTTACAGACGAAACAGTACCTACATAAGTACGTCCCTCTGTATTAATTTGAACTGTTCGATTAATTAATTTCTTAAGTTCATCTCTAATTCCTTGTACACAAGAATTATCACATTTCTCATGCTGTTCTTTTTTACACTCTTCGAATACTTCCCAACAATCATCTTGTTTACATGTACACTTCTTTTTACAATTATTAAATCGAGAACCCAATACCTCACCCCCTAATCCTTTCTATTAGTAAAGTATGTCCACTAGCTTAAAAGGGTACGAGGCAAACACATAAAAAGAAAAAAACAAACAATTGTACCAAACCTTCTTTTCATTATTCATTATAAAAACAGACTTCTCCTAATTAAAATCTTGTTTAATGAGCGGCCGTGAATTTAGTCCTACTCCATTTAATGTTTAGACACCACTTTCTAAAACAAATCTTTTTCTTTTAATAAGACGCCCCTTAAAAACACACTAGATTTTCCCATTAACTCACATATACATAGACTTTATTTGTGGATTTCCCATTTTTCATTGTGAAATATACATTTAAAAAGCGTACTCGAAAATAAGATATTATTTGTAATCAGAACATTTTCTTCAATAAATGTTTATTGAAAAATACCATAACTAGTAGTAGTTCTCTCCACTTTCTCTTAAAAATTAGCATAGTTTGTATGAATTCTATATCGAGTAGAAGACACTCTATCATATAAAGATAAAATAGTAGGTTAATAAACAAGCCATTTTTTTATTAAAACATAGAATAATATGAACACTATTGAAAGACCAACTATGAGAAGTCAAGGAGGATTTTTTATATAAATAGGGGGTGTTTCTCTAAAAAAGGGCGTATCAAATAAACCTAAGGATTTTCAAAAAAATGAGAAGTTCATGTTTCTGTTGTGTGTGGTGGAATTTCATAAGGTTTATTGCTTTTAAGAATGGCATAGATAATGTAACACAGCTTTCTAGCTACGGCTCCTATACAAACATAGTAGTGCTTTCCTTGTTTTCGTTTCTTTTCATAAAAGGCTTTTAATACAGGGTCATGTTTATGAGCTGTAATAGCCGCCTGGAATAAGGCTCTACGCAAATGAGAAGAGCCACGTTTGGATATAGACGTACCTGAGGATTCAAATTGCCCAGATTGGGACACAGAGGCATCGATGCCTGCGTATGCGACAAGTTTAGATGGTTTGTCAAAGCGGTGTATATCCCCAATTTCACTTAGTATAGTGGCACCTAAAATCGGTCCAACGCCAGGTATTGTCATGATAGGAGTATCTAAATCAATTAAAAGTTGTGACATTTCTTCTTCACACTCTTTGATTTGATCTTCGATAAAACGAATTTGCTCCATCAACATTTTTAGTTGAAAGGAAAAAGCGTTTTTACAGAAAGTAACACCAAACGAATTAGAGGCTAATTCCATTAGTTTGTTGGCTGTTTTCTTCCCAAGTCGGTTACGACTGGTTTGCTCAATTATTTGTGTTAAATCATCAATAGATATCTGTTCATAGTCACTAGGAGAGGAATATTCAAGTAAGATTTGTGAAGAAGTTTTACCAAAAACATCCGAAAAGATGCTTTGGTACTCTGGGAAAGTCTGATCTAATACGACAAGAGCTTTTCTTTTTAAATCACTCATATTACTTACAAGCGCATTACGAAAGCGGCTCATTTGTTTTAGAGCGAACATTTTCTCGTCCACAAGTGGAGTTTCAACAAAACGGCCGAATCGAATGATATCGGCAATCATAGTGGCATCAATGGCGTCTGTTTTCCGCTTTCTAATTTCTGTTCCTTTTCGCCAGGCATTGGTTTGAATTGGATTTAATACAACGACTGAGAAGCCATGATCCAGTAGAAAAGAATAAATGGCTAACCAATAATGTCCTGTTGCCTCCATTCCAATCATTATTTCTGTAGGAGACTCAATGTATCGGTACATCCAATTTAATAGTGCTTGTCCACCTTCTTTGTGATTCTGAAAGGGAAATGGCTTAGTAATAGGTTTTCCAGTTTGATCGATAATGGACGCATAATGTTTATGTTTAGCGATATCAATACCTAAATAGAACATAGCTTACACCCCTATTTTAATCAGTGTTAGATAGTGTTGTCCTCCTCTGAACTAATAAGCGCTACTACCTCGTAAGAGATACGAAGAATGACCAATGGTCATCAACATCCAACTCATTCGTAAACTACTTATTAGACAGAGGTACCATTCTTTCAACCGAATACAAAGATTCAAGGAGGTGGTCGGCAACACTCTATCTACAAATTTAAGTATCTCATAAAAATAGATACTCTTGGGTTTATAGGTACATCCCGTCCCTAAAAAACCTAACTTAATCATACGAGGAGGTAGAAATAAATGTCCTGGAAAAATGATTGCTGGAGTTCTCAGAAAAAGCATTGTTGTGATGATTGGTGGAAATCTAAAGAAAAGCATCATTGTGATGATGATTGGAGTTCTCAGAAAAAGCATTGTAATGATGATTGGTGGAAATCTAAAGAAAAGTGTCATTGTGATGACGATTGGAGTTCTCAGGAAAAACATTGTAATGATGATTGGTGGAAATCTAAAGAAAAGTGTCATCGTGATGATGATTGGAGTTCTAAACGAAATAAGTGTCGTTGTAAATGTTTCTTTATTTGTTGCCATTGTAAAAGAAAAAATTGGTAATATTTTTAATGTCAACGTAAAGAAAAAAATATGTCTTTTGGAATCAATCAGGCTTTTCCGGAAAGTTGATCCCTCACCTACTTCCTTGCTTTCGCTGAATTTTTAGGTGGGGGCATTACTGCCCGGCAAATAGCGAGATAAATACTAGGATGTAATATATAAAGGTTTAAACCGGCATATAAGCAGTCGCGCTTTGTCATCACCTTGTTGTTGTAAATTAGTATTTCTCCATTGAATAGACATTCCATAATATCGTATTTTGATTAAAACAAAAAACATACTTAACACCAATAGTAGAATTTTTCATCTTCATCAACTTCACTTCTTCTTTTTTTATAAACATAAAAAAGGAGCTCTATTTATATAGAGCTCCTTTCTAATTTTATAATTTACTAGACTGTAACCCCTGAATAAACGGAACTACTTCAGGATTTACAAGTGAAGACAAATCACCTAATTCTTTTCCTAAGTAAGCTGCTTTAATAACACGGCGCATTACTTTAGAATTACGTGTTTTCGGTAAATCTTCTACAACGTGGATGTCTTTAGGACACAACGCTTTTCCAATATGAGAGTTTACTAAACTCATTAATTCTTTCTTTAATTCTCCTGTGAATGTTACATGGTCTCTTAATACTACAAAACAATGACAAACTTCACCTTTTACTTCGTCAGGTATACCAATTGCAGCAGCTTCGATTACATCGTTATGTTTCACAAGAATAGATTCATATTCAGCAGGTCCAATACGTTTACCTGCAATATTTAACGTATCGTCTGAACGCCCTGTGATGATATATTGTTCACCATCGTAAATGACCCAGTCACCGTGGACCCATTTATTTTCAAAACGCGACCAATATGTGTTTATGTAACGTTCATCATCTTCCCAGAAGCTTTTCGTCATACCTACCCAAGGTTTCTCTAAGCATAATTCTCCGACTTCATCTCGAATTGGTTTACCTTGATCATCCAGTACGACAGCTGCCATTCCTGGTAAAGATGCGTTAAAACTAATCGGTGCTATTGGCTTAATAAGAACATTACCGAAAATCCCACCAGAGATTTCAGTTCCACCTGAGTAGTTACAGATTGGGACATTTCCTTTTCCAACTGTTTCAAATAACCACATCCATGGATCAGGATTCCAAGGTTCTCCTGTTGATGCGAATACTTCCAAACTCTTTAAAGAATGTTTATTGACATACTCATCACCTTTTGCCATTAATGCTCGGATTAACGTTGGCGAAATACCTAAATGAGTAATCTCATATCTATCAACTGTCTCCCATAACCGGTCTGCTTCTGGGAAGTCTGGAACACCTTCGTACATAACCATCGTTGCTCCATTAATGAGTGAACCGAATAATAGAAACGGCCCCATCATCCAGCCCATATCAGTTACCCATAATACACGATCACCTTGTTTAATATTCATTCCAAATCCTGCATCAAAAGCTGCTTTCAAAGGAAATCCTGCATGCGTGTGTACTGTTCCTTTCGGCTTACCAGTCGTTCCTGATGTATAAATGAGCATTAATGGATCATCACTTTGCATTTCCTCTGCATGTATGAATGGTTTTTCTTTTTCTAGCGTACTCCACGAAAAGTCATAGTTATGTGGTGTAAAATCATTTCCTGCATGACGAACGATAACAACTTTTTCAACAGTTGGGCAATGTTCACAAGCTTTATCTACTTCATCTTTTAAAGAAACAATTTTACCGCGGCGTGAAAATCCATCTGCGGTAATAATCATTTTTGAACCTGCCGCTTGCACACGTGTCATAACTGCATCAGACGCAAAGCCTGAGAATATTGGTGAAATAATTGCTCCGATTTTCATTACAGCTAGCATCGCAACAACTGTTTCTGGAATCATCGGCATATAAATTGTTACACGGTCACCTTTCTCAATACCCGCGTGTTTCAAACCATTTGCAACACGGCTTACCCAGTTGTCAAGCTCTTCATATGTAAATGATTTTGAAGTTCCATTTTCCCCTTCGTACTGAAGTGCTGGCTGTATTCTCGTCTCTTCATCCGCAAGCCAGCGGGATAAAGCTGATTCTACAACGTTACATGTTCCGCCATTATACCACTGTGCAAACGGTGTACCATTTTCTAAATCTAACACTTCTGTATAAGGTTTCATCCATTGATAGCCTACTGCTTTTTCTGCCTCTCCCCAAAACCAAGCTGTTTCCTCAATAGATTTATTATAAAAAATTTCATAGTCTTCATATCCCAATGATTTCATCCAACCATATAAACGTGTTTTTTCCTTGTACTCTTCTGTTGGAAACCAAACTGCTTGTTTCAATGTTTTCCCCTCCTTAACTTTTTGAGCAAGAAAGCCCTAAATAGGGCTTTTAAACTGGATATACAGGATGTTTACGATCTGTGAATACTTGATATTTGCTCATATACATTTCGAAACGTCCTTTTAACTCTTCACGTAAATTGTTTGGATGAACAATACCATCAATCACCATCTCTGATGCTAAGTGGTATATATCAATATCTTTCTTATACTCTTCACGTTTTTCAGCAATGAAGCTAGCACGCTCTTCTTCTGGTAAAGCTGCAATTTTATTTGCATATACAGCATTAACCGCAGCTTCTGGACCCATTACCGCAATAGAAGCTGTCGGTAATGCCAGACAGCAATCTGGTTCAAATGCTGGACCTGCCATCGCATATAAACCAGCGCCATATGCTTTACGAACAACGATAGAAATCTTCGGTACAGTTGCTTCACTCATTGCAGAAATCATTTTTGCACCGTGGCGAATAATACCGGCACGCTCTACTTTTGTACCAATCATAAATCCTGGTACATCCGCAAGGAATAATAATGGAATATGATATGCATCGCATAAATTAATAAACTTAGCAGCTTTATCAGCTGAATCGTGGAATAATACGCCGCCTTTCATACGCGGCTGATTTGCAATAATACCAACTGGCTTACCATCAATACGTGCTAAGCCTGTAATTAGCTCTTGAGCAAATAATTTTTTTACTTCATAGAATGAACCTTCATCAATAACTCTATTAATGAGATCTTTCATATTGAAAGGAGCATTTTGATTTTCTGGAATGATTTGTTCTAACGTTTTATCGAATTGTTTCGGTTCTTGAGGTGTAACCAATGGAGTCTTTTCTAAATAGTTGTTTGGAAAATATGAAATGTATTGTCTTGCTTGTGTAATCGCATCTTCTTCCGTCTTACATAAAACATCTCCGCATCCTGATACAGAGCAATGCATACGAGCTCCGCCCATCTCTTCTAAAGTTACCTTCTCACCGATAACCATCTCAGCCATACGAGGAGATCCTAAATACATAGATGCATTTCCCTCTACCATCATTACAACGTCACAAAAGGCTGGAATATACGCACCACCAGCTGCAGAAGGTCCAAATAACAAGCATACTTGAGGAACTTTACCTGATAACTTCACTTGATTATAGAAGATTCTTCCTGCACCGCGGCGCCCTGGGAACATTTCTACTTGATCTGTAATACGCGCTCCAGCAGAGTCAACTAAATAAAATAACGGAACACGTAGTTTTTCAGCTGTTTCTTGAATACGTAAAATCTTTTCAACTGTGCGTGATCCCCATGATCCAGCTTTTACAGTAGAATCATTGGCCATTACACACGCAGTACGACCATGTATTTTACCCGTTGCCGTTACAACGCCATCCGCAGGTAAGCCTGTTTGTTCACAGTTAGCAAATAATGCATCTTCTACATATTCGCCATTATCAAATAGAAGCGCTAAACGGTCTCGAACGAATAATTTTCCTTTTGCTTTATTTTGCTCATGATATTTCGGTGCCCCGCCTTGTTTAATTGTTTCAACTCGTTCTTCAAATGAATTAGATTGTTGTTTTTGGTCTAACATATTTACTCCCCCTTATACATCGGTTTGCGTTTTTCTTTGAATGCCTGTAATCCTTCTATGCGATCTTTCGTATGGATTACACCTTCATACGCTTGTTTTTCCATTTGTAATCCGGTATGTAAATCAACTTGAATACCATTTGAAATTGCCTCTTTTGCTAATCGAACAGCAATAGGTCCATTACTAGCAATTTTCTCTGCTATTTCAATCGCTTTCTCTTCAAGTAAATTAGCTGGTACAACAAATTCTACTAAACCGTATTCTTTTGCTTCTTGCGCTGAAATACGTCTACCTGTATAAATTAATTCTTTCGCTCTACCAGCACCAATTAATCTCGGTAAGCGCTGTGTACCACCTGCTCCTGGTATAATTGCAAGTGTCGTTTCAGTAAGACCAAGACTTGCAGATTCAGCAGCAATTCTAAAATCACAAGCTAAACTTAATTCCGTACCACCACCAAGTGCAATTCCATTTATAGCAGCAATAACTGGCTGTGGTAATTGTTCAACCATCTTCATAGTAGTACGAATCATACTAACAGCATGGCGAACTTGTTCTTCATTCATACCGGCACGCTCTTTTAAATCTGCACCAGCACAAAATGCTTTTTCACCAGCACCAGTCAAAATAACTACACGTGCGTTTGAATCTTCACTTATTTGAGTTAATATCGTTTGTAATTCATCTAATAATGCCAAAGATAATGAGTTTGCTTGTCTTGCACGATTTAACGAAATCTTTACTACGTGAGGTGTTACATAATCAACGGAAATGTTTTGTAATTGTAGCATCTACTCACCTACTTATCGTTTTATGTTGAAGCGCTCTATACACATGACTCGGTAATTGGATATTCAACTTACTTTGAATAAATTGACTAGCTCTCAATAACTTTTCTTCGTCTATATTCGTTTGGACTCCTAATTTATGGAGCATATGTACTAGGTCATCAGTGGCAACATTACCTGATGCTCCTGGTGCATAAGGGCAGCCCCCGAGTCCACCACAAGAACTATCAAACGTTGTAATACCGTATTCTAATGATTTAACTACATTCGCTAGAGCCATTCCATACGTATTATGAAAATGCATTGCAAACTGCGAAGCATCATACTTCTTTAATAGGTGTTCTAATACTTGTTCTACTTGTAATGGATTCGCTACACCGATTGTATCCCCAAGAGAAACTTCATAAATGCCGTATGAAAATAGTTGATTACATAATTCGTCAACTGCTGCGAGACTTATATCCCCTTCATAAGGACATCCAAATACAGTAGAAACATAGCCTCTTACCTTTTTCCCTTCGAATAATGCCTGTTTTGTTATATCTTTAATTACAACTAATGCTTCTTTAATCGATTTATTAATATTACTTTTATTATGAGATTCACTTGCTGATAAAAAAACATTCACCTCATCTACATTTTGCAAAAAAGCTCGTTCCAAACCATTTTGATTCGGAACAAGCGCAGCATATGTAACATTTGGATCCCTTTTCAGCTCAGAAAATACATCATTTGCATCCGCTAATGCAGGGACCCATTTTGGGTGAACGAATGAGGAAACTTCAACATACGACAATCCTGCTTCTGTAAGTAGTTGAATCCATTTTACTTTATCTTTTGTGCCAACAATCTTTTTTTCATTTTGTAAGCCATCACGTGGCCCGACTTCTTTAATGACAGCAAAATTAGGTAGTTTCAATTCGCTTCCCCCTATATCTCCCTATTCAATTTCTAATAATACATCTCCTTCATTTACAAAATCGCCTTCTTGCACATTAATTTTCATAACCGTGCCAGCTTCTTCTGAAATGATTGGAATTTCCATTTTCATAGATTCCAAAATGACGACATCCTGCTCTTCCTCTACTGTATCTCCTACTCCTACAACAATCTTCCAAACGTTTCCTGCCATCGATGCGTATACTTTCGTCATCATTTTTTCCCCCTTAATATTGTTAAATCTTATTTTTTAACGAGTTGTTTCGTTACAAAGCCTGTTGTATAAATACCCTCTTTGAACACTTCGTCTTCCAAAACTTGCAGTAGCATTGGTGTGTTCGTTTTAATACCTTCTACTTTTAATTCCTCTAGAGCATCATGTAATTTTGAAATTGCTTCTTCACGAGTCTCGCCATGTGCAATGACTTTCGCAATCATTGGATCATAGAAAGGTGTAATCGTTACATGATTTTCTAAGAAGTGATCAATCCGTACATTTGACGGTAATGTTAAATCTGTAATTTTCCCAGGTGACGGGAAGAATGTTTTCGGATCCTCTGCATAAATACGAGCTTCAATGGCATGACCACTACGTTTTACATCATCCTGAGTAAATGATAGTTTCTCTCCACTTGCAATCAGAAGTTGTTGTTCTACAAGGTCTAATCCCGTAATTTCTTCTGTCACTGGATGCTCTACTTGTAATCTCGTATTCATCTCTAAGAAATAGAAGTTCTTCTGATCATCTACAAGAAACTCAACTGTACCTGCATTTGTATAACCAAGTGCTTTGGCAGCTTGTACAGCAACTTCTCCCATCGCCTTTCGTGTACCTTCATCTAAAAATGGTGAAGGTGCTTCTTCGATTACTTTTTGATTTCGGCGCTGTACCGAACATTCACGCTCCCATAAATACACTGTGTTACCATGTGTATCTGCTAAAAGCTGAATTTCAATATGATGCGCGTCTGCTATATATCGCTCTAAATACATTTCTCCGTTACCGAAGAAGTTTTGCGCTCTCGTTTTATTACTTTCAAACGCTTTGGTGAGCGTTTGCTCAGTTTCCATCAACTGCATACCAATGCCTCCGCCGCCTGCGGATGCCTTAAGCATTAATGGATAACCAATTTGTTTTGCAATTTCAATTGCTTCTTCAGCAGTTTCAATATTTGTAGTAATACCTGGGACTACTGGGACATCTGCTGCTTGCATTGCGATACGTGATTCGATTTTACTTCCCATCTTCGTAATGATTTCTTCTGAAGGACCGATAAATACGATTCCTTCTTCTTTGCAGCGAACCGGAAAAGACGGATTCTCTGATAATAAACCATAACCCGGATGAATTGCTTCTGCATTTGTCTTCTTAGCTATTTCAATAATTTTTTCAAGGTTTAAATAGCTTTCTTGGACACGCGGTCCACCTACTAAGTAAGCTTCATTTGCCATTTTCACATGAAGGGCATTTTCATCTGCTTCAGAATAAATAGCAACAGTGCGAATGCCAAGTTTTTGACAAGTTTTCATAATACGAACAGCGATTTCCCCGCGATTCGCAATTAATATTTTTTGAAACATAGTGATTCCTCCCTTTTATCTACATCCTAAATGTCTAGCAATTACGAGACGTTGAATTTCAGAAGTTCCTTCACCAATTTCTAATAGTTTCGCATCACGAATATGTCGTTCAACTTCATATTCACGCATATAGCCATATCCACCATGAATCTGTACTGCTTGATTTGCAATACGGCTTGCCGCTTCCGATGCAAATAGTTTTGCCATTGCCGCTTCTTTACCGAAAGGTTTATCGTTATCTTTTAACCAAGCTGCTTTATGTACTAAATTGCGTGCTAGCTCTACTTCAGTCGCCATATCAGCTAATTTAAATTGAATCGCTTGGAAATTAGAGATTGACTTTCCAAATTGTTGACGTTCTTTCGCATATTGCAATGCACGTTCAAAGGCTGATTGCGCAATACCAACTGCCAATGCTGCGATTGAAATACGTCCTCCATCAAGTGTATATAAAAATTGTTTAAAACCTTTATTTACATCACCAAGAATATTTTCTTTCGGTACACGAACACCATCAAGTACGATTTCACAAGTATTAGAAGCGCGAACGCCCATTTTATCGTAAGGACTAGAAATCGTTAATCCTTCACTAGTAGTAGGTACGATAAATGCTGAAATGCGTTTTCTACCATTCTCTTCAACACCGTTGACAGCGGTTACAATAATGGTATTTGCATACTCTGCGTTTGTAATCCAACACTTCTCACCACTGATTACATACTCATCGCCATCTAGTACCGCTTTCGTTTGAGTACCACCTGCATCTGATCCAGCATTCGGCTCCGTTAATCCGAAGGCACCTAATGTTTTACCTGACGCCATTGGAACTAAATACTTTTGTTTTTGTTCTTCTGTACCGAAATAATAAATTGGAGAAGCACCTAATGAAATTGTTGCAGCATAGCTTAAACCAGTGCCACCACAAGCGCGACCAATTTCTTCAACTGCTAACGCATACGATACAGTATCGCCACCTGAACCTCCATACTCTTCTGGGAATGGGATGCCTAATAATCCTAGTTCGCCCATTTTTTGAAATGTTTCATATGGAAACTCTGCAGTTTTGTCATAATATACAGCTTTCGGTGCGATTTCCTTTTCAGCAAAGTCACGTACCATTTCTTTAATCATTTGTTTTTCGCGAGTTAGAGTAAATTCCATTCCGCTACACACCCCTTATCGAATATTGAGTTTCGACAGCGTGCGAGTTTCTACTACAAACATAACAACTTAAAAGACAAGAATATTAGTTAGACAATTGCTACAATTCTGTCATAACTTAATTTTAAAACAGATTCTGTACTAATGCACAAAAAAATTCCTACATTGTTCTACAACAACATAGGAGTTTTCTTGTCGAAATATGTAATTTATTGTTTAATAATCTCTACCTTTACCCGAATCTGAAATCTCTACTAAAGCTTCAGGGTATGGTTCGAAATATGTTTGTCGTAATAAATACTTTTCATCAAATCGAAGAGCCCATGATTTTAAAATTGCAAGTATACTACTAAGCGGGCTTTTCTTTTCTTTATATTTTTGTATCAGATCTAAAAAATGATCTTTTTCTTGTTTTTTCAATTTTGTTTTAAAATATCCAAAAATATGTTCACATACATTTACATTCGATGTATAGCGGGGTGTACGCATAAATAATTCATATAAAGTCTTCTCATAGTTTTCAAATACAACTTCAATCTTTTCATTTTTGTGATTTGCAATTATACGCCCTAATTCCTTTTGTTTCACTTGATTATATGCCATAAATAAATATTTATTGTCCGACTGAAACGATACAAGGTCTTTCATATTTTTATTATGTTTAATCATTTTGTAATATGCGATTGTAAATAGTCTTGTAAAGAAATGCTCTCTAATAATAAAATTCGACAATCTGCCTTCCTCTTCAATAGGAAGATGCGAAAAATTTTTTACTACTGCTCCGCCAAATAAGCCCGATCCTTTTCCCTTTGCTGGCGCTTTTTCAAAACCAGAATAAATTTTCACATCACGCGTACCACAACTTGGCGAACGATTCTTTAAAATAAAACCATCCACATCAGGTATCGTTTGTAAAAAGTCATTTGAAAACTGCTCCATTTTTTCAGTTACATCTTCTCGTGTCGACGGTTGCACAAGTCTGTTCTCACCATTTTCTTCTACAATTCGTATCGTTTCACGAGGAGTTCCCAATCCAATCTCCACTTCTGGACAAACAGGTATAAATGTAACAAATGGCTGCAAATTTCGTATTGTTACATCTGGAATCATCTCTCCATTATAACGACAAGCATCAAATTCTAAACATTTACTCACAACAATTGTTGGTTTTGCAAATTGTCGCATTTCATTACCTCCTTTGTACTAGTCCGTACTATATAAATTGTACTAAGTTTAGTATCGTAATCAAAGTTTGTTTTATTTAATATTTTAATGCACATATTCAATGCCATTTTAACAGTTATTTAGCTCTACGACGTAAAGATGTTCGCTTTAAAATCATGGTTTGATACTATCACAAATGAATAATGCACAAAAGAGTTGGAGAATGTAATACGTAAGAAAGGAGGGGAAATTTATGAAGAAAAAATTATCATCTATTTTAAGTGTTTTAGCACTATCTATTATGTTTTTAGGTACATCTGCCCAAGCTGAATACGATGGAAATCATATGAATAGAGTTAATAACACTGATATTTCAACTCGAGTTAATGACAATAATTTAGACAGAGTTAATAATGATGTGAGAACTCGAAATGTAAATACGACAAATGATTTAAATGATAATCGTGATAGAAATAATAATTGGGCTTGGCTCGGTTTATTAGGACTAGCAGGATTATTAGGTCTTAGAAGAAGAGACAAAGAAGTACGTTAATCTAGAATGTTTTTCGTAAACAAGTACTTATTTATCAAAAATATAACAAATATAAATCGCCTTTTTAAAGGCGATTTATTATTTTGCTTAAATGTAACATATGTAATTCATACTTCGACGATTAATTTCGTGGCGTTAATCCGTACAGTATAAATTGAATCGTATTTTCAATTTCCAAATCATCATCCCATTTTTCTTCAGGTAATAATAAAAATCTTGTTAATAATAAACCTAATACAGCTGATAAAGTAAGTCTTAATACTGAAGATGGCGGCATTTCAATAATTTCCCCGTCTTCTTGAAACTTTACAATCAACTTTTTAAAATGTGAAAATAACTCTGTTTCTACTAAATGTTGTATTTCATTTTTTAGTTCTGGCTGAAATGGCACTTCTTGAATTAATATTTTTATCATTGGAAAATGCTTTTTTGCAAATTCAAATCTATTATAAATCACAACTCTTAGAAACCCTTCGTATGATTCATACTCCGATTTAAATATTTCCTTTGCGAAGGTTTGTACGAAAAATGGTGCAGCGAACTTAGTTAAAGTTGGCATGACGACTGCTAACAATAAATCTTTTTTCGTCTTATAGTAGCGGAAGATTGTTCCTTCCGCTACACCAGCACGCTTTGCAATTTCACTTGTTGAAGTTGAAGCGTATCCTTTTTCTCCAAACATATCAACAGCTGCCTCTAATATTCGCATTTGACGTTCATTTCGTTTATCCGTATTAGTTGCAGCTATTAATTCCTCCAGCCAATCCTTCTGCATTTATAAAGCTCCTTTTTGTCATTATTATATTTTGCGATGTTTCTTTAAAGCAAATACATTTCCTACTGCAAATAATATTGAAAAAAGTAATAATACAGTAAGATCTAATGCAATCTCTGTAAACCCTTGATTCCGAATCATCACTTGTCTCATTGCGTCAGCGCCGTATGTGAGTGGAAATGCTTTCCCTAACATTTGGAGCCACTTATTCATAGATTCCATTGGAAACAATCCAGAAAAGAATATTTGTGGCACAATGACAAGCGGTATAAATTGAATCATTTGAAATTCATTATTTGCGTATGCCGATAAAAACGTACCTAATGTTAGTGCAGTTAAAGAGAGCATACATGTAATAAGTAGCGTTAGCCATATGGAGCCAGCTACGTATAAATCTAAAATATAAACGGAAAAGCTTACGATAATAATGGATTGTATAAAGGCAAAGATTCCAAAACCAATAATATAACCTGCGACTATTTCCCATCTTCTTACTGGGGTGGATAATAACCTTTCTAGCGTACCACTTAAACGTTCTCTTACAAAAGATACACCTGATAATATAAATACAAAGAAAAATGTAAAGAAACCAATTAATACAGGACCAAGCCCATCAAACATCGTAAATTCTTTAGAGCCATGTAAATAATTTACTTCAGGTTTCATAATCGATACATCATTCTTCTCTGTGCTTTTTTGCAATACTTGAAGTACAGCACGATTTTTTGACGAATCACTACCTTCCAACAGAAGTTTCATTTTTCCATTCTCTATACGAAATACTGCATCTACCTTTTGTTTTTTTAACTCAGAAATCGCCTTTTCCTTACTGTATTCATAAATTGACGCTTCTTGATTTTTCATCATTTTTACTATTTGAGCGGGCATATCAACAACAGCAATTTGCGGTACATAGTCTTTCTGTGTAAACACTAGTGACAAAAGCCAAAGTAATAACATCGGTGCTCCAAACATCATTGCTAACGAACGCTTATCTCGAAAAAATTGACGAATAATACGTATAATTACACCAGTAACTCTCATGATGGCACCACCTCTTCTAGCAAAAAGACATCTTCAATCCGTCCAGATGACACGCGTTTTTTCAATTCTTCAGTTGTTCCAACCGCAACTAGTTTCCCTTCTCTAATTAACCCTAGACGCTCACAAAATTCAGCTTCATCCATAATGTGCGTCGTTACAATAATCGTTGTGCCTTTCTTTTTAAGATCATAAAATTTTTCCCAAATCGTTTTTCTAAGAAGCGGATCTATCCCCACTGTAGGCTCATCTAAAATTAATATTTCTGGTTCGTGAAGGAGCGCTATTGCTAATGATAAGCGTTTTTTCATTCCACCTGAAAATTGTTGTACTTGCTTTTTCATATACTGTGACAATTGTACAAGTTCAAAAACCTCTGCAATTCTTGTCTTTTTACGTTTTCCCTTTAGTCCATACATCGTTGCTATAAAATCTGCATTTTCATATGCTGACAATTCTTCGTATAATGCATCCGCCTGGGCCATATAACCAATTCTTTTCATTTCATTTAAATTAGGCATATTAGTATTATTAACAAGCACTTCACCTTTCGTTGCCTCATTAATACCTGCAATCATTTTAATGAGCGTTGTTTTCCCCGATCCAGAAGGTCCAACAAAACCAAAAATTTCTGCTTTTTCAACTTGCAATGAAAGATTGTGTAACACTTCTTTTTTTCCAAAACTTTTTGATACAGTCCGTAAAATAATTGAAGGTTGTTGCACGTTTCATCCTCCTTTTTCAATAAAATGAGTGAGTACTCACTTTTATTTTACCCTTGCTTAATTATATGTCAAACTTCATTGCTTAGTATGTATGTTCAATCAACGATATTAAACAATGAAACAGAGTCGACATTAGAATTTCATTTCCTAAAGTCGACTCTGTTTCATTTAAACTATAAATTTCACTTTACGTTTTTAAATTCATATACTTCCGAATTCTAGCAACATCTAAAGAATATTCAATAACTAATTGCTGTAACGGTAAAATAACTGTGTCAGGATATAAATGTGCATATTGTAATGTTTCTGCATATGTTTCTAACCTTTTTTCTAAATACTTTATTATTTGATCAGGATGACTTACTAATAAAGATTTACAATAATAATGTATTTGTTCCTCAATCGCCGTGTATTCTTCAATTTCATATTCTTTATGCATGTGTACACCCCTTTAAGTTTTTTACATGAATTACTTATCACAATTTTCACTCGACAAATTTTAAGTTTTTTGATTATTTACACTATAACAAACAATCAGGGTCAAATTTTGTTACTTTATGTAACGTAGAAAATTTTTAACAAAATTGTAATGTTAACTCCTGCAAAATACATAAAATCTCTTTACTCACTTTTGTATAAAAAAATCGTACAGCTTAATTTAACTGCACGACTACAATCTCTGGCCTATTCAAAATTCTTTGCGGAATGATACTATTTCCTAATCCTCTACTCACTACCATTGATGTATTTTGTTCTACATATAAACCTGCTGTATATTTAGGTAAAACACCTTGATTTGGAGCAACTAATCCACCGATAAATGGCAATCTAACTTGCCCTCCATGAGCATGTCCCGATAAAACCAAATCCAACCTCTCATTCGTATATTCCTTTATAAATTCAGGCCTATGGGATAATAATACATTATATCTATCTGGCTGCATTTCAATTTTTTCTTTTTTAATTTCATCTATTATAATATTTCCTTCATCACGGTTTCCAGTAATAAACTCTGGATCATCAATACCTAGCAAGTTTATTTCTTGCTCACCCTTTCGAATGCCTACATGTTCATTTCTTAAAACATTGACACCATATTTCTTCAACTCTTTTTCTAAACTGTTATACTTTCCAGACCATTGTTCATGGTTTCCTGTCACAAAATATACAGGATACTTCTTTACCATTTCTTGTATTAATTGCATACTCACTTCTGCATCGTATGATTTACTGTCAATTAAATCACCCGTAATCGCAATAATATCTGGGTCTATACTTTTTATTTTTTGAATTAACACATCTTGATTATCGCCAAATTTTTTATTGTGTAAGTCTGAAATTTGTAGAATTTTATACCCTTTAAAAGAGGATGGTATTTTACTAGAGGTTGTTTTAACCTCAGTTATACTTATTAAATTGTTCTGTAAATATAAAAAGATTGTAAAACCTACTAATATACAAATAATCATTACAATTCTATTAATTTTCTTTTTCATATTTTCTCCTTTACATTCTCATCAAACACTTCTATATGCTAACTGAATTATATTATACTTTCTTGAAATTTATTTAAATTAATAAAATAATGCAGTACATGAAATTTCGTATGAGATATGTCATATATATTCGTTATATTTTTACTTTTACCTTTTTAATAATAAGAATACAAAAACGACTCTTATCACAAGAAAAGAGTCGTTTTCTAACTTTATACTTTTAATACTTTCATGTTAAAAATGCGAAAACTAAAATACTATTACCTAAGAGCCTTAACTATAACTTTAGTTGCCTCTGCAATGAGTTGATTATCATAGGTTGCCTCTTTCTCATCTTTACTAGATAAAATTACGATGATAATTGGTTCTCTATTTGGAGGCCAAACGACAGCAATATCATTTCTTGTCCCGTAACTACCAGCACCTGATTTATCTCCAACTACCCAGTCAGTTGGTACGCCTGCACGAATAAGTTTGTCCCCTGTAGCATTTCCTTTCATCCACTCTTTAAGAATTTTACGTTTTTCAGCTGGAAGTGCATTTCCGACCGTAAAAGCTTTAAGATTCGTAGCAATAGCTTTCGCTGTACTAGTGTCACGAATGTCTCCTGGAATAGCTTCGTTTAATTCTGTTTCAAAGCGATCAGACATAGTAATCCGATCCCCCATATGCCTAAGCGCTTTTTCATATCCTTTCGGTCCGCCTATTTTATTAAATAAAATGTTCCCTGCAGTATTATCACTTGAACGAACAGCAGCCTCAGCAATTTCTCCTAGTTTCATTCCAGTATCTACATATTTCTCTGTAACAGGTGAATAATCCACTAAGTCTTCTTTCGTATATGTGATTACTTCATTTAATGAATCAATTGAGTTTTGCTGTAGTAATACTCCCGCGGCTAAAGCCTTGTAAGTTGATGCGAAGGCAAATCTTTCGTTAGGTCGATAAGAGATTGTTTGATTTGTACCAGTATCAATCGCATATACACCTAATCGAGCATCAAATTTTTTCTCAAGTTGAGAGAACTCTTTATGCGTTGCCTGATTTTTATGTTTCACTTGTCCAGTCTTTTCTTTCGCTTCAACTTGCAGTGACTCTCCTGTAAAAGCTTCTAGGCTTGTAATACTTAAACCTAATATACCAACGCATATTCCTATTTTTAGCATCCTCTTATTTTTCAAAATCATCATTCCTTCCAAATTTTTAGCACCTTTTTATACGTACACATAATAGACAATCACCGAACCAAATTTGTTCCATAAACTGAAAAAATTTATAGCTAGTATGAGAATTATTAACAAAATAAGAGATAGTAGCTATGATCGCCACTATCTCTTATTTCACATTTCATTTTTTTACTTATAAATAGCTTTATATAAACAGGTTCTCTTCCCTGAGAAAAGTATTCTAATTTTGCTTGGAACCACCTGTACTAGTAGATTCACCATGTATACGTTGCTGTTTCAAATCAAAGTATACATCTAATACTTCCTTTCCAATTATAGAATTAATTCCATTTTTATCATCATGAAGCCATGGAACTACTACGGAAAATGCTACTTCTGGATTATCATATGGAGCATATCCAACTAACGTTAAGTTATAACATTCCATACGTTCTCCTTTTGCATTTCTACCAATCGGGTCATCTCCACCATATACAGTTTGGGCTGTTCCTGTCTTTCCTGCTGGTTTATATGGCGCGTTTTTGAAATATTTCACGCCAGTTCCATCACCTTCTTGGAATACCCATCTAAACCCTTCTTTTATACGATCAATATGTTCTTTCTTCATATCAATTCGATTTAATACGACAGGCTCTATGGAACGTATAACTTTGCCAACCTCTTCTTTTATTGATTGTTCTCGTATTTCTTGTACAATTTGAGGTTGCATTCTATAACCACCATTCGCAATCGTTGAAATATATTGCGCTAATTGCAACGGCGTATACGTATCATACTGACCGATAGAAAAATCTAGTAAAAAACCAGGTTGACTATCTACTTTTCTCGTTTGTCCAATTATTTCATTCGGTAAATCAATACCTGTTGGGACACCTAAACCAAATTGCTTGAAATAATAGCGCATCGTATCAAATGCTCCTTGTTTAATATCCAATGAGCCATTTGGTACGTAATTGACTCCCGCAATTTTTAAAGCTGTCTGGAACATGTATACATTCGAAGATACTTGTAAAGCCCGTAAATCATTAATATTACCAAATCCGGATACATTCCACGATTTCTTAGCTTGTGTACCTTTAAATTTCATCGGCGCGTCATAAAATTGATCTCCTGGATGTATTGCCCCTGTCTCATATCCAGTTAATAAAGTAGCACCTTTTACAGCTGACCCTAGCTCATACGAAGTTGTCATGTTACCTAATGCCAAATCCTCAACCTCTATTCTTCCTTCTTTTTCTACAATCTTTTTGCCTGCCATTGATAAAATTTGTCCGTTATTTGGATTCGTCATGACAACAAAAGCTCGATCGAGCAGTGGCTCTGAACTCTTAAAAGCTCTCAAGTTTTTCTCTATACTTTCTTCCACTTTCTTTTGTAATTCCATATCAATCGTTAATGTTAAACTATTACCACTTTTTCCTTTAGAGATTATTTCTGTGCTAACAATGTTTCCTGATTTATCAGTAATATTTTTCACTTCTTCTTTTGTGCCGTGTAATACATCTTCATATCGTTGTTCAATATAACTTTTTCCAACACGATCATTACGGTTATATCCACGTACTAAATAAGAATCTAAATTTTCTTTCGGTAATCCTTCTTCACTACTCGTAATATTTCCTAATACAGAACGAAATAAATTACCGTTTACATAATTACGTTCCCAATCAACAGTTGCATCTACTCCTGGAAGATTCGCAAGATTTTCGCTTATCCGCGCATACTCTTCATCTGTTACATCTTTTTTAATGATTTGTGGTGTTAGTTGATAACCTGAACTCATTTTACTTTTAATAGCTAACACCTTTAAATCTTGTGCTGTTAATTCTGCTAATTCTACCTCTGTAACACGACCTCTTCTTAAGTCTTCTATTTTTTTATCTAACTCTTTTCCCTCTATACCCTTTTCTTTAAACTTTTCTATATCTTTTTTAGTAATCTTTGTCTCCGCACGTTTCGAATTCAACTGCATCCAAAAATCTTTTTTATCGATATCTGTTAATTTATTTATATCTTGTTCAGGCATTTCAAGTACTTTCGCCAAGTCTTTTGCTGTTTTTAAAATATCTTCACTCGTAATTCCCTTCACCCTTGTATACGTAATTGTGCGAAGAGATTTATTATTAACAACTGTTTTCCCTTCTCGATCTAAAATTTGTCCACGTGGAACTGGAATACTAGTTATTGCATTTTGACTACTTTCCACTTGGTTCTTATAAGCCTCTCCCTCAACGATTTGTACCTTTCCTAGCTGCATAATAATAGCTGAGAATAGTACAAATATGCAAAGGAACATTATATTTAATCGAATAGATATATATGTCTTCTGCTTCTTGCCTTTTTGTCCTTTCATAAATCCTCCATTTAATCCTTTCAGGAATTGCTACAAATACTAAAAACATCCCTTATATATTAGATACCGATAATCGGTTATAAATATCGCCTCAATCTTTTGCTTATTCCTTGTAAGCATCTATTCCTTTTCGTTTAGCTATGGAATTAGTAACTCTCCCTTCTTGTTTTCTCTCTATTTTTTGCCGCTTGCATTAGAAGTGCTAAACTGTATAATAACTCTTATTAAACTTACATATAGACTTGCTAGTAAATTTTCATGCTAATTATTCCTTTCTTCATGCTGTAATACTTAATAGACAACCTAAACAATAAAGTTGTTCCACATTTACAAAAAAAATAATTAAATATAAGATGAAATAGGCTACATAAGGGAGGGTTATATGTTACATACAAGAAGATGGAGATTTTTTGCGGTTCTTTCTATTGTAGGTTTGATTTTACTAATTTTATTAAAAATCAACTTCATTTCAATTACTATCGCAACTTCTTCAGCTGAAAGAGGAAAGATTTTTGATAAAAATGGTGTAATGCTAGCTACAAATAAGAAAGTTAAGTCTCTATATTGCACTTCTAATGATGAAAAGCTATCGAAACAAGATACATCAAACACATTAGCTTTTTTCAACCAATTTTCAAGCGAGTTTCAACATGATATTTCTACAGAGAACATAAAATCTCAATTACAACAATCTTGTAAAAAGAAGACTATGAATGATATACCGTTATACTCTGATGTAAATGAGAATGAACTTGCATTCATAAACAAAAACAAACCCAATAATGTAATAATTAAAGATGAATGGATTCGATATTACCCTAAACACGAAATTGGTTCACAAGTAATTGGGTATGTAGAAAATGACCTTAAGTCCAAGCATATGGCTGTTGGAAAAAGCGGGATTGAGCTGCAATATGAAAATGATTTAAAAGGAAAACCAGGCAAAACTCTTATTTTTAAATTGAATAATAAAAAGTTCTTATGGAACATTCAAAAAGTACAAAAAGGAAAAGATGTGCGGCTAGCTTTAGACTCTGAGTTGCAGCAAAAGGCAGAAGAAGCATTAAAATCTCAAATTAAGAAAACACCTGATGCTAAAGCTGGTTATGCTATAGTGAGCGATGCAAAAACTGGCGCAATTTTAACTATGGCCAACTCGGTAGTTTTTGATCCAAATATATTAAATACACATGTATCTTCTAGAAAAGAAAACATTAAATCTCTTTCGCAAAATAAAGCAATTCAAAAATTAAAGTATGGTGAATCTTATGTAAATATGGCTTCTACTATAAAACCACTCACTATTTTAATTGGATTAAATGAAAAGCTTTTCCAACCAGAAGATACTTATTTAGATAAAGGTACTTTTCAGTATGATAATCAAAATAACATTACGAATGCGCCAGGAACACCAACAGGGGAGATTACACCGAGGCAGGCTATCATTAATTCATCTAACACATTTATGACAGCAAAAGTAGCTCTCCCCTTATTCAACCAAAATAATGGAAATATAGAAAAAGTGGCACATATATGGACAGATTATTTAATGCAATTCGGCCTACGTTCTAAAACTGGGATTGATTTACCCTTTGAAGAAGACGGACAATATGAATTCCATCCATCTAATAAATTTGAAAATGGGATTTCAGCTTTATTAAATGCCTCTTGGGGAGGAAATGAAGTGCATACTCCTCTTCAACTCGCTCAATATGCAGCAACTTTGGCAAGTAAAGGCGACAAATATAAACCTCAAATCGTAAGTGCGATTATTGGTCAAGATGGTAAGGAAACCAAAAAGTTTAAACCCATTTTAGAAAGTTCAAATCGTTACCCGATGAACTTTTGGAGTGTCGTGCAAGGTGGGATGAGTCAAAATATAGAGGAAATTAAAAAGTTGCCCTTTGACGTCGCAGGTAAAACAGGTATTACAGGTTTTCCAAATGAGCAAGCAAGAATGATAAATCACTCTCTTTTCATTGCGTATGCTCCTACGGAAGATCCACAAATTGCCGTTTCTGTCGTTATCCCTGGTAGTAATTCAGAAAAAAACATTGCCGCTCTCGTTACATCAGAAATTTTAGAGTACTGGAATACTCTTCAAAAAGAAAATAAAAATAAAGAGGAAGGTTCATTTAAGTGAACCTTCCTCTTTTACCATATAGAATTTATATTTATTATTTTCCATATACCTTCATTATTCTTTTCAAACATAAATGAATATTTAATATCAGTTAAAACATACTCTTTCTGTACATATCCAGTATTACCGTTAATTGTCGATATTTTTATATATCCATCATTCTGCACTTTTTCTGGAATCCAAGCTTTTACCATTTCATTAGATACTTCATATAAAACTTGTGATTCTCGCTTTGGTTCAGCTAAAATTTTCGTTTTATTTCCAGTAACAGTTGCATATATAAAATGCGCTTGGTTTGGTTGGTTACTTTCTGTCAATCCACTTGGTACTTTATATACTTGCTTTGTATCTTTTGCAAACTCTCCTCCCATTGTAAGGGCGACTTGCAACTCATGAAAAATATCTTCATCAAACTTCAGTTCATCCTTCTTATAACTCTTCCCTTTAAATAGAACTTCATCATTTAACGCTTTGTACAGGTCATTTTCATTTTTTGAGTTCGTACTTTGATATAGTTCATTCATAAATTGTTTTAATGATGGATCTTGAGCAGACTCATCTTTTGTTTTAGGCTTAATTTGAGTACTACTTTGTACCGGTGATTTATTATCATCAAGCCAAGGTTGTTGAACAATGAAAAATAACATTGTACAAACCAACACAACTACAATAGGTAATGCTTTTTTACGAAATGGTCTTTTATGTTTTACAAAATCCACTTCATTATTTTCATATATAGACTGCTTTATTTTAGAAATAAATTCTTCTTCATCTTTACGATTCTCCATTGGCCCTTTTTTTATTTTTCTATACCAGTCAGGATTTTGTTTATTGTTCATCACTACTACCCTCCCCTATTAATTTTGAAACCTTACTTCTCGCTCTACTTAATCTCGATTTTACAGTTCCAATGGATACTCCTAATGTTTCAGCCATTTCTTCATAAGATAATTCATATTTTGCGTCCAATATAATTATTTCACGGTGCTTTTTAGGTAGTTCTAATACAACCTTCCACACATCATTCATTTCTTCTTGCTTAAAAAATTCTTGTTCTGCTGACAGGGATTGCTTATCGTCACTAAAAAATCCTATTAAAGATATCCTTTTAAAATAAGAGGATTTCAAATAGTTTATTGCCGTATTTCTTGTGATTTTTAATATCCACGTTTTAATAGATGACTCCTTTCGAAATGAATTCCAATTTTTAAACACCTTTATAAATACATCTTGCGTGATATCATCTGATAAGTGTGGATCTTTCGTAATAATAAATGAATAATTCCATACATCTTGCCAATAGTCTTTTATAACATAGTCCAGCTCATCATGATTACACTTTTCAATAAACGTCTGTTCCATTTCCACACCTCAAACTTATTTGAATAAACATAAAAACTGCCCTCACTTTTATTATGGTTTCAATATATAGACAAGATACAAGTTTCATTTGTTCCATTGTTTATCTTTTTTCAAGCAGAATAATACTACTAAAAAACAAGTAAAGCATACAATGATAAAATTCTACTCATGAAAATCTGTTTTTTGAATTTAACGTAACACTCCACTTGTCCATTTCAATTTGCTATCTCCTTCTATTTGCCATTAACAATGTCAACTTTTCTAGAATCACAGCAAAAAAGCATTCTTTCTAATCGAGAATGCTTTTTTGAAATTTAATTGTTCTATATTTTCCCCAATTTATATCTTTGAGTTAAGCAAACATGTAATAAATTTAGTCAAAAAATTCACCATATAATTAAGTATTATTTCTGAAATACATGTTTTACTTTTTCACCTGGAACGTTACTTCCTCCTCTTCCTTTTACATCTTCAATCATCATTGTAACAATCATGTCTGGCGCATTTGCATCGAAAGCTGCGAACCATCCCAGTTCTTTTCCGTCTGCTTCTTTCGACTCTTTCAGTTCTGCTGTACCAGTTTTACCAGCAAGCGTTACACCATCAACCTTTGCAATTCTTCCTGCGCCATCAGGGTCATTAATGACTTTAATTAATGCGCTCTTTAATATCTCTTGATTCTTTTTAGAAACCACATTTTCTTTCCAATTCCCTGCTACTTTTGCTTCTTTTAAAAGATGTGGCGACGGAATATTCCCTTCATTCACAATCGGTGCATATGTTAATGCTAAATGAAGTGGCGTCATTAATACTTGTCCTTGTCCATAACCCGTGTCTGCTAGTTGAATATCATTTTTTATCCCATCTTTTGCAATAATTGAAATAGGAAATTCGTATTCGATTGGTAATTTTTCATGAAATCCGTACTTTTTAAATTCATTTACATACTGATCTTTTCCCATTTTCAAAGCTTGTTGAGCAAAATAAATATTATCAGAGTACTTCATTGCCTTGTCAAAATCAATTGGACTTGCATCCTTTACACGCGTTACATAGTAATTTCCCCAAGACGAATCTTTTGTCCACTTCAATCCTTGAATTTTAAATTCTTCCTTCGGATTTATTGTGTTTGTTTCCAAACCAATTGCACCTGTGATCGTTTTAAATACGGAACCTGGTACAAATGCTTGTGTAAAGCGATTCGTCATTGGTAGTTTCGAGTCGTTACTCCATACTTCTCGTTGGGCTTTCGATGCTCCTCTAACTATTATATTTGGATTATAAGCAGGGCTACTTACAAGTGCGATTGTTTCACCTGTTTTAGGATTGACCGCTGCACTAGACCCTGCTTCAGTTTTCATCTCATTAAAGATTTTTTCTTGAATTGCAGCATCAATTGTTAACGTAACAGTTTCTCCCTCTTTTGATTCTTTTTTTGCTACGTTTTTAATCTCTTTCCCCTTCTCATCTTCTATAAATACGCGTCCACCCTTTTCACCACGCAATTTATTTTCTAACACTTTCTCTAAACCGGTCTTACCTACTAAATCATCTGCTTGATAACCTTGTTTTTGAAGTGATTTTAACTCCTCCGCATTCACCTTTCCTATATATCCAGTTAAGTGTGCCGCTGCTTCACCTAATGGATACGTACGAATATTTACTGGACGAGATGAAACTCCTTCTAATTCAATATAATCATTCTGTCTGGTTCCTTCTTTTAAAATACCAATTGGTACAAAGGAGTCTGGTTTTATCCATTTCGCTGTGAGCTTTTGTTCAACCTCTTCTGTAGACATATCAAGTAATTGTGCTACTATTTCTTTCGTTTGCGCTGCTGTTTCGCCTAGTTTCTCTGGAATAATTCCAACCTCAGTCGCTTTACCATTCGTTGCAAGCCCTTTTCCATTTCGATCATATATTTCTCCACGTTTTCCTTGCTCTATTTGCATACGTACTTTGTAATCTTTTTTCATTCCTGGAAAAATGAAGTCTGGTGTCCAATCTATTTTCCAAGACTCTTTATCTTTCACAAGTTTTGCTTCATGGATGAATGAAACTGATCCTACATCCGTATCCATCTTAACTTCAAAAAGAAAAAGCTCTTTATCTTTCGTATTCTCTCCTTTCATTTTAACTTTTAAATTCTTAGCTCCAATCCCCTCATAGATTTTTTGATATTTTTCTGTGAATTCTTTTTTAGAAATTGATTTTTTTGCATGATCTGATAAATGATCATACATATTTGTAAATTTTCTATCATTCCATAAATTGATATATTCTTCAAATGCTTGTTTTGGCGGTTCGTTTTTATTACATCCTACCAACATAACCGCAAAACAAACGAAAAGCAGCATCCATAATTTTTTCAATTCAATCTTCTCCCTTAGTTAAAAATGATGATTCCTTTCTTAATTTATTTAATAAAAAATGTTTTAACGCTTAATAGACAGTGAAAGTAATGATATTGTTCCATATTTACAAAAAACTAAAAAAGAGTGATAAGAATTCCGTAAATTTGGAATCCACATCACTCTCGTTTGATATTGTGCAAATCATGAATATGAAATAAGAATTTCTAGTTTTTAAAAATAATCTCAATTTTCTAACTAACGGGATAAAAATCATGTATTTGTTCTATTTTTAATAATTCATAAATTCGTTGAAATGTTCGCATCAAATTCATCTGATGTTTTGGTATCTATTTTTCTCCCATCAATTGTCATCTTTATTTTTTGTTTTTGGTTTGCTGTTACCACCCAAGCGTTCAGTAAATAACGATCTTCATGGGATAATGTAGACGGTGAATTTATAACCTTTCCTCCTAAATATAGCGTAGCAGAAGAACCTCCATCCATTGTCGCTGTCCAACATTACGGTTATAACAGTAGACATTTTGTTGATGCTCAATTAACAAAGCTACTTTTAGGAACAATAGGATTAATAATTTGTGCTTTACTCCCATATGAAATATGGAAAAAACGAATAGTCTCAATGAAAAAACAACTTAAGTTTTACCCTATACAATCATTAAAATATATTAAATTTATTGTTGTATTAATTACCAATAAGAATTTCATAAAGAAAGCACAGACTTATTAAGGCACATATTTATCTAACCTACATAAAATAAAGATGTACAATTGCCTACTTTATGAATTTTTTATAATGATATATAGAAAGGATTCATTAAGTTATGTTTGTTGGGAAATAACATTTATATTTCTTCTAAAATAAACAGGGTACAAATTACACATATCAGCCTGTTTATTTTAGAGAAAAGTTGTTTATAAGTAGTTCTTTTCTTTAAAAGAAGGAACTACATTTTTTAAATTAAATTTCTAAATGGATAAATTTAGCACGGGAAAGGAATTGAACTTATGTCTAATTTAAATTTCATTTCTGATCAATTTGCTGCAATTCTTAAAGGAAAGAGTAAAATAAATCAAGGTGGTTGTTCGGTGTCTTTTCACCGCAATTTTAAGGTCCTGGTTCAAGGAAAACGAAGTGCCTATGTAGTTCCCGTCGGAGTAAGTTTTGAATCGTTGGATCAAAATGGCAATGCATTAAATTTAGGAGAAATCGCGGTTCTACAAGAAGAGATCCCTGCATTTATGAAATCAATTGTACAACAAGGAATTATTGTCAGTGCTTTACATAATCACTGGTTATACATGAATCCCTTAATTATGTATATTCATATCCAATCGGTAGAGCACCCGTTACATTTTGCAAGAAAATTGGCAAATTCATTTTTATCGTTAAGCAGCTATCCTGTTACTAATATCGAAGGGCAATAATTTATCTACAATCATAGATATGATAATAATATGTACCAGACTCCATGCACGTTGCGCTTGTATAAATAGTATTATCTAATGTATCTTCTTCCGTTATTACTCCTCCTTTTGGAACCTCACAATTTTACAAAATACGAAAAATGACCGATATACCCTCTTCTTCGTTATCTATACCCTGAATATTTTATTTACCATACGCTGCTCGTATAAACCTTGATGGTGGGGTGAAATCTCCATTAAGTCCCATTGAACCTGAACCTTGTCCAAAAGTACTTAATGGTATATCCCCCTCGCATGGCTGCGATTTAAGACCTATATATTGTCTTAAATTTTGTAAATGCCAATTAAACTCAGGACTATTAGTCACTACTCCTTGTCGATTCTAATACAAGAGATTCACCCCATTTATCCGATAAAATCCAATGTAATGGTGGAGTAACTCCTAAAGCAGGTAATGGTACCTCCCAAAAGGAAATACTAGCTACAAATTTCTTTAACTCTTCAACAGATTTGAATTGTGTCTTTCGAAACCAGAAGAAAAGCCAATAGATTTCTGAAAACTGGGCGTATGATTTGATATTGTAAAGCCCTCAGGCATCAATTTGTTCATCACCTATCATCATGTATCCCTTGGTTGAAACCATCAGCTTTTCTGTACCTCTTCCCAGTCGATAGCTCGAAAAGTTATGAGTGTTGAGCTCAACTTAACGACGACGAGAGCTGCTCCCCAATTAGTGATGAAACCCATTATCACATTTCGTATCATGTGGCATAGGTCCATCCAAGGAATCCAGAAAGGCAACGGCCTGTTTGAGGTTCCTCAAAAATAAATGCGCGAGATCCATAGAAAACCCGTTTCGAACCACAACGCGCATAATCGTCACTGCTTCTAGGTCTGGAGGCAATGGATATGCGGGTACTTGCCAGCCGAACACACGCAATTGTCGAGATAAATCATAAAGGTTCCAGTTTAATGTGTAACCTTTTTTCAGTTGCCAAGCGAAAACCGGAATATCCGAACCATCGGACAAAAGTTCGAACGGTTCCATCTCCTGAATTGCCTTGCTAAGAAAAAGAGCGACCTTCTGAGAAGCCCTTTGGACATCATAGTACCCACTTTTCCCCAAACGCAGGTAATTGTAATATTGTAGGAGCACTTGTGCGCCAGGACGTGAAAAATTCAGGGCAAAAGTCGGCATGTTTCCGCCTAAATAGGAGACGCGGAAGATTAAATCATCGGGGAGATCATCAGCTTCCCGCCAAATTATCCAACCCAAGCCAGGATAGACTAATCCATATTTATGTCCCGATACATTGATGGACTTCACCCTCGACAACTGAAAATCCCAGACTAAATCTGGTTGAAGAAACGGTGCTATAAATCCGCCCGAAGCCGCATCTACATGCATAGGAATGTCGAGTCCCGTCCTCTCCTGTAAATCGTCCAACGCTTTTGCAATGGCGGCAACCGGTTCGTAAAGTCCAGTATAAGTCTCACCGAGAATCGGTACCACACCAATCGTATTTTCATCCACGGCTGCAAGGACCCCTTGAGGATCTAATCGGGGATGCTCAGGGCTAACCTTCACATAGCGTGGTTCAACCTCCCAATAGTTCGCAAATTTTTCCCAAACGACTTGAACAGCAGAACTAAACACAATATTAGGCCGATCCACCGGCTTACCCTCTCTTTTTCGTGCATTTTGCCAGCGTCTCTTTAACGCAAGCCCCCCGAGCATACAGGCTTCCGACGATCCAGTTGTTGAAACGCCCATAGTTGTAAGGGGGCTGGGGGAATGCCAGAGGTTGGCTAAAATGCGGACACACCGCTCCTCAATTTCAGCTGTCTGTGGATATTCGTCCTTATCAATTATGTTCTTATCAAATGATTTAGCATATAAGTGCTCTGCGGTAGGTTCCATCCATGTACTAACGAATGTTGCAAGATTCAAGCGTGCATTGCCATCAAGAGTCATTTCATCATGGACGATTTGATACGCTGTTTCTGGTAACATGCCTTCATCAGGCATGTGAAAGCGCGGAACGACTGATTCTCCTTTGCGGGCAAAAAGAGGATTTATAGAAAATTCGGGAGGCAGCTCCATTTGCACGTGACGCGGTAGATATTGTGGATTATCTGGCATAACCTCTTTTCCTTCATATGTATCGTTTTGCACTTCTTCTTTTCGATCCTGCGGCATACTAGTCCCCCTTAATTAATGGTTTAACAAATATATTATTTACAAAAAAACATTTGCTAAACCAAGGGACAATTCTAATAAAAGGTGATGCCATCATTCAAAATAAAAGAGTATAGTTTTTGATTATAAAATAGAAATCGATTTATATTTTAATGAAAATATTGAATATTTTTAATATAATTATTGAGTTATGTATTTATAGAAACTTAAGGGGTATGATTATGGAGTTTATTACTTTTAAAGTAATTTGTATCTTTTTATTTTTAATGCTTATGACTTCTATAGAAGTTTTAGGATATGGAGTTCAACTTGTTGGAGCGAAATTAGCTTTAGTTGCATCGGCTTTTGCTAAATATAATATTATGTCTTTAATTGCTCGATTTTCTAATATGTTTCAACAACCATTTACTGTTTCTTTAGTTGATAGTACAGCAAAAAATGGTAGATTAGAATTACTAATTAAACAATTAGATTTTTGTTATTAGGTTCTACTATGGGAGTAATACTTGGAGGGATTATTAGTACCATTTTTTATGAAAGTTCTTTCTAAAGCGCTAATACCATTGTCAAAAGATGGTTCGTTTTTAAACATGTTCAAATTAATATGTTCACAAAAGAATTGATGCAACGTTAAAAAGAATGAGCCCGGTACAATACCGGACTTATATTCATACAACCGCTGTATTTTTCTGTTTAACTGTTGGGATTCAGTTCATAATGAAACATATTTTTACATAAAAGACTTTCGTATATAAATTTTTCAAATGATTTATTAGCGAATTGTTGACCAATATCACTTTTTTGAGTGAGTAATTTTTTAGATTGATAATGTAATGAATTTTTTTCGTTTCTTTTATGTAAAATATTCTAGTTTTGCATTAGGAAAGAACTGTTTCATATAGGAATACAGATAGTTTTTTATATCCTCTTCTTCTTCTTTTTGATAAATGTATTTTCCGATTCCATATTTCCCCCATTTATACCTTCTTTTCTCTTCATCTAATTCTAGTTTTGTCATCGGGTAGTTTTTTTCAATTACTCTCTTAGCTGGCTTTGTAAAACGATGTTGAATAAATTCAAATGTAATATCATCCCGTGCATCAAGAGGTAATTCAGCATTTAGGCGTTCAAACATATGATAGTATCCTTCCTTCCAGCCTTCATGCAGGTAAATAGGAGCTACAATGAAACCAAGAGGATATCCAGCTCTAGCTACTTTTCCTGCTGCCTCAATTCGTTTAGCTAAGGGAGAAGTTCCTGGTTCAAAGTTTTTAATCACATAATCAGCGTTTACACTAAAGCGAAATCTTGTTTTTCCATTATGTTTAGCATCAAGTAAATGATCTACATGGTGGAATTTCGTAACAAATCTCAATTTCCCATATTCAGATTCTCCAAAATGCTCAATGGCCCGTTTAAGGGTATGCGTTAAATAATCGATTCCTACAATATCTGAAGTACACGACGCTTCAAATCTTGTTACTTCAGGTGCACGCTCTTTCATGTATTTATCAGCAGCATCTAAAATTTCTTCAACATTTACATACGTTCGTATATAAGGCTTACTTCCCATCGTTGTTTGTAAATAACAATAATGACAATGTCCCATACATCCCGTTGCAAAAGGAATTGCATACTCTGCTGAAGGCTTGGAAGTATCGAATTTCAGTGTTTTTCTAACACCAACAACCAGCGTGGATTTTGCTACTCGATACTTTTGAAAATCGTTATCCCCTGGCAAATCTCTTACTTGATTATGGGAAGTAGTATGTCGAATTTCAACATCCATCTTTGAAAACTTCTCAAACAGCTCTTTCCCCAAAGGATAATCTAATGCTTTCGGTTCAAAATATACGAGCTTAGGCATAAATGGCTTATTCATTCTAACATCCCCTCTGAAATATCACCATAATAGTAAGTGTAAGCTTGGTTTGCTTCATCTTCGGTAGCATATATAGCCATCTCATTTGTTAGTGGATAATACGTTTCGTAAAGAAATAGTGCTAATTCATTAGGTCTTTCAGGATTATTTACAACTGCTGCAGCTTGTATGTTAGCTACGTCTTGAGTATGAGGATTTCGGTAAAAAATATAAACAATGTCACCAGCATGATACGTATTACTTTCAGAAGAAAATTCCATTCCATCACCATCTCATTTCATAAAATTCAATGCTCACAGTTTTACTTTCTAATTTTCTTGTAGTGTAACTATTTAATTACATTGATAATGATTACGTCATACAAACATATTTTGAAAAATGAATAATAAATGTACTCCCAAAAAGGCAAGCATATATCAATGCTTGCCTTTCGTTCTAACGACGATGTTCAACAAGATCGATTACACCTAAAACGACGTGTGCTAAACCAAAACCAAATACTGTATTTGCAATCATTTTATTAGTTCCACGAGTTTGTTTAAGAGCATAACCTGCTGCTGTCACTGCTGTACCTAAAGCTGTTGGAATTAATCCTTCACGAATGTCCACAGTGATGCCTCCTTGTTTCGTAGTTAGTAAATTTGTTTTAATGACTCGAAGTAAAGTATTAAAACAAGTATTAGTATTTTTCTTTTTAATAAAATTATGTGAAATTTTTATGAATAATATTTTAAATCCATAACAGCTATAAAGATTGAAAAAATTATTAATTAACAAATAAGAAAATATCTTCAAAACGTATTTTTATATGAAAATTTTATACCTCAGACAAAAAAATCTTTGCGAAAATTCTCTCCATAAAAAGTGCTCCTAAATTTATATATAGGAGCACTTTTTATGAAACACTATTCTTTATTTGCTTATGAACCACTTTATTATAATAACCATGCTTTACAACTTGCCTAAAATCATCTACCTCGATATCCATTCTTTCCGCAATATCTACAACAATTGTATTTTGTAAAACATTCACCACAAATCCCATTAATTTCAAATTATGATTTTTACGATATGAAAATTCAACGTAATCCCCAAGTGTTACTTCTTTATTATGTTTCATTTGGCGCCCCCTAAATTATCGATAATTATACAATAGTTTCCCCCTTTTTTACTTCTACATACGGGGTCACCAGTTTATCATTTTAGCCAATTCATCTCCCACCTACTTATTTTGCGTTCCTTGAGGAAGGGGTCTTCTTGGCTAAAATGATAAAAAAAGACAAACTCTCCAATGTGAGGAGTTTGTCCAAAACCATGATTTCTTTAGTTTAACAATATAGAATTCAGTTCCGATAAGAATCTTTCTTTTTTCCATATCCCACGGTTTTTGCATCGATACTAACAATAGTGGATTAGAATAATGACTTAATACTTGCTAGGACAGTAAGAATACCTATAATAATGACAAATACATTGCTAGATTTCCCTTTGTATTTAGCAAGTACTGCTACTTTATGGATTGCATACATTGGTAGTATACATAAGATAGCAGCAACTAGCGGACCGCTAAGGGCATCAATGATTCCAAGAATACTTGGATTTGTATAAGCAACATACCAGCATGTTAATACGACAAAAGTAAGAATCATTGTCTTAACTGTTTTTTCTCCTATATCTTTCCCACGTTTTTTACTGGACTTGATAATCATGTCACGCATTACCTCATACGCTCCTATATAATGACCAAGGAAAGACTTTGTAATAGCCACAAATGCAATGATAGGAGCTGCAATAGTGATTACTGGCGAATTAAGCTCATTAGCAAGATATGATAGGATTGACAAGTTCTGTTCTTTTGCCACCTTAAGATCATTTGGAGTTAAACTTAAGGTACTGCTCCAAACAAAGAACATAACAACTGCGAATGTCATAATATAACAAACTTTTTGTATTTGAGCACATTTAGCATCAGTAGCATCTATTCCATACGTAGCTCTCTGTTTCATAACAAATGACGAAATCATAGGCGAATGATTAAACGAGAATACTATGATTGGAAGTATCATCCATATCGTTCCTAAATATCCTGTTCCTGTTGAAGCAGTAGAAACACTTGAAAAACTAAGCATTGACGTATTCCACTGTGGAATCAAAGATATTGCGATAAAAAGTAGAGAAGCTATAAAAGGATACACTAGCATGCTCATGATCTTTACAGTTATATCTTGACCAAAATTTAGTATAGCGATAAGACCGAGTACTAAAACAAGCGATAAAATGGACCTTGGAGGCTCCGACATGTGCAATTGATGCACGATAAAGCTACTAGCGGTATTTGTAAGTGCGACCGAGTACATCAGCACGATCGTATAAATGGAGACAAAATATACAATATTAAAAATGATACTTGCCTTATTTCCAAAATACTCTCTTATTGTACCTGTAATCCCCTCATCGGCAGAGTTCGAAGCGTAAATCATTTTAGCAAGCGCCCTATGTGAATAATACATAACAGGATATGCAAGTATGGTAATTAACAGCAATGATAATAAACCACCTGAACCTGCATTAATCGGTAAAAAGAGTACTCCTGCTCCAATTGCTGTTCCAAAAAGGCTCAATGCCCAGGTAGTATCCTGTTTATGCCACTTTTTAGGGTCTAGATATTTCTCATTTTTTACTGCAGTGTTATCAGCTTGAAATTCTATGTTTTTTGCAGTATTCCCATCCATATAATAATTCCTCCTTGTGTCCTATTCTTAATTCTCTTTTTAAGATATAGGAATATAGACCGTTCTTGAAAAATGAATAGCTTATATAGTGCCCCACAACGAATATCCCCCTTCTAGGTTAATAAAAATCAAAAAATTAGCGAAGCATCAACCTGAAGGGTTTGTTACCACTTATAAAATATTTTAATTATATAGTAGTATATTTTATTGATAACTCCCCCAATATACAGACATCCTTAGGCGAACAATTGAGTAAAAATTGTTAAAAACTTCACAATATACTCGATAACTTATTGATTTGATTGTTTCTCCCCAAAGATTTTATTTTTAATGGAAATTCCTGTAGGTGTAGCTGCAATACCACCTAAACCTGTCTCTCTTAATTCGCGAGGCATCTGTCTTCCAACTCTATACATGGCTTCAATCACTTCGTCAGCATTGATGAGATTGTTTACGCCGGCTAATGCGATGTCCGCTGCTGCTAAAGCATTTGCCGTTCCAATGGCGTTTCTCTTTACACAAGGAATTTCTACCAAACCAGCGACCGGATCACAAACTAAACCGAGTAAATTTTGTAATGCAATCGAAAAAGCTTCAGAAGATTGCTGTGGCGTTCCACCCGCAGCTTCTACCGCAGCTGCAGCCGCCATCGCTGAGGCACTTCCTACTTCAGCTTGACATCCTCCATACGCTCCTGAAATACAAGCGTTGTTTGCGACTATCGTTCCAAATAACGCTGAAGTGAATAGAAAATGAATCATATCTTCATGACTTAACTGCAACGTATCTTTAATACTAAATAGGACTCCCGGAATCGTCCCACTCGCACCTGCTGTTGGAGTTGCACAAATAGCTCCTAATGCAGCATTTACTTCATTAACACCGATAGCACTTTGAATCCCTAACACCATCAAATCTCCAGAAAGAGTTTTCCTATTTTCTCGATAGTTTTTAATTTTTACAGCATCCCCTCCGGTCAAACCTGTTGGAGAAAATACACCGTCGCCCTCGATACTTTTATTTATTGCATGTTGCATAGTCGCTAAATTTCGTTCCATTTTACTCCATACTTCTTCATAAGAAGTTTTAGTTTGTTTGATTTCCTGTTCGATTGCTAATTCATAAATTTGCTTTTGGCTTTTATTAGCTGCATCCACAATTTCTTTTATGGCCATATGCATATTTTTCACTCCTTAATGTGACTAAAGAATAATAAGATTAGCTATATTGCTTAAATCTCCTAATTCCTTCTGAGCATTACCTGGCAATATCGAATCCAAAGCGAATGCATATAAATATTTTGTTTTATCTTCCAAACTATGAAAGTTGTTAATTTCCACATCATATTGTTTAAAGATCCTGCGTAAAACAAATTCAAAGTCAGCTCTTTCTGAAATCGCAATAACAACTGGCAATGGCCCCTGCAGATTTAAGCTAAATCCATCAATTTCAACATTTTTGACTTCAATCAACCCACCACCGACCGAAATACCCATTACTCTAATACTTCGACTTTCATCCTCTGCATATACATCTGCCGTATTTGGATGACCAGCAGGACTATTACCCAATTGTTCAATAAAGGTAATGTCAATTCCCTTAGACTCTGCTATTTTAATAGCATCTGGCACTTTGCTGTCATCAGCAGCTAAGCCTAATATACCAGCAATAATTGCAAAATCAGTTCCGTGACCTTTATGGGTTTCAGCAAATGATTCATAATACTTTACCACAACTTTTTTGGGAAGACCTTGAAATAATTTATTAGCAACTGTTCCAATAGCCAAAGCACCTGCAGTATGTGAACTTGAAGGGCCTATCATTATGGGCCCAATCACATCAAAACAACTTTTGTATTTAACAATCTTTTTTTCTTTA
Organism: Bacillus sp. FSL K6-0073; assembly: GCF_038006085.1. Taxonomy (NCBI): domain Bacteria; kingdom Bacillati; phylum Bacillota; class Bacilli; order Caryophanales; family Bacillaceae; genus Bacillus; species Bacillus sp. FSL K6-0073. The sequence goes on along the minus strand of NZ_JBBOUN010000001.1, from coordinate 2,489,025 downwards.
ATAGATGCTACATTCATGTTCATATAAGCACCCCCATAATTTATTATTTTTAGCTGTAGTTGAATCTAAGTTATTAGAATGATCGATTCAAAACAAGTTTTGTTTGATAACGCTTTCTTTATTGAGTTGAATAAACTTCCCTTCTAATCCGCTATCCTCCGTATAGTAATCATATCAGTATGTCCAATTTTAAAAAATTACTGGCAAGTTGTTTAGAATTTTTAATCCAAAACGAGGTTTGATATTTTCTCTAGAGGTAATAAATTGTGTCTCGACGCCCTCATTATAACTTGTATATTTATAAGTTTAATCTTTTTTTATTTTTAGAAAGATTGAATAGACAGAATTTTGAATAGGTAATAAATTATACTTAGTATGTAGCAATTGTGTCCTTTGTTTGAAGCTGTATTAGTTAGTAAAAAAGCAAAAATAACACAGAGTTCCTTTCATAAACACATTGATTATATTGAAAAATCATTATAAAGATACTTATATTGTCTTTTGTTTGAACATCTTGTTTTGAACGGGAAACCTGTTGCAATAAATAATTCATTCAGATGAAAAGGAATACATTAATAAAATTTAAAAACGTTTTAGTATATTAATTATACATTTTGTATAAATATTAATTATCAAAAAAAACTAACTTCTTATTAGGATCTTAACATAAAGGATACATTCCAAATAACAATGGAGATTCTGCTTTATCAATTTCTTTATACGTCATATTTCCCTCTTTACCTGCAACAGCAACTTGTACTTTTTCATTTGTTTTCACATCTTCTGCACCTATTGCACCACCCGCCAATAATCCTGTACTTAACAGACTATCGTGAACAAAAGTTAGAGAGTTATAGAACAAAATATAATGTGTATGTACATACATTTCTTTTAAAAGAAGTTTTGTAGTATGCAACTGAATTAAAAAAATATAGATTTTTATGACTCTTTTTAGGGGATATAGCAAAGTGAGATCTTTTATATGCACATTGCTATACCGAACTAGATTTCAGCATAGTATTTTTTTGCAACACATTGATTTTTTACCAAACACGTATAAAAACCAACAATATGAAAATAAACGACTGGCTAAAATTTTACTTTCAATAAAATAAAAAAGAACCGGCAAATTTGCAGATTCTCCTGATAATGATTTATATGAGTAAGACTCGAAAATATAATACAATGATTCAAAAATAAGTTCAAGTAAATTCAAAGAACCGGCTAGAGTTCGAGTTCTTTCAGAAATGATGATGTTTTCTAGGCTTCGCAAAGTGAGAAAATACAAGAATATAATACATAGAGATTTAGAGAATTTCAATACTTAAATTAGAGGTTATTTTAATGTGATGTAACATCAGCATTTTGAAGGAATAGCAATGAATACCTTATACATCCCCAGTCTACATAACGCTTTATTATCAGTAGAAAGAAAAAGGAAAATCCCTACTTCCACAATAAATCCGCCTTGCTACTCTATTCATTTTTTGATACATTCCTATCCACCGTTTTAAGGTTCTCTTTTGTACTGTGTTAGCCAAAAAATTGTATAAATCATAATTCGTTTTTCTTCCACCTGTTTCACCCTTTCTACACCCTAGTTTTACAAAATAAGAAGTCATCAAAACTTATATTTATTACTTTCTGTTATCTCCTCTCTCTTGTTCTATGCATAGTCTATCTAAATTTTTATTAGCTACTAAAAAAAGAATTTACAGGACGATTAAAAAAAGCCAAGTGCATTGCACTCGGCTTTATGGTCGATTAAACAATTTTACTTCAGACGTATTAAACTGATGTAGATAGTCTTTAGTAGAAGTATAACCTGAATTCATGAGTGTTTTCTTTTCTTCTTCTGTGATATCAAAATTAAACGACGACGTAAAGAATGTATTAATAAATACAGTGCGGGCAGCATCTTCTTTGGTGGTTTTTCCGCTCTCATGACCTTTGATCATGGTTTGAGACAAATTCCATGCAAAATGAATAAGAGAATGGCCAATATGATGTTCTGTTGAGGTTGCGATATGTTTTAACATGGCAACCTCCGCCTGAGATTCTAAACGGAAACCAAGTGTTTCTTTGTTGTAGACAATTTCATCTGTAGGATCAAAGAAAGATGCATTGTATTTCGTGTGTAAGCTTCTTAGTGTAGAATGATCCTCTATATTGCTTATCAGTTTATTAACCTCGTCAATCGTATCTGTGGTCGTGAAGTGTTCTTCTTTATTCACAAAACTTTTCCGATCAAATAAACGAATTGGGTAGTTATCGAGTACACCTCCGTCTACATAATAATCTTTATCCCATTCCACAGATTTAAAAAAGAATGGGATGGACATCGAAATCCGCACAGCAACTACTAACGGGACATCAGGTGTCGTTTCGCGAGAAAACGTACGAAGCTGGTGTGTAGAAACGTTCGTTCCTTGGAAAAACACGTCTTTTCCTGTTTTGTCATACAACTGCTGAAAAGTTGTGTCCTTACTCCCTGTCCACTTTTCAACGATCTTTCCTACCCACTCAGTGAAGAAATCCCCTTTATAGATACCAAAACCATCAAAAAACAAACGAATGTTATCTTGTACAATCGAAAAATCATCATCTTTAAACGCTTTGAAATTCATGTCTTTGTGGATTTTTACAAGATCTGCGAATGGAATGGAAAGACCTAAAAGTAATGCAGTAATCGCTCCTGCTGAAGTCCCTCCAAATCGTTGTATTTCTGGTAAAATCCCTTCTTCATTTAGTGCACGGATGGCACCTATATAAGCGCTTCCCTTTACCCCGCCACCTTCAAATACTAAGTTACGAAATGGATATGCCATTATATACCTCCAATAAAGAAATTTTCGATCTGTTATAGTATCGGAAGTATATTGAAATATATTCCAAATGGTATTAAGAAAGTTTCATGTCCTCCGATACGTATGGCCGAATTATCTTTATTCAATGGATGAATTGTTTGAAAGAGAAGAAATTTGCTTGGAATGGTAATTTAGTAGGATAGGAAACAGGAAACGGAGTGCATCTTTGGATGCACTGAATAATATCCCCTTTTGAAATCGTATATAACGTAACTTCTTTTCCGATGTCCAAGTAAAATCACGAGTAAGAAATCAAGGAATAATCTACATTTCATAAATCCCGCACTCTCTTTAACATACAATTCAGTGAAATAATTTGTTTCAAATACGTAGAAATATGGTTTAACCAGCAATCAATGATCAGGTCTTCTTACCCTAAGTAAACCTAAATCTATTTGTCTCCATACAGAAAGGAATAAATAGTTTTGTTCCTATTCATGAAATAGTACAATATATGCAAAATTACATATCTAATTAATTGCTTTTAATGTTATATTTTAATAGCGATGAATGCTATTATTTCATAAGTTGTCAACAAGCGTTATGTATGTATGAGAAAAAGGAAGGAGCCAAATAGGCCCCTTCCTTTTTCTACTAATTAACTAAATTACTCTCTGGTAAAAATTTAAATAGTAATGCTCATTTACAGGCGTCTGATTATGCATTAAACATGCTAACTTTGCTTGCTGTCGGAAAAATTAAAGACGATAGTCAAATATGTCCTTTCATTACTTTATATTGAAATAAATAATGATTCAAAGTTATTTTGTGAAAATTATACAAAAAGTACTAATTCGTCGTTTACCTAACAATAGATAATATAGATAAAGAAAAAATACTAGAGGATATCACAGTGTAGTAGTCTCTAGTATCTTTTCATAGTATTTTAGCGGCTATACAATACGGAGGGATAAAAAAAGGACCTCTTACGGAAAGATAAGAGGTCATCAAAAAGATAAAAATGTTGTATTTGAAACACGCGAGTTTCTAATTCACATCATAACACAATATATTCATATATTCAATATATACATTAAAGATAAGTAATGTATGTTCAAAAAACACATGGAATATTAATTTGTAACAGTATATATTTTCCTCTTTTATTCTATTTCTTCTACAATGCCGTGATTGTAACAAATATCCCTCTTTCTTTTTTGGATGATTACGAATAAAAATACTACATGTTTTCTGTCTCACTTGGAATAAAGCATCATGGTAAAAATACAATGCTGACAAGTAAAATACTTAATACAATCAACCCTATCCCTAACATCATCCATTCACCCTTTTTAGAATTTTAAAATTTAGCCCTTCACTTTCATATACTTCTCTTTTACATGAGCCAGTAAGTCCCTCAGCTTATTCTCTGCAGGGTGTTCTTGATTTTCTAGAACTTCTCTGCCATAGGATGAAAAGTTTTGTGAGCATGCACTAGTTGTTACTTTCAATTTCGCGTATGAGAATGTATGCTCATTTTCTTTACCAATGTTTTCAGTAGTGCTTCCATTTGAACCAACGCGTATACAGCTTTCGTCAAGTTTAGTACGCTTACCTTCCTTGTTAACTGTGTAATATGTGTCATTGACTTCTCCATATTTCATATTAACTGTTGATGTCACTGCGGTCCCGTCTGTAGAAAAAGTAACGACACGAAACTCATCTTCTTCTGGCAACAACTCAGCTCCTGGAACATTATATAGAACCAAAAGGTCTCCTTCGTATGCTTCTGGAATGAGATAAATGGTATCTGTAGTATCTTTTCCGAATCGGACACAACCGCTTAAAAGAATCATAATAAAGATTCCGCAATACATGATAACTTTTCTCATAGAGTCTCTCCCGTTATGTATAAGAATGGTATAGTATGTATTATATAATGCAATATATTTCCTTGGATAGAATAAGTTTCTAGTATGAAATCGGTTTTACTATTGTCATATAAATGATTTATGTCAATGGTTGATTGGCACGAAGAGAAATGGAGTGAATTAATGAGCAGACGTTTTGCATTAACATATGAAAATAAGATTTTGAGAAAGATAATGATTACCGTAAGTATTGTCATACTCGTTTTCATTACAACAGGGTGTGATTCGGTCCAAAATAATCCAAAGGATGTAACGGACATTCCGCTAAACAGCAAACTAGATTCCCTTATTTCAGAAAGTATCATTGCCTGGGATCAAGACAAATTAAATCATACAGAAAAACAATTTGAGACGCGTATAATCTATGGAACTGAAATGAAGGATGAAAAAATGTATGTCTACCTCCATTCCCTCATGCAAGGATATAACCGCGAAACACAGACAGTTCCTCAAGCAGGACATTTACTTCCAATCCGTGTGACAGTCATAAAAAATGGAAATGATTACATCATTGAAGATTACGATGAACCAGGAGATAGTGCTGAAAATGAACCTACTTTGCGCAACATTTTCCCGAAAAAGCATGCGGATGTCGCACCTGCTAAGACATTTTGAATAATCTTTGCAGCTGCTACATCAACGGGTAATTTACTGTATTTCCAATCTAGAGAATCAATTGTCCAATCCCATACTTTTAAAACTAGTGCAATAGATCTTTTTAATTACATACTTAATTTATTTTTTAATGTCCAATATTTTTCTCCATTAGCTTCAAAAGAGAATTCTACCCATCCATTTGGATCTTCACGATAAATAAAGATGGTTGTTCCAGGAGTTACTGTACCAACTTTATTTTCCTCGACAGCTACATCTGGTCTACTTTTAATTTTCAAATTAAATGGATAAGGTACCTGGTAGTAAGTAGCTGATGATACAACATTTGTGCTTGAACCGTCTGCATACATTTTATACGGAATTTCATTTGATAACGCTTCGACATCTAATGTTTCAGGATTCTTTGATAATTTTTTTGCATATGTATAGTCTTCTACACGAAACGGTTTAATACGTTCCATAATGCCTGCAATTTTCTTAGCCCAGCCTTTATCTGATGCATATTTCACATTCATGCCAGTTAATGTTGGCCCGTTATAATATATACCATTTTCTTCCAAATATCTTTCTCGTACATAATTAGCATTATAAGCAATGCTATCGCCGTAGCTTGGTAAATATTTCGCATATTTAAACGGATCTCCATCATATGCACGTAGACCGAATAAATTATGTTTTTGATATGCGATTTCTGATTTTCCGTATCCAGATTCTAAAATCGCATGCGCCGCTAAATAATGAGCACTCACGCCATATTGATTTTGCGCATTGATAAAATCTTGTCCATGTCCAACTAAGGGACTATCTGAATGATATTTTGCAATAAAACTATCAATCTCTTGAGCTGTAATTTTCGAAGCCACTGTTAAATTTAAATCTTCATATGAGGTAGCAGTAATAACCTCTTTTTCATCGTTTAAATTTTGTTGTAACATATCTGTTTTTGCAGTAAGTTGAGCAGCTTCAGCACGTGTTATAAATCTATTTGGTTGCCAACCGTTCTCGGTACCATTAGAAATTTTTAAATCTATTAAAATATTGGCATGTTTTTCTCCCCAATGCCCTTTTAAATCTTCAAATCTAACCTGCTCGTTATGATTTGCTGTGCTTTGTAGTTTATATGCATTTACTAGCATGGTAGCCATAGCAGCACGAGTTACTTTTCCGGATGGATTAAAGATTCCATTACCTTCACCTTTAACAATACCAGCTTTTTCAGCAGCAGCAATATAAGGAGTAGCCCAGTGATTTTGTGAATCTGTAAAAGATGGTTTTGCATTAGGATCAATTTGTATACCTAAAACTTTTGTCATAATCTTTGTAGCCGAAGCTCTGTCTAAGGAGTCATTTGAACCAAAAGTTCCATCTGGATAACCATTTAATACCTGTTTATCAACTAAATAGTTAACGGATTTATCAGCCCATGTAGGAACATCAGGGAATTTATGAGTATCTGCTAAAATATTAGAAGAATAGGATAATATAGCTCCTGCAAGGATACCTGTTGCAATTAATTTGTGCTTCATTAAAATAAACACCTCTACCATTGTATTTATCAAATTGAAATTTTCTATTTTTATATTTACATGTTTGTAATAATAATAAAATCGTATTATCACGCATTCAATTTGATGTAACGAGTATAGTTACTTATATACACAAGTGTCAATGAATTTATTTTACAAAAATGCATAATTTTTACATTATTTTGTAATTGAATTATGTATAAATTTTGTAAAGGACCTTTTGATAGATTTTACCTGAATAAATCTCTTTAGTTGTTAATTTGCCAATCTTTCTTGTTTACTATTAATTAATTAAAAAAAGAATTTTTTTGTTTAAGAGCTACTTTAAAATCTTAAGTTGATGGATGTGTGAATGTACCGCTACTAAAATTCTTGCTTTTAAATCATTATTACTGTATTATATTTACGTATCAATATAAGGATTATATTATATAAAAAGGAATCAAATCTATAAGTAAGATTTAAATCCTTTTCGAAATCAAAAAGACTTTGTCAAAATCTAATATAATTTATGCTTGTCTTTTTAATATGTATCTAGTAAAAACATATTTTTTATCCATAGAATTCTGTTTTCAATGATAGGAATTAGTGTTCTAAACAAGAAACCGTACAAAGTGATCTGAAAAACCTGAGAGATATTGTATGTAGTTTGCTCATCTCCAGGTACTACAATAAAAGAGCCTTACCTTTCTAGGCAAGACTCTACTAGTTTAGTTGTATACTATTTACATGATAACTAAGAAACAGAAAACATATAACACCAAATAACAGCACCCTATTACTCCTCCTACAGCTAATACCTGTTTAACCCAACTCTTAAATTTTTGATTACTGTAAATCGCTTGCACTCTTTCCATATTTCCTCCTATTAAGCAGAACCCTTAAAGACTCTCACCTCGCTATAGTACCATTAAAAAATGAATAATAGAGATCTAATGTATAAATATGCAATATTGCATACGAAAATGTATTGTTATAATTGTAAGCGCTTACTATAATAAGGTTATAAAGATTTATTACATCTTAATACGAAAAAGAGGAGAGAATAATATGGAAATCGCAATGGCAGTTTTAAAATTTATAGGTGGAGCAATCCCATTAATTCAAGAACTACTAAAAGCATTTATGTAAATTCACTATTTAGCAATTATTTATAAAAATTATTATACAAATGATCTGTATATCAAAAATGAATTGGTTTACAGATCATTTGCGTGATCAAGGTCCCTTTAACATGACTAAGGGGCCTTTTTAAAATTTTTAAATAATTAAGGTTACGTCACATCACCATCAAGTTAGCAAAATAAAACGAAACTTTAACTTGATGGTGATGGGGTAACAGTTGTGATTTAGAGATAAGATCAGATTATACAAAGTTTTGCACGTCAGCGATACTGAAAATAAACTTCGCCTTTAGTAGCAAGAATCCCCAATAAAGATAGTCAACTTGCCTATTTAGGAATAAGAGTGTCAATTTAAATGATGCATTCTGAAACACTACTCTTCTTCTAAAATAGCGTAATAATATTCATCCCACCATTCATTCCCATGTGGTATACACTTCCTGAAATAGCCTTCTCTTCTCATTCCAATCTTCTCCATTACTCGATATGATGGGGTATTTTGTGGTTGACATGTAGCTATAATCCTATGTAATTTCATTTCCTTAAAGCCATATTCCAATGTAGCTTGTGCTGCTTCAGAAGCATATCCTTTATTGAAATATTTAGGATTGAACACCCAACCAATCTCATATGTATGCTCACCAAAATATTTATGAAAAACTATATGACCAATCAGAATATCTTTATCAATTAATACTACAGGAAAGTTCTTAGCGTTTTCACCAATGTTTTCATTCACAAAGTTTCTTGTATTTTCTTCAGTAAAAACCCCTTCAGGTATGTATTTCATAACATTGATATCTGATGTATACTCATGAACAGCTTGCCAATCTTTGAACTCAAATTTCCGTATTAATAATCTTTCTGTTTTTATAAACATTTACTTTTCCCCCTCAAAAAATTGCAACTATATTTGAAATCCACATTTAACCCTTAAAACAAAAAGAACTTGTAGGACTCTCTACAAGTTCTTTTTAGTTTAAGGTGAATATACGAGCCAAACAAACTATCTTACAGATTGACTGTAGAAACTTTAGGGGTAATGCTTTGACAAATATATTATATAACAAATATTAACATCCATAGGATTTATTTTTGAAAATTATGTGAATTAAGAAAGGAAGTAGTTTTTTCTTAGCTATTATTATTATTAACTGACGGTATCATTATATTTCATTCTGCAACTTATTTAGAAGAGCTATGTACATTTCGAAGAAGTTCTTCAATAAGTTTTGTTTTTTCATTTACCTTTGTGGCATATGTGAAATTACCATAACAATATGGATACCTAAAATTATTTTTATTTCCACCACAAGTATACATCGCTGGATTTTGATCAACTTTCATCTTAGAAAACTTTTTGGCTGAATCCTCCGAGTGTTGTTTAACTTCTTGACTAGCAACAAAATCAATATAACCTGGCCCCATATTATAGCTTTGAATAATTGTATCCATGCTAACATCTTTTTCCGTTCCATATTTGTACATTTTAGCAAAGTGCTTTACCCCTTGTTTAATGCTCAAGCTTGTCTCTTGAATTTCATTTGGCTTTAATCCAAGTGATTCGGATGACTGCATAGGGTCGTTTCCCTCACCTCTACTCTCTTGATACATAATTCCTAATAAAATTGGTGTTTTCTCTCCTAAATTATATTTTTCTAATTCTTTTTTTAAGGTAGACTCATATTGCAATACACGTTTTTCGGTGGCTAGCGCTTTATTTTGTTGAATATTGGTTTTATGATTAAAATATAGCATTCCAAGTATTGTTCCTAAGCCTAAAATACTAATAAGGAACACTTTTATAATTTGTTTTTTACTTGTATCCTTCATATATTCCTCCTCGTATAAGAAATGCAATTTTTCAAAGGTAATTGGTTATATATAAACTATGTAATGAACATCTATCTCCCACCCTTTTAGACTCATATATCAATACTTTAAGGTTTCAAGTTTAATATAAAAATTTAAAGATAAGGTAAAGATAAGATAAAGATAAAATAAAGGGTATTTTTTAGCGTACTTTAAAAGATATTGCTACAAAGGGATATATGGGACAACTTGTTGATATGAATGGATTTAGTGATAATTGAAAGGTTATTGTACAAGTGATTAATTATGGAGACATCATTCCAGAAGATTTAATCCATCTTTTCAATATGCTTTATATAAAAACCACAACATAACATATAATAAAAAACGGCGAATCCTCCACCTAGGAGAATCCACCATCACAAATAACTGATTATTTCACACCTAGTTTTTTTGCTTTCTTAGGGGTCCCGTCTTCCAGCACTTCCTCCCAAGCTGTTACACCTGGAATATGATGTGATTGCATTTGAAACAGGGCTTTGGGAAGCAGCAGCTGTTCAGCAAAATTTTGATAACTCAACCGCTACAGAAGCGATGAAATAATCCTTATACTCTGTATGGAAAGCTGAGGAACTTGAACAATTATTTACCTATATGAAAGAACAAAAAGAAAAAGGAAAGCCACTCACATTAGCTCGTTTTGATATGAATTTGTTTTATAGATCTTCATTCCGCCCTTATGCAAAAGAATGGTTGCAAAAAGTAAATCCTGAAGTAAAGAGTGAATTTGATACAGCAGTGTCAGAGTTGATTGAACTGGATAGATATTACCATAAAAATAAAATATATCCCTATGATCGGTTTAAAATGGAGATACAGCCCGTAATTAACAAGTTTAAAAAGGTTAGAATGTTTACTCAGAATCATAAATCTGAATTGATTCAAGTTACACCACATCCTACGTATGATGTGAAAGTCAAAGGTGGCATCTCCTCACCTCACCTAACCTGACAGACTATTCTTTTTATATCCGAGATCAAAAAATGGCACAAAACTTCGCATGGCTAACTGAAATGCAGTATGGAAACAAACTAGCTCCCTTTAACAAGTAATAATTTGTTCTGCACCCATGTTGATAATTCTTCTGGTAATCGGAATGTAACGGAACCATGTTGCTCTTTTATAATGACATAGGGATTGCGGAATTCTTCTTGAATGCCGACTCCAATCACTTGATACAATTTTCTGCACTGACTCGGAAACAATATATTTGGAATGTCTAATGATTCAATTTCATGAAAAGAATGACAGAATCTCACATCCATTGCAAATACCATCAAACCAACTCCCAGCTATACGTAAAACACAATTAGTATACCGGTGAGATCTATGTTACGTGCAGAAATCCCCGTTTTCTCCCCAGACTTATCTACAAGAATAAAAAAGGAAACACAAGATATGTTCCCTTTTCACCATTTGTTTTCTACACTTTTAATTCCAATATTTCTAGATGCTGAATAGATCCGACCCCTGGCAGGTAGACATCTTCCTCCTTCAGCAGGGATACAGAACTTTCCGTTTCTACTAGTGATGGAAGATTGCGCACGCCAAATAATAATACTTTTCCCCTATTGCCCAAATGACGTGGGGTATGCATGGAAATCGTAAGGGTGTTTATGCATGTAATTGTTCCTGTTCTTAAACATTTTCAGGTATCTATTTTTATTATATTTTGCTTTTGTAGTATCTCTTATTTTTATTGTTTGATTGTTATGACTGGCACTTGCTCGTTTTCGGAAATTTCACTGTAACCATAATAAAGTAGAAAAAACAATAAAATAATTGTCCAAATAAATATAAACACTTTATAACTATACTTCATATGAAAAACCTCATTTTCCCTATATAAGTGAATGTACATACACCCTGTAAATCTAATTACATAAATTATCGGATGTTTTAGTAGTAGAGAATCATTAAATATTAGGAATTGTTATTCATAAACATATCCAAGAATTCTTCAAAAAAAATATCATCTAGGCATTTTAACATTTCATCAAAATGCACAGATGATATTTTGTAAGTTTAGCTTGGTAATGCTTTTTATGTAATGAATTCTTATCTCTATTTCACCTTAATGTTTATATGTACAAGAGTCTGTGTAGCAATTAGGCTGTACTTTAAATATGTACTCAATTGTGTGTGGGAAAGGAAGCACATTTTATTTAAAGTGGTTACTTTAAAGCCCTTAATTAGTTGGTAGTCTTCTTCATTCAGACAGAAAGGAAATTTAAAGTGTGCACGTACTTTCAACTCAGACTTTTTACTACACACACTCCTATACACATAACAACATTTATAGTTTTTTGTAACATTACGGAAATAACAAGAAACAAAAACGAAACATTTATAATACAATGCAACAAATTAGTAACATTAATGTAACATAACGTGTGTAATCGCACAATACTTTTTTAACTGAAAATCAATAAATTTATGTAAGTACCCATAACGTATTACATATTGTTTGTGAAACCTTTTAATGAACAAGTATAAGTGGATGGCGGGAATCGAACCCGCGGTTGTCGCCGTAAAAGGGCGATGTGTTTGGCCGCTTCACCAATGCGCTGTATTAAATATGTACCGAATGTATCCCTTTGGTACATAAATAGACCTGTAGATAGGAAATGTTCGCTACGTTTATACAATTATGGTCAGAGGTTCTGGAGGCCCCTATTTTGCCCTTAAATTATACCCCCTCGTGGTCGGAATGACAGGACTTGAACCCGCACATTCAACGGAATACTAGATCCACAATCTAGCAAGTCTACCATTTCGCCACAAACTCCATGAAAATAGAAAAAGACCACCGAATGTACTCGATTGTCTTTTTGCCATGCATATCTGCACAAGAAGTGTATACTTCAAACCCTTTAATATTTTTAGCTATGAGCATACTTATAAAACTCTAAAAACTATTTGAAAATCTTTTAGAATCTAACTTTCTTATAATACTATTTGCTATTTCTTCAATATTTTCATTTAGAAAGAAATGATTACCTTCAAAAGAATGAAAAGTACACGTTTTACTTGTGTATCGTTCCCATTTTATTACTTGATCATATGTAGTAAATTCATCATTTTCCCCATTAAATATAAGAAAATCAATATCACATGGTTGTGTATTTTTGTCATGAATATACGTCTCAACGATTTTAAAATCTGCTCTTAGAATAGGGAGGAAAATCTCCATTAATTCTTCTGATTGCAGTACCCCAGATGGTGTACCTCCCATTGCAATAACTTCTCTTTTAAATTGCTCATTAGAAAGATTATGTCGGATATTTTTTATTTTACTATTTGGATGATTTCTACCGGACAAAACAAGAAATTCAGGCGATACGTTTTTAGAATCTTTTATTTTTCTGGCTACTTCATAGGCGATCAAACTTCCCATGCTATGCCCGAATAGAATGTAGGGCGAATCATCTATCTGCATAACTATTTTATTGTAGACATCATTTACTGCCTCTTCCATACTTTGGTACAAGTTTTCTTCAATTCTATATCCTCTACCAGCTAACTCTATCGGGACTACCTCAATATATGGATTAAAGTGATTTTTCCATTTTGCGTAACTAAACGCAGATCCCCCAGCATGTGGAAAGCAAAAAAGTTTAGTCTTCTGCATTGATTTTCTCCTTACTTTCAAATTTGTATATATTTTGGAAAATTGCATAAATGTCTTTAATTATTATCTCTTGCGGAAATTCATCCCTTGTTGCACAAGCAGATAACTTATAATTTGGATCAATGTTATATTGTTTAAAGTAAAAGTTTTTAGGTATATTCTTGTATAAAATTAAAGCTCGTGATTCTTTTTTTATAGAGAATGAATTTAATGGGGTATAAAGCCCTTTTCCAATCGTTTTTATATAGCTTTCTTTTAATGTCCATAAATCATAAAAATAATTAATTTGTTCATCAGAATTCATATTAGATATATCATAAAATTCATCCGCTGAAAAAAATTCTTTTGCTAATTTAAGAGCCTCTATCTCTGAAACCTTTTCTATATCAATACCCACATTAAAATTAGCAGTAGTACAAACCACCCATTCTCCTGAATGTGACAGATTAAAATGAAAGTCAGAAAAATTTTCAACAAAAGGTTTTCCATACTCATTATATTTAAATCTAATTTCTTCATTATTAATTTTATACTTTTGGCAGATTAGAGATCGGATTAGTAAATCCCCTATCAGTGTCCTATTAACGTCGCATGAGTTTAATAAACGCTTCATTCGTTCTTTCTTCTCATTTGAAACCAAGTTACTAAGTTGCTTAAACAAATGACTTTCAATATTCTTTGGTATTTTCACAGCTTGAATGTGTATGATAAATCACTTCCTTTTTTAAAAGATGGCTTCATATATGTGCATTACATAAATTCAAATTAACTTTATTAAATTGCAAATACAATAGAAAAGGTGCATATTTACATATCAATGAAAATATGCACCTTTCCTCAGTAATATCATCAAAGCATTAGTTTCTATTACAAAAAATAGAGAGCATTTACATCATTCTATGAGCAACTCATATAGGTTTCTATGTCTCTATCAAGTAAATTTTCCATTATCCTCTTAAAAAGTAATACTCTTGATATATTCATTATTGCCTACGCTTTATTTGCAGTTATTGGGCTGCCCTTTTCGTTCATAGCGTTGCATCTTTTGCATTCTCTACTTTTCAGTTAATGAAAGGGATGTTTCTTTTATCCCTTCAAATTCATTTAATAGGTACTTAGCTATCTTTTCAACTGCGGGGAAGTCTACTATTTCCTCATGTGATCCAGGGACTGAATACTTATTTACTCTTCCTTTTAATAAAGGTCCCCAATCTGTAAACAACTCTTTTCCTTCCTCAGCACTAAAGTAGATAACTTCTCCAAAGTATGGTATCAAATCATTCTCTGCCATTAAGTTCAGGCATTTCCTATGAGCATTGATAACTTGCTTCAAATTCATAAGATTTGCATCAGGCGGGAGTACTCCTTCCATAATTAATCGCTCCACAAGCATATCTTGCTTATGAACGAGCCCTTCTTCCTGCTCAGTAAGATCTCTAGGAATGAAATGTTCAGATATATATGAGAGCATATCCTCACTCGTTTTACGATCTTGCTCTGAAGGTACTTTAGTATCCATTAGTATCAACAACTCAACTTCCTCACCTTGATTCTTTAGCACAGTTGCGATTTCATAAGCAATTGCACCGCCTAAAGACCATCCTCCAAGACGATATGGGCCTTCTGGCTGAACATGTTTGATTTCTTCAATGTAAAGTTGAATTAGTTCCGGCAAGGTCAATTCATCAATTTCTTCCTTTTCTATAAGAGGATTCTGTAAACCATAAAATGAACAATGGTTCTTAAGTAATCTTGCTAGTTGAATGTAACAGAATACATTCCCCATAAACGGATGAACACAGAAGAAAGGGCTTTTTTCTGATTCTTGTAGTGGAACTAGCGCTGCTACTGATTTCGTCATATCATGCTTATCACGAATAAGGCATGCGATTCCTTCCAATGTTGGATTCTTAATCAATGTTGAAACCTTAATCTCTTTTCCAAACTTCTCCCTAATTTTTGAAACTAATTTAATTACAAGGAGAGAGTGTCCTCCTCTATTAAAGAAATCATCATTTACATAGACATCTTCTATCTGTAACACATCCTGCCAGATTTTAATCAACTGATATTCAATTTCATCCCTTGGAATGATTGGTGTAGAGAAGTTATTTTCTCTATGAATAGTTAAATTGTTCAATGCCTTTCGATCAACTTTGCCATTCGTTGTAAGAGGAATCTCGTCTACCTTAATAAAGTGTGCGGGAACCATATAATTTGGTACTTGTGTCTTGAGATACTCACGCCACTCATGCATACTACCATCTCCAACTACATAAGCAACCAATCTCTGCTCTCCTAATTTATCCCCTGTTGCCAAAACTACTGCTTCTTTTACCAATGGATGCCTCTCTATACTCGCTTCAATCTCTTCAAGTTCAATACGAAAGCCCCTAATTTTCACTTGATTATCAATTCTTCTCAAGTAATCTAAATTACCATCAGGTAAATAACGAACCAAATCTCCCGTACGATATAAACGCTCTTCTTCATTAAATGGATGACAGATGAATCGCTCTGCTGTTAATTCTGGGCGATTCAAGTATTCTCTCGCTATACCTGCACCCCCAATATATAGCTCACCTGTTACACCAACTGGAACAGGTAACAAATTTTTATCCAATACATAAGTTTGAACGTTCGGCAACGGACGTCCAATTGTTACTCTCTTACTATCTTTTTTGATATGATAGCATGTTGCATCAACCGTACATTCTGTAGGACCGTATACGTTATAAAAATCAATCTTTTCAGTCTCTACTAGCTGTTCCCATAATGACGGCATGATTGCTTCACCACCGACTAATATCTTACTTGGTACATGAACATCAGCACTTATTTCTAGCAATCCTCCATCTATTAGTAATTGAAGTAATGAAGGTGTCATATCAAACATTTCCAATTTATTCTCCCTAATATAGGACACAAATTGTTCTGGATTAGTGCGAACTTCACTTGGAATAATATATAAACTTGAACCATAAAGCAGCATTTGTAATTGCTGAATAGATACATCAAAGGCAATTGATGCATTCAAACCGACGCGCATATTACTAGGTATCTCATGTGAGAAAACTTCTTTTTGTAAACCATAGGATAGGTTTATTACAGAATGGTGCTGTACTAAAGCTCCCTTTGGATTCCCTGTCGAACCAGAAGTGTAGATAACATACGCTAAGTTTTCCCCTGTTACCTCACATATTGGTGAAAGTTTGCTTTCTTGAGAAAGCATTGCTTGGTCCCTATCTAGGCAAACTGTCTTAATGTCTTTAGGAATCCAGCCTAGTAATACTTCATTTGTAACTAACACTTTAATTCCTGTGTCTTCTAAAATATATTGTAGGCGGCTTTCCGGATTCGATGGATCTAATGGAACATAGGCTGCTCCAGCCTTCCAAATTCCCATGAGACCAACAACCATCTCAACTGAACGCTCAAAGCAAAGGCCAACTAATGACTCTGTCCCAATTCCACATTTCTGTAAATGATGGGCTAATTGATTAGCTCTTTCATTCAGCTCTCGATATGTTAGTTGCTGTTTTTCATCTACCACTGCCAACGCGTCAGGCGTACGATTTACTTGCTCTTCGAATAGTTGATGAATTGCATTCTCACGTGGATAGGATATAGTATTATTATTCCATTCTTCCAATAGCTTTCTTTGTTCAGCTTCCGTAATATATACTAGCTCCGATAGATTTTGATCAATGTTTTTGAGCATTTGCATTAACACTTTGTGTAAATGACCCAGCATTCGTTCAATGGTTACTCTATTAAACTTACTACGGTCATACATTAACTTTAACGATAACTGGATTCCTGGAACTACAGCTAACCCTAATGGGTAGTGGGTTTGTTCTACCCCTTCCAATTCACCAATTTCCAGATTTTCTGAAGACTCCTCTTTCACTGGATAATTTTCAAACACATATAAACTATTGAACAGCGGTATTCCTCTAGGAACTTCACTCCACCCCTGAATCTCTGTCAAAGAAGCATACTCATATTGTCTTCTTTCTATCTCTTCCTCTTGTATCTTCTGCAACCAATCTATTAATTTTATATCATCCATCAATTGAATTCGCGTCGGTGACGTTGTAATGAAAGGACCTACGATG
This sequence comes from Bacillus sp. FSL K6-0073, assembly GCF_038006085.1. NCBI lineage: Bacteria > Bacillati > Bacillota > Bacilli > Caryophanales > Bacillaceae > Bacillus > Bacillus sp. FSL K6-0073. The sequence goes on along the minus strand of NZ_JBBOUN010000001.1, from coordinate 2,471,401 downwards.
TTTTCAACATCAATAATCTCCGTAGAACGCCCTGAGCTTGTTACACCAAAAACAATGTCATTTTCTCCACTATATCGGCTCATGAGATATGCCCATGCACCTTGAATTACTGTACTCAAAGTAAGTTTATTGCGTTTCGCCCATCCTTGTAACGCTTGAGTCTGCTCTTCTGATAAATACGTAACCTTCTCTGTGTAACCTTTTTCTTCCTCTTTACTTTCTAAGCCCAGCAAAGTTGGCGCAGTAAAACCTTTTAGCTTCTCTCTCCAGAATTGTTCCGCCTGCTCCTTATCTTGCTCTCTTAACCATTGGATATATTTCTTATATGGTGAGGACTTAGGTAACTTCACAGCTTCTCCATTCATTCTCTTCTGATAGACTGTAAGTAATTCATTAAATACTAATGGTAAACTCCATCCATCCAGTAAAATATGGTGATGGGTCCAAACAATCCGATATTCTTCCTCACCTTCTTGAATGACTGTTACCCGCATCAATGGTGCTTCATCAAATTGGAAGGCTTGTTTTCGATCTAATGCCAAAAAGACTTTTCTTTTTTCCTCTATCTCTTCACTTGTCATTGTACGCCAGTCTTCTTTAGTCACTTTAAATGGGATATTTTCATACACCACTTGTACAGGTTCTTCAATTTCGTCCCATACAAATCCTGTACGAAAAATTTCATGCCGCTGAATTACAGATTTCCACGCCTGCTCAAATGTAGGAATATTCATTTTTCCTCGAATCATAAAACTCAATTGCACTATATACGGTGCAACATGTTCATCCCCTTGGTCATGCAATGTGTGGAAAATCATACCTTCTTGCAAAGGTGATAGTGGATATAAATCAGTAATCTGATTGTTCTTTCCGCGATGCATTTTGTTTAGTACATTTGTCAAACCTTCTTGGCTAAGATTAGCCATTGCAAAATCCGAAATGGTCAGTGCAGATTCTCTATCTGAAAATTGAATCAATGTACTCAGTTGATATAGCATATTCTGTGCAATACTTTGAATCGTTGATTTGGCAAATTGTCCAACATTGTATACCCAAGTGAACTGAAGTTTTCCATCCGTTACAACCCCAATTACATCAATTACATGCGATCGCTTGGAACCGGCAGCATGATCTAAACGCTTAAATTCGTTCTCCGGAATAAACATTGCATCGCTAGAAAACATTTGGTCAAATTGTCCAAGATAGTTAAAACTAATAGACGGTGTATATTGGGAGCTTAATTGCTCACACATTGTTGCGTTCATGTAACGCAACACCCCATAATCAACACCCTTATTAGGAATTTTGCGAACTTGTTCTTTAACTGCTTTTAATGCTTCAATTGGCGTATTAGCACTAGTAATATTTAAATGAACTGGGTAAATACTTGTAAACCATCCCACAGTTCTCGATAAATCAACATCTTCAATAATCTCTTCTCGACCATGTCCCTCTAAATCTACGCTCAATATCGGCTGCCCCGTACATGCTGCCGTAGCTTGTACTAATGCTGCTAATAATACTTCATTGATTTGGACACGGTGAGTGCTTAAAGTCTCTTGCAATAACATACGGGTCTCATTCTCATTTAACACCACAGTAATTTCCTCAGTTACTGCGCTTACTGGATTACTTATAGTACCATCTACCGGCAATTTAACTACGTCTTGTTCAGCCTGCTCCTCCCAGTAATGTAGCACTTCTTTTGATAGGCCAGTTTCAGCGTAATGATGTAATTTCTCCGACCATTCTTTAAAAGATGTACTCTTCATAGGTAATTGAATTTTCTGCCCTTGGACTACTTGCGTATATGCTGTTTGCAAATCTTCCAATAAAATTCGCCAAGAAACACCATCCACGGCTAAATGATGAATTGTCCAAAATAATCGGCCAGCGTGCTCACCTTCATCAAAATACACCATTCTCATTAGCGGACCATCATGTAAATTCAAACTTTCTTGTGCAATATTAATCTCTTTTTGAATAACCTGATGCCAATCAGCTTCCGGCACTTCGTCTAATGAAATGACAGTAAGCATCAATTGTTCTTCTATTCCTTCATTCCACTGTTTCCAAACCCCATTAGGTAAACGTTCATATCTTAAACGCAGAGCATCATGATGAAGTAGAAGGTTACCTGCCGCCTTTTCCAGTGATCCTATGTCCAATTTCTCTTTCGTTCTAAAGAACATGGATTGATTCCAATGATGTGGGTTAGGATGATTTTGTGCAAAAAACCTTTGCTGAATAGGTGTAAGTATCGTCTCTCCAGTTATAATTCCCTGTTCAGCTTGTACACCTTGTTCTTCTTTGACTACTTGCGCCAACTCAGCAATCGTTTGGTGTTCAAATATTTGTTTTGGTGTCAATTGTAAACCAACTTGCTTCGCGCGCGAGACAATCTGAATGCTAAGAATTGAATCTCCACCAATTTCAAAGAAGTTATCATTCATACCAATACGTTTTGAACCTAGCACACGTTCCCAAATGATAGAAAGCTTATGTTCACGTTCATTTCTTGGGGCCACGTATCCTTCTTGTGTTCCTTGATAATCTGGTATAGACAGCGATTTCCGATCAATCTTTCCATTTATGGTTAGCGGTAATTCTTTCATTTCGACAAAGTAGGAAGGTATCATATGGATTGGCAGTTTTGTTTTAAGATACTCTCGCCATTCTTCTAAACTGCCTTCGCCCACTACATAAGCTACCAGCCTCTTATCTCCCGACTGATTTTCCCTAACCATTACAACTGCCTCTTTTACTAAGTAATGCTCCTGTAAGGTCGACTCAATCTCTCCAAGTTCAATTCGAAATCCTCTAATCTTCACTTGATTATCCATTCTTCCTAAGTATTCTATATTACCATCAGGAAGATATCTCACAAGATCACCCGTTCTATATAACCTCTCGTCTTCTTTGAATGGATGAGAAATAAATCGTTCGGATGTTAACTCTGGACGATTCAAGTACCCCCTTGCTAGACCTGCTCCTCCGATATAAAGTTCCCCCATCACACCAACTGGAACTGGCAACCTATTTCTATCTAATACATAAGTTTGAACGTTCGGCAACGGACGCCCAATTGTTACTCTCTTACTATCTTTTTTAATATGATAGCAGGTTGCATCAACCGTACATTCTGTAGGACCATATACATTATAAAACTCCATTTTATCAGTCTCTACTAGCTGTTCCCATAATGAAGGCATAATCGCTTCGCCACCAACCAGTACCTTACTTGGAACATGAACGCCATCGCACGTTTCTAACAATCCGACATCTAAAAGTAATTGAAGTAATGAAGGTGTTATATCAAAGATTTCTAACTTGTTCTCCCTAATATAAGCTACAAACTGCTCCGGATCACTTCGTACTTCATTCGGAATAATATACAAACTTGAACCATATAACAGCATTTGTAATTGCTGAATAGATGCATCAAAGGCAATTGACGCATTTAAACCGACATGCATGTTAGATGGTATCTCATGTTTGAAAACCTCTTTTTGTAAACCATGCGACAAGTTTAGTACAGAATGATGCTGTATCAAGACACCCTTTGGATTTCCCGTTGATCCTGAAGTATAGATAACATACGCTAAGTTTTCTCCTGTTACTTCGCATTTTGGTGAAAGAATGCTTTCTTGGGAAATCATTGCTTGATCCCGATCTAGACAAACTATCTTGATTTCTTTAGGTATCCAATCTTCCAATGACTCGTTCGTAACTAATACTTGAATTCCAGTGTCCTCCAAAATATATCGTAGGCGACTTTCTGGATATGATGGGTCTAATGGAACATAGGCTGCTCCAGCCTTCCAAATCCCCATAATACTAACAACCATCTCAATTGAACGCTCAAAGCAAAGTCCAACCAATGATTCATTCCCAATTCCGCATTGCTGAAGATAGTGGGCCAATTGATTAGCTTTTTCATTCAGCTCTCGATACGTTAACTGCTGTTTTTCATCTACCACTGCCACCGCATCAGGTGTACGATTTACTTGCTCTTCAAACAGTTGATGAATTGTACTTTCCTGTGGATATGCTACAGCACCATTATTCCACTCTTCCAACTGTTTTTGCTGTAATCCTGATAATATAGGCAACTTAGCTAATGATTTATCAGGATTCTCTACGATTACATTCAACCAGTTCCCAAAATGTTCAGCCATGGATTCAATAGTTAAGCTGTCAAATAAATCAGTTCTATAAACAAAAGTAAGTAATAAACCCTCTTCCACTTCTGCAGCAGTTAAACTTAAATCAAACTTAGCGATCGGAGCATTACTTTCCATTACTTCTATATTTCTTCCATGTAGTTCTGGTAGCTTCTGTCCCGTATTTTGCAAAGTAAACATGGTTTGGAAAATCGGAGAATGGCTTGTATTTCGTTCAGGTTGGATAACCTCTACAATTTTCTCAAACGGAACATCTTGATACTCATACGCCTTCAATGCTTTTATCCGTACTTGAGATAACAACTCTTGAAATGCCGGTGCATTACTTAAATCAGCTCGATAAACCAAGGTGTTGACAAAGAAACCAATCAGCCCCTCAATTTCTCGATAATTTCGATTTGCAATTGGGCTGCCAACAATAATATCCGTTTGTCCCGTATAACGAGCAAGGAAACTTTGATACGATGCCAATAAGGTCATGAAAAGTGTGGCCCCTTCTTGACGACTTAGTTCGTTTAATTTATCCAGTAATGAGCGTGACAACAAAACATTATGAGTTAATCCATGGTGGCTTTGCACTGGCGGACGCGGACGATCCATTGGCAACATTAAGACTGGTAACTCACCAGATAATTTTTCCTTCCAATATGCAAGTTGTTGATATAGTACTTCATCTTTCAACCAGTCTCTTTGCCACTGAGCAAAATCGGCATATTGAACTGGTAGTGGTTCCAGCTCTGCTTGTTTTTCACCAATCGCATTCTCATAAAATGCCATCCATTCTTGAAGCAAGATTTCCATCGACCACCCATCCGAGATAATATGATGCATATTACACAGAAGAACCCATTCTTCTTCTGAAATTCTTATGAGTTTCCCACGGAATAATGGCCCTTGTTCTAAATCAAATGGAGATTCGACTTCAGTTTGAATCCATTGCTCCAACTTTCTTTCTCGCTCCTCTAATGAAAGCTTAGTTAAGTCCATTTGTAGAAGCGGACGGAAAACGTACGGTTGAATCTGCTGCACAGGATGGCCATCCTCTTCATAAAATACAGTCCGCAAAGATTCATGACGCTCTATCAACTGATTCCATCCCAACTCCAAGGCCTCAGGTAACCAATTCCCTGTAAGCCGGCATACCATCGGCATATTATAAAGTGCACTATTAGGTGCAAATTGATCAATAAACCATAAGCGCTGTTGGGCATAAGACAGTGGAATATTTCCCCCTCGTTCCATCGGCATCAATGGTGGAATTTCTCGTTTTTCGCTCCCCTTACGTAACTGATCTATTCGTTTCGATAATGCCTCGACCGTTGAATATTCGAACAGTTCACGTACTGGCAATTTGATTTGAAAGACTTCCTGTAAGCGTGAGACCACTTGTGTAGCAAGTAGAGAGTGACCACCGAGCTCAAAGAAAGAATCCTGAACATCAATGTCTCTTATTCCTAGCACTTGACTCCACACTGAAGCAATAAGTTCTTCCAGCGGAGTTCTTGGGTATACAGTATTTTCAGCGAATTGTTCACTAAGTATAGGCAATGCCTTCAAATCAAGTTTTCCATTCGGTGTAAGTGGTAAAAATTCCATCTCAATAAAGTTTGTTGGAACCATGTAATTAGGTAAATGTGTTTGTAGATGTTCTCGCCATTCATGGACACTTCCTTCACCAACTACATAAGCTACTAATCTCTTATCACCTTGATTATCCTCTCGCACCAATACAACAGCTTCTTTGACAGAAGAATGTGCCTGCAAAACAGCTTCTATTTCTCCCAATTCAATCCGGAAACCACGAATTTTCACTTGGTCATCTATACGTCCATGGAACTGGAGATTACCATCAGAAAGATAACTTGCTTTGTCTCCTGTATAATAGAGACGTTCTCCTGACTTGAAAGGATGTGGAATAAATTTTTCCTTTGTAAGATCCGGACGATTAGCATATCCACGTGCAAGACTCTTCCCTCCAATATAGAGATCTCCAATTACACCAATTGGTACTAGCTGAAGATGAGAATCTAACACATAAACTTCTGTATTCGCAATCGGTCGACCAATCGATGGCGTACCTGTTGTCACTCCTACAGGTACATAACAATCTGTGGTAACAACGGTATTTTCCGATGGACCATACTGATTAATTACCGCAAAAGGAATATCGTTAGATGGATACTGCGTTAATTGATCCCCACCAGTAATGATAAAACGAAGATCCGTTTTATCTGGCCAAGATAATTTCAAGAGTCTTTCCAGAATAGGCGTAGGTGCAAAGCTAGCTGTTATTCGTGAATCAATGAGCCAGTCCCTTAGTGCTTCTGGATTAATTCTCAGTTCCTCTGTTGACAAGTAGAGTGCTGCGCCAGCAGTTAGATACGGCCAGATCTCCTGGACAGCCGAATCAAAAGCAACCCCTGCAATCTGAGTCGCACGATCCTCTGCTGAAATATGATAAACTTCCTGATGCCAAGAAACCATATTCATTAATGAGCGATATTCAACCATGACACCCTTCGGTTTTCCTGTAGAACCAGAGGTATAAACAATATAGGCTAAGTTCTCTGGATTTATTTGACGTGTAGGTGCGATTACGCTTTCCACCGTTAATTCTTCTAACCTCACCATTTCGACGTGTGCGAAATGTCCTTCTTGTCCTTCCGCCGTCACTACAAATTGAATTCCTGCATCTTCAATCATGTATTCTAACCTTGATTTTGGGTACAACGGATCTAAAACGACATAAGCTCCACCAGCTTTTAAAATGCCTAGTAAACTTACCATCAGCTCAGCTGACCTCGGAAGATAAACCCCTACCACTGACTCTGGGGCTACTCCCTTTCGCTGTAAAACATTTGCCAACTGATTTGCTTGTGTATCCAATTCACCATAAGTCCACTGTTTTGTTTGATCAACTATCGCAATCGCATCAGGACGCCTTGCTACTTGCTCCTCAACTTTGTCGCAAATAAGACCCTGATGAGACATTTCCATTACAGTGTCATTCCATGTTTCTAATAACAAAGTACGCTCGGTTTCTGATAGCATGCTCAGGTCATGCAACGGATTTTGTGGGCGATGAGAAACTTCATGTAGCCATTTCTCAAAGTGTCCTGCCATCCGTTCAATAGTAGTAGCATTGAATAAATCCTTATTGTACTCAAAAGTAAAAAGTAATCCCTCTTCCGTCTCAACTGCCATTACACTTAAATCAAACTTTGCAATTGGACTATGGCTTTCTATCATTTCAATACTTCTACTCGATAACACCGGTAACTCTTGTTTCATATTTTGCAAGATGAACATAGTCTGGAAGATTGGCGAATGACTTGTACTTCGCTCCGGTTGCACAACTTCTACAATTTTTTCAAATGGAATATCTTGATATTCATACGCCTTCAATGCCTTTTGACGAACCTGATACAGTACATCTTGAAATGTCGGTCTACCACTCAAATTAGCTCGATAAACTAGCGTGTTAACGAAGAAACCAATTAGTCCTTCAATTTCTCTATAATTCCGATTCGCAATTGGGCTTCCGACCAGAATATCTTCTTGTCCCGTATAACGAGATAGAAAACTTTGATATGCAGCTAAAAGCGTCATGAAGAGCGTAGCCCCTTCTTTTCGACTAAGTTCATTCAATTTATCATGTAGCGTGCTTGGCAGAACCAGAGTGTATGTCGACCCGTGATGAGTTTGTATTGCGGGACGCGGGCGATCCACAGGAAGTTGGAGTACAGGAAGCTCACCAGACAATTCTTCCCTCCAATATTGGAGTTGTTGATCAAGCACCTCCTCCTTTAGCCATCCTTTTTGCCACTGAGCAAAGTCGGCATATTGAACCGGTAATGGTTCAAGTTCCGCTACCTTTCCATTCGTTGCTTTCTCATAAAATGCCATCCATTCTTCAAGTAGGATTCCCATTGACCATCCATCTGAAATGATATGATGTAGAGTACAAAGGAGTATCCATTCTTCCTCTCCCACGTGCAAAATACTTGTCCTGATTAATGGACCCTCTGTTAAATCAAATGGCACTTCTGTTTCTTGTTGAATTAAACGTTTAACTTCTTCTTCTTGATCTTCAGAAGAAAGCATAGTTAAATCCGTTTTCGGAATTGATTGAAAAGCATACGGTTCAATTTGCTGTACGGGTTGACCATTCACTTCTTGAAAGACCGTCCGCAGTGATTCATGACGTTCTATTAGTTGATTCCATCCCGTTTCCAATGCTTCAAGTAGCCAATTCCCTGTAAGACGGCATACCATTGGCATATTGTAAAGGGCACTATTAGGTGTAAATTGATCAATAAACCATAAACGTTGTTGGGCATAAGATAGTGGAATAGCTTCTCCTCGTTTCATTGGTATTAGTGGCGGAATCTCTCGTTTTTTATCTCCTTTACGTAACTGTTCTAATCGCTTTGCCAGTGACTCCACCGTTGTATATTCAAATAGTTCACGTACTGGTAATTCGATTTGAAAAATTCCCTGTAAACGTGACACTACTTGAGTAGCTAGTAGTGAATGACCACCGATTTCAAAAAAGGAATCCTGAACACTAATATTTTTTATTCCTAACACTTGGCTCCAAACGGAAACGATGAGCTCCTCCACTGGTGTTCGTGATGAAGTAATATCTTCACTTATGAACTGTTCTTCTAATTCCAATAATGCTTTCCGATTCACTTTACCATTTGGAGTGAGTGGCATACCTTCAATTTGGAAAAAGTATGCCGGAACCATATAATGTGGTAATTGCTTCTTAAGATATTCACGCCACTCTCCAGTATCCCCTTCCCCCACTACATAAGCTACTAACTGCTTATCTCCTGGTCGATCTTCCTTCACCAACACGACTGCCTCTTTTACAGATGAGTGATCATGTAAAGCTGCTTCAATTTCTCCCAATTCAATTCGGAATCCTCTAATTTTAACTTGGTTATCTATTCTTCCAATATATTCTAAGTTACGATCATTCATATATCTCACCAAGTCACCCGTTCGATATAATCGTTCCCCGTCCTTAAAAGGATGCGGAATAAAACGTTCAGTAGTTAAATCCGGTCGATTGAAGTAGCCACGTGCCAATCCTACTCCTCCAAGGTAAAGTTCCCCTGCCACACCAATCGGGACCACTTGTTGATATTGATCTAACACATACAACTCTGTATTATCAATCGGACGACCAATCGGAATAATCATTGCTTCTTTTTCTAAATCACAATCGTAATAAGTCACATCCACAGTCGCTTCAGTAGGACCATACAAGTTAATTAACTTTGTTTGCTGAACATTGTAAAAGATCCCCTTAAACCGGCGAACATGCTCAGTGTTTAACGCTTCTCCACTAGTAAAAACTTGAATTAAAGACGATACATCCCTTTTCGAATTATATAGTTCCATATAATCTAAGAAAGTAGATAACATCGACGGAACAAAGTGCATGGTGGACACGCGATATCGTTCAATATACTCCTCAATCACCGCAGGATCTTTCTCTCCTCCTGGTGGAAGTAAACAAACACGTGCTCCTACAAATGACCACCAAAATAATTCCCAGACAGAAACATCGAACGAAAACGGTGTCTTTTGTAGGATTGTATCCTCCTCGGACAATGGGTATTTTTTCTGCATCCACTGTAGGCGGTTGATAACGGAATGATGTTCAATCATTACCCCCTTTGGATTTCCCGTCGAACCCGAAGTGTATATAATATAGGCTAAGTTATTTGCTGTTACTCCACTTACCGGAGCTAAATTACTCTCTTTAGAAATCATCACTTGATCCCGGTCTAAACAAATTGCTTGAATATCTTTAGGTAACCAGTCCTGTAGTGCCCCTTTTGTTAACAGCACTTGAATTTGTGAATTCTCCAAAATATATCTCAGGCGGTTTTCAGGATAACTTGGGTCCAGTGGGACATAAGCCCCACCTGCCTTCAAAATCCCAAAGAGACCGATAATCATATCAGGAGAACGTTCAATACATATACCAACCAATGATTCAGGTCCGATACCTCGTTTTTGTAGAAAATGTGCCAATTGATTCGATTTTTCATTTAGTTCTTGATACGTTAGCTTTCCACCCTCATAAACTACCGCCACTGCATCAGGTGTCCGTGCAACTTGCTGCTCAAATAGCTCATGAATCATACAATCATGACCATAAACTACGTCCGTATCATTCCATTCTTCTAGGAGTTGTTTTTGCTCAGTATCCGATAACATTGACAGCTTTGTATATGATTCATCTGGATGATACGTGATTTCATTTAGCCAGTTCTCAAAATGTCCTGCCATACGTGCAATGGTACTACTATCAAATAAATCCGTGTTGTATTCAAATGAGACGAATAGACCTTCTTCCACTTCATAGGCAGTTAAGCTCAAATCAAATTTAGCAATAGACATATTACTTTCTACCATTTCAATACTTCTATCAGGCAAATCTAGTCGTTCTTGTTTTATATTCTGTAGCGTAAACATGGTCTGAAATATAGGGGAATGACTCATGCTTCGTTCAGGTTGCACAGCTTCTACCACTTTTTCAAATGGTATATCTTGATATTCGTAAGCTTTTAACGCCTTTTTCTTTGTTTGGTTCAAAATCTCCCGAAAAGTAGGGGTGCCACTCAAATCTGATCGATAAACCAACGTATTAACAAAGAAACCAATTAATCCTTCTACTCCCTTATGGTTCCGATTTGCAATCGGGCTACCAACTAGAATATCTTTTTGTCCCGTATAACGAGCAAGAAAGCTCTGGTATGCGGCCATTAAAGTCATAAATAAAGTAGATCCTTCTTGTCGACTTATATCCTTCAATTGACTGAGCAATTTATAAGGAAAAATCACATGATGCGCAGCCCCAGAGTAAGTCTGCTTAACCGGTCGAGGTCGATCCACTGGCAGTTGTAAGATAGGAAGCTCACCAGACAATTCTTTCTGCCAATACGTAAGCTGACGATTTAGCACATCACCTTGCAACCACTCCTTTTGCCACTTCGCAAAGTCTGCATATTGAATAGATAATGAACTTAATTTAGCAGGATTTCCGCCCGTTTCTTCTTCATAGAAAGCAAGGAATTCATTCATGAATATACCAATGGACCAAGCATCAGAAATAATATGATGCATCGTACACAGTAATAACCATTCATCCTTCTCTAATTGAACAAGCTGATTACGAATTAAAGGACCATTCATTAAATCAAATGGTTCTTGCGCTTCTCTCGCAATTAAACTATCTACCTCTTTTTCTTTTACTTCTAGAGGAAGTTGAGAGTAATCCCTTACAGGTAATGCTCTAGGAAGGAATTCGACAATTTGTTGCACAGGCTGTTCTCCTATTTCTTTAAAAACAGTTCGTAATGATTCATGACGTTCAATGAGTCGATTGAATCCCTTCTCTAATGCTTCAGGTATCCACTTTCCTTTTAGATGCCATACTGTTGGAATATTATATAAAGAACTGTTTGGGTTAAATCTGTCCATAAACCACAAACGTTGTTGTGCATAAGACAACGGGAGTGCTTCTTTATTCTCCTTTTTTTGCATTTGCTTCTGAAGCCATGCTCTCTTCTCAGGAGAAAGTGAACTCAGCTTTGCAAGTAAATCACTTCTCATTTTTTTACCCCTTCCTCAATCAAATTACTCTCAAATATCCCTTGTGCTTCTTCCTCTGATAACTCTTCTAATTGCTTAAGCAGTTCCAGTAATTCTTCATCATTACTCACTTCTGCTTCTTTTTGAATATAATCTTGAAGGCTTACATTCTCCTTACTATCATTCTGCATTTCTTGATTTTTGTTATCGAGCAATTGATCAATCTGTTCTGCCAATTGCTGCACCGTATGAAACATAAATAAATCATGCAATGGTATCTCGATTCCAAAAGCCTCTTTAAGATTAGAAACGGCTTGCGTAGCAAGTAATGAATGTCCACCAATTTCAAAAAACGAATCTTGAATTCCGATGTTTTCCATGCCTAAAACTTCATGCCATATCGAAACAATTGTTTTTTCCGTAGACGTACGAGGAGCAATATAACAACTCGCTATCTCCTGCTTCTCTGGTGCTGGTAAAACCTTCCTATCAATTTTTCCATTAGGAGTGAGTGGAAATGCATTTAATCCAACAAAATAGGATGGAATCATATAATTTGGTAGTTGGTCCTTGAGATAATCACGCCACTTTTGAGCATCCCCGTCTCCTACAACATAGGCAATCAAACGTGGATCGCCAGGATAATCTTCCCGCACCATCACAATAGCTTCGTTAACTAATGTATGCTTTTGTAATACCGCTTCGATTTCTCCTAGTTCAATCCGGAACCCACGAATTTTCACCTGATGATCAATTCGTCCAACATACTCCAAATTTCCATCCGGCAAATACCTTACTAGATCTCCAGTCCGGTATACTCGCTCGTCTTCTTTAAACGGATGCGGTATAAATCGATTTTTCGTTAAGTCAGGGCGTTTTAAATATCCACGTGCTAACCCTGATCCACCAATGTACAACTCACCAACTACACCAATTGGAACCATTTTTTGTTCAGCACTCAATACATATACTTCTGTATTGAAGATTGGTTTACCAATTGGTGGTACCCTATGCATGACACCCTTTTCTAATTCCATATACGTGGAATACGTAGTATCTTCAGACGGTCCATATAAGTTGAACACCTTCTCAATCGTACTTCTCTCGTATAAATCTTGAACAAGCGGATATGGTAACGGTTCTCCAGCCAAATTCATTACCTTTACTGAAGAAGGAATTGTTTTTGCTCGAACCAGTTCCTTTGCTGCCGATGGCACAGTATTAACCAAAGTCACACCTTTGGTAGACAACTTGTCTAGATGTAGAGCATTTTCAGCGACAATCACCTTACCACCCATCGTTAAGGGAACAAATACTTCAAAAACGGATAAATCAAAAGATAGTGAAGTTGAAGCTAATACTCCCGCTAATTCCTTTCGAGAATACGTATGATGCGCCCAATGAATCATTGTTACTGTATTCCTGTGCTCAATCATTACTCCCTTTGGATTTCCAGTGGAACCTGAAGTATAGATAATATAGGCTAAGTTATCGCCCGTCACTTCACTCGTGCATACCGTAGTAACTTCTTGTTCTATTTCTGCTCGATTACGATCAATACAAATGACGTTGACGAATGTAGGTATAACCATTTTTTGTTGTAACTTTTCCTGTGTCACCAGTACCTTTATTTGAGCATCTTCTAAAATGTACTGCAGTCGACTTTCCGGATACGCTGGATCAATTGGGACATATGCTCCTCCCGCCTTCATAATTCCTAAGAGACCGACAATCATCTCGGATGAACGTGTAACGCAAATCCCAACCAATGTTTCGCATGTTACACCATTTTTTTGTAAATAATGTGCCAACTGATTCGAGCGTTCGTCCAACTCTCGATATGTTAGTTCTTCATCTTCGCACACTACTGCAATTGCTTCTGGTGTTTTTTCCACTTGTTCTTCAAACATTGTATGGATCGTGCTATCTTCTATATCTATAACGGCTGATTCATTCCATTCCACTAGTAGTTGCTTATATTCCACTTTCGATAACATATTCAATTCTGATAATAAACATTTTGGATAAGAGGCAATTTGATTTAGCCAATGTTCAAAATGATTTACCATACGTTCAATGGTTGTATCATTAAACAAATCAGTATTATATTCAAAGGTTAGTGATAATCCTTCTTCCGTCTCAGAAGCAAATAAACTCAAATCAAATTTGGCAACAGAAACATGGCTTTCCATGAGTTCCATTTGTCTTTCAGATAGCTGAAGAAACTCTTGTTTCGTATTCTGTAAAGTAAACATAGTTTGGAATATTGGTGAATGACTTGTATTCCGTTCAGGTTTTACGGATTCTACCACTTTCTCAAATGGGATGTCCTGATACTCGTATGCTTTTAGTGCTTTTTTTCTTATCTGCGATAAAAGTTCTTGGAACGTCGGATTTTCACTGAAATCAGCTCGATAAACTAACGTGTTTGCAAAAAATCCTATTAATCCCTCAATCTCTTTCACATTTCGATTAGCGATTGGGCTTCCAACTATAATGTCGTCCTGTCCTGTATAACGAGAAAGGAAGCTTTGATACGCTGCCATCAATGTCATAAATAAAGTGCATCCTTCTTGCAAACTTAAATCTTTGAGCTTTTCCTGTAAGGAATTCGCCACTATTAAGGACTGACTTGCACCACGATGGGTTTGAACTGCAGGTCGAGGACGATCCATCGGTAGTTGTAAAACCGGTAGTTCCCCAGACAATTCTTCCTTCCAATATTGAAGGTGCTGATTCAAATTCTCTTCTTTTTGCCATTCCTTCTGCCACATAACAAAATCTGCATATTGGATAGATAACTCCTTCAATTCTGCCGGTTTGCCGCTTAATGCGCCTTCATAAAAAGCCATCCATTCTTCAAGTAAGATTCCCATTGACCATCCATCTGAAATAATATGATGCATCGTACAAATGAGAATCCATTCTTCCTTGTCCACTTTCAATATTCGTGTTCGAATTAGAGGACCTTGTCCAAAATGAAATGGTTCCTCCGCCTCGTTTTGAATGAGCCGTTTCATTTCTCTTTCCCTATCTTCCAAAGAAAGATCTGTTAGATTCGTTTGAGGAATATGTCTGAATACATGAGATTGAACTTGTTGAAAAGGTTCACCCTCTTGTTCTAGAATTATCGTCCTTAATGATTCATGACGCTCCAACAATTGATTCCATCCGGCCTCCAATGCTTCAATTGACCATTCACCTGTTAAGCGACACGCTGCATGGATATTGTACATAGCACTATTTGGCATTAATTGATCAATAAACCATAGACGTTTCTGCGCATAGGAAAGTGGGATAATTTCTTCTCGTGTCATAGGTACAAGGGGAGCAACCTCTCGTTTTTTATCTTCTTTTCGTAACTGATCCACCCGTTTTGCCAATGCTTCCACTGTATCGTGCTTGAAAAGTTCACGTAATGGAATTTTAATTTGGAACAGTTCTTGCAATCGAGAGACAATTTGAGTAGCAAGTAGTGAGTGCCCACCACGTTCAAAGAAGGAATCCTGAATGCCAATATTTTCTGTTCCTAACACTTGACTCCAAACCGAGGCGATAAGCTCTTCCGATGGCGTCCGAGGTAGCACATTTAAATCTTCAATAGCTTGCTCATCAGGTGCTGGCAAGGCCTTTCGGTCAATTTTCCCATTTGGAGTAAGCGGGAAGTGTTCTAACTCTATAAAGTGCGCTGGAATCATATGATTCGGTAATTGTTTTTGTAAATACTCTCTCCACTCCTCGGTATTTCCATCGCTTATTACATATGCAACCAATCGTTGATCACCTGGACGATCTTCTCTAACTAATACGACAGCCTCTTTAATAAACGAACATTTTTCTAAAGTCGCTTCAATTTCTCCTAATTCAATCCTAAAACCACGCATTTTGACTTGGTGGTCCATTCTACCTATAAATTCTAAATTCCCATCAGTTAAATATCTTACTGAATCTCCTGTTCGATATAGTCGTTCCCCAAATCGATATGGATGCGAAACGAATTTTTCAGCAGTAAGATTCGGACGATTTAAGTATCCACGTGCTAAACCAGCACCACCAATATATAACTCACCCTCAATTCCTATTGATTGCAAGCGTTGATTTTGGTCTAATACATATAATTGCGTGTTCTGTATTGGCTGCCCAATAGAAACAAATTCTTGATTAGGCTGAATATCAAATGCATTCACATAAATAGTGGCTTCAGTTGGCCCATAAAAGTTGGTTAATTTCACTTGTCCACTATAATTCCATTTCTGTTGAAATCGTCTAACCAACCCTGAACTTAGTTCTTCTCCACCAGAAAATACATGGCGTACGGACGAGCAATTCATGTTCAATTCAATATGATTGAAGTGGTCTAAGAAAACAGATAACATCGAAGGTACAAATTGAACTATAGTAACCTGATGTTGTTTAATCACTTCAGCTATAATAGAAGGATCTTTTTCTCCACCTGGAGGTAGGAAAGATACACTTGCACCAACGTGAATGCCCCAAAACAATTCCCAAACAGAGACATCAAATGAGAATGGCGTTTTCTGCAAGACCACATCCTTTTCAGAAAGCGGATATTTATGTTGCATCCATTCTAGATAATTAATTACTGAATGATGCTCAATCATTACTCCCTTTGGATTCCCTGTAGATCCTGAAGTATACATAACATACGCTAAATTTTCTCCTGTTACACCACTTATACATGGGGTTGATTCTTCTTTTTCAATTGCAGTGTAATCTTTATTCATACAAATTGTTTCTATATTTTCAGATACAAACAAATTTTTAGAATTCTCTTCCGTCACTAGTACTTCGATTCCAGCATCCTCTAATATATATCGAAGTCGACTCTCTGGATAAGTAGGGTCAAGTGGAACGTACGCTGCTCCTGATTTTAGAATACCTAATAACGCTATCATCATTTGTAATGAACGTTCCATATATACCCCAACTAGAGACTCTGGGCCTACACCATGCTTTTGTAAATAATGAGCTAGCTGATTTGCACGCTTCTCCAACTCTTTATAGGTAATTTGTTCATTTTCGTAACTAGCCGCGATTGCTTCCGGTGTTTTTTTAACTTGCTCCTCAAACATCGTATGAATCATGCCTTCAGCCGAATAATTAAATTGAGTATGATTCCATTCCTCTAGTAACTGTATTTGTTCTTCTTCTGTTAAATGAGTAATTTCAAATAGTTTTGAATCTAGGCTCTTCGTCATCTGAATTAATATTTGCAATAAGTGATTCTGAATCCGATTTATTGCTTCTTCATTAAAATAGCTTCGATCATACATCAACTTTAAAGTAATTTTCTTACCGGGCATTACAATGAGTGTTAAAGGATAATTTGTTTGTTCCGTGCTTGTAACATCTAGTAATCTTAAATCATCATTTCTCTCACCTTGAATTGGATAATTTTCAAACACATACAAGGTATGAAATAAGGAGCAATTTCGCGGAACCTCACTCCAGCCTTGAATATCTATCAACGAATTATACTCATACTGTCTTCGTTCCATTTCTTTCATTTGTATTTTACGAAGCCAATCTACTACTGATGTATTATCCGTTAATCGAATTCTGGTAGGTAATGTGTTAATAAATAGCCCCACCATATTCTCTGCTCCTATTAAATCAGTAGGACGTCCAGCGCTAGTTACGCCAAATACGACGTCACTGTCACCGCTATACCTACTCATCAAATAAGCCCATGCACCTTGTACTAACGTATTCAACGTTAATCGACTATTTCGTACCCACTCTTGTAAACTCTCAGTAAGTTCCTCAGATACTTGATAAGCACATTCTCCATAACCCTTCTCTTGTCCTTGATCCTTTCTTTCCATTGCTAATGGAGTAGGTGCATAGAACCCTTTTAATTCTTCTTTCCAAAATTCCTCTGCTTGACTTTGATCTTGTTTATTTATCCATTGAATATATTTTTTATAAGGAAGAGATTTAGGGAAATTCAACAATTCTCCCTTTATCATCTTGAGATAAACTTCCATCACTTCACTAAAGACCAATGACACACTCCATCCATCTAGCAAAATATGATGATGTGTCCAAATAATTCTCGTTTTCTCTTTTGCTTCTTTAATCGCAGTGACTCTCATCAATGGTGCTTCATCCAATAAAAATCCTTTTCTACGATCTACATTCAAAAACTGTTTTAATTTCTTCGCCCTTTCCTCATGTGGATGGGTGCTCCAATCCTCTTGATGAATAGTAAAAGGAAGACGTTGGTAAACCGCTTGTAGTGGCTTTTCTACTTCCTCCCATACAAATACTGAACGTAAAACCTCATGTCGATTAATAACATATTCCCAAGCCTTTTCAAAAGTATCAACATCCAATTGCCCCCCGAGCAAGAAACCTACTTGTACAATATAGGAAAAAGAATGTTCATCATCTTGATCGTATAAAGTATGAAACAGTATTCCTTTTTGCAAAGGTGATAAACCATATATATCAATAACGTCTCCCATTTTTACACCCTCTTCTTTGTTAATTTAAGTAATACTTTGCTCAAGCTTTCTTCCGTAAGATCCTCTGCATCAGCAAAATCTGATACCGTAAAAGCAGACTCTGTTGTTGGTTTATTTATAAGGTGACGAAGATGCCTCAACATACCATCTGCTATCACTTGAATTTTTAATTTAGAAAACTGTTCCCTACTATACATCCAAATAAAATGTAACTTTTCATCTTTCACCATTCCGATAACATCAATTAGATGAGATGGTTTGGAATCTGGAGCATGATCTAAAAATGTAAATCCTGTCTCTTGCATAAACAAAGAGTCCCTTGAAAACACCTGATCAAATTGGCCCAAATAGTTAAAGCTTATTGAAGGCTTTTGCTGATAAAACGGAAGTAATCCTTTATTCAAGTAACGTAAAATACCATAGTCAACTCCGCGATTTGGGATTCGACGCAATTGCTCTTTGACTGCCTTTAACCCTTCAATAGGTGTCTGAGTTCCTTGAAAATTGAGATGAACGGGATAAATACTCGTGAACCAGCCCACTGTCCTTGATAAATCAATACCTTCAATCATCTCTTCTCTTCCGTGTCCTTCTAGATGAATAGAAACGGTTTGCTGATTTGTACAATCGACGATAGCTTGTCCTAATGCCGTTAATAGTACCTCATCAATCCTTGTCTTATGAGTGACTAGAACTTCGTGAAACAATGCTTGTGTTTCTTCTATTCCTAAAGTCCTCGTTACTTGATCAATCGATTCTTCTGTCGTTCCTTGTATTGGATAGTCCATTGGAATTTTCATCGTTTCTTTTTCTACTTGTTCATTCCAATAATTTTGTATTTCTTTTAAAATACCCGAATTACTGTACGTCTGGAGTCGTTCAGACCACTCTTTAAAAGATGTACTTTTCGCAGGTAAGCGAATTTCTTGACCTTGTTTCATCTGGTTATATACCACCTGTAAATCTTCCAATAGAATCCTCCATGACACTCCATCTACTACTAAATGATGTATCACCCAGAATATTCGATCATTTTCAGTCAAGTTATCTTCAAAGTACACTACTTTCATTAACGGACCAGTAATTAAATTGAAACTAGCTTGATTAATGTTCATCTCTTCTTGTATTATTTTATTCCACTCTTTTTCATTAACTTGATTCCGTTTTACAACATGGAGTACTGACAGCTCATCAGTCCCTTCATTTCTCTGCCTCCACGTTCCGTTTGGTAACTGTTCGTACCGGAAACGTAAAGCATCATGATGTTTCAGTAAATTTAATATCGCTCCCTCTAGTAACTTCACATCCAATCTTTCTTTTACTCTTAAAAGCATTGATTGATTCCAATGCTCTGGATGTGCATGTTCTTGCTCGAAGAACCAGCACTGAATTGGAGTAAGAGGCACATCACCTATCACAATTCCCTGCTCCGCTTGTACTCCCTGCGTTTCTATAGCCACTTGTGCCAGCTCAGCGATAGTTGGGCATTCAAACATTTGCTTTGGAGTAAGTTTTAACCCCACTTGACTTGCTTGAGATATGATTTGAATACTGAGAATCGAGTCGCCACCAATTTCAAAGAAATTATCATAGATTCCCACCTTTTTAACACCTAATACTCTCTTCCAAATGGTAGTTAGTATCTGTTCGTTACTATTCCGAGGGCCAACACATTCACTATTAATCTGCTTTTCCTCCGGCATAGGTAAGGCCTCACGATCAACTTTACCGTTAGCTGTAAGTGGAATAGCTTCCATCGCCACAAATCCCGAAGGAACCATATAACTTGGTAGTTTCGCTTTAAGATACTCTCTCCACGCATCTACATTTCCATCTCCTACAACATATGCTACTAATCGTTTATCGCCTGGCTGATCTTCTCTTACAATTACAACTGCCTCTTTTACATATGCATATGTATGTAAAGTAGACTCAATTTCCCCAATCTCAATTCGGAAACCACGTATTTTAACCTGATAATCAATTCTTCCACGATAATCTAGATTCCCATCTGGCAAATACCTCGCTAAGTCTCCTGTCCGGTATAATCTTGCTTTCAGATCACTACTAAATGGATGAGATATAAAACGCTCTGCTGTTAATTCAGGTCTATTTAAATACCCACGTGCAAGCCCCGCCCCGCCAATATAAAGTTCACCATCAACACCTATAGGAACAGGTTGTTGATAAGCGTCTAGTATATACACTTCTAAATCGGGAATCCGCTTTCCAATATTACTTCTTGAAGCATGCTGCACATCATCTAAAGTAATTGGATAATATGTAACATGAACTGTGGTTTCTGTAATTCCATACATATTAATTAACTGTGGGTTTTTCTCCCCATACCTTTGAAACCACGGTAACAAGCTAGTAGGTTCTAACGCTTCTCCGCCAAATATGACATAACGCAGCTGCAAATTTTTATTCTTATCTTCTTGTTCACACACTTGTATTAATTGTCGAAATGCGGAAGGTGTCTGATTTAGAACTGTGACTTCTTCCTCCACCAATAATTGATAAAAATCCTTAGGTGATCGACTAATCCAGTACGGAACAACAACTAATTTCCCACCATATAATAACGCTCCCCAAATTTCCCATACTGAGAAATCAAATGCATACGAATGAAAAAGCGTCCAAGTATCTTTTTCATTAAACTGATACCAACAATCCGTCGATTTAAATAACCGAATGACATTGTGATGCTCTATCATAACGCCCTTTGGATTTCCCGTTGATCCCGAAGTATAGATTACATATGCCAGATTTTGGGGACCGACACTAGAAACCGGCAAAGTCTTACTTTCTTTCCCAATCTCATCTTGATCACGATCCAGGCAAATCGACTCAACATTTTCTGGTAACCAGTTCAATTCTTTTAAACTTTCTTGCGTTACGAATAACTGAATGCTAGCATCTTCTAAAATATATTGAAGTCGTTGCTCTGGATATGTTGGATCAAGTGGGACATAAGCCCCACCAGCCTTCAAAATCCCTAAAATACCTACAATCATCTCGTGGGAACGTTCAACGCACAGTCCAACTAAAGTATCAGGTCCTACTCCTTTTTTCTGCAGATAATGAGCTAACTGGTTTGCACGTTCATTAAGCTCCTTATAAGTAATTTTTTCTTTTTCATACGTAACTGCAATAGCATTTGGATAAATCATCGCTTGCCGTTCGAACATTTCATGAATAGTTACTTGAGATGGGAAATCCAGCTTAGGATTGTTGAACTCAACTAAACTTCTTCTTTTATCTTCATCAGAAATGATTTCGATTTCAGCTACCTTCTGCTTTGGTTTTTCAAAAGTGTTTTCCATTATCGCTAACATCACGTTAAAAAAACGTTTTATCTCTTCCTTAGAAAATAGCTCCTCACGATAATCAATATGTACATGTAAAGAGTCAATATCAATTAGATTTTCAATATGCACTGCAAAATCTTGCACCTCTTCATGGTTTGGAATCCATAGTGAGTCACCACTTTCATCACGATCCCTATAATCAATCGTAGTTCCGAAAAGTCTCACATTACTATTATTCTCTTTATTAATCTGCTTTAATAACAAATCAAATGGATATTTCTGGTGTCTCAATAATTTGCTTTGTTTTCTGGATACCCTACTAATAAATGAAAGTACTTCTTCTTCCGGATCAATATCCATTCTTAAAGGAACTGTACTCACCATCATTCCAATCAATTTTCGCTCCATTTTAGTCATACGATTGCCGTAAGCCATTCCTAAACCAATATCAAGCGATGAGGTCCACCGATACATGGACAACGAGAAAGCAGCAACAAAAAAAGTGTATAAACTAATTTTGTAATATTCAGAAAATTTCTCTATCTTTCTCTTCAAATGCTCCGTTAATATAAACGTCTCACGTGATGCCTTGGTACTAACTTGGTACGTATTATAAGGCTTCAATCCAGTCGCAGATGGCAGTGTTTTAAATTCCTCTAACCAGAATTTTTGATCTTTTTGAAAACGACTACTATTCAAATATGTTTGTTCATTAGTCAGAAATTGAACATATGAATTTTTAATTTCGCCTTCCTCATTCTCGTTATGCATGTCATAATAATATTTTGCAATCTGCTCAGTAAATATTTGAATTGATAAACCATCCATAATAATATGATGAACATTTCCAAAGACTGCACATTCATTATCGTTTAATTTTATTAAAGCGAAATAGTATAAATTTGAATTAAATAATGTAAACGTTTCTTTTGTTTTCTGCTCAATCCATTCCTCAAGCAAATTTGTATTCTCCACATTACTGAAATCAAAAAACTCAAATTCTTGTTCTTCATGTTTAATAAAATATTGTTTCGGTTCCTGATGCTCATTTTCTTTTAACCTAATGCACAGACCGTCATTTTCACTGATAACGCGATTCACAACTTGGTTTAATTTTGAATAATTCATTTTCCGATGAAGTTTAAATAAAAATCTTAAATTACATATTCCTTTATCAGAATGAATAACTTCTGTATACCATATTCTTCGCTGCGGATGGCTTAATGGATAACATTCCTCATTGGTCATAAAAATCTTCCCTTCAAAAATTATTTGCTCTTATAGGTTCGTGTTTATGTTTAGCCCATAAATATTTCTGCAGTGAAACTCCAATTACTCCAATAATAACAAGCCCAATCCCTCCATAAACATAGAGTTGAGTTACTCCAAACAAATGCACTAATGGACCACTCATAGCAGGAGAAATAATTAGAACTGCGTTTGTTAAACTGCTTTGTATACCAAATACTCTTCCTACTTGATCTTGATCCGATTCTATTTGTAAAATGACTTGATTAGATACAAGCATCAACCCACTTCCGATACCAGCGATAAAACTAATTAAATAGGCTAAAACGAAGACCGTACCGGGCGTTATCAAACCAATCCCCCCAAAACCAATTCCCATTAAAACCATACCTCCGCATACTACCCAGCCATATTGAAATTGTTTTAATTTCTGAGTTAGTAATGCACCAAGTATTCCGCCAAGACCAATAATAGAAATGATATATCCCATTTTACTTTTATCATGTGGGAATAAGCTCTTAAATAAAGTTGGGAATTGTGAGTCTACTAATTGTAATACCGCCATGGCTATTGTAACGAAAATCATGGTTGATAATATTATCCGATTAGATAACACATAACCCCACCCTTGTACCCAAGCGGTCCAAGTACTTTGTTTTTGCTTTTCAACAAATTTTTTCGATATAGTTTCTTTAAATTTTATTGTGGGTATCAAAACTAAAGTAGCTAATAAACAACTTATAGCTCTTATAATGAGGCAGAACTCTGGTTGAAACCAGCTCAACAACATGCCCCCTATAAGTGGGCCTACTATCTTTGTACCCTGCTCTACTATTCCGTTGATACTTACTGCTTTAGTAAGCAAGTCCGGGGATACAATCTGTCTTGTTAGTGTTTGCTGTGCAGGATAATAGAAAACAATAAAAATGGAACGAATCATTAATGCCACTAAGAGCCAGTGGATATCTTGTACAAATAAAAGAGCAATTGTTATTAGACCAACCATTAGATTACAGAACATCATAATTGGAATTTTTCTAAAACGATCTGCAATAACACCTGCCCATGAGCCAAAAATAATTCCAGGAAGTGCATATGCAACAGGAATCAATCCAATCATAGTAGGATCTACTTCCCATTCAAACCCAACTATAGTCATAATCGCTAACATATCAATAAAAACACCAAGCATAAGCAATGAATAGGCAGAGAAAACTTGTAAATAAACCCTATTTCCTAATAGGCCTTTTGAATCAGTAGTTTTCATAAAAGCAAGCTCCTTAGGTTACTAATATAAACGCTTTTGCGTATAAGGTACCTCTTTATTAAACCTAATTAATCATTATTGACATCTCACCTAGAATTTAACTTCGTCAAAACTCAAACCAGTCTTGTTTTTCATATATTTAAAATAGTCAGACAAACGAAAGCGTACCTATTTCTTCATTTTTATATCAACTGTTACAAAATATATCTTTACCTTACACTAATAACAGCTAAACGTTGCCTTAATATAACCCTTTACAGTCGTTTGCACATTCAATTCACATCCTTTTTAAAGTTGGCTTTTTTCTATCTCAAATACTATCACACAAATATTTCACCTACTATATTCATAAAGTTGAAATATTTGAATCAGAAAATTCGGATAAAAAGCTAAATCCACAAATCATACCAAACAATTATTTAGTTATATTGTCATTTTATAGATGGCTTTAGCCATAAGGATATCAAGAATTAAGTTTTTTAATTTTATTAATATAATAGTTTACAGAGACTATAAATCCTATTAAATAAAAAGGTATATATACATTAAAGTATATGCACCTTTCCCTATCCTACATATTTTCTATTCAAATTAATTCCAATAACTAAAGTTGATAATAAAAATATAATATTACCAATCACTAATGCACTCATAACAAGAATTAAATAATATAGTATTAATACTTCTGCACCTACTACCTATTTTATTTATTGGATATTTATACTTCAAAAAAATTACACATCATTCACAATTAGGATACATACCCAAAATATCATTTGAACATGTTATTATATTTTAAGATAATATAAAATCAGTTTTTCTATAAGAGAACTTAATTTTTATGTAGTACGAAACTGTTAGTAATACAGCATATACTAATTTAGTTATAAAAACATTTAAAGACCACCTATTTCCATAAGTGATCTTGCTTTGTGATTCTGTATTTGTGCACTACTGTAGAAATATATCGTAGAAACGCTTTGTTTGCTAAATGTTTAGTTCTTTCCATTTACTAAAAAACATAGCTTCATACACTAAATATTCGTTACATTGCAAACTATTATTTTGTCTTCTGTACAGGCAAACTACTAAAAATTAATTCAGCAACTTTTACATATCCTTTTGAGTTTGGATGAATTAAATCCTTAGACCAAAGCGTATTGTCATTAACTAAATGATGATTCCAAAAATCAACATGATGAAGCTTATACTCTCTGCTCAGTGAATGTATAACTTTATTTGCCTCTAATAATTGTTCTTTTATTACTTGTTTTTTTTCAGAAGCAAAAGGAAGCCTAACTGTAAAATCTGGAAGGTTTGCTATAATAATATCAGCCCCTGCTTTACTTAATGTATCTATCATAAATTCCATATCATTCTTATATGCATCATGATTCCAACGTCCTTTTAAAACATCGTTTGCCCCTGCAATGAGACTAACCAAATCTGGATTAAAAGTTAACGCCTTTTCCAATTGCTGCAAGCGAATTTCTTCAGTTACTAACCCACGCTTTGCAAAATTGGCATATTCTATATCGTTTGCACACAGTTGAACAAAATGATCTACCCAGCTTTTTAATGCAATTCCCTCAACTTCATCCCCTATCCCCTCTGTAAAACTATCACCAATTGCTACAAATCGCTTCCACATATGTATTCCCCCTTTATTTTTAAACATATCTATACTATACAATAGCTCACAGCGTAATTGTTATTTCTAAGTGTTTTTCGATTTCAATTATATTCGACTTTACTATATTTACATTTAGAATCCAAAATTGACCGATTCCCAAGTATACTAAGGAATCGGTCATATTCGTATATTTACTAAAGAAATAAAATCCCGCTAGGAATTATACTTTTTTTCAAAAAATTTGTTGTTCTTTGTTTTGCCCAGTTGATACATTTCTTTTCGATTAAATGATACGAAACTATAGAAAAAAGTATTGTCATTGCAATGCACAAAGTAAGAAGGAAAAAGATAGGTATCTTTGTATACAATAGTTTAAATAGTATCATCATGATTGGAAAATGACACAAATAGATACTGTATGAAATTTCTCCTAAGTATACAAATACACTCTTATTTAAAAATACTTTTACTTTTAGGTTACTCATAGCCATTATAATAAATATACTAACCCCCATTACGACACCCCAATCTTTTAATAAGAAAGTTGTATCATTACGGGAAAAACCATAAATTAAAATGGAATATAAATATAGAATAACCCCTAATGCAATAAGAAATCCTTTTTTAATTTTTTTCATATTCCTATATGAGTAGATAAGTTTTTCCTGATACTTAAAAAGTAACATTCCAACCATAAACATAGATGTAAAATGCAGTGTATCAGCATAACCATTATAAAATCCTTCAGCTTTCCCAATATGCAACATATTAAGAACAACACTAATTAAAGAAAAGCTCAAAGCAAATAGTATCGTTTTCTTCCAATTCAGTTTATAAAAAAGAAGGAATAACAAAGGAAACACAATAGATATACGCATTTCTTGAGCCAATGACCAAATAACTGGATTATAATTTTCCGTAAAAAAGTTATTAAGAAGCACAAAGTGGTTTAAAATATCTAATTTTGTTATAGACCCTTGCCACCTATCATAGAACCAATCCCGTAGTCCTACCACTTCATACGACGAAAATAAAATAAATAAAACAAAGGTAACGATTATCCAAAAATAATAAGGAATATAGATTCTTACAAATCTCTTAATTAAATATCCCCAATAATTTGTTTTTGAATGATAAAGTGCCATAGATAACACAAAACCACTTAGTACATAAAAAACGATAACAGCTTCCCCACCCGCCCATAAAAACCTAAGCGGGGAAAATTTAATAGAATTAGGCAACGATGGTAGCATTAAACAAAAATGTCCAAATACCACAGTAAGTGCCGCTAACCCTCGTATGGAATCTAATTCTTTTATTCTCTTACTCATAAAATGTTCTCCTTGTAAATTGTAAATTTTGCTGTTCATAAAGGCCACTATAAGAATGTAGTGGGAGAATTGTACATATTCTTTCTTTAAATTCCTAATATAAGCAGTACAAAGTTAATTTGACCTCCATTTCTTTATATACATAATTTAAAACAAAATATTTAATACAAAGAAAAGATTTTATTAAATTTTTATAAAGTGAAACATTTAGTTGTATCCTATAAAATTAGCTTTTTACTATATCAATCGCACTATCCCACATACCACTAAAAAAAGATCCTGTTTTACGTATAAAACGTGTAAGCCAATTTGCTTGTTCCACATCAGATTTTGTTACAAGGTCTATTTGTAATGAATTACCTGATAAGAACCCAGGATCTGTATTATCTTTAGACGAGATAATCATTTTACTAATTGTTACACCTTTTTTAATAGGCGCTTCTTGTTCCGTATTCGATACTTTAAATTCTTTTTTATAAATGTCTTTGTTGCCCTTCGGCATTGGAAGCGAAACAACTTGTTTCATTTGAACTACTACATCTTTTTCTTTTGCATTTGCTACTCGAACTGTTTCATGCCCTTTTACTACTGAATCTTTTCCATAGACATTCTTCACTTCAAAATTCGCAAATCCATAATCGTATAATTTCTTTGTTTCATCAAAACGTGCCGTATGAGATTTTGCTTTTATCACTACAGAAATTAGGCGCATACCATTTCTTTCTACTGTACCAGTGAAACAATCTCCCGCTTCTGGAGTCGTTCCTGTTTTCAAACCATCTACACCTTCATATTGCTTAATTAAGCCTTTTAACATCCAATTAAAGTTCGCCATATCAATTGGATATTTACCACCCTCTTGGAATGTTTTTTTAGGAATTTTTGCTGTATTTAATATTTGGGGAAAATCTTGAATAAGACGTTGTGCTAAAATTGCACAATCCCTTGCAGACATTTTATTTTTCTCGTCTAGAGTTGTCCCTTCTAGATGATATCCTTTTAAATCTTGATTTGTTAAGCCGGTAGAGTTTACAAACTTATAGTCTTTCATACCAAACTCTTTTGACTTATCGTTCATCATTTTTACAAAATTGACCTCTTTACCAGCAATCTGTTCAACTAAAGCAATTGTTGCACCATTTGCAGAGTAAATTGCCATTGCCTCATATAACTCTTTTACCGTATAAGAGCCACCATTTTCTAATGGAACATTTGATAGTGAACGATCTTGCGAAATCTTATGTGCATATTCAGAGATTTTAACTTTTTGATCCCATTTAAGTTTTCCTTTATCCACCGCTTCATGAACTAAGTATTCGCTCATCATTTTTGTCATACTAGCAATTGCCAATGATTCATCTGCATTTTTTTCATATAAAATTTTTCCGGAATTTGCTTCTATTAAAATTGCTGATCCTGCTTCAACGTCTATAGCAGGATCTGTTTCCGCTGCTGCTTTTCCAATTGTAACGACCATGCTACAAAATATTGTAAGCACTGTTACTATTGCAATAACTCTCTTGCAAAACATACCTTTCACTTCAGTTACCTCCAATTTCTTTGTACTAAAAAAAAGCGTTATTCTAACATAATCCCGCAAAAAAAATAGACAGTGTTCTCAAATTGTATATACATATAAAACGTTAGAATCGCTTTCATATAGACCATCTCATCCGACACTTTTAGGTGCGCTAATACTTTGTATTTCCACACATATCCTTATTTTTAATCCCCTTATATTTTTCAAAATGATTCACACTTTCATATTTTTTAGGATTACAATTAATAGACAATCTAAATAATACATTTGTTCCACATTTACAAAAAATAAAAAACTACACCCTATACTGGATGTAGTTTTTCTAACTAATTTATTTATTTTTCACTTCATTTTTATAAAAAGTAAATAATGGTTCGATGGATGGACTAGATAACAGCGGAATTGCCTTCTCAATCAATTTCCTATCCCAATCAAACCAACGCATTTCCATTAACATGTTTATTTCTGTATCAGTGAATCGTTTCTTTATTTCCTTAGCAGGATTTCCACCAACTATTGTATACGGCGGAACATCTTTACTTACTACAGATCCTGCAGCAACAATTGCACCTTCACCAATAGTAACGCCAGGCATTATTATAGCATTCATTCCAATCCAAGCATCACTTTTAATGACTGTATTGCCCTTAGGTTCATATGATTGTTTAATTTGCTCAGCGAATGGATATACTGTAATCCATTCTGAGTGATGATTATGGTTACCACCCATTAAAATGACTACTCCACTTGCAATGCAAACATAATTCCCAATAATGAATTTATCAAGGTGCCATCCCATCTGTTCAATTGGATTGAAAAGTGCTTGGGACTTAGCATCTCCCCACAAATACCTTACACATCCATCTTCAAAATTTTGATGACTATAATAGCCTGAATAATAGGAGTACTCTCCTACTTCAATGAGTGGATTTGTTACTATATCTTTTATATACTTTGTTTCTGACCAATGATTAAATAATGGATACTTCATAGCTTTATTCCTCGCTTCTAAGTATTATATATATTGCTATTTACTTAGAAGCTTACTACGACTGCTACATTTTTTAGCTTTCTCAAACGACGAATCATTATCTTCAAGCCTTTCTTTTATACTAGAAAAAGCATAACGCAATACATTACACTAGTCAAATTGTGTAATTTTGAACACATCTTAAACAGTGTAATACTGCAATAAGAACATGAAAACACTTTAACTTTGATACAAATAATATATTGATTACATTTAGTTCATATTTTGTAAAAAAATTTTAATTGCCATGACAAAGCAAACAATAACCACTATTGGTCGTATTAATGCCGTCCCTTTTGTAAGCACCATCTTCGCCCCAATATATGACCCTATAATTTGACCAAGCATCATAATCAATCCAATTGTCCAATCGATTTGGCCAAAAATAATAAAATACAACAAAGCAGCGAAATTACTTGTAAAGTTCAAAATCTTAGCATTTGCAGTCGCCCGTGTAGCACTATATCCACATAAAAGAATGAACGCTAAAGCAATTAAACTACCTGTTCCTGGGCCGAAGAAACCATCATAAAATCCCAGTAACGGAGCCACTGTTAACGCAAACAACAACATACTTATTTTTCTCGGTCGATCTTCGTTTGCTATATTTGGAGATAATAGAAAATAAATCCCAATAAAAACAAGTAAAAAAGGTAATATCATAATTAGATATTCTGCTCGTATCTGTAAAACAAGCCATCCACCCAAACTGATCCAAAAAAGGTCATTAAGATGGACAAACGCATTTCTTTAAGATTAATCTCTTTCTTCTTAATAAAAAACACTGTTGCCATGAGAGTTCCGCTACTCCCTTGCAGTTTATTAGTTGCTATCGCTACAGAAGGAGACATACCTACTAATAACATTATCGGGATAGTTATCATACCACCGCCTCCAGCAATCGTGTCTACCCATCCTGCTAATACAGCTACTAAAAATAGTAATATGAGTAATTCAATAGTAAAATCCATACAAAGAATATGGGAAGACTTGAGCTATTATACCCCAAACCTCCCCATCAGCCCTCCTCTCTTTAAACTAGTTAATTAAATCTTTAAAGTAACTTTCTTTCTGATCACGTAATCGGCTGGAAACGTATTGCCTGCAAACAATTCTTCTTCCGTATTTATTATTTCCAATCGGGATTTTATATTCTTCCTCAGATAACCTTTCCCTACCATGAGTTACATTTGTTTGTTTACCATAGTAAGAATTTGGTATAAGTAATAAATCTTCAGATGTAAGTGGAACCTTATAAGTAGGCGTTGTTCGTAAGAGTTCTAAAAACATGTCAAATTTCAATTTTTCTTCTTCACTTTCTCCCACATAAATCAATCTATTTTCTGCTCCATTTAAACAAGTTGCAATAATATCGCCATTATCATCCAAAAATATAATTTGGTTTATTTCCCCTACAAATCCAGATATTTCACCATCCGCCATTCCTGCTATATGAGCAATAGGCATTTTACTTATTGCCAATATGTCATCTTTACTGAAGTGATTTTCTTCAAGATGCTTTTGAAGTAATTTTGGCGTTCCAATATGAGTTTGAGTTTTTAAATTTAACACTCCTTTTAATAAAAGAGCATCAACTCTAGTAAATTTTCCACAAGTAATTTCAGACACTATTCGTTCCACAGATTTATTAAGTCTATTTGATACAATTTCTAAATTCGTATTGAATGTATTCAATCTTGCTTCAATATCTGATTTTTCTTTCATATCTGTATACACTGTGGCATCGTTATGTTGATAAAAGTTCCCGCCACCGGTGCTTGCACCGACATTTCGCAAAACTTCATCGTTATTTAAAGGAGAAATGAGATGAAATCTATTTTTCCCAGCATGTTCGGATGGGTGAATTAAAGCATCATAATTAAAAAGTGTGGCAAAAAGCCATGTGACCCATTCTGCATAAAAATATTTTTTCATTCTATCGTGTTCGTCTTCACCATAATTAAAACCTCTGCGATTTTCCCCAGGTAATAGTGTTTCCATAGGATCACATGGAGTATTTTTAATAAGGATAGGCGGTACGTTCCCACCACAATTCGCTATTTTTATCATGTGTAGTAGATTTTTCATGTCTGAATTCGGGGTTTTCTTTGAATAGTCAATCAAACAATTAAGCCACTCTTTTGAAAAATATGCTACTATTTCTTGATCACAAGTATAAGGATTATGAGTTTTTAATTCATTGTCTATCAGATTCTTCATTTTATCCTTCAATAGATTCGGAATAGTAATTTCTTCAATTTCTGTAATCTGCAGTATTCCTTTATTCATTATAAAACCTCCGTTGTTTTATTTTTTACACCCTATCTTCTATTAAACAAACTATCCACTTCTTTTTTACTCCTTTACTTTTCGTCAGAGCTATTAGAATTACCGATTTACAAATAAAAAACATGGAGTATAAGAGATTTCTTCTTAGTTACATTTCCCCCACGAACCTCTATTGAATTGACAAATTTAATTTAAAAATCTGATTCATTTTCATACTTTACTTTCAAACTATGTTTATATGATTTTCAATTCAAGTAAGAGTATTTCATTTTCTAAAGTTTTCCTAATTTTAAAATCAGAATTTTCAATACAACTATGTTAACACTAAAAATATAACACGAAACCAAAAAATGTAAATGAATAGTTTTTTTATAAAAAATAGTCAGACTATTTACAAGGTAATTCGTATTCCATTGAACCAACTACGGCCCCTCAATTTTATTGATAACAATAAAAAAGCCCCCTAAATGATAGAGGACTTTTTCCAAGTATATTCTATTTTAAAGTTCTTACTTACCTTTTACTTTAAAAGATATTGCTGTAACTTCTTTATTAACAGTTCCATCCCGTTTGGACTTACAATAATCTTCCCATTCGCTAACGAAATATTGCTGTCTGAAATATCTCCTGTAAGTGCACAAGCTCTTGGAGATTGATATTTTCGTAAAATAATCTGATCCTCTTCTATAAACATTTCAAGAGAATCTTTTTCTACAATTCCTAAACTCCGTCTTATTTCCATTGGAATAACAATACGCCCCATACTATCTGCTTTACGAGTAATTCCTCTTGATTTCATAAAATGCCACCCTTTATATTTATCTAATATTACGGTATTCATTTTAGCAATAAACAACAATTAGGAATAGTTCGTATTACAGTACTTTTTTTAGAAATAAATAACAATTAGGAATAGTTTATGTTAAAATTCTTTCTTGTTTATTCTTGATTTTTAATATATTTTTCCTTGATCATTTTTATATATTGTTTTCTTTCAGTTAGTTCAAATATAAATAATGCTTTTTTTATGTCTGTTAAACCAACTTCATTAGAGTGCTGAACTTTCAATAAAATTGCACCTTTTTCAAAAAACAATTCACCTAATAAGTATAAAGTATTCATATTTATGGCTAATTTTATGCCTATTTCACTATACTTTATTGCTTCTTCATATTGATTTGCAAGGTGTAAACATTTTGTTAACGTATGAATGAGTCTTAATTTGATTTCTTTTTCTCTAGGAAATTCTATCTTATTAAAATTAATTAAACTTTGTTTTAATATATTTATACTTTTCTCATACTCTTCATTTTCTGCATGTATTATAGCAATTGAATTCATTATGCTTATTTCTTTTTCTGATAAAAAGTTAGTACTACTTAAGGTTTGTTTTAGTGCTCTATTTAAAATGTCAAAAGCATTACTTGTTGCTCCATTTACATAATATATAGCAATCGCTTCATGCCATAATAGAAATTGTTTATCTTCTTTTGATTGGAAATTATCATCATTTTTCTCTTTTTTTACTATTTCGTAAAGCTCATTATATTGTTTTTGTTTTACACAATCTCTCATTACACATTTTACATTTTCAATATATTTTATTTTTTTATTTTTGGTTAGTGCGAATATATAATTTGGATCAATACCAAGTCTTTCAGATAATTGATACAACAATATGCTAGATGGATAAATAATACCTTTTTCTATCTTACTAATTTGACTTTGTGAACATATTCCATGACATAATTCAGATTGTGACATGTTTTTTTTCTTTCTAAGTTCTTTAATAATAATACCAAGATTGTAGAATTCCATCTTTCCTCCCTCAAATGTAACACTTTATGAGTATAAGAATATTTTCCAACTTTTAATGTAATGTAAAATTGATATAGTTACAATTACTAATTATATGGATTTATAGTTTCTTTTACAAACTTGTACCACAATACGAGAAATTATTAAAATATGGTTCACTAATAATCAATGTGCGTTTTATTCACCCCCACTGATTATTAGTCCATCCCAGGCAGGCGTTTACAGGGAGTCCGACTTCTTTGCCACATCTAGATTTTGAGGTGGGAGTCTTACTACCCGCAAATAGCCGGATTAAAATAAATATGATTTTTCACCTTTATTTCTTTTAATAGTTTCTTTTGATATTTATATAAATAATTTCGAAGGAGCGTATTTTATGAAAAGAATGTTGACCGAAAGAGAGTTAGAAGTGGCTATTTATGTAGCAAAAGGATATACGGATGCAGAAATTTCCAAAAAAATATATGTTACCCCTCGAAGAATTTCAACGATAATTAATCATATTAAAGAAAAATGGCATATTAATTCTAGAGTGGAATTAGGTATTTTAGTTTATCATTATGGTTTTATAGATGCACCCTTATTTTCAAATAAAAAAATTCAGCTATGTAAAAAGGTTGTACAATAGATAGCGGAATATAACGAGTTTAAATTGCAAATAAAAATAGAAGAGCAAACAAACTTTTATTATTTGGTTTACTCCATCACTTTTTAAATTTCAGACATTAATATAAAAAGGTTAGAGAATTAACTTCTCTAACCTTTTTATATACACTATTAGGTTTCAAACAGTAAAGATGCCCTAATGCTACCATTGATCCTGTTCCCTATTCAACCTTGTATAAACAAAAAAAAATCAGACATTACCACTATTCAAAACCAGTTACAATTCTCTCTTTCATTTTCTGTATTACTTCACTGCTCAATACTTTTTGACCAGCAGGAAGTTTTAATATGGCAGCGGCACCTTTACTAAGGTATATTTCTTGATCATTATTTTGATTTACTACCAATATTCCTTGCCCTTCAAATTCGAAATAACTAATATCTTTTGTTTCATTTGTATTATTTTTTATTGCTTTATATAATCCATATAAATCTTTACTTCTATTTTCTCCGCCCGTTCGAATCGGTTCAGTATCATTCGCAACAATTAGTCCTTCTGGCTGCTCACCCTTCATAATAAACCACAGCTTTTCATTTGTTGGTAATAGTAAATTCTTAAATTCAGAGCTATTTAAAATTTGCTGTGCTGGAATTGTTTCATAGATTGGTAACGAAAATGGGGATGTTGTTATTTTTTCAAAACTTAAATTTTCAGAAGAACTTCCCTTACTATATTGATAATCTTTTAATGCGATCGATTGTACTGATTCACTTTTATTTTTTGATGCATAACTAATTTTACTAGCGAAAATAATAACGGTCATTAAGCACATGCACAGTATCACAAGCTTAAGTAGTTTTCCCATTTATGAACCCCCGCTTTTAATATTATTAGTTTGCATGGATATTATAAACAGTTTCACTCCACCAAAAATTATTATTGTTATGGAACGTACTGAAATTATGATTATAATGATCACCATACCAAGGGTCCATGTATGTTATATAATCTGTTCCATTTGTCCCTTTATAAAATCCATCAAGTACTAAAAAGTGTCCGATGTTAGCTCCATTTTGCCACATAATGAGTGCAATCATCGGCTGATTACTATTAATTTGACTTTTGAACCAATCATACGATTTTGCTCCAGAACTTATAGCTGAGCTAACCCCATATCCGGATAATCCATATTGTATTTCACGTGAAGTTGCAGGATTATTATATGATCCACCCTTAACATACCTAACGTACTGATCTTGTGAAGGAGTTTTTCCAAAATAATTTAAAACTGAAACCGAAGTGCCTGCCCAACACCAATTTGACCTTTCTTGTAATATGTTAGGTACAGATAATTTACGATCTATTGATGTATTTGGAGGATTTCCATTAATATACGCTGACGTTACATATACTTTTTTTCCATCTTTTAAATAATAAAACCAACGATTATCTAAATTTCCTGTCCAGTAATCTTTAACCGCTTCACCATACTCCCATCCTTTAAAAGATACTGTTGTATTTCCGGGAATCACATCTACAATATTTGCATTTAAACTTTTTGCCTCTCTAACATTTACATTCAATGGAGCTGTTGTCCCTGAAAATTCAACTTCTTCTGCTATTATTTTCTGAACACCAATAAAACTAAATGTGAAAAACAATAAAAACATACAAACAATAAAATGCTTTCTTTCCTTCATTTCTCCACCCCTTCATCAGTACTAAAAAAACATCAACAATTCATCCTTATTAATTGTTCAAGCTTAATATTACATACTAACGAAAAATGACTTCTCATAAAGTGAATCTTTAATCAGTAGTGGTTTTATTCATCCCCCACTGATTATTAGTTAAACCAATCGGGCTGCCCGGCAAATAGCGGGATAAATTCCAATACAAAAAAGGAGCCTATAAATTTTTATAGACTCCTTTTTATTTCGTCGTTATTACTTAGCTAATTCTTTCGTACCCTTCATTACATCAATGAAGAATCCCCAGTTATTCACTACAGAAGAAATACTGATATGTTCATCTGGAGTGTGGACGTTGAAAATGTCTGGTCCGAATGAAATTGCATCTAATTCAGGCATCTTTTGAACGAATGCGCTACACTCAATCCCCGCATGTACAGCGAAGATTTCAATTTCTTTATTGTATTTTTCTTGATGTACTTTTTCAAATAAATTACGAATTTGTGAGTTTGGATTGTATGGCCATTCTGGATACTCTGACTCTATTTCAAATGTAGCACCAACTAATTCAGCAATATATTTGATTTCTTCTGCAACATGTTGTTTTAAACTACTTACAGAACTTCGCACTTCGTTACGTAATTTAATTTCATCTTGCAACGTTTCAATAACGCCTAAATTTGTTGAGCTTTGTACAAGACCTTTAATATCCATGCTCATACTTTGAATGCCATTCGGAATTAAGAATAATGATGAAATAAGCTGCTTTTGTGTCTCTTTAGCAAATACTTTTTCAACTTTTTCATCCAATTTTGTCAGTGTAACATGAACATCTGGATCAACAGCACGCATTTCTTCTTGTAATACACGTGTCCATGATTCTAGTTTTTCTTCTACTTGTCCTACATCTTCTGTACGAATTAAAATTGTAGCTACACTTTCACGCGGAATTGCATTCGTTTTTAATCCGCCGTGAACTTCACTTATGTAAAACTCCGTATGTACTGATAAATCACGTAATACTCGTCCTAATACTTTGTTCGCATTACCGCGTTGCTTATCAATTTCCATACCAGAATGGCCGCCTTTTAGACCACCAACATATAGACGGTATGCATCCATATTCGCTGGCGTTTCATCCCAAATTACGGGAATTGTTTCAACAGCTTTCGCACCACCTGCACTACTTACAAGTAATTTATGATCTTCTTCAGAATCAATATTTATAAATATCTTTCCTTCAAAATGATTTGGATCAATAGCAAAAGCCCCGCCCATTGTCGTTTCTTCTTCAGTAGTGATAACGACTTCAAGTGCTGGATGCGGAATTTCTTTTGAATCTAATAAAGCTAATGCATACGCAACTGCAATACCATTATCAGCACCTAGAGTTGTTTGATTTGCATATAACATGTCCCCAATGATTCGTAATTCAATTGGATCTTTTTCAAAATCATGTACTGTTGCTTGATTTTTTTCGCAAACCATATCCATATGACCTTGAATAATAATAGCTGGTACATTTTCATAACCAGCTGTTGCTTCTTTTTTAATAATAACATTTAATGCTTCATCTTGAATGACTTCCAAGTTACGCTCTTTTGCAAAGCCCACTAAATAATCACTAATTTCCTTTTCATTACCTGATCCTCTAGGAATCTTTGAAATTTCTGCAAAATGATAAAATACAGGGTGCTTTGTTAATTGTTCTAAAGTAGAATACATTTTTCAAGCTCCTCTCAAAATGAAAAAATAGTATGTAAGTCTTTTATCATTATACCATGATTCATTATTTTACCTTTCTTTTAACTTTTATTGTTCATTTTATGTACAACACTCTTACAATATTGTAAGGGCGTTGTAAGCTATATCGATTTTTCTCATTTAATAATAGTCGTATACTTTTTAAAGAAACACATTAAAGGAGATAAAGAAAATGAAAAAGTTTTTAGCAATTATTACACTATGTTTATTATTTTTTAGTTTTACTATTGGCTGTGAGAGAGCGTCACTAAATAGAATTGGTAAGGATGTATATTACATGCAGATAAAAGGCGAAGGAACTATCGAAAAAGTAGATGGTAGAAACTTACGAAACTATACGCTGCCCGCATATGATGAAGATGGTGTCAAAAAACAAATTACATTTAGAAGTACAAAAAAAGAAAACAACCATAAATTAAATGAAGACGCGTTTTTACGCCTTTATGTAGATCAAGATGATAATAGCAAAAATGAAATATCATCAATTGAAGTAAAGTCCTATGAAGAGATTCAGAAAGCAGATTTACCTGAAAAAGTAAAAGATAAGTTTACTATTAAATAAAAAAACAAAAGAAAATGCTCTATGCATTTTCTTTTGTTTTTTTCACCTGTATATATTTTGAACTACTATTATTCATCAGTTTCTCTAACCGATTTATATTCTCCGTTAATGCACCTTTCACAAGAGAGAAATCTGTATTGGATTCTTCTTTTTTTTCTTTAAAAAACGAAGACTTTTGTACATTGACTTCAGCCATCTCTTCTCCCCCTTTTCAAAAAGATACAACCTTTTATTTATATTATATAGCAAATGTAGAAAGAGTGTACACTTATGATTTTCTTTTTAATTCTTCTTCTAATTCTTCTACTTGCTGCAACGTATCCCCTTTTATTAAAGAGAAATCTGTTGTATCTTCGTTATCTTCTTTAAAAAAATCATTGTCATAATCTTTTACCACTACAATCACCTCTACATGCTAGTGTAGGAATGATTGTCCAATTTTATTCAACTTTGTCGGATTTTGTTTTTAATTTATGTATAGAAGAAAAGGACAGAAAAAGATTCTGTCCTTATTTACTAAAATAACTATGATGTATTGTTAAATTATATACATTTTCAAAATCCCGATCTTGCAGGTTATTTTTCTTTCCATCAATAACAATGAAAACGTCACTTACTATTTTTGCTGGTATAATCCCGACATTTTCTACTTGCACCGCTTTCTGCTCATTCAATTGCTCGATATGTTCTAACGGGACGATAATACTAAATTGTGAGCGAATACCACGAAAGTTTGTATTTAATTCCTTCGCAGCTTCAAAAACAACAATTTTCGCGCCAATCTTTTCCCCATATGAATCTAAAAATGCATTTAAGCTCTTTGTATATTCCTCTTCCGTATGCCATTCCATCGTACCGAATACTGCTGGATTAACATTTTGAATAATTGTCGTGTATATTTCTCCTCTTGCTTTAGATGCAATTAATGATCGTTTTATGGATTGAACTGTCTTGCCAATATCGCTAAATTTTGCACCCCATATTTCTGAAATATTAGGCGTTAAAATGAACGCAATATCAACAAAAATAACCATTGCAGTAAACATTAAAAGATTTTTCCAGAGGGTTAAATCGATTCCTTTTACCATGAAATACACGGTGACAGATATGATAAACAAACCATACCAAGTCTTTCTAATACGTTGCTTCTTCTCCTCGTACAACTCTTCATTTTTCCAATAAAAGAAAACAAGGACTACAAAGACAATCGCTAAAACAAATAAGCCAATTCGAATGTTAGAGATCATTAATCACATCACCCTCCATTCAAAAACTACTCACGATATCATTACATGCGCAAGCTGCTCTCTTTATGACAAAAGACGTGGACAAGCTTCTAAAATTAGCTACATCGCATATATATTAGAAGGTACCACGTCTTTTATCCTGCTATTTGTGAGCAGTAAGACCCCACTGATTAAAATTTCACTTTACCATGAGTCTATATTGTATATGTAGACAAGCATTCATTTCAAATTTTCGTATTAAAAAGAAATATGTTTCGGAATTTCCCCTTCAGGTACTTCTCCATCCATACTTAAATAATAATGACGAATCGGACGTAAGTTTTCGTCTAATTCATAAACAAGCGGAATGCTAGTTGGAATATTTAATGAAACTACACCATCACTTGAAAGGTTGTCTAAATATTTTACTAGCGAGCGAATTGTGTTACCGTGTGATGAAATAATTACTTTATTACCACTTTTTAATGTCGGCGCAATTTCTGAATGCCAATAAGCAAGTACTCTCTTCTCCGTATCCTCTAAACATTCAGTTAATGGAAATTCACCTTTTTTGAGTGTTTTATATCTTGGATCGGTCGCTTCATATCGAGGATCGTCTTCAGTAAGAGCCGGTGGTCTTACATCAACACTTCTTCTCCAAATATGAACTTGCTCCTCACCATATTTTTGAGCAGTTTCATCTTTATTCAACCCTTGCAATGCACCATAATGTCTTTCATTTAGCTTCCAAGATTTATGTATTGGGACCCAAGTAAGATCCATCTCATGAAGTACAATCCATAACGTCCGAATTGCGCGTTTTAATACAGATGTATAAGCCACATCAAAAGTATATCCGTTTTTCTTTAATATTGCTCCTGCTTCTCTCGCTTCACTTAATCCATTCTCTGATAGATCAACATCTGTCCATCCAGTAAAGCGATTTTCAAGATTCCATAAACTTTGTCCGTGACGAATAAGTACAAGTTTTATCATTATAATTCCCCTTTCGGAAATGTGAATTTTATTGTTCCATTACGTACACGTATAAAGTATCTAGTAATGTATCTTTTTATCCATTCACTCTATGACCAATCGATAGTTGCCAAATGTATGGATAAAATTTGTTCTTTTTCAAACGATAAAAACAGAAGCTTTTTCATTATTTTTGATCGACTGGTATTTCCCGTTTCGATATCCAAGCATCAAAACCTGATCGGCTATTTGCCATTTCATTCATAACTTGGTGCCAATTGTCCTCACATGATTCACCAAATTTTGAAAAAATAGCACCCATTTGTTGTCTTTGTACATCACTCAGTTTTTTCTCTAAATCTGTACCTTTTTCTGTTAAAGACAACTGTTTCACACGTCGATCATGCATAGCTTCATTACTCTCAATTAAGCCCTTTTCCACAAGTTGACGTAGCGGCCCGTGAAGAGCTTGTTTACTTATTTCTAATAGTGATAATAACTCATTTACACTTATCCCTGGAAAACGTGCGATAAAAAATAAAATTCGATGATGTACTCGTTGAATGCCATATTCTTTTATAATTTCATCTGGCTTTTCAGTAAATGTTTTATATGCAAAATAAAATAATGCTAATGCCTCATTCATCTGCTCTTCTTTATGTTGTGTCATCTACTTTCCCCCTGTATGTAAATTATACCACAATCTAGTAATGAATATTTTAATCAACGCATTAGAACTTCTTTAGTCTATTGAAACATTCATTGCATAATTAGGAGATGATTCATTTGAAAAAACAATATACTGTAAGTACATATTTATTGGATAGACTACACGAATTAGGAATTGAACATATATTTGGGGTTCCTGGTGATTATAATCTTGCCTTTTTAGATGATGTGATAGCACATAAAAGTTTAAAATGGATTGGCAATTGTAATGAATTAAATGCTGCATATGCAGCAGATGGGTACGCTCGCATAAAAGGAATCGCTGCTCTTATTACTACTTTCGGTGTCGGAGAATTAAGCGCCATTAACGGCATTGCTGGCTCATATGCAGAAAACGTACCAGTTATAAAAATCACGGGTACGCCACCAACAAAAGTAATGGAAAATGGAGCAATCGTTCATCATACGTTAGGCGATGGAAAGTTCGACCACTTTTCCAATATGTATCGAGAAATCACTGTGGCACAAACAAATGTAACACCTGAGCATGCTGTTGAGGAAATTGACCGTGTTTTACGTGCATGTTGGAATGAAAAACGCCCTGTTCATATTAATTTGCCGATTGATGTGTATAATAAACCAATTAATAAACCTACGGAACCAATTTTATATAAACCGATTTTAAGTAATAAAGAAGCGTTGGATAAAATGCTTCTACATGCCACTTCAAAAATAAAAAACGCCAAAAAACCTGTTATTTTAGCTGATTTTGAAGTAGATCGATTTCACGCTAAAGAAAATTTACATCAATTCGTAGAAAAAACTGGGTTTCCCATCGCGACGTTAAGTATGGGAAAAGGAATATTCCCAGAAAAACACCCTCAATTTATAGGTGTTTATACTGGTGATGTAAGTTCTCCGTACTTGCGAAAAAGAATTGATGAGTCTGATTGTATTATTAGTATTGGTGTGAAGTTAACTGATACTATTACAGGCGGCTTCACACAAGGTTTTACAAAAGAACAAGTGATAGAAATCCATCCCTACACTGTGAAAATTATAGATAAAAAATACGGTCCAGTTGTAATGCAGGATGTTTTACAACATTTAAGTGATTCAATTGAGCATCGTAATAAAGATACCCTTGAAATTAAGCCATTTATTTTAGAATCATCACCTTTTACTGAAGAGTTCAATCCAAAAGCACAAATGGTCACACAAAAACGTTTTTGGCAGCAAATGTACCATTTCTTACAAGAAAACGACGTCTTAATTGTAGAGCAAGGAACACCTTTCTTTGGTAGTGCCGCTATCCCTCTACCTAATAACACTGCATATGTAGGTCAACCGTTATGGGGATCTATCGGATATACACTGCCCGCTCTACTTGGTACACAGCTCGCCAATTTATCACGGCGCAACATTTTAATTATTGGTGATGGTTCTTTCCAAGTAACTGCCCAAGAGTTATCAACTATACTACGTCAAAATTTAAAACCGATTATATTTTTAATCAATAACAACGGATACACTGTTGAACGTGCCATTCACGGCCAAAACCAACTTTATAATGACATACAGATGTGGGATTACAATAAACTATCAATGGTATTTGGATCCGAAGAAAAAAGTCTAACATTTAAAGTAGAAAATGAAGCAGAATTAGCAGAAGTCTTAACAAATATAACTTTTAATAAGAATCAACTTATCTTTATTGAAGTTATAATGAACCAAAGCGATCAACCTGAATTGTTAGCTAAACTCGGGAAAAGATTCGGTCAGCAAAATTCTTAATATAAAAGCATAACCTAATTATACAACTAGTAGTGTAAAGCTTGTTTTGAGAATAGTTTCGACACTCAAAATACATAAGGAAAAGGATGGAAAGCACCATCCTTTTCTATTTTAAGAGCCTTCTTCGACTAACGCCCCGTGTGACAAGCAAAAATTCTTAATCCATCT
Source organism: Bacillus sp. FSL K6-0073 (assembly GCF_038006085.1). Lineage (NCBI taxonomy): Bacteria > Bacillati > Bacillota > Bacilli > Caryophanales > Bacillaceae > Bacillus > Bacillus sp. FSL K6-0073. The sequence continues at coordinate 2,428,192 of NZ_JBBOUN010000001.1, read as the reverse complement.
TTAACTTTATAGCTTTTGTCGCAATAAATGTTTTAATATGCTTATCTAATATCCTTGTTCCACCAAAATCATCCTCATAAAAACCTGTTATAGCAAAACCAGCTTCAATTTGACCTTGGATTTGGTCTTCTAAAGTATGCGCATATTCTATTGTTTGATTTGAATCGATGTAATCTTGAACTTCATCCTCTGGTAAATAATCCAATGTTGATGAAGGAATTGAATGTTTAACATCCAGAATACCTTTTTGCTCTTGGTTATCATCAAAAATCCATAGTAACGGATTTGTAAATCCAGCAATAAGAACACCTTTATTCTTTAAAACCCTAGAAACTTCATTCCATACAAGATGAACATCTTTTACAAACAAATAAGCTACACTTTTTCTTTTTTTATTCAGCAAGAGTTAACTGCCAAGATACACCATACTTATCATTTAACCAGCCAAACTTTTTACTAAACGGATAAGAACCTAAAGGCATAAGAATCGCTCCATCCTGCGCTAATTTATGAAAGACCATTTCAATTTCTTCTTCTGTCTCACAAGTTACATAAAGAGACATAGCTGGAGTGAATGTGAAATTATGATTTACATAACTATCAATACACATAAACTCTTGGCCATTTAGCGTAAAAGTTGCATGAATTACAGTTCCCTCTTTACCAGGTCCATTTTCATCGTAGCGAGAAATACTTACAATTTCTGATTGATCAAATAGCGACGTATAAAAATTCATCGCTTCCTCAGCTTTGCCCTCAAACATTAAAAACGTAGTAATTTTTTGATTTGCGTTACTCATATGGAGACAGCCCCTTGCTATGTATTTATGTAAAACATACGCCACCAAAAAAACAAACGTATGTTCCTTTTAATATATTGTCTATAAAAACGATGAGTTTGTCAATTATCTACTTTATTATTTCTTCTTAAATAATGCTGTCCAAAGAAATGATTCTCCAAACATTTCTTTCGGTTGTTTCATTTGTTTCATCCTTCTAATCTCAATTACCTCAAATTCTTTAAATATCTCTCTTAACTTTTCTTCCGAGTATGCAAGACCACCTTGTAGACTCCACCCTCTATATACGTCCCAATCTGTTATTTCCGATCCATTTCGCTCATCTAAATCGCCTGCCGCAAAACATGTTAATCCGAAATAACCACCCGATTTTAATGAATTTTTAATTAAATCCACATAATTTATTCTTCTATGCGGTGGAATGTGATGCAAACAGCCCGAATCATATACAAAATCAAATTCGTTTTGAACCTCTAAATTAAAAATTGAATCACAAATAAAATGAATTTCTACCTCTTTTGCCAATGCCCTTTCTTTAGCCCAATTAATGCCTTCTACAGATAAATCCACTGCTGTTACATCAAATCCTTGAGTCGCTAAATAAATGGCATTTCTACCTGGACCACATCCAAGTTCTAATACCTTCCCTTTTGAAACTCTCTCTTTTTGTATATACGAAACTAGATTCTCATCTGGAACATTTTCAAAAAACGGAACATCCTTTTCTCTATTCTCATAAAACTCATTCCAAAATGGTTCTGCAGGTCTTAATAATGAATCAAGCATTTTTAAAATGTCTTCTTGTGTGTGTAACATTTCATTTTTCATTAACACCCCTCCACGAATTAATAGTTAGAAAATTATTATATATCTTTTTGAACTTTCAAACAAAGAAAAAACTCCTATATTCAATAGGAGTTTTTGTCTTTAAAATCCGAGTACAGCTAACCATTTTAACAACTTCTCTTCTCGCGCTTTTAAATCATCATTCCTAAACTTGCCTAGTTGTATTTCACTAACAACTTCTCCGTCCGCCATAAAAAGAACTCTTTCTGTTTTCGCTGCTACCTTTACAATATGAGTCACTTAAGAAGGTTACTTTGCTGAAAAATAAAGCTGATTTCGTTAATGGATATTTTTGCTAACGCCTCTTCTTTCATGCATGATATTTCATATAATCATACTTTTCTAATAAAATAACGCTTTTGTTCACTTTTTTAATACATTTACGAAACATTCATGTGTTATCTTCATTAAGTTCTTTTCTTTTTATAATGTCGTGTGAGATATACCAACAGAGGAAGCCCTAGATCCCCTAATCCTAGGGCTTTTTTATAAGAATTTTATACATTTTTTTATTTCCACTAACTCTTTAAATTGTATATACATAATATAAAATTTTCATGTTGTTATATTTTTTGATGGCCTCTTATCTTTCCTTAAAAGGCTTTTTTTTCAAATAACGCTTTTGTTTAATTTATATTTAAAAAGTTCCTTTTCATAAAGACTTCCCTTATATGCTATACTCATTCTTAAATAATTGTATAAGGAATGTTAAAAATGGATGATAGATCGTCAAGACAATGGAAATTGCGACAAAAGTTAAGAGCACTGAAAACCAAAAACAACAATGACACAAACCCTTTGTTTAGTGAATGCCTTGAATCCCTAGGAAACGAAACTCTCATTTTCTCCCAAGAAAAAAGCCAGCAGATTGCTACTATTTTAATGAATTCATTTCCTATAACTGTATCGGGAAGAATAGATTGGGAACAGATAGATAATCAATTCATAGCTTCGAACAAAGAACAACTAATTTCCCTTATTAGAGCAAACCAACTAGATTTTGACGAACAGATTTTTATAATATGGGATAACTATGAAATCCCTGTAGTAAGTACAAATCTTGATAAAGTATTCCAATCACTAGTTGACGTTGATGCAGTCAGTTTTTATTACTGGCTATTAGACAAAGAATATAGATTCGTAATTGAAATAAATGATGAAGAATTGATTAGGGTTGGGTTTCGCTAATACTCTAAGCATATGAAGCTAGTTCCCTTCATTTCTTAATATTTTCTTCGTCAATATAGCTATTATTGTCATTATAAAACTAATAGCAAATATAGGTAAATAAATTTTCGTACTGAATCCTTCGAACATAAAACCATATACGACTTGCCCAATTGGTGCCATACATTGAGATACCGCTGCTATAATTGCCATCACTTTTCCTAGATTTTCATTTGGTGTTTTCTTTTGGACTACAGTAATCACATAGATGGATACAATTGTCATAATCATTGCGATTAGAAGAGAAGAAAGTATAAAGAGGATAAATGGTGGATAGTATCCTAAATTAAGAATAAACGGTGTAACTGATAGTGCCACTGGCATTACTAATAAAGCTATGATAAGCATCCAATTATATAATGTTTTCATCTGTAACTTTTTAGCAAAGAAACCGATTGACAATGCCCCTAATATGGTTGCGAAATCAATTAATCCCATTCCAATTCCATACATCGTATCGCTACTCTGCATAGTTACTCGTAACATAATAGGTCCCCCAACAACAAATAACGGTGTCAAAATTAAGTTTAGTAAAGCTGCAAGTAACATAGCCTTCAAAATAAAAGGTTGCTTTAAAACATAAAGAAAACCTTCTTTCATATCTTTTACAATTGTAGGTACGATATGGCCTTCCTGTATTCTTTTTATAAATGGTATTGTAATAAACATTTCTAAAATCGCAGATAAAAAGAAAGCAAGACAACTTGTTATTACGAGCATTTTCAAACCAATTATGCCATATAATATTCCTCCTAATACAGGAGCAACTATATTAGATAATGCTTGCACACCATTTATGATACCGTTTGCTTGTTCTAACTTTTTCTCTGGAACTAATTGCGGAATACTTGCCATAACAACTGGTGCGTACATTGCACTAACAACTGCTAGTAAAAACATAATTGTTCCAATCCATAAAATAGATACCGATTCAGTTAATAACAAAACTATAAAACTTAATACAATAGCAGCGTTTATAAAATCCAAAATGACCATTACATTACGGCGGTTGAAACGATCTGCTATCGCTCCGCCAAGAGGAGCTAACAAAAACGGGATACTCGTTACCGCATATAACCCCGCAAATATATCGGCACGTCCTGTTATATCTAACACATATAAAGACAGTGCAAAACGTAATAGTGTTGAACCTAAAATAGTAATAATTTGACCACTTACCATTAAGTGAAAATCTTTCAAGGAAGATTGAATACTTGCTGGCATCCTCATCACATCCTTCATTTAGCCTAGACCGACTGCCGGTCTATAATACCCAAACAGAAAAAAGCTATTTCTGTTTCATTAAAACTTCGATCATATAATTAAAGGACCCTTCTTTCGCTCCAACAGATACTTCCATCATTTTAATATAAGCCTTAGCTCTTCTCATCATTTCTTCCGGTTTCCACTGGAATAAACCATCATCAAATATGACTTGTGCTGAAGAGAGTAATAATTCAATTGTTTCTTGTGGGTATGGAGTAGAAAATATGCCTTCTTCTATTCCTTGCTCTAAAACTTCCGTTAATACAGGAGATAAATGTATAATGGATTGCACTAAACTTTTCTGATGCATTTCTGCATTATTTGGTTGATGAAATTGTTGGATCATTTTTTCTTTTACATCTCCTGATTTTGGTGATTGTTCCATTAAAATTTTAAATAACTTATCTAAAACGGGGATATCGGGATTGGAGACAATCCTTTTCGCCTTAGTGACATCCTCTTTAATAATCCTCATAATGATTTCATCCATTACTTCCTCCTTCGACTTAAAATAATGATAAAACGTCCCCTTTGCTATACCAATTTCTTTTAAAATATCATTCACGGTTGTTTTCGTATAACCTTTCGTAAGAAACAAACGCTCAGCTGTTTCTAAAATTTCCTTTCTACGCTCCTCATACTCCTTTACAATTCGCATTCAAGTTCTCCTTCCCACCAGACCGACTGTCGGTCTATTAAAATTATATGTTTAGTTTGCAAAAAGTTTCCTATTATCGTACATATACAACACCATACTTTCTATTTCCTTTATAAATTTTTATTTTTTAACGTCCACTCAATTTGTTTAAAACGTATCTCATGTTTCTTATCGTCACCTTTCATTTTAGGAAAAGAACGATGCCCTCCGCTTGATCCTATTTTTCTCGATTCTTTATCCAGACGCACAACACTTTGTAGTTTTTCAGCTCCTTCACCACAAGTCAGCGCATCTCCTTTACATCGATGACTTCAAAAAATGACAATTGATTCATACGATACGGTTCCCCTCCGTTCGATCTATGTACTTATCAATGGAGTATTTTGTTGAGTTCCAATATGTAATATTGCATATTTCGCACTTTTAATTTTTGCACATGCGATAATTTATTTATAAAAATATAAATTATTAATAAGGGTGATTTATATGAGCAAGTTCCGAAAGAAGATGATTAAATATTTGCAAACATTTTGGGGATGCTTAGCATTTGGTGTATTAATGTTTGCTATCTTCTTAATTACGGATTTAGCAGATGCATCTTTAAATACATTAGGCTGTAGAGACTGGCTAGGTTCTGTAGCAGGCGCAACCATTTTATCTGTTGGGATGTTTACTTTAAATAAATTGAATTTAAAATAAATATTCGGTCAATACTGTATGTAGGCTGTATGCCAACATTCATTTAAAGTAGTCTTCTCTGTATCTCCTTGTATTGAGCAGTTAGCTTTTGCTAGCCGCTCTTTTATTTTGTTCCGGTTCTTGCCTCTTAAAGAACTCTTTATCTACTTTCCCTCAATAAGTACACATATCTATTCTCCATTGCTACAAAATGAAATCTTTATTTTGTTTTACGCGTCGCTTCTTCAATCAGCCAAGATACAATATTAAAATCATTAGCTTCACCCTTTAAAGATGTTCCGTTCCAAAAGCATTCTTTCATCACTTCAAGTAATTCTTCAACAGCTTCAATTCATCTCATATTCATTTTCCTTTTCTTCCAAATAACTATTTTGTTTTACTAATTAGCTGATTAATTTCACAAACACCTTTATCAAACATTCCACGTTTCTTCACCCCGTGAATATTTTTCAAATAAAAATACATACTATTTTCAAGCCGCCGTGTCCACGGCTAATACCTCTTTCTTTTGTTACAGCAAAAGCAGGTAGGTTCTTCACTTATCTGCTTTCTCTGTATATTTTTTAAGAAATCGAAAATAATACCAACAAGCTGTTTGAACTAGCAGCTTCACTCTTCTCGCAATGGGGATGCAAATTATCACAATTAGCTAACTCATTGAACTCACTGGCAGACAACCAAAATCGTTGTCTGCTTTTTGTATGAGATTTTTCGTTTTACATATACTACTTTTGAACCTGCAGACCAATACGAGCCATTTTGGTGCTTGGGATTTCCCTTCCGGGGATAAGTATCTTTTACTTATCCCTTTTTTGTATAGACATGTATATTTAGGGTAAAACTAATTACAAGCAGATTTTCTGTTTATGCGTAGTTCTAAACAAGATTACTTTTTCTCCTATTAAAGGACGGCAGGTACGACTGCTAGTCCTTTTTTCTTATTTCGCATATTATCACTACATTACCTTCATCGTCATAAGCAATTTCCCCATAAGGATGGCAGTGGTGCTTCTCGATTTCCTCATTGATCAAAACTAACAAATTAGTTTTCCAGTTTCCAACGATCGTAAACCAATACGAGTTTAATCCTTCATAAACTTCTCTTGTTCCCTTTCGATAATTGCGGAACGTGTAATGAAAATACTCGCTCACTTTAATACCTTTTCTTTCAACCAAAGTGTTCTGCCGAAATAGTAGACATAATAAGTTCCGTTCTCTTTTGCTACTGCATAACATTCCCGTACCGTTTGAATATGTTACAAATTGCTTTCTCTCGATTTTTCCGCTTAAATATTTTTCATGCATAAGTTGCACTTGTTCTTGAATGACAACATGGTAGTAATACCCTTGCTCTACTGGTTTTGGACTATAAAATTTCCTTTATAAATTTCAAATACGGTGAATGAAATTTTTGTTTTTTCTTGCCATCATCCTTGTTGTATACAAACAAAAAAAGAGCCACAATATTTTGCGACTCTTTTACAATTATAACTATTTAACGACCACGTCTTTGCTGACCTTGCTTTGTACTACCTTTTTTATTACTTGGTTTATTAAATGATCGGTTATTTTCATTTCTAGAACTATTTCTTGAATCACTTCTCGAGCTATTTCTCGAATCACGTCTTGATTCACTTCTTGAACCTTCGCGGCTATCTCTTTGACGATTTTGACCTGATTTCTTCGGAGCCGGCTTTGGTACCGGTTTTCCATTTTCATCTACACGTTTTATCTTCGGTTGTTCGATTATTTCTCTTTGCAGTGGTGCACCAAGCGTTTTTTCAATTTCTTCTAAATGTTTTTCATCTTTCGCTGCAACGAACGTAATTGCAAGACCTGATCCACCTGCACGTCCTGTTCGGCCAATGCGGTGAATATAACTTTCTACATCTTCAGGGATATCAAAGTTAAATACGTGCGTTACACCATCTACATCAAGTCCACGAGCTGCTACATCCGTTGCGATTAAGTACTGAATTTTAGCTTCGCGGAAACTCTTCATAACTCTTTCACGTTTCGCTTGAGGTATATCACCATGAAGTTCAGCACAATTATAACCTAGTCCTTTTAAATTATCATAAAGTTTACTTACTCTAAGCTTTGTACGGCAGAAAATAACAGCTAAAAATGGCTGATCACGATCCATAACAAAACGAAGTGCATCTGGCTTTGCACGATCTGTCGTCTCAATGACACGCTGCTCAATTGTATCTACCGTTACTTCTTCACTTTGTACTTGAATCATTTGCGGCTCGTCCATATAACGCTTCGCCAATTTTTTAATATCTTTTGGCATCGTTGCTGAGAATAACATCGTTTGTTTACTATCAGGTGTCTCATCTAAAATATCTTCAATATCATATAAGAAACCAAAATAAAGCATTTGATCCGCTTCATCTAATACAATCGTTGAAAGATTACTTAAATCAATTGTTTCACGTCGTATATGATCTAATAATCGCCCCGGTGTCGCTACAACAATATGTGTATTACCTTTTAATTTTCTTAACTGTTGCGCTACATCTTGTCCACCATAAATCGCTAGTACATTAATATCTTCTCTTTGAACAAGCATTTTTTTAATTTCAGCTGTAATTTGCAGTGCTAGCTCCCTTGTTGGTGCAACAATTAAAGCCTGAACATCACTAGACTCTGGATCGATTTTTTCTAAAATCGGTAACACGAATGCTAACGTTTTACCCGTTCCTGTTTTCGCCTGCCCAATAATATCTTTACCTGACATAATAACAGGAATTGCCTTCTCTTGAATTGGTGTTGCTTCTGTAATTCCATTTTCACGTAATGTATGATTAAAAGTTTCACTAATTCCTAATTCTAAAAAGTTTTTCAAATAGACCACTTCTTTTCCTTATTTTTCACATTAGCTTTCATTGTACCATTTGTTTCACTAAATATGAAAAATAAAAAAATTCTTATCTTCTTTTTTTATATTCATCGTGTACTAGATGGACAAATTCTTTTTGGTTTTTCTCGGATTTTATTAATGTTTCCATATTTATAGAAGTCAAAATATGCTTTTTAATTTTTCTATTACTCCAAATTAAACTTGTATACTTCGGATCTTCATGTAGATTTCGAAACCACTCTAATTCACTTAATTTTGCGATATGGTGTTTCAATTTCATGTCATTTCGAGGATAAAATAAAATGATATCTGCTATTATATCAAATAACGAACCCATTTTCTCCCCCCTATACTCTTGCTCAAATTATATATTCTTCTTTACATATATATTTCAATTTTACCGAAATATAATGTTACTAATTTAGTTGAAATCGCAAAATATATGAACTAAAAAAACGATCTTTTCGATTTAGGAAAGACCGGTTTTCATTATTTTATACAGTAAGTTTTCCTCCATGGTAGCAATAATACTCTGCTGCTTTAAGACTTTTAATCTTATTTAATGACTCTTCCGCTTTTTCTATATCTAAGCAAAAATCCGGATTAGCTATTACTAACTCACGATTCTCTTGAACAGCCGCATCTCCCGTAATTACACAATCTAAATTCGGAAAATATAATGAAATATGCCCCGAAGTATGTCCTGGCGTCGCTACTATTTGACATTCATTATTCAAAATCATTTGACCATCATGCACTTTTTCATCGACGGAAATATGTTTTATATTTTTTAACTGTTGTATAAACCATTTACCAAATTCTTTTTCTTCATTTGGCATACGTTCTAACATTTCTTCAGCTTGAACTAACCTCTCTGATTTTATATCACCACTAATATAGTTAGATTCAATTTCACTAGCAATAATATTAATGTGAGGATATTTCACTTTGAAATCATATAAAGCCCCTAGATGATCATCATCATAATGAGTAATAATTATATTTTTTAAGTTTTTCATCTCATATCCATGTTTTAATATTGCATTTTCAATTAAAGGTAAAAAACTTGTATATCCTGTATCGACTAATGTTAATTCATTATGTACTATAATTAAACTTGGATAAACACATTGTTTTTGCCCGTTAAATTCGAATTCAATTGGTAGTTCTATTATTTTCATTTTTCTTCCCCCATACCGCTTATAAAATGCATAATAATAACTAAATCATCCACATACACCTTACAATATATATACTCTGTAACGGAACACTGTGAATCATTGTATAATCCACATTATATTATTTTAAACAGGTAATCCCCTATTTTTATGGAAATATATAATTAAGAAAAACAATAAAATTGATTAATCTCTCACTTCTTTGTCCATCCTTTTAAAAAATCTATGTTTTTGTAAAAGGAGTGTTTATATGGAGAAACAGACACTTTGGAAAAAGTTCAAAAAAAGCTCTGTAAACCTCGGTAAATCTAGCGTATATGAAAGTATTATTTTATTCTACACAATGAAAAAGAAAGAATTACCTACTAAGGCGAAATTCATAATATTAGCCGCTTTATCTTATTACGTATTAACAATCGATTTCATTCCAGATATAGCTGCTATTATTGGGATTGGCTTATTAGATGATGTTTTAGCAATCGCTGTAGCGCATAAATACGTTATGAGACACGCAGATGCTGAAATTCGAGAAAAGAGCAAAGTAAAGATGGAGTCATTATTTACTTCAGCACAAGCATAATGAAATTATCTAGTCATTTACCTACCTTTTTACTTTCAAATAAAGCTAACTGTAATTAATGATAGTTCCACCTCACTGAATATTACCCTTCACCATGAGAGCATAGCAGAATAAATTCCTAAACAAAAGCATTTCTCTTAGCTCTCAAACCGTAAACAAATCGGGAATCAGCACTTGTCCCTAAGTTCTGACTCCCTTTTATTTGTTCTTATATCTATCTGTTATACAGTTGCATGCATTCCCTTATACAAAACTGACATTGCCGCTACTATAAGAATCATACCCATAAAAGCAGGTGCGGCATGACCAAGTGATACATAGATTTGTCCTCCAATAATCGGACCAATCATTCTTGCTAAAGCTTGAATAGATTGGCTTCCACCTTGAATCCTTCCTTGTTCATTAGAACTGACAGACTTTGAAAGCATCCCGTTGAATGAAGGACCGAAAATTGAATCCCCAAAACCAAACATTAGCATTCCAACGATAAGTAGTGGAGAGAGTGAAAATACAGCTGATGCTGCAATAAAACTGTATCCTATAATCTCCGAAACCATCCCAATAATTGCCATTTGTTTATCACTAAGCTTGATTAAAAGCTTTGGCATTATAAAACTTTGTGAAACAATATCTTGAAAGCCCAAAATTGAAAACATAAGTCCGATTAATGCAGGTTTCCAACTGAAAGTATCCATTGTAAATTGCGTGAAAATTGCTTGTAAAGATCCGTTAGGTATCCAAAGTAAAAACGCTGAGACAAGTAACCATTTTAAATTTTTCATGGAAAGTATATTTGCTAGCTGTGCAAAAGGATTTAACCTTACAAAAGTAATCTCTTTTAACCTGTTATTTTTGTCAAGACTCTCAGGCATGTATTTCATACCATATAAAACATTTAATAAAGTTATGAACGCTCCAAAGTATAAAGGTACAGAATGACCAAACTTTGCAAGTAAGCCCCCAAGAGTTGGTCCAATAATAGTTCCCGCACCTACAACTGCACTCACCCATCCAAAGTATTTCGTTCTCTGCTCTTTCGGAATGATGTCTGCAAAATATGCGAAGATAGTACTTATGCTCCCACCTGTTATACCTTCTATTATCCGTCCAGCAAATAATACCCATAAAGCTCCTCCTATGCCAAAAACTAAGTACCCAATTGCAGAACCAAATAAGCATATTAAAAGTAATGGACGACGGCCATACTTATCGCTTAAAACCCCGAGTGCTGGAGCAGCTAAAAACACGCAGGCCGCATATACGGAAGTTAGTAGTGTAACAACTAATGCTTGTTCTTCCGGATTACTTGTATATGTCTGTACTAAGAATGGGACTACAGGCATGATGATACTGAAACCTATACCACAAAGAAATACAGAAATAAGTCCGAATAGTAAAGCATGTTTATCTATGCTTTTTTCAGTTTCCCTTTCATTTTGTGATCTAAATATAGACATTTAACTTCTCTCCTTAAAATGTTTTGTTGCTTTGTCAACAAAATGATAACTCCTTTTTGTTGATTAGTCAACAAACATGAAATGATAAAAAAGCAGCCTATTCTCATATTAGAGTAAGGCTGCCATTTATTCTTAAAATGTTTTACGATTTAATATGTATACCTTGTTTCTTTATTTCTACATCCAAATGTCTACTATACTTTTCCACAAAGCTAATTATACTGTTGAATTCTTCTTCAGTTACTTGTTCAAATACAGCTTTATCCCGCTCTTGAAACTCTTTGTGCAGATCTTCATGGATTTTATAAATTTCTTTCCCTTGTTCGGTAAGCCTAAAATAAATTTCTTTCTTATTTTCTGACTTTTGGTAGCTTTCAACAAGGCCTTTTTGTATGAGCTTCTTAGTCATTCTACTTATAGCACCGCGAGTCACATAAAAAGCCTCTGCGAGTTGCGTCACGTTAGAATCTGCATTGTTTTCAATATATTCAATGCAGTGGACTTCAGAAGACTTAAAACCTTTAAGACCTTCTTCCATCTTATCTTTATTAAGCCAAACCAGCTTATTATATAATTCCCTGAAACCGTTCATGACCTGTTCTTCTTTATTCATGACCTGCCCTCCTCACCGCTCATTAGCACATTAAAACTATTATATTAAATTTCTGCTTACATTTCGACAATATTGAAATAATTATTGTAACATTAAAGATATGTGTAAAAATAGGCGCTTAAATAAAATAATTTTTAAACAGCAAATTTTGCAAGTTTATTGCTACTTACAGTAAACAGTAGGCAAAAAGTAAGAGCTAAGACTATTTCTCTTAGCTCTTCTTTTATAAAACTATTTCACTTCATTAGCGACAAAAAAGTGCTCACATACACTTGATATGCGCTGTAAGTCTACGTTCCCACCAGATATAACCGCTACTACTTTTTTTCCTTTTATATAGCTATCAACTTTTCCTGCAAGAAGTGCAGCAGTTGCTAATGCACCTGCACCTTCTACAACAGCTTTCCCACGTTGTAATAAATCTTTCATCGCTACTTCCAGCTCTTTTTCTGATACAGTTACAATATCATCTACTAATTCTTTTACAATTTCAAATGTTAATTCTCCTGGTATTTTAACTGCGCAACCATCTGCAATAGTAGGCGCCTCATAATGTTCTACGATTGCGCCTTTATCGTAAGATGCCTTCATTCCATGAACATTATCTGCTTGGACACCAATTATATTAATGGATGGATTAAAAGATTTCAATGCTACAGAAATACCAGAAATAATTCCGCCTCCACCTATTGGTACAATGACAGTATCTACATCCCACATATCATCAAGAATGTCTAATCCAATTGTACCTTGACCAGCCATTACCTCTACATCATCATATGGATGTAAGTATGTTTCACCTGTTTCCTTTATAATTTCTTCACATTTTGCCTTTGCATCATCAAAGGTTTCACCATGTAAAATCACTTCAGATCCATATCCTTTTGTTGCTTCAACTTTCGCCTGCGGTGCAGAAATTGGCATAACAATTTTACTCTTAATACCGAGTAAATGAGCAGATAATGCAACTCCTTGTGCATGATTACCTGCTGAACATGCAATTACACCTCTTTCTTTTTCTTGATCCGTGAGCCGCGACATTTTATTAAATGCGCCACGGAATTTAAACGAACCCGTTAATTGCATATTTTCTAATTTCAAATGAATTTCTCCGCCCGTTTTACTAGTCAAGTAAAAAGATTTTACTAATGGCGTTTTACGAGCATTTCTATCTAGAATTTTGTGAGCTTTTTTAATATCGTCTATATGTAATCGTAGTTTTCTAGTTATCATACTGACACCTCTTCCACTGTTCTATTTCTAAGTTTTCGTAAGTCGTAGCTCCTTTATACGAAAAGAAAAAGTCTTTATATATGTACCCCACTCTGAAATAAACACATTTGCAAACAATTTAACATTCTCTTCATATCACGTTCTTTATAATGATTTAAACATGCAATTTGAATCCAATTATTCTTTTGTAAATAAGATGACTCATAATGAACGATGTATCCTTGTAATGCTAATGCATCGCCTACTACTTTAGAAGAATGATCTTCGCTCAATACAATAGTAAGTATAATTGGCCCGGCATGTTTTTTAGGTGAAACAAGCTTTAAACCCATATCAGTAATAACTTCTTCAACATAATCGAATGTCTCTTTAATTTTTACAAATGCCTTTTCATCTTCAAATCTCTTCAACGCTTCTTGCAATGCATAAATTAAATTCCATGATTGTGAGTATGGAATGCTTTCATTTTCTTCATACATACCAATGTCCATATAGGCCGGCACAGCCTCGTTTATTTTTACAATGTGGTTATGAAAAACGAAAGAAATTCCTGTATATGATTTAATCGCTTTACCGCTAACACCACTTGCAAAATACACATCCTTCAAGTCTAATGGTATTGCTCCAATTGAGCTTATGCAATCTACACATAGTTTCATTTGATTCTCGTTACAAAGAGTATTTAGCTCGTTTAAATCGTTTAACATTCCAGTAGATGTTTCATGATGAACAAACCAAATCCATTCATAATTTCCAGTTGTTATTATTTCTTCTAATTCGTTATAAATAAACGGCTCTCCCATTTCTTTTTTATAAGTATCAAAATGTAACCGTGCTCGTTTTGCATGTCCAACTAATCTATTACCAAATTCCCCATTTGTTAATACTAGTCCTTTCCCTTTTAAAGAGCGTAACTGTAAAGCAATCGCATCATTTGCTAACGTCCCTGTTCCTAACATAAGCTGTACATGTTTTGCTTTTGTCATGTAAAGTAACCGTTTTTTCACATTGCCCATCATCACTTGAAATGACTTAGAGCGATGCGAAATAGGCCGCGTAGAAAATGCCTTTCGAACGTTCTCTTCAATATCTACTGGACCAGGTAAAAACGTATATTCTTTCGTCATAATCCCCCCAACACTCGACTCTTCAAACATAGCAGGGGTAACATACATTGGCTGGAAGGCTGCTTCTTCTGTACCAACTAACGTATGGAAAGATTTGAATCCCATTTGCTCATATAAAGCTAGTTCACGTGTTGTTGCAGAAATGAGTGCTAATTCATATCCATTTAGAAGCAAATAACGATGTAGAAAACGAATTAATCCTAACAACGCTCTTCCATTTCTATATTCACGTTCTACTGAAAGTAAACGAATTTCATACATTTTTTCTCCATGCTCTTGCAAATAAACATCTAAATTTGAGATTTTATAATCTAACGAGAATGGTCGTTTTCCCCGCACTGCGACCATACCTACTAATCTATCCTCATCTAAACAAATTAAATATGTATTTTCTTTATGAAACCGATCTATACGAAACCGGTCTTTCGTTTCTTCATGTTGTGGTATCTCTTCCACAAAAGTTTTATAATTTAATTTATGTATACTTTCAAATTCCCAATCTTGATCAGCAACTTTATAAATTAACCCCATGCCTTATCTCCTTTATCTATTTAATAAAAAATGATAAGTGGAGATTATCCCCACTTATTAAACATTCATTTTATTCTCGATTCACATATAGAATAAGTACAATAATCATTCCACTTAATATAGTGGTAACAATAGAATAAGAATAAAGAATCATACAAATTGGTAAACAAGCAATTGTAATTAGTCCTGGCTTCGTAAACCCTTTAAATATTAAATAAAATACAATAAAAATGCCTAAGAGGGTAAGCGCTATCAAATAATCAAATGCGATTAGTCCTCCTATAAATGTTGAAATACCTTTACCGCCCTTGCCTTTAAATAAAACTGGATAAATATGTCCAATAATAACGGCCAATAATGTTAACATTACGAATGTAGGATCTTCAAAAAGAGATTTTGCTACAGCAACAACGATTGCCCCTTTAATCGCATCACCTAAAAATGTAGCGATGAAATACCCTTTTCCATATACGCGCCCCATATTTCTTGCGCCAGGATTTCCGCTTCCTTCATCCCTAATATCAACGTTATGTCTCAATTTTGTTACTATATAAGCGGTCAATATGTTTCCAATTAAATAAGAAGCCACCAAATACAAAAACTGCATACTATTAATCATGTAATCATTCACTTTCTACATGGGATTACATATACAATATTCAATTACTACGTATATTGTACGTTTTTAACATACATCCCTTTATACATTTTAACATCATATTTTTACAAATCATACAAAAATTCTCATACACTATTTTTAAAAATATATATCCCTCATTAAATAATATGTTCCTTTCACTGCCATTTCTGCTTGTGATACGAATGTAATTTCTTTCATACTATCTTCACAGCATTTCTTAAATACAGCAAATATTTCAGGAACTAAACGCAATATACTGCCACTTACTGCAATTGGCGTTGAGTGCTTAAAGTTCAACTTGTTATAAACACTTACTGTAATCCTTGCCAATTCCTTTCCAGCTTGCATCATAATTTCATGCGCATCATCATTGCCATTTCTCGCTTCCTGAATAACTAATGGCGCGATTGCTGCAATTTTATCTTTAGAAGAAGTATATACTAAGCTTTTTATATGAGACGGTGTCAAAAGTTGAAACTGCCTTTGAATGTTCAAACTCAATGGACAAAGACTGATTCCTTGATCGAACTGAATTGCCATTTTCTTTAAAGCTTGTAATGCAATCCAATATCCGCTCCCCTCATCTCCTAAAATATGTCCCCATCCACCGCTATACTGATATACTTCCCCTTTCTTTCCTATACAAATTGCACCTGTACCACCTATAGTTAATATTCCCTCCTTACCTTTTAAAGCAGCTGCATGCGCGATCATTGCATCATTAAAAATTTCAATTTTTGTTCCGTATTTCTTTTTTAAACGTAATGTTAATTCATTTGTATTCGCTCCGCTTATACCAGCTAATCCTAAACAAATACAAACGCAATGCTCATTCATTAAACTCTTCTGACATTGATTAATTGCTTCCATAATATGCAAAAGTGCCTGATCAAAATCTATTAATACATTTCCAAATCTGCTCGTACCTCTTACAACTTCATTTCCATCTTGATCAAATGCAATTGCCTCGGTCTTCGTTCCCCCGCCATCTACTCCAATCATATACTTCATATGTTCGCCTCATTTTCATCTGCGTATGGAGGGAATGTTATATTCCCTAAAATTACGGAATTCTTAGCACCTGTTGCGCTCGGCACATTACTCGGATTACGATGATACGTTTCGTTTGCTAAAATAGCAAATGCAATTGCTTCTTTCGCTGCTGAAGAATGACCAATATCTTCTTGTATACATATGCTACATTTCTCTTCTCTTAATCCATTCCGTAACATTTCAACAAGTGTATTATTATAACTTCCACCACCACCTAAAATCACCTCATCAATTTCATAATACGGCAAAATAAACGCCTTATAATGATGAACAATTGAACATGCTGTAAACATCGTGACAGTTGCCAATATATTTTCTTTACTATGCTTTTTAAATCGATTCAATAATTCAGTCACAAACGCTTCTCCAAACTGTTCTCTACCTGTTGATTTTGGTGGTTTCATGTTCAAAAATGGATGGTTCATACAGTATGTTAAAATTTCATCTACAACTACCCCCTCCTTTGCAATCCAACCATTTTGATCATATGGTACATGAAATAATCTTTGACATACTTCATCGATTACCATGTTGCCTGGTCCAGTATCGAAAGCAATAACACTCTCTTTACTTCGTTTACTTGGAACAACTGTAACATTACCAATCCCACCAATATTTTGTAGTAGTCTATTTTTAGTTTGATGCCGATATAAAATAACCTCTGAATATGGTACAAGTGGTGCACCTTGTCCCCCTGCCGCCATGTCCATCGTTCGGAAATTCGAGATAACCGTCGTGTTTGTTTCATATGCTATTACTGCTGGTTCCCCAATTTGCAATGTTGAAGAAATAATATTCTCTTCTTGCTTTGACTGATGATAAATCGTTTGTCCGTGAGAGCCTATTAAATCTAATTGTCTCAAAGGAAAATTGGCCTCTTTACAAACTTCCTTTACAGCATTGGCGAAGCATAAACCAAGTTTAAAATTCAAGCTACATATAAGTTGGACATTCGAAGTTTCAATTGATAACGCTTGTTGGATCTCATTTTTCATATCATTACAAAATGGAACAGTAGTAAAATCGATGAGTTCGATTTTAGAATCTACACCACTTCCTTCTATATGAACGAGCGCTACATCTATTCCATCTAATGAAGTACCAGACATTACCCCTGCAATATACATAACGTGCATGACCTCCTATTTACTAAAAAACAATCATGTAAGTAACCAACGTACAACCAATCGAAAACAATATAAATCTAAAAAACAACTGAGCTTTCGATGCAAACGATCCATCAATGAAAGAAACAACTACCGTAAGCAAAACGCTTGCCGCAATACTTGTAACGAGCCAGATACTATGCATTTGTGATAAATTTAGCATGCCTAATAAAGGGACAAAAAGTAAATTTGCACAAATCACTCCAAATAATAATAAAAACACACCTTTATAACTAAATTTTATATTCATTCAATTTCCCCCTTTCTAATTTTAATGTGAAAGAAGTGATAGACAAAAAGTCTATCACTCAAAATAACAGCATGCAGATTAAGGATTAACCGACTCTCCGTCACCATTCTTTTCAATTTCAAGCATATTTTTGTCGTACATTTTAAAGAATGGTAAATAAATAAGGAACGATATTGCTATATTTATAAAAACTAATACAATCGCACGCCAATCTCCACCTGTTGCTAAATATGCACCGATTGGAGCAGGTAATGTCCATGGCGGCATAATATGCGTTGGTGTTACAAATCCCATTGCGGTTGCAGCATACGCTATAGTAGCTGTTACTAACGGTGTAATGACGAAAGGAATAATTAAAATTGGATTTAATACGATCGGCAAACCGAATATAACCGGTTCATTTATATTAAAAATCCCAGGGACAATACATGTTCTCGATAATGCTTTCGAATATTTTGATCGACCAAATACAATCATAGCTAACACAAGCCCTAACGTTGCACCCGAACCACCAATCCAAATAAACCATTGATAAAACGGTTCTGGTGCAATAAACGGAAAATGACTCGCTCCACTTGCTACAGCTTCACCGTTCTTTCCTAAATACACATCCCAAAGTGGCCTTGCCACAGTACCTACAACTGATACTCCGTGTATCCCGAAAGACCAGAAAAACGTAATTAAAAATACAGGTATAATAACGCCAAAGTAACTATCACCAGCTTTTACTAACGGTGCGGCTAGTTTATCTACAACGTAATGTAAATCAACTTTAAAAACGACTGTAATAAGACTCATAATAATAATAACGAATGCTGCAGGTATAAGTGCTTCAAATGAACGTGATACTGACGGTGGTACTTGTTCTGGCATTTTTATCGTTACGTTATTCTTCTTACAAAATCTTAAAATCTCAACTGATAAAATAGAGACGATCATCGTCACAAATAATCCATGACCTCCAAGATTTGTCATCGGAAGCATGAATCCTTTTTTATCAATTAACTCAGGCGTTAATGTTAAAAGTAGTGAACATACCGCAAGCTGTGCTCCTGATAAAGCATCTAATTTATAACTTTTCGCTAAATTATATCCTATTCCAAATGCTATATATAAGGACATAATAAACATAGTTAAACGATATGGTATCAATATACTTGTTTGATTCTTTAATGCCCAAACCGATATGAAACTATCTTTCGGCAGTGGTGGAAATGCTACTATTAAAAAAAAGCTTCCTACTATAATAAATGGTAACGCCGAAATAACTCCATCACGGATTGCTTGTAGATGCCTCTGCTCAGAAAGCCTTGCCATCGGGCCAGATAAGTTTTTATCAAGAAACGTGACAAACTTATTCATAACGCTTCCCCCTAACTAATTAATTCATTTACAGTTTTTAATAAAGTCGGGCCTCCAAGTGGCGTGTACGCTTGCGGTGGAATGATGCCACACGGAATAGATTCCTCCTCTGCAAATTTTTTTACAGAGTCAAATCGGTGTCTTATTTGAGGTGCCACCATTACGACATCCCAGTCATTCTTTACTTCTTCCTCTACCTCATTCGTTCCAATTGCATGCACTTCCATGTTCACACCATTTTTCTCCGCTTCTTTTTTTAAAGCGTTTACAACAATTGCACTGGACATTCCTCCAGAACAGACGAACAAAACTTTCATTTATTAATCCTCCTATACTTATAATTTATTACCCTTCAAATGAAAGGAAGTTTCACTTTACTAACAAGCATATGAAGTAGTAAATGAATTTAGTTATAATGAAAGTAAATTTCATTAAAAATATTTTTCCTATTAAATTAATGTTTCAATATGCAATTTTCTCTATTGCAAAGTCAACCTCGCCTCCTATATTATTTTAAATAATCATATGATAGGGAGGCGTATAAATGATCGTTAAACGTTTATTAATGATATGTTGTATCGTCATCTTGTTCATCCCTTTCTCTTTCATTCCCCCTCACTCTACTTATGCTGAAGTAAATACTGCATACAAAAAACATGAATTACGTGCTGTATGGATTGCATCTGTTCTGAATATTGATTGGCCCTCAAAAACTGGCTTACCCATTGAAAAACAGAAACAAGAATTTATAAGATTATTAGACGATGTAAAAAGCACTGGTATGAATGCAGTTGTTGTACAAATTAAACCAACCGCTGATGCTTTCTATCCTTCAAATTACGGTCCTTGGTCTGAATACATTACAGGAACACAAGGAAAAGATCCTGGTTATGACCCGCTTGCATTTATGATTGAAGAAACTCATAAAAGAAATATAGAATTCCACGCTTGGATTAACCCATACCGAATAACGATGAATCACACCGATATAAATCGATTATCGAATAATCACCCTGCAAGGCAACATCCCAATTGGGTTGTCTCTTATGGCGGAAAGTTATATTACAATCCCGGTATTCCAGAAGTGAAAAAATTTATAACAGAAGGTGCTTTAGAAATCGTGCAAAATTACGATATTGATGCGCTGCATATGGATGATTATTTTTATCCATATAAAGTAGCCGGTGAAGAATTTCCAGATCAGAAAACGTACGAAACATATAATAACGGTAGATTTACAAATATAGAAGATTGGCGACGTAACAATGTAAATGAACTTGTAAAAGATTTAAATACTGCTATAAAACAAGAAAAATCATATGTAAAGTTTGGCATTAGTCCGTTCGGCGTATGGAGAAATATAGCTGACGATCCGACTGGCTCTAACACAACCGCAGGCCAAAGAAACTATGATGACCTTTATGCTGACACACGTGAGTGGATACAAAAAGGATATATTGACTACATTACACCGCAAATATATTGGAATATAGGTTTCACCCCAGCTGCATATGACATATTAGTAGATTGGTGGGTTAAAGAAACAAATAACAAACCGATTCACCTATACATCGGTCAAGCGGCCTATAAAATTAATAATAACTCCGTCCCTGCTTGGTCTGATCCAGAAGAATATCCAAGACAAATTGCATTAAACCGGCTATATCCTGAAATAAAAGGTAGTATGCATTTTAGCTTAAAAGATATTAATAACAATCCACTTGGAGTTAAAGATAGACTCTCAAAAGACATATATAAATATCCTGCATTAATCCCGCCTATGCCTTGGCTTGATCATGATCCACCAAAACAACCGACTTTAAAAGGCGCCATTCCAAGAGATGAAGGTATTGCAATCGGTATCATTGACAATAGAGATAATGATTCTGCTTATTACGCTATTTACCGCGCGAATGGGAAAAATGAAGTGGATATACAAAATCCGAAAAATTTACTTACTACTGTAAGAAAAACAAAACTTGGAGAAATTTATGTAGATAAAACAGTTATTTCTGGAGAAACGTATACGTATGTCGTAACTGCAGTTGATCGATTGCATAATGAAAGTGTGGCTTCTAGTAAATCTACTATTCAAGCAAAATAAAAGTAAAAGCCCCCATTTTTTTGAATGCGGGCTCTTACTTTTATTTTCGTAGTTCACTATATTGAATATGAATTCTATTCTCAGGGTTTTTATCTACTGTGTAAAGTACAAATAAGAAGAACCATTCTAGTGGCTTCATTAAAATATAAACAAAATCAGCCGACCATTTCGTATTAATATGTTTACTAATCGGATAACCGTATTTATCATAAAAATTACGAATAACTTTATGACATTTTGGTACCCGCTCCTCAATTACATTTTCAAAAGCGTTCGCAATTAATAACTGTCGATTAACTGTAATTCTTTCCCCATGCCTAATTCCTGCTCGTAATGGCTTAACGATGTTTTTATGGCCTTTCACAGAAACTGTACATAAATAATGCCCATCGCCGGAGACAATTTGAGGACTTGGGGCAGGAATCTTAGAATAATTAAAACTACTTGTTTCCATAAACACTCTTATAAAACTATCTGGTTTTTGGCCAAACAGTATTAAAATAAATTGAACAATTAACAAGACAGGAAATAAACTTATCATCCAGACTGTAGCCATTTTTTGATATCCAAAAGAAATACGATACAGCAATAATATAATTCTGTTGCTCTGCGTATAATCTTTCTCATTCTGAGATTGTATGAAATAACCTAATGTATTTCTTAATTTAGCTAAGAATAATAGACTAAAGGCAAGCATTCCAACTTGAATACAAAAGACTGGAATGTATCTCAATCCTCCTAATTCCGTATAAAAGGCAAAGCCTGTATGGGTAATATAGATGAATGTATATACAATGTTTACTATCATTAAAGTACTATAAAAAATATAAAATATTGGTGAAAGTTTTATTAATCCTGTTGTTAATCTCCAATACGAAACTCCACCTAAAATAACTAAGAGAACTACTATCGCAATGTAGTCATGGGCTAAAGAAGCATATTGATCAGACATCATTCCGTTCTTTTCAAATTTATGTAATGGTATTCCTGCTCTTACATCATTTGCATTCCACATAATACCTAAACCAAAGATAAAATAACTCAAACCCATTGATAATATTTCCTGCGGCTCGAACTTTAGTATACTTGAGGAATTCTCCTTCTTCGATTGGAAACTATCCCAAGCTTTACTAATAGGGTAGCCAAGAAATAAAAATAGAATTACAAATAGTATGACTAACTCAAATAGCACAATATCATACCCCTTTTATAATAATTGTTTACACAAAGTATAAAAAAACACTCTATATTTTACCATTTATTAACGTTTGTATATACAATTTCACAAAAGATTACACTCCCTCAATTCAAAAAAAACGCCTAAAAGCTGAAACATTCAACTTTTTAGGCGATCTCTTCTATTTATTCTTAAACTTCTCAGTCGCTGCTCTCATCTTCACATTTAAATCGTGATCAATTGAGTCGCGAATATCTCGCTCTACTACTTCCATTTCTTTTTGGAAATTTTCCAAGTAGATTTTCAGTTCTTCTTCCTTCTCTGGTCTTTGTGAAGGTGGTAATTGTACTACCAACGATAACATGGCCGTTAAATCTTTCATTAAGAACGTTTCAAGTTTATGTTGTTGTTCAAACATGCGTTGCTCTTGATAGTACGGAAGTGCATTCAATACTGAAATTGTAATATCATCAACCGTTCTTTGTAATGAAGGATTTATTGAGCGTTTATACGCTTGAATTGTATTTAATGCGTCTGGATAACGGTCATAAAAATACAATTTGTAAAATGATAAGTCTGTCGGTTTTACAGTTTGCTGTGTTTCTTGTCTTAAGAAATCTTTCACTTTCATCGCAGCTACATCAATATCTTCATTCGTAAGCTTTTTCGTAGTTTTTGCCATTACATGCACTTTTTTCTGCTTTTCTTTCGGTAACATCGAGAAGACTTGTTCTCTCGTACGTTGACCTGATGCACAAAATAGAGTATTTAATGTATTTTGTTCTTTCTTTCCTTCAGTGCGAATCCAACGATAAAACAGTGGATGTTGTGTAAATTCTTGTAGAAACGGTATTGATTTGTTTGATAACTTGTCTAAAGAATCTTGCGCTCTTTTATATGGCTTCGTCCATGAAAAATACAGCTTCCGTCCGAAATATACCACTAAAACAACGACAGTAAATGCTATTAAAAGCAATGTACCGAGTAGTAATAATACTGTTTGAATGAAACTCATTTGTTCACCTCCTCTAATAATCCGTTATTTCCTTGGACGCTGAATGAGTTTCTGCTTCATCTCATCATTAAATGTGTCTAGTTCAATAACGAACTTCTTACTTGACTCGATAATACGTTCTGACGATTTTTCAGATGCTTCAATTGCAGCGAACACATTTTGGAATGATTCACGTAATTTATCCATGCTAATAGCAGGGTTTTCAAGCAATTTTGTCGTTTCTTCTGTATTTTGTTTTAACGCTTGAGAATTACTTAATACCATCGATTCAATTGCTTCATTTGTCGCATTCACTGCATCGATTGTTTTCCGTTGATTTGTTAACGCTAACTGAATAGCAGCTGAAACCGTTACAACGTTTTGCGTCATCGTAATTGCATTACGAATTGCCTCTGTTAACTTTTCATTATTTTTCTTAATAATGTCTACAGATGCGATAGATTGTAATAAAACACTTTTCGCTTGCTGCATATTACGTGTACGTACAAGTATCTTTTCTAACGCATCGTTAATTAATGGAATATCTCTTTGACGTTCTGGATTTTGTTTCTCAGCTTCCAGCATGCCAGCAAGTTTTCTCCCTAAGTATACTTGCTTATCAAGAGCGTGAATTTTATCATGCGATTGCTCTTTAAGCATTTCAAGACCAACTGTATCTTCTTGTAAGTTGTCACGACCAATTAGAAGGGATCTTATAATCTCCTCAATTTGCTTATCTATAGATTGATATTTATGCACGTATGTTTCAAGTGGGTTTTTCTTGAATACTTTAAACATAATTTTCTTCATACCACTTGCTTTTAATGAATTCGGATCAAGTTCTGATACCACTTTTCGTAATTCTAACAATGTATTTGGAATTTCTTCGTTTTTTCCATTCATCATCGCTGTTACAGGACGTTTTAATGCTGACAACGTTTGTCCTGCTGCTTGTTGCTCTTTATCTCCTAAATCTCCTAGCTGAGACAATACTTTTGATAAATCTGTATTTTGCTCGCTATTTAACTTTTGTACATAAAGATCAGCTTCTTTATTCAGTTCCTCTAATTCTGCATCTTTTATAACTGTATCAACCACTACTTCTACATTATTATCTTTCACGATCGATACAGGTTCTTTTTTCTCGAGTTCAGTCAACAAAATCGCTCCTTTATTTATATGTGCGAATTTATATGCACTATATTTCATCTATTATATCGTATTTCATATACATTCTGATTGCTTGAAATCGATTTTTTTAGAAATGCCTGTTTATGCAGTCATTCCCTGTTTCTTACTATAAGTATACCTGTAAACAACATAATTTTCCTCAGACTTAAGACCTAGAGAACGACATGCTGAAGGCGGATTCTTCGTATGTTACGTATATAAATTATGTTCTTCTATCCTTCTGTACTCAATCTTTTGACATACACCCTTTTTCAATGTGATAATTATATTGCGCTCACTCCTATTTCTTCTTGCGCGCTACGAATGCTCCATTTTGAAATGCCAATAACACCGTTTCAAACATTTCATCTTCTTCTATCATTTTTTTAAACTCGGCTAATTCATTTGCATGAGAGGTTGCGTTATCAACAACAAGAAAACCCTTTGGTTGTAAAATGCGTTTTATATGCTCAAGCCACCACATGTATTGCGTACGCTCTGAATCTAGGAAAATAAAATCAAATGAATGATCTAATTGCGCATCTAAAAATGCCCCTGCTTCTTGATTATGAACATCAATCCTTTGTAAAAGGTTTGCCTTTTCAAAATTGACAAGTGCCTCTCCAACTCGTTCTGAAGAAAGCTCTACAGTTGTTACATTTCCATTTGTTTCTTCTACCGCATTAGCTAACCACAATGTAGAATAGCCATTAGAAGTTCCGATTTCTAAAATGTTTTTTGCGCTACACCCTTTTACTAAAATTGATAAAAATTGCCCCATCTCACGAGTAATATTCCGTAATTTTTCTTCCCGTGTTTTTTTATTTCGATCATGCTCTTCTCCATATTGTTCAAGTTGAAATAATAATGAATCTAACGTATCCATTTTTTTCATCGCCTTTCCAAAGCAATATGATGAAAAAGCTCTTGCTGCCCGTCTACTTTTTATTATATGCGAAACAAAAACCTTTTTCCTGTTATATGACAAAGATTTATAATTTTTTATAGCATATTGTTTCGTTTTTTGGTAAAGTTAATTTCTACGTGCAATTATTCCATTCATATTATTTCATATTAAAATTGCAGTTATTAAATTATATAAACCCCATTTAAATGAATCGGTATTTCAAATTCAATTAAGCGCCCTTTTCGGACGCATTTTCTTTGTTTATATATTTCCAGAAGAAAGGATGCTTACAAATGAACGTGATTAGCTTAGATGCTGCTCGAAAACGAAAGCAGCATAAAAAATTAATGATTACTATACCGATTATTACACGTATTTATGAAGAAGACGGGGAAATTAAATTTGAGGTAGCTGGCGAAAAAGATGTACCTCTTGAAATGTTAGAAAAATAATAAAAAAACGCATTTCTGAAGAAATGCGCTTTTTTATATTTTTACATTTAAATGCATAAGTTTTTCAGGGTTAACCATCATATAAATATTTGAAATTTTCTCATCCTCAAATGCAAACGAAAGAACATAAGTTACTTTATTATTTATTGTAACTATAACTCCTGGTATACCATTGACCATTTTGAAATCAACAGTGTACTCTTCTGTCAATCGTTGTGCAATCCCAAAGAACAAACGTATAATTCGATCCGCAGAATAAATCGGGTTAATAGCAGTCGTAACTTTACCACCACCATCAGCTTTGAGTATAGCATCTGTTTTTAATACTTCTAACATACCTTCCGCATCCCCACACTGTAATGATGATACAAACTTTTCAACATAAGAAGCCATTTTCTCCGTGCTTAATTTTGATTGCTTCGGTTTCTCCAACATGCTTTTTCGAGCACGTTGAAAGATTTTCCTGCAGTTCACACTACTCTTATCAACAATTGAAGCTATTTCTTCGTATTCATAACTGAAAACCTCTCTTAATATGAAAACAATCCTTTCTACCTCAGATAATTGTTGTAAAAGTAATAAATATGCGGTGGAAAGGGATTCTTTCATTATAAATGACTTTGATGGCTCATCACTCTCTTCTACAATTGGCTCTGGCAACCACATCCCTACATACACGTTACGTTTATGCGCTGCCGATCGTAATTTATCAATTGAACGATTTGTCGCCATCTTACATAAATATGCTTTCATATTTTCTATAGATTGAGGATCTTCTATATTATTTAGCGAGATAAATACATCCTGAACGATATCCTCAGCATCCATAACACTCCCAAGGATTCTGTATGCTAACGAAAATAATAATGGTTGATACGCTTCATATAACTGCTCCGTTTCCATGATGAACTGCCTCACTTTCATATTGCTTTAAAATGTGTAACGCTGCACGTTTCCCGCTTGCTACCGCAGCATCAGCTAATATTTCATCATGCCCTGCCCAATCTCCTGCAACATAAACACCTGGCATTTCAGGTATATTAGGACCCGGCTTTTCAACACGGTCAATATGAGGAAAATCATGTACTACTGTTATTTTCGGTAAATATTGCTGTGCAACAACTTCTCTTTTCCAATTTGGATGTAACAACTCCATCGTACTTTCCAACTGTTCTTTATCTTCATGAATATGATTCATCTCTAGCATAGGATTATGGTACTTAATTAGACTCACTGCAATTGATCCATCTTCACTTAATTTAGCTGCTCTCGATTGATTTGTGAAAAATATAGGTTGATCTAATCCTAATACAAATTGATGTGTAGGATTGGGTAATTGTCTCAAGCCAATATCTAATGCAGCAACAGTAACCGGTACCGATTGTTCACTCCATCTATGCAAACTTGTTCCTTCTGCACCTTTTATTATTTTACAAGCCTCTTTTGGCGGAGTCGTCACGATGACTGTACCTACTTCAAAAACCTCATCATCAACACAATGTATTCTTTGTTTATCTTCATAATGCTCTATTTCCAAAACATGCTTTTTAGCCAAAAATTTTACCCCGACATCATTCGCTAAATCTCTTAATTTTGTTATTATCGTCTCCCAACCACCATCTACATAAAGCACTCCTGCTTTTATAGAAAGCTGTATTTGCTTTAGTACAGATGATGCTAATTGTATTGTAGGAGCAAACGTATATGTTGTTGTCCGGCATAGCGCATAAAATATATTGCGAACCATTGGATCTTTTATTTCATTTTCTGCCCATGTAGTTAGACTCATTTTCGGAACTTCTCCTACATCTAAATTTCCTAAACGAATCATAAGACGTGAGAATTGTACTTTTGCAGACCACGAAAGTAGTGGTGTTGATAAAATTGAGCGAAAATCTGTTGGGATGGTGAATATATCCCCTTTCCATATTCCATGTGCTTTTGTAGATGGTATTCCACCTGGAAGATTCAAACCGAGCTCATTAAAAGTTATAAACGCTGCTCCGCCTCTATATAAAGCATGTGCACCAAGATTCATGCAGATTCCATTTTTATTTATAGTCATCCCTCGGCCACCGAATTGACTGGATTTTTCTAATACAATCACTTTCTTTCCAGCTTTCGCTAAATATATAGATGCTGTTAATCCAGCAAGCCCACCGCCAATAATTGCTACATCAAATGTATTCATAATAAAATCCCTCCTTATCGTTCTACATACAAGACAAACGATTAAGGAGGGATGTGACATGAAAATAAATTTTTATTACCCTACTTTATTTCATTACTTTTTAATTCGGTCATATTGCATACGAAATAACTCAATTGCAAATGGAATATCCTCTTCACTCTTTATATAATAACTGATCCATCCTGATTCAGGTAATACGTGATGTGGTTTTACCAATCCTTGCTTCACTAATTCATCTCGCTTTAACTTCGGAAATGGTAAATCAGCTAATTTATCACCATGAAGATGGCCAAGTTCTTTCTTACCATAATTTATTTCAATACCACCAAATCGATGCGGTTTTTCAGAAACACCCGCCCAGCTGAGTACTTCATTTCTAATCATTTCACTAAATGACATGAACATTCACTCCTTATAAATGATTGATGTACTTTTAAATTAACATTTTCATTACTTTTTTCCATCAATCCAAAGTATGAATGGGAATACGAATATAGTTTAGTATTAACACCTTATTCTTTATGAAATAAGTGAATTTATTAAGCTGCCGACAACAGCACAAAACAAAGACTAGACTCATATCCTAATTTTGTAACCTAACTTCCCTATAGAAAGGCGGGTAATACAATTGACTGCCAACATCGACTATACCTCTCCCTCAACCAATTTTACTTATGATGTAAATAAAAGTAATTTTTTTCGGAAAGATGCCCAAAATTATATAAATGTACTCGGTATTAAACAATTAAATACTTTAGAAAATACTTCTTTATTAGATATTTATTTAAGTACAGGAAATGTTGTAGAACCACATATTCATCAAAATGCAGCTGAACTTGTTTATTGTATTTCAGGGTCTGCTGTTGTTTCTTTACTTAATCCATTTACGAATCAAATTTTAAACTTACCGATAAAACCGGGGCAAGTTGCCAACATTCCACAAGCGTGGTGGCATTATGAAATTGCTACAGCAGATAATACTCATTTATTAGCTATTTTCAATGCCCCAGCGCCAGAAGTTATTTTCGGTTCTGATATTTTAAGATTAACTCCGGCTCATATGATGGCCCATACTTACTGCCTCAATGAACAACAATGGAAACAAGCGGTTTCCCCTATTCAATCAACTACTGTAATTGGTCCTCCGGCAAACTGCAATCAAAACCGTGAAACGAAAAATTATCCAACCCAGCCCCTCGCTCAACAACATAATCCGCATCACCAAGATTCTTATTACTTTCCTCTTTACTGGGGCTATTAATTTGTAAATTTTCAAAAAAACACAGTTTATCTCCTAGGAAAATACCGAGGAGATTTTTTTATTGTATCTTCTCTTCCTATTAAAAATAGTAACAATTGATAGTGTACATACATATAATATTTATATATTAAATTGGAGGTGATAGTACTATGAGTAATTATAACTATCGAAAAAACTACTCTTATAATAAAAATAGTAGCTCTTCAGCATCCTCTCAATCTTCCAATTCTCAATCTTCCAATTCCCAATCGCAAAGAGACTTAGCCGAGCAAGGCTATGTAAAGAAAAAAGGATGTAACTGCAATAAAAATAAATAGTTTATTTTATGGATGAATTCTTTTTTAAAAGAATTCATCTTTTTTTGCTGATCGGAAATTTTTAAAGTTACATAACTTATGCCTTAAATGAGAAAGGGTAAATTATACTTTTTTATACGAACTTAATAAAGAGTAATTATTCAATTGATTTATTACTTATTTCCTCAAAAAATATAGTCCTTCCTAAATTTATTAGGAAGGACTATATGCAAACCCCTGTTTAATTTCCTACTAAACATTGTAACAAATTAAACGATATTAATACCTGCACTTACAAATCCAGCAACTGCAGCTATTGGACTTGCTGCTGTTAATGAAACATATAACAGTATTTTATCCCCAGCTGCTACTGGAATAGCTTCAGGTATGATTCCTGATGCTGTAGAACCAATCGCTATTGCGGCAAATGCTGGTGTTAATAAAAGAGGTGCGCCTTGTACTGTAAACGTATTGCTTGCTGCAGGTGCAGTTAATATTTGTATTTGCACTTGAACAGGTGATAATGGAGCTAATGCAGCTGTTGCACTAAAGAAACCAGCTAATGACGTAATAACCCCTGCGCGTGGTGCTACAAATGCATAATCACCTACACCTAATGCTAATGTGATACTTGTTCCACCAGTTAAAGCTACACCAGGCTGACTAAATCCAAATCCAAGAAGAGTTCCTGTATTAGCTATTAACGCGTTAACTAACGCAGATGGTGTTGTACCTGAAGCAAATGGAATAATAGCTCCGCCACCAGTTGCACCAGTTGCTCCTGTTAAACCTGTTGCTCCTGTTAAACCTGTTGCTCCTGTTGGACCTGTTGCTCCTGTTGGACCTGTCGCTCCTGTTAAGCCTGTTGCTCCTGTTAAACCTGTTGCTCCTGTTAAACCTGTTGCTCCCGTTGGGCCTGTCGCTCCTGTTAAGCCTGTTGCTCCTGTTAAACCTGTTGCTCCTGTTAAACCTGTTGCTCCACCAGTACCTGCTGGACCTGTCGCTCCTGTTGGGCCTGTTGGACCTGTCGCTCCGCCTCCTGGACCTGTTGGACCTGTTGGACCTGTTGCTCCGCCTCCTGGACCTGTTGGACCTGTTGGACCTGTTGCTCCGCCTCCTGGAGTAGCACCAATTAATTGAGTTAATAAGTTTAATAAAAGTTGTAAACTTGCAGGGTCAATAATTAAAGAGAAGAAGAATGGTGCAAGAGCACTGTAGAATTGTTGTAATAAAGAAAGTAATTGACTTAGATTTGGGTTAGGAGATTGTAGTAAATTAATAATACTTTGAATTAATTGTTTTAAGAAATTCCCTTCTGGGGAAGGTGCTAATTCATTTAGTAAGTTCAATAGTTGAGTAAACAAATTGAGTAAAGCTAATCTGTTTGCATCACTTGGATTTGCAAAAAACGCTGCAATAGCCGCTATTAAAGAGTTTAGTAAAGTAATTAATCTACCTAATTGCTCACTAGTAATTGGAACTGTTTGTGGATTGTTACAGCAATCTGGAGTGAAAACAATCGGATTATTGCAGTGGTTATGACCAAAACAATTATTGTTTGTCATTTATGTCCTCCTTACTTGTTTTATATTTGAGTTTTTCCTATTATAAGGATCATAAAGTTGTAAAAAAATATGTTATATATTGACTTAAAATAGGAAACATGAAATATAATTAAACTTACAAACGCTATTTAATTATGTTCATGACTCACATATTAATTATATGTTTTTAATAATTGACTGCTTAGATTAAATACCTAAACTTACGGGTTTATTTTATTTTTCCACGTTTATCTCTTAGGTTTAAATACACATATTAATTTGAATATACTCAACAATTAACAGTGCCATTTTTTTATATAAATATACATTATTTCTTTACTAAGATTGTGTTCTCTTTTTAAACATGAAGCCGTTTGTATTATAGAGACTCTCATACATTATGTCAGAAAATTCATTCTATAATTCACTCCAATAAACTATGAAAAGAAATAAAACCCTCTACCATTCAACTATTTAAGATATCAAAGATTGAATGTTTCATCACTTAAATTTAACTACTTTAATGTAGAACAAAAAAGACAGATTCCTTTTCATTAAGGATCTGTCCTTTTAATTAATAATGATAAATTGTAATATAATTGAAGATCCTTGCGATGGAGGTTGAGTATCCAATAAAGTTAATTTACCAGTACTCACCTCATATAATGGCTGTGGTTGCATTATTCCATTAATAAATAAATTAATATATGAAACTTCACTAGGCGATAATATATTCGTTGTACCATATTGAGGTATCCCATCGGCATCTGTATATATAAGTTTCTCTCCATCTGCAAAAGTATAATATAACAAATTGGTTGTTGTGATAGGACCAATACCCCCAGTAGGGCCTGTTGCTCCGGTCGGCCCCGTTTCTCCGGTTGGGCCTGTTATTCCGGTTGGGCCTGTTGCTCCTGTCGAGCCTGTTTCTCCGGTTGGGCCTGTTATTCCGGTTGGCCCCGTTTCTCCGGTCGGCCCCGTTATTCCAGTCGGGCCTGTTGCTCCGGTCGGTCCCGTTTCTCCGGTTGGGCCTGTTGTTCCGGTTGGGCCTGTTGCTCCGGTCGGGCCTGTTGCTCCGGTTGGTCCCGTTATTCCGGGCGATCCCGTTATTCCAGTTGGTCCCGTTGCTCCGGTTAGCCCGGTTACTCCAGTTGGTCCCATTATTCCGGTTGCTCCTGTTGCTCCGGACGGCCCCGTTGCTCCGGTTGGTCCCGTTATTCCGGTTAGCCCGGTTATTCCAATTGGTCCTGTTGCTCCGGTCGGTCCTGTTATTCCGGTTGCTCCTGTTATTCCGGGCGGCCCCGTTATTCCGATTGGTCCCGTTATTCCAATTGGTCCCGTTGCTCCGGTCGGTCCTGTTACTCCAGTCGGTCCTGTTATTCCAGTCGGTCCTGTTATTCCAGTCGGTCCTGTTACTCCGGTTGCTCCCGTTATTCCGGTTGCTCCCGTTATTCCGGTTGCTCCTGTTATCCCTGTCGCTCCGGTCGGTCCCGTTATTCCAGTTGGTCCTGTTGCTCCGGTTGGAATATAAATTGGTGGAAGAATCGGAAATGTAGGTCCAATATTTTCTGGTCCTATCATCCCCTTATTCAATGATAATTTGTCATTGCGTTTCAAGTTAATACCTCATTCCACATGTTTTTTAACTCATACATATCATTTAGACCTTATCATTAAAGAATAACTTTATAACTATTCTCTTTTCTTCTCATAATAATTATTACATGTATTACACATTTTACCGTTGCTATAGCCACTATTATTAATATAATAAATTGATCATTCTATTTAAAAAGTAGTAAATCTATAACATTCTTATTTAAAAAGATGAGGTGATTTATATTCAAGATAATAATGAAATTAGAAAAAAGGAACTAATGTCAATGGCTCTTGACATTATTTTCCCTTACAGGCTTACGGGGCCTACCGGGAATACTGGATCTACTGGAAGTACTGGTCCTACCGGAAGTACTGGGCCTATCGGAAGTACTGGACCTACCGGGAGTACTGGGCCTACCGGAAGTACTGGACCTACCGGAAGTACTGGACCTACCGGAAGTACTGGACCTACCGGGAGTACTGGTTCAATCGTTACAACAAACTCTATGTTCGCTAATAATACATCAGGTGGTTCTGTTTCAGTCGTATTAGGAGGAACAAACATTCCACTGGCAAATAACCAAAGTCTCGGTAATTTTACAGTTAACGCTTCAAATGACGTATTTACAATTCCTGTAACTGGAAGATATCATTTAACCTATCAAGTTAATACGACAACCGCTCTACTTGCTGGAACTAGACTACTATTAAACGCTTCTACGCCAATTCCTGGCTCTATTTTTTCTCCCGCTTTATCCACTTCAAATTATAGTAATAACTTAATTACTAATTTAAATGCTGGTAATACAATCTCACTACAATTATTTGGTATATTATCCGTCGTGAATTTAGTTGGAGGCGGATCAACAGGTGCCTCTCTTACAATTATACGAATTGATTAAAAAAATGATTCATTGTTTTTATAATAAACAATCTAAATACTCAATTGATAAATATTACGATAGTGATTAAGTAATAAAAATAAATTTTACTATATCCATAGTAGAAAACATCTATACTAAATTTTCCGTATATATATTATCAATTTACACTCACCCATGTCGATGTTACATTAAAGATGAAGATTGTTTCTTCTTTACAGACCATCTCAATATGTATTTGAGGAACATCTCCAATCCTATACGCGAGAGCAATACTATATTGACACTCAATTGAGTGTCTTTTTTTATATTCAAAAAATAAAAATCAGACTACTTTATATACTAATCCATCCACATACCCTATGTGGTTTAAAACTTTTAAGAGGAAACCTTCTAACAATAGGTTTCCTTCCATATCATATTAAATAAGAAGCAGGTTAAATACGGAGGTGATTTTGATTAAGACTACTTTAATTTCTCATTTTTACAATGAAGAATATTTACTTCCATGGTGGTTAATGCACCATACAAAGCTATTTGATCATGGCATTCTTATTAATCGTGGATCCACTGATCGTTCAGTTGAAATCTGTAAAACATTCGCTCCTAATTGGGAAATACGAAACTCAAAATCACTCGAATTTGATGCTTATTTAGTTGATCAAGAAGTTATGGAAATTGAAAGAGAAATTACAGGATGGAAAATGGTATTGAATACGACAGAATTCCTGTGCTGTTATAATAAAGAACAATTTTTTAAATCACTTAGCACTATGGGCGGCAATATGTTTTCAATAAGAATGATTATGATGATTGATGAACCGACTTATGGCTACACTAATCCAAGATATAGTTCTCCGCTTGTTAAACAACGTTATCACGGCATAATAATTCAACCTAATCCAAATCAACTATATCTTAACGGTAGATTAATTCACAATAATTCGCACGGGAACTATAGAGTCGGGAGACATGGTTCGCATTATCCTTATAGCATTTACATGGAACCTGCTTTTATTTTTAAATTTTTTTACAGTCCATGGAACGATCCAATGAAAAAACGAAAATTACAAATTGGGCCGACTCTTTCTCAACATAGTGTACGACGTGGATTAGGTTCTCATCACTTAACAACAATTGAAAAATTAGAAAAAAAATACAAATACTATGCAACCTTAACTACGGATCTCCGGTTATTCCCAGAATACCAAATTATATTTCCTGATCTTTGTCCTTAATGTCATGAATATTTAGTTTCGACATCTATCCGTTTTTTATTAACATACCAACTCCAACTAAATACTTTTCTCTAGTAGAAATCTGAGCTAGAACTCTTGCTGCACGCAAATTCCTCTTATTTAATCTCGTATCACTAGCCTATAATCTTTCATACCATTTCATTCAGCACTTGATGTTGGATCAGAAATAAAAAATGGTAATTCATTTGGAAAATTTTCAAATTCAGATTATATACCTTCTAAAACAAAGAATTCAAACAATAGAACCTAAACTAATGTTTTAAGTTATGGCTTTATTTTTTTTTATTATTCACTTTAAAATCTTTTTATAATAATATTGAAAAATACGGTATAATATAAATTACTGTTCTTTAGGAGGATTACAATGGCTGATAAGTATAAATTTTTCATTCTCATTGTTACCGCATTTTTTTCATTCTTTTCTTTAATAAAAGATTTTCGCAACACTTCAAAAAGTTTCTTTTGGGGTAGTTTTATCATTCTTACAAGCTTCATGATACTATTAATACATGCTCTAGATTTAACTCAAATACTTTTTTATCCAAAGCAAATTGCGCTTGAATTTATTACAATACCACGGAAATTATTTTTACCATCTGTCACTGAGGCCGCCAGTCTCCCTCCAACACTAAGATAATAATTTGATTAAGAGCTCTTTCTAAAAGAGCTCTCTTTTTTTACATAAACATACCATATACAAAATCCAACCTTAACCACTTAATTACTTATAAGAACCTAACTTATAAAACGCATAATAATTATACTTATTTACTAGTATACAAGCCGTATCTCTTAGTAGAAGCACAGCATATTATACGATACAGGACAAAACTTTCAAAACACTTGTCCGAGTTAATTTTCAAAAAGGGGTGAACATAAATGCCTATCGTTAAACCTTTTATAGCTGGAAGACGATTTGTAAGCACAGCAGCAACAGGAACTGCTGCTGGAGCAGATTTAACTTTTGCTAACACAGACTTCACTGATGACACTGGTGCTGTAACAACATTCCCTGCTTCTTATGCCTTTTTAACACTTTATATTAATGGTGTTATTCAAACAGGTGATACTATTACTGGTGTGACTACTACAGCTGCTACTATTGTAGGAGGAGCAGTCCTAGATGGAGGCACTCCTATCGCAATTGAATTTACTATAACGTAACTTTAGTTGTCTTTTTAGAGGTTTCATTAAAAGAAACCTCTAATTTTAAAAATTTACATCAATTTTAGTAGCAACTACATAATACAAGTGCATATACTAAATAGAATAATAGAAATTTATACTCACTCTCAAAAAGAGCACTTATCTATAGTGATCTTTTATATAGCACAATATTTTTTCGCCTATTTGCTCTTGGAGAACCTACTAAGCAGTTAGCTAAATTAGCTAACTGCTTTTTCGATATTGTATTTATTATTCATAGCTTTATCCATAATAGTAACGCTTGTGCACTATCTACTATAAATTTTCATATATTGTATTATGCTTGTCCAAAACGTGAAGTTAATACTCACGAAATCTAAATACAAGAAAGGAGTGAAAATATGCGCTCATCCATTCGTAAATTCACTAATTTTAATTGTGAAGCACAAGCACCTAGTACACTACCTGCCCTAGGTTTTGCCTTCAATGCTACTTCACCTCAATTTGCAACATTATTTACACCACTACTATTACCTAGTACAGGCCCAAATCCTAACATTACTGTCCCTGTAATCAATGATACAATTAGTACTGGAACTGGTATTAAAATTCAAGTAGCTGGTATTTATCAAATTAGCTATACATTAACGATTAGTCTTGATAACGTTCCAGTAGCCCCAGAAGCAGCACGCTTTTTCTTGACATTAAATTCATCGACTAATGTTATTGCAGGATCCGGAACCGCAGTCCGTTCTAATATTATTGGAACTGGTGAAGTCGATGTATCAAGTGGCGTCATTCTAATTAACTTAAACCCAGGTGATTTAATTCAAATTGTCCCCGTTGAAGTAATAGGTACAGTAGATATTCGTTCTGCAGCGTTAACAGTTGCACAAATTCGTTAATAAAGTGAAACTTTAATCATTGGGTTTTAGTTCATCCCCCCATGATTATTAGCCCTCACCAATTGGGTTGCCCGTTAATGCGGGATAAAAACAAAAGACTTGGCTAACTAACATTTAATGTTCCTTATACACACTAAAAAATATTTTTATAGATTTGACACACATTTATATCAAACAAGCATATTTTATTGTATGTTGACTATATAGTCATACAAATCTAAAGCGTTCATAAAAGCACACTTATATGTGTGCTTTATTTTTAATTAAAACCTACAACATTCTCAAACAATATCCATATATTATCTTGATTCCTCTCTAAATATATAGTTTGTCTCAGAGCGCTTTTAACAGCGCTCTTTTTATTTAATTTTAAAGTTCGATTTTATGCTTTACGTTATACACATGCTATACTACTTTTGAAACAAGGTATACATCTAAAGACTGTAAGTGAACAATTCAGTTATAAAGATATGTTCATAACATTAAATCGCTATTCACATGTTTTGCCTGGAATGCAGGAGGATGCTGTTAAAATATGTAGTGAAAAACCATTTGAATAGTAATATTTACAAATACAAAAAATGCGGTTTCTCCTCTCAAGAGAAACCGCAACATATCAATGTTTTTACTATATTTTAAACTGACTCGTATACAGATCAAAATAAAACCCTTTATCTTCCATGAGAGACTCATGATCCCCTCTTTCTAAAATTCTTCCATCCTTTATAACAAGGATTTGATCTGCTTTTTCAATTGTTTTAAGTCGGTGAGCGATCACAAAACTTGTGCGACCTCTCATTAAATTATTTAGTCCTGCTTGTATTTGTAATTCTGTTCTTGTGTCAATATTAGATGTCGCTTCATCTAGAATTAATATATCTGCATCTGCTAAAATTGCTCGTGCAATCGCAAGAAGTTGTTTTTGTCCTTGACTTAAATTCGATCCTTCTGAAGCAATTTTTGTTTCATATTTATTTGGCAAATGCTTAATAAAAGAATGTGCAGATGCTGCCTTAGCTGCAGTGATAACTTCTTCATCAGTAGCATCTAAGCGTCCATAACGGATATTATCCATAATCGAACCAGCAAATAAATACGTATCTTGTAAAACTACTCCTATTTTACTTCGTAAAGAATTAATATCATAATCTTTTATATCTTTTCCATCAATATGAATTTGTCCTTGCTGTATATCGTAAAAGCGAGTTAACAAATTAATGATTGTTGTTTTCCCTGATCCAGTCGGACCAACTAAAGCAATTGTCTCTCCTGGCTGCGCTTTAAGACTCACTTCTTTTAAAATTGTTTTATTTTCTGCGTAGCCAAATGAAACATTCTTAAGTGCAACATGCCCTTGTAAATTTTGTACAACGAATGCGTCTTTTTTATTTTGAATTTCTGGTACCTCATCCATAATCTCAAAAACACGTTCTCCACCAGCAACTGCCGCTTGAATTGTATTCATTAAAGTCGCAAATTGACTTAGCGGCCTTGAGAATTGACGAGAATAATTAATAAAAGCCGCAATAACTCCTACTGTTGTCATTCCGTTTAAGACCATAACTGATCCGGTCCCAATGACAAGCCCCATACCTAAGTTATTAATAAAGTTCATACTTGGAAAAATAAAAGCTGAAAATATATCAGCCTTCGTAGCTGAAACTCTTAGCTGTTCATTAATTTTATTGAAATTTTGTACAGTTTCTTTTTCTTTTCCATACAACGTTGTAACATCCGCACCTGTAATTGCTTCCTCAATAAATCCATTTAGTTCACCTAAATCTTTTTGACGCTTCGCAAAGTTTTTACCACTATATGCAACTAGTTTTTTTGTAACGTAAAACATAATAGGTACTGTAATTAAAGTTACAATTGCTAAAATCCAATTTAAGGCGAACATTGTAATCGTTACACCTATAAAAGTTAATGCTGATGAAATAATTTGTACAACACTTTGTGTCAAAGCTTGGTTCAAATTATCTATATCATTTGTCACACGGCTCATTAAATCACCTTGAGAACGCACATCAAAGAACCGTAAAGAAAGCGTTTGGATTTTCTCAAAAATATCTTGTCGTATTTTTTGAATTGTTTTTAATGCAACGTTAATCATGACAAATGTTTGTAACCATGTTAAAAGTACAGTTACACCGTAAATCGCGATAAGTAACATACACATTCTTGCTGTACCACTTAAATCTTTCGGTACAATATATTGATCTATAATGACTCCCATAAAATAGGGACCTAATAATCCAAGTAAAGTAGTAACAACGACTAGAAATATAACAAACATTAGAGCAGCTTTTTGATAGCCCATATAGTTCCATATCCGCATTACAGTTCCTTGGGCATTTTTAGCTTTTCCCATCTTTGGTGTGTTTCGTCCACCTTTAT
This sequence comes from Bacillus sp. FSL K6-0073, assembly GCF_038006085.1. Lineage (NCBI taxonomy): Bacteria > Bacillati > Bacillota > Bacilli > Caryophanales > Bacillaceae > Bacillus > Bacillus sp. FSL K6-0073. Next base: position 2,388,357 of record NZ_JBBOUN010000001.1, on the reverse strand, counting down.
TAGCAAATTGCCCTTGAAAATTACGCATGTTCTTCCCCACCTTCTTTATGCAAATTACCACCTTGGGAAAGATAAATTTCCTGATAAACCTCACTTCGTTCTAACAATTGTTCATGTGTACCATTGCCAACTAATTCACCATTATCTAATACAAGTATTTTATCCGCATCCATTATGGAAGAAATTTTGGACGCGATTAATAAAGTCGTTGTGCCTTTATATTTTGTTTTTAAAGCTGTTTGAATAGTAGCCTCTGATTTTGCATCAACTGCTGATGTAGAATCATCTAATATGAGAATCGGTGGTTTTCTCACAAGTGCCCTTGCAATTGATACACGTTGTTTTTGTCCACCTGATAGATTTGTCGCACCTTGTGTTAAATTATATTGATAAGATTCTTCCAGCTTATTAATAAACTCAGTCGCACAAGCTGATGCAGCTGCTACTTCCAGCTCATCATGTGTTGCATTTTCTTTACCATAACGTAAATTCTCTTCTATACTACCTGAGAACAACAAGGCCTTCTGAGGTACAAACCCTATTGAAGCACGGAGTTTTTGCAAATCATATGTTTTAACATCTATTCCATCTATACATATTTCACCTTGATCCACATCATATAGACGTGGTAACAGTTTCGCTAAGCTAGATTTACCACTTCCAGTTGATCCAATAATCCCTACTTTTTCACCTTTTTGTATGCTAAACGAAATATCTTTTAAAACGTATTCATTATTTTTCGTATAGCTATAACTAACATTTTTAAATTCGATATTCCCCTCGATTTTCTCAGGTTCGATTGCATTCGCTTCGCTTATAATATCAACCTCGGTATTTAACACTTGCTGTACACGATCCGCAGATGGAAAAGCTCGCGCAATTTGAATAAATACCATGCTAATCGACATAAGTGACATTAAAATGATATTCAAGTAATTAATAAATGCCAAAATCGCTCCTACTTGAAGCGTTCCATTGAATACTTTTTCTCCACCAATCCATAATGTTGCGACAATCCCGCCACTTACAACTAGCATAATGATTGGCATCATTAAAGAAATAAGTTGCACAGCTCGAATATTTATCTTCGTTAAATTTGTATTTACACTTCCAAATTGAGCGATTTCATATTTTTGTCTTACATACGCTTTTATAACACGTACACCAGATAAATTTTCTTGTAACTTTGTATTCACTTTGTCCAATGCCTCTTGCACCTTTTTAAATGTACCACTTGCTTTGCTTGCAATTAAAATAATCGCAAGTAATAAAATCGGAACAACTACAAGTAATATTGGAAATAACTCTCTTGCTGTTACAAAAACAATAATTATACTTCCCATAAATAACAGCGGACCACGAACGAGAACACGTAATGTCATTGTCATTGCTGATTGAATGGAAGTGATATCATTCGTCACGATCGTTAATAATTTACCTGTTCCAAATGAATCACGATTATTACTAGAAAATGTTTCTATTTTCGCAAACACATCTTTTCGTATGTCAGTAGCGAAATTAACAGCTGCTTTTGTAGAATATATCATACACCCAAGCCCTCCAACTAAACCGAGTGCTGCTGCTCCTATCATAAGAAGCCCCATTTTTATTACATAATTTAAATCCCGATTTGCAATCCCAACATCAATGATATGTTGCATAATAGTCGGTTGAATTAAGTCCATCGCAACCTCAAGTACCATAAATAGCGGTCCAATAATAGCGAAGAACATGTATGGTTTTAAATACTGTAATAACTTACGAAATGATTTCATACATAATCTCCTTTTCCCATGAAATTACCACTGAATAATTCATATCCCTCCTTATTTAAGTGATATTTTTTGTAATTTCTTCATTACTTTTATTATATTATGCAAATTAATATTTAACATTATTAAATGATAAGTATTAATGACTTTCTGGTCAATAAATGTGCTTTATATTATGTAAATACAAAAACCGCATTCTTAATGAAAAGAATACGGTTTTTTCATCTATATTTCTTCAATTGTAAAATTTAAAAACTCAGTCTCAAATCCCTTATTTTTAGAAGGACTACACGTGTAAAAACCTATTTTAATAGGCTCATTCCCTATATCCTCCATTAAATGAGCGATTCTTATTTGTTCCCATTGATGGTTCTTTTTCACATATATTGTATAATCACTGCGTTTTCGAATAATTCGAAAACGCAGTTGTTGCTTAGCTGCTTCAGTTGGATAATCTTGCGTTGACCAGTCAGAATATCCATTATTCGTTACGACAGCACCTAAGTGAGATGGCCCTTCAGGGATATATTCTAAAGATGTTTTTAGCCAACAGTTCTCCGAAATCATAACAAAAAGACCTGCTTGATCGAATTTTGAATTTGGATTCATACGTAACTGAACTTCAGCTTGAAAGTCTGTCATCATCTCATTATAAAATACATGACCATTCATTACTTCAAAACCATAATGTGTTTTAAGCCAAAAATCGGTTTCTGCTTTCGAACGGACAATAAACGCATGATTATCATTAATTTTATAGTATTCAGGTACATTCATTATAGTGAGTTGCTCAATACGTTCTGGTATATACGATATATTCATAGCTCCTCCATAATAAAGCATTTATATAGACATTTAAAACTCCGCTAATACTGGAAATTTATAACCTTTAAAATCTAACTCTTTATCACTTCGAACCATTAAATACTTGCTAGACTGTAATTCTGTAAACTGTACATCCTCAATCCCTAATTGATCCGGAGAAAAATAAAATTCGATTTCCGTAAACCTTTCATTGATTTCTCCACATAATTCATCTAAAACCGGAAGTACTGGCGCAAATACTCCAAATAATTTCAACTTTTCATTGTCTACTTCATAAACGATTAAAGCATCTAGTTTCTCTGAATAATACAATTTCTCATTCCATTCCGAATCATACATATTCAAATAAAATGAAGGATGGAAGTTTAAAGTTGAAAAACTATTTGAAAGTCTTTGGCTACTATCAATAGTTTCATGTATTAACTGTCTATTCTCTATATTATAGAAATCTAACTTTTTAAGTAGTGAATCGTTATTATTAATATTTTTATCATATGGTATAGTCATCAAATATTCCTGCACAACTTTAAATCCAAATGCTGTATATAGTTCAGGTTTTTCCGTAAACAATAATGCACATTCACATTTCTTATCGATTTCTTCTATCATTTTACTCATTAATTGTGTCATTAGCCCTTGTCTACGGAAATTAGGGTGTGTCATTACTGATTGAATACCCGCCGCATTTATTTTTTCACCATTAATTAATAATGGGAGTGAAAATGCCGCAACATTTGCAATCACTTTATCTTCTTGTAAAAATGATAAAGCTTTATATGTATCATCCCAATATCCTTTATCCGAAAAATCATTCAATGTTTGAGTTGTAATTCCCAACACTTCTTCAAATAAAGGAAATAACTGCTCTCTTTTCGGTTCTTCTATTAGAAGACTTGCCAATTTTTCAACATTCCCCATGTTGTACCTCCAAATGTTAAATTCCATTAAATTAGATATACTTATATGACCTACTCTTAAAAATAGAGGTCTTACCAATCAATATACTATCATAAAACATAAAAAAAAAGTCTAATTAATTTTATGTTTCGACTATTTGAAAATAAGTCGAATAAAAAAATATTAAGATTTTCGGATATTAATTAGTTTATTTTATAAAAATAGCGCTTTCTAATTAGCTTTTACTAATAGAAATACACTATTTATAATAAAATATTTTTATTCTTTTATCCCTTCAAGTCTTTCCTTCGTATTAATTTCTTCTCCACTTATACGCTTTTCAAAAGACTTTCTCCAACTATTTGAAAGTGCATTTACTTCTAATATCCTTTTTACCCCTTCAATATTTTGTTTTTCCTTATGCATAATACGGTTAGCGAATGCTACTGAAACACCTTTTGGATCAGACTGTAGTCTTTTTAAGGTGTCGACTGATGATACCCATCCTTCTTTTAATACACGAAAATAAAATCCTGTATATCCTGTTTCTTGAAAATATAGTGGTAACTTTGGAATATTATATTTTTTTGCTAATTTAAAACAAGGTTGCCTTGGTTGTGTTACCTGTACGATTGCCTGTCCTAGCTCAAACGTATCACCAATACAAACATCCTCTTCGCTCATACCACTAACTGTTATATTTTCTCCGAAAGCCCCATATACAAGATCTTGATTCAATTCTTTTTCCCAGTATGGATAGTGATCACCAGTATAAACACAAACTGCTTTATCTACTCCTCCATGATGAACTAAGTCAGCTTGTCCATCCCCATTAAATTTTACAAAGGATAAATATACCGGTTCCTTTACTTGTTTCTTATTTATGCCTGTATGAACTACCTTTCCGCCGTATGTAACCTCTTTTGGTAACCCTATATTTAAAGATAATAATTGATATTCATTAGCCATTCTATTTCCTCCTTTAAAGGTGTTACATGTATTTTCTCTCAATTAATTTTTACAACCCTCTCTGTTATATAAAGATGATTATAAAACCTCTAAAATCATTGTTCAATTCAATTATTTATATAATAATGATAGGTATAACCTATTATTATACTTGAGGTGATTCCAATCGAATTACGACAACTTGAATACTTTTTAGCTGTTTCAAAAGAATTACATTTCACAAAAGCAGCTGAGAAATTAAATATTTCACAGCCTTCTCTAAGCCAACAAATACGTGCATTAGAGCATGAACTAGGAATGCCACTTTTCGATCGAATTGGTAAAAAAATATCTTTAACTGAAGCAGGAAAGATTTTATTATCACATAGTAAAACCATTTTTCATGAAGTTGAACAAGCTCGTTCAGCTATTCAAGACCTAAACGGATTACAGCAAGGTTCCTTAACAATAGGGGCTTTGTTAACCGTCGTAAATTATTTACTACCACTAACTATTTTAAATTTCAATAATTTATATCCCAATATAGAGCTTTCTGTATTAGGGCTTCGCACAGGAGATATCCGTGAAAAATTATTACAAAACGAACTAGATATTGGAATTACATTTCTCCCGGTGCAAGATAAAGAGATTATCTCTATCCCTCTATACAAAAGCGATCTTACATTAGTCGTGCCCACTGGTCATCGATTAGCTGAACGTAATCATGTATCTATTGCTGAATTACAGAACTATCCTTTAATTCTTTTACCTAAAAATTTCTTTTTAACCGAACTAATTACATCTCATTGTCAAAAATTCAACTTTAAACCAAGACCAATTTTAGAAATTAGCACGATGGAATCTTTAATCCAAATGGTTTCCAAAGGAATGGGAATTACAGTGTTACCCAAACCATATATAGACTTTTTACAAAATAATAACATTCAAGCTATTAAAATAGAAAACCCTACTCCAACAATTGAAATAGGGTTAATTTATAGAAAAGATAAATATATGTGTGCTGCAACTCAAGAATTTATTGAACAACTAAAAAGCACAGTAAGTTCTTTCCAAAACTAAAAAAAGAGATTATCCTATGAAACCGTTTCACAACGATCTAGTAGAATAATCTCTTTTCAAAACAAAGTAAACATTATATTAAACTCTTATAGATTTTAATGTACCTTTTTAGATATTGGAATATATTTAGTAAAATATGCACCAACTAGCAATAATACAATTGAAAATAACCAAGTAAAAGCACCGCCAAAGTGAAACCAATATGCAAACATATTTAAAATTGCGAGTGAAAAGAAGCAAATAGAAGTTAACGCACTTTTCAATCCTTTTATCCCAGATTTTTTTCTCTTTTGATAAGCAATATACATCGCAATAACAAGAAAAAAGATAAGAACAAATGGTAACATAACTTTTAGCATTGGTAATCCCTCCAGTGTAAATGCACTCTCTTCATTATCAGCTTATCTCATTTATCTTTTAGGCATCAATTCATTCTTATCTTCCCTCCAAAAGTCAGTATAAGTTTTATTTTTAAAGTTCACGTTCACCTCAGAAAACGGCATACTTCCTCCAACTTTCAATGAGTACCAGTCGTTTAAAAGTGGTGATCCGAAACAAATCTTCATTGTACGATCATGTAAATCGAATAATACAGAATGTAAAGTTCCAAACCATTCTTCATAGTTATGTACAGTCAGTCCATCAGGATATTCTTCTTCTACTAACTTTTTTAAAGACTCTATGCTCACTTGTTCATATCCATTTAAATGCTCATGTAAAATATGATATCTCTTTGTAGATTGTTCTAATTTCCTATTATTTAATTTCTGAATTGATGAACTAACTGCATGGTTTGTTGATACAATAAAAGCTTGGTTGTCACCATCAATCGTTGTTGTGGATTTATGACCGTCAAATATTTCAATATGTGCTGCATTTAAAGGATCAGCTACTATTAAATTAATATTACTAGCAATTGGTATTTCTTCTATTAGTGATTTAGCTTCCTGCACATTTTTACATTTCTCCAACAACAATCGAATTACCGCAAAACACTGTAAACCATTTACCATTGGCTTTCTTAAACCTACAATGTTTCCTACTGGTTGACCACATGCTGAAAATGTAACAGATAATCCATGTTCGTTAACCCCTTCTGTTCGACCAAAATATTGAGTAGAAAAGCCACTATGTGCATACGCACCTTCAACATGCGTCGAGCAAAAACGCATATCATCTATTACTGGTGACAAATCATAATTTCTTAATACATAAGTGTGAGTTGAATCTGTCTTTTTAGGTAATACTGCACAATGACTACAACCTGCTTTCAATAGTGTTTGATAGTAATACATCATATTTTTTGAAGGAATTTTTAACACTTCACAAAAACCTTCAATTTCTTCATTAATTCCAGAACAATATTGATTTAATATATTTCTAGATTCTGTCCAATGGTTATGCGATATTAAGTTTTCTTGCTCTATAAATTGCGGAATAAGATAAGAATGTTGTTTCACAAATTCACCTTGTTGCTTACCAATTTCATAATGACTTCCTTTGAGCGATGAAAAATACCCCTTTACTTGATACATCAAATTCCCCCTCTTATTAAACATATCCATATCGTACCAAATAAATCCCATTCATTCTTGATGTTTTTTACTACCTTACCTTAACTCCATGCCACTTAAAAACCTCCACTAATAATTATTTTTTTGTTAATATTGCTACAGAAGCTTTATTTCAAAATAAAATAGTTTAATATCAAATGAGCAAAATACTATATTGAACTTACTCGTAAGCAATCATCTAATTTTTGAGATTAAGAAACTTATTTATCAAAGCAAAAGGAGAATTTATGTATGAGCAATTGCAAACCAATTGATGAATTAACTATTGAAGACCTAAAACAAAACCCCATTTGGGAATGGGCAATAGATGAAGAGGAAAACGAAGAACATGACGAAACATGGGTAAAACCAGCAGCAACTACTAATTTTACAGAGGAGCTAAACGGTTCAATCGTACTAGGCGAACTATTCTTACATAATAGTGAAAAGTTCCCTATGATGTGTGAAATTGACATTGAAAATAACGAGGCAGTAATTCGTTCTGTTGTTTATTATAACGAAGCAGAAAATGAGTATATTGCTATAGAAGATATTGTGAAAACGGTCGAAATGCCGTTATCGATTATTATTAACCTAACAATTCATGCAGAATCCAAAACCTTACGCTTCACTGCACATAAAGTAGATATTTATAAAAATTCAATAACGACTAATTTAAATTAAAGTTGGGCGAAATAAAGAAAACAATTATTAAATAAAGTGAAGCTTTAATCAGTGGGGGTCTTACTGCCCAGCAAATAGCGGGATAAAAACCGGAAAATCATTATCGATTCCCCGGTTTTTCAAACTAGATTAAAGTATTCCCTTTTCTACTAAAGTCTCTGCGATTTGAACTGAATTCCAAGCCGCACCTTTTAATAGGTTATCGGAAACAATCCAGAGGTGGAATCCGTTTGGCATATCAGGATCTTTACGTATTCTTCCGACAAATGTATCTATTTTTCCTTCTGCATATAATGGCATTGGATACAGCTGTTTACTAGGGTTATCCTGCAAAATAACACCTGGTGCATCCATTAATACTTCCTTAATTTCCGCAACGGTTGCTTCTTTTTCCAGTTCTATATAAACCGATTCTGAATGTCCTGATACAACTGGAACACGTACACAAGTAGCTGCCATTTTCAGGTTTTCATCTTCTAATATTTTCTTCGTTTCTTGAATCATTTTTACTTCTTCAAAAGTAAAATCATTGTCTGTAAATATATCTACTTGAGGCAGTACATTAAACGCTATTGGGTAATGTTTTTTATCTTTTTTCGCCGGTAATATATTACTTTTCACTTCTTCACCAGCAAGCATAGACTTAGCCTGCTCTTGTAATTCATGAATCGCATGAATGCCAGAACCCGATACAGCTTGATATGTTGAAACGATAATTCTTTCTAAACCGAATGATTTTCGAATCGGCTGAAGTGCTGTTACCATCTGTAATGCTGAACAATTTGGAACTGCAATGATACCTTTATGCTGCTTTAAAGTATGCGCATTCACTTCCGGAACAACGAGCGGTACACCTTGTGCCATTCGGTACTCACTTGTGTTATCAATTACAATCGCACCACTAGAAACTGCATGAGTTACAAATTGTCTAGATACTTCTCCCCCAGCGCTAAAAAAGGCAATATCTACACCTTCAAAGCTAGTTGTTTTTGCCTCTTTTATAATTATCTCTCGTCCTTTGAATCTTACTTTCTTACCAGCGGATCGTTTTGACGAAAGCAATGTAACTTCAACTATATTAAACTTCATTTCATTCTCTAACAGTTCAATAATTTTTTGCCCTACCGCACCTGTAGCCCCAACAACAGCTACATGATAGCCCTTTTTTTTCATCTTTTCTCCTCCAATATCACCTGAATGAATATTTCTACAATTTCATTTTATACAGAATTTAATCATTTGGAAAATTAAAATACATGATATAATCATTCACAAATCATGATAATAAAAGAGGGATCGCTTATGGAAATGAGACATGTTAAAACATTTTGCGCCATTGTGAAGTATGGTAATTTTTCTAAGGCTGCGCATGCGCTAGGTTATGCGCAATCTACTGTTACAGCACATATGAAAGCTTTAGAGAACGATTTACATATTCCTCTTTTCGATCGGTTAGGGAAAAAAGTGCTACTTACAAAAGCAGGTCATCAATTTCATCCTTATGCATTAGAATTACTTTCAATATATGAAAAAGCGCAAGAAATCCCCCAAAATACAGATTATTTAGAAGGTACATTAAGTATTACATCTAATGAATCATTAGCGGTATACCGATTACCACAATTATTACGTACTTACAAACAGAAAAATCCAAAAGTAAATATCGTACTTGAAACAAACACAAATGAACAAGCATTACAAAAATTACGTGAAGGAGAAACAGACGTTGTCTTCATAATTGGAGAAAGTATAGAACATAATGATTTTATTACGCGTACTTTTAGTAATGAAACATTTGGATGGATTTTACCAGCTTATTCCTCTGCACATACAAATCCATTCCAGTTATTACAGGACACCCAGTTCATTTTTACAGAACAAAGCTGCGGCTATAGGCCAATGGTAGATTGTTTTTTACGTCAAAGTGGAAATATTCCAGCTAAAACATTTGAAACTTCCAATGTTGAAGTAATTAAACAATCCGTTATGTGTAAGTTAGGCATTTCAATTCTTCCTTATATTGTTGTACAAGAAAGTTGTCAAAAAGAACAACTATGTTTTCAGCCTATCGAAACTCCAACAGTTATTCAAAGTCATGTAATCTATCATAAATCTAGATGGATTTCCCCGGTGTTACAGTCGTTTCTTTCCTTACTTGAACGAGACTAAAATATTAAGATGTACATAGAAAAAGAGTAATTGCCTAATAAGCAATTACTCTTTTTCATTAATTAGTATACTATTTATTAGTCTGTCCCCCACCTGCAATTAATTTACTACCTGAATATGTACCTTTGTTCATAAACACTTGATTAATTAATTCTTTTTGCTCAGCTTCCGACATTACTCCTTTTCCTTCTCCTAAATTCCCACTTTGTAATTTCCAAATCTTATTGTGATCCCCATCGACCTTTTCATATTTTCCTTGTTTCCATCGTTCTAAAATTTCTACATATGTACTTCCCTGCACAAGATTATTACTCTTTACAATATCAATTAAGCTTTCAATCCGCTCTTGTGTAATAAAAATATAGCCCCACTTTTGATCAGCTTTCGCTTTTTGATGTGCCATTTCATGTAATGCTGTCTGTATGTTCTCATCTGTCCATTTAAAATTTTTATTAAAACCACTATTCGGCAATGAATAATTTCCATTTTCTAAAAGCTTTGCATCTTCTGCTTTTACGTTACTATCAGCTAATACTTCTACTGCTGGAGCAGCTGGTGATACCTTTTTCGCAGCTGGTTTACTATTATTTAAATAATGCAGCATACCATATGTTAAACCTACTCCGATTACCGCCATACCAGCTAGAATACCGATTATTTTAAATAGTGTTTTCATCGCGCTTGTTTCCTCCCAAATTTCTCTGTTCTGACTACCTAATTATTTCTTATATAAAAACTGTTACTTCATTCAAAATATCGCATCCCCTATCATATTATTTATATATACTTCCTCATATTGTATTTCTTTTCCTTTGAAATTAAAAGATTATTCTGTTAAATAATGAAAATATTCTACAAATTTTTCCTTTATATTTATAAAGAAACAAAAAAACAACGATTGCGTTCTACAACACTCGTTGTTTTTACTTTATGCACGATTTTCTTTTAACCACTTCGTAATAACATCTAACTTCGAAACATCAAAACGTCTTTCTTCACACACGTTCAATTTTTTTGAGTTTTTCACTATTTCTAATTCATTATTTCTTACACTTTTCGCCTCAATTAATTTACAATACCCATCTGTAACAGTATTTAAATTTTCATAATAACGTTGAAACGATTTTGATATATGTAAATGTTTTTCGAAGTTTCTTCTTCTTTTCGTCTCATCAGATACTTTCCGCTTTCTAAGTTCTTCATCGTTCGTATATAAATAAAAATATTGATCTGGAAAACCAATTTCCCTATTTATCATCTTTTCTTTATAAAAATTTTCTATTAAAGATAATGGCTGATTAAATATATCAAAATGAAAACACCAATTATAACTAAGTGGCTGATATATATCGCCATCGAGTATTACTAATTCATATTGCTTTGACTTCTGAACAGCTATATTCCAGCGCTCAACTTGTTTTTCAAAATACCATGTTCTATGTTCATTTTTTGGCCTTTCAAATAAAGAATTCACTTCAGGTATTATATAAGCACCATAATTCTTTTCTAATTCACGGCACGTGGTACTTTTACCAACAGCGCTTGCTCCCTCAAATGCTATTATCCCCATAGTTTCTTCCTCTTTCATTAACTAAAATTTCGTTGTTTCACTTTTCTTCCCCATAACTTTCTCCATAAAACAATTGAAGCAATAGTGAGCATGATTGTTGTAATGATACTACCTTCAATTCCGAACGTGCCTCCATGCAATGTTTCTGGTCCATTTGTTATAGACTTAAAAATTGGAGTAGAATATACAGTTGTGCCACTAACTGCAAAACCATATACATTATATTGAGCCCAGTTCCAAATTGAGTGCCATGCACATATTCCCCACAGACCGTCTTCTTTCAATACATATAAAGCTGCGAAAACACCCACTAATATTATATTCGATATAGATAATATTGTAATTCCCGGATTAAGTAGATGAAGAAATCCAAATAAAAATGAAGTTACAATTATTCCAACCCATATACGACTTCTAACAGAAAGAACCGGGAATAACCAACCTCGTACAATAATTTCTTCCGTTGCCCCTTGTATTAAAAATGCAACTAGAGATCCTACTATTCCTACTATCACTGTTGAGGTAATATGTTGTACTTGCAATTTCACACTCCCCATTAATAATAGTAAAATAACTGGCGTTGAAATAAATAAAAACCCTATTAACGCACCTTTTAAATACTTTCTCATCCATTTCTCTTTCCAAAAGCCAATGGATGAAAAAGGTCTTTTTTCTACAAAACGAACCCATATAAATAAAATAAATATAGCTCCGCCAAACGTTAACACCATTCTAACATTGTCATAAATACCTTTCATGAATATCGTTTCAGCTTTCGGTAAAAATAACATAAATAACATAAAAAGTTCGCCTAAAGTCAAAAATATAATGGCTAATATTACAGCAAAGACTGGATGGACCTTTTTTCTCCCTGCTTTTGCTGCTTCAATTATTAAAAATGAATTATTTTTCACTTTCTTTTCTCCTTTTATAATATTTAACTACCAACAGTAAACAACCATATTTTACCACAAAAAATACATTATTAATATTTACTCTAAGTTTTTCTTACATGATTTTGCATAAATCCAAATTAGGAATAATATATAAATAAAAGAGGTGCCTTTGTGCCTTTACTATTATCACCCAGATTACTCAGTGGCATTACCAGCACTTGCTATTTCCCACCATTTGTTGTAAGATAGTAATTAAGGTCAATTTAACACTATATTTTCTTTGCATATTATCAAGTATCAATCAGGGACAGTTTGTACTCCTTATGGGTTTTTGATAATATGTGAAATTTTATTTTCATTCAAATAAGGCCGATCATATTGTAATTTTTCTACTTTTAGGAGGCATTACCATGACATTAACAGGTAAAGTAAAATGGTTTAACAGCGAAAAAGGTTTCGGTTTCATCGAAGTTGCAGACGGTAACGATGTATTCGTTCACTTCTCAGCTATCACTGGCGACGGCTTCAAGTCTCTTGACGAAGGTCAAGAAGTTAGCTTTGAAGTTGAAGAAGGTAACCGCGGACCTCAAGCTAAAAACGTTGTAAAGCTATAATTCAAACAATAAAAAGGTTGTTACCAGCAAGGTTAACAACCTTTTTAATATATAACTAAAATTTTTTACATAAAAGGAGTGGTTACATGTATCGCAATCGAAAGAACGATGTAGCAGAAGTACCACCAGAACAAACCCCTGTTTGGGAATGTGAATCAGAGGATTGTTTAGGATGGATGAGAAAGAACTTTTCATTTGAAGAAGAGCCTAAATGCCCTTTATGTAAAAGTAGCATGAAAAGCGGAGAACGTTTATTACCTAAATTAGGTTAATTTATAATAAAAAAAACCTCTTTTAATTAAGAGGTTTTTTTATTATAAATTTATGTCCTCAACATCAGTTCGCACTATAGAATACAATAATGCATCGTGTTGCTTATTTCCTTGATGAATATATCCGCGCAATAGCCCTTCCTTTTGGAAGCCAATTTTAGATAACATTCTACAAGAAGTAACATTTTCAGGATATGTAATAGCTCCAATTCTAAACAAACCTAAATCTTTAAATCCATAATCAATAATTTCTCCAGCTGCTTCTGAAGCATAACCATTTCCCCAATAGCGAGGATGCAGATCATATCCAATCTCAGATCGTTTACTCCATAATTGTAAATTGTTTAGTCCAATTGTTCCTATTAAAACGTTCGTTTCTTTTAACACAATTCCCCATCGTATTGCCTTTTTCTCAAAGTAATTTTTTGAAAAAGATTCGATCATACGTGAAGCTTGTCCAAACTCCGTAAAAGAATTCATACCGTAGTAACACGTCACTTCATCCAATGAAAAGATTTCATATATTTTTTGACAATAAGATTGTTCTATTTCAACTAAACGTAAGCGTTCTGTTTCTAATATAGGAAATGCCATAGGATCACTCCTTTCTCTCTACTCATTCATTATATCAGAAAAAATATGTATAATTAGTAAAGTCCTTATTGTTCCATAAATCAAACATTTCTAATGGCACATTCTCTCTTAATTCTATATACACGAATTAGATACCTTCTGATTGCACCTCAAACATCACGCTATAATTTCCATAAATCGAATTTTAAATTATCAAGAACTGTAAAGAAATTGTTTCTTCATTTTCTCCTTCTAAACAACCAACCTACCCCATACATTTATGGTAAAATATAGTTAATATATTATTTTATTGTGGAGGTGAAAATTTCCTATGTATATATTCATCGGCTTATCCCTCTTACTCATATTACTTATTTTTTTATTCGCAAAGAAATTCACACCAAACTCATTCATGATGACTAGCTTTAAAGGCAATAGCTTTACGACATTTTCAATCGGTATTTTAATCGCTGCCATACTCTCACTTTCATATGGAACTTATCATGCAGTAACATATCAACCTGGTTATTTAGATATTAAATTAAAAAATCAAAACTATACTGTTTTCGGTAATGTAGGCGAATTCGGTTATTTCTCCGAAGAATTATTAAAAAAAGATACAGAAGTACAACTATATTTCATCTCTTGGAAAACAATACAGTTAAAAAATCCGGTAATACTTATAGAATATCCTTCAGGAAAACAAGAAACATGGAAGCCAAATATCGTATCAATACCGGTAAATAAATTACAGGAAAAACATGATATAAAAGATATTTATCAACTATCACCGTATTCATTTAAAGAGTCTGGAGAAATAACATTAACAATAAAAGAAAAAAATGTAAAAAACAACAAAATTTCCATTCAAATAAAATAAATAAAAACTGTTCCTCCATTTTGCTGAAGAGACAGTTTTTATTTATTCTACAGTATTATTTATTTAATATAGCCATTATTTCATTGGCTATATTCTTTCCATTTCCAATACACGCACCAATTCCGACACCGTAATATGAGGCACCAGCTAAATATACATTTGGATAAAGATTCGTCATTTTTTCTTGCAATGTTTGAACCGCTTGATTATGTTCTAAATGATATTTCGGCATTAAATCTTTCCAATTTGTAACTTCGACTACTTCTGGTTCACCTTTAATTCCAAGACTCTTTTCAATATCATATAAAGCTACTCGTACTAATTCTTCTTCACTATAATTTTTGATTGTTTCATATACCGGATTGGTGCTCTTATAAAACATTCTTACTAATAATTTTTGTTTACCCGATGTATGTTTCCACTTTCGACTTGTCCATGTACAAGCATCACAATGTAAATCACTGTTTTCCGTTACAATAAACCCTGTGCCGTCAGCTGGTAGTTGTTCATCTAGTATGTCAAATCCTAAGTAAATACTTATAAGAGATGAGTTTTTAAATGTATTAAACTGCTCATTTAACTCATTAGACTGTAATAAAGTTTGTGCTATATCATGTGGAGCTGCTAAAACAACATAATCAGCTTGTATTGTTTCATGATTTACAAAAGAAATCTCATATCGATTTTCTTGTTTACTTACAGCCGTCGTTATAGCACCTTTTTTTACGACAGTTTCAGTCAGCACTTCTTCTAAGCGATTAATTATCGTAGATAGTCCACCTTTAAATGATACGAATTTTTTATTTCCTGCTGATTGAAATTGTTTTTTATTCTCTTCAAAACCTTTAATAATACTTCCATACTTATTTTTATAATCTAGTAAATATGGTAATGTAGATGCCATTGTAAGCTCATTCAATTTACCAGAATATACGCCTGAAAGCACAGGAGCAATTTGTCTTTCCACTAACTCTTTCCCTAAGAAACTTTCTAAAAATAGAGCAAGTGATGTATCTTTCGTAAACTCTTTATTTTTCGTTATGAAATCTTTTAAAGCTACGATTTTCCCTTTCGTTGAGACTAGTGTACTGCTAAACAACGACCGGGCGCTCATCGGTATCCCAAATATAGTATCAGAAGGAATCGGATGTAACATGTTTTCAGAATATATGTAAGAAATACCCGTTTCATTATATACCATTTCATCTTCTAAATTTAAATCTTTTACAAGTGGCATAACATATTCATTACGAGCAACGATTGAATCCGCTCCTGACTCCATAATGAAATCCTTTTCTTCCACACTATGGATTTTTCCACCTAAATACTCTTCTTTCTCAATAAGAATTAAATTTAAATCGATATTATAATCCTTTTTTAATTTTTCTAAATAAAACATAGTAGAAAGTCCCGTTATACCTCCACCGATAACAACAACTGTTTTCATATGTGCTGCGCTCCTAACCGATACAATTAATAATTCCTTTTTATTATAACCAAAAGTCCTTATATTCGACTAGCAAGTTGCGCATTCTGTAAGAAATTAGACAATATATTTGAATATATTTTCAAATTACCTAATAAAAAAGAACTATAACATATACAAACCACGTCATAGTTCTCTTTATTTTAAAAACATAAAGTAATTGATTAATTTGTCTAGTTCTTGACTCAATGCCAATACTTTTTCATGTTGAATTCCATAATCCGATACTAAATATAAAAGTTCTTCTTTTTTTATTTCAATTACTTTTTCTAATTTCGCTAGTTCCATGTCGTTTTACATCTCTCCAAAAATAAAATGTATGTATTTCAGTATAGCCTACTTACATAATTAGTAAAAGTAAAATAAGCATGTAAAATCTTACATATTTGAAAAAATAATATACTACTAACAAAAAAAGAAACTAGATTAAGCTTCCTTTTACAGATTATTGACGTTCATTAAGAATGAATAACATACCGGAATTTTTCTAATGTTATATCTTTATAATTTGGAGCTCTCTTTATATGATTAAAATAACTAGCAATTGTAGCTGCTCCAAAATGCGCATGCCAAATATCATTTGTTTCTTTTTTGCATTGAGAAATAATTGAAAGGCCGCCTTTTAAAATACTTTTGTTTTCCATTTTCTTTCTCCCCTAATAAAAATCACTATATTTTCATCCTAAAGATGGTGTCAGTACAAATAAAATGTGATTCGATTCATCACTTTTATTCAAAAATCGATGCTTCACATTCGGTGGAATACGTACAACATCGCCTTCTTCTAAAAAATATTCTTTTCCCTCCAATTCCACGTACACTTCCCCTTTCATAATAACAGCAATCTCTTCCTTATCTTCATGGGAATAATGGCTTTCTGTTGTGTTTGCTTGTTTATTTAAATCCATCATTAACATTTCAATACGTGCTTTCATAAAATCAGGTGTTAATACATCATATACAATGTGATCATTGTTTTCCCGATATACTTTTTTTCGATCTTTTTTCTTAGAAATGAGCGAATCTGTATCAATATCATTAATAAAAAGTGTAAACAGCGGTACATTTAATGCTTTTGCAATTAACTCCAAAACATTTAAAGAAGGATTAGCATGTCCTCTTTCAATTTGGCTAATTAGTGATGTACTAATCCCTGCATACTCAGCGAATTCACGAATTGTCATATTATTTTTCTTACGATAACTTAATACTGTTTGTCCAAGCCTATCATGTATCATAGTAAAACTTCCTTTCGTCCATCATAATGCATATTTCATTGTCTTTGTGCTGACATACTAAACAAAGGCAAATAATCCTTTCCTATTATCTCCGGGACTTATATACTTACTTTTGTACATTATATCGCATTAAGTTTATTATAATAAACATTCTATCGGAGGAACAAACTTTGAAATCACCTATTCTTTCATATTTCATCTTATTTTTTGGTGTATTCGCCTTATCAACTTCAGCAATTTTTGTAAAATTGGCAGATGCTCCTGCGACAATCATTGCTTTTTACCGATTATTCTTTGCCACACTAATCCTGTTACCGTTATTACTATTTAATAAAAATAGTCGAAATGAGCTAATAACTTTACCGAAAAAACAATGGGCACTTGGATTCGTATCTGGGCTATTTTTAGCTGCACATTATGTACTATGGTTTGAATCATTACAATATACTTCTGTAGCAAGCTCTACAGTTATCGTAACGTTACAACCTTTGTTCTCAATGATTGGTGGTTATTTTTTATTTAAGGAGAGATTTACGAAAGGAGCGGTTATTGGTTGCCTCATCGCTATTTCAGGTAGTATCATCATTGGCTGGCAAGATTTCCAAATTAGTGGAGAAGCTTTATATGGAGATATTTTAGCATTTATCGCTGCCGGTATTATTACTGCTTATTTTTTCATTAGCCAACACGTTCGTAAAGATTTGTCACTTATACTCTATTCGGTAATTAGTTATGGAAGTAGTGCTGGCTTTCTTGGCATATTTGCTTTTACGCAACAAGAATCTTTCATCCATTACTCTACACAAACTTGGTTGTGTTTTATTGGATTAGCTTTCATTGCTACAATTTTAGGACAAACCATTTTTAATTGGTTATTAAAATGGATGAGTGCTACTGTAATTTCAATGAGTATTTTAGGTGAAACAATTGGCACTTGTGTGCTAGCGTACTTTATATTACATGAGACTATTTCTTTACAACAAGGACTAGGAATTACCGTTATTTTTATTGGTTTAGCATTATTTTTATTACAGCCAAATTCTAATGAAAAAGCATGACAGTATACTGTCATGCTTTTAACTATTCATTATGTACAATTAAACCATTCGGTCTAAAACGGCTCATCATAATTTCATTAATAAACTTTCCGTGAGCTTTCAAATTCCCTATCTTTACTCCCTCTTCTACAAATCCAAATTTTTCATATAAAGCTTTTGCTTTTGGATTCGTTTCTAACACACCTAGTTCTACTCTCTCTAACATTAACCAATTATCAGCCAGATCAAGCATCTTCGTAAGAAGTACTTTCCCAATTCCTTTATTATGATATTCACTGTCTACCCCAATGAATAGATCGCCTGAATGAGATCTTCGGCCCGGACTTTGTGTTAAACCTACAAACCCAACAACTTCTCCATCATATTCTGCAACAAATTCAAATTGATTTTGTGCTAAATTTCGAATTCTATTTTCCATAGCTTCTACACGCATGCTAGGTAGGAAAACCATATACGGTAAAACGTCATCCTGTATACATATACGATGAATTGCTCTAGCATCTTGTATTTCTACTGCTCTAACGTTGATCCCCATCTTTCTCTCCTCCATATAAATAACAATATATTTGTTTGTGTGTATTCTAGAAACATGTATGAATGACCTTCTCACTCGTATTTCTTTATGTCATTTTTACATAATTATTTCGATATAACACTTATTTTCCAAAAAGATTAACAAATATGGATTTGGTTAACTTTTCACCTCGTTATATAAATCAAGTAAATTTTCAATTGGAATACCATTTAGTTTCATCCCGACTATATTACAATTTTCTATTTCAATATTTTTCAGATTACTGTTACTTATGGTGCTACCTTCCAAGTCACATTTATCGAATAAAATAGGTTCCTTCTCATCTCCGAGACTTGTATTTTTGAATTGTACTCCACCTAAAGTCACCAAATTAAATTTACTGCCAGAAAGATTTAAATCTGCATATGATGACCTTCTAAAATTTATATTTCTAAACTTTGATTGACTTACATTGCAATTACTCATATTCGTATTCATTATATTGCTACCAACAAATGAACTGTTTTTTAAATTCACTTGATAATACCCTGTATTTGCTAAATTACAGTTTTCGTATTGACTATTTTTCATATCTTTATTTGTAACTACACTCGCTTTGTTTGAGCTTGTTTTTATTCTTTTCACGTAACAATACTCATCTTCCGATTCAAAAATCATTTGGTAGCCCATCTTTTTATAAAAGTGATGATTATTAATTTGTCTACTAGATGTTTCGAGATCCCAAATCTTTATGTTTGGATATTCCTTTTCTATTAATTTCATAACATGTGATCCAATTCCTTTTCCTTGATAAACAGGATCTACAAAAATACGATCAATTCGACCGTACGACTTACCAGAAATCGTAACTATTATCCCTCCAATTATTTCTTTATCCATTACAACTTTGAAAGAATCCAATTCTTCAATGGAATATTCCATCATTTCAACTGAAGAATATCCTAGTGGTTGAATGTTATAATCAATGACATCATCTTGTCCATATAGCCATTGTTTTGCTTCTGCATCAAATGTTCTTTTCATTATTTCTGTTAATTTCTCAGCATCTAAAATTGTAGCTTTTTCTATAGATATCATTGTTGTTTTCCCCTTCATTATTACAAACCGACAACTGTTGTGAATGCTATAATTATCAATTCACTTTTATTTTTAATGCTTTTCCCATTATTACATATGGAGTATCATTTGTACTTGGATGAAATGACTCCAATACATTTACCCAATCTAATCTTTCATATAACGAACGTGCTTTTTCATTGTTTACTTGTGTTGTTAAAACACTCGTTCTATTTGAAAGCCCTTCTAGTAATTTATTATGTAATTTCGTTCCAAGACCTTCATTTTGATATTGTGGGTGAACTGCTAACTCTACAAATTCAAAACAATCTTGTAACCATTCGTCTACTTGCTCTAGATGTAACGCTTCTCTCATTAATTGATTATAGTACTGTCCCTCCATTGAGCGATAACCATAAGTAAAGCCAACTACTTCATTTTCATCATTTATTGCTACTATACCTTTAAAACCTGTATATTCTATATGCCTATTCATTCGTTCGATCATTTCATTGAAATTTGTTTTCTCAAATACTTTACAATACAATTTTGCCATATCCCCAATTAAGATCTCATCTTTTTCAATGCTTATGAATTTCACTTTATTCCCCCCTGTTAAAACATTTATATCCTTATTCTTTTAAAAACAAAGAAAATTAATACTAATCACTCTCTTTACTATTAAACTACAAATCACCCTATATTTTCCACAATCACTTAGTATTAATGAATAACAGAAGAGACCATGTAATGTAAACATGTTCTCTTCTTTTATTCATTTTCAATTTTATCCCGCTATTTTCCAGGCAGTAAGACCCCCACCTCAAAATTCAGCGAAAGCAAAAAAGTTAGGTGGGGGTGGGGCTAATAATCAGTGGGGCTGAACAAAACCCCCACTGATTAAAGTTTCACTTTATATAATTAAAAATTAGATATTACTTAAGCCACTCGTTGCAAGTATTACTTAACTGCTGTAAATCTTCTATAAATTGACTCGCATCATATCCATCACAAACCGAATGATGTACTTGCAATGAAACTGGTAGCATAACCTTGTTTCCTTCGTTAAAATATTTCCCACAAGTTATAATTGGCAATAGAAAATTTTCATCATTATTAATATTAAGATTAAATCCAGTAAAACTAGTCCAAGGTATACTAGAAATTGGAAATACATTAGGCGGAATATTTTCTTTCGTGAAAAAACCATGAACACTAGCATAGCATCTCATATCGTCTTCATAATTCTTATAGAAAGTGCGGAAATCCCTTGAATAATCCGTCCATATACTTGAAAAAGACTTATCATCTTTATGAAAGATCGTATAACTCGGTATCATTTCCTCCCAATAGCCTAAAGCTCCTTCATCGTTAAAACATGTTCGAAATTTTTTATGATTATTTACTACTCTAGAAATTAAATATATAAAAACGGGATAAAATTTTATTCCCTTTTTATATACTTCCTCTAATAACATCGTGATATCAACATTAACAGTCATACTAAATGTACATTTCAACTTTAAATAATGCTCAAAATACTGCTCTCTATTCCAATCTTCTCTATCAATTACATGAAACTTCATTCTAATAGCCTCCTAAAATTTTCTTTTTATTTTAGAAGGCTAATTCCCTTGCTTTCACCATAATTGTTCACTCCTAACAGTTTACAATTCACCCTAATTATTTATTTAATTATATAACATATGTAAGAATCAATTCACATATTTCTGGAAATCCATCCACATACTATAGATAAATCAAATAAAATTTGGAGGATACGTACATGAATAACAAAAATATGAATAAAAAAGAAAATGTTACTGAAAACACTACATCTATTCAAAATAATAATACTGCAAACCTTACTATCGAAGAACAAGCAATGAACGGCTTATACGGAATGCCCGAAACAACAATTGAAGATGCTGATCACGCTGCAGCTGATGATTTGACTTCGAAAAATTAATTAACTACATTGAAAAAAGCCAAGGAAAATATCCTTGGCTTTTTTAACTAGGCATCCACCTTTTGTATTTCTTCACTCTTTCTTGAAAGTTTACCTGGCCAAAAAGCAAATCGGCCTAACACAACTGTAATTGCGGGTACAAGTAACGGTCTTACGATAAACGTATCTAGTAATACGCCAATTGCAGTTACAATGCCAAATTGAACTAATACTTGAATTGGAAGTGTACCTAACACTGCAAAAGTTCCTGCTAAAATTAAACCTGCCGATGTAATAACACTACCTGTTTGTATTACACCATTTTTTACTGCATCCAAGTGATTTTGTGTCTTTCTGTTTTTCCATATTTCTGAAACCATAAAGATATTATAATCTTCACCTAAAGCAACTAAAAATACGAATGCGTACAACGGTATCGCACCTTGAATGGCCGGCGATCCCATACCGTAATGAAGTAATATCCATCCTGCTCCTAACGCTGAGAAGAATGATAAAACGACAGTTACAATTAAATAAATCATCGCAACAACCGATCGTAAATAAACAAGTAATAGTAAAGCGATAATGCTAATCATTACTGGAATAATTACTGATTCATCACGTTCAGTAATTTGCTTTGTATCATATAATGAAGCTGTTTCTCCACCAATCCACAATTGCTCTTCAGCATTACTAATCCCAGCATCTTTTAATACTTTTTCTACATTACTTTTCAATTTAGGAATTTGATCTAACGCTTCAATTGAGTATGGATTTTCCGCTAAAGAAACTTCATACATTTGTATTTGCTTATTTTCTTTTCCCTCTTTTGGCTCTTTCACTGTATTTACGAAAGGAAATTTCTCTAGTTCTTGTTTAATAGGAAGCTCTTTTCCTTTCGTATCAACAACCACTTTTACTGGTGCTAGTTCACCAGCTGAGAAATGATCACTAATTAACGTAAACCCTTCACGAGAAGGCATATCCTTTGGAAACGATTCTAATAAGTCATATGTGTATTGAATACGTGGTACGAACGAAGCCAATCCACCTAATACAAACACAGTTAGCATAATTATTGTCCACGGTCTTCGGACTACTACATCTCCAAGTTTTTTACTAAAGGAGCCTTTTGATTTTTCAACTTTTACAGCCCTCTTTTTCTTTCTTGCAAACTCCTCATTCATTGAAGTTGTTCTCGGTATAAACGGGAAAAATGCAATTCTACCGAAAATTAATAATAGTGCTGGTAAAATCGTTAAAGCTGCGATTCCCATTATAAATACAGCAGCACTAAATGGTACTGCAAATCGATGAAAGGCACCATAATGAGCAAGTAATAATGTTCCTAATCCAAGTACAACAGTTAACGCACTCATTATTATTGCACCGCCAGAAGCTTTAATCGCAAGTTGCAATGCTTTATATTTACTTTCTTCTTCTAACAAGTACTCTCTATATCTCGAAATTAAAAATAGACAATAGTCCGTTCCAGCACCAAACAATAATACTGTCATAATTGATATCGCTTGGGCATCCACTTTAATCCATCCGTGATCAGCTAAAAAACCGAGTGTAGGACTAATGATGCCGTATGCAAAGCCAACAACAAGTATAGGTAAAATTGCTAAAATTGGCGAACGGTAAAGTAAAATTAATAGGACCAAGACTAATAATACAGTAGCCACTAACAATTTCACATCTGCTTGACTAAATAAACTAACTGCATCCGTTTGAATACCTACAGGTCCAGATAATCGAACATGTAAACCAGATTCACTTATTTTTTGTTTAAATGGATCTTCATCCACCTTACTATTCACTATTTTTCTAAACTCTTCAAGATTTCCTTTTAATATATCCGTACCAGCAGATTTATTAAAGAATACCGGTGTAACAAATGATGTACCATCTTTTGATGCACTTTTTGATAATACTTGCTCTGGAATTGTATCAAATGGTGGTAACGTTGATTGTTCTTTTAAAGGACTAGCTTTTAACTCTTTATAAACGTCTTGTATGAGTTTATAATCCTGTGACTGTAATCCACCATCTCTATACCATACTACTAACAGCGGATTCCCTGCATTATTCGGAAATTCTTTTTTCATAAGCGCTTCCGCTTGCTGTGACATAGCTGTTTCAGGTAAATTTTTCGGATTCGGTTCTTTCGTACTGTTTACTTGTGGTAACGTAAATGAAAGTAATAATGTAATAAGAACCCACACCGATAAAGTGATCCATTGCGTATTTCTCCCTGCTACAAGCCTCCCTAACATATGTAACGGGTGCTTTTTCATAAAAAACCCACCTTCCTTTTTCCCTCCATTATTAATTATATATACTGGTCGGTTAATTAATCAAGAGTGATTGAAAATTATGTTATAATTATCTCAATCATAAATGTCAGGAGCGAATGGATTTGGAACAAAAACAACGTCCTCTCGGAAGGCCGCGTCAAAATAAAAATACAAAATCTACAAAAGAAACCATTTTAGAAGTAGCAACCCGCTTATTTCTTACACAAAATTATCAAGTCGTTTCTATGGATGAGGTCGCAAAAGTTTGTGACGTTACGAAAGCAACTGTCTACTATTACTATTCAACAAAAGCCGATTTATTTACCGCTACTATGATCGAAATGATGGTACGTATACGTGAGAATATGTCTCAAATACTCTCTACAAACAAAACTTTACAAGAAAGATTATTAGACTTCGCTAAAGTTTACTTACACGCAACGATGGATATTGATATGAAAAATTTTATGAAAGATGCAAAACTGTCGTTATCTAAAGAGCAATTGAAGCAATTAAAAAATGCTGAAGATAATATGTATGAAGTACTAGAAAAAGCACTCGATAACGCGATGCACATCGGAGAAATTCCGAAAGGAAACGCTAAATTTGCGGCTCATGCTTTCGTATCTTTATTATCAATTGGGAATTTTAAAGATGAAAATCACAATCCTATTCTTGCAAATATAGATGAATTAGCACAAGAAATCGTTTCTTTTTATTGGAACGGATTAGATCATTCATATTAAACTGATTTGCTTTAATAAAAGAGCATGTTTGAATTTTTTCAAACATGCTCTTTTATAATTTATTTATATACTAATAATCAGATTATACTTCAATGCTGTTTAACAAAAAATTTCACTTTAACTTTTACAAATTTTGAAGTTGAACATTTATATTCTTCTTACTAAATCCCCCATGGTAACAAACTACAGATTCAATATGTAAATTTAAATACTTCTTCAAAGACTTCTTTGCTTCCTTAATATTTATAGTTGTTGGGGCGTGAATTCCTCCTAACATCCCATTCACACTATACATAGAGTCTCCTGCAATAAGAATTTTACTTTGTTTCAAATATAAACTAATATGACCCGGAGTATGCCCTGGAGTATGAAGAATTAGTATTCCACCGCAATACGGAAGTTCTTGCCCATCAATCACAGTATCACTCACTTTTCCTTTTGGTCGGTTCTCTACATTTCCGTCCTTCAATAAAGGTAAATCCCCCTCGATATATGGCTTATCTAGTTCGTGCGCATAAACTTTAATATTACTTCGACAGCGCTGCAACAACTCCGGAAGACTACCTATATGATCAATATCCTGATGCGTCAAAATCACGACTTTTAACTTATCAAATGATACCCCAACCTTTTCCATCTCTACTTGTATATCTTCAATTTGTCCTGGGAAACCCGTATCTATTAATACTGCCATTTCATCATCCCATAAAAGAATTGGATGAATAACAAATTCTTGAAATTCAAGTTGTAACATTTCTATCCCTTTAGCAATCTCCATACAGCCATTCTCCTTTATGTTGAAGTTTGAAAATATGTACGAGTAAACTGAAAATATAAAGTGAAACTTTAATCCGTGGGGGTTTTACTACCCGGCAAATAGCGGGATAAAGCACCTCTATCTTATAATATGTTTTGTCATCCCAATAGAGAATGCTTCAAACCCTATAGATTCATAGTAAGATTGCAATTTTTCTACACACATAAGTTGTGGAATAACCTTGTTTTGTTCACAGTGCTGGATTAATCGTTTCACTATTTCTTTTCCGATGCCACTAGACTGATATTTTGGCAATACACCAACTCCACAAATAACGCCTGTTATTACTCCATCTGATATGACACGCCCCATCCCTACTAACCTCTTATCATCAAAAACATAAATTGCATACCAACTTTGCTTACACATTCGTTCTAACTCGTTAACCGTTAATTTAAGAGAATTCCATCCTAAAGATTCGTATAAGGATAATAATCCATTAAAATCTGTAGGATGTTCACTTGTGTAGCGTATACTATTTTCCATGTAAATACTCCCTATTCTCTGGCTTGTTTATATTTCATAAAATTCCCTTTACACAAATCTGATCGATGTAAAAATAACTAGAACAAACTTCAATAAGAAAGATAGAATTCCTTCTCAATATAAAATAAAAAGAAGTTATCTCACTTAAGATAACTTCTTTTATATAAGACTCTCATTATATTATCAACCAAAAAATATACAACTGCATACGATTAGCACAAACAAAACTAATAAACCATTTGAGAAATAACCCATTAAATACTACCCCTTTATTAAATTATGTAAAAGATTTTATCATAAAATGATTTACAACTTAATAACTGAAAAAGACATTGTATTCATTAGTTATATACGTTTAGTAATATTTTATATTCCGTTATATTCTCGTTCCCTGAAAGTGCTTATCATACTCTTCTACTTCAGTTCATATAAGTTCAAAATATTAAATAATAAATCAAGAAGACCTCCACCTTACGAGGTCTTTTTTACTTATTTTCCAAATACACTAATTGATTCTTCCTCAATTACAAGTAAACAATTAGCATATTACATGATTTAATATCCCCATAGACAATTCAACTCTATTAATTCGGTTCGATCTTAATATCCCCCTTTTATTCCAAAAACTCAATAATCGTTTCACATACTTTATCCGTCTCCTCGATATCTGGGAAATGTCCACTTTTTTCAAATATAACAAGTTTACCATTTTTCAATTGTCTCGTTATTCTATAACTCATTCCTACACCCGTGTTATAGTCATGCGCTCCAACTATGACACACGTATCAATTTCTAAACCTTTAATACGCTCAATAAGCGGTAAAGATGATTTTGTTCCAAAAATAACTTTGCTCATCTTCCCTGTATTACTTAACTGACTTTCCTCCCAAAGACTCCGATTTAGCTTTGCAAATTCTTCATTTTTAAACAATAATCGATCTACAGCTTTTGTATCAACTATACTCCAAACTTGATTATACCTTTCTTTTAAAGGAATTTCTGACTTACTTATTATCAATATTTCTTCTTTCATTTCTCCTTTCGTTACTTGTAGAAAACCTTCTATCTGCACAGTATACATATCATTTAAATCATCTAACGATGGTGCTTGTAATACCATTTGTTCAACATTTTTTGGATATTTCAAAGCATACTCTAAACAAAGTTGTCCACCAAAAGAATATCCTAACAAATTTATCTTCTCTACATGTAATTGCTTTCTTAATTCCTCTAAATCTTCGACTAGAGTATTGATTGAGTACTCACCGTCATCTTGTGGTGCCTCACTTCTACCACATCCTCTTTGTTCATAATAAACAACAGTCATATTTTCTTCTAACCTCAACCCAAGTGTTCTTTCGAATACATAATGATTGCCACCTGGACCACCATGTACAATAATGAGAGGAACTGTATTATGAGCTGCCCCTGCAACTTTACACCAATGCAATACCCCATTGATTTTCAAATAGTGTACACCATCTTGCAACATTAACTGATTCATTTACCCTCTCTCCTCATCGCTCACTTATTACTATCTAAATGTATAAGTTCTGACCATTCACACTTTCTCCCTTTGTATCCTTTAGACACTATCCTCATTTATATGAATAGCTTTCTTATTCAAAAATAGATTTTTAAAAATTCCTACTCCCACAATTAATAAAACTATACCAACTAATTTATTTACTTGTAATGGAACACTCTCCATTCCAAATAATCCGAATGTATCAATGCATAACGCAACAACCAATTGAGTAATAAGACTAATTAGCACCGTATATGCTGGACCTAAGCTCTTTATTGCACCCATTATACAAATAATTAACCCGATGCCAAACAGTCCACTTACATAAAACAAATAATTTGTAGTATACACTTTAATGTTAATACTGTTTTCTGTAATGATATAAAATAGAATAGAACTAATGAGACCTATTCCAAGGACACATGTAGTCGTTAACCACTGTCCTACATTTTCATTTACTTTTGCATTAAAAACAGATTGTAAGCTAATTAATATTCCTGCTAATGTAGCTAAACTAAATCCAATCAAAATCTTCCTCTCCCTTTCATTGCTCATATATATTATCTTTAGCGACTTCCTTCATTCTAGAAAAATCTTTAATTACAATAACTCCATTACTCTTTTCAATTAATTTTTCATTATAAAATTTTTGTAATACCCGTATTACGTGCCTATAACTTACCCCTATAAAATCCGCAATACTCGTTACCGAAGTTGCATCCAAATCCTCTTTATACATATTCCCGTTACTATCTGTTGAAATTGAAAGTAAATAACTAGCTACACGTACTTCTACAGGATAAAGTAAATTAAGAGCAGTAAAACGAGTCGATATTTTTAATGTGTTCGCAATGTTTTCAAGCAAGAACTTCATAAATATAGGATCATGTAATAACTTGTTTCTAATAACCGTATTAGAAATAGAGATTGCTACAACATCTGAACAAGCTTCAACGACATTATGTGCTTTGCTATTTTGAATTAATTCAATATCACCAACAATGGCCAATGGATTGATAAAGCGAAGGATTAGTTTCTTCCCTTCAGGTGTAATCGTGTAAACTTTTGCTTTACCTTTAACAACAAAATATAAACGATCCATTTCGTCATCTATATTGCAAATAAGCTCGCCTTTTTCAAAGTGATTTAATTGAAAATAAGCTGTATCTATTTCTGAAAAAACCTCGAGCGTTTTATTGGTTTTCAAATAATGCCTAATTAAACCTGATCTATTCTCCATATTCATTTCTCCTTTCATTTACATATTAAATACAACAATACCTATAATCATTACTATCGTTCCCACAATATGATATCTCTCCATCTGTATCTTTTTTATATGAAACAGTCCTTTCATTTCAATAACTGTTGCCGTTAACAATTGAGCAACCATTAGTGTGCCAGCTGTCAATGTAACTCCTAATGAATATATCGCCATAGTTTCTGCACAAATAATGAATCCACCAAATGCACCAGCTGCTAAATATATTTTTTTCACACTCTTTAAATTTGTTACTTTCTCCTCTTTCTTTAATAAAAATACAGTTGTTGCAATAATGAATCCAATTAAATGGGTTATAATACTCGTCGACCATATACCGATATGTGAACTAAGTTTCGCATTAAAGGTACCTTGAAGTGTTATAAATATCCCCGCAAAAATAGCAAATAGAATACCTTTCAAAAAATCATCTCCTCATCCTTTATTTCTGACTTAATTAAAAACCATCATCCTATAATGGCAAAAGGACAAATGTCACATCACTATGAAAATAACTTGGAATGAACAAAAACACACCTCAAAAATGCGAGATGTGTTTTTCGTTATTTATATATAATGTTTTAAAAATGAAAATTACGCTACATTAAAAGATTTCTTTTTCATAACAAACTTTGCAAATAAGAAACGTACAAGCGGTCCCATAATAATTAATTGTAATGGATATGCCATTATGAAATTTTTAATAAAAATCGAAAAATAAATGGAAACAAATGAATCTCCTTGTAGTCCACCATGTAAATACATCATAGCCATACCGAAAAATGACATAAAGAACACCATTCCAATTACCATAGTTGTCGCCATTGCAACGATAATATTTATTTTTTTAGATTTATCAAATGGCAATATAAATACAATTTTTTTCGCACAAGGTCCAACGATACATATTTCAATTAATAGTGCAATAATAAAGCCAATTAATAGTTCTAATGCAATCTCTTTAATATAAATTGGTCCTCCTGTTTCATTCATTAGTAAATTGTAAAACGTCATTACGATAACCATCCCAAGGCACATCATCATGCCAAATTGGAGGTTTTCCTTTCTTGTTGTTGGCAAAATTCATCATCCTTTCTCTTTGAGTCTTTGTCATTATATCGATATTTGAAACCCCTTCGTAAGTGAACATTTTGTGAACAAATTTAAAACGTTTTCATTTTTTCCTTTCTGCTCAAATTCTCACTTTTACTTATAGAGGTTATATATATCGCAATGTTGAATTACTAAATTTAACATTGCATTACACTATTACTAGGAGGATAACCATGAATGAAGCAGAATTTTACGCATATCACATCGTAACAAGGAAAAAAATGCATATCGGACAAATCATTCCTTTTAACAAAAATCAACACAATACTCTATATCACTTCTTTTTTGAAAGAGAACAATTAAATGCTAGTGGTGAAGATGGCATACAAATTTTAAATAAACACTATAAAAATAACGAATTACATATAAATAATGAAAATACTAAAGTAGTTATGAGTTATATGGATCAAACAATTAGAGCAGTTAGAGAAACAATTGTAGAAATGGTTAGACTACAAGAATTCCCTGAATACCCTTCCAGGTAATCTTGCTTATATGCTGCTAAAAGCTATGAGGATGCTTTGAAATGGAGAGCGCTATTTGATTCTTACAATCGAGAAGTTTTACAGATTGTTAAACTACGAGTGATTGGAAGTTCTTTTGAAGGTGACGGGAATCTTTTACCGAAAGAAGATGGAATTCCTTTTTCTCAAAAAATCGAACAAGCTAGAGAGTATTGGAAAGGAAATATTAGAAATGAGCTTCCTGAGCTACTGATTAATGGAGAAATTGAAGTGGTGGAAATTATTGATGACTTTTCCTCAATTCATATTTAATTTCTAACTAAATCATATAGGATGGAGATTACAATGAAGAAAAAAGTGTACTTCAATCATGATGGCGGCGTAGATGATTTAATTTCATTATTTTTATTACTTCAAATGGAAAACATTGAACTTACGGGTGTATCTGTTATCCCAGCAGACTGCTATTTAGAACCCGCAATGTCTGCCAGTCGTAAAATTATCGATCGCTTCGGCAAAGGTAATATTGCCGTAGCCGCTTCAAACTCTCGCGGGCAAAACCCGTTTCCGAAAGACTGGCGGATGCATGCATTTTATGTAGATGCTCTACCAATTTTAAATGAGTCTGGAAAAGTTGTAACACCCGTGGTGGCAAAACCCGCGCATCATCATTTAATAGAAACGCTTCTACAAACGGAAGGAAAAACAACTTTATTATTTACTGGGCCCCTAACTGACCTTGCTCGTGCATTATATGAAGCTCCCATAATCGAAGATCAAATTGAACGCCTTGTTTGGATGGGTGGTACATTTCTTAAAGCTGGCAATGTACATGAACCAGAGCATGATGGAACAGCTGAGTGGAATTCGTTTTGGGATCCTGAAGCAGTAGCTCGTGTATGGGATGCAAAAATTAAAATCGACTTAGTGACACTAGAAAGTACAAACCAAGTTCCGTTAACTATAAACATACGTGAGCAGTGGGCAAAAGAACGAAAGTATATTGGTATGGATTTCCTTGGTCAATGCTATGCAATGGTCCCCCCTCTCGTTCACTTCTCAACGAACTCTACTTACTATTTATGGGATGTACTAACTACCGCTTTTGTCGGAAACACTAGCCTTGCAAAAACTGAAACGATTAATAGTATCGTTCATACATACGGACCAAGCCAAGGACGTACAGAGGAAACTACTGATGGACGACCTGTAAATGTCGTTTATGATGTAAAACATGATGTTTTCTTTGAATATATTACTGAATTAGCAAAGAAAGCTTCTATCTGAACCCCTATAAAGTGATATAACTTCAGATAATGAGCCCCAATTTTAGAAATTGGTTGTAACTAGATATTTAACTATTAAAAAGAGTATTGAATTAAATTTCAATACTCTTTTTGTGCAATTTAATTATATTTGATTAATGTAGTGTCTTACAGATTATTCATTTCATAACCATTGACAAAATACGTTATTGTTTCTAACTCATCTGCATTTAATTCTCTATCTAGCTCTTGTTTATACGCTGCCTTTATCTTCTCTTCATCGCCTTTATGAACTTCTGTATATGTTCCTACTGTTTTTAGCAAATGAATTTCTTGTAAAAACTCGTCTCGATTTATAGCTGTCCCATGAGAAAGAATATATGTCTCAGCATCAAATTTCTCTAATTCATCTATCAATTTAAACGTTTTTTTCGTCGTATAGTTCCACTTTGAAGAAAAAATATCTGCATATATACAATCTCCTACAAACAATATCTTTTCTTCTTTTATATACATAACAACTGAATCATGCGCATGATCTCCGCCCACATGTTTTAACACGCATGTCACTTCACCAAGGTCTAATTCCATTTGATCCTGGAACGTTAAGGTTGGAGGAATAATGTTAATATTTCTCGCTTTTTCTTCAAACTCTTTCTTGATACAATTCGCACAAAATGCAATTTCAGTACCCTCTTTTACGCGTGCGTCCAACGCTTCATCTGTCCATTCATAAGATACTATTGCCTGCATTTCTTTTTTCGTTTCAGCGTGCGAAATAGTTAATGCATTCTGTAATACAGATAATCCAAAAATATGATCCCAATGCCAATGCGTTAATGCTACAAAATCAGGATTCGATACATTTTGTTCTTTTAACATTTCTAAAAATAATTGTGCATGTTCTTCTGAATTTCCTGCATCAATCATTAACGTTTTTTCTTGTCCAACGACCATTCCTAAGATAGGTCTATCTGTTTCAGAAACAGGTGTCATATACCAAAATGAGTTTCCTATTTTTTTAATTTGTTGCATAACCAATTCCCCTTTTCATTTTCTCACTTAAAATTAATATATAAATTATAACGAATCACTACTTTTTTCTCTATAATCAAACACAATTACTTGGACTAATCTAACTTTCTTTTTCGTAAGCTAAAAATAAGGGAATAGAATCGGAGTGTGATACTATGGAACGTTTATGGATTCCAATGATTGTAACATTTTTTTCGTTCGGTGGATTACTATTAGGAGGTGCTGTTGGAGTAGCAACACGCCAACTTATTGAAGAAAAGATGCATCGTTTATACGCATTATGTGGTGGTATTTTACTTGGGCTTTTATCCCTTGAAATTATTCCTGAAACATTTTCAAGCTACGAAATGGTTGGGCCTATACTTGGTATAGCTATCGGTATTTTAGTTATGAACTTATTAGATAACTATTGTCACCATCCAATGATACATAAAAAAGATCAACAAGCATGGCAAACCTTCCTTTTTCTCTCTTTCGCTATATTTATTCATAATATACCGAGTGGATTTGCGTTAGGTACAGCTTTTATAAATCATAATGACTCTGCCATTCCCTTTTTAATAGCAATCGTCGTTCACCATATTCCAGAAGGATTAGCTTTAATTATTCCATTTCTTTTTACAAAACATAAATATATTTCCTTTTTATTAACGACTTTATTACTTTCTCTTATTCTCGGTACTGGCACAGTTTTTGGCATTTTGATGGAAGGAAAAGCTCTTCACCTGCAAGGCCTCATTATGGGAAGTGCTATTGGTTCACTTGGATATGTCACAATTCATGAAATGCTTTGGAAAGCTAAGAAACAGCTCTCTTTCCTTACATTTCTAATGTGGGCAACTAGTGGTTTTTTACTAATAACAGTGTTCACTTTATTCGCTGGTCATCATTAAAGTTGCTAAAGTGAAACTTTTGTTCCTCCCACACTGATTCTTGGATTACAAATAACTAGATAAATTTCTTACTTGTATATTTTTCCTTTTTATTCAAAACATAATGTTATCTACCTATTATAAGGAGGAACAATTATGTTTGGGAAAACAGCAGGTGAAGCATTAGTTGATTTATTAATTGATTGGGGAGTAGAGCACATATACGGTATGCCTGGAGATTCCATTAATTCTATCATTGAAGCTTTAAGAAAAAAACAAGATAAAATTAAATTCATTCAAGTTCGCCATGAAGAAGCTGGTGCACTAGCAGCGGCTGCCTATGCGAAATTAACAGGAAAACTTGGCGTTTGTATGGCAATTGCAGGACCTGGTGCTATTCATTTATTAAATGGTTTATATGATGCGAAACTCGATAAAGCCCCTGTTCTAGCAATTTCAGGTCAAGTAGAAACCGATTTACTTGGAACGGACTTTTTCCAAGAAGTAAATTTAGAAAGAATGTTTGATGATGTTGCGGTTTATAACCAGCGTATTATGTCAGCAGAGCAACTACCTGCCGTAGTGAATCAAGCAATTCGAATGGCTTATACGAAAAAAGGTGTATCCGTTCTTACTATTCCAGATGATGTCCCGAAATTTGAAGTGAAAAATGGTGCCCGTGTTACAAATACTTCTTTTACTTTGCCTGAATTATTTCCACAAAAAGAAGATTTAGATGCAGCGAAACTCGCAATAAATGAAGCGAAAAAGCCTGTGATTTTAGCTGGAAAAGGAACAAAACATGCGAGAGAATCTTTACTTGCATTAGCAGAACATATTGGTGCTCCAATCGTACTTACATTACCTGCTAAAGGAATTATTCCTGATGAACACCCTCTTTGTATTGGTGGATTAGGATTAATTGGAACGAAACCTTCTTATGAAGCAATGAAGCATGCAGATACTTTAATTATGGTCGGTACTTCTTATCCGTTCACCGGCTTCTTACCTGAAAAAGCAAAAACAATTCATATCGATACAGATCCTGCCCAAATCGGGAAACGTTATGCGACAGATATTGGTTTAGCTGGTGATGCTGATAAAACATTACGATGGTTAATTGAAAATGTTGAAGAACACACAGACCATTCCTTCTTAGAACAGCACCAAGAAATGATGAAAAAGTGGGAAAATAAATTACACGATCAAGAAGAAGACTCTTCCATTCCAATTAAACCACAACGTGTTATGCATGCTCTGCAGCAAGTAGCTCATGATGATGCAATTCTATCAGTCGATGTCGGAAATGTAACAGTATGGACAGCAAGACACTTCCGTATGACAAACCAACAATTTATCATTTCTAGCTGGCTCGCAACACTTGGCTGCGGTTTACCTGGTGCACTTGCTGGAAAAATTGCTTTCCCGGATAAACAAGTATTTGCAGTTTGTGGTGATGGCGGATTTGGAATGACGATGAATGACTTCGTAACAGCTGTAAAATATAAATTACCAATCGTTGTCGTCGTATTAAACAATAATAAAATTGCGATGATTAAATTTGAACAAGAAGTTATGGGTAATATCGAATTCGAAACAGACTTAACGAACCCTGATTTCGCAAAATATGCAGAGGCTTGTGGAGGTATTGGATACCGTGTTGAGAATTTAGATGAACTACTTCCCGCTTTCGAAAATGCAGTAAAACAAAATAAACCATGTATTATTGATGTAGTTGTAGATGCTAACGAAGCACCAATGCCAGCAAAAATCACATTTGGTCAAGCCGCTGGTTATACGAAGCATATGATAAAAGAATTATTTGAAGAAGGTAAGATTGATTTACCTCCACTTTAAGCGAAAAAAGATAGCTGAAAACAATTTGTCTTCAGCTATCTTTTTTATTTTTGTATCTCTCTATAAAAAGAAAAGTCATCCATAGTTGGTTGTACTTAAGACTCTTATTTTTTATCAAGAGTCTTTTTATTTAATTTCGCTTCAGTTAATACTATGCATCTAAAAATCTTTATACATCTCGCTAACTATTTCAATTCTCTAAAGTTCGGATATACTTTATTTTATGAATGTATCGCACATCCACTTATAGAATTTTTCTTTCTCTTCAAATTGTGGATAATGAGCTGATTTCTCAAAAGTAATAAATTGTTTTTGATCTGCTTCTATCTTATCAAAATATGTTTTTGCTGCATGCAATGAAGTGTTAT
The DNA here is from genome assembly GCF_038006085.1 of Bacillus sp. FSL K6-0073. Taxonomy (NCBI): domain Bacteria; kingdom Bacillati; phylum Bacillota; class Bacilli; order Caryophanales; family Bacillaceae; genus Bacillus; species Bacillus sp. FSL K6-0073. The sequence continues at coordinate 2,352,190 of NZ_JBBOUN010000001.1, read as the reverse complement.
AGTCATATTTCCCTATAAAGAAATAAAACGGTAGCTTCATTTCAATCACCTTAGTAGGCAATGGATTTTTTAAATCCTTTTCTAATAAGACAGTTTGAGAATGTGATAATCCAACGTTATAACGAATTACGTCTAACAAGTTATATTCATTACAGAAAGATTTGAAAACATCTCGCATACACATTTTTATAAAAACACATAGAAAAGAGCCCTTGCTTTCAACAAAAGGACTCTTTTCATAAACTATTTAGCTACTTCTTCTTTCGGCATTACCATACCTTTATAAAGTTGAACAGTTATCCAGTAATACATGAAATAAATGACTAAGAAGATTCCTATTGGCACCCACACTTTCACAAACGGGTCAACTAATATAAAGCTGAATAAGTTAAGCCCAACTAAAACGTGAGAAATGCCAATGATTGCTGGGAAGATAAATAAATACGAAATTTCTTTATATATACTTTTCGTTAACATACTACGTCTCACGCCAATTTTTCGTAACATTTCATAACGTCGTACGTCGCGAGAAGCACCTGTTAATATTTTGAACATAAGGGAACTTGCCATCATTGCTAAAAAGGCAATTCCGAGGAAAAATCCCATAAACATTGTTCCGCTCATGAAGCTGTTCGTTAACTGATAAATTGTCATTTTCGTAAATATGTCTACCTTTGCACCTGTTGCTTTTTCAATTTGTTCTTTTTGTCTCTTGTCTATTTCGATCAATAATGGTTTATATTTTTTCATATCATCTACTTTTGCTAATGTTACAGTGTGTTCGGTTCCTTGAATTCCTTTATAATGCTCTTCATCTGCAATTCTTACTGGTTTTCCGTTAAATTGATTATGTGTAAGTTGTATTTCTCTTACAATAGCATCTTCCCAATCTTTTGGCATACGAGGAAGCTTATTCGCTACTTCAGGAGCTTCCAAAGCAGAATATACGGGTTCAGTTAAAGGTTCAGCCACCCGTTTACGCGCAGGTTCTTTTAAAGTTTTCGTATCAAAGCGTTCGGAAATTAGTGGTGGCTTCGCTACTAAGTCGTTACGTAAGTAATACACCGCTTCCCCATCTACTTTATACTTGTACTTGCTTTCTTCAACAATTTCCATTTCTTTTAATGCTGCTGTATCTTGTTCGTTTGGATCATGAATTGCAACATCATATACACGAGAAAGGTCTGTCATAATACCTACATTTTTTTGGAAAGCCATACCTGCAGTCATCGCACCTGCGCCTAATGCAATTAACATAGCTACAGTACCTAATACTCTTGATAAACTATTAACTCGAAAGCGTAGCTGTGCGTATGTAAAACTATTTAAGCCCGTTTCATTTCGTTTTTTATTTCCTTTAATTTTCATCACAAAAAATGGGAGTAATGAACTAAAGATGAAATATGTTCCAAGTGTTGTAACGATGGTTGCTATAATAAAACCTAATTCAGCATATATTTTTACATTGATCATAAAATAGTACCCTGTACTTACTAGTAATACACCAAGTACTGTCATTATTATAATGCGAGTTTTACTTTTCTTCACTTCATCTAGTGTTTCATCTTCACGAATTAACTCTAGTTCAGTTTTACGTAACAATCGGACACTGTTCATTAAGCCAGTAATGAAAAATAGTATTAAGAAGAAAATAGCTGTGACTAAAATTGCTGGTGTGTATACAGATGCATAACTACCTTTTGCTGAAATTTCCATTCCATTCATTAAAAAGTTTCCTGCTACACTTGCAAGTAACATCCCTACTAAAATACCGATAATAATACTGACAATACCCATACCGAATGTTTCAATAAATAATAACTGTGCTACTTTTTTCTTTTTTGCACCAAGCATCATGTACATACCGAGTTCTTTTCTTCTTAATGTGAGCAAGAAAGAGTTGGCATATATAATATAAAATACAGTAATGAAAGATAATAGTATTGCACCTACCCAAAAGACGAGTCTAATACTACTAATTAGACTATTATCTTTCGTAAATTCACTATTCATCGCCATTGTTTGGAACATGTAGAAAATACTAATACTAATAACGAGGCCAATAAGTAAAACCATATAATCTTTTAACATCTTTTTCATACTATGACGTGATAATTTAAATAACATAGTTTCGCCCCCCCCCCTACTTAGACTCAGCAGCTGAGCCCATATGAGCGAGCACACCTAAAATGTCTTGATAGAAATTCTCTCGAGTGCCTTGACGATTTAATTCTTTATAAAGAAGACCATCTTGAATAAATAAAATACGCTCACAATAACTTGCACTAAATGCATCGTGTGTAACCATCAAAATACTTACATTGTGATTTTCATGTAAATCTTGCATCGCTTCTAATAAACTTTTTGCGTTTTTACTATCAAGCGCACCTGTCGGTTCATCTGCTAATACAATTGCTGGATTATGTACTAAAGCTCTTGCCGCCGCTGTTCTTTGCTTTTGTCCTCCAGAAACAGCCGTCGGATATTTTGTTAAAATTTCGGTGATACCTAATTTCTTCGCAACGTCATTTACCTTTCCAGTAATCTCACTTGACGGTACGCCTTGCAAAGAAAGTGGTAAAGCTATATTTTCATAAATTGATAAGTTTTCTAGAAGATTAAAATCTTGAAAAATGAAACCTAATTTTTGAGAGCGAAAATCAGATAACGCATTGCCCTTCATAGAAGTAATATTTGTACCAGCTATCGTCACACTACCACCTGTCGCTTGGTCAAGTGTACTTATCACATTAAGTAAAGTCGTTTTGCCAGACCCAGAAGGTCCCATGATCCCGACAAATTCTCCTTCTTTAATACTTAACGATACACCCCTTAATGCTTTTGACTGATTCTCATTTCTTTTCCCATACGTTTTTTCTACACTTTCTACAGTAACTACATTTGTTGACATCTCTTTCACTCCATCCCTTTTGTATAAAATTAATTTCTCACATATTTCTTATTATTTTGCCATATAAATCCTTAAGATTTTTTTAATTATTCATTCAATAAGAGTTACACCCTTAACATGAACCTATTTCCTACTCCATATTCTCATTTTTCTACAACTCGTTCCCTCGATTTCGCTTACATTTACCTTACATTTTTGTAAGATAAAAACGAAAACACACTAATTGCTAATAGTGTGTTTTCTTTACAATCAATATTTTCTATTCTTTATTTCTTCTTCAATACTTGCCACAAATACATCTAGCGCAATAACTTCTGACTTCTCTTCCCCATATTTACGTACATTTACAGCTCCGTTTTCCATTTCCTTATCCCCAATAACAAGAACATACGGTACTTTTTGCATTTGTGCTTCTCTTATTTTATATCCTAATTTTTCATCTCGTGCATCTTGTTCAACACGAACTCCAGCTTGTGCTAATTTATGTGCAATCTCATTGGCATATTGTTCATGTACTGCATTTGAAACTGGAATTACTTTCACTTGAACTGGTGCCACCCATGCCGGGAACGCACCTCCAAAGTGCTCAATTAATATTGCTAAGAAGCGATCTAATGACCCTAAAACTGCTCTGTGAATAACAACTGGTCTTTTCTTTTCATTATTTTCATCTATATAATTCAAATCAAATTTCTCTGGCATTTGGAAATCAAGCTGGATTGTTCCGCACTGGTGGCTTCTATTTAAAGCATCTTTAATATGAAAATCAATTTTCGGCCCGTAAAATGCACCGTCACCTTCATTTAGTCTATATTTATAATTTAGCGATTGTAATACATTTTCTAATGCCGCTTCTGCTTGCTCCCATAATTTATCATCACCCATTGAATCTTCTGGACGAGTAGAAAGCTCTACTTCATATTCGAATCCAAAAGTTTTATATACGTAATCAATTTGCGCCATTACTGATTTAATTTCATCTTCAATTTGTTTTGGAGTTACAAATAAATGTGCATCATCTTGGCAGAAAGTACGTACTCTTAATAATCCGTTTAACGCACCACTAAATTCATGACGATGTACTTGACCAAATTCACACATACGAATCGGTAATTCACGATAAGAATGCAATTTATTTTTAAACATAAGCATGTGCCCTGGGCAGTTCATCGGTTTTAATGCAAAACTTTTATTATCTACTTCAGAGAAATACATATTATCTTTATAATGTCCCCAGTGCCCTGATCTCTCCCATACTTCTTGGTTCATCATGAACGGAGTGCGTACTTCTTGATACTTATACTCTTTTTGAATTTCTCTTAAAAATGCTTCCAATTCGTTACGAATCATTTGTCCTTTCGGTAAATAAAACGGCATTCCCGGAGCCTCTTCAGAAAACATAAATAACTCAAGCTCACTGCCTAACTTACGATGATTTCTTTTTGCTGCTTCTTCAACGAAATGTAAATACTCTTCTAATTCTTTTTGAGAAGAGTATGCAACACCATATATGCGCTGAAGCACTTGGTTATTACTATCACCTCGCCAATATGCACCGGAAACGTGAGTTAATTGAAATGCTTTCAAATAACCTGTAGATGGTAAATGTGGTCCTCTACATAAATCTACAAATTCACCTTGTTTATATAGTGTTACACTTTCCCCACTAGGAATTGCTTCTAAAAGTTCTAATTTCAAGCGGTCGTTCATTTCTTGAAACAGTTTAGCTGCTTCTTCTCGAGAAACCTCAACTCGTTCTATCTTTATATTTTCATTTATGATCTTTTTCATTTCTTTTTCGATTTTTCGTAAATCTTCTATGTTTACACTACTTGGAAGATCCATATCATAATAAAATCCATTTTCAATAACAGGTCCTACTCCAAGATTTATATCACCATACAATCTTTTTACAGCTTGCGCTAAAATATGTGCCGCGGAGTGTCTTGCAATTTCTACCCCTTCATTTGAATCTATAGTAATGATTTCCACTTCCGCATTTTCTTCAATATCTCGGCGTAAATCATATAATCCATCATTTACTTTCCCCGCGACTGCTTTCTTTTTCAAACTACTGCTAATGGATCCAGCAATTTCTTCTAAAGTAACTCCATTTACAAATTCTTTAACGCTACCATCTGGAAATTTAATTTCAATCATTTGTTCTTTCATTTTTCATCTCTCCATTTCATAATAAAAAGCACACTCATCCCTAAAATAGGGACGAGCGTGCTTTTACCCGTGGTTCCACCCAGATTCCCATTGTAAATATACAATGGCTTCATTTACGGTAACGTCGTTTACACGGCACTAGATACTTCATTTCCCTAGTGCAGCTCTAAGGTGGTAAGTTATTTTTCTGCGTTAGGAAGTTCTCAGCTTTCCTTCCTTCTCTGTATAACCGGGTAAAATAACTCGTGTCCTTTTCTTCGCTTATTATGAAATTGAATGCAAAAAAGCATATTCATCCCTAAATATAGGGACGAATATGCTTATATCCGTGGTTCCACCCAGATTCCCATCACAAAAAAACATAATGGCTTCTTTTGCGATAACGTCGCATACACGGCACTAGATACTTCATTTCCCTAGTGCAGCTCTAAGGTGGTAAGTTATTTTTCTGCGTTAGGAAGTTCTCAGCTTTCCTTCCTTCTCTGTATAACCGGGTAAAATAACTCGTGTCCTTTTCTTTGCTTTTTGTAAAACATCCATTTATTGTTATTTAATATATCTTATTCATTTTATTTTTGCAAGTGTTTAAAAAAATTATTTATTTAATTTAAAAAAGCGAAACCAAATTTTTTTGGTTTCACTCCACAATTTTACCAATCTTGTGGTTCGTAATTTAAGTCTGCAAATAGACGTCTTTTCTCTTTCTTCGTTAAATCTCTCCACTGCCCAACTGGTAAATTATTCAATTCGATATTCATAATTCTCGTACGTTTTAACGTGTATACTTGATAACCTAAAGCTTCACACATACGGCGAATTTGGCGATTTAGCCCTTGTGTTAAAATAATTTGGAACTCATATTTTGATAACTGTGTAATCTCACAAGGAAGCGTTTTTGTTCCTAAAATTTTAACACCCGCTGCCATTTTCTCTAAGAAATCAGGTGTAATTGGCTTATCTACTGAAACGATATATTCTTTCTCATGTTTGTTTTCAGCACGTAAAATCTCATTAACAATATCACCATCATTCGTTAACAAAATTAAACCGTCTGAGTCTTTATCAAGACGTCCAATGTGACTAATTCGTAAAGGATGGTTCACTAAATCGATAATATTACCTTTTACAGCTTTTTCACTCGTACATGTAATACCTACTGGTTTATTTAAAGCGATATATACGTGATCTCGAGCAATTCGAAGCTGCTCTCCATTTACTCGTACATCATCACCTGGGTTCACTTGGTCACCAATTTTTGCAACCTTACCGTTAATAATTACTCTTCTCTCATTAATTAGTTTATCCGCTCCACGTCGAGACGCTTTTCCAGCTTCACTAATAAATTTATTGATACGCAAATTAGGCACATCCTTTTCTAAAAAAATTTCAAGCTCACACTGCTTCTACCGTACAATACAAAAGGGTAAGCCTCCTATTATAACTTAAATATATTAACATGAAAGGGTATATAACGTCTTCTATTAATTACTTGTTTATAAGAAAATATCTTTATTATACATTCATTTATGCACTTTTTCAGCGTTTAATATACAAGCCATTCTTCCATACATACAGCTTGTTTTCCTTTTATCCCTTCTATCTCTTCATGAATATTAGCTAATTTATATAAACCTGAGAAAATCTCTTCCACATAATGTTGATGCATCTTTTCATCTTTCCAATACGTTAACACTATGTAACGATTTTCATTTTTTAAAGACTTCCCAACTACTCCACCTAACATTCCTTTTGCTTTTTCCATTCCTTTATTCCAAATTGTTTCTTGCTTATGTAAAAAATGATTTTCCTTTTCCATCTTTACATCACATATAGCAACTCTTACGAATGATCCTTCTGTAACAACGTCTTTCAAATGCGTATCAGTTATATCATACAACGTTTGAAATAATTCAATTTCACATGAAAGAAACGTCTCCTCTTGATTACTATTTAAATAAATTGTATCGTGAGCACCATTCATAAATGATTGATATGTACTTCTATCTTCCCATAAAGTAAATACACATGCCTCATCTTCATACCATCCACCAAATTGTCCATGAAAACCATCTAGGTGCCGTATATCACGCCATTTTCCTTGCGCATTTGAAAACAATTCCTTTTTCTCTTCTTCCACCTTACAGTAGATTGTTTTTAGTAGCATTTTTAATTCCCCCTTTAGCATATAATTTATCTTCTTCTCACAATAATTAGTTCACATAATATTTTTATAATCACCCTAATACTTTTTATAGACATATAGAACTAATCATATTTATCACTACATCTATCAAAACATCTATCGAATTTAATTTCAAATGATTCAGAATAAAAAAAGATGTAACTCTTAATGAATTACATCTTTAGCTAATCTCCCTTATTCATCTTTTTCTCAAATAAATAATACGTAATTTCTCCCGGATAATGTACTACTGCTACCTTCCGCTCCCCTTTTTTAAAACTAACAGTATGCCCATTTTCCCCTAAGTTCTCCCATCCACTCGCCTTTGTAATTGGCATTACACTTATATATTGATAGTCCTCTTCCTTATCATCGTTAATATGGATTGCTGACATTGGCACTGGAAAATCTTTAATTTTAGATTCTTTATTCATAAATATGAATGCAATTAAACCAACTAATAACATAACCATTGAAATACTTGAAACTAGTTTTCTTCTATTCATTTTCACTAAAAACCCTCTTTTCTCACATATAACTTTCATCATTTTACTAACTTTAATTATTTATGTATAGAAAAGATATATTTTAAATCATTTCTAACCTATTTTCTCTACTTAAAACAACATTATTGTTATATATTATAATTATAAGTTTTTAAATTTTGGAGGCGTTACATATTGCAGAAATTACTTTTTACTAAATGGACAGTTGTTATTTCTATTTTCATCATTTTTGGTACAATTTTCTACGTTACTAATGTTAAAAATAACCACGAAAAAGCAACTATAGAAACAGCGGATACAAAAACTTTCAAAACTAAATTACAACCTAAAATCAATGAATTGACTACTACTTATAATGACATCATCAAAAAAGATTGGTTACCTGCTTGGGAAGAGATTAACACGAATGGAGATTCAGTAGATCGAAATAAACTATTAGTTACAATGAGTGCTGTTTCCAAGCAGTACGAAACAATTATGAACGAAATAGACACGCTTAAAATTGAAGAAAACATAACAGATATAGATATACAAAAACAACTACTTCAATTCACAAATCAGTTTAAATCCGCATCAAATTTCATGAAAAATGCAGCAAATTTGATTATAGACGGAGCAAATAACTCTACTCCAACCGATGAAACTATTGAAAAAACAAAACAAGCTTTAGGACTTGCGGATCAACATATTGTCATCGCTTTATCTACTTTAAATGAAGTTGAAGATAAATTAGGACTTACAAAAAAATAAAACTATTTACTATTTTAAAATAAAAAATGATTGCAATTCACAATTTGTATGTCTATAATGTTTTTATTGATTTACAATCAATGTGTTTATAAATTTTATAATTCGGATGAACCATTCAGGAGAAGGTCTATTGATCTACCGACGGGGCAAAAAGTTGTTATACCAACTTTGAAACTCTCAGGTCTTGGTTACAAGTAGAACTGCATGGGGACGAATCTCTGGAGAGACTCCCTCTCGCTTTCATAGAGCGCGGAGGAAAACGAGCACCGAAGGAGCAAATCCGCTACTTTAGCGGATAATCTCTCAGGTAAAAGGACAGAGACAAGCGAAAGAAAAAGCCGATTGTATCGGTTTATTTTTCTATCCCTTGTTTCTCCAGAGACCATTTCATTTACTTGAAGTGGTTTTTATTTTTTCTAAAAAAGGAGAATAAAGATGGAGACAGTAAGTAAAGTATTAGAACAAATGAATCAATACGTGTGGGGATTACCAACTTTGTTGCTACTCGTTGGAACAGGTATCATTCTCACAGTGCGTTTGAAAGGTTTACAGTTTAGTAAACTATTATACGCTCACAAACTAGCGTTTAAAAAATCAGAAGATACTTCTTCTTCTGGAGATATTAGTCACTTCCAAGCACTCATGACAGCTATGGCCGCAACGATTGGTATGGGAAATATAGCCGGTGTTGCAACAGCGGTTACAATTGGTGGTCCTGGTGCAATATTTTGGATGTGGATTACCGCTTTATTCGGTATGGCAACAAAGTATGCCGAGGCAATACTTGCAGTAAAATACCGTGTTAGTAATGAAAATGGTGAATATTCAGGTGGACCAATGTATTATTTAGAGCGTGGTTTAGGTAAGAAATGGCTGGCAGTATTATTCGCTATATTCGGCACAACTGCTTCTTTCGGTATTGGTAATATGGTGCAATCTAACTCAGTTGCAGAGGCAATGCGAATTAATTTCTCTTTCCCTCCTGCTTTAACTGGTATAGTAATGTCATTTTTAATCGCAATTGTTATTTTAGGCGGTGTAAAAAAAATTGGGAAAGTGACGGGATATGTCGTTCCTATTAAAGCTTTCTTTTATATAATTGCTGGTCTTATAATTATTTTCTATCACTACGACCAAATTCCAGAAGCATTTTCACTTATTTTTTCTGGTGCATTTAATGGTACAGCAGCTGCTGGTGGTTTTATTGGGGCAACAGTTGCATCAGCTATTCAAATCGGAATGGCGCGTGGTGTATTTGCGAACGAAGCTGGTTTAGGGAGTGCCCCTATTGCCGCGGCGGCGGCAAAAACTGATTCGCCTGCAAAGCAAGCTTTAGTTTCAATGACTGGTACTTTTCTAGATACGTTTATTGTATGTACAATTACAGGACTAGTATTAATTACTACAGGTGCTTGGAGATCTGGTAAAACTGGCGTTGAAGCTACAACATTTGCATTCCAATCTGTATTTGGTACTGCTGGTAGTATGATTCTCGGTATCGCAATTATTTTATTTGCCTACTCTACTATTTTAGGCTGGTCGTATTATGGAGAAAAATGTGTAGCTTATTTATTCGGAGAAAGTGCAGTTAAATATTATAAAGCAATCTTTATTGTTATGATTGCAATTGGTGCTAATTTAAAGCTAGGAATCGTATGGACATTTGCTGATATTGCAAATGGACTTATGGCAATTCCAAACTTGATTGGTCTAATTGGATTAAGTAGTATTGTTGTTGCTGAAACGAATCGCTTTTTACAAGCAGAGAAATTGAAAGAAAATAATAAAAAACAGGCAAGTTAATCTATGAAAAAAGGAATGACTCATACATGATGAGCGTTCCTTTTTTCATCCCCTCTTTTACTTAATTACTATCATTAAAAATATATTTATATCAATATTTACTCCTTTTTATTCCTTCAAAAGTTTTTCACATAAATGTCATAAATCGTATGGTCTAACTATATAGTTGAAAAGGAATGCGACATTAAGGTGTCACTGAAAAACTCATCCAAGAAAAGGGAGGAAAAATCTTTTGAAAAACAAAATCATCGTTTTCCTATCTGTTTTATCATTTATTATTGGTGGTTTCTTCTTTAACACGAATACTTCAAGCGCTGAAACATCATCTACTGATTACGTTCCTAACCAATTAATCGTTAAGTTCAAACAAAATGCATCTTTAAGTAATGTGCAATCTTTTCATAAATCTGTCGGAGCTAATGTCTTATCTAAAGATGATAAGTTAGGTTTTGAAGTCGTACAATTTTCAAAAGGTACTGTAAAAGAAAAAATAAAGAGCTATAAAAATAATCCAGATGTGGAATATGCAGAACCGAATTATTACGTTCACGCCTTTTGGACTCCAAACGACCCATATTTTAATAATCAATACGGGTTACAAAAGATTCAAGCTCCACAAGCTTGGGATAGCCAACGAAGTGATCCTGGTGTAAAAGTAGCTATTATTGATACAGGAGTTCAAGGCTCACACCCTGATCTGGCTTCGAAAGTAATTTACGGGCATGATTATGTTGATAACGACAATACATCTGATGATGGTAATGGTCATGGTACACATTGCGCTGGAATTACTGGAGCACTTACGAATAACAGCGTCGGAATTGCTGGTGTTGCCCCACAAACTTCAATTTATGCTGTCCGCGTATTAGATAATCAAGGAAGTGGTACTCTTGATGCTGTAGCGCAAGGTATTCGAGAAGCTGCTGATTCGGGTGCAAAAGTAATTAGTTTAAGTTTAGGAGCTCCAAATGGTGGTACTGCATTACAACAAGCCGTTCAATATGCATGGAATAAAGGCTCTGTTATAGTTGCAGCTGCTGGAAATGCTGGAAATACAAAAGCTAATTACCCTGCTTATTACAGCGAAGTAATTGCAGTTGCTTCTACAGATCAATCAGATAGAAAATCTTCATTCTCTACTTATGGTAGCTGGGTAGATGTTGCAGCACCAGGTTCAAATATATATTCAACATATAAAGGAAGTACGTATCAATCATTAAGTGGTACATCTATGGCAACACCTCATGTTGCAGGAGTCGCAGCTCTTTTAGCAAATCAAGGATATAGCAATACACAAATCCGCCAAATTATTGAGTCTACTACTGATAAAATTAGTGGTACAGGTACGTACTGGAAAAACGGTAGAGTCAATGCATATAAGGCTGTACAATACGCTAAGCAATTACAAGAAAATAAAGCTTCTTAATAAATAAAGTAAAATTTTAATCGGTCGATCTACCATTAATGCCGGATAAAATAGAAGGAGAGACTTCTACAATTAAAGCCTCTCCTTCTTACAAACTATATTACTCTCCCTGCTTTTTAACCATATGTAAATACAGTACAAAATCCATCATTGTCGACGAATGACCAAGTTGACGGATCATCGCTGTTATATTTCCTCTATGATATGTACCATGATTTACAACATGTTGCACTAATTCTAAAATCGAAGTTTCTAATTTCCCTACATATGGATTCTCAATAACAAATACAGCATTCACATCTTGTATTGTAATTAAAAACTCTTTATATTGATTTGCCATGTTTTCAAACATTTTTTCTAATTCATGTAACGATTTAGTTTCAATTTGTTTTCGTAAATCTTCTCGGTCTTGTATTGCTTCATTCATACTTTTACCATGCAATATATGTAACCACACTTGATCTGTAATATAAATATGCACAAAAGTATCCTTAATGGATGGGAATACACTCTGTATCTGCTCATTAAAAATTTTCTCATAGTTTGGTAACTCTTTTAATCGATTGAATAATCTAGTATTAGCCCAAGCATGGTAATCACACTGTTTTAATATATAATCTTTCAATTTATATTACCTCCTTATTGTATGAAACGAATGGCTTGTTTCTTCATTTCTGATTCTCTATCAGCCTTTGCAATCCCTTTTTCTTTCATTTCATGCTTATTTATCGTTTTATATTTTACATACGTATAAAATTCCGTTTGAAATGGAAATGGTGTAATCCGAATTGTTTCCTCGTCCACCCATTCAGCTTGAATAAGTTTCTCCTCTTTACTATTAAACATTTCTGTTCCTTCAAAACCATCTGTAAATAAATCAATTTCATCTTTCTTTTTGACACCAGGCTTATTCATACATACGTATAAAGAAAGTTCATCACAAAACTTTAATAATCTATAATGCTTATCGAACATCGCAAACTGTTCCTTTGTTAACGTTTTCAAAATTCTTTTTTGTCGTTCTAATTCATGTTTATAAAATGACATCATCTCTTCATCTTCCTCGTTTAGTGGAAATGATAAAAAATGTTTACTACAAAGCAATGCCCCGTATGGATTAGAATTTTCAATTTCATTCAATCCAATCGTATAAAAAACAAAACGTAATGGGCTTGGACAATCCATAAATGTATATGGAATATTTTTAGCATCATTCAAAATTGGTACTTTATCAAGCTCTATCCATCCTCTGTCATGCTCATATATTGCATCAACTGTTTCTTTTAAATATGTTTTATCTTCAAAAAAGTCTTCTTTTATATGCTTTGCAATCTCTCCAGCTAAAAAACCATGATCATGTTGACGAATTAAAATACTTTCCTTCTCATTTTTTTCACGAAAAATCATTCGTATACTCCCCCTCATCCTCATATTAAAGCTTTTTATATGCATCGATTCTTAATTAATCCCTAAATAATAGAAGGGATTCAGTCTCTTGCAACGAAATTAACATAATTATATAGTATTCTTTCTAATCATAGTGATAGCTTTATCTTTACTATCTATTATACTAAAACATTCATTCCAAAAATTTTTTTATGAGGTGAAAACATGAACAAAACAGAATTAATTAAAAACGTAGCTCAATCAGCTGATATTTCTCAAAAGGACGCTTCTGCAGCTGTACAATCCGTATTTGACACAATTGCTAATGCATTACAATCTGGAGATAAAGTTCAACTAATCGGGTTTGGAACTTTTGAAGTACGCGAAAGATCTGCTCGTACAGGACGTAATCCGCAAACTGGCGAAGAAATTCAAATCGCCGCTGGTAAAGTTCCTGCATTTAAAGCAGGTAAAGAATTAAAAGAAGCTGTTAAATAAAAACAAGAAACCAGCCATTTTATAGGCTGGTTTCTTGTTTTTATTTAAGCAATTGCTTTATATTCTCTGCATGATACACTTCACAAATATAAAATACACATTTGCAGTTACTTACAATTTGATACTTTCTAGTTGGATACACATTCGCTGTAACAGAACATCCATCAAACAATTCAATAATATTTCCAGATGGCTGATATCCTTCATATAATACGTTTCTTCTTACTTCCATCTTTTCTATAAGCTTTTCAACAGGAATATTTCCACTCTCTAATTCACTCTTTATTGCGTCCGGTAAAAACGAAGTGTCTGCAAAAATTAGATTTTCAGATAACACCTTTCCTTTATAACTAACATTAGATACACGGTAAAGAAATGTTCCATCTTTATCAAAGAAATTCTTTGCTTCTTTCGGAATGTACTGTCTACCAAGTGCCTCTTGTTCAAGAACATCAAACTGAACTGTATCATTTAAAAGCTTTTCTAAAGCATGAATGGATGATGTATCTCCAGAAAATAAAATATTTTTAATTGCTTGTACATTATAAGTGAATTCATTCTTTCTATTTTCCGCTACTAACATGAGGAACACCTCTTCTGTAATTTTTTTATTTAAGATTTAAAAGTGCTGCCGCGTCTAATTGCGTAATTTCAGTCACTTCCTTACTGAATATTGCAACAGAAGCCCTATAATCTAAACTAGGCCTTACATCTTCCATCATTGTATTACTTGCTAACTCTTGTCTATCCTTAAAAACCAACAAGTTTGGAGGATCATTTGGAGCTGATACTGTAATATGTACTGGTGGAATCATTAGTCCTTCACCTGTCGCTTTCAGCACCGCTTCTTTTCGAGTCCAATATGTTAAAAAACCTTCTATTTTCTGTTCATTTGGCAGTTTCATAACTTGCGCTATTTCAATGTCTGTTAATACACCTTCTGCCATTTTCATAACATCTATACTTGGATTCATTTGTTCTACATCTATGCCAACAGGTGCAGATTTTGTAAATGCAACGACAACCCACTCACCTGAATGCGAAACGGATAATTGCGGCATACCTTCTGGTAATTGTGGTCTTCCATGCTGCAATTTACATACTGAGCACATTCGATCAATTGGTACTTGGACTGGTGACATAGAAAGTATCTTGCCGAGAACTAATCTACTTATTACGCAACCTATTATAAAACGAGCTCGATCTGCCGAATGATGATACGAATTTGCTTTCTCTCGCTCTATATCATTTAGTAAATTGTAATGCCATGATTGTAAATCCGAAATTCTTGCCCACCATATTTGACAATCATTCTCATTCAAAGTTGGAATAGAATCTACAACTTTACTTTCTATCATGTAAACTCTCCTTTATTCAACGAATATCAATTTTCATAAAAAAGCATACGTATATTGTTATTCATTGACAAGTACTTTCTCTTTTTCTGATACAGATAATGTTTTTTCTTTCTTCTTTGACATTACCTCTTTATCGGAAATACGTAAAGAAAATAGTAGTGCTATGAGCAAAAATATTGCTGACCCAATTAATGCTGCTTGATATGGTAAAAAATCGGATTGAACGTTATTACCTCCAAAACCAGCTAGTATACTAGCTAAAACCGCTACTCCTATTGCTGAACCTAGTCGATTTTGCACATTGAATATAGTAGTCGCTCTCCCCATAGAAGGCGGCGTGATATTGTTAAAGGCAGAAAATTGAACCGCACCGACAGATTGACCTAAGAAAATACCGATACCAAACAATAATGCCCGGATTTGCCACGGATTCGTATCGTGATTTACAAAACTCAATAAAACAAATATAACCGCCGTACATATTAATCCAATAGAAATTACCTTTCGAGCTCCTAATTTCTTATATGACCATGGTACAATTTGTGAAGAAATCATTAATCCAATCGCCTCTGGAAATGTCGTAAGTCCTGATTCCAGTGCAGAAACTCCTATCACATTTTGATACATAAGAGGAAAAACAAATAACATTCCTAATAAACCAGCTGATGAAAATAATGATATAATGCTCATCTTTCTAAAGACTGGTTCTTTTAATAAGCGTAAATCTAACATCGGTTGCTTTACTTTCAGTTCTACAATTATAAACAATGTAATGAATACAACCCCAGCTATCCCAGTACTCATAATTTCTGGAGAAATCCACCCTTTTGATGGTCCCTGGCTGAGTGCATATATGAGCATCGCAAATCCTGGTGCTGATAAAATAAAGCCGAGCGAATCAAAGCGACCAGCTGATTTTTCAACATGTTCTGCTAAAAATAGAAGTCCAAATAGCAATGCAACGATTCCAAACGGTAGATTAATATAAAATGCCCAACGCCAAGACATTTGATCTACAAAGAAACCACCGATGATAGGACCAATTGCTGGTGCTACAGCAATTGGAAGTATAATGAACCGGGAAATCTTCGGTCTTTCCTCTGGTGAAAATGTTCGAAATAACATCGCCATTCCGACCGGTGTTAAAAGCCCTCCGCCAGCACCTTGAATAATACGGAAAATATTCAATGAAGTAATATCGTTAGCCATTCCGCATAAAGCAGATGCAATTGTAAATACGAAAAGAGCAATTAAAAATACTCTTTTCGTACCAAAACGATCTCCTAACCAACCAGAAATCGGAAGGAAAACAGCTAAACTAACTAAATATCCAACATTCACCGTCCCCATTGCAGATGGAGGTACTTGTAGTTCTCTACTTATCGTTTGCAGTGCTACATTTACAATCGTTGCGTCCATCGCAGCCATAAACATCGCAGTTATATAAACGATACTTACAACTACTTTTGGATTTAGTTTTTCTTTCATTATCGTTTTCCTACTAATGTTTTTTCGCGAACTTGATTACCTTGTGGATTCAAATCTTTCCAGTTATATTCAACATATTCTAAGCAGCTCTGCCTACTAGCTTCTTCATATACGACATTCCAGCCAATAGGTACATCGAGAAAAGCAGGCCAGAGAGAATACTGGCCCTCCTCATTTATTAATACTTTATATGTGTAATTATCATTTTCAAATGGATTCGTCATACTCTACTTACCCCTTTCTTATTCTGCAAATATTTCGCTAATACTTGTCCAATTTCCGTAAGTGGACCTGGCTGACATAGATCTTTATGTCTACAATCAATATCGTGCTGCACAATTTGCCCATCTAAATAATTTAGCCACGTATTTGGAGAAATAGGATCAAACCAGTCTGGTATAACAGTAGATCTAAAGAATAAGATATCTCCGTTATAAACTTTCGGTACATATTTCCCTAACAACCCTACTGAATTTACATATGTTTCTTTCAAGTTCAATATAGTCTCTTCTTCAAGACTTGCTAATGCACTTCCATCTTTACGAAGGATTTCAACTGCACTTTCCATTGTAAGTGGTTTACCATCCATGTTATCTGGGTCATATCCGCCTAAAGCAAGTAATGCGATTAACGCTTCCTCTTCAGTAGGCGCTTCCGTATTCGGTAAGAAGTGTCCAGGATAAGAGTCAAGCATAACGAGTAATTCTACTTCTTCCCCTTCATTTTGTAATTGCGCCGCCATTGCATGCACAACATTTCCTCCAAGCGACCAACCTAATAAACGATATGGTCCATGAGGCTGTACTTCACGAACATGTTTCAAGTAATCCGCCGCCATCTCCTCTAAACTTTTTGGAAGTTCTTCATTTTTAGCAATACCTCGTGCTTGTACACCATAGATTGGATAATCTGTTCCTAAAGATTTCATAAGTCCTGCATAGCACCAACTTAATCCACCAGCTGGATGTACACAAAATAGTGGTAATTGATCCCCGCTTGCTCGTAATGGAAGCAACACATCAAGTGCACTTTGACCATTCCCCATCTCAAGTCTTTCAGCTAACCCTGCAACAGTCGGTGCTGCAAATAAAGTGCCAATATTTAGTTCCACTCCAAGCGCCTCTTTCATGCGGCTCATAAGTTGCACTGCAAGGAGTGAATGGCCACCAAGATCAAAGAATCCGTCATCAATTCCAATTTGAGGTACACTTAGCACTTCTGTAAACAAGTCACATAACATTTCTTCTTGCGGTGTTCTTGGACCACGACTAGAAGATGATGCAATAAATTCTGGAGCTGGCAATGCCTTTCTATCTAATTTACCGTTTGGAGTTAAAGGTAACTCATTTACTACTACAAAAGCGTATGGAACCATATAATCTGGTAAACTACCACTAGCAAACTGACGCATTTCATTCGTATCAATCGCTTCATTATTTGATGCAACGATATAAGAAACTAACCGTTTATCCCCTGGTTGATCTTCACGTACAATAACGGCTACTTGCTCAACTTTAGGGTGCTTCATTATGACTGCTTCTATTTCTCCTAATTCAATTCGGAACCCACGAATTTTGATTTGATGATCTGCACGTCCTATATAATCTAGCGTCCCATCTTTACGCCAGCGAGCTAAGTCTCCTGTACGATACATTCTTGTACCTGGCTTGCCAAATGGATCTGCGATAAAGCGTTCAGCCGTTAATCCTGCTCTTCCTAAATATCCACGCGCAAGCCCTGCACCTGCAACATACATTTCTCCAACTACTCCAGGTGGCACTGGTTGTAAATAGTTGTCTAACACATACACTTTAAGGTCAGGTATACTGCACCCAATTAAACTATTTGCTCGTAAAGAGACGATAGTTTCATCTATTTCAATATAACTAACATGTACTGTCGTCTCCGTAATACCGTACATATTAATAAGCTTTGGTGCGTTATGAGGATGTCGACTATACCAATCTTCTAAGCGACTTAGCTCAAGTGCTTCTCCTCCAAAAACAACATATCGTAAAGATAATTTTTGACCAATCTCTTCATTTTCACGATCTGCTTGCATCAATTGATAGAACGCTGATGGAGTTTGGTTTAAAACCGTAACCTTTTCTTTAACAAGAAGCTGTAAAAATTCTTTCGGCGAGCGACTTACAGTATGTGGCACTACAACTAAACGCCCTCCATATAATAAAGGTCCCCAAATTTCCCAAACCGAAAAATCAAAAGCATATGAATGGAACATCGTCCAAACATCGTTTTCGTCAAACTGGAACCAATGATCAGTTGCTCCTAAAAGTCTTACTACATTTTGATGAGGTATCATAACGCCTTTCGGTCTACCCGTTGACCCTGACGTATAAATAACGTAAGCAATATGTGATGGAGATAATGGCTTAATGCGTTCCACTTCATCAATATTGTCTTCACTATATTTCTCAACTTCTGCTATTACTTTTACATTATCAATTAAAACTTTTAGTGCCTCATTACATTCAATTTCCACTTCTGAATTCGTTAAAACACATGATGGTTTCGCATCGTGTAGCATAAATGAAATACGGTCTGCTGGGTAATCTGGATCTAACGGAAGGTATCCAGCACCAGCTTTAAGAACAGCTAATAAGCTTACAACCATGTTTAATGATCTTGGCATCGCTAAAGCAACGAGTTGATCAGGACCAATCCCTTTTGCTATTAGGAATCGAGCTATTTTATTTGCTTTTCTATTTAACTCTTCATAAGTTAATTTTTTATCTTCAAAGACAACAGCAATAGAATTTGGATTTATATGAGCCTGCTTTTCAAATAATTGTGGCAATGTCATTTCTGGTGCAATTTGAAAACCACCATTCCACTTTTCTAACACTGTATTTTTCTCTGCTACAGTTAATATTTCTAATGTGCCAATTGATCGATCCGGATGTTTCGCTGCATCATCTAATAACAAAATAAATCTTTCTATTAGTTTTTGAACCGTTTCACGTTTATATAAATCGGTACTAAACTCTAGTAATCCATGTAAACCGTTCGGAGTACCGTCACCCCCGTTACTCTCACTAATTTCAAATGTTAAGTCAAATTTTGCAGAACCGACGCTTTGAATTTCAAGGCTCGCTTCTATATCCGGGGCATCAAAGATTGCTTCTGGCGTATTTTGGAAAGCTAACATAACTTGAAACAACGGGTGGCTGTTTCGAGTACGCACTGGGTTTAACACTTCAACGAGTCGTTCAAATGGAACATCTTGATTTTCATAAGCTGCAAGATTTGTCTGCTTTACTCTATTCAATAATTCTTTAAAACTTGGATCTCCTGATGTATTTGTACGTAACACTAATGTATTTACAAATAAGCCGACTATGTCAGAGAGTACATCATCATTTCTTCCAGCAATCGGACTTCCAATTGGTATATCAGTGCCTGCACCTAATCTTGTAAATAGTGCACTAAGCCCTGCTTGCAATACCATAAACAAACTAGCTCCATTTTCACGTGCAAGCTCTACTAACCTACTATGCATACCTTCATCTATATGAAAATGAATTGTTTCCCCGCGGTAACTCGTCTCAATTGGACGCTGGAAATCTGTAGGTAACTCCATTTGGTCTGGTAAACCTTTAAGTTCTTCTTTCCAAAAATCTAATTGTGTTGAAATAAGACTCTCTGGTGTCGTTTCATCACCTAGCAATTGCTGTTGCCAAAGTGCATAATCTGCGTATTGAACGGGAAGTGACTCCAGCTGAACTCTGTCACCTTGACATCGCGCTTTATACGCCGCTGTAAAGTCTCTCGTTAACGGCTGTAATGACCAGCCATCACCTACAATATGATGTAATAGAATTAATAATACATGTTCGTTTTCACTCACTGTAAAAAGTTGCAAACGAACTGCCGGCTCAAAATCGAGGTTAAAACTATACCTTACCGCCTCTGAAAGTACACTTTCTAATTCATCTTTACATGTATTAGTTATAACCATTTCTAGATTTAAGTTTTCCATATCTAAAATTTTCTGATAAGAACTACCTAATACGTTAGGGAAAATTGTTCTAAGTGTTTCATGTTTCTCAACTACATCATAAAAAGCACCTTGTAATGCTTCCCGATTCAATATTCCATTCATACGAATGACTAGCGGAATATTATAAGTAGGACTTGGACCTTCTAAACAATTTAAGAACCATAACCTGCGCTGTGCAAATGAAAGTGGAACTTCATTTGGCCTACTTGCTTTCTGAATAGCTGGTCTTGCACTTTTTGCATCGTTTAATTGTTTCGCCAGTTCGGCAACAGTTGGTGATTCAAATAGTTTCCCGATTCCTAATTCCACACTTAACGTTTCACGAATTCTTGCCATTAAACGAGATGCGAGAAGTGAATGTCCACCCATTTCAAAGAAATTATCATCAATGCTAATTCGAGAAACACCAAGTACTTCTGCAAATAAATCACATAATATTTCTTCTTTCGGATTTCTAGCAACTCTCTCATTGTTCATTCCATTAAAATCAGGAGCAGGTAATTTCTTTCTGTCAACCTTACCATTTGGCGTTAATGGTAATTCTTCTAGCACAACAAATGCCGATGGTATCATATAATTCGCTAAACTTTCTGAAACATAAGAACGAATTTCTGAAAGATTAATCGGTTCCTTTTCTTCTGCAACGATATACGCAATGATGCGTTTATCATTTGGACGATCTTCTCGTACTATTACTACCGCTTGTTGAATATTTTCATGTCGTTGTAATACCGTTTCAATTTCAGCTAATTCAATTCGGAATCCACGAATTTTAATTTGATGATCTGCGCGACTAATGTACTCTAACGCACCATCACTACGCCATTTCACAAGATCTCCTGTACGGTACATGCGCTTCCCTGATTCTCCATAAGGATTTGCAACAAACCGTTCAGCTGTTAACTCAGGTTTTCCTAAATATCCGCTTGCAAGTCCTTCCCCTGCAATATATAATTCCCCAATAACTCCAGGTGGAACTGGTTGTAACCCTGCATCCAATACATACACTTCTGTATTGCAAATTGGCTTTCCAATAGGAGGTATACCCTTTTCACCTTCATCAATGTTCATGAAAGTAGACCAAATCGTCGTTTCAGTTGGTCCATATAAATTAGTTATTGAGCAACCTAATTCTTTTAATTTATTTGCTAAATGCGCTGAAAGAGCTTCACCACCAACTAGTATGTTTAGCCCTTGTAGCTTCTCTGGATAATCAGTTACTAACACCTGCCAAAGCGTCGGTGTAGCCTGCATAATGGCCACTCTTTCTTCATGTAAAAGTGTCGTTAATGCAGAAGGCTCTTGTATGTCTTCTTTTTGCGCAATTGTTAAACTTGCACCACTAATAAGAGGTAAATAAATTTCTAGAGCAGAAATATCAAATGCAAACGTTGTAACTGCTAATAAATGATCATTTTCATTTAATGAAAACTTTTGTTGCATAGCCATTAAAAAGTTACTTAAACCTCTCATAGGAACAATTACACCTTTTGGGTTTCCTGTTGAGCCTGAAGTATATATTGTATAGGCTGGGTTTAAAAGTGATACATCATTCTTACATGCTATATTCATACGAGAATATGTATATAACGCTAGTTTCGTTTCTTCTTCATCTAATACAATTTTTTTCATATCATTTTCTATAACTAACTTAGATGAAACAGATGAATGTGTTATGATACAAACTGGTTTTGCATCATTTACTATATAATTAATTCTTTCTGCTGGGTATTCTGGATCTATTGGTAAATACGCTGCACCAGCCTTTAAGACTGCTAGCATACTAACTACCATTTCTATTGATCTAGGGAATACTAAAGCTACAAACTGGTTTGGTCGTATTCCTTCTTCTACTAAATAATGTGCTAGTTCATTCGCTCGTTCATTTAGCTCTTTATACGTAAGGTTTACACCGTCACAAGTAATGGCTAGTTTATTGGGATTTTTTTGCACTTGTTTTTCAAATGATATAGGCAGACTGATTAACTCATCGTCTTCCTTCGTTTCATTCCATTCCAATAAAACTTTATGATTTTCTTCAGGCAGAGTAATGTTTATTTTTCCAATCGACTCGTTTTTCTCATAATTATTTACTACTAATTCAAATAGATTCATAAATCTTTCTTTATGCAATGCTAGCTCCGCGCCATTATATACTTCAGGATTTGCATCAAAATGGATCATTAGCTCATTTTGATCAAAACGTTTATATACATTTATTGACAAATCATCGACAGGTCCTGCTGATAAATTATGCGTAATACCACGATTTCCAGCAAAATTTAGCCCGTAATCAAAAGGCATAACATTCACTAACGGTCCAAACAACCTTTGATTTTCACCTAGTAACTTTAAGTCTCTTCTTAATTCCTCATGACGGTATTTATAATGGCGACGTACATCTCGGATTTCTTTAGAAACTTGTTGCAATAATTCCGCAAGAGTTATATTTGGAGTTACTGTAATACGAAGTGGCACTAAATTCATTACCATACTTGGTGTATGAATAGATACCGAACCTAGACGTCCCATCATCGGTAAACCTAAAACAATATCATGTGCACCTGTTAACTTATGCATATAAATACTTGTTACAGCGACAATGAATTCCGGCCAACTTGTTAACGAAATATTGATATCTTCTAATAAAGTTTTCGTGCTAGAACTAGATAAATAAGCTGTTTCTCGTGAAAATCCATTTGATGTTCTCGGTGCTCGCTCTGCCAAGCTTACAACTTCTGGTTCATCCGCAAATTTTTCTAACCAAAAAGTACGATCTTCCTGAAATTTTTTAGACTCACGATACTCAATATCTTCTTGCACGACTTTTGTAAGAGAATCAAATGGCTTTTCATTCTTGTTTGTTTCTTCTATAAGTGATGTATACTCATTCGCTACTTTTTGGCTAAGAAGTGAAAATCCATAGCCATCCATCACAATGTGATGGATGCGCTGATACCAAAAGAAACGATTATTTTCAACTTGAATAAGTGCTTCAGTAAATAATGTATCTTTTTTCAAATCGACTGGCATAGATAAATCATTTTTCATCCATACTTTAGCAGCTTCTTCAGGGTTTTCTTCTTTACGAACGTCAATAAAATGCATATGAAACTGTGATTCTTCAATAACTTGCCATGGGCCAAATTCATCCTCCTCGAAGCGAACATGAAGTGCTTCTGCTTCCATTACAACTTTACGTACAGCTAATTCGAAAATTTCTTGATGAATATTTCCGTTTATTTCTACATATTCCCCAGTATTGTAAATTGGATTAAGCGGATCTAATTGTTGCGCAAACCACATACCAGACTGCGCAGATGATAACGAATGACGAATCTTTTGACTGTTAGGCATTCTTTACTACCCCTTTATTATGTAGTCTATTTGTTACAGCACCTGTGCTGTTTGTGAAGATAGTAAACTGTACCAACCTGCAACAGTTGGACGTTCTGCTAAATCTGCAAAAGTGATTTCTTTCCCTTCACGACGCCACTTCTCTACTAAACTCATAATTCTGACCGAATCAAGCCCTCTATTTAATAAGTCCTCATCAATATCAATACTCTCTACTGGCTCACGAAGTAGTTGTGCAACTAGTTCATGCACTTCCTGTATAGTGATTCCTTCACTCTCATCATCTTTTACACTTTGTAAATCGTTTAACAGTAGGTTTGTTGATGTCGTTACTGCACATCTATTAGATGCATACTCCAATGCTTGTTTATGATGCTCTAGTGAAAAATCAGCAACTGCATCTGCTACAAAGAACGGCTCTATACCATCCATAAATGCTTCACAAGCTGTTAAAAGACAGCCAATATGCGCATAAATACCGCAAATAATGAGTTGATCTTTTCCTTGTTCATTTAAAATTTCTAATAGATTTGTCTTTTTAAATGCACTATATCTCCATTTTGTGAGGAATATATCATCCTCATCAGGAGTAAGTTCATCAACAATTTTCTTTTTATCTGGTCCAGCAGGTATACCGTCACCCCAAAAGTCTTGTAATAAACCTCGTTGTTCTAACGTTTGCCCACCAGGTTGTGCTGTATAAACAACTGGTATACCAAGTTCCTTACATTTTTCTCTTATCATTTTAATATTTGAAATAAGTTCTACTTTTGGGGATTCTTTATCGCTATATGCATCAAGAAAATATTCTTGCATGTCATGAATTAAAAGCACTGCACGTTTCGAATCTGGTGTCCAATTCACTTTATTTTTTGGTAGTTCTGATTCAATTGGCATTTTATATACTGAAATAGATGGGATAGCCATCTAATCACTTCCTTCCGGTTTTTATTATTGTTTTACTGTAATAAGTTTTTCAGCAATGACTTTACGTAGTTCCTTTTTGCTGACTTTTCCGACTCCTGTTTGCGGGAATGATTCAATAAATTCAATTCGATCTGGAATTTTATAAGCCGCTATACCACGTTCTCTTAAAAACATTTTTAATTCACTTACTGCCGGAACTTGTCCGCGAGCTATAACAAAAGCACAGGTGCGTTCACCTAAATAATCGTCAGGCATAGATACAATTGCTACGTCATGGACCGCATCGTGTGCTAATAGATGATTTTCAACTTCTTCCGCGGCAACTTTCTCACCACCACGGTTAATTTGATCTTTATCTCTTCCTTCTACAATGATGTATCCTTGTTCATTTACTTTTACAAGATCACCTGTGCGATAAAACCCATCCTTTGTAAATGATCGTGCATTATGCTCTTCGGCTTTATAGTAACCACGAATTGTATATGGACCTCGTGTTAATAAACTACCTACTTCGCCCGGTTGTACATCGTTGTCATTTTCATCAACAACTCGCACTTCATCGAGTGCAGACATTGGTCTACCTTGTGTATAAGTAATAATTTCTTCCGGATCATCTAATCTTGTATAGTTCACTAATCCTTCCGCCATACCGAATACTTGCTGTAACGTACATCCAAATGTAGGGCGTATACGTCTTGCAACCTCAGCACTAAACTTAGCACCACCTACTTGAATAACCTCTAGGCTTGATAGATCGGCATTACGAGAAGATGCAGCATCAAGCCAAATCATTGCTAATGGCGGAACGAGCGCTGTAATTGTAACTTTTTCTTTTTCGATAAGAGCAAAGGCCTCATCTGGACTACCACCAGTTGCCAATACCACTTTTCCACCCGCATAGAAAGTTCCAAATGTCCCTGGAGAACTCATTGGGTAATTGTGTGCTACTGGAAGAACTGCCATATAGACGCTTTCTGCATTCAAATTACAAATTTCAGCGCTAACACGCAAACTATAAATATAGTCATCATGCGTTCTAGGAATTAATTTAGAAAGACCTGTTGTGCCTCCTGATAATTGGAGAAATGCAACATCACTTGGCTGAACTTCTGGTAATGAGACGGGATCCATATACAGATCATTTATGTTCACAAACTCTTCTTCTTCTCCCACTACAATTACATGTTGTAAAGTTGGCACTTTCTCTTTCACTTCTCTTGCTAGTTTTCGATAATCAAAACCGAGAGCCTTATCTGAAATAACGTAAGCGCTCGCCTCGCCAAACTCACAAAAATAACTAATTTCACTACTTCGATGTGAAGGCAGTGCAAAGACAGGAAGCGCTCCAATTCGAAATAGTGCAAAACATATTTCGAAAAACTCGATAATGTTAGGTAACTGGATTACAACTCTGTCCTCTTTCTTTATTCCTAAATTGAGTAAACCTGCTGCTAAACGATCTACCTTTTTATTAAGTTCACTATATGTTATATGCTTCTTACCACTTACAACCGCGATTTGATCTCCATATTTCTCAGCCCGCTCTCTTAACACTCCTCCAAATGTTTCACCAAGCCAACATCCTGCTTCTCGGTAACGATCGGCAAATTCTTTTGGCCATTCTGTATAACCTACTAGCATTCTTTCTTCCCCCTATTTTTCATTAAGTGAACTATCTCTTAACCCTAAAGCTTTTAGCATTGTTTGGAACTTAGCTGATGTTTCTGCTAACTCATCTTCTGGTTTTGACTCAGCAACAACCCCAGCTCCTGCATATAAACGCAGTGTATTTTCTTGTACTTCAGCACAACGAATTGTAACAATCCATTCTCCATCTCCATTTAAATCGCTCCATCCTAGCATTCCTGTAAAGAACTCGCGGTCAAATGGCTCAATATGCTGTATAGCCTCTCTTGCTTTTTCCATCGGAGTTCCGCAAACTGCTGGCGTAGGATGAAGGGCAATTGCTAATTGTAAAGAAGAAGTATTTGGATCCTTCAGTTCACCTTTCACTTCTGTAGACAAATGCCACATCGCTTCACTATGAATAACTGATGGCTTTTCTGGAACATGTAATGTATGACAATACGGACGAAGTGCAGCGGCAACCGCTTCAACTACTACCGCATGTTCATGTAAATCTTTTGGCGCAGAAAGTAATTCCTCTGCTCTTCTTTTATCTTCTACTGGGTCCTCACTACGTGGCCTTGAACCAGCTAACGGGTTAGAAATAACTTGCATACCATTACGTGAAACAAGTAATTCAGGGCTTGCTCCAATTAGCGTCTTACTGTTCTCTTTTTCATCTTTCGGTAAATTTACAGCAAATGTATAACCATGCTTATTATGCTCTGCTAATTCTCGCAGAAGTTTTTGCTTATCAATCTTTTCGGAAGATTTAACATCTAACGATCTGGATAGAACGATTTTCTTTAAATCACCGTCCTGTATTTTTTCAATTCCTTGCTTCACACCATTCATATAAACTTCAGGGTCTGGCATTGGTGTCATTTCAAATGTTACATTCTCATTTGTTTCAAGCTGATTTGTTGTATCCAATTGTAAACGCTCAGAAATTCTGCTATATTCTGGTACGATGAGTTGGACTTCTTTTCTACGATCAAATGGCAAAGCACCCACAACGATAGGATTTGGATTTCCAGCTTGTTTCGCATTACGTAATTCTGCTTGCACAAGCTCTGGGAAACTTTCAATTTCACGATGCTTTACTGTAGTAAACTCTCCTTCTGCTAATATCGTTCGAGTTGGTGAAGCGAAAAAGAATGAAGATTCAGTCTTATAATCTTCTAAAAGTTTTTCTGACAATTCCTTTACAGCTATATGTTCATTCATAATATAATAACCTCCTGAATTTTTATTAAACTCCTAACGTAGCGCCGCCATCAACACATAAATTGTGCATTGTAATATGACTTGCTCTATCTGAGGCTAAAAATAACACTGCTTCAGCAACTTCTGAAGGTTGTGCAATTTTTTGTAATGGAATTCCGAGTCTATATGTATTTTGAGAACCAGCAATTATATTTTTAGCTCCATTCTCATCAGCCCATAGTAATCTTTGCATCTCAGTTTCAGTAGAACCTGGAGAAACTAAGTTGCAGCGTATATTGTATGCCGCAAGCTCTAGTCCTAAACATTTCATAAACATCGTCGTTGCGGCCTTTGACGCAGCATACGCAGCCATCTCCATTCTTGGCGTATTTGCCGCATTTGAACCGACTGTAACAATTGCCCCCGATTTTCTTAACATCATATTTTTACTTACCGCTCGGGACATATTGAAAACCCCTGTAGTATTTACAGAGAATGTTTTATTCCAATCTTCATCACTTAACGAATGAATTGGTCCCATACGTAAAACCCCTGCAACATTTATTAAAATATCTATTGGCGCTATTTCATTTGCAATATGATTTACCATGTCTTCAACAGCGGCGCTATCACTCACATCTAAACGAAACGTTTTCATACGTGTATTGTTTAATTCATTTTGATTTAAGAGTACATTTAACCCCTCTTCATTTTGATCAACCGCAATAACTGTGGCTCCTCTTTCTAAAAACATTTTGGCAACGACACTGCCTATGCCTTGTGCTGCACCTGTTACTAAAACTGTTTTCCCATCAAATTCCCCTAAGTTCATTTTCTCTATCCTTTCACATAAACATTAATTTCATTAAGCAACACCGATGATATTGATTTTCATTATCAGTTGTGTTGTAAAAAATAATACACTTACTAAACTAATTGGTCAAGTGCGCATTACTTTAAAATTCATTTTATTGATAATGTTTTTCATTTACCATCTTACACCGAAATGATAATGTTTCTCAATAAACTTGTCAATCTTTTTTTATTTTTCAGATAAACCATTTTAATGCTTCTTAATAAAATCATATGTAAACGCATTAAAAGTACTTATATTATAAATAAAATTCAAAGTCCTCTTTTTAAAATTGAAGAAACTAAACTAGAGATACGTTCATTTACAATGCTTTATGAAAAACTCAAGTATATATTTTCTCAATATTTTTCTGAAAATATATCTTACAAATACTAATGAATGTCTTCTTTATCATTTAAGATTTAATATATATTTCGAATACGATGTATCAATTTATTATATTCCAAATGGGTATTCCACTCACTTTTACATCTATAAAAATCCCAAAAGTAATTTAACCTTGTTAAAATAACTCATAAAAAAGCATCCTAATTAATAGAATAGGATGCTTTTTCGTAATCATAGTGTTATAGAAGATTTGTATACTTATGCTACGCTACGATACTCTTCTTCTTTTTCTTTTTTCTGTTTAGGTGCTTGAATTAAAATTGCGATAATGAATGACACGACACATAATACACCTATTACCATGAACGTTGGTTTGAATCCACCTAGAAGTGCACCGATAAAGGAACCTGCAAGCGCCCCAAATCCAAATCCTTGATACACAATTCCGTAGTTCTTACTATGGTTTTTCATACCGAAGAAATCACCAACAATAGCTGGGAAAATAGTGATATTTCCACCAAAGCAAAACGCTACACTTGCTACACATACGAAGTAAATACCATAATTTAAATCTACAAAACTTAGAACTAAGACTGAACTCGCCATAACAACAAAAGTACCAGTAACGATTTTTAAACGCCCAATTTTATCCGATAACGGTCCTAAAATGATACGACCTAATGTATTGAAGATTGCAACCATAGCCACCGCATTAGCTGCTGTTGCTGCGCTAAGTCCTACAAGTTGAACACCAATGTCTTTTACCATACCAATTAAGTATAAGCCACTCATACATGATGTAAATAACATGATAAATAATAAGTATACTTGTTTTGTGCCTAACATTTCTTTCGTTGTGTATTCCTCAGTTTTTGTTTCATGAACTGCTCCTTGATCTGCAGCTTGATGGATTAAACAAGCACCAATTACAATCATAGCTGTAACAATTAAACCCCAGTATATAAATGCTTGGGATACACCAACTGATTCAATCAACTGTGCGTTAACGTATTTAAAGATTAAGCTACCTGAACCATATGCAGAGACAGAAATACCAGCAATTAAACCTTTACGCTCTGGAAACCACTTTATTAAATTTGATAGTGAAGTGATATATGCTGTACCATCTGCATAACCTACAACAACTCCCGCTAGTACATAAAGTAATATTAGTGAGGATGCTTGTGAACTAAGTATTAATCCTAGTCCTAATGCTAATCCAGCCATCATAATAAGTTTACGAAGTCCCCATTTTTCTTGCAATTTACTCGCAAATAAAGTTGAAAATGCTAAAGAAAGACTAGTAATTGAGAAAGTTATCGCAACAGCGTTAAGACTCCAACCATATTTACTAACTAAAGGCTGATTGAATAAACTCCATGTATATATCGTCCCAAGCCCCATTTGTACTATAACTGTGCCAAGGACAACAAGCCATGGATTAACAGGTGATTTTTTCATACCTTTCCGCCTCCTCTTTCTATTTCAATGCTATTCGCTAAATTTACTTTTTTTATGTTCATTTTGGTCACCTCTTTTGATTTGACACCTTCATTGTATAAGATGTTTTTGTTTATGTAAGCACTTACAAGGTAGAGCGTCAAAAACGTAGAATCAGTTACAAAAAACGAAGGATGAAATACAAAAACTACTTATTAAATACGTAACAGTTATTTAATAAGTAGTTTTTGTATAAGCTCGATTTACATTTGTTTTTGAACCCTTTTTTAAAAAGTGAAACTTTAATCAGCCCTCACCAATCGGGCTTTTACGGGCAACAGGGCCCTCGCCTAACTTCTTTGCTTCCACTGAATTTTGAGGCGGGGGTCTTACTGCCCAACAAATAGCGGGATAAACTTAAATAAAATATAACTTTTAACATAGGAGTACTTTATACTCTTCTATTAGAGAACAAATTTTTTTCCAATAAATAAAACTAAATATTCACTAATATATCTATCCGTGGTTTAATATATATAATAAAAAAATATTTCTGTCTTTAATGAGGAGGTACTATGAAAGCAAACGTAGGGGATACTATACTTTTTCAACGAAATAATTTAAAGATTACAGGATCTGTATTAAAACTTTATACTGAATCGGTCTTAGTTGAAATTACAAATGTAAGCGGTGGTACTTTTGAATTTGATCGAACAATTGTAAACCATAAAAACTATAAAGTTTTAAATACAAATACATAAAACACCACAAAATAGCCCCTGCTCAACAGCAGGGGCTATTTTATATAAAAATATTTCACTAGTTTATATACCCTAAAACATTAACAATCTTACTCGCTTTTAAATTGTTAATATGATAATAAATTTCTAAACCTCTTCTCTCTGCTCGTAACACTTTACCCTTCATTTTTGATAAATGTTGTGAAACAGTAGATTGCGGAATATTCAGTAACTCTGTTAATTGTGTTACATTACAAGTTTTTCTCGTACTTAATTCATTTACAATTTGCAGTCGGATTGGATGCGCCATAATTTTTAAAATATCTACATCTTCTTCTGAAACTAAAGTTTTTCTCATTTCACTCGTATATGTTGTCATAAGACATTCCCCTTTTATATGAATTCCATATTCATAAGATCTATTTCCAAATTTTTTAAAACCCTTGATTAAAACTTTCATATAGAAATAAAAGGATTTTAAATTTTTGAAAACAGAACTTACATTCACTTTATTTATTTATTTGGTACATATACATAATACAATGTTAATATGTGCTCTATGTGAAGTTCACATAAATTTGTGATGAAGATTTACTTAGCCACTCGCATCCTACTCATCTAATTACCCACTGCATAAAATCATCAGTTATTTTAACACATTTTAGGCGTTTGTATATACTATTTATAAAACAACTTTTATAAAGGGAGGATTCATATGCCTACAGCGTTACAAGAAGAAGTCGAAGAAGCACGGGAAACATATGTCAGTCGTATCATCTTAGTTGGAGGATCGACTTTATTTTTAGTAGGCGGGGTTATATCGGCAATTTCAGCTTTTAAAGCTTATAATCGTTTGGAGAATACGCCGCCTTCTACAGATAATTCATAGATATTTTATAAAATAAAACGTCGCCTCCAATATGAAGAGACGACGTTTTATGATTCATACATATGACACTAAAAGTATCGATAGATTCCCTACTCCATTTTCTAAGCTTACTTCACCACAAACCTAGTCTGACTACATCCATCCTTCTGCTTCGTTACTTCTAATACAGCTGGCATTGCGTTTTTCAGCTCTTGAACGTGTGAGATGACACCGATAAATCGGCCTGATTTTTGTAAGTCAATTAAGGCATCTACTGCTTTCGTTAATGATTCTTCATCTAATGAACCGAACCCTTCATCGATGAACATCGTTTCGATAGAAATACCACCTTCATATGCTTGAATGACATCTGCCATTCCTAGCGCTAAGCAAAGTGATGCGTTAAATTTCTCTCCGCCGGATAATGTTTTTACATCGCGCGTTTGGCCAGTGTATGCATCGTACACATCTAAACCTAATCCACTTTGGCGGTTTCTTTTTTCAACTCGCTCACTTCGTTTTAAATAAAATTGTCCATTTGATAATTTACGTAGTCGTTCGTTTGCGATTTGAACAATTTGTTCTAAATACTCAATTAAAATGTAACGTTCAAATGATATACGACTTTCGTTATCACCTTTCATTACTTCATATAAATCAACAAGTTCTTGGAAGGCTTTTTCTTCCTCGTGAATTTGTTCGTCAATACGTCTAATGTTTTCATGTAAATCAGAAATATATGTTACCGCATTTTGCGCACGTTGACGTTTTTCTTTAATTATATCGAGATTAATTTCTAGATCTTTTATGTGTTCACCTAAAGATGTAATATCCATATACTCTTTATCTTTTAATTCTGAGTTTAACTCTTCAATTTGTTTTGCAAGTACTTCAAGCGATGAATAATAACCTTGAATTTCTTTTTGTAATATCTCCATCTCGGCATCGCTTAATTTGGCTTCTTTATACGTGAATTGATCTGTAAACCCACTTTGTTCTAGCTCTTTCATAAAGCGTGCGAAAGTCTCTTCTTTCTTTAATTTTGCACTTTCAAATTGATTAGAAGCACCTTTTTGTTCAGCTTGAATACGTATATTTTCATTTTGCCAATGCTGATACGCTTCCTGCACTTTCTTCCATTCGTCCTCCATTAACCTAAGTTCCTGCATAGCTTGATTAAACTGTGCTTCCCAAGCTTGTACTGTTTGTAAGTTTTCTGGAATATTTCGTTTATCATGTTCATATGACGTACGAAGTTGCATACACTCCATTTCTGTACGGTGCTGCATTGTTTCCACTTCTCGTTTTTGTTTCTGAAGTTCTTCTATTTTTTCTTCTACGCTTTTCATGTTCGCAGCAATCTGCTTACGTGTTTCTTCACTTGCTTTTAACGTATTAACATCTGCAGCTAATTGTTTTCCTTTTTGAACAAGTGCACTATATGTTTCAGCTAATTTTTCCGAATTGTAGCCGCGCTTCACAACTTCTTCTATCACTTGTTCATATTGTAGTCGATAGAAATTCCATTTCTCCTCTACTTGCACATGGAATTTTTCAGCAATGTTCTTCTTATCTCTTAAATCGTTTAACTCTTTTTCATCGATCGCATTACTTTGCTCTGTAGCTTTTTGTGGATGATTCGTACTACCACATACCGGACAAGATTCACCGTCATGTAAATGAAGAGCTAATATACCAGCTTGTTCACTTAACCAGCGGCGCTCTATGTTTTCATATGCACGAACTGCCACTTGCATTTTATTATTTGCCGCTTCTTTTTCTTGCTCGAATTTTTGTTTTTCTTGCCAAACATCATATGCTTGTTTTAAAACTTTTGCATCTTCTCGCATATTCGTTAGTTCTTCCACTTTAGCTATATATTGCTCAAGTGCTTGTTCTAATTGCTGCAATTCATCAGACATTCTCTGTTTTTGGTTTGTATGCTCTTCTAGTTGTTGATCCAACTTTTGCATACTTTCTTTTAATTTCCCTATTTGAATTTCGGCATTTTGTAAATTCAACTTTCTCTCAGCTAATGATTCAATGATCGCTTGTAACTCTTCTAATCTTTGAACAAGTTTTTTAGCATCTTCTCGTTCAGCTTCTTTATTCTTTACTACTTCATACTTCTCCTGAGCAAGTTCAAAGCTATTCATTATCTGTTCTTGTTTGACGATTATCTGTTTTAACAAACTTTCAGCTTTCTGCTCATTTTCCATCGCTTCTTCATACCATTGTTCAAATGGTAATAAGTGCTTTGCTTGTTCCGCACGTTTAAAGAATTTTTCTTTCCTTTCAATTGCTGCACGGTTCTCTTGTAAAGTGTTATATTTCTCATTCTTTTGTTGTAAATCTATAAATTTCTCATTTACAGATTTTGCTGCATGAAAACGTGTTTCTGCATCCTTTAATTGCTTCGTTTGAACATCTTGTTCTACTTGTAATTGCTCAACCTCTGCCTTATACACGGTTGTTTCTTGTTCTAACGCTTCTACTACTTGATGCGTATTTACATGTTCTTGTGCCACTAATGTCTCTAATAATGCTCCATCACGGATTGGTAATTTAAAAACATTACGGAAGTATAACTCTCGCTCTTTCTGCTTTTCTTGTAAGACGTCTTTCCATTGTTTTCGTTTTTGGTCAAGTAACTCACGCATTAACTTATAACGATCCGTTTTAAAAATACGACGTAAAATCTCTTCTTTGTTTTCCGTCTCAGATGTTAATAATTTTCGGAATTCCCCTTGGGGTAACATAACAATTTGGCTAAATTGATGTTTACTTAACCCAATTAAATCTTCTACTTTTTTGTTTACGTCTGTTACATGAAAACGATCGACGGCTGGAACGTTTTCTCCATCAATAACTTCATATAATTCTACTGCATGTCCTGTAATGGTCTTATTCCCTTGTTTTTTATGTCCAAGTTGTCGTTTTATTTCATAGCGTTTCCCTTTTAATTGAAAGGTTAGTTCAACACTTGTATAAACATTATCATCAGCAAATTGACTTCGAAGCATGCTCGTATCACTACGTTCTTCTCCACTAGCCTCACCATATAACACATAACAAATCGCATCAAAAATCGTTGTTTTTCCAGCTCCTGTATTCCCAGAAATAGCGAAAATACGATGTTCTCCAAGATCTTCAAAATCGATTATTTCTTTCTGTTTATATGGCCCGAATGCTGTCATAATAAGCTGAATCGGTCTCATCCTCGTTCACCTTCCCGTTCTTGCACTGTTTGTAATACATCTATAAATAGGCGTTCTTTCTCTTCTGATAAATCTAACCCTTTCATTTCTTTATAGAAAGCCTTTAAAAGAGATAAATCATCCGTTTTATGTCTTGAAACAGTTACTTCATTTGTATCTGTGAGTTCTCGTCTTTGCATCGCTCTTTCAACGTGCATTGCATTTGGATATACAGATCGTATTTTCTCCATTGGCTGTAAGACAGGGTTTTCGTCTAATAATTTTACAAATACGTAATCTTCACTTACTGGGTGCTGTAATAATTCATCTATTTTCGCTTCTACTGTTCGCATTTTACGACGTGGTGAAAGTAACCTTTTTTCAATTGCTACTTCACCAGTTTCATTCAGTTCTACAATGTAATAACCTTTTTTATGTTTCTCTTCAGAAATTGAATAGGCAAGTGGTGAACCTGAATATCGAATCGTCTCATTACGTACGAAATGCGCTTGATGTAAATGTCCAAGCGCTGTGTAATGAAACTTATCAAAATAATGACTATTTACATATTCAGCACCACCAATTGAAAGTGGTCGTTCTGCATCACTTGTATTCTCCTCCGCTTCTCCTGAAGAAGTTACAAATGCATGTCCAACAAATACATGTCTAGCTTCTTTATCCATCGTTTCAGAGAGCTCATTCATAAAAATGCGCATCGCATCATCATGAGAACGTACGTCTTCATTTTTCAACACGTGCCTCACTATGCTTGGGTCTGCATACGGTATTAGATGGAAGTGAACCTCTCCATATTCATCATTTAGTACAACAGGTTCATACGGGAATTGAAATTGACCTGCAATATGCAAGCCCTGTTTTTTCATTAAACTACTTCCAAAATGGATACGATCCGGACTATCATGATTACCAGCTACTGCAATAACTGGTGTTTGTAAATCAATAACTATTTTTTGCAGCACATCATTTAATAAGTCTACTGCTTCTGTAGGTGGAATTGCTCGATCATATAAATCCCCTGCAATAATTACAGCATCAGGTTTTTCTTCTTCAACAGCCTGTACAAACTGATCTAATACAATCTTTTGGTCTTCAGTCATATACACGCCATGAACAAGCTTACCTAAATGCCAATCCGCTGTATGAAATAACTTCATATTTTTCTACTCCTTTTAATTTACTGATTTTAGTGAAACGAGTTGATAGTTTATTATAGTTTTTCCGTTCTCCCACTCTAGCTTTAATATCGTTGCACTTCCAATTCTTTCTTCATTTGATTTATATAAAGGCAATATTTCTTGAACTGTAAATAAGTGATAACCATCCAATATTAATTGAAATATATTTTCTTCAATATGTAATCTTACTTCTTTTTCATTTGAAATAATTTTTGTGTGCATCTCAAATTTCATGATAGATACAACCCCTTTTTATAATCTCTACATTTTAATAGTATAGTGGCTATGCAAGATTGACAAGTACATACACAGCAAAGTACACACTTTTCTATTGTTATATGTTTTATGTATTTTATATAAAATACGGTATGTGAAATTTTATATTTTTCCCAAAATAAAAATGCCTATTGTGACATCTTTATTTTTGTATAAAGTCTTTCATTACATAATATAAAACGGTAATTAAAACGATTGCGACGAAAAATGAGAACACTGCGACAATGTACCCATCTTTATTTAATAAAATACAGAATGAAATAGATATTATAAAAATCGGAAATACGAGACGTACTTTATCCTTCACTTCTTCTGTCGTATCTGTATGATGAAAATACTGCGTTATTCCTATCATTAAAGAAGACAAAATAATAACCGACAATAGTAAAGGTCCTGGCATTCCGATTTCTCCTTTCTCTATTTCTAATTCAGTGTAAAATTTTTTATTACAATTGTACGATTCATTTTTTCTTCAAACACTCTTTTTAGAATTGATAATGAACAATTCACACCTATATAATAGCGCTTTTATCATTATAACTTCAAATAATTACACTTACAGTAATGTTGTAATATTCCCCCTCAGTCTCTGAAATCCTGCAAAGATAACTCGTCAAAATATGCGGTGACCAAATTAATATTTACCGTCAACTTTTGACGAAATTTATAAAGGACATTTCAGTACATATCAAGAATTAAGAATAAGAAGATATGTAAGGGAGGATGCATTATGACTGAACACGTTTTATTTTCTGTTAGTGAAAACGGCGTTGCAACAATTACTTTAAACCGTCCAAAAGCACTTAATTCTTTATCTTATGACATGTTACAACCTATCGGACAAAAACTTAAAGAGTGGGAACACGATGAGCGTATTGCACTTATCGTGTTAAAAGGAGCTGGCACAAAAGGTTTTTGTGCAGGCGGCGACATTAAAACTCTTTATGAAGCGCGTTCCAATGAAGTGGCATTGCAACATGCAGAACGTTTTTTTGAAGAAGAGTATGAAATTGATACATATATTTATCAATATACAAAACCGATTATTGCTTGTTTAGATGGAATTGTAATGGGCGGTGGTGTCGGTCTTACAAATGGTGCGAAGTATCGCATTGTAACTGAGCGTACGAAATGGGCAATGCCAGAGATGAATATCGGCTTCTTCCCAGACGTCGGAGCTGCATATTTCTTAAATAAAGCGCCTGGATATACAGGACGATTCGTTGCTTTAACAGCATCTATTTTAAAAGCTTCTGACGTATTATTTATTAATGCTGCTGATTACTTTATGACATCTGATTCATTACCAAAGTTTCTTACTGAACTTGAAAGTGTAAATTGGCATAAAGAAGATGATGTACATACTAATTTAAAAGAA
This sequence comes from Bacillus sp. FSL K6-0073, assembly GCF_038006085.1. Lineage (NCBI taxonomy): Bacteria > Bacillati > Bacillota > Bacilli > Caryophanales > Bacillaceae > Bacillus > Bacillus sp. FSL K6-0073. The sequence goes on along the minus strand of NZ_JBBOUN010000001.1, from coordinate 2,314,277 downwards.
GTTATTCGTACATTTGCAACTGCTCCAAACTTAGAAAGCGAGCTTGCTCCTTCAATAGAAGTAATCAATTCACATTTTGCTTTCGATACAATTGAAGAAATCATCCATTCATTGGAGAAAGATGAAAGTTCCTTTGCTCTAAAAACGAAAGAAACACTGTTATCAAAATCCCCTATTTCACTAAAAGTAACATTAAAACAGTTTATTGATGGAAAAGATAAATCCGTTAAAGAATGTTTCGCTACGGACCTTATACTTGCTAAAAATTTCATGAGACATGAAGATTTCTTCGAAGGAGTACGCTCCGTTGTCGTTGATAAAGATCAAAATCCGAATTATAAATATAAACAGTTAAGTGACGTTTCAGAAGAAGATGTGAATCGTTTCTTTAACTTACTTAATGCATAAAATGAAACTGTCATGAGGGGGTGTTTCGTTCATCCCCCACCTAACTTCTTTGCTTCAGCTAAATCTTGTGCGGTAAAAATCTTACTACCCGCAAATAGCGGTATAAAATCGAGGCTATATAGTAGCTGTAATTACAGCTACTATATAGCCTTTTTATTTAATGCTTTTTAATAAAATTTAATTTTATTAAATCCATTTTTGTGCTACACTGATTTTAATCAAATATTCTAAAAATAAAAAGGAGGGGCGGCTATGATAGAAAATTATCTTCTTTTCATCATTATGTCTATTTGCCTTATCATTTTACCTGGTCCAGATACAGCAATGGCTACGAAAAATACATTGGTTGCTGGTAAAGTCGGTGGAGTGAAAACAGTGTTTGGTACATGTATTGCACTATTAATTCATACTTTAGCTGCTGTAATTGGTCTTTCTGCACTTATTGTAAAGTCAGCTCTTTTATTTTCTATTTTCAAGTACGTTGGGGCTCTCTATTTAATATATATCGGTATTAAAGCCCTTTTAGCAGTAAGAAACAAAGAAAACTTAGATACAAATGATCTATCTTTGAATAATGAAAACGAACATACTTCTTGCTTTCGCCAAGGATTTCTTACAAATTTATTAAACCCTAAAGTTGCAGTATTCTTTTTAACGTTTTTACCGCAATTTTTAAATCCAAATCATAATACGTTTATCCAACTACTCGTAATGGGCCTTACTTACCTCGTTTTAACAGCCATTTGGTTCGCTTTTTATATATTTTTAATTGATAAAATTAGTGCTTTTATGAAAAAACCGAAGACGCAACGTTATATTCAAGGGTTAACGGGAGTCGTCTTAATTGGTTTTGGTATTAAACTTGCTTTTGAAAAAAGTAATTAACAAGATGAAAACCACCACTATTAATAGTGGTGGTTTTCATTTAATAACTAATTTGGCTGTTTATTTTATATTAAAACCAGCGCTCAGTTACAACTTTTTTACGTGTATAGAATTGAACGCCATCTGTACCATTTGTACCTAAATCACCAAAGAATGACGCTTTGTTTCCTGCAAATGCGAAGAATGCCATTGGTGCTGGAACATTTACGTTTACACCGATCATACCAGCATCGATATTATCACGGAACGTTTGTGCATGTTTACCGTTTGACGTATAAATAACTGCACCATTTGCAAATTTAGATTGATTTGTTAGTTTAATACCTTCTTCTAAATCTTTAACTCGTACAATGCTTAATACTGGAGCAAAAATCTCATCTTGCCAAATTTTCATTTCTTGATTCACGCCATCAAAGATTGTTGCACCTACAAAGTAACCTTCTCCAACTTCTTCCTTAATTTTACGGCCATCTACTAATAAAGTTGCCCCATCTGCTACACCGCTATTAATATAGCCTAAAACGCGCTCTTTATGAGATTCACGGATTAATGGTCCAACATAGTTCTCTTCGTTAAAACCATCGCCTACTTTTAATTTTTTCGTTTCTGCTACTAATACATCAATGAATTCATCAGCAATTTCATCTACTACTGCTACTACTGAACATGCCATGCAGCGCTCTCCACTACTTGCGAATGCAGATCCAATTACACCTTGTACTGTTTTCTCAAGATTGCAATCTGGCATTACAATCGCATGGTTTTTCGCACCAGCTAACGCTTGTACACGTTTCCCGTGTTTCGTACCAGTTTCATAAACGTAACGAGCTACCGGCTCAGATCCAACGAATGAAACAGCTTGAATATCTTTATTTTCTAAAATGCTATTTACAACATCTTTTCCGCCTTGTACTAAATTTAATACTCCTTTTGGAAAACCAGCTTCATAGAATAACTCTACAAGTCGCTCCGCTAAAAGTGGCGTTCTTTCAGATGTTTTTAATACGAATGTATTACCGCAAGCAATTGCAAGTGGGAACATCCATAACGGAATCATCATCGGGAAGTTAAACGGCGTAATACCAGCAACAACTCCGATTGGGTAGCGCCAAATCGATCCATCAATTCCGCTAGCGATATTCGGAAGTGCTTGACCCATCATTAAATTTGGCGTAGATGTTGCAAGTTCTACCGCTTCAATACCACGCTGTACTTCACCTGTTGCATCCGTTAGCGTCTTACCATTTTCTAGCGTAATGATTTTTGCAAGCTCATCTTTGTTTTCTTGTAATAGCTGTAAATATTTATATAAATTTCTTGAACGATTCGGAACTGGTACTTTAGACCATGTTTCAAATGCTGCTTTTGCCGCTTCAACAGCTTTTTCGACATCTTCTTTTGGAGATAGTGGAACGTAAGCGATAATTTTCCCAGTCGCTGGATTTGGCACTGCTTCTACTTCCGTACCTGTCGATTCAACCCACTCACCGTTAATGTGATTTTTTACTCGTTTAATTTCAGTTGTAATCATTGTATTCTCTCCTTTGTATAATTTATTTTTGATTAGAAATTAATTGCTCGCTAACTTTCTTATATAAAGCAGCCATATCGTTTTCACCATATCCAGCTTGACTCGCTTCGTCATATACGTTTAATAACATTTCGCTTACCGGTAAATGGAGTTCGCTTTCCTTAGCTAAGTCAACTGCAAATCCTAAATCTTTCTTCAATAAATTCACAGTAAATCCTGGCTCGTAGTTTTCAGGTGCTATAAAACTTTTATAATTACGTTCATAAATTCTACTTTGACCGTAACTTACATTTAAAATATCAAACATTTTATCTAAATCCATATTGTTCTTTTTCGCTAATGTTAAAGCTTCACTCACACCAGCTGTATAAAAACCAATTAATAAGTTATTAATTAACTTAACAGTTGTACCACTATCAATCTGCTCACTAACGTGGAAAATGTTCGCGCCTAGTACGCCCATGATAGATTCCGTTTTCTCATATACCTCTTTTGATCCACCAACCATAAACGTTAATGTACGGTTTTCGGCTCCGATTACACCACCGCTCACAGGTGCTGCTAAAAAGTCTACTTTCCTTTCCTTTGCAGCTTCCTCTAACTGTTTGTTTAACTGCGGCGATACCGTACTTGTATCAATGAAAACTACATTCGAGTGACCATTTTCAAATAATCCTTCTGCTCCAAAATATACCGCTTCAACAGCGCGAGGTGAAGGTAAACTTGTAAAAACTACATCACATGTTTCTGCTAGTTTTGAGATTGATAGACCGATAATTCCGCCTTCTTTTTCAAAGGACGCTTCCGCCTCTTTATTTAAGTCCACGCCATATACTGTGTAACCTGATTTAACTAGATTTTTTGACATTGGAAGACCCATGTTACCTAAACCGATAAAACCAATCTTTTTCATATCGCTTTCCTCCTATTTACACAATATATTTCCCACGATTTATAATAGCTTTCGCACTTTCTCTCTTCTTCGTAAATACGTTCGTGTATACAGGCACTAATAATTGACGGATTTCAGCTAAAATCACATGTCTATCTTGTTCTTCTGTGACAGCTGCTGAAAGTACAGAAATCGCCGCTTCTTCTACTTTACGGTATCCTTCTTCACAAATAACATCCGTTATTAATTGCTTCGTACGTTCTTTTTCCTCACCATTTTTACTTACCGCTTTTCTCGTACGTAAAAACGCTGATTCCATGACGTACACGTCCGTCAACATATTTGAAATTACACGTGAATATTCTTGTTCTTGGTCAATTTTTAGACCCGGAGTTTTAGAGAGCGTTTTCAAAGATTGTTTCAACAATTTTTTCGCTAATAAAATGTAACGATGGTTTCTTTCGACATTTGCTACATCACTTTCTACTTCAGTATCTTCTAATTGTTCGATTTGCTTCATTAACATTTTAGCAACTGTTAATCTATTAATTTCGTTCGTTCCTTCAAAAATACGACTAATTCTAGCATCACGATATAATCGTTCTACCTCATATTCTTGCATATAACCGTAACCACCATGAATTTGTACAGCTTCATCTACGATATAAGCAAGTGTTTCAGAAGCATTTACTTTATTCAGTGCACATTCAATTGCAAATTGGGACATTTTCTTCATAAGATCCTCATCGCTCTCATGAATTGCTTCATCAATTACACCTGCTGTACGATAAGCTGCACTTTCGGCTCCATATGTAGCAATGATCATATTTGCAATCTTCTCTTGAATCATCGTAAAGTCTACTAATTCCGTTTGGAACTGTTTTCGCTCTTTTCCATATTGAACCGACAAACCAATTGCTTGTTTTGCTGTTCCAATATTTCCAAAAGCAAGTTTAAGTCTAGCAAAGTTAAGAATATTAAGAGCTACGTGATGCCCTTTCCCAACTTCCCCTAAAACATTTTCAGCAGGGATGACAACATCTTCTAAAATAAGAGTCGCTGTTGAAGAACCTTTAATCCCCATTTTCTTTTCTTCTAATCCAATAGATACACCTTCACATGTTCTTTCGACAATAAACGCTGTCATTCCTTTATTTGTCTTCGCAAAAACAACGTATACATCTGCCATATGAGCATTTGTAATCCATTGCTTCTCACCATTTAACTTCCAAGCTGTTCCCTCTTCATTTAATACGGCGCTTGTTTTTGCGCTTAATGCATCCGAACCAGCATTTGGCTCCGTTAAAGCATAAGCCCCAATCCATTCTCCCGATGCGATTTTCGGTAAATATTTTTCTTTTTGCTCTTTCGTTCCATAATATATGTAAGGCAATGTACCGACACCAGCGTGTATATTAAAAGAAACGCTAAACGCACCAGCGTAACCCATTTTCTCTGCTACAAGACCTGAGACAGCCTTTCCTAACTCGAACCCGCCATAATCTTCTGGTACCTCAATGCCTAATAATCCAAGTTCCCCAGCTTTCTCAAATAATTGACGAGAAACTTTATAGTTATGTTGTTCAATATTCTCCATTTGTGGAACAATTTCTTGTTTAACAAATTGTTCTGTCGTTTTTGCGATTAAATCTTCATCACCTGAAAAATCTTCTGGTGTAAAGTAAGTATGATTTATATCTTTCTTGAGTGAAAAAAATTCATCCCATGGTAACTTCGTTTTCTCCATATGTATCCCCCTATCATTCGGCTTTCATAGCTTTTTGCTTATGCTCGTCTACGATGAGTGGAATATCTTTTTTGAAAATAGAAGGCGATGATTTTTCACATCAAGCATTTTATTTTGCCAAAGATGTATTTTCATCGCCTTCGCTGCTTTATCTATTGATCTTCTGATAATACTGTTTTTGCAATACCAGTATCTAACTCTTCAAAGTCATGATATGAAATTGTTTCGTATAATTCACTTCTCGTTTGCATATTAGAAAGTGCATCTTTTTGAGAACCTGTTTCTTTAATTAAAGCAAACACATTTTCATACGCTTTCGCTGCAACGCGAAGTGAAGTTACAGGATAAATAACCATTTGGAAGCCCATATTCGCAAATTCCTCTGCACTATAATATGGAGTTTTTCCGAATTCAGTCATATTCGCAAGCAAAGGTGCATTTATCTTACTATTAAATAGACGGAATTCTTCCTCTGATTGAAGCGCTTCAGGGAAAATTGCGTCTGCACCTGCTTTTACATATGCATTTGCTCTTTCAATTGCTTCATCTAATCCTTCAACGCCGCGAGCATCAGTACGTGCCACAATGTATAAGCTCGGTGCAACTTCTTTAATCGCTTTAATTTTTTGAACCAATTCTTCTGTAGTAACAAGTTTCTTACCATTTAAATGTCCACATTTTTTTGGTAATTGCTGATCTTCAATTTGGACAGCTGCTACTTTCGCTTCCATCATTTCTACAGCTGTTCTCGCCACATTTAGTACACCACCAAATCCTGTATCAATGTCAACAAGAACAGGTAAGTCTGTAGCTCTTACTAAATCTCTTGCTCTCTCAGCCACTTCAGTAGACGTCACGATACCTAAATCTGGTAAGCCTTTACTTGCAGTATAAGCAGCTCCTGATAAATAAAGAGCTGAAAAACCTGTATTTTTTGCAACTAAAGCCGCCATTGCATCATGAGCACCTGGAATTTGCAAAATTTCATTTGCTTCTACTAAAGCTCGGAATCGATTCGCAAGCTCCTCTTGTGTTGACTGCTTTTTCACAACCCAAGCCATTCTAAATTCCCCCTATTATTAAATTAAGAATAGATCTACAAATTCGTTTACATTCATATTTTCTAGTTTTTCTTCATTTAAACAAACTTCATGAATTTGTTCTTGTTGCTTACTAGAATAATGACCTGCCATATTTGCAGTGAATTTTTGAACAACTTTTGGAATTGCTTCGTCTCTACGGAAGCGGTGACCAAGTGGATATTCACATTCCACATTTTCTGTTACTGTGCCATCTTTAAAGTGAACTTGAACAGCGTTGGCGATTGAGCGCTTGTTCGGGTCAAGGTAATCTAAACTGTACTGTTTGTTTTCAACAACAACCATCTTATTACGTAATTCATCTACACGTGGATCGTTTGCTACTGCATCTTCATAATCGTCTGCAACGATATCTCCTTTTAATAAACCAATTGCCGTAATGTATTGTAAGCAATGATCACGATCAGCTGGGTTATTTAATGGACCTTCTTTATCAATAATACGAATTGCTGATTCATGAGTTGTAATTGTAATACGGTCAATTTCATCTAATCTCTCTTTAATTTCCGGATGCAACTTCACTGCACATTCTGCAGCCGTTTGTGCATGGAATTCTGCTGGATATGACACTTTAAATAATACATTTTCCATTACATATGACTCTAGTGGTCTTGCTAATTTTAATTCTTGTTTATTGAATAATACATCTTGGAATCCCCATCCTGGCGCAGATAATGCTGTTGGATAACCCATTTCACCTTTTAGAGCAGTCATTGCAAGATGAACACCGCGGCTCGTTGCGTCACCTGCAGCCCATGATTTACGTGAGCCCGTATTTGGAGCATGACGATATGTACGAAGACTAGAATTATCAATCCACGCATGTGATAATGCATTAAAGATTTCTTCACGTGTTCCGCCAAGCATTTTCGCAACTACTGCAGTTGTTGCTACTTTTACATATAATACATGGTCAAGACCAACTCTGTTTAAGCTGTTTTCTAAAGCAAGCACGCCTTGAATTTCATGTGCTTTAATCATCATTTCTAATACTTCACGTACTTTTAAAGCTTCTTTTCCTTCTGAAATACGAACACGGCTAATATAATCTGCAACTGCTAAAATTCCGCCTAGGTTATCAGATGGATGTCCCCACTCTGCTGCAAGCCAAGTATCGTTATAGTCTAACCAACGGATCATACATCCGATATTAAATGCACCTTTTACTGGATCTAGTACATAAGACGTACCTGGTACACGTGTACCATTTGGCACGATTGTTCCTGGCACAACTGGTCCTAGTAATTTCGTACATTCTGGATATTGCAGTGCTAAAATTCCACATCCAAGTGTATCAAGTAATACGTAACGAGCTGTACTGAATGCTTCTGCACTAGTAACCTCTTTATTTAATACATAATCGGTAATCTCTTCTAATAATGCATCTTTTTGCTTAATTTCATTTGTTTTAATCATGCTATTCTTCCCTTTCTGTCGAAAATTCGTTATTATTAATGATGGGTGTCGGTCAAACACCCATCTGGCGGGCGGCGCTAACAACTCCCCAGTTGTTCTTATTTACTAAGTACATGTCGCTCGCCAATATAATTTACACGTGGACGGAACAAACGATTATTTGCATGTTGCTCAATAACGTGCGCACATAACCCCACTGTTCTAGAGCTAAAGAAGATTGGTGTGTAAAGTTGAATTGGAATACCTAGCATCCAATATACTGGAGCTGCATAATAATCAAGATTTGGATAAATTCCTTTTTCTTTTTCCATAATCTTTTCTCCAGCTTCACACATTTCATATAGTGTATAATCACCTTTTACATCACATAACTGTTTTAAAGCTTCCTTCATCATCAGTGCTCTTGGATCCATCTTCTTCATATAAACACGGTGTCCAAAGCCCATAATTTTTTCTTTGTTATATAGTTTCTTCTGTAATAACTCTTCAAATTTCTCAACATTACCAGCTTCTAAAAGCATGTACATAACCGCTTCATTTGCACCGCCATGTAAACTTCCTTTTAAAGATGCAACTGCACCTGTTAGAGCACCGTATAAATCTGATTGTGTTGATGCAATAACGCGAGCTGTAAATGTAGAGTTTGGCATTTCATGCTCACTATATAAAACAAGGGAACGATCAAAGATCTTTTCCTCAAGTTCAGTTGGTTTTTTACCAGTTAACATATAGAAGAAATTCGCACTATATGATAATTCTTTAAGAGGTTCAATTGGCTCCTCATTATTTAAAATATGATAGCTATTTGCTACAATGTTTGGCACTTTACTTAACAGCTTGTACCCTCGGCTTTTATTCACTTCTAACGAGCGGTTTTCGATATCATTATCGTAACCAGCTAACGCTGACACACCTGTACGTAATCCATCCATGGGATGCGTCTCTTTAGGCAATGCCTTTAGTACGTTGAATACACCTTCTGGTACTGCATATTCTTCTTTTAATTTCTTTTCAAGTGTTGCTTTTTCATCTTCATTCGGTAGATGTTCCTCCAATAAAAGGTGCACAATGTCTAAATACTCTTTTGTTTTTGAGAGTTCGATTAAGTCATACCCTTGAATTACAATTTCACCTTTTACTGTGTCAAGAAACGAGATTTTCGTCTCCGCTGCCACTATACCATCTAATCCCGGGGAAAATTTTTCTTCAGCTTTCATCATTATTTCCTCCAATCCTAATAGATCTTCGTGCACATAACTGTAAGCCTTTACAATATTGTGAAACTACATTTCTATTTCAATGTATCAGAGTTTTTAGAAGATTTCAATTTATTTTATAATGATAAGTTTCCTACACTTTTCTTACTGTAACAATACAATTTTTTGAAAATAATTCTTATATTTTATAAAGAAAGGATAGACTTCTTTGCGTATTTTCAAAAACAAGATATAAAGATTTTTCATATAACACCGCCAAATATACAATTATTCTAATTTTATTTGAGAAATAGAAAAAACGAGCTGTACATAAATACAGCTCGTTACTATATGATATTTATTTCAATATCTCTTAAATATAATTTTTATATAAAACTTATTCATTTTTAATAAAGTTATTATTTTACATAATTAAATTGAATTTCTTCCATTTCCTCATGATAACTTACAAATAAATCATAGTTTTGAAAATACCAAAGATTATCAGAATCTACAAAAAATATAATACCTTCCTTCTCAACTGACACTATTTCGCCATCGGGTTTCTCAGCAACAACCCCTAAAGAATATCCGGGCTGAATTGAACTATTCCCTCCGTACCTTACAGTAAAACGTACAGATTCACCGTGCTTTATACGTAATTCTTCCTGGAACCATTGCAGAGCCTTACGATCAATTGAAATTCTCATCTTTATTCCTCCAGTTTACGCAAACTCTTTTTTTCCTAATCGTTGTTTTACAAAAAAGACGAAAATAATTAAGGCTATCAATGCTGAAATTGCACTCCCTGAAAATAAAATACGATAACCAAACATTTGTGAAACAACTCCAAGTAAAATAGCACCTAACCCGATTCCTAAATCAAACGCTGTAAAAAATGAAGCATTTGCAACTCCTCTTTTACTCGGATCGACAATTGTAAGCATTGCCGCTTGCAAAGCTGGCTGTGCTGAACCAAATCCAATACCGTATAATGTTGCTGCAATAATTACACCTATCAAACCATTTGAAATAGTTAAAACAACTATAGCTAAAATAGTAATACATAATGCTGGAAGTATAATGAATACTTCTCCATACTTATCTAATAGTTTCCCTGAAATTGGTCTTACAATTGTTAATGCAATTGCATATACAAGAAAGAAAGTTCCCGGATTCACATGAATTGATGATGCAAATAACGGTAAAAAGGTTGTTATTCCTCCATATGCAAACGATAAAAAGAATACTACAATCGTGATTGTTAATACGGATTTCTCAAATAGCTGCATCTTCCCTTTTTCTTTTTGTGGCGTAAATGGCATCTTCGTTATTAATGATAATACGACTGCCATAAAAGATAACAACGTCGCTAATAAAAATAGACCATCAAATGAATAATTTTGCACAACCCATAATCCAATCATAGGTCCGATCGCCATTGCAATTGTCATCGCCATCCCGTACCAACCCATACCTTCACCGCGGCGTGAATCTGGAATAATATCCGTTATTGCTGTTCCAACAGCTGTTGTAGAAACAGCCCATGTTACTCCGTGAATAACACGTAAAAGAGCTAAAAGGACAATAGTCGATGCTATATTATAGGAATACATCGTTAAGCCAAAAAAGATGAGTCCGAAAATAATAAAGGATCTTCTACCATATTGATCTAACATTCCTCCAATAATCGGTCGTATTACAACCGCAGCTATTGTAAACATCCCCATCATAAGTCCAACTTGCGATTCATTGCCACCTATCTCTTTAATAAAGAGCGGGAGCGTTGGAACAAGTAAATAAAATCCTGTAAATAAAAATAACATTGCGAAAGTCATTTGAATAAATGATTTCGTCCATAATCGTTCCATAAAAATACCTCCATACACTCGTAAAATATTACGATTAACACCCTCATTGTATATTTTTTTTATCTCTTTTCCCTCCGCAAATAGACGTATCTTTTCATATTAAATAGTCCACCATCAGCTTACATTAGTCTTAAGACTTTGTACGCATGTTTTAAACGAAAGTCCTATATATGTACCTTTATACGTGTGAAAAGAATATACTAATTTATTAACACAACTTAGGAGTGAATATTTTATGTGGGTATTATTAAGAGTAACTGCCGTAGTTCCTTCGACTCCTGGGATACATGTTCCTGCAGTTCATACAGCTAGCTCCGATGTAGGAATTGAACTTCCCGCAACTTGGCAGCAATATCAAATTCCCGGTCAAGTTACCCCTTCATTTTGGCATCATGGTGCCCATCCAAGTAGCACTACCTTTTATCATCCTAGCTACGCTCCACTACCTCAAGCTCAAGTCTTTTATCATTTCCCATCAATTTATTTTCAAAATTTTTATGGTACGTTTAACATTTAAAACACATCATTTCATAGCTACTACATTTAAATGAAAAAAGCACTTAAGATTGTAATTTTCACAAATCTTAAGTGCTTTTTAATATTTTTTATAAATTTTTCTTATTGCCCATTATTAGCAGGGGCCTCTCCTGCATTACCGCCAGTCTCTGGTTGTGTGGTCGCTGGTGGAGTTGTATTTCCTTGACCTCCTCCATTATTTGCTGGAGGTGTCGTATTTCCTTGACCTCCTCCGTTATTTGCTGGAGGTGTCGTATTTCCTTGACCTCCTCCATTATTTGCTGGAGGTGTCGTATTTCCTTGACCTCCTCCATTATTTGCTGGAGGTGTCGTATTTCCTTGGCCTCCTCCATTATTTACTGGAGGTGTCGTTCCTTGGCCATTTCCATTATTTTGTTCTTCTTGTTTCTTTTGCTCTTCTTGTTTCTTTTGTTCTTCTTGCTTCTTAAGTTCCTCTTGTTTCTTTTGTTCTTCTTGTTTTTTCAGTTCTTCTTGTTTCTTTAATTCTTCTTGCTTTTTCTCTTCTTCAGTTTTTTGCTGTTGATCTTGTTTTGGTTGCTCCGTTGTATCCGGTACGCTAGTATTTGGCGATGAATCACGTTTTTCACCTTTTATACGTAGCTCACTACCTTCTTGAATAACGCTACTTGGCATTTTAAAGCGTGATTTATCTGTAGCCATTTCGCTCATCATTTCTTTAAAGATCAACTGTGCAATTTTCGTATTTTTACTACTAATATACTCGTCTTTACCATCTTTCATATACCCAGTCCATACTGCCATCGTATATTGCGGTGTATATCCAGCGAACCAACTATCACGAGTTGCACTTTCTGGAATTTTATATTGAGCTAATTGCTTTGATGAATAGTTTGTCGTACCCGTTTTACCAGCTACATCTAAAGAGCCTACATTTGCCGATGTACCAGTACCTGATGTAACTACAGAACGAAGCATATCAGTAATCATGTATGCGGTAGAATCTGTCATAACTTGTTTTGGTTTTTGTCCAAAACTTTGTGACTTACCGTCTGGATAAACGACTTTCTTAACAAAATGCGGTTTCGTATATTTACCTTCATTACCAAATGCCGCATAAGCACCCGCTATTTCAGTTGGCGATACTTCATTTGTACCAATCGCTGTCGATTCTGTCGGTGCTGTATTAAATGTAATACCTAGTTTCTCAGAGAATTCTTTCGATTTACTAATCCCTACTTCTTTTGCAGTTTTAATTGCAGGAATATTACGCGACATTTTTAATGCTTCACGCATTGTAATTGGACCCATATGACTTCTATCTGCATTTCGTACTTCTTGTCCCGTTGAATACTTAAATGGAGAGTCATCAATTTGATGGTACGTAGCCCATTTTAAATATTCAATTGCAGGAGCGTAGTCGAAAATCGGCTTCATCGTTGAACCAGCTGCACGATCTAATTCAATTGCCATATTATGCCCTTTAAATACAGCTTTATTTTCTCCACGGCCACTACCTATAGCACGAACTTCTCCTGTTTTCGTATCCATAAATGTGAATGCACCTTGGAATTTATCGTTCGGATAATCAATGATATTATTATTTAAAATATTATCAGCAAGTTTCTGTGCTTTCGGATCTAACGTTGTATAAATTTCTAAACCGTCAGAACCGATATTAGCATCTGGTAATTCTTTTTCTACTTCTTTCACAACTGCATCCATAAATGCAGGGTATGGCATTGTTTGTAGTTGAGCTGCAGGCTTGAGTCCCTTTTCTACGTCAACTTTTATCGCTTCTTCCATTTCCTGTTTTGTTATATATCCATGTCGATTCATTAAGTTTAGAACAACATTTCTTCTTTCTGTTGCTTTTTGAACATTTTCTTTTTTCGTTGGATCATAGTTATTCGGTGCTTTCGGTAAACCTGCAAGCATCGCAACTTCTGGTAATGTTAAGTCCTTCAATTCTTTACCATAGTAGTTTTGTGCTGCTGTTGCGATACCATATGAACGATTACCTAAGTTAATTTTATTTAAGTACATCTCTAATATTTCATGTTTTGAATACTGTTGTTCTAGCTTATAAGCTAAATATATTTCTTGCGCCTTACGCTTTGGTGTTTTATCCATAGATAAGAAGTAGTTTTTAATAACTTGCTGCGTTATCGTACTTCCACCTTGAGAGCCATAATCTCCTTTAAGACTCACTAAAACAGCACGGGCAGTACCTTTAAAGTCTACTCCGCTATGCTCATAAAAACGTGAATCTTCTGTCGCTAAAAATGCATTTTCTACTAATTTAGGTATTTGATCATACGTAACATTCGTCCTTTTTTCTTTTCCATATTCATATACCAAATCCCCGTTTTTATCATAAATTTTTGAGGATAACGGATTAACAAGTTTTGCTTTTTCCAGTTTTGGTGCGTCCTTAATCATTACGAAAAAGGTAGCAACCCCCGCCACTAAACCTACAATACCAAGTAATAAACAAGTAATTAAAAACTTGCGGAAAAATGATGTTTTACCTTTTGGTTTTTGTGTTTTAGAAGCTGGTTGTTTTTTCTTTTTAACTTGTCGTCGCTCCTCGCGAGAACGATAATTTTCTGACATGTTACTTTCTCCTGCCTTTCAATTCTCCCGTTGATTTAATTAAAAATATTGAGGTCACTTTCGTAAATACGTTTAGGCAAGAAAGTGTATTGACCTGGAGCATTCAATATTTTCCCAATTCACAGATTACAAATTTTAGAATGGCTCTTATACATACTATTTTCACTTCTAATTTTCTAATAATGCTGCCCCTTTTAGCATAATAATGAAAGAAGTGAATTTTTATTACCTCGTATAAATAATATACCTTTTTTTCAAATGGTCAATATTTTCTTATTAATAAATCAAAGGTGAAATAAAAATAGCATATCGATATGAACTTCGTGTGAACTTACTTATAATTACGTATAACCAATATTTAATATATTTAATATTGGTATAATACCTCTTTAATTATAAAGATTTCAACACCACAATACCGTTTCCTACAAAGAATTATTAAAAATGAAAAATAAGGAGTTGCATAATAATGAAGCTATCTCCGGTTACCTCAAAAAATATAGTTGCTGTTGGTTATAATCCTTTTTCTATGATTTTGCGAATCCAATTAAAGCATGGTATGTATGATTTCTTTAATGTACCTGAAAGCATTTATACTGGCCTATTACATGCACAATCTAAAAGTTATTATCATAATACTTACATTAAAAATTCTTTCCGCCACACAAAAATTTAAACTTAACACCCACTAAAAAAGAAAGGAGGTTAATCCTCCTTTCTTTTAAAAACATTTGGCAGATGAATTATCTTCGATTTCTCTTATTAATTTCATCATATGCTTGAATTTGTTTTTTCAAACGCCGATCAGCTTTTTTATCATGCACTACAAGAATTGCGTGTATAACTCCTGGAACCCAAAATATTAATGTTAATATGAAATTTATGATTGCCTGAATTGGTTTTCCACAAAATAATACAGCAACAGGTGGAAGAAAAATTGCTAATAAATACATCATCCCTTGAAAACTCCTTATTTTATATTTTATATATCACTTTTCAAAATATACGCAAAAAAACCTACTACCATTTTAATCTTAACCTGCCTCTAAAATCAATGTATCCCCTTCTATTTATATAAGTATTTCAGACTTTTCATTGTTTTCTAGCCTATTTTCTTCCTCTATTGCAGTTATTCCAATTGCGGAAATTAACGTTCCTATCGCTTGTATCCAAATACCAATGAGTGCAATGATTCTCTCATCCTTCTTATCAAAAATACTATCTTTATTTTCTTTCTCATCTTTCAATACATTTAAAACACCTTGATACGCTTGTAATCCAGCTCCTAAACTTTGCATGGAGTTACCCAGTATAATAATTTTCTGTAATACATTTATATCCACCAAAGCTGCTTCTACTCCTAAAAAAGCACCAATCGATTGTAAACTGTTCCCTGTAATGATAAGATAATCATTCTCTTTCAATTGTTCATTTATATTAAAATATATTCCTATTACATTTGATATATTTCCTAATGCTAATAACTCAATTCCTATTTGATCAAGTAATTTACTTTGATTCTCTCTTTTTTCTTCCCCATCATCATAATTGCTCGCAATGATTTGTAATATATACCCGAGGGCTTGTAATGAGCTTCCTACAATAACAAGTTCCGATTCAACTTTCTCTTCTCCAATAAATCCTCTTGTCGTTCCAATAGCAGCTGTAAGATTCCCCCCTACTTGAAACCATGCCCCTGTCACTTTTAAACTGCTTGGATTCATTTTTATCACCTATTCAAATATTTTCTAAAGCTTTCAAAACAAACAAATCTCACCCTTAATCTTTTATTTTATTTTTCAGATGTAATTTTGTGAATGATATAATGTGCTACTAATATAAAAAGCACCTTAAAGGTGCTTTTTATACGCATGCTGGGCATGTCAATGAATCTCCATTTTTATCTATTGTTATATTCAATATATATTCAATCGCTTTATGTGACCAAGTTTCAGGTGTAGGCGATTCATTTATATATTGTGGCGCACATGACTTCAGCATTGGAGTACTAATACTCCCTCCAGGATCTAAAGCAACTACAGCCATGCCATGGGGTAATTCCAGGGCCATAGATTTAGTGATACCTTCAATTGCAAATTTCGAGGCACAATATGGCGCAAGCTCAGCTTCACCTTCTCTCCCCCAACTAGAACTCATATTAATGATAATTCCTTCTTTCCTAGATACCATTGCGGGAACAAACGCTCTTATTACATTTACTACACCATTCACGTTTACATTCATTACACTTTCGAATTCTTGAGCCGTAATTTTCCAAAGTTGTGCATTTTGATTTACAATCGATGCATTATTTATTATCAGATTGGGAGCCATATGTCTATTAAGTATATAATTTGCCCAATTGTTAACTTGCTGAGAATCTGAAACATCAATTACTTGGAAATCATGTATTTTACTGTACTGTTTTTTTAGTTCTTCAATTTTATCTTTTGAACGTCCACAACCATATATGTTCCACCCTAATTCATGAAATCGATCAACCATCGCACGTCCTAACCCTTGTGTCACACCTGTAATAATTACAGATTTACTAATTTCTTTTCGCTTCATTTCTCTCATCCTCCTTCCCTATATCTTACTCTCTTCATTTTTATTCAGCGATTTACTATAGTATCAACTAACTCATACTTTAGTAATGGTTTTGATATTGCATACATAAGCAAAAAAAGTAACCATCATGGTTACTTTTTGCTATATATCTAAAAATTCATTGTTTATTTCATTATTGTTTTTACATTTCAGCTTCTCTTTTCCACATTTCTCACACTGGTAAATATAAACTACACCTAATATACCTTTTTTAAAATCCTCATTATCCTGCATCTTAATAAAAATATATTTATGTTTACAATGCGATTCACCCAAATAATTTTTAAACCACTTTTTCAACACAACACATTCCACCTTTATGATAGAACCTTTATTTAGCTGCTTTATTATATACTTTTATTTAAATGTTCAATCTCATCTTGCAATTTTTTAAATTGCTCAAAATGCATGGTAATAGATTGGCTACTACCATAATCAACATTTTGTTTCACTAATATAACACCCGTATCATGAAAAAGCGCTTCAAGTTCTTTCCTAATAGACACTTTCGCAATATGGGCTGTTTTAATTGCAGATAAAATTGCAATTTCATTAAACTTTAATTTTATTTCATTTGGACAAAATGCGTCTTCAACTAATATAACTTCATTACTATAAATTAGTGCAACAAGATTACTTGATTTGGCATCTGTTAAATCAACTTTTTTCATAATATCTTTCATTACATTTTGCCTCCTTTATTTTCATATATATCAATTATACAAATTTTTTTAAAAAATTACTCAACTTTATTATATTAATTTTAACACACTTTTATTGAAATCCATGCTCCAAACGTTTTACTATTCCACAATTTTTATTGTATGAACCATCTGGACTATAACTCCATATAGTAATGTTAACAACTTATTATAAAGCAGGTGAAAATTATGCCATCAGTTGTAGGAAATTTAGTTGTACAAAATAGCAATGGATCATTTAACTTAGGTGATTTCTACAACGTATCTCCGAAAGAAAATACGAAAGCTTATAATGGTTCCGGCGCATCAAACGTTGGTTTTGTTGTTAATACTTTTAGCGGTGTTAGCGCGACCAATACATTTGATTCTGACCTTGCAGATCAAAACCAAGTGGGTACAGCCTAATCTTATGTTCAACTTTCTGTATAGAAAATTTTAATTTGTCTATACTATAATCAGGCTGTTTGACAGCTCTTGTTGATTTTGGAGTACCCTATCTTTTTCTCCCTTTCCCTGGGGCTCAGCAGCTAGCACGAAGCTAGCTGCTTTTTCTTGTATTATTTGTCTCATAAACCAGAAATAAAAGAAGCTGCCATTTAATATTCAGCTTCTTTTACGTTATTTCAATAATATCCATAGCGTTAAATACGTAAGTTTTATAAAAGGCGTCTGTACAAATTACAATTTGTTTTACCGGATTGATATGTACAACAGTCATGTAGCTTGTTAGTATGTAACCATCTTCAAAATATGTTACCAATATTTCTTTCTCAGACAATAATGACGTTAATAATTTATCAGAAATTCTCTCTTTTGCTTCATTTGTTAAAAGCGGTTTTTGTACTTTTAATTTCTCTCCAATAATCTTTCTCATATTTAAAAGTTGTTCGGACATTACTGTAAACAGAACCCACTCTCTTTCTTCTTTTTGTATCTTTACATCGTTCATTTTTTATCTCCTTGATCATTTATACATTTATTTAGCCATACTATCCCTTAGTTATTTTTAATACTTACTAAACTCGGATTTACTTCTAAACTATAATTAGGTTACCTCTCAAAAGAACATTCGTTCTTATTATACACGAACTTACGTTCTTTTGAGAAGAGCCATACTTATTATTTCTTAACAAAAAACATAATTTTATTTATCTCCATACTTTTTTCCTTTATCAAATAAACTTCTCATTTCTTATATAACATGCATATAACAACTAAAAGGCGACTTCACCCAAAGTGAAATCGCCCTTTTCTAAAAAATATTTCAAAGCTTATTTTTCTATCCTAACTAATGTTCTTTCTGGAATACATAATTCATCTATATTAAAATGATTTATTTTTAAGTTCAATTCCCCTACTCGTTCCTTATCTTCATCACCAACCCAACAACTAAATAATTCGAAATAGTCTCCATCTTCCAAATAACCTTCCATAATCTTGCATAAAGTTAAAAGTTTTTCTTTCGCTTCTTTTTTTCCTTTACATTTTGCCACTCGACAAGTTCAATTCCCCAACTAGTTGAAACCTCATATGTGTAATTTGTTTAGAATTGATAATCTTGTACAATTTCAAGCATACTTTCATCTGAAAAACACGGTCCAAAAACAATTAGATTATTAGAATCCGGATCCGTTAACGGAATTTCTACATTACAGCCTATGTAACTTGCTAAACTCATTTTATACTCCTCCAGTATTCGTAAAAAAAATACTTCATAGTATATTTATTTACTCAAATATAAAATCCCTGCCTAAACGAAAAGGTTTTAAATTTTTATCGTTTATTAACCATCTATAACTGAAAACATATACTATGATGAACGAACTCACAAAGCATAAGAAAAGAGAGCATTTACAACACTCTCTTTTCTTACATACTCTATGGAACTTTACAAAACTGAATCAATGATTTTTATTATTATATTTTATTACATATACTTAGGTTGTACTATTATATGTAACTCTCTCTCTGTATCCGCTTTTTTCGGATGACGAAAATAATTAAGTTCGTACTTTAACACTTTATACTCAACCATCCCGATTTTAATCCCTTTCGTTTCTTTTAATATAGCTAATAAATCACTTACATTTTCATCATATGACTCAAAAATTTTCGCGCCGCCCTCTCCTTGAAAGATTACTTTCATATATTCTCCACCACCTTAATTTATTGATGTGGTAAATGACGCGTTTAAAACGATTCATTCTTTATCCTAAAATTTTCATATGAAAAAGAACATCCTTTCCAATCGAATGCTCAGCTTTTTACTAATTATCCATGTTAAATATTTATTCAAAAACATTATATGTATTATTTTTTAAATTATGTTCGATATCCATTATTAAAGAGTAAATATATGTAATAAACTTGCATAATGAAAACCGTAGAATATTCACTTTCGTTGAAATAATTATAATCCATAATTTTCCATTGTAATTCTTAATATTTAAATGTAATATTGTATTGTCTTACTATCTATTTATAACTCACACACTAATTAGAAAAGGGAACTCTATATGAGTTCCCTTTTCTAATTATGATTACAGTCATTATTTCTTTTCTAGAAATTTAAATGTATCTTTAAATTCTTTATTATTCACTTTAATATCAGCATCTTTCAATAAATCATTGACTACTTGTTGTTTCCATTTACCTGTCGTATCTTGTAGTCTTTGTTGTTCTATATCTTTACGTATTTTATCCTTTACTTCATCAAATGGCTTCAATTCTTTTTTATCCGTCACTTTAATAATATGGTAACCGTAAGTTGTTTTAACCGGCTCACTTACTTGGCCTGCATCTAATTTATACGCAGCTTCCTCAAATTCTTTCACTGTTTGCCCAGGGGCAAAACCAGATATTTCCCCGCCCTGTTCCTTTGAACCAGTATCTTCTGAATACTGTTTTGCTAAGGCAGCAAAATCTTCACCATTATTTACTTTCTCCTTTATTTCTTTAGCCGTTTTTTCATCTTTCACTAAAATGTGACTTACTTTCATTTCTGGTTTATAGTTATCTTTCACATCTTTATCTGTAACTGTTGCTTTAATCGCTTTCTCAAATGCAATTTCTGGCTTCATTTTTTCTTTTAATTCATCTTCATTTTTCAACCCAAGTTGTTCTAAAGTCGCTTTAAAGTTTTCACCCATTTTATCTTTTGCTTCTTCTACTTTCTTTTTTGCTTCCTCATCTGAAACTTTATATTTATCTAGCAATGCCTTACTTAACATCATTTGATATAAAGTACTTTCTCCATATTGTTGTCGTAATTCTTTACTTAATTCTTTCTCTGTAACATTTCCTACTTTTGATGTTACTACGTTGTCTGAGGAACCACATGCAGATAATGCTAGCATCATGCATGAAATAATTGTTCCAATAAATATTTTCTTCTTTTTCAATTCAAATACCTCACTTTTATCATTATGCAAATTAACTATACACAGTCATTGTGAAAACAGTGTGTTTTCTACATGTAATTCATTTCATATGAGTTGACTATGTATCATGTATTTTCATTTTTAAATATAAAGAGTCTTCTTACTATGCATAGTAAGAAGACTCTTTATATAATTCTCAAAAAAATATAGCTTCTATAGTTGCTTAATAATTACATGTTTTTCAGGTATCCAACTATTCTGCCCGATATCTACCGCATTTCCCACTCTACCCCACACTCGAAAAGATGTCGATCCATCTATGTTTCCTTTATAATTCATACATTCAGGCTCTTCATAATAATTTACTCCGTAACCGACAGGATATTTTGAAGTTGCATAAAACCATTTCACATTAAAATGTTTTAAATATACCCACTGCTTATCGTTCCCTAAACAAATCATATCTTGCTCACCGCCTCCCCAATAACCTGCTAAGATTAAATATGGAATTTTCTGAGTGAGTGTACCTGTAAATTGGGGATTCATGGGGTTTTCATATAAATTTATTCCATATCCATCAGGATATTTCGAAACTGCAATACCAATGCCATTCGTTTGCTGTGTATACACTATGTTAGATTGATTTGCTTTGTTCGAATTTATAAACCAAGAAAGTGACTTATTTCCTACTAATCGATTCAGATCACATTTCCCAATCCCAGGAACATTCCCTGAATCCGTATATTGCCACATATCGCATGGATATGCTGGCTTATTCCCTCCATAACGAGGGATCCATACGAAATCAGCTTCAATATTACGTGCTCCAAATGATAGATACGTGTGATGCCCTACATATAATCCTACTTTTTCCGCACCTAAACGGCGTAATTCATCAATAAATGCCTGTGTCCCGCCTTGCATATCTACCATCGTTTGAACTTCTACGTCCGCTACCCAAAACTTAGCAGATTGATCACCACGATTCCAAAAATCTTGTGCCTCTTTCTTTGCATCAGCAATAGATATAAAACGGCAAAAAGCATAATTACCGAATGGGATACTATGCTTTTTCATTTCACTAACATAATTTTGATACATAAAATCCACCGTATTAGAGCCATCTTGAACTCTAGCAATCACTAAATCTAGCTGTGATGCTGCAATATCCCAATTGATAGTTCCATTCCATTTTGAAATGTCTACAATATACCCCATACATTCCAGCTCCTTTTTAATGTCTTATTCATAGCTAGTTTTATTGTAAGCCTCAGCTCTCTAAAACTAGCTATCTATAATATAAGTAAAAAGAATCTTTACCGTTTTTCAAAATATATTCTCTTTCAGAAATATTTCTATTAGTTTTAACATGTTTGCCACATAAAATATTCGAAATACACCCTACTATTCATTTATTATGTAATCTCGTCCTACCAATCATTTTTACATATATTAGAAAAAACCCCCTATATTATTAAGTTATAACTTTCAGTATCAATTTCCTTTCAACTAAAAAATTTCATCCCTCATTTTCTATATATTCTTAAGTCAAAATTACTACCTTTACATGAAATTTGAGATTTAGAAAAATTTTAATTAATTGAAGTTTACTCCTTTTAAATCACAATTTTCCAACCTGAACACTATTGGTGCATAAAAAAGACATTTTCTATTAATGAAAATGTCTTTTTACAGTTTAATAAAACAACTTTGGTGCTAAATGTGTATTTTGCAATTCTTGATTTTCACTACTCATAACACAACTTGTGGAAAATAGAATTGGTATACCACAAATCTCATCATTCATTACATCACGAAATACATTGGCAGCAACACCTGTAAACGTTTGACATAAGTTAGAAATGTCGTCATTGAAAAACTGAATGACTTTCGCAGCGAAAACCGGAAAGACAACATTCGGTCCGCCAGGGAACTGAGGCTGTACCACAACTTGTTCAAAATAAGGATTATTTTCTAGTGCTACTTGAAACAAATGAGCTATTTCAAATGCATCTAGTGGACAAGGAAATGGATTTACAATTTCATTCTCATTATTCGTTACAATAACTGTCACACTTACATTCCCAAATTGTACAAAAGATTTTAAAAGCGTTGCTAATGCTCTCGCTTTTTCGTTGCTTAACGCATGCACTAAAATAATATAATTACCACCAACAGGAATAAGTGGCCCAACTGTTACAGTTGGATCAGCACCTATTGAATTTTTTAATTCATTAAAATATGTGATCCACGGTGGCGAAAGCTGAGCTTGTACATTTTCTTCCACTACTATATACTACCTCCTTATACCATTCTTACTAACATAATATGTAACAAACTAAAAAATGCATTAGTTATATTATTCATTTTCGTATTTATTGATTATATTAATTAAACATTTTATTTCGCATTCTCAATTTCCCCTTTACATCTTTAATCACTTTTACTACTATAAAATTCTTTATTATAAGCAAATCAACTGAAATTTCATATTATACTAATACGACTCTATATCCTTTAAATTATAACACTCAATATTAGGAGCTGATTTCATGGAAAAAAAACCTATCGTGTTTAAAATCCCACCAAATTCAAAACTAAAAGTTACATTTTTCGGTCCTTGTAACGAAGTAATTACAAATGTGTCTATAATTAATCAACTATGCACCCCTAAATGTCAAACTATCACGCAATATCCAGACTTTAAGAAATATGTAACTGAAGTACGATCGTTATCCCGTTGTTAGTCCGCATAATGCACGATTTTCACAACTTTGTTACCTAAAGATAACTGAGAAAGAAAATAACTGCATTCCTAAATTAAAATTACTCATTTTATGATATTCCATTGATAATTCATTGATTTTTTACACGTTTTTATTAATAGAACATATATTATCGTATGGAGATTATCCACTCATAAAACCTATCTTTCTTTGGAGCATACTTTTTATGTATGCTCTTTTTTTATGTAACCGTCCCCCTTCTAAATTGACCAACAATATATTAAAATTCTTTATATACTCAAGGAGGTCAAATATGTTCAAGTTGCATCCAATACTACTCATCTTAGGATTGATTTTGTTTTTATATAGTGTAATCGCCTTTATGTTATTCTTTTCAGTGTATTAGGATTCCCTACACAAATCTATGTTCAATATATAATTTCTATATAGTAAAGAAAAAACGTAACGATACGATCTTTTATGTATTCCGTCTTTCTTGTTCTATAAGAAAACTAGCAAACTTACTAACAATGAGTTTTCACAAGCATGTTACTTATTATTCTGTTTATTATCTGAAGAAGGTTGAAACCTCTACAAATTAAACTACACTTCACCTGTTTACTTATATATTCTAGAAAAACAATAATAATCCCCCACCATTTGGTAAGGGGATTAACTAAACCTACTAAAAAACATTTAATGATCAGTTTTATTTAGTTGGAGAAGGAAATCTTGCCGCTTCAAAATGTGCCCCATCTTCTAAAGGACTTAAAACCCCATCTATACTACTTTGTGCATAAATCTCAACTTCATCCCCTGCATTCAATTGAACAATCGTCGAAACACTTACGACATTTCCAAAACTTATTGGACCAAAAAAGTCATTATCTATAGCTATCGCTGCGTTTCCATTCACACGAATTTCTACACGCGCTCTATAATTTAAAGTTGGATCATTTGGAAAGAAACCAATCGTTCCAATAATAGAATATACTCCTTTAGTCTTCGGCGTAAAAATAGATGTTGCTGGATTATACTCATTCGCTAAATCAAATTGTTCATTTTGAAATAACACTTTCACAAAAGTATTAGCAGGAACATTTTGATTCACAGTATTTCTAGCTCTAAATGCCGATGCTCTAACAAGATTGTCCTTATTATCATGACACTTACTAATGTTCTTACAACAATCATGATGCTTCTTTTTATACTCCTTACAATACTTACAGTAGTAATAACAAGACATACTAATTCCCCTTTCAAACTTATTACTACATATTATGTAAGATTGATTTATAAGGTTTGGACTAGCTATTTTTCTTATTCATAAGGGCGCTATTAATCTGCACCCTTATTTATATAAACCACTTCATTCCTTACTAGTTATAAGTTGTATATAGTTCCATATGGAATAGTAAGAAAAGAACTTCCGTACGGTGTAACATGATGTACTGGATAAAAATACTCTACGGATGAGTAATATGGTTGTACTCCTTGCTGCTGCATTTGTTGTTGCATTTGCAATGCTTGTTGAATAGCTTGAACTGTACTTTGTGCTCCACTATACGTTATAGACGTACCATACGCTGGTCGCATGCCAGCTTCAGAATTAATATATGAATAAAACATAATTTTCAACTCACTTCCGTATAATTTGTTACACATTATATTATGATTCTTTATTTCATTGGTACTATAATGCTAGTTCGCTCGCTTATATTCAAATGATAAAATAAAAAAGTAGCTGCTAGACTACTTTTAATTCTTCTTATTACCAAATGAAATGATATACATATTCTCCGTTTACACGCTCATCAATTCCAGCAACCCTAACGAATCTAAGTAAATCCGCCCCTTGAAGAAAATATACCGACATCGTAACCGGTACTTGTGACCACATGAATTGATAAAGCTCATTCACTCTCTGATTCGTCGTAACGATTAAATCATTTACAGGTCCATGATTCCATGCAGAGGTTTGAACTGAAGTGAAAGAAAGGTCTTTCCCATTAACCACTATTCTTGCCACGCTTTGAGTTATGTCCACAATACTCCCCTCCAACATTACAAAAATTGGACCTTTTTTAGTTCATATTATTATAAATATTCTTGACTGTAATAAATGTTTAAGGCAAATCCCTAATAAAGTGAAACTTTAATCAGTGGGGGTCTTACTGCCCGTTAATGCGGGATACAATTTTTTTATTCATATCCCTCAATTCCCATTACAACCATATAATTTCTAACCTGATTCAATTTTTGTAAAAGTTGAACCTGCAAATGTAAATTCCATAAAAGTATTAGAAAAATTAAACTTTACTTTTGAAGGTACTCTGAGAAAGAGCGAAAAATTAGCTGAAAAGCTTATCGATTTAAATATTTATTCGAAATTAATAAGCGATTAATTTTAGTCACTCTGCCCATACTTAATCAAAGTTTGGGCTTCTTTAATTTCTGTATAAAATTCAAAAGTTTGACACAATCCTGGAAAAAGCTTATAAAGAAAAGTGAGGTTCCGTTATTTTCACACTTAGTAGCGCAGTCATGTTACATACAATTTTATAAGTGTGAACGAACTACAAAACTAAAAAACAAATAATAAGTTTGCAACATGTTTGCAAATACGAATTTTGCATATAAATTCGTGTGATATTGAAAGGAGTTTTACTTATGAAAGAAATTAAAACAGAACAAGAATTCAAAGACATCATCGCAAGCGAGGAGCCAGTAGTTGTTAAGTTCTTTACTACATGGTGCCCAGATTGCGTACGTATGGACAACTTTATCGGAGATGTAATGGAAGAGTTCAATAAATTTGAATGGTATTCTATTAATAAAGATGAGTTTCCAAGTATCGCTGAAGAGTATCAAGTAATGGGTATTCCAAGTTTACTTGTATACCAAAACGGTGAGAAGCTAGGCCACTTACATAGTGCTAATGCAAAAACTGAAGAGCAAGTTACTGAGTTTTTAGAAGCATACTAAGATGAAAGCCCTCTGGAAAATATTTTTCAGAGGGCTTTCATCTGCTTTCATAATTATCTTTTGACGTTTTTCCTCGTTTAATGAATTACACCTTGTCATGATAAGAATAATATGTAGTAAGAAAAGTATTCGTTTCTTGATCCATCTCCCCTCCTCTCTCTTTAGTAAATAAACTCCAATTCGGTTTACACCCTGACTTTGTACTTTTCAACATATTTTTCCTTCACGAAACTTTGTTATCCCCTTCTTAAAAAGCTATAAAACGTCAACAATGTTTGTATAGACCCACACGACTTTCGTTTGATACTCTATTTATAGAAAGAAATTCCTTTAAAGAAAGGTGAGTGATTAAAATGGATACTCTTTCTCATAAAGAAGCTGATAAAGGCGCTATTGTCAGCATTATGGCCTACATATTTTTATCCTCTATGAAAATCATCATCAGTTATATTACCCTCTCTAGCGCATTACGTGCTGACGGTTTAAATAACTTAACGGATATCGGTGCTTCTTTAGCGATATTAATTGGTCTAAAAATATCTCGTAAACCTCGTGACCCAGATCATCCGTATGGGCATTCGCGGGCTGAACAAATCGCATCACTTGTTGCGTCCTTCATTATGGCAACAGTCGGATTAGAAGTTGTTATTAGTGCCATTCAATCTTTCTTAAATCCGAAACAAGCAGCGCCTAATGTACTCGCTGCATGGGTTGCTTTATTTTCTGCTGTCGTTATGTATTGCGTGTATTTGTATACGAAAAAAATTGCAGCACGAACAAAAAGTAAATCATTAGAAGCCGCTGCAAAGGATAATTTATCAGATGCACTCGTAAGTATTGGTACTGTAGTAGGTATTGTCGGTTCTCAGTTCCAAATGCCTATTTTAGACCCTATTGCCGCTTTAATTGTCGGTCTTATTATTTGTAAAACTGCATGGGAGATTTTCGTAGAATCTTCTCATATGCTTACAGATGGAATTGATCCTGATAAAATGGAAGAATACGCTGATGCTATTGAGCATATTGGCGGTGTGGAAAACATTGTAGATATTCGAGCACGTATGTACGGGAATCAAACGTACGTTGATATTACAATTGAAGTAGATGCTCGCATGGATGTTGGAGAAAGTCACTGTATTACCGACAACATCGAAGCTATGCTTCGCAAAAAGTTTGGAATTTACCATGCACACATTCATGTTGAGCCAATGAAAAAAGAACCTATTATGACATAGGTTCTTTTTTTATGAACGTTTTATGGAATATAACACATAAAACGAGCCAGCTACCACCAGCTGCCCATCCTGCTAATATGTCAGATGGATAGTGCACGCCAAGATATATTCGGCTAACTGAAATAGATAATACAACAAAGCTTGCTATAAGAATAATTAACAATTTTTTATGCAACGAAATACGCTCTTCAGTAATTGTGACGTATGCAATAAATCCTAAAAAAGCAGTAGCATTCATCGTATGACCGCTCGGAAAACTATATCCAGTTGCAGTAACAAGCTGGGTGACATCAGGTCTTGCTCGTTCGTACCATAGTTTAAGCATACTGTTTAAATAACGTGATCCGTAGTAATTAATTGTTAGAAGCAACGCACTAAGCAACTTTTTTCTAACGAGAAAATACATTACAAGAATAATGAGTAATGGAAAATATATTCTTTTGGAACCGATAAAAGACACCCAAGTAAAATAGGTCGTCAAATAATCGTTTCGAAAGCTTTGAATAAAATGTGCGACTATATTGTCAAAGTTCTCAATACAAGCGGTATGATACGAAAGTGATAATACGACAAAACAAATGAGTAACGTAAAACTTAGCAAGTATAAATGTCGATATCGTTTCACATACATAACCTCACTATGCAAAAAAATGGAGCGGTTGTTTTAGTTTTCCTCTCCATTTCTTTTTTATGCATAGTTTATTAAAAAATATAATTATTAATTTTTTGCTTCATCTCAGGGATATCTTCTCTTGTTACAGTGAAACGAATAACCTTCTCATCAAGATCAAGTGCCTCAGCGAATAAACCAGCTAATCCACGTGATTTTCTATCTACTTCCATAATTATTTCTAATCGGTCGTATGCACGTGGCAAAATTAATAATTCTAATTCATCTAATCTGCCGTAGTACTCTCCAGAAACCGGAATAAACTCAAATTCTTGTGCGAATGGAACTTGTTTACGTAATCGGTGCGGTAATTCTTCACATTCTATATGACGTGCTTTAAACCCTAATTCATTTACACTATCTAAAACACTACTTAATAATGCATTAGGTAACACTTGAACGTAGTCGCGGTCACTTGGGTCTATACTACGTTTAATATCAAGACCTGTATGAATCCAAACCGTTTTCATACCAAGTGTAAGTGGTGCTTCAATTGGCATTGGAAAAGAAAATGGAATGTCAACTGTTTCATTCGGTTCTACAGAAAAAGGTTCGGTTAAGCGTACTCGCTCTAAATCATATGTTGCTGTTACTTTTTTATCATCCACTTCTCGTACATACGACGTCGATAATGTTAAGTAAATGCTTTCAATTTGTTGGCTAACTGAACCTCCAGTTATATGAACCTTTCCAACTATTTCTTCCCCAACAATATACTCATCTTTTTCAAGAACAGTATCTACCTTTGCACTTCCAATACCAACGCTTGCTAAAAACTTTTGAAACATGGAGTCTCCATCCTTTCTAAAGCAGAAGCTACATCTTGTTTTAAATCTTGTACATTCTCATAGTACGGCGTTTTTATTTGTAACATTCGCATAAGCATTTCGCGATTATAATGTTCCAAAGTTAATTCTTCGTACCATGGTTTTTCCTGTTTTTCATTAGATTCATATCCTGCATATAATAAAAATAATGAGAAATGACCGAGCGCATAAAAGTCGCTACGAAATTGAACTTCTCGCATCAAAGCTTGTTCACCTTCGTAAATTGTAGCTCGCTCATCATCCTCACCTTTCCATTTAGCCAATCCAAAATCAATAATACTAATTTGATTTTCTTTCATTAATATGTTTGGAATGCGTAAATCTCGGTGAATAATGCCTTCACTATGAAACACCGATACAATTTCTAATATTTCATATAAAATCTCAAAAACTTCACGTTCTGTATATACATACCCATCTATGAAAATATAATCTTCAAAATTTTTACCAGGCATGTACTCCATCACAAAGAAGCTCTTTTTCTCCCATATGAAATGATCATATAGACTAGGAATTGCATGATGATTTAATGTTTGTAAAATCATTTTCTCTTGTTCAAATGATTTTCTACCAGACTCATATCTTTGTTTACTTTGTCTTAATTGTTTTAAGACTTTATATCTATTTATTTGCAAATCATTAACGACATATGTAACCCCATAACTGCCCATTCCAATTACTGATTCAATTTTATAACGCTCTGCAACAATTGTATTTTTTCGCAGTGGTCTATCAAATAATGCTAGTACACGACGCCATTTCATCAGCTACTTGAAAAGAAGCTACGGCTTTTACGTTTTCTTTTATAATGTTGATGTCCATAACCAGATGAACGTCGTTTATAATCGCTACTTGAATACGAGCGCCCTCTACGACGATAATCACTACTTGAATACGAACGATATTTTTTCTTTCCTAATAAAGAATCAATAATTTTTTTGAACATTCCTTCACCTCTTGAGTAAAATTTCCTTTTCATTATACCAATAATTATTGACTATATTTGTGACAGGTTTGTAAAGAGTAAAAAACGACGAGTTATGCCCGTCGTTACTTTCATTCATCCTCTTCATCAAAAACTTCATCAATCATGCATTTCTCTAATAAATACTCAAATGTAATATCTGCGAGATCTTCAATTTCTTCTCGTTTTGGGACGTACCCTCTTTCAATTAGTTGCTCATAAAAAAACTCCGCAATCTCTTCCGTATCAATCACGACTTCAATTTCCTTCATGAGCATCACTCCTTTATTTCTGTTTTATGAAAAAATCTCAAAATTATGTATATGAGATTAGAAAAATAGATTTTATTTTTTTATAAGTCATAAGCTTTGGACGAGATGCATACGATTGTAGTACAAGCTATTCAAAGGGGGAAATAATAATGGAAAATCAATATGAAGTAGGACAAACAAAAGAAGAGTTCATGCATGAAGATCAATGGGCAGACTCTCTTATAAAGTGGCTTTTTATTTTTTTAATAGTTGTAGGCATACCTTATACTGCATATGTTGTTGTTCAATTTATTCTCTCTTTCTAGTTAACTATTTTTTCTCTGTCAATTTAACTAAATAATTATGAACAACATCCATTACAATTTTATATTCTTCATCTTTAAATGTATCGAACAATAATTGATAATCGTTATAAATGTCAAGTAATCCATCAATGATTTCTTGACGATTCGTCTTAACACTCACTTTTTTCGAGTTGTTAATTGACTTTAACTTTCCTAAATCCAATTTATTCATACCTGCTTTATCTTGTTTCATTTTCTTCAAAATTGTATTTGCCGTTTGAGCATTGGCGAGTAACGTTAAATCTGATTCATCCGCTTCTAACCATTCACCATCCGTAATCCGTGACAATTCATAAATTGTATCTTCCCATGCGTCATTCTTATATCTCCATACTTCTGTACGAAAACCAACAATACGGAAAACATCTTTATCATATCCAGTTACTTGCACAAGATCACCAAACGTGAAATTATAATTTAATTCAATCCACTCCGTATCGCCCTTTTTCATATCTTGCTCTGTAACGTGCTGCAATGTTTGCTCTACGTAAAAGCCATCGTGATTATTGACTTCGTATACATAAACTCCATCTAAAACCTTCATATTTGTGATTTTCCCAACGGTTCCATATAGCGTAATCACGACTATGTCCCCTACGTTGTATTTAGGTTGTTTTTTTCTTGCCATCTCTATCTCTCCTTTTTTTGACGTCGTGATTTTGATATCAGTATATGCAACCTACATAAAAACGCTTATCACAGAAGCTTATATTCATAAATTTTTTCAATAAAAAATATAATCTTATAAAATTTACATTACACTCAAACAAAAGCTAGTAACTAGACTAGCTTCAAATCAACAAATTTCATAATAAAAAAACATACAGAATACTTCACTTTAAATAAAGTAATGTATTCTGTATGTTTTCAAATAGTTTTTATCTATCTTGTATGTATAAATCCCAGGCTTCATCAAATATAGACATACTTTCTAGCATTCCGCTCAACTCTAAGTATAAACTAATTTCATCATAGTCTTCAGATTGCTTCGGAAAACTTAAATCATCATACATCGCCTCTGCTAAATCTGAAATTTCATTTCTAAATAAAGCTGCACGATGCTTCATCATATAATGGTAAAATGTCTTTTTCAAAAATATTCCCTACCTTTCTAACTTGGGTACATTATACAAGGCAAAAAAGAAAAAAACCAGCATAAAAGCTGGTTAAAAGTCGAAATAATTTCTTTTTAATAGACGCGGTCTTCCCATTAATTCTTCATATGTTAGTTGTTTTGGTAAATCTTTCGTGTAAATTAAGAATAATTGATCTTCAATTTCTTTTACTGTATGGTCTGATTGATAGTCCATCCCGCACGAGGAACAAGAAATACATGGTGTCTCTTGGATTTCAATGGCTTTCGTACCATCTGGTAATTCCCAATATACAGTATTCAAGCTTTCTTTCGCTTCTGTACTGTCACACCACATACAATTCATACTGCATCACCCTCAGTTTTTTTGTCGTTTTCTTCTAATTTAGCCATTTGTGCTTGATATTTTTTATCTTTTAATTGATCGCGCTTATCACGTTTATCTTTTAAAGATGCATGAGTATCATTATCTTCGTAGTCTTTACGACGGTTCATACGCTGTAAGTCGTCTGGAACGAGGTTAAATTTCTTATCGCTCATAAGACCTGCGATACCAACATCTGAACGTTTTTCTTCATAGTTCGGATAAATCTCTTTAAAGTATCCTTCCGCTCTTCCTGGAATATAGCTCTCTGGCTCTGGATACGTCGTAATAACACCTTCAAAGTTACGAAGTACAACTTTATCTGCACTTTGTGAGATTAAATAGTTTGGCTGAAGTGCAATTTTACCGCCTCCACCTGGCGCATCAACAACGAATGTCGGAACAGCATAACCAGATGTGTGTCCACGTAAACCTTCAATAATTTCAAGACCTTTAGATACTGGTGCACGGAAGTGACCGATACCTTCAGATAAGTCACATTGATAAATGTAGTATGGACGTACACGGATTTTTACTAAGTCATGCATAAGTTTTTTCATAATTGGAACGCTGTCGTTAATACCAGCTAAAATTACTGCTTGGTTTCCGACTGGAACACCAGCATTCGCTAACATTTCACATGCCTTTTTCGATTCTTCAGTAATTTCAATAGATGTATTGAAATGTGTATTTAACCATACTGGATGGTATTTTTTAATAATGTTACATAAGTTTTCTGTAATACGTTGCGGGAATACTACTGGTGCTCTCGTTCCGATACGAATAATCTCAACATGCGGAATCTCTCGTAAATTTTTTAATACATATTCTAAAATTTTATCGTTAATTAGAAGTCCGTCACCACCGGAGATTAATACATCTCGTACTTGTGGCGTTTCACGAATATAAGCAATTGCATCATCTAATTGTTTCTTCGGTACACCCATTCCAATTTGTCCACTAAAACGACGACGTGTACAGTAACGACAATACATAGAACATTGATTTGTTACTAAGAATAGTACACGGTCCGGATAACGATGTGTTAGCCCTGGAACTGGTGAATCTTCGTCTTCGTGAAGTGGGTCTTCTAAATCATATTTTGTTTTATATAACTCTTCCGAAATCGGTACTGATTGCATCCGAATCGGACAGCGTGGATCATCAGGATTCATTAGCCAAGCATAGTACGGTGTAATGTTTAACGGGATCGTTTTCGTTGAAATTTTAACGCCCTCTTCTTCTTCAGGTGTTAAGTTAATCACTTTTCTTAAGTCATCTAACGTTTTGATCGTATTCGTTAATTGCCAAACCCAATCATTCCATTGCTCTTCAGTAACATCTTTCCATAATTCGATATCCTTCCAGTGACGATTTGGTTTGTATACATCATGTAACATTGCTATTCCCCCTTTTTATACGCTCATCCTTTATATAAGCAATAGTTATGCCAACTTTGCATTGTTGATAAGTAAATGTGCGGAGAACCCTATTACATAAGCAAAAAAATATTTTTAAGCGTTGTATGAAATCAATACTTAACATCATATTCATTACTTTTTATATATGTAAACGCTCTTTTATTGGTGCAAACACACAAAAACCGCCGATTATTCGGCGGTTTTGTCGTACTTGCTCAGTTTATATTGAAGCGTTTGACGAGGGATACCCAACATTTTTGCGGCTTGTAGTATATTCCCTTCCGTTTCAATCAACGCTTGATCTATTAATTCTTTTTCTGTTTGATGAAGTGCTTCTCTAAGTGGCATTATACCCTTCTTCTTCGAAAACTTTTCTTTCCGAAATGTACGTGGTAAACAATTGGCTGTTAATGTATTCCCTTCTGCAATAATAACAGCATGTTCAATCGTATGTTTTAACTCCCGGACATTTCCAGGCCACTGATAAGCTTGCAGTCTATCTTTCGCTTCCTCATCAATTTGAAGTACACCTTTTTTATAACTTTTATTATATTCTTTCAAAAAATAAGATGCTAATAATAGTACATCCTCAGTTCTTTCACGAAGCGGTGGGATATATAATGAAAATACGTTTAAGCGATAATATAAATCAGTGCGAATTTTATTCTCTCGTAAACATATTTCTGGAGGCTGGTTCATTGCGGTAATAACACGAACATCTACTTTTCTCGTCTTATTATCACCAATTCTTCTAATGACTCCATCTTCTAACACTCGTAACATTTTTGCCTGCAAATCAAGAGGCATTGAATTCAGTTCATCTAAAAATAATGTACCACCATCAACAAGTTCAAATAGCCCAGCTCTTTCAATCGCTCCCGTATAGCTTCCTTTTGTCGTTCCAAACAATAAACTTTCTAATAGCGACTCTGGTAAAGCTGCACAGTTTTGTGCAATAAATGGCTTGTTTTTTCTTTTAGAAGCTTCATGAATTGCTTGTACAAACAGTTCTTTTCCTGTTCCTGTTTCACCATATATTAAAACATTCGCGTCTGTTGGTGCTACTTTTTGTGCTAACTCTTTCGTCTGTTTAAACCGCGTATCATTTGTCACTATCGTCTCAAATGCAGCGTGCTTTTTAATCACTTTTTTTCTAGATGATCGCTTTATTTTCGACTGTAAGTCAACAATTGTGTCAGTAAGTTTTTGAATTGTAGAGTAATCCTTTGCAATTTCAACAGCCCCAGCAATATTCCCATCTATAAAAATAGGTAACGTCGTATTTACTGTACAAACATCTTCACCATTTAAATTTTGATAATGTTGTACCTGATGTACGATAGGTTTTTTTGTATCTAGTACTTTCATCAATGTACTCGTTTCCCTTGATAAAGACGGGAACGCTTCTAACAGATGTTTCCCTAACACTTTTTCAATCTTCGATCCATCGTGTTTTGCAGCTACAGAATTATAAAATATTGTAATTCCATTTTCATCTACAGCGTGTATAGCCTCATCAATACTGCCCAAAATCGCTTCAATGACTTCTTGTGTCGAAACTGCTAGCAATGTCATCCCCCCTCTTGCCGAAAATCCAGCAATTACATGCCGAATTTTCGGCACACCTATGTGCGATTGTAAGCATGACGATTCCGTTCTATAATTTTAATCAATTTTATATTTTCATTAGATAACTCGAAACTCTAATTAGTACGGCTTTTTCAAACACCCAGCTCCGCCTAACTGTTTTGCTTTACAGCCAAATTTTGAAGCGGAAGTTTTACTGCTTTCGAATAGCTAGATAGATCTTTCACCCATATATTCATATCTTCCAACTTATCGAAAATGTAGCAATTATTTGCCAGTCTTCCTGTATACGTATAGCCTAATTGATGAAAGGCAGCATTCATTCCGAAAGAAAGCGATCGAGCAATTGTATAGGAGCAGAAAATAGATCTTTCTCGAAGTTCTTCCTCTAATTTAATTAGTAAACTTTTCATAAATCCATGTTTACGATATTCAGGTAAAGTAGCACAATTCGTTAATTCTGCATTCCCTTCCTTTATGTTCATTTCTGCAGATGCTGTACTAATAATTTTCCCCTCAAATTCATATACGTAGTAAATTGTATCGTCTTCTTTCATCGTCTGTAATACATAACTCGCTTCATTTAAAGGTGTCGGATACACTTCAAACACTTTTCCGAATACAGTTGCTAATTCTTCTGCATCTTCTTCAGTCGCTTTTCTCAGCAAAAATTCCTCTGGAACTACTTTTTCTTTTATTTCTTTTCCTTTTACACCGCTTAATATAGTATCTTCCTCAGTCCAATGCATACTATTTCGTCTTTCATCATTATTATATTTCACGAAAAAGTATGCATCGTGTCCTTGAAAATAATGAGGTATCGTTGCTTCCAACAAAAAACCGAAAGAGAGCCATGTTGAAACATGCTCTCCCTTTCCTTTAATAATGCATTTAGTGAAAGAATGTTTCTCTGCTAGTTCGTCAATTGTCTGTATAATACTTTCAACATTTCCTGTATAGTGATCTACCCGAATACGCTTATTAAAATAATCTAAAACGCCTTCTACTGTATAACAATTCGTCTGTTCTCTAAAAGATTCATAGTATTTCATTTTTTCACCTCACACCAATCTAGTAATGTACATGCAATAATTTTTGCGGCAGCTATCATTTTATCAACTTCTATATATTCGTTTGGATAGTGTGCTACTTTCGTCTCTCCTGGACCAAAGACTATTGTTGGTACGTTTGCAATTTGTGTAAATAAACCTCCATCAGTCCCCCACGGAGATGCTTCAATAATTGGTTCGTTCCCTTCGATTTCAACAAAGTTATGATGAAGTGTTGTAATGAGTTCATGATTCTCTTCTAGTTCACCAGGAACCCATCTCGCTCCAAACCATTCTACTTCTACTGGATTTTCAACAAACCAATTGTCCACATCATTTAATTCAGCAATCCAATTCTCAAACTCTTCTTTTGCCGCCTCTATAGTCTCATTCGGCGCAACACCGCATCTTCCTTCTAAAATTAATTCATCGGGAACAGAACTTGGCCAACTCCCTCCTTCAATTTTCCCAATGTTAATTGGAATTGGAATCGGAATTTCTTTAAATAACGGATCTATAATTCGACTATTTCTTTTCTCCTCTAGCTTTCTTACATGTTCTATAACAAACATACTTTTTTCAATTGCACTAACCCCTTCATAGCGCGTTCCACCGTGTGCAGCTTTCCCTTTTACACGTAGACGAAACCACATGGAACCTTGTTGTTTCGGGAAAAACTTCATATTAGTAGGCTCTGGAATAATGACACCATCTGCCTTATATCCTCGTAATATAGTTGCTAATGTCCCTGCTCCGCCACTTTCCTCTTCTATTACACTTTGAAAATAGATGTCTCCTTTTAATTCAATGCTAGATTCAATGATCGCTTCCATCGCAAGCATAAGTGCGACATTTCCGCCCTTCATATCCGTCGTTCCACGGCCATATATACGATTCCCTATTTTCTCACCGCTATAAGGGTGATGTTCCCACTGATTCACATCCCCTTCTGGAACTACATCAATATGCCCATTTAATATCATAGATTTCCCGTCGCCACTTCCTTTTAAAGTCGCTACAATATTTGGGCTATTCAAAAAACTTGTACGGGGTGATACAAAATAAGGGTGATCTTTCATTTTAGAAAAGGAGGGCTCCCATATATCGAGATCTAAACCTAATTCACGTAATTTTTCAATCACAATTGCCTGCGCACCGCTTTCATCACCAGATACGCTCTTTTCTTGAATTAATCGTTTTAAAAATTTCACACTTTCCTCTTCATGGCTCTCAATATAATCACAAACTTGCTTTTTTAATTGCTCCATATATTACATCTCCCTTCATTCAATTACTAGTAAGTTAGAACTAATTTGAAAATCAGCTTCTGTATGTCGTTTTACATCTTCTACTGTGTATGGGCTCATTAATTCTTGTAATATAAGTCCACTCGGAGTTACCTCCATGACTGCCATATCAGTAATAATTAAATCTACACATTTCTTTGAAGTTAATGGCAATGTACACTCTGAAACAATTTTTGCATTTCCGTACTTATCAACATGATTCATCACAACAACGACCCGCTTCGCTTTTTGTGCTAAATCCATTGCTCCACCAATACCTGGAACACGTTTTCCAGGTACAATCCAGTTTGCTAAATCACCATTTTCACTTACTTGTAATGAACCAAGAATCGTTATGTCTAGCAAACCTTTTCGAATCATCCCAAACGCTGTGCAGCTATCGAAATAACTCGCTCCTGTTATAAGAGAAGTTGGTAAACCTGCTGCATTACACAAATTTTCGTCTTCATTCCCTTTACTTGGCGTTGGTCCCATGCCCACGATTCCATTTTCCGCATGAAACATAACATTTATATCGTCAGGCAAATGATTTGGTACAAGCGATGGTATGCCAATACCTAAATTTACAATCATACCATTTTGTATTTCTTTCGCCGCACGCCTAGCAATCTTATCCCTCACTTCTACGCCCATACCCATCTCCAGTTCACTCCTTCCGACGGTACAATATAATTTACGAAAACACCTGGAACGACAATTTCCTCTGGATCTAAATTTCCAAGCGGGACTATTTCTTCTGCTTCTACAATTGTTATATCCCCAGCCATAGCTACATGAGGATTCATATTTCGTGCACTTTTGTCAAATACAAGGTTACCAAACGGATCTGCCTTCTTTGCATATACAATTGAAACTTCAGCAGTTAATGCTGTTTCAACTAAATAGGTCTTACCATTCATTTCAACTGTTCGTTTTCCCTCTTCCACAATTGTATCAACACCAACATCAACTAAAACACCACCAAGACCAACGCCACCAGCGCGAATGCGCTCTGCTAATGTTCCCTGGGGAGAAAACTCAATTTGTAATCTTCCCTCGTTTAGTTGCCTTCCTGCATTTGGATTGGAGCCAATGTGAGAAGTAATTAGTGATTTAACTCTTTCATTTGTAACAAGACGACCGATACCTACATCAGGAAATCCAGTGTCATTTCCAATCAAATTTAAATTTGTAACGCCTTTTTCTAAAATTGCCTGTATTAAAGATGGAGGGGATCCAATCCCTCCAAATCCCCCAAACATTAATGTCATATCATCATGGAACAAAGAAATTACTTCCTCAATTTCTTTTAATTTACCGAATGTATTTGTAATAGTTGTCATGCGATACTATGCCCTCCTTTTTGCATCATCTCTTCCACACTTTTAGAGAAAATTGAAAGTAATTCATCTAACTCGGAATATGTAGTTGTCATTGGCGGTGCTACAAGCAGTGCACTATCTTCTTTTCCTGC
Organism: Bacillus sp. FSL K6-0073; assembly: GCF_038006085.1. Classification (NCBI taxonomy): domain Bacteria; kingdom Bacillati; phylum Bacillota; class Bacilli; order Caryophanales; family Bacillaceae; genus Bacillus; species Bacillus sp. FSL K6-0073. The sequence goes on along the minus strand of NZ_JBBOUN010000001.1, from coordinate 2,275,132 downwards.
TTGCCCTGAAACTGCTTGATATAAAAGCAGGCCGTTTTTAGCTGCAACTGAAATAAGCTCCGACGCTTTTGTAAACGGTTGCAATTCTACTCCGATTAGCAACCCTTTTCCGCGCACATCAGCAATGATTGTCGATTGTTGCTGAACTTTCTGCAAGCCCTTTATTAAATAATCTCCCTTTTCTGCTGTTTTTTCAGGGAGATTATGTTTCTCCATATATTCAATAACAGCTAAAGCCGTTGCTGCAGACAATGGATTTGCACTTAACGTATGACCACTCATTACTGAACGTGATCCGCGTAATATTGGTTCCATAACACGATCACTTACAACTGTAGCTGCCATCGGTGTATATCCCGCTCCTAATCCTTTACCAAGTGTCATAATATCCGGCTCTACGCCCCAATGCTCCATCGCAAACCATGCTCCAGTACGACCAAGCCCAGTCATTACTTCATCCGCAATAAATAAAATATCGTAATGATTACAAATATCTTTAATGACTTTATAATAGTCTTTCGGCGGAACAACCGCGCCTCCAGCTGCTCCAATAACCGGCTCAGCAATAAAAGCAGCAATATGCTCTGCACCAATTCTTTCAATTGATCTTTCTAGTTCAGTCGCACATGCCAGCTGACAAGTTGGATATACCTTTTGAACAGGACATCTGAAACAATATGGAGCTGGTATAGTCGGATAATCTTCCAAAATAGATACGAAACGTTGTCTACGTAGTGGGTGACCAGACATCGATAAAGCACCCATCGTAATACCGTGATAACTCATCCATCTTGATAAAATTTTATGTTTCCCTTGAATACCTCGCTCTTGAAAATGCTGAATTGCAATTTTCATAGCTGTTTCATTCGCTTCCGTACCACTATTTACAAAAAAACTCCAGTTCAAATCTCCTACACTTAAATCACTTAACTTCTTCGCTAATTTTTCAGCTGGTTCACTCGTAAACTGTGATCTATAAACGAAAGCAATCTCCTCAGCTTGCTTTTTAATAACGTCTGCAATCTCCTTTACGCCATGCCCAATACCTGCCGTAATTGCTCCTGACGAACCATCAAAATATTTATTGCCATTTTGATCATACAAATAAACACCTTTTCCATGTGAAATCATTGGATACGGCTGACCAACAAGTGGTTTAATTAAGTAATCGCGCATAGCGCTCCCCCATTTCTCCAATTTGTATATATATATGAAGAAAATTGACGTTTCTTTCATAAAAAAGAATCCTCTGCAAAAGCAGTGAATTTATCAAAAAACTATTATAAAATATACAAATGAGTGCTTAAAAATATTTATAAAACAGAAAATTCAGAACTATAAAACGAAGACCAACCCTTTTCTATACGCCCAAATAACCCTCCCTTTTATATGAAATGACTGCATCACCAAATGTTTTTATAGCATAATGCCAGCTGTCCTTAAATACCGACATTCTGTACACTTCGACGGAACTCCCGTTAAACTCCTTCCTATTATCCTACTTTAAATTGCATATTTTAAAACAAATTTCGACACCCCACCTTACTAATCAATTCAGATTCATATTTAATATGTAAACTTTTCATTTTTAAACTATAAAAAAAGAACCGATTAACCACACTAATCAGTTCGTCATGACGCTCTCTTATGGGTTAATACTGTCAATTGCTAAAATAAATAGAAAAATGAAGTTTACAAATTCATCCTACAGCCTATAACACAAAACCTTTTCATAACTTCATTCACATCACAATTACTATCAGGATATCTCTATCCCGAAGTGGCACCCCTTTCCTCAGATTCAAACTATCTTTCCTTTATAATTTATGTAGGACAATTATCACTTTGTATGTGTATTTGCCTATAATTAAAAAAATCCCTAGTTTTCTAGCGATTTTTGGACATGTATTCAATATGTTAATTGAAATACACTTTCAATTTGGAATTTATTTTACTTTCGTGCAGTCATATGTACTGCTTTACTCTACGAAATTCTCGTAAGCACCAGCACCTCTTTATGACAACATATTTGTTGTCAATTTTTAATTTTCCCCTTATAAAATCTTTTTTTTTGCATAACCGCTTTCTTGCTTCGCATATAGTTTTAATGATGACAAAGGAGGAATGTTCATGTCTCAATCTGAAATCGAAAAATATGGACAAGAAGTTACGCAATACGAACAGCTCGCACGTTACTATCAGTTTCGTAATCCTAAAAAATATATAGAATTATATATGAAATATTACGATGCACTATCAAAACTTGTACAGGCGTATGAAACAAGAGACTCACAAGAAGCTGCTTTACCGTCACATATAAGAATTTTTCATGCCGATCCAAATATACCAGCAGTTGACATTTTAGTAAACGGACAAAAGGTTATTAAAAATATTTCATTTAAGCAATTCAGCCCTTATTTATCATTAGTGCAAGGTAAATACCGTATAGACATTGTTCCTGTCGGAAATGAAACTCCAATCTTTTCAGCGTTGGTACCAATAATGGGAAATCATACTTACACTCTTGCTGCAATAAATAGTGATAATCACCTACAATTACAGCCTATACTTGATAATACACATTTACCAGCTGGTCAAGCAAAAATACGGTTTGCACATTTCTCTCCAGATACCCCTGTTGTAAATGTAGATTTAAAAGATGGAGATCATTTATTTGAAAATGTACTCTTTAAACAAATAACAGATTTTTTGCAAGTTAGCCCTGGTACAGCAGATATTGAAATTTCACTCGCAGATAATAAAAACGTTTTATTGACTATACCGAAATTCAATGTTGAACCAAATGTTATTTATACAATTTCAATAGTAGGTTATTCAACTAAAGATCCTAAATTAGAAGCCGTTATACTCACAAATTAAAACAGTCTACACCATTCATTTGGTGTAGACTGTTTATTTTTGAAATGCAATTTGAAATTCTGTCCAATCGTTATCTGATCGACACATAATGGATCCATTATGTTTTTCCACAATTTGTTTACATACAAATAATCCAATACCAGTTCCTAACTTTTTAGTAGTTACAAATGGTTCAAAAATCGTTTCTACATTTTCAGCTGGAATCATTGGTCCATTATTTTTTATCACAATTCGAATAGCTTGATCTTCTTCAAATACATCAATGATAATTTTTCGTTCTTCTTTCATTGATTCAAGAGCATCAATTGAATTCATTAATATGTTTAAAAATACTTGTCTCACTTCACTTCGATAACCAACAAGCGGAATTGGATACGGTAAATTCTTTTCAATCAAAACATTCGCATTGACCAAACTCGGATATAAAAATTGTATAATGTCTTGAAACAAGTCATTAAGCCAAAACCGTTCCGATTCATTCCACATTTCTTTTTTTGATACGAGTAAAAATTGCGAAATACGAAAATTTAATTGATCTAATTCATGCGAAATAATATCTAAATACGATAAACTCGGATGATCTGCCTTTAATAATTTGACAAACCCCATAATGGAAGTAAGCGGATTACGAAATTCATGTACAAAACTAGCTGACATTTGTCCTAAAATCGTCAGTCTTTCTTTATGTGTTTCGTTAATATATTGCTGTTTTTCCTCTAAATTCTTCGATATAATTTCCGAGTATTTTAAAACGGTATAATAAATTAATTTGTCAAAACAAGTATGTATTTTTGCCATAATTGGTTTCAATTCACGAGCACTAACATCTAATTCACACATCGCTTCGAAAAGTTCATTTCTTCCCACGTTTGCGTTATAAACAAAATCTCCAATATTCGCATCTGCTCCAGCACGTTCAATAGCAATTTTCTCACATAACGGTTGAAGATAATTTATATCTTTATCTTCCATAGTAAGTTCGATAATTAACTCTAGTAAATCCTCTCCATTTTGAACTACTTCTAGTTTAAATGGATCTTTTTCGGAAATTATCATTTTGTTTTTCCAGTTCTCTACGAATTGGTGCCTATTGTTTTTCAAGTGTGAACAAAATATTTCTTTAATATCCTTATCGATTGGAAAAACCTCCATTCCCTCCATTTCCATACGACGAATACCCTTTATATTTTGAATATTAACACAAAAAATACGATTCGTTAATAGATTTTTGTCACATTTTGTTAATTTCTGTTGATAAAATTATTTTTTCTTTCTTATTTAACTAATTGTATGCAAATCCCCTTTTTCCTTCACATATTTTCATTATTTCCGTAGTCAAAACGACTTTTTTTGCATCATTTTTAATTCTTGCGTACAATAGAAAATGAAAGGTGTGAAAAATATGGTAAATAAAAATGTGGAAGATTATCTCCAAGAAGGCATTTACGGCCAAAAGCAAAACAAACCAGAAGAACGTAATATGTATTTAACTACATTACGTGAGCGTGTGGAAATCGCTTTAACGATCGGTCAAGTAATGCAAAGTAATGTATACTCTGAAGTGGCGGGTAGCATGCGCCCTTCTCAATCATTACAACTCCTCCTAAATGGTGGCATTGCTTACCCACATTTATCAAAATACATTAAATTAGCAAACGAAAAAAATGTTCCTTTTACAATTGTTCAAAATAAAGATACAAAAACACCAATCGGTTTAGTATTAACTCATGCTACTGCTGTAGATAAAGAACAAATTTATGTAGAAGATACTATTTTCAAACAAGAAATGAAGTAAAAGTTACACTTAATTAAATAGTTACTAGAAGCGTAAAAAACGAGTATGGAATCGTAAACATTTCCTACTCGTTTTTTAGTGCAAGTTTTAAGTTTTTCTATTTTATTTTTTAATACATACTAATTTCATTTCTGTCATTTCTTCTATTGCATATTTAATTCCTTCACGCCCCGTACCACTTTCTTTCACACCACCATAAGGCATATGATCTACTCTGAACGTTGGTATATCATTAATCATGACACCACCAACCTCTAGCTCATCAATTGCACGCATTGCTTTAACTAAATTATTTGTAAATACACCTGCCTGTAAGCCGTAACGCGAATTATTTACTTGTTCAATCGCTTCATCAAATTCTTTAAATGTATTTACTGTCATGAGTGGGCCGAATACTTCTTGGCACTGCACAGATACATGATCTGGAACATTTGTTAATACAGTCGGTTCAAAAATTCTTGCATCGCGCTTTTTACCACCGCATAAAACAGTTGCTCCTTCCTTAATTGCTTCTTGAACCCACATATCAATTCGCTCTACATCTTTTTTTGAAATTAAAGCTGATACATCCGTTTCCTCAAGCAGTGGATCACCAACAACAACTGATTCCATCGCTTTCTTCAGCTTCGAAAGAAATTCATGCATTTTCGTTTCATGTACAAAAACACGTTGTACGGAAATACAAACTTGTCCATTATTAACAAATGCTCCCCATTTTACACGTTCAATTATTTCATCTGTTAACTCTACATCTTCATCAATGATAACAGCAGCATTTGATCCTAGTTCCAACGTAACTCGTTTTAGCCCAGCCTTTTGTTTTATTCCAATTCCAACTTTTGGACTTCCGGTAAAAGTAATAGAAGCAACGTAATCATTTTTGACGATGGCCTCACCAACCGTGGAGCCAGGGCCAGAAATGATATTTAAAGCTCCATTTGGCAATCCTGCCTCTTCAAATAACTCAACTAATGCATAAGATGATAATGGCGTTTGATCAGCTGGCTTTAATACAACTGTATTTCCGGCAGCAATTGCTGGTCCAACTTTATGCGCTACTAAATTTAATGGGAAATTAAATGGTGTAATAGCCCCTATAACCCCAATCGGCTTTCGGATTGTATATGCGATACGCCCATCCGCACCAGGTGCGGCGTCTAATGGCAATGTCTCACCATATATACGCTTCGCTTCTTCAGCTGCAAATTTGTACGTTTGAACAGTACGATCTACTTCTCCCCTTGCAGCACGTATTGGTTTTGCAGCTTCTTTTGCAATAATCTCTGCAAATTCTTCTCTTCTTTCATCCATTTTTTGTGCAACTTTCTCTAAAATAGTCGCACGATCATATGCAGATAATGTATTCATTTTTGTCATTGCATTTTTTGCAGCAGTAACAGCCTCTTTTACATCTTCTTCCGTTCCTTGTGCAATTTCCGCTAATGTTTCTTCAGAATATGGTGCGTACAATGGTTTATACGTGTTTACAGATTTCCAGTCTCCATTTATATATAAATGCTTTTTCATACTTCTTCTCCTTCCAAATATATGTATACAACAATACTTCACCTAGTGAAAGGTTTGACTTATGTCATTGTATCATAGCTCCTATCCCTCAAAAAACATTATGCTCAAAAAAACTCTGCTATATAGCAGAGTTTACGAGCTAATTTGCTCTTGTAACGAAATTTGTTTTTCATCTTCTAAAATAACAATCGATTCTACTATCTTTGTAACTTCTAATCTTTTTATATAATGTCCATCTAATTCTTTCACACAAAACTTATAATTTTCAATTTCAATGGAATCCTCTTCAGCAATCTCTATATTCTTCGTTAAAATCCAACCACCGATTGTATCAACACCATCATCATCAATCCCTAAACCAAATAACGTATTTACTTCACTAACAAGTACTTTTCCCTCTAGTATCGTCTTCGTTTCACTAACCTTTTGAATTTCTGGCTGCTCATCCGTATCAAACTCATCCTGAATATCTCCAACAATTTCTTCCAGAATATCTTCAACAGTAACAAGTCCAGATGTTCCACCATATTCATCTATCAATATAGCAATATGTGTTCTTTCTTTTTGCATTTTCAAAAACAAATCATGAATTGGAATAGAATCGATAACTAAAATAATTGGTCTCATATATTGCTCTACTGTCTTCTTATTAACAGCTTTATGTTGTACAAATTCAGTAAAAATATCTTTAAAATTCACAAAACCTATTACGTGGTCTTTGTCGCCATCAACAACTGGATACCTTGTATATTTTTCACGAGACATTTTTTGCAGAGCTTCTTCAGCAGACATCTCTTTACTTATAATATTCATTTCAGTTCGAGGTACCATTATTTCTTTTGCAATCCGATCATCAAATTCAAAAATTTTATTCACATATTTATATTCAGATTGATTAATCTCACCATTTCTATAACTTTCTGAAACTAACAACCGTAATTCTTCTTCTGAATGAACCTCATCATGTCCCTTCGGCGGTTTTAGCCCTAGCAGCTTCGTAATGATTCGAGCTGAACCATTTAATAGCCAAATGAATGGGAATGCAATACGATAAAAGAAAATTAACGGCTTAGAAACAAGTAAACTCACTTGTTCAGATTTTTGAATTGCAAATGTTTTTGGGGCCAATTCACCTATTACAACATGCAAAAAAGTAATTAACAAAAACACTAAAATCACAGCAAAAATGTCTGCTAGTTGAGTAGAGATATTCCAATTTGCAAAAAGCGTATCAAACATTTGCTTTAACGCAGGTTTACCAAACCACCCAATTCCTAAAGCTGTAACAGTAATTCCTAGCTGACAAGCAGATAAATATTCGTCTAAGTTTGTAATGACTGTTTTGACCGATTTTGCACGATTATTTCCTTCTGCAATTAAATAGTCAATTCGTGAACTTCTCACTTTAACAATTGCAAATTCTGCTGCAACGAAAAATGCCGTTAAAGCAATTAAAACAATCACTATACTTATACTATATATGTCCAAATACTTTTCCTTACTTACATTGTAAGCAAGGAAGCCACCTCCTACTTAATTTTATTCAAGTGAAGTAAGCATTCTAATACTCTAACAAAATTCTACATTAGCAACCACCTTTTTATATATTATATGCATACATAAAAAAGATATTTATCATTATGATAATCTAATTCATTTACACTCGTCAAATTATTCTAAATGTTACGATAAAACATTTTTATTTAAACGAACTATTCTTCTCAACTCAATTTCGTGAAAAAACACTTTCTTTGCCGATTCCACACTTCTTTTGTCGCACTAGAAGGGAACTTACTTCATAGCTCGAAATCATTCAACAGGATATATATAGGAGGGATTATTTTGGAATATAAAACACCATTTATCGCAAAGAAATTAGGTGTTAGCCCAAAGGCTGTTGTCCGGATCGCACAACAATTAAATCTTACGATAGAGAAAAACAAATATGGCCACTTTATTTTCACACAAGAGGATGTCGATCAAATGTTAGAACACCATCGATTTCAAATAGAGCAATCTCAAAATTCTCAATCTACTCAAAAGGCTTCCTCAAATGAAGTTGAGGAATTAAAAACTCAAGTTAATACAATTGTTCAAAACATATCATCGAATGATTTTGAGCAATTAGCTGATCAATTAAACACTATTACGAGAAGACTTGATCGAATGGAAGAACAAATGCAAGATAAGGCAAATGATGTCGTCACGTACCAACTTTTACAACACCGTCGTGAAATGGAGGAAATGTTAGAGCGAATTCAAAAGTTAGAAGCTGCCCTAACGAAAGAAGAACCCATTTATATTACTCCTGATTCAAAACCAACATATGAACGAGAAAAGAAACCGAAGCGCCGCAAAATGATTTTTAGTATATTTGGATTATAATTTTTAGACCCTTATTAAAATAATAAGGGTCTTTTTTAATGAAGAGTTATATCCTATACAAATATTATTCTCTTTATTATACATATTCACTTCGCTTTATTTCGTTAACATAATATTTTTACTGTATTCTGCAATTAATGCCTGTGCATGAGCATTCCCTTGAATCACATCACGAAATTCTTTTAAAGAATACAAATGCGTAACCCCTTTTCGAGCATGAATTCTTACTGGTACACCTTGTAAAGTATCATGAAACTGAAATGGATTATCTATTGGCTCAATTGGAAAACCAAGTGTAAGTAAATACATATACATTCTTTTTGTTACTGCTGCAATGTACCATTCAGCTTTTGTTTCTAACGCATGTATAAATAAAATAGCTGTTAGCCTTTTGAAATGTCCTCTCCCACGAGACGTTTTCGAAATACTTAACTTACCTATTTCATACACATTCTTCAAATCTTTTACTAAATCATTTTTAGAAAACGGATAGAAAAACTCAGAATTTGATTGTTCAGGTATCGTATACTTAATACATTCTACTGTACCAATAGGATGTTCATCTTCTATTAATAAAAATCGTGATGGATTTAAATTACGTTCTACGAACATTAAGTTTCTTTCTTCACAAAAATCTCCCCATAGTTGCTCGAACCCAAAATGTTCTTCCTTTGTTTGAACACGCTGGAACATATTTAACCGCCTTTCCCATCGCCGCTCTGTTTTTGATAACGCTTTCACTATCTATCATATAAGAACAAATCTTCGTATGCAACTAAAAATATTTATGACTTATTATATTCTGCAAAATGAATTAGATTCCAATTTAATCGACTTTTATCCCGCGCTCACATTCCTTTTAATAACACATTTGTAGCACTTTTCAAATCTAAATTACATTATGTTTCTTTCCATACAGCATATAATTCTTCTTAATCTAAAGAAATCCTTTATGAAAAAGGATTTCTTTTACTTCTTAATGCTTTTTAACCATTTTTCAAAAATTTGTATCATCCCATGTTTTCCAGCTAATTTCTCTTCCCCTTGTTTCGTCTTATATGGATATAACTGCAAGAAAACGCCGCATCCAGACTCAATTTTTTTACTATGCATATGGCTTCCTGGATATACACAAATGACTTCATAAATTGACCTTCGATAATAGACTCGCTTTCCATCCTGTTCTTCTACATACTTTATAGACCAGTACTTATACATTTGCTCAGTTGCTTTCGTATTTCCGACGTGCTGAAAAATATTGTACATTGGACTATACTTCACTTCAATAATAATAGAAGATTTATATACGTATTTCCCATCTTCTTTTACATAACAGTCTAAGCGAATATCTGGCTTCTTCGTATCCTCACCATTGTAAAAATTACTACCTTTACTTAATGCAATAAGAGGATGTGTTTCAATTAAGTCATTAAATGCAACATGCACCTTTATATCATCTCGTTCTAAAACTACTGTCGTTCCATCTTGTAATCCATCTACATAAAAATGTTCTTGTATTTGTTCACGGATAGAGTTTCTAGCTTCAAAACCAATTTGCTCTAAAATTGAAATAACGATAAAAAAAGCGTAATATTCATACACTAAAAACGTTGGCTTATAAACAAATAATAACGATGGAGATTGATCCGTATATTGCGGGAGTACTTCTAAATGATGTAGTAATTGTTGATGTGGTATCGGTAAATCATGTAAGTTCATGTTACTTGTTTCAGTAACTTCCCTCCAAAACGAAGAATGCATTAACATTTGAAAGTATTGTACATTTTCATGCACAATATGCGCCAATATTTTATATTCTTGTATTTTCATTGAGCTCTTTCGTAAATCGGCTTCTTTTAGTAAATGTATATTTTTATATTTTTGCTTCTCTCTATCAGTTACCGATCCATTACGCTCAATTGTTTGTATAATCGTTTTTACGGCTTGAAACTCTTCTGATTTTTTCTTTTTTTCTCTTTCTAAGATTTCAATTGTTTGACGTAAAAAACTTTTTGCTTCAATTAAATAATGATAAAATTGCATCGCTTTATATTTAAGAAATGCATTTTCCTTACTATTTTTTTGTTCCATAAACTTACGATTATAATGTTTGGCATAAGGTTTTCGTTCTGCCACTATAGTTCCTTTTCTTGTTGGCCTTCGCTCTTTTCCTTCCCATTTATATTCATTTATAAATTTTGAGCTTGATTCTATTTTCTTAAAGATTTGCTTTATCATTTTCATTTTTTGGGGTAACTTTCTAAGTAACACTAAATAAGAAGAATCCTCAATATCGCTAAGTGCAGAGAAGGTCTTTTTATAGTAACCTCTATCCAAAATCAACTCATTTAAAATTGACTTCACATAGTCTTGAATCATTTCAAATTGATCATCAAAAAAGTTTTTCGGTACGATTTGAAATGCGCCATAATACGTTGTATCTTCTATACGCACTTCAAAATGGTATAAACCACAGCGCCATGGATAAAAGAATTCTGTTTTCCCATGTTCATATATTAATACTCTTTGTTTTTTTTCATTTATTTCATATTGAGCCTCTTTTATATTTTTCTGTCCCTCATATACTTTATTCCATATAAAAGTAATATTCATTGGAATTTCATAATTGTACTGCAATCTTATTGGTTTTAATTCTTGTACTTTATAAATACATTGAACTAATGCTGTAGTAGATGTACAAAGACGATTTAATAAAATATAATCTCCTTTCCCCTCATTTCCAATGATTAACTTTAATACAAAAGGGAGCGTTTCATTCGTATCAACGATTTTTGTTTCGTAACGCCCTTCATTTTGCATATCCATACAGCTCCAGTTCTCTACGTTTTTCTCGTATATATGCTAAAGAGTGTTCAAATGTAGATACTCTGTTTGCAAGTGCAGATTGCAAAAGAGGTACTAAGGTCGCCCCCCTTTTTGCTTCTTCAGAAAGTAAAGGCCCAACCATCATTTCGGTCCCTCTGATTTTCGTCAATACACGCTGCTTTATTTGTAAATCAAACCCCTCTTCTCTACTGATCATATAGGTATGATTATTTTGGAACGGTATGTTTTGCAAATAAGTCGCAATTGCATTTGCACATCGGAAAGAAATTCCCTTAGACGCGTCATGTGATGACAATACGACATGCAACTTATCTAATAGCTCTAATTCTTCTTCAGAAAACACTTCAATCATCGCTTTATTTCTCATCCAATTTATCCGAAATTCTCCCGCTGTTACTTTCAAAGGTGGATGTAATACGACTTTCCCCTGTTCCATGTCCATCTCACAAAACGGAATTTTCTGTAACGTTATTAGGTTCGTTCGATCTAATAATCGATCAGAGAGCTCTTTTGTTGTTTCATCAAAATTCACAGTACCTACAAATATAATATTTTCTCCAATTTCAATTGTTGATGGAATTGAATTCTCTATGTCCTGTACACCCTCATACAAGTTTAAAATACGATTTTTTGTTTCAAGTTCAAGAACAGATAGAAACGGAGTAAACCAATGCTCAATATAAGACATGTTCATTTCATCAAAAACGATTATATACAATTGATTGGGATTTTCTTTCGCCTTCATTAACGTTCTAACTAACTTCGTTTCACTTTCAATAAAAGTACCATTTGGATGAAGGTAACCAAGTAAATCATGTGGTTCTTGATACGATGGCGAAATCGGAATCCAAACCAACTCTTCCCCATACTGTAACCCTAATGCTTCTGCATAAGTTTGCACAAACCGTGATTTCCCAACGCCCGGTATACCACCAAGAATCGTTAACATATTTGTTTTTACACTTATATGGAAATTATAAATATCCGTTTCATCCAAATATAACCCTTTATTATGCACCATACTTTGTACATACTGTAAAAAAGACGATTCACGCTCATCCCATTCCCATTCATCTTTTTGTACTTTTATATCCTCTACTTCAACTAGCTTACCTTCTTCATGCATTCGTTTTTTTAATTGCTCATACACATAATCACTTACAAAATATAATTGATCTTCTACCGCTATTTCTACATACTTCGTCCAGTCACTGCAGTTTATATATTTACATTCACGTTTCTGTTCAAAATAGGCGATTGAGCTAATTGATGACTTTAGGGATATGTTTCCGTAAAGTCTTCCATCGTGCCACAATAATTCGGGAGGCTCAAAGTCTTTCGGAAATTTTGGCATAAGAAATGATAAATAACCGTTGCTAAGTTTTCGTTCTAAAGATTCTCTTTTTTTATTATTTGTAACTTTAGGTGCCGGAATCATTTTATAGCTGCTTGCTATTTCTTTCGGTTCTTCTGTACATATTAACTCCACGTATACATTTCCTCTTTCATAATAAAGACGAAACATTACTAGTTGCTTTTCTAATTTCCTCTTCTTTAATTCCGAAAAGATTTTTTCATTCTTTTTATTGCTACATAACCCTTCAAATACATATGGTTCATTTGTAAATTGTTCCTGTAAAGTGAATGGTATTGGCGATAAGCATTGTACAAAGAAATTCTCTCCACTCTTCTCTTTCTCAGCTTTTGTAAATTTCCCTAAAAATCTCATATAGTACATTCGTTTTATAAAACTTGGCTGAAGAGCTTTATGTAATTTCACCTTAGTCACCTTCTTTTTTCATACTATTCTTAGTGTATGAAAGAAACGAAAAACTAGAAATAAAAAACCTGACGTTATCCGCCAGGTTCAAAATAAAAACTTATATTAATGAGAAGGAAATGCTTTTTTCTCTTGTAAAATTGCATTATGAGCAATTTTCATTTTCGCAAGTACGTAACGTAATCGATCTTCAGCGTTTTCATCTTTACTTATTTGTAATTCCGCCAAATTTTCAACAGAACTTGCTAAATTTTCAATGACTCCTCTCAGTTCAGGATGATGATTAAAAAAAGATTCTTGCACTAATACTTTCCTTAACTCACTAGCTAAATCAATTATTCTAGACAACTGTTCTTTTTTTTCCATTCTCATCCCTCCTGAATATCTTATGTAGTAAATATTCTCTAAACAAAGAAAAAAGCCCTTTAAATGAAAAGGACTTTTTACATTTTTATATTTCCAGTTAATAACATATATATGGATGTGATAGCCGCAACAATAATTGCCCACATCACATATTTCTCTGCACCTACAAAGCAACGGTTCCCTTGTTCTTTTCTTGCAAACGTATAAACAATAATTCCAATTCCATACACAATTGAAACGAGTAGTAAATTCTTTAAACCAGCTGCATAAAGAAGCCATACAGAGTAAATAGAAGCAATTAAAGCCAACGCTCCGTTTTTTAATTTTGCGTCTTTTAGCTCGTTTGTAATGACTAATTTAAATTGGAATAACGCTGATAATAAATATGGTAATAAAATTGATGTTGATGCAATGAAATACATAATTTGATATGTCGATTCCGAAAACAAAACGATGATAAATATAATTTGGGCAACACCATTTGAAATCCATAATGCCATGTGCGGTGTTTGCTTTTTATTTGTTTTCGTAAAGACTTTCGGAAATACGCCATCTTTTCCTGCTACATGAGAAATTTCAGAAACAAGTAAAAACCAGCCAATTAATGTACCGACAAGTGAAGCAACTAATCCGATGTTAATCGCAACTGCACCCCATGGGCCAACAACGTGCTCTAATACATGTCCCATTGACGGAGTTTCTAACACAGAAAGTTCGCCTCTTGTCATAGCTCCCATTGACAGGACAGAAATTAAAATATAAATGGACATTACTAAAATAAGTCCCAATACTGTTGCCTTACCAACATCTCGACTATTCTTCGCTCTTCCAGATAATACAACCGCTCCTTCAACTCCAATGAAAACCCAAAGTGTTACAAGCATTGTATTTTTCACTTGACCAAGTATAGCGGAAAGTGAGATCGTTCCTTCTCCCCAAAAATCATGTGTAAATGTGTCCCAGCGAAAGGCTGTTACCATTACAACAATAAATAAAACGATTGGAACTAACTTCCCTATTGTTGCGATAACATTCATAATAGAAGCTTCACGGATCCCAAATAAAATTAGAAAATGAAGTGTCCATAATAAAAGTGATGCCCCAACGATAGACGCAACATTATTTCCTCCTTTGAAAATTGGAAAGAAATAACCTAATGTACTAAACAGTAACATAATTGTTGCGACATTACCTAAGATTCCTGCTAGCCAATATCCCCAAGCACTATTAAATCCAATATATTCACCAAAACCAGCACGTGCATAACTATAAATTCCACCTTCAAGTTCCGGTTTTTGTCTTGCTAACGTTTGATATACGAGCGCAAGGGGAATCATTCCCATCGCTGTAATACACCAGCCAATTATTATTGCACCACTGTTTGCTCCTACTGCTAAATCATGCGGTAAACTAAAAACACCGCCACCAACCATTGTTCCAACTACTAATGCGATTAATGGAAAAAATCCTAACTTCTTTTCTATTTGTACCACCCCATCTGTCATTCTAGGTGTTATGTTCGTTCAACTATTAAAGTCACCTTTTTCTCTAATAGACGTTTCTCTTATATTTTTTCAGGAAAACATTACTTATTCTAAAAGAAAATGAGCAAAAATGGAATACTTTTTTGAAAAAATGTATAAGTATGCACAAAAAAACCGCTCATTTTGTAATGAACGGTCATTTCAAACATATAAATTTGTATATTTCTTGTAAATTTAACGAAGTAAATTCTCTTTTTGTAAAAATTGTTTTGCGACTTCTTCACTACTTTTACCATTTACGTTAACTTCATAATTCATTTTTCGCATTTCTTCATCTGTAATCTTTCCAGATAATTTATTTAATACCTTTTCAAGTTCAGGATATTTCTGTAACGTTTCTTTTCTTAATAATGGTGCTCCTTGATAAGGTGGGAATAACCCTTTATCATCTTTTAGCACTTTCAGTCCGTATTGCTTCAATTCACTATCTGTTGAATATGCATCAATTACGTTAACATCTCCAGATTCAATTGCGCTATAACGCAGCTTCGGCTCCATCGTTTTAACATTTGAGAACTTATAGTTATATAATTTTTGCATTCCTTTATAACCATCTTCACGATCAGCAAATTCCAATGTAAATCCTACTTTGGCTTCCTGCGCAACATTCCCTAAATCAGAAATTGTATTTATATTCTTTTGATCTGCTATTTTTTTCGGCATGGCTAGTGCATATGTATTGTTATACTCCATTGGCTTCAACATAATCATATTATATTTCTTTTCCATTCCAACGCGAGCCTGCTCATATACTTCATCACGATTTGTACTCTTTGGTTCTTCTTTCACGAAAGTAGATAAAGCTGTTCCTGAAAATTCTGGGTATATATCTACTTCCCCTGATTTCAACGCTTCAAATACAAATGCTGTTTTCCCAAGACCTGGTTTTAATTGTACGTGTAAATCTGTATCTTGTTCAATAAGCTGCTTATACATTTGAATTAAAATTTCAGGTTCTGATCCAAGTTTGCCCGCAATAACAATATCTTTCTTTTCTGTACTCCAAAGAAATGGAGAAGCAATCATTATACAAACAATACATATCGTCAATATAACACGCTTAGAAGAGCGTTTCGGTCGTTCAAGTATGCGAAGTACTATATCAAAGAATAAAGCGAGTAACGCGGCTGGTACGGCCCCTAAAATGATAAGTGCATGATCATTTCGATCTATACCTAATAATATAAGCTTACCGAGCCCACCAGCACCAATGAGAGCTGCTAATGTAGCCGTTCCAACAATTAATACCATCGCTGTACGAATACCGGCCATAATAATAGGCAATGCAAGAGGAAGTTCTACCTTCCACAACCTTCTCCAACTATTCATCCCCATAGCTTTCGCGGCTTCTATTAGAGATTCATCTAATTCCCTTATTCCTGTATATGTATTTCGTAAAATAGGTAATAGTGCATACACAACTAATGCGATAATCGCTGGAAGTTTTCCGATTCCTACTAACGGAATTAAGAGTCCAAGCAATGCAAGTGATGGCACTGTCTGCATTACTGCAGAAGTTCCTATTATAAATTCAGCCATTCGTTCTTTTCTTGTTAATAAGATGCCAAGTGGCACTGCTATAATTACTGCAAAAAATAATGAAATAAGCGATATTTGTAAATGCTCACTTAATGCAGTTAGTAATTCTATTTTTCGTTCTTGGAACGTTTGTATAAAATTAGTCACTGTTTAGCCTCTTTCCTTCATTTGTTCAACAATGTAATTGACAATATGACGACTTGTTAACGCTCCAATATATTGACCGTTTTCTTCAACTGGAACGACCTCTTCATCACGCACACGAACTAGTGCTTCTTGTAAGGAAGAATGTAATGATAGCGCCTGCCCTTCTAATTGCACACTTTGATCAAGTGGCAATACATCTGCTACACTTTTCCCCTCATACCAAGTTCGCCCATGATTTCCAATGAACTCCTCTACAAATTCATTTTTCGGATTATGTATAATTCCTTCTGGTGTATCTAGTTGAACAACTTTTCCTTCTTTCATAATACAAATGCGATCTCCAAGTGATAATGCTTCTTGCATATCATGTGTTACGAACACGATTGTTTTTTGAATCTTTTTTTGCAACTGTACAATATCCTTCTGAAGCTGTTCCCTACTTAATGGATCTAACGCACTAAATGGTTCATCCATAAGAACGATTTTCGGGTTTGCGGCTAATGCTCGCACGACACCGACACGTTGTTTTTGTCCTCCTGACAATTCATCAGGCATACGATCTCGATATATATCCGGCTCTAATCCAACCATATGTAACAAGTCATCGACGCGTGCTTTAATTTCTTTTTTGCTCCATTGCCTCATTTCAGGAACAACTGCAATATTTTCAGCGATTGTCATATGAGGAAACAAAGCAATCTGTTGCAACACGTATCCTATATCCCAACGTAATTCGTTTATATTATATTGTTGAATATCTTTTCCATCGATTAAAATCGATCCTTCAGTCGTTTCGATTAAACGATTAATCATCTTCATTGTCGTGGTTTTCCCGCAACCACTCGGACCGATAAGAACAAAAAATTCTCCCTTTTTAATTTCTAAATGCAATGAATCCACTGCTTTCGTGCCATCTTCATACGATTTTGACACATGATTAAATTGAATCACAAATACAACTCCTTTACTGTTGTTTCCTTTATTTTGATGGAATATGGCATTCATTTCAAATGATACGCTTTTAAATAAAAAAAGAGCTCACATTTGAGCTCTAACGGTCGAACAATATTGTTTTCATAATAGCAGCATATTCGCGAACATACATTTTTCTCTTAGAACGAATTGGTGTTTCAGCAGCTAGTGCCTCCATCTTCATGCCTAAACGCTTTGCAATTATTTTCGTTCGATATAAATGATACGTATTACTTACAACTACCGCATGTTTCACATTATATAAATCCATACTAAACTTTAAGTTTTCATACGTATTTGTAGATTGATCTTCTATTAAAATACGACTCTCATCTATACCGTGTACCATTAAATAGTTTCTCATGCTGTGAGCTTCCGGTATATCTTCATCTTCTCCTTGACCACCTGAAACAATTATTTTCGCTTCAGGATGGGAAAATAAATACTCCAACGCTACATCCAAACGATTTTGAAGAGATAAAGACGGTCTATCTCCAAATAACTTTGCACCCAGTATAAGAACGTACGGAGAGTGATAGCTCAACTTTTCACGAGCAACTTTGTTCATTCTAAACGTCATATAAATGATATATAGTGGCGGTAATAATAAAATGATAAGAAAGATCCATTTGTTCATAAATAAGTTTGCACTCCCTTTCTTTTTATTATACAGAAAAAGAAAGGGCGGCAGAAGTGTTTTTTAAACGATTGATTTATTAGAAACATTCGCCGCTACTTTACGTTGTGATAGTACATAATAAATAGCGATTCCTAATGAGAAGATCAATATGCAGCTTAATACGTAAAATGGAAGCATTACTCCGGCTTTAGATACACCCGCTGTAAACAGCATTAATAATACAATTCGTATTCCAGTACCAATTAGGCGAAATAAGCTGTCTACACGTCCCATTACTTCGTTTGGAATTTCCTCCATCATCAATACATTTCTCGCCACTCTTGTACCCGCATTTCCAACTGCTTGAAAAATTGCAAGTCAATATAAGAAAATTACGGAAGGTTCAATAATCATTGCGGTAATTGAAATTACATAAATGAACATCGTCATAACGATTGAAACTTCTGTTTTTACATATTTCATTATGAGTGGAATACAGATTCCTGCAACAACCGCTCCGACACCGTACATCATTCCCTCTATTGCGTATACAGAGGCATTGGCTTTAAGTATATCCGAAATATAAACTGGTATTAAATAATTTGCCATCATAACACCTATAAACGGCATATAAGTGGCCAGTAAGAACCAAAAGAGCTTAGGACGTTTTTTCATAAAGTGAATTCCTTCAAACAATTGCTTCTTAAATGTTATTTTTCTTTTCACTTCTTTTTTCTTTACGTACGGTATACATAAGAAAAGAAAAAATGCTCCAGCAAAAGTTAACATGTCTACTAACAAAATCCACTTCAAAGATACAATTTCAATTAAGAAGCTCGCGGCCGCTCCAGAAATAACTTGTGTTAACTGTCCTTGTATTTCCATCGTTCCACTTAAACTTTTATAATGTTCTGCTTGAAATATCTCTTGGTTGAACGCAAATATTGTAGGATAAAATAATAAATAGTAGAATGATCCGGCTATATAAATAAGAATATAGTGAATAGAATGATAAGGTTGCCCAGCAAATCCCCATATAACCATTATTCCGATTACGGCTATTCCGATTCCTTCGTTACATAGCAATAAAGATTTTCTTGAAAAACGATCAATACTTTGCCCAATGAATGGTGTTAATAAAAACATAATGAGGGTTGCAATGATAGAAACATAACCAAATGTTGTCTCTCCTCCACTCTCTTTAATTAACAGCCAAGGAATCGTTATCATAACAATTCCGGAACCAATAGCAGATAGACTATTGGCTCCTAGAATGTAATACAAGCGAGAATCATGATAAAGTGAGGACATATCATTCCACTCCTAGTTGTTTTTTCACCTCTTTATATACGCTCATATATGCTTTCAATTCTTTAACTACATCATGAATTAATGGTTTTGCATCTTCCCCAAGTTCACCATCTTGCACATGTAATCCATCAAGCACAACTTGTTTTGGAATTGCATTTGCATAAACACCTCTAGCGACCGTTCGCATGCTGTTTAATGCATTTATTCCACCTTTACCGCCACCAGCAACCGCTAACAACGCAACTGGTTTATGAATAAATTCACTACTACTTAAGTAATCTAAAGAGTTTTTCAGCGCACCGCTCATCGCATTATGATATTCTGGTGTACATAATACAACCCCATCCGCAGCTTTCACTAACGTTTTTAATTTTTTTACTGCCTCTAAATCACGTTGCGACTCTTCTCCATTGTATAAAGGTAACTCCTCAATTGCTAAATCATATAATTCTCCTTCAAATTGATCCGCAATATATTTTGCCACCACGCGAGTTCTACCAAATTTTCTTGGTGTACCGTTAATAACGACTAGTTTCATGATTATTTCTCCCCTTTGTTTTCAAGTTCAACTTATATATTATCAGAAATTTCTATACAAAACACAATATAAAGAGTTAACTTGTTTCATAAAATAGTATGATAAACAAAAAAGAACTCATACTTTCGTATGAGTTTCGTACAATTACTTTGATTCATCTCTCATGCTCAATGTACCTAAACTTTCATTTGCTTCAAAATGATTATATGCTTTTTCCGCTAATCTTTTCCGTTCTTCTGGTAATTCTATATATTTCATTACGTTTTCAATTATTTTTTCGTACGGAGTAAATACAATTCCTGGCCACTCTACCTCATCTTCTGGATTACTATTTTCGGAAATAATAAATTTCTTATTCGCGACTGCATAAGACACGCGAGGTGTTTCAAGAATTCCTGATAAGTAAAAATGAATATTTAATATAATTTTAGCTCTAGCAATCAATTCATTTCTAACAATTCCCCACGCATTATTTTTAAAAACTATATTTAAATTCGGGGCAATCGCTTTTAGATGATCAAAAATAGCTTGTCGCCTCGGATTAAGAGCACCTATAAACAGAATATCAATATCTTCAATAATCTCATCTTCAAACGCATCTTTTTTTATTTCCAAAGTTGGAGCATAGTTCATTTCTACATGTTTTATTTCTTTTCCTACCCCTTTTTGTTGAAGCCATTCTATATTTTGTTTACTATAATCCCAAATCACTCTATCTTTTAATAATATTAAATAAAGGGGATGCGCATATGGACTTCCTTCGTATAGCTGTTCTAAATTATAAATAATTGCATCTTTCGGAAGAAGATTCGGGTTATATGCGTATGTATGTGCTCCAAAAACAACTGTATTCTTTACATTTCCCAGTATTGTTTCTGATATAATTACTGTATTTCCCTCCTGCTCCAACCGCCACTTTAAAGCTCGCGCAACATCTATGAAACTACCGTATGTCTTTGGGCATATAAAAAGACAATAATCATATTCTTTATTCAAATAAACTTCCATTAATCTTAAATTATTTTTATATAAATCTACATCTGGATGTTTAAGTACCAACTCATTTGCATGTTTTCTTGCTACTTTATATAATCCAGCATAATAAGCAGCGATGCATCTTCTTAATTCGATTCTTTCCCGGTCCTCATCTAATACATCCATGTTTAAAAGAAGATTTGCGATACAATACGCTTTTAAATGATCACGATCATAATAATAGTCTAGTAGTGGCATCAATTCTTCATACGTATTTCCATGCACCGATTCTCCTAGTTCAATCGCCCATCGCATTAATTCCATGATTACTCCACTACTCCTTTAATCGAAAATGTATTTAATAAAATTTCGCATTATTCTCTACTATATTTGCTATATGAAATGGAATCTTTTCCTTTATCGATTCCAAATACTTTTGCGATACCGCCCCTAAATGTTTTTTATGAGGTATATAGAAAGCACTAATAGAAATTTCATAGTCAAATAAGTAATCATACACATGATAATCTACAAATAGTAGATCATCCTTTGGAAAAGGAATTTCCTTCCCTTGCAGAGCATACATCAAAGCAATATTGTTTTGAGATCGTAATCGATACAACCTTGCAAGTTGGTATAATGGTTCAGCCCGGGTTGGTCTATATTCCCACGCTTTTTGAAAATAAAAAACAGCTAATGCTAAATATTGCTCTTCTTGCCCTTTAACAGTTTCTTTTTCATCAGCATCTGTCACTTCATTTTGTTTATTTGCTGAACGATTTGCTAACTGCTCATAACAAAATCCTATTCGCAATAACGAATAGAATACCTCTTCAACCCATCCTCCTGCTTCCACTCGTTTTTTATACCATTTAATTGAATTCTCAAATTGACTTAAATGAAAATAAGTCTGAGCTAAATAAAATAAATATCTTATATGCAAATCTGGCGTTGTTTCTGGGTCGTTTATTCCTTGTAACAACAACCTCTCATCTCTTTCAAATTTATCAGCTTTGCTCCCGCCATCTCCGGGATCATTCACGACAAGAGTCTCTAACCGAGCTACCCTCGTATTGTAATTCGCTCCAACTTTTGAACGATCTATATCCCAATACTCATGAGTAACACCGACAGATTTCCATGGTAAAGAAGCTTTTAAAAGACGGGTAAGCCAATATTTAATATGAACATCATATTGTAATGTAAGATAATGATCTTCCGTTAAGCTCGTTTTATCGAAATTCGGACCAACCTCTAAAATCATATCTGCATCTAATATTAATAAATAATCTGCTTCTGGGTATGTTTTTTGCGCTAACGAAACAGCTAAGCTTCTGTTATAACCAAAGTTTTTAAACGGCTCATGATGAACCGTCCCAGGTATCTCATTTTCCTTACACCAATTTTCAATAATTTCAGGCGTATTATCCGTCGATCCAGTATCACAAATAGAAACAAAGTCTACAATTGATTTTGTTGCATTTAAACATCTTTCCATAATTCTAGACTCATTTTTGACGATCATACAAAGACATAACTTTTTTTCTTCCTTTACAGACTTCACTTGCTCATTTCCCATTTAACCACCTCATATTTTATTAACACGCTCTTCTCATATGTAACAACATTTCTTAGCTATACTGATGACATAAGCACCCTTTTACTATTTATGAAAACTTCATTTTATTTATTCTTACTTTTATGTTGGGACATATTTCATGTAGCCCTTTATATTTGATACAATCAATACAAAAAAACATAATGCGGGAATCCGTACATTTCAAAGTCTAAGAGGAGGTTATATTTTGTTGGATTACATTTGGCTAGATGACAAATCACCAATTTTAGAACAACTACCAAGCACCTTTAAATCTGCAGCTATATTGCTACACCCTTTTGTCCAAATGCCTTTAGGATGGGAAAAGTCTGTGAGAAAAAGACCATATGAGCACATCTATCCTAGCGCTGAAGAAATCATTCATAATGGGAAATCCGTTTCTTGGAAGGAAATGATGTCTTATAGTGGATTACATTCATACGCAGAATTAGCAATGGCCATGTTGACTTCCATTGGTGCTTATACAGAAGAATATAAAAGAGAGGATTTAGCCGAAAAGCTATATTCAAACTTAAAAAAAGATCTTTATTATCCAACAGAAGATTATACGTCTATATTTTTATTACATAAATTACTTAAACTCCTCGGTTCTAAAGGTGCAAAAAATTTATATTTCTCTGAACCAATTCTTGATACAAACGGATTATTAGAGGTAAATAATACTACTCCATTAGATATTTGGGACATTAGCAATAATGAGTTAATTATTACTGGCGAAGATAATGAGTATGCGTTTATGAGTATATTCGATTCCTTTACAACCTTATTATTAGCTAAAGAAGAAAATATAGAATATATTGTTCATTCAATGAACGTTGAAGCTGTCATTTGTGACAAAAAAACGATGATTGATTGGTATTTTTAAATTAGTAATTTCTTAAACTATAAAAAAGAAACTTGCGCTTATGCACAAGTTTCTTTTCAAAAACATCCTTATTTTTTCACAACTTCATGTCCACCGAACTGATTACGTAGTGCTGAAACTACTTTTCCATGGAATGTATCATCTTCCTGAGAACGATAGCGCATAAATAATGACATAGCGATTACTGGTGCTGCAGCTTGAAGTTCAAGTGCAGTTTCAACAGTCCATTTTCCTTCTCCTGAAGAGTTCATTACACCTTTAATGCCATCTAGTTTGGGATCTTCTGCAAATGCTTTTTCAGTTAAGTCCATTAACCAACCACGGATAACTGATCCATTCGCCCATACTTTTGCAACATCTTCATAATTGAAATCAAAGTCACTCTTATCTAGTACTTCAAATCCTTCAGCGATTGCTTGCATCATGCCGTACTCAATACCGTTATGAACCATTTTTAAGAAATGACCACTACCAACACGGCCAGCATAAGAATAGCCATTTTCTACTGCTAAATCTTTAAATAAAGGTTCTAATTGGTCGTAAATTTCTTTTTCTCCACCAACCATTAAGCAAGCACCGTATCTAGCTCCTTCTACACCGCCTGATGTACCGATATCTACATAATGTAATCCGAAGCTTTTTGCTTCTTCAGCACGGCGTAACGTATCTTTATAGAATGAATTTCCGCCTTCAATAACGATATCACCTTCATCTAATAACGGATATACATCTTTTAGTACTGACTCTACAACTTCTCCTGCAGGCACCATTACCCAAATTGTACGAGGAGCTTCTAGTTCAGCAATCATTTCTTTTAATGTATGACGTGCAGTAATTCCTAGTTTTCCTGCCTTTTCAACAAGCTCTTTATTTACATCGTATACTACTACTTCATGCTTGTCTTCATGTAAGTGTTCAGCTAATGGGAATCCCATTTTTCCTAATCCAATTAAACCTAGTTTCATATTAATCAATCTCCTATTCTATACAAATATATTTAATATCGAAATTAGCCCAAGTGCTACTACAGATAATATAGTCTCCATTGCAGTCCATGTTAATAACGTTTCTTTCACAGTCATTCCGAAATACTCTTTAATCATCCAAAATCCTGAATCATTTACATGTGATAAAATTAATGACCCTGCACCAGTTGCAAGTGCTAGTAGTTCAACATTTACACCTGGTGTACTTGCTGCAATCGGTGCAACAATTCCAGCCGCTGTCATCATAGAAACAGTAGCTGATCCAGTTGCAATTCGAATAAGTGCCGCAATTCCCCACCCTAATAATATCGGTGAAATATGTGATTCTTTCGCCATATCTGCAATTGTCGTTCCAATTCCAGAATCTAATAATACTTTATTAAATGCGCCGCCTGCACCAATCACTAACAATATGTTTGCAATAGGTCCAAGGCAATCATTTGTAAATTCTAACACTTTATCTTTTGAGAAACCTTTTGCATATCCAAGACTAAAGAAAGAGTAAATGGTTGCAATTAATAAAGCCACAATCGGATCTCCAATAAAGTGTAATACTTGTGCTAGTTGACTTGTTTTATTTAATGCAACTTCTGCTATTGATGCACCAAGCATAAGAAATACTGGAAGTAAAATTGTAAACAATGTATTCCAAAAGCTAGGAAGCTCTTTTTTATTATCTTTTTCAACAAATTGCTCCGCTATATCTAATGGTACTTCCTTATGTATACGAGCACCAATCCATTTCCCGTAAAGTGGACCTGAAATAATTGCAGTTGGAAGTCCGACAATTAACGCATATAAAATTGTCTTCCCTACATCTGCTTTAAAAATACCAACTGCCGCCATTGCCGCTGGATGCGGTGGAACAAGTCCGTGTACGACTGACAGTCCTGCTACTAGCGGAATACCAATTGTAATAAGTGATACCCCAGTTTCTAACGCAATTGTAAATACTAACGGAATTAATAGTACAAATCCAACTTGGAAAAATACCGGAATCCCGACTAAAAATGCAACGAACATCATCGCCCAGTGAACTCGTTTCTTCCCAAAACGATTAATTAATGTGTTAGCGATACGTTCAGCACCACCAGATTCGGCCATCATTTTTCCAAGCATCGTTCCTAGTGCTAAAACTATCGCTAAAAACCCTAACGTATTACCAAGCCCTAGTTTAATAGAATCAATAATCCCTGGATCTTTTGGTGAAGTTCCAATTAAAGGCATTCCCATTGCTAATCCTACACCAATTGCTGTTAAAATTAATGCGACAAATGGATGCCATTTTACTACCGTAATAAGTAAAAGTAGTATGACAACTGCCGCTAGTACGATCCCAACTACCATTTCTCCCAATCCCCCTATTGTTTACGTTGGAAAGCAGCTATACAATCAAATTCTTCTTTCAAGCGATTGTAAAGTCGTTCATACATATAAAACATTTCTAAATATATAGCCGTATTTTCTTTATTTGGTACATGGTGATGGACAATATCAATCCAATCCTTTACCTCTTCAAGAGAATCGATTTTTCCTACAGCATATAAAGCAACTGCCGCTGCCCCAAGCGCAGATGCTTCATGGCTTTCCGGAACAAGCAATTCTTTTCCCATCATATCGGACAACATTTGTCTCCAAAATGCAGATTTTGCAAACCCTCCTGAAACTCGTATTTCAGTAAGTGGCCCTGTACAATCCCTGATTGCTAGTGCTACTGAATATACACTCATACAAACACCTTCCATCACTGCACGTATAAAATGTTCTCGCTTATGTTGAAGATTGATTCCAAAGAATGTACCACGAGCATTTGCATTCCAGTAAGGTGCGCGTTCTCCAGATAAGAAAGGTAAGAACAATAGTCCATCCGCTCCAGCTGGTACGCTTTCTGCATATTTAATTAATAAATCATAAGGATCAATGCCGAGCTTTCTTGCTACTTCTTGCTCTGGACTACCAAATTCATCACGTAACCATCTCAGTAATATTCCGCCGTTATTCGTTGGACCACCGATTACCCAGTGCTCATCTGTTAATGCGTAACAAAACGTTCTCCCTTTCTCATCTGTATTTATATTTGATGAGATTGTTCGAACCGCACCACTCGTTCCAATCGTAATTGCAGCCGCACCCGGTGATATCGCACCAACTCCTACATTTGCAAGAACCCCATCACTTGCTCCGATGACAATTGGTGTTTCTGCACTTATCCCCATCTTCTGTGCTAATTCTGGCTTCATACCTGATAAAATATATGTAGTTGGTACAGGGGTTGATAATTGTTCTGGTGACATATGTAACATAGTTAAAACATCTTCATCCCAGTTTAATGTTTCTAAATTAAATAACCCCGTAGCAGAAGCAATCGAATAATCAACTACGTAGCGTGAAAATAATTGGTAAATCACATACTCTTTAATGGAAATGAATTTATAGGCACTTGTATATAACTCTGGTTCCTCTTCTTTCATCCATAACAATTTAGAAAGTGGTGACATCGGATGAATCGGTGTACCTGTACGTCTATAAATTTCATGCCCATTCATTTGTTGTAATAATTTTTCTGATTGCTTCGTACTTCGATTATCTGCCCAAATGATAGAACGCGTTAATGGCGCACCATTTTCATCTACTGCAATTAATGCGTGCATAGCTGTACTAATACCGATTGAAGAAATATCTTCTGGTAATACATTACCTTTTCCAATGGCAACGCTTACACTTTTGTATACAGCGGCACATATTACATCAGGATCTTGCTCAGCCCATCCTACATTCGGTTGAATAATTGGGTAATCGATTGCATGTGATGCAATGACTTTTCCTTTTTCTGTGAACACAACCGTTTTTGTACTTGTGGTACCGATATCAATCCCGATTACTCTCCCCCTTGTTTCCATGCGAATCTTCCCTTCATTTCTAGAAAAATACGATTTAGTAAACCGTTTACATGAATTAGTATATAAAATATTTTTTCATTTATCAAGTTATAAAAAGAAATTTTTTTTCATACCAAAAAATAAATCCCCTCATTCCATTTCACTTATATACTACATTTAGCTTTTCCATGCGGTAAAATTACGTTATATTCGTTACGCAATACACTCTTTCCTCTCATTAACAACACATACATAGTCCTCCACACGTTCTACTTATTTGCTTGAAGAAAGAGTTGAAAAGCAATATTCATTTTTAGCGGTCACGTAACATCACCATCAAACCAAGAAAAGTAACTAACCGCAGAATGAGAATTCTGTGCATTTTGCTCTTATTTATTGTTTTAAGTTCACTAGTCTTTTATCTTGATAAACATAGAGCGTGGCCCCCTATTATCACTTTTTTATCTTGTAAATATATCTTGCATACTATAAAACCGAAGTGTATTTTTATTTTTCAGAAAAATAAAATAATAATACAGAATTTATTGTATAATGTTGTAAAAAGATGTCGGAGGGATTTAATGTTAAATAAAATATCTCAATTCACAATTAAGCTTTCATCAATTCTTTTATCACTCTTACTATTATTAAATTTACCTTATTTATTTATCACTCAACAAGGATTTACCTTTCAACCAATTTATTTTTTTAATCAGATCGTTACCATGTTAAAACAGGTCTTCTCCCCTGAATCATTAGTGATTATAGGATCAGACCCGAAGTTTGGCCATTTCAAAAAAACACCATTATTTCCAACTGTTTTAGAACCTTACCTATATTCATTTACTATATTATTTTCAGCCTTTTTTCTTGCTCTCTTTTTATCATCCAGCATGGCATTTTTTTATTTTTTAGCAAAAGATTATATAAAAAAATGGATAAACCGAATTGTGTTCATATTAGAAGCTGTCCCTGATATGATGATGATGATTTGTTTGCAAATATTTTTCATATGGGTACTTCAGAAATTTGGGGAATCTCCTGTCACTATTATTTCTTTTAATGAAAATCGAGCTTATTTACTCCCTATTTTATCATTAGCTGTCTTACCTACATTACAAATGTTTCGGATGATTGTGTTATACATAAAAGAAGAACAAGGAAAACATTACGTAGAGGTTGCATATGGAAAAGGCCTTTCATCAAGTTATATACTATGCATTCATTTATTCAAAAATATATCTATCCACTTCTTCCACCATTTAAAAACGATTTTTGTTTTCTTACTTTCTAATTTATTCATTTTAGAACTTGTTTTTAATATGGAAGGCATTATTCAATTTTTATTTAATAAGGCGTTTGTTTCACCTCCAGCTGCATTTATCATACTTGTTATGATTATTTTACCGTTTTATGCCATTTTCCAAATAGTCTCATTCATGATGAATAGATGGAAAAAGCAATTGAAAGGAGTATCATTATGAAATCTATTTGGAAATCAAAACGCTTTTTAATCGGCTTTACTTATCTATTCATACTTATTTCAGCTAGTTTTATTTATAGTTGGTTCTTTAAAGATAACATCCCAAAACCTCCTCAGTTACTTTACAATGACAATAACGAATTACTTGGAAAGGCCCCCTTTCCGCCATCGTTAATTCCACCTTTTGGATCTGATCGTTTTGGAGAGTCTGTTTTCTTACAAATTGTAGAAGGAGCAAAATTCACTATTTTATTAGCAGTGGCAATTAGCTTCTTTCGAATTTTATGCGGAACATGTATAGGAATCCTCTTAAGTTTATTTGCTCCAAAACTCAAGAGATTTTTCCAGTCATGCTCAGAAGTTTTTTATTATATTCCAACTCTATTTATCGCATTCATACTCATCACGCCCGTTAATATTATAATCACATCAAATGCTGATGGGGTAGATCCAAATATTTCATTTATGTTTTATCAAGTACTCGTACTTATTTTCGTCGCTCTGCCTACACTTTCTTTATACATATCCTCAGAGGTTGATGAATTTATGAAACGAGATTACATCTTAAGTTCACAATTACTGGGTGCTAGCCGTTTTCATATTATTAAAAAACACTTACGAGTCTTATTACTTGACCGCTTATTTGTATTATTTATGGAACATATCGTCCAAACACTCATACTCGTTATCCATTTAGCGTTGCTTAACATTGTAATTGGCGGGATACAAATGCGTGAACTCTATGACGGAGTGCTTAAACCTGTTTCTCTATCTAATGATTGGGCAGGTCTTATTGGATTAAATCGTAATGAAATGAATCTTTCATGGTGGATTATTTTTTATACTCTCGCTTCATTCTTTATTACGATTCTATTTATTAAGCTTATGACCATCGGGATTCAAGATGCACTGAAAGCAAGAGATTCGCAAATTGTAGCAATTCAAAACGTTCCAGATCATAAAAAATTTGTTAAACATAAAGATTCCTTTTCGTTTGCAAATAAAGTAAACCTTTAATCATTTCTCATTAATCAAGTATTAATTGGCATTGATATTAGTAGAAAATAAAGAAGATGATCCCTATTAAATACAGGGATCATCTTCTTATACTGTCTAACTTTTTTACATGTCCTTTGCTAGACTCATGCTTTTTATATTTAAAGTGAATTATTTGCAAGCACAATTATGTTTTTTAAAATCAATTACCATACGCCCTTGAATTCTACCTTGTTCCATTTCTTCGAATACATTTTGTACTTTATCTAGAGAACAAGTTTGAACAACCGGCACTACTTTTCCTTCTGCCCCGAACATAAATGCCTCCTCCAGATCCTTACGAGTACCAACTAGAGAACCAACTACTTCAATTCCATCCAGTACAAGTCGTGGGATGTTTAAGTCCATTGTTTCTACTGGTAGCCCTACTGCAACTACTTTACCGCAAGCACGTACTGCATCAACTGCTGAGTTAAAGGCTACTTTAGAGACTGCTGTTACTACCGCAGCATAAGCGCCACCAAACTCCTCTTGCACAATTTTATCAGCAGGACCTTGAGAAATTGGATTGATAGTCATATCAGCACCAACTTCTTTTGCTAAGGCTAATTTGTCATCATTAATGTCTACTGCGATTACCTTTGCACCAAATACATTTTTAGCATATTGGATAGCTAAGTTACCTAATCCACCGCAGCCATAGATTACAATAGGTTGACTAGGTTTAATATCTGATACTTTAATAGCTTTATATGTAGTTACACCAGCACAAGTAATTGATGATGCTTGAGCAGGATCTAATCCTTCTGGTACTTTTACCGCATAATCAGCTGTAACGATACATTGTTCAGCCATACCACCATCCACTGAATAACCAGCGTTTTTAACTTCACGGCAAAATGTTTCTCTACCAGTTACGCAATATTCACAACGTCCACAAGATTGGAACATCCATGCAATACTTACACGGTCACCTATCTTTAGTGAAGTAACATCATCAGCTATTTTCGTAACAATACCTACACCCTCATGACCAAGAATACGGCCATCAGTATTACCAAAATCATGATTCGCAACGTGTAAATCAGTGTGGCAAACTCCACAATATTCTACATCTACTAACGCTTCACCTGAGTGTAACGGACGTAATTCTTTTTCAATCACTTCGATGTTTGCTTTGCTGTTTTTATTAACCACTACTGCTTTCATATGTGATCTCCCCTTTAGTGTTTTAGCATTTTAATGAGTTTATCTCACAACTACTTTCTTCACTACTTTGGCTAGTTATTGTACCAAATTTAAGTGTTCAATCATCATTACATCTTCATCATAACATGACACTTCATAAACAACTTGTGAAATTATGAACAATATTTGAATCATTACACAAATCGGTCTTTATTTTAAATTTTTAAAAATGAGAGTTTATCATTGACTATAAGTAAGTCACATATTTCTAAAAGAAAATAAATTAACAAACTTCTTACCGATAAAAAAGCTCTTCACTCAATATTTTCTACATGTAAACACTTAGTTTCACAGTAATATCCTTTGCCACCAACATAAACTTTTTCTATTTTATTTTTGCTATTGGTTGCTAATTTAACTAATATTTCAGAAGGCGAGTGTAAAGAATAGCCTTGTTCAAATACATAGACTTCTTTTTGCAAGTAGTGCTGTTCATAAAGGTAGCAAGCTAATGCACCGTTTGAAGTTCCAGTCGCTGCTTCTTCATTGATGTCGTATAGCGGAGCAAAATTTCTGCATATAATTCGATTGTCATTAAAAGTATATAGATGCATCCCGACAACATTATAATACTTGCTGATTTCTTTAATTTTTTCAAAATTAGGTTGCAGTGCATGTAATTGTGTTTCACTTTTTATAGGAATTAAAATATCTTTTAAGCCCGTGGAGACAATTTGAATTGGGTATTTATTTTCTATATCTTTACTATCAAAACAGTCGATGAACTCGTTTGGAGATACAACATCATAGAATATCGGTTTATTTTGTTCCATGAATATGATGTCATCTTTTATAGTAATAGTAAGAACACCGCTGTTCGTTTCAATCGTATAGCGATTCCTGAAAAGTTTATTTAAATGCATCAGTATCGCGAAAGAGCCAATTGTGGCATGACCACATAAATCAACTTCTTCTTTTGGTGTAAAATACTCAAATTTATAATCAGCAATTTCAGATTCTGATATAAATGCGGTTTCCGCATAGCCCAGTTGTTTGGCTATTTCCATTTTTTGAGTAGTGGTCAATGTATTCTCAATAAATACCACTCCTGCTTTATTTCCGCCTTTATGATCCTTACTAAATGCACTTGCAACATAAACAGATATTTTCATAAGACACCTTCCTCACTTATAGTAAATTATAGTATAGAAAGCACTACATATAAATTCCATTGGATAAATATCCCTAAAATAAGAAACAAACTATTTTTAGCATTTGAACTCTCCAAAAATAGTTTGTCTACAGTCTGAAAGCTCTTCATTTGAAGAGCTTTTTTTATATTCGCTTCATCGAAATCGTTTCACGTATACTTTGTAAATTTTTTAGAGTTTCCTCTTGTCGTTGCAACGACAACCCTACATACAAAGTATCTAATAAGCTTAACTGTGCTAATCTTGATGAACTTGCTTCTGTGCGGAATTCAGTCTCACGTGTTGATGTATATAACGTTATATCAGCAAGTTGACTTAATGCTGATTTCTTATAGCTCGTAATCGCAATAATTTTGGCCCCTCTTGCTTTCGCTACTTCTAATGCTTCAAGTAATCCTTTATTGCTACCAGAATGAGAAATACCAATAACAACTGAATTTTCCGAGAGTAAACCTGCTCCCATAATTTGAAAATGCGAATCAGTATGAGCGATACAAGAAATACCCGTTCTCATAAACTTATGATACGCATCCATTGCAATAATACCAGAGCCACCATTTCCATAAAACTCAATTCGACTTGCTTCTTGTAAGGCTCGTACAGCCTGCTCAAGTGCCGTTTCATTAAGCAAATGTAAAGTATCTTGCAGTCCTGTAATATGCGAATGAAAAACTTTTTTAGCAACAGTTACCATACTATCTTCTGCTGATACCTCTTCATGGATATTTTGCATCGGTGTATGTACAATTTCACGAGCTAATGTAATCTTTAAATCTTGAAAACCTTGCAAACCAAGGTTTTTACATAAGCGGAATATCGTAGCTTCGGAACTATTCGTAACTTCAGCTAATTCTGTAATAGATTTATGTACAACATCTTGTGGATGTTTCAAAATATGTTCGGCAATACTTCGCAATTTCGGTGATAAACCATTTAACGAAGCCTGAATCTTTCCAATCCCACTTCTTGTACCAGGCATAGCATATCCTCCCCTTCCATCGTAGCTTTATCCTGTAAAAACCGATTAGTTAAACTAATCATCAGTGGGGATGGTCCTCCACTGATTAGAGTTTCACTTTATTGTACCTAATTATCGAAAGAAGAAAAACCTATATTAGGGATTACTATAATTTTTAATTGCTCCTATGTATTCTGTCATACGATATAACAGAATTATTCATACTTATGAGTAATTCTCCCCATGTTTCACTGCGTATAATGCGGCTTGCGTACGATCATCCACTTCCAATTTAGCTAAAACGTTTGAAACGTGTGTTTTCACAGTTTGTTCTGTAATATGAAGTTCTGCTGCAATCTCCTTATTGCTTCTTCCTTTTGCAATTTCGCGAAGTACCTCTTGTTCTCTTTTCGTTAACATTGAAAAAGGATTTTCTATTTCCTTCTTTACTGCGGAACGCCCCATTAATGCAGGTGTTACTTTCGGGTGAAAATTCGCATTTCCTTGCTGTACTGCAATAATAGAAGCGACAAGTTGCTCAGGTTGTACTTCTTTTAATTGATAACCATCTGCTCCAGCTTCAAGTGCTGGTATAACATAATCTTGCTCTGAAAAACTACTTAATATAAGTACCTTTATCGTCTCATCGTATTGCTTTAGACGTTTTGTTGCCTCAATTCCATCCATTTTCGGCATCGATACATCCATTAGTACAACATCCGGTCTTTCTTTTTGCACGAAATGTAATGCCTCTTCGCCATTTTCCGCTTCCCCAATAATTTCAAATTCTTCTCTCGTTTTCAAAAAGAATACAAGTCCTCTTCGAACGATATGATGATCCTCAACTAGTAGCAATTTAATCTTCAATCTTATTCTCCCCTTCAAATCGGCAATTGAATTTCTATTTTTGTACCCTTTTTCAGCTCCGTTATAATTTGAAACGATCCCTTCATTAACTGAATACGTTCCTTCATACTTTTCAGACCAAGTGCTGATTCCCTTACTTGTTCTTGTATAAATCCTATTCCATTATCTTCTATGTAAAAATGTAACTGGTTATTTTCTATTTTTAAAAGAACATGTACCTTTTCACACGAAGCATGCTTTTTACAATTATGTAGCGCCTCTTGGCTAATACGCCATAAAACTTCTTCTATTTCATCCCCAATTGAAACCATCCCATCAATTCGAACTTCCACTTGAACTCCTAATAACTTCCCGTAATTTTGAATTGCTTCCGCTAATCCTTTCTCTAATCCTTCAGGTCTTAATTGCCAAATTAATAGCGTCATCTCTTGTAATGCTTCTTGTGATAATTCTCCAATATAACTTAACATCTCTTGCAATTCTCTATCTTGCGTCATATTCAGAGTACCTTTCGCTGTTAGCATAATAGAAAATAACAATTGTTTTACTGAATCATGTAAATCACGTGCAAGTCGATTTCTTTCCGCTACCACTACATATTTACGTTCTTTCTCAACTAATTGAATACGTTGTATTGTCGTTCCAATTTGAAATGCAATTGATTCTAATAACGCTAACTCTTCCTCTGAAAAATAAGTTTTATGAGGTGCAGCCACATTTAGTAGACCAAATTTTTCTAATCCAGACCTAAGCGGAATAGTCGCATGATGTGTAACATCTTCTGTCTCTCCCCAATTACATTCAATTGCATCTTCTATTCGCTTACATTCAATAATATTAGTCGCTTTTTCCAATCTCCCATTTACAAAACGTTCTACACACCAACAGTTTCCTTCACACATCGGCTTCTTCTTTTGCCACGTAAGAGCCTCTGGTAAATTTTCGTCTACAAGCATGCTGTGCTTTCCACTTTCATCAATAAAGAATATCCACCCTGTTTGTAAATTCATTACTTGTAACAATGTATGCAACACTTTTTCTAACATATCCTGTAAGTTTGTTGCTTCATTTAATAATTCAGCAATTTCTTTTAATGCTTCTAAACGACGCATCTCTTTT
Source organism: Bacillus sp. FSL K6-0073 (assembly GCF_038006085.1). NCBI lineage: Bacteria > Bacillati > Bacillota > Bacilli > Caryophanales > Bacillaceae > Bacillus > Bacillus sp. FSL K6-0073. The sequence goes on along the minus strand of NZ_JBBOUN010000001.1, from coordinate 2,239,737 downwards.
TCTTCAAAGTTCATTCTCATCACCAACTACAATTATAACATTAAGAAATTTCTAAATTCTATAAATAAAAAAAGAACCGAATTCCTTCAGCCCTTTCTTTATATCAATCATTTTATTATTGTTATTCTATCCAATTTTGGAAGCAGAATTTTTGTTAACAAACGATTCTACTTTAGCTGTCCGATAAAGATTGTCCACCATGGATATGCTGTAAACCTTCAGTAGTAACAACCATATTCGCTGCTGGCATTTGCACTTGATTCTTATGGAACATAGACATTAATTCAAATCTTACTTGTCTAGAAGTTTCAAAATAATCTTCTGGCTTTATTAAACCTGTAATACAAAATTCATAGCCAACATATTTCAAGTTAGGATTTAAGTCTGTAACACCGACGTATTTAAATGGTTCAACAGCCTCATCCTCTACTCTATAAAGAGTTTGATTCAATTTTTCATTGCATATAACACAGACTTCTTCTAACAATTCCTTCACTCTTGTTGGATCTTCCTGATAACTTACCGTGATGCGTTCAATTACACGCATCCATCCTTTATTAAAATTTTGTATCGTTCTAATCTCTCCGTGCGGGATGGTAAGTAGTTTTCCTGACCATTCACGAATTTGCATAAAACGAATACTAATCTCTTCAATAGTTCCTGAATTTGTTCCGTTAAAAGTTACAAAATCACCAACTCGAAACTCTTTGTCCGCTAATCTTGCAAAACCTAATATAACATCTTTTAGCATCTGTTGTGCAGCAAAACCGATGACAACTCCAGCTATCCCTGCACCTGCAATAATACTTTTTATATCTACAAATTGGCTAATTAAATATATGATAAGACTGATGATAATGATATATCTAAAAATAGATCGAATTACACTTTGAATCGTCTGCTCTACCTCTTCATCAAAAAAGCTTGATTTCCTAAAAAACCAATCAATAATACGGTTTATTACAAAAGAAATAATGATTAAAACTAAAGCAAATAGTAAAAATCTTAAAAGTAAAAACTCCCTTACATAATTAAAAAATTCTTCAGTATACGTTAATAAACTCATCCATCCACTTCCTTACTAATTAAGAAATTCATAATCGTCTCAGTTTTTTCTAGGAAAATCTATTATCCTAATCTAAAATGCCACTACCCTTACTATGTATTTTGACTTTATTACTAATTCAGTTTATACAGTATGTCTAGATGTTCTTTTCCTTTCCCTTTAAATATACCCTTTTTAATAACCTAAGGGGGAGCAAATCGTGAAATTTTTTCAACGTTACAACTTTATTCAGCTCATTACGATTTCAACTCATTTATTCATTAACTACGTAAAAAAAGAGCTGAATTTATCAGCTCTTTTATTCGATGTTAATTGTTGTCTTACTGTTTTTTTCTTCTTTCAGTTTTGGTAATTCTATTGTCAGTACGCCATCTTTATAATTTGCTCTAACATTTTCTTCCTCAACTTGTTTAAAACTAAAGCGTCGAGTTACAGAACCTATAGAACGTTCTTTACGAATATATGTGCCATTCTCATTTTTTTCTTCTACTTCATTATGGTTAGTTGCTTGAATCGTTAATACATCTTGTTCAAAATCAACTTGAATGTTTTCTTTTTGAAAACCTGGTAAATCTGCTTTCACAGTATATTTATCAGATTGCTCATGAACATCTACTTTAAAAGTATCCATGTTCAGTGGCTTAAAGAAAGCATCTGTCATCCCTTCTAATAAAGAAGGCCCAAAATCAAAAATACCATTTTGACGTTTTGTTATCTCTGGAAATAAATTACGCATATTTTTTCCTCCTTATTATTTATGAATGAAAGATTATCTCTTTCTGCCTTTATTATAACATTTGGTCAAAAAAGGTCAAAGATTTTGTTTGACCTTTTTTGATGTATATTTTACCAAATAACACAAATAAGTTATATGTCTTCTCTCCCCTTATAAAGAGGAATATATTTACATAATAACGAATAGTTTATTTGCTCTTATTTTTTCTTACGGAGGTTACATACAATGGGATATATTGAAGAACTTAGAAAAGTTGTCGGATCAAGACCACTCAATTTATTAGGCGTTGCGGTAGCTGTTTTCAATGAACAATGACAAATAAAAGAGACCTTTTTTAAAGGCCTCTTTTTTCACTTCACTTCTGCATGTAAGCATGACTTAAAATGTCCAAGTGCAAATTCATGCCCTTGTGCATTAAAAGATGCAACCGCCTTTTCATAAACAACAATTTTAAACCCTTTATTATAAGCATCTACTGCTGTATGAAGAACACAAATATCAGTACAAACACCTACAAGATGAACTTCTGCTATTCCTCTTTCTCTTAGCTTCATCTCTAAATCCGTTCCAGCAAACGCACTGTATCGCGTTTTATCCATATAATATACATTCTCAGCATTTTTATATGTTTCGTATACTTCTTGTAACTCACCGAATAAGTCTCTACCATTTGTACCTGCTATATTATGAGGAGGAAATAATTTCGCTTCGGGATGATATTCATCATTTTCTTCATGTTTATCAATTGCAAACACTACGTAATCCCCATTTTCAATATATTGCTTCGTTATATGTACAATTTCATTCTCAATTTCTTGTCCTGGTTTTCCGCAAGTTAAAGCACCTTTTTCCGCTACAAAATCATATGTATAATCAATATTAATAAGAGCTCGTTTCATTACTATCTCTCCTTCTTCTGTTTCACAGTAAACAATAGAAAATTTGTTATTACGACATCGTATGTACTATTCGACATTTCAAATGAAATACCTACATTTTTCTTGCAAAACTCACCTTAATCCGAGTTTATCATAAAGTGAAACTTTAATCATTGGAGAGGTTGTTCATCTCCAATGATTATCAGCCCTCATCAATCGTGCATTTACAGGCAGTTGATCTCCCACCTAATCTCCTCACCTATACCGAGTTTTAAGGTAAGGTCTTACTGCCCGTTAGTGCGGGATATAATAGATAAACAATGGTAAAACAAATAGCTCCTATTAACAAGTCATGAATTTGATAATTGAGCGTTATTTGCATAAACTCTTATATCGTAAACCAAATTACTGCCATCATTAGGCTAATCAAAATGATACGAATACACCGATTCACGTATTCAGCCTCTTTCTCTGTCATAAGTAACAAGTGATTACTTCCTATTTAATCGTATTAGAAAATGAAATAAGTTATTCACTCTTGCACACTCTAGTCCAAACAAAAAAGCACACTACTTTTTGAGTAATGTACTTTTTATTCATATTAAGACGCTGGTTTTGTCTCAAATGTTGCTTGATTAAAACTAATAACCTTTCCTTTCGGGTCATTGTTTTCATACTGAACTGCAGTAATTGTATGACTACCTGTTTCCAGCGTTTTTTCTTTTAACTGCACTGTTGTCTGCGTTGTACTAGTTACTTGATGTTTATCCGTATACATTTGATCTACAAATACGAATGTTTCTTTATCACTTTGAAAATTAGAAAGTTCTAATTCAACTTGCTGAATTAACGTATCCTTTTTGATGAATACAGTCGGTATATTGCCGTTTTCAGAAGTACCATCTGGAGTAATAACTTTTACTTTCCCTTCTCCAATTGACATTGCTCCTTCAGGAAATACAACCATATTCTCATCACTTGCGTTTACAACTTGTTCTTCCTGTTTTGATTGCGCGTCCTCTTTTTCCTGTGGAGCACCGCAACCAACTAATAACAATACAGACAATCCAGTGATTATGAATTTTTTCAAAATTCATCCCCCCTGTAACTTCATTATAATTTATTATACAAAAATAACTTTTAAATTTTGAGACTACTTTCAACACTTTCATGAACAAATAGAATCTTGCTCACGATTAATGTATCATACTTTCCTTAATAGAACATTAATTTTTTTTATGAAATAAATAGTAATTCCCTCTTATCTATCATTTTAGCCCAACATATGAATTACATACCCTCAAAAATAAAAAGACATTGTTAGTTCAATGTCTTTTCTATACAGCAATTAAAAAACAAACGTTGTAATCTCATCTACTTCTTTTCTTGGAAGTTTCTTCGGTTTATCTTTCGGAAATCCGAGTGAAATAACCATATTTATTTGTTTTTCAGGCTCAATTTGTAAATATTGGCGCAGTTCATCTTGAGCTAGCAATACTGGCCCTGTCATTGGACAAGTACCAAGTCCCTTTGCATGTGCAGCTAACATTAAGTTTTGTGCCGCTAAACAGCTACTCTTAATGCCTTCTTCTTCCCAAACTGAATCTGGAACAAAAGCAATTGGATCAAATATCTTTTCACGGAACTTTGATTCATATGGTGTTGCCAAACATACGATTAATACTGGTGCCTCCGAGAAAGCTGTTGCATATGGTCCGAAAGAACGTGTAAGTAATTTCCCTGCTTTCTCTTCTCCATTTTCTGCTGCTTTTGTCGCAAGTTTATGTAATGCATCCCATGTCATTTGTTCAATTTCTTTAATCTTCTCTCGATTCATGATAACTAAGAATTCCCACGTTTGTGAATTCGTATCACTTGGTGCGTAACGAGCACAATCAATTATTTCTTTTATATCATTAGTAGATACTTCTTGATCTGTAAACTTTCTAACACTTCGTCTTCCGTGAATTACTTCTTTAAAATCTTCATAATTCATATATTAAATCCCCTTTTTACAGCGTTTTCAAAACTTGTCCTATGCTTGAATTATATCATGAAAAAAAGCCGGAAGAATACCAGCTTTTTTCTTCATAATTAATTTGTCACTTTAAATAAACGAATACTCTCTTCGTATGCAGCTTGTAGTTTTTTCGTAATTGGTCCTCTTTCACCAGCCCCGAACTGTTCATCACCAATTTGAACGACTGGGAATATTTCAAGCGGCGTCGCTGTAAAGAAGCACTCCTCAGCGTCATATACTTCTTGTAATGAAAACTCTCGTTCCTCTACATCGATATGTAACTCTTTCGCTAATGTAATTACGTAGTGACGTGTAATACCATGTAAAATGAAATGATCCGCTGGATGTGTAATCAACTTATTATTCTTCACGATAAAGAAATTGGAATGACACCCTTCAGTCACAATGCCATCTCGTACTAATATTGCTTCTTGATACCCTTGTTCATTTATTTTGTTTTTGATCATGATATTAGGAAGCAAATTTAAAGATTTTATATGGCAAAACTTCCACCTGATGTCCTCTTCTACTGTCACCTTAATCCCTGCCTCCATTGAAGCAACTGGTCTTGGGAACGAAACAAGATTTGCAAAATATGTCGGTTGTAAATCTGATTCATATACATGATTGCGCGGTTGTGCACCTCTTGATATTTGTAAATATACATTCCCATCTTCTTGAAATTGATTTTTTTTAATCATTTGATATAACTCTTCTACTAATTCTTCCTTCGTAAATGGTGGAATTAGTTTTATTTCCGCCATAGAGTTAAAGAATCGTTCCAAATGTAAATCTAATAAATGAGGCTTGCCATCGTATAGTCTAAATACTTCATAAATCCCATCACCAAATTGGAAGCCTCGCTCTTCTAATGCGACCATCGGCTGTTCTTCCTTCGTATTAATCATTCTCCCATTAAACAAGATCCAATCTTTATGAGTAGCTTTCATTCTTCCCCACTCCTTTATCACATGATTGATTTTATTGTACAACTTATGACACCCTGAAAGAAGGAATTTTCTGTATTTTCACAAACAAAAAATACATCACTTCGTAAAAGTGATGTATTTTATCATTTATTTAAGGAAATATTTTTCAATATCATCTAACATAAGGTTCGCAGCTTTAATACCGCCTGCTGTATTCCAGATTACCTCATCTACTTGGAATACTTTGTTATTTTTAGAAGCCTGTAGTTGCTTAAAGAGTGGATCTTCTGTCCATTCCTTTGCTAACGAATTTCCTTCATTATTCTTATCTGCATCTTTATCAGACGTGAAATAGAATAAGTAGTCTCCGTCCATATTTGGAATCTGCTCTTTTGTAATTCCTTTTATCGCAAAATCATCTTTATCTTGTAATGGTGGTCGTTTAAATCCAATATCATTTAAAACGACGCCCGAGAATGAGTTTTTTTGATAAATACGAACATCACCTGGCACGAAACGAATAATAGAAACTTTAGAATTTAATTTATCGCCTAACTTCTCTTTCATTCCTTCAATGCGTTTTTTATAATCATCAAGAGCTTTTTGCCCTTCTTCTTCTTTATTTACAGCTTTTGTATAAAGTATAAAGTTTTCTTTCCAATCACCGCGTAATGTTTCTGCATAAACAGTTGGTGCGATTTCTTTTAGCTGATCATATATTTTTTCATGACGCATTTTATTTCCGATAATTAAATCTGGCTTAAGCTTCATTACAGCCTCTAAATTAATATCACGTTCAGTTCCTACAACTTCTGTGTTTTTTAACTCTTTCGCTAAATGAGGATACCATTCATCACCAGCACGTGGTTTCGTAGTCCCCACTGGCGTTACGCCCACAGCTAGGAGAGCCTCTGCGCCTTCATTTGTTAAAACAACAACTTTTTTAGGTGTACCATTTACTGTCGTTTCACCCATTGCATGCTTTACCGTATATGAACCTTTTGCTTTCGCTGATATATTATTTTCTTTTTTCTCTTCTTTACTACATCCTGCAATTACAACCATGAGTATCATAATGCAGAACATAATTAGTTTTTTAGTATGTATCATATGTCCTCCCTAGATGAAATCGATTATCATTAACATTTAAAGATTAATGTATCTTACATACATTGTCAATGTATATCAGAAAACTTTTTTAATATATACTATTTAGATTCTATCCGCTTTTCTAATGTTTCTTTTTAAAACATAGTGCATAAGTATGAAAAATAATGTTGTTATTAAAATGCGTATCCTTGTTATACATAACAAGGATACGCATCCATATTGCACTATCATTTCAATTCCTAATATTGAGTATACTTAATATATGCTGAGTCATTATATACCCACTGATTTCCCCCAAGGTTTAACCAACCATTTTCATTTATATATACTGAATAAGATTCTGGAGAATTTAATTGGCGGATAACTGCAGATGTAGTTGATGGACCACTTCTTAAATTTACATTCATCCCTTGTATATATGCAACCCCAATCGGGCTTCCATCACTATTGCTTGTCTTTACAAAATTAATGTACGAAGGATCATTATACACCCATTGTCCATTCCCCAAATCTAGCCATCCGTTACTTTCCTGATATACAACGTAAGATTCTGGAGAATTTAATTGACGAATAACTGAGGAAGAAGTTGATGGACCATTTCTTAAATTTACATTTTTCCCAAGAACATAAGCGATTCCCTTCGTTTGAGGTGTCGGTTGTGGGTTAGGGGGTTGTGGATTTGGAGCTACTCCCAAAATAGCTGCTATTCCATTTGCATACGCTTGACTTAGATCTTCAATAAATTGTGGATTTTTTAATAAATTCGCATCAAACGCTGTATCAATAAAAGCAGTCTCAGTTAAAATTGCATCCATTGCGGTTTCTCTTAATACCGCATAATTTTCTTTTTTTGCTCCTCGATCACGAAGACCATATTTTGTTAATACAGGATTGACAGCTGTATGCATTTTTTGTTGCTTTGCATATGCAGTGCTGCTATTGGATAACGCATTATAAATATAACTTTCAAAACCTGTACCCCCGCCGCTATTAATATGAAATGAAATAAAATAATCCGCACTGAAAGCATTAGCAATATTAGCACGTTCCGATAAAGAAATAAACACATCACTATCACGTGTCATTTTAATTGTAATTGGGTAATTTACCGTTAAAATGTCTCGAACGCGTCTAGCAATTTGAAGTGTTAAGTTTTTTTCTACTAAACCATTACCAACAGCACCAGAATCATATCCACCGTGCCCTGCGTCTATAACAAGTTTCATTTTATTGCCCCGCCCCTTTCTTGTAATATGTTCGCATTTCTACTCGTCCTATTTTATGTGAAATGTACAAGTTCTGTTACAATTGCAAATAAAAAAACCGCCTTATGTAAGGCGGTTTCTATCATCTTGCTTTAACCAATTTAAAATAAATATATACGATTGATAGTGAACATAACGTATGCAAAATAAAATAAATAAAAGTGCTATTCCAACACCACTATAAAGTAAACCAAACTTTAAAAAAACATTTACAAGTGGTGGAAAGTTCATTAGATTTTGTAATGTACTAAGCATACAAAACATAATGAAAAAGACAGGGATGTATTGTAATTCATATGGCTTTTTTTTCTTACTCATTCTTTTCCGAATGATTATATGACATAATTCTGCTACTATAAAGCACCCTCCAATTAATACAAGACCAGAAGTCATCGTCATACATCCACCTGCCTTATATTTATTGTATCGCATAAATAATCATCGTTATATTTTCTTTACATACTCTTCATCTTCTGAAGTAAAACCAAAACTCTCTATGAAAGACTTCGCCTTTTCTGTTAATTTCTCTTGTAGCACTTTTATTTCTTTCACATTTCTTTGTTTCATCATTTCTTCAAATGTAAAATACGTATTTGTACCATAACCGTAACCTTGGTAATCAAAATGAATAATTAGCTGTGATAAAACAGCCCGTTCCTCTTGTACACTATAATCTATTACACCAATATATGTATCATCAACTTTCACACAGTACTGTACCTTTTTCTCACCTAAACTATGCGATTTAAACATTTCTTTAACAACGCTTTCATTTTCTACAGTAACTTTCTCAAACGTAATCATATGTTGTCCATCCTTTTACTATTATTGTATCAATAATACTTCCTATTTATGAAAAAAACCTTAAGACCGTATGCGATCTTAAGGTTTTTCTAATTAAACTAAGCTATACGCACGTTTTGTTTCTTCATGGAACTTATTCGTATCGTATTTATGCTCAACATAAATTTGGTGCCATACCATAAACGCAAGTACAGTCCAAATTTTACGGCTATAATCGCCTTTATCTGCACAATGTGCTTCCAGTAAGTTTAATACATACTGTTTGTCGATTAAATGCTCTGTCTTACTTTCGTTTATAATATTTATAGCCCAATCATGCATTTCGTCTTTTAACCAGTGACGAATTGGTACTGGGAATCCAAGTTTTTTACGATCTAATACGTGATCTGGAACGATTCCGCGTGCTGCTTCACGTAAAATAGCTTTCGTAGTTCCGTTAGCAATCTTAAATTCAGTTGGAATTTTAGATGCAACATCGAATACTTCTTTATCTAAGAACGGTACACGAAGTTCTAATGAGTTTGCCATTGTCATTTTATCAGCTTTTAATAAAATGTCACCGCGTAACCATGTGAACATGTCAATGTACTGCATTTTACTTACATCATCATAATCTTTAATCTCGTTATACAATGGTTTCGTGATATCCATATAGTTAACACTTTCATTGTAATACTTCATTAATTCAGCTTTTTCTTCTTCACGGAAGATTTTAGCATTTCCATAGTAACGCTCTTCAATTGGTGTACATCCACGCTCTAGGAAGCTCTTACCTTTAAATCCTTCTTTAAGAGCACCACTTAATGCTTTTAGAACGCTCTTACCTGGGCTAGGAATGTAAGAGAACATTTTTAGTGAGTTTGGCTCACGGTAAATGTTATAACCACCAAATAGCTCGTCTGCGCCTTCACCAGAAAGAACAACTGTTACATGTTTACGTGCTTCTTTCGCAACGAAGTACAATGGTACAGCTGCTGGATCAGCTAAAGGATCATCCATATGCCAAATGATTTTTGGGAACTCATCCATAAATTCTTTCGCTGAAATGAATACGTTATGGTTTTTAACGCCTAATTTCTCAGCAGTTTCTTTCGCAACATCAACTTCACTGAAACCACGTTGCTCAAAACCAACAGAGAATGTTAAAAGATTTGGATTCATTTCTCTTGCGATAGAAGCGATGATAGATGAATCGATACCACCAGATAAGAATGAACCTACTGGTACATCACTACGCATATGCACTTTTACTGAATCATATAACACATCACGAATTGCTTGGATATGCTCCTCTTTCGTTGCACTTGAAGCGTTGAAATAAGGTTTCCAGTAGCGATGGATTTCCATCTCTTTACCGATTTCTTTTACGAAATAATGACCAGGCTCGATTTTATTAACATCAATTGTTAACGTTTCTGGCTCTGGACCATATTGGTACGTAAAGTAATGTTGTAGTGACGTTGGATTAACGCCTTTATCTTCCATCACATGCATAATACTTTTCTTCTCAGATGCGAAGAATGTAGTATCACCTTGTTGTGCGATGTATAAAGGTTTAATACCGAAGTGGTCACGTGCACCGAAAAGTTTCTTTTCCTCACGATCCCAAATCATAAATGCAAACATACCACGAAGGTAGTCTACACATTTTTCTTTCATATGTGCATACAATGCAATGATAACTTCTGTATCAGATTGCGTTGCAAACGTTGCACCTTTTTCAAGTAACATTTCACGTAATTCTACATAGTTGTAAATTTCACCATTAAAAATAATTACATATCGATCATTTTCATAAGTTAGCGGCTGATGTCCTGCCTCTAAGTCAATGATGCTTAAACGGCGGAAGCCAAATTGTACATGTTCATCACGAAAATATCCTTCGTCATCTGGACCACGGTGGAAAATCATCGTGTTCATATTTTCAAATTGATGTTTTTCTGTTTCTGAAAACTCTCTAGGGTTTTCACATAAACATCCTACAAAACCACACATACTTCTTACCCTCTTTCAGTTTTCATTCTGTCTCTATACTACTATATCAACCCTATTTATACTAGCATAATCAACTGAATATGGCGACCAAAAACTATAAAAAAATCACTCCATTTCACATTTTTAACAATTTTTTATGAAAACATGAAAACTAGGCACTCACCTTTCTCCGCTTTTGTCATATGATATTGCAAATTGATTTCTAGGAGGGAATACCATGAGTGAAGAAAAAAAAGATTCTTCTCGCCCACCGGTTCGTAATTACTTAAAGCAAATTGATGATTTCTTCGAGCAAACACCTCTTCGCAATGTAATCGCTGATTTAAATCATTTTTTCCAAAAAGGAAACCGTTTATTAACATTCCCTGTAGATTTATATGAAGTTGGTGAAGAACTCGTTGTTACAGCTGAACTACCAGGTATACAAAAAGAACAAATCCAAATTGAAATACAAAGTGAATACTTAAAAGTCTCTGTAAAAGAAGAGATACTTGAAGAGGAAGAAGAACAAACATCCCATAACTATTATCGCCGAGAACGTTCCATTTCAGAAGCATCAAGATTGATTAAATTGCCGTATTCAATTAATAAAAAAGCGGCAAAAGCTTCTTATCAAAACGGCGTATTAGAAATTCGTGCACCGAAACTTCCCCAGCAACATGACATTTTATCGATAGACTAATACAAAAAAAAATAAGGGTGCTATGCACCCTTATTTTTAACCCACTAATCGCTTCATATCACGTATAATGTCTTCGTATGGCGTATTACTAATGCCACTATACTTTTTCATTACTTTTCCGTTTTGATCAATTAAATAAAATGATGTCCCATGCATGACCTGACCGTTCTCCGGCTTATCAACAAGTGATTGGAAATTATCTTTTGAAAACTTTGTAATATCTTCTAACGAATACCCCGTTAATAAATTCCAGTTACTAGTATCCTCTGTAAACTTTTGAATAAAAGCTTTCAGATTTTCTGGCTTATCAAGGTCTGGATCTACACTAAATGAAACAAACTGAACGTCTAATTTCTCTTCTTTTGCCATCTTTTGAAGCTTGGCCATATTTGCAGTCATTGGCGGACAAACTGTCTGACAATTTGTGAACATAAAATCTGCAACCCAAACTTTCCCTTTTAAATCTTTTGTACCAAATTTCTTTCCATCTTGATTTGTAAATTGGAAGGTTTCTAAATCCCAATTTAATGGTTTACGAAGCTTTGAACCTGATTCACTACATCCAGCAAGTACAAAGAGACAAAATACAACCATAAGACCAATTATTTTTTGATAACGCTTCATTTATAAACCTCTTTTCTCTATCCTAAATTTAAATAGGTTATGTTTATAATAACAAAAGTTAACACTACGAGAAAATTGTTTACTACATTTGTTCACGAAATCGTACGAATTTACGTATGTTACTTCTTTATTTCAAGCGAATTACTAGACAAAATATATTTTTTTACTATTATTTCTCTAAATAAAAGTGATAAAACTAATTTCATTGTTACTTTTGTAAATACCTCTCCCTATTTTTTAACAATTCCTTAAACATTAATCCATGTTTTACACTGTATTCCTTAACAACATTTCGGTACAATACAAATACAACGATTTTAAATGAGGTGATGTTCATGGCAAAGCGCTATGAAAATATGGATAATGTTAGTACAAAAAAATCAATTCGCTCTTTTTTACGCTGGCGTAAAGAACGAAAGCAAAACAAAAAAGATTTTTCTTTCTTAGTAGAACAATCACCCGTTAAACAAAGTGCATTTTTGCAAAGTAATGTTGAAAAAACGACTATCACATGGATTGGGCATTCCACTTTTCTTATCCAAACGAATGGACTTAATATATTAACAGATCCAGTATGGGCTAATAAATTAAAGCTAGTTCCAAGACTTACAGAACCTGGACTCTCTATAGAAGCACTACCTAAAATTGATATTGTCCTTATTTCACATGGTCATTATGATCATTTAGATTTTTCAACTCTTCGTCAGTTGAATGATGATGTTCTATATCTTGTACCTATTGGATTAAAAAAATTATTTACTCGTAAGAGATTTAAACATGTAGAAGAGTATAAATGGTGGGAAAGTACGATAATTAACGAAGTTTCTTTTCACTTCGTACCTGCTCAGCACTGGACGAGAAGATTCTTATTTGATATGAATACGTCTCACTGGGGCGGATGGATTATTGATAATGAAACGACTATGGAAACCATATATTTTTGTGGCGACAGTGGCTATTTCCAAGGTTTCAAAGAAATTGGTGAACGCTTTTTAATTGATATTGCTCTTATGCCCATTGGCGCTTATGAACCAGAATGGTTTATGAAAGTATCTCATGTTTCACCTGAAGAGGCCGTGCAAGCTTATTTAGATTTAAACGCTACACATTTTATACCAATGCATTACGGAGCTTTTGCACTCGCCGATGAAACACCTCGTGAAGCAATAACTAGACTTCGAAATAATTGGAATTTGCGCATGTTACCGTGGGAACAACTGCATGTACTCTTTTTAGGTCAAACTTTTATTTATAGTAACGCAACAAATGATAAGCAAATAAACGAAAAAATTGAAACTTTACATGTGTAACGTAATGACTGATTTTCTATATCCAACATATAATATAGAAAATCCTATAGTGAAACTTTAATTAGTGGGATTTCTTCATCCCCACTGATTATTTGCCTTCACCAATCAAGCTTTTACGGGCAGCCCGCTACCTAACCTCTTTGCTCCAGCTAAATTTGAGGTAGAGAGTTTTACTGTCCGCAAATAGCGGGATAAAGGGTGTTTTCTATGAATGAATATTTACAGACTCGCTATATCATTAGCGGTAGTGCCTGTGTAGCTCTTCTTATTTCTTACTTTCTATTTACATAAAAAAGCTACTTGAAATATATTTTCAAGTAGCTTTTTTATTACTCTGCTAAATACATAAATCCGATTGCACCCGGACCTGTATGAGTACTAATAATAGGCGTTGTATAAAAAATTTCTGATTGAGCAAATCCACTCACTTTTTCAACCGCCGCTTTCATACTTTCAGCTAAAGGAATTGCTTTCGCATGCGGAATTGCAACAGCTTTTACGACTTTTCCAGCCGTATCTTGCTCAAATAACTTAGCTAATGTTTTTACAATTTGGCCTTGGCTACGAACTTTCGTTACAGGATTATAAACACCGTCTTCAAGACTAGCAATTGGCTTTATATTAAGTAGCGAACCGATAAACGCTTTTCCTTTACCGATACGTCCACCCTTCACTAAGTTTTCTAATGTATCCACTACTACATATAAACGAGTATTCTTTCTTACTTCATCTACACGTTTTAAAATTTCTTCTAGTGAGCGTCCGTCATTTGCCATTTTTGCAGCTTCAATTACTTGATATGCTAAAGCATGTGTAATAAATTGAGAATCAACAACTGTTACTTTTGTATCAGTCATTGATGCAGCGCTATTTGCAGTTGCTACAGTACCGCTCATTCCACTTGTCATATGGATAGAAAGGACTTCGCTTCCATCTTCCCCTAGCTTGTCATACATTTCTACAAATGTACCCATAGCTGGTTGTGATGTTTTTGGTAATTCCTCTGATTTAATCATTTCTTCAATAAATTCGTCAGGTTGTAAATCAACGCGATCTAAATATGTTTGTCCATTTACAGAGATTGATAATGGTAAAACATGAATGTCATACTTTTCGATTACGTCTTGTGATAAATCTGCCGTTGAATCTGTTACAATTTTAATTTTTTGCATACTATACTTCTTCCCTTTCCAATACGCTCTCCTTGTTATTATACTAGTATTCCCATTGCTTTCAACAATTTGGAACGAAATTTCATCAAATTAATTATATTTTCATATCTAAAATGAAAAAGACAGAGTTTACTAACCCTGTCCGTACTTCGTATCATGCATTTTTTTCAAGGGTATTTGTTTTATATACATTTAAATAATCATTCCACTTCAAACAATTTTGTAAATATTCACGGAAAGAATACGAAAATCTTGGGTGTTTTTGTCTTTGAATTTTTGCAATAAATAATTGAAGACGAGACTGAATTAGAAACGATAATGGATGCTGTGCCTGTAGGACAGGGATTTCGAATATTTTAATGCAATCCCCTGTTGAATGAGTGAAATAAAAACTTTTCGTAATCACAATATCAATCCTCTTTTTCATTGGATTTTTGAACTTCCTCTACTTTGCGCTGTAACACGTTGTTTAAAGTGGAGTAAAATCAGACTTATATGATTTCTGTAGTCCTTATGGCTAGAAGATTTATACTCTATTCATCTCCACCTAATTCACCTTCCCGTCCTAAATATCTCTGAGACGGGAATCTCATTATCCATCAATTGTTTAATACATTTAGTATAAGCTTATAAAAGCGCAAAGTTTGTCTAAATTTTGGAGATTCTATAATTTTTTTCTTCTATATATTGTATACGTTTATAGCTATAGTATAACAAATAAATAAAAAAGTGCCTTTATAACGAGGCACTTTTCGACTGCATTTCTTCTCTTTTCTTTTTCCTCTTACTAACAACCTTTGATAACGCAATACTTACTTCATAAATACAAATAAGCGGCACTGCAACTAAACTATGAGATAAAAAGTCTGGCGGTGATATACAAGATGCAATGATAATTAATGCTACGTAAGCATACCTTCTTATTTTTATTAAAAATTCCGCCGTAAGTATTCCAATACTAGTTAAAAACATTACAACGACTGGCAATTCAAAAATCACAGCAAATGGAACTGTTAAATTAAGTACAAAATGAAAATACTTTTCTGTCGTAAACATCGTATTAAACATTTCATTACCTATCGTAGTTAAAAAGTGAAATAGAAACGGCATTACAATGAAATATCCAAAACATAAACCTGCGAGAAATAATATAGACAATACCGGTATATACATTATTGTCATCTTTTGTTCATTTGGATGTAAACCCGGTTTTACAAATAACCAAATTTGTATAGCAGCAAAAGGAATTGTACAAACGATAGCAAATACTGTAGCAATCGAGAAAAAAATCCACAATACATCACTTGGACCGAGAACAGTTAATTTCATTGGTAAATCTTTTACAAGCCAAAAATAAATATCCTTTGTAAAAGTAAATCCAATAATTAAAAATAGTACAAAGGATAACACCGTATATATTACTCTTTTTCGAAGCTCAACAATATGTTCTACTACGCTCATTTCCCGATCTTCCATCTCGTTCACCACACTTTATTTATCCATTACAAGGAAAATACACTACATTTTTTCTTTCTTTTCCTTTTCTTGAAATGCGTCATCTGTCAATTCTTTCGTTGATTTTTTAAACTCTTTTAACGTTTCCCCTAAAGCCTTCCCGATTTCCGGCAATTTTTTAGGTCCAAATAAAATGAGTACTGCTACTAAAATTAAAATTAACCCTGGAAAGCCAATATTTGAAAACATTTCCCCATCCCCTTTATTAGTAGTTTCCTTGTCCTACTATTACATAATTTTATTTTGTCAAAAAAGTTTGAAAACGTCAACAAATCCATTGTCTTTTATCAAAAAAATTCAAAAATATAATCAATTATACAAATTTCATTTTCTATTGCTCTTGTGTATGATATGGTAAGGGAAATGACATATTATTTTATGATAGTAGAAAGGATTTGCATTATGACTGAAAAAATGACACGAATGACCCAATTTGTAAAAGAAGAAATTGCAAATGCAATTACACATGGTATCGGTGCCATTTTAAGCATCCCTGCCTTAATCATATTGATTATTCATGCTTCTAAGCACGGTACCGCATCAGCTGTAGTTGCATTTACTGTTTATGGTGTAAGCATGTTCTTACTGTACTTGTTTTCAACATTGCTACATAGCATTCATCATCCTAAAGTAGAAAAAATATTTACTATTTTAGATCATTCAGCCATTTACTTATTGATTGCTGGCACGTATACTCCTTTTCTACTTATTACACTTCGTGGCCCATTAGGATGGACGTTGCTTGCTATAATATGGACACTAGCAATCGGAGGTATCGTCTTCAAAATTTTCTTTGTACGTCGCTTTATAAAGGCTTCAACTTTATGTTACATCATTATGGGTTGGCTCATAATCGTTGCCATTAAACCACTTTATGAAAATCTAACTGGACATGGTTTTTCACTACTTTTAGCAGGTGGAATTTTATATTCTGTCGGAGCTATATTCTTCCTTTGGGAAAAGCTACCTTTCAACCATGCCATATGGCACCTGTTCGTTTTAGGTGGTAGTGCGATGATGTTCTTCTGTGTACTCTTTTATGTCTTACCTACAGCATAATAAAAAAGGATTCAGCTTACTATAAGCTGAATCCTTTTTTATTACTTATGTAATTGTGATGCGATAACTTCCTGTGTATGCTTCGTTAATTCTTTAATATCCATATTCGCATAATCTTCAGGTGTAATCGGCTTAGAAATTGTTACTGTTGCATGAGCTGGCTTCATACGATTTCCATTCGCTTCAAACATCTTATATGTACCATCTAACGTTACAGGTAAAATTGCTACACCTGACTTTACTGCAAGATGAAAACTACCAGCCTTAAACTCTCCAACTTCGCCACCCTTACTTCTCGTTCCTTCAGGGAAAATTACGATAGAATGTCCATTCTTTAATAGTTCAATTCCATCTTTAATCGCTTGAAGAGATTGACGACGATCGCTACGATCCATAAATACACAATTCATAAGTTCCATCCAAGTTGGTACAACTGGGAACTTTTTAATCTCTGCTTTTGAAACGAATCCAATTGGTTTATTTAAGTAACCTAGTAAAACAGGGATATCCATATTACTTTGGTGATTACTTACAACTAGTACTGGCTTGTCTTTCGGAACATTTTCAAGTCCTTTCACTTCTACTGCCCCTCCAGCTACACGTACCATTTTCTTACCAAACCAATTTGTCGTTTTATACACAGCATTATCTTTTTCTTTTGGCGCCATCGTATTTACTTGTCTTTTAAGACGCCACATTCTCGGTGTAATCGCAATTACGATTAAAATTAAATAAAAGATTTTAAAAAACGTTTGAATCATACAGAACCCCCACCTATTATCATTCCGACCTTCATTATACTAGACAAACGAAGGAAAAAGAAGAAAAAAAGTCCAAACAGCAAGTGTTTGGACTTTTTAAGCATTCTATATTAGAAACGTTTTGCTAATTCACGAGCATTAGCAATTGCTGCTTCTTTAATTTCTTGTGCTTTTTCAGGGTTTGCATTCATACCTTCAACTGCGATATATTCAGTATCATTTACACCGACAAATCCTAATACAGTCTTTAAGTGATTGCGACCGAAGTCTACAGCTGCGTATGCTCCTTCAGAATATACGCCACCTGTTGCCTGAATGTGAAGTGCTTTTTTACCTTCTAATAAGCCGACTGGACCATTTTCAGTATATTTGAATGTTTTACCTGCGATTGCTACGTTATCTAAGTATGCTTTTACTACTGGTGGATAGCTAAAGTTCCACATTGGAGTTACGAATACATAACGATCTGCATTCATAAATGTTTCTAAGTTTGTGTTCATTGCTGCTACTTTTTGTTGTTGAACTTCAGTTAAAGCTTCAAAGCCTTCACCTGCTGCAAATTTACCCCAAGCAGCAAATACATCTGCATCAATTGCTGGTACTGTAGTATTGAATAAATCAATTGTTACAACTTCGTCTTGTGGATGTTCATTTTTATAAGCTTCGATGAAAGCTTCCCCTACTGCCATTCCGAAAGAACCTTCTGCTGAATTTGGATTTGCTGTGATAAATAGTACTTTTGTCATTGTATTCTCTCCCTTTTCTCTCTTTATCTTTAATTCAAGATTTGTTTTTTAAAAGTTAATAACTTACCTTATGTAAGTATAATACAAAAAGTTTCAATCAATGTCAATAAAAAATAGCTACTTTTTTTTCGTAAGTTAATGATTTACTTTGTTTCCTTAAAATTTAGTATACAGATATTAAGAACTCTTTCATATAAAAAGGCTACCTCTACAACTTATAGAGATAGCCTACTATTACATATTATTTTTGAAATACATGTTTTACTTTTTCAGCTGGAATATTACTTCCGCCTCTACCTTTTACATCTTCAATCATCATTGTAATGACCATATCTGGCGAATTTAAATCAAATGCAGCGAACCAACCTAGTTCTTTTCCTTCGGCCTCTTTTGATACTTTTAATTCCGCTGTACCTGTTTTTCCAGCAAGAGTCATGCCATCAATTTTAGCAATTTTCCCTGTACCATCTGGATCATTAATTACTTTTGTCATAGCAGTTTTTAATATATCCTGATTTCCTTTAGAAATTACATTTTCTTTCCAAGCTTTTGGTTGTTTATCTGTTTTAATAATATACGGTGATGGAATCGTTCCATCATTTACAATTGGCGCATACGTTAAAGCTAAATGAAGAGGAGTCATTAATACTTGTCCTTGTCCATATCCTGTATCTGCCATTTGAATATCATTTTTAATGCCGTCATTTGCAATTTTAGAAGCAGGGAATCCATATTCAATTGGTAGTTTCTCATCGAATCCGAATTTTTTCGCTTCACTCATAAACTTGTCTTTTCCGATTTTTAAAGCTTCTTGTGCGAAGTAAATATTATCCGAGTATTTCATCGCCTTATCAAAATCAATCGGATTTGCATCTTTCACACGTGTTACATAGTAATTACCCCAAGAAGAATCTTTTGTCCATTTTAATCCTTCAATTTTCAACTCTTCTTTTGGATCAATCGTTTTCGTTTCAAGACCAATTGCAGCTGTAATTGGTTTAAATACAGAACCTGGTACCGACAATTGTGTAAAGCGATTTGTCATTGGTTTTTTCGGATCATTATTCCACGCTTCGCGTTGTGCCTTTGATGTCCCTCGTGCAATTATATTAGGATCATATGCTGGACTACTTACTAGTGCAATTGTTTCTCCACTTTTCGGATTAATTGCTGCACTTGAAC
Organism: Bacillus sp. FSL K6-0073; assembly: GCF_038006085.1. Classification (NCBI taxonomy): domain Bacteria; kingdom Bacillati; phylum Bacillota; class Bacilli; order Caryophanales; family Bacillaceae; genus Bacillus; species Bacillus sp. FSL K6-0073. The sequence goes on along the minus strand of NZ_JBBOUN010000001.1, from coordinate 2,219,883 downwards.
CAGCTTCGCCCTTCATTTCATTATACGTTTTTTCTTGAACAACACTATCAATAGTTAAAGTTACATTTTCTCCATCAACAGCATCTGTTTTTGCTAAATTTTTAATTTCTTTTCCTTGCGCATCTTCTACAAAGACACGGCCACCTTTTTTACCGCGTAGCTTTTCCTCTAATACTTGCTCTAAGCCAGCTTTACCAACTGGGTCATCAGCTTGATAGCCTTTCTTTTGTAGCGTTTTTAAATCTTCAGCATTTACCTTTCCAATATAACCAGTCAGATGAGCTGCCGCTTCCCCTAACGGATATGTACGAACATTTACAGGTTTTGTTGAAACACCTGGTAAATCAATGTACGTATTTTGTGTTGCCCCTTCAGGCAAAATTCCAATTGGTACGAGATACCCTGGTTTTACCCATTTAGCAGCTAATTTTTGATCAATTTCTTCTACAGACATATTTAATAACTTCGCTACTGTTTCTTTCGTCTGCGGAGCAGTATCCCCTAACTTTTCAGGAATCAATCCGATTTCAGAAGCTTTCCCATTCGTTGCAAGACCTTTTCCATTACGATCGTATATTTCACCACGTTTTGGCTGTGTTGTCTGCATACGCACTTTACTATCTTTCGTCATGCCAGGGAAAATAAAATCAGGAGTCCAATCTATTTTCCAAGATTCTTTATCTCCATCTTTTTCTTTCACCATTTTTGCTTCATGACCAAATGTGATTTTACCACCAACTGTATCCATGCTTACTTTAAAAGGAACAGGACCTTCATCTTTTTTATCTTCTTTTACTTCCCCTGTTTCTACCTTTAAGTCTTTCACTTCGATACCAGAATAAATTTTTTCATATTTCTCAGTAAACTCTTTCTTTGAAATATCTTTTTTTGCATTTTTTGATAGTTGATCATACATATCTGCAAATTTTTGTTTATTCCACGCTTTTACATATGTATCAAACGCTTCTTGTGGTTTTTCTTCTTTACCACATCCAACTAACATGAATGTTAAGCAAAGAAAAAGAATCCCCCATATCTTTCTCAATCGATTCTCCTCCTCTTTCTATATTAGTACTTTTGAAAATTTTAGCATTTTTACATGCTACCTATCATTATAGCACTATCGAATCTCATCTATAAACTTATATTGGTGAATACAAATAAAAAGATTGACGTGAATTCTCACATCAATCTTTTTTATTATTGTTGCTTCTCATATACATGGTAATAATACGTATACGGGTTTTTTTCATCCGTTAAACCTTTTTCTACAAAAATCTCTTTCCAATTTGTCATATCCATTTCTGGGAAGAATGTATCTCCTTCAAATGCATAATGGATTTTTGTTATATATAACTTGTCTACATAAGGTAAAAAGAGATCATAAATTTGCGCTCCGCCAAAAATAAAAATCTCTTCTTCATTTTTACATAGTTCAAATACTTCTTCTACAGAATGAACAACTTCACAGCCTTCAACATGATACCCTTCATTACGAGTTACAATAATATTACGTCTTCCAGGCAGTGGTCTACCAATCGCTTCATAGTTCTTTCTTCCCATAATAAGCGGGTGGCCCATCGTTGTTTTCTTCACGTATTGTAATTCACTCGGTAAACGCCAAGGTAAATTATTATCTTTACCAATTACTCTATTTTCGTCCATCGCGACCATAAATGAAACAATCATTTTTTCATCTCCTCTACAATTATACTGCAACCGGTGCTTTAATTGCTGGATGCGGATCGTATCCTTCAATCGTTAAATCTTCCATTTCAAAATCAAACACAGATTTCACATCTGGATTTAATGTAAGTTTCGGGAATGGACGTGGTTCACGTGCCAATTGCTTTTCTACTTGTTCAAAATGATTTGTATAAATGTGTGCATCTCCAATTGTATGAACAAATTCTCCTACTTCAAGACCACATTCATGTGCAATTAAATGTGTTAGTAGTGAATAACTTGCGATGTTAAATGGAATTCCAAGGAATATGTCACCACTTCTTTGATATAGCTGACAAGAAAGTTTTCCGTCCGCTACATAAAATTGGAATAATGTATGACAAGGCGGTAATGCCATACTCGGTACGTCTTCAGGATTCCAAGCAGAAACGATTAAACGACGCGAGTCTGGTGTTTTTTTAATCATTTCAATTACATCTTTTAATTGATCAAGTGTCTCACCAGCTGTCGTTTTCCAAGCACGCCATTGTTTACCGTAAACGTCTCCTAAATAACCATATTTATTTGAGAACTCATCATCTTCTAAAACGTTCTTTTTAAACAATTCCATTTGCTCATCGTACTGTACTTTAAATTCTTCATCTTGTTGTGAACGAAGACCAAAATCAGTCATGTCAGGACCAGTATACTCATCACTTTCTACCCAGCTCTTAAACGCCCATTCATTCCAAATGTTATTATTATGCTGCAATAAATAGCGAATATTTGTATCACCTTTCATAAACCAAAGTAGTTCACTTGCTACAAGGCGAAATGGTACTCTTTTTGTCGTTAATAAAGGAAATCCTTTGCTCAAATCAAAACGCATTTGATATCCAAATACAGATACAGTTCCTGTCCCTGTACGATCTTCTTTCTTCGTACCATGTTCCATTACATGGCGGCATAAATTTAAGTATTCATTTTCAGCATGTTTCATATGTAGGAAAACCTTCTTTCAATCGTATATGGAATTTATCATAACATGAAAAATGGTAAATTTAATAATCTTAATTAATAAAATTTCTTGCGCTAATTCTTACAAAATTATTAACTTTCCATATTTTAAAAGGTTTTCATTTTCTATTACCGAAAGTATAGTGCGGTAGATCAAAATTTATATTTGGAGGTTAGAAATATGTCTAAAATTGAAACACCTGTTATGACTTCTTTACAAACCACGGTTGAAAAAATGATGAAGGATTTAAATGTTCCTGGTGTTGCTGTCGCTGTTATAAAAGACGGTGAAGTTATTCTTTCAGAAGGTTTCGGCTATCGTAATATAGAAACAAAAGAGGCTGTTACACCGAATACTCGATTCGCAATCGGTTCCTCAACGAAAGCGTTTGGTACACTTTCATTAAGCTTGTTAGCACAGCAAAAAAAGTTTAATTGGGATGCTCCTGTCCCGTCTTATATACCTAACTTTACTTTATCTGAACTACTTGCTAGCTCACAAGTTACAGGACGGGATTTAGCTTCTCATCGAACTGGAGTGAGTCGTCATGAGGCTCTTTGGTACAGTTCTTCCTTATCTCGAAAAGATCTCGTTGAAAAAATAAAACATTTACCACTTGATGCACCGTTCCGGACTGCATTTCTATATAACAACTTAATGTATGCAACAATTAGCTACATTGTTGAAAACATTACAAATCAAACGTGGGAGCAATACACTACAGAACATATTTTAGAACCTTTAAATATGAGACATACAAACTTCTCTGTTAACGATTCACAAACTACAGATGATTACGCTTTACCTTACATTGAAAATGACGGTGAAATAAAAGCAGTTCCATTCCGTAACATCGATACAGTTGGCGCTGCTGGGTGTATTAATTCCACAATTGAAGATATGGCAAATTGGGTACTTCTCCACTTAAATGAAGGAAAATTTGGAGATCATGAATTAATCTCCTCTGAATTATTACAACAAATGTATACACCACACAATTCAATTCCAGACCAACCGGTTTTATCACTCCCTGAATCTCCATTAAATAGTTACGGTCTTGGTTGGTTTATTAGCGCTTATCGTGGTAAAAAAGTGATTCATCATGGCGGTAATATCGATGGATTTTCAGCGCTTGTTTCATTCATACCAACAGAAAACATAGGCCTTGTCATTTTAACGAATGCTGGAGGAACATTACTTCCTACTTATCTCGCTAATCAAATTTATGACGAACTACTTGAATTAGAATCCATTGATTGGCATAAACGTGCTGTAGAAGATACTAAAAAAATGAAGGAAATGATGAAAGAAGCAACTGAATCCCTCCCTGAACAAATTAAAGGGACTACACCTTCGCACAAGTTAGAGGATTATACTGGTACTTTTGAACATCCTGCATACGGAACATTACAAGTATACAAACGAGATGATTCGTTATATGTACAATTTATGGAAATGGATATTCAATTAGGGCATCATCATTACGACATCTTCTCCACAAAAGTTGACTTATTCCAAATGAAAATGAGCTTATTATTCGCTTATGAAATGAATGTAAGTGGTGAATTCCCATCCCTTCAGTTACATGTACCAGCTACATTAAGTACTCAGCCGCTTACATTTAAGAAAATTAAATAAGTATCTTGATGGTAAAAAATAAAGGTAGGTGCGAATCACACCTACCTTTTCTATTTCATATCAATCTTATCTGGTTGAAACCAAATTGGCTTCGATAACTCAAAGTTATTATGATCCTCTAAAACTATAGTAAGACGCTCTAACATATCATCTAACATATGCGGCGCTGCTCGTAATGTCCAGACAACTGAGGAGAAAACTGTCATGCCAACATACACCGTGTATAATTTCCAGAACTCCTCTGGTATTTTCCTATTAAAGTATCCTTCTATTTGTCCAATTGAATACGGAATACTAATATCCCTTGCAAACAGTGCAATTTTTACGAAATCATGAATTGGGTCGCCCCAGTCATAGCCATTAAAATCAACAACACCTACATATTTTCCATCCCGTACAATTATATTTTCTAAATGAAAATCATCGTGTTGAAATCGATTCGGGCGGCTCTTTAAATATATTTCATTTTCCTCTATAAACTTTATGATTTTATCATCATTTTTTATTTTTATTCCGCATGTTTTGTATACCTCTACATATTTACTATGTTTTTTCATAGCTCTTTCATACCATGGAAGTATATCCTTAGGAGCTTCAAATGTATGCATTTTTGCTAAATCTTTTCCTGCCTCTATACCAATATCATATTGTTCTTTTGGTGAATACGTAGGCAATAGCTTCTTCGCATCTTCCCCTTCTAAATATGAAAAAATACTATAGCATACACCTTCTTCTTCCAATATACCTATTTCAATTGGCCTTTGTGCCTGTACGTTACGTTTTACCATTTCATTTAAAATTTGAAACTCTATTTTCTTTCTTTCATACTCTTTTATATCGCCTGTCCGAAATAAATATTTTTCATTATTTGCATTCGTAATTATATATTTCTTATCAGGCGAAAAACCTTTAGAAATTTCTTCAATATTCGCTGCATCTTTTACTATTTGTATATTGCTTTGCCGTGCTGTAATTATCTTCATATCTATTCCCCTTACATTTCTGCATTTGGTGTATAGGCAACTTCTACAATAAATCCATTCGGATCGTAAAAATCAATCGTATAGTAACCTTCCGAATAATGATTCATTTCAATTGGACCACGTATTACCTTCACTTTCGTACTAGAAAGAAAATCTGCTACTTCATCAACTACTTCTCTATGAATAGCTTGATAACAAATATGTCTAGGCCCTAACGTCCTTACAATTTCCTCATCTACTTCTTTAAAGTATATTTCACTTTCTCCTGTGCTATATGCTACTTCATTTAACTTTCTCCACCCAATTATGGAAAACAACTTATTATAAAAAGAAATGGACTCCTCTAAATTTGCTACCCAAAATTCAATATGATGAATGCCTGCTCGCAGTGTATTCATATTAAGAATACGCTCCTTGTACTACTTGCACAATTTCCATCGGCTTATGAACCATGTAATCTGGTGCATCTTTTTTCACTGTTTCAATAACATCATATCCCCAAGATACCCAAATTACGTTCACTCCAGCCTTTTTACACGCTGCTACGTCTCGCTGTTCATCACCGACATATAACATATCTTTCTCTGTTATCTTTTTCGATTTTAAAAATCTTTTTATCATCTTGTCTTTACCGAACAAATTTTTAGAACAATACACTTCTTGTATATTTTCTATATCATTCTTTTGTAAAAACGCCCGAATATGCTCTTCTGAGTTCGATGATATGACTGCAATTCCGTAGCCTTTTTTATGTAGTTCATCTAATACTTCCTTCATCCCATGGAACAAAATAAGATCTTTTATAGCAGGTTGATACAATTTATAAAACTCCAGCGCTAATATCGGTAGTTTATACAGTGGTACATCGAGTTGTTTACATCTCTCCGCCATCGTTAACTTGCGTAAATACTCAATTTCTTCTTCTCTTACCGTTTTATATCCGTGCTTTTCAGCAATTTGATTATAAATTGGTACAAATATATTTTGTGAATCTACTAATGTGCCATCAAAGTCAAAAACAATATATTTTTGCATTCCCATACTCCCTTTGCTTCTTTTTTCTAAACCTATGTTATTCAACAACATGGTTGTCTGTCCCTTCTATAAAAATAAAAAAGAACAAGATTTTCTCTTGTTCTTTTTAAGAAAGCCATTTCGGCGGTACATTCGTATTCCAATAAATATTTCCTAACTCATGATGTCCTGAGTATCCATCATCAAAACGATGATAATGGAAATTAAAATAATAACCATCTTGCGGTGGATGATCTCTTCTTACATGGAAACGCAATAAATCATTTCCTGATTTCGTATCGTAGACATGAAAAATCTTTTCATTATTCCCACCAGCTGGTTTTTGAGAAATCGCTAATGATTGTAGTGAATCTTCTGGTACATCACTAGCAAGCTCAGCAATTGCCTCTTCAATCTTTGGTAATATTACATCTTTAAATTCATCTTCAATTACTGGACCAATTTTAGTACCAAACTTTTGCATCGACTGCTTCTCTGCTTCTTGCATCGCATAAGTAATAAAAGTATCGGTGGTTAACCTGTCATTCGTTTCTTCATATGTATAGGACGTACTCTCCAAACTTTGTTGCCCAGCTGTGCTCGTAGGCTTGTCCGCAGCTTTGGCATTATCAAGCAATATGGAAGGAGGCGTCACTAAACCAAATGTAAATACGGTAATTAATGCGACTAAGGTTTTTCTAAACCAATTTGGCATTTATGTTCCCTCCCCTTTCACTCATTATTTTTTATATAACGGTGGTTTCTTCTATTATACAAAATGATTATAATTTTTGCACTTTACAATTTTGTTAACGTTCACATATTTTTCACTTGAATATGAAATTGTAAGATTTCATACAATATTAATACCACGATATTGAGGAGGCACTTGAATGACTTTAGACGTCATGTATTCCGCCGCAAGCATACTCGTTTTAGTATATTTTATTTATCAATGTGTTACAGACTAGAAAAAGAGCCATCAATGGCTCTTTTTTAATGGTAGAAATACAATCCATACAATTAATAAAATAAAAACAACGCTGCCTACCACAGCTGGCAATAAATAAAACTGTGAAAGTATAACTATTCCATATAAAAGTATTGCTGGTAGTAGTAAATAACGATCTGCCTTCCATCTTAACAATAGTAATTTCCCTTCATCACAATATAAACGAAGAAACATCTTATTCGTAAATTCATTCCAATAATCACGTGCATAGCGAGAAATTGCAACTACAGCAAATACGAGAACAATAGCTGCAATCCACCTTGGAGTCATAATTATACTTGCAGTACTGATACATACAATTTGAATATAAAATATTCGTGCAGTACTTGTGCGGAAAAATTCTTTCAAAAAAGATTCGACAATACGAGAATCAGCTTTTTTCCCTAAAAGTCTTTTAGAGCGCGGAAACATCCACGGTTTTTTATTCGAACTACTCGGTTTAGCCGCATGACCACCAACTTGCATAATTCCGCTCGTCCAGCGCATGCTTTCCTCCTTTTCTTTCTCGATTTCTTTAAAAAAGAACTTTTTATAATTCATTTTCTCTTTTACTAATACACTACTTAAGAAAATTACTAGACCGATAAATAAAATTGAATACAACGGATTTTTATAAATAAAAAATAAACTAATTCCAAAAAAGGACACGCTCATAGAAAATACTACATTTTTTACAATCCATAAAACCCATCGTTTCCCCACATGTACATGAACAAATCTCGTTAACAACGACAACATAAATCGAAATATAGTAAAGAATACCCAAAATAATAGGACTTGTATCTCTGTTACTTCGATACTTTTCATCAACACCGGTAACATAATAACGACTACTATTATATTCGTTATCGCTATTCGAACAAATGTGTACATCATGCCATACTGGACTAATTTTCGCATATGTGTTGCATACGAAATTAAAAATAAACTATCCGCTTGCTCAAAAAATGAACGAACTCCTCTTGGATATGTTACTAAATAAAATGCGAGTAATCCTAATCCGAAATAAATCGTCTCTTCCGTTGATAATTCATTTATCCATAGCGATCGATAATAGATTCCCATAAATATAAGTGCTGGAATAATAATATATAATGCGACTGTCCAATCTGTTACCGAACGTATAGACTTCCATTTCCGCTCAAGTTCATGGCGTAATCTCTTATAAAATTGTTGTTTAATCATGTTGTTCACGCCTTACAATTACATCAAAGCAGTCTAATAATGAACTACCCGGCATTTCCGCTAATATTTGAATAGATTCTAAATGTCCATCTGCGACTAATGTACCTTGTGAAATGAGTAAAAATCTTTCACAAATTTTTTCAGCAGTATCTAATACGTGCGTACAAAGTAAAATTCCTGCCCCGCGCTCTTTTTCTTTATATAAATAATTTAAAAACTCTTTCGTAGCTACTGGATCTAAACCGATAAAAGGTTCGTCAATGATATAAAAATCTGGCTCAGTTAAAAATGCCAATATTAGCATCGATTTTTGTTTCATGCCTTTTGAAAACTTTGATAAATACTCATGTTTATGCTTATTCATTCGAAAAGTATGTAATAATTGTTCCGCTCGTTCTTCCCAACTTCCCATTTCACTTCCACGAGCTGCCATTAATAATTCAATATGTTCCCAGAGCGTCAAGTAATCATAGTATGTTGGATGTTCTGGTACGTATGCATACGGATTTTTCTTTTCACCGAATGATATTTCACCGTCCATATTTACAAGTAATCCGAGTATCGTTTTAATCGTCGTACTCTTCCCAGCACCATTTGCTCCAATAAGAGCAACTAGTTCACCTTTTTCGATAGAAAAAGCTATATCATGAATTATTTTTTCGCCTATTTCATATCCAGCTGAGCGGATATTTACTTTTAACATGCATTCCCCTTCTTTCCATTTCTAATACAATCAAGGAAAAGAATAACATATAACTATCTATATATCATTATAAAATATTTATTTTCATAGCAGGAAAAAACATTTTTTAACAGAATATTAAATGTTTGATTACATTTTATTGGAGTGGATAATATGTCTTTTCAAATGCGTGAAGCAACGATAGATGATATAGACGCACTTTGTTCTTTAACGAAAGAATTAAAAGGTTCCTCTATTTCCTATGAAGATATGAACAACCGATTACAATTCGTACAAATGAGTCCGTTTGATTTTTTATATGTTTACGAGGAAGAAGAAGCTATATTTGGATTACTTGGATTTCGTATACGTGAAAATTTAGAAGATGTAACACGTTATGGAGAGATTTCAATTATTAGCGTTGATTCTAACATACGACGGAAAGGCATTGGACAAGTGTTGATGGATTATGCCGAGCAATTAGCAAAGAAACATAATTGCATTGGCACATGGCTAGTTAGTGGAACAAAAAGAGTAGAAGCTCATCCTTTTTACAAAAAATTAGGCTATGAAGTAAATGGCTACCGATTTGTAAAACATTTTTAAACTACTTATAAAGTGAAACTTTAATCAGTGGGGGTCTTACTCCCCGTTAATACGGAATAAATTGAAGGGACTATAACTATGACAAACATTAAAGCAATTTTCATTGATCGTGACGGTACAATTGGTGGTGACACTACAATACATTATCCAGGATCTTTTACATTATTTCCATTCACAAAAACATCTTTGCAAAAACTAAAAGCTAAAAATATAAAAATTTTCTCTTTCACAAATCAACCTGGTATCGCAGATGGAATAGCAACTGTAGCCGATTTTGTACAAGAATTAGAAGGCTTCGGTTTTGATGATGTTTATGTATGTCCTCATAAACACGGTGATGGTTGTGAATGCCGTAAACCAAGTACAGGCATGCTGCTTAAAGCAGCAAAAAAACATGGGCTTGATTTAACACAATGTGCTGTAGTTGGTGATCGCTGGACTGATATTGTTGCAGGGGCAAAAGTAAATGCGACTACGATTCTAGTCCGAACAGGCGCTGGGTATGATGCTTTGCATACGTACCGAGACAAATGGGCACATATTGAACCAAACTACATTGCAGATAACTTTGAAGATGCAACAAACTGGGTTTTAAATCAACTATAATACAAATGAAGATTTTGATTCACTCGAAATAATTTAAAACATAGTTTAAATAGCCTTTTTGGCAAATAATTGTCTTCCACAAAACGGATCACCTCAAAAGGTAGCAAGTTCCCTTTTGATACGCAAACATTGCAATTCAAATTATATTTTTTATTAGTAACAGCAATTAACGTAAAGAAGGAATAGCTTAGTGGCTATCCCTTCTTTATTGACTTCTATTATTTACATTTGTTATCTGTTTTTATTGAGTATTCTCATCGTTTTTATACTCCAAAATATCCCCTGGCTGACACTCTAAAGCTTTACATATCGCTTCTAATGTTGAAAAACGAACCGCTTTTGCTTTCCCATTTTTCAAAATAGAAAGATTCGCCATCGTAATTCCAACCTTCTCCGAAAGCTCCGTTACACTCATTTTTCGTTTTGCTAACATGACGTCAATATTAATAATGATTGTCATATCCGCCACCTCAGACCGTCAAATCATCTTCTGATTTTATGTTAATTGCCTCTTGTAGAAGTCGTTGGAGGATAGCAGCAAAAACGGCGATAACGAGCGAAGCAAAAACGATAATGAGTCCCACTAGCCCAATAGGAGGGTCCATTTTTTTCGCTATAAAATGAAAAAGTGGCAAACTTAATACATACAAACCACTGATTGTAATTGCACAGCGCTTTATATTCTTTAACGCCTTTACTGATAATTCCGAGAACGCTGTGTTCTCATCAATGTACTGTAAAAGATTGAAAGCCTGATAAAGAGCAACGTAAAAAGGCACAGCTGCTCCATACATCACAATGAAAACAAGATATTTCATCGGAGCAATATTAGGATACAAATTTGCTGCGAAATTCGCCATTTCCGGCACTAAAAATATGCATAAAGCAAGCACTGAAATTCCAGCAAGAAAAATAATTACTTTTAAGAACGTTGTTGAACTTCGTTTAAGATTCATTTACAATTCCTCACTTATTTAATGACAACATAATTTTATCACAACATTTATTGTTTAACAATAAATAAATATCGTTTTATTTTTGTCATGTTTTTTAATTTAGGCAAAAATAAAAAAGAATTTCTCATTACAAAGAAATTCTTTTTCTTGAAAATGTCTCTTTCAACTTAATTTTTTAAAACGTTAATTCGTAATGGAAATAACGATTATCTCTCAAATAACCATTTTCAGCGTATAATCGTTGTGCTGATAAATTATCAATCTCTGTTTGCAGCTTTACACCTTTTGCTCCATTTTCTAATGCGTATTCTTTAGCAGCTTCTAATAATTTTTTACCTGTTCCGGCTCCACGCTTCGCCGCTTGTACAAATAAATCATTTAAAATCCATAATTCTTTCATTGAAATGGAAGAAAATGATGGATATAGTTGCGTGAACCCAATATATTCGCCGTCTTCAACTGCTACGAAAATAACGGACTCTTTTCTCTCAATTCGATTTCGTAAAAATACTTTTGCCCCTTCTAAATCAGAATCTTGTCTATAAAATATGCGATAGTTATTAAAAACTGATGCTAGTCCATCTAAATCTGCAATTGTTGCCTCATATATTCTCATTTTACTCCATTCCCCTTCCAATACTGTCTCATTATATCCGTTGCCCATTTAGGCTGGTGTATTTCTTCTGTCGGCATAAACCCTTTCATTATTGGTTTTATATCCAATATAGGAGTGCCATCAATAGCATCTAATCCCTCAACAATAATTGATTTACCTTCTCTTTTGATTACCTTGACAATTGTTACACCTATGCGATTCGGACGATTTTTCCCGCGCTGTGCAAAAATACCTACTTCAGGATAATCCTTATTATTTCTAGGATGTCTAGCAAAATACTGAATTTGCTCGTCAGTTACTTTATGAAAATAAAAAACAACTTCAATATGAGAAAAATCTTCAATCCCTTGTATACTTTCTTCTGCATACATTTCAGTTAAAGTTATACGGGATCTTACTTTCCCCCACTCATCATCTTTTATTTCCTTTCTTTCATTATGTACAAATGCGATTGGTTGAACTGAAAACATACGCATTCCCCCTTAAATGTAACCACTTACATTATAAAATATTTTCTGAATGTTTTCCAGATATACGAATCAAGTTTACATAATATAATTATACTCTATCTAGAGCTACCTTGACTGCTTCAATTGCATGTATATGAGTTGTATCAAATATCGGGACAGATACGTTTTCTTGCTTTATTAATAATCCTATTTCTGTACAACCTAATATGATTCCCTGTGCTCCTTTTTGCACTAACTCTTCGATGACTCTTTTATAATATTCTCTAGATTGAGATACTATTTTTCCTAAACATAATTCTGTATATATTACTTTATTTATTTCTTTTCTATTTTTTTCTGATGGTACTATTACTTTTATATTATTTTCTTCTATACGTGACTTATAGAAATCTTGCTCCATTGTATATTTAGTTCCAAGCAGACCAACCTTTTGAATGTCTTTTCTTTTAATTTCTTTTGCAGTTGCATCAGCAATATGTAAGACTGGAATATCAATTTTCGCCTTTATTTTTCCAACTACCTTATGCATTGTATTTGTACAAATAATTATAAAGTCTGCTCCTCCCTTTTGTAATGAATATGCCGCATTCCCTAGAATTTCTCCAGCACCATCCCAATCTCCGCTAGACTGACATCGTTCAATCTCTTCAAAATCCACACTATTAATCAAACATTTTGCTGAATGTAGCCCTCCTAATCTCTCTTTTATTTCTTCATTAATAATTCGATAATATTCTGAAGTTGATTCCCAACTCATACCACCTATAAGACCTATCGTTTTCATATAAACAAAACACCTACCTAAACTATTTTTATAAAACTAATAACAACGTTTTATTATGTATATTATACACAATAAAACAAGACTTTAAGTTTGGAATATAAAGTCTTGTTTTAACGGAATAATAAAGAATAATTCTACTTTCATTTCCAAGGAAATTTTTATAGAATATTCTGAAATTAAAAATTTGATGTTTTTATAAATTCTTTATACTTATAATTAAAACACTCTCGATACAACTCTTTGATTTCATCATATGATGGAACACGTGGGTTATTAGCTGGGCTACCACTTTCAATTGCATCTAATGCCATTTTAGAAATAGCATTTTCAAATTCAATTTCATCGATTCCATATTTTTTTAAATTTGGAATACGAAGATCAAAGCAAAGTTTTTTTATTTCCCCAAGCGTGTAGTTTGCTACTTCCTCATCAGAATTCGAATACAAATCCTTATTTAAACTACGCCCAATTTTTGCTAACCTTTTCACTGCACTTGTTTTTGTAAACTCTAACACTGTAGGTAATAGTATGGCATTTGATATTCCATGCGGTACATGAAATAATGCTCCCACTGGCCTTGACATTCCATGAACTAATGTAACTGATGCATTCGAAAATGCAATTCCAGCTTGTAAGGAAGCAATCATCATCGCTTCTCTTGCCTCCATATTACGTCCATCTTCATATGCTATACGTAAATATTTCATAATACTTTCAATAGCCGAAAGAGCAAGTACATCTGTAAGTGGTTGTGAAAATTTAGAAATATAAGCTTCAATCGCATGACATAACGCATCTATTCCTGTTGCTGCCGTAATTTCTGGTGGTAACGAACTTGTCAAAACTGGATCTATAATTGCTACTTTCGGTATAAAACTAGGATGCTTCATCATCATTTTTACATCTGTTTTTTTATTCGTAATTACTGCTACACTTGTAACTTCCGAACCAGTACCAGAAGTTGTTGGAATTGCAATAAGTGGTAGTGGATTGTTTTCTATTTCAATATCCTTTTGGACATAATCCTCAACTTCTCCACCATTTGTATATAAAACCGCTACTGCTTTCGCAGCATCAATACAACTTCCACCACCAATACCAATAATAAAATCGCACTTTTCCTCTTTACAAAGAGATAACGCTTCTAATACGTGTACATTTGTAGGCTCAGCATCCACTTTATTATATGTGCTAACAGTAATACCTTTCTTATTTAGTTGTTGTATACACTTTTCAATATATCCTAATTTCTCCATAATTGTATCAGTAACTATAAAAGCTCTTTTCCCTAACTTTTTTGATTGTTCTCCCAGTTTTTCAAGCGAATTCCTTCCATATAATACCGACTTTGGCATCCGAAACTCAGAAACCTCTTGCAAGTCCCCCACCCCTTCTTATCCTAATTAATATTTTATGACATAAATTATCGATTTGATGAATCTTTACGCTTCAAATTTTTAATAGAGTCCTGTTAAAGTATAGAATGCGATAACTAAAAATACAGCAACCGTTTTCAAAATAGTAATAGCAAATATATCTTTATATGACTGTTTATGTGTTAATCCTGTTACTGTAAGAATAGTAATAATAGCCCCGTTATGGGGTAGTGTATCCATTCCTCCTGATGCCATTGATACGATACGGTGCATAACTTCTAATGGAATATCAAATTGATTGGCCGCTGCAATGAATTTATCTCCCATTGCGCTTAATACTATTCCCATTCCTCCTGATGCAGAGCCTGTAATTCCAGCTAAAATATTCGTCGTTACTGCACCATTCACTAACGGATTTGTGAAAGTAGCAGAGATGCCATCTCTCATAATTGCGAAGCCTGGAAGTGCTGCAATGACACCACCGAATCCAAACTCAGCTCCTGTATTCATCGTTGCAAGTAGCGCTCCACCAATACTTGTATTCAATCCAGCTTGGAAACCTGTTACTACTCGCTTCCAATATAATAATAACGTTGTTAAGATTCCTATAATAAGTGCCAATTCTACAGACCAAATTCCTACTACTGCACTTAATTCTACTTTTCCAAATGCTTTCATACCAATTGCAGAAAAATCAAAACCGCTTGGATACCACTTCGGTATCATAATAGTAAACACTTTATTCATTACACCTACTAAAATAAGTGGTATAAATGCAATAAGTTGTTGCGCTCTTGTGATTTCAATGTTATTAATTAATGGCATATTTTTTTGTTCTACTTGCAAAGATGCTGCCATTTCAGTATTTCCATCATTAAAACCAAAATATCCTTCACCTGCTGCTTTTGCCTTCTTACGTCTACTCTCTAAATATAGTAAACCTAATGTAAGAACAAAAATTGCTCCTACAATCCCAAGTATCGGTGCAGCATAAATATCCGTTTTAAAAAATGTTGTAGGTATTACATTTTGAATTTGTGGTGATCCAGGTAGCGCATCCATTGTAAACGTTACTGCTCCAAGAACAATCGTTCCAGGGATTAAACGCTTTGGAATATTAGCTTGTCGAAACAACTTAGCTGCGAACGGATAAACAGCAAACACTACTACATACACACTAACACCACTATACGTTAAAATAGCCCCCATTAATACAATCGCTAATATAGTACGTTTTTCACCAACTAACTCAATAATTGTTTTTGCGATAGAATCTGCAATTCCTGACATTTCCACTACTTTTCCAAATATTGCTCCTAATAAAAACACAGGAAAATATAATTTTATAAATCCAACCATTTTCTCCATAAAGATATTAGAAAAGAAAGGTAATACATAACTAGGTTCTGTCAAAAATACTGCAAATAATGCAAATATCGGCGCGAATAAAATAACAGAAAAACCTCTGTATGCTACGAACATAAGTAAACTTAGTGCTAATAATATAATAACTAACTCCAATTTTACCCCTCCATTAAACAGAATATTCTAAATTTTATTGATATATTTCTACTAACCTTTTAATTCTGACATCCCTCCTCTTATTCATACAAATTTTTATGCTAAAAATGTCTAATTATAATTATTCGATTACATATGAAAAATCCCTTTAAACAGAAACGAATTCATCGTCATACGTTATAAAGGGATTGCTAGAATCTATATTTACTGCTGTATTAAATTTTTCTCTACACAAAAATGATACAGTTCTTCAACATCTTTCACTATGTAGGTCGCACTAACTTCAGTCAGTTCTTTTTCACAGCCATAGCCATATAAAACACCAATTGAAGCAATTCCATTCTGATTTGCACCTATTATATCGTGCTTTCTATCACCAATCATTATCATTTCTTCTTTATTTAGTTCTTCATGTGTTTGTAAAATATGAGCAATTATTTCTTCTTTTTTTATTCTCGTACCATCTAAATTACTTCCAATGATGTCTTCGAAATAATTCGTTAATTGAAAATGCTCTATAACTTGTTTCGCAAATACAGTGGGCTTTGAAGTTGCTACGAATATGCGATTCCCTGAACTTTTTAATTGTTGCAAGAGCTTCAGAATCCCCTCGTATACATTATTTTCAAACAATCCACGCTGCTTTAAATACTCACGGAAGTAAAAAACAGCACGTTCAACCTCTCCTTCACTCATATTATATCTCTCTATGAATGATTGCTGAATAGGAGGACCTATAAATGAATCTAACTCACTTATATGTACTTCTTCAATTCCTACTTTTTTTAATGCATATAAAACCGAGTTTACAATCCCTTCTTTCGGATCCGTTAAAGTTCCATCTAAATCAAATAGAAATGTTTTATACATGCTTCATTCCTCCACTTAATTTGCTGTATAAATAAGTGCTAACATCTCTTCCACTTCTCCTTATTATACTATTATTATCTATTTTTTCGAAAAATCAATTTCCATATGTCACATACTTTCAGTTACAAAATACGATAGATATGATACAGTAAAAAAGTTACAATTATTTTAATAGAAACTGGTGAAACAAATGTCAATTACGTTAATTTTTATAATGGCTTTCACAATTGTGATCCACGCAGTTGAAACAAGCTCTTATAGTATTCGATTAGCTGGAGTACGTTTAAAGAAGATTGCGGTTGCCTTGTCTGTTGTAGGAATGGTGTTACTTATTTCAAGAACATCAAACTTACTACAAGCCTTTTTAATCGGTGGTATTGTCGATGAAGCAAAACTAGATTCTTCTATTAATTTAGAGCATATTATACGACTCGTACTATTATCGGCTTCTATCGGTACATTAATCGCGATCATTCTTTATCCAACTTTGACAAAATTATTTGGATATGTCATTCAAAACTTTGAAACAGACGGTTCTTTCATTCGAATGATGAAAACGAATAACATTCAAAAATTAAAGTACACAAAAAAATATGTCCGTTTTCCAAAGTTAGAAATGATTCATAGACTGCGTATCGGTGGTATTCCAAAGCGTATTATGCTTATTAACATGTTTGCTACTGCTATTTATACAGCAGGGGTACTTTCAGCCCTTTACGCTTCTTTTTTAAATCCAGATTATGCAACAAATGCAAGTACAGCTTCTGGCCTTGTAAATGGTTTCGCCACTATTTTATTAACTGTATTACTCGATCCACGCATTGCTCTTTTAACAGAACGTGCTCTACAATCAGAAAGCGGTGCTGAATCTATGAGTAAAATGTATGGTTGGCTAATGATTTCTAGACTTCTCGGCACATTATTAGCACAACTGCTATTTGTACCAGGTGCTTACTGGATTTTATGGATTATTGAACTGATGCATTAATTTACTAGAAAGGTGAATTTATCAATGAAGATCAAAACAGAGAAAGATATAATTCGCTTAATAGAAAACGACGAATGGATGATGAATGTATTACAAATGGCAAAATCACTAGAGCTACCTGATTGGTGGATTTGTGCCGGATTTGTTCGTTCTAAAATTTGGGATACTTTACATGACTATGAAGCGAAAACGGCTATGCCTGATGTTGATGTGATTTATTATGATAGTCTACATCAAGATGAGATATACGAACAATCATTAGAAACGAAATTAATGAATATTGATGCTACTATCCCTTGGTCTGTAAAAAATCAAGCTCGTATGCATGTAGTGAATAATATGCCACCATATTCTTCTTCTGTTAATGCTATTTCTAAATTCCCTGAAACAGCAACGGCTTTAGGAGTTACACTTGATGAACTAAACAACGTTATCTTAACAGCCCCATGTGGTATTGAAGATGTCCTTTCCTTACAAGTGAAACCAACAGCTCATTTTCTTAAATCGAAAGAACGATTACATATGTACAAAAACAGAGTTATAAAAAAGAATTGGCAAAGTAAGTGGCCTAACATCACAATCACATATCCAGAAATTTAGAAAGGGTGCCTCTCATTTATAGAAGCACCCTTTTCTTCATTTCAAAAAATGTATGACTGTTTCTGCAAATCTATCCGCTTCCTCATAATGAGGTGAATGACCGCTCTCTTCAAATACGATATACTTGCCGTTTCGGGCATCTTTATTAAATGTTTTAATTTGTTCTTCACACGTTACTACATCATGTTTTCCTACAATTAATAACATTGGATTTTGTACTTCTTTTATTTTATATAATAATGACGTATGACATGAGCCCTCTAATTTTAATCTATCAAAATGAATTTGAGAGCGATTTGAAAATTTTTCCCACTCTTCATCACTGTATAAACTCTCATCTGTCCTATCTTCCTTATTATTGTAAATCTCCATTCTTTTTTCTTCTAATTCATTGCTTAGTCTTATATAAGCTTCTAACAACTCTTTTGAACTAGCATTGCTAGATGAATAAGCAAGAGACTCTTCTGCTACTTCTTCTTTTCCATACTTTTTTAATAAATGCCCTGTCTTTTTTAACAAAGCCCTACTTGTTAATGCAAAATCAAAAGTTGGTCCTTCAAATATTATTTTCTCTATTGAACTTGGATATATCGACGCATAAAGCAATGCTACATATCCACCGAAAGAGTGTCCAATTATAGACCACTTCTCAATTTGTAATACTTTTTTTAATTCCTCACAGTCTTCAATCAAATCATTTAATCCAAAAGCTTCGTCTTCAGTAATTTCTTCTGAGCGACAAACACCTCTTTGATCTATCATAATTACATATAGAGAATCTTTTAAACGTTCCGCTTGATGAAATGAAAAATCATAACAACTTTCTCCTGGTCCACCATGCAAGTATAAGACTGGCTTATTTTTAGGATTTCCATGTGTTTCAACGTATAGCTTTTTCCCTCTAATATTCATATATTTCCCTGCTTCTATCAAATTTTCCTTTATGATCATCGCCCCCTTTTTTACTGAATATTATAACATTTAATATTAAATAATCCCTATTACATTTAAGAAGACGATAATTATTGCAAGTGGTGCTACAAATCGAAGTAAAAATACCCAACAAGTAAATACTTTCTTTCCATAATTTCCACCTACAAAAAACTCTGCTTCTAGTACCTTCTTCTCCATTTTGAATGAAACGAAAATACTAATAAATAGTGCTCCAAGTGGCATTAATATATTACTAGATAAAAAGTCTACTGCATCAAAAATATTCTTTCCAAAAATCGTAATTTCACTCCATACTCCAAATGATAACGCAGATGGTATACCTACTAAGAAAATGCAGAAGCCGATCATCCATGATAATTTCGTTCTTCTTTCTTGTTCACCATTTGCTAATGCTGAAACAACAGTTTCTAGTAGAGAAAATGCTGATGTTAATGTCGCAAATGTAAATAGTGCAAGAAATACTGTTAAGAAAAATCCACCGAATGGGATTTGACTAAATACAGATGGTAATACGATAAATAGTAATCCAGGTCCTTCTGTTGGCTCCATTCCTAATGAAAATACGGCTGGAAAAATAGCAAGACCTGCAAATAATGAAACAAATAAATTTAATCCAACAATTGTTATTGCTGATTTTGGTAAACTTTCTTTTTTATTTAAATAGGAACTATACGTAACCATAATTGAAATCCCGATACTAATTGCAAAGAATGATTGCCCCATTGCGAACAAAATACTTTCCGAAGTAATCTTTGAGAAATCTGGTTGTAAGAAAAACTTCACACCTTTCATTGCATCATCAAGTGTTAACGAACGAATAATAAGAGCGACAAATAAAACGAACAATGCTGGCAACATATATTTACTTGCTTTTTCAATTCCGTTTTGTACACCCTTTGATACAACCCATATCGTAATGAACATAAAAGCGAAATGTCCCATAATAGCCCAAGCAGGATTCCCAATTGTTTCAGTAAATAATGTACCGTAATTTTGTCCTGGAGTAATCAGTTGTCCAGTTATTCCTCTGAATAAATAAATTAATACCCATCCACCTACAACACTATAAAACGAAAGTAGTATAAAACACGTTCCAACGCCAAGGCGTCCAATCCAATGCCATCCTGTATTTGGTGCGATGCTTTTAAATGCTCCAACTGCTTGTTTCTGCGTACTGCGTCCAATCATAAATTCAGCTATAAGTAGCGGTAGTCCAATTAAAACAGTAAATAATATAAATATTAAAAAGAACGCTCCTCCCCCACTCTTCCCAGCGATATAAGGGAACTTCCATATCGCACCAAGTCCAATTGCTGATCCGGCTGCCGCCATTATAAAACCTAATTTCGAAGTCCATTGCTCCGTCTGTTTCATCTCATTTTCCTCCTAATTAAATCTTTTTATACAAATAAATAAATTTTATAAACCTATTCAAATAAACCCTCCATTTCTTCTTCCATATAATAAAAAAATGGCCTAGCATCTCTATATAAAGAGACGCTAAGCCATTTACTTAACGCGGTACCACCCTTATTGATTCCATTATGAATCCACCTTAGTAGTAATCGTTTGATTACAAACCTAATATCGAAGGTTAACCGTTAAGATTTACTAAGAATGTAATTCCGTTCCACCTTACTGCTCCTAGGCGAGTTCAGGATGTCATTTGACTATGTCACACCAACCCATAGCTCTCTGTACAAATACATGACCTTACTACTCCTATTCAACACATTTTAATATTTAGAATATATTTTCTTTTGAAATTAATATGAAGTATATCTGTTATATTTGTAACTGTCAAGGGTATATTGATTTTTTTGTCGAAATGGTTCATATTTCAACTGACTTTTACTAAGCTTATTAGAAAAAGAAAGAGTCTATATTTTCACCTTTTTAAACGAACTATAAAAAAAGAATCTTCGCGATAATCGCGAAGATTCTTTTTACGGTATGAGACGAGTACAATCTCTCGGAAAAGCACTCGCCTCTCGTACATTTGTTAATTCTAAAAGTTTATATACAACCCTTTCTAACCCAATTCCGAAACCTCCATGTGGTGGACAACCATATCGAAATGTATTTAAATAAGATTGAAATTTATCTGGGTGTAACCCTTTTTCTTTAAACGAAGCGAGTAACATTTCATAATTATGAATTCGCTGTGCCCCTGACGTTATTTCTAATCCTTTATATAATAAGTCGAATGAATCAGTAATAGATGGATTCTCTTTATTCGGCATCGTATACATCGGTCTCGCTTCTTTCGGATAATGCGTAATGAAAACAAATTCACTATTATATATTTCCTTCACATATTTCCCTAGTAACTTTTCACCTTCTGTATCTAAATCCCCTACAGGAGATTCTTTACGATACTTACTTTTCAAAATTTCTTGTGCTTCTAACAATGTAATTTTAGGTATTTCAGTAATAATAGGTACTTCTATTTGTAATAGTTGTAGTTCTATTTCACATTTTTTCGCTACTTGTTGAAACATGTATCGTAAAACATCCGTTTCTAGTTGCATCACTTCATAAAAATCATGAATAAAACCAAGCTCTACGTCTAACGATATATATTCATTCAAATGACGGGAAGAATTATGATGTTCCGCTCTATATACAGGTGCAATTTCAAAAACTCGTTCTAACCCACCTGCCACCATCATTTGCTTATAGAACTGTGGTGATTGTGCTAAATAAGCTTCTTTTTGGAAGTATGGAAGCTTAAAAACATTTGCTCCTCCTTCTGCCCCTTGCGAAACAATTTTCGGCGTAAATATTCGTGTGAAATCGTTCTCTATTAGAACTTCACTAAAGCTCTGAACGAGTGTAGATTTCACTTTAAAAATCGCTGCAGTTCGCTCATGTCTTAATGAGAGTACCCGCTCATTCAATAATTGATCTAAGCCAACTTGTAATTTCTTTTTATTTATTTCAAATGGAAGTGGCTCTGCACCGTTTATTACGTTCACTTCATGAGCAAGTACTTCAACACCCAATTCTGTTTTCGATGTCTCGACTATTTCACCAATTACGTGGACGACACTTTCTACATCAACTTTATATCCAGCCAATTCATTTTCTAATACACATTGAATTACTCCTGTTCTGTCCCGTAATAATAAAAAACTAACATTTCCAAGATGCCGAATTTTTTTTACCCATCCTTGAAGTAATACAACCTTTCCGTTTTGCTTTGTACATTCTTTTGTGAGTGAACGCTTCATTATTGAATCCATTATTTTTCCCTCCAGTAATTTTATATTTATTTACGTTATTGTTGTCATCGTCATCATCCACGGTCACTCACCCCCTTTCAAAGAATACAAAAATCCGCCCCTATAAATAGGGACGGATTTTTTCCGCGGTACCACCCAAATTGTCATACTGACCATCTTAGCCCTGATAACGGTAGGTACCGTTTGCTTTTACTAATAATCACGTTCAAAGCAACACTCACAGGTGTCTTTCCATCATGCGGTATCGCAACCTTCCCAGCAACCGGCTGCTCTCTGTAGACCTTTGCACCATGTACTTTTCCTGATCATCACTTTTTATATTTACAGAGTATTCTAACTCCTTACCTTATAAAACGCAAGCTTTTTTGAAACATTCTGGTTTTCTAACTCCTAACTTCTTCTAAAGTGTGAAAAGTTAATTTTGTAATACATATTCTTATGTATTACATCCGAAATTACCCCTTTAATATTTTCCAATTTTTACATAAAAACTAATTCATTTACGCATATTAATAAAAATTTTAAAGCGAGGTGTGTATATGCAAAAAGCAATTAGTTTCTTTCTCCTTTTGTTTTGCTTAATTGTAGTAAACGAAACGTACGCCTATTCACCAAAATCTTTACCAATCTCTCAAAACTCTGATCAATGGCAAGTGAATATTGATAAACCGAAAAAAACAAACAAGAATATGCTTCAAGCTAAAAAAGATGAATTTCAAACATATCATTTTTCAGTAAAGAATGTCGGGAATAGTGAAGTATATAATGTAAACGTAGAAGTATTCCGCAACGAACCAAATAAGAAAACGAAATATGAACTCTTTTCCCTAAAGGAAAGTCGTTTGGCAAGTGGAAAAACTGGATTTGAACACGCTAATTTACCTGTTGCTACAAAAGCGGATGAAGTTGATGTTATTATTACATGGCAAGAACACCCATTCCGATCGATGCGAAATGGTCAAAAAGTTGAATCTAGAAAATTTAAAGAGCATTTTGTTTTTAAAGAAGCTAAAAAGTAAATGGGATATGGATACATTCACACTATCATTGATATAGCTTTATTTACTAGTACCAGTTCGTAAGCAAATTAAAAAGTCGTGGCTTATAAATGCCACGACTTTTTATATTAATTCGTACTAATGCCTCTCGCTGCCCAAATGCGATCGATATCAGCAGCATGTTGTCCGCCATATAAAAGAGCATCCGCTTGCTTAATTGCTTTTGCTCCATCACTGAATTTAGAGTTTGGTGTTAATGACCAGTGCGATTGTAAAATAATTTTCGTTGCTACATCACGTCCAAATGCTTGTGCCATTTCATATTGGCCTTGTGCCCAAATTTCCCCATCATCATGTACCTCATTTGTAATATCTTTCGGATACACTTTATTCGTATCTAATCGGCGTAAGCACGTCGGATCTGAACTAGAATAAGCAGTCGCATCCCATTCTCCAACACATGCTTTTCCGTACCCTGTCGTCGATACTGCATCTTCATACGTAGCACCTAAGAAGTCGCCAAATCCTTCTCCCATCGCTCCACCTTCTGCTGAACTACCAAAGCCAGGAACTTGGTTATCTTGAATCGAATGCCCATATTCATGTGCGATAATACCAGCATCTTCTGCATCATCAACACCGCCAGTACCGAAAGTTAAAGCTTTTGTTGATGGAGAATAGAATGAGTTATCATCAGTTGTACCATTAACATTCACTTTTATCGAACGGTTATTAATATTTTTAAAACCTAGACTTTGAATGTAACGTTGCAATGTGTCGATATGATAGTACGACATAACATCTTCAAAGCTATCATTTGCGCGTGTATAGTTAAATTGTAAATTCGTAGATTTTGTTTTCGCTTTTGAAGAAATCGTTACATATTCTCCAATTAAAAATCCTGTTCCATCTAAACCTTTTAACGTAACAGTTTTCAGTTGGTTCGTTAGAGCTGTTGAATCTGCATCGTTATTATCTTTTAAGCCTACTTTACTACCGCTAGATACGACTGGGTTAGGTAAAAATACTTTTCCTGACCCTTCAGCTTTTCGGTTTATATCAACCTTTTTAATTAACTTTCCATTTTCTGCATCAATAAATGTTTCCCATGCACCAAATGGATTATTAGAATGGACTACAACTTTATATACTGGACGAGCAATTCCTTCTTCAACAATATATCCGAACTCTTTATCTGTAGGAGCCCATAAATTTTGCTCACTTGCTTCTCCAACATACGCCATTGATTTTTGTATTGCATCTTTTTCACTAATTTTTGTCGTTACTTCCTTCACACCTGTAACAGGCTGATAATCAGAAACAGCGAGTACTCCCTTTCCCTCTCCGTTAAGCGTAACTGTTATTTGTTTTGAAAATACAGGTGCACCATTAACAACTTGTTGGAACCTAACATATGAAGCTACTGACGTTTCTGTTGTAGAAATATATTGCAAGTCTGAAAGATCTGTTTTCAATCCATACTGCGCAGCATTTTCTTTTAAATATTCAGTTGCTTTTTTCTGTGGCGAATAAGCTTCTAACTTTACTTGCTGTTGTTTTTCCAATGCCGAAACCGTAGTAATTGTCCCCATTACTAACGGCACAGTCATTGCCATTGCCACCATTTTTTTATTAAACATAGAACCACTCCCCCTAATAAAGTAGCTCAACCTTATCCCATTACCACTAGGCAATCATTCCCCGCAAAACGGATGGATAAAAATTGAATCTACGAGTAATTCTCTATGAACACTTCTATTACCTTTTCATTTAGGGTAAGTGAAATTTTCTCAATATTTATGTATAAACCGAACACAATACTGTAGAAATATATTTCTACAGTATTGTGTTCGGTACGCTATGAAAAAAGACAATTGCTAGTGGTCCTATCGAATGTATAGTCAAATAAATTCTAATCATACAAAAAGGAAGTTGGAATCATTCCAACTTCCTTTTTTCTTTAATTAGCTGCACTTAATTTAATTCTAAGTTTTGTTTCACCTAAAGAAAGTTCATCGTCTTCGTTCGTTA
This sequence comes from Bacillus sp. FSL K6-0073, assembly GCF_038006085.1. NCBI lineage: Bacteria > Bacillati > Bacillota > Bacilli > Caryophanales > Bacillaceae > Bacillus > Bacillus sp. FSL K6-0073. Next base: position 2,194,065 of record NZ_JBBOUN010000001.1, on the reverse strand, counting down.
AGTGACCAAATGTAAATTGTTTAACGAGTAAGTTTTCTTCCAATAAATCTTTATGGTTCGTTAACGTTCTCTGTAGCTCTACTTCTGTATCAAGAATAACATCGACTCGTAAATTAACTGGTAAATTCAACTGTTTACGATATTCTTGAACCGCACGAATGAATTCACGCGCTACTCCTTCTTGTAACAATTCTTCCGTTACATTCGTATCTAACATAACTGTATATTGTCCGTTAGTCGTATTAGAGAATCCTGATTTTGCAACTTTCTCAACTAACACATCTTCAGCAGTTACAACTACTTCTTCTCCTGGTGTTGCTTCGTAAACTGCTCTTCCTGTTGATACAAAGTTTTGTACTTCTTCTTGTGATAATTGTTTTAGCCAACCATTCACTGCATTCACATTTTTACCGAATTTCGGCCCCGCTGTTTTAAAATTAAGCTTCAATTGATATGATGTGTATTTTGTTTCATCGAGTTCAACATGGAACGCTTTTACATTTAACTCATCCATAACGATATCACGATAAGATTCCCAATCCATATCATTCTCGTTATGCTCAAGTAATACAAGTTCTGCTAGCGGCTGTTTTACTTTTAAAGAATGCTGATTACGATTACTTCTTCCAAGTTCAACAACTTGTAAAACAGCATCCATTTCCGCTTCTAATTTCGGTTGAAGTAGTGATTCATTTACAACTGGATAATCGGCTAAATGAACGCTGCTTCCTTCTAAATTTAGATGAATGTCTTCCGCGACAAACGGTGTAAATGGTGCAATTAATTTACTAATTGTTACAAGCACTTCATGAAGTGTCTCATACGCAGCTGCTTTCTCAGCGTTCATACCAGATTCCCAGAAACGATTACGTGAGCGTCTTACATACCAGTTACTCACTTCATCTACAAGTGCTGCAATTTCACGAGCTGCATTCGTAAATTGATAATCATCAAGTGCAGTTCTCACTTTTTTCGTTGTACTATGCAATCTTGATAATACCCATTCGTCTAATTTCGTAAGCTTTACATCATACGTTTCTTTCGGATTATACTCATCTAAATTTGCATATAAAACGTAGAAGCTATACACATTGACTAATGTATCTACAAATTTAGATTTCGCTTCCAGTACTGTTCTTTCAGAAAAACGCTTCGCATTCCACGGGGCACTATCAACAAGTAAAGCCCATCTTAGCGCATCTGCACCAAACTTATCTACTAAATCAACTGGATCTAGTGCATTTCCTTTGCTTTTAGACATTTTCTGCCCTTCTTCATCTAAAACATGCCCTAGCGATAACACTCGTTTATACGGTACTTTTCCTGTATATAGTGCTGATACTGCTAATAAACTATAAAACCAGCCGCGTGTTTGATCAATTCCTTCAGCAATAACATCCGCTGGAAACTGCTCTTCAAATAACTCTTTATTTTCAAATGGGTAATGATATTGTGCAAATGGCATAGAACCACTATCAAACCAAACATCAATCACTTCTGGTGTACGATTCATTGTGCCTCCGCATTTCCCGCAGCACACTTGCACTTCATCTACATAAGGCTTATGCAATTCCAAATCTTCTGGTGTTTCTTTCGTACTATGCTTTCTTAATTCGGCAATGCTTTTCGGTGCGAACTGATGATCACAACTTTCACATTCCCATACATTCAATGGCGTTCCCCAATATCTATTTCGGCTAATATTCCAATCTACCATATTTTCTAAAAACTTACCAAAGCGCCCATGTTTCATATGATCCGGATACCAAGTAACAGAATTATTATTTTGTAAAAATGTATCTTTAATTGCAGTTGTTCGGATTAACCAACTTTCTCCTGCATAATAAAGTAGTGGTGAATCACAACGCCAGCAATGCGGATAGCTATGTTCATATTTTTCTTTATGATACAGTAAACCTTCCTTCGCTAAATAACGAACGATATCCACGTCACAATCTTTTACAAATTTCCCTTTCAAAAATGGTACTGCTTCTGTATACTCACCTTTTTCATCTACAACGTGCAAAAATGACAATCCTTCACTTTGAACGACTCTATAATCGTCCTCTCCATATGCTGGAGCAATATGAACAAGTCCTGTACCACTATCTGCCGTTACAAAATCTGCTGCGATAACGTGGTAACCATTTGTAACTTCTTTCATCGGAAATGGCGCTGTATAAGATGTGTTTAATAATTCTCCGCCTTTATGAACAGATAATACTTCATAGTTCTCTTTTAATACTTCTTGTACACGTTCTTTCGCAACAATATATACATGACCTTCTTGTTTTGCTTTAACGTATTCCATATTTGGATGGACAGCAAGCGCAACGTTTGCTGGAAGTGTCCAAGGTGTTGTGGTCCAACCTAAGAAATACTCATTTTCACTATCTTTCACTTTAAACTTCACAGTTGCACTTAAATCTTTTACTGTTTTATACCCTTGTGCAACCTCATGTGAGCTCAATGAGGTTTGGCAGCTTGGGCAGTATGGTGAAACTCTATGTCCTTTATATAACAATCCTTTTTCATGGATTGTCCCCAAAATATGCCATACACTTTCGATATATGGATTCTTTAAAGTTACATATGGATCATCCATATCTACCCAATAACCAATACTTTCAGTGAATTCACGCCACTGCTTCTCATATGTGAAAACACTCTCTTTACACTTTTGAATAAATGGTTCAATGCCATATTCTTCGATCTCATGTTTACCAGAAATACCAAGTTGCTTCTCAACGCCTAATTCTACAGGTAAACCATGTGTATCCCATCCCGCTTTTCTTAACACTTTATAACCAGCCATCGTTTTATATCTTGCTACTAAGTCTTTAATTGTTCGTCCAAGTGCATGACCTACATGCGGTAGTCCGTTCGCCGTTGGTGGTCCTTCATAAAATACGAAAGACTGTGCGCCTTCTCGATTCTGAATTGATTGTTCGAAAATATTTTGTTCGTTCCACTGTTTGCGAATTCGCATTTCTCTTCCTACAGCTGATTCTTTTACATCTACTTTTTCCATATACAATCACTCCTTTGAATATTTTAAAGCACACAAAAAACCCGTCCCTATAAAGTAGGGACGGGTTTACCCGCGATACCACCCTAATTCTATTAGCTTTTTCACTAATAGCACTTAGCAACGTACTATCATACGTGTTCTTTGTAACGGTAGACATCCGTCCGGGCTTACTTACTTTCAGCCTCGGCTCCTCGGAGATGATTTTCAAATAACGTCTGCACACCGGCTTTCAGCAATATACCGGCTCTCTGGAGAACAGCTCACTATTTTACTCTTTCTCGTCTTCAGATTTGTATACTTTGTTAAAAGTTATTTTATGCCATTTAGCAACTAATTGTCAACTAATTCAAAATATATCCTTATCTTTTTCCCCTATTCTTATACAATTACTTTTCAAATTCTCGCAATGCTGCTAAATTTTCATCATCCTCAATAAGTTCAGCAAAGAATCCCGATTCATCCTCACGAAGGACAAATTCAAGCTCTTCCTTCGCCTCTTCATTTCTATTTAACTGCGCTAAATAACAAGCACGATCATATCTTGCTAACAAATCACTCGCGTCAATTATTAATACTTCATTTGTTATTTTTTCTGCCTTTATCGTTTGGCCGACACCATGATATGAAGATGCTAAAGAAAGAAGAATTGCTGTTTCATTTGGATGATGTACAGAAGCATTTTCTAATACATGAATTGCCTCTTCAAACCTTTCTTGACTTTGATATATTTCTCCTAAAGCAAGAAATGCTCTACTTACAAACGGTGTTTGCTCTGTTAATTGTAAGATAATCTTTTCTGCTTTTCTTTCTTCCCCTGCTTTAAAGAATACTTGTGCTTGCAGAAGAAGAGTATCATAATCATCTGGTAGTTCTCGAACCATTTGTTTCGTTAATTCCAAAGCATCTCTTAACATATCTTCTTCCTCGCACTCAACGAAAAGATTTACAAGTTGCTTCGCTACGTCATAATCCCATTTATTTTCTAGTGACGTGTGCAGAATCTCTATTGCTTCTTTATTCATCTCTACATTCTCATAAAATAGCGCAAATCGCTGTGCTGCCATACTATTTTTCGGATTTAACTTTAAAGAGATTTCATATAAATCAATTATCATAGTAACCATTGAAATTTCTTTCGCACGATTTTTCATACGATAAAAAGCTCTCGTAATGATAGATCGTTTCGGCTGTTCATGCAGCTGGCGTTCAATCCATATTTCCGTAACCGCAGCTGCAGCATACATGAATGCTGTACTTCTTTCTGCTTTTTTCACCTTTAATGTATGAAGAAAATCTCGTATGTTAGACAATTTTTTATGTTGCTCTACTGCTTTTACATAAACATCAAATATACGTTCATTATCAAAATCTTTTTGTATTACTTTCATTGCAACTTCAATTGCTTTTACATTTCTTTTTTTCACTAATACTTTTGCATAATGATATAGTACTTCTATATGCTCACCATCTAATTGTAGCGCGTATTCAATCTGTGCTTGTTCTTTATCTGTTTCATTCATCGCTCCGTACACATATGCAATCGCATCTAAACGCCATATTTCAGGTACTTCGTCCGCTAATTGTTCTAGTTCAATCAGCAATTCTTCCTGAAGGTTCATTTCTACTGAAAGCTGTGCCAAATATTCCATATTAATATGCAACGGCTCTTCTTTCATCGCCTGAACCATATGACTTTGTTCTTTAGAACGGTTTTCTTCTTTTTCGTATATTTCCGCAAGCTGTAAATGTACACCTACGAAATTCCCATCAAGCTCTAAACATGTTTCATACGCCTGCTTTGCTTCCGTCAATTGCCCTAATGCCATAAGTGTTTCGCCAATTCGGTAATACGGTAATGCCGTTTCCATTTGTTCTATCGCCTTATTATATCTTTTCATCGCTTGGCCGTACTGTCCAATAGATTCATATAAAATACCTGCATAACAACCGTACTCACTTACTTCATTTCTTTCTTTGTGTAACGTTCTTAAAAATGCTATACCTCGTTGTACAAATTCCGTTCCTTTAATTCGATTCACATATTCATCTAACGCACTTGCTACATTATAATCACTTTTCTTTATACCATTTTCTAACTTAGATAGCGCTACTTTAAATCCTTCTTCATTTCCACCAAGTTCAATTTCAGCATCCCATAAAACCATTCCTGCATTCATGAGGAAATCTTGGCTCTTTTCAATTTGCTTCTCAAGACCAAGAATATATTCTTTTGCTTCCTTATATTGTTCTCTTGCCATATAAACTTGTGTAAGTCCGAAGTGAGAATAAACATCCTCATCATTTTCTTCTAAAGCACGCTTATACAATACTTCTGCTTCTTCCAAGCTATCATTTTGAAAATGATAGTCACCTAATTTTACGTAAAGAGGTGCTTTATCATCACAATTCTCAATACCGTTTAATAAAATTTCTTTCGCACTTTCCTCATCCTTCAAATCAGATTCGTATATTTCCGAAAGTTTCGTATAAATGTAAGGTGCATTACTATCCAAATGAATCGCTACTTTAAGCCCCTTTATTGCTAAATATAATTTCCCTAGTTGATGTGCACATCTCGCTCGTTCATACCATACATGCGCTTCATATTTATACTCTTTTAACAAGTCATTAAAGATTTCATATGCTTCTTCATATCTTTCTAAATCTATTAATATTAAACCGTGATTTGTTAAAGTGAACCTTTCAGGACTACGCTCTAACGCAACTTGAGAGTATTGCAATGCTTTTTCAGATTGATCAATATACATATAGGATAAAGCGAGAAAACTCCAAGCAATAGGCTGATCTGCGTCTAATTGTAACGATGAACGAAAGCTTGAAATCGCTTCTAGATAACTTTCCTGTTCAAACGCATATCTTCCGTTTATTAAATGATATAAAGCACGATTATTTTTCTTCTCAACGCTTGTCAGCATTTGCTCCGCTTTCTCTACTTCTTGAAGACGAATAAAACACTGTGCACCATGCAATTTAACAAAGTCCGAGTTCGGAAACTTTTCCATTAACTTATCGATACAATATAAAATAAATTCTTTATCTACTTCAACATCTAAGTGCTTTATCGTATATAACCACGTATTTGGATTATCACTCGTTTCTTTTAAAAATTGTACTAAGTTACTAATTCCCTCTTTGTCATGTTCATCTAAATGATCCGTAAGAGAAAAAATAGATTTAAAATAACGATTTTCTTCTTCACTTAGAAACGCTAGTTGCTCCTTCTTTTCTTTCGGAACAAACGTGATTGCTAAACAGCCTGTATAACGATATTTTTCTTGTAATTTACTATATTCCACAAGAACTGGTTCTATAAAGTTTGGATCTTGAACATAGAAAGCTTGCAATGTATCATCATATCCAGATAACACTTGTACGTGTGAAGCATGCTCAATATCTATACTTAATAAAACAGGAATCCCTTCGTCAATCAGTCTCTTATAATTCTCTTCATTTCCTTTAAAATAACGATATTCATAACCTAATTCTTCTAAATAAGAAACAGTATCTGAAAACTTCGAACCTGTCATATCAAAAATAAACTCTGCTATTTCATCTTGTGTACGTTTCTCTCCCCATATACGCAACATCATCTCTAAACTTGTCGGAACACAATAATTATCCTTTTGTACAATAGGAACTATCGGCAAGTGAACCTTTTTTCCATCCGGATTTTTTTCTAAATTATGATATAAAGATTCTTTTAAACTCTTTTCTTCTTTTAATAGTTTTTGTAAATCTGCAAATTTATTCATTTTGTACAGTGCTTCTGCACGTAAATGTACAAAGTAAGTATTATAGGCATGATATGGCAGCTGAGTATTTATGTTATCTATTACCGCTAACATCTCTTCATATTGCTCTAAATCTAATAAATACTTTATCTTCTCAAAATGAAAATATGGTACTTGTGGGAATTTTACAATCGCATCATCGATTAACTGTATCGCGCGGTTTTGGTCTCCTTTATTCGCATACAATTGTGATAATAAATAGGTAGATAACTCTTCACAATCTTCATGCTGCATGCCAGCAATAAATTGTTCTTCCGCTTTCTCCCATTCACCTGTATGCATATAAACGTAGCCCCATTTATCAAACACTGCGCGTGCACTGTACTCCTCTGCTTTTTGCATATACATTAACGCTTCTTCGTTTCGTTTCATTTCTAAAAGACATCGTACTAACGTAAAATATGTTTTCGCTAAAAAATCTGCATCTATTTCTTCTTTACTTAACTCTTCTAAAGAAGATTTTAACAACTGCTCCGCTTCAAGAATTTTCCGCTCATCAATTAACTCATCACAATATAAAGAGAGCGTTCTCATATTTGGGAATTTTTTATAAGCGTAACGAATGAGGAATGAACTGTATTGGTGCATAAGCCCTTCATCAGTAAGGCGAATTAATATATCGAACTCCTTATGCGAAGGAATATTGGCAAGCCAATTCTTCACATAGGATAAAGTATTCGTTTCTTTTATATATGCAATTTCATTATTTATTTCCTGTAATCCATCTACAAATCTCTTGTCTTTTAAACAAGTTTCTAACTGCTTAAAATCTAGCATGCATTCACCTCGAATTTATATTTAAACTGCTACTTGCTTAGATTTTACACACCATATAGTATGTATTCAACTAAAATCTCTTATAGTGGGTGGTATTAATTAATATTATTCAAATTTATAACAAAATATAGTAAAAATGATTGTTTTTCTCCGTATTTTGTTTAATTATATGGAATAACGTAACATGCGGTTTTAATCTTGTAGAAGCTGAAATTAGTACATAAAATTATATCGGCGATAATTCAAATATATCAGCGATTCTTTCATTTTATCGGCGATTTTCAAATTATATCGACCGATTCTTAACATTTATCAGCGATTATATGTCGAATATCGACTTATCGACATTAAACGACAATCCTTATACATCATACCTTTTAACAAACTATGTCACCAAATGTAATTTTCATATTGGGAGCGTATACAAAAGAAGAATACACATGAAATATTTTAAAAAATCGTAGTTCAGCTTCATATTGAGCTAGCGCATTATCATATGTTAATCCTCTGGCTATTAAACGTTCTACAAATTGTTGCTTATCACCCGGATCACCTGCAATCCCCTCTTCTTTTAATGATTGATACAAATCGTTTTTATCATTGTGATGCATATTTGAATCTAAAAAGTTCACTTTATCGCTTACTCTACATTCAATATTTTTCACACCTAATTCACTTAAATATATCGGTATTTTCATGCCTATATTGCCATCTTTACCATTTCTTTGCGTATCACTTTCAAATAATTTCTGCAAAACACCTAGCTGAATAAATTCCGATTGTTTCTCCCCATCTAGTAAATAAGAAGCCATATTAGAAATCCAATGTGGTTCAAAACAGATTATTTTCCCGCCTCCTTTTATATACAAAACTAAAGTTCTCTATATAATAGCCGTATTCCTACACTTTTCTTAAAATTTCAAAGCAAAAAGCTAGTGTATTATTAAAAATACACTAGCTTTTTATTTGGAAGAAAAATTTAACAAGTACAATCACAATCAAAACAATCCGTACAGTCTAAATCGTCACAATCTGCTTTTCTCTTTCTTTTGTTTCTTTTAAGATAATAATACAGTAGCCCAAACAATAGTATACAAATAACAAAAGCTATTATTGCTTCTGTATACTTATTTTGAGTCATAAAACCAATTCCACTTCCGCCTGAAATAAAAATTAGAATTAAATAAATCCAGAACATCTATGTAAATACCTCCATTACTATATATCTTAAGATAATATCCATATAACACTAGAGGAAATGAATAATCCCATACCATTACCGCTTAATACACCAGTAGTTATTCTTAGCAAATTTGAGCTACTTCTCCATTTCCACTTTTGGGTGAACCCATCCATAAGTAACGGAATTTGAGCGAAAAATGATAGTATGATTGCCAAAAGAAATGAAGGTGTCATATAAAAATAAATTGGAAACATTAAAATACCAATAAGCATGCCTGTACAACGCGCACATAAAGGTATGTACTTTTGTAGTTTAAAAAAACTCCTATCTAATCTTCTATGACAAGGAATTTGTAAAATAAAAGTTCGAATCAATATGAATCACCCTCTCTAAAAAGATTTTAATTGATTTTGCAAAAAAAATATATATCCAATAAAAAAACAAACCAGGTTTATACTAGACCCAGTTTGTCAGTTTACTACTATGTTACATTTCCTCAGGTGCCTCCACCCCAAGTAAACGTAATCCTTCTTTTAATACAACCGTCACAGCATAAACCAATGCGAGTCTGCTGTCTTTTTCTGCGCTCTCTTCTAATATACGAACATTACCGTAATATTTATTGAATGATTGTGCTACATCTAATATATATTTCGAAATAATAGATGGCTCATTTTTATTGAAAGCTGCTTCAATTACTTGAGGGAATTTATTAAGTAATTTTACGACACTCCAGCTATGATCGTCTTTTAAAGCAAATGTACATGTTTCAAATTCTACACTTTCTTTTCTTAAAATAGAACAAGCACGTGCATGTGTGTACTGTACGTAAGGTCCTGTTTCTCCTTCAAATTTCAGCATATTTTCTAATGAGAATTCGATATTATGCATACGCTCATTTTTTAAATCATGGAAGATGACTGCACCAACACCGACTTGCTTTGCTACTTCTTCTTTTTGTTTTAAGTTTGGATTTTTCTCTTCAATATTTTGTTTTGCAAGTTCGATTGCTTCTTCGAGTACTTCTTCAAGTAAAATAACTCTTCCTTTACGTGTCGACATTTTCTTACCATCTTTTAAAATGAAGCCAAACGGTACGTGTTCCATACCATCAACCCAAGTATAGCCAAGTTTTTTTAATACGGTGAAAAATTGATTGAAATGTAAGCTTTGTTCTGGACCAACAACATATAGCGCTTTATCAAACCCATAAGTGTTTTGACGATATAAAGCTGCCGTTAAGTCACGCGTTGCATAAATCGTCGCACCATCTGATTTTCTAATTAGGCAAGGCGGCATTCCTTCTTCTTCTAAATTAACGACTAATGCACCTTCTGATTCTTCAAGCAACTCATGTTCTTCTAAAATCCCAATAAAATCTTCCATTAAATTATTATAAAATGCTTCTCCCTGAAAATTAGTAAATTCTACGCCGAGAAGTTCATAAATGCGAGAAAATTCTTTAAGGGACTCATGACGGAACCAATTCCAAAGCTCTACCGCTTCTTCATCACCTTCTTCTAATTTCTTAAACCAAGCACGTCCTTCTTCTTCTAGTTCTTCGTCGTCTTTTACCTCTTCATGGAATTGGACATATAACTTAAATAGCTCACGTATTGGATCTTCTTTAACTACTGCTTCATTTCCCCATTTTTTATAAGCCGTAATTAACTTTCCAAACTGTGTTCCCCAATCTCCTATATAATTAATCCCTACAACTTCATAGCCACATTTTTCAGCGATATGTTTCAGCGAATTTCCTATCATTGTAGAACGTAAATGCCCCATCGAAAAAGGTTTCGCGATATTAGGAGAGGAATAATCAATTACTACTGTTTTTTCACAGCCAAAGTGGTTTTGACCGAACTCTTCTTTCTCCGCTAAAACTGTTTTTAATACTGCATCACTTACAGTTTCACGATTGAAAAATACATTTACATAAGGACCAACGGCTTCTACTTTCGTAAAAAACTGATCATTGAATTTCTCAGCAACTTCCTTTGCGATAAGAGCTGGTGCTTTTTTATATTGCTTCGCTAATGAAAAGCATGGGAACGCTGCATCTCCAAATTCATCTTGTTTCGGTGTTTCAATTAAATCTAAAATTTGTTTTTGCGTTAATTCATTCGTGAAAATATTAGATAAACTTTCCGCAAACTGCATTTTATAATCCATGATACAACCTCCTTATTTTTTAAAACACAAAAAACTCGTCTCTAAAAAAGAGACGAGTTTTAACCCGTGGTACCACCCTTGTTGTTCGTTACGAACCACTTTCCCGTTTATAACGAGGACAGAGGGCCTCGGCTTTCTCTACTATTCGTTCAAGAAGCATCTCCGAAGTGCGCTTCATCTTTTTCTTCCGTACTAGGCTCACACCATCCCTAGCTCGCTTTCCTTCTAAAAAAGACTACTCTCTTCATCACAGACAGTATATTTAATTAATTATTGCTTATTATACATCTTTTCAAACAATTAGCAAGGGTCAATTACACCAAAGTGAAACTTAGCACTTTTTCTTTTGTATACGTGGAAATTGTGTTTTTCAAATCTAGAACTACGAAAATGATCTTTTAAAACGACACGTTTTCTCGCCACTCGTTTTGCCTCCGCAATTGTTTCGTCAGTAATATCATGATACAAAGCGAAGTGTTTTAATCCTTTAATTCCGTCAGATTCTATGACAGTTTCTTCAAACATCGGATCAAGGTAAACGACATCGTAACTATTGTCTTCACATTGCGCTAAAAATGAAAAATGCTCCATTTGCTTTACTTGAATTCTTTGCATTGCTTCATCAATTTCAGAAACGGATGAAGACCATGTTTTCAAACCATTTTCCATAATATAAGCCATATACTCATTGCCTTCAAGTCCTGTTACTTTTCCGCTTTCACCAACAACATAACTAGCTACAATACTATCTGATGCCATACCGAGCGTACAATCTAACACTGTCATTCCTCTCTCTAATTGCGTGGCTTGTACAAACGGATCGTGTTCTCCACGCATTAACCTTTTCACACGAAACATCGCTGAGTTCGGATGAAAGAAAAACGATTCTTCCGTACCTTTCGGATAAATAGCTAATCGGTTCCTCCCTACGACAAGCACATCTTGTTCATACTGCTCATGCAGCTTATGTACTGGTATGTCATTACGTTTAACGAAAGAAGCATTTAATTCTGCTGCTACCTCGTTTGCATAATCTGTCATTTCTTTATTCGTTCTTCCTGCTGTTGTTACGATCATGGTTTCACCTCTATATAAAGAAAAGAGGGAGATTTACTCTCCCCCTTCTTTAGCAATTCTTTTCGAAAGCTTGTTCTAAGTTCGTAATAATTTCGTCCATAGTTGCACCTTCAATTTCATGACGGTGAATGAAGTGAACAACTTCTTTTCCTTTTAATAATGCCATAGATGGTGAAGATGGAGGAATTTCTCCGAAGTATTCACGCATTTTTGCAGTAGCATCTTTATCTTGACCTGCGAATACAGTTACAAGATGATCAGGTTGTTTTTCAGCACGAACAACCGCTTGACCTGCTGATGGACGTGCTAAACCAGCTGCACAACCACAAACAGAGTTTACAACTACTAAAGTTGTACCTGATGTATTTTCCATAAATTCTGTTACAGCTTCTTCTGTAGTTAACTCTTCAAACCCAGAACGCACTAACTCTTGGCGCATTGGGATTACCATTTGGCGCATGTATTCTTCATAAGCATTTGACATCTTGTAATCTCTCCTTCAACTTTCATTCCAAATTCATCATATCACGCTCTATTAATAGGTGCAAAAGAAAGATAACGATGATTTCATTTTTTTGTAGGGATTTCACAAACCCCACCGCGGCAATGTCCCACTGGAACAAGTTTTCTATTATTAGCGATATAATCGTATACTTTACTTCCAAAACCAAGTACGATAGATAGCTTTATAAAAGGAACTGCAAACCAATAAGATGGAACGGCCTTTGCTAATACATCTATGCTCTGAATACCGTCATACCACTTATTATTTTTAAAAATATACAGTCTTTGTTCCATCTTACTTTGTAGTTCTTGAGAAAGCTCATACTTCTCAACTACATCTTCATTTCGAAATGAAACAAATTTCATCTTACCCTTTTTATCTAATTTTTTCGTACGTTCTGCAACGGCCGTACACATCGGACACCAACTATCATAGAAAACAATCATACATTATTCCCCTTTACGTGACTCCGTCATTTGTTTCCATACAGAACCTTTTGCTTCTTCTCCGCCTTCAATACGCTCTAATGCTAGACGTGCTTGCATCGCTACTTCAAACTCTGGATCATCTTGCGCTGCTTTTAATGCTGGAATCGCACTTTCATCTCCAAGTTCAAATAAGAACATCGCTGCACGCCAGCGTACTAATTTACTTGGATCTTTCAGAGATTTAATCATAACGAACATCGCTGCCGGATCACCTACATCTGATAAACAATCTCCTGCAGTACGGCGAACACTTACAGAGCGATCTAACAACGCTTTATATAATAACGGTAATACTTCATCACCTTTTACCATACCTAAATACGCTGTTGCTAAGCGGCGTATTGAAACTTTTTCATCATCTAACGCCATCTTCAACACTGGAATATCTTCTTCAGTAGGATCCATTTGTTCTAATGCTGCAAAACGGTTTTTCCAGTCAGAATCTTTCATCATCTCTTCTGTTACTTTATATGGCTCACGCTTTTGAATCGTTACTTCAACAGCACCTGCTTGATTTAATAATTCTTTAACCGTTTCATTTACACGTTCTTCTGAATAAGCAGCAACAATCTCTTCCACTACTTCTTTCCCAATTTCTTCAAAATTACCGTAACGTGTACTTTGTTCTACCCATTTACGCTCTTTTACAACGTTTGGTGCAGACATTTGCACTTTCATAATTGATTCTTTAAAACGATCAGGTAAACCAACACGTTCTTCCGTCGTTCCATCTGTTAACTTTACTTGCATTGGAATTGTAAAGAACATTTGAACAAACACTTTCACTTCTCCAAAATGAGCAAGTTGTTGTTCTTCACTTTCTTCCACTACTTCTTCGCCGAAAACAGCACGAACTTGTTGTAATAAAACTTTCCAGTCAAACTTCGCATTTCGCTCCACTGCTAAAAAGTCAGCTACATGATACACACCTTTAATGCCTTCAATTTTCAAAATTTCTTGCACTTGCATTGGTGCTTGTTCTTTATTTTCATTTGTATAATTATTACGCGCTCCTGATGGTAATACTTCATTCAAAATAACTTTCATTGTATTTGGACTTGGCGTCGGTTCAATTGCTTTAATCTTCACGTAAAAAACTCTCCTTTATTGCATGTTCTTAGCTGTATTGTAACATGTTATCACTCTATACTCCTACTCGGATGCTTAATTTTACTACTTTCGTCCCGCTACCATCCTATTTCATTCTTTTTTACATTTCAAATTAGGAATGAGATTTTAAAAGATTTCGTTTCCGATGATTTTTATTTTTCATCCATTTCTTGAGGCATCGCCAGTATTTTTGAAAAAAACACGCTAAGCAAAAAAATATAATAAGCTATCCATATGGATAGCTTATTTACATAATTTTCGTTATTGGAAGACAACTATTTTTATAATACAAAAGGCAGAAAAGTATATAGATTCTACAAAATATTTTGATTATGATACATTTACAGAATCTCTTATTTTGTAATTAATGTCTTATTATTTTTTGGAGGGAATTCGATGAAAAAGTTTGTTTTGATATTTGGGCCACAAGCAGTTGGGAAAATGACAGTTGGACAAGAACTAGCAAAGATGACTGATTTAAAATTATTTCATAACCATATGACAATTGATTTATTGGAGCCATTGTATGGATTCTCTTCGGAAATGTGGCGATTGACCCATCTTTTTCGAAAGGAAATATTTCAATCATTTTCAAAGAGTGAACATTATGGAATGATTTTTACATACGTATGGGCGTTTAATGAAAAGAACGATTGGGATGATGTTGAAAGTATATGTAATATTTTTCGTTCCCAAGGGGTTGATATTTATTTTGTTGAATTAGAAGCTGATGTAGAAGAAAGACTTCAACGAAATAAAACACCTCATCGACTTGAACATAAGCCAACGAAAAGAAATATTGAACAATCTGAACAAAATTTATTAAGCACATTTGAAAATTTTAGATTAAATTCAAGAGAAGGAGAAATTACAGAGAAAAATTATATAAGGATCAATAATACGAATTTAAATGCTACAGAAGTAGCTGAAATTATAAAGAAAGAATTTCAACTATAGTTTTTTTAAACAAATTGAACAGTTCCAATTTTATGAATATAGTATACATTTCTAATTAACATAACGTCCTATTATCGGTAGCAACAAAAAGGAGGATTCCTTACTCTCAGAAGGAATCCCTTTTTTTATTTTCTATCACTCGATTCATCTTTTTATACATTCCTATCCTGTGATGAGTTTTACGATTCTCGTTTGTTACTGGATTAGCCAAAAAACGTTATAAAATTTTGTATACTCTTTACTTGTTTTTTCAAAAAAGCTGGCGGTATCCCCTCTTTAAGTTTATTAAAATACTTTCCACAATTTTTTCCGAAGCTATTACTTAAAATCACCTTTTATTACGATGCCCCCTCCCGCCTTCTCTCCAAAAAGGTAATACTCTCAATCACAACTTCAGTTCTATATATTCTCTTGCCTTGTTCATCATCGTAATTACTAGTCTGAATACGCCCTGTAATCCCAACGAGCGACCCCTTCTTACAATATTCAGCTACATTCTCAGCCGATTTGCGCCAAACGACACAATTAATAAAATCGACTTGTTGTTCACCTAAACTATTTCGAAATCCTCTATTCACCGCAACACATATTCGTGCATAAGCGACGCCTTGTTTTGTGTAGTATAATTCTGGCTCCTTTGTCAATCTACCGATTAATACAACTCGATTCATCATAAGTTATACCACCTCACATGTTTTTCTTCATTGTAAGGAGAAATGTTTGAATGGTAAAAAGCACAAAATGATATATCCGTAAGTAGAAAGTATTATTTTGGACCTTACAAAACAAAAAAAGAAACCATACATAGTTCAAACATGTATGGTTTCAAAATTTATTACACTTCAGTACAAGATATGTAATATCCTCCGCGGGCCATCTTTATTTCAGCACGGTACATTACATTTTCTAAGTAGAAAGTAATCGGTTTAACTTTACTCTCAAATTTTAGTCTTTCATTGCATTCAGTTGCATATCCTTCAATCGCTGAAGTAATAACTTTTGATGATGGATACGTTAAAGCTTCATCTAGTTCTATGAAAAAACTTTTAGAAAATAGTTTTTTCATAATCCCTTTCTTCTCTTTCATCATATTCCATCCCCCCTTAACTCAAGTTACCAATATCCATATTATACCATAAAATCAATTTATCTTTAAAAATAAAAAAATCCTGCATTTCTCATGCAGGATTTTTTTATTAGTCATTTTTCGTAAAGTAAGAAACGAAACGAAGAATTTCTAAGTATAACCATACTAATGTAAGCATTAGTCCCATCGCAGTATACCACTCCATATATTTCGGAGCTTGACTACGTACACCATTTTCGATTAAATCGAAATCTAGTAATAAGTTTAATGCAGCAACTACAATAACAACTGCACTAATAATAATACCGATTGTACCACCTTGGTGAATGTATGGAACAGTTACACCAAACATATTTAGTAGGAATACGACTAAATACATAACCATAATTCCAAGTGTTGCTGCCATAACGCCTGTACGGAATTTATCCGTTACTTTTACTACACGTGTTGCATATAACACTAACATTGCAAATAGAATTGAGATTGTTAGTAATACAGCATTTAAAACGATAGAATCGCCAAATTTCATTGTATAAACTGCTGAAATACTTCCTAACACAACCCCTTCTACCGCTGCATAGATTGGTGCACCAAAAGGTGAAATGCGCGGGAAGAACATAGACGCGAATGCGATGATTGCCGCAACGATTAAAGCACCAATTAATACTGGCATCTTCATCGTCCCCTGCATCATCTGTATGTATGAATAGACAGACGTTGCAAGTAGCAAGATAAGCATAATAAACGTTTTGCCTACTGTTCCGCCAATCGTCATCGCAGAAGCACTTGCTCCCTCTTTACGGAATGCCTCTTTTTTCAGCATTGGATTAGATGTTCTCATTTTTTCCCTCCTAAAATAGGTTCTACCAATAGTGTAAAGTTTTTCTCTTTACTTTTCAATATATGCAGCTTGTTTTTATTTTAATCCTTCAACGATGTCTGATAGTTCACTCCATCTTTCCATCTTTTTTTCTAGCTCTTCTTCTGTTTTCTGCTGTGCTTCAGATAATTCTTGTGCCTTTGTGAAGTCAGATCCAACTTTCGCAAGTTCTTCTCCAATTGACTCAATTTTCTCTTCAAGTTCGGCAATTGTATCTTCAATCGTTTCCCATTCACGCTGCTCATTGTATGAAAGTTTACGTTTACGTTGTTGTTTTGGAGCTTCTTCTACAACTTTTTTCTCTTTTTGAACTTCCGCTTTCTCCATAAGTCCTCTCGTTTTTTCCATTTCTAAATAATCTGTATAACTACCTAGAAACTCACGCACTTCGCCTCCGCCAGTAAAGATGAACAGTTCATCTACTACTTTATCTAAGAAGTAACGGTCATGCGATACAGTTAAAACGACACCTGGGAAATCTTCTAAATAATCTTCTAGTACTGTTAATGTTTGTGTATCTAGATCGTTCGTAGGTTCATCAAGTAAAAGTACGTTTGGTTCTCCCATTAAAATACGTAATAAATATAAACGTCTTCTTTCACCACCAGATAGTTTACCAAGTGGTGTACCATGTGAATGCGTCGGGAATAAGAAACGTTCTAACATTTGAGATGCACCAATTACTTTTCCATCTGTCGTATGAATAACTTCTGCAATCTCTTTAATGTATTCAATCATACGCTGATTTAAATTCATCTCTTCATTTTCTTGCGTATAATAAGCAACTTTTACAGTTTGCCCAACTTCAATTTCACCACTATCAGGAGATAACTTACCTGCAAGCATATTTAATAGCGAAGATTTCCCGCTTCCATTCGCTCCAATAATTCCGATGCGATCGCCTGGTTTCACGATATGATTAAAGTTGTTTAATACCGTTTTATCACCAAATTTTTTCGTTACATCTTTTAACTCAAGTACTTTTTTCCCAAGACGGCTACCGCTAAGTGCAATATCAACTGACTGTTTTGCAGCTGGTCCTTCTTGTGCCTTTAGCTCATCAAAACGCTGAATACGCGCCTTTTGTTTCGTAGAACGGGCTTTTGCACCACGACGAATCCAAGCAAGTTCACGACGATATAAATTTTGGCGTTTCGATTCTTGTGCCAATTCTTGCTCTTCACGAAGTGCTTTCGCTTCTAAAAATGTACTATAGTTTCCTTCGTAGCTATATAGTTTACCATTATCTAATTCAAAAATACGATTCGTCACACGATCTAAGAAATAACGATCATGGGTTACAAGTAATACCGAACCTGTATATCTCGCTAAATATTCTTCTAACCATTCAACTGTCTCATGGTCAAGATGGTTCGTAGGCTCGTCTAAAATTAATAAATCCGGTGTTTCAATAAAACATTGTGCCATTGCGATACGTTTTTTCTGTCCACCAGATAAATTCCCAACAATTGCAGTGAAGTCCGTAATTCCTAATTTCGTTAAAAGAGATTTCGCATTTGCATTTGCTTCCCATGCACTCATTGCATCCATACGTTGCTGCACTACAAATAATTGTTCCTGTACTTTTTCATTACTTGGATCTTTTTCAATATTTAATAGTGCTTTTTCATAATCACGAAGAAGACGAATTAAAGGTGTATCACCATGGAACACTTGCTCTAATACTGTCAGTTTTTCATCAAACTCTGGTTGCTGTGATAAATAACTAATTCTATACCCACGTGAATGCGTCATATCACCTGTATCAGGAGTTTCTAATCCTGCAATTATTTTTAATAATGTCGATTTACCAGTTCCGTTTACACCAATAATTCCGACACGTTGTCCTTCTGTAATACTACATGATAATCCATCAAATAACGGCTTTTCCCCATATGATTTTGATAAGTTCTCCACAGTTAACATTTTCATATTTGTGCATTCCACTCTTTCATAAATTGTTCAATAAACTGTTCCATATACCGATGACGAATTTCAGCCTCTTGTTTTGCTGCATTCGTATTCATTAAATCTTTTAATTTCAAAAGTTTTTCATAAAAATGATTTAAAGATGGATCATTATTTTTTCTATACTCTTCTTTCGTCATTTCTTCACGCGGCGGAATAGTTGGGTCATACATTAATCTCCCTTTCGCCCCGCCATATGCAAAGGTACGAGCTATTCCAATTGCTCCAAGGGCGTCTAAGCGATCCGCATCTTGAACAAGCTTCCCTTCAAGTGAATCCACTTTACCGCCATGACCACCTTTATAAGACATATTGGCGATGATATGAAGAATATGTTTACTTTCCTTTTCTTCAACACGTAGCTCTTCTAACCAATCAGAAACTTTTTTCATTCCTGCTTCTTCACTTTCATTTAGCTTTTCATCTGCCACATCGTGAAGTAATGCTGCCATTTCAATTATAAAACGATTTCCACCTTCTTGCTCAGATAAAGAAATCGCCATTTTATGTACACGTTCAATATGATACCAATCATGCCCACTCGCATCTTTTTCTAAAATATGTTTTACAAAAGTAATTGTTTTTTGAATTTTTTCTTGTTTTGTCATTTTATCTTCACCCAGTTACTTATTGTAACACGCCCGCATTTTTTCATCACATATTTTCTTGTCCGCCCATACACTAGGTGGTAGGCATCATCATGAAGGAGGAATAAACATGTTCTATAATAATCAACCGCCTTATCCAAGGCAACCATTGTATCCTCAACAACAAGAACAGAGATACACAGAACAATACGAAGAACAAGAGTTACAACAGCAAGAGCCACAATATGACGAAAACCCATATGCAACAAAGCAAAACCTAGAAACTGAATTTCAACAAAATCCATATGACACACGTCCAAATTATGAATATCCTCAAAATCCATATGCAGCACCACAAAATCAAGAACAGCGATATCCTCAAAATCCATATGTAATACCACAAAACCAAGAACAACAATATCAACAAAATCCATATGCAGTACCACAAAACCAAGAACAACAATATCCTCAAAATCCATATGTAGCACCACAAAACCAAGAACAACAATATCCTCAAAATCCATATGTAGCACCACAAAACCCATACACAACTCAACCACAACAACCGCAATACCAACAACAAATGTATCAACCAAACTACGACGCACGTGTCTCACCACCTAAACCACCAACAATAGATCCAACTCAACCACAAATTTTACCGCCTGGACCAACACTAGACATTACACAACCACAAATATTGCCACCTGGACCAATTACTGAACCAACACAACAACAAATTCAACAAGTTGTCGGTACACAGTTTTTACCTTTCAAGAAACCCGTACTAGATTTCGTAAAACCATGGGTAGATTACGGTTTAAATGAAGCAAAACATACATCACATGAACACGCATTAACAGAAGTTGCTGCGATTATGTTTTTAGTTGGTAAAGGCTTCAATCCGACGATTGCACATTATATCGTTGAATCTTGGGAGAAGAATGAGCAGTTTTAGGGTTGTTTATTTGATAAAATATAAAAAACACAAAAGTGCCAAACCCCTTATACCACAAGGGTTTTGGCACTTTTTAATATCTAAAACAAATTTTATTGAAATAATTATTTTTATAGATTTTCATACTTTTTTATATAGTACGTGAACATATACAGTACAAAAATACACCTTTGTATACACATTTTTAGAAACATCCTACGTTTATCAAACAATAACCAAAAGACGTACCTGCAACCTCATCATATAAATAATAGATATTAAAAAGAGGACACTATAAGCGCCCTCTTCCTTAGGTTTTAAATATGTTCTCCATGATCCATAAACACTTCAATTGCTTCGTTTTGTGGTATGTCTTTTACATTAGTAAGACCAAAAGTAAAAACAGCGGATAACATCATCATTAATAAGATTGCTTTTTTCATTTTAGCGCCCTTCTTTCTATGCTCTTTTTGTCTGCATCTAAAGCGATGTGCAAATACTTGCTTGCTTTTCTGTGATTTTCTGAACCATAGAATATTTCACCTAAAAGAGAAGCATATTCTTTTACCCAATCATATAATTCTTCTTTTTCAAAATACGAAATACCTTCTATAACCACATTTTCTAATTCTTCTTGCGGTACATAGTTATGTACTGCTTTTAAAATTCGGAAATGATGACGGTAACATAAGTCGCTAATCTTATAGCCATTCTCAATATATTCATTAGCGATATGACTATAACCTAACTTAAAATGTTCTCTTGCTAAAAGAAACATAGTTTTAGCGTTATTTTCTAATGAATCCTCTAAGTGTTTAATTGCTAACTCTGGCATGTTTTGACTTGCGTATAAAAGTCCTAAATTATGCTTAACTCGTTTAATAAGAAGTTCATCATTAGATTTTTGGAAGGTACCTAGTGCTGAAAGTAAATATTCCTCTGCACTTTCGAATTCATTTAGTCGAATGTGTGCCATTCCTAAAGTATTTAAGCATGCTGCAGTTTTTAATTCATACCCTGGACTAATTGAAAATACTTCATTCGCCTTTGTAGCAAATTGAACTGCTAAGATCGGTTTTAATACGTGATAGTAATGGACTGCAAGCCAATAATTAAATTCAGCTTTTTCAATTTCATCATGCATGTACTCTAAAAACGTTTCAGCTTTTTCAAATTGCATTCTTGCTTCACTATGGTTTGCTTTATTAATAGCGTAAATTGCTTTAAATAAATGATGATAGTACTCTAAAAATGTTTCTGTAGACTCTGGTAAAGGCTCGATTTTGTCCAGAATATCTTTTGTACTATCCATATCCCGAATTAGCAGTTTATACCGTGCATTCAATAAAGCGTAGTAGACTAATATTGTTTGGTCTTCCTTAATATTATTGATTTTATTTGCAATATCCTCTTTTATTTTCTGAGACTGTAATACACGTTGTGAAATCATAGCTTGATACCAGTCGTTTAATAATTTTGTGATTTCTTCTTTAGAAATAATGTCAACACTCATCTACTTCTACCCCCTTTTGTTAAATGTTACCACAGTATGTTTGTTTATATAAATGATTTTTCGAATATTCCAACTTGATAAACTTTTTTTGGAGTACCGCCAGCATTTTAGAAAAAACCCACGCTAAGAGTATGCAAGATTTTATACAGTTTTTCGGCTTATTCACTAACAAATGAGAACCTTAAAACCCACGACAAAATAGGAATGTATAAGAAGCGAATAAAGTGATAGAAAAGAAAAAGAGGATTCCTTATGAGGATAAGGAATCCTCTTTTTTCTTGCTACCGATAATGAGACATTATGTTAACAAAATATGTATAAATTATATAAATCTTAAAATATAAATATTTTTATATCGTTCTAAAAGGCAATATAAAATTAGTTCATTCAAGAAGAATCATTTATATCTCTTATTCTTCATAAAAATCGTGTCGTTTTTTATAAATGCCATTTTTCCCACTCATGCATTTACTAACTATGATAAAAATTTTTTAATGTTTAGTGAAAAAAAACGGAAAGATCTTATACCAGATAATTTTTTAAGTGCCCCTGCATTAGATCCAAATTTGATTGGTCCTACATTCCCACCTATTCCTTCTTTTACTTTGCCAACAGGATCTACAGGACCTACAGGGCCTACGGGAGACACCGGACCGACAGGACCAACCGCAACAATCTGTATTAGAACTGACCCCGATAATGGATGTTCTGTAGCAGAAGGAAGTGGGACCGTTGCAAGCGGGTTTGCCTCTCATGCGGAGGCATGTAACACCCAGGCGATCGGGGACTGTTCCCATGCCGAAGGACAATTCGCAACAGCAAGTGGAACTGCCTCCCATGCCGAAGGATTTCAAACAACAGCAAGCGGATTTGCCTCCCATACTGAAGGATCCGGTACAACAGCAGATGCAAATTTTTCCCACACCGAAGGAATTAATACCATTGTAGATGTACTTCATCCAGGTTCTCATATTATGGGGAAAAATGGAACTACACGATCTTCTTTTTCTTGGCATTTGGCAAATGGTCTTGCTGTTGGACCATCCTTAAATTCCGCTGTAATTGAAGGGGTAACAGGAAATCTTTATCTCGACGGTGTTGTAATATCTCCTAATGCTGCGGACTATGCAGAAATGTTTGAAACTATTGATGGAAACTTGATTGATGTCGGATATTTTGTGACTTTATACGGGGAAAAAATTCGAAAAGCAAATGCAAACGATGATTACATTCTAGGGGTAGTGAGTGCAACACCAGCTATGATTGCAGATGCAAGTGATTTACGTTGGCACAATCTCTTCGTAAGAGATGAATGGGGCAGAACTCAATATCATGAAGTTGTTGTACCAGAAAAAAAGATGGCGATGGAAGAGTAATTCATCCCTCCTTTACAAAAAGCGAACCTATATTAAACCCTGAGTGGGACTCTTCACAGGAGTATATCTCGCGGCTGCAAAGACCTGAAGGGGTTCCTGTAGGTCTTGTTGGAAAACTTCTGGTTCGTGATGATGGTACCTGTCAAGTAGATGGTTATTGTAAGTCCAATGATGAGGGGATTGCTACAACATCAATTAAAGGATATCGAGTAATGAAGCGTACAGGACCAAATCAAATTATGATTTTAGTTCGTTAAAAGATAAGCAATCATATAACATATTAAATTGATACCCTTCACTTCCAATAACGCTTATTATTTATTTCTTAGCGTACAAAATTCGCGTTTTGTTGGTGGTACCCCATCGCTATCAAGCTAATAAAAAGAAATGCCCCCTAAAATGAAAAAATACGCTATTCTTTCTGTAGAATCATAGGAAAGGATGGCGTTTTTTATGTCTGTTTCTGTGTCTAACGAATTACAACTATTTGCTCAAGAGATTCAAAGTGCCCTATCTCCAAATGCCTTACGAGATATTGCTAGAGATGTTGGCTTTGTACAACGAACCAGTAAGTACCAAGCAAAAGATTTAGTAGCTTTATGTGTATGGGTGAGCCAAAATGTAGCTATGACTTCTTTAACTCAGTTATCTAGCTGTTTAGAAGCATCAACAGAAGTACTCATCAGTCCTGAGGGACTGAATCAACGGTTTAATAAGGCGGCCGTCCAACTTTTACAACACCTACTAGCCGAACTACTAAGCAAAAAATTGGCCGCATCTATGCCGATTTCTTCTCCATACACTTCTGTTTTCAAGCGTATTCGTATTTTAGATTCAACTGCATTTCAACTCCCGGATATATTTTCATCGGTTTATCCTGGTGCGGGAGGATGCAGCCATACAGCGGGAGTAAAGATACAGCTTGAGTATGATTTATTAAGTGGACAATTCCTTCATATTCATACAGGTCCAGGTAAACAACATGATCGAACCTACGGTTCCCTGTGTGCCCCAACTGTAACAGCGAATGATTTATGTATCCGAGATTTAGGTTATTTTCATTTGAAAGATCTTCAACATATACAAGATAAAAAGGCCTATTATATCTCACGTATTAAATCGAATACACGTATTTATCAAAAAAATCCAAACCCTGATTATTTTCAAGATGGCAGAATTAAGAAGGGTACAGAGTATATCCAAATAGATATGGAGGTTTTAATGAACTCTCTTCAGCCAGGACAAACATATGAAATATCCAACGCTTATGTAGGAATGACTGATAAAGTACCAACTCGTGTGATTGTTCATCGACTAACAAAAGAACAACAACAAAAACGATTACACGATCAAACGGTAAGAGAAAAAAAGAAAGGAATGAAGTATTCTGCTCGTAGTAAACGACTTAGCGGTATCAATGTATATATGACAAATACCCCTATAGATATTGTCCCAATGGGACAAGTACATGATTGGTATTCTTTACGTTGGCAAATCGAGATTTTATTTAAAACATGGAAATCATTCTTTCATATTCATCATTGTAAAAAGATAAAACGAGAACGATTGGAATGCCATTTGTATGGGCAACTGATTGCCATTCTACTTTGTTCTTCTACCATGTTTCAAATGCGGCAATTACTTCTTATGAAAAAGAAACGAGAACTGAGTGAATATAAGGCCATATATATGATTAAAGACTATTTCCTTCTTCTATTCCAAACTATACAAAAAAACACCCAAGAGCTATCAAAGGTATTACTTCGCCTGTTCAATCTCCTACAGCAAAACGGGCGAAAATTCCATAGGTATGAGAAGAAAACAGTTTTTGATATATTAGGTGTCGTTTATAATTGTACTATGTCGGACAATCAAGCCGCTTAATTCAAAAAAGTGAAACCCGTTAGGGTTTATTTCGTATGCAAATCTTTCAATCACCTACACTTGCCCTTTAGAAAAAGGAACAATCTCGCCTAAAATTGACTTTGTATAAGCTTAGCTTGATAGCGATGTGGTGGTACCCCATGCCCATCAAGCTAACAGTGAGAAATCCTAGCTACACCTTGGTTTTTGTACTGTGACTAATGAGTTTTGGAAAAATAAACATGCCAAATAAACCTATGAAAATGTGATTTTTCTGCTAGGCAACTTGTCTTTTATTCACCGTCGTTTCATAGACAACACCAAGAATATCGAAGACGGTCATTTTTTTATACCGATGACATTTACGACCATTCTTTTTAAGCGATTGATAGAGGCGATGCAGAATCGCCGAGAGTTCATCTGTGTCAATTGCCATTGCTTGGAACAGTAACGGAAAGTAATCCTTAATCATATAAATTGCTTTGTATTCGCTTAGTTCTTGCTTCTGCTTTCCGAGTAGAAACTGTCGCATTTGAAACATCGTAGAGGAACAGATGAGAATGCCAATGAGTTGGCCATACAAATGGCATTCAAGACGTTCTTTTTTGATGCCCTTACACTCATCAATTTCAAAGAACGACTTCCATGTTTTAAACAAAATCTCTATTTGCCAACGCAGTGAATACAAGGAATGCACATAGTTAGTCGGTACTTCTTCTGGCGATGTGTTCGTAATATATACATTCATGCTCATCAAACGCTTACTTTTATCCTTCATGATAATCCCCTTTTTTTCTCACGTATTGCTTGATTTTTCAAACGTGTTTGTGTTTGATCGTCGGTTAAACGATGGATCATGACACGTGCTGGAAGCTTCTGATTTTGCCCAATATATGCCTCGGGGATTTCCATCGTTTCACCAGGGGATAGACTAGCCATCATTTGTGTCATATCAATTTGGATGTATTCTGTTTGTTTTTTTAACGTACCATTGTTGAAGTATTCTGGCTCAGGGTTCTTGATATAAATACGTGTATTCAGCTTCAACCTCGAGATATAGTAAGCCTTTTTATCGTGAATCGCTTGTAAATCACTTAAATCGAAGTAACCGAGATCACGCAAACATAGGTCTCCTTTTTCAACGGTTTCAAGACAAATGGTACCGTATGTTTTATCATTGTTCTTTCCTGGTCCAAGCTGTACGTTTAAAATTTGACCACTGAGTAAATCGTATTCAAGTTGAATCTTCCCCCCCGCAGTATTACTACTTCCGCCTGAGCCTTGATAGTCAATGGCGAAGGTATCTGGTAACTGAAACACCGTTGCATCTAAAATACGAATACGATTGAAAATAGACATCATGTGTGCAGAAAGCGATTGATTGGAACAGAGTTTTTGTGTGAGAAGAGAAGTAAAGACTTCTCGAAGAAATGCGACAGCTGCTGGATTAAAACGTTGATTCAATCCTTCTGGGCTCATTAGTACCCCAGTGGAAGCTTCTAATCGACTGCACAATTGTGTAAGTGATGTGCTAGCAATTTCCTGACTGAGCCATACGCAAAGGGCAATGAGTTCGTTAGCTTGATATTTACTAGATCGCTGTACAAAGCCAACTTGTCTGGCGATGTCTTGTAGGACTACTGGAGATAG
The DNA here is from genome assembly GCF_038006085.1 of Bacillus sp. FSL K6-0073. Taxonomy (NCBI): domain Bacteria; kingdom Bacillati; phylum Bacillota; class Bacilli; order Caryophanales; family Bacillaceae; genus Bacillus; species Bacillus sp. FSL K6-0073. The sequence continues at coordinate 2,167,089 of NZ_JBBOUN010000001.1, read as the reverse complement.
AATGCATTGTAATTCTTGTGAGAATAGATGTAATTCTTCAGAAAGTGAGAGGTCCATAAAAAAATGCCATCCTTTCCTATGATTCTACAGAAAGCATAGCGTATTTTTTCATTTTAGGGGGTATTTTGTTTTGTTTGCTTGATAGCGATGGGGTGGGCTCCCTTTTTAACTTAAGGATAATTTATGTCGTATTTGCAATTATTCATTACATAATGCAAATGATTGTTTACATTTTGTCAGTGATCATTTACAATTACAGTAATTGTAAATGAGGAAAGGGAATTTGTGATGCTAGAAAATAGAGTTAGAGAATTACGAGCACGATTTAGATGGACTCAGCAAGACTTGGCTGATGCAATTGGGGTCACAAGGCAAACAATTGGATTAATAGAAAAAGGTGATTATTCTCCATCTGTCACTATGGCGTTAAAAATAGCTGCTGTATTTCAAGTTACCGTAGAAGAGGTTTTTTATTTAAAGGGAGAGGAACGATTATGATAAAACAGGTTTTAAGATCCCCACTCATAGGGGCCAGTATATTTGTGTTGATTATTGCATTTTTACTATTTTCTCTTATGAATACACAAGTCATTTTAGCTAAGTTATGTTTCGGGATTTTAGTGACGGTTACTTTTTTATGGCTCATTCTCACAAGAATTTATAACCGAAAGAATCCTCATGATAAGATCAGGTTATTTGGCTTTATACCATCTGAATTTCGTGAAATAGATGAAGGGCAGCAGTGGGTAACCTATAAGGCTTGTCGAAATGTGTATATTTACTATAGCATTACGCTTCCAGTAACGGCAGGGATTTGCTTCCTCTTTTCTCAACATAATTTTGTTCCGTTATTGTGCATTGGTTTACTAGGTGTAGGTCAATACACTGTCTATTGGTTAACTACTATTCTTATTTTAAATCGTATTTAACAAAGGGGATGAAACAATATGGTGGAGTGGGCTCAAAATGCAGGTGCATTATGGCAATATGTAGTGTTATTTCTTTTAGCTTTTGCCCCATGGATGGATGTATCAATCGTTATACCACTTGGTATCGCATGGGGGTTACAACCAATTGCAGTAGGAGTAACAGCATTTGCAGGAAATCTTATCTTGGTTCTATTACTCGGTTTTTTCTTTAAACAGTATGCCAAATGGCAAGCAGCAAGAAAACTAAAAAAAGGTATAACAACACCTTCTAAAAAAGAAACCCGATCAAGAAAAATATGGGAACGATATGGTATTCCAGGTTTGGCTCTTCTAGCTCCAATTCTCGTAGGGACTGATATTGCAGCCGTATTAGCTTTAACATTTGGATCTAACCGGACACACGTCATAAGTTGGATGACGGTCAGTCTTGCAGTATGGACAGTCATTTTTACAGTTGCTGCAATGTATGGGCTTAGCTTTTTAAATATTATTTAGGATATCATGATGATTTTAGGTAATCTAAAATCGTTCACTACCTAAAAATTATGGAGTGATGAAGTGAGTATAATATCAAGACAAAAGCTTTGACCAAAAACATTTGAACACTCAACTAGCTGTACGATATGGTCATAGTACCGTAGCTCACGAACCTATATGGATAGGGCCACATTAATATCAAGCTAATATTTTGAAGCAGTCCCAAAACAAAAAAATTGTGCATTTTCATCTGGAGATGTCAATTTTCTCGTTTTGGGGTATTTGCTTTTCTTAGCTTGATGGGCATGTGGTGGTACCCCATCGCTATCAAGCTAATAAAAAGAAATGCCCCCTAAAATGAAAAAATACGCTATTCTTTCTGTAGAATCATAGGAAAGGATGGCGTTTTTTATGTCTGTTTCTGTGTCTAACGAATTACAACTATTTGCTCAAGAGATTCAAAGTGCCCTATCTCCAAATGCCTTACGAGATATTGCTAGAGATGTTGGCTTTGTACAACGAACCAGTAAGTACCAAGCAAAAGATTTAGTAGCTTTATGTGTATGGGTGAGCCAAAATGTAGCTATGACTTCTTTAACTCAGTTATCTAGCTGTTTAGAAGCATCAACAGAAGTACTCATCAGTCCTGAGGGACTGAATCAACGGTTTAATAAGGCGGCCGTCCAACTTTTACAACACCTACTAGCCGAACTACTAAGCAAAAAATTGGCCGCATCTATGCCGATTTCTTCTCCATACACTTCTGTTTTCAAGCGTATTCGTATTTTAGATTCAACTGCATTTCAACTCCCGGATATATTTTCATCGGTTTATCCTGGTGCGGGAGGATGCAGCCATACAGCGGGAGTAAAGATACAGCTTGAGTATGATTTATTAAGTGGACAATTCCTTCATATTCATACAGGTCCAGGTAAACAACATGATCGAACCTACGGTTCCCTGTGTGCCCCAACTGTAACAGCGAATGATTTATGTATCCGAGATTTAGGTTATTTTCATTTGAAAGATCTTCAACATATACAAGATAAAAAGGCCTATTATATCTCACGTATTAAATCGAATACACGTATTTATCAAAAAAATCCAAACCCTGATTATTTTCAAGATGGCAGAATTAAGAAGGGTACAGAGTATATCCAAATAGATATGGAGGTTTTAATGAACTCTCTTCAGCCAGGACAAACATATGAAATATCCAACGCTTATGTAGGAATGACTGATAAAGTACCAACTCGTGTGATTGTTCATCGACTAACAAAAGAACAACAACAAAAACGATTACACGATCAAACGGTAAGAGAAAAAAAGAAAGGAATGAAGTATTCTGCTCGTAGTAAACGACTTAGCGGTATCAATGTATATATGACAAATACCCCTATAGATATTGTCCCAATGGGACAAGTACATGATTGGTATTCTTTACGTTGGCAAATCGAGATTTTATTTAAAACATGGAAATCATTCTTTCATATTCATCATTGTAAAAAGATAAAACGAGAACGATTGGAATGCCATTTGTATGGGCAACTGATTGCCATTCTACTTTGTTCTTCTACCATGTTTCAAATGCGGCAATTACTTCTTATGAAAAAGAAACGAGAACTGAGTGAATATAAGGCCATATATATGATTAAAGACTATTTCCTTCTTCTATTCCAAACTATACAAAAAAACACCCAAGAGCTATCAAAGGTATTACTTCGCCTGTTCAATCTCCTACAGCAAAACGGGCGAAAATTCCATAGGTATGAGAAGAAAACAGTTTTTGATATATTAGGTGTCGTTTATAATTGTACTATGTCGGACAATCAAGCCGCTTAATTCAAAAAAGTGAAACCCGTTAGGGTTTATTTCGTATGCAAATCTTTCAATCACCTACACTTGCCCTTTAGAAAAAGGAACAATCTCGCCTAAAATTGACTTTGTATAAGCTTAGCTTGATAGCGATGTGGTGGTACCCCATGCCCATCAAGCTAAGATTTTAAAACACCCCCATAACGAGAATTTTACTTTTTTACAGTTATTTATGAAAATTCCGCTTGTTTTTTTCATTTTTGGGGTGCTAGACCTAAAACTTCAGCAATATGCATAGACTGAAACATCTAGTTCTCACGATATAATTCTCAGCTAAATTCGAAAAAAAGAGCTTGAATTCCCAAGCTCTTTTAAATATTACTTAATAACTTTATAACCACCATTTTTCCTGTGGAATTAAAACTGTTTCAATATCAAAGTTATTCTCAAACCATTCCTTCATCAATGTTTTATGGACCAGATATTCTGATGCAGAATGGGAAACGCCGATTAAAGACATCGAAGTATTAGAAACATAATCCATCATTTGTTTGTATCTTTGTTTACCATATTCGTTATCAATATGGTAATGGATTTCGCCAGTGATATAGGCTTGAACTCCTCTTTTTTCAGCTTCCTCCATCCAACTTACTTTGTCGCCACAACCTGCAACGATAGCTATTTTCTTTACGTTATTTATGTTCTTACCTTCAAAATTAACATATGGAATATCGAATATTTCTTTTAAGTGAGAAGTTAGTTCACTTGTACTCTTTTCTTCAATGTTACAAATTAGAACTAGGTCTTCATTATTTACATAAGAAAATAGTAACTTGTTTTTAACTTAAAAAATAGTCTAAAACCTTAAGGTGACAGAAAGCAATCTAGTTTCTTACAGAATTAAACTAAGGACATTGTTTAACACATGTATTGCTATGATATATGCAAGGGATCTTTTAGAAATAAGATAAGCCACAGTAAATATCACCGAGCCTGGTAAATAAATAGCAAAATCGGAAAGGTTTTGTGAATGAAGAACTGTAAAAATTAGAATGGAAATGATTGATGCAATAGCAGTACCAACATAACTAGAAAATTTATTTACTAATATATGACGAAATATAATTTCCTCGACTATTGGACCTGCAACACCAACTAAAATCAATGCAAATATAAAAGGTACCTCTGAAGCGGCTTGATTAACGGCATCTTGATTCACTGACTGATCTGTATTTACTAGAAATTTCGTAACAAATTTTTCTAGAATTCCCGTAAGTAAAACCACCATAGGAATACTTACTACTTTCAAAATTGTTTTCTCTTTAAAATAAGAAAAACTTTGAATAATTTCTTTCCTATAGAAACTTATACCTATAATAGCAGGTACAATAAAAGCGGCGGCAGTATTGGCAAATTCTGATTCAACTAAATTTACATTAGTTAAAAGTGATACTCCTACTAATATGAGGACGCCAATCTGAAGTATTACAAACATTGTAAAAACTACTAACATAATAAGATCTTTTTTATTCGTTTTTATAAAGTTCACTTTATTATCCCCCTAATTAAATTGCCTAGAATCTTTAATTTTTCTTTCTGCATAAATTTCTCCTTTTAAATATATTCACACATGATTCCGGACCATTCGGTCCGGAATCTAATGATACTATATGTCTCTAATTTTTTAAACCCCTTTTTAAATTGTTAACGATTAGCCTTTTATAAATTGAAGTGAAATTAGGAGTAGTTTAAACCCTTTAGCTCAATATATTTATAAAATTATATATAGAAATAAAATACACATACGTTAAAATTAACTTTATTTTTATATTTTCGACGATTATAGGGGTCCCACCCCATCGCTATCAAGCTAATAAAACAAAATTCCCCCTAAAATGAAAAAATACGCTATTCTTTCTATAGAATCATAGGAAAGGATGGCGTTTTAGTATGAATTTATCGATTTCTGATGAATTAGAATTGTTTTCTAAAGAATTGCAACGATATATGTCACCTGATGCTTTAGAGCAATTAGCTAAAAATGTAGGATTTGTTAAACGAAAAAGTAAATACCGCGCACAAGATTTAGTGGCTCTATGTATTTGGTTAAGTCAAAATATCGCCCATACTTCATTGGTACAATTAAGTAGTCGATTAGAAGCTAACACAGGCATTTCTATGAGTCCAGAAGGACTCAATCAACGTTTTAATTCTCAGGCTGTTCAGTTTTTACAACAACTCTTAGCACATTTACTTCACCAACAATTTTGTTCTTCTAACAAGATTCCAACTTTGTATACAAACTATTTTCGACGTATTCGTGTATTGGATTCTACACATTTTCAAATTCCGGATAAATTCACTTCTATATATCAAGGTTCAGGTGGTAGTGGTCAAAATGCTGGTGTGAAAATTCAACTAGAGTATGATTTACTAAGTGGTCAATTTCTTCATGTTCATGTAGGATCGGGAAAGCACAATGATAAAACGTATGGTTCTACTTGTTTAGCGTCCCTTCAACCGAACGATATATGTATACGTGATTTAGGATACTTCGACCTAAAAGACTTACATACTATAGAAGAGTGTAATGCTTATTTTATTTCAAGATTAAAGCTCAATACACGTATATATCAAAAGAATAATGAGCCTGAATACTTTCAAAATGGAACAATAAAAAAGCACTCTGAGTACATCCAATTAGATATGGAGCAATTCATTGACCAATTACAGTCAGGTGAAACATATGAAATTCCTGAAATTTATATTGGAATGTATCAAAAACTTCCTGCAAGACTCATTCTGTACAAATTAACTGAAACACAAATGAAACGTAGGCAAAAGGATTTAGCATCTAAAGAACATAAGAAGCAAATTACCTATAAAGAACGTAGTAAGAGGCTTAGTGCAATTAACTTTTACATTACAAATATTCCTTTAGAATATCTACCAAAGGAACAAGTATACGATTTTTACTCCTTACGCTGGCAAATTGAACTTATTTTTAAAACATGGAAATCATTTTTTCGTATTCATCACTGTAATTCTGTAAAATTAGAACGACTAGAATGTCACTTATACGGACAATTGATAAGTATCCTTCTTTGTTTCTCCACCATGTTTCAAATGCGCCAATTACTCCTCATCAAGAAGAAACGAGAATTAAGTGAATATAAAGCAATTTATATCATCAAAGATTATTTTCCACTTATTTATCAATCTTTACAAAAAGACACCCAAGAATTAACAAAGATTCTCTTTCGTCTGTTTAATTTCTTACAGAAAAACGGACGAAAATCCCATAGGTATGAGAAGAAAACAGTCTTTGATATCTTAGGCGTCGTATACAACTTTTCTATGTCTCACAGTCATGTAGCGTAATCCAAAAAGCTGAAACCTGATAGGGTTTATTTGGCATGCAAATCTTTAAAGAACTTACATTTGTCTTTAGAAAAACGAAAAAATTTCACGTGAAATTAAACTTATATAAGCTTAGCTTGATGGCGATGGAGTACCACCACACATCCATCAACTTAAGGAGAATAAACGCTACCAAAACAAAAAAAGCTCCAAATTTTTCTTAAAAATAAGTTGGGGCTTTTGAACCAGAAAAGTATATTTTCAACTATGAAAACTACGATAAATTTTTCCTTTTTTCCTACTTGCTAAATTCAGCAAGTAAAATTTTTTTAAAAGGATTAGGACTGTCAGTTCTACCCAAACTATTCCAATTGACGACCAACGTATGCTTGCCTCCAAGTTTACCTCCAACAAGAGTTGTAAACCCTAGAATGCCACCTGTGTGTCCCCATATCGAAACACCGTTTGGAAGCTTAGTTTCATAGATTCCAAGACCATATCCATCGATTCCTTCTTTTCCTGTAGGAACTGTAGTAAGCATTTGTTTTAGTTGCTGTTCTTTCAGTAATTTGCCACCGAGCAAATAAAAGAAGAATTTGTTTAAGTCGTCAGCAGTAGAAATCATATCTCCAGCAGAGCTAGCTGCACTTGGGTTATAATAAGTAACGTCTTTTAGCTCACTTGCTTCGTCTGGTTGGACATATCCACGGGCATGGTTAGTGCCTGGAATAACACTTGAGTTGCCTGGTAGGAATGTATTCGACAATTCAAGTGGTTCAATAATTCGATTTTCAACCTCTTCCGCATAGCTGTTTCCAGTTACTTTTTCAATAAGGATACCCAGTAATACGTATCCTGTGTTTGAATAAGACCAGCCCTTTCCTGGAGCAAAGTCTGGGGGAAGAGAAATCCCCATCTTCACTAACTCTTCAGCTGTATACGATTTTTTTGTATCCGTAAAATCAACGTCTTTTGACCTTGAGTATTCAGCGATACCACTTGTATGGTTCAATATCTCCCGGATAGTAATCTTGTTACCATCATATCCATTTCCTTGAATGACACCAGGCAACCAATCTTCGATGTAGTCGTCTAGCTTCAGGCGATTCTCTCCAACTAATTGAAGTACAACTGTTGCGGTGAACGTCTTCGTCACACTCCCAATGCGAAAGCGAAAATCTGTTTTCATTGGTTTCTTGGTTCTCAGATCCGCTATTCCAGCGGCATACCCCCACATTTTTCCACCCTCAGAAGTTTTAGCAAGTATCCCCGGGTATCCAAGTTGCAATGTATCTCGCATTGCTTGCTTGACGGAAGTACGATCTCGTTGAGTATTTGTTTGTAACGAACTAGATACATTTTGAGCGGGCTCTGCTTTTACAATTGAGGTTGATGTTGTATATAACAGGGAACTTCCAGCTATTAAAAGGGCCAGACTTGCACATGTAATTTGACCACGTATTTTCATAAGGCATTCCTCTCCTCTATTCATATTGTATAAGTGTTTGCTTACTGTTCCTTACTTCCTGACAAGACTTAAGGAAAGGTCCTCACGCATATAAATTAAAGCCCCAGTACAAAGGTATCTATCAATACCAACAATTTGAGCCAGTTAAATCTCCATCCCTTCTATAACAAAATTATTCAAAGGTATGAAAGCATATTATGTACCCTTAGTTATTGTTAGGATTAACACAACATGAGACATAGCCCCAACCCATATTTTACTTTATTTATCCATGATATGTATTGAGAAAGAATGTAAATTCAAATCCTTTCCGTACCCCAACTATTGATCGTTTTTTTCACCTATTATAATTAGTTATTTTGAATTTCATAATAAAAAACTGTAAAAAAATAACGAGTCCCTTAACGTACAGGAAGCGGTTGAAAAATATGTCTAAACGCACAATTTTCTTTTTGATATGGTGACACCATCGCAATCAAGCTAAGGTTTTGAAGTACCCACTAAATGAAATTTCTCTTTCTCTATAGTTAGTTATTTTGAGAAGTCAACTCATTTTTTGTTTTTGGGATGTTTACTTTTCTTAAGTTGATGGATGTGGGGGAGCACCACATGGTCATCAACTTAAAGTTTTAATACACCAGAAATTAGGAAGATTTTATTCTGTTAGCTTGATAGTGATAGGGTACAGCCAACATTTCGGAAGCTTTGTATGTTAGACGAATTTCAACCTAAAAAAGTCGAATTCTTGTACGTGAAGTGCAGTGATATTTCATTCATATAATCCGTATTATCTGAAGTTAATAAAGTCTGTTACACTCTCTTCTTTAGGAACGTTTCCATAATATCCTTCTTGAACCATTCATAATCAAACTGAAAAGCTACATTATGCGTTTTATAGCCTGGATTAGTAACAAAACGAAAGTCTGCAATGCTTTGACCAAATCCTTCCCCTTGATCAGGAATCACTTTAATGGGTACCCTTGAAAGACTAACAGCCTCTTGATTCAGCAAATACCACACCGTTACAAAATCATGCATAGGACTTCCACTTATACCAGGATTAGACTTGGAGTAGAAATTATAATAATAATCTAACATAGGTTTGATGATGAGTCCTGCAAGATCCTGTGTACTCCGATGAAATGCATCAATTTGCTGGACCATTTCGGGTGTAACAATCGCGTGTTGAGTCACATTTAAAGGAATAATCGTCAAGTTCTTTGCATGCTGCAGAATTAAGTTTGCTGCATAAGGGTCTGCGTAAAAATTAGCTTCAGCCACAGCAGTTACGTTACCTGGATAGAAAAAAGCTCCCCCCATGCAAATGCATTCTCTTACATTTCGCATTGTTTCTAAATTTAATACAAAAGTCGTAGCTAGCGAAGAAAGTCTTCCTAAATTGATAATTGTAAGATCTTCTAAATTTGATTCTATAATTTGATAAATATCATTTAAAGGATAAACTGGATATGAAATTTCAGGTGGAATAATAGGTCCTAATCCAACTTTTCCATGTACCTCAGGGAAATACTGAATCACTATACCTGTCAACGGTACAGAAGCACCAAGGAATACAGGTATTTCTTCTCTTCCCGCAATGTACTTTAAATAGTTAATATTTCTTATTACATCTTCTCTTGATACATTTCCATAATCGGCCACAATTCCTACAAGTTGAATGTCTTTACGAAAAAAGGTGTACAGTATAGCAAACGCATCATCAATCCCTAAATCTGTAAACAGGAGAACCTTTTTTTGCATATCTCTTCCTCCAAAATTTATAGAATTCTACTTTCACCAATGATGCAGTGATTAGAATACGCTTGTATATATATTTTTTATGTATTCTTAAAGAGGCGATTCTATTCACTTGAAATAGCTTTGCTCATCTAAATTTAATTTTAATTTTATGTTCAAGCATAAGTTTCTGTTCTTAAGTCGATAAGCATGTGTTGCTATCCTTGAACAAAAAAATCAATGATTAGATTTTAAATCTAGTCATTGCTTTATCCATTGCATCTTGGTTTACTCCTATATATCTTAACGTTACTCGTTCACTTGAATGATTGAATATCTCCATCAGCAAAGCTATGTTCTTTGTCTGTATGTACATATGATATCCAAATGTCTTACGTAATGTATGTGTCCCAATCTCTTCTAAACCAAACTTTGCTGCTGTAGTACTAAGTATTTTATATGCCATGCTTCTTCCGATTGGTCGATTCTTTCCTTGTCTGCTCTTAATTAAATACTCATAGTCTTCCATATCTTCAATGTACCACTTTAACTCTCTTCTTAATGCTGCAGTAATCTGAATACGTTTCTGCTTACCTGTCTTCATTTCACGCATTGATATATGGCTGCCATTTAAATCTCCAACCTTCAGTTTTAAAATATCACTAATACGTAGACCTGTATTAATTCCCATTACAAACAAAATATAATTGCGTTCATTCTTTTTTTTTAGATATTCTTTAATTTGTTGTATTTGCTTTGGATCACGTATCGGTTGAACAAAATTCATTGTCCATTACCTCCAGTCTCTTCTGCCTCGTAAACTTCTAATCCAAGTGCAAAAGCGAGCTTATAAAATGCTTTAGACTTCCAACGTCGATAAGTACGCTCTGACATTCCGATTTCGTTATAAACCATGTAATCACATACGTCCTCTTCTTCTAAATAACGTTTATAGATAATATCCCTTTGGATAATTCCTGCACGTCCGTTTCCTAATCGATTTAGAAATTGATCAATACGTAATGACATTCTTTCAAGCCATTCTTCTCGTTTACTTTGTTGAATATTTGCTATAGCAACATCTTCTAATGGTTTTCCAACTGTATGTGTAGGACCGTGCTCATGTATTTCATAAGAAGGAGTGACTTTCATTTCTTTACGCATCATCCCAAATTGTCTATGTATACGTACGCTTTCCAACACACCTTCTAATTCCTCCTGTGTTGATGTTCTATCGATTTTTGGTAAGAAAGATAATTGTTTAGTCATGCAAGACCACTCCTTTTTATTTTTAAATTACTTTTGTCTTAATACTCCACGTCTACGCTCATAACAAGGTCTATGCATCCCCATTAAATGCTCAATTTCACGAGTACTTAATTTCTCTTTTTGTTTTTTCTTCTTTCCTTTCTTGGATTGCTTTTTCCACTCAAGTAATTAATCTCTTAGCACCTTCATTTCCCCATCTCCCTTTTCAAAATAAAAAGGACACCTATTCCTAAAACAGCTTTAATTACTGCTTTAATGAATTGGTGTCCTCTAGTTTTCTAGCTGGACGATATTCATTTCAAAGGATTATTTTGTTTGAATTCTCATAAAACACTTTTTAAATTCCTCAACATTGGAAATAGCTATATAATAAAAAAGATTAAATGTTAGGAGTGCTATAAATGTCTGATATGATTAAACTCTGTATTGTAATAGCCGTTGCCTTATTTTTAATGTTTTCGATAATATCAGAGTTTAAGAAACCTCAAAAAGATATGTTTTGGTTCTCAATTGACGTAATGTTTCTCCTTGCAGCTTTTTTACTAATAAAAGACTATATCGTCAAACATTTAACGTAATCGACTGAATAAAACCCAATATTATGTCCATAATGTTGATAGGCTGTATGCCAAAATCCATTTAGTTTTCTCTGTATCTCCTTGTATTGAGCAGTTAGCTTTTGCTAGCTGCTCTTTTTCTACAAAATTCAAATTTGATTAAAGTAACTGTGTTTTTCGTTCTTCCATACGAATTACTTTTCCACTTTGATATACAAATGATTGTTCACCAAATCCACCTTGGGGTGGTTCTATTAGTTGGACCTGACCATTTTTAACAACATATATTCCGTTTATTTTCAAATCTATTTCAGCTGTCATTTCTACAAAATTTTCTTTAATAATTCCCATTTAGACCACTCCCGTATGTTATGATTATTTTGTCGAAGCAAGTCGGGAGCAATCTCGACTTTTTTATTTTGTTATAGATATTCCACAACATTATCAGGAATAAATGATTGTTCTAATGATAAATAAAGTCGTATTGAAATCGGTTCTTTATTATCTCTCGCAGACTTGCAAAGCTCCTCCGCTTCTTCCCAATCGAACTGCTTATCTTCCACTCGCTTAAATCTCCAAATTCCAATTGTATATTCCTCAAATAATTCATACTGATCATTTGGCGCTGTTGTTGGTTTTAATTCATCAGTAGCTCTTACTTGCTTTGGTACTTGAACAACTACATCTGTAAAACGAACTTTAGAATTTAATTGATGAATGTGTGCTTTCTCAGTATCGAATGCTATTACAGGCTCAACATCAAATATAGTTAACTGCTTTGGCATTCCAATCCTCCTAAGCTTCTTTTTTATATTTAGATAACACTTTTTCTAAACGTTTCCGTTCAGCTTCTAATTCGATTTCATCGTGCTTTACAGGCTGAGATTGCGCTTCTGTATCTTGAGTATGTAACCAATCAGGAACAATTTCTTTTCGAGCATTACTTCTCCCACCACGAGACTGGTATTTCTTACGGAATTGAGTTTGTGCAGCTTCAACATCAGTAATACTCTTATACCCCTTAGCATGCCAATCTCTTAAAATACCTTGTACATAAGACATATTAGGTGCATTCTTTTCTAAAGCTATTTTCATTGCTTTGATAACAAGCTGTGCATTCAAATCTTCAATCCACGCATTAATCCCTTCAGCCACAAATGGTTTAAGAACTCCAAAATTTTGCTCATAAAATGCTATTGGATTTTCTTCTGCAACTTTTTTATCTCTTGAGCAGCTTGCTGCTTCTTCTTTTGTTTTTGTTTCTTCTTTTTCTTTTGTTTCTGTCTTTGTTTTTGTTTCTTCTTTTTCCTTCATAGGGTCTTCGAAGCCCCTTATAAGCCACTCAAAACGAGCTTGGAAGTAATCCTTAATACGAGGAATTTTAAAATCTTGCTGCTGTTCTAAATCTAAACATGTCTCATAAAAATCAATTAAAAAATCTTCACACTTAATATTCTGGATTTCTTTTAACACACACTTTTCAATATTCATATTTGTAATAGCATTGAATTTAAGCCAATTAATCAACATAATTTCTTTCGTCTTTTTGTTGTAATGAATTTTCCCGTAATCAGCAAACCGCTCTAGCAGCTTCTCAACCGTCTCACGGTTATATTATACCCTGTATCCATTTCTATCACTCGTAATGGAAGCTCATAGATACCACTCTGAGAAGTTTTGCTATTAGTCATCAAATACAGATAGAAGTATTTTTCCTCCGGTGTAAGATCTAAAACGAATGCATCTTGCCAATATGAAACTTGAACAGGTCTATAAATTGCCATATTATTCATCCTCCATTGTTTTACTTGATTTGCTTATACTTAATCCAATTCAATTTTTAGAAAAACTCTCTATAAGAGTCTAAAATCTATCACTCTGCAAAGTGATAGATTTTTTATTTTTTACGACTAACTAATGATGCGTTGATCCCCTGCTCTTGAAGACTTTTAACAACTACACGATAACTCTTTGATACATCGTGATCCTCTTTTTCATTACGAAGGCTCTTGAATTCTTTTGCGCATCTATTTAATTCCTTCTCCCAATGATTTGCTTCATCTAATGAACCAGCATTGAACATGTTATGAATACATGTCACCATGCAGTTATGTAATTCATTTGCAAAAGCAAAATCACATGGTAGAACTAAGTCGAACAGACGATTACATTCTACTTTCATAATTTGCTCCCCATTTTTAATAATTTGATACTGTACGCATCGTTATGACCAGAATGTAATGTATACTAAGCGGTTAGAGTTAACAAATCTTTCTGGTCATAACGACAAGCACAACAGCTTGTCGCACTAAATTGTTATATGCTATAATTTATCTACTGTCATGATTGGCTATCGCAGGCTACGCGGTAGCCTTTCCTTTTTTCTTTTTGTTTTTCAAAACAAATGCTGCTTCTATAATTCGAATTCTTATCTCCATTAATTTCTTCTCTTGTTTTAGGTCCCTAGCTTTCATATAGTCTCCACAAACTGCTGCAATTCGAATATCACCATATAAATTTGCTTCCTTACGAATTAGCGTTTTATATTGATTTAAAGTTGGACTTGCATAATCAATTGTCATAACTTAAACCTCCCCAATAAAATAATTAAATTAACCTTTTATATACTTCCTAGCTCGTAATGATACTTTCCAGTACTTAAAGATTTCTTTCATTGAAAAACCATATTGATCACATAGGACCGCTACGAGGCTCATCATCGAACCTGTAGCATCCCGGACTTCATGCATTACCTTTTTCAAATCCTCTTTCTCACTTTCGGACCAAGTTTGTGAAGGTTTAAACCAACATACTGTATCGAGTTGTTCCAAAGCTTCATTTGTCTCTTGATAAACCATGTATCTCATACTTGTAGGATGAAGATCTATTTGCTCCCCGTTGAAGAACGGAATACTTACATCCCCTGTTGCTTCACTCCACATTTTAAAAAATAACTGCGGATCATCAATTCCTTCAGTAATACATTTTCGTAAATCTTCTGGTAAGCGTCGTTGTTCAGTTTCATATTTTGCTAGTGACTCACGACTCACGGGGATTTCTAAGGAGAGTTGTTCTTGGGTGATTCCCTTTCGTTTTCGTGCCATAGCAACTTCTTTTCCTATGGACATCGTTTACTTCCCCCATTTGGTTATAAAAAAATTAAAAGTATTAAGCCCGTAATGATTCAAAGCTACTATGCTGAACTTAAAGAAAAAGGACTATCAAATGGTACAATCAGCAATATCCACCGCTGCTTCAGATGCATATTCAAACATGCAGTAGAATGGGAAATCATACATGATAATATAATGAATAAAGTAAAAAAACCACGTGAAGAGCAAGGTGAGATGAAGACATGGTCCAGCGAAGAATGTAATCGATTCCTCCAGTATCTAAAAGAAAAAAATATTAAGTACTATATGTTCTTCTTACTTGCAATTTATACAGGGATGAGACGCGGAGAATTACTTGCACTAACATGGAAAGATATTGACTTTGATAATAAACGTATCCTGGTTAATAAATCACTTGTAAAAACAGAAAAAGGACTATTTAAAGCTGCTACAAAAACTAAATCTTCAAATAGAAGCATTAGTATCTCTTCTTTTGTTATAGGGAAGTTACAATCCTACTACTCTTATAAAAAGAAAGAATTTTTCCGCTGGGGTATACACTTGAATGAAGAAGCCTTTATTTTCACCGGCAATACGATACATTCACCCTTACATATAGATGCTCCTCATCGCTTTTTGAATGATCACTATAAAAAAGCTGGTGTTCCTCGAATTCGTATACACGACTTACGACATACTCACGCTACACTCATGCTTCCGGCTGGAGAACATCCTAAAATCTTACAAGATCGCTTAGGGCATTCATCTATTCAAATGCCTTTAGACAATTATAGCCACATCACACAGAACAGGCAGCAGAAAACTTCGAGAGCATAATAAAATCTAATGAAAACACCTGATAAAAAATGAACAAATTTAATGTGAGCAAAATGTGAGCATCGAGGTGAATCACCACTTACAAACCTTGATATAATAAGGTTTCTCATACTATATCGTTGAATCTTGGGAGAAGAATGAGCAGTTTTAAGGTTGTTTATTTTTAAAAACATCAAAAATGCCAAATCCCTTATATCACAAAGGATTTGGCATTTTTAAGTATCTAGAACACGCGCTAAATTTAAGGAGAAATTAACAGACATGAGTCCGGTATAATGCCGTGTCCACACCCAAGGATCGGTTACATAAAATAACGTATCTAACCTGGGAAGTCTATTAGCTTTTTCCCTTATAGTAACGCTCTCTTCTACTAAGACCTTTTCTTTCTAGGGCCTACAATTAATTTAATCGCTGTTCTCTCTTCATTATTGATAGAAATCTCTTGAAACGCTGGAACAAAAGCTAAGTCAATACCACTTGGAGCGACGAACCCTCTTGCAATCGCAATTGCTTTAATCGCTTGATTTATAGCTCCAGCCCCAATCGCTTGAATTTCCACATTACCACTTGTTCTTAGTACTCCTGCTATTGCACCTGCGACTGAATTTGGGCTTGATTTTGAAGATACCTTTAATATATTTTCCATGTAAGTTGCTCCTTCTATTATTTAATCTCTCTTTCGTTACAATTTTAAATATTTTAGCGTATCTTTAATTACTATTCACACCAAAAACAAATGATGCTTCATATGTACATTATTCTATATTTTCTGACTTTTTCCTGCTCAGCTACGCAAATAAAAGATAAACTGAATAGCCTAATATACATACAGTTAAATATCATAACTTCACCAAATGATAACATCCATACAGCTAAAGGTAATATTTCTGTTTTGTCAGACTAAATAAATATAGTAAAGTAAAATTTTAATGAGTGGGGGTTTAATTCATCCCCCACCTAACTTCTTTGCTTTCGCTGAATTTTGAGGTGGGAGTCTTACTGCTCGGAAAATAGCGGGATAAACGTTTCCTCGTTACTTCAATCTATTTAGAAATTCCATTTATTTTTCTATCAAATTATAAACCTTATCATCTTCAAAAGGTGTTACAGGTAATACCCAAATACTACACTTCATCATTTGACCACTTTATATTCCAAATCTATCTCCTTTTATAGTACAAGCATACACGCCAATTGTGATTCATCTTCATAAACTACTATGTGATTTAAATTTATTAAGAATAGGAGGTAATATATTGGGTTCATACTATCATTCTTCAAACTCGTATAAAAAATGCTCATGCAAATCTTCTTCCAGTTCAAATAAAAAATGTTCATGTGACCATTCACATAAACGAAGCTGTCCTGCATACGGAACTTTTTGGCAAACTGAATTTATAACTGTTCCTTTTGGCGATCCTTTTTCATTTAATTACGTTGGACCTTTAGCAGGAGGCGTTTCCTTACTAAATCCTACTACTATACACTTTAGACAAGCTGGTGATTATAGAGTTTCGTTCATTTCCAGTATTAATACTACTTTAAATCCTGTATTTCCACATATCCCAGTCATAACTATATTTTTAAATAACAATCCACTTGCTGATAGTCAAGGTGATTTCGCTATTCAAATGAATACTTCATCAAATAACGAATGTCTTCAACTCGTTGGCGAAACGATTGTTACAGTGCCTGCTAATTCAACTCTTCAACTTAGAAATAATAGTGGTTTTAATCGTCAAAGTATTGTAACTTGTGACAATGGTATAAATTCAGTGGAATTAACAGTTACAAAACTAAGTTAAAATTATTTCTTCACATTCAGATGCTATTTCAGCATCTTTTTTTATTGAATAACAGTTTTTTTCAACTTCTATTATCTCTCCCCACATAAAAAAGTGCAGAATTCTTTCTAACACAAGATTTCTGCACTTTTTTATTATACTTATTTGTTCTTCCTTATTTCTCTACATAAACCGACTTAACAATCGTACGATTATATGGTTTTCCTTCTTTATTCATCCCTTTTATATCCATCGTAACGTTATATACTCCCGGTTGTTTTATATCTTTCAAAGCACCTGTAAATGTATTCGTATTAACATTTTGTAATTCATTAAATTCAGAGACTAACTTACCTTCTTTATTAACGACTCTTACTGTTATGGAAAGATCCCCTTTCATTTCAGGTGCTACAGGTGATTTTTTCAGTTTATACTCAGGTTTATTTACTTTAACTTTTGTAGGCATTCGAAGAACAAATGGTGCATCATCCTTGTAATCGCTTACAACTAAATATGCATCTTTCGACTGCTTCGCCATCATTTTGATTTTCCATTCGCCTACTTCCAATTTATCAAACTTAAACGTTCTAATTGTCGCCCCATTAAAGAAAGATTCGCCTTCACCAGTAGTTATAGCGCTATCTTTATTTGCATAGATTTTTCCTTTTGGAGATACCATTTGTACTTCTACATCAGAAGAAGCAGTTAGTACAGAAACTATTCCTTCAGCCTTTTTATCAACAGAAATACTTTGCTCTATCCACTGATTTTGTGGTAATTCGCCTCCTAAAATATTTTGATTTGAAGTTGTATTTAATTGTTCTAGATCTTCATTTGAACTAGTGCTGGATGCTACTAAAGCTGGTAATCCCACATTTGTCGTACGTAAATATGGTTCAATTCGTGCAAAAACAGCTGATCCTTTTCTTATATTGTCATGATCAAATCTGGAATCTGTAAATAAATGTGTACCGTACGATAGCTTCGTACTCCATTCATTTACTAGTCCATCATTTGAACCGTACGATGATAAATATAACCCGCCCATAGATAATGCAGAAAATGTTGGTCCCCAGCTAGTTCCAGTAGCCGTATAGTAACGGTTTAATTTAGCTGCTGGGTTGTTATCTATTATTGAACGAAACTTTGCCATTTCACCTATTTGTAACGAATACGTACCATCATCTTTTTGACCTAATATAGAAGCAAGCCACCCTGCCCACCAACTATATGACAAATCTGCTAAATTTGAGCCGTGATGCGGTGTAGCAAGTGTAATAACATTTCCAACAAATCGATTCGCACCATATTCAACTAATGCAGCTTGTGTATCAATACCACCTTTACTATGCGCTACAATATTAACTTTTTTACCGAAATGATTATATATTTCTTCAAGTTTTTGTGCTAACAATTTTCCGTTATCCCACTGACTAGCCGAACCTTTCCCTGCAGCATCATACAATTGTATAAACACTGTTTGATAGCCTGCTTTTAAAGCATAATCATACATATCATTTATATCATGATATACTGTCTTTCCATACCAACTATCAGCATTACCATTTCTTCCTTGTACAAAGAGAATTGGCGGTTTATTCTCATCATAATTAGCAGGTTTTTGGCCTAAAAACCATTCTCCAGGTGTGAATACTTCTGTATCAGGAAACCCCTTTCCAAGCTCTTTTACAACTTCTGCCTGTACATTTGTGCTAATCGTTGGAGCCATGATAAAAAATACAATTAGTAAGGCCACACATCTTCTCATCAGTCGCATATTACTCCCCCTATTTTTTTGAAAGAAGGTGTTCTTTATAATATTTTATATTTTCCCTTCCTTAATAATAGCTAATCTTTTATTTTTAAAAGATGTTAGCCCTATTTTTAGAAGGTTACTAGTTGTATACCCTCTTCCTTAACTCTCGTTATTCTCTTTGTTTCTACCTCTTCCTTTTGATAGAATACGACAAAAAAGTTTCTCAATAATTGTTAACTTCGCTACACCCAGATATTTTTTAAATCATTATTGTTTATATAAAGCATACAAATCTTGAAAAAATTTTAGTAAAAAAACATTTTATTACTAGTTAGTTATTTAAAAATATAATAAAGATATGTACTTTCTTTTCATTAAATACAAACTAATTTTAAAGGAGCTTGTATTATAAGACTTTCCTACGATTAAAAATTAAACTGAAATTTCCGAATAGAAAATCATTTTTCCAGAAACATATATTATGATAATTTCCGCACACTTGAATTAACTTTTTAGAAGTACTAACCTATCGGTGAACAGAAGAAAATTCTGTAAAAAGAAAGGAGAATACTTTATGATGACCAAATTACAAAAGGAGTTTTTTAAACGCTTAGAAATTCCTGCAAAAGAAATAACATTTGATGATTTAGATGAAATTCTCTTGAAAATGGGAATGATTCTCCCCTATGAAAATCTTGATATTATGGCTGGTACTATTAAAAATATCTCAAAAGATAACTTAATAGAAAAGTTACTTATTCAAAAACGAGGTGGACTTTGTTATGAATTAAACTCCCTATTGTATTATTTTTTAATTGATTGTGGGTTTCAAGTATACAAAGTAGCCGGTACTGTTTATGACCTTTACGATAATAAATGGAAACCCGATGATGGTCATGTCATTATCATATTAAGTCATGAGGATAAAGATTATGTTGTGGATGCAGGTTTTGCATCTCATCTCCCTTTACATCCAGTCCCTTTTAACGGAGAAGTCATCTCCTCTCAAACAGGAGAATATCGAATTCGTAAGCGAAATACTCGAAAAGGTACGCATATTTTAGAAATGAGAAAAGGAGCTAACGGGGAATCTACAAGTTTCTTACAATCTGAACCTTCAAACGAATGGAAAATAGGCTATGCTTTCACTGTAGATCCAATAGATGAGAAAAAAGTGAATAAGATTCAAAAAGTGATTGTAGAGCATAAAGAATCTCCTTTTAATAAAGGAGCTATCACTTGTAAATTAACTACTTATGGTCACATATCATTAACAAATAAAAATTATACAGAAACCTTTAAAGGCACCAAAAATAAACGACCAATAGAATCTAAAGATTATGCTCGCATTCTTCGTGACTCTTTTGGAATAACGCAAGAGAAATATGTAGGAAAAACACTAGAAAGAGGCTAGTTGACTACAAGTATTTCATAATAAAGCAGATTCTATATTTAGAATCTGCTTTATTTTATATTTTGTTATAAATTAATTTAATTTTGTTGTTACCCTTTAATTTTCAATTATATACTCATCATCATATTTATCGTATTGTAGCCCTTTCCCTATCTTTGACTCCGTAACTTGATCTCTTAAAAACGGTGCAGCATCCATTTTACTAGTTGCAATTTCAATTCCATATTTTTTCGTTAAATGAGCTAACTCTATTAAAAACCACTCTCTTCGCAATGTAACTGGAATATCCAATGTTTTTCTTTTCATATATAATAGCACCTCTTTTATTTTCATAGCTTAAAAATATCACTGGATTCACTTATTAAAACTACCTTTCGCCGCTAACATCCAATGAAACATTATAGTATATGCATGTCCATTTCAAACGTGCTATCATAAATATGATATTTAAGTTTACATAATTATATTATGTAATAGTAGAAAAGGAAGGCATGTCCCTTCCTCTTCTACTATAGAGATTTAAATTAAGAGCATCTTGGTACACCTAAAGCTAAAAATAAACCTGCTACTCCCGCAGTAATCGGTACTTTTAACGTAATAACATCATCTACCTTCGTTACTAAAAAGTAAGCATTACCTTCTTGTAATATACAAGTTACCAACAATTGAAATTCCATTCAAATCTCCTCCTTTCAATCGATATACTATAATTTATGAAATCTCTTTCAAAAAGTAATAGGAAATATATCCATTTTTCCTTATATACAAAATAAATGTTTATGAGTCTATTAAAAATATTAATTTTCTAAATTTATACAAAACGTGTAATATCCAATAAATTCCTATATAATCAATAAGAAGAATCTTACAAATGGAGGTATGAAAATGTCAATTTTAAGTAATATTGGTGCAGCTTTATTTTTTATTGCTTTTATTCTTTTAATCTTATGTATCATTTCATTCTTTAAGAAAAATGGAAAAGCAAAACAATATGGACGTCCTACCGTTATTCTTTTTATGATTTCTATTATATTAATAACGGCCGGTACAACAAAATCGGAACACCCCGTCGTCGAGTTTTTTTCTACTTTAAGTTTCATTCTATTTATATTCTTCCTTGTTCTAGCAATCTTATCTGTTATTAAGAAAACAGGTGTAGCGAAAAAACAATTTATTATTACAGCTGTATTATTTGTCATTTTTGTTGCGTTATTAGGTATTTCAGCTCCTTCTTCTGAAAAAACGACAGCAACTAGTACAAAAGTTGCCTCTAATAATGAAGAGCCAAAAGATAGCGAACAGAAAAAAGAGCTAGAAAAGAAAGAGGCGGACGAAAAAACTCAAAAGCAAGAAGATGAGAAGCGTCTAGCCGAAGAACAAGCTCGTAAGCAAGAGGATGAAAAACGTCTGGCTGATGAACAAGCTCGTAAACAACAAGAAGAACAAAAACGTCTGGCTGATGAACAAGCTCGTAAACAACAAGAAGAGCAAAAACGTCTGGCTGATGAACAAGCTCGCAAACAACAAGAAGAACAAAAACGTCTGGCTGATGAACAAGCTCGCAAACAACAAGAAGAACAAAAAGCACAGCAAGCTCAAACACAACCAGCTAATGGTAATACTGATAGTGCATACTACAAAAATTGTGCTGCAGTTAGAGCAGCTGGGAAAGCTCCTTTACATAAAGGGCAACCAGGTTATAGCTCTCATCTTGATCGTGATGGCGATGGAATTGCATGTGAAAAATAGTAATAAAAAAGAAGCTTTTACTAAGCTTCTTTTTTATTAACGTAAAACATTACCACTTATTACTTTCCCCCTTATTTTAATAACATTCTTCTTATTATTCTCAAAAACGACACAGAATAAGTGATTTCAATCACTACATAGATTTTAATTTATCGCTATTCTTAATTCAGATATTACATTAAAATTTTATGGAGGCATTCATATGGAACATACATTTACTGAAACTTCAATTGTTGGTGAGATTGTTACACAATTTCCGAAAGCTAGTGATCTTTTTAAATTATATAGAATAGATTTTTGTTGTGGCGGTAATAAGCCACTTATTGATGCAATTCATGAAAGAAATTTATCAGCTACTGAAGTGCTTACAGAGTTAAATATGCTTTATCATAATACGAAACGATTAAATGAATCGGAAATTGATTGGAAAAATGCTTCTTATCGTGAATTGATTGATTATGTTATAAATAAGCATCACCGCTATTTAAATGAAGAATTACCGCAGTTAAGTCCATATGTGACAAAAGTATTACGTGTTCATGGGGCAAGTCAGCCTCATTTAGCTCAAATTCATAAGCTATTTCATGAACTTAAAATGGAATTAGAACAGCATTTAATTAAAGAAGAAATGGAAGATTTTCCATTAATTTTAGAATTTGAACAAAATCCAACTAATGAAAACTATGCTAAGTTACGTAAAGTAGTAAATGAACTAGAAAATGAGCACAATCATGCTGGAAATATTATAAAAGAACTTCGTAAAGTGACAAATGACTTTACTCCTCCAGAAGGTGCTTGCGGTACTTATCGACTTGTTTACCAACGCCTCGAAGCGCTAGAGTCTGATTTATTTGAGCATATTCATTTAGAAAATAATATTTTATTTCCGCGTGCCATTACGAAAGCATAAATCAAGTGCAGGACATGAGTGTAAATACTTATGGCCTGCTTTTTCGTTTCGCGAAAAATATTCACATCCCCTTCACATAAAACCGAATTTTAACAATTTGTGAATCATTATAAAAATGTGATAAATATCACATCTCCCCCTTATTTGATTTTCTATAATAAAAATATAATCCTTTGTTCAATATTTCACATAAAAAGGGGAAACGAAAATGAAAAAACGTTTAGTTATGATCGGAAATGGTATGGCTGGCATTCGCTGTATGGAAGAAATCTTAAAACATGATAGTGATTCATATGAGATTACTATTTTTGGAGATGAACCGCATCCAAACTACAACCGCATTATGCTCTCTCATGTTTTACAAGGCAAAACAAATATGCAAGATATCATTATGAATGAATACAGTTGGTATGAAGAAAACGAAATAACCTTGTATACGAATGAAAGAGTGCAAAGTATTAATCGAGAAGAAAAAATTATTATTACAGAAAAGAAGCGTACTCTTACATACGACAAGCTCATTATCGCAACAGGTTCTAGTGCTTTTATTTTACCTGTTGAAGGTTCCGCACTTTCTGGTGTAACAGGATTTCGAACTATTGAAGATACACAATTTATGATAGATACCGCTAAAGAAAAGAAAAAGGCCGTTGTCATTGGTGGCGGGTTACTCGGTTTAGAAGCCGCAAGAGGTCTAATTGATTTAGGAATGGACGTACATGTTGTTCATTTAATGCCTAGCTTAATGGAGCAACAACTAGATACGAAAGCAGCTGCTCTTCTGCGTGAAGATTTAGAAGCACAAGGCATGAAGTTTTTAATGGAAAAGAAAACTGTAAAAATTCTTGGTACAGACCATGTTGAGGGCATTCAATTTGAAGACGGTGAAGTTGTAGATTGTGATTTAATCGTAATGGCTGTCGGAATACGCCCAAATACGCAAATAGCAAAAGATGCTGGTCTAATTGTAAATCGCGGTATTGTAGTCAATGACTATATGCTAACAAATGATGAGTCCATTTATGCAGTTGGAGAATGTGCAGAGCATGACGGTATCGCATATGGACTTGTTGCTCCTCTTTATGAACAAGGTGCGATATTAGCAAAACATATAACAAATTTACAAACTGATGGATATTCGGGCAGTATCGTCGGTACACAATTAAAAGTTGCTGGTTGTGATTTATTCTCTGCTGGCCAAATTTATGAAGATGATCAAACGAAAGCAATATCCATCTTTAATGAATGTAAACGTTCCTATAAAAAAGTATTAATTCGTGATAATAAAGTCGTCGGTATCGTTTTATACGGTGATACAGCTGACGGTACACGCCTCTTTAGCATGTTAAAGAAAGAAGAAGATATACAAGAATATACACCAGCTTCCATTCTTCACAAAGCTGGTGAAGAATGTGAACTTGACGTTGCTACTATGAGTGCGGATGACACAATTTGCGGATGTAATGGTGTTACGAAAGGCACAATCGTTCACGCCATTTTAGAACAAGAGTTAAAGACTTTTGAAGAAGTTAAAGGCTGTACGAAAGCCGCAGGGTCTTGTGGTAAATGTCGTCCGCTTGTAGAACAAGTTTTATCTCATACACTTGGAGATGCTTTTGATGCTTCTGCGCAGTCTACCGGTATGTGCGGATGTACACCTTTATCACGTGATGAAGTCGTAGCGGCCATTCATGAGAAAGGTTTAAAATCTCCAAAAGAAGTACGAAACGTTCTTGGTTTTGTACATGAAGATGGATGTTCGAAATGTCGTCCTGCTTTAAACTACTATTTACGTATGGCGATTCCAGAAGAATATGAAGATGATAAAGCATCCCGTTTCGTGAATGAAAGAATGAATGGTAACATCCAGCACGATGGTACCTTCTCTGTTATTCCACGTATGTACGGAGGCGTTACAACAGCAGATGATTTAATGAAAATTGCTGAAGTTGCGAAAAAGTACGATGTTCCACTTGTGAAAATTACAGGTGCGAGCCGAATTGGCTTATACGGTGTTAAGAAACAAGATTTACCTAACGTATGGGCTGAATTAAATATGGCTTCTGGATATGCGTATTCAAAATCTCTTCGTAATGTAAAATCATGTGTTGGCTCTCGTTTCTGCCGTTTCGGTACGAAAGATTCATTAGGACTTGGTATGTTGCTTGAACAATCATTAGAAATGGTAGATACACCTCATAAAATGAAGATGGGTGTAACGGGCTGTCCGCGTAACTGTGCGGAAGTACTGACGAAAGATTTTGGCGTTGTTTGTGTCGAAAATGGATACCAACTTTATATTGGCGGAAATGGTGGTACGGAAGTACGCGAAGCTGATTTTGTAATGATTGTCCCTACTGAAGATGATGTCCTTCGCATCGCTACAGCTTACATGCAATATTATCGTGAAACTGGTATTTATGGAGAGCGTACTGCCTACTGGACAGAACGATTAGGCTTCGATCACATAAAGGAAATACTGCAAGATGCAAATATGGTCACTAAGTTAAATGAACGTTTCCAAAAAGCTCGTGGCACATATAAAGAAGCATGGGGACAAGCACTAGAAACGAAATCATTAAAAACGATGTATGAAGTAGAAACTGTGAAATAAGGAGCTGTGATCTATATGATACAAACGAAAGAAAAAATAAAAGTTATGCGTGCAGAAGACCTTCCTATTCAAATCGGTAAAGAGGTACAAATGAAAGGTATGTCTATCGCCCTATTCCGCCTTTCAAATGGCGATATTCGAGCTGTAGAAAATCGTTGTCCTCATAAAAACGGGCCATTAGCGGAAGGTATTATATCTGGAGAATTCGTCTTTTGTCCACTACATGATTGGAAAATTTCACTACTAACAGGTGAAGTTCAAAAACCTGATGATGGTTGTATTCAAACGTATGAAGTAGAAGTTATTGACGGGGATATTTATATATACATGTAATTTACAAAAGGAAGCCTCCCCTGGCTTCCTTTTAAATAAAAATAGACGAGGTGCGAATATGAACGGATATGTATATTTAGTTGGTGCAGGACCAGGTGATGAAGGGCTTATTACAAAAAAAGCGATAGAGTGCTTAAATCGTGCAGATATCGTCTTATATGACCGCTTATTAAACCCTTCCTTTCTTAATTATACAAAAGAAACATGTGAACTTATTTATTGCGGAAAAATGCCAAAGAATCATACTATGCGTCAAGAAATGATTAACGCACACCTCCTTCAATTTGCGAAAGAGGGAAAAATCGTAGTCCGCTTAAAAGGCGGAGATCCATCTATTTTTGGCCGTGTTGGTGAAGAAGCAGAGACTTTAGCATCAGCAAATATTCCATATGAAATTGTACCAGGTATTACATCTAGCATCGCCGCTAGTATCTATGCAGGTATTCCCCTCACCCACCGTGACTACAGTAATAGCGTCACTTTATTAACCGGACATGCAAAAGGTCCTTTAACCGACCATGGAAAATATAATTCATCTCACAATAGCGACACAATTGCCTACTACATGGGTATAGAAAACTTACCTACAATTTGTGAAAACTTACTACAAGCAGAAAAAAAAGAAGATACGCCAGTAGCAGTCATTGAATGGGGTACAACTGGTAAACAGCGCGTTGTCACAGGGACACTGTCTACCATTGTTTCTATTGTCAAAAACGAAAATATTTCTAATCCTTCTATGACAATTATTGGTGATGTCGTTTCCTTACGGGATCAGATCGCTTGGAAAGAACGTAAACCATTACACGAGAAAAAAGTTTTATTTGCATCTGCAACGAATAAAACAAGTTCAATGAAGCAAAAGTTACAAGAAGCCGGTGCAGAAATATATCAAATTCCTACTTTCAAAAAGGTAGAATACACATTAACACTTGAACAAATCAATGAAATTTTTAACGTTAATCGTCTTGTTTTTTGTTCAGCTGAAAGTGTAGAAATATTGATGCAATCATGTAGTAAACACCAAAAAGATATTCGTTCTTTACAAGCGCAACTACAACATATGAACGTTGCCACTCAAGAAAAACTTATGCAATATGGGCTACTAAGTAAACAAGCAGAGTTCTCTTCCAATACAACAGTTTATTTAGGACGAAACATTAACCGAATTGCTGTTATTCAAGAAAAAATTGGTGCTGGTTCCTATATGATGACTCATGAGTACACAATTGATCATCGCTTCGATGAAATTCATTCACGTATGCTTTCTGAATTCTCATGGGATAGCATTGTATTTGAAGGTCGTGCTTCTATTGATACGTTTCTAGCAGAAATAAAACGCCTTGGCTTTATCAATATTCTTACTCTCCCATTCTCGTATACCGATGTTCCAACTTTATACTATGCAAATAAAGTTGGGTTTCATAACGTAGATCATCAATTACAAGAAACTCTTATGAAGAAAGACATGGTGAGACAATGAAAGGAATTGTATATGTTGGACATGGGAGCCGGCTACAAGAAGGTAATGAACAATTCATTCAATTTATTCAATCTGTTATGAAAGAGCGAAACGAAAGAATTCAAAAAATAGCTTTTCTAGAACTAACGACACCTACTATTTCGGATGCAGTTACAGAAACGATAATAGAGGGAGTAACTGAAATAATGATTGTACCTGTTTTATTATTTGCAGCAGCTCACTATAAACGTGATATTCCTTTTGAAATAGAACAACTACAAAAGAAATATCCACAAATAACATTTTCAGTTGTACCTCCTTTTAGTACACATCCACATATGGTGGAACTTGTAGTGAAAAGAATACGTGAAGCTATGCCAATGCAAAATAGTAGTATTTTACTCGTAGGACGAGGCAGTAGTGATACACAACCGATATATGAGTTACAACAAATCGGAGCAGCTATCGAACGAAAACTTGGTATGCCAGTATCCTGTTCCTTTTTAACGAAAGGAACTCCCTCTTTTACTGCCGAGCTCAAGGCTATAACATCGACTGCGTCCCATGTATATGTCATGCCATACCTTCTCTTTACCGGATTATTACTTCAAAAAATTGAATTGCATACAAAAAAATACAATCATGTTACGACTTGTAACTGTCTTCAGTTTGATACATATATGAAACTAACATTGTTAGAACGAATGGAGGAATGCATATATGTATAACATGTACCCTCTTATGTTTAATCTACAAAATAAAGTGGTTGTTATCATTGGTGGAGGTAAAATTGCATATCGAAAAGCGTCTGGATTAAAAGATACAGGCGCTTTCGTCACTGTTGTCAGCCCAGAAATTTGCGAGGAAATGAAGGAACTTTCTTATATTACTTGGAAGCAAAAAGCTTTTAGTAATGATGATATTAAAGATGCTCACCTTATTTATGCAGCTACAAATCAACACGCTGTAAATATGATGGTCAAACAGGCCGCTCATGATTTCCAGTGGGTTAACGTTGTAAGTGATGGTACAGAATCATCTTTTCACACACCTGGCGTTATAAGAAATAATGAATATGTTGTCACTATTTCAACTTCTGGTAAAGATCCATCATTTACGAAGCGTTTGAAGCAAGAACTAACATCTATATTGCCTAAACTTATAAAAAAGATTTCTCGTACACATAAATTGTAATCTATTTCTTAGTTAAAATAGTAATTACCTTTGGACAAACGTTTTTTAGGGGACGTTTGTTCTTTTTATTGTAGTTCTGTTCTTTTATTTCACAAGCAATCTATGAAGAAAATAAATGGTGTTTGCAACTTGTAAACAAATAAATTTCATGACAAGTGTAACATTACGAGCAACTCTTTCTATTCAGTTTTTATATTGGATATTCATTCAACCAAATTAGCGCTTGTTCATAATCATCAAAAAACTCCACGGATTCTTTTGTATTGGATTGTTGTAAATACTTCAGTATCTCTCCTTCTTCAAGAAGAAATGCAATTGCCTTACTATGATTCAAAATGGTTTCATTGAAGAACTTATCTTTCCATACTTTTTGAACAGAAAAATGATTTGGGGTATACCCTTTTCTATCCACCAACAATTTGTATTTCCGGCCCTCAGAAATAAATTGCTGACAAACCTGCTCAAAATCATTAAACCATTCATACACATCCTCTGTATTAATCTGGCCAATTAGATGGGTAACAATCAAATCTCCTGAAACTATTGTGCTGATATTCTGTTTACTCAACTTTTAATCATCTCCCTTAGTGGCAATTATGCATAAAATTCTTACTTGACACTCCCACCCCATCGCTATCACCCTAAGCTCATATAACTTTAATTATAAGCGAGATTGTGTCTTTTTTTCGCAAGTCTATATGTAAATACTTTAAAGATTTCCATACGAAATAAACCCTAATAAGTTTCTTTTTTTGAATTAAGTCACTAGATTTTGAAACATGGTACAATTGTAAACGACACCCAATATATGAAAGACTGCTTTCTTCTCATATCTATAGGACTTCTGTCCATCATTTACCGCCTCAAATCTTTTCGTTTTTGCACGTATATTCAAAACAAAATATATGATAAATAAATAACGACAGTTACTGTAATAATGCTGAAAATTGTTGAAAATAAAACGATTTGTGCATGTAATTCAGGCTCTATTTGATATTCCATAGCAATGGTTGATGTATTTCTTGAAGTAGGAAAAGAACTTGCAATAAATAACGATTGTGCAACAATACCATCGATGTTTAGTATGTATATTACAGCAAGTGCTAATAATGGTCCCATCAGTAACCTTCCAATTAAAGCCCATGTTATGACTCGATGGAAAAAATTAAGTTTAATGTTGGATAATTGCGCCCCTAGCAATATGAGTGCTATTGCAACAAAACCATTCGCAAGCTGATTAAGAGGTAGCAAGATAGAATTAGGTATTTGAATTTTAAAAGATTGAAAGAGAACCCCTAATACGAGCGCATGAAATACAGGCAGTCTTAGAAATGATTGAATAATACCTCCGATTGTTTTTGTTGCTGATAGTAAGTTATATATCCCATATGAATAAGTTAAAAGATTCTGGAAAATCACAATAAAAATCTGAATGGAAACCCCCACTGGATTGTGACTGAAAATCAATTGACTTACTGGTAACCCATAATTACCGGAATTCATTAACGAAATGCTATTTTTTAGAGCTGCACTTTCTCCTTTTTCTAACTTTAATGTTTTTGAAATGAAATGACTTACTATGATCAGACTCAGACTATAAAGCATTAAATAGTATATTATTTGGAGCAACAAACCTGTCTCTATACTAATATCATATATATTCACAAATACAGCCGCTGGCATTAAGCAATAAGTAATAAGTGTAGAAAGCTGCTTTAAGTTAAATTGGAACTTTCTTTGTAAGATTGCACCAATTAGCATTAATATTAATATTGGTAATATTACGTCTAGTATAATAAAAACAAACATGTAAAACCTCATTCTAAATATATTTTAGTTGGATTAAACACTTTACTAAATATGAATCACATTTAATCAGTCGGAAAACCCCTTCAATTCTCAATAATCAGAAAAACTTAAACCAATAATATGAAAATGTGCATCAAAAATTCTTATTTCATTTCCCTCTCCTCTCTTTTCTTTAACATACCAAATATAACTCATAAAGAAAATTATGGATTATTTATACAAATTCATAATTTTATCTTATTGACCTAAACTATCTTCTTTATTTTAAGTATACTTTTTCACAATATCCATTAACCTTACCAAAAAATTTGGCCCTAAAAAAATCTGATAATGCAGTTACTATGCGAAGGATACTTGCATCAATCCTATACTTGTCGCTTAAACTACCTAACACACCTGATACTTGTTTATCTTGAGTGGACTTATATTTTTTTCATCTAAACATCCCGATTCAATTAAATATTTGCATTCTAAAAATGAGTTCGATCTTTAGAATAGATTTAAGATTTCCTTAATTAATCTGCCCTTTAATTGAATAACTTTTGACATCTTCATTTTAAAAGCACATTCTTATAGAAAACAAGCGTTTATTGAGAGATCAATAAAAACATGTTGAAGCCTATTACTAAAAGAACCATCCCAAAATACTTTGGGATGGTTCTTTTTCCTTATTAATGATTCTTTAACATCACTAACAGCTTTTCTTGACTATACATCCACACTGTAATGATTAAACAAGCAAGTGCGACTTCTGATAATGCCATAAATCCAATTGCATAATGGCCTGTTAGTTGGAATAGTAATGTTAAAATTAGGGGCGGGAAGAACCCTCCTAGTCCGCCTAAAGCTGAAACGAGTCCATTTACAATACCTGCTTGTTCTGAGAAGTACATTGGAACGAGTTTAAAGATTGTACCATTACCAATGCCTGCACAAAATGCGACTAGTAAGCAACCAAATGTATACACGTTCATACTAGGCATGAATGATAAAATAATACCTGAAAGTGTTAAACCGATAAATACGAAGATTAATATTTTAAATGGATTAAACTTATCTCCGAGCCAACCACCAATCGGACGCATAATTGTTGCGAGTACGATGAATCCTGCAGTTCGCATACCAGCATCTACTTTCTCTAATCCGAAGTGAGATACTAAAAAGTTTGGTAAGTATACTGTAAATGCGACAAATGATCCGAATGTTAAAAAGTAAAAGATACATAAAAACCAAAGTTTCTCATTTTTATATACACCTTTTATTTGTTCCATTAATGGTGTATTCACCTTTTTCTCCTTACGATCACCTAATAAAAAGTTCATAAGTGCAAATGCTGCAAGTAAAACTAAATAACATTGTACTGTCGTTCTCCAGCCAACTGAAGTTGCGATAACAGGCGCTAAAAATGAAGTAATTGCTGTTCCGGCGTTACCGACACCGTAAATACCATTTACAAAACCATGACTCTCTTTCGGAAAGTATTTTGGTAAAGAAGTTACTCCTACAGAGAATACAGCACCACCGATTCCTACAAATAATCCACCAATAATTAAATCCATCATAGAATTGGCAACACTAATATAAAAGACAGGAAGTAATAATAGAATAAAACTAATAAAGAATAATTTTCTTGCTCCGAAACGATTTGTCCAATAACCAATTGGAATGCGAAGAACAGAACCTAAAATAACGGGTACTGCTGTGACCATAGAAATTTGCCCCGCAGTTAATGGGATATCCACTTTAATATAAGGCATTAATGATGATAAAATGACCCATACCATAAAACCTATAATTAGATTAGAAGTTTGTAAACTTAATTGAAAATTAGGACTTTTCATCCTGTTCCCTCCTATGTATGCATAGTTATATTCATTCTCTCCAGCCTAATCACGTCGTAACATGATTAGGTCGAAAAGAATCAACCACCACTTACTGGCGGAATCATCGCCACAGTATCACCAGTTTGAATGATGTCATTCTCATTTGCATACTCTTCATTTATAGCTACCATGATTTCATTTGAAATCGCTACGTTGTATTTCTTAATGAGTACCTTCTTTAGTTCAGCAACTGTAATATTTTCACAATCGATTTGTAATGCTGGCTTACTTACTTCTTCTTGTAAATGTGCAAATAATAGTACTTCAATCATATTCTCATCTCCTCTTCAGGCTCACCATTCTCATATGCTACATTCTCTAACTGATCACCAATCCATGATTCACCATCTTCCCAAAATTCTTTCTTCCAAATTGGAACGATTTGTTTTATACGCTCCATAATATATTCGTTCGCCTCATAGGCTGCTTTCCGGTGTGGTGTAGAAACAGCGACGACAACAGCAAGATCAGAAATTTGTAATGTACCAATGCGATGTGTAATGGCGACAAATGTCCCAGGCCACCTCTCTCCTACTTCAGTACCAATTCTCTCAAGTTGTTTTTCTGCCATTGTTTTATATGCTACATACTCTAAATGTAGCGTACGACGTCCTTTCGTAAATTCTCTAACAGTACCAACGAAAGTAGTAACTGCGCCACACTCACGACGAATTACTTTGTTTGTAACTTCCTCAATTGAAATAGGTGTATCAATTACTTCATAATACGTTTGTATCATTTTGCACCTCTTATCTTTGTATAAGTTAGTAATCTATTTTTCTATTATTTGTATGATCGAAGTGGTTCTTCCCAAGGCCACTCACTTCCAGCGTTTGATTCTAATAACAGTACCGAAACAGTTATTCCTGCTTCAAATCCTCTCGTTCCTCCCGGCAGGACGATAAATGCGTTCGCCTCTGCAAGTGAAGAAATTGCACTAGATTTATCTAAACCAACTGGTATAGCTTGCAATGTTCCATCTACAATTTCCACTTTCCCTCTTACAAATCGAGTAAATGGATTTGCTTTCGGAAAGTCTTTTTGTAATATTGCCTCTGCACGAAATACGTGCGGATTTTTCTTATACAAGTATGTTCGAATAACTGGCCGAACAAATAATTCACAACCGACATAGCAAGCAGAAGGATTACCAGATAAACCAAATAGTAGTTTTCCTTCTACCTCAGCTACAGTTGTCACACTTCCTGGTCGCATCGCTATTTTGTTAAAAAGTACATTAGCTTGTAACCTCTTATGAATAGCAGGTAAATAGTCATAATCTCCTACCGAAACGCCACCAGTTGTAATTAAAATATCGACTTCTTTCATCGCTTTTTTTACAGTGTTATAACACGTCTCTAAATCGTCAGCGAATTGCCCATAATACTGTACAACTCCGCCGGCTCGTTCAATTTGAGCAGCAATCATATAAGAGTTACTATTTCGAATCTTTCCTAGCTTTAATTGTTCATGTACTTCAAGCAGTTCGCTTCCTGTCGTTACAATTCCAATAACCGGCTGTTTTATAACATGTACGGAACTATAACCAAACGTAGCAAGAAGCGCTGCTACTCCAGGATTAATAACAGTCCCTTTTTTCACAAGGATGCTATTTTGGTTTACATCTTCTCCTTTAAAAGAAATGTTATCGCCAGAAGAGAAAGAACGTTTTAATACCATATAAATCTTTTCGTTTTCTTCAAATCCTTCCGTTAGCTCTAACATAACAACCGCATTACACCCTTCCGGAATTGCGGCACCTGTCATAATACGGACAGCTTGAAATTCTTTCACTTCTTCTGTAAAAACAAAGCCTGCTCCAATTTCGCCAATTACTTCAAATTGAATGGGGTTACTACTACTCGCTTCTTTTGTATCTTCCGCTCGAATCGCAAACCCGTCGTACGGAGAGCGATCAAAATGCGGAACATCATGATCTGCAATAACATCTTCTCCAAGTGTTCTACCGTAGCTTTCTATAAGAGAAACCTTTTCCATTTCACCTTGGTAGGCATATTTCATTACACGAGCAACTGCTTCTGCTACTGGAATTGGTATACGTTTATCTAACATTCTTTTTTCACCTCGTTTTAATAAGGAAAAAACGATTTTTCTGTTCATCCTATATATTTGGCGTATAATCGTTTTGCTATTTTTACATCATTTGTCCCATGAATAAATGCCCTACCGTCTATAAATAAAACAAAACGATATTCATCAACTAGAAATGATAGTAAGTAAGGCGTTTTTTTTACATGTACACTTTTTTGTAATCGTTTTTGAATTTCGGTTAAATTAAGATTTCTCTTTATTCCTGAACGGATTTGAACTGTATTCCGTCCGCATAACACTTCCGTTTTCATTTGCGCTTCAAATATTAGGCTTGGATACGTTCGTGATTTCCCACAAGAAGGACATGTACTTTTCTTCTGTCTATTTACTTTTAATGAGAGATATTGATTGTTCCAAATATCAAATGACAACATCGTCCCTCTTAATGATTCATAATCACCCACCAATATTTTCATCGCCTCTGTAACTTGGTGAGCAACGACCATTTGTACAGCTGGCTGAATGATTCCGGCTGTATCGCATGTTGCACCGCCCATAGGATGATCCATTAGACAGCGAAAACATGGTGTTTTCCCAGGAAGAATTGTATACGTTACACCGTAACTCCCAATGCATCCGCCATATATCCAAGGTATATTTTCTTTTTGTGAAATGTCATTTATAAGTAGACGCGTATCGAAATTGTCAGTCGCATCTAATATGAGATCCACATCTTTTGTTAACTCTTCTATTTCTCGCATTGTGACATCTGTTACAACTGGTACAATTTCCACTTCAGAATTAATCTTTCTTACATGTTCTGCTGCTGCAATTGCTTTTGGTTTACACTGCTGCGCATCTTCTTCTGTATATAACTGCTGCCGCTGTAAATTACTCCATTCGACGTAGTCACGATCAGCAATTGTCAATTTCCCAATTCCCATCCTAGCAAGTGCTTCTGCATTCGCAGCTCCTAGCGCACCCGCACCGATTAGGAGCACATGCTTTTCTCTTATTTTTCTTTGTCCCATTTCACCAATTCCAGAAAACAACACTTGTCTTGAATAACGCTCTTGCATAAGAAATCCTCCTTTCACTATCCACCAATGTAAGACATTTCAACTTTTGGACGTTTACTTGTATTCTCAACCGTTCTTTCATCTGAATATCGATCTGTTCTATATCGCCATGTATCATTTAAAATTTTTAATAGTGATGCATCAGAAATATTTTCTCGAAGAAGCGTTCGCAAATCCGTTCCTTTCGCTCCAAATAGGCACGTGAAAAACTTGCCGTCTGCCGAAATACGAGCTCTCGTACAAGAAGAACAAAATGACTCAGAAACAGAAGTAATAAATCCAACTTCTGCATTACTCCCTACATATCGATACAATTTCGCAACCTCTCCAAAATAACGAGGCTGAGCGGGCTCAATTGGATATACACGATTAATTTTCTCTATTAATTGTTCCTTCGTAATGACTTCTTCAAAATTCCATCCGTTTGTACTGCCTACATCCATAAACTCAATGAAACGGAGCTGAATTTCTTTTTCTTTAAAATAACGAGCCATATGAAGAATTTGACTATCATTCATCCCTTTTTTTACGACCATATTTACCTTTACTTCTAATCCAGCAGCATTTGCTGCTTCTATTCCTTTCAGTACAGGTTTTGTACTTACATTTCTTCCGTTAATTTTTTTGAAGACATGGTCCTCTATCGCATCTAAACTAATATTTACACGTTTTAATCCCGCGTCTTTTAGCGCCTTAGCTTGTTTTGCTAAATGAATTCCGTTTGTTGTGAGTCCAATGTCTTTTAAGCCTTCTAGATTTGTAAGTCTTGCAATTAATTTCGGTAAGTCTTTACGCAATAAAGGTTCACCGCCAGTAAGCCTAATTTTATTAACTCCCATACTTATAAATAATCTAGCTAACCTTTCTATTTCATTAAATGTTAATAAACACTCTTTCTGTAAAAAAGCATAATCAGGTCCGAACACTTCAGCAGGCATACAATATGTGCACCTAAAATTACAACGATCAATAACTGAAATGCGTAAATCTTGAAGTGGCCGCTTTAAAGAATCTTTCATGTTCTCGTGCATCTATATCCCTTCTTTTCTGCTGCAATCCTTAGTAAGCTTTCATTTTTTTATTTGCCTTCATTATAAAAAAGAAGCTACATATTCAATGTGACTTTTCTCACATCACTTTCCCCATTCAAAAAATTTTCACAAATCCGTTCGCATTTTGTTCACATCTTTAGCCACTCCTCCTTACTGTCATTGAAATTTCAATTTATTTTTAAATAGCTCTTGCATTTTCATCATACTTACACTCAAAATAGGAAATGTATTGCTTATAAGAAGAAAGGTGATCACTGTGGCAAACAGTATGACATTATCTCAAGATTTAAAAGAATTACTTGCATCTGTTGAATATAAAATGCAGATAAAAAAAGGTAGTTTTATTTTTCAAGAAGGTATGGAGGCAACAGAACTCTATATCATTCACTCAGGGAAAGTACAAATTAGTAAACTTAGTGCTGACGGACAAGAATTAACACTTCGAATTTGTTCGGAATATGACATTATTGGAGAATTAACATTGTTCACGGATAATGCAAAATATTTATTAAACTCAAAATGTCTTGAAGATGTTGAAGTAGGTGTAATAAAACGTGAAGCGTTAGAAAAAGCATTACTCCAAAAACCCGCTCTTGTATTTGAATTTATGAAATGGATTAGTGAACATTTAAGAAGAATGCAAACGAAGTTCCGAGATTTAGTATTACACGGCAAAAAAGGTGCCCTGTACTCTACTCTTATACGAATGACAAATAGTTACGGTGTATTAAAAGAAAATGGTATTCTCATCGATTTACCATTAACGAATCAAGAACTCGCTAATTTCTGTGCAACTTCACGTGAAAGTGTAAATCGAATGTTAAATGAATTAAAAAAGCAAGGTACAATTTCAATTCATAAAGGAAAGATTACAATCCACGATTTACAATTTTTAAAATGTGAAATTGCTTGTGAAGATTGCTCTGCTTCTGTTTGTAGCATTGATTAGCATCTTATTTAGATGCTAATCTTTTTTCAATTTAAACTACTTATTAACATTTATTCCCTATGTAAACAAAAACGAGGCCTTCCATATTAGACCTCGTTTCGTTTTAACCATTAGCTCCTATCCGTTTACAGCAGTATTATTTTTTCAACTCATTAGGAATACGTCTTCTGTAAATCACATAACTACGGCTTACATATTTAATTGGGGCACTAAATACATGTACAAGTCTTGTAAATGGCCACACTGCGAAAAGCCCCATCCCTGCGAGAATGTGAATTTTAAACCATATTGGTACTTCCATCATATATTCAACTTTCGGTTGGAAAATAAAGAGACTTCGGAACCAAGGGCCAATCGTTGTACGATAATCAAATCCTTTTGAATCGATATTTAAAAATGTTGAGGAAAGTCCTGCTAGCATTACGATAAGTAATAAAATAAGCGCAATATAATCTCCCTTTGTACTCGTTGCAATGATACGTTTTACAGTTACGCGGCGGTACGTTAATATAATTAAACCGCTAATAGAAGCAACACCTGCCGGAAGCCCAAAACTAATTGCTACTACATGATACATATGCTCAGAAATACCTACTGAACGGTATACAGCTTCTGGAATTAAAATCCCCATAACATGACCGCCAATTACGAACATGATCCCAAAGTGAAATAATAGACTTCCGAGTCGGAGCATTTTCTTTTCTAATAGTTCACTAGATTTTGATGTCCATCCAAATTGATCATAGTTGTATCTAAAAATATGTCCACCGATAAAGATTGCAAAAATGATATAGGGAAACAATACCCATAGAAATTGATCCATCATTTTAACAACTCTCCTTTCTAATTTGTCTGTACACCCCATGTTTCGATAGCGAGTAGAACAGCCGCAAGAATTGGTTCATACATACTGTCTGCTTCTTTTAATTGAACGTGTAACGCTTGTATATTCTCCGTGTATTTACTCATAATTGGTTCACTGTCTATCTCATTTGCATTTGCAAAGAACTCAAGCAATAGCGGTAAATAATCAGGTAATTCTTTATCTGTTACTTCAAAACCAGATTTTTTATAATGCTGTTTTAACTCCAGTAATTCAATACCTCTTTCTCTTTGTTCACCAGTGTTCATATAAGTAAGATACATATTTGTTTTCTTACCAAAATCGAATGTATATACGTAACTATCAATGAGTTGATCATTCGTTTTATCTAGCACTTGCTTTATAAAGGCTGTAAGTGACGCTTTAACGTCTTCCTGTTCTATTGTTTCAACCTCTTCTTGCAATTCAGTTACAGCTTCTCTCCACCCTAGTTCAGGATAGGAGAGAAGAAAAGAAGAACAAGAAAAAGCTGTTTGTAAACTTTGTCTCATAATTTTCTGCCCCCTTTATTTAAGAAATTGTCATACAAGAGCCTGGACCACCTGTGAATGATAAACCACAGCTTCCTTGTTCGCTATATAAATCTGCCACTTGTTCACGGTGAGATGTCGGGATAACGAAGCGATCTTTATATTTCGCAATGGCAAGAAGACGATACATATCTTCTACATCCTGTTTCGTTAAACCAAGTTCTTTTAATACAGCTTCATTTGGCTCTTTATTAATTTGCAGTGCTCTCATATATGTTCGCATAACAGCCATTTTTTTCAATGTAAGACGAATGTGTGATTCATCCCCTGCAGTGAGTAAATTCGCTAAATATTGAATTGGAATACGCATATTATCAATTGCAGGGAAAACCTCTTCTGCTTGCCAGTTACTACCTTTCCCTTCCACCATGTTCATAATTGGGCTAAGCGGAGGGATATACCAAACCATCGGCATTGTACGATACTCCGGGTGAAGAGGCAGAGCAATTTTCCAATCGATAATCATTTTATAGATAGGTGAATGTTGTGCTGCTTTAATCCATTCTTCAGGAATGCCTTGTTTTTTCGCTTCAGCTGCTATTTCTGGATCATTTGGATCTAGGAAAACAGTAAGCTGAGATTCATATAAATCTTTTTCGTCTTCAACAGAAGCTGCTTCTTTTACTTTATCAGCGTCATATAGCATTACTCCAATATACCTGATACGTCCTACACATGTTTCTGAACAAATTGTTGGCATACCAGCTTCAATACGTGGGAAGCACATTGTACATTTTTCAGCTTTATTCGTTTGCCAGTTAAAATACACTTTTTTATATGGACAAGATGATACGCAGAATCTCCATGCGCGACATGCATTTTGATCTACAAGAACAATTCCATCTTCTTCACGCTTATACATCGCACCAGATGGACAAGATGATACGCAAGATGGATTCATACAATGTTCACATATGCGTGGTAAATACATCATAAAGACGTTTTCAAAATCTGTTTTAATTTCTTCTTCCATTTTCTTTACGTTTGGATCTTGCAATCCAGTTATATGTCCGCCTGCTAAGTCATCTTCCCAGTTTGGACCCCATTCAATTTTGTCGATAAATTCGCCTGTAATTGCTGATTTCGGACGAGCAACTGGCTGATGCTTACGCTGCGGACTATTTGTTAACGTTTCATAATCATAGTTCCAAGGTTCAAAGTAATCATCAATCGTTGGTTGATCTGGATTGTGGAAAATATTCATAAGACGTTTCATGTTCGAACCGGATTTTAGCTGAATTTCACCATTTTTCAATTCCCAGCCGCCTTTATATTTCTCCTGATCTTCCCATTGTTTCGGATAACCAATACCTGGTTTCGTTTCTACGTTATTGAAATACATATATTCAGCACCTGGACGATTTGTCCAGGTGTTTTTGCATGTTACGCTACAAGTATGACAGCCGATGCATTTATCTAGGTTCATTACCATTCCGACTTGTGCTTTAATCTTCAAGCCAATCTACCTCCTTCAGTTTACGGATTACAACATTTAAATCACGCTGGTTCCCAGTTGGACCATAATAGTTAAATCCATAACTTAATTGACCATATCCACCAATCATATGTGTCGGTTTTACGTGAATTCGAGTTGGACTATTATGCGTTCCCCCGCGATTACTTGTTAATTTCGTACCAGGTACGTTAATGTGACGATCTTGCGCATGATGCATAAATGCCATTCCTCTCGGTATACGGTGCGTTACAACAGCACGCGCTACAACAACACCGTTACGATTAAAGCACTCAATCCAATCATTATCTGCAACACCCGCTTCAGCAGCGTCCTCTTTATTCATCCAAACAGTTGGACCACCTCTAAATAGCGTTAACATCGGTAATGAATCGAAGTACATACTATGAATCGACCACTTATTATGCGGTGTTAAATAGTTTAATGTAATTTCTTTCCCTTCTACTTCAGGTCGTGATTTACGGAACGGTTTATGTTGCAGAATTGGTTTAAATGTTGCCATCGTCTCACCAAATTCTTTCATCATGTCATGGTCTAAGTAGAAAGATTGTCGACCAGTTATCGTTCTCCAAGGGATGAGACGTTCCACATTTGTTGTAAACGGTGAGTAACGTCGTCCACCTTTTTCTGAACCTGTAAAGGCCGGAGAAGTAATTACTGTTTTCGGTTGTGCTGTAATTTGTTCGAATGTAAAGCATTCTTCTTCACGTTCTTCTGCTAAATCACGTAGTTTTAAATCTGTTTGTTTTTCAAGTGCTTCCCATGCTTTTACTGCCATATGACCGTTTGTTGTAGAAGATAGTGTTAATACCGCTTCAGCAGCATTGATTGCTTCTTTGATGTCTGGACAACCTTTCGCGATAGAATCCGTTCGAACGACTCCTAATTTGCTCTTTAATTGCTCATACTCTTTTTCTGCTGACCAAGAAATCCCTTTCGTACCAATCGGTTGTTTTCCGGCATTTGGTCCAAGCGCAGTCATTTTGTCATAAATCGTTTTATAATCCCTTTCAACAACGTGAATTTGTGGCATCGTTTTACCCGGGATTGGTTCACATTCACCTTTACTCCAATCTTTAATCTTGCCAAGTGGTTGCGCTAATTCTTGCGGTGTATCATGAAGAAGTGGTGTTGCAACAACTTCTTTCATTGATTCAAGATCAATTTTCTTCGCTAAATCTGACACAGCTTTAGAAAGTGAAGTGAAAATATCCCAGTCAGAGCGCGCTTCCCACGGTGAACCGATTGCCGGATTAAATGGATGTACAAATGGATGCATATCTGTACTGCTTAAATCGTGTTTTTCGTACCAAGTTGAAGCAGGTAAGACGATATCAGAATACAGTGCTGTTCCAGCCATACGGAAATCTAAATTAATGAGTAAATCAAGCTTCCCTTCTGGCGCTTCTTCATGCCACTTTATTTCTTCTGGTCGTAATGAATCACTGTCGTCATTCATTAACCCGTTTGTTGTACCTAATAAATGTTTTAAGAAATATTCATGTCCTTTACCAGAACTCGAAATTAAATTTGCACGCCATACGAATAAGTTGCGCGGGAAGTTGTTTTTGTTATCAGGATCTTCAATTGCGAATTTCAGTTCTTTTTCTTTTAGTTTTTGCGCAACGTATTTTCCGATTTCTTCTTGCGTTGTTGCACCAGCAGCAACAGCCTCTTTATATAATTCAATTCCATTTTTCTCGAATGTTGGATAAGAAGGTAACCAGCCAAGTCGTGCAGCTAATACGTTGTAATCACCGTGATGTTGATAACGAGAGTTACCTTCAACTGGTGATGCTAAATGTCCAACAGGTGTATCTTCATAACGCCATTGATCTGTTACGAAATAGAAGAAGGATGTACCGTTTTGTAATTTCGGTGGACCTTGCCAATCTTTTGCCATCGCGATTGTTTGCCATCCTTCTGCTGGTCTTAATTTTTCTTGACCAACATAATGAGCCCAACCACCGCCGTTTACACCTTGTGCTCCAACGAGAAGAACAAGATTTAAAACGGCGCGATAAATCGTATCAGAGTTAAACCAATGGTTAATACCTGCTCCAACAATTATCATTGAGCGACCATTCGTATCAACAGCATTTTGTGCGAACTCACGAGCGATTTGAATAATAAGCTCACGTTTTACACCTGTCATTTTCTCTTGCCATGCAGGTGTAAACGGTATGTCATCATTGAAGTCTTTTGGTCCTTGTCCGCCAAGCCCTCGGTTCACACCGTAATTTGCTAACGTTAAGTCGTATACAGTTGTAACGAACAATTCGCCCTCTTCTGTCATAACCTTTTTCACTGGAATCGTACGTTCTAATATTTTGTTTCCATCATCAGAGAAGTACGGAATTTGTACAGTTTGAACACTATCCTCCATTCCAAGTAAAGAAAGACGTGGATCAATCTTTTCACCTGTTTCTTCATCTTCTAAACGCAAGTTCCATTTCTTTTCATTATCCCAACGTGATCCCATTGTGCCGTGAGGTGTTGCAAAATCATTCGTATTCTCGTTCCAAAGAACAGGTTTCCATTCCCCTAACTTCGTTTCTCGTCCAATATCAGAAGCATTTAAGAACCGATCAGCAACGAATTGATCTCCTTTTTGTTTCAATGTGACGAAGAAAGGAAAATCAGTATATTGCTTCGCATAATTTGTGAAATATTCCACTTGATTATCTACGTAAAATTCTTGTAAGATTACGTGCCCCATTGCCATCGCAAGTGCACCGTCTGTACCTTGTTTCACACTAATCCAATCATCCGCAAACTTTGTTGATTCAGCGAAATCAGGACTGACAGAAACGACTTTCGTTCCTTTATATCGAAC
Source organism: Bacillus sp. FSL K6-0073 (assembly GCF_038006085.1). Taxonomy (NCBI): domain Bacteria; kingdom Bacillati; phylum Bacillota; class Bacilli; order Caryophanales; family Bacillaceae; genus Bacillus; species Bacillus sp. FSL K6-0073. The sequence goes on along the minus strand of NZ_JBBOUN010000001.1, from coordinate 2,123,764 downwards.
CTCTGCTAAAAAGTGTGCATCTGGTGTTCTCGTCATTGGTACATTTGAACCCCATGTCATAATGTAACCAGAGTTATACCAGTCACTACTTTCTGGTACATCTGTTTGATCGCCCCAAATTTGAGGAGAAGCTGGTGGTAAATCCGCATACCAATCATAGAAGCTAAGCATCGGTCCACCCATAAGTTGCATAAAGCGACTACCAGCAGCATGACTTAACATCGACATAGCTGGAATTGGTGAAAAGCCAACATTTCGGTCTGGACCGTATTTCATTACTGTGTACAGTAAAGAAGCTGAAACGAGTTGTAACACTTCATCCCAATTCGTACGAATGAATCCCCCTTTACCACGCGCCTGCTTATACGTACGTGCCTTTTCACGGTTTTCCACAATGCTTTTCCAAGCCTCTAATGGTGACTCGTTATTTTGCAATTCTTCTTGCCACATATTCCAAAGAACACCACGTACATACGGGTATTTCACACGAAGTGGACTATAAATGTACCAAGAAAAGCTTGCTCCACGTGGGCATCCTCGCGGTTCAAAATCTGGCATATCAGGACCTGTAGTCGGATAGTTAAGCTCCTGCCCTTCCCAAGTTACAATTCCATCTTTCACATATATATTCCAGCTACATGAACCAGTACAGTTCACGCCGTGTGTAGAACGAATTACTTTATCATGCTGCCAACGCTTTCTGTACACATTTTCCCATTCGCGATCTTCATATGTTTCTTGTGTATGATTATCGTTATAACGATCTATTGGTGAAAAATATTTTAAACGTCTCATTAGTGCTGAAGTTTTTTTCTTCATACTGTTCACTCCTTTAATACGTCTCTCTTACATACCCTTACTATAAGAGAGGTTGTAAAATACAGATGTGACATTTCGCACAGTTCAAGAGATTGTCAAAAATTCCGGAAAAAATATAAAAAAGTGAACATCTAATCAGTGTGGAGGGCTCACATCCTTCACTGACTGTTAAATTACTTCCTTGCTTCTAGCAAAGTTTAAGATGAAGTACAGATAATAATGAGCTTGCAAAAAATTTCTTATATAATAGAGACAGTAATTTGGGAGTAGTTAAATTTAATATACCTAAATCGTTAAATGAGTTAATAAATGAAAATACAATACTTTAAATCCACCATATCAAGGGCAACTATCCTGAAAATAGTTGAACAAAAAACGCTAGGAAATCCATATGAATTGTCAGCAACTTGGATTGAATCAATAGAAGAATACAACAAGAATGGCAGGATTTTAAGATAATAATACAAGGAGTATATTATGAAATTAGAACCGCTTTACGCAGAAAACATTATAGTAGCCGTCATATATAAAAATGAGTTTAGATGGTATGTAACAGATAAAGAACTATGGTTTTTAGATTATAATAAATTAGATAATGCATATAAAAATTTAGGTATAAGCATTGAAGATAATGACGAAACGGAAGAAAGAAATGGAATAAAAGTATTAGATCATGAAAATGTAGAAGTATTTTTAGTAAGGATTAATCAATATAAAACAACTAAAGAAGAATTAAATTATTTACTACTTGAAAATATTAAAAGGAAAAATGCAGGAGAAGATCTATTAGATTTTAGTCCAATCTTATTAATTAACTTTGATAATAAAATACTATATTCAATGTTTCCAGAACCGGCATCCTACGAAAACTATGTACCAAAAGATTGGAGTGGTACATATGAAGATTTCACTGAATTCATACCTACATCAGAGAAATATTGGATAGATAAGTTTAATAATAATCTACTTTTACTATAATTTAAGTAGGAAAATAGTGATGATAGTATAAGAATTTATTACCTTAATAGAGCTTATGAGATTAATAGAGAAGTAAATAGAGTCACTAAAGCCAGAAATAAAGGAGTAAAATAGTCATGAAATATCCATATAGTTTTGAAGTGCTTAACAGTAGTGATTTAGTTATGAGACTTCCTCAAGAAATTAAACTTGTTGAAACTTTTTTAGGAATTGAAGTTACAGCTTTTGGAGATTGGATTTTAGAAGAAATACATAATGTTTTAAACGGAGAAAAAAATTATGTAGTAGTAAATGGCAATATTTGTGGTTTAGAAATTCGGAACGACACAACTACTGTGTTAGACAATTTAGCCGAAGATGGTAAAGGAGAATATTGTGAGATTGAAACAATGGAATTGGTAGAATTAATTCATATTTGGTTAAATAAACGAAAAGAATATAAGAAAGATAAAAAATAAAAGAGTGTAATAATTTAAATAGCTGACCTCTTCATGTGAAGTCGACTTTATTTTTTATTCATATACATTTTAATCACAAGGCATATTAATATATGTTCCAAACTTTACGCGTAGGGTTTCCTACGCTATTTATTTTGCTCATTGAGGACAATCTTTCCTTCCCTTCCTATATGTTTTACCCACAACAATAGTTTATATCAAGATATATTTTACATAAAACTACAAATCATTATTTACTGTATTGCCCTTAGTTACGGAAACAATTATACTAGATATAATCAAAATAAATAATCTGAATATTCTCAGAATTAAAGGTGGAAGTTTTACTATCTACAAATAGAATTAGAAATATGTCCACTAAATAGATTAGAAAACGATAATAACATTAGGAGGATTACGATGCCCCAGCTTGATTCATTACATCCCACTGTAGAAAAAATAATCAATAATATTGAAAAAATAATGGTCGGAAAACGAAAAGAAACGATCTTAGCTTTGACAGCTCTCTTAGCTGAAGGTCATGTGCTATTAGAAGATGTTCCTGGTGTCGGAAAAACAATGCTAGTACGTGCTCTTTCTAAATCCATTGATGCTGATTATAAGCGAATTCAATTTACACCTGATTTATTGCCGTCAGATGTAACAGGAGTTTCTATTTATAATCCGAAAGAGCTCCAATTTGAGTTCAAGCCTGGACCAATTATGGGGAATTTTGTACTTGCTGATGAAATTAATCGTACATCTCCAAAGACACAATCTGCTTTACTTGAATGTATGGAAGAAGGAAATATTACAATAGATGGTATTACAAGACCTTTACCAAAGCCGTTCTTTGTCATGGCTACACAAAATCCGGTCGAATATGAAGGAACATATTCTCTACCAGAAGCTCAGCTCGATCGTTTCTTATTGAAACTAAAAATGGGATATCCTACACCAGAAGAAGAATTTGAAATTTTAAACCGGATGGAAAAAACAAATCCACTCTCTCAATTACAGACCATTACTACAATACAAGAATTAATTTATTTACAACAAAGCGTACGGGTAGTAAGTATGGACAAAGCAATTAAGCATTACATTGTAAAGCTTGTTAATCAGACTCGTACGTACAGTTCTATACAGTTAGGTGCAAGTCCACGTGGTTCGATTGCTTTAATGAAAGCTTCACAAGCTTATGCATTTATCCATGGCAGGAATTATGTTATTCCAGACGATGTTAAACTTTTAGCCCCTTACGTTTTAGCACATAGACTCATTATAAAAATGGAAGCAAAATTTGAAGGAATAACTGGCGAACAAGTTATCGCAAAAATCGTTGCACGAACTACCGTGCCTACTCAAAGGACAATGAACCCTTGATGAAACGAATGCTGCGAGCGCTATATCACGTTATGAAGTTATTGCTACTCCCTTTATGCCTAGTCTTAACATTTGTGTACGCTATGTTTCAAGGAGGGTTTGTCAGTTGGTTTTTATTTTACAGCATAATTCCCATTGCTCTTTATTCACTACTACTCCCCTTCTACGCTTTACGGGACGCTGAAGTAAAGCGAATAACAAACCAAAATGGATATGTAGTAGGAGAACAATTTGTAAGCACGATTACAATAAAAAGAAAATTTCCTTTTCCCTTACTTTATTTAGTTATAGAAGATGAACTGCCACCACAATTTATAAGTTGTAAACAAATAAAGATGAATAAGGTAGTACTCTTCCCAGGATTGAAACGAAATATTTCGTTTCAATATGTTATTGACACAATCCCTAGAGGCGAGCACACTTTTTCAAGCGTTCGTGTCAAAACTGGCGATTTATTCGGCATGATGGAGAAAGAAGTAACTTTTTCAGTTCCAGATACATTTTTAGTCTATCCCCAGTATGTAGATATAGCGTATCGACAATTGGAAAATCATTTCGAACAAGGAGCGCTTTCAGCAAATATAAATTCAGCAAAAGACTCTACAATCTCGGTCGGTGTCAGAGACTATAAACCTGGCGATCGCTTTTCATGGATCGATTGGAAAGCAACTGCACGAACAAACAATATTATGACAAAAGAGTTTGAACAACAGCGCAGCCATAATATCATGATATTCATAGACAGAACCGAGTCTCTTCTATTCGAATCAGTCGTCACATTTACTGCCTCTATCGTAAGGGCTGTCTTGAAACAAAATTCACCAGCATCATTCGTGTCTATCGGAAAAGAACAAACTATTTTCCCTTTAGACAATGGAGATACGCAGTTACAACAAATCCTTTGTCATTTAGCAAAAGTACAAGCAGACAGTGTATTCCCGCTCTCCCAGAGTGTAGACATGGAACTAAGAAAAATTTATGAGCCCGTCACGGTTATACTCGTGACCAGTAATCTTTCTCCCGATATTCAAAAGGCGGCTGATTGTGCTGCTATAAGAAATAGAAAATGTATGGTTTTTGTCGTGAAAGAAAAAGCGAATCAACTTTCACACCGAGAACTCAGTATACTAGAAACTCTAAAAAAACGACAAATATTTGTAAACACGGTTTATGAAAACCGGTATACAAACGTGTTTTTTGAGGTGAGCAAATGATGATATTACAAGCAAAATACAAGTGGGATACGAACAGATTCTTCATGCATGCATGTGTATTTCTTCTTTTACTAGAATGGCTAAGACCTCTTATAGGTATTACAAATGTAGGTAGATTAGATATTTTCGTAACATTTATAGGAATTTGCTTCGCTCTCTCTTTTTTTCAAACGAGGTGGCAGATTCCTATAAAAATTGTCACAGTCTTATTTATCATTCATTCCCTATATTATAAAAATGCTTTTATAAATCCATCTTGGCTAACAACATTCTTTTCTAATATGTTTCGAAATTCCTCCCTGTTTTTCCAAGGGAATTTACTAGATATTTCTCCAGTTTTTCCGACGGTTTTATTTTTTCTCTCATTTTGGTTTTTGAGTTCTTTCACTTCATTTTGGATTATTCATAAAAAACGTGGGTTTCTATTCCTTGTATTGACTATTATTTATATCGCAACTTTTCATAACTTACATTTATACAATGCAAACTACGCTATTATTCGTACTGTTGGCATCGGCTTTTTTATGCTTAGTCTTCTTCAAGTAGAACGAATAAAAGAACGTGAACACTTACAAAATTATGCTAGAGAAATCTCAAAATTACTTAGACCACTTACAATATTTATCGTATTATTAGCAACCATTGCATACTTTGCTCCAAAATTTGGCCCTCAATGGCCAAACCCAATGGATTTTTTAAAATTCAACACATCTGAAGCAAGTAAAGAACAAAAAATTTCTACAATTGGGTATGGTTTAGATGACTCGCGATTAGGCGGTCCTTTTAAGGCGGATCCTACAATTGTTTTCACAGCACGAACGCAAAACAAACAATATTGGAGAGTAGAAACAAAAGATTTTTATACAGGAAAAGGCTGGGAAATTTCTGAAAATCCGAAAAAGATTTCTTTTAAAAATAAAAACGACGTCGTAAGCTGGTACGAACAAAATACAAAAATGAAAACGACTGAGGCAACAATTACCATGCAAAAAAGTTACCCTCACCTTACCTATCCAGCAGGATTAGTATCAGTTGAGGCTGCTTCTGATGTATCATACAGTGTTGACTCGTTTTCAGAAAAAATTTATACAATGAATGGAGACTCTTCTACTACTTTACATTCGTATAAAGTAACATATGAGATCCCTGAGTTTTCCATAGAAAACTTGAAAGCTGTAAAAACAAATGAAGGTCAAGAAACAAATCCTTATTTTATGACAAAGTACACACAACTTCCCAAGTCATTACCACAGCGCGTAAAAGACTTGGCTGTCAATCTTACAAATGATAAAGACAACCGATATGATAAAGTATTAGCTATTGAAAATTACTTTACAGACAACTCTTTTACATACGAATCAACGAATGTCTTATTCCCTGCCAAGAGCCAAGATTATGTAGATCAATTCCTTTTCGATACAAAAAGCGGCTACTGTAATAATTTTTCGACGTCTATGATTGTACTACTTCGTTCTACCGGGATTCCTGCTCGCTGGGTAAAAGGCTATACAGAAGGAACTCTTGACAATACACTTGCCTCTGCAGAAGGTGAGGATGTTTATACAATCACGAACGATAATGCACACTCTTGGGTCGAAGTATATTTCCCAGGATACGGATGGATTCCATTCGAACCAACAAAAGGATTTACTAATCCCTATAATTTTATAAATAATACGCCTGCTCCTATTTCACAAAATAGCGAAGCAAATAATTCTAATAACACGCAAATACAACAACGAAATAATGAAGCAAAACTTAAAAGTTTAATAAAAAATACAGAAGAAGCTTCTACTAAAAAGGTCACAAATTCTCAAACTAGTTTGTCTTTGTGGTACGTATTCCTCTCTACGATACTAATTAGTATTATGGGATACATTCTCTTCACCACTAGAATGATATGGAGGACATTTCTTATTATTCATTTCTATAAATACCGAAAAGATGATGCTGTTTATCAAAAAGCTTACGGTGCACTTTTAAAACAATTTGCGAGAATTGGCATGCCACGGGGTGAAAGTCAAACATTCCGAGAATACGCTCTCCATATCGATACACTTTACAACTCGGCCGATATGCAACAACTTACTGCCAGTTATGAGAATGCTATGTATAAACAGGGGCAGGCTGCAGCAGAATGGAAGAAATCCGTACACTTATGGGAAGTGCTTATGAAAAAAGCAGCTTCTCTACCTAAATCAGATGGCTTTGATACAGTAATTTAATCTTGAAAATGTGAGTTTAAAGAAAACGTCTCAAAGAACTACATTGTTCTTTGAGACGTTTTTTAATAAAGTGAAACTCCTAATTATTCTCCAAGTACCTTCTCAATCTCAACCTCTAAATCTACCGGCTTCGTCTGTGGCGCAAAACGCCCTACTACTTTCCCGTCTTTTCCAATTAAAAACTTCGTAAAATTCCATTTCACTGCTTTCATACCGAGTAAACCTGGTGCTTGTTCTGTCATGTATGTATATAAAGGATGAGCCTTATCACCTTTCACATCAACCTTTGCAAACATTGGGAAGTTTACACCGTAGTTTAATTCACAAAAACTAGTAATGTCCGCTTCTGTACCTGGTTCTTGTCCTCCAAATTGGTTACAAGGGAATCCGAGTATTTCAAGTCCTTGGTCTTTATATTTATCATACACCTCTTGTAATCCTTTATATTGCGGTGTGAAACCACATTTACTAGCTACATTTACAATAAGAAGTGCTTTTCCTTCGTAATCTTTTAACGATTTTTCTTCACCGGTAATTGTTTTAGCTGAAAAATCATAAACTGTCATTGTCTTTGCCCCTCTCTTCACTATCATTCTATGTTTATACTATACTACATTCGTGAATATACATCTCTTATTACGTACTTATAAGATATAATGATAACGCTTTATTTCCGTTCAAAATTCGACACATACTACTAGACTTTTATGATGGAAAGTTTTACAATTGAAATGTGAACAAAATGTGACAGTTTATATTCCATTATAAAAGAAAAGGATGGTGTCCATTATGAAAACTGCACAACATGAAACGATTTCAAATCGCGAGTTTTATTTCGTACTATATATGATGTTATTGTATGTTACTGGCTGGGTAATCGATGTAAATGGTTTATTCTTAAGCTCCTACTTTAATTTAGCAGGAGAAATTATGCTTCCATTAGTAGGCGGGATTGTTGGACTGTTCATTATGTCTATTAATAAACAACAAACGAAATAATAATATTACAAAAAGGCAGAAGACGAGCTTCGTTTTCTGCCTTTTTTCTATTTTAGCGTATAATAGAAACATGCAGTATATAAGGAGTGGTAAATATGAAAAAAGTAGAGCAATTATCTTCTCACCTATATCTGATTGATGATTTCGATTTACAACATAATGAACGAACTGGTACGTACGTTTTATTAGGTGACGATATTACTTTAATTGAAACTTGTGCAGCCCCTTCTCTTCCGTATATTTTAGAAGGCTTACAACAATTACATATTGATTTAAACGCAGTTAAAAACATTATCGTTACACACGTTCATTTAGATCACGCAGGGGCTGCTGGTTTAATGATGGAAAAGTGCCCAAATGCTACTTTATATGTGCATTCTCGCGGTGCTCGTCATATGATTGACCCAACAAAACTCATTTTAGGTGCAAAAGCTGTATACAAAGAAGATTTTGATAAACTATTTGATCCAATTCTTCCTATAGAAGAAGAACGTGTTCGTATTGTACAACATGGTGATACGTTAAAAATTGCCGAAGAACGTATCCTTACATTTTACGATACACCGGGGCATGCTAAGCACCATATTAGCATTCACGATTCATTAACAAACGGGGTTTTCACTGGTGATACAATTGGAATTTATTATAGAGAACTCGCAAACGTTGGTGTAGAACTGTATCTACCATCAACGTCCCCTTCACAATTTCAACCAGATGCGATGATTGCTTCTAAAAATCATATTCAAAGTATGGATGTAGATACTATTTATTTCGGTCATTACGGCGCATCCTCTCATGTTACAGAAGTATACAATCAACTGGAACATTGGCTACCTATTTTCGTTCAGACTGGTAAGGAAGTCTTTGAAAAGTATAATGATTTCGATGAAGCGACTAAAGCTTTACAAACTTTGTTAATGGATAAAATCTCTTCTCATCTTACAAAGTTAAACGTTCCATCAGATCATTCCGTTTATAATATTTTACATCTAGATATAGAAATTAGTGCAATGGGCATTATTGATTATTTCACGAAGCAAGAAAAAGCAAACTCCACTATTAACTAACAGTAAAAGAAGAGATATACAACAGTAGTTATTGTATATCTCTTCTTTTTTTGAATATATTTTGAGTAAAGGATGGTGGAATATAATGCAAAAAGTGATGCTATACCTCTGCTTTACATTATTTATCGTCTTATTATTATTTGTAGGAGTAAAAATTCAATTTTATTTAGATACAGACACGCAAGTGAACTTTAACGTTTATCCAAGATTATTCTACTTTACACTCTTCCCTCTTATAGTTGGCATTTTATTACGATTCCTTCAATCTATTAATCGCGAAACAAGTAAACAAAACTGGAGCTTTCAACCGGATAAATTTATTGCTATTACAGTGCCTACACTATTCATTTCCTTTTCCCCAGCACTACTCTTTTCACCACTTGCAGAATACCTACCTTATTTAGTTAATATTATTCTAATAAATACAACTTTTGTTACGATAATTAGTTTAATAGCTGGTTATTCCCTTTTAGATTGTTTTATACAAAAAGATACTGCAAATATGAAAAAATATAATTGAACACTCTTTTTTTGTTTTAATAAAAAAGCTCAAAGCTAAAGCATTGAGCTTTGAGCTTATCTCACCTTTTCATCTACATACTCCATAAACTGCTCCGCTTGAATAAATCTTTCTTTGTACGCCTCAGGTACTTCTTCTACTTTCATCCCACCAGTTGATTTTGTCTTCACTTGTACGATTTCATATGTCATTAAAGCTTCCACATAACGGTCAAACTCTTTTTGTGTTAATACTTCTTTACTAGACTTATGACCATTTAATTTATCAAAGTATGGCTGAAGACCCATACTTACCTTTTTCATTTCTTCTCTTTTTGCTGGTGATAATTGATCATAATCAATATTACCGTTCGAATCTCCGTATGCAAGCTTTGCATTTGTTAATTTTTTTAGTTCTTTTGTAAACTCTTCATATTCTTTCGCACCCATTTCATTTTTTGCCTCTGATAATTTTGCACTAAAACGCATATACGCCTCTAATGTCATCGTTCCGGCATGTTTTTTTAAATTCTCGAAAGATCCGTATATACCATCCGCCATAATAGATTGATACGCAAAACCAGTCGTCGGGATTAAAAGAGCTGCTGCAAGTACTCCTGCGATAAGGCGTTTCTTCCTCTTACTCCGCCCGTGCTTCATTTTTATTTGTACAATTACTTTTTCTTTTAAATCCGGCGGGGCAACAATACCCTTTGCTTCTTCTTGTATAGATTCCCTAACTCTACAATCTAAACTCATTTCACATTCCCTACCTCTCCTAAAAAGATTTCTTCTACTTGCTCTTTTTGACGTAGTTTCTTTAATGCCGCATGAATTCTAGATTTCACTGTACCAATTGGAATATGTAATATTTGTGCTACTTCTTCTTGTGAATAATCGTGTAAGTATCTTAAGATAATAACTTGTTTCAATTTATACGGTAATTTATGAATGAGTTCAATTAGTTTTTGGTTTGATATTTTACTTACAACAGCGTTAGAAAAATCAATTTGTACTGGTTTTCTTTGCTCGTCTGCTTTTTTTATAATGCGTAGTCGCATCCACCTCTTTCTTCTATATGAATGAATTTGTTTAATCGCAAGTCCAATTAGCCAAGGACGAAATGGCTTCTCGCTATCATACTTACGAAGCGATTCATATAGTTGTATGTATATTTCTTGAACGACATCATCTACATCCGTTTTATCTTCAATTAAAAAATGTGCTGTTTTATATACTTCTTGAATCGTTTTATCATACAACTTGCTATATGCTTCTTTATTTCCTGATAAAGTTAATTGGATTAAATGTGCGTAATCTATTTCACCCTTCATATTCCAGCCCTCCTTTGTCTTACACTATATATTGGCAGGTAATTCATATTTCGTTCGATTTTTTTAAAGTTTTTTTATATAAATTAATATTATGATTCATTGAGTTCATAAGCTTCACTTATAACCACACATAACTATTATATATTTTTCCAATTTCTGATAAAGATTTAAAATAATTTATATAGTCAAATTTAGGAGGATATATGATGAAAGCTATCGTTGTAACGTCGTTCGGTGGTCCTGAAGTGATGAAATATACAGATTTGGATATACCAGCTATTTCAGAAGATCAAGTTTTAATTCGCGTTGTTGCTACTAGTGTAAATTTCGCTGATATTAAATCACGTTATGGTAAAAAAGGAAATAAAGCACTACCTTTTATTCCAGGTATAGATGCCACTGGTATTGTAGAACGTGTCGGTTCTCATGTGAAAAATATTCACCCTGGACAACGTGTCATTGCTTTTCCTCAAAATGGATCTTACGCAGAATACGTTGTTGCAAATGAAAATCTTACTTTCGTATTACCCCATGAAGTTGACTTTCAAACTGCAGCCGCTTGTCCAATCGTATCTTTTACAAGCTATAATTTACTCGCAAATGTTGCAAGGATTCAACAAGGTGAATCTGTACTCATTCATGCAGCTGCTGGCGGAATTGGCACTACTGCTATTCAACTTGCTAAACTATTAGGGGCTAGGACAGTTATAGGCACTGTCGGAAGTGAAGCAAAAAAAGAAATTGCTTTAGATGCTGGAGCTGATTATGTAATTTGTCATCAAGCTGAAGATTTTGTAGAGAAAGTCAATGGGCTGACAAACGGAGAAGGAGTGAATATCATTTTGGACTCTATTTCTGGAACTGTTTCTGAAAGAAGTTTAAACTGCCTTGCTGATTACGGTCGCCTCGTTCATTTCGGTAATGCTAGCGGTGAAATTGGTAACTTTCAAACGAAAGATTTACATGCAAGTTGTCGCTCTATACTCGGTTTTAGCTTTGGAACCACACGAAAAAAGCGTCCTGAACTGCTCCAAGAAACTGCAAATGAAGTTTTCCGTTATTTGCGTGACGGACGTTTACAAATTAAGTCTACGAAATCTTTTCCACTTCAAAATGCAGGGAAAGCACATGAATGGGTCGAAAGTAGAAAAAGTACAGGGAAAGTAATACTAACTGTTTAGTCCTCTTCCTGAAATGAATACTGGAAACAGAGGTGGCATTCATGGGATCACGAATTATGCATGTTATTATCGCTAGTGGTATTGCTGAGAAACTATCAATTCACGATAAGACTTCTTTCTTACTTGGAGCTGTAGCCCCTGATGCTGTTCATTCAAAAAAAGAAAAAGGAACCTCACATTTTTATACCGGTACAACGAAGAACTATACGAGAAGAATAGATTATGATTCATTTTTTCATAAATATGAATCACATATAGATTCCCCATTTATTTTAGGCTATTATACCCACCTCATTGCCGATGATAATTGGCTAAGTGGATTTTTTCTACCTTGGCTAAAAAATAGAATAGAGAATGACGAAACTATCGCACCCCTGTACTATAACGATTTTAAATTGTTAAATGCAAAGTTGCTTCATCATTACGATCAAGAACAACAGCTTTTCTCTCTTCTCAATCAAGAGGCTCACATTGTGGATATTGAAGAGGTTTCTAAAGAAAACGTTTTAGAATTTCGAAAGTATCTTTTTGAAGATATGTTATATCCAAAGCAACATTTGCATGAAGACTTACAGGTATTTACGTTTGACCAAATCGTTGGCTATATTGAGACAGCTATTGAAAAAGGAGTATTTTTTATTAAACAACTCTCTAATGAAAAATCCACTTCAAAAATTTAATCCCCCTCAAATATATTTGAGGGGGATTTTCACATAGCAATATTATTATTGGTTCTTCTCCATAACCGCAAAATAATTCCCTTCGCTATCAGCAAAGTTAAACACTTTACCAGAAGGCATGGTTACCATTTCTCCAACAGTAACATTTTTATTTGTTAAATCTGTATATAATTGATCAAGATTTTCTGAGAAGAACATTAGGGACGGTGTACCAAGATTCAATTCTGGGCTCATTTTCGAAATAACTTCTTTATTATGTAATATAATGCTCGTTTCTGCACCGCTTTTCGGAGCGATTTCAATCCATCTCATTCCTTGCTTATTATCTTCCTCTGCAACTACATGAAACCCTACCTTCTCCGTCCAAAAATTTACTGCCTCATCTTGATTATTTACATATAACATAATTTGTCCTACTTTATGGATCATTACATTTCCCCCTAATGGTTTTTATATTCTATGTAGCTTTCTACAAATACTATCGTTATTCCTTTTGAGTTGGTATGTACTTCTTTGCAAAATTTATCGACTGTTTCATCCCATCCAGTTCATCAAAATAATCATTTCTTTCAATCATGTTATATCCGTCGAATCCAATTTTATCTAATACTTTGAAGAATATATCGAAATCTACTTCACCATTCCCTGCTGCTACTTCTATATACTTACTTGAACTATTACTTTTCACTTCTTTACAATCTTTAATATGAGTTTGTACTATATAATCTTTTAATAGTAATAAACCTTCTAACGGATTTTCATTTACATCACTTATTAAATTTGCTGGGTCAAAGTTAACAGCTAGTCCTTTCGAGTTTGCAGTTTCTAAAAATCGTTTTAATACTATTGCTTTTTCAGATCCCGTCTCAATGGCGAAGAATCCTCCAACTCTGAACGCTAAGTCCCCTATTTCATTACAAACACGTAGCATTTTATCATAGTACTCACTATTTTCATCATCAGGGATTTTCCCAATATGGGCTGTTACTATGTTAGCTCCTAACCTTAACCCTTTATCAGTAATATATTTAAAACTCTCTATTACACATTCAGCTTCAGTTCCTATTATTCCATTTTCTCCGAAGCTAATTGCTAATGACGGGACTTGAATCTCATTAAAAGATAAGTTTTCTTTTAATGTATTCCATTGTATCTTTGAGATGTTAGCTAAGTTGAAAGTCGGATTCATAGCATATAATTGAATATATTCTAACCCCCATTCTCTCGCCTTTTTTATTCCTTCGTTTACTTCAATATATTTTGTATTCAAAAACATTCCTAATTTCCTATCCATATATGTACCTTCTTTTTATTATTTCGCATCATTTTAATATTCGACTTTTTTATATTATTTCCTCGTATAAACCAAATAAATAAACTACCCTTTTTTCGATACTCCCAGTAGAAGCATATATATGATAGGCACATTAAAAACACTAATACAATTCCCATTATCACTTGTTTACAAACAAAAAAGACGTAACTACAAATAGTTACGCCTTCTCCATCATTTATCTAGGCTTTTTCTTCCCAGTAAATGCTGGTTTCTTTTTCTTTGGTGCTTTCGGTTTCGTTTCTACGAATGATCCTTTGAACATTTCTTGCTTCGTAAATACGATGCCTAGTTTTTTCGCAAATTGCAGTAATTTGCGCTCTTCTTGTGGAGTTACAAGAGATACGACAGTTCCTTCTTTACCCATACGTCCAGTACGTCCTGAGCGGTGAATATATTGGTCTACTGTGTCTGGTAACTCTAGATGAATTACATGTGTTAAATCGTCAATATCGATACCGCGCGCTGCAATATCAGTAGCAAGTAGAATTTCTAATTTCCCTCCGCGGAAAGCACGCATTGTCGCTTCGCGCTCTTGTTTACTTGCTTCTGCATGAAGAGCCGCCGCTTTCATTTTACGGAATTTCAATTTCTCTGTAATTTCATCTAAACGGAATGGATCGTTTAAGAAAGCAACTGCTTTTACATCGCCCATATGCATAATTCTTCTTACGTAATCATTTTTTTCGCGTCGCTCACAAATGATATACGTATGCTCAACTAAGCTTTTTGATTCTGCACGTGTTACACGTACTAATTGTGGTTCCACTGCTAAATCACGTGCCGCATCTTCTGCCGCTTTTGTCATTGTCGCCGAGAAGAATACTAATTGACGATCGCGCATCGTTGATTTAATTACATCTTGCACTGCGCCCATCATTTTTTGCTTTACAATTTGATCAAACTCATCAAATACAATTGTTTTTACTTCATGCATTTTTAGCTTTTTCATACGAATTAATTCTAAAATACGGCCTGGTGAACCGACAATTACTCTTGGGTGTTTCTTTAATTTTTCAACTTGGCGCTTAATATCTGCACCACCAATTAAAGATGCACCTGAAATTTCAGTTCCTGCTGTAAACTTTTGAACCTCTTCATGAATTTGCATTACAAGTTCACGTGTTGGAGCTAAAACAACAACTTGTGGCTGTTTTACTTCAGGATTAATTTTATGTAAAAGTGGTAATAAGTACGCTAATGTTTTTCCTGTTCCAGTTGGAGATTCAGCTATAACGTCTTGTCCTTCTAAAATAGTTGGAATCGCTTGTTTTTGAATTTCAGTTAACTCTTTAAAACCAGCCTTCTCCCAAGCTTGTTGTAAAAATGGTTGCATATCTTTTATCATTTGTTTTTCTCCTTTATCTCTATTTTTGAAGAAAATGCTGTATTGTTCGCACCGTTTCTATCATGTGTGAAATAACAGCTATTAAATCATCAACATGGTCTTCTGTAATCGCTTTTTGAAATAGAACCTCTACCTTATTATGATATGAAATCGCTTGCTTATTATATTCGTATGAAACTTTCTGCATAATCATTCTTTCTTTTCCCCATATAGAACGCATTAATGTTTCAATTTCTTCGCATTTTACTTCTGGTTGTTCTAACGGGAATGAAAATGCTAGCTTCATTTCACAACCTGGTGTAAACTGAGGCACTTCTAGTATTTCACCAGACAAGTTCTTTGCATCCACAGATAATGAAAATGTTGCTTCTACTAATGGTTCAAACGGTTCTGTTAATTGAAATGAGATATGATATATACGACTTAATGAAGCAAGATCCATCATATCTTTTCGATCTGTTACAAGAATATCTCCATGTAGATCAAAATCATACACAGCACCTTCTACGATTACTTTTAAATTGTCAAAAGCAGTTGGATCAAACATAATTTCCTCCAAAAAACAGGCGCCTTTCGATGGAAAGGCGCCACTTGATGTATATATAGTTTACAGATAAACGAGATGAATTACAACCTTTTAGAATAAACCTACTGCTTTTCCATCTTCATTTACATCCATTTGAAGTGCTGCTGGTTGTTTTGGAAGACCTGGCATTGTTAACATTGTACCTGTTAACGCAACGATAAAACCTGCACCGATAGATGGTTTTAACTCACGAATTGTAACAATAAAGTCAGATGGACGACCTAATTTTGTTGCATCGTCAGAAAGAGAGTATTGTGTTTTCGCCATACAAACTGGTAGGTTACTCCAACCTTCTCCTTCATATTGAGCTAATTGCTTACGTGCTTTCGGAGCAAATTCAATATCTTTTGCGCCATATACTTTTTGAGCAATTGTACGAATTTTTTCTTCTAAGGGTAATTCTAATTCATAAAGTGGTGCGTAGTTGTTTTCACCTTTTTCGATTTCTTTTAGTACTTTTTCAGCAAGGTCAACTCCGCCTTGGCCACCTTTCTCCCAAACTTCTGTTAAGGATACTGCATAGCCACGCTCATTACACCACTCTTGTAAGTATGTAACTTCTGCATCTGTATCTGTAATGAATTTATTAATTGCAATTACGAAAGGCACACCGAAGCTTTGAATTGTTTCAACATGCTTCTGTAAGTTTTCCATACCTTTTGCTAATGCATCTACATTTTCTTCTTTTAATTGATCTTTTGCAACGCCGCCATGCATTTTAAGCGCACGAATCGTCGCAACAATAACAACTGCTTCTGGTTTAATGCCAGCTGCACGAGCTTTAATATCTAAAAACTTCTCAGCGCCTAAATCAGCACCGAATCCAGCTTCTGTAATAACATAATCACCTAATTTTGCTGCCATTGTTGTAGCGATAACACTGTTACAACCGTGAGCGATATTCGCAAATGGTCCGCCATGAATGATAGCTGGTGTATTTTCTAACGTTTGTACTAAGTTCGGCTTTAATGCGTCTTTTAATAATAGTGTTAACGCACCTTCTACACCTAAATCTTTAACCGTTACAGGTTGATTTGCAAAGTTATAGGCAACTACGATGCGAGATAAACGTGCTTTTAAGTCTTGAATATCTGTTGCAAGGCAGAACACGGCCATAATTTCAGATGCTACTGTAATGTCAAAACCGTCTTCACGTGGTACACCTTGTACAGGTCCACCAAGACCAATTACTACGTTACGAAGGGCACGATCATTTAAGTCAACGCAGCGTTTCCAAACGATTTTACGCGTATCAATTCCAAGTGTGTTTCCTTGTTGGATATGATTATCAATAAACGCTGCTAATGCGTTATTGGCAGTTGTGATCGCATGGATATCTCCAGTAAAGTGAAGGTTAATGTCTTCCATTGGTACGACTTGTGAAAAACCGCCACCTGCTGCTCCACCTTTTAATCCCATCGTCGGTCCAAGAGATGGTTCACGAAGTGCAATTACTGTTTTCTTACCAATTTTGTTAAAAGCTTGACCTAAACCAACTGTTACTGTTGATTTACCTTCTCCAGCTGGAGTTGGGTTAATTGCTGTTACTAAAACAACTTTACCGTCTTTCTCATCTTGTAAGCGCTTAAAAATATCAAGAGATAACTTACCTTTATAATGCCCGTATGGCTCTAATTCATCTTCTAAAATATTTAAATCAGCTGCAATTTCTTGAATCTTCTTCATACTCGCTTCTTGTGCGATTTCAATATCGGATTTCACTGTTGTAGTAGTTGTCATATACCCTAGTCCCCCTTTAATTGGTTCTGATGATATTGTATCAGTTTTTTGTATTTTCTGCACTTATTTACCTCCTAAAAATTCTTTCATTTCTTTATACGTTTTTTAACATAAATACCCATAAGAATGTTAACGATTGTTGCAACTCTGTAGGTAGTTGACCTAACATCTTCTCGTTTACTCCGCGCTTATATACGCCGATGCCATCTACAACTTTAAAACCTTGTTCTTTCGCTAACTGTTCAAATTCCCAAGGCATCATTGTATTACAAACAACGTCTTTTCCGTACAAGCGAGGATAACTATTCTCTCGTGGCTTTGCTGTCGGTCCTAAAATTGCAATACATGCATATCCATCTTTCTTTAACACACGCTTTATTTCATTTAACGCTCGTAATGGCTCTTCCGTCCATTCTAAAGAATTAATTGCCATAATTGATTCAAATTGCTCATTTTCAAATGGTAATGCAGAAAGATCTCCTTTTATAAAAGATAAATTCGGTCCTTCTCCGCGTTCCTTACCTTTTTGAATCATCACTTCCGATAAATCTACTCCCACTGCTTTATAGCCTGCGCGACTTAATTTATATGTACCGTACCCATCACCACAACCAACATCGAGCACTAGTGCTTCTTTCTTCACGTATTGTTCAAAAAACGGAATAATTGTGCTCCTACTCCCGCTGTCCCACATCTCTTGACTATTTTGATTCCAAAACTCTGCACTACTATCCCATTTCTTTTCTGCTGATTCATGCCAATTAAATTTCGTCATACATTCCCCTACCTTCACGTATTATCATTCATTTCATTCTACATCATTTTCCAAAATTCCTGTTTTATCCCGCTTGCAGTAAGATACCTACCTCAAAATTCAATGGATGCGGACCAGTTAATGGGAGAGAACTGCTCATAAAAATCCAATTGTTGCTGGCTGATAATCAGTCCTAGTGGAAAAAATCCCACACTTTATCTTCACTAGGAGATGGATATGTTAACGATGGAATGCGTATTCTCCAATTTTTGCTTTACTTGGGTTTAACTCATACTCATGCTCTTCTCATTTTGAAAGATACTATAGATACACCCAATTGAAAGAGAGGGATGTACATGCGAAGAAAAAGAAATCATCATTTTAAAAGTGGTGAAAAAAACGAAGAGTATGCTGCTGAAATATCACCAGCTGGCATTCCAATTAGACATAAGCGTAAAGAAATTGCAAATGAGATAGAAGGTACAAATACCGGCGCAATGGTAGGCTATGTCGCTTTATTTCTTTCGTTATTCTCCATTGCTTTTTATCCCGTTACGCTCGGCTCCCTAGCAATTTTAGTTGGCTTATTAGCTGTCAATTTCGGAGCAAGAACACTTGGATATACAGCAATTGGTTTTGGTAGTTTTTCTGTTTTATTTACTTTACTTTATCCGCTTGCTTTGTCAGCGTTTTAAAAAAACACACCAAGTTATACTTGGTGTGTTCATTCGTGATACAACATAATATGACCGCATCCACAACAATGTTTCGCTGTAATTTCTTGAAACACTGGATAATTTTCTTCATCTCGATGCTCAATAAATACTTTTTCAAATCGATACATGTTTGGTGCATATGCCCAATCTTGTTTCGTACGTGCATATAACGTTGAGGAAAAAAACTCCTCACCACCGCAAACGATACATGTGTTCTTCATCGCTATCCCTCCTATGCTTGTCTTACTTCATCTATATGAACATAAGCATAAAAAAAAGACCTTCTATTACTAGAAAGTCTTCTCTGAAACAAAAAGAAATGTACCAAACATTCCTACTCCGCTATATTCTTTTGAAACACCAGCTTCTGTTTTAAATGTTTGCTTTACAGTCATAAAGAATACACCATTTCGTGCATCTGTACTTTCAAATTGTAGTTTTTCTTTTTTACCATCTACATTTTGCGTGCATTCAAAACTACTCTCATTACAATTCAACGCATACTTATCCTCTACATACACTTTAAAATCTGATTCTTTCGGACAAGTTATAAGTAATATTGCCACGAGAATAATACTTATAATACCCACAATTGTATAATATTTCTTCATTTGTACTCCTTTCAAATGACAAGAAAACTTGACTTCATACGCCAAGTTTTCTTAGTCAACAACCCATTGCCACTCTTGTTCTTTCTTATCAAAAATGAGCCAACCTGTTTCTGTTGCTTCCTCTTTCAATTCATCGATATTATCTAACACCTCATCCGTACTTTCATACGAACCAACTACATATACCGGAATTTCAAGACCTCTTCTTGACTCAATCTTCCCTGCTAGATCTATGTAAAGACCATCTTCCATTAGTGGAATCAGTCCCATGATCAATTCTTTTGAAATTGCTGGGAAAATTTTTGATTTTTGGAAGAAAGAAAAACGTTTCTTACCGAAAGCACCGAGTTTATACGGAATGACTTTACTTAACATTCCTACAAAATCAGCAATTCTACGATAATACACTTTGTTGTACCATCCGTCATCATGTGAAAAATAAACAAATCGATTTTTCAACAGCGGAAAGAATGTTCTTGCAAGTGGTTCTTTTTTGTGAGCCAAATATAATAATTCTGCAATTTCTTTCGGCTCTAATTCATCTAAATCGCTTGCATCATCAAAATCTACCCAACAAAATTCATCAAATTCATCAATCTCTGCTTGAATTAACTTATGTATATTTTCTTCCTCAACATATTCAAATAAAGTATGATAATGAAAATCCGTCCATTCAAAGTTGTGCTTCAAAAGCAACACTTGATGAAGCGGTGAAGGGATGTTACTCGCAAACTCTTTAAACGTAATTCCTGATGTAATAAAACAATGACCTCGACGATTACCATTAATATATATCATATTCTTTACTTGGTCAGATCCTCCAGACAAAGCACCTAGCCACCTTCGTTTTATATGTTTCAATTCTATAGCATATTTTAACATGAAAAATTTTAGAAACATAGAAAAAACTTCAAAAACTATTTACAATTTCATGTGTTTTATTACATAGTGATTACAAGAAAAAACGCCTGCTCATAAGCAGGCGTTTTTAAAGGATTTCATCTGGGTTTTGAGGATGATGATTTCCCTCTTTCTTTTCTTCTTTTTGGAACATCGATTGAATTTTATCAATTGTTTGTGGAGCTAATTCAATCATTTTTTCTGCTAAATGTGTCGCATTTTGTAGATGAAGAATATTTACTCCATCTTTATTCACCACAAGAAATGCTACTGGTGTAATAGAAACACCACCCGCGCTACCGCCACCAAATGCAGCGTTACCGTTTGCTCTTTGTCCATCATTCGTTTGGAAATCAGAACCTCCTGCTCCAAAACCGAACGCTACTTTAGAAACCGTTAACACCACACCACCGTCAGCCGTTTGAACAGGCTCTCCAACAATCGTATTTACATCAACCATTTCTTTTAAATTTTCCATTGCTGCTTTCATTAACCCTTGAATTGGATGATCCACCGTTCATAACCTCCTTTGTCATATCTTTCCTAGTTTTTCCGAAAGTTTGTGAACTAAACATAAAATTTAATATTGATTTCAAAAAACTTAAGTTGTAATATTTAGAAAAATAAAAAAAGAGGTCGATTCGTTATGATGCGAAAATTAACAAAGAAAGATCATGAACAAGTATTCGCTTATCTAAAAGAAGAAGAAGCCCTTAACTTGTTTATTATTGGAGATATTGAAGCTTTCGGTTATGACACAGATTTTCAAGAATTATGGGGAGTATTTAAAGAGAATGGAACATTAAAATCAATTTTACTCCGATTCCACGATTCATTTATACCATATAGTAAAGAAGACTTTGTTACCACTGATTATGAGGCACTTCTTTCCGCATATAAGCCACTTAAACTCTCTGGTAAGTCAACTATCGTAGAACAATTTGAAACTGCTTCAAATATAGAACTAGGTACTAAAAATGAAATGTATTTTTGCGAATGTCTAAATGACAACAACTTACCTGACACGCCTATTCATGAAACGATTAAACTTGCGTCACTCCATGATATAGAACGAATTATGAAATTACGAAGTGACATTGCTGAATTTCCGACTACCAATGAATCAGAGAAAATATTAAGGCAGGCTATCGAAACGAATACAGGACGCACATACTATATTGAAAAAGACGGCGTGATCATCGCATCCGCCTCTACTTCCGCTGAAAATTCATTATCCGCTATGGTAGGACAGGCGAGTTAATTCACCCGAGGCAGGACAAGCCTCACAAGGTCAAGCTGAATGGTTGTCTATGACAGAAACAATATTCTCACAAGAGACCACTTTCTAGGTTACTCACAAGTAGCCTATGGAGGTGGTCTTTTTGTGCGTACTCAAGGGGGAAACTAAATGGCACTACTTAGATTTATGATTAAGGATTACCTAGAGGATAAAGAACTCAGTGGACTAGCTCCTAGGACCATACAGAGCTACGGAGATACACTCAATGAGTTTTCTCGCTGGCTCGTTGCTGAGAAGGAGATCATTAACATCGAGGATATTACTCCACAAGTTATAAAGGGCTACCTCCTCTACTGTTCCAAGGAGAGAGGAAACACAGTAGTTACTCGTAATGGTAAGCTCCAGCACTTGAAAACATTCTTTAGATACCTAGAGGATGAGGACATTATAGAGATCCGTAGCAATCCCACTAACAAGATTAAGCCTGCTAAGACGGACAAAGCCATCAAGGTGTACTCCGATGAACAGATAAAGCAAATGCTTAGATACTACAGGAGGATGCGTTCTCGAGAAAACACGTTGTATAGCTACAGAGGTCATACCGTGATAGTCGTCCTCGCTGGTACAGGCATAAGACTAGGCGAGCTGGTATCCATGAGGTGGGATTCCGTGGATCTACTCAATAAGACTATCACTATCTTCGGGAAGAATCGTAAGAGCCTGTCTACTCCGTTAACGGATAAAGTGGCTCGAGAGTTGTACGAGTGGAGATTATTCTGCGAGAAGTACTACATTAAGTTGCCTGCTCATGTGTTTAATGACCACAGAGGTAACCCACTCACAGTGAACGCTGTCAAGTTAATGTTCACCAGATTGTCTTCACGCATGGGTTTCAAAACTACAGCTCACATGTTTAGGCATACCTATGCGAGCAACTGTTTAAGAGCTGGCATGGATATATACACCTTGAGTAAGCTTATGCATCACTCCCAGATAAGAACTACTGAAGTTTACCTACATGCTTTCGGTAACTCGTTAGCTGAATCCAATGATAAGTATAACCCTCTCAATAGGTTTGACCTATAAGTAAACACAAAAGAGCCCTGCTCTAGTTTGGCGGCCAGACAGGACTCTTTCACAAAATAACTATGGAGCTATTTGCTTATATTGTACTACCCTAAGGTACACTCTGCAAGTAGCTCCTATTAAGGAGATTATTTACTATGAAGGAACTACGAAAATATCAATCTTTTAATTCGATTACTGAGATGGACAATTCTATTAGTGAATACCTGTCAGTGTACAAACTTAAAGAATCAGAGTACACAGTACTATGGAAGCTTGCTTGTTACTCATGCAAATTCATAGGAGTCAGCTACCTCAAGGTAGACTCTTTAGCTGATCTAACAGGTTACTCTAAGCGCACTATACAGCGCGCCCTCAAGGTTTTATCTGAGCTAGGAATTATTACTCGTATCAACCAATTCAAGCCTGTTAAGGGTGGCTATAGCGCTTCAATAACAGTGATCAATTCCTATGAGAGTCACCTTGCTAAGTCACCTTGTGAGGAATCTGTAGAGCCTACTCCTGAGCGAATTGAGGAGCCTCCTTCTCATACAGATACAATTACTTACAAAACTAAAAGCTCTAAAGATAATACATACGTAGACGAGCTAGGCATAGATCACTTAATTGCTGTTGGTGTCCCTGCTGAGTTCGCTAGCTTGGCTATCTCCTTCTTTGATGCAACTGAAGTGTACAAGTTATGGAGCCGTGTTCAATTAGCAGCACGTAAACATGCACCTGACTTGATGGAACTAACAGAGATCGCCGTCTCATCAGTACGAGCTAGTGTGCTGGCATCTAATGTTAAACATGTGCGTGACTTCACTGGATACTTCTACGGAGTTATCAGTCAGAAACTAACACAAGCTCAGCGTTCTCTTAAGTGTCGTCTGTTTAACTTCCTTCAGTAGGATTACTGTAAGTAATATTCCCTATCATCCGGTTCCTGCCTTATCTATGCGAACACCAGACGTGAAGCTATTTAGTGTATGCTCGATTGAATACTGGGTAGGCATTCAATCTGGTCGTTGTCCGTTCTCTGTTGGTACAAGTCTTTGGAGAGAGAATCTCCCTAAAGAGCTGGCAATTCATCAGGTATATGCTCGATTGGATACCGCACGAATCAATAATGACCTCTCAGATTGCTCTGTATGAGATTCTGCGAGACAAACCCTAGCGTTTGTACCTAAACAGGTTGAATCACCTGTACAGTCTCAATAGAACTCCTGTTAGATGGAGACAAGTTGTCCCTCTCTAAGAGGTACCCAAAACAGCTACTGTATACCGAGTGCAAAAAAGTTTAATAAAAGGGTTGCGCAACTTATTTAAGGCGTGTTAAGATGATTTCAAGCAAGGGAGGTGACAAACTTGCAGGAGAAACAACTGAGATACTTCACTAAGATTATGGACGCCTACTCCCTAGATTCAATCGAGGAGGCCCAGAGGTTCTACAAACTGTTCAGCGCCCTCAAGTTATTACCACCGAGTAAACGCAAGGAACTAGTAGACTTATCTTTTGAACGTATCAATGCAGGCAAATCCATTGTGGATAAGTAAACACAAATAGCCCTACCTAGCGAGCACCCTGAGAAAGTGGCTAGATAAGGCTATGCAATTCAGTCGAACCAATACAGGCTCTCCCTCCATAGTAACATGGGTAGGAATAGCTGTAAAGGTTCGACCTCAATAGGAGGCGATCTCATGAACGAAGAACTAAGAGAAGCCATCGTTGTTGTTAGTGGCTCTACAGCTTTCTTGTTTGGAGCTGGATACTTAGTCAGTTACTTAATCGTTAACTTCTAAGCTTTCACCTATCTCATAAAATACTAGGAGGAATACAAATGAATACAACTGTACAGGTAACTAAAGAGGATATTGTTATGCACGAGATCGACACATTAGTATCTCATTATCAGGATGTACTGGCTCGTGTTACTGATAATGAATGTGTAGTAGATACATTCCAACTAGGCCTTATATACGTAGTAACCCTGAGAGCTGGCCGAATCTTCAAGGCTCTTAGCTTCAATCTACAAGAGTTGACTGAGGAGGCAAACTAATGGCATATACTGTATTGACTGTCTTAGGAATAATTGGAATGAATGTGGCTATGGTGGTTATGAATTTAGAAGAAGACCAAACTAAGGGGGAACTCAAATGAACTTATTCAAACGAGTACTAGCATGGGAGAAACGTGAAAGAGAGAACCTATTCAGCCAGCTCAAGGGTGACATACAAACCCACAAAGACAGACTTGTTAGTGGCGCTGAGTTCTACCTAGACGGTGAACGCTGGGTAGTAACTGGTATGTCCGATCTCAAGGTGATTTGGAGCTACAGAGAAGCAAACAGACGTGCTCATATAATGACCAATCAATTGACAGGTGAGAAAGCTAATTTGAACATGAACCACATAAGTAAGATTAGAAAAGTTACGTACAATCCAGTGACTAATGAGGTAACAAGCCGATGAGCACTAACACCAAACTCACTATCTCGTATCACTAATAAAGTTTGCAAAGTAGATACATTCCAACTAGGCCTTACGTATGTAGTTATCTTACGAGCTGGCAAAATCTCCAAAACTCTTAGTTTTAATTTAAACGAGTTAACTGAGGAGGAATACCAATGAAGAAAAAACGAATGGTTGTTTTCCTGTCCAGCATTATCCTGCTGAGTGCCTGCAACAGTTCAACAATCTCCGAAGAGGAATACAATTCCTTAGAGGAAAGGATGACACTCTCAGAGGTTGCTGATCTTGTGGGCGGCAACGGAGAGCGTACCAGCTCTAACGGCTACACAGACGTAACCTACGATGGTGACGGTGAGGAAACTGGCGAGATTGACTTTGCAGTCATGGTATTCGAAAAGGGTAAACTAAGAGTGTGGGATCGAGAAGATAATAACTAAGGGGGAAGAAACTAAAATCTCTAGGACACTCCCCCTCGAGCTGACTCTCATTGAGTCGGCTCTTTTGTTTTTTCCTTATCGATATCATTACGGTAATTGAAATTATAATTTGTATTCATGTGAATACCCTTTATGAGAACGACCCACTGAGGTTACACCCGATGTTACCAATATGTATTTTCTCTATAAGTCTACATTCCCCATAGACACCTACCCCTCTAGCCATAAAAAAAGGTAGCCTCTCGGGATAGAAGCTACCTCAGTTAACCAAACAGCCATATGAAAGCTATCCAAAAGACAGTATTAAAGAATGCGCCTATCAAGACTCCTCTGTGGAGATCACTCATCGACATTACCTCCCCTTATAGACTCATCACTAAAGCGTACACAAAGCCTAACAGGAATACCGCTATAGCTAGTTTGTCCATCCCATCACACTCCTACGGCTAACTCATAGAGAACGAGTACAACAGCAAACAATATAGCTCCTCCAAACCATACAGCACCAGCTAGCAGGAACATCCCACCATAGATATACAAGTAGGACTTAGCTACATCCCACTTGTTATCCGGAGGAAAGCCTAGCTTCTTGAGGCCACTATTGCTCTTCTTCTTACGAGCCTGCTCTAATGCCTTCCTGTCCTCTTCCTCTAGCAGACTCTTAAACCTGTGTTCTAGTTTGACCACATTAGATCACTTCCTCTGATTGAATTAGATTCATTAGTTCATCTCTTATAGCACCACATCGAGTACGGCATAGAAATTACCGACGCAACCAAGTACTACTTAGTCAGCTTCACTTCGACCACTGTAGCCATATTAATGACCTCCCTCTAGGATTACTAGTTCTTTGTTGGATTCAAAATACTTTCTTGATACCTTACGAGTACGAACGCTGTTGAGTGTTCCTCCTAGTGGCTCGATAGACTCCCTCACTAACCTCTCAGTGTTCCCTCTCAGTTGTACCGCTGCTAAGACTGGGTTACCCTCCATAGCCACACACTGTTGAGTTTCCATGTGTTCGCCGTTCTCAATAAAGTTAACATTCACTTGGTAGTAATTCACCGTCTAACACCTCTTTTCTGTAGGTTAAGGTCTCGCTTGCCTTCTCTTGAGAGTGCGTGTCTTTTGTATTCAATCTCGCTTACTTCTCTAGGAGTAACACTAATGAGATCGCACTGAGTAATAACGAAAGCTTTCTCGTATGCTCGTTTGGTTGCCACTGAGTAGGCTTCCATTGTCTGTGTGATATCATCCTCAGTTTGGAACATACGGCTCTCTAGGAATCTCTCATTGTTTTGCTTGTAAGCTATGTCTATACAGAAATAATTCATTGGCCATCTCTCCTTTTAATAACCAAGGAGACCGAAGCCTCCCTAGTATTTTCTAATTGATTGTTGTAAACCTGTATAGTCCATTCCACTTAAGCCTTGCTCATAAGCTGTTCTTGTGACTCTCTGCTCTACAGTTGCTTTAAGTTGTTCTCCATTTACATCTACCTCGCCAGAAACACTATGCTCATGCTTATGGGTAACTGTGATAGCTGTCTTTCCTCCAGTGAATGCCTCCAATCCTGTACCAGCTAGAGCTACATTAGCCTCATTAGCAACCCCTTTGAAGGCACCTCCTACAGCGCGTTCCATCGATCTCACTTGTGTTAATGCTGCCTCGTACCAAGTAGGAAAGAATGCTTCACCTGACTTGTCTAGGTCTGATAGAGGCCCTTTCTTCGCAGGTGAGAATGGTAAGAACGCACGAACCCGTGACATACCTTCAGAGACCGCTGAAGCAGCTTTACCAAATCCTGCTGTAATACCATTAACGAACTC
This sequence comes from Bacillus sp. FSL K6-0073, assembly GCF_038006085.1. Classification (NCBI taxonomy): domain Bacteria; kingdom Bacillati; phylum Bacillota; class Bacilli; order Caryophanales; family Bacillaceae; genus Bacillus; species Bacillus sp. FSL K6-0073. The sequence continues at coordinate 2,095,918 of NZ_JBBOUN010000001.1, read as the reverse complement.
TCCAAGTAATCCTTTACCAGAGTTATAGAATGTTCTAAAGAACCCTGTGAACTTACTAACCATCTTGTCTACACCTTCGACAACCTTCCATGCTGCATCTGAGAATCCGTTTTTAATTCCGCTACCAAACTCCCTAAGCATATCGTCAGCAGCTTTACCCCATGAGCTAACCTTGTCTCTAGCTGCTTGAACCTGCTCATCAAACTTACGCTTAGTTTCATTTACTATTTCGCTAAGTTTGTTAGTTGCGTCAGTCTTCATTTGGTTGTATTTATCTATAACAGCTTGCTTCATTTCTTGAACCTTATCAGAAGCTTTTTGTTTTAGATCTTCCCACTTCTTAGCATTATCTGTTAGGATTTCAGTAAGCTTTTGGATAGCAGCAGCCTTTAACTCCTCATACTTAGCAACTACCTTGTCTTTCATCTCTTGAGCTTTCTCCTTAGCGTTGTCTACAGTCTCGTTCCATTTCTGCTTAGTTTCTGACCACCAGTCCTTAACGGATTGAACCATGTCGTTGTAGGCATCTCCTACAGCCTTAGTCATTCCGTTCCAAGCATCCTTAACCTTGTCCCAAAGCTCTTGAGCATACTTCTTAACCTCATCCCAGTTTTGATACAAGAGGACGCCAATAGCAATCACTGCTGCAATAGCTGCTACTACCCAGAACCAAGGAGAAGCCAACAGCGTCATACTCAACCGACCTAGCAACTTGATAGCGTCAAGTATCCATGAACCAAACAATTTACCTATCTCGATTACCTGATTGATAGCCTTTCCTGTATCATCAATCCATGTAGCTACACTAATAAGAATGCTGAATGTTTTAAACCCTGCCCAGAGAGCTGCTACTAGAGGGATTAACCAATTAGCATTATCTACTACGAACTGGATAGCATTGCTCACTAGACCTAAAGCAGTATCAAGAGCACCTGACTCCCTAGCCCACTCCATGAATCTATTAGCTAACTCGAATACTTGTATAGATACTGGCGCTAACGCTTGGATGATATCCCACAGAGTCAACACTAAGTTGCCTATGAATTGCATAATGACTGGCGTACTCGTCTTAACAAAGTTAACGAAGTCTTGGAAGGCTGTATTCGATTGTAATCCTGCTGCCCAGTTAGCGAACTTCTGAGTCAGATCTACCATGCCATTCCCTAAGTCCATACCTAGTGGAGTGAATGCTATCATAATGTCGCTGAACCCCTTGAGGATATTACCAGCAGACTTCATTACCATTTCGAACATCGGAACCGCAAAAGTATTCATATGCTCGAAGAACTTATCAGCTTTACCTTGAGTGATACCTTCGTTCATTTTGCCTATCATGTTGGAAAATGATTGTCCGACTCCTTGGAAAGAAGGGAACAATTTAGTCATTGTTAATCGGAGAAAATCTGTAGAGTTAGCTATGAGGTTTAACGTAGTAGGAGCCATTTGATTTTCCATCTCTCGCCAAGCATCACTGAGGTTGTTGATAGCTACTACAGCTTTCTTTTCCTCATCGGTGAGGCTCTCCATGATGGCTTGTATCAGAGCCATTTGTTTGGCATAACCTTTCGTGTCACCTGCTATCAGGGCTGCGTTAGCCTTGAGTTGAGCTTCCTCTAATTGGTTTGCCTTCTCCACAGTCTTCATTATTGTAGTAGTCGCTAAAGCACCAAACCCTGCAGCCGCTATACCAGCAGTACCAAACAAGGAAGCAACTGCTCCGAGTCCACCTAACAGAGCTGGAGTCATTGCGCTTGCTGCTATCGTGATACCGCCTATGATGGCTGCCATCTTCTTCGCTTCCGAAGAGGTTTGTCTGAATTGACCGCTAGCTCTATCTTGAGCTTGAATTATAATATCTATCACTGAGGCCATTTAGTAATCACATCCTTATGTTTATGAGAACGACAAATAAGCCCACCTGCAAAGTAGGCTAGTAAGATCCGTCCTCACTAGTTCTTATTTTTCCATCCCATCAAACAAGCTATTGAATAAATTTACGTTCGTAGAGTTAGATGAGTTCTCACGAGACTTCTTAAACTTACGAGACATACCTAAGTCGTCAAGTAACTTGATAGCCCTGTTCTCAAAGTCAACCATTGAGACCTTCTCATTGACTGCATAGCTCATCGACTTACCATTCTTTCTCCAACTCTTCAGTGTATTGATTAGAGCTAGGTCAAGTTTAGCAATGTCTAGGGGATCTAAGTCTTCGTAGTTATTCTTGTACCACTCCATAGTGTCGCTATACCAGTCCTTTTCCTCCTCGGTTAATGTTGCTAAGAAGTCTTTCTGATACAACCCATGTATAGGCTGTCTCCCTTTAGCTAAGTTTTCTTTCATTTTGTTTTTTCCCTCCTCTGTAGTTGCTCCTGTGCTTCTGCCTCCGTGGGCAATACAGCGACCGTTCTTATGAGATGGCGTCGTAGAACAAACACGACCACTCCCAGTCACAGCTCCACAGATAGTCATTTCAGCTTTCAATACCTTCTTGATTTCTTTCATCTCGTCAGAATCTCTCAGGAGTTCACCACTACGTATCCTATCTCTGATATCGTTTATGTACTCTCTGAGTCCTGCTTTTAGTTTCCTTGGGTTAGCCATCTTACTTCCTCTTTTGACCTAAGCCCAGTGAGGCCACGTATTTGTCGTACTCTGCTTGTTCCTGTGGAGTCATCTTACTAGGAGCTTTCTTCTTGCCAATGCTAATGAGATAGTTATCGTACTCCTCTTGGTGTTCCTTGTTAAGTTTATCCTTCTTGTTCTTCTCATGAGTCGCCTTCTCTTCAGCTAATTTCTTCTCAGCCTTGTTTAACTTCTGAGCGAACTCCTCGAATCGTCTTTCCATTCTCAATTGCATATCTTTCATTTGTTGCTTTGCATTCATATTAGTTTCCTCCTCGCTTGTATGCTTATCAGAAAGCCACCTGTTGTGTTATGGCTGTTTGTCTGTTGTGTAGATATCCGGTGGAGACAATTTACCGAGCTGGCTTCCTCCACCTGTGTAGTCTGGTTTCAGCGGTTACCAACTCAGCATCCATCTCTAGGGTAATGCTATAGTTAATCCTGTCTCATTAGATACGAGATAGGTTAATCAACGTTTGTTGAGATAACTCAATGCCATTCTTTTTGAATACATCCTTGATAGCTTCCTCAATCTCTCGAGCAATAGCATTAGCTTGTTCGTTTGCTTGTTTGTGGTCTTCATTGTTCATTTGTACTATCATCTTAAAGTCTTCGTTTTGGTCTTTCTCCCTAGCACTAACAGGTTGAAGACTTTGTGTATCCACGAAGCCATATTCTGTAGCTAAATCTTTAGACTCTACTGGTACTGATTTAAACTTAAAGACATCTTCCTCTATTCCTAATGCTTTATTGATACGAGCTGGAGCGACCACTGATAGGCGAGCCTTTACGTTATGCTTACGAGCTAAGTCTCCACGAGATCGGAACGTTTCTCTGATAGCTAACTGTTTCTTCTCAGCTACCTCCACTAACTTCTCTTGTGTAGACTCGATCTCCTTAGATAACTCCTCTAACTTGTCTTGAGCTTTCTTCTGTTGAGCTAGCGCTACTTTGTCATTCTCATCAATTACTAAACTAGCCTCCACTACAGTTAATGCTTGTTTGATTTTAGACTGATTAGATTGCGCTTTAGATAATTGACTTTGTAGATCCGACTCTTGAGTTAATACTTTGTCTAAATCTTTTTGTGCTGTCTCCTGTTGTTTAACTTTACCGCCTGCTAATAAGTTTTTAAAAGTGTTCATCATTTGTCATCTTCTCCTTTGGGTTTGGGTTTAGTTTGTATTGAGTCGGCTAAGGGGTAGCCTGTGAAGCAATAAGGTTAGAGGATTATTCAGTAATACCAATTAATCTAGCTATCTCTTGTGTACCTTTCTGGCTAACTAACATCTGTAGCTTACCTTTCTCTAAAGGCTTGTAACCGATGTAGCCTTCATCCTTCAAGTATGAATACTTAGCTGTATGAACCCACGAGCCTTTCTTTGTGTAGTAGATTACCTTGAGCTGTCTCAGTAGGTTGTTCAATTGTTGAGCACTTCTGAGACCAAGCTGTTTAGCTGTACTCTCCATAGTCGTAAACCCTTCGATGTCTAGCACCTTCTCGTGGTAAGCTATGGCAGGTGCCTGCTCATCCAACTGAGCTTGTAACTTCTCTGTTGCTTCCACCTGTTCGACTAACTGCAGTAGCGCTTCTTTGTAGGTAGTCGGTAGAGCTGGTTGCTGTACAGCCTTTTCCATTTCGTGAAAGCGATCAATGTAGGCTACCGTGAAGAGAACACCCTTTTCACCTGTCATCTTGTTGGCTACTAGCTCGCACCCTTTACGAGTTAGAAGGTATTTCCTTCTCGGTTCACCTTTAAGGTCGAGGTACTTAGCTGTTACGAAGTAATCTAACGAACGAACTTTTCCGTTGGTTAAAAATACTTCCGAGTATCCATCTATTGTTCTCAGTAAATCCGCGTGTCTTTTCCCTGTCATCTCAGCAACTTCTAAGCTATCAATGTAGTTTACCTCTTGTTGGTTTACACTCAGTTCATTTGTCATTCTCTCCATCTCTCCCTTTTGTTTAATCTTGGTTAACCTGCTCCTCCTGTAGTATGCCGTCAGTGGAATGGACTACCTACCTCACGGATGAACTCTCCGGTACGATCCATTAAGTTCTCGATATTGTAAGTAGTGATGTGCGTCTCAGAGGCAGCATCCTTGATAGTAACCTCTCCAGAGATATCTTCAATGCCATTCTTCCACTCGAATGCTTCTACAAAGCGAATACTCTTCTTAGGCTTGTTAGTCGCTCTCATGTCATTACCGATGTAATACGAGTTAGCGTGTACTCCTCGTTTAATATGGAGGTAACCCTTCGAGACTAACTCTTCTACGTGGCGCTTTACAGTTCTCAAGTTGTACCCTGTTAGGTTTGCCATATCAGTGTAAGTAATCTCTCCACCCACAGTAGCAATCACCTTAATAGCATCAAACGTCATTTGTACGTTCTCCTTTACAGCCACGTCCTCAAACAGTTCCTCAAGCTCCTTAGCTTCGATTCTAGATAGGTTTTCATTCTCTGTAGGCTCTCCCGTCTCAATTAAGTATTCATTGTATTGCTCATCTGTACTTAACCCTGTATAGCCGTTCTCTGTACGCCAAACTAAGTAGTCGCTCCATTGCTTGTCCATTAGATCACCTCCATATGTTTTTGTTTGAGTAGAGTGTACTCTCCCTCACTTATTTCTTTGCAGTCGATACTAATTAGGTAAGTAATACCTGAGTCATATACTTGTCTGTAAGCATCCTTTATGAGCCAGATATGCTCATCTTGTTTGCCTTCTCTACAAGCTGCAATGTGGTGAGTTAGCAATGTAGTATCCGTACCGGTAAAGCGCCACCTCACTAGGTAATGCAAGTAAGTTTTACCCATTAGCTTTTTACCCCCATTAGTTGTTTCATTGATTCAAAGTGTTTCTCCATCCTAGCTTGTCTCACTTGGATGTTATGTTCAGCTTCCACCCTCATTAGTTTTAACTCTAACTCACTTTGTCTCTTAAGCATCTTCACCTCAAATGTCCTTCTCATTATCATCCTCTCCCTTGGTTTATACTGTTTAGCGCTGACTCCTTGGTACCTTAACCTTTCATGACCTTGATAATCTTCTCTGGCTCGTCAATATTTAATGCTGTAGCAATTGAGCTGATCGTCTCTAACGTCCCTGACCCTGTAGCCTTTACCCGAGATAGCGTTGCTCTTGTGACTCCTGACTCTTCAGCAAGCAACGTGAGCGTCTTATTGTGCTGCTTGCATAGGTTTTCTAAATCAATGTAGAACATGATTGTCATATGGTTTCCTCCTCATTAGTTTTAATCTATATTGTCAAAGTTTAATGTATAAGCATATTGGCAGTTCATCCAAAAAGGAGCCAGCTCAGTAGTTAAACCAAGCTGGGATATCAATCATCTGGAGAGATGAAAATGACCTAAATGGATGTTTCCCCGTATCATTCTACACACGGAAGTCCTACATAGGAGGTGAAGTGTTCTTCCTCGCTAGCTACCTCTAAAAGGGGAAAGAGATAACCACCAAGCAAATACACTTGTTTAATTGCTTCATATATATAGTAAGGAATGCATGACCCTTATCGTGTTCTATTAATATAGTAGTGTCTACTTGCTAGTATCTCATCTTAAAAGGTTAACTCCTCCTATTGAATTACGTTTCAAAATAAGACACAAGATATACCTGCAAAGAACGAACAAAAGAGCTACCCTCCTCAGGTAACTCAACTTCATCAATACTAGCGATCATTTCTTATTTGACCTGATGCATGAATTGTATGCGTCAGCTTTTCGTCTTCCTCACGGTCAATCAGCACGTGTCCACCATTGAGACGGATATTCTTTAGGATTTTCTTTACTTCCTTTTTCCACTGTTTGGCGATTGGCTTGCGAGAAAGCATTAGCAACTCGTAGATTCCATCTTCTGTTAGGAACCAAGCATCTTTATTTCCAGTAGACGTATAAACAAAGTTTAGTCGTTTCTCATCCTCGTCCACAGATTTTAACATCATAGTCGGGTTACTGTGGTCAATCCACTCAGCAACATCCTTCGCTAGAAACAACGGATCCTCCACAGTTCCATAAACTTTAAAGTTTCTCCCTAGAACTTCCTGTTCATAGTCGATCTCATAAGTCTTAACCTCGGCAACCGTATTCTCCTCAATATTCAACAACTGAGTGCGGACTTCCTTGGCTACTTCCGAGTCACGTAGTAACATTCCTATTCGGAGGATTGCTCTCTTGGGGAAGAGTGCGTTGCTTTTGTTAGAAAAACTATACTCAGTTCCATCATCTGTTGTGACAACATATCTCCCGATTTTAGTTTTTATTTCTTTAAGGTTCATTTTGAACCTTAAAGAATCTGTAACTTCTTTTCCTGTTTTTGTTTTGTAACCATCAATCGTTAGTTCCTCTCTATGTCTTTTAATAACGTTTCTAAGTGAATCTAGACTAACATTATAGAAATCCGCAACCTGTTGAGTAGTAGCCACTTCCAACTCAGGTAACAACAGCAGGTTCTTTACTCTCTCCAGAACTTCCACTCGATTTACTAAGCTGTCACGCTCCACCTTGTTGTCGATTACCTCGATAGTTACTATTCTTGTATAGCAATATATCCCCTACCCCCTCCTCAACAACCCCTCCTAAAGTTGTACTTTTTCTGTCACTCTGATGCTATTTCGGCTACCTCAAAACAGCTATATCCCTTGGTATAACTAGGTTTACCTAGGAGTCGGACTAGTTCATCTAGCTCTATGCACATATACTCTAGAGACTAACCTATAGAGAAGTACCTAGAGAGATAAAGATATACAGAGAAAACTAATTAGAATACCTGTTAGTAAAGATTTAAATATTTAAAAGTCTACTAGAGGTAGATACTCTAGAGAATAATCTATAAAGGTTTGTCTATCTCGGTAACGAGAAGGTAAATCTTTATAGACCTTACTCTAGAGAATGCCTAATTAGTTCCCAGCTCCTATAGTTCTTGTTTTAAGTTCTTAAATAATTAAAGGACTACAGAGAAGGATCTAATTAGAAATACTCTAAGGTATTACTAACTAGGCTATCTCATATAGTCCTTTGTTTTTAAATCTTTAAATAATTAAATACTTATGGAGATGGGAACTAATTAGGTATTCTATATAGGTATTCTCTTAAGTTCTTTTATCTTTTCTTAAGAGGTTATTCTAATTAGTTTTACCTATCTAGTTAACTCTTTTAAGACACAGTAGTAAATAAGTGACTACGAGATGGCATTCTCTAAGTATTTCACCCCTAATTTTATACACTTGAGGAAGACTATTTGACATCTTAGGGAGTTATACCGTCATGTTACTACTTTTCATAATCTCACTAGTTAACTTGGGAGAGATAGCTAGTGAGGTGGCGGTCTCTAGGGCGTTACCCTTTGAGTTGGGACGAGGTAGGAATGTTTTCTATAAGATAGAAGAAGGGTTTCACATGCCAAAACAGGGTTGTGCCTTAGAGCCACAAGGGATAGAGCCACTTTTTATCGACGCATTTTTTTTACAATTTCGGGAGAATCGACGCATTTTTTTTACAATTTTGGAGTTCACTCTGGGAGGTGGCGGTCTCATGAAAGTTAAATTAAGAAATGATTTATACATATATCTTGTGTCTTATTTTGAAACGTAATAAAATATAAGCATGAATCAAAAGACATTAACATTAAATTATAACACCAATATTTCTATCTCGTCAATAATAATTTACTGGAGGATGATATCATGGTAACACTAAAGGAAGCTAAACGAGTATTATACGAGGCAGGATACAACACAGTATCACCTGCTCAAAGGGAAGCACAAAAAGAGTATGTAGAGAAGAAGGCACAACAAGACAAGCACCACTACAGCAGAATGATCCTCGATAGGTATGATGCTATCAAGGAGAACCTAACACTACAGCAACACGGACTCCTACTCTACTTAGCAACTTGTATGAGTATCGGCCATGAAGGTTTCTTGTGTGACGATAGAGGAGATCGCATAAGTGTTAAATCTCTGGTGAACAAACTAGGCAAGACTCGTTCTCAGATTAATAAAGTCCTGTCAGAGTTAGAAGCTAACGGAGTAATCACACGAGTGACTGAAGGGAAAACAACTTATGTAGATATGACTGATGCGGTTTACATCTGCGGCAAGCTAGAGGGTGAATACAAAACAGTTAAACTATTCAAGACTCACCTACACGAGAAGGCAAAGGGCTTATCCCTTAACACCCTAGGATTGTTCGCCTTGTTACTAACTCATATGAACTGGAAGACAAATCTAGTAGTAGAGAACCCAAATGAGATGGACGCTAGCAAACTTGTACTACTGAAGAGATCTCACCTAACTGACGCTCTAGGAATATCAAAACCTACCGTGAATAAGTTGATGGACGAGCTTAATAGAGCCAGACTAATTGTTGAAGTAAAGTCTATCACAGAGGCCATCTGCTTAGACCCTAAAGCTGTGAGTCGGCAAGCTAAGAAAATTACTTTTGAGGAGCTACTAGACAATATCGAAAAGGCTTCTCTCTCTCCTAATAACTTTAAGAAGTAATATCCCCTAACCTATTATCCCCACCGAGGCTACATCATTAGCCTCTCCCCTATTTTAATACCACTGAGGAGGAATACTCATGAGACAATTAAACCTAAGCATGTTACCTATCAATAGCGGAATTAGAATGCAACTAGAACGAGCGTACCTAGGAGGCAGCCAAATGGATATGTATACTAAGGAGACCGTACTCGAGGTGTTAGCTGAAATGAAGTACATAGGTAAGCCGATCTCAAGTGTAAGCCTACAGAGAGACCGCCCTCAATTGTACACTGCTGCGGTAGAACACTTTGGGTCTGTAGAGATGGCGGTCTCACAGGTGCCAACTGTAAAGTACAAGACTAAGAGTTTAGCTGAACGAGAGAGAGAGCACAATAGATATCTGCTTGGATTGCACTAGGAGGGTTACCTGTAGAGGTGAACCTCTATTTTTTTCTCTAAGTGACAAAATGAAACTTAGAGAAAACACTATGTTTCTACCTGCCTTCTTTTGAGGAAGGGAGTAAATAAGTTAGCGGTCTAATCTGCAACAAGCTAAACGATAACCCATACAGCACGAATCCATTTAGGTATAACTGTGTAGCATTCTCCTCTATATTTAACACCCGAGTGCGGACTTCCTTAGCTACCTCAGAATCACGTAGTAACATTCCTATTCGGAGGATTGCTCTCTTAGGGAATAAGCCATTACTTCCGTAACCTACTTTGTTTCCATCTATGAATACATACCCTTTCATGTTTTCGATTTTAGCCACCCTCTTTAAGATGACGGCTAAATCTTTTCCGTTAACAATCTTATATCCGTCTCCTGTAATTTCGTCTTTATTCTTTAACACTAAGTTGTCTATTACTTTCTTGTTAACCCCGTAGAAATCCGCAACTTGTTGAGTAGTAGCCATTTCCAACTCGGGTAACAAAAATAGTTGTTTCACCTTATCAAGAACTTCCACTCGTTCTACTAATTTGTCACGCTCTATCTTGTTGTCGATTACCTCGATAGTTACACTCATTTTACCCCCTCCTTTTTAGTTATCATTGTACGCCGTCTCTAGGAAATAAACAATAATATTTGTATATTCTGAATATAAGTCATACCTAGGTAATACCGGTGAAGTAGTCTCAATGTCCCGACTCTAAATTTTATTTTTCTAGGGAGGTGGAAACTCTGTAGGCGTACTCGTGGATGACAGGTCTGGGGAGGTGCTGTCTCAGGAGTCGATTTTCTGTATGTATATTTTCTCTGTATGGCTACTACCGAAGTACGTACACACCCCCACGGTTATAATACGATGAGGGGTACCTTGGTAGGTGGTGACTGATGAGACGGTGGCCACTGAGCTGGCTGTCTCATTGTACTGCTCCTTAGTCCACACTGTAGGCACACACCATTAGACACACCTAGCAGGCTTATACTGAGGAGGCAAGGTACTAGTCATACAAAACAACACAAGCCTCCCTCTTAGTCGCACTACAAAGCAATGTATGCTGTCTCATGTGTAGCCTAGTAGGCATAGCACTGAGGCCATACACATAGGCTTACACTGGTGAGGTAGCGGCACTGTAGCTGTACACTGAGGAGGCAGGACTAACAGGTAGTGCTATATGTACCCAGCTCATAGGAACCTCTCCTGATGTCTCATAGTGCTTTCACTTTCGGAGGTGCCTTACTTTCAGAGTGTGTACTTTCGGAGGGTGTGTCCAGTGAGGCGGTGTACTTTCATGGTGGTGGTGTACTTTCGTGACAGTGGACTGTATAGGATAGTGCCTTACTTTCATTGGTTGATTCAAGAACAATAGGAGTTGGCATCTATTGAGGTTCGCACTCTCTAGCTACACTGAGGAGGCAGGGCTAACAGTCTATCACTATATGTACCCAGCTCACAGGAGTCTACCTGATGGTGTATACTAGCGAGGTAATAGCTCCACTCATATAGCTTCCGTCTCATACAGGGCAATCTGGAGCGTTTAACAAGTATGTCTGTATGAGTACCACTGTAAGTTGTAGTGGTGAAGTAAGCTAGGTGGATCTACCTTAAGAGTTCGGCTACCATTACTATACGTTCAGCAAGGCTAAGAGCTCAGCCTAGTTAGCTACCTCTATTAGCCCTCGTACTTTCATTCATTAATCAAAGGTCTATATGAGGACGCAGACTACACAGCATACACTCTATGCCTGCCTCACTAGGCCTAACACACAGGTGTACTCATAGGTATACGCATAACTAATAGTGGTACACACAGCAGCAGGGCTACACAAGGTGCACTCTGCAGGTAGGACGCATATCTACCTCAACAGTACACACTGCACGGCGTACCGTTCAAGGCGTCTAGGAGGCTCATACAAAGGCGTACCTATATAAAGCAGTCTTGTTATATCCACTCTCCACAAGTACGCACAGAGGCAGACTCATGAGCTCACTCTGTAGAGTTCGGCTACCTCGCTTTCATATAGTTGTAACTAAAATAGTTACTACCCATAAGATTGGTTATGTAAACTAGAGGTGCAGCACAGTAGGTTTGCTGGTGGGTATATGACTCCTTGGTACATCTACACTGATCGTACTTTCACTAGTCCTTTGAATAAATTACTGTATGAGGTAGCGGTCTCCACAGGTATTCACCTAGTGTATATCTACTCAGTCGCATTCACTGCGAGGTGGCGCTAACTAGCATGGCTATAGGGTTGCTGTCTCCGTTGGTTATACACTTCCCTGTAGGTTCACCTCTGTAGTCGTACTCTGTGGGTAGTTGCGAGGAGGTATACTCTGGAGGGGTACTAGTTGGCTGACTCAAGGGCGATTACTTTCAAGGTCATATGACCTTATAGTTCCTAGATTGGATACCCCAACAGGCACCGCATCGAGGTGGGGGTTTACCTATTTAGTATCACCTGACAGTTACTTTAATTGCTTAGAGATTGCAGCTCGCTTACTTCTTTTTAGGTACATCACTCCATAGGAAGAACCAACTCCCTATAGCTACTACCAAGAACGCCACCGAGCCAACAACCCACTTGTTCATAAAGAACTCTTCCATTAGATTACCTCCCAAGTTTTATCGTCCTCATAGTACTTAATACGAGTATAGTCTGCTATCCACATAGGATTAATCCCATGAGTACGACCATCTAGCACGTTCTTAGCGTAAACCAATTTAGCTCTCTGAATGATAGCCATCTCTACAGAGCCAGCGTTCATTCCTACACAGATGAACTCTTTGCCTTGTAACTCAAAGTGGACACCTAACTTAAATTTACGTTTCTTTTCTTTATCTTTAAATAGTCCAAACATTTCGTTCCCCCCTTAGTTCTCATAAATAGTTATTCTATTCGCTCCCAAGGTTTTCCTATCAATCCCCCTGAAGTGGCTAACTCACAAGTTTTGTCTGAATAGTACACCTTGTTAATTAGTTCAGCTTTCTTACCTACCTCACAAGTATCCCCTGAATAATTTACCTCTGATAGTTATTGACTCACAAGTCTGTAACCTCTATAATTTTCCTAAACGAATAACTAAAAGAGTGGTCACTCATAGACAAAACCTCATCAGGCATCGCATCCGCCTCTACTTCCGCTGAAAATTCATTATCCGCTATGGTAGTTGGTGTATGTACACACCCGAATTATCGTGGAAATGGCTACGCTTCACTCATACTACAAAAAATGATTCAAGACTTTACGAAAGAAAGCCGAACACTTTGTTTATTTTATAACAATCCAGCTGCTGGACGAATTTATAAACGACTAGGATTTAAAGACATTGGGATGTGGACGATGTATCGATAATAATCAGCGACGTTTGCTTAATTACGATACTTTAGAGGGTGGAGACGTATAATGAGGAATGTTTTTGTTCAATACGGTTGTTGATACCGTTCACTCTTAACAATGTTTATCGTTATCCACATTTTACCGCACATCTTACTATTTGTACAAGCCGTAAAGTGTGGATTTCATTAAATAAATACCGCAATAAATTGCGTTTTCCGACGAAGTTATCTATAAAAAACTACGCCTCCTTCCGTTATGAAAAGGCACACTATAATAATTAACCCGATTCGCCCTCCTATTTAACAGAACTACAATTAAGTAAATAACTTGGGATTAAAACACCGTAAAATACGTAAGAATTCATATGTATATTATTGCAAAGGTTTGTAACGTAAATTGGACGTAATATATTATAGGTTGCTATTATAGAAGTATTAAATTCGAACAAACGATTACTTAAGCGTCGCAGTAAACATATAGGAGTGATTGAATGTTTCATCCGTATGAAATTGAAGAATTAATAGATGATGGAGTTATTTCTAGTAGATTTCCAAATTTTAATAATCCTATGGATTTCTATGAAGTCGTGAAAATTGACCTCACTAATATTAAAGAATGTATTTTAACGGTAGAATCAACTTTCAAACAAAAAGCCGATGATCCTACTTACTACTACAATATAAAAGATAATGAAAATCAAACAAAGAAAGTATTACATCCCGATAAAATGTTAGAAGTTTGGCACTGTTATAATACTTATCCTCAATTTATTCGCTATTCTTTTATTACAGGCATATATAGTCTTTTTGAAGAACGTTTTATGAATTTATGTTATAGATATGGCTATCGTTTTGAAAATGGTAATCTAATATCCATTGATGAATTCAAGAGAAGGAGGGAAAACAAGAGTATTAATGGGATATTTTTAGCGAAGAAATACTGTGCAGACATTTTAGGTATAAAAGTCGTTAACGATATGTGGGATGAATTAACTTATTATAACCAAATTCGAAACTGCATCGTTCATAGTAGAGGATATACACTTAAAACTCCCTATAAAAATAATAGCTGGAAAAAAGAAAGATTGGAAATAGCTATTCGCGGAATAGATGGGATTGACACAAAGGATGATCTTATTAAAATTAACGATACTGCTTGCCTTCATTTTATTCAAGTAACTGAAGAGTTCATTAAATCGCTCTGCAAACAAATCCCTATAGATAATACAAATTAGTAACCTAATCTAAGATGGCGGGCTCTCGAGCTGTGTGAAACCCGCCGTTTATCTTAACTCAATGGTTTACTCATTACATTACGAAATAGCCCTTTATAATATAATTAATCAATCCACTATGGACCGTTCGTTTTAACGAGAATATTATCAGTGAAATTTAGCCTTATAACACGTTTCTACCATCCTATTGCGTCAATATCTATCCTATTTTCCGATTGTACTTACGCATACGCTCTCGTGCTTGTCTCTTACGCACCCCGTCACGACAACCATCACAGTATTTAGCCCGATTGCCTTTAGCGATAAAATGATCGTTACATACCTCGCACACTTTACCATTTTGATCTTCGTTAAAATACAATGCGTATAATTCTTTATCAGCCGGTAACACATGTGTTTCGAAATATTCACAGCGTTTACTTTCAAATTTCACTTCTTTATCGCGGTAATGTATCGCGTGAAAAAATGGACATTTCGCCTTGTAAATACAATTACCTTCGTTCGGAGTATAACAGGCGCATGTATCTCGTATCAATCGTTTTACTTTAGTTTCTACTCTCACAATACCACTCCCTTTCGGTTATATACAAATAAAAAACGGCGTGCCCTTCCGCAATGGAAAAACACGCCTTCATAATTACTTAAAATATTTCTCCAAATTTATCCCGTTAAAAACTAACAATCTACCGTCCTCCTAAAAATACTTCTCTACGTCTTTTAACCGCTTCTTGCTCACCAGTAATATCATCAACAAATCTTGCAAACTCCTGCTTACCGAGTTGGACGTTAATATACGCTGGTTGCTTATCTCTAGACGTATGGTTTTCGTATTGACTCGGCTTATACATGCTTGGTGTAGGTTTAGCCGAACGGTAAACACCTAGTCCGTTAACACCTCTCGGTATGGAAGCACCTGTATCCACCGCTAACATTTCCGGCTTCATCCAATCAGACATTTGCTGCGTCGTACGTTGCACCGAGCTTTTCATTCCGTCAACACCGTTAATCCAGCCTTGCATCATATTCACGCCGATCATGTCGCGCATCCAACGCGAAGGAGAATGAATCGAAAATAGTCCGGTAAGCTTGTCCTTAATACCGTTACCAATTTCTGTAACTTTGTCCCAGATACGACTAGCCATCGAAGTTATACCATTTAACATACCTTCCATGATGTTCTTACCGATATCCATTAGGTTTATCCCTTTTAAGAATGATATTATGTTATTCCATATGTTCGAAATTGCATTAGACATCGCGTCTAAGATACTAGACGTTGCGGAACTAGCTGCATTCCAACCCGCAGAAATGATATTTCCAACTGCTGAAATTACTGATGAAATCACATTACGAATTCCATCAAATATAGATTTGACTACATTCCATACCGCATTTAATACGCTAGAGAAAATTGATTGGACTAAATTCAACCCGTTACGTACAATTACACCTATTAAAGAAATCGCTCCATCGATAATGCTTTTAATCAACGACATAACATTTGACGTAATTCCCTTAACCGCATCCCATGCGCCGCTCCAATCACCTTTCAATATAGACGTAAATAGTTTGATAATGTTCGTGATGATGCCGATAACAGATTTAATAATACCCATTACCGCTGGGAATACGGCCTGCACAATTTGTAAAATGAATTGAATCGCTGGAATTAATACGCCTTTAATAATCTCGGCTGCACCTTGTAACAATGCTGAAATTATAGGAATTACAGCCTGAATAATTGCTTGAATTACCGGAAAGACCTCTTGCACCGCTTGTAAGATAAGCGGAACTACAGTCGTAGCAATTATCGTTATAATCTCACCGAACAACTTAATAATTTCTATGATTATAGGAATAGCCGTCTCAATAATCGATTGAATGATAGGAAATACCTCTTGAACAACCGTAAGTATGACCGGTATCATCTCTTGCGCTACAATTACAAGAATTTCACCGAAAGTTTTTATAAGCATTACCCATACACCAACCGATGTTTGAATAACGTTTAATATTGCAGGAAACACTTCTTGTGCCACTTGTGAAAGCATCGGCATTACTTCAGCTGCTAATTCTGAAAACATTTGAGATAGCTCCTGGACTACTTGCGTAATTGCAGGCATGATTTCAATCGTTGTATCAGCGAATAGCTTCATTAAATCCGTAACCATAGGCATGATTAATTGAATATTTTCTCCGAATAGCTTAAATAAGTCCATTGCTACCGGCATTACTTGTTTTACAACGTCTCCAAAAAGACTCATGATAGTCGTTCCTAATTCACCAAACGCTGCGCCTAACTCTGCAAATGCTGGTTGTAGCGATGCGAAACTTTCCATGATGACTTGACCGGTCTTTTGAAACTCCGGTGCTAACGGTGCGAATGCGTCGATAAAACCTTGTGCTAATGAAGTAATTATCGGCATGATGACGGAAGCAACCGTGCTAAATACACTCTGAATCGATTCCCAAGCTGACATTAACGCTGCTTTTGCCTGATCATTCGTATTCACAAGTTTAAAAATCGTAGCGCCTAATGAAGCGACAATAGCGATAACCCAACCGATAGGACCAGATACACCTAAAAACGATAATCCCAAACGTACGATTAGCGGTGTTAATGTAGCGATTGTGTTACCGATTGATGAGAATGATGCTTTTATAAAATCTACAACCGGTGAAATCGCTGCCCCCATGCCCGAAAACTTAGCGGTTAATCCTTCAATAGCTGAACCGAAAGCTCCACTTATACTCTGGCCGATACCGCTTAACGTAGCGGTTACAGAACTAAAAAAGGCAACTATCGCAACGCCCATCGCTGTAAATTTAGCGGGGATTGTTGCAAGATACGCACCGAATGAGTCAAATGCCGCTTTCATAGATTCCACGGCTGATATAGTTGTAGTTTTAATCGATTCCCAAGCGCTATTTACTGCGTTACGGAATGTTTCGTTGTGTTTGTATAGTTGGACGAGTGCCGTTCCTAGTAAAGAAAGAGCTACGATTACAATACCAACTGGTCCTAAAAGCGCACCGATTATAGTCCCTAAGATAGTTATTCCTTCGACTAGTACGCTGATAAGTGAACCTAACTTACCTATCACTAGAAATAACTTTCCAAATACAAGTAAGGTGGCTCCTATAGCATTTATCATTATCCCAACAACAGTAGCTATTGCTAGAAACACGGTTATAGATGCGGCTGAGATAGCGACTACACTTCGCATGGTCCCTGACAACTTAGCAAACCAGTTAACCAATCCAGTAATAGAATTGGCAACTGCCTCTATAGCGGGGCCGAGTGCATCTACAAATAGTTTAGAGTTTGCATCTATAGTAGAATTCATCATCTTAAGCGCGCCGGCCCATCCTTTTAGCATGGAGTCCGCAGCTTCTTTAGCTACTCCGTCCGAATTCTCTAAAGCCTTGGTCATTTTGTTGATTTCTTCAGGCCCTGCCGACATTAGTGATAACATACCGGAAACAGCTTCTGTACCAAAGATAGCTGCCATAGCGGATGCCCTTTGGGCGTTAGTATATCCGCTCATACCGTTTTGAAGTTCACCTATGATTTTCGCTAAGGACTTCATTTTACCGTTTTGATCCGTTGTAGTAACTCCTAATTTATTGAGTTCTTTTGCGGCTTCGGCTGGAGGTTTTACTAAACGTATCATGGATGCTCGAAGCGCTGTCCCGGCTGATTCACCAGAGTGACCTGCATCCCGCATTATTCCAATAGCTGCTGCTAGTTCTTCCATCGAAATACCAAGCGCATGTGCCGGACCAGCACTGTACTTGAAGGCGTAATTGAGATCGAGTACGCTGGCAGCAGACTGATTCGCCGCTTGTGCAATCACGTCCGCAACGTGACCCGAGCGATTCGCTTCTAGTCCGAAAGCGTTAAGTGCCGAAGTAACCGTGTCAGTAACTAACCCTAAGTCTTCTTGTGATGCAGCCGCTGCTACAAGTACACCTGGTAATGCAGCGGTTGCTTTCGCTGCATCAAAGCCCTTTGCTCCTAACTCGGCGTACGCCGCTGCTACTTGCCCAGTTGAATAAACCGAAGTGGTCGCCATATCTAGGATATCTTTTTTAACTTTATTATAGCTACCGCCGGTAAGCACCGCTGCTCTACGAGTCTCAGATTCGAAGTTCATCGCATCTTTTACCATACGGCCTAGGAAGAATCCCGATGCTGTAGCGGCTGGCGCAAAGGCGTTCTGTACCGTCTGCCCTGCTTGTTGTACTCTATGCCCCACTTCTTGAACTCGGCCACCCACATTCTGAAACGTAGATTGCCAAGCAGACATATTTGGTGGTGGAGGCGGAGTCATATTTCGCATTTGACTGTTCAATTGTTGTACGTGTTGGCCCGCGCTTTGGACTGCGGAATTCCAACCACTCATATTAGGCGTTGGTATATTTATAGGCTGGCTTACTGCTTGATGGAAGTCCCTTAGTGTTCGAGTTATCTGCTTAAAACCGTTCTGCATATTCGATATGTCAGCGAATAGCTGCACCTCGATTCTGTTTGTTGACATACCTACCTAACCTCACGTTTTTTATGCAATTCATATTTTAAGGCGAGGCCTTCCTTCTCAATAAAACTACGTAAATTTTGGATTTCGTAAAGTTGTTTATTCATTACATCAGCAATACCATTCGTTCTTACAAACTCCTCACTCATAAGTACGACTAATCGACTCATATGAACTTTCGCTTCGTCTAAATCATTTGTAGCCGCTAATTTCTCTGTAACTTCCTGCATTTCTTGTAATCTCGCTAAAGTATCCATCTAATCTCTCCTTATTTTTTTATAAAATAAAAAAAACACCCGCGCAATAAGCGCAGGTGTCGTTCTATTAAAGGTATTTATATTGATATTATTAATTTACTAATAATGTATTTACCTTAATCCCATGAGAAGCTTCTTTCTTCGCCATTCCCAAGCGATATCATTTCGATGATCATTTAAAGCCGTATATAATCCAATCTTAGAATCAATTTCTACTTGAGCCTCACCAGAGGATGCTCGCTTTAAATCATCGTAAAGACTTCGAATTCGGGTACTTGCCATCACTCTATCGACTGTACTTTCTGACTTTAAGCTATCTAGATGCGTTTTAATGGTAGTGAACTGAGATAATAGCTCTCTAGCCACTTCTATATCAATAAACTCTAATTTCTCTTCAAGATAAGTAATAGCTTCCTTTAAAGAAGTTGTCATAATCACATCGGACGCAATAACTCCCGCTTCTCTTCTTACCTTATCGGAATCAAATTGAGCTTGTTGTTTTAACGCTGAGATACCCGCTTCTTTTTTTGCTTCCTCTAATCGACTTTTAATCTCTTCCTCATATAAACGTTGAATTGTAGCGAATTGTCTATCATACTTTTCAACCAAGGCCTGTACATCCTCAGTTTTCGCCGTCTCAGTTAATCGGTCGCTATCTCGGATGGCATCTCTTTCTTTTTGAAAATCTTCCAGTAATTGTTCCGATTTTTCACACCAATAATTTAATATGTAATCATACGGTTCCTTCCCCTTACCCTCTTTAATTAGCTCTTTCGCTCGACCTTCAGTAAACGTATAAATTTTTCCTGCTTGCGAATAACTTCCATCTATAGTCTCACTTACTAGCATATAAACATCCTTATAATCCTTCATAATTTAAGTTCCTCCTAAATGTTTTAATTGTTTTATACATAACGCCTTGTAGGCCTAATTTACTCAACCTCTTCTTCGTTCCAAACAGTTTCCTCCGGTGGTACTATCTCGAAAATTCCATCGTCATACCAGATCACTGTTTCCGTATTTTCTTGTGTTTGATTTCCGATTATTACATTAGATTCCTCTCGATAGACTTCAATTCGCATGTACTCACCCTCATTTCTAATTCGGTATAATTAGGATATTTTAAGGTAGTTTTCAAAAAAAACAAAAAATTCTTCGTTAAATTCAAACTTATCAGCTAGTTTCGCTTTTACTTTTGGCGTAAGCTCTAAGCTACCGGTTTCAATGCGTCCCACCGTCGCAAGGGAGACGCCGATAAATCTAGCAAACTCATTTTGACTCATGTTTTTATATAAACGAATTGCACGGAACATCTCGTTGGTCATCGTTCTACCTCCTTTTATTACTAGAAGTCTTAAAAAATAGGATTTCATTACTCCCTCTATACTTTTTTACTGTGGCTAATCTACTTCTTCATCCCTTCCGCTATATGGAACAGCACGTTTAGACTTTCGCTTCCCTCCGATCATTCCATCTCGTTGCTTCGCCGCATGTATTGCCGTTATTTTATTAGGAGAATAAGGCGCTTCGTACTTCCAGGTACGCTTTAACATTTCATATTCTTGTACGTAGAACGGATATTCAAGCCACCATACGTGACCCTTTTCCTTCTTCGTTTTCTTCGGATTCAATAACGCTTTATCCGCACGTATTATCGCTCTCCTTAACGTATCGAGATCAACTTTGCATTTACTACAACATGTTTTACTGTTATTCGGTCGAGTTTTATCTCGGTAGTAATAACCGCAATATGCACACCGCTTAATACGCTTGTCCGTTTTATCGTGCAGCCTTCCCTTTAAAAGTTGCCTGAGTATATGTAGCGCCTCATCACTCGCTAAATCACTAATGAAATGTTTCGCGAAATCAATCGCCCCTTCGCCTGGATTACAATAGATTATTTCATTCGTTTTAAACATCGTATTTAGCCCATTCTTTCAACAATCGACGCATTCGACTAGATGGAAGGTACAATTTTATAGGTTCTCCATTTCGTATTCCCGAACGCCACACCCACTGTAATAAATCAGAGACTGCAAGCATTTCCTCGTCCACCCTAACGCCATGATCTTCAAAGAATGAACGTTCTATTGGATTCAGAAATCGATTAAATACATACGCTAATGCACTTCGGCTAGCATACTCGTTTGTAGCCCGCATATTACATGGAATAAATCCTTTCGTATAGCCTTTTCCACTTAAATCCACTTTGCTATCCTTAATAGTTGTCCATAAAATTTCCTTAGCTCTAGCCTTCGTAACATTACGGAAATAGTTATAGATATTCTTCTGAATACTTTCTAGTAAATCATTATTTGCGCTTCTTAACCATGTAGCACTCAAAGCGTTCTTTCTATTAGCAAAATCGTTGAGTTTACCTTCATATAAATCGATTAATTCAAAGATTTCTTGACGCCCTTCATCTTCGCGATTATATTTTATTAATTCGTAATCCGTACCGTTATGTTTAACAGCTTTATATTCGCATTCCATCTTATGTAAATCATAGTAGTATCGTTGTATCTGTCCTTTAAATAAGTATGTCATTACAAATACTTCATCGAATGTTTTAAACACTTGGGGAGGAAACGACCATATTAAAAACTTTCCGCGATGATAAAACAAATTACCCGCGTTCGCCAAGAGCTTAATATCATAGAATCGACCGCTAACGTATTCTTCGTAGACCCAATGTACTTTGTTATCGATAATTTCCACATACTCGAGATCAAGTAGTGCTTTAATATCGTGATTAGTAATGTTGGCCTTTTCGATTACGTCCATTACCTCATCTAATATCAGCGTATAGCCCGCTCCCGTTAGAAGTTCGATGAGTTCATCGTCAGCCATCTGAAAAAGCGAGTGAGTCGCTACGATATCTTTGCTACTAACAATTAATTCTTTTAAACTACGTAACTTACGCCCTTCCTCGTTAGCATTGTTAGGTTCTACAAAACTACGATTTGTCACCGACTTTTTAATCCGCTCAACCTCATCTAAATATGGCGTAATATATATAAATTTCTTATACGACGGGCTTTCGTTAATATGTTGAATCGCCCAACTCGTTTTCCCGCTACCCATAATCGAATCAATCACCGTTATTTTCTCCATGCAATCATCCCTCCGTTTAGTTGCTACATCATACCGTTAACACTTTCCGAAGAAAAAAAGTGCTAAACCGACCTCACAAACGCTGATATGACAAGGTTTGTAAGCCCTCTTCCTTAAAGAGAAGTATATAAAAGTGCTAAATAATAAGACCCTGCACCCACCTTTTCCGCTACGCTCCAAAGGTGTCTGCTGCCATTCAATTCCTTCGCCGATAATATAATAAGTACATAATCGGAAATATATAAATGATAGTGGCGACGAGTGGAGGCGTTAGCCGGAACCGAAGTCGCAAGGTCTTGGCTTTTAATGCGTAAAAATTACTCATTGGAGTTACTTGAACAACATAGAAAATAAAAAGATCGTAATCAAATGACCTTAAATAAAACATATAAGTTAGCCGAAGTTATGACGACTTTCTACCTCAATTTTAGTGATGCGACCGTCGCTATCCTTTTTAGCGTACACGTCGTATGTACCATCCCCCTGTTTAAATCCAAAAGACAATGCCCACCCATTTAACACTTGGCTATGTGTTCCTTCGTATTCAAACGGCTCTAATCCTTTCGATATATAACAAGGATCAGAAATAAGAAGTTGTCCGCTATCTACGCCTACAGTACCTATATATTCGGTACAGATTTCTTCCTCTTCAATTTCTTTTATCATCAACAGAAAATCGATTAATTCGTCCGGGTTTAAACTACATTCCTTTATCGAATAACCTTTTGCCAAGTTAGATTGTCTATCTT
The DNA here is from genome assembly GCF_038006085.1 of Bacillus sp. FSL K6-0073. Classification (NCBI taxonomy): domain Bacteria; kingdom Bacillati; phylum Bacillota; class Bacilli; order Caryophanales; family Bacillaceae; genus Bacillus; species Bacillus sp. FSL K6-0073. Next base: position 2,073,115 of record NZ_JBBOUN010000001.1, on the reverse strand, counting down.
CTAATTCTTCCTGGCTTTCAATACGTAGAATATCAATAATATTCTCTTCTCCGTTTTCCACTAGTACAACCTCATAAATATTTTTCATCATAACCTCTCCCTTTACGTAATTTTTATCTTTGCAGTTTCACATCAGATTATTACTAAAACTTTTTAGCTTACATAACGTTTGACGCATCACTTCGTAACTTCGCGCACTTTTTCGTAAATTTATTTCAAAAATTTTTTTCATGTCATGTAATTCCATATGAATATCTTTCACTTACTAAGCCGCGTGACGTGTCCTTTTCGCGCACTTTCCGATTAAATAAACACAAAAAAGAACGTGTGTAGGCTGCACGTTCTTTAATTATTCTATATATGAAATTGTCGTCGTTTTCGTCTTACCTTGCCAGGATTTATTTTATGACCAGTTGCCGCTGGTTTAATTCTGTCCTTCTAGTACCGCTTCGATAAATTGTACGGCGCTCATTTCGTGTATATTTTCGATTTCTGCTTTACAGCAAATTTCGACAGCTCTATAGCTATCTGAATCGTAAATCATTAACTCCTTTTTACCTCTTTCGCACAAAGGTATTTCTCGAAACGTAAGGTTTTCCCCATCAAACTCGTAATACACCGAATCCGATAATAAATACGCTTCATATTGCAATTCCTTTGATTCGCCTACGTCTTGGTAATGAAAATTAACCGTTATTTTCTCCACTTTTGTTTCCCCCTTTTTATTTATAGGCCGATGCAGAAAAGTCACACACAACTACGAGGTTGCCGTCTCGTATCTCCATGCCACCTTAGCGCACCACTTCGGTCGATTATTCACCTGCCTGCCTATCGCAGGCGAATATTACGACTCACCTTTTCGAATTTACAAAATAAACGCAATCGCCATATCGATTAAAAATAATGTACCACCTACACCGAAAACTCCGTAATACAAAATGCGATCCAAACGTGACTCTAAACCGAAGTAATCGTTTAATTTTGCGAACATGCTCAACGCCTCCCTTAATGCAAGTCCTTTTTAATTGCTGCAAGTGTTAAAAGAAAATCAAGTGCGCTCATGTTGCCGATTTGAGTAATATCGACCAAGCTTTCGTCTAAATCCCCTTGTAAATCTAATACCGTATCGCCAAGAAGAATTTCGCCATTATCACCATAAGTGAACTCTTCGATTGAAATTCCGTCCTCGTATATTGCTAGTACGTGTTTATCCGTAATTTTATAGGCTTTCTCAGTTAACGTTACTTTCGTTCCATCACCGTTCTCTACTATGATATTTACGTTTACCGCTTCGATATTCTGTAGATTCATTTTTATACCCCTCTCTTAATTACGTTTACCGTAACTGATGTCTATATCATAAATTACGTTAAACGTAATAGTCAACCCTTAAATTACATTTTACGTAATTCTCCTTTATCTATATAATATAGACAAGGGGGGATACATAGTGACAAAGAGAATTGAAGTTAAGCTACGTGACATATTAAAATCTCGCGGTATGGATCAGAAAGATTTAATCGATGATGAAAACGGATTATCTACTCGTACTATAAGCGAGTTAGCAAGTGGAAAAATGAAAAGATATCCGAAAGAGGCATTAGAGAAGATTGCTGATAAGTTGAATATTACCGATATGAATGAACTATTAACCATTGTAGAAGAAAAAGATTCTGAATAAAGAACCTCTTCTACCTAAATATATAATTCAAAAACCAAAATATGTTAAGCTATTAATATCAAATTAGTTTTTCTTTTTTGGAATCTAATATTATAAGGGGGAGAATTATATGTTAAAACCAGATAGAACAGTTCATAGATTTTTAATCTCTTCACCAACACGATTGGTTGGTGAATACATTTCAGAAGATCTAGTTATTACTCATGCTTGGAGTTCTGATCCTATTATTGAACATGCTATTGAAGGACCTTTTTCTCGAAGTTATTATATGATATCAATCAAACAAGAAAACACTATGGGGTTAGTTGGATTTGTCTCTAGAATAGAAATAGAACCAATAATAGTATATCTTAGTGTATTATTTGGTAAGCGTTTTGATTACCACGGCCCAGTACAAGAAAGTGGCATTTTTCACGTTCCAAATTTAGGAGAGCAGGGACACACTAAACAATTTAAACAAGGATTTATCAACCATCATCCTCGTGCAAATCTAAGTGTTCCATTGAACTTAGAAAACTTTCAAATTATGCGTCCTTTACTTGCCAATTCTGAAATTATTTCCATTTTCACTGCTGCAGGAAAATTTTATCTAAGGGCGCTACAAACTTATGAAACAAACCCTGGAAATGCCTATCTAGATTTGATTACATGCGGAGAGATATTATCTAATTATTTTAATTTTGATGATGAAAAAATGTATGATGAAGACCTTTTAAAAATGTTCAAAAAAATTGAAGAACAAATGGACGATGGCACGTCTGTAGTAAAAAATATTAAACAACGTCTATATCAAGTTAAGCGTAGATTTACTTTTACAATACTTGATTTATTAACTCCTGACTTTTTCGAAGCGAATGAAATTAACGAAGAACATGGCACACGTGCTTCATTAACGCCAGATACTATAGAGAAACGTATTAAAGTTGCTTATGATTTGCGAAGTATGTATGTTCACACCGGTGTACAATTTGGAAGAGAAATATCTGTACCTGATAATGAAGTTCCCACAGGAACTTGGGTAACTTTAGAAGGAAAAGAAGAAAAAACTCTTCTAAAAGCTCTAAACAATGCTCCAACCTTTAAAGGACTGGAAAGAATCATGAGATTTTGTTTACTCCAATTTTTACAAACTAATAACATTATCAATTTAACAGAATTATCTCAAACTGAGGAGCCCTCTGATACAGAAACAGAGATTTAAATAAACGAAAAAAATCAACCGCCTATGACCGGCGGTTTTCTTTTCGTATTCAATTCCCTTCCATCTCTTCCAATAGACGTACCTTCAGATATAAATACGCAGATATCTCCTCTTTCGTCATCCCTCTATCAGCGCATACTCCGTCTAACAATACCCATTCGGAATCTCCTACGAACTTCAAAAATCGACCGCCCGTAATAGGCGGTCTTTTCTACGTCCATTAACGTACATTAACATAAGTCGGACTAGCCGTAATGTAGTACGTATTCCCTTTCGAATTGTGCACGCGGTATTGAGGCGAACCGTTTACTTCGACTTTGGCGTCGATATTATACGTTTTAAGGTCGTTTTTCCTAGACAAGTATCAGCGAAATTAAGTACGTATATCCGAAGTAATGCAAATACCTTCCAAACGGCTTATATACTTTAAAACGTAGAGTACTATCTAGTGATATAGACCCGAAGTTATTTTTTAATTCACGGATTTTGCAGGCACCTGGCAAGCCAAAATTCCGAAAACCTCCCCCGCCCCTAAATAAAAAAGCCGGCATATCTACCGACTATAATTTTGCTTCGTATTCTTTTACTAATTTATAAAACGTTGTCTTACCTACTTCTGCTTCTTTCATCGCTGTAACGGCCGTTATTTCTCCTGCTTTCCATCGCTTATATACTTCGATAAACTCATCTGTAATCGTTGCTTTAGGTCTGCCTAATTCTTTCCCTTGCTTGCGTGCGTTAGCTATTCCTTCAGCTTGTCGAGTACGTATCTTCTTACGTTCTTCCTCAGCTATCCACGATAGTATTTGTAGTACCAAGTCCGCTACGAACGTACCGACACTATCCTTATACTTCGTCGTATCTAGTAACGGCATATCTATTACGATAATATCCGCCTGGATTTGTTGTGTTATCTCGTTCCATTCGTTTAGTATAGCGTCCTTGTTACGTCCGAGCCTATCAAGTGAATGAACGTACAATACATCCCCTTTACGTAACACACGTTTAAGCGTCTGATATTCTGGTCGGTCGAAGTCCTTACCGCTTTGCTTATCGATGTATATGTCACGCTCGGAAATCCCTAACTCCTTTAATGCTTCTAACTGTCTGCCCTCGTTCTGATCCCTAGCGCTTACCCTTACGTATCCAATCTTTCTACTCTCCGCCATTCCCCTCTCCCCTTTCGTTACATTTGATTCGATTGTAAATTAACCGTTCGTAAAAGTCAATAAAATAAATAAACGTTCATAAAATATTCCCTTATATTAAACGAACGTAATTTTACTTAATATTCGACCTGTTATCGATGGTTCGTAAAGGTATACTTTTATGAACGGAGGTAACGGACGGCTGGGTTGAAGTTTTCAAGGCACGTCTCTTCCGAAGGGGTGAAGCTGATGAAATCGGAAGTATTAAGAAAGGCACTAAACGAGTTTCTTCTATATATAGGCGAAAAATGACCCACTTCCGAAAATTCCAGGCGGGTGTGTGTAAGACGGCGGAGACTGATAAAATGTAAACCGTTGTAAACTACCGTAATCAATCTCTTCTATATATAGTGTTGAATTAAGCCGCTTTACACTTACGTTAAAAGTTTCGGAATGGCTGTATATAACAAGCCGAAAGCTGGCGAAATGGGAAGCGTTGGGAAATCGATATTTTAGTTATTTTTATATATACGAAGGCAAACAGCTACTTCCCATCGTTAGATATTACATTAGTTACGATGCAAGATTTCCGTGCGTGGGAGAAATTATTTTTTGTTTCCTTTATTTAAAAATGGTAAAATTTGAATATATTATAAAAATATTTGGAGGAATTATTAAATGGGAACTAAAATTAAAAACGATGCAATAGAACTACTCAAAGAGTCATTGAATCAATTAGAAAGTTCTAAAGGTAGTGTTTTAACAGGAGTACAGAAACTGTCTCGTGCTGCAAAGATTTTAGACGATGAAGACACTGTTATTTGGTGTGAAGTGCAGTTAGGGAATAAAGAGTATACATCAGAGTTAACTAAGGCTTTAGAAGTCCTAATTGAGTTAATAAAAGGAGATACACCTTCAGATAAATTATCTGAAGAATTCAATAAAGTTTATAAAGAATTAAGAGATAAGGGATATAATCCTAAAGTCCACTTTTCTAAGGAAGAGGTATTTATAAAAGGGAATGCGTCTGGAGGGGGTTATATAAGTATTGGATTTATTGAGGAAAAGTACCACGATTTAGTTCGTCTGAAGAAAGGAAATAACGGAACCCATTATAAAAATAGTTTAATGAATCACATCGAGTATGTTAGGAGAATAGCTCACAAAAAAGCTGAAACGCTTTATACAAAAATTGCATATACGGATAGCGCGCAAACTGCTTTCGACATTTTAAAAGGAGAAGTAGACGATAAATTACTTGATTTAAACCCAGAATTAGCTGAACAATTAATGTTAGCATTTAAATCTGTATCAACTGATAACCCTGAAGAATGGTCACAAGCACTAACTACATGTAGAAGGTTTATCGAGGGCTTAGCCGATGAATTATTTCCACCAATTGATGAAGAGGTAAATGGAAAAAAATTAGGAAAAACACAATATATTAATAGACTGTGGGCGTTTATGGATAAATCAATTGAGAGTAAATCTAATAAAGACTTAGCTAAGGCGCACGTTGATATCCTAGGAGTCTATCTTCAACGCATCCATAAGCTCAGTAATAAAGGAGTTCACGCTGGGTTAGAAAGAGAAGAAGCCGTTAAAACTGTATTCCACACATATTTAATGGTAGCAGATATCTTAAAATATCTTGATCCTTCGTATTCAACTAAGGAAGAACAGTTAAATATACATAAAGCCAGTTTAGATGAATTAGAGAGCTTATTAGGAATTCCACGTAGTATTGCAAAAGAGATTGTTAAGTTGAGAGTTAGAGAAAGAGCTTTAACACCAGAGATTTTAGGTAAAATTAAAGGCGTAGGTTCAAAAACACTATCTTTAGCACAGGAAGAGTTTTCTTTTGAACCCATAGCTTAAAAGTGAAGCCGCCAACACTGGCGGCTATTTTTCGTATGGCTGAAATAATGCTTCAACATCGATTTCATCAATATCATCTATTATGATTAATGGGACTTTGTTTTGATTTCTTATACGTGGGTGGGTCTTATTATTTTCATAATCTATCGCATGGATTAATAAAGATAGATAGTTTCCAGGCAAAGTACGACTATATTTAGGTAATAGTTGCTTTTCGATGAGAACATCTATCGAAATAGCATTAGAAATATTACTTCTATAGTTGAATATATCTTGTTCAGCATATTCGAGGGATTTTCCATAATCATATGAATTATCTGCGTATATTTGCGAGTTCATTTCCAGCATCTTAAAAACTTCAAATTCATTATGATCAATCTGCTGAATTATATGTCTATATGTAGGTATTATCGTTTTTAGTTCAAACAGGTAGTCAGTTACTATTTTTCTTTCAGTCTCCTTAAATAAACTTAAATCACATTCTAAGAAAGACATATACCGTATAATATCCCCTTCGTAATGCTCTTCTGTCAATTTTCTATCTTTCGCCTGTGCATAAAGTTCTTTCAGTTGTATTAACTCTGAACTACTCTCATCTAAGTGAACTGGAATTGATTGTAATTCTTTTTTCACCTTACAGTATAGTTCATCTATTTTATCCATAAGTTTTCCTAGCGTGCTATACCTTAATGCTACAAACTTCAAAAGGGCATCAACTGTAATTTTTTTACTTCCACCATATTTTTCTTCAGCTTTTCTGTTATTAGAGTAGAGACGCAATGAAAACTCTTGGCCATCATGAGAAGTGGACCAACTACTAAAAAAACGCACCTTTTTCTCAAAACCTTTTAGTTCAATTTCGTTTCCGTTAACTGAATGAATTCCAAACCAAGAACGGACTTCTTTGACATATTTCTCATCAGTATAATCCCTATCAAACTCTCTCTTTTTGAAAATACTACAATCATTAATATAAGGCTGTTTGTCTTTTGTTGATTGTCCGATAGATAACCACAAATGGTTTATCGCTTCTACAATCATGTCAATAGTTACAATAAAATGAGTAAACTCAAGGGAAGTCTTATTCATATTTCTATCCTTCCTAGGCTTCTCTATTCCTTCCACCGCAACTGTTAGCCAATCCATACAAGAACATATCTTACTCCAAATATCTATTCCTTCTGTACCATAGGAATTTTTATAATCCACAAAAAAGATTCTAACAAATTCATTATTATCATGAACTTTTCCCCTAAAATCATTAATCAACTTCGGGTCCAACTCAGGTATCAACTATCATTTCACTCCCAGTAATACAATATTTTTATTTATTTTAACATACCCATCAATTGTCCCCAAACATCTTATCTAGTTTATCCGCAACCTCGCGCTGCATCGTCGGCAGTACATGACTATACGTATTAATCGTCGTCTGTATATCCGTATGCCCCAATCGTTCTGATATCAGCTTTACATTCACGTTCTGCTGAATCAACATAGTCGCGTGCGTATGGCGAAGGTCATGGAATCTTATCTTAGGTAATCCGAGTTTCTCCGTTAAGTTATAAAATTCCTTGCGTAAGTTACGTGGAATCATAGGTCGGCCGTCACGTGTACATATTACTAAGCCATGATCCCGATAATCTCGTTGATAGTACTTCTTCTCTTCGATTATTCGTTTTTTGTGCAACTTTAGTTCTTCTATTAATTTCGCTGGAAAATGCACATTACGTACACTCGCGTTATTTTTAGCACCAGATTTAATTTTAGCGGTCTGGGTTAACGTTTGTCTTACGTATATGATTTGATTCTGAAAATCGATATCTTTCCACCGTAACCCCATAATCTCACCTTGTCTCATCCCCGTTAACAATGCGATTACGAATACAATATAACATCTAGTAAGTCGATGAACTTTCTTCGACTCATCTATAAAATAGTTAACTTGTTCTAAGCTCCATACGTTTATTTCTGGCTTTTTTCTCATCTTCGGCAGCGTAATCCCTATCGTAGGATTATCCCTTATCAATCTTAAAATTTTAGCTTTTCGTAAAGAAGCGCTCACTATCCTGAAAATAATATGAACAGTAGCCGGAGCATAACCTACATCGATAACTAAATCATTAACAAACTTTTGCATATGTATCGGTTCAATCTGCCTTAATTGAAAATGACCTATCCTCGGTTTAATTACGTTTTCTAAATACATTTTGTGAATTTCGTAAGTAGATTCTTGTAAATGAAATGATCGCTCTTTCATCCACTCGTCCACAAACGTAGCGTACGATAGTTTCGATAAATCCGAATGCTCACCGCCTAATATTTCCGCTTTTAACTTCACCATAGCATCGTGGGCTTCACGTCTCGTTTTAAATCCCCTTCTACGGATTTGCCTCCTCTTTCCAGTCAACGGGTCCTTCGTATTATCGAAACCAAACATCCATTTACCTGTCGATTTATCTTTCGTTACTGTACCGCCCATATTTATCGATTCCCTTCGTTATATATTTCGTATTTTCTTCTTAACTTGGTCGCTCTGTCCTTCATCATGGGATGAGCGGTAAGGACAACGGCTAGGACAGAGAACGTCTACCTTACATCGCTAAAACATATAGTTAAAGCGACATAAAGTAGACGTCCATTGTCACTTCCATGGTCTATCGGGTTAAGGTATCCGTGCAGTGTACACGCTGTTGGAACGTCGGTTTTCACCCACAACGAACTTTTTACAAGTAATGCTTGTCCTACTTGCGGAAAGACTTAGGGAAGGAATCGTACTACTGACGTTATCCTCAATTACTTGTAACCTAATTACGCCTTTCCATGATCGTCGCTACCCGTGCCGTAACACGCCAAGCAACCGTCCAGACCTTTTATGGCAGTCCTCGCCTAGACTAGACACAAACGCAACAGGGAACGCTTATAACGTGTCTACGCCTTATTTTCCGACATCGGCTAGGCTCACCTGTTCAAGTTTTACGAGTGTTAGGTCGTTCCTCGTTCGGAATACCGTAACCTAGTCCCTCATTACATCTATAATAGACAATAACTAAGTAAGCCCCTTGCTATCCATTTTTCAAAAATGGTATAATACAAGTGCTAGGTACACGGAATGTCCGTTATTTGGTTATACGTGAATGTTTCGAGTCTCCAGCGGCAACTGGGGACTTTTTTCTTTTACCTTGTTCTTTTTAGTTTGTTTAACGGCGAGAATTCATCATGGCTCTTTCTCATTTCTTTAACATCCATTTGTATATACCGTCTCATCGTTCGTATGTCAGCCCATCCGCCGATTTTTTGTAAAGTAAAAACATCGCATCCGTTTAGTATCATGTTTTTAGCCCATGTGTGTCGATAAACGTGTGCGGATACTTTCTTACCTTTAACTCCCGCTTTGTCAGCGTAATGCTTCAATCGCTTATTAAAATGAATGGGAGTCAATGGATCACCGTAGCTTGTTAAAAATATCAAATCATTTTTAAAATTTGCTTTGTTTTCATTTACAAGTTGTAGAACTAACTTAGTAACGTGTGTAGAAATCGGTACTAGGCGTGGCTTTCTATTCTTACTTCTATCCGGTGATATTGTGATAAACCGTGATTGAAAGTCGATATCTGCAATACGCAAACTAACAAGCTCTCGAATCCTTAATCCAGAATCAAGTAACAGATTAATCGCTACGAAGTCCCGAAACCCTACGAAATCTCTTAGGTTGGGTTGCTGCAATATCGCTTTGACTTCTTCGTCCTCTAAACAATTCGTTAAATCGATATCTTGTCTCAATAATTTAACTCTTTCCATCGGGTTCACTTGAATAATTTCTTCCCGTTGCAGATGATTAAAAATTGATCGTAACGTCCTAAGGTTAATATTTATCGTCGTATCAGCTAAACCAACTTTTCGGTTGTCTGTGTGAATTACTTTATGAGTATCGTAGCGCTTTTTATCGTGTTTCATATAATTAATATATTCTCGAAAGACTTCCGCTGTTAATTCATCGATATACTCTACGTCATAATTCGCATATAACCAATCAGTGAAATACCGCCACATTTTGATATAATCCTTTACGGTCCTTTCCCTACACCCTTCTGCACGCTTACCTGAGATAGCAAGGTCGAGCGCTTGTTGAATTGTTAGCTTAGGGTATTTTTTTCCGTCATTAGATATCTTCGTAATCCTTTTTCTCTTTTTTAACGACAAAATAAAAGACCTCCCTAACGATTAGATTTCATCGTTAAGAAAGTCGTTATCCACAACCGTATATTGAACAATTTAGTATTGTTTTCATCCCTCTAATACGCTTGTTTTATACGTTCACTCTATCGTTATCCACAATTCTTTTCCCATCTTATCGTTTTCCAAAAACGTAACAATCCAGCTGCTGGACGAATTTATAAACGACTAGGGTTTAAAGACATTGGGATGTGGACGATGTATCGATAATAAGAAGTACTCTATAAGAGGAAATAGTTGTAACTTAGCAATAAAAGCCGATTACACAAAAACTTCACACCGTTATTATGAAGATGGAGAAACTACTTGTAAAGCCGTGCCCCTAACTAAAACATGTCATGTATTCAAGCTAAATTTAGACAGATAAATGCCCCAGTTGCATCTACTCCAGCAATTGGGGCGTTTACCCTCAAATTCTTTCCACTATATTTATGAAACATTTATTCCACTTATGTCGCTATTATCATTACGTGCAAATGCTCTTTTTAATATTACTGCTTCTTATTATACTGTGCTTTAAAATCAATATATTCCTGTCTCGCGTCCTGATTATTACCTTGTTGACTATCAAAGTATGTGTGTATTTGTGATATGTGTTCTACTGACTTTCCTTCTTCATTTCTCTTTTTATAATTCACTACAATACTCACTTCCAATATCTGCTCTGAGCCCTTTGTAAACTCAATATGCAGTGCGATCGATCCACCACCATATTCATCATATTGTATTTTCAACTTATCATTAATAATATTTTGAAACTCTGATTCAGTTAATGTATATCCAACAGTACTAGGCTGACCAAACTTTTTTATATCACCTCCTGGCTTCATCTTTAGTTTCCCTATCCCTTTTAAACGATCTACAATTAAGTTCACGTATGAAACATCCAGACCTGAATCCGTACTTTGTACCTGTCCATTCTCATAACTAATATTTGTACTATAATTAACTTCTTCTTTATAATTTTTATTATCTACTTCCGAGGTAATTTCTTGTGTTGTATTTCCATATAAACTTTTATCTTTCGTATTATATATGCCTTTCGAAGTTTGATAGATTGTTTTACTGTGCTCTCCATCTTCCTTTTGCTCATATGTACTATATATACCTCTTTGTTTCACATAGGCATATCCATCATCACTAGCGGACATAACCTTTTTCATATCACCTTCATCCAAAGCTTTGACAAATGGCTCATATTCTATCTTTTTTTCAAAAAAACTACATGCTTGTAGTAGGCTGATTGTTATTATGATAGTAATCATTTTAGAAACCTTTTTTGTGTTCATTTCATCATCACACTACCCACTCTACATTTTCGATCAGATAACCTTCTAATCACTTTAATCACCTTACATAATTAAATTTTCTTTTAGAAGTTAAAATACTCTCCTGTAAATAATTACTTTTCTATCATCAAAACTTACAATACGCACTTTCTTTATGCCTTACGTTTCGATTTACCTTTTTTATTTTTCTTTCGATATCTTGGAGTCTCTCTTTTATGTTGCTCCCACGTTTTATTAAATGACGGAAATTTAAATCTGCAATATGCTAATAGCTGAAATTCAGCTGCACCTATGGCTATCGTATACATTAAAAAGGTCCCTACTATATACATAAATAAAGCATCAAACCCATAATCGTTATGAAAATATATCAAAATAAGAATAGTTACTGCGTATAGTGTAGCCCACTTCATCATCTTTCCTTTTGTTTTACTAAAGAAAGAAGCAGACCTCTCATCCATACTAAACGCACCTTCACTCGCTTGTTTAAACGTATCAATCGTTGTCACAATATGAACAACAACTGCTCCTAAAAATAACAATCCTGCATACAGTAATGTAATCTGATCAATTGAATTATTAGCCATTTTAGTACCAATCAAAACTACGAGTAATATTATTGCCATTTGAAATGCATTTAATAATACAACAATTGTTTGTAGCTTTTGAAATTTAAATTGAGCTTTTGGAAATAAATATAGAATGAAAAAAATTACTTGCAGAGCATATAACAACACTTCCAGCTTAACAATTCCTATATTAAGGAGAACCATACAGTAATCCCAATCACCTGATACAATAATAGAAAAAACGGCTATTGAACTATAAAGTATTCCTCCAAACATAAAGCCTGTAGCACCCTCAGGACTTAAACGATCATTACATGTCATCCTAAACTTATCTAAATCTTCTTCTTTTATATTCCACATCCTGGCTCTTCACCTTCTATACGTTTCAATTGTTTTTCGAGTACTAAAATTCTATTAATATATTATTTATCCCGCTTTAATGGGCAGTAAGACCCCCAGCTCAAAATTCAGCGAAAGCAAAGAATTTAGGTGGGGGATCAACCGCCCATAAAAGTCCGATTGGTTCAACTAATAATCAGTGGGGGATGAAGAAAACCCCCACTGATTAAAGTTTCACTTTATTTTTCGTTTTGAATTTCTTATTTTATTTTCGACTCTCCCACGCATTCTCTCATTCTCTTCCCACGTCATATGAAATGACTTGAATTTGAATCTACAATACACTAAGAGCTGGAACTCTGCCGCTCCTATTGCTACTGCATACATAATAACATTACACATAACATAACCAAACATTGTGTTTAATGAATAATTATTATTTATATAAATTAAAACAAGAAGAATTATCACATAAATTACAGCACCTTGTATAACATGTCCCTTTGTTTTACTAAAAAACGAAGCTGATTTGTCCTCACTACTAAATGCACCTTCGCTTGCTTGTTTAAATGTATCAACTGTTGTCACAATATGAACAATAATTCCACCTAATACTAATAGACCTACATAAACACGTGTATGGAGATCAATTGAATGCTCTATCATCCCAGAAAGTACAAATAAAGTGCATCCGATAGTTCCAAGTTGAAATGCATATAATAATATAACGAGCGTTTGTAATTTTTGAAATTTATAACGTGCTTTAGGGAATAAATATAGAATTAAAAACATTACTTGCAAACCATATAACACTAATTCAATCCTAACAATTACCTTATCAAACAAGGTAGTATAATAATCCATTCCTCCCACAAAAATAATAACCATAAATAATGAAGTATAAAATATCGTTCCGAGCATAAAACCCGCAGCACCTTCAGGACTTAAACGCCCTTGACATGTCATTCGAAACTTATCTAAATCTTCTTCTTTTATATTCCACACCCTGACATTTCACCTTCTATACAGTTTAAATAATTTCCATTCACTTCAATTCTATTTCCCTCTTATTTACTTTTCGATTTGGATTTTGTATTTCGCTTTCGAATTCTCCCACGCATTCTCTCATTCTCTTCCCATGACATATGAAATGACTTGAATTTAAATCTACAATACATTAATAGCTGAAATTCAGCTGCACCGACAGCAATTGTATACATTAATACAGTACCTACCACATAAAGGACTAAGACATCGAACGCATAATTAGTATGAAAATAAATCAAAACAAGAAGGGTTAGTGCATATAGTGTAGCCCACTTCATCACATTCCCTTTTGTTTTACTAAAAAATGAGGTAGATCTTTTATCCTTACTGAACGCACCTTCACTCGCTTGTTTAAACGTATCGATAGTTGTCACAATGTGAACAATGGCTGCTCCTAGGAATAACATACCTACATATATTAATGTAATTCTGTCAATTGAATCCTCCGAAATTCCAGGAAGAATCAACGCTGTGAATGTTATAGTACCTAATTGAAATGCATATAATAAAATTACAAAAGTTTGTAGTTTTTGTAATTTAAAACACACTTTTGGAAATGAATATAGAATTAAAAACATTATTTGTAAGCTATATAACACAATTTCAATTTTAACAATTGTTTTGTCAAAGAAAGTAGTATAATACTCCAAGCCCCCCATAAAAATAAAAAACATAAATACTGAAGTATAAACTACCCCTCCAATAAAGAAAACTACAGCACCTTCAGGACTTAAACGATTTTTACATGTCATCCTAAATTCATCTAAATCTTCTTCTTTTATTTTCCACATATAATTACACCATCTTTTCTAAAATCATGTAATAACTCTATATTTGTAAACAAACTAGGAGTAAATAAATGTTTTGGTATTTCATATTAAACTAGCCTTTTTTACTTTTTCTAATAAACATAAAATATAACAATAACATCGATATTAACCCTGTCCCACCGCCCAACACCCCTCCATATTCTTCTAGATATATGCAAGAAATATACTACCAATAAAAAATATTATTCCGAAGATAACAATCCACTTCCCCAGAAACTCTACTACTTTATATAGAATTAAAAAGATAAATATAATCCCCACAATAATAGGTGCTATTACACTTTCAAATAAACCTTTTTCTTTTTTTACAGCTTTAGAATCTTTATTCAAGATATTACATTCCTCCCTTTACTAGTTAATTTATGAATAATGTATTCATTCTATCTTCAATGTAAGTTTACGAGTATCATTTCAGTTTTTGTTTCGCTTTTGTTCTTTCTCTCTTATTCTTTTTCTATTTGCTATAAATTCTTGGCGTTCCTTTTCATGTTGTTCCCACGTAATATTAAATGATGGAAATTTAAAGCGACAATACACCAATAGGACGAATTCTGCTGATACTACAGCGAATATATATAATATTATTGTTTGTGTCACATAAATTTCCATTTCATCAAATGTATAATTAAGGTTTAAAAAAATTAATACAAGTAGAACTATTACACCGATCGTTATTCCAATCAATAAATATAATTTCGTGTTAGTAAAAAACGAGACAGCCGGTCCTTCTAATTTATATCCTCCATGCTTTGCTTTTCTAAAAACATCGATTGTTGCTACAATGTGAGTACAGATTGCACCTAATAGTATTAAACCGATATAAACCAATGTTTTATTGTCACATGGAAAATCATATATTCCTTCAACAACCATAACTATGAAAGGTAATGTCGCTAACTGAAAAGCATAAAATACAGTTACGATTGTTTGTAGTTTCTGTAATTTAAAAGCAATCTTTTTAGACATGAATAATATTAAAAAAACGAACTCCAAAACATACAACTTAACCTCAGTTTGTACAACTATCTTTTCAAAAGAAGTTAGAGAAATCTTATCACCGTTCAGCAAAACACCTAAAAACATGATGAGCATTGGTATAGAAGTATATGCAAAAACTCCCCCATAAAAGATTCTTATATAATCCGGACTTAATCGGTTTTTATTTGTAATTTGAAAAAACCTAAATCTTCTTCCTTTATTTTAAGCATTCATCTTTCCCCATTTCGACGCAAAACTTATTTTATTTCTTTAGTTTTCTTTTTTTCCTTCTCTTCATAAAGCTTTAGTCTTTTCTGACGCTCTCTTTCATGTTCCTCCCACGAAATATAAAATGATGGAAATTTAAATCTGCAATAGGCTAATAATTGGAACTCAGCTGCACCTATGGCTACCGCGTACATTACAAGAGTTCCTGCTATATACCCTACTAATATCTCTGTTTCATAATCATTATGAAAATAAATTAAAATAAGAAGGATTAGTCCATATACCGTAACACCAATCATTACGTTGTTTTTTGTTTTACTAAAAAATGAAGCTGCCCTTTCATCCATACTAAATGCTCCACTCTCTGCTTGTTTAAAGGTATCAATTGTGGTCACCAGATGAACAAAAACTGCTCCTAGAAACAATAAACCCACATACAATAATGTAATTTGATCAATCGAATAATTTGAAATTGCTGGAAGTATAAACAATGTGAATCCTATAGTTCCCAGCTGAAATGTACATAATAATATCACAAGCGCTTGCAACTTTTGACATTTAAAACGAACTTTTGGAAATAGATATAGAATTAAAAAGATTACTTGCAAGGTATATAAAACTAATTCAATACAAACAATTATTTTGTCAAAGAGATTTGGATAATAACCCCAGCCAAATTTAACTAATGCTCCAAAAATAAAAAGCATGAATAATGAACTATAAACAGTTGCGCCAAGTATAAACACCATGGAGCGTTCTGGGCTTAAACGATTTCTACATGTAATTCTAAATTCATCTAAATCTTCTTCTTTTATGTTCCACATTTGTTAACTCCACCTTTCCCCGAACTATAGTATATTACCAAAATAAAGATGCAATTTTCTTAGTCACTGATTTTATACCTTTTTATTTTCATCGCAACTCTTAACAATCTCTTTTGTTGTACTGCGCCTTGTATTTTAAATATTCCTGTCTCGCATCTTGGTTATTATCCTGTTTTCTATTAAAATACGTTATTATTTGGAACATATTTTCTATTAATTTTCCATCCTCATTCTTTTCTTTAAAATCTATATCTATCCTCATTTGCAAAATTTGTTTTGGATTATTTGGGGCATCCAGGTACAATACGATTGTTGCTCCATCAAATTCATCGTATTGTATCTTTAATTTATTATTAATAATATTTTTAAATTCAGATTCAGTTAGTCGATATCCCACTGAATTAGGCTGATCAAACTTTTTCATATCATCTTCAGGCTTCATTTTTAGTTTCCCTATCCCATTTAAACGATCTACAATTAAGTTTACGTATGAAACATCTAGATTTGAATCCGAACTTTTCACCTGTCCATTTTCATACTTAACATGAGTACTATAAATAGTTTCTTTTTTATAATTCTCATTTGTCCTTTTTCCCTTGTCTTTTTCTATATCAGTCGTAACTGTTTGTATCGCCTCTCCATATAAACTTTTATCTTTTGTATTATATACACCTTCCGTGGTTTGACGAATTGTTTTACTGTGCTCCCCATCTTTTTCTTGCTCAAACGTACTATAAATACCTCTTTGGGTCACATAAGCATAACCATCGTCACTCGCAGACATAACTGTCTTCATATCACCTTCATCCAATGCCTTTACTAATCTCTCATACTCTATCTTCGTCTCCCCAAAAACACATCCACTTAATAAATTTGCTATTATTGACAGAACTATCATCATCTTGGCTTTCTTCTTTAACTTCATACTGACACCCCGTTGATTTCTCTAGGCATTTTTAAGTTCATTATGTTCCTTTTTGGAAAGTAATACATTTCACCCTTATTTACTTTTCGTTTTAGATTTTGTATTTCGCTTTCGCATTCTCTCATCCTCTTCCCACGTCATATTAAATGACTTGAATTTAAATCTACAGTACGCCAATAGTTGGAATTCTGCTGCCCCAATGGCTACTGCATACATTAAAACAGTACCTATTACATATCCAATAAAAGTGTCAAACGTATAATCATTATGAAAATAAATTAAAATAAGTAGGATTAATGCGTATATTAAAGTCACTTTCATCATAGTTCCTTTTGTTTTACTAAAAAAGGAAGTGGATCTTTCATTCATACTAAACGCACCTTCACTTGCCTGTTTAAACGTATCAATCGTTGTCACAATATGAAGAATCACTGCTCCTATAAATAAGAAGCCTACATATACTAATGTAATTCCGTCGATTGTATAATCAGACATTCCAGGAAGAATCAGAGCTGTGAATAATATTGTACCTAATTGAAATGCATATAATAATACGACAATCGTTTGGAACTCTTGAAATTTAAATCGAGCTTTTGGAAATGAATATAGAATTAAAAAAATTATTTGCAAGCTATATAGCACAAGTTCAATTTTAACAATTGTTTTCTCAAATAAACTAGTATAGTAGTCCCAACCAAAGGTTACTAAAGTACCAATAAGAAAAAACATCATAACTGAAACGTACACTATTGTTCCTATCATAAAACCTAAAGCACCCTCAGGACTTAAACGGCTGCTACATGTTACTCGAAATCCATCTAAATCTTCTTCTTTTACGTTCCACATTCAGTTTTTCACCTTCTATACAGTTTAAATAATTTTCATTCACTAAAATCCCATTACATTCCTAATTTTTCAAGTACATTCATCTTTGTGTAACTAAATTTAGATAATCTTTTATGTATATCATCACTACATTAATTACCGTACATAATCAGAATGCTTTTGATAGTTCAAATAGCCTTCTTTCTCCTCAAAAGCTCTAAATATTCTTCTCTCTTTCACTTAAGCATATTCCTCATACTCTATTTTTGTTTCCCCCGAAACTGCACTTACTTAGTAAAAACGTTACTGTCGTCACAATTGTATCGAGATAATATAGCTTTAATTTTATCTTCAGAAAGGTGATAACCTTCCATCAACAATATGCTAGGAGGTTATTACAGTTATTTAAAATTTGTTTTTTATTTTAATGGATTCGATTTTTGCAAATAATAATGTTATTTAATTTGAGCAGCGAATATTAAAAACATACTGCTTAATAACTCGTAATTAAGTCTTCCCCCTCATATCTAGGGTCTTTCTCAACTTTACCATCTTTTGTTTTGATGACTTTTAGTCTACCTAACCACTCTGCTCCGTTATATGTCTCTTCACTTACCCATACATTATGCTTTTTACCATCTACCTCAACTACTAATGTGGGGTGTGTAAACATGAATTCCTTCTCTACATGCCTACCTACAATTTCTGCATGTAATGATGTACCTTCTTCAACTAATTTACTATTTTGATACCCTTCGATAATAGGTAATCCAATAAATACAAAGAATATGAGTCCAAATACGATTACTTTCTTCTTTGTACTCCATTTATTCTTTTCTTTCAATTCCTTCTGTCTCGCTTCTCTTTCTTCGCGTTCATCCAAACTCTCATTTAAAGCATCTTCCCATGCCTTAATTTCCGCTTCAATTTCTGCTTCAGCTCTTGCTAGTTTTTGTAATTGTTCATCGGTTGCTACCATCTCATATGAGTTATCTCCAACCAAACGAATTTCAGTACCATTTTCTTTTACTTTTCGCAAGTCTTTTTCTGTACAATTAAACTCTCGAATGATTTCCCCTTGTGTGTTTACCAATCTAACGTAAATGTTTTTTTTCTCCTTCTTCTTAAACATCTGCACTCCTCCTTATTTGTTTCCTATCATAGATAACCCTATTGCAATTAAGAGAAAGAAAACGATAATAAAGAAAGTCTTCCCTTTTCTTACTTGTGTTGTACAACCTTCCAAGACAGCCCATATAAAAATTGGGAAAAGAAGAATACCTAGGAGAATATCAACCAACTTGTTGCTACTCTTCTTTAGTGGTTTTTCTTCTACTATCGGTTTTATCTGAACTGCTTCTTTTCTTATTTGTTTCGGTTTCTTTTTCTTGCGTCTATGATTCCCCAAACTTACTCCGCCACATTTTAAACTTAGCTGCAAATTGATCTTCAATTCTTCAAAACAAATCAGCTCCCTTAGAATGATTTATTATTATGAAAAGACTTTTCATAATTCACATAATCTTGCTTCGCTTTCCTCTTTAACTTCATACTGTCACCAGTTACTCTAGGCATTTTTAGTTTCATTACGTTCCCTTATTGTTCCTATCATAAATCCTAAAGCATCCTCAGGACTCCAACGATGTTTACATATCATCCGGAATCTATCTGAATCTTCTTTTATATTCCGCATTCAAGTGTCCCACCTTTAACTACATTCATTTAAATCATGTAGATTAAATATAAAAACCTTCTCATTTTAATGAAAAGAGAAGGTTTTCCTGCTGTTATACATTCATGCTATATACAAAACTTTCCCTCTTCAAATAACGTATTATAGTTGTTAATCTTTGGATTTTTATTTCCGCTATTAATTTAGGCATTTTTACTTTTCTTAAAAAATACCAAATATGCAAATAATGATAAGATTAAGAGGAATACACCCGCCCCTATACCCTCATATATTTTAAAATAAACAGCAGCAATTATCACAAATATGGACATTATTATTATTAGAATCATTGTATATTTCATTATAAATTCTAACACTTTATAGATAGATACTATTTTCCTTTCAAAAAAACTTTTCTCTGTTTCCAAAACATTTCGATCCTTATTCAAAATAACACCTTCCCCTTTTTACAAATTGACTTTCGAATAAATTTTCCCTTTCGACATAAGAACAGAGCGAACTGCAGAACGTAACTACTACCCATTCAGATTGATCCAACTGAAAAATCTCATGTCGAATTATTCAATCAATTACATATAGATCTTAGAATAAAAAACCTCCTCATTCTAACCAGAAGAGAAGGTTTTATTAATCTCAGATATTCTTACATTATAATAATGATTCTTTTTGAGCTATTTCATAATGCTCTGCTATTTTTTTACACATCTTTTTATATTCCAGCATCCACTCTGCTATTTCTTCTATCTCTTCATCAGTGGACTTTTTCTTATATTTAAAACCGATCACTTTCATATCCGAAAACACTTCTTCTTCCATTTCTTCATCTACCGGAATACATTGGATAATAACTTTCGTTGTGTTTGAGACTTGTACAAAAATTTCAAATGTGCCAACAAACATAGCAACCGTTCGGAATAATTCTTTATTACTCATATATAAAACCCTTGCAAGTTCTTCTGCAAGTTCAGGATATATAAACAATACATCAATCATTTCAGCAGCTATTATACAATTATCTACTGATACTTTCTCCAATATTTGCTGCTTAATTAATTCCCCAGTTTTATCCTCACACTCTTGTTGAAAATACACAGTTTTTTCTTTTGAAAATAGCCACATATGTAGACTCCCTTCCTACTAAAAACAACAATTAGAACTCTTAATTCAAGAATACCTTTATATTATTCTTCTATAAAACGAAACTAAAATCTGGTTTTTACTTTTCATATTTCCAGAACTAAAAGTACACTAAATTATTATTGTGTATCCACTGCAATTTTTATTTCAACATACTGTAGCTCTTCATCACCGCTAAAAATATGATAAATAGGTGAAATCATATCAAGTTCATTATCTTCCATATACTGAAGCATCTCAGCATATGCATACTCGGTTAATGTTTCATAATCTCCTGTCAATCGTTTCACAAGCATGTCATCTACATAGTAATAGCTTCTAAATTTCATTGTTTCTAATGGTGGAACTTTATCCTCATATATCGGCATAAATAATTCAATATACATATTTTCATCTGAAGGAACATTTTTCAATGCATAAAATAGTGGACCTTTTGCTGTTAAGTTCGCTTTTTCTATTTCTAGCATAAAATCGTCAATCGAATCTTTCATATAGGTATAATGAATATAGTATTCTTTTGAAACAACATTTGTATATGCAATACTTTGACCTTCTATAATCATTTTACGGTTTCACCTACTTCTATAATAGGAGCGTAAATATCTAACCAAGTATCACCGTATACATCTAAGCATACATGATAAAAACTACTATCTAATTTAATATGGTTTTGATTTGCCACCTCGTGTATTAAATTATACACATCTTCAATATCACCATCTTCATCCGTAAAACGCACACTTAAAGCATCTTCAATTATTAAACCATCAATGTATTCATATGCAGAATCTCCCCCCAGTTCCACACGTTCATTTACCGGAACACAATATGTATATTCACCATATGCTGGTTCATTTTCAAGTGGTTTATATTTAAAAAGAACCGGTCCTACTGCATAAATCCCATTACGGATAACTTGATTTCTCAGCGCAATAGCAGGTAGTAACCAATCTTCTTTTTTGACGACTTGAGTAATACTAATTAAATTTAATAGTGATAATGCTTTATATTGAACTTTCACAACATCTACTCCCCTTATCTTTATTTCTTTCTAATTCGAATAGAAACTTGCAATTTCTCATTTCATACACATAAATTAACAACTTATGCTATAGCAAAAATTCATTTCTTTTATTATCTACTTTTCGATTTGTTTTTTTTATTATATTTTCTAAATTTCTGACGTTGTCTCTCATTCTCTTCCCACGTCATATTAAATGATTTAAATTTAAATCTACAGTACACTAAAAGTTGGAATTCAGCTGCACCTATGGCTACTGCGTACATTAAAATGCTCCCAACCACATACATTAGTAAAGCATCAAACCCATAGTCGTTACGAAAATAAATTAAAATCAGAAGGAGTGGTACGTATATCATTACTCCCTTCAGTACATTCGTCTTTGTATTACTAAAAAATGATTTAGATCTCTCATCCATACTAAATGCACCTTCACTTGCTTGTTTAAACGTATCAATTGTTGTCACAATATGAAAAAAAACTGCTCCTAGAAATAATAAACTTGCAAGCGTCAATGTAAAAACATCAATCGACTTATTAGCTATTTCAGAAACGATTAAAGCTGTGAGCCCAATCGTTCCTAATTGAAATGCGTATAATAACACGACAATTGTTTGTAATTTTTGAAATTTAAAACGAGCTTTTGGAAACGAATATAGTATTAAAAAAATGATTTGCACACTGTATAACAACAGCTCAAACTTTACAATTCCCATTTCAAAGAGAACCTTACAATACTCCCAACCACCTGATAAAACGATAGAAAATATAATTATTGAACTAAAGAGTATGCCCCCCATCATAAATCCTGTAGCTCCCTCAGGACTTAATCGTACTCTACATGTCATTCGAAACTCATCCAAATCCTCTTCTTTTATATTCCACATCATTAAATTGCTCCTTTTATGTCATCTAACTTAACATCAAAATAAAGACCAAATCTTTTTCGTTATTTGTTTGACTCCTTTTTTTGCATAATCGATTGCATTATCTTCTCCTCCCCACTTATAATTCATCACTGCTGTGGCAAATACCGCAACACCAGCTCCTACAACAGTGCCAACAGGCGGAACGAAAAACGATCCCGCTACTGCACCAGCTGCTGCTGCTCCAGCAGTTGCTCCAATATCTACTGCTGAATCTGTTGCTATATCAACTATATCCTCTCGCTGCCATCCATTTTTTTGAGCCTCTGCAATGTTATTTCCAACTGACACAACCGCTCCAAATATAGCGGCCCCTTTTAAAAACTTACCAGTTTTCCCAAGTTCTTTAAAAGCTTCTTTCCATTTTCCAGGATGTAAATCCTTTAACCCTTTTACATACTCCGTTTTAAACGAACTCCATCCCCTTTCTTTAATTGCAGTAGTTAATCCATTTTGACTCCGATCCTGATGAAATTTGTGAAAATCTTGAAATTCCGGTAACTTATAAATTCCTTTTCTTGCTTTTCTTACTTGTTCATTCGTGATTCTCGAATTTTCTACACCATCCATTTTAAGCCCATTTTTTACGTAACGAAATATACTATCATCACTACTATCCATCTTTAGTAATTTGAATACTTCCACTAAATCTTCTTTTTGACGTGTTGATAGTGTAAACTTCCCTTTTCCTTTTCGAGAATCAGGATCAAAAATTGCTTTAAAATCATAATTCTTTTTAGCATAATACATACGAGCAAAGGCAGCTATTAAAAATTTTGTTCCTTTTTGTTGTATATCAAACGCCGTCATATGATTCGAAATACCATTTATTAAGTTTCCATTCCATCCACCAGCCATAATTTTTTCGACTATCTTACTAGAAAAATCTCCATTGGCTGCTTGTATTTCTTTCATTCCCTTGTCTAATGAACTTAACATTTCATTAAAATGTTGAAGTTCATTTTGCTGACTATTATACGTTTCTAATTTTTCTAGCGTATCACTAATTTCCTTTTGACTTTTTTGGATTCCTTCAGATATTCCTGAAGATGATGGATACTGAGTTGGGACAATGTCTGCTATAGTCGATATAGTTTGTTTTGCTTCTTCATTAGAGCGATCAAATTCATTGCTGTATCCATTAATTTTTTTCTTTACATTATCTAAATAGTTCCCATAAATCTTTGTGTCACTATCACTATCAACTGTACTATTAAAACTCTCTATTGCTTTTTGAAATTCATTTTTTAACTCTTCCGCTGCAATTTGAAATCCAGCAATCGTAGTACCATGTACTCTAGAAAAATACCTCTTTATTTCATCTGCTGCTTTCCCTTGAAAAGAATTAAGTTGGTTCAAATCATCTATTTTCCCTAATAAAGTTTCAAAATATTGGTTTAGTTCGTCAGCACTTGTTTGAAATCTTTTTTGTAATTCGTTTACTTCTTGTAATTCAATATTTTTATCCACGTTTCTCTCCCCTTATTTCATTTTTACGTAGAATGTTTTTCTAGTGCTGCTGTATACCAACTTTTAGTTCTTGCCCAAGTTTTGCATCTTTCTCTACCATTTTTGCTCCAATTTCTTGTACTCTACTTATATCATTTTCTAACAATTTCTCATATCGCTGAACTTTCTGAGAAAGTTTTTCAATCGCTTCACAATATTTTTTCAGTTTACTTAAATTCGTACGATGTAACTGCATACCATTAAATTTAGTCTTACCTAAATCACTAGCACCACTTTTCAAATCACTTACTTTCGCATCAAATACCCCTTTATTTAATTTAATTTCCCCCATTTATCATTTCCCCGCCTTCTGTACTTCTACTTGAATACTAGCATCAACCATTGAAACACTTCTACTTAGAGAAAGAATACTAGACTCACATGTAGCGATTTCTCTTTCGAGCCGCCGTATGGCTTGATCGATGTCTTCTTGCACTCTCCCTAGTTCTCCGATAAACTTCCCTAAATTCGAAATGACTTGTTGTTCATACGTTTCTTTAAAAGTAGTTGCTCTTTGCCCTTTCCAACTACTCTCGTTTATTTCTAAAGACTTAAATTGCTCTTGATTTTGTTTAATTGCTTCAAGATTATTTACAAATTTCCCCTTAGCAGTTATTAGCCTTCGTAGTTTCATTTGTAATTCAGCCAATTGCCCTTGTTGATGACTTATACTACTTAATAAACCCGATTTTTGACTATTTAATTCCTCTATCCCCATGCAAATCCCCCCTTAAATAGTTGGCACTTTAATTCTAGTAGCAAAACGATTTTCAACAAAATACCCTTCAAATGGATTTAATTTTGTACTACTTAAATCTTTATTAGATACATCGAAGACCATTTGGCCTGATGATTTTCTAAGTAAAATAACATGAGATTGCGTTTTTATTGTTTTTGAAACTAAGTCGTATCGACTGTCAATTGAATCAACATCACAGCCAATTACGAAGTGGATGCCCATAAATGCACCATTTGTTATTAATTCCGCTAAACTATATATATCGCTATCTTCTAAATTACTTAAAATATCATTTACATCTGCAATTACGATTACAATCGGCTTAAATTTCTTAATAAATTCTGCCGGGTTCACTGTTTCACTTGATGCTTCCTGCTCCTCTTTAAACGCCGCTTCTCTCGATTTATAAGCGTTTGTAACTTGTTTAATCGTTTTCTCAATTCCTGTTTTTTCAGCTACATATAAAGCAGCGCTCTCTCTATAGTTTGAGAAATTTCGTGTTCTTGTATCAATTAAACCTAGGTCAAAGTGTCCACTGTCTGCTAACTGTTGAAGGAATTGATGAACTACATTTTCAACTTCATCTTTCTTAATTCCCCCTACAACAATATTAGACGCTTCCGTTAAATCTAATTCGAGAGGCGTAACGTTTTCTGTCTCTACACCAAATGTTAGTTTGCCTGCTTCAATAATTTTTCTTGTTTCTGGCCATGCAATGAATTCCTTGTATTCCAGAACTTCAGGTACCATAGGAATTGCTTTCGGTCTTTTTCCATCCCAGAAGGAATCCATCTCTTTTCCTTCAGCTTGTATATTTTCAATTCGAGTAAGGACATCTTCTCCATTTGTCGGTAAAGCTGTTTGGAAGATTGTTGGTTCGTCAATTTTAACTAAACCACGGCCTGCTAATTCTTCAATTTTTAAGTCTGTTCTTCCTACAATAGCTCTAGATTCTGCCTCATCTATCATATATAGAGCAATTTGTAGTTTAATATTTGTATTTACTTGTACTCTCAATGCATTTTGACGTGTAGCCGTAAGCATTAAATGAATTCCTACTGCTGCCCCTTCACGTACAATTTGTGCAATAATGCGTTCAAAGTCTTCGACAAATCCAGCTTCTCTAACAGCATCATAGTTATCTAACGTAATTAATATTGTTGGTAATACTTCTTTACTAGCTCTCTCATACATTTCAAGACTCGCAACACCATATTTACTTAGCAATTGCTTTCTATCTTTTAATAGGTCTTCTATGCGACGAAGAAATTTCTCGCATTTTTCAACTTGGTCTAATGTAATGATGTCTGCCACATGCGGTAAAGATTTTAATGGCATTAAGCCATTTGTTCCGAAGTCTAATAAATACACATGCAAATGCTCCGGACTATGCTGACGAGCTACATCCATAATGACTGATTGTAAGAATGTTGATTTTCCGTAGCCTGGACTTGAGAAGACCGCTACGTGTCCGTCTTTACTAATATCTAGTGTTAATGGTGTTTGTGATTGTAATTCAGGCTGATCTAGTAGGCCAATTGTTGCTTGTAATGGTTTCTTTTCTTTCGTCCATGCTTCTTTGAACTGAATAGCATGTAAGTCTTGTAAATATACGCTTTCTGGAAGTGGTGGTAACCACGGTCTTGCTAATGCTTCAATTTCATTTATTTCTGCGTAATCGTGAATGTAGTCAATAACAGCATCCAGTTCAGATGGTACGCTTATTACTTCTTTACTGCTACCAAGTCCACTTAAATCTTCACTTAATATTTCATATTGTCCTAGATCATTTATTGCATAGATTGTTGCGTCTAAATGTTCTTTATCCTCTTTGTTTTCTACATAGTCTGCTCCGCTCCAAGCTGATTGGAATAGTTCATAAATTTCATTATTCCCAACTTGTAAGTAAGCACGTCCTGGTAATGTAATTTCAGCGGCATCCGGTGTTTTTAAAATTTCATTACTATCTGACGTATTTTGAACTTTTAGTGCTAGTTTGAATTTCGAGTTACTCCAAATTTGATCATCTACAACACCACTCGGTTTTTGCGTAGCTAATATTAAATGGATTCCGAGTGAACGACCGATACGCGCTGTTGAAACTAACTCTTTCATAAATTCTGGTTGTTCTGACTTCAGTTCCGCGAATTCATCACTAATTAAAAATAGATGCGGCATCGGTTCACTTACTAAGCCTTCTTTATACAGTTTTTGATACTGATTAATATGGTTTACATCATTTTCCCCAAATAAGCGTTGTCTTTTTTGCAATTCAGCTTTAATTGATGCGAGCGCTCTCATACTTTGTGCTCCATCTAAGTTCGTAATTGTTCCTAATAAATGCGGTAAGTTTTTGAATAAATTCGCCATTCCGCCGCCTTTATAGTCAATTAGTAAAAAGGCTACTTCGTACGGGTGGAAATTGACTGCTAGAGATAAAATATACGATTGTATAATTTCCGATTTACCTGAACCTGTTGTACCTGCTATTAATCCGTGTGGTCCGTGTGCTTTTTCGTGTAAGTTTAAGTTTACGATATCTTCTTTACCACGTAATCCAAGTGGTACAGCTAAAGATTTATGCGCTGCATTTTTCTCCCAACGACTTGTGATATTCAGTTCTTTTACTTTTTCAACGCCGTACATTTCTAAAAATGTTACGCTTTCTGGAATACTATTTTTTAAGTTTTGCAAATGATTTAATGGTGCTAATGCCCGTGAAATATCTTCTAAATTGAACCCTTTCGGTACGTGATTTAGTTTAAATTGACGGTTAACAAGCTCTCCTTGCTCTAAGATGATATTCCCTTGTTTTGCATCTCTTATATCTATTACCGTTTTCACATGCTCCGGTAAACTTTGCATAACATCTTGTACAAATACAAGTGATACACCTAATTGACTCGGATCATCATTAAAGAATTCCATAACAACATGGTCTAATATTAGTTTTTCATCTGTAATGAGAACGACATAGTGCGGTGCAAAGTACATTTTTTCATTAGTAGAACTTTTTTCATCTAGTTTTAATTTTCGTTCTTTCAATATTTGATACAAACTATTTAACACTTGATCACGGCTACGATCATGGTATACAAATCCACGTACATTTATATCGCGAACACTTCCATGAGGTAACCAGCGCATCCAATCCCATTTTTCTTTTTCTTCTTCCGGAAAAATAGTAATAAACTGCAAGTCATAATAACTATGGAATAAAGCCGTTTGTGCAACTAATAATTGTAATTGCTCTAACACTAAAGAACGTTGGCCAATATAACCGACTGGTCCATTCATTAAATCTGTTACAACTGGTACATCTTCCAATGATAGATAACGCTGTCTTAGTTCACGTGCTATATCAATTAATTCATCTTTCGTTTGACTAAATTCTTCTTCATTAAATTGAATTTCAAAACTCGTATTAGCTTGTCCTGTTCCAACGCTAAATGTTAAGAAATCATGATGTAACATTGTTTTTTCATAAATTCTAGGATTTACTTGAACTGCCATATTACGTATTACTTCTACATTTGGATTGTGATAATGTAATGCGTGACGCTGTTTTTCACTTTCTGCATGTAAATCTTTCGTTTTTTGTTTTATATACTCTCTATAGCTTTTATCTCGTTCAACAATGTCGACTTTATATTGCTTCAAATTTTTAATATACGATGTGACAGAAACAATGATTGTTACTAATGTCATCGCAATCGATGCGATAATAAACATTCCATATTTCATGAAAATTGCAAGTAATACGGTTACGACAATCATGACAAGTGAAGGTGCAATGATTCTTGCTAAATGCTCCGTTGGTTTTGATGGCATACTTGAAGGCTTTGCAATTGTCATTTTCTCTTCTGGTTCACGGTAAATAATACGTGGTGAACGATGATAGTCTGGATAACCACTTTGATAATTCGTTTCTGATTCTACTAAAATAGGTAACGCAGATTTCACTTTATTTTCTGAAGAAAGTACTTGAATGTCTTCACTACCAATCTCCAATAAAATACCATCAAAATATAATACGTCTCCTGATTCCAACATAACGCTATCTTTTAACTTCGTATAATTATGAAATACATCCCCGCCATACACGTTCACTTTAAAAGAATCGTACAACGTTTCGCGAGATAGCATTAAATCTACACTAGTCCCGGTAATAGAAATATCATCGTAATCGTTTTGACTCACTGTAAGAGAATGTTTCGTTCCGATATCAAACACTTTAGTTGTGCCAACAATAGATATAAAGATTTTCAAGCTCACATCTCTTGTTTTCCCAATCTCAATTTCCTTATTGAATTCTATTAATTGATCCTGTACCATCCAAGCATTTACTTCATTATTCCACTTTAACTCTACTTCTTGTTCTAAACTTGGATTCGTAATATCATTTGTCCACTCTTTTCCAATCGACACTATTGATTGCTCATTTGGATGTAATGTGCACTTATATATTTTGTCTCCATAAGTCAATACTAATAGTTGCTCCATCCGTGTTCACTGCTCCTTTTCAACTGTCTCATCAAGTGCTTACTCTTTTTTCTCTGTGTCCGACAAATTTTTATCGTTTGATGAATTGCCATATTTCTTTTTATATTCATCTAATTGTTGCTCATATGTTTTTAACTTTTGATCACGTTCTTCCCCTGATAAATCAGGATTATTTTTCAGTGATTCAATTTGTTTAACAAGGCCGTACATAATAAGCTGAGGATCATCAAGTGTCTTAGCTAAATCTAATGATTTATCAAAATTACCTTTTCCGTTATACATCCAATACAGCAAATACTTTTCATCACTTTTCAAACTAATGTTTTTCATAATCGATTTCTTTTGAGCTTCACCTAGTTTTTCAGCTGTAATGTATGCAAATGCTAACTCATATTTAGATGCAATCGGTAATGATTCAAACTCCTCTTCATTCAATTGCGTAATGACTTTGTCATAATCAGTTGCTATGAAACTTGCATTTGCTTCTAACAATTTATTTTGATAAGGAAATTTTATAAAAGTGAAATATATTAAAGGAGCAGCTAAAATAACTGTCGCCGCTATGAAGGAAAAAGCTAAGTATTTAAATGATTTATAGCTTTTTTTAGGTACTAACTGCATATTTTTTTCTGTTTTTGTTTGTTCCTTCTCAAAGCTGTCATCAAGAAACTGCAGTAATGCATCTAAGCTTTCCATTTGAGCAACGGTCTGTTCAAATGTTGTTTCTTTTGCATCTTTTAGTAACCCAGCATACAAATCATCAAAGTTATGTTTTTGGGAGAATAAAGCAATAATTAAACACTTATATTGTGTTAAAAATTGCTCTTCTAATAACGGGGTTGGCGGAACAATATCTCGAATTCCTCTATGTATAATACTTGGTATTAAATTAGCATTAAAAACTATATTGTCTGGATGTAAAAAGAACGTGATTCGTTTATTTAAATATTTACGAAACTGCGCAACATTCCGAAGTAGTCTTAATTTCTCATTTCTTCCAAAACGGCTAAGATCGTCCCACTTATATAATTTTTTATCTACTTGATATAGAAACGTAAACATATCATCCGTTTCTTCTATTGTTAATGGTACAAATTCAGATGATTCGCCCGTAATTATATCGAATTGACGGAAGTCTTTTATACGTGTTTGAGATTTGGTCATCTCCAATTTCCAATTTTCTTTTTCTATTTGAAATTGATAGTTCATTGCATCAATTTGAATTAT
Source organism: Bacillus sp. FSL K6-0073 (assembly GCF_038006085.1). Taxonomy (NCBI): domain Bacteria; kingdom Bacillati; phylum Bacillota; class Bacilli; order Caryophanales; family Bacillaceae; genus Bacillus; species Bacillus sp. FSL K6-0073. The sequence continues at coordinate 2,042,362 of NZ_JBBOUN010000001.1, read as the reverse complement.
TTTTTCCGTCATGTTTATCCTCTTCTCCTTTTCTTTATAACCCGTAATAACTTATTTTCAAATAACTAAAAGTAAAAAATATTCTTTATAAAACTTGCAAAATATCTCCATCTGTTATTTGGTGATCAATTAAACGATCATTATCTGTTAAAACAATTGACTTATTTTTCACTTTAATTACAAAATGTGAACCTTCATGATTATCAATCTTTAGCGTATCTAATAAGTTTTTTAATAAATATTTAATAGATTGATGATTCGGAATACGCAAATCATATGTATTTCCATTCCATTTACTAAAATCTACTGTCACATTGATATGTGTTTGTATTGCCATCGCTTTACCTCCAACTTTTACGAAGAACCGTATAAATACCGATGCAAATAAGTAGAATGCCGCCGCCAAATAATAATATTATTGTTATACTAATTGGCTCTTCATTCATTGTTTCATTACTCGCTACTTCATCTGCACTTTTTCTGACAATGTATTCACTGCTAAACAAACTATTTTTCGTATCTTTAACACTATTATTCTCTTTTGGTTTTGTAAAAAGAGAATCTCGCAAAGCTTCCATATCTTTTTGTTCTTTCTTTTTCTTTTTCTCAATTTCTTCTTCTATATCTTTGTTAAATAACTCAATCGATGCTTTATCTAATTCTGTTTCCTTATGTTCCTTTTTATTTTTTTCTTGGTCGCTTTCTTCAAGTCGATCCACTTTAAACTTAATCTTCCCATCATCACCAAGATAACTGTCAGCCGCGCTCCTTATCGGTAGCGCGACAAACAGTAAAAGGATAGAGAGAAATGATAACTTAGCCACTATGCTCCATTGTTTGATCATTTACTTCTTTTTCCTCCCATTTCTTATGCCATACAAATAGATTACTAACCAATCCAATAATGGCAATTACAAACAATACGACAAAAATAACTTTCCCAGTATCTTTACCACTAATAAAATCATTTAGAAAACTTTCTATATACTGAAGCGGTGAGAATTGACGTATCTTTCCGACAGACGACATTTGATCTACTTTACTTCCAACTGCCTCAGTTAAAAATAGGTACATGCTTAAAAATACTAATAGTATAAACATTCCTACCATTTTTATTTGTCGTAATAAGTAGGTTGAGACTAATACAAACGCCATCATAATAAATGTGATGAACGCAATCCATAGTAAACTTTGATCCTGACCGAACTTTAAAAGACGCCCAGAAATGATACCTATACTAATCCCTTCCACAATTGATATACCGAAAGCTACTACTGTAGTTGGTACATTCATATCAATTAATGAGAATTTCTCTTCAAAATGATCTGATTGCATTCGTTTCTTTTCTTGATTCGCAATTGCGTATGCTGTAAATAATGCAACAATGAAACAAGTTAATACAATTAAGTATGGTGTAAAAGCATTTCCTGCTACAATTACTCCATCATTTTGCTTTTGAACTGGACTAGCTAAAAAGTCATATAGCATCTCATTTTGACGATCTCCAATACGGCTATTCGCTAAAATTTTCGTAAAGTTTTTGGAGAATGATTTATCATCTTCCATTTTCTTCGTAAAGTCATTTAATAATAAATCAGCTTTTGAAACAATTGTCGTTCCGCTGTCTTGAATTTCTTTTGCTTGTCCATTAATTTGATCAAATGTTTTATATACATCGTCTGAAGTTGCTAAACTATGCTTCGAACTTTCGACCAATGACTGACTTTGCATCATTAATGATTTAATACCAGAATCTAACGATAAAATAGCTGTTTGCTCACCAGCATGATTTGTTGTTAATACTTGCTGCTCTTCAACTAGCTTTAAGCTATTCTCACGCCATTTCGCTAAACCTTTTACATACTCTCCTAAATTTTCATTCATACTAGTTGCTTGTTGCGTCGTTCCATTTAATTTCTCCGCTAGTAGCATAGAATTTTGATCCGCACTAGTAATAGATTGTTGATAAGAGTTTATTTTTTGTTTTAAACCTGACATATCTTGCTTTATTTCTGTAGTAATACTTGATGAAACAAGATTTGAAATTAAATCAATTAAACTTTGTTTATTTAATACGTAGTACAAAGATTGATCCGTCGCAATTGCATCTAAACTTCCCTCTTCTAACTTAGGACCTACATCTTTCGTTCTTAAATCAATCCCATAATACATTTCGTAAAGGCTCATTAAACCTTGATAACTTTCGACTGTATCTACTGCTTCTTTAATTAATACACTAGATATATTTTTTGTTAATACTTCTGCTTTTTGATGTACAACTTGATTCGTTGTACTTTCAATAGTTTTTGAATTGCTACCATTATCTGTCCCAGTGTCTGGCTTCTCGCCTGTGTCAGGTTTTCCTCCCGTGTCTGGATTTCCTCCTGTATCAGGTTTCCCTCCTGTGTCTGGATTTCCTCCTGTATCAGGTTTCCCTCCTGTGTCTGGATTTCCTCCTGTATCAGGTTTTCCTCCTGTGTCTGGATTTCCTCCTGTATCAGGTTTTCCACCTGTGTCTGGATTTCCTCCCGTATCAGGTTTTCCTCCTGTGTCTGGATTTCCTCCCGTATCAGGTTTTCCTCCTGTATCAGGTTTTCCTCCTGTATCAGGTTTTCCTCCTGTATCAGGTTTTCCTCCTGTATCAGGTTTTCCTCCTGCATCAGGTTTTCCTCCTGTATCAGGCTTTACACTGTCACCATTATTACTCTGTTCTGTTTTTTGAATAATAGGCGTTTTAGCATTGTGTACTAACGGCATTATGCCATACTGTGATTTATGAACCACATTTTCCACCTTGCTATTTTCCGTTTGTGTTCCTTTATCTTCTTTGTTAGGTTTTTCTTTTTCAGGACTAGTTTCTTTTGTATGAGTCCCACTCAATTCCCACTGCCACATTACAGGAGAGAAAACATCTATATTGATGTTTGGATCTTTTAACTTCACATGCAGATCAATCTTTATATCCCCTTCATTACGAGGAGCTATTGTAATTTCTCCTGCTTCGCTTTGAAGAAAATCACTTGTACGATCCACATCATCAATATATAAAGCTTCTGTACTTCCATCTAGTTTAAATTCTTCTGGAATCTTTATCTTCAAAATTTGCGGAGATTCCATTTTAATTACTTTCGCAGTATCACTAAATGTAATTCCCTCTGTATAAAGTCTATCCTTTACTTCTTTAATAGCGTTTCCTAAAGATATTTTATTTACAGGATCATAATAAAAATTATTTTCTTTATTATATTTTTTTGTAAATTGAATTACATTTTGCAGTTGTAATTTCGTCGCATCTGGTAAATCGCTTTGACCGATTTCTTCCATGTTTAAACTAGGTAATTTCGCAATTAAATTCTCGATTTGTTTCTTTATTCGAGCATCTGGTTGTTTCATTAATGTATTTATGAAGATTTCTTGCTTTCCATCATTCGACATAGATTGCTTTAACTTCTTAATTACTGTCTCTTGAATATCACTTTCTAACTTTCCTGCAAGTTCTGTATCATATTCAGATACTTGTTTTTTTACATCTGCTAAATATTTTTGAATCGCTGCAGCATCAGTTAAAATATTTGGTTCTTTCTCTGAAAACGTAAATTGATTTGAAATACTTTTATTAGCGGATTCCAATGCACTTAATTGCTTTAAAGCATCGCCTGTATTCATATCATTCATATATTGATTGAATTGATTTGTGAAATTATTCGCTAACAAATTGTTATCAGTTTGCATTTTTTGAAAGTTATTAAAACCATCTAAGTACGTACTGTTAGATTTATTCCCTTCATCTAACGCTTGACCGAAACCTTTTAAAACATCCTGAAATCCTTTGAAACTATTAACAGAAACACCTGTATAATCTTGTACTGTTTTAAATTGATTTGTGTAATTTGCTAACGGACTATGTATATCTTTTTTATACATAGTTGTTTGAACGTTTCCTTTTTCAATTATTTTACCTATATTATCTTGTGCACCTTGTAGCTTACCGATAATACTCGCAAAATAAACGTCGATTATTTGCTTATTGAAATCTTCTAAAATAACAGAAGCTGTATTTTCTGCCTCAGCTTTCAAATCCTTATTCCCAGTTGCATTTACTTTGTAGTTTAACGTTAATTTCTCCGGAATCTCTGAATCAATCGCAACTGCTTTCCTAGAAAAATCATTTGGAATAACAATCATCATATTGTAATTATTATTTTTCAATCCATTTTCTGCTACCCCGCGACTAACTACGTACCATTCTTGTTTCGTATTTTTATTTACATTTTTAACAAATTGATCTCCAAATGCTATTTTATTGCCCTCAAATACAGTGCCCTGATCTTCATTTACCAACGCAACTGTCATTTTTGGTGTAGTATTCTCATTAGCTTTCTTAACATTTTGATTTAATGCTAAATAGGAGACCCCTGTCGATAGTACAAGAGCTAAAATAATAAACAACAAGATGCTCCATTTGAACTTTTTCACTACTTATCACTCCTGCGACTGCGAGTCTATCTGATGAAAGACTTCGTATCTTACTCTAGTTTTAAAGTAATTTAGCCATACAACGTATGGTTGCATGGCTAAATTATATATTTCTTTTTATCTGTCTTATTGTAGACCGAAATTACGAGAAAGATCTTCGTCATGTCTAGCAACAGCTTCTGCAGTTTTATTAAGCTGCATATTAATTTCTTGTAATAGCTGTGCGAAGTTTTGTACTTTTGGCTTTAATTGATTGAACTGTTGGTCAAAACCTTCGAAAGCACGACCTTCCCATTCTCCTCTTAATTCATTTTGTAAGTTTTGTAGTTGACGTAAAATGTCCTCAATTTGATTTGCACCTTGTCCATATCGAGTCGCTTTCGATTTAAGCTCCTCTGGTGACATACGAATTTGTCCTGCCATTATTAAATCCCCCTTAAAATTAAAAAATAGTAAAATTAACCAATAATCAATTCTACAAATTGATTATATCAATAATTTAAAAATTTCTAAACAAAAAAATGATATTTTTCCAAAATTTCTCTTTTACTATAATAACGATATATTATATAATACTAATTTATTTGTTTTTTAAGCACACTCTATAAATCTACTATAAAATAAAGGCAAACCATCTATTTTATACTTATTCGCTTTAAATTCCAGCGATAAAGTAGCCACTAAATCATTATTTTCTCTTCTCTCATTCAGACTATTCTACTCACTTCAAAGTCATAATTACCTGCCTTTCAACAAACCCAAACTCTTCGTACATCTCTTTTGCAAAATTCCCAGCAAATACATTCAACCGAATTTCTAAATACTTCTCCTTTAATTCCTTAATACCAGCTTCCATCAGTTCTCGCGATAATCCTCTCCCGCGATATTCTGGGAAAACGTACAATTCATATATAAATCCAAGTTTTTCACGAGAAAAATAGTCTGTATTTTCCCCAATTAATATCCATCCCATTACTTTATTTTTTTCTTTAACGATTAAATAGTATGCTCCTTTTTCTACAATCGGCTTTGTAATTTCAATCGCTTTCTCGGTACTTAATTGACAATTGCCTCTCGTCCCTTCAAAAAGCGATTGAGCCGCACATTTTAATATTTCATTGGTATCTTCTTGATTCGCCTTAATTATCATTTTTACAACTCCCCTTGAATAATAGGCATTACTATCGCTTGTTCAAGATTCTCCGCTTCCATAACAATTGCTGTTAATCCGTGTTCTGTACTTGTTTCATGGAGCTCTCCCTTTTCCCAAAACACAGCTTGTCCCGCCTCTATATTTATCTTTTCTTTATTTACCCCACATACATATCCTGCTCCTTTCACAATAAGAAGCAGTTGAGATACAACTGCTTCATGATTACCGATGATTCCATTCTCGTGTAAATGCATAACACCGATATGTATATTCCCTCGATGGTTTAATATTTTCGACATGATGAAATTAGATTGAAATACTGATAGGTGCTTTCCTACTTTTTCACTAAAATCAAAAATTTTCATTACTAGTCCTCCTTATACGTATAAAACCATCCTTACTGTCTGCATCATATGTCCTTCAAAGTCTTCTTCAAATTGCTCTAATTCAGCAAAACCTTTCGCTTCATAAAAGCGTTTTCCTTTTTCATTTGCTGCTTCTACATGTATGTACAATTTCCGTATCCCATTTAATGCTTTAATCCCTCTTTGTAATAAAGCACTTCCGATCCCTTTTCCTTGCTGATCTGGTAACAAATAAATCGCACCTAATTCCGCTTCATTTTGTAGTCTAACAGGTGAAAAGTTCGCAAACCCTATTACTTCACCCTCTTCTTCCGCAACGAATAAATGTGTATTTTTAAGACGATATTTCATTTTTTCATCAGAGTATGCCTCGTCTAAAAAACTATCTTGAATTTCTCTCGGAATAATGCCTTCGTATGTATCATGCCAAGCTATTTTTGCTACTGATTGTACAGCATGAATATCTTCTTGCTTCATTTCTCTAATTATATATGTCATCTCGATGTCTCCATTCTCTTTAAATTATATTCTGCTAATATACTAGAAGAAACGGCAAAACCATTTTCATAATTCACCTTAATTAATTTTAATTTCTCAATTGAAGCTGTTGCAAAATCAAACTTTCCATAAATATATTCCATTACACTTAAAAACTGCTTTGTATGTAATCTATTTGCAATTGTACAATGCGGAACCCATTTTCCCGGTACGTAATATGAATTTGGGTTGTCATGAAAAGTTTTAAAATAATCATGATAAGAATAATGAAGTTTTAACAATTCATCGGTAACGGTCGGCGCTAGAAAGACCGTTCCATTAGTAGGAAAAATTCCAACAGAAGGAAAAGTTACTGCATCCATATTTTCTTGAATAGCTACAAACTCCCCTAGTTTCTCAGTATACAAATGAACATCTAACTCATTATAATCAGCTAACGTAATATGAGGTTCTACTCCAGCTAATTGATTTGTTCCAATTACATTTGTTAATTCATTTTGCAATTCTGTAATTTTATTAGTAAACACACGATCAAATGTAGCAATAATAGCGTACAATCTTTCTCACCCCTTCGTTACACATAGCGCTTCCCATTCTTCACGAATCATGCCCATTCGAATAGAATCATAGTATGTTCCGTTATAATAACGACACTTTCGCATTCTACCTTCTAAGCTCATTCCTATTTTCTCCGCTACTTTCATCATTCGTTCATTGCCAGACCAAGTCGTGATTCCTACTCTACCAATCTCCATTTTTTCAAATAGCAAATCTCTATATAATGTCAATGTTTCTGTACCGTATCCACCATTCCAGTATGTTGGGTCATAAATCACAAGCCCCATCTCTAACCAACGCGTCGGTTTGTATTCCCAATAAAACCCAACTGTCCCAATGATTTGACCGTTATTTTCTATAATTAAATTGGATAGCGGTTCTTCTTGCAAACGAGTTTGCATCTTTTCCTTATAGGATGAGTATTCTTGCATTGAAAACGGAAAATACGGTGCATCCCATTTTTTCCATTCTGGATTTTCTTCTTTAAACACGAGATTCCATAATGTTTTTATATCTGATTCTTCAATTGTACGAATTGTTACTTTATCCCCTTTTACTATTACGCTATTCATAATTTCCTCCTACACTCCTCTTTATTTCATATATAATTATAATATTTTTTCTGAAAAATCAAAACAAATATCATTTATTATATTGTATAATTTTGTTATAAGGTACCAATTATTGATTTAGAAAGCTGGTGATTCAATGAATAAACGATTTAGTATTGCTTTATTTCTTACTATTATTATGACAAATATTATTCTCTATTTCTTCTTACCATTAAGTATTGTTACGAAATGGGACTTTAATGGAACGCCTACATCAACAATGGATAAAAGCACTTTTGTAATCATAAATATAATTATATGTTCCTTCTTATTCTTTGTATTTTTAGCTTTATCTAAAGCAGCGAGTAACCAGAAATTTCTCCATTGGATCGGCAACACAATGTTACTATTCTTATTTTTTGTCGATATTGTCATCGCCCTCATCGCTCTTGGCTTTTCACTTCCTCTTGATCATTTCATATTTTTAGCATTAGGGCTTTTATTTATATTAATAGGTTATTTCAGTTCCAAAATTGATACGACTAAATCAACCGTTTCATTAGAATGGAATGATAAGTACCTTGAAAAAAGAGCTTCAAATATTAGTAGTATTTCAATGATGATAGCAGGTATTTTTTTAGCGATACTTCCTTTTATCGTTTCTGCTCCCTATAGAGGTTATGCTATACTAGCAATTCTTTTAGGAATGACGCTTATCATTCTGCCGAGTACGATTTATTTACTTATTAAAGACAGCAAGCAATCTACTCCTTTAAAAAAATAGGAGGTTATATCCCTCCTATTTCAGCTTAATGTTTTATTTTTCACTTTTTCTATCTCAACTAAAATCCCTTTCTCTATCCAACCCTCTACGCCATCTTTTTTAATTAAATCATATCCTGAACAGCTATCATCAATGAGAGAAACGATATCTCCCTTCCTAACGCTTATTTGCGCACAAGAAATATCAGTTTTCACTGTATATTCACCTGACTTAAGTTGTTTCATATATTCATTTTTTACAGTGAGCACATTATTCGTTTCCTTTTGTTTACATACGGTGTAATCTTGCACCTTCTCGATAGGCTCTATGTAATAATACGGATATGTCACTCCGCCCTGCATTTCTGAATTCGCATTAAAATCCGCTATTACTTCGTACTCTGGAAAATAGTCTACATATGTATAAGAAAACGTATCGTCCGTTTGTTTCCTCTGAATAATAAATACGTTTAACTGCCCTGCTTCTTTAATTGCATTTCCTCCATCAATTGCAATAATTTTTTTCTCCTTATCAATAACTGGATTATTAGACGGTGCTTCTTCAGAATAGTTCACGACAGGCCAATGACCGACTATTACATACTTATTTGCTTTATGTGATTGATTGAAAAACTCCGGCATTGCTATCGCATTTTTGCGCTCAGTTTCTTTCCAATCTACTCTATCTTCTAGACCGGCATGCACAAAAATATAATCTTCTGTTTCAATCGCTGTTGGCAACTCTGTTAGCCAATATAGTTCTTGTGAAAATTCACTTAACAATGCTTCTTTCACTTCACGAATTGAAGTGCCCTCATGAACTGAAAAACCCAATTGCTCTAGCCATTCATTAAAAATTGAATGCTTCCTCGTACATAAATAATTAATAAGACCAGGATTTTCATTTAGAAGAGCATCAACTAAAACTTCACAATTCCCTTCAACAACGTGAACCTTTGAATTGTTCTTTACAAGATTCATAACGTAGTTTACTACGCCTACGCTATCTCGTCCTTTCTCGCAAAGATCTCCATTAATAATTAAATAATCTTCATCTTTAAAGTTAACTTTATGTAGTGCTTCTTTTAAAAGATTTAATTCTCCATGAATATCAGATATGACAATAACTCTAGCATCATTAGGGATTGATAGTTTCTTTATTTTTTTCAAGTATAAGCGCTCCAATCATTCTCTTTATTAAATTAAAACAATTCGACAAAATACACTATATAACCTTTTCAAATACATATACCATAACTTACAACCTATTTACGGTTCAATAATAACTTAAAAAATAAGAAGAATAACTCACCTTATCATACCCTTCTCTTTCATAAAAACGATGAGCATCAATTCTTGAAAATGCTGACGTGAGGACGATAGACTCACATTCGTTTTCCTTTCCCCAGTTCTCTATATACGAAAGTAATACTTTCCCATGTCCTTTTGAACGATGTGCTTCTGCTGTTACAAGGTCATATACGAAAACGTGTTTCTTATTATAAAAGTTCGTACAAATCGCTACACCTGCAAGGCTAACAACTTCATCATTCTCATTACGCAGCGAAAATAGTTTATAATTTTCTTCTTTCATATTTCGAAATAAAGAGCTTGTTTCCTCTTTTGAAAGTTTCATTCGTAATTGCTGTAAAACAGGTAATACTTCATGTAATTGCTCTTCTGTTACTACTTCTTTAACATTCATTTTTAACTCTCCTCTAACTATTTATTTAATTTTCTAAATGTTATATCATTATTATAGAAAGTAACTGTCCTTCACTTAAGTGACAGTTTAAGTGTTTTTTATAAGGCCAGTTTTAAAGGAGAGTTTTATATGGATTTTACTATCCCATTGCAATTACAAAGTAACACACCTATTTACTTGCAAATTTACGAATATATAAAAGCTGAAATTATACAAGGGACTATTTCTGTCGGCACACGTCTACCCTCACACAGAAATTTAGCATCACAACTTAATATTAGCCGCATTACTGTTGAATCAGCTTATCAACAATTATTAGCTGAAGGTTATGTAGAAAGTAAACCGAAACGTGGTATTTTTGTAGCAAATTTCGATATTGACGTTATCCCAAATAAAAAGCGAAATGCAGCAAAGAAGACGAGCAATTTGATAGACGAAAAATTTGAATATGATTGTAGCCAAGGACTTATTGATCAAAATGCATTTCCGATTACAAATTGGAAACGAGCATTACAAGAATCCATACTTACATACGAAAATGCACTATTTGCCAAAGAAGACCCTCAAGGTGAATTCGCTCTTCGAGAGCATATATCAACATATTTATATCATTCTCGTGGTGTCCATTCTTCACCTGATCAAATTGTGATTGGCGCCGGAACGCAGCCACTTCTCTGGCTACTACTTCAACTGCTTGGCCCTACAAAAGAATACGGCATTGAAAACCCTGGATTTCACCGTATACACGCAATCATTAAAAGCTGTGATAGACAAATTCATCCCATACCATTGGATGAAAAAGGTATTGATATTTCTAGTTTATACAATACAAATTCCAATGTCGCATACGTTACACCATCACACCAATTTCCACTCGGGATTATTATGCCTTTATCTAGAAGATTAGAATTGTTAAAGTGGGCTAATGATTGCAGCGGATACATTATTGAAGATGACTATGACGGAGAGTTTCGCTACGCTGGTAAGCCGATTCCTTCTTTACAAAGTCTTGATTCAAATGAACGCGTTATTTATATGGGAACTTTCTCAAAATCTTTTTTACCTTCTTTACGAATGGGATATGTTGTTTTACCACCACACCTTTTAAAAACATATCAAGAACTGCATGGAATTTTCAAACAAACAGTCGCTACAATACAACAACTTGCTTTTGCCAACTTTATACAAAGCGGGAATTGGGAACGTCACCTTAATCGGAGTCGTACACTATATAAAAGAAAACATCATGCGTTAGTAAAATCCATTATGAAAGAAATGGGGGCTAATGTTCAAATTCTTGGCGAACAGTCCGGACTTCATATTGTTTTATGTGTCCATAACAGTATGAATGAAAATGAACTGATTGAATCCGCTAAAAAACAAAGCGTTAAATTATACCCACTTTCTCCATATGATTTCGTGAATGATTTACGTAAGGAATCATACGTATTACTCGGCTTTGGTAGTATTCCAGAAAATAAAATTGAAACGTTGGCTACATTATTAAAAGACGCTTGGTTTCCTAGTTGCAAGGAAACTTTTTAACAGTGGATTTAACTTGTAACATGTTAACAATTCAACAAAATAAAAAAGAAGGCTGTTCCAAAATAACTTTTTGGACAGCCTTCTTCTAGTTATTCACCTGACCTAGCTTTCCTTCCCGGACGTTTCACACCAGTCGTTTCTGTTGAATAGGAAGCTTCGATTATAGCGGCTGGATCTACAGAGAGAACGAGATCTTTCATTTTCGGATAAATGAATCGGTTTGTAATGCAATAAATGATTCTCTTATGCTCCCCTAAAAAACCACCTTCTCCATGTAGATACGTAACAGATAGTTGCAATTCTTTCATAAGTAAATCGCCTATTTCTTTATTCTTACCAGAAATAATCATAACGCTCTTACCTTGATTAATACCATCTAATATAAAATCAATCATCTTCGTAACAATATAGAAAATTGCTAATGAGAACATCGCTTGTTCGATTGAAAATAAAATGGCAACAAAGATGAAAATAACTGCATTTACTGCAAGTAAAAATGTACTAATCGGTACATTAAAGTGTTTATTCATCCAAACTGCTAACATTTCCGAACCGTCAATTGCTCCACCCATTTTAACAACAATCCCAACACCAATTCCAAACAGTACTCCACCATAAAGTACAATTAATAACTCAGAAGTCGTAATTGCTGGAAATGGTTTTAAATAAATTAATCCGAGTGTTGTAACTACATTCGCATAAGATGTACGGATAAAAAATTTCTTTCCCATTACTTTTGCAGTAAATAATAAAATTGGGATATTAATTCCTAAGAACACACCATAAAGCGGCAATCCTGCAACTTTATTTGCCATAATAGCAATAGCCGTTACCCCGCCATCTACTAATCCATTAGGTGCTAAAATAAGCTCTAATGAACCTGCTACTATAATTGAGCCAATTGTTAATAATACGTATTCAAATACTTTCTTCATTCATTACCCCCAAAACTTATATATTTTCTTAGTATTATTTTAACGTAATTTTACTACTAATTCAAAGGTATCGATTTATATACACAAAAGTTTCTCCTTTATCGCTATTTTTATGTAACACATGTAACGCGTAATACTAAAAACACACTTACAAATTAAAAGTAAGTGTGTTTTTAACATCTATTTAATCTTTACGTACGGCTTCATTTTTAATTTGAATATTTCCTCAACTGCCCTTTGATATCCACCGGCATTTCTAAGCGACTCTCCCACTTTACGACTATTCTCCTTAAACGTCACATCATCCATTACTTTCTTTACAGTCTCACGTAATAATTCAGAAGTTAACTCGTTGCGATTAAGTCTTATTCCTGCCCCTACTTCAGTCAATCGTTTTGCAACGAATGGCTGATCTCCTGTTACCGGAATTACAACTAATGGAACACCGTAATATAACGCTTCACTCGAACTATTCATACCACCATGTGTCACGAATACATCAGCATGCTGTAAAACTTCTAATTGCGGGACATAATTATACAACTTAAAGTTTTTCGGGATATTTTCAAATTGACTTATATTTATCTTCTTACCAACGACTAATACGACTGTCGCATCAACATCTTTAAACGCTTCAAAACATTTTTCATACAAAGCAGGTTGTTCATTAAAAACTGTTCCCATAGAAATGAAAATCACTTTTTCATTTTTTAAATCTTCGGTAGGAAAACTCCCCACTTCTTTTCGAGTAGCAATTGATGGACCTACAAATTTATACGATTCATCAAATACCTCTGAACGCGGCTGATATTCTTTTGAAGTATATACAATCGTAATATCACCAGGATGGTTCATAATATCATACATACTATTACATTTCATTCCATACTGCTTATTCCATCTTTGCATTCCCGTTAAACAAGATTGATATAATGGATCCATTTCATCTACTTGTCTCGATTCTTGCTCATCATGAAAATTAATGTACTGATTAACAGCAAACGTTGTACAGGATGAAACGCTTGGTAATTGTAAAATATTCGCTATAATACGTCCTACTGGAAAATGATTATCATATATTAAATAATCGTATTTTTCCTCTTTTGTTTCTTCTACAATTTGAGTAACAATACGCTCTGATGCTTCAATCATATGAGATAGCATCGTCAAAGGGCTCCCACCTTCATTTACTCGTTCCATAATATTAATTTGAGAGAGAAAATTCTCAAACACTCGGAATTCCGCACCTGTTGCTTCAACCTTCTTTCTATAATCTTCAATACAATAAGAAACAACTGTTTCCCCTCGCTGAATTAACTCACTTACAATAGCTAAAGTCGGATTAATATGACCTTCCCCAGGAAAATTTATTACGAGTACATTTGCCATAAAATTCTCTCCTATCCAATTAATATAATAAAATTAACAATTAATTATATTAATTAATTTAAGTCTATTATAAATGAATGCATTCTACTTCTTCATGCTTTTCTCTTCATTTTATTATTGAGAAATATTTTCTATAGCCTACATTATTGTGATTCACAATCTTATAAATGAATGCTTAATTTTACTTTTACTCTTCATAGATTTAAAGATACGAGTCTTACATTAAAGTATTACCACCATTATTTTTAGACAATTCATACAAAAATAGAGAAATATAATATTTTTAATGAGTTTTCACTATAAATGTAAGTATGCTTTCAATCTTTTTATCTTTATCCTCATAACTCATCATCTGTTATATAATGAATTTATAGAATTTACAGAAAAAGAAGCACATGCCTTTAAAAGTGGTTACGAAACAATTATGTCTATTCCTCAATTAGAAGAATATAGACAGCCTTATCGTTATTTATACCGACTGTTATCTGTGCAAGGTAATGTGGAATTAAAGAAATGGTTAAGTCACCCATCCTATTTTTAAATACAAATGAGAGGGAGTATACAATGGATATTCAGAAAAAGCGTTCTGTAACAGAAAGTGAAATACAGCAAATGAAGGATTTGGCTTATATTTGTGGGCAACAAGACAATCTTGATTACTCTTCAGATTTACATATCAACTTTTTAAAAAATCGAAATGAAGATTATATAAACGATTTTCTTCTTTATAACGGTACTCAATTAATTGGCGCTTTAAATATGTATGATTTCGAAAGACCAACAAAGCTTGAACTAATAGGCTTTGTACATCCTCATTTTAGAAAACAACGTTTCGGAACTATCCTTTTACAAACTGCAATGAAAGAAATACAAAATAGAGAGACAGATGAAGCTCTTCTTATTATTAATGGGGATTCTATTTCTGGGAATGAATTTGTAAAACATATGAAGTTACCATATTTATATAGTGAATATAGTATGGAGTTCAAAACAAACGAAATTCAAAAAACAACAGATAATAATATACAGCTTACTCTTGCACCTTCAGAATCACTTCTTGATCTTATTGAAATTTCTGGTAAAGCTTTTGGTGATTCAGTAGAAAATACGGCTACATGGTTACAAAAAATGATGAATTCATCTTCCCATCAAGTTTACAGTGCCCTTATTGCTGGAAAAGTGATAGGAACAATTACAGTTTCTAAACAAGAGCAATCTACTACACTATCAGGATTCGCCGTTCATCCTTCTTATCAAGGTAAAGGATACGGAAAAGATATTCTTTGTAATATAGTACATACTCTTATTACAGAAGGAGTTTCAACAATTGAGTTAGACGTCGAAACGAAAAATATCCACGCTTTAAAACTATATACACAATGTGGTTTTGAAATTAACACGAGGCATGACTATTATAATTTAATTAATTTTTAGGTGAATACATATGTTAAAAAAACAATTTATTCTAATTATGATATTTTAGCAGACATCTATAATAAACATTGGGGACATTTTGTTGAATACTCCTATCCAGCCTCGTTTTACAAGATGCTCTTCCCTACTCTCGTATATTAGATCTTTGTTGCGGGACTGGTCATCTCTGCCGGTGATAGTTTAATTTAGTTGAACTAAAAAGTGTGTTTCGCAAAGTTTACTCCGTATTACATAACGAGGGTATATTCGCATTTGATATGAATAAAAAAATAAAAAAACTGAATCGAAATGATTCAGTTTTTTCTTAATATATTTACAATTGCAGTTGTTTCGTCATTTTCTTTATAGACACGCGGAATTCTTCTATCTAGCATACATGTAACTTCATAGTTTATTGTACCTAACATATCCGCTATTTCTTCTACTGCGATATTTTCTTCACCTTGTTTACCGTAGAATACTACTTCGTCTCCTACTTGTACTGGCATCGCTTTTGAAACATCCAACATTAACTGATCCATACAAACACGGCCAATAACAGGTACTCGAACCCCGTTAATTAACGCATAGCCTTTATTAGATAATTGACGATTATAACCATCAGCATAACCAATTGGTACAGTCGCAATCCATTCTTCACCAGTTGTTACATACGTATTCCCATAACTTACACCACGATTCTTCTTCGCATGTTTAATATGAGCTACTTTTGATTTTAACGACAACGCAGGCTGTAAAGAAACGACTGAATGATCCACTTCTTTTGATGGATACATACCGTACACTCCTATTCCAACGCGTACCATATTTTGAAATGTGTTACTTAATTCCATTGATCCCGCACTATTTGAACTATGAATATATGGTATTTGAATTCCTAATTCTTTCGCTGTATTAACAGCCTTTTCAAATAAACTTGTTTGCATATTCGTATATGATTTATCGATTTCATCTGCCGTAGAGTAATGCGTAAATATCCCTACTACCTCTACATACTTCATACGGTTTAATTCTTCTAAAAATGGTTTAACTTCTTCTTCTTGTAAACCGATACGACTCATTCCTGTATCAATTTTCACTTGAATTTGTACTTTCTTTTGAAGACGGTTTGCAATTTCATTTATACCATGTAAATCTTCTACTCTATAAACAGTCATCATAACGTCATATTGAATTACATCTTCTACAGCCGCTACTGGTGTGTATCCTAAAATTAAAATTGGTACAGTAATTCCTGCTTCTCTTAATTCTATTGCTTCATCTACAAATGCAACTGCAAGTTGATGTATTCCCGCTTCAATTGCAGCTTTGGCAACTTCAACTGCCCCATGGCCATACCCATTCGCTTTTACAGCAGCCATCATCTTAATTTCTTCATCATTTACATGTTTTTTTAATTCTTTTACATTATGTTTTACAGCATTTAAGTCAATTTCTACAATTGTATCTCTTCCATATTTCAAACTCATTGGTCTAACTCCTAACTCAATAATTGCATTCCATTCTATTTCACGTTTCATATGACCTTTTACAATATAATACTTTTCATTATGCTAGTCAAACTACTAGAATTTTCGGAATTTTGAGTATGATATAATATCCTCAAGAAACTATTATATACGGAGACGAGGAGAATTACAATGTTTGTTCAATCTGCATTGCATCAACTAAAAGTTGCTATTGATACTTCTATTTATATGCTTAACCAATATAGTGAAAACGATTTAAAAATACAACCGATTTACTCAAAACGATCATTATTTGAAATGTGTGCACATCTTTCTCTTATTTGTCATGCTGATTTACTCATTTTAAATGGTATTTCAGAAAAAGAATTACATACCTTTTATATAGAACATACGCCCGTAACAGTTGCTCACATGCAACAAACGATGATTGAAGGATACAACCTTCTCTCTAAAACATTTCTTTCCTACTCCCAAATAGAATTAGCAGAAGTTATGACTGCCTATTGGGGGATTTCTTATTCGCGCTTTGAATGGTTACTTGAAATCGTTGCACACTTTTATCATCATCGTGGACAAATTCATATTTTATTATGCGAGCATATGAAAGATCCTCGCATTCCTTTATTTGAGTGATTTTCCACTCATTCATTAATGATAAATAGAGAAGCTACAAAACCAATAAAAAGTATCATTCCTAATAAAATAAATGTTTGAGCATAACCTCCTATTTTCATAAGATAAATAGAAATGATAGGTCCTATACTAGTACCTAAAAATAAAATAAAAGTATATTCCCCTTGCTTTCCCTCCTAATTGACCTACAAGAGAAACTAAAGACGGAACGGATATAGCAATACCTATTACAAAACAGACACTCATCATTACAAGTAGAGATAGATCCGAAACAAAGCCCATTGAACTTAGACTAAAAATAGCAATCAACAATCCTCCTTGAAGAACCTTTCTTACTTCAAACCTCTTTGTTAAACGACCTGCAAGTGGTGACAGCAACATACCAAACAGCCCTGCTAAGCGAAAATAAAGGATTTGTTCTCCAGTTAAATTGTAAGTAGGAGAGCTCAAATAATTCCCTAAAACAGTATACATATTAACAAAAGCCATTATTAAAAAAGGATTTTTCACACTGACTAACTATTAGTTTTAAATAATTCGCAACTTCTTTAAGGCATAAGAAATTCCGCCTTCACTCGCCTTCGTTGTAACGAAATCAGCCCTTCTCTTCAACTCCTCTCCACCATTTCCCATCGCAACTCCTAATCCTACATACTGCAACATCTCAATATCATTTCCACCATCGCCAAAAGCAATGGCTTCTAATTTACTAATGTTTAAATGTTCCAATACTTTTTGAATTGCAGTTAGCTTCGATACTTTACTATCTTCCAATACATTTATAACGTAACCATGAAAACGCTCAAACGTAAGTGCTGGATATCTTTCAATGAATTTTTGAGCTTCTGTATCATCAGCATACAGACATATGCAATACATCTCATCTGATAAGTTTCTAACTTTGTCAGGATACCGCTCTAAATTTAAAGTTTCATTTAACGCTCGCATGACACGTTCATCTTTGGAAGCAATATTATTCATTGCAAATTCTTCTGTAAAGTAAGAAACACTGTGACCATGTAATTCAGCAAAATTTGAAATATCATGAACGATTTCGCTTGAAAGTACTGATTTATGTATAACTTCTTCCCCACATTTTATATGTGCACCATTTGCTGAAATAAACGTATTTATACCTAGTTCCTTAAATTGTGAGCATAAACTATACGGTCTTCCAGTTGTAACAACTACGTGAATTCCTTTATCTATTAACCTTCGTATCGCTTCTTTTATACTTTCGTGCATGCTTCTATCAATCTCACTTAATAACGTACCGTCAACATCGAAAAATACAACTTTGTACATAAGTCTTTACATCCCGTCCAAATGATTCGTATCATTAATGAAATGCACCGTTTTTTGTTCACCCTCAATTTCAATTAAACTTATTCCCGTATCTCCCATTTTGAAATAGTAGTCCATTGAAATTGGCATTTTGAAAAATGCACGTAATAGACTATTAATTACGCCTCCATGGGCAACAATTGCAATTCGATCATATGTATTCTCTATCATAATTTTAGAAAAGATTCCTTCTATTCTCATTCGAAACTCAATAAATGATTCTCCGTTTTCAAAACGGTCATGAAGAAACTTTGGCTCTGGATATTTCTTTGCTTCTTCAAATGATAAGCCTGCTTGCACTCCATTATTAAACTCCATTAATTCCTCTTCTAATTGAATTGGACAACCAATTGCTTCTGCTAATATTTCACCCGTTTCACGAGCGCGTTTTAATGTGCTTGCCCAAATGAAATCTGGCGCAAAATCTTTTTTCACTTTCTGTACAAGTCTTTGTACTTGTTGTCTCCCTTTGTCAGTTAACTCAAAATCAGCTCGACCTTCATGCACATGTAAAATATCAGCTTCTGATTCTCCGTGGCGTATTAGTAGTATTTGCATGTTTCTCTCTCCCTTTATTTAACATTCATAAAATTCCATTATATCACTTTTTAAGATTCCAAAATAAAAAAGGAACGGTCTCCCGTCCCTCATCCATTCACTTTTTCCGCATCATTCCAATAATATTTACTAAACGCTTCTGTTAACACATCAATTGTGTTATATAATTCATCTAACGTATTATCAACACCACCAACTTCAATTAACATCGCATTTTTCGATAAATCTTGGTTATAAACGCCATTTCCATCTTTTTTATACTTTGGAAAAATCCCTCTACTTAATCCGTAGTAGTTTTCATCTAAATAACTATTGATGGCTCTTGCAATTTTTTCATTTTCAGCATGGCCTTCATTTTCCATCCCAATTATAAAATATAATCTTGCATACGATTTTCCGTTAATTACTTTTGTTGTTACTTTCTTACGCTGATCGTCACGGTGTATATCAATTGGAAACGCAATTTTATTATTTTGTGCTAATGCTTCTTTTACATATTCATGAGACGCTTTATATGATTGCGGCCATTTCCATTTTTTACTCGCTAATAAATCACCCATATTCGTTTTATCGTGAACTACCGGAATTCCTTGTCCTTCAAGTTGCTCTTTCATACGTTTCCCTAGTAAAGACACATTTACATCTGGACTTGATGGATCCGTAGCCCCTGGTAATAATGGAAAGAAGGATTCCCAGCTATGTGTATGATAAATATATACTGCACTTTCACCTTTTTTCGCTCCGTTCTTTTTCTGAACCGGATTATTCTTTTCCGCTTCTGTAACTTTATCTTTTGCTACTTCCCTTTCTTTCGTTACTTCTTCAATCGGTACACTAGATTCATTTGGGATATTCGTCAAGTTTGTCCCTTCACCAGCTACGATAATATTAGAATAATACTTTGACATACCAGGTACTTCTTTACCGACGAATGTTCTTAAATCTTTAATTTTCAAATCTGTCGCAATAGAGAACATTAAATTTCCAACCGACTCTCTTTTATTCTTCTTAAAATAATCAAATCCGTAATAGCGATTCTCACTTTCTATCATTTGAACAAAACCTTGCATCGATACTTTTCCAAACCATTGATTTGCATAATTCGATTTCATTGTATGTAAAAATGACGTCAAAATCGACGCTATCATAATTACTATTAGCGCATATAAAAGGAGTAACGAAATCAGTTTCTTCCCATGTATTCGAGTTGCATACTTTTTCACTGCATCACCTTCTTTATACATGGATATGTACAAGCTTTTCGGAATATACGCAAAAAAAAGAGAAATGGTATCCCATTTCTCTTCCTCACTTTTATTGTTCTTTTCCTGTATCATTTGAAGGTAGTTTCTTCACTTGTTTTTCTTTAAATATTTCTCCAATTGCCCCAAGAGTACCAAGTGTTTCAATTGCATTAGACGGAATAAAGACTTTATTTGCTGGTCCTTTTGCAACTTCAGCTAATGATTCAAATGATTTGTAAGCAAGTATACGCTCATCCAAATTCGCTTCACGAAGCAATTCAATACGATTTTGTTCTGCTTTTGCGATTTCTTCAATTGCCCTTGCTTCCCCTTGCGCTTCTAATTCTTTTGCTTCTTTTATACCTTCAGCTTCGCGAATACGTGCTTCTTTATCCCCTTCAGCCATCAAGATTTTACTTTGCTTTTCCCCTTCAGCACGAAGGACTTTATCTTGTTTTGCTGCTTCAGCTTCTAAAATAATCGCACGTTTATTACGCTCAGCCTTCATTTGTTTTTCCATTGATGCTTGCACATCTTTTGGCGGGTTAATATCAACAACTTCGACACGTTCAATACGTACGCCCCATTTTTCTGTTGCTTCATCAAGCGCTAAGCGGATTTCTGTTGAAATTTTTTCACGACCAGATAACGTTTCATCCAGTTCCATTTTACCGATAATTTGACGCATCGTTGCTGAAGTAATATTACGAACACCATATTCATAGTTTGAAATACCATATGTCGCAAGTTCTGGTTCAACAATTTGATAGAAAATAATAGTATCAATTTCTACTTGAACATTATCTTTCGTAATTACCTTTTGCGGTGGTACATTCGTTTGTTGAATACGTAAGTCATGATATACACGAACACGATCTACAATTGGTATTAAAATATTTAACCCTGGGTGCATGATACGTTGAAACTTACCAAATCTTTCAACAACCCCAACTTTTTGCTGAGGAATAATTTTAATTGTTAATGCGATAAATGTAACTACAATTAGTGCGAATATAATCGTTAACGTTAATGCTACCATATTTATTCACTCTCCTTTTTCACTTGTAATATAGTACTATGCCTCTTTATAACAACGACTTTTTCTCCAGCATCAATTGAAGAATCTGCAATAGCTGTCCAAGTATCTCCATCCACCTTCACAATACCATTCGCTTCATTTGTAATCGCTTGCATAACAATCCCTCTTTTACCAACAAGCATATCTACTGTATCAGTAAAACCTTTTGCTTCTCGAAAGTTTTTTGAAATTCTTTTCGTAAAGAATGTCAAAGTTAAACTTACAATTGCACCAACAGTAACTTGTAACAGTAGTGCATCAGGAGCAAACAAAGCAATAAGACCTCCGACAACAGCTCCAATTCCAAGCCAAAGCATGTAAAATGTAATCGACAACATTTCCGCGATAAATAAAATACCAGCTATTATAAACCAAATTACCCAAGCAGCCATATGCAACCCTCACTTTCTTTCTCATTTTCTATATGTATATGAAGAAAAGAATGGTTTATCCGCCCTTTCTTACACTTGGGCGTTTGCTACAAGCTATTGTACATATTCACTGTTACAATGATCATTAATATAATACTATATCAATATATTCTTCATTATACATGAAAATCCCTTTCAAAAAGTGACAAAAAATTAAATTCTTTTAAAATTTTAATTTTTAAATTACAATTATTCTAATTACTAAATACTATTTTTTATAGAGGTGATATTCTTATTGAGAAACCTGTCACTAATCTACTATTTAGGTTCCAAAATATGCATTACTCTCGCTGACATCGTATATGTAATGATTATTACAACTCATATTTATATAGCAACTAAATCAGCTACTATTACTGCTCTTTTTCCATTATTACAAGTTATCACAAATCTAATTGCTAACATCTCTGCACCACTTATAATAAATCGTTTTCCATCTTATACGCTGTTATATACGCTCCAATGGCTGAAAACAGTCTTTTTACTATTATTAATGATTTTGTTCCCGGTCTTATCCACAAACATTATAGCTCTATTAACTTTTATTTTTGTCATTTCATTATGTAGTGGGTGGAGTGCTCCGTTATTATACGGTATTCTCCCGCGCCTTACACCGAAAGAAAAATTAGTAAAAGTAAATAGTATCTTTTCCTTTTCAACACAAATTGTGCAAGCCGCTGCTTATTCATTTACGAGTATTGTCGTTCTTCTCATTGGCGCTACTTCTACACTCATGATTAATAACATTTTGATGATTTTCGGATGCATTGCATTACATTTTTCATTACGTTCCATACATACTGAAAGAATAGCAGATTCTCCCTCTTCCAAAAGTACTGTTTTATTGGAAGGTTGGAAACTCCTATTTCAAAATCCTTCTCTCCGTACCGTTACATATATGGACTTAATTGAAACTTTCGCAGGGACAATATGGATTGGTGCTATTACGATGGCATACGTTACGACTATCCTTCATAAAGGCGAAGAATGGTGGGGATATATTAATACAAGTTATTATGTTGGCACGTTAATCGGTGGTCTATTAGCATGGAAAATGAGTTCCTATATTCAAAACAATTTAATACGATCTATGTCGATTAGCTCTCTTATATTTAGCATTCTTACATTTTTATATGGTATGACGAGCAGCGGATTTATTGCGCTTTTTCTATGTGTTCTAATGGGACCATGTTATCAAATTAGAGATATTTCCCAAACGACTGTTTTACAATCAAGTGTCGCCCCTGCTTTATTATCCAAAATGTATACAGCACATGGCGCACTTCTTTCAACAGCCTCTGGACTATCTATGCTTAGCATTGGCATTATTACTGATATGTTCGGTGTTCGTACAATTTATATCATCGCTTCTATTCTTATTTTATGTTCCGCTTGTTTATCTTTTAGTTTATTAAAATATCATAAGACAGAGCAGAACGATATTTCACTTTAAGCACTAAAACAAAGAGGACAGGGATTCCTGTCCTCTTTGTTTATTCTATTCATGATAAGTTGGGGATTTTTCTATGCTTTGTCGCTTGTTCAAAAGCATAAGCTAGCTTAATTAATATCCCTTTAAAGAAATTCACTTTCCTTATTTAAACACCTTTAATTTCCCGAAAAATAAAAAAAGTCTGAAACGGATTAACCTTCGCTTCAGACTCTTACATTACTGTGCGTATACTTCATCTAACAAATGTAAAAACTCACCTTGTTTCCCAGCTAATTCAGGGCATTTTGCAATATCAACCCATTCGTAGCAAAATACTAATCCTTTATCTTCCTCACCAGCACTTACAATATGTTCCCAAGTATCCTTTACATCTGTTAGTAAAGTTACATGAAAAAAGTGGCGTTTTTCATATTCCTGTTTTTCTTTCATATGTATGATGTAATCTGCTAAAAAACGTTCTATGCATAAATGACGCAATCCGGATTCTTCCTGTACTTCACGCAATATAGCCGCTTCTAACGTTTCACCTTCATCAACCGTTCCTCCTGGCACTTGAATACCAGCTTCATGTATATCACGATGTTTAAAAACAAGTAATTGCATAACCCCCTCTTTTTCTCTTGTAATATATGCATGTACTTTTTTCTTATATAACATCGTCATTATACGTCTCTCCCCTCAATCATTTACTCTGTTACTTCTTCAAGCGTCAGTTGATTATCATACAAATATGTAGCTTGTGGATTTCCCACATACCTTACGTGCCATGGTTCATACCGATAACCCGTAATCGTTTCTTTCGCTTTTGTGTATCGAATCACAAAACCAAATTTATGGGCATTTTCAGAAAGCCACTGACCTTCTTTCGTTTCCCCAAAAACCGTCTCTAACTGAAATTTAGCAGATTGAGACGTAATATCCATAGCTAGTCCAGTTTGATGTTCACTTGTGCCAGGAACCGCGCTAGACATTGCTGTTTTTGCTACCCCGTCTTGTTTTTTATACATTGTATTTAATGCTTTTTGTCGATCAAAAGATCTAAATCCAGAAACTGCAAACAGGAAAATACGCTCGTTGTCAGCCTGCTGAAACATATCCTCAAGCGCCCTCGCTGCTTCTTTTCTCATCTTTTTCTTTTCTTGATCACCTTCACTAGAGTAGCGTACTTTCGGAATAACTAAATCTGGCGGTCTATACCCATCTGGTAAACGCCTACTTTTATTCACAAGTACAAGCATTGAATTCGGATTATTAATTACCGCAATATCCCCATCCATATTAGCAATCGTTTCTTTCGCTTTCGGAAATACGCTATTTACACTTACTTCCCGCGCCTGCTTATCCTTATACATTTTATAATTGATTCCTGCTACTCCAACAATAATTATTGCAGCTACGATACCGAGTAGTGCCCATCTTTTTTTCATATAACGACCTCTTATTTTAATAATTTGGCCATTTCATACTCATCGATGTCCTTTCCATCGATAATAAGAGCAGCTTTTTTGACACCTTCTGTCTCAAATCCAGCTTTTTTATATAGTGCCTGAGCTCTTGTATTGTGGGCCATTACTGTTAATTCTAAACGCCATACATCATGTAATTTTGCCCACTTCTCAACCTCTTTAAACAATCTAGTCCCAATACCTCGCCCGTTATACTCTTGCAAAATACCAATTACAATGCTTGCCACATGCTTCTTTCTTTGAATGTTATTTCCATTCACTAATATAAAACCTACTATTCTCTCATCTTCAACTGCTACAAATATTGTTGCATATTCATTTTCTATAAATCGATGGATCATTTTTTCTTGTTGCTCAGCTGTAGTTTTCCTTTCTCCTGGTTCATATAACATAAACTTCGTTTCTTCATCTAATTGCTTACTTAATCGCAAAAATGATGCTGCATCTTCTATTTCGATTTCCCTAATCACTTCAATCACCCTACCAGTTTCATAATAAAAAGTTTTCCTTATAAAAAGATTTTCTCTACTTTCCCGAAAATTCCTTTGTAAATCTCCTACTATAAATTGACAAATTTCGATATTACTATAACAACGACAAATTATGTCTATTCTGTGACGTCTCACCATTACAAAGAAAAAACGCAAGCATTACACTTACGTTTTTTCAAAAATACTGTGAACTCATCCTCATCAGGTGAGGTCTCTCACCAATTTAAAATTCACTTTATCCATTCACTTTTTCTGCCTGCCAAAAATATTCACCAAATGCTTTAGCAAGTGCATCAATTGATCGATTCAATTCTTCCTCTGTATTATCTACACCGCCAACTTCTATTAATATCGCTTGTCCTGATAGGTCTTGATTATAGATTCCATTTCCTGTCTGGAACCCTTTTTGAATGACCCCACGGCTCACTCCTGGATATTTCTTATTAATCGCCTCATGTAAAGCTGTCGCTAATTGTAAGTTTTTTTCATAGTTTTTATTTCCTTTTCCTACTACAAATGCAAGCTTTGCATATGATTTATCTCCAATTGTTTTTGTCGTTACATTCTTTCGGGCACTATCACGATGCAAATCAAAAAAGTATTGAAGATCTTTATTTCCAGCCATAGCTTGCTGCACAATTTCCCGTGACATTTTATACGAACTATTACTGTTTAAACCTTTACTTATTAACTTTTGACCAACATCACTCTTATCGTTAGTAGCTCCAATCCCTTCACCTTCTAGTTGTTCACGGAAACAATCTCCTAATATAGAAATATTCGATACAGAACTCGTTGCTTTATTCGGATTCGGGTCATTCGTTAAGTTAAGTAAAGGTAAATAAGATTCCCAGCTATGTGTATGATAAATAAACGCAACTTGTCTCTTCCCAGTCGTTTGGGACGGCTGTTTTTTCTCTTTACTCGTATCTTGTTTAGGTACTTGTCCAGTTCCACTAGTCCGTTCCTTCACCACTTCTTCAAGAGGAACACTCGACTCTATCGGTAAGTTAGAATAATTTGTACCCTCACCCGCAATAACAATTTCTGTATCGTACTTACCAAACCCCGGGAGCTCTTTCCCGACGAAACTGCGTACATCATTAAAGCGAATATTTGTAGCCATAGAAAAGAGAAAAGAAGAAATTGAAAAATCTTGATTCAAATTTCGATACTCCTGTGTAAAATAATGATTCTCTTTTCCAAGTACATACATGTAACCATTCATCGATAACTCATTTAACCAATTATATAAATACGTTGACTTTGTCTCTTTCATAGAGGTTACCATCATACTAATAAGAAAAAAAGTCGCTAGCATTGTAGTAATAACAAATAAAACTAACTTACGCATACTTGTAAACTTCATAAAAAAAAAGCCCCGATTCATACTATCACCTCTCTATTTCAAGTTATGTACAAGCCCTAGAGAATAGACCGTTAAAATTTCGGCTATATTGTTAATGAGGTGAAATGAATTGAAGCTATTAATAGGAATATTACCAATCGCTCTATCATTCATTTTTTATTTGTCCGCTAAGCAACCAAAAATCTCTATTGTGCTACATATTTCTGCGTACTTGGCACTGTATGTACTCGGTATAATTATTTCCATTAATATATACGATGTTTTAATACAAGATTTAGTTTTCATGACGAGCATTCATGGAATTTTACTGAATCCATTTTTCCTTATTGCAGGAGCGTATATAGGAACATACACTTTGTACCTACTTTTGTCTCACATTATTATGAAAATAAAAAATGGAGCGTAATGAAATGCAACCACCATTTATCTGTCATACATGCAAAAAAAGAATTATGAAAAAGAAAGATCTTATTACAGCCACATGGTACTTCCGCTTTTATTTATTTCACAGTGATTGTTTTAAACGACAGCAAGTGTTCATCTCACGATTTCTCCCTGTGAATACACTTTTCAATTCCTTTCTTATTATATATGGACTTATTTTTGGCAGTATTCTTATGATTACAGAACCATCTATTATTTGGCTGACTTTCTTTTTTCCCATTTTTTATCGGTTTCTTTCTTATTATTATGTTGAACGTTTTTTCTCTACATAACGCGCAGACTGACCTCTCGGAATACTTAAACATTCCCACTCATTTTCTTTTAACATCTTCCCAATGTATATAATCTGACCAATATGCAATGCATAATGAGCAATTTGCCTTTCAATTGCTTGCATGACAGTATGTGCTTCACCGCGAATGTATACCGTCTTCAATAAGTGTTCCGGCGTTAAAGTATTCATCGTATTAAAAACATATTTCCATCCTTCTTGCCAAGCTATAAGGGTTTCTTCTTTTGAGTGATAGCATCCTTCAAATTCACCATCTCGATTACGATCTGTTTTTTCACCATCAGACGTTAAAAAATCCGTCCATCTAGAACGCATATTACCGTGAAGATGCTTAATAATAATCGCTATACTATTTGTTTCTTCATGAGAAGACCATTGTATTTGTTCATATGATAATTGAGAAAGTGCCCGCTCCCCTTGTTTCTTTGTTGCTTTAAAGTTCGAAATCGCACATTGCAAATATTCTCGTCCGATATCCATATTAGCCCCTACCTTCACCCTAGCTAATTTTTGTTCCATTTGGCAATTCCATATTAGGCTGAAGTAACACAACATCACCAGCTTCAGGAACACCACCAAGCACAAGTACTTCTGATTTGAATCCAGCTACACGCTTTGGTGGAAAGTTTACAACAGCAACGATTTGTTGGCCGATTAAATCTTCTGGACTATACCTTTTCGTAATTTGAGCACTTGACTGCTTTATCCCGATTTCTCCAAAATCTATTGCTAGTTTAATCGCTGGTACTCTCGCTTCTTTAAATTCCTCTGCATGTATTACAGTTCCAATTCTCAAATCCAAATTTAAAAAATCTTCAAAATTAGCCATTTATCATTCCCCCCAATTATTACTTAGACAAAATACAAAAATCCCCTTCAAAAAAAGAAAGGTGCCTAAGCACCTTTCTTTTGTAATTCACTTGATTCATTTGATTTATAGAAGAAGAAACCGAGAATCCCGCCAATACATGATGGAATTAACCATCCGATTCCTTCGTTATATAACGGTAACATTTGTAGTACATTAGAAATCGCGTCAATTTTAATTTTCGCACTTTCTAAACCGTTAAAGAAACTAATTAACAATGCACCTAAAATAGCTCCAATATAAATTGTATTACGCTTCCCAATCCACTTATGGAAATACGAAAGTACAATTAATACAATTGCAACTGGATAAATGATCATTAACACAGGTAATGTTACTGCGATTAATTGTGTTAAACCTAGGTTAGATACAATTAAACTAAATACACATACCATTGTTACAATCGTTTTATGCGAAAGTTTTGGGAATAAGTTTGTAAAGAAACCCGCACACGCAGATGTTAACCCAACAGAAGTTGTTAAACAAGCGAGTATAATAACAAGCCCTAATAAAATTTTACCACTCGTCCCATATAGCTCATTTACAACATTCGTTAAAATAAGACCACCGTTTTCTGAGATACCAAGTGATGTGCTTGTTGAACCAAGATAAGCAAGCGATAAATAAATTAACGTTAAACCAAGTACAGCGATAATACCTGATACTACTGTTATTTTTGCAATTTGACTACTCTCTTTTATCCCTTTAGAGCGGATAACTTGTACAACGACAATTCCGAATACGAGCGCGCTAATTGCATCCATCGTTAAATATCCTTGAATAAATCCACCAAAGAAAGCATTTTCTTTGTAAGCAGCTAACGGCGCAGCTGGCTCTCCAATTGGATCAATAATTGCCTTTCCGACAATAACAGCGACAATTAATACTAATAATGGTGTAAGAAACTTTCCGAACCAATCCACTAATTTAGATGGATTTAATGATAAATACCACGTTATTCCGAAGAAAACTATCGTGAAAAGAAATAGCATGTACCACTCTGAAACCATTGCCTCTGATAAAAACGGCTTCATACCCATTTCAAACGAAACAGCTCCAGTACGAGGAATCGCGAAAAATGGTCCAATTGCTAAATAACTAATCAATGGGAAAATAAACGCAAATATAGGGTGGACTCTAGAAGATAGCGCTTTCAAGTCCCCCTCTACAAACGCGACAGCTGTTACAGCTAGTAGGGGTAATCCGACTCCCGTTACAAGGAATCCTATTGTAGCAATCCAAACATTCTCTCCTGCTTGTTGACCTAAAACTGGCGGAAAAATTAAATTTCCTGCTCCTAAAAATAATGCAAATAGCATTAAACCAATTGCTACCGTATCACCTGGCCTTAAACGTCCCTTCATGCTCTTCATTTGCATAGCACTTTTTCATTGTTTATCTCTATATTTTACAATATGCTATGCATCCTCCTCTCTGCTCAAGATGATAAAATATGCCCCTTACAAAGCAGTGTCTTTCTCCATAATTTCTCCATTCCCCTTATTTTTACTCTAATCATTAATATAATTATTATTTTAATTTTTGATTTTTTTGAATTTTTAAATCATTAGAGTGTTATTACGTGGAGTATAGTTGTCAGACCTCTTTGTTTTTATCACACATATAGTAACATATTTAGTTGCAAAATAAAAACATATTTTCAAATTGATTTTTTTGAAAATCGAAATTATCTACATTTTTTATTCTCTTACACAAATATTGTTATAATCTCACCTATTATTCAATCGTTATTTTCAAATAACTTTATACACGTAACATACAAAAGCCATCTAATATAATTTAGATGGCTTTTGTATGTTACTCTATCGTTTCAACTTCACGTGGATTTTTCATCTCTTCCACATACACAACTCTAAATCCGTGATCTTCTAAATCTTTCAATAATGTCTCTAATTCACCGTCGTTAAACTCTTCTCCTAATGTAAACATAATTCTACGAACTAATAAGGCATCATTATCAAAAGTCATCAAACTTTGAATACCAGTGTATTTCTTTAAAACTGTCGATAACTTTTGGATTGCTCCATTATAGTCTTGCGTTCCAATCATGACAGAGTATTTACTAGAGTGAACACCCCATGCATCCTCTAATAACTCAAAAACTTTTTTATGCGTTAAAATTCCAAGGAAAACCCCTTTTTCGTCAACTACTGATAAATAAGGCAATTTTTTTATTGTAAAAAATACTTTAAAGAAAGATGAATCTTCTCTCACAAATCCTTCTTTATCGTTTAATAATTGTATTACACTCTCATCAAGTGATCCTTTATATTCTAAAATATCTACTTTATATATATTCCCTAAAAATTTCTCTTTTTTTTCATCTAAAACTGGTACACAACGATACCCCGTTTTATTTAAATGCTCTAACGCTTCCCCTATCGTAATCGAACTTGAGCACAGTAAAACTTCCCTTTTCGGTACGTAATTCCCTTTAATCCTCATAAATAGCCTCCTTATGTTAAAATACTTTCTGTGCCATAACTATATTATATTTTCAGAAAAAAATAAATAATTTATTTTATTTTTCTGAAAATTATTCATTTTCTTGTCATAATTTATTCATGAATCCTTCACTTGCATATTTTTGCTATCAAATCTTCTCTCTGAATTACTGAATGAAAAATATATTGTAACTTCTTTCAAAAAAAGCTAAAATAAGAATAAGAATTTTCTGAATATTCTAAGAGTAGGTGGTTATATGTCCTTATTACGCTCACATATATGTAAATTTATAATTGGTATTATTGTTATTTTTGCCATAAGTCCTATTCCAGCTCTTTTTATTACACACAATTATTCTTATCAAAATGGATTTATTAGCATTTTTCAAAACTTCGCACAGCTTTCTTCTATATCAATTCCAAAGGTTGATTGGATGCATGAATCTATCTTTTTCTCAGCAAACCAAATGGTACATACTTCTAATCATTCAACACCATTATTCCCTTACATATGGGAAATATATTTTATATCGATTGTTCGTTTTACTTTTACCCTTGCGATCGGATTTTTCATAAGTTTGGGTATCGGCCATTTATTTTTCAAAGTACCTAACTCGTTTAAAAAGTTTACTACTGTATTGAAATGGATACCTTACTCTTTTTGCACTGTAGTATTACAATGTTCAGTCTTATTACTACTTCTATACATCGCACAATTTATAAACCTTCCTTACTACTCATCATTTATCATCGTATGTAGTACTTCCATGATTATCGTTATGCAAGCAGTAAAAAAATGGATTCCTTTCTTAAAAAACACAAATGAATATGAAATAAAACATGATTCTTTTCTTGTGGATACATTGTTTTTGGCGCTTACTTCGAATCATAAATCAATTTTAGGTTCCATTATTCTTTCATTCGTTTTTATGGAATGCGTTTTTCATGCAAATGGACTGTTACAATTTATCGTTCAATTTGGCGGAAATTCACCCATAATTGTTACAATCGGCTTATTACTACTCTATATCCCATATAGCATACTTTCTTTCCTTCAAACACTATGGACCACAAACTACTCCAAGCAACAGTCATACACTTTAACGAGAAGTGTTCCAAAACCTTAATTTAAAATAACCCTCTATAATCTAAAAGTAGGGGGTTATTCCTTTTGTATAGCGGACAAAATAACAGCAAATTCAAAAACTATTACAGAAACATACCAATATTTACCCTTTTCCTTTGACTATTCTTTTCATTTGGATTTATTATAAAAGTATAACATAATTGCAGGAGGTGACATCTTTATTCCAAACCTTGGAATGGAGAACACGCTTGGACATATTAAATATTTTTCTCATCTTTGTACTTATTCTTATTTCTGGCTTTTTCGTTGCATCAGAATTCGCTGTTGTAAAAGTACGAAAAAGTCGAATTGACCAACTTGCAAATGAAGGTAATAAACAAGCTTTAGCTGCAAGAAGCGTCCTATCTAATTTAGATGTTTATTTATCAGCTTGTCAGCTCGGAATTACAATCACTTCTTTAGGGCTTGGTTGGCTTGGTGAACCAACTGTGGAGCATATACTACGACCGCTCTTTGAAAAAATTAATATTACTGGAACAATGGCTAACACTTTATCTTTTGTTATTGCTTTTAGTGTTATTACATTTTTCCACGTTGTATTAGGTGAATTAGTTCCAAAGTCTTTCGCAATTCAAAAAGCAGAAGCGATCACACTCAAATTTGCAAGACCGCTTATTTTATTTGATAAAATTATGTACCCATTCATTTGGCTACTCAATAGTACAGCTATATTTTTCACAAAATTACTCGGATTAGAACCTGCGAAAGAAAGTGAACTTGCTCATTCTGAAGAGGAATTGCGACTCATTTTAGGTGAAAGTTTTAAAAGCGGTGAAATAAACCAAACCGAATATAAATATGTAAATAACATTTTTGAATTTGATGATCGAGTTGCAAAAGAAATTATGGTTCCTCGTACCGAAATGATTTGCTTATCTACTGAAAATACGTTAGAAGAAAATATGGATATCGTCGCTACTGAAAAATATACACGCTATCCAATTATCGAAAAAGATAAAGATGATATCATTGGGATGATCAATACGAAAGAAGTATTCCATGATCAAACGAAAGGTATTTATAAACCACTTGAATCTTATATACATCCTGTTCTAACTGTATTTGAAACAGTTCCAATTCGTAAAACATTAGTCCACCTTCAAAAAAATCGCGTTCAGATGGCAATCGTTATGGATGAATATGGTGGTACTGCTGGACTTTTAACGATGGAAGATATTCTTGAAGAAATCATTGGAGAAATTCAAGATGAATTCGATGCGGATGAATCACCTATGATTGAAAAGCGTACACCTAAGCTTACTGTTTTAGATGGAAAGGTGCTTATTTCTGAAGTAAATGATATGTTTGGCCTACATATTGATGATAGTGATTTAGATACAATCGGAGGATGGCTTCTTTCTCAAGCAGTTGACTTAAATATTGAAGCTGGCTACTCCATTGAATATGCTGGTTTTCAATTTAAAGTATTAGAACTTGATGGACATCAAGTCAAAAAAGTTGCTGTACATAAACTAGATATTAAAAAGGAGCTATAAAGTGACTGTTTTATTAACAATTTGTATCATTGCCTGTTTCATTGTTTCATTTCTCGCCTTCATTTATCCAATTATCCCTGGCATACTAGCTGTCTGGGCTGGATATTTGATTTACCATTTCGGTATAAATGGAGGCGAATTAACAACTTCTTTTTGGATTATTCAAGTCATTTTCACTCTTTTCATTTTCGTTGCTGATTTTATTGCAAATGGATATTTCTTAAAAAAATACGGTAGTTCTAAATGGGGCGAACGTGTCGGAATGATTTCTATCATTGTCGGATCGTTCTTCTTCCCGCCATTCGGACTTATTATCATACCGTTCTTATCAGTATTTATAACAGAACTAGTGCATAAAAAAGCGCCAAAAGATGCCTTTCTAGTTGGAGTCGCTACTGTAGTTGGTTTTTTAAGCAGTACAGTAGCGAAAGCAATTCTCCAAATCATTATGATTATCATCTTCTTGTGTTATATCATCTTTTAACCATCCCGACTTCGGGATGGTTTTTTAATATGCAATACCTACTCGACTATTTTCATATATGTTTTTCTTACATAGATCCCATGCAAAGTGTGCTGTATCACCCACTGTAATTTTTGATCCACCCTCTGGCAATATATCTTTTTCAGTTCGATATACCTCTGTCGCCTCACCATCTATTAAATGTGTCGGACAAACAACTGTCCAACATAAATTATTACTATTACTTAGTACTTTATATGCAGCCAAATGATCTTCCGCTGCCGTTGTCGTTTTCCTTTTTGATTCCGTTGATTGAAAACGATATAAATTTAGATTTGTTCTTGCTTGTAAAATACCAGCTGTTCCTATTGTTATGATTCTACGAACCCCTTCTTCTTCCATTTGCTTAATGATTTGTGGCATACTCTTCCCTAATGTTCCATTTTGATCCGTTCCAAGTGCACTAATTACTATATCGCTTCCTTCTATCACTTTCTTTATATCATTTTCGTTCAATACATTACCTTCTATCACTCGTAGCCTTTCATGTTGTATTTCTATTCTATTTAAATCACGCGCTAATGCATTCACTTCAGCTGAATCCTTTAATGCTAAATTAATTATGTTTGAACCTACTCGTCCTGTTGCTCCCAATATACATACTTTCATTTGTTTTCCCCCTCTTTCATTCTCTTTCTATTTTTCAATAATCTCAATAAATTTACAACAAAAAAGCTTCCTCATATATGAGAGGAAGCTTTATTATTACTTTATTTCTTTTCTTTAGAATCAGTAGACTTCTCGGTTCCGCTTGTTTCTTTATCCTTTTTATCCTCTTGTTGTGTTGTTCTGTCGTCTTCTTTCTTCTTGTCCTCACCTTTACTACAACCTACCATTAATAAAGAACTTGCAAGTGCCATAGCAGTTAATGATTTAACCCATTTATTCATTTGCGTTTCCTCCTTGTGATAGAATATGTACAACCTCATATTACTCTCTATTTTTAAAGGAGAGATTGAAAAACAGTAAATATACGGTAAATTTTTGTAAATTTTCTGATAACAAAACCTGATTTTATTTCATTTCCAATCGATACACAATAAAACTAGTTTTTTCTCTCAATGGACGTAAAAAAACTAAGGCGCATACCATTTCGCCTTAGTTTCTCATGCAAACTTTTCATTTTCATATAGATGTGTAATCTTATATTCCTTCTTCATAACATATTGCCACACACTATAAGCGTAACGGTTCATTTTCAGGAAACAATTTTCCAAAAATGAGCGAAACTCTGGATTAGCAACTTCCACTGCAACTTGAGCAAACTTTAAAGCTAATCGTTTCAAGTGCGCAATATAACTGATTGCAATATGAATATCCCCTGTATATTTACTAACTGTTTCCTTTTCCATTTCATGCAAATCAAACTCCGTTGTTTCACAGGTTATATGCTGCACATTCTCTCCTTCTTGAAAATTTACTTGTTCATTATATGCTTGTAACATATATGGTAAATGGTGCTGTAATAGATTTTTTAATTCTTCGTCTCTGACCTTTCCAGCATACTCTCCAACCTTGTATATTAGCATATAACTATATCTCATTAATTCTTTCATACAGTCCATTAAAGCGCCTCCCTTCTCTTTTGTCCATATACTATAAATATGATGCTAAAACATTCGCTATTCTTGCTAAAAACCAATCCCATCTACTAATTTCCTCAAAATCTTCTTCAGAAAATCGTTTTGATTTATGAAAGTCTACCTGTAATCGACTCCATACTTCATCAACAACTGTTTTATCATATATGATACAGTTAGACTCGCAATTTAAATAAAAACTTCTATTATCAAAATTTGCTGTCCCAATATCAACAATTTCTCCATCTATGATTGTTACTTTCCCATGAAAAAATCCATTTCGATATTGATAAATCTCCGCTCCAGCATGTAACATATCTTTCAAATATGGATAGGCAGCTTGTTTTAACAATATGGCATCACTTTTAAATGGCACGAGAATTTTCACATTAACACCACGATTTAATGCAGCTTTTAACTCTTTCACCATTTCTTTACTTGGTACAAAATATGGTGTAGCTATAATTAAAGACTTTTTAGCTTTTTTTAAAAGTGCCCCATACTTTTCCCATAAGCCTTTTCCATTTGAAAATAAATATTGATATTTTATATTCCCTAATGTAGGTATACTTTCATGTATAGGCATTTTTTCTCCTGTATCTTCTTTCCAATCTTCGGCGAACTTTCTTTCCATATCCGCTGCACCCTCACCATGGATACGCACGTGATAATCACGCCATGGCCCAAACTTTGGATTTTGTCCAAGGTACTCCTTTCCGATATTAAAGCCACCAACGTATGATACCTTTCCATCTATCGTAACAATACGTCTATGATTCCGTTGATGCAAAGAATAGAACATATTTTTCAGTTTCGGTTTTTTACTAAATGTAAACTTCACACCGTTTTCTTTTAATCGGCTAATTACCTTTTTCTTCAGCTTATATCCGCCTACCCGATCGACTGACAATTTCACTTCTACTCCGCTAGATGCTTTTTTCTCTAATAACTGTAAAAACTCTTGGCTTATTTCGTCTTTTCCTACAATATAAAAATGGATATATATATACTTTTCTGCATCGTTTATATCGTCAAATAATTTTCTATATAACTCTTCACCGTTCGTATATAGTTGAAATTCACCTAATCGAACTTGTCCTAATTCATATTCACTAGCCATTTCCTTCCCCATTTCCACATCGATGTTCATCCAAATGAATACACCTATTAAACAAAGGATTATAGCGAAAAAGTGCTTCATGGATAAATTCCTTTCTCCACTTACTGTTATTTCTATATCTTCCCTTTTTTATTACATTATCATTCAAGAAAATATGTCATTGCATGATATATGTCCATATCAAACAATAGCTCATTTGCATATTGTATGTTGTATCTTAAAATAAAAGGAGGAAATAACAATGGGCTTCGCACATGGTAATGGATTTGCGCTATTAGTCGTATTATTTATCCTCTTAATCATCGTCGGTGCTGCTTGCTTCTGCTAAGTAGCTACTGTCATATGATATGTGGATGAAAAAACTATAAAAGCGGACACCTATTTTTAGGTGTCCGCTTTTCATTTTAAAACCATTTCCGACTGCTATAGTAACTTAAATGGCTAAATATTCATCTCAAAAGGTTAACAATGTGGCTACTTTCTTACTCTCTGCCTTACGTATATGACGCTGTTCTGCACGTAACACAGCAATACGATGTAATTCTTTCTCTTCTTCGGTTTCAGGGATAACACGCGGTACAGGAACTGGATTATTTTCCTTACTAAGTGCCACAAAAGTAACGAATGACGTTGCCGCTATACGCTTCTCACCTGAAATTAAATCTTCAGCCACTACCTTCACAAACACTTCCATCGAAGTTCTTCCCGTCCAAATTACGAAAGATTCATAACTAACACAATCTGAAGAACGAACAGGATGTAAGAAATCGACCCAGTCCATAGATGCTGTGACACATTCCTTTCTTGAATGTCTGGATGCTGAAATAGAAGCAACCATATCCATCTCCGCTAATATCTTCCCACCAAATAGCGTGTTATGATCATTTAAATCTGTTGGGAAGACTCGGCTCGTTTTGAACACCCTTGACTCATTGGCTGTTTTCCCCTTTACTTCTGTCATTGTTATCACCCCTTTAATGATCTATCCC
The DNA here is from genome assembly GCF_038006085.1 of Bacillus sp. FSL K6-0073. Taxonomy (NCBI): domain Bacteria; kingdom Bacillati; phylum Bacillota; class Bacilli; order Caryophanales; family Bacillaceae; genus Bacillus; species Bacillus sp. FSL K6-0073. The sequence goes on along the minus strand of NZ_JBBOUN010000001.1, from coordinate 2,004,531 downwards.
TAATATTTCAATAATCACTATACTAAATGAACTACACGCTTAATATTAACAACATTCAGAACTTTTAGTCCACAAAAAAGAACCGATTTTATCAATCGGCTCCTCTAAATACATATTGTTCTTTCGGCTGTTCAACTTTATTCCATTTTGTTACTTCTAATACAGGAATATTCGCATGAAACGGCTGATAAAACTCAGTAGTTATCTCTCCTTCTACTTGAATCCAGTCATCATTATTCCACTCTACGCCTTCTGGCTTTTTCACTAACATACCATACACACCAGAATCTGCTACGCAATGTATAATACCGAAACGGAATAAGAAGTATTGTTCTTTTTTAGAAGAATCATCTCTAAAAACAAACCCTTTAAAAGATAATTTTTTTCCAGTAAACTCGCCAGGATAATTATAAATTGTTTCCATACCCTTTAGGAAGTCTTCATCTTTCAAATTAATATTATCTTTCGTAACAAACTCTTTCTTCCCTTTTTCCATTACACCGCGGTATCCTTCTTTCCCGTAATAAATGCTCGTATCAGGTCTTAGAAATTGTCTTGTCATAAATGGATCCTTACTTTCTGCTTGTGCAACAGGAAAGTGAAACCCTTTCGCTTTAACAATATCCGAATCTAGCGTCGCAATTGGGAAAAATAACCCTGAGATAATTGGAAAACAAAACAATGAGTACGAAAATGCTTTTTTCCACCATGTATTCTCATCTTTTGAATGATCATGTCCGCAATGACCATGGTCACAACTACAATCATTTTTCTCTTTTTCCTTTTGGTGTTCTTTTTGGAAAACGACGATAATTTGTACAATCGTTAAGAAACCTAAAATAATTGCTGCTGTTGTTGATAAATAGGCATACTTCATATTGATATACTTCGTAATGTTACCGGAAATATGAAGCTGCGCAATTAATATTGTAAAACCTAATAATATATATGCTCGAAACATAACCTACCACCCCATCGCATAAATGAGTAGTGAGCTTGCATAAACAACAAGAGTAACTGTAACTATAACAACAATTACAAATTTCGTTTTAAATGTCGCAAGCATCATAAACATATTTTTAATATCCACCATCGGTCCGTAAACGAGGAACGCGACAAGTGAAGCTGTTGAAAACGTACTTTGGAACGAAGAAGCGATAAATGCATCTGCCTCTGAACAAAGTGATAAAATGTAAGCAAGTCCCATCATAACAGCTGATGAAGAAAACGGACCTTGTCCAATAGCAAGAAGTGTTGAAGTTTGTACAAACGTTTGTACTGCTGCTGCAATTAACGCACCTAGTACTAAATATTTTCCCATTGAGAAGAATTCCTCAACAGCGTGTGTACATACATCCCACATTTTTTTACGCAGTGGACGCTTATTATTCACTTCTGGGAAGTGATCATCTCTTAATTGATGTTCTTTAAACATAAAGGATAATATAATTCCAACGATAATGGCTACGATAATCGCTACAATAGAACGATACCATACCATGTGCATACTACTCCCAAAGGCAACATAAGTAGCAAATAATACAACTGGATTAATAATAGGTCCAGTTAACATAAATGCAATCCCTGCGTATGGTGGAACGCCTTTTCCAATTAATCGTCTTACAATCGGAACAATTCCACATTCACAACCTGGAAACAACATACCTAAAAAAGTAGCTAATAAAACAGACAGAAATCGGTTCTTCGGCATCCATTTTGCCACCATATCTTCTGTCACGAACATTTGAATGAATCCTGAAATAAATACACCAATGAGCACAAAAGGAAGTGCTTCGATCAATATGGAGATAAAAATTGTATTCATTTGCAGGAATGCTTTCGGTAATTGAAACAATTCCATGATGTATTTCCTCCAACTTTTCATTAACAATATGTAATTTTAACCCCATTTCATTAATTGAACAAGGCTTATATGGAATACATACCCTTTATATACATTACATTGTACAAGTTATATTCTATTCAAAATTTGAGATTTCATAGCAAAAAAGCTGCTCTAGCGTAGTTGTATAACTATGCTAGAGCAGCTTTCTTATCGTTAAAAGTAACGTTTCTTCCAAAAAACAAAAGCTAACGTGAAAGATAGTGTTACACATATGATGAGTACAATTACAAAACCGTGGGCTTCCCCTTCAAACGGAACCTTTACGTTCATTCCAAAGAAACTAGAAACCATCGTCGGTAAAGATAAAATGATTGTAATTGACGTTAACAGTTTCATAACACTATTTAAATTATTTGATATAACAGAGCTAAAAGTATTCATCATTCCACTTAAAATGTGACTATATATTTCCGCCATTTCAATAGCCTGTTTATTTTCAATTAATACATCTTCTAATAAATCTTGATCGTCTTCATACATTTTTAAAAATGTACTATTACGCATTAACTTTTGAATTACAATTTTATTAGCCTTTAATGACGTTGTAAAGTATACTAAACTTTTCTCAAGGCCTAACAATGTGAAAATCTCTTTATTTTTCATTGACTGATTTAATTGATGCTCTAAATCAATTGTTTTTCGATTTATTTGCTTTAAGTATCTTAAATAATAAGTAGAAATCGTATATAAGAGCTGAAGTGCAAAGCGCGTCTTCTTAAACGTATAAAATTCTTTAATACGTTGATTAATAAAACGTTCAAAAATTGGATTCTCTTCTAAGCAGATTGTAACAAAACAATCCGGCATCACAATCATACCTATTGGAATCGTGTCATAAATCGAATTTCCTTCTTCGTCATGTCTAACTGTCGGAATATCGACGATAATTAAAGTATTATTGTCTTCCTTTTCAATACGAGAGCGTTCTTCATCATCCAAAGGGTCTTTAATGAAATCTAAGTCTACATTTAAAGTTTGTACTAGATATTGAATTTCTTCTTCTGTTGGATGAAGTACATTAATCCAGCACCCCTTTTGCATTTCCTCAATCTCTTGTAGTTTTCCGTTTCGGTCTGTTAAATATATATTTAACATACTATCACCCCGATTCTTTTTACATGTAGGAATCTACCTCTCTTAAATCACAGTTTTTAAACCGCCATTCTCAGCATATGAAACATACGTTTAAATTTCAATAGAAAAATTATTTTGAAAACGTTTTTATAAGAAAAATATTATAAAGTGAAACTTTAATCAGTGGGGGCTTCATCCCCCCACTGATTTTCAGCCCTCACCAATCGGACTTTTACGGGCTGCCCGCCCCCAACCAAACTTCTTTTCTTTCGCTGAATTTTGAGATGAGGATCTTACTGCCCGTTAGAGCGGGATAAACATAGAAAAAGACAGAGTGCTCTCTGCCTTAAAAGCTTATGTTGCCTTTATAACATATTTAGAAAGCATCCACAAGTTAAACCCGACTGAAATCGTATAGCCCGCGTATGTTGAAATGATAAAACTTACATAATCGAAATACGGAAGCAATACAATATTTAAAACTATCTTCACAATAATTCCAATCACTAGTCCTAGCACCGTCTTCTGCTGTTGATTGATTCCTTGTAGCATAGCAGCCGTTACTGTAAAAAGAGAAAATAGTATGCAAGCAGGAGCATAATACTGTAAAATGATTCTCCCCATCTCTGGATCATTTCCAGCACCAAATAAAAGGGTATATACAGGCTTGGCTAACACCATCATTCCAATTGCCGCCGGTACCGTAATCGCTACTACTAATACATTTGTTCTCGTAAAATGTTTGTACAATAGCTTCGTATTTCCTGCTGTATAAGCTTTCGTCATCTCTGGTACGAGAGACATACTAAAAGCTGTCGCAACGGATACCGGGATAAGCACAACCATTTGAACAAGACCAATTATCGCATTAATTTTTTCCGCTTCGCCTTGCATATACCCTATCTGTATAAGTAGTTTATTAATTGTAAATGTATCAATCGTCTGATACAACGGAATTGCTAAGCCTACTACAACAAAAGGAATAGAATATGTAAAGAGCTCCTTATAAAGCGAGAAAAAAGATTTCGTTGTTTGTGGTATACTTGCCATTTCTTTTTTCTTTAAGTGCCTTCTCCTTCTCATATAATACGCACTTAAAACAGTTAATCCACCTACAGCTCCCATAAAGGCACCGAACGTTGAAATACCAACTGCTAGCGAAACAGAAGCTTTTAAAACATATAAAACGACAAAGCTTCCTATTAAAATGGTTAAAACCCGAAAAAATTGCTCTACAACTACACTTAATGCAGAAGGCCCCATCGATTGAAATCCTTGAAAGAAGCCCCTTAATAAACTCATTACTGGCACAAGTATTAACGCAAAACTTACAATTCGAATATTAGTAGTAACCGCTCCTACACTATTCCCCGTTTGATCATTCCCATCGATGACAAGTTTAGCTAAATGCGGAGCTAGCATATATAACGTAAAACACGAAATGACTCCCATTATAAACATAAACACGATTCCACTTTTCAACACTCTCTTAACCGTATGATAATCATTCAGTTGATCATATTTTGATACCATCTTTGAAACAGCTAGCGGTAATCCCATTGTTGCTATGCTGAGCATGATGGTATAAGGACGGTATGCATATGTGTATAGAACGTAACCACTCGTACCGACCATCGCTGTAAATGGTATAACATATATAAACCCTAACATTTTTGATATCATCGTTGCCATCGTTAAAAATATCGTTCCACGTATAAACGGTGACCCTTTCATCACATTCCTCCGCTACGCTTTATTATTACACATTATGGACAACTCCTTTTCTTTAGAACCGAAACAAACAAAAAAAGCCAATGAATTATCATTGACTTTAACGCGCTGCTTTTTTCTTTTTGAAATACTTTAAACCAAAGTATAGAGCAATAAAAAGAACAGCTCCTATAATTATGTAATGTGTGTAATCAGATGCATACTCTTTAATTTGTCGCCAATTCCCACCAAGTTTTTCACCTAAGTATATAAATAGAATTGACCATGGAATGATCGCTACAACCGTATAAAGTGTAAATAGTTTTAATGGCATCTTAGCTAGTCCTGCTGGAATAGAGATTGCATGACGTACTACTGGGATAAAGCGCGCAGAAAATATTACGCCTGCTCCATAACGCTTAAACCAACCTTCCGCTATGTCTAAATGATGTTTATTAATAAGTAGATATTTCCCATATTTCTCTACAACCGGACGCCCTCCGTAGTATCCAAGCCAGTATAAAAAGATTTGCGCTAAAGTACCACCAATCGTTCCGGCGATAACTGCACCCACAAAACTAATTTTACCATTCGCTACTAAAAAGCCAGCATACGAAAGTACAATTTCACTCGGGATTACTTCAATCATTAAAGCAAGAGCTACTCCAAAGTAACCTAAGCTTGCAAAAAATTGCAATAACTGATCTATTATGTTTGCTAACATGTTCTTTTTTATCTCCTTTTTTCTTCACATACCATCCCATTATTACATAAAGGCTGCAATCTGCCAATATCTTCATTTTAACAATATGTACAATTCAAGCAGGATTAATCTATTAATTTCTCTTTCTGCGGGTCTTTCATGTAGGCAAACATCTCTTTAATTTGGTCTTCTGTATTTCTAGCAATTGATAAATTAGGCAATTCATTTTCACCAAAAAACTCCACCTCTTCTGTTTCAATGCTAGTTTTCTTTTCTCCACCAATAATCTCACATCCAATGAAAATCTTATATACATGCGTCGCCGATGGAGATGGTTGATGTTTTTCTTTATCAAATATAGCTAGTAACTTAAAATGATCTACCTCATAACCAGTCTCTTCGAAAACTTCTTTTGCTGCAACTTCGGTTGGCGTATAACCGACATCAGCCCATCCACCTGGCAATGCCCATTTCCCATCGCTTTTTTCTTTCACAAATAATAACTTTTCATTTTGAAAAACAACCGCTCTTATATCAACTTTAGGTGTTTGATAGCCTGTCTCACTTGCAAATAATTTCTCTACGACTTCCCAATCTGTTTTCGTGTAATGTGACATCATTGAAATAGAAATATCTCGTAATTGCTGGAAACGCTCAATATCATACACATCCTTAGAATACGTTAAACCCGCTTGAGCTATAGATTGTATTTGTTTTACCCAATCAATCCATTTAATCGTCATATATCCGCATCCCCATTCTCTATCAAATATATTACTTCATTTTCATTGATACATCTTTATTATACAAAAAAAAGAGATTGATAACGTCTCAATCTCTTTCAAAATTAATCCAATTCATGTAAGTGGTCTTGTATATACTTTCTTCTTTTATTTATATATTCATAAATCATATCAGCCTCTTGATCAAATGTTTCTAATTTTTCTTTCATGTATGGATCTTGTAGTAAATATGGACGAATCAATTCACACAACCCTTCTACTTTCGGCCTCATAAACGAAACTGTAAATTGATCTTCTAATATTTCTTCTAAAATACTTCGATACTGCTTTCTAAATACAGGTATGTCTAGCAATCTTGCACTCAACGTATTATAACCTTGAATGCGAATATATTCATGATTAAGCGGTCTCCCTTGTACATCTCGCCCCCAAGTCGCATCATAATCCCACGGTATAACTTCGAATAAATTTGTTTCATCGTTATGATATAGTGCATAATTATGAACAAAACCATCAAAGTTTTGCGTAAAAATAACTCCTGCTAACCATCGTAAATATTTATCTACATGTAGAAACTTCCCAATCTCTTTTTCATAGGCTTCCCTCGTCAAAGTATTCGCTTGAAATACAAATTCACTCAGCTGTTCTTCACTATTTTTATTCGAATATTTAAATTCATAACCCGCAAAGAGCTCTGTCTTAACATCTTTATCTCGTTCACTCATTAATGAAAAATTCGCATCATCATCTATCGCATAATAAATAGAACCACTCGGTAATCCTCTATTTTTTAAAAAATTTTCATCAACCGATTCTAACTGTAAGTACACACCTTGAATTTGACCATTAATTTTTATAAATACATGTTGTGATTTTGGCGAAAGTACACCAATATCATGAAAAAAATCTAAAGATAATTTATTTCTTATGAGAGACGGATCCATAAACTCCGAATTCAAATGAAACTCTTTCGCACCTTGAAATTTTTTAGGCTTATAAAACATAACATGATAAGACTTTTTCTCAAATTCGCGAATATGAGCTCCTCGGTATACGATATCAATGTCATATTTCTTTTTTCCATAAGTTAATTTTGCTGGCACTGGACTATCTGACCAAATGTCCTTTTTTAATTCCACTAAGTACATTGGATGAACAAAAAAATCATATGAAGGTAACATATTTTCTCATCCCTTCTCAGTTCTCTTCATTCAATGTATGCGCCTTATCTTGTCCATACATCCGCAATCATCTATTTATATAAAATTACACTCTTGTCCTGTTCAGAAAGATGCCTACATACATATCATGTTAAGGAAAAAGAATACCTTTTCACTTTAATACATGATAAGGAGGATTTCTATGAAACGTGATATTAGAAAAGCTGTTGAAGAAATCAAAAGTGCTGGGATGGAGGATTTCTTACACCAAGATCCAAGTACTTTTGAGTGCGATGATGATAAATTCACTCATCATCATTGTACAACTGGATGTAAATGTACAACTGGGGGTAAATGTCCAAGAACAAGATGTACTCGCGTGAAACATTGTACGTTCGTTACAAAATGTACGCATGTAAAAAAATGGACATTTGTTACGAAATGTACACGTGTACGTGTTCAAAAATGGACGTTCGTTACGAAAGTAACGCGTAGAAAAGAATGCGTATTAGTTACAAAGCGTACTCGCAGAAAACATTGTACATTCATTACAAAATGCATACGCTTTGAAAAGAAATTTTTCTGGACAAAACGAAGTTTCTGTAAAAAATGCGAATTCTTCCCTAACAGACACGGTCACTCTTGCGATGATTCATGTGATCATGGTAAAGACTGTCACGATAGCGGACACAAATGGAATGATTGCAAAGGCGGACATAAATTCCCATCTTGCAAAAATAAGAAATTCGATCACTTCTGGTATAAAAAACGTAACTGCTAGTTTTTATACCACCAAAAAAAGGCCGTTTTGCGGCCTTTTTTACATTTATTGAAAGTGACTTATATCTGCAAATTGTTTCACTTTACCATTACCCTCTTCAAATTCTATTATGCTCAAACTGGCACTATGCATAAATGGATCATCCCATACATTTTCTATTTCAATTCCCGCAAAATGTCCTACAAGTAATTTTGCTGCTGCCGCATGAGAAACAATCAATATGTTTTGTCCTTTATGCTTTTCTAAAAGAAGCCGTATTCCTTCAATTACTCTTTCATAAACGGCCTCAAAATTTTCGCCTGATGTTGACTGAAAAAGATGTGGCTCATTCCAAAACAGATGTACTTCTTCTGGAAATTGCTTTTCTATATCCCCGATTGTTTGTCCTTCCCATATACCCATGTTGATCTCATAGAAATGTTCATCCGCTATAATGGGTATATCACGTTCCCCTTTTATTAACTCTGCCGTATGAAGTGTTCTTTCGCTCGGACTACTATAGATCGCATGGATTGGTAAATCTTTCATTCGATTCCCTAATTGTTTCGCCTGAACTATACCATTTTCAGTTAAGGCAGAATTTTTCCGCCCTTGCATTCGTTTCGCTACATTCCACTCTGTTTCACCATGCCTTGTTACATATATAGTTGTTTTCATTTCTTACTCCCCCTCACCATTTTGGTCGTAATTCCCACGATTCAACTCTCCCTACAATCCACTCTGCTCGTTTACTTTCAATCCCTTTTATAACTCCATCAGCTATCTCTTCATGAGTAAGCCATCTTCCATATGTATCTTCTAAAATAAAACCTAAAATAATTCTATGATAAATACATCGCGTACTCCCTATTTTTTGTGCAGGCATACGTGATGCTTTACTACCTAAAATATGAAATAAACTATATGTTTTAGACGACAAATCTAGTTCTTTACAAATATTTGATAGTGCATGCTTTGCACTTTTGTGTACCCATGCAACAACTAATGTGATCGGGCCATTTTTCTTAATTGTACTTTTAATAGCTAGCTTTACATCTTCATCATTATGATAATCTAACGAAAGGCATGTAATATTTTCTGGTACAGAACTCATTCGCTTAACATTTTCTAATTTCACTTCATCTCGCCCGATAATAGAAACATAAAATCCTTTCTCACAAAGCCACATAGAAACTTTCTTTAGCATTCCTGTTCCACCAATTACAAGTGCATGCAAATACTATCCCTCCCTAATAAAATGTCATATGAGGTTTCTCATCTCTATAATAATTTAAACGGTCTTGCAGTGTCCCAGAGTGAAATTCAAATTTATGACCGTCAGGATCAACAAAGTATATAGATTCGCAATCTCTTACATCACGTTCTCTTCCTTGTAAAATATGAACATCATTTTCTTCTAATCGCTGTATTAGACATTTAAAGTCTTCTTGTTCAACAGAAAATGCAATGTGCGTATACGATTGATGAATCTCATTTCTCGGAATATGCGTCTCTTCATTAAGCGCTATCCATACTCCACATATGTTAAAATAAGCCAATTTTCTTCCTTTAACTAATAATTCTCCTTCTAATACTTTTTCATAAAACATAATAGAGTTTTCTAAATTAGATACCGAAAAACAAATATGATTGATTCCCCTTAACAACTATAATTCCTCCTTATACAAATAAAAGATGAGCGAAAATTCACTCATCTTTTATTATACTATTTTTTTGTAATATATGCCCATTTATAACTGAAGTCCCCGCCAAACGTATGGTTAGCAATGCCTTTTACAAACGGCTTCTCTAAATACGCTGTACTTTGTTGGTACGTAGGAGAAATTGCTGCGTCTTGACCAATTAAGATTTTTTCAGCTTCCGCAAGTGCATTCCAGCGTGCTTTATCATCTTTTAATAGCTCTCCTTTTGATTTCGCTACTAAATCATCATACTTCGGATTAGAATAATCCATTTCATTAAATGAGCTTCCAGTAACAAACATATCAATATAAGTCATCGGATCCGGATAATCAGGGCTCCATGCAGATAATGAGAATTCATATTGGAATTTCTTTTCTAAATCTAGCTTCTGCTTGTATGGTTGCTGTTTCAAATTCACTTTAATACCAGGCAAGTTTTTCTCTAGTTCTTCCTTAATAAAGTCGCCCACTTTTTTACGGCTACCGTTATCATCGTTTAGTAATTCAACCGTAATTGTATCTTGACCAAGCTCTTTCTTCGCTTCTTCCCATAATTTTTTTGCTTTCTCTGCATTATCTTTACTATCACGGAAGTTTTTATTTACAGAGCGAAAATCTTTTCCATCCGGACCTGTCGTGAATTTTTCAGGTACTAAGAAATATGCTGGCAATGAACCGTCATTTAAAATGACATCAGCAATTCCTTTTTTATCGTATGCTAAATCAATCGCTTCACGTACTTTTTGGTTTTTAAATGTTGCATTTTTTTGGTTAAAACGTAAGAAATATATGCGTGGATCTAACTTCGTTTTAAATTCATCTGGTTTATTCTTTTTATATTTATCAACAAATTCAGAAGTTAAAATAACTCGATCTGCTTGATCACTATCATATAAATTTACTCCCGTGCTTGTTTCCTTCACAATACTTACATTAATTTCGTCTAACTTTACAGTATCTTTATCCCAATAATTAGGATTTTTCTTTAACTGATAATTTTGTTCATGTTTCCATTGACTCATTGTAAATGGTCCATTATATACTAATTTATCTGCTTCTAATCCGTATTTATCTCCTTGCTCTTTCACATATTTTTCATTTAATGGGAAAAATGTAGGGAACGACGTAAGCTCAAGAAAATAAGGTGCTGGTTGCTCTAATTCTACTACCAACGTTTTATCATCCTTCGCTTTAACACCCAATTGATCTGCTGGTAATTCACCTTTATTTACTTTCTGTGCATTTTTTACATCAAATAAAATGAATGCATATTCTGCCGCTATTGCTTTGTCTAATGTACGTTGCCATGCATATACAAAATCTTGTGCTCGAACTGGATCACCATTTGACCATTTCGCATCACGTAATTCAAATGTATATGTCTTTTTATCTTCACTAATCTTCACATCTTTTGCCATACCTGGTGTTGGTTTATTATCTTTATCTAGACGATATAAACCTTCCATTGCATTTACAAATACACGGAAAGATACAGAATCCGTTGATTTAGACGTATCCATTGAAGGAATTTCAGCTGTTTCTAGCAAATTTAAAACTTGTTTATCTGCCATTCCCTTATTCGATTCTTTCTTCGTTGTCGAAGCCTTCTCACCATTCCCACACCCTGCAACCAATACACTCGTCGTTAACGCAAGTGCAGCAATTGTTGTTGTCTTTCTCTTCATTCTTCCTTCCCCCAATCTATATGTATAAGTTAAATACTATATAATATATTTTATTATACAAAAGATTCTGATTATTTTAAATATTTATTTTAACAAACATAGAAAAAAGCGATCGGAAATTTCTTTCCAGCCGCTTTCTTGAATAGCATTTACTTGTAATCCATCCTCTATATCAAATGGATTTTGAACTTTAAATATTTCTTCCATCAGCTTCAAAAACTCTTCTTCAGTTTTAGATTCACCATTAACCATAAGTGAGTATGGTTCCACTTCACCTAATTTATAATCGACAACAAATTGAATCTTCACCTTTTGTCTTGGCGTTCCGGTGTTATATCCTTGGAATTCTACTAATTCTAACCCTTCCGTTCCACGATAATATATCCAACCTGAATTTTGAAAATAATTTTCGAAAGATTCACCTATTGAAAAGAAAGGATATTCATAAAGCGAACTTGTACGAACCTTTTGAATAACGTCTCGATCAGTCGGAAAAAAGAAATGACTAAAAAATATGCTAGCAACTGCTAAAATAGTAACGATTGTCGCTCCCATTTTGCTCGTTCCGCCGCTATCATTGATTAGATAGTTTTCAACTGATTTATCTTTTATTTCTCTTGCTTTTATTCGGTATATACGTCTTTCCGCAAATTGATAGTACAATCCATTTGCAAAAATCCCCATTCCAAACAGAATAAAAATGAGTAATAAAAACGTAAGAGGCACCATATTAATGATTGGCAACGCTACATTAAATCCCATATAATACGAAAATGCATCACACGCTACTAATAACAACATAAATAAAGCAGCTGGTACATAATACTTACGATATCCTAGCCAGCCTATATTGAAAATAGCAGCCCAACCATTCCAGCTCCACCTAGCAATCCGCTTATTCTCAAGCTCCCATTTCCTTTTGTAATACGGATATTGTCTCCCTACATATACTTCTAGTTCTTTATCTATTAACGAGCTACCTTCATCTTGTTCATTATCCAAGTTTCGCTGACAACTTGCACAATTTAACTGTTCCTCCTCGCAAGGTTGCCCACAATTTATACATTTCAAAACAATCCCTCTTCCCATCCATACGTCATTTCAAAATACCTTCGTGTTTTAATAACCACTCTTTCCTCCATAAACCACCAGCATATCCAACAAGCTTTCCACTCTTCCCTATTACACGGTGACATGGAACAATTATTGAAATTGGATTCCGACTATTTGCCCCTCCTATTGCCCGTACAGCTTTTGTATTTCCAACTTTCTCTGCAATATCTAAATATGAAGCACTTACGCCGTACGGAATAGTATAAAGTGCATCCCATACATTTTTTTGAAATGCTGTTCCCTCCGCAGACAGCGGGACCGTAAACTCTTTTCTTTTCCCTTTAAAATATTCATCTAACTCATTTATACATTGTTCTATCATTTCATTTTTATTTTCTTCTTGTCGTTCATCAACAAATATAACAGACGTAATTCCTTCTTGATTCGCTGTAATTTCAAGCAAACCTACTTCGCTTTCATAATAAGCCTGGTACATATGCCATCCTCCAATTCAGTTCATATTAGTCATTGTAACACGAATATACAAAATTTTTCGTATAAGCGTTTTATTAGAGAAACAAAAAAGAGAATGATACAATGTAAGAAAATTCAATCTAGGAGGCTATTGGATGAATTCCGAACTTTTTTCACCTTATACAATTAAGGACGTTACATTAAAAAACCGGATTGTTATGTCACCTATGTGCATGTATTCATCGGAAAACGGGGATGGCCAAGTAACGAATTTCCATCTCATTCATTATGGAACAAGAGCTGCCGGTCAAGTTGGTTTAGTTATGATTGAAGCAACAGCCGTGTTACCTGAAGGTCGAATTTCAAATAAAGACTTAGGCATTTGGGATAACAGTTTAATTGAAGGCTTACATAAAACGACTACTTTTATACATGATAATGGTGCAAAAGCTGCCATTCAACTCGCTCACGCCGGAAGAAAAGCAGAACTAGAAACAGATGCGTTAGCTCCTTCAGCCATTCCATTTAATGAAACAATGAAAATGCCAATAGAAATGAGCAAACACCAAATTAAAGATACCGTATTAGCTTTTCAGCAAGCTGCAGTACGATCAAAACAAGCTGGATTTGATGTTATTGAAATACACGGTGCTCACGGTTATCTTATTAATGAATTTCTTTCTCCGCTTTCCAATAAGCGGACTGATGAATATGGTGGTTCACCTGAAAACCGCTATCGTTTCTTACGCGAAATCATTGACTCGATAAATGAAGTTTGGGACGGACCAATATTCGTTCGTATTTCAGCAAATGATTATCATCCTGACGGGCTAACGGTTCAAGATTACGTTCAGTATACAAAGTGGATGAAAGAACAGGGAATAGATTTAATCGATTGTAGTTCTGGCGCAGTTGTACCAGCACATATTGATGTGTATCCCGGTTATCAAGTACAATATGCCAAACATATTAAAGAGCATGCTAACATTGCAACTGGTGCAGTTGGATTGATTACGACCGGAGTACAAGCAGAGCAAATTTTAAATAATAACGAAGCAGATTTAATTTTCATCGGACGTGAATTACTTCGCAATCCGTATTTTCCGAGAATAGCGGCCAATGAACTTGGCTTTGAATTGCAAGAACCTCACCAATATAAGCGAGCACCAGGAAAAATTCATACGAATAAATAAAACCGAGAAGTCATTCTTCTCGGTTTTATTTATTCTATCGTTGTAATTTCATTTGAATTATAAGTATGGATACCCGATTCTTCTCGCAGCGCGGTTATATACATCCCTTTCGCCACATCTTTAGCTGAAATTGGTTTATATTTTTTGAAAGCTCCTTTAAAGATAAACGGAATAATACGAGATAACTTTTCAGCCATTCGTTCGCCGAAACGAAATTCTTGTCGATTTCCTACTAATAATGATGGTCTAAAAATGTGAATACCACCAATCACTAACTTTTGCAATTCTTCTTCCATTTTTCCTTTCACTTGTGAATAAAAGAAGAATGATTTAGGATTCGCTCCCATAGAAGACACGACAAGGAAATTTTGTACCCCTTGTTTTTCAGCTAAACACGCAGCTCGTAACGTATATTCATAATCTACTTTTTTAAAATTTGCTTTTGTTTTTGCTTTTTTTATTGTTGTTCCTAAGCAACTAAAAACATCATCCACAGCAAAGAACTCTTTATATTCCTCTAATACCGAAAAATCAACTTGTTTCTGCTGTAACTTCTCATGTTGCAATTGCATTGGCTCTCTTACAAAAATAGTAACCGAATCGTAGTAATCTGATCCAAGTAATAGACGCGTTATCTCTTGTCCAACTAAACCACTTGCACCAAGTATTAACGCTGTTCGCTTATTCATATATGCATATACCTCTTATTTTACTTTTCTCTCCTTTAGTAAAATACAACCTTTAGGAGTTTCCTGCTCTTATTTTACCACAAGTAAAACACTATGCGTACGCATAGTGCTTTACTCACTCTTTCTTCTCATCTCTCTCTTGTAATTTCGTTATTGTTGTAGCGTCCCCTAAATTACTTATTAATCTTCTTAAAAAAATTAATACGAAAGATAATGGCAATACTACCGCTAATATTAATAAAATAGCTTCCATTAAGTAACCCAAGCGCTCATCCCCCTCTTTACCTCCTTTTCAATATATGAAAACAGCGTTGTCACATATGCATGCATTTGCAAAAATAATACACCTATATTTGACAACTTTATAACAAAAACAAATCGGAATGATTATTATTTATTGCAACTTTATTAAAGATGTATTATACTAAGTTCGCAAACTAAAACGTAATTATTCCGTTTTGTATTAAAATGATATTTTTCTTCTATAATTGGGGAAAATATATCCGTAAAAAAGAAAAGAGGAGAACTTCATGCCTAAAAGATTGACTATATTTTCATTCTTACTTATTTTTACCTTAATTTTCGCTGGCTGCTCAAATAAAAAAGAAAGTAATGCCAAGAAAGATGGAAAGCTAACAGTTTATACAACGATTTTCCCAATTGCTGATTTCGCAAAGAAAATCGGTGGCGACTATGTAAATGTTGAAGCGATTTACCCACCTGGTGCAGATTCACATACATTTGAACCAAGTCAAAAACAAACAGTACAAGTTGCAAAAGCCGATTTATTTGTTTATAACGGCGCTGAATTAGAACCATTTGCTGAAAAAATGGAAAAAACATTACAAAAAGAAAATGTTAAAATTGTAAATGCATCTAAAGGTATTGAGCTTCGTGCTTCTACTGAAGAAGAGCATCATGATCATGGAGATGGCCATAAAGAAGATGAACATCATCACGATAAAGACCCGCATGTTTGGTTAGATCCTACTCTAGCAATGAAACAGGCAGAAAAAATTAAAAATGCACTTGTAGAATTACAACCTGAACATAAACAAGAATTCGAAAAAAACTTTGCAGCACTTCAAACTAAATTTACTGATTTAGACGATGGATTTAAGGCAGCTGTAGCGAACGCAAAAACGAAAGAAATTTTAGTTTCTCATGCTGCCTATGGTTACTGGGAACAACGATACGGCCTAAAACAAATTCCTATCGCTGGAATTTCAGCTTCTGATGAACCATCTCAAAAGCAGCTTGCTGACATTACAAAAACAGTAAAAGAACATAATCTAAAATATATTTTATTCGAAACATTCTCTACTCCAAAAGTAGCATCCGTAATTCAAAAAGAAACTGGTACAAAAGTTTTACGCTTAAATCACTTAGCTACTATTTCTGAAGATGATGCAAAAAATAATAAAGATTACTTTACTTTAATGGAAGAAAACATAAACACATTGAAAGAAGCAACAAACTAATCCATTATATTTTCTAGGCAGCTGAATTTGTTATTCAGCTGCCTTTTTATGTATTTATCCTTGACTTGACCAAAATAACAAGTAAAATTATCCATATTAGCTTTAAAGCTATATTAATTTAGAAGGTGAGTTGGAATTATGAATCTTCACATTTGTGAAGTAACAGCAAAAAATTGGCGTTCAGTAGTTGCTTTAGACGTCGCAAAAGATCAGCAACAATTTATTGAAAGTAACGCGTTTTCTTTAGCAGAATCATTATATGAAGGAAACGGAACGTCAGTAGGTTTATATGATGGAGAAACACTTGTAGGATACGCAATGTATGGATGGTATTCAGTAAAACATAAAAGTGTATGGCTCGATCGCTTTATGATTGACCAACAATATCAAGGAAAAGGATACGCAAAACGTTTCCTTCGCTTACTCATTCAATTCTTACAAGAAAAATTTGAATGCAAAATAATTTACTTAAGTTTACATCCAGACAACAAACTTGCAATGGGACTGTATGAATCATTTGGTTTCCGCTTAAATGGGGATATTGATGATGAAGGTCCAGTTGTAGGTGTTGTAATGGAGTTACTAATAGACGAAAATACAAGCCTGTGAAAACAGGCTTTTTATTATACATTTATCAATTTTTAGTTTCTCTCCCTTATTTAATTCTGTTTTACAATCTAATAGAATGCTCATAAAAAATAAGCCTGCAATTTACGCAGACTTATTTCACACACTCCTCGAAATGTTCTTGGAACCACTCTTTATTAATATCTCTTCCGATAAAAACTACTTCACTTACTCGCTCTTCTCCCTCTTGCCACTCTCTATCGTACGAAGCAGCAAATAACGTATGTACACCTTGGAAAACGATACGTTTATCTACTCCATCTATCGATAAAATTCCTTTGTAACGATATAAATATTCCCCTAGCTCTTGAACGACAGCTGACATCCACTCATTAAGCTTTTGTAAATCCAGCGGACGTTCTTCACGTAATACAAATGATTTCACACCTTCTAAGTGGTTATGTTCTTTATGAGGGTAAATTTGCAACGTATCTTTCGTTTTAAATGTTTGGATTTGTAATAAAGATGGTATATCTACCTCACAGTTAGTCGCCTCAATTAACTTTGCAGTCGGGTTAATCCCTTGAATTTCATGCAAGAGATTTTCTTTCTCATTCTCTTCAATTAAATCTAATTTATTTACTAAAACGACATCAGCAAACGCAATTTGCTCTTTTGCTTCTAATCCTTTTTCAAAATGTTTATGTATATGATAACTATCTACCACCGTTACAACACCGTTAATTTGGTAAGCAGATTGGATGACTGGATCTAAAAAGAATGTTTGAATAATCGGCCCTGGATTTGCAAGGCCAGTCGTTTCAATTACTAAACCATCAAAATCCATTTTCCCTTCTGCTTTTACGTCCAATAACTGTTTTAAAGCAACAAGTAAGTCTTCACGTACAGTACAGCATAAACAGCCATTTGTCATTTCCATAATTTCTTCTTCCACATTCATAATCAACTGATTATCAATGCCAATTTGCCCTATTTCATTTACAATCACCGCTAATTTCTTACCGTGATTTTCTGATAAAATACGATTTAATAATGTCGTTTTCCCCGATCCAAGAAAACCAGTTAATATTGTTACTGGAATCATTTCGTACATCTCCTTATAGCTATATGTTTCTATATTATAGCATATAGAGAAAATCGTTTTTGTAGCAAAACATATTTATTGTCTGTACACCTAATTAACTATATAATAACATGTAGTAAGAAAGCCTTTTCAAAACATTATTATTCTTCTAGGAGGTACTTATAATGGAGCGAGTTCAAATGGCTGAGACGCTAGAATTTTCTCGTATTATTCAAGGATTTTGGCGTTTAGCAGAATGGAATATGACGAAACAAGAATTACTTTCTTTCATTGAAGATTGTATGGATATGGGAATTACTACTTTTGATCACGCTGATATTTACGGCGCATATACGTGTGAAGGGTTATTTGGCGAAGCTTTACAATTAAAGCCTTCCTTACGAGAAAACATGCAAATTATTACAAAGTGTGGAATCGCTCCCCCATCACCGAAATTTCCAGAGCGATATGTTGCTCACTACAATACTAGTACAGAGCATATTATGCAAAGTGTAGAAGCATCACTTAAAAATTTACATACAGATTATATTGACGTATTACTTATTCATCGTCCCGATCCTTTTATGGATCCAAATGAAGTGGCAAAAGCATTTTCACAATTAAAACAAGAAGGAAAAGTTCGTTACTTCGGTGTATCTAACTTCTTACCTTCACAATTTAATATGTTAAGTTCGTACTTAGATTTCCCACTTATTACGAACCAGATTGAAGTTTCTGCATTACAGCTTGAGCATTTTGAAAAAGGGACAATTGATTTATGCCAAGAAAAACGAATCAATCCAATGATTTGGTCACCTCTTGCTGGTGGGGAGATTTTTACTGGTCAATCAGAACGCGCCGTACGTGTACGTGAAACTGTGCAAAAAGTTGCTACTGAGCTAGGTGTTTCTAGTATCGATACGGTTATGTATGCTTGGTTACTTGCTCATCCAGCTAATATGATGCCAATCGTTGGCTCTGGTAAATTAGATCGCGTAAAAACTGCCGCTCTTGCTACAAAAGTTAACTTAGACCGTCAACAATGGTTTACAATTTTCGAAAGCTCTAATGGACATCCTGTACCATAATGCATAAAAAGAAGAGCTGTTTTTTTACAGCTCTTCTTTTTCATATGTATTTCTAGTCATGGCAAATACACACATATCCCTTAATCCGTTTCCATCTACCGCAACACTCGCACTTTCTAACGTACCTTCTAACTTAAACCCTAATTTCTCAGGTATCGCTCTACTCTTCTTATTTAAAGAATCACAACGAATTTCTACACGGTTTGCTTTTAATTCAGAAAAAGCGTAATCCGTTATACCTTTCGCAGCCTCTACCATATAGCCTTTTCCGCTAAACCTTGTATCAATCCAATATCCGATTTCAAATTGAGGTATATCCCAATTAATACGATGTAATCCGGCTGAAGCAATAAATTCACCTGTTTCTTTCGAAAATACTAGTAATCTTAAATCCTCACGTTGCAAAAATTGAATATGTGATTTTCTAATACTTTCTTCTACTTCTTGCTCTGTTTGCTCTTTTTGTGCAAACATCATCCAAGGTTTTAGTTCTTGTATTGAAGCCTGAATTGCATCATATACAACTTTACCATCTCCTGGTTTCGGCATTCGAATAAAAAGCCTGTCAGTATAAAATTCAGAAGGAAAATCGAATAATAACGGATTCACTGTAAACACTCCCTATATTTCTTTTATATATAATAATATCCATCTCAAGTTATATAGTAAAGAATTTTCTGAATTAAAAACCTTTTACTCATTCACTTCCACCGCTACACGAATTCCAGATTCAATCGCACCTTGAATCCATCCGTGATATAGCGTTGTATGATCTCCAGCGAAGAATATTCTCCCCTCTGGTTTGACAATCGCTGGTTGCAGCTCAGATTCTTGACCTGCTTGAAAAAGTGCAAATCCTCCAAGCGCATACGGATCCAATGTCCAGCTTTTTGAAATTCCAGATATGAACTCATCATACACTTGACCACCTAATATTGTTGCTAAGTTGTGTAATGCGTAATAAATACGATCCCCTTTTGATAAACCATCCCATAACAACGCGTCATAAGACCATGTATAGCTACCTAACATCATAGCCGGTCCTTTCTCCCCAATTCCATAACTTGGATAATAGGCATAACGAATTGGCAAATCTGTTATAATTCTGCCACCTAATTGTCCTTGTTCTTCCCAAAATCGGCTTTTAAATTGAATTCCTATTTTCGTTGCAGGCATATAATGTAATTCACGAATTGCTTTCCATTTTTCATGAGATATAGAATCAAACGGATCTACTTCTACAAAACGCATTGTCGAAAACGGAATGGTAACAATAACTAAATCTCCTGTAATACTACTATATTCAAAAGTTTCCTCGTTCCGATAGAAAGCTGTCACACCATTATCGTGTTGATGTAACTTCATTAATTTTTGATTATATATAATATTTTCTTCTAATTGCGGTAAAAATGACTTTGGCAATCTATCATTCCCGCCCACAATTTCACAAAATCCGCTCTCCTCTTGCATAATGTATAGAAAGCGTAAAGTCTCTACAAACGATCGTTCCAAAAAACCTTCTAAATCTAATAGAACACCAATCATCTCAATTGTTACTGGCGAAAAGTAAGTATTATACTGATAAGGATGATACTTTAAAAATTGTCCAGTAGAGTATCTTCCAAAATCCTTTACAACAATATCCCAATTTTTTTCTGGGTTCTTTTTTATAAAATTTATAATGGGCTGTACCGCTAACATTAATAATTCCTCTGACGTTTTTCCAACTTCATTCATTTCCACAGGATATCTTAGAATACTTGGATCTTTTTCATATTGTTTTAACGTCGTTTTCCGTCCATTTACGTATATAATATCCGTCTCATTCCTATTAATAAAAGGTCTCACCTGTAGCCCAAATTTTCTTATATATGCCATCGTTAATGTATGCGAATACGGAATCCTCATTGCTCCAACATCTAAATATAATCCGGTATCTTCCATTCTCACTGTTTCTATACGGCCACCTACCCGGTTATTTGCTTCAAAAATTTTCACATCATGTCCTGCAGCCTTTAATAAAGATGCTGAAACTAACCCAGCCATACCAGCTCCCACTACAATAATCTGTTTTGGGCTTATCGTCTTCTTCAATCCTTTATCTATAACTTTTAACGCTTCATCCATTTCAGTGTTATACATTATATCTTTCTGCACAATTCCACCCCTTACTTCATCAAATGGACGTTAGTGGTTTAGTGCATTTTATTCATAAATCCCCATAAACATAACACCATTGCAATTTGAATATTCACTAAAAGTACATAAGAGACAGATCTCACTTTTCTTTATACTTCGTATAATATAGCAACTACAAAGAAGGAGTGGTTAAAAATGAAACATACTTATGACTACGATGCTACAAAAAAACATTTAGAATTAAAGAAACAAAACTTATGTAAAAAACTTAGCAATATGACACTATCTGAAAAAGAACGTGAACAACTAAAGCGTGAAATTGACAACTATGAATATATTTTAAATCTAGTCGAAATGAATCATTATGAACGCGGATTTTCTCGTTAAAAGCGGAAATAAGATTATCCGCTTTTCATTTTGAGCATTTCACTACGCATTTTTCATAAGTAAATATATAATAGGATGTACATTAAGATTGAGAGGTATATTCTATGATCAAGTTAAGTGTATTAGACCAATCACCTATTTCAGATGGTAGCACAGCAGCCCAAGCTTTTTCACATACAGTTACGCTTGCACAAGAAGTTGAAAAACTCGGATTCACACGTTTTTGGGTATCCGAACATCATAATTCCGTAAGCTTAGCTGGTTCAAGTCCAGAAATACTTATTTCTCATATTGCCGCAAAAACGGAACGTATTAGAGTCGGTTCAGGTGGTGTTATGTTACCGCATTATAGCCCATATAAAGTTGCTGAGAATTTCCGTGTTCTAGAAGCACTGTATCCGAACCGCATCGATCTCGGTGTTGGTAGAGCTCCTGGTGGTATGCCAATAGCAACTCGCGCACTTCAAGAAGGGAAAATGGTCTCACTTGATCAATACCCAGAACAAATTGCAGACGTTGCAATGTACTTACATGATCAAGTACCAGAAAACCATCACTATGCAAACTTAAAAGCCACTCCAGTTATCCCAACGTCTCCTGAAATGTGGATGCTCGGTTCTAGCGGAGAGAGCGCTAAAATTGCTGCAAACAACGGAGCTTCTTTCGCATTTGCACAATTTATTAACGGCTTCGGAGGCCCTGAAGTTATGAGGGCTTACCAAGAACAATATGAGCCTTCATTTTTAGGAGATAAGCCTAATTCAATCGTTGCCATCTTTGTTATATGCGGAGAAACAAATGAAGAAGCGGAAAAAATTGCTTCTAGTTTAGATTTATCAATCTTATTATTAGAGCAAGGAAAACGAACTACTGGTACACCTTCTATTGAAACTGCTCAAAATTATTCATACAGCGCTTATGATTTATTCCGTATAAAAGAAAATCGTCAACGTATGATTGTTGGTGATCCGTCTTCTGTAAAAGAAAAAATAATAAACTTAAGCAAAGCATACAATACTGACGAATTTATGATTGTCACGATTACTCATCAATTTGAACATAAATTAAATTCTTATCGCTTACTAGCAAATGCTTTTAATTTATAATTCTAAAAAGAGATGCATCACATGTGATGCATCTCTTTTTCTTACTACTTATTGTTTTCATTTCCTATATATTCAATAGCTTCTTTTAATAGCTCTTCAAAGTTAATAGGATAATCATGATCTAAGTCAGGCACAACTTTATACTTATGTTCTATATTTTTCTCTCTTAATAGTTGTACAAATTGCTGCGTGGATTCGAAACAATCTTCATCTTGATCCCCGCATACTATATATCCTTTTATATGTTTATCCTTCAGCACTCTTAGCAACTCATCCCATTCTTCAATCTCGGGAAGCCATGGTGCAATAAAAACAAAACCATCTACATTTATATCTTGTTGTAAAATCGTATATAAAGCTACTCTCGCCCCTGCAGAAAAACCACCAATGATTACACTTTCTACTATATGATTTTCTATAAACTTATTGTAATGCTCTTTTAATTCCTCTTTCCCTCTCTCTATATCCTCCCAAACAAATCCATCTGAAAACTCAATTTGTGAAGACTGTGGTAAAGCTAACGTATAATCTTGTATCAAAACAGATTTCCAATATGGTTCTACTATTTGCATATTTTCTTGGTTACCATGCAATGTAAGTAGTAGATTTCCTTCTTTCTTGCTGTATATATATTTCACATCTGGTCTTTCCTTTTTATGTGCTAATTCTTCTCTTTCTTTACATAATTGCACCATTGTATGAAATTCTTCAAATTTATGTAGTGATTTTAAATCTTCGTCGGAAATTAAATACTCATTTCCATACCAGAATCCCTTTTCTATAATGGCCTCTCTCATTAAATGTAATGCTTCTTTTTCAAGTCCCGATGCACTTGCGAGTGCATACTTAAAATTATATATTTGCGCCTCATTCCCTATTACACCTGTAGCGTTTTCCATTATATAATTGTACGCTTCAAAACTTCCTTTATTTGCATAACAACGTAACGTTTCATTTAATAATTGAATGTAAGTCATACTATTTTTCATGTACCAATTCCCCCGCAACTTTTTATAATATTTATTTTGCGAATCTTTATACCACTTTGTATAACCCACGCTAACAATACCTTATTCTCAGAATGATGCTTAATAGTTGCTCTTCCCTGTCCAATACATTTAGTATAAATAAGAATAGACTGAAAAATCAATATTTTAACAAACAAAAAAAGACAACAATATATGTATTGTTGTTTTCATTACGTCTACCCACTCTTTTGTTTTTTTCTATCTGGTTTACTTGAAACTAAATAATGTTTTTCTGAAATATATAAGTCTCTTTTTAAGCTACGATTTAAGTAAGGTCCTAATTTCATTCCACATATGAGGCGATCTTCGCTACCTTCAACAATTGGGAACATTTCTTTTTCTGTTACGTATTGATCTACTGCTTTTTGTACGACATCAATTTCTTTCACTAGGTTTAAATTTTCTGCTGTATGTTCAAATACCTCAAGCGTTTCCTTCGTTATGAGAAAAACATTTGTTGGAAATGCAGGTAAATATGGTTTTAACAAATCATAATTTACTGTATAATCATCATTTACTAATACTGTATAAACGATATTAGCATTCGTTTCTAAAAACTGAGCCATCGCTTGTTCTAATTCATCTTTCGTAATTTCCCGCTCTTCTTTTCCAGTTCTGAAAAAGCGAAACATCGCATCGCCTCCTTTTTACTATATTATAGCATAAAAGAAAACTGAAAAATCATAAAAAAACCCATTGAAATAATTTTTCAATGGGTTTCTATATATTTATCGTTATTTTAAGAATGCACTTAGCATCCATACATGCTGTTCTAATGTTGTATGAATTGCTAACAGCATGTCAGCTGATGTTTCATCGCCAGCTTCACCCGCAACTTCCATACCTTCTTTTAATTCTTGAATAAGTGCAGAATAATCATTCACTAATGTTTGCACCATTTCTTCTGCAGATTCTTTGCTTGTCCCTTCGCTGACACTAGATGTTGCGAGATATTCTTTCATTGTCGCTAATGGTTTACCTTCTAAAGCTAAAATACGTTCTGCTAACTCATCAATATACGTTCCAGCCTCATTATAAAACTCTTCAAATTTCTCATGTAATGTAAAGAAGTGTGGCCCTGTCACATACCAGTGATAATTATGTAGTTTAACATATAACACATTCCAGTTTGCTACCTGCTTGTTTAATACTTCAACAACATTTGTTTTCGTACTCATACAATCACTCCTCTTATCATTTTGTAATGTTTATCTTTTAATAACTTAATTACATTTTACCATACATTCCCTTTCCTTTCGAACAATTGGCTTATATGTAACAAAGTTTTAACACCTTTAATGCTTCCCTAATATCATTTAATTCATGTATTTTTTCAAACACTTCATACGTCTAATTGTCCAAGCTCATACATATGCATAATAGTACATCAAGCTCATCATAGTAGAAAGAGGGATAACATGGACAATCAACAATGGCAAGTAGCAAAGAAAGTAGCTGCTACTTATATCGGAACTGTCGTTGGAGCTGGTTTTGCTACTGGACGAGAAATTGTTGAATTTTTCACAGTGAATGGATTATACGGGACAATTGGCATATGTGTAAGTGGATTTTTTTTTATTTGGCTTGGCACAAAGATGATGTTACTTTCATCACAAATCGGGGCATTTTCAGCGCAAGAATTTAACAAATATTTATTTGGGGATGTATTTGGGAATGTTGTAAACACATTATTATTACTCGTTTTATTCGGCGTAACGAGCGTTATGTTATCAGGGGCTGGTGCAGTATTTGAAGAGCAACTTCGCTTACCAAGACAACTCGGTATTCTCATTACAGTTATCGCTTGTCTCATTATAAGTAGCCGCGGGTTACAAGGTGTTTTTGAAGTAAATACACTTGTCGTACCTATTATGATGATTTTTATTATAGGACTTGCTATTACAACCTTTTTTCACGGTACACCTCCTATTAATAACACTATTCCTGCAGAGAGCTGGAATATGAAATGGATTACTAGCCCTATTACATATGTCGCCTTAAACCTTTCTCTCGCCCAAAGTGTTCTCGTCCCATTAGCCAGTGAAGTAAAGGATCGAAAAGCCATTTTTTGGGGTGGGATTTTAGGTGGTGCTGGACTTTCTTTAATTTTATTATGCAGCCATTTAGCAATCTTATCAGTCGATCAATTTTATCAATATAACATCCCAATGGCTGAAGTCATAAGAAGATTTAATGCAACTTTTCACTTCTTCTTCGTCCTCATTATTTTCGGTGAAGTTTTCACAACTTTAGTTGGTAATGTGTTCGGAATGACAAAACAGATGCAATCTATTACTGGGTGGAAGAATCACAATATTATTTTCTTCATTTTACTAATTAGTTATTGCTTTAGTTACATCGGTTACAGTGACTTACTTCACATTCTATATCCTATCATCGGATGGGTAAGTATTGTTATACTTCCAATCATTGCGTTTAAACAACTTCAAAAAACATAAAAAAGCATCCATGTTATTGGATGCTTTTTTATGTTCATTCACAATCATCACATACTTCCCAGTACAGTCCCATTTCTAATGCTAAATACGGCTTTAACTGCAACCGAATCATTCGACTAGGCATGCGTTCTAAAACAAATTGAATACCTTCTTCATCTTCGTCTAATTCAACTTTTGAAATCGTAATTTTTTGCATAGTCGTAATGGGAATTCCATCTTTATATAAAGTGATTTTCACCTCATCGTATTCATTAAAATACAATTCGACACTCATTTGATTTTTCAGTATTTCATCACCAATTTTAAATGTATCATTTTGTTCTTGGATTATATATTTCCATCCGCCTCTATCTTCTTTCGGAGCTGTTTGAAATAATGTCTCCAAATCCTCGTATAGCATAAGATAACCCCTCTCTTACTAAAAAACGATGAGTATTTTATATACCCTTTATCTCTATCACTATCCATAGCTATTGTACCATATATCACCGTTCTTACCGTATTCATTTGCTTCATACACACTTATAAAATAACTAATTCTATCTCCATTATTATGTATATTACCTCATTACTCCATACACTCTTATAAGTTCAAATAACGACAGACTTTAATCCATGCAAATATTGTCTACTCTCCGCTTTTATTAGCTCACAGCATTCACAACTTTTACATATAGTAAGACTACCACAAATAAAAAAGGAGAGTGACTTATACCACTCCCCTTAAAAGAACTTCCCTATAGCTGCTAAAACTAATACGATTATTAAAATTGCAAATAATAATGAGACAATGAAACTAAAAATAGGTAACGCTTTCTTTTCATTTTTCTTAAATAGTAACTTTAAACTAAGAAAAATATTTACTGGTACAAGTATAAAATAAAAATATTTA
This sequence comes from Bacillus sp. FSL K6-0073, assembly GCF_038006085.1. Lineage (NCBI taxonomy): Bacteria > Bacillati > Bacillota > Bacilli > Caryophanales > Bacillaceae > Bacillus > Bacillus sp. FSL K6-0073. The sequence continues at coordinate 1,977,447 of NZ_JBBOUN010000001.1, read as the reverse complement.
ACAATTTGCACCGAGCTATTCGAAAGTGTTTTTAATATAAACACTTCAATTAGAAAAACAATAAAAAATGAAATACTTAGCCAAAATGAGACGTAACTAAGCCAAGAATGTCTTTTTGTCCCCCAATACACTCCCATAATACTCTCCTTTTATTTGTATTCTATAGGTTAATAATTATACACAAAGCTAACAAATACCTCTATTTTTCGACAAATATTATACAAAATACCATTTTAAACGTCATAAAGGAAGTTTACATCTCCATTTGATTTTACATAATAAAACAGACTACCCTCTAGTGTCATAATGCTACTAGGGGTAGTCTGTTCTTTATTAAACTTTAAATCTCTCAATTAATACTTGCAACTCTTCAGCCATTTGAGATAGCGTACCCGCCGCTGATCCAATTTCCTCCATCGAAGCTAGCTGTTCTTCAGCTGAAGCCGCAACATTTTGTGTGCTTGTCGCATTATTTTGTGCTGTCATTGCAATTTGTCCTACTGAAATAGATACTTCATTTGCCCCTTTTGACATTCCATTAGCCGTTTCAACCATCGTCTTAATTTGATTAGCTATTTCATTTGTAGATTGTAAAATTTCAGCAAAATTTTGCTTCGTTTCATTTGCAATAACAAGTCCAGATTGAACTTCTTCATTTACATGATTCATTGATTTGACTGTCTTACCCATATCGTCTTGTATTTCGCCTATTAATTTACTAATTTCACTGGAAGATATGCTAGACTGCTCTGCCAATTTACGTACTTCATCTGCAACAATTGCAAAACCTCTTCCATGTTCACCAGCTCTTGCAGCTTCAATTGCCGCATTTAAAGCTAGAAGATTTGTTTGATCTGCAATGTTTTGAATTACTTCTAATATATCACCAATTTGTTTTGATTTATTATTTAATAACTGTATAACAGCATCTGATTGTGAAACCGATTCTGCAATAGACTGCATCTGGTTTACTGTTCTTCCTACTAGTTTCCCACCATCTTCTGCTTTTTCACGAGTATGAGCAGAAGCGATATTAATAGATGATGAACTATTTGCTACATGCTGAATTCCTTCCGTTACATCAAACAGTAACATAGCACCATTTTCTACACTTGTTGTTTGCGTCGTTGCCCCACTTGATATTTCATCCATTGCTGTTGTAATTTGCTCAGTTGCTTCACTCGCTTGTCTTACACTTGCAGTTAGTTCTTCTGATGCTGCTGCAACATGTCCTGCCGAAGTGTTAATCCTTCCAATTAACGTCCGTAATGAATTTGTCATCTCGTTAAAACCTTTCGCAAGTTGACCAATTTCATCATTAGAATGAATTTCAATTGTTTGCGTTAAATCCCCTTCACTTATTTCTTTAGAAGTGATAACTAATCTCTTTAAAGGCTTCGTAATTGAAAGTGTCACAAAATAAATAAGTACTCCACCTACTACTAACGAAATAAGCATAACAATTAACATATTATAAAATACAGGTTGAGCAGCTTCAATTACTTCAGTTGCGTACATCGTCCCACCAATTTTCCAACCTGTTTTTACGTTTGTAGCAAATACCATATTCTTTTCACTACCACCATAAGAATATGTAAAAGCACCATGATTATCTTCATAAATTTTCTTTGCCCAAGAATCAGCTGCTTTATCCCCTGATTTTTCTTGTGGATGAGCAATGATTTTTTGCTTTCCATCTAAAATGAAGGCATATCCTTTTTTACCAATATTGATTAACTTTGTTGTTTTTAATAAATTGTCTAAACTTAAATCTAGCGCAACAACCCCATTTTTATCTTCTGTTTGTTTTGCAATCGTTACGACAATATGTCCATTTCCTTTTGCCTTATATGGCTCGCTAACAACAATACCACCTTGTTTTGCCACTGCATCTTTATACCAAGGTCGTGTTGTTGGATCATAATCTGCTGCCATTTGTATATTTGGTTCCTGTACAAATTTCTTATCATTACCGGCAACATACACTTGTTCAACATCTATATTCAAATTGATATACTGAGATAATGTCTTTCTTAGCTCATCCTGATTATCCCCTTGATACATATTCCCTTGAATTACTCGTGCAAAGTTATTCACATCGTTAAATTTTGCTTCAATCATTTGATTGATTAAATTATCTAATATTTTTATATTATCGTTAGCACTACTCGTAATTTGTGATTCAAAATTCTTTTTAGCAGTTTGATAAGACATGCCCCCGATTATAGAAACGGCTGCAATTAAAATTACAAAGAATGAAATTAATAGCTTTTTTGCTACTTTCATATCACGAAACAAATTTAATAGTTTACCCATTATGAACCTCCTAATTTTCAAATTTAAAAGTTAAATTGAGTTAATTATGAATATTTCCCATTCCTTAATTATTATTTTCATAACCTATTATGGTGAATACTTTGTAAAGTTTAAACAATTAATTTCCCTTTGTCTATATATATGAATAATATTATTATAAAATTTACAAATAGAAAAAACCAAAGGGGCCCCTTTGGTTTTTACATTTTTTTATGTTGTTTAGAAATTTTCTTCCATTTATCACGCTCTGCTCTGGCAAGGATGGCATCTTGTTTCCTCATAAAATACGCCAGTTCTCTTTGTAATTTTTTATAGCTTTTCAAACGATCTATCGTAATAAGTCCGTTTTCAATTGCACTATACACCGCGCATCCTGGTTCATTCTCATGCTTACAATCACGGAAACGACATGTTGTCGCAAGTTCTTCAATATCAGAGAATGCTGTTTGAATCGCTTCGCTGCCTTCCCAAAGTTGCAATTCCCTCATGCCAGGCGTATCAATAACGAGAGCGCCACTAGGCAATTGGAATAATTCTCGATGCGTTGTCGTATGCCTCCCCCTACTATCCTCTTCACGTATATCTCCCGTTTTTGCTACATCAATTCCTATTAAAGCATTTAACAAAGTTGACTTTCCTACCCCTGATGATCCAACTAAAGCAATTGTTTTCCCTGAAGAAACGAATTGTTTCAACGAATCTATACCTGTATGCTCTAAACTATCAACAACGAAAATAGGAACACCAATTGCTATAGCTTCCGTTTCTACAATTTTCTCTTCCACATCATTACATATACTACTCTTTGTTAAAACAATAACTGGCATAGCGCCGCTTTCATACGCTAATAATAAATAACGTTCCATCCTTCTAACATTAAAATCATGATTAAGTGCATTCACTAAAAATAAATAATCTACATTTGCTGCTATAATCTGTTCTTCTGTTCTTGTTCCAGCCTCTTGTCTTGAGAAAGAGCTTCTTCGCTGGAAAATACGATGAATAATCGCTTTCTTTTCATCTTCTAATTTCTTTATATACACCCAATCACCAACTGCTGGATAATCGCCTTTCGTAACCGCTTCATGCCGAAACTTCCCAGACAGTTCTGCCATATATTCACCATCATTACAAATAATGCGATATATATGCTTATGCTCAAGTAAAATACGACCTACTTCATAATTTTTCTCTGTAACTTGTTCTTCAAAAAATGAATCCCAGCCGAAAGATTCTAAAATGTTTTGATTCAAATAAATATCCTCCCTAGTTTGTACTAAGTGGAAGGATTGCGAATTACCTTATATAATATCGCCCTTTCCATCCACCTTTGTATTTGGTTGATTATTCATATAAGTTATTTTCGCCATAATACATCACCCCGTTCTTATTTTAATTATTCTCATTATATGGAATTCTCCTATAAAAAGCTACATTATTTTACGTAATTTTCAAATAACTTTTTTTTGAGCATTCTAATTTGTCCTCGATGACTAATTTCATCTTCTAGCACATGAAACCATAGATAGTGCTGGTTATATGCTACACCGTTAGGCCACTTTCTTTCTGACATGAGCCACTCATCACCTTGTTCACTTAAATACTTCAGAGATTCTTCTCGAACACTTTGTAGAAGTTGTACATAATATTGTATTTCATGACCACGGATTGCTCTACCCGCTTCCCCTAAATACAGTGCATCTTCCCATATTTCTAATTCTTCTTTTGTAAAGTCACGATCTTGAAATGAAATAAGCTGATGAACTTTTTCAATAGCTGCTATATGCTTTAATAAGGCGCCAATTGAATTTCCGCTGCTTTGCATAATTAAATCTAATTGCTCAACTGATAAATTTTTTACTTCGCCTAATGTTACAGCTCTCGTATGCTCAAGCAGGCTTACTAATTCCCCTATTTTTTTGTATAACCAACTACACTTCTTATTCGATAATCTATATTCATATCACGCACCCCTTTCTGCATTCATATTATTGTAAAAATGATTCATATAATAGACTGAAATATATCTAAATTTTCTGTTACAATTAATTTGAATACAAATTATACCCAAACAAACTTTCTCAATATGCTTATATGAAATATTAAAAGGAATCAATATAAAATAATCGAATCTTATTCACTAAAAGGAGTGGATTCGATGGAGATGTATCAATGGCTAACCGCTGTTCTCGTTGGTGGCATTACCGGCTTCGTTTCCCATCTAATCAATAACCAAGGTAAGTTATTGCTTCCACGCCGTTTGAAAACATTTTTTCATTTTGGATTTTTAACTGATATTTTTACTGGTAGCCTAGCCGCACTTCTTGGGCTCGTTTTATTCGATGTCACCGCAATAAAAGAAATTATAAAAGTATCCATTGTAACTGCTATTTCCGGTCAAACTTTTTTACTACATCAAGCTCTTGGTGGCGAACAGGCTAAAAATACGCAAATTGGGAAAGCTGATGAGAAGATTCAAGAAATTGACAAATTATTGCGACGTTAGTGTATACTTTCTTTTAAAATTATTGTTATAATGAGAAATAAATATTTTCTATTGCGTCGTTTGTCAGGAGAAAGGGTGTTTCGTATGACAAAAAAGAAAATAGAAGATTTCTTAACAAACTCCGAAAAAGAGGAACTGCTAGAAAACTATAAATGTTTACGAGAAGCCCGCACAAAAAGCGAAGCTAACTATTTTGGCGAAGCAGTAAACCATCTATTAAATAAAGCAAAACAACGAATTATAAAAGATGCAGGTATACATGATGAAAATGCTGCAACTGTTCAATCAAAGAGAAAAGCACTGTTTTAGCTACATTAGCTAAAACAGTGCTTTTTATTACAATACTTTTCACATTACTTTCACATCTATTTCACAAATATAAGTAGTCCGATATGCTAAACTAAGTATATCCTTTTCCAAGGAACTATATGCCGATATATAAATCCCTATCTTTATAGGGATTTTTATTTTTTGATTCCTCATAACTTTGTTACAATACATTTCTTCTACTATCTCTATACTTTTAGTAACCACTTTAATTAAAAGCACATTCATGTATTCACACTCTTATTAATTCTGATTTGCGAAATATTTATACAAGCTTTATGATGCAATTCCTGTTTCACTATTTTCAGTAAGTTTTTCACTTTTTCTAAACAAAAATAAAGCTCCTATATATAGTAACGCAGTAAAACTACCTATAAGTATAAAATTGTGAGATATTGCAAATAACATTCCAGCTATTGCCGCACCAATCATTTGACCAATGTACATAGAAGCATTTGCAAGCGCGGCTCCTGTTCCTCTTGCTACACTAGACATGTTTTGTAAGTGCCTCATCATTAATACAAACAAAATTCCTGTCACAAAAAATAAAGCAAAGAACAATAACTCCACCAATACAATGTTCTTTACATGAGGAAGTAATACATATAGCACTGCTGTAAATATAATTCCACCATAGAAAGAAAGGTTATAACCAATTTTATTTACGATTCTAGGACCAAAAATATTACCAATTAAATTTCCTAATCCTAATACGAGCATAGCTGTACCTACTTCATGAACTTGTAAGACAAATTGAATGGAAAGCCATACACCAAAAAATGAAAATGCAGCAAAATTTCCGGTTTGAAAAACAAAGTATGCAAAATAAGAAAGTGAAACCTTTGAATCTGTAAGTAATTGTTTATAACGCTGTAAAATCGCTTTTTTATTTCCACCTATATGAACCGACTGTATTTCTGGTAATACAACATAAATAAGAATGACAAGTAGTGCTGATAATATACCAATGAAATAGAATGGAATTGTATAATGTATCGTTGCTAAATAAGCTCCCAGTGGCAGCCCTAAAATTTGAGAGATTGATACCCCTGCTGTTGCAACCCCAATTGCTTTCACAATTTGCTTCTTCTCTATAAGGAGCGGAATAGATGCCCACACTTGTGGAGATACAAAAGCTGCACTTACACCTGCTAAAAATCTAAATGTTAGCATCCATAAAAAACTCGGTGCAATTCCACAAAAAAACGTACTTATTGCAAAAAAACTCATACCTAGTACCATTACTTTTTTTCTGTTTAATCCATCTTATATAGGACCAGCCACAAGCGCAAATCCAGCATACCCTAAAGCATACGAACTCACCATCCATCCTGACAACTCAGTTGAAACATGATACACCTGTTGCAATGTCGGCAACAGTGGTGAAATTAAGAAAGTATCTGTACCGATCATAAACATTATCATAAAAAATACAGCTAGTACTCTGTTCATTTAGACCTTCTCCTTATATAAACAGAGGGTACTCTCCCTCTGTTTAACTAATCTTCTAAAATAGATTGGATTTCTTTCATGACTCTTTCATTCAATGCAACATCTACCGCTTTCACACTTTCTCTTACCTGCTCTGCCCGCTTTCCACCAGGTATAACAGTATCAATCCCTTCTTTATTTAATAACCATGCTAACGCTAAATGAGACACTTCAATATCATTTTCTTTAGCTAGCCCTTTTAACTTATTCACTTTCTTAAAATTACTCTTATATGTATTTTCTTCAAATAGATTTACATTTTGACGCCAATCGACTTCATTTAATTTAAAATCTTCTGTATATTTTCCGCCTAATATTCCAAAAGCAAGAGGCCCATATGGAATAAATGAAATACCCGCTTCTATACAATACGGCAACAGTTCTTCCTCAGCTGTACGTTCTAACATATTGTATGGAGATTGTACAACATCTATATGACCATGTTGATTCGCCTCTTTTAATTGTTCTATGTTTACGTTCGATATTCCAATTGAACGAATTTTCCCTTCTTCTTTTAAATGAGTAAGCTCTCCGATTGAATCTATGTAACTTGTTTCAGGATTTGTAAAATGTAAATAATATAAATCAATATAATCAGTCTGTAATCTTCTTAAGCTATTTTCCACCGCATTCCTTAAATAACTTGGTTCATTGTTAATATAAGTTTCTCCATTTAACAACGGTTGAATTCCACCTTTTGTAGCAAGTATAAACTCATGACGTTTTCCCTTTAATACTTCTCCTACTAATTCCTCTGATCTACCGAAACCATATGAATCTGCTGTATCAAAAAATGTAATCCCTTGCTGAATAGCTTCTTCTACTAATCGCTTTCCTTCTTCTTCATTCACATCAGCATATAAATTATGTCCCCCTACTGCATTTGTACCTAAACCCAACTTTGAAATATTTAATCCTGCCTTTTGCAATTTTGTATACTTCATTTTTTCTCCCCCTATATTTCTATTGTTCGAATATATTCGAACAATAGAAATATACCACTTTATATGTTATAGTGCAAATATCTTAACTTATACAAGTAGGTGAAATATGCGTACACTCTATCATCCAAATCGAGAAGAAATTCAATTTTCTTCTGTCTTATATGCACTTAGCGATCAAATTCGTTTACAAATTGTAAATATGTTACTAGAGAAAAATGAACAATCTTGTGGTGCTTTAAACATCCCTGTTGCAAAATCAACTTTATCTCACCATTTCAAAGTTTTACGTGAGTCAGGTGTTATGTACACGCGCCTTGAAGGAACACAACGTTTCATTTCAATTCGTGAAGAAGATTTAAATGCTAGATTCCCAGGTTTATTACAAGTTATATTACATGCGACAGAGCCATATTAAAAAACATCTCATATTCATATGAGATGTTTTTTTTATATGGCTATTCTTTTAATAAATCTATTAATCCATTCCCTTCAGATGTACGTTCGTACCCTAAAGGTACAGTTCTTTTAATGAGTTGTGCATATATTTCCGGCTCCGATAACTTTCGACCGTATTCTTTCTCACACTGTTTAATGAGCAAGGCGAGCGCTCCAGCAACATGCGGCGTCGCCATGGAAGTTCCACTTAACACAGCATATTTTCCTTCTGGATACGTAGATAATATTTCATCACCTGGCGCTACTAGATCAATTTCTTGATTTGAATTACTAAAACATGCAATCTTCCGCTCTAAATTAACGGCACCAACTTCAATTACCTCGGAGTACGCACCCGGAAAGTCTAGTTCCTCTGTTTCATCATCGCAATCTCCATTATTTCCAGCAGCACATACAACGAGAACATCCTGCTTTACCGCATTTTGAATTGCTTCATGTAATTCTGGAACATCTTGCGGACCACCAAGTGACATTGAAATAATTCTCACTTTCTCTTGATTCGGCCCTCTCCAATTTACAGCATAATGAATTGCCTCAATAATTTGCTCATAACTTCCAGAACCATCTCCCGCTAAAACTTTTAATACTAACATTTTAGCAAGTGGTGCAACTCCTAATACACCGACACCATTTTCAGTCGCGGCAATCGTTCCCGCAACATGAGTACCATGTCCGTTATTATCAAGATACACATTTGGATCAGCTTCATAATCTTTTGTGAAATTTCTTCCGCCGATAATACGATCTTTTAAATCTATATGATTAGTATCACACCCTGTATCTAATACGGCAACGACTACATCTTGCCCCTTCACACTCTTTTCCCATACTTGCGGAGCGTGAATCAGTTGTACACCTGGTGGAATTTCATTTACTTGTTCTACCACCTTATTTACGGTAAACGGAATCAATTGTATATCTTTTTGTTTATTCACTGTACTACTCATCGTAATCCCTCCTGAAAATGTATTATTTTCATTTCAGACCACTTTTGAATACGTGTAAATGTAACATTCGTTTTATTCTTTTTGTTTTCCTTCTTTTCAAATATTTCTCAACATCATTTACTACCTCTATAATACTTCTTTATTTTCCCTATGATTTGTAGGAAGTAACAACCCGAGTCGTTCAACTAATAACCAAAATAAGAGGACCAATTAATGGTCCTCTTACAGTCTTTTAAAAGAATGATATGTAATTTGAAAAATAATATAAATTAAGACTAAACCTCACTCTTGTTTAAAAACTTTTCTATTTCTTTTACTAAATATTCCGCTCCCTCTATACCAACTGTAATATTTCCATTTGCTAATGTAATATTCTGCCCTGAAACATCACCTGTGATTTGGCAAGCATTGTAAGGTTGATATTTTTGTAAAATGATTTTATCTGCTTCTACAAAAATTTCAAGCGGTGATTTGATTTGTATTCCCAATACATCGCGTAATTCTTTAGGGATAACAATTCGTCCTAATTCGTCTACTTTTCGAATAACTCCTGTTGCTTTCATATTTCTCCCCCCTTACTCTCTATTAATTTTTTCACCTCGCTTTTTCCATTTTATCACTTTTTGACAATACTTGCCTCTTTTTAGAAAATTTTGTACTCGAGTTAAAAAAACACATTTAATGCATACGTAATCTCTCTTTCAATTGTTTTACATAACGGGATCTTATAAGTAAGAAGTATACAACTTGAATACCTATGAAAATACTTAATACAACTGTATTTTCTTTAAACAATGAGTACTCAAACATTTGCCCTAACGCCGTTAAGGCTACTGCTCCATGTAATGTTGCAACACCAATTGGAACGAAGAATAAAAGGGCCAATCGAATTGTAACTACCTTCGATAATTCCCTACTTGTCAATCCAACTTTACGAATCATTTCGAACAAGCGAACATCATCCTCCAAATCGGAGAATAAACGGAAGTAAAGGAAACTTCCTGCGCAAACGAAAAATACTATACCAATAAAGAAACCTACAAATAAAATCGGTCCTGCAATTTGTAAACTTTGGTTTTGCTCGTACTCTTCCGCACTAAACGTTGAATATTCTTGATACGGTTTAATTTGATGCGTAAGCTCTTTACCAATTTCAATCTCATCTTTCGTTCTTTCAGTTTTATACATATAATCTTTTGTCTCTATAAACCCATCTTGTAATGAATCATATTGACTATTAGAGATTACATAAACATTTCCTCTTAATATTTTCCCCAATGAAGATGAAGTAACTTTTTTCACTTTTAAATTTTCATTCATATTAGGTAAAGTAATTTCTTTTCTTTCTTTCATCGTTGGCCCTGGTATATTAGCTGACAAAAATACAACTTCTTTATTTGCTACAGTATTAAATGGTTCTTCTGTTAACTTTGCATATTTCTTATAGTCTGATTCTTTTATAAAAATGGCGCTTCTTAACGACTGTTCCTCCGTTTTCTTTGTCGAAATATTAGTTTTTGAAGCTGCTATACTATGTTTCTTTAATCCTTTGTCAATCATTTGTATATGCTGTGATTCGTTACTATTCCCTTGCTTAGAATGGTAATGAAACGAAATCGGTCTCTCCATTATCCCTTTCGTCATGGATGCGAAGCCAACTAATGTCCCTATTGCGGAAAATGCTACAGTAGAAATAATGGTTACAATAAAGAACATTCTTGCGTTATCTCTCATGCGATACGCTAAATCTGATAACGTAATAATATTAGTCTGTGTCCAATAGAAACGTTTACTTTTTTTACATAATCGAATAATAAAGACACTCAGCTGCTTGTACAACAAATACGTCCCAATAATAACTACCGTTGTAACAGGAATCATCATAATAAATACCATTGCTCCATGTGATAGAAGAGCTCCTACATAGCCAGCACTAAGCAATACTACTGCTAATATGGAAGAAATGATTGATGCTTTCGGTTCCGGTTTCGCCTCTGCCGATCCTCTAAACAACTTCATAATCTTATTTTTACGAATCATTCCTGCACTAAACAATGATATGATCATAAATAAAATAAAAAACATAATACTCGTTACAACAATTGCTTTCATCGGTATGTAATAGGATAAGGAGATATCTAGTTTCAATATCATCGGAGCCAAAAATAGTAATACCCCTGAAAATAACATACCTGAAAGAATACCAAAAATAATTGCCCCTATTCCAATCATAATATTTTCAAAAAAGATTAGACGCTTTAATTGATATTTCGTCATACCTAACATCATTAAAATCCCTAGTTCACGCTTTCTCGTTTTTAAAAACATTCCCATCGAATATAAAATAAAGAAGAATGTAAATAAGTAAATAATAGACTGTGCAAAAGACATACTTACGAATACGTACTGACCTAATTCTCCTGCACTTAATGCCGGATGAAACGCAAAAAATGAATACACAAAAAAGGCCATAATTGCAAATGCACTACTCAAAAAATAGGCTGAGTATGTCCGTCTATTTCGGGTTACATTCCGATATGCTAGTTCTCTAATGTTCATATTACTTCTCCGCCCTTCTACTATCTATGTTTTTATATTAGTAAAGTGCGGAAATACCTTCCATCGATTCAAATGACAAAAACCTTACATTTTTGAAAGGTTTAAAAAAATTGCTTATACGTAGTACTTTATTTATAATGACTACATTCATATTCATACACACATCCTATTGTATATTCGTTAATTTTGCGAAATAATAAAGGATAGAAGTATGTACCATTATACATATAAACTTAATTACCGCTTTAATATGAATAGGAGGAAACATAATGACATTACAAGAACAGATTATGAAAGCATTACATGTTCAGCCTGTAATTGATCCAAAAATTGAAATTCGTAAACGAGTTGATTTCTTAAAGGATTATGTAAAAAAAACAGGTGCAAAAGGATTTGTACTTGGTATTAGCGGCGGACAAGACTCTACATTAGCAGGACGCTTAGCACAACTTGCAGTTGAAGAAATTCGTAACGAAGGTGGTAATGCAACGTTTATCGCCGTGCGTCTTCCTTATAAAGTACAAAAAGATGAAGATGATGCACAATTAGCATTACAATTCATTCAAGCAGATCAATCTGTTGCATTTGATATTGCTTCAACTGTTGATGCTTTTTCAAATCAATATGAAAACTTATTGGGTGAATCATTAACAGATTTCAATAAAGGTAACGTGAAAGCACGTATCCGTATGGTTACTCAATATGCAATTGGTGGACAAAAAGGGCTACTTGTTATCGGAACAGATCACGCTGCAGAAGCTGTAACAGGGTTCTTTACAAAATTCGGAGATGGTGGTGCAGATTTATTACCATTAACGGGATTAACGAAGCGTCAAGGACGTGCATTATTACAAGAGTTAGGTGCAGACGAGCGACTGTACTTAAAAATGCCAACAGCTGATTTATTAGATGAAAAACCAGGTCAAGCTGATGAAACAGAGTTAGGTATTACTTATAATCAATTAGATGATTATTTAGAAGGTAAAGCAGTTCCAGCTGACGTTGCAGAGAAAATTGAAAAACGTTACACAGTGAGTGAGCATAAAAGACAAGTACCAGCGTCAATGTTTGATGATTGGTGGAAATAAATGAAACATAAAAAAGAAGCTAATCTTCATTTAGCTTCTTTTTTATATGTTAACGATATACCCCTACTCTTTTCTCCAATAAATCTTGCAGGCAATCTTCATGTTGTTTACAAAATAACGGTGGCATGTCGTCTAACGGGAAAAACTTCAAATCCAACGTTTCATCACCATCTACTTTTTTGTCACCTCCAACTATTGAGAATGAAAAGAACATCACAATTGACTGGGCCTTGTCTCCATTTGGATATGATTGAAAATATTTTGTATACACTCCAATAAGCTCATTTATTTCTACATCATACCCGGTTTCTTCTTTTATTTCTCGGATTGCAGTTTCCGCAGCTGATTCTCCTATCTCCATTGCACCACCTGGAAATCCCCAAGCGTTAAAGTCTCCTCTTTTTTGCAGTAATACTTCTCCTTCCTTATTAAATACACAACCACCGGCAAAGTTTAAGAAAACATAATCATGTCCTACTTTTTCACGTAATTCTTTTATATAATTGGCCATTCTCTTTCCCCTTTTCATACCTCTTCTATCGCTATTTCTTATCTTTTTCAAGCAATTCAATGATTCGATCTAGCTTCTGGTTCATATTAATCACGTGGTGTTTCTTTGCAGCACTGCTTTGTAATACTCTTCTAATAAACAAAGTAAATGATATGAAAAACAAAACGATAAGTCCGATTACTAAACAAGTATATATCAATGTAAAAATATTACTTTCGAACAAGTTCATTCAGCATTCACATCCTCTCCTTTTTATTTTATCACATAATTCCCAAAATTTTAAAGTGATCGATAAATATAAAAAGAGCATCTTTTACAGATGCTTTTTCTCATTGCTTAATACGTAAATGTAATTGTCGCTAATGAATAACCCGCCAATGCACTGTAAGGCGCTACTTGATAAGACACACGCTTTGCACCTTTTGGCCAATTTATTTCATTTAATACTTTCTTTATATCTTGCATCGTCCCATCCATGGACTGCTTATATCGTACTTCTACTTTTTCTGGTTTAGCTGCAAACTGTTGCTGCAACTTTTGCTTAAATTCATTATAATTTTCTGCTCCGTATTCTGCAGATAAGTATTGTAAATTTGTTTCTTTTAACATCTGCTCATATACGACAGTTTTTGAGCTACCAGCTTTTATTTTATTTGTTAATTCACCAAAATAACTTGTAGTTGCCGCTGGATATTTGCTACGATCCCATTCATGATCTTTACTTAACTGTTCGTCAGACATATTAAAATATGAGTAAGTTGCACGCCCTGCTTTATCTGGTACTGGATCATCAAATGTAGTATCTAGGTGATACCATTTGTTTTCAATGTTCACTAAATTCCACGCGTGAGCTTGTCCGTTTCCTGTGCCTGTTACAATATGATTTTGAATACCTGCCTCTTTTAACAACTCATACGTCAATAATGTATATCCTTGGCAAACGGCAGAACGATTCGCTAATGCTTCATATGCTGTATACGCTTGATAAGACGTATCATAAGACACATGCTTAACAACGTAATCGTGAATAGCTTTTACTTTCTCATGCTCATCCATCCCTGGTTTTACAATTGATCCAACAATTGATTTCGCCTGAGCTTTTACATATTGAGTTTGTTCTTTTGATTCACGGTATTTTACTTGCAGTGTAAACGTATAGTCCCCTGGCATTCCTTTAATGGAATATCTAGTAGACGCTACATTATATTTTACATACTCATCAGCATCTACAATTTTATTAAACTCACCATACAATTGATCCATAATATTTCTAGCATTTCTATCTTTTGTTTTATATGTGATTGTAATATTTTCTTCTCGATTATCAATCTGTTTTTTTAATTCTTTTCTGAAATCATCTAATAACTTTACATCTGATTGTGCTGTCACTGTAGTCGGATTTGTAGCTGCATAAGATACAGATGACGCTTGTAAGCCTCCCATTACTATAGTTGAACAAAGTGCGGCAGCTGTCACATACTTACTTGTCTTTCCCATCTTGTCACTCCTTATATTCTATAACTATACGAAAAAGTATCGTATAGTTTCAGAGTATACAATACTTTTTCGTATAGGTCATATGAGATTATGCATATTAACTAATTCACATAAAAAGGTTGTTCTTTTAAAAAGAACAACCTTTTTTCATTAGCATGTTTGTAATACGCAGCATGTATTTTCAAAACGTTGATTTTTCAAATCTTCATTACTAATACAGAAATATAGCATCCCTAGTTCTCCCCAAACCATATTACAATTTTTATGATCTGAATCAATTTGGAATAAAAGAGTCATTTGCTGCGGGTCTACTCCCATATATTCTCCCGTCTCATATAACACTTCTTCTTGTACAGAGAATGGCTCACCAAACATTTGATGGTTATCGTAGTTATCCGGAATTAGCTCTTCAAGTAATTGCAAGAAACGATCTGAATCAGCCTCATCTTCAATGAAAAGTTCTGGTAATTTGTATGTCAGTTCAAAAGTAATTGCACACTGGTTATATTTCGCTTGTACTTCATTTCCTCTTCGTAATTGCTCTACAGGAACATCATAATAAAGTACACGCCCAGCCTCTGTTAGCTTCACATTTTCTTCAAAATAATTTTCAATGCAAAAGAAATACAGCATCCCCGTCTTAGGAAGATTGTGATCCATACCAACGTTTTGTAAATCACTTAAGTTAAATTGCGCGATAAATTGTAGTGGATTTCCTTTATGCTTTGGATATTCAAATAAAGCTGGTAAATCAGGAACTCCTCCCATTTTCGAACTACCTATCGCAACAGTTTCCTGCTGCTTTGGCACAACTTTTATACAAGGAAATACAGTATTAATAAGTTCCTCTTTCAAGTGTGTTAGTTCATATTTATCAATTAATACTTCAATTTTTTTATTCATAAATTCTCCTTACATTTACATACTTATTTATATCATAGTACAAAGATTATACTTCATTCTTTACAAAATCAACAAGCCTTCAAAAACGGGCTTATCCTTCGTACGCGAACAAGTTTAAAAAAGCATACTATACATTGTTCCTACAAACACGATAGTTCTTTAGTTCTTCCAGTACATTTTCCCCTCGTTCATTTTTATTTTTAATATAAGGAGGAATTCCACATGGGTTACGGATATAGTTGCGGCGGTTACGGTTACGGCGGTAGCTGTGGTGGTTGTGGTTACGGAGGTTTCGCTTTATTAATCGTTTTATTCATCCTTCTAATCATCATCGGAGCTAGCTGTTGGGGCGGCTTTGTAGGCTGCTAGTAAACTTAAAAACCATTGTAAAAAAGCACGTACAATACGTGCTTTTTTGCCATTTCCAAATCTTTTATTTGAAAGGAAGTATGTTTAATGAAGATTGATGGTGTTTTTGAAGGAGGCGGTGTGCGCGGTATTGCGCATGTTGGGGCAATTTGCGCGTTAGTCGAAAAAGGTTATGAATGGGAACGTGTAGCTGGAACATCAGCTGGTGCAATTATCGCGGCACTTTTAGCTGCAGGATATTCTTGTTCAGAGCTAAAAACCATTATAACTGATATCGATTATAACAAATTTACGAAGAAAACCTTTATTGACAAAATCCCCTTTATCGGAAAAGGACTAAGTGCATGGACTACTCTAGGTATATACTCTAATGTATTTATAGAAGAATGGATTGAAGAATTACTTCGAAAAAAAGGTGTTCATTTATTTACTGATTTACCGGATCTAAACAAACTCAAAATCATCGCTTCTGATATTAGTAATGGTAAAATGGTTGTCTTTCCTGACGACTTACCAAACTACGGATTTTTAAATTATCGCTTCTCTATCGCTAAAGCGGTAAGAATGAGTAGTACAATCCCCTTCTTCTTTGAACCCGTAAAATGGAGAACTCCAAAATGGAAGCAGCCTTGTTATATGGTTGACGGAGGAATTCTAAGTAATTATCCAATTTGGATCTTCGATTCACCTACCGCTCCTCGCTGGCCGACTTTCGGATTTCATTTTGTAAAAGATGAGATTCAAGCTGACCCTGCTCACTATAACGAGCCTATTTCCATGTTCAAAGGACTATTTAAAACAATGATGCAAGCTCATGATTTACGTCATTTAGATAAGGAATCAAAAGCAAGAACGATTACAATTCCAACAGGAACGATTACAAGTACTAATTTTGAACTGACGAAGGAAGAAAAAGACTGGCTTTACAATTCTGGTTATAACTCTGCTAATAAATTTTTACAAGCTTGGAACTTTAGGCAATATATTGATGAGTATAGAAAAGGAAATCAAGACCGAAAGACAAATCGATTTTTTCGTCAACTTGACTCATAATATTATTACTTTGCGTATAAATACGAGAACGTTTAACAACTTAATAGTAAATAAGCCTAGTAAATTCTTATATTACTAGACTTATTTACTTCCTATATAATCTCATACATTGTTTAAGGATACGTTAAGCCTTCGGCTTCTTCTGCAGTTATAACTATGTAACGATTTCCCGTTCTTAATCCTAACAGTTCTGCTTTTTCAATCGCCTCTTGCTTCGTCTCCGCATAAGCAGCTAAATATTTTTCTCCATTGATCATTTGGCAAATTACATATTGTTTCATTACTTTCTCCTCTTACTTTTTCATTAGTTGTGCAAGTTTTTTTATACCTATTTCAATTTCTTCTAACGTTGCGTATGAATACGATAGGCGCAAAAATTGATTTGCACTTCTATCATATAAAGTACCTGGGTTTAATAAAACCTTTTCTTGCAGAGCTTTATCAAATAAACTGCGATATGAAATGGGTACTTTTATATGTACCCATATATAAAACCCGCCTGTTGGTTCATGCCAAGTTGCTATTTCACGAAGATATTTATCTAACATTAGTAACATAAAATCTCTTCGTTTTTTCAATTCACTTCTTACAAATCGCAAATGCTCATCATATAGACCATTTGTAAACCACTCTGCTGCAATTTGCTGGGATATAGTGCTTGAACCATAATCTGTTTGCATCTTTATGTCTGACAATCTTTGAATTACTGGCTCAGGTCCAACAATCCATCCAATTCTTAAACCTGGACTAATTACTTTGGACATGCTTCCAATATGTAGTACGATTCCATTTTTATCATAGGCTTTTAAAGGTTTCGAACAAGGTGCATCAAACCATAAGTCTTGATACACTGCGTCCTCTATAATAGGTAATCCAATTTCATTACATATTTCCATCACTTCTATTCGTTTCTTCGCATTCATACTAAAGTTCGTTGGATTATGAAAAGACGGGATTGTATATAAAATAGAGGCATTAAATTGCTTCTTATATTTTGTAATATATGATGCATTTAAACCGTTCTCATCCATTGGTATTCCAATGAAACGCATTCCTGCGGATTGAAAAACATTAAGCGAATATAAATAGGATGGTTTTTCTAATAAGATGGATGCGCCTTTTGGAAGAAGCCCCATAGAGATAAGTTGCAGCGCTTGAATTGCTCCTGAAACAATTAATATAGAGTCAGGAGATACATATACACCATGCCCCTTTAAGTATTCGGAAATCTTTTCCCTTAAATAAAAATTTCCTTTTGGCTCTTCATACCCAAGCGTCACATTTGACTTTAAAAGCTTATTCATAATTTCTTTCATCTTTTTCTCAGGTAAGAGACTCGGCGCGAGCTCACCTGTTCCTAATCGAATTACATGTGGATAAAATTCAGCTTGATTAATCTCCTGAATAGCTGGGAGATTCGGATAATGAAGTCCTGTTTCTA
The DNA here is from genome assembly GCF_038006085.1 of Bacillus sp. FSL K6-0073. Lineage (NCBI taxonomy): Bacteria > Bacillati > Bacillota > Bacilli > Caryophanales > Bacillaceae > Bacillus > Bacillus sp. FSL K6-0073. The sequence continues at coordinate 1,959,039 of NZ_JBBOUN010000001.1, read as the reverse complement.
CATAAGACTGCCAATTAGGCGGGGGTGCGTAAGTTGAAACATTCTCATTATTATTTACAACAATTGTTCCTTTCCTGCCATTCCCTTCAATGTATCCCTTTGCAACTAGTTCATCGAAAGCCATTACAATTGTGCTTCGATTCACACCAAATGTATGGGCCAAATCTCTTTGTGAAGGTAATTTCGTTCCAACGGTCCATTCTCCATTAACGATCTTTTCTTTTATATACGTTTCTATTTGTTTATACAGCGGCGTCGCTAGAGACATATCCGGTTTCCAAACGAATCTTTCCATCATATCACCTTATATTCTTTTTGGTTGGTAACCTCCCCAACCATATGGATGGATACAAATTTTCATTTCTTCTATACAATATACACTATCATAATGAATTAAAATAGGAGGTAATATGATGAGTGAAGCAATTATTCATGGTATCATTCTTGCATTTGGACTTATCATTCCATTAGGTGTACAAAATGTTTTTGTCTTTAACCAAGGTGCGAGCCAACCAAACATTTGGAGGGCAGCCCCTGTAGTATTAACTGCCTCTATATGTGATACGTTACTCATATTGATTGCAGTGCAAGGTGTCTCCCTTGTACTCCTTACTTTTTCTTGGCTAACTAACTCATTATATATAATTGGATTTTTCTTTCTCCTATACATGGGCTTTGTTATTTGGAGAAGTAATCCTTCCAACGATGTAAAACAAGAAAAAAGTATGCCCTTAAAAAAGCAAATCCTTTTCGCAGCATCAGTTTCGTTATTAAATCCACATGCTATTTTAGACACAATCGGTGTAATTGGAACAAATTCTATTCAATACATAGGAAGTGAAAAATGGGCTTTCACACTTGCAACTATTATCGTTTCTTGGATTTGGTTTATAAGCTTAGCTTTAGCGGGGAAATTTCTAAAAAGACTAGACTCAACCGGAAAGACAATTTTATTATTAAATAAATTTTCTGGCCTCATCATATGGGGTGTCGCACTTTATATGTTAAAACAAGTTATTTATTCTTAATGAACGAAAGAGAATTGCATGTTTCTCAAAACATCATGCAATTCTCTTACAAATTATGAAGTAGGTTCCGGTTTCTGTTTTACCGCCTTTGCATCCTTTGCTGGTTTAATCCAAATGATTGCTATGACAGCACCAATGGCAGCGAAAATACTTGTCAAATAAAACACTTCATGGTCCGCCCCTTTCATGAAAAAAGAATATAAAGGTGGTCCAGCTGCTACACCGATAAATCGCATTGAACTGTAAAATGACGTAACCGTTCCCCTTTGCTCCTTTTCAATTCCTTGTGTAATGAGGGCATCTAAACATGGGAGTGCCATACCAATCCCTATCCCCATAATAACGAGACAAAGAAGTAGTAAATAAATCCCTTTTATAAATAAAGGAATGATGACTGATGCAGCTGCCATTAAAAAACCAATATAAATACACTTCTTCATAACATTTTGATTATCTCCAATTTTTTTACCGGCCATATATGAACTAAGTGACAGTACAAGTAACGGAATAGCAAGCACACACCCTTTCCATATACCATGAATGTCATACTTTGATTCCAGTATAGTCGACAAATAAAAGAGAATTCCGAATAAAATAAGCATAATAATTGCACCTAATGCAAAAATGGCAATTAACCATCTTCCTTTTTCTCGAAACGTAGACAGAATAGATTTTATAAACTCTTTAAGTGGTGGGACTTCTCCTTCTTGTTTCTTTGCCTTTACTAGAACAAGTAATAAAACAATTGATACTACGCATAAAATTGGAATCGCCCAAAATGGTAAGAACCATACAACGGCAGCAAGAGCAGACCCTAAAATAGGGCTCAGTACTTTCCCAAATGTATTGGATGTTTCTATGATTCCTAAACCTGTACTAACTTGTTTTTCGTCTTTGTATAAATCACCAACACACGGTATAACAACTGGCATTGCACCAGCAGCACCAATACCTTGAATCGCTCTACCAATCAATATCCAATTGTAGGGATTATCAACTTTCCAAGATACCCAACCAGTTATCGCTCCTCCTATAGCTGCAATCAGCAAACTCGGAACCATTACCATCTTTCGTCCCCATCTATCTGATAAATAACCAGCAATCGGTATAAGTAGAATAGCTACGATAGAGTAAATTGTAATAATCATGGATACTTGAAACGATGAAATATGTAATTTCTTTTCAATAGTCGGCAGAATTGGGATGAGCATTGAATTCCCTAATGTCATAACAAGTGGAACTGATGCAAGCGCAATTAAACAACAGTTTTCTTTTTTTAACATGTTGGCTTCGAAACCTTTCATCATATATTTCTTACCATATAATAGCCCCGCTGGAACGTAACTTTTCATTCCACCAGGGCTATTACATCTTTACTACTTCCCATTCACAACAAAAGAAATTGGGGAAATTATAGTATTATTCCTATTCTTTGAATCCAGTTCACAATATATCCATACCAATTAATTGAAAAAAAAAGAAAGGAAGAATCCTTCCTTTCTCCTATAACCTTCTACAATTAGCGAGTATATCCGCCACCAAGTTGTTGTTCTGCCATCGCTACAAGGCGTTTTGTAATTTCACCGCCTACAGAACCGTTTGCACGTGAAGAAGTATCAGCGCCAAGTTGTACACCAAACTCTTGTGCAATTTCATATTTCATTTGATCTAAAGCTGCTTGTGCTCCATGTGATGCTAATTGATTAGAATTACGATTTCTAGCCATTACCAATCACCTCCTTATTTATATATAAATTGTGTTAAATTCAAATTAAAATACATGGAAATTTTTGGTTATTTTTTACCATAAAAAAAGAGCCTCTAAAACGAGACTCTCACATCATTTCACATTACGAAGTTACTACTTCTAATTTTCTATTTATTAATACTTTCATTTCTTCTTTTAATATCTCTTTTGCATTATGTCCAAACCATTCTAAGGAAGCAAAAAGATCCGTACCTCTCACTTCCTGAATAATCTCATCATAATTTACAATACCTTCAAATAACGGAACCATACCAATACGACTTCCTGCTGCAGCATATACATTATTAGGTTCAAACACATGCAAATAATCCGCTGAAGATATATTCTTAAAATGGTAATGTAGTGTCCACGGCTTTAATCGATGGAAACTGTCTATTGGATCTGCGCCAGACTCCCATATATGAAGAAAATCAAGATTTATTTTTAAATTCGGATGATTTACTTCTTCTAATAGTTCTATAGTAGAAGGCAATGTGTCCGTTAGTGTATTGGGATGTGTTTCTAACAGCACATACATATTGTGCTGAGCAAACACATCACAAATCTTACGTATTCGCTTCACATACTCTTTTCTCTCTTGTTCCGAGAAGTCCTTGCTCCCTTTTTGCCCAGCAAACGTGCGAATTTTATTCGTATTAAACCAATTAGCTAGTACTACAAGTTGTTCACTTTTCTCTATCGTTTTTTCAAAATCTGCTGATAATGATATATCTAAGTAATCACTTATCATCGTAATTTCTAAGTTTTTATCCTTTAGAAAAGTCAATTCTCGTTCTGTCGTTTCGCGTTCTTGTATATACAAATTTTGTGCATGAGTCCCCCACAATTCAATTCCTTCAAAACCGTTTTCATATGCAAATTGAACAATATCAGTAAATGAAATTAATTGATGACGAAATGAAATGGTACATAGCGAATATTTCATAGCATTAAACTCCCCTATCTTAAATTCAGTTAGCTTATTAAAAAGTTGCGACAGACTGATTTGTTTTCATACCTTTCCATGATAGAAACTGTCTCTCTAATTCCTTCTTAATTTGCAGTTCAATTGCATTCATTTCATCCAGTTTTTCAATAATCGATACTAGCATACCTTTATTATTCGTCATTGCCATTTTAATTGCACGATACTGTACATTTGTAAATCCTTGTACAATATCCTCTACCCGATCACACCAATAATCAAATTCTTGCTCCGAATATTGCAACGTTTCACGGAAGTATGCAAAGGCATGCTCATAACTATATTTACGAATTGCAAGTACTGGTATTTGTTTTACTGCTGCTACAAGTCCAGAAAGCGCATATCCTTCTTCCTCATTTGCCATTTTTACAATTAAATTTTTCAGCTCCATAGTCAGTTCATTGTCGTTCTTTTTGAATGTTTCTGTGAAATAACTAGCTACTGTTTCTTGCGTTGGCTCCCCAATTCCTTCTATATCAATGAAATACCCTCCACCAAATGGGTTATCTTGAATAGAGTGAAGTACTTTTTCTCTTTCCATATTTCCTTCCCAACGAAAATCAGGATCTAGCATGAACCACTCTTCTTCTTTCTCTGTTTTTGATATCATTAAATAATGTGGAAACGGTTTTTGATGAAATTTATTTTCCCTCTCTGGTAATAGAGACATATCAACCATTACAATGACATAACGATTTTCCGGCTTGTTTTCTACTAATTCTAAAAACGTTTCTACATTGCTATCTTTATCTTTTGCATGATCATACCATTCGTTTACTTTAATACCGTACAATTTTTCAAACCAAAGTAAATAATGATCATGGTTAATGTTTTCAGAGTGATATGAAATAATTCCGCCTTCTGTTATATCAAAATCTCCATCCCATAGTCCAAAATAAAATGGACGAAAATCAATGTCGCTACGCCTTTTTATAATTTCACAAAAACAACTCACTAAACAGTGCACTTTAATTGAAGTCATACTCTCATCCACTTTCCTAAAGGTTAGTTATTCACATTTATTTCCTGTAACTCCTCCATAAAATCAAGCAAAGATCCTACAGTAAGAAATGCCTTTGGATCTACCTCATCCTCTGGAACACATAGCTTTACATCCATTTCTATGTATACAATAAGCTGTAACATCATTACCGAATCTATATATAAATCTTGATTTAAGCGCATCGTTTCTTCTAAATGCGTTACATTTTTCAGTTCCATTTTTTCAATCATAATTTTTAACACGGCATTCTTTAACGCTTCCCGTCTCATGTTGTAACCTCTCCCATATCTAGTAACTTTCTACTTACTTTTCCAGTTTTATTTTTAGGAATTTCATTTACACTTTCAATTTCATGGGGAACTTTATAAGAAGGTAAGTGCTGAATACACCATTCTCTTATTTGTACTGGATCAACATGAGAGATCACTTTCGCTTTAACTATTTCGCCCATGACAGGATGTTTCCCTCGATATACAATTGCCTCTTGAACACCTTCCAATCGAAGCATCGTTTCTTCTACCTCTATAGGAAAGACTTTTAATCCCGAAACATTAATTACATCGTCCATACGCCCCATAAAATGAATGCCACGCTCAGATTTATACCCTAAATCTTTCGTGAAGATTTCCTTATCATTCATTTTCACGACGATTTCTTCCGGTGCATTTTCATCTGAACCTATGCTTATACTCGCATGAGGTAGAGGGTTTCCTAAATCTAAATGGCTCTTCATATCATGACATATACTAATACAACCTGCTTCAGAACAACCATATTGCTGCATCATATATGTTGTCATTTCTTTTAGTTTATAAAATAGTGCTTCTGGCAAAGGCGATCCTGATGTCATAATTTTATGAAACTGGAACGTTCCTAATGGAAAACTCCCCATAATGTGTAACATAAGTGGTACTGCATATATAATATGTTTTTCTGTATTGCGAACTATATTTAATGCGAATTTAGGATTTTTATTCGTAATGATTACAGGCTGGCTCCCCCTCTTAATTGCTGATAAAGTACCACATATTAGTCCGTATGAATGTGAAACAGGAGCCATAACGATTGGCACTTCATCTACTTCACAGTTTAAAGCTTCATTATAAGCGGTAATTTCCGTATCAACTTCCGTCCATGCTCTACGAATTAGTTTCGGTTCCCCTGTAGTTCCAGAACTATATTGCAGTAAAGAAGGCTCTTCTAGTAAAAAGTTCCCTACTTCTAATTTTGTACAATCGCCATATTCTCCATATAAAATTCCTACACAATTTGCACGCTTTGCCATTTCAATAGCTGTTTCTTTTGGTGTATCTTCATGTATAAGTAATACTGATGATTTCTTTTCTTTTAAGAAAAACACAATCGTAATAATATCGAATGGATCTTTCAGACAAAGTGCAAATCTATTTCCTTCTGCTTCTTTAAATTGTTCCATTTCCTCATAAACTTTTAATCTTGATTCAAAATCACTTTTGCTATACTCTTGTTTATTAACGATTAGCATAATTTCCCCCTGTAACAGCTGATTTTTGTTTCATAAGTTGTCTTACTCTATACAATGGATTTGGAACTTCATGAACAAGCGATTCCAGATCCATATATAATCGACGTTTCGTTAATTGTTCAGCATAGAATGTAGGTGCATATAATTGAATATTTTCAAATCTACCTTTCAAATGTGGATATATTCTTAAATGATTTTCAATTTCTTCAACAACCATCATCCAAAAATGTTCTTCTTTCAATCCATATTCATCCGCAAGTACGAATGCTAATTCTCCTAAATTAAACAGGAATAGTGCATCTAACACCATCTCTTGCAAACATTCAATGCGATCCATTTCAAAGAAATCATTCATTTTTCCATTCGCATATGTTTTATGCATTTTAGTAAAGTCGGGACATTTGTCAACCGTTTTCAAATATGGACGATAAAACTCAAGCCCTTCATGAAAATCCTTTAACGCAATACGAACAGGCACCCCTTCTTTATGGACTAGAATCATATTTTGTCCATGTGATTCCAGTGCGATGCCATGCTCTACAACAAGATGTATAACTGGTATTATCGCTTTTTGAATAAGTAATTGTAGCCAATCCTTCATTCCATATTTATTCAACCACGCATCAATAATTGGTGTACCATTTTTCTCTTTAGCGTATAAACCATTAAAAGGAATTGCATCTTCTTGTGCATCTAAATACTTATGAATGCTTTCGCGCCAAATACATCCTAATGAACCATATATAGCTTTCTTATTCGTGTCATACGTTACACTGGAAAACTCATTTAACAAGATTAAACGTGCTTCATCCATTAAATAGGCGTCATTACTTACAACATCATTTAACCAATTTGATATTGCTGGTGCACTCACAACAGAGTATGGTTTCAGCGTACGAAGTGTTGAAGTGTTGAGTAAATTCATCGATAATTTAACGTACGGTTTCTTTGGACTCGTAATATTTCTTAATGTTCTCATTGACTGTTGCGCGCAATAATCGTCCTCAGATGTTCCTAAATAAATAATAAATTTCCCCTGTATATGATCCGCATAATTTGAAATGATGAAATTCACCCACTGCCATGGGTGAACAGGTATAAACACGTACTGTTTTGGATTACATCCCTTATTACGAATTCGTTCCATAAACTCTTCTAATTTACGATCGCCAATCTCCTCTTTTAAAAGGTTGTTATACATCACTTCATTCTCATAACCTACAGTCGCATAATTCTTATGCGCTGCAATCCATATGAGTTTTATTGGCTGCATAAATTCATAACCATATTGAAAATTGTCACGATATTGAAATCCAACACGTGCTTTATAACTAGGATGATATGGATGGCCGTCTATTAAATGGCTTTCAAACTCATCGTAAGATTTTTGAGTATATTCTCTCTTATTATTTCTTTCATATTGTGCAATCGTGTCTTTAAATATTGTTTGTTCTAATTCGTGTATAAAAGAATCTAATTTAGCTTGTTCTACACTAGTAACCCGAAAAACTTCTTCTAGAAATTGCGAGACAGATTGTATTTCTTGCTGTTCATCTTGAACTCTTACTATTAATGAGTCTAACGAAATACGTCCAAATGTCATCCGTTCCCTGCCATAGCATTTGTACGTGACACTTTTGCCTTCTTCATCAAGTCCTTGTATTAGAAAAAGAAGTTGTTCTTCTTTTTCTATGCGAACCGGTGTAATAATCCCCTCATAAATTAACGATTCTACTAATTGACGTAGCACTCTTCTTCGTACTGAAATGTAATCTTCTGATTCGAGCGCCTTCAATACTTTCGTATGATACATGTCCACTCTCATAAAACCCTCCACCTTATGACAAAATACCATTATTTGTATTACGTGAAATTTTAACGTTATTTATGAACGAACAGCCACTTCTCTAACGAGTGGATTATGTACTTGCACATAAATAGCTTGCTCCAATGGATTACTTAACTCATCGACATCGAAAAATCTCGTTAGTAAATTTGCTTTACACGCTAACTTATCTTCGTCCAATAATTCTCTTAAAAATGTAGAAGGTTCCCGGTTATATGGAAGGAATGATTCAAGTACAGACCTTAATTCCGAGAGAAGAATTTCCTCCTTAATTAATCCTGCTGTGCCAAAACCATTAATGAGGCCAAACATATGATTGAAAATTAAGTAGTAACGAAATCTCTCATCCACAATATAGTCGTCATATAAATTTCCAGTACGTTCTCCAATACCAGCTAATTCATTATTAAGCATCTCTTTCATTGAATTACAGAAATAAAATCCTTGATTATCACGGAAATAATATTTGACCGGATAACCATCTTTTAGCTGAACAACGCTATTTTGCTGATGAGCTTCTAATGCAACACCATACTGTAAATACATCCATACCATTGGCTTTAAAGAAATATTCATATATCGTATAAACCACTCTAAGCTTACTTCTTCACAGCTTTTACTTTCTAAATCTGCTAGGCGATGAATAATATTCGATAACCGCGTACGCTCCCCAGGTATAGCGTCTTGAACTAGCCCAGCAATTAATGTTGCGTCGTTTGCATGTTCGCTATAAAAAGGATTCTCACGAATAATCACTTCAAATCCAGATTCTTGTGTTCCATAATTTAATGTAATAAAGGCTGGATCACAAATAAAATCAAATCCTGGAAATCTTTCTCGTACTTCACCAATAGCCGTATTTAACATTTCCTTCCCTTCAAGACCACTCTCAAGTTCTTTCAGTTTATTAATACGCATTGAATTCGTTACTTTCACCGGAAATGAAAACTTAAGCATATACTTCGAATTGGGATGATATAGCGTCCTTAGTGATGATGTTGCCATATAATACTTACCTACAGGACCAATATACTCAAGCAATTCTTGAATTATCCAATCTTGTACGTAAGCTTGATGCAAGAGCCATTCTGCCTGAAGCGGATGAATTGGAATTAATGCATATTGATCTTCCTTACAGTACTTCGCTATAAATTCCTTACTAACCATCTCATCATTACTTAATTCTTCTTTTATAATCGTTGTTGTAGAATCTGATAATAATGATTTTTCATTTACTATACTTTTATGTGCCCGAAAATAATGAAGCTGACATTCCCCTTTTAATTCTGGAGAATACATTGCACTTTTCCAATCCAATATCCCCTGTCTACTCTTTGGTGTAGGATGAGTTAAATGCCCAAATAATAAAGACTGCTCCGCTTCTATAAAAGTTGTATGGAAACCGTATAATGCGGATGTATCTTCTATTCTCTCTTTTGTAAATTCCTCAATATTTTGACAACTACGGATAACTCGAAGCATAAGTTCCGCAGGATTCGTTCCTTCTCCGTAGTTGATCGACATCTCTTTTATTAAAAACGTAATAACTGTAACGTAATCTGCTGTAATAACAGAATTACTATCTCCAATTTGATAATAAAATTGTTCTCCAAACAAATGGCGATCTGTTGGTGATTTATATATAACTTCTCCATACAAAGTAACGTTCTGTGCCGATAGCCGACAACATAAATATGTGGGGACTGTATCTCTATTCAACGTATTACTGAAGATACTTTTCATTCTTTCATCCTCTGTAATCCATTCTCCACTCCCTGTTTCTCTTAAATAACAGTTTAAAAAGCTTTGTAATGTTGCATGTTCTGCGATTTGTTTCGCAAGCTGCATGTTGGTCCTCCTCTTTATATTAAAGCTATCGAAATTTTATATAATAAACGATAATTGAATGTCGTTATCAATTATGATTCTAATTGATAATAATATTCAATTCAAGAGTATATTTCAGAATTTTTTTATCTGATTTAATTTTCCTTGTTTTCCCCCTTTTCTTTAATCTAGTTAAAAATACACAAAAAAAATACTCAGCTTCAAACTACATACTTACTATTTTTCATTAGTAATCTATCCAAAATGGTTAAACAAAAGAGGTATACCTTAATTGGTATACCTCTTTCAAACATAAAGTTTACATAATAATATTATTTATATCTCTCCAGCAATATGCTGTCTCTTCTACCTGTAATCGCTCTAAAAATTTTGTATCAATTTTTTCTGGGTTAAATTTTTCATAAAACTTTTTAGAAGGATTATTCGTAACAACCCAAACTAAAAGTGATTGCATATCATTCTTTACACATTCTGATAGTAACGCTTGAAATAACTTTTGTCCTATTTTCATTCCTTGATACTGTTGTAAAAGGTTGATTGCATATAATTCTCCATCACAATTATATGTATCAGTTCTTTCTATCCCCCCATCGATGAATCCAACTATTTCTCCATTTAAATTCTCTGCTACAAATCTAAATTGATGATTACCTTCTTTTTGAAAAATATCTTCCCATTGTTTTTCTCGTTTCTCATATGCTATATTATCTAGAATTTCGTCAGCAAATATCCCTTTATACGCTGTCTTCCAACTATCGACATGCACCTTTGCTATACCTTGTATATCATCCTTTATTGCTCTTCTAATATGTATTCCCATCATTTCTCTCCCCTTATTACTCATCATTATATCAATTTCATTCCTTAAAAATCCAAATAAAAAAGAGTGAATTCACTTCACTCTTTTTTATCACAATTATCTACTTTCCACTTCAACTGAAACTACTCGATTAATCTCTTTCAGGGAACTATATAACTCTGTTGTATATAAATCTTCTGGAGCTAAAATAACCATCTCCAGTTGCTGAAATGCTCCACTATCTATATCTTTAATTTTCACGCGTTTCACATGCATGCCTAAATTTTTAATTTGCTTAAATATACCATCTAATTCATGATGCTCTTTAACAGTAATTTTTATAGATAAATCCTTTTGTCTTAATGAATACGGTCCTGCAATTTTCACAAGTTGCGGAAGTACATTAATCGCTAAAATAATTAAAACCATAGCAACTGTCGCTTGTAAATAAAATCCTGCACCAATTGCGATTCCTAAAGCTGAAGCAGCCCACACCATAGAAGCTGTTGTTAATCCAGAAATAACGTCATTACTTCTTCGTAAAATGACACCTGCGCCAAGAAAACCAATTCCACTAACAATTTGAGCGGCCAGTCGCATCGGATCCATATTTGTATGTCCTGGAACAGAATATACATGCACAGATTCAATTGAAACCATCGTAATTAAACAACTTGCTACAGAAATAACCATACTTGTTTTCACACCAAGTGGTTTATTCTTTAGCTGCCTATCTATCCCGATGAATAATCCTAAAAAGAGTGCTAAACCTAATTTGAGTAAAAATTCATATGACATATTCCCATTCTCCTTACTTTACAATGTTTCCCTTAGAATAACTCACTATAACTCTTTTATGATATCAATTCCAGTCTTTTCTATTCATTTAACGTAAAAAACCGAAAAAACATTTATAACGATGTTTCTCCGGCTTTTTATTACACTTTAGATTCTTCTTTATTTCTGATCTTTAATCTTAATTTCTGCATCTTTGTAGAATGCTAATTTACTGTCATTATACTCTTTTGTAAATTTGTTAAACTGCTCTTTCGACTTTTGTGCTTCCACATTTAATTCATTAACAGTTTTAACTTTTTCACCGATTTCTTTTAATTTCGTTTCTTTTACTTTTAATTTTTCATACAGTTCTTTTTCAGTCGCTAACACTTTCGTGTAATTTTCATTCATCTTTTGGAATGCATCATAACGATTCTTATACGACTCTTCTACTGCTTTTGCTTGTTTTTGTAACTTTTTATCTTCAAGCTTCTCTATATTTCCTTGTACAGATTTTGTTTCTTTCTGAGCTTTTTCTAGCATTTCTTTTTCATTTTTCAATACTTTTTCACGATCATCTACATTTGCAGTAGCTTGCTCTAGTTTCTTCACAACTGCTTCATTATGATCTTTGCCTTCTTGCAAAATTTGAGAATATAATTCTTGGCCTTGTTTCTCTAACTGCTCTAATTTTTTTGCTTCATCCACTAAAGATTTTTCTTGTGTTGCTGCTGTTTCAAAAGCTGTATATAAATTTTCTTCTGGCTTTTCACCGAAACAACCTGTTAACAACCCTACTGATAACGCTCCAACTACTGCTACTTTTCCATACTTCAACGTCAATTCCTCCATTACATACGGTTATCATGCCAGAAGTTCACTGGGAAGTGACTCTCTTCATGATAAGCTTCAAACTCATAACCTTTTTCTTTTAGCCCCTTTAAAATTGCTGGCACAGCAGCAACTGATTGCGGGTGAATATCATGCATTAAAATTACTTCTTGTGGTTTTGTTGCGTTTGTTAATACGTTTTGAGCAATTTGTGCTGCAGCTGCATCAACTGGCATTTTATTGTATCTCCAATCTAATGAATCAATTGTCCAATCCCATACTTTAAATCCGCCTTCTACCACTTTATTTCGAAGACCTTCATTCAATCCAGGCATCGAACCATATGGAGGACGTGTTAATTTAGGTGATTTCCCAATAATATTAGCGATTAAACCTTGATCTTCTTTCATCTCATTTACATACTCGCCATTTTTATATAACTTTGCGAAATTATGTGTCATACTATGCATGCCTACATAATGACCCTCAGCATTTTCACGTTTCACTAAATCAGGAAATTCTTTTACATTCGCTCCAATTAAAAAGAACGTCGCCTTCGCATCATGTTGTTTTAGCGTATTTAATAATTCAGCCGTATATTTCCCTGGCCCATCGTCAAATGTAAGATAAGCAACTTTTCTTTCTTTTCCATTAAAACGACTTGGTGCCGTTTTATTCATTTCAACTTTCGGCTGTTCACTTGCAAGCTGCACTACATTTTCTTGTTTCGCAACAGCTTTTGCTGGTGAAGTAATTGATTGAAACATGTAATACCCAATAGCTACTGCGGCAATCGCTATTAAAACGACTACTATTTGTTTAATTTTTAAAGCTTTTTCCATTCTATCGAATTCCTCTCCCTATTAATCTTATATATAAATCGCCCAATATAATTATACATCTATTTATTTTTATTTCACCATATAAATAGATTTTATTTGTATTATAATGGGAGTTTTATCAAAATTGTTGTTCCTATTCCTTCTTTGCTTGTAACACTAAGCGCACCGCCATGAAGCTCTACCATTTTTTTAACGATAGCTAAACCAATACCTGCACCTGCAGCATGATTATTAATTTGGTAAAATGATTGCTCAATATATGGTAAATGTTCTTTAGCAATTCCAATCCCTTCGTCTCTTACCTTAATCACTGCTTGTCCTTCTATTTTAGTTGCTTCAATGTGTATTGTGCTTTTTTCATGTGAATACTTAATTGCATTTTGAACAATATTCAAGAAAACTTGCTTTAGCCTATTTCGATCTCCCATCAATTCAATTCGGTCTATAGTAGTAATAAATTGAATTTCCTTCTCTTCCGATTTAGGAGTTAATTGCCAAATCGTCTCCTCTAGTATATCGTACAATTGCACCTTTTGTTTATATAAATTAAAATGATTTGATTGTAATCTTGAAAAATCTAGCAATTCTTCTACTAAATGAATCAACCTATCTGTCTCACCTGAAATAATGCCCATACCTTGCTTTATTTCTTCTTCTGTTAAATGATCTACTGTTTTTAACGTCTCACTCCAACCTTTAATTCCTGTTAAAGGCGTTCGTATTTCGTGCGAAATAGAAGCAATGAATTCATTTTTCATCTGCTCAGCCTTATCTATTTTATAGGCCATATAATTTAAACTATGTGCCAAGTCACCTAATTCTCCAGGATAATCTTCTTTAATTTTTTGCTTTAATGTGCCTTCTGCAATTTGTGAAGAGGCTTGAATAATGGATTCAATTGGCTCAACAAATGAATTTGCCAAACGTCTACTAATTAAGAAGGCGACTCCCGAAATAACAATACCTACAGAAATAGTAAACGTAATAATTTCAATAATCTTTTTATTTACATTTGTTAAAACAGTCGTATATTTTAAAACACCAATAGTTTGTCCTTGATGTATAAGTGGGCTTAGCACCTCTATTTGTTTTTTATTACCTTTCGTAGTAACTTGATTATACATTTCACCTTCTAATAATGATTGTGGAATATTCACTTTACCTTCTACCTTTTCACCACTTGAAGATTGTATAACCGAGCCGTGACGATCAATTAATTGTAATTCTGTTCCTTCTAATTGAAAGCTACTAATTATGTCACCACTATATTCTTGTAATCGAATAAAGTATAGTGAATTGTATTCTGAAAAAAAACGTGTACTCGTTTTCGCATGAGACTCTATATATTGCACAATACCATTATAATAGTATCGATAAATTGAGACTGAAAATACAACTTCAAATAATACAAGCATAAGTGTAATGACCGTCATAAAATATAAAGTCACTTTCCGTTTCATCTCATACTTTCCTTCCACACATATCCTTTTCCCCACACCGTAAGAATAAATTCAGGTTCTGATGGATTACATTCTATTTTTTGACGTAACCGTCTCATATTTACATCTACTACTTTCGTCTCACCTACGTAATTGGTTCCCCAAATCATATTTAAAATTTCATCACGCGAAACTGGCTTTGAAGCCTGATTCATTAAATACTGTAATATCATATACTCTGTAGGTGTTAAATCGACTAATTGTCCATCTTTATACAATCTTTCTTCTATAATATTTAACGAAAATGGACCTGACGTAACAATATTCGTTTTTTCTTCATGTACTTCTATTCTTCTTAATAAAGACTGTATACGTGCAGTTAATACTACTGGACTAAACGGTTTTGCAATATAATCATCTGCACCTATTCCTAGTCCTTGCACCTTATCTTCATCTTGTACACGTGCGGTTAACATAATAATACCCATTTTTTTATTTTCTTTCCTGATAGCCTTACAAACTTCTAAACCATCAATCCCCGGTAACATTACATCCAGCAGTGCTATATCAACAGTTTGTTCACTCAAAATCTGTAACGCTTCTTCTCCAGTAGTAGCTTCTATTACATAAAATCCAGCACGTTTTAAATTTAAAACAATAAAGCTACGGATCGTTAATTCATCTTCTAAAACTAAAATTTTTGACATAATTCCCACCTCCTACTCTTGTTGATAATCCGCTAGCGGTTTTATATATGCTTTCACTTTTTCAAATTCCGATTGCTTCGGTACTGCATATACGTGAGAAGCCGTTTTAATTGCTGCGCTGTAGCCTTTTATATTGAACCATTCTTTCCGCTTAAAAATATGAACTTCAAGCCATATTTTATTTGTTCTTGTATCCAAAAACTTTTGAGAATTTGATTCTTTTTGCTGATCTGGTATTGTAATTTTCCCTATTAACTCTTTAGGAATTTTCACATAATACCCTTTTTCTATATCTATATATCGTTCTTCAATTGGTTTAATTCCAGATTCACTCCACTGTATGTAACGTTCAAAAAGCGGACTATCACCATGTGATTTATCCTCCCAACCTTTTGGACGTACAGTACGAACAAATTCAATAATGCCGTCTTCATTAACATCTTTACTTTCTACAACATATTCATTAAATAAATCTTCTTTCCCATCTATAGGTAATACTTCATAATGATCCTGATCAAATTTTGCTACATAAGTTATACCTGAATGAGCCCCTGTTCCCGCATCGATTACAACTGCCTTTAATGATTTAGAAATACGGCCCATTTGTATTCTTTGAATACTATTTATATACGGATCAAATGTAACCTCTGACAATACCTTAAACTTTTCAATGAACTGAACCTTCAACTGTTCATCTTTCATATACGAAACAAGGCTTATGTCTTTAAAACCATTTTTGTTTAAATCATCTATAAATAACTTTGTATACTTCTGTCTATAAAATTCCTTTATATCGTCACTCTCATCGGAAAAAACATACATTGTGTTTTCTAATAAATCACGATTGGTAGTTATTCCTATCAATAGTTCCCTTTTCCCACTCCCTGTGAAATCTCCTACCTCAACAATATCTACTTCTTCCCCATCAAATGTATAGGTTGACTTCATATTCCATCCATTATTTTTCTTCTCATATACGGCTAAATATATATGATAATCTTCATTAGGTATTTTATATACGATGACAGCTTCTTTTTTATTATCTCGTTCGAAATTCATTGACCATGTCGTCTGTTTATCTCTATTAGACATTGGAGTAAGTAAGCGATAATTAACAGGTAAATCTTTATCAATTTGTTCCTTTAATTCATTAATCCATTTTTCATTTGTAGGAGCTTCCATTAGACTTGTTGGAGCTTCAGACATTTTACATCCAGTCAATATAAAGATAATTCCCATCATGCTTAACCATTTCTGCATATGATATCTTTCCTTACCACAAATTTTGAATATGTCCTTTTACTTTTTTACCTATCCATTATACTCATACATATGAGTATAATTTTTCTAAACTAAAAAATCGTTACAGAAAAGTTACAAATACATTCCAAAAAAAAAGATTGGCAAAAGCCAATCTTTTTTTATTATTCGTTTCGGACTGATTTTGGCGTTACACCTAAATGATCATTTAATTTTTTTGAAATATCTTTTACATTTTTTTCATTTGGAATGTAATAATAAATACCACCGATACGTTTATCTGTACCTTCTATTTGCAATTTTTCCATTTCCAAATTAGATCCTGCCATATTTTTTGTAATGGCAAGCATATCGTCAAATGTTAAGTTCGTTTTCATATTTTTATCAACCGCATCTAGTAAAGAGCCCATTTTGCTAATTGATTGAACAGACATCGCTTTTTTAGCAATTGCTTCTATTACAAGTTGCTGTCTCTGTCCACGCATTGCGTCACTATCAATTTTACGCGTTCTTGCAAGTGCAAGAGCTTGTTCTCCATTTAAATGTTGGTAACCTTTTTCTAAATGGATCATACCAGCTTGGTCTTTACTATCTTGTTCAGTGAAAGTAACTGGTACATCAATATCAATACCACCAATTGAATCGACAATTTGTACGAATGATTCAAAGTTAAACTTCACATAATAATCAACAGGTACATTCAAAAATCTTTCCACCGTATCGCGTGTGCTTTCTACGCCACCAAATACGTGAGCATGAGTAATTTTATCTAATTTTTTTCTAGTTGGAATGTAAACACGTGAATCACGTGGAATACTTACTAGCTTAACAGACTTATCATCTTTATTAATTGTTGCTAATAAAAGTGCATCTGTTCGAACTGCTTCGCCATATTGGCTTTTTCTCATTTCACTTCCATCTACACCCATGATTAATATTGAAATATTATCCTTTAAAGGTTCGACTTCTTTATCACGCTTTGATGACTTATCAATTTTTGCATACGCATCATTTACAACAGCTTTTGCTTTATTATATATAAACGAACCATATCCTACTCCTCCAAAAATAAGTAGGAAAAATGGAATTAATATGAACCATTTTATTGACTTTCTTTTAGAACGCTTTTTATTACTTCTCGTATTTTGTTCTAATTCAGAGCTCATACCCATTCGCCTCTCTTTCTCTTTACCAAGTATAATGTAAGTCTATTTATCTTCATATTGAATTTCCTTTCACTAACCTTACAATTTTGTAAGGTTACTACTTAAACCCAATACGTATTCCATTTCACATTATACTCTCGTACTTATTTTTGGCAAGTCACTATTTACCAATTTCAAAAATTTAGCACTTCGCAACATATGAATTTAAAAATTTATTAACTCTTTCATTTTAAATTAGGATGTCTTTTTCTTAACAAACGATATGAATAAAGAATCCAGCTAATTATAAAATCTCTATGAATACAGTATATTTGACTTTATTATTTCTCAAACGGCGTATACACGCTTTTCTTCCCCTGATTATCAATGTAAGCCGACTTTGCTTTTATTTTCGTTTTTTCTACTTCCATGTCTTCATTTGAGAAGTTCACAATGATTTTAATATCTTTTCCATAAGAAACAGATTGTACTAGCTTATCTTCTGACAAATACGCAAAATTCGTCATCTCTTCTTTTACTGCTTTTTCATGAACTTCATTCCAAACTTTTAGATGCTCTGTAATTTCTTTTTTATGCTTATTCCACTCTACTTCATCTAAATGGTATAACGGAGGAACATTATACAATAATTCGGACAGCATTCGATTTCCAACTTCATCTTTTACCTTTAAACTTCCCCATTCCCAATGATGCGTTGTAATAACGGAATCATTGTATACTAATTTATATAATGGTACCGAATATACTGGGTTTAAATATACTTGTTTATATTCTTCTTTCAATGGTACTTGTTTTGCATATTTTTCAGGCACATTTTGATTTGGTGACCAATATCCACCGACATAATACGGACTTGTTTTATTTTTCCGCATATCTTCATCGTCCCATTTAATAACAGGTGTTTCAATTCCATGTGCAAATGCAATCGTACTACTAGCAAAATCATTTCCGCCTTCAGAACCAACGACCATACCCTTTTCTTGCGCAATGTAGTCCATTCGTTTTAAACGTGCTTTTAAATCTTGCTCTTGTGTCGTTATATGTTTCGCTGAATAGTCATCGTAAATTTCACCTGTCGCATCACAATCAATAAACCATGAATTATATTTAGGGCCATTTTGTAATATATCATTCATGCGTTCCTTTACACTAGGTAGCGATAAAGTCGGGTTTAACTTGCGACCTCTACCTAAAAAGCCTTGCACCTTTTCTCCGTTTTTCTTCGTTACAGTAGCCTCTTCGTATAATGATGGGTCATTAAAGAATGCTGTGTTCCAATTTTTATCACTTTTTTCGTGAATGGAATGATATGAGTCATACGGACCAACTAAATATCCCATTTCCTTAGCTTTTGTCACAAAATTAGGTTGCATAAATCCTTGTTCCCAGTTCGGCAGACCAATCCACGCTTTTTCTATTCCTGTCTCTTTCATTTCCTTTAATATGTCCGTTCCATCTGCATTACCCCATTTACTTACCTCTTCAACCGCATCACCAAGTAGCGACTTTAATAAATGCTTATTTAAGCTATACAATTCTGTCTTCGTTAAGTGACCTACACCTTTCTTTATTAGCGCACCAGCTTCCTGATCAACGTTTTGGAAAATATCCTCTTTATAAAATTCCTTCATCGATAATACTTCGTTTATATAACGTAAAATAACATTTTTTTGATACTTATCAATGAAATCTTGTTTACTTACTTGATCTAATACATTCAGTTCCCCAGGCTCTGAACTATTCTTTTGAATAAGTTCTTTTATATGACTAAACAGCGGGCTATTTATTTGCTCCCTTAGTTTTGGCCAATTTATATTATTTTCTGATAAACCATTTTGATTCCAAAAATAAAAATGCGCCGCTCCATATAACTTTTCGATTTCTTTATTTTTTCTAGCCTTTTCTTGTAATGTTTTAAATTCACCTTTTCGAACAATATCATCCTTATATAGTTTAGCAATACTTACCGCATCATTATTTGTCACATATAATTGAAATCCATATGTTTTATTTTTATTTATGCTCGGAAATTCATGTGTAAAATCAAACCCTATTTTCGGATCCGAATGAAATTTCAATTCATTATTAAACATATTCTTTGCAATATATACAATTGAATATTTCGAACCATTTAATGCGAAAAACTTCATAGAAAATGATTCAGCAAATGAATATGCATCATCCTTTAAAAACTTCTTCCAATTCTCATCATTGCTCGGAATTTGCTTACCCTCCCATAACGGAAGTGTATAATTCTCAGCTTCTACTTTCGGCCATGTAAAGCTTTCTGCACCAGTCGATTCCACTTCAATGTTTAAGTGGTCTTTTTTCTTTTCTAATTTTATTTTTACTTTTTGATCTGGATATTCCCACGATGTACGATCCTTTTCTTTTTTTACATTCGATACCTTCATTTTCGGTAGGGGTTGTGATGCCTGTTCCTTTGCCCCCTCATGTTCTACAGTTAATGTGAATGTTTCTGGATTTACATCATAAGTAAAATCTTTATACGTCGCTTTCTTTATTTTAGACTCTTGTACAGCATTACTACCTTTTACGTCACAACCGACTAAAGTCGAAAACGACATAGTTGTAAGAAGACATATCGCTATCATTTTTTTCATCCTCTGCACCTCCACCAATGAATATACAGATGCTTTGTTACAGGAATGTGGCAAAAAATAATAGAGCTAGCATTTTGCTAGCTCTGTTTGGAGTATTAAAAGTTGATATGAACAACTATAATTCGCTTAGAAGATATGTAATACAGTAACTGCATTTTTTCTCAACAATTATGAAACTAAACAAATCAAAATTTTAACAAGCATTCTTCAACTGAAAAAATAAGTGTATACAATGTATCCTAAAAGTAGTACTAAAATGATTATTCCTGTACCTTTCCAATTCATACCGCCTGCTATATCAACTGGACTACCCGTTTCCGCTCTATTGAGTCCGTCACGTAAAGAACCCGTAGGATTACTTTTTAATTCACTTTGTCTCATACGCTCTCTTTTTTCTTCTGGTGACTCTTTATTCATTTAATCACCTCCAAAATGAATGCACTCTTTACTTACATTATTCAAAATCAACATTTGTTTTATATTTTTCCGAAAAAACCTAATTTAAAATAGGTTTGCAACGTAAAGAAAGCTAGCCATGCCAGCTTTCTTTACGATCCAATATGCTCTTCCTTATTTACAATAATACCTTTATGGTCGATTTCAAGCTCACATACTTTCATATCTGTAAATACTCTCGCTAATTGCTCAGCGATTTCTTGACGCTTCTCATATGGCGTTAATATAAAAATAGATGGCCCCGCACCACTAAGTGCTGTGCCGTACGCACCAAATTCTTTTGCGCATTTACGAATAGATGGTAATAATGGTACGAGTTCTAAACGATATGGTTCGTGAAAATGGTCTCTCTCCATCATTTCACCTACAACTTCCCACCGCTTTTGACATAATGCAGCTACTAATACGTTACTTATCGCACTAGCTTTAACTGCCTCATGAAACGGAAACATCTTTGGTAATACAGATCGACTTTCATCTGTATTTAATTCTGCATTCGGAATGAGAGAAATTACACCCAATTCCTTGCTCTCAATTCTTACGACGGAAACATCCTTTCCATCAAGTGCTCCAATTACAGTTCCACCTAATATAGAAGCAGCAACATTATCAGGATGTCCTTCAAAATTTGTAGCAATTTGAACTTTTTGATCAGCAGTTAAGTTCAAATTGCCTAGTTGATTCGCAAGCTCTATCCCAGCTACAATCGCTGATGCACTACTTCCTAGCCCTCTCGTTAATGGGATATTACTAGTAACTTCTATTATATGGGGTGATATAGAAGGACATACTTTACATGCCGTGCTAACGATTAAATTTTTATCGTCTGTCGGAATTGATTCTTCAAAGGAATGGATTACTTGCCATTTATCAGCTTTTTCTTTAACCACCACACCTAAATACAATGACAAAGCTATTCCAACTGAATCAAATCCAGGACCAACATTCGCCGTACTAGCAGGGACACGAACGCTAAATGGTATCACGACATAATCACCCCTTTAATATGATCTTTAATTTGTTCTATATCATTTGACACACTTGCGATGTCTAGTTGATTTGAAGAAATAGCGATATCAGGATCCTTCAAACCATTTCCAGTTAATACCGCAACAACTGTTTCTCCCTTTTTGATTTTCCCAGATTGAACATGTTTAATTACGCCGGCTAATGAAGCATTTGATCCTGGTTCAGCGAAAACTCCTTCAGTTTTTGCCAATAACCTATACGCATGTAAAATTTCTTCATCTGATACCATATCTATTTCACCACGAGACTGCTCGGCAGCCTCTACTGCATACGACCAACTTGCCGGGTTACCGATGCGAATCGCTGTTGCAATTGTTTCAGGCTCTTCAATTACATGCCCTTTTACAATTGCAGCTGCTCCTTCCGCTTCAAAGCCATGAATTCTTGGCTTTTTATAACCTTTTTCTTTCTCATATTCACAGAAGCCTTTCCAATACGCTGTAATATTCCCTGCATTCCCAACAGGGATAGCTAGAACATCTGGTGCATTTTGCAATTGGTCACAAATTTCAAACGCTGCTGTTTTTTGCCCTTCAATTCGATAAGGATTTACTGAGTTTACTAACGTAATCGGCTCTTCTGCAGCAATATTTCTTACAGCCTTAAGCGCATCATCGAAATTCCCTTCTATTGAAATAATTTCAGCTCCATAAGCGACCGCTTGCGCTAATTTTCCATGTGCAATCTTTCCTTCTGGTATTACGATAATGCATTTCATCCCAAGACGTGCCGCATATGCTGCAGCTGACGCTGATGTATTACCTGTTGATGCACAAATGATTGCTTCTGAACCTTCTTCTTTCGCCTTAGCAACTGCCATAACCATACCACGATCTTTAAAAGAACCTGTCGGATTCGCTCCTTCGTACTTACCATATAGCTGAATCCCTAATTGTTTTGATATATTTAATAATGGAATAAGTGGTGTGTTTCCTTCCATTAAGCTGACATCAGGTGTATTTTCATTCACCGGTAAATAAGACGCATACTGTTTTAATAGTCCTTTATACATATTGTTTTTCCTCCTCAATAATGTAGTAACTGTTTATTTCACTTGCGACAGCTTCTATCGCTTCTAAAACTCGTTCAAATTGATACTTGGAAGTTCGATGTGTCACAACAACGACTTCTGCCAGTTCACGGTTTAAAGGTAATTGAATAACCTCTTTTAAACTTACAGAATAATTAACGAAACATTCTGTTATTTTTTGTAACATCCCAGGCTCATCTTGTAATGAAATACGTAAGAAATATTTCGAAACTACTTCTTCATCACCTTGTAATTCATAAGGAACTGGTTCTTTTAACGCACTTTTATTTTTCGGAACTTGATTCATATTTTTAACGATTGAAATAATATCACTTACTACAGCAGAACCAGTCGGTAACTTCCCAGCTCCGGGTCCATAAAACATCACTTCTCCTACCGCTTGGCCATGGACATACACCGCATTAAATTCATTATTCACATTTGATAATGGATGCTGGCTCGGTAAAAGCGTCGGTTCTACACTTAAATGAATGGCTGGTCCTTGTTTTTCAGCTTTACCAATTAACTTCATAGTAAATCCTAACTTTTCAGCCATTTGTAAATCTTCTTTTTCGACCTTTCGAATCCCTCTTACTTGCACATCATCTAATGAAACATTCATCGAAAAACCTAAGTTTGCAAGAATTGCTACTTTTCTCGCCGCATCTAGTCCATCTACATCTGCTGTCGGATCCGATTCTGCAAAGCCTAATTTTTGTGCTTCCTGTAAAGCCTCTTCATAAGACCATCCATTTTGACTCATTTTTGTTAACATATAATTTGTTGTACCATTTACAATTCCCATTATTTTTTCAATTTGATCTGATGCTAACCCATCAGTTAGTCCTCTTAACACTGGAATACCGCCCGCTACACTCGCTTCGTAACATAAATCACAATCATTATCGTTCGCCAGTTGAAGAAGCTCTGCACCATATACAGCCATTAAATCTTTATTTGCTGTTACGACATGTTTTTTATTTCGTAAAGCCTTAACAATATGCTGTTTTGCTTCTTCAATTCCGCCCATTACCTCTACTACAATATCAATATTTGAATCATTTAGAACTTCATCTGCATGACTTGTTACTGCAATTCCATCAATACAAACATCGCGTTCTTTTTCCAAATCACGTACAACGACTGTTTTCACTTTCACTTCGTATCCTGTATCAAGTGCGATTTTTTTATAATGTTCTTTCAAAATATGAACAACACCACTTCCGACCGTACCTAAACCTAATACCCCAACATTTATAACGTTATTCATCTTCTAATCTCCTCCTAAAAGTTTAATTGTTACATCTATAAATCACCTTACTCTGCTTTTTTGTCATGCAGGTGGTGGTTATTTCCGTACTTATAAATCGTTTCATATTACCGCACCTCCTCGTATGATTAAGTTAGGTTTTTTAGGGACGGGATGTACCTATAAACCCAAGAGTATCTATTTTTATGAGATACTTAAATTTGTAGATAGAGTGTTGCCGACCACCTCCTTGAATCTTTGTATTCGGTTGAAAGAATGGTACCTCTGTCTAATAAGTAGTTTACGAATGAGTTGGATGTTGATGACCATTGGTCATTCTTCGTATCTCTTACGAGGTAGTAGCGCTTATTAGTTCAGAGGAGGACAACACTATCTAACACTGATTAAAATAGGGGTGTAAGCTATGTTCTATTTAGGTATTGATATCGCTAAACATAAACATTATGCGTCCATTATCGATCAAACTGGAAAACCTATTACTAAGCCATTTCCCTTTCAGAATCACAAAGAAGGTGGACAAGCACTATTAAATTGGATGTACCGATACATTGAGTCTCCTACAGAAATAATGATTGGAATGGAGGCAACAGGACATTATTGGTTAGCCATTTATTCTTTTCTACTGGATCATGGCTTCTCAGTCGTTGTATTAAATCCAATTCAAACCAATGCCTGGCGAAAAGGAACAGAAATTAGAAAGCGGAAAACAGACGCCATTGATGCCACTATGATTGCCGATATCATTCGATTCGGCCGTTTTGTTGAAACTCCACTTGTGGACGAGAAAATGTTCGCTCTAAAACAAATGAGCCGCTTTCGTAATGCGCTTGTAAGTAATATGAGTGATTTAAAAAGAAAAGCTCTTGTCGTATTAGATCAGACTTTCCCAGAGTACCAAAGCATCTTTTCGGATGTTTTTGGTAAAACTTCTTCACAAATCTTACTTGAATATTCCTCTCCTAGTGACTATGAACAGATATCTATTGATGATTTAACACAAATAATTGAGCAAACCAGTCGTAACCGACTTGGGAAGAAAACAGCCAACAAACTAATGGAATTAGCCTCTAATTCGTTTGGTGTTACTTTCTGTAAAAACGCTTTTTCCTTTCAACTAAAAATGTTGATGGAGCAAATTCGTTTTATCGAAGATCAAATCAAAGAGTGTGAAGAAGAAATGTCACAACTTTTAATTGATTTAGATACTCCTATCATGACAATACCTGGCGTTGGACCGATTTTAGGTGCCACTATACTAAGTGAAATTGGGGATATACACCGCTTTGACAAACCATCTAAACTTGTCGCATACGCAGGCATCGATGCCTCTGTGTCCCAATCTGGGCAATTTGAATCCTCAGGTACGTCTATATCCAAACGTGGCTCTTCTCATTTGCGTAGAGCCTTATTCCAGGCGGCTATTACAGCTCATAAACATGACCCTGTATTAAAAGCCTTTTATGAAAAGAAACGAAAACAAGGAAAGCACTACTATGTTTGTATAGGAGCCGTAGCTAGAAAGCTGTGTTACATTATCTATGCCATTCTTAAAAGCAATAAACCTTATGAAATTCCACCACACACAACAGAAACATGAACTTCTCATTTTTTTGAAAATCCTTAGGTTTATTTGATACGCCCTTTTTTAGAGAAACACCCCCTATTTATATAAAAAATCCTCCTTGACTTCTCATAGTTGGTCTTTCAAAGTAAAAAAACACACCCATCCCTAGGAAAGGGACGAATGTGTTTTCGTGGTTCCACCCTTGTTCCAATCTAGACGTATTTCCTCCTAGATTGCTCAAGTTCAGATAACGGCTGATACCGCCAATAATTACTAGATTACTCGTTCACTATTGAAGTTCAAAGGTGGTAAAATCATTTCTCGTGTTAGGAAGCTCACACCCTTGGCTTCCCTCTCTGTAAACCGTAAAAATGATTTCGTGTCCTTATCGTTACTTTTTCGTTCATGTTTATTTGTTAACTCATTATACTCGCATAAAAAACAAAATCAATACTATTTTTTAATTATTTTAAATTTTCAATCTCTTATACCATAAAAAACACACTCATCCCTAGGAAAGGGACGAATGTGTTTTCGTGGTTCCACCCTTGTTCCAATCTAGACGTATCTCCTTCTAGATTGCTCAAGTTCAGATAACGGCTGATACCGCCAATAATTACTAGATTACTCGTTCACTATTGAAGTTCAAAGGTGGTAAAATCATTTCTCGTGTTAGGAAGCTCACACCCTTGGCTTCCCTCTCTGTAAACCGTAAAAATGATTTCGTGTCCTTATCATTACTTTTTCGTTCATGTCTATTTGTTAACTTATTATAGTTATCAAATTTTTAAAAAGCAAGCCTATTTTTACTAACTATTTTCAAAATAATTTTTTATTATATTTCACAATAGCATTATGCAACTGCCACTCAATTTACCTATTTTGTCATTTCTCCAGTTTATAAATCAACGGTTCATATATAAAGTGAAACTTTAATCAGTGAGGATTTTGTTCATCCCCACTGATTATTAGCCTTCACCAATCGGGCTTTTACGGGCAGTTGATCCCCACCTAACTTCTTTGCTTTCGCTGAATTTTGAGGTAGGGGTGTTACTGCCCGTTAATGCGGGATAAATCCCCATTCTAAAACCCGTACATACTCACCTTACAAAATTATATCAATAAAATTTTTAATACAATCTTTTTGTATAACTTTCTTCTAAAGAACGTGCAACATCTTCTTCTGAAGCATTCACTTTCGCATGCTCTAACAACATTTTTGCTGCTGAAGGTAACTCTTTTTTATGTAACCAAGATTCTGGATCCCATATCTTCGAACGAATAAACGCTTTTGCACAATGAATGTAACACTCTTCTATTTCAACAACAATTCCAAGCAACGGATTACGTCCATTCGCCTGCATTTCTTTCAAAATTTCTTCGTCGTTTGTAATATACGCTCGGCCATTTATTCTAAGTGTCTCCCCAAGACCTGGAATAAAAAAGATTAGTCCTACACGTGGATTTGAAATAATATTCAAAATGGAGTCTATACGACGATTTCCTGGTCTTTCTGGAATGATAATTTTATTATTATTGAGTACGTATACAAATCCAGGTGCGTCTCCTCTCGGCGAGGCGTCACACTCCCCCAACTTATTTGCAGTAGATAATACTAGAAAAGGAGATTTAGAAAGGAAATCTACACCATGGTGGTCTAATGATGAAATAACTTTTTTCAATGCTCGCTCACTTGGTTTCCCCAATATTTTCCGTAACTCTTCCTCTGTTGAAATAATCGATTTTATTTCCATACGCTCTATCTCCACTTATAATCGCCCCTTTTTCTTTATTTTCCCAAAATTCAATACGAATATTGTATAATAAAATTTGCAGAAAGGGGAATTAAAATGACAGAGTGGTTAACAATATTTGATTCTGAAAGAAATACACTTGGGAAGAAATTACGCGATGAAGTGCATCGTGACGGTGATTGGCACGAAACATTTCATTGTTGGTTTGTAGAAAAAGATGCTAAAGATATATTCTTATATTTCCAATTACGCTCTAAAAATAAAAAAGAAGCTCCACTTATATGGGATATTACTTCAGCTGGACATATTATGCATGATGAAGATGTACAAATTGGTGGTCTTCGTGAAATCGAAGAAGAATTGGGGCTTTCCTTTCAAACTACTGATTTAGTATACAAAGGAATCTTTAAAATAGATTATGAAATTTCAAATCTTACTGATCGTGAATTTTGTCATATGTATTTTCACAATGTCATCAATCCACTTCCATTCGCACCAGGTGAAGAAGTAGACGATGTGATGAAAGTACATGCAACTTCTTTTCTACAACTATTAAATGGTGAAATTTCATCTTTTACAGCTACTTCTGTTTTGAGCAATAAACCGATAACGATAACTTTTGATGATATTTATCCATATGATCTTGCATACTATGAATTTGTTGTTGAACAAGGAAAAGACTTACTAGAAAATAATAGTTTATAAATAAAATAGGACTCCTAGCATTATATTGCGTGGAGTCCTATTTTTCATTATTGCTCAAGTGCCTTCAATCTTTTCTCTACTCGTATGAATAAGCGAATGATTAGTACTAGCATAAAGATCATTATAGCTAACGTTGTATGGGAGTATCTAAACAGTATACTAATAACACTTCCAATTAACATCATGATGAATCCATTTTGCTTCATCACTTCTGCACTATACCTGTTACCCGCACCCCATAATTCCTTATTTTTCATAGATCGTTTCGTACGATAACCATATGCCGCATTAATATCGGTCGGTGGATTCTTTTGAAGAATAATTGCCGCAAGTACAAAAATAATACCAATCAATATGCTTATTCCTATGTTTACTAGTGCATAAATCAATTATATCCCCCCTAACTTACACTTTCATTATACGACATAAACCTTATTTTCCCAATTCATAACACATTCACTTTCTTTCTTTTGATGTCTGGAACATACTTGGAAGTGTTACAAAACGTGCCCCTTTCGTTTTTAACTGCGGAATGATTTTGTCTAGTGCATCTACAGATCCTTGTAAATGCCCACCTGGTGTTGAATGTTGGAGGATGACACTTCCAGGAAATGAATTCCCTAACACATTATTTGTAATCGTATCAGCACTCACACCTTTCCAATCAACCGTATCAACACTCCACTGTACAATCATAAAATTTTGCTCTGTGGACCATTTTAATTGATTTTCAAGTATTTCACCGTATGGCGGACGTATAAACTTCGGTGCATAACCAGCTAAACGATTTAATATTTCTTCCGTTTTTATAATTTGATTACGGTACTCATCCTCATTTACTTTCGCTAAGTTCGGATGACTATACGTATGATTACCAATTACATGCCCTTCATTTGCAATACGCTTTACTACGTTCGGAAATTTTTCTGCGTTTTCACCAAGTAAGAAAAAAGTAGCTTTTACATTATGTTGTTTTAACTTATCTAATATTTTTGGCGTGAATTCTGAATCTGGTCCATCATCAAATGTAAGAGCTACTTCCGCTTTATTATACGGTCCTGAAAATGCGTACGCATATTTTTCAACCCATGAAAATGGTGTCCACGATCCACGATCATCTGCTTTCATTTGTACTTCATAGCTTTGAGGGATATATGCGTATGGCAATGCGCTTATATATTCTCCATAATAAAGTGAGTTATATGGCATATAAGCATACGAAACATCTCGTTCTAGTCCCCATTGATATGGAGTAAACATTTGTGGCGAATAAAAATAATACATGATAAAAAACCTCCCTAAATTTTCATATGTGATTCATCTGCACTTTGTTAGAGAAATTGTTATTCATAAACAAAAATAAGACTGTCCTTAATTAGGACAGTCTTACTGCTTTATATTATTAATAAATTGATGTACTATCTTTTGGCAAAGTTTTCACATGTTTTAAATAGTTCGTCACTTTATCATCATCTTCTTGCGGATATTGATATTCATACGTGTTAGCGATTTCGTTCGCCACTTCCCTAAATAAATCACTCATGACAAAGAATGACTCCCATATGTTTTCATATTCAGCATTAGAAAATGTCCTTTTAAATTGCTCCCACATATCTTCTTCAATATATTGCTCGAAATGCTTTCCAAACTTCCCTGTATTAACTGTAAAGTCTGTTTTCATACCAATATGCCATTCTAGCATTACGATGAACATATCTCGCACTGGTCCTTCAAGCATTCCTTTTGCATAAGAAAGTTCCTCTCTCCATAACCCTTTTGCCACATTTGTACTACACCACCAAAATTCATTACAGCAATCCAAAAACTCTTTTTCTGTAGGCTTTTTTATTAAGTAATCCTTATCGCTTGCTGGCGGGAATCCTTCCATACAATTATCTTTATCAAGAAGCAGTTTACTTAAACTATCTTGTCCAACGAACTTTTTTATTAACTCAACTGGAACTAGCGTTAAATCAATCCGATTCCCATCCATGAACTGCATTAAATATGGAAACTTCCCATCTTCATCTGGTTGAACTAACGACATTTCTTCTGGCATTTGTACTATCATTATTTCTCCAAATCTATGAACCCAATTATGATTAGACGTAAAAGATTGTATATCATTTACAACATACATAATATCATAGTCTTGAAAACAATCTCTTTTCACATTTGGATTTACACGCGATCCATTCATGATAACTGCTCGAATTCTTTCATCCTCTTTTGCTATATTTATAATTACGTCTAACATTTCTTTTTCAGTTCTCATCTACTTATATCCTCCAATTTTTTAATATATAATATAGTGTTATGTATATTGGAGGTCCACGAGCTAATCTCGTTATACACGATACATGTTATAATTTTTGAAACTTCTTTTTCATCCCTTTTTCCTCCTTACATCACTCTTTTACAACTGCCATCCCTTTCAATTTCCCAATGCTTTCTACCATTCACTTTTAATTATACCGAAAATTCTGTCTCGAATACAAAAAATAAAGAAAGGACATCTACCCCTTACAGAATAGATATCCCTTCTTTTAAAGTTAAATTTAATTCCTATGGATTAGTAGACCAAAGCCCAGCAGATTTAATAAATGTACGTTTATTTAATTTCAGCTGCGCTACGATAAATTCTGCAATATCTTCTGCTTGCATTACTTTATCAGGGTTTCCATCAGTTAATCCTAAATCTACAGCCATATCAGTTGCTACTGTACTTGGAGTTAAAGCTGTTACACGAATGTTATGTTTGCGAACTTCCATCGCTAACGATTCTGTTAAGCCAAGGACACCAAATTTAGAAGCACTATATGCACTTGTTACAGGTGCACCTTTTTGTCCTGCTGTAGATGAAATGTTAATGATATCACCAGATTGTTGTTCAATCATGCTCGGTAAAGCTGCACGAGTTGCATAGTATACACCCATTAAGTTTACTTGAATGATTTTTTCCCAATCAGCAACGTCTAGTTCTAAAAACTTACCGAATTTAGAAATACCAGCGTTATTAATTAAAATATCGATAGATCCTAAATCATTTTTTAACATTTCAATCGCAGTTGTTACTTCTTCGTATGAAGAAACATCAGCAGTTGCAATAACAGCTTTTACACCTTCTGCTTCTACTTCTTTCGCTACAGCTTTTAAGTTTTCTTCTGAACGAGCTAATAAGCCTACATTTACGCCTTCTTTCGCTAATGCGATTGCTACAGCGCGACCAATCCCTCTACCTGCTCCTGTAATTAAAGCATTTTTACCTTGTAATAATTCTGCCAAGTATAACACTCCTTAATCATCTCAGTTATGTATTATATTAAAATTGTATCTATGTTTATGTAAAAAGGCAATGATGCACTTTCATGTGCGTAGGTTACTTGTAGGTAACTATAGAAAGTTTTTATTTATAAGTTTCATTTTTTTACCATTATTCATGTAAAATAAAAACAAATCCAGCATAGGGGCGTGTATGAGTATGAATAGCGAAGGAAAAGCTTATCAATATAATTGCAGTAACGGTAAATGCATTTTTAAAGAGAAATAGTGTTAGAAGGTTCTCCTTCTAACACTATTTCTCTTCATGATTTGGCATACGCACAATAAATTCAGTACCTTTTCCTTCCTCACTCTCAACTTTTATTTCCCCATGATGAAGGTCGAGTACTTTCTTTACAATAGCTAAACCTAAGCCACTTCCTCCATAGGCACGATTTCGTGAAGAATCCGCTTTATAAAAACGCTCAAAAATATGTTGTTTCTGTTCTTCTGATATACCAATTCCTGAATCACGGATACGCACTTCCACTACTGTCTCATGTTCCTTTAACTGAATAGTAATCGTACCACCGCTTGGAGTAAATTTAATACTATTATGAATTAAATTAATCCACACTTGACTCATACTTTCTTGGTCAGCAATAACATGTACTTTTTCTAAATCTAGTTCTAACTCAATTTCTTTTTCAGCCCAGAGTGGTTCACTATTTAACACAATTTGCTTTAATTGTTGATCTAATCGATAGCTCACTCTTTCTGGTATATATTCTTCTGATTCTAAAAGAGTTAGCTTTAGTAAATTTTGACTTAGTTTAGATAATCTCGTTGTTTCAGTTTCAATAATGGTAAGATAATGCTTTCTTTTTTCCTCAGAAAGATTATCGTCTTGTAGTGCTCTAGCAAATCCTTTTATAGAAGTTAATGGTGACTGTATTTCATGAGAAACATTTGATACAAACTCTTGTCTCATTTTCTCCATCGCATTCAGTTCATCTGTCATATCATTTATACTTTTTACGAGCACGCCAATTTCGCCATCATACTTTTCTTCATTTCGTATTTTTACGGAGAAGTCTCCTTTTGCAATTTTTTGTATCGGTTCAATAATAGTCCAAATCATTGCCTCTCGTTTTGGCCTCATTAATATTCCAATCAATGTCCAAATAAGAATAATAAATACAAAACCGACCATATCACTAATTAGAAAGGCAACAAACGGCGATACGTTTACGTCAAAAGCATTCAATATACTAGTTGCTACATAAAATGCGATAGACCAAATTATAGTAAGAAAAGAAAAGAGCGCTAATACCGCTCCAAATACTTTCAGCATCTTCAACTTACTCATTCGTTTTCTTTTTCTCATTTACTTACCTCTAAGCGATACCCTAATCCTCTTATTGTTTTAATACTAAATTTCGACTGCTCTTCTTGAAACTTCTCACGTAACCGATTAATATGAACGTCTAGTGTACGTTCATTCCCTTCAAAATCATATCCCCATATTTCTTCAATTAATTGCTCTCTCGAACAAGTTCTTCCCGATTTAGACCCTAAAGTAAAGAGCAGCTCAAATTCTTTTAACGGTAATGTAACCGTTTGTTCTCCAGATGTAACTTCGAATGTTTTACGATTTAATAATACATTTCCAACTTGAATCGATTGGGAAACTGTAATTTGGTAACGTTTCAATAATGCCTTTACTCTCACTACTAATTCTATAGGGTCAAATGGTTTTACAAGATAATCATCTGTCCCAAGGTGAAATCCTTTTACTTTTTGTGATGTTTCCCCTTTGGCAGTTAGCATCAGAACCGGGATATCATAGTATTTTCTTAATTCAAAACATACATCAAATCCATCCATATTTGGCATCATGATATCAAGAATAACCATATCGACTTTTACGTCATCCATTTTCTGAAGTGCATCTACTCCATCAATTGCCTCATATGTTTGAAAACCTTCTCGTTCTAAAAATACAGAAACGAGTTCTCTAATGTGTGGATCGTCATCTACTATTAAAATTTTAGGTATCAAAGGAACCATTTCCTTTCTACTTAGCATCTAATATATTGTTTAAAAATGAATCATCAGTGGAGTAAAATCCCACTGATGATTCATTTTATAATGCACCCTCTTTAATTTTCAATTGCTGCGTTGCAAACTCACGATACATATCATGCGTCTGTAATAATTCATCATGCGTACCACTACCTGTAAGATTCCCTTTTTCAATAAAGATAATTTTATCTGCATCTACAACAGTAGAAAGTCTATGCGCAATCACTAACGTTGTTCTGCCTTTCATTAAGTTATTTAACGCTTTTTGAACGACAGACTCAGATTTACTATCTAAGCTTGAAGTCGCCTCATCTAGCATAAGAATTTGCGGATTTCGAAGTAACGCTCGGGCAATGGCAATTCGCTGTTTTTGTCCCCCAGAAAGCTTCACACCGCGTTCTCCAACTTCTGTTGCATAACCTTTTGGTAAGTCATGAATAAATGCATCAACATATGCCATTGCTGCTACTTTTTCAATTTCTTCATCCGTTACTTCGCCCTCGACGCCATAACAAATATTATCACGAATTGTTCCATCAATTAACGGACTATCTTGTGATACGTAACCGATTTGACGTCGCCATGACTGTAATGAATAACTCGTAATTGATTCTTCCCCTAATTTAATGGCGCCACTAGTTGGCTCATAAAAACGTTCCAGTAATGAGAATAACGTTGTTTTCCCACTACCACTTGGTCCTACAATCGCTGTCACTTTTCCAGATTCAATTGTGAAATCAATATTTTTCAAAACTTGCTCTTCTTCGTTATACTCAAAATGTACATTTTCAAGAACGATCGGTTGCTTAGCATTTGTCACTTTCACACCAGTTTCATGATCTTCTACTTCATATTCTAAAATCGTACTAATTCTTTCCGTTGCACCAATTGCCTTTTGGAATTGTGTAAAGAACATAGATAATTGACTCATCGGCATTACAATTTGAACTAAATACAAAATAAACGCTACAAGTTCACCGGTTGTTAATGCACCGCTAGAAACTCGCATCCCGCCATATCCTACGATAATAACAAGTAGTGCCATTAAAACAAACGACATAACTGGCGAAATTAATGCTTGCACTTTTCCTTCTTTCAAACCAAATTGTAATAACTTTTGTATACCTGTATTACCCGTTTCATATTCTCTTTTTTCTGTATTTGAAGATTTCACTAAACGAATTTCTGATAACACTTGCGTTAACACACTTGTAAAAGATGCAGTTTCATCTTGAAGCGCTTTTGAAATCTTATACATTTTTCGTCCAAGTGGAACTAAAATTAACACAGACAACGGAATAACCGTTAAAAGTAACGCAGTCATTTTCCAATCTAAAACAAATAATACAATTAACGATCCAACAATTGAAATACCACCTGTTAATAAGTTTGACAAATGCTCAGAAATTAACGTTTTCACAACACCTGTATCATTCGTCATACGGCTAATAGTATCACCTGTTCTATTTTGATCGTAATAAGATACCGGCAAGATAAGTACCTTTTTCCACAAACGTTCTCTTAGTCCCGCTACAATCTTCTGCCCAATATAATTTAGTAAATATATAGACAACCCTGCCGCAATAGTTTGCATTACAAAGAAAGCAACTAACCCAACAATTTGTCCTGCACTAATTGAAGAAAGCGAAAAATTATCTACTAATCCTTTTGTCAGCATAGGAATAAATAAACTCGCTCCCGTAGAAAGCAAACTCATTAACAACGCAAAAACTAAAATTCCTTTCGGAGGATTTGTATCTTGAATAAGGCGTAAAAACTGCCTCCAACTCCCTTTTTTCTTTATTTCATTTCTAACTTCCATTCCTGTTCATCTCCTCATGTTAAACAAAACTGTTCTTTCTAAAATTAGAATACGATACAAATGTAAACTGAATGTAAACACACTTTTTCTATTTTTACAAAATATACATAAAAACTCATCTTTACAACAGATATAAACATCTGATATTATTACCTGGTACTTAATATTACTCTATGTAAATTATAGATAAATAATTTAAAACACGATATAAATCTCCAGTTAGTGAAAGGAGTATCCTTTTTGCAAACAAATATACATTCTGAAAAGGAAACAATTATTTTTATTCATGGATTAGTTGGCAATCGTCGCGCCTTCAAAAAAGAGCAAAAACGATTTTCTGCCTCCTACAACATTATAACTTATGACTTATTAGGTCACGGTGATGATAAAGGAGAAGCAATCGACTTTTCATTACAGCGCCTCGTAGATCAATTATTAAACTTATATGAACAAGAAGGTATTAAAAAAGCACATATTTGTGCGCTAAGTTACGGCTGTTACATCTCTACAATTTTTGCACAAATGCATCCAGAAAAAGTATTAAGTATTTGTCATATTGGAGGACATTACAATAACCCTTCTCGTTTATATAATGTATTTCAAAATTTTTGGGAGAAGCGAGGAGATGAATACTCTAAATGGCTCTCTCAATACGCAAATACTATTTTTCCAAGCGGTATATTAAAAGCAAATCCGTTCGCAGTCATTTCAAGAAATATTTACTACCGTTTCGGATTACAATTACATTCATCCATAATTGCCCAGTCATTACGACATCGGTTAGAATTCGATTTAAAATCTAAATTAAAATCACTTCCTCACCCTATACTATGGGTAATGGGAGAGCATGATCATCTCTATAAATCTTGTCTATTTGATTTGAAATCTATTTTGCCTAACGTTTTATATAAGGAAATACCTTTAGCGGGACATGCAGCGAACTTATTTCGTCCTAACTATTTCCATGACTTATATGATCGATTTTTAAATGGAAAGTTAAAATAAAAACTATTAAACTTCCAATTTATTCAACTATAAAAAGGCTTCCCAAGTTTCCTTGGAAAGCCTTTTCTCTATACGAAAAGTATATAAAACTACTTTTTCTTAGTATGCTTTTGTGTAACCTAATAGGTGCTTGCTCCAGTAAGAGTTACTTACAGAACTAATACGTACACCAGTTGCATCTGTTTCTGCACTAATGAACTGACCGTTTCCTAAGTAAACACCCATGTGAGAAGGACCTGATTTATAAGTATTTTGGAAGTATACTAAATCACCTGGTTGTGGATTGCTAGTTTTTGTTTTAGAGCTCCAGTATCCAGCAACTGTTTGACGAGCGCCTTTATGACCAGTTTGATTTAATACGTAGTGAATGAATCCACTGCAGTCAAAACCAGCAGGTGTTGTACCAGCAGTTCTGTATGGTGAACCATTTAAAGATCTAGCGAATCCAGCGATTGAAGATGTATCTCCACCTGTTGTTGGTTTTTGTACGTCTTTACCTGGTTGTTGAACGTTATTTGTAACATTATTGTTATTTGTAACGTTGTTTACTCCGCCTTTTACAAACTTAACGAAGTCTGCACTTACGTAACCTGTGCGGCCGTTATGGTTAATTTTGTACCAACCATTTTCAGCACCAGTAACGTTTAATACTTTACCATTTGTTACTCCACCGATTACAGCGTTGTATGTAGCTGGGCCTGTACGTACTTTTAAAGCACCAGTGTTAACAACATAAGAACCACCAGTTTGAACTGTTGTAGTATTGTTGTTTGTAGTTGGTTGTTGTGTTTCGTTAGATACAGTAGAACCACCTTTTGTTACGAAGTCTTTGCTTACGTATCCAGTTCCACCATTGAAGTTGATTTTAAACCAATCTTGTACTTCACCTACAACTTGTACTGTTTTACCTTTGTTTACAGAACCTAATACTGTATGAGATGTACTTGGGCCTGTACGTACGTTAAGTGAAGAAACGTTTACTGTGTAAGTACCTGTTCCTTGTTGAACAGTCGTTCCTGTTTTGCCACCAGTCGTTACGAAGTCACCACTTACATAACCTGTTTGACCATTTACGTTTACTTTGAACCAACCGTTTTCTTGTCCAACTACTTGTAGCACTTGACCTGATTTCACTTTAGAAATAACGTTATGTCCTGTACCAGCACCTGAACGAACATTTAATACATCAGCAGTTACTGTGTATTTTAATTCAGAAGTTGTTTCTACAGTTTTTGTTTCAGTTACAGTCGTTTGAGTTTGAGTTTGTCCATTAATTTCTTTTAGCGCTTCATTTGAAACTTGTGCATGAGCAGAATCCATTCCTGGAACTGCAACGCCAGCTACAGAAGCTGCTGCTAAACCTGCAATTACTTTTTTCATAAGTTGTCTTTACTTCCTTTCCCTACTATCCTCTTAAAAAAAACTTAAAACTTTAATACTTTACAATATTATCAAAGTAAAATATTCATCCAGTTCCATTTTTTAGCAAGAGTTTTATTTTTCACACAGAGTTCATTTTAAATGAACAAAGTGAAATCCGTGTGAACTTCATGTGAACTTTATCATTAATTATAGTGTTTTTGCAATGATTTTTTCAAATTTCTCATATATCGCATGTAAATTCGACATTTCATTTAATATCTCAATATAAAACATCCCTTTTCTATCTTCTATAAAAAATTCTATTAACCTAATACAAACCACATTATGTATTTCCTTATAAAGCTCCTTACATGAAGTATACTTTCATCATGACAAAAATCACTCTATTTATCAATAGTATAATATTTTTAGAAAACTAAATTTCTATACTATCTACAATTTTGAAATAATTTGACGAATTGTAAGATTTATTTCAAAAAAGCCATTTCTCCTTTAAAGAAAACACACACTATATCAACTGTTCTCTTTTTCCCATAATGGAATTTATAGGATATTTATAGTATTATATACATATCTTAATAAA
This sequence comes from Bacillus sp. FSL K6-0073, assembly GCF_038006085.1. NCBI lineage: Bacteria > Bacillati > Bacillota > Bacilli > Caryophanales > Bacillaceae > Bacillus > Bacillus sp. FSL K6-0073. The sequence goes on along the minus strand of NZ_JBBOUN010000001.1, from coordinate 1,920,686 downwards.
AAAGAATTTTAGCGAATTGATTAAAGTTTCATTCCCTTATAAAATGAAACTTTAATCAGTAAGGGTTTTATACATCCTCCGCTAATTATTAACCCTCACCACTCGGGCTGCCCATTAATACGGAGTTTTATTGGAATAAAAAGAGGAGGCATATTTGTGAGAAATATAATAGATGATCCAATACAAAAAAACATAGAGCTATACTATGCTTTTATTCAATTCGTTTCAATGATAACATTACAAAAAGTATCAGCTATTGAAACACGTAAAAATGAATTAAAAAATCAGATGAAAAATGCCGGACAAAAAAAACCTTATTACGTATAAAAAAAGGTGAACAGGTTATATTCCTGTTCACCTTTTTAAATTATTTATAAATTTTCACACGGCCCTCTAGCGGTTGGAATTCTTTTTCACCAGCATGTACTACCGGTTTACCAAATGGCATTTGTGCAATAAGTTTCCAATTCTCTGGAACATCCCACTCTTTTCTCACTTCTTCATCAATTAGCGGATTGTAATGCTGTAACGTAGCACCAAACCCTTCAATTTCTAAAGCTGTCCAAATTGCAAATTGTAACATTCCTGATGATTGCTGAGACCAAGTTGGGAAATTATCTTTATATAATGCAAAGTTAGCTTGAAGGCTTTCCACTACTTCACTGTCTTCAAAATATAAAACCGTTCCATAACCACTTTTAAATGCATTCATTTTTTCTTCAGTAGGTGCAAAGTTATTTTCAGGTACAATTTTTCGTAACGTTTCTTTCGTAATATCCCATAATTTATCATGTTGTTCTCCTAATAAAACAACAACGCGAGCACTTTGAGAATTAAAAGCTGAAGGTGTATGTTTTACAGCATGATAAATCACTTCTTGAATTTTCTCATCAGAAACTACTTGCTCTTTACTAATTGCATAAATAGATCTTCTGTCTTCAATTGCTGAGTAAAAATCTTTTGCCATCATAATTCCCTCCAATTTTCAATTGAGGCTATTTCATATGTATATATCATATTACGCCCCTCAAACTTATTATTAATAAGCTTATAACTTTATAATATCACAGCAACAAACAAACTCAAATAATACCACTTATATTTAGAAGCTTTTTCCTTTTTAAAATAAAAATAAAAAGACTGTTTGTTGTTATCTAAAATTAGTAACAACAAACAGTCTTACTTATGTAGCGATCTAGATTCGTATTTTACTTACTTAATTAACTAATCCAAATGCATACAACATTAACTTATTTGTCTCTGTAAAACGTTTTGTTTTATTTGATGTCCCCATGACCACTGTAATAATTCGATTATCACCTTGCTTTGCAGTCCCAGTAAAACAGTATCCTGCACTATCTGTAAATCCAGTCTTTAGTCCGTCCATTCCTTCTATATATAAACTTTTATTATTTTTATTTAACATGTCGTTTGTGCTTATAACATTAATATTATTAAATGCTAGCTGACTTTGGCGTAAGTGAGTCACTTCTAATATTTCCGGATAATCTTTTATAAGATGATACGCCAATTGCGCTACATCAGCAGCCGTCATTTTTGTTTCACTTCCATCCGGCTCTTGTAATCCAGAAGCATTTGCAAATTTAGCATGTTCCGACATTTTTAACTGTTTCGCTTTTGCATCCATAAGCTGAACGAAATCTTTCTCCGATTTTGCCATATGTTCTGCTAAAGCCACAGCTGAATTATTAGCTGACTCAATCATTAATGCATGATATAAATCTTTAACAGTTAATGTATCATTAACTTGTACTGGGATTCTCGCTCCCTCTGTTTGTGCCGCCTTCGCACTCATTTTTACTGAATCTTCCCAGCGAACTTTCCCGTTATGTATACTCTCTAGTAAGAGATACGCTGTCATCATCTTAGACATACTAGCCGGTGCAAAAGCTTCATTTTCATTATATTGATAAATAATATCTCCATCACTCGCATCGATAATCATAGCTGCTTTTGCGTTAATTTCTGGTGGGATGTACTTTGGCGGGACTACTTTTTCAGTAAATCCTGCTTTAGGTAGTTCTGCCACTTGCAAAGGTTGTCCCTCTACATTCGCTATGCTCTTTTGATTTCCTTGGAATAAGAACCAACATATCCCTAAAATAATAACTAATAGGACTGTCATCCTTCCCCATTTTAACCGATTCATTTCAAAACTCCTTTAGCAAACCTTTTATACGCTCACATTTAACCTTAACAACAATTCCTTTATACAGTCAAGGTAAAAGGTATATTTATTCATAGTACAGCAATGATTATTTTAATTTATTTATGTTAAACTTACAATATTGAAACGTAAGAATATTCAATAATAAAATCTCGTAAATAAAGCGAAACTTTAATCAGCCCCCCAATCGGGCTACCCGTCAAATAGCGAGATAAACTATTTAATAGAAGGGATTCATACAAATGCTACTTCCAAAATCATTAAAATACGGAGACACAATTGGGATCTACTCCCCTTCTTCACCAGTAACCTACACTTCTCCAAAAAGATTTGAACGAGCAAAATCTTACTTACAACAGAAAGGGTTTCATATATTAGAAGGTTCATTAACAGGTCGATATGATTTTTATCGTTCTGGTAGTATACAAGAGCGTGCTGAGGAGCTAAATGTCTTAATAAGAAATCCTAATATTTCTTGTATTATGTCAACAATTGGTGGGATGAATTCAAATTCAATATTACCTTATATTGATTATGATGCTTTTCTAAAGAACCCTAAAATAATGATTGGGTATTCAGATGCAACTGCTTTATTACTAGCAATTTACGCCAAAACAGGAATCCCTACATTTTATGGACCAGCTCTCGTCCCTTCCTTTGGCGAATTTGAACCTTTTGTTGATTGCACATACAAATATTTTGCTGAAACTTTACTACATGATCATTCTCTTCCTTATCATATAAAACAACCATTATTTTGGTCAGATGAATTTATTAATTGGGAAGAAAAGACGAAGGAGAAAGAACTTCGACCAAACGATTGGATTTCAGTAATTGATGGAAAAGCTACTGGGCGTATTATTGGCGGGAATTTAAACACGATACAAGGAATTTTGGGTAGCCCCTATATGCCACATATTCAAGAAGGCGACATTCTCTTCATTGAGGACAGTTCAAAAGATGCAGCTACTATTGAAAGAAGCTTTTCATTACTTAAAATTAACGGTGTATTCGATAAAATTTCAGGTATCATTCTTGGAAAACATGAGCAATTTGATGATTGTGGTACAAATCGAAAGCCTTTTGAAATACTATTAGAAGTACTTCAAAATCAAAGAATTCCTTTTCTAGCTGACTTCGATTGTTGTCATACACATCCCATGATTACCATGCCTATCGGTATTCAAGTAAAGTTGGATGCAACAAATAAAACGATACATATTGTAGAACCTTGGAAAAAATGAATGCATAGCTTCTATTGTTTTACAATAAAAGCCATGATACTATATAATTTGGAATGTGAAAGATTAAACAAAATACGTTCCAATATCTATTATTAGGAAAAGATAGATATAAATATATATTTATATGTAAAAGAGAGTGAATAAATGAAACCAACTATTAAAAATTACGTATTTTTACATGTAGCTTTTTTGATATATTCTATCATTGTGGTTTACATGAAATGGGCAGCTAAGTTTCCCATTGCTTCCATCTCATTTTTTATTGCTTATTTCGGACTAGTTGTACTTTTATTCGGATATGCAATTTTATGGCAACAAGTAATTAAGCATTTCGAAATATCAAAAGCATATTCACATCGCGGAATTATTATACTGTGGTCAATGCTTTGGTCAGTAGTTCTATTTGGAGATACGATACAGTGGAATCATTTACTTGGTGCGGCTATTATTATCGTCGGAATTGTGGTGGTGACAAAAGATGAATAGTTATATGTTGTTATTGATCTTTGGAATCGTATTGGCCAATTACTCACAAATTTTATTAAAAAAGGCTACTTTACAGCAATATGATTCTAAATTAAAAGAATATGTAAATCCATATGTAATCATCGGTTACTCTTTATTTGTACTTAACGCAGGATTCAATATTATCGCCTTAAAGGGACTGACAATAAATCAAGTCTCTGCATTAGAATCATTAAGTTATATCATCATATTAATTTTCGGTTGGTATTTTTTAGGTGAAAAAGTAACGAAAAGAAAAGTAATTGGGAATACTATCATTTTAATGGGTGTTGTGGTGTATTTTATTAAGTAATCACTTATACAAAAAGCTCCGTTTATCACAAACGGAGCTTTTTACTATTGACCTAAATTTTGCACTTTATCTTTCAAATCTCGAACTTGATCTACCGTCTGCATAAGCTCAGAGTTTTTAAATTGCTCTACATCCACTTTGCCTTCTTCTATCTTTGTCTTCGCCGTATCAATTAACGTATTTAACTTTTCGTTATATCCGACGATTTGTTGATGAAGATCCTTTGCTACATCAGGTGGCGTTAATTCATTGAATGCGGGTATATCTTGTTTAATTTCACTAAGCTTCGTTTCTAATTCTTTTCGAGCCTCGCTATCATTAACGGCCTTTTCTGCTAATGCTGGTGCATCATTTGCAAATGCACTTATTTCATTTACATAGTCTGTCGCCTTTTGAGCATAATCTATGGAGTTCTTTCCTTCCTCCACTATTGAACATCCCATTAAACCAATTGAAACTATAAATACTAATACAATTGATTTTATTTTCATTTTAGACCCCCTTCGTCCTTATAATTGTCTGTAATTTTCTCTATACATAACTTCTAGCTAAATTGTTTATAACCTTTTTCAAATAGCTATTTACCCTCTTACATGCCCTATTATCGTTACAACATCTATTTCTATATGTACGCTTATAATATCTTCAATTATATCCATATACCCTTGTCCTATAGCTGTTCCATAGTGTAATGTAAGCCCCTTCTTTTCATACACTGACTTTGGCACTGAAAAAATAAATCTCCTCAAGTTTCTTTCATCAGCTGGTTCCATAATTAAAACAATCCCATCCTCATCAAACATATACGCTCGCCCTCCAACTTTACATTCACTATGGCTCAGTATTGCCTTGGTCAGCAAAATTTAAAACATAATAAGTTAAGATACACTCCGCTCTATCATAAAGTGAAACTTTAATTAACCCTCACCAGTCGAGTCTTTATCGGCAAATAGCAGGATAAAAATAAAAAGCATTCATTCTTTTTTGTTAAGAATGGATGCTTTTTAAAAAATCAATTTCTAACTCTAGCATCTTTTTTTGACGAGGTTTTACTTTCCTTACGGGAACTCCAGCGTAAATATACCAATCATCTAAACTCTCTTTTACCATACTCATCGCACCGACTGCCGTACCTTCTCCTACCGTTACATTTGGAAAAATAATAGAATTAGCACCAATAATCACATGTTTTTTTAAAATAACTTTTTCTGCTTTCACATTCCTATATTGATTCGGGACGGTTGGCCCCATTAATGTATTTCCACTGAAATCATCAAGTACTGCATATACGATTGTTTTAGCTGAGATGTTTGCAAAATCATGCATTTCAATCCCAACTTCCCCTCCATATAACGCTGTATACGCTGATATGTGCGAATAACTTCCAATTGTGATTTTACCACTTAAAATGCAAAAATCATCAATTCTTACATGATTGCCAACTGATATAGCACTCGGATTATATATACTTGCTTTTTTACTAACCAATACATTTTTCCCAACAGATAAAAATCCAATTCCCTTTAGTTCTTCTTGACTATAAAAACTATTCATCTACCGACACCACCTTCTGCTCTAAACAGATTACAATTTGCTCTACTAGTTCTTTCGTCATTCCTTCCCATAAAGGTAAACTTACGATTCGTTTTGCTATTTTATTCGTCTTTGTTAAATCTGTAGACTTATAGTTTTTAAAAAGAACTTGTTGGTGGCAAGATGGTGAAAAGTATAATCTAGCTTCTATTTTCTGTTTTTTCAATTCTTCTATTACTTGTATGTTGCGAACTTCTTCTGGACAAATGATAGGCATAAATTGGTGAATAACTGCTTCTGTCTTTTGGACTTTCCACCCTTTTTTCATTAACCCAGTATTTTGTAACAACTGTTTATACCATTCAGAAATACGAGTGCGTTCTTTTAATTTTTGATCCCACTTTTTTATAGTCGCAATCCCAATAGCTGCTGCGTATTCAGACATTTTACAATTAAACCCCATCATCGTACATTCACGATTTTTATCAAATCCGAAATTCCCCATTCTTTTAATACGTTGTATATCTTCTTCGTTTTTACTATATATGAGCCCTCCTTCACCAATTCCGAAAGGCTTTGTTGCATGAAAGCTATATACGATCATTCCACTAAAATCTTGACCGTAATGCATTCCTCCATTCATTAAACCAAATCCCGGCGCCGCATCTACGACAACCGGAATCCCCTTCTTCTCTAATTCTTCATATTCTTCTAAGTTCATCCATGATCCAAAAGTGGCGTACGGGACAACAATCGCAACCTCTTCTTTTAATTCTTCTATCTTATGCAAAAGTACGGTTTTATCCATATACCAATCATCTATTGAAATATCAATAAAGTAAGGTTCCAATCCACACCAAATAGCGGCTAAGGCAGTCGCAGGGAATGTAAAGCTAGGCATGAGAGCATACTTTCCCTTTCTTCTTTTCTTTAGTTGAATAGCCGCCATTAACCCTAACGTTGCGTTTGCTACTGTTGTAACAGCTCCCCTGTTTTGAAAAAATGACGACATAATTGTTTCCTCAAAACGTTGATTTATAGGTCCATAATTCGTATATATGTGAGATGTATCAATTTCCTTCAATTCATCCAAATACTCACTTACAGGTACAGTTGAAGCACGTAAAAAAGGAATACTCTCCATATCTATCTATTCCTTCCTATCATTTTCGGACAATATAGAGCATATCCGTTTCAGATAATCCAAATTTCCTAGCACTTTTCATTCCTTGTTTTTCCGCTATGTTATATAATTCCACCTTAAATCCTGCATTCATTAATCGTTGAATAAATCCCGATTGATTATAAATTCTCACATGATCTTCTTGACCAAAAGCTAATTTCCTCAATTGTGGTGTTACAATTAATTCATTCTCTACAATAAAATCTACATTCATTACGATTGGTACTTGAATAATTCCCCATCCATTTGGCTTTAACACTCTATATAACTCTCGCATTGCTTTGTCATCATCAGGAACGTGTTCTAACACATGACTACATAATATTACATCAAAAGTATTACTATCATATGTAATCCTTGTAACATCAATTTCCTTCATTAATGGATCCTTTGGTTCTAAGTCACCACATACATACGTAATATTTTTATACTCGTTAAACCAATCTCTTAACTTCGCTTCAGGTGCAATATGAAGCATAGTATAGTTTCTATTTAACAAGTCCGTTTCCGTTTCAATGTACGCACGATACAATCTTTCACGATCCATCGAATTACAAACTGGACATATCCCTGTATCTTTATTCCACATCTCAAATTTATATTTCGGAAAATCATAATGTGCTGGCCAAGGTGAAAATTTTTCAAATTGTTGATTGCAATATTGACAATAACAACATTCTTTCTCGAACATATGAGCAACTAACTTGTTTAACCCTTTTTTTATCTTTTCATTATAAATTTGATCTAGTTCGCCATTTCTTACTGCATCCTTAACTATAAATCCCGCATTTTCTAAACAATAAGATAAACTCTCTTTATACTCACTTTCGGAGCTTAAAAATCCACTATTATATGCATCTATAATTAATTCAATCCACTCTTCAATTGTCATTAAAATAAAATGCATTTGTTTTTGATTTTGTCCACTATGTTGTCTAAAATAACTAAGAGGTTCTTGTATATAAACTACTTTTCCTTTCCTCATCATATCTAGCCAAGTTGCAATGTCATTAATAGCAGAATAAGCCTTTCCTTTAAAATATCCAAACTTCCCGTCAAACAAATTCCGATTAAACAAAACAGTTGTCGGCTCACCAACTACATTTTTCAAGTTTTTTAACATATAATTCCCTAATTCTTTTCCTTCAAAAAGTGTAGTTTCTTTCGCGATTTTCATATTTAATGTTGAAGGTGGTAATATCTCTCCATTCTCATCAATCAGTTCACGATATGACGTCACAAATGAAATATTTTCTAACGCCAAAAAGTATTGCATCATTCTCTCGATCTTTTCATGATGAAATAAATCATCATCTAATAAAAAGTTTATATAGTCCCCATTCGCAAGTTCTACACACTTATTAAAGTTTTCGGCAACTAACGGCGTTTCATTTTTTACATATGTAATACACTCATATTCACGTAAGTACGGTTGAATCATAGCATTGACTTCATTATTTGTACTGTCGTCAGAAATAATAATTTCAATATTTTCATATGTTTGATTCAAAGCGCTGTTGAGTGCTAATTCTAAGTAATAAGGTCTATTGTATGCAGGAATAAGTATACTTACTTTCGGTAAAGAAGAATTATTATTTATATGTTGTTTTTTCTTTTCTATGTTTATTTTCTTCGCTCTAATTTTTTGGTAATAGTCTAATGTATATAATATTGATGATGGAACTATCCTTCTTGCATAATCTAGAAAATTAGTTATCGCTTTGTCTAACTCTTTTTCAGTGGATAAGAAACCATATTGTTCTCCTGCTATAATACTGTGTGAAAAATCTTCTAACCCATCCATCATTTTATTAGATTCATTTAACTGTTGATCTGGATGTAATCGAAAGTAACTAAGTGTCTCTGCTATATATACAGCTTTTCCTTTACTTAATAAAGATAACCATGAAGCTATATCTACGTTACATAAATACCGCCTCTTATCAAAAATCCCAAACGGTTCTTGTAAATCATTTTTACGAAATAAAACTGTTGTCGGTTCTCCAATATAATTTTTTTGATCCACAATTACCTTATTTCCTAATTCTGTTCCCGCTATAATGGTATCCTCTTCAAATAAACGGACAGTCGAATAAATATGTCGTAGCTCTTTCCCTTTATCATCAATGACTTGACGATGAGATGTTACAAGCTTAATTTCATTATCTAAATCATCGAAAAAATACTTCATCATTTTTTCAATTTTATTCACATGAAATACATCATCATCCATTAAAAAATTTATATATTCACCGTTCGCTTCATTAAATAACATTAGCGCATTTTCAAATTGTCCGAGAGTTAATCTATTTTTTATATAAATAATATTTGAATGATCACATAAGTATTTTTGTAACACTTTTTCTGTTTCATCATTCGTGCTGTCATCTCCAACTATAATTTCTATATTAGGGTACGTTTGTTCTAACACACTACATAGCGCCTTTTCAAAGTAACGAGGACGATTATACGTAGGAATTAATACACTTACCAACGGAAGTTGCTCTACCACCTCTTCAGTTCTTTCAATACGAGTTCTCATTTTAACTCTCTCACCTCTTCGCATATTATTTATATACGCGACACAAAAATCACATTACTTTAACTGTATGGAGCCTATATACTTTTATGCAAACATGAAACAAATTATCATACTTTTCGTTCCTGAATAAACATATTTAATAATGCGGACATTTTATTTGCACCTTTTTTATTCATATGATCACTATCATAAAAATCATCGTCACAAAATAATGGCGAATCAAATAGATCTATGATTTGAAAAGAATATTGAGTTTGAAAATCATTTATAACTTTATAAAAATCTTCTTTTAATTTTTTACTACTACAATTGAAATAATGTGAAGTAACAGGGAACACAACAATTAGTGGTTTTATATCGTTTTTTAACAGTAAATCTAAATATTTTTTAAAAATCATTTTATTTTCAACTAAAGTATGAGGGTACGACAATTTAGCATGTGAAGCTGCTCTTATTTTCCCGTGTTCTTCAAAAGGAATGTGAAGAGGAGTGGTATTCCACTCAGCATTTATCCAAGGCAGTATCAATGATTCATCTTTTAGTCCGTCTAATAAAATATATTCAAAATGCAAATTAAAAATAGAAAGAAGTGGTTTCGGAGTATTTAGATGGGAGAATCCATCAGTGGGTAGAGGAGAGTGAACTACAGTATGATGACCATCTTGAAACAATGGATAATATACTTTGTGAATTCTATATGATTCGGAGGATAACGACATATCAAAGTAAAACGAGAAATAGGCTATTCCTATTAAACAATATTGAAATGAATGATTGTTTGATAAAAGTTGTGACGCTATTAAATAATCATAGTATAGATCTTGCGATGGAAGTGTTAATTTTATTGACTTTTTTGAGAGAAGCTCCGTACTTATGCCACAATGCGGATAAGACAAACCGGTAGCAAACAATTCATACGTCGGATCACTCTTTGCTTTTTTCATAGAAATGTATAAAGACATAAGATCCGGATTTATTTGATAGATAGAAATTAATTTATCCTTCCATTCATACATGTATTTTGTTAAATTAATAATTTTTGAACTTTGCACGCCCCTATTTATCAAGTCATTTGTAAGTTTTTCTGCGTCCCCTCTCCAAATGACTATATATTGAAAAGAACTTTCTATACGAACAACATCTGAAACGTCCACAACATGAACTATTGTTTTACATTTATTTTTGTCTAACGTATTTCGAATCCTATCCCCTGATAATTCATCACTTAAAACAATGATTTTATATTGCTCCTTCATGTACATCCCCTCCATTATATGTATAATATGAAATTCATTTTTAATTCGCAACAATCATATACACCTGCAATCTAACAAAAAAATAGCTCCACCATTAGGCGTAGCTATTTTTACAATTATTTCTTATTCAAATTATATTCCTTTATCTAACTCATAAAGTTTACGATACTTTTCATTTTCTTTCAGAAGTTGTTTATGACTACCTTGCATGACAATTTGGCCACGATCAAGGAATATAACTTCGTCTACATGTTCTATTCCTACAAGATGGTGCGTAATCCAAATAACCGTCTTTTCTTCCGTTGCAGAAAACATTGTTTCAATTAAAGACAATTCTGTTTTTGGATCTAAACCGATAGTCGGTTCATCAAGTACAATAATTGGTGTTTCTTGCATAAGAGTTCTAGCAAAAGCAACCCTTTGTCTTTCCCCACCAGAAAACCGCTTTCCCATTTCATGCATTTTTGTTTGTAATCCGTCTGGAAGAGAAGTAACATGTGAAGCTAATTGTGCTTTCTCTAAAGCTTTCCATATCTCTTCATCCGTCGCCTCTGGTTTGCCAATTCGTACATTATTTCCAATTGTCGTATCAAACAAATGCGGCTTTTGATTTAATACAGAAATATATTTAGATAAAAGATTCGTATTAGCTCGTTCACCATTTAGTACAACTTGGCCATTTACTGGGCTTAACGCCCCTGTTAACAATTTTAGTAAAGTAGATTTCCCTGTCCCACTTCTCCCTAAAATAGCAATTTTCTTCCCTGCTTTTATTTGTAATGATACATCTTTTAATACAATCTCATTACTATCTGGATAACTATACGATACGTGATTCAGTTCAATATCTACATGTTTTGGTTCAATATAGTCTTTCTCTCCATGCAAATCCGTTTCATCATGTAAAACACTATCACTTTCTACGCCATTAAGACGATGGGTAGATTCTACATACGACGGTATTCGATCGATGGCATCTGCAATAGGAATAAGCGCGTTCGTTACAGATAAAGTCATTAATACGAAAGCTGCGATAACTGTAGGAGCAATTTGTTCACTTGCCGCTTCATTCCCAGTCCATATGATCATCGAAATAACTACAATACCTACTACTAATTGAATGATACTGTCCCGAATATGATACCAGCGTTTCACTCTCTTTTCGATTTTTAACAACTGATCATTTTGTTTTACATACTCATTAATAAATTCATCTTTACGACCACTTGCTTGCCAATCAGATAATCCAAAAACAGCATCTGTCAGTTGTTGATACAAACGGTTTCTTCCTTGCTTTAAAGTAACATGATGTTTCTTCATCAAAAGTAATGATACAAACGGAAGAAGAAAAACGATAATAGCTAACATACAACCTACAATAAGTGCAAAAACAAAATCAAATGCACCGATAACAAGTACGAAGATACTATAAACAACTAGCGCTAATATGCTAGGAAATATTGTACGTAAATATAGGTTTTGCAAATGCTCTATATCTTCGGATAACACTCCTAACATATCACCCGTTTGAAATCGAGAACGGAAAAATAACGCCTGTGGTTCTACTATTATATATAGCCTCGTTCTCATTTTTTCTAATATACGTAGTACGACATCATGTCCGACTAAGCGCTCTATATAATGAAATACAGCTTGCCCTATACTAAACGCTCTTGTTGCAACAATAGGAACATATACAGCCATTACATTTTCTGGTCTAAGGGCAGATTTTGAGATCAAATAACCTGAAATAAAAAGTAACATCGCTCCTGAACTAACTCCAAGAAGACCAAGGAAAATAGTTAAAGTCATTCTACCTTTATTTTGTTTTATATAAGGTTTAACCCAGTTACTCATTTCTCTCCCCTCTCTTCCCTATGAAAATGTAATGTCTCATTCTCTAAAAGTTCTTCATACGTCCCACTTTCTTTCATTTCCCCTTTATTTAAAATAAGAATATGGTCCATTTGTTTCATCCAATGTAGACGGTGGGTTGCTAAAAATACTAACTTTCCATTAAATAGACGTAACATCGCTTGCTTTATTTCAAATTCGGTTTCAATATCAAGATGTGCCGTAGGCTCATCTAATAAAATGATTGGTTTTTTACTTAAAAGCGCACGCGCCATAGCAACACGCTGTTCTTGTCCGCCACTTAGCATACGTCCACCTTCTCCAATTCTTTCGTGCATCCCATTTGGAAGTGATGTAACGAGTGAACGAAGGCCGACTTCATTAATAACTCTTTCAACTTCTTCATCTGTTGCATTTGTTTCATAAAAACGAATGTTATCCTTTAATGAAAGCGGAAAAATATAAGGTTGCTGCGGAATATAAGCGATATTTTTTTGCCAATCTTCACGAGTAGATCCATCAACTTCTACACCATTTACTAACATCTTTCCACTCGAAGGAGATAAAAAACCTGCTAATACGTCGATTAACGTCGATTTGCCTGCACCACTTTCACCAATAACACCAATAGCACCGTTACCTTCCCAAGTAAAATTAATTCCTTCTAATATAGCCTTTTCAGATTCAGCATTATTAACTTTGATGTCTTGTAATTTCAAGCTACTAGAGGCATTCCATACTATATCTTCATTTAAATCTTTCTTTTGTATTCCTTTTTGTTGTTGCAAAATCTCTTCTATTTGCTCCATCGCAATTTGTCCATCTAATGTCGCATGATAATTTGCTCCCACTTGTTTAATCGGCAGAAAATATTCCGGAGCTAAAATCAAAATTGTAAGGGCTGGTAATAGTATAATCGTTCCATCTATTAAACGTATCCCTAATCCAACTGCCACAAACGCAATTGATAAACTCGTAAAGAAATCTAATGCAAAAGAAGAAAGAAAAGCAACTCGCAAAGTACGCATCGTTGCTTTTCTATACCTTTTACTTACTTTTTCAATCTTTCCTTCGTGCTGTTCACTTTTCCCTAAATACTTTAATGTTTCTAAACCTTTTAACGTATCTACAAAATGGTTCGAAAGTACACGATATATCTCGTACTGACTATCTGCCATTTTTTGCGCTGCTAATCCGAGAAGAATCATAAATATGATCACGATAGGAATCGTTACAACTAAAATGATTCCAGACTCAATATCTAGCGTAAAAACATATAGTACAATTAGACCTGGAACGATGCTACTTCTAATCATTTTAGGAATCGTTAATTCAATATATGTTTTAAATTTCTCAATCCCTTCAATTGATAAGGTAACCAGATGACCAGTCCCAACAGTTTGAACATACCTTGGACCTAATGGGAAATATGCCTCTACTAGTTGTTTTCTTAGTAACGACCCTGTTTTTTCAGCAAAACGTTCCACTAATATTTGTGATGTTCGAACTACTATATGACGCGCTGCAAACGCGATACCAAAATAAACAATTTCACTTAATATTGTTTGTACTGTCTCTCCATGAAATAAAAACGTAATAGCTCGTGCTAAAAAGATTGTTTGCGCAATAATACTAAAAGCTTCTAAAATACTAATAATCGTTAACGCTACATATAAAATACGGCTACCGGGATAAGACGGAAGTCCTCTTTTTCTTTTCATTAGTACTCCAAATCGTTGTCTGACTTAACAGGTTGTCTAAATACATAATAACTCCATATTTGACTTCCGATAACGAAAGGCAAAATAGCAATCGCAAAGTAAGTCATAAGTTTTAATGCATAAGCTCCTGATGCTGCGTTGTAAATTGTCAAATCATTCATTGCTCCTAAAGAGCTAATCATAACACGTGGGAACATACCGATAAATACACTCGCACTTAGTAAAATGATTGTTAAACTCGTCATAAAGAAAGCCCAACCATCTCTTCTTCTTTTATTTAATAAAGTGGACACTAATAGTGCTACAAAAGCTCCGATTGGCACCATAATCCATTCTGTTCCATGAGCAGTGAAAATGTCGGTTTTCCATAACCCCACACCAGCAAAAACAAGAAGTGTAATTAATGAAAATGGTGCAATTTTTATTGCAGCAATTCGTGCACGTTCTCTCAATTTACCAGTTGTACGTATCGTAAGAAATTGTAATCCGTGAACAATACATAGTAGGAGAAACATTACTCCTCCAAGTAACGCAAATGGATGAAGTAATTGCAAGAATCCACCTACAACATTTTTACTCTCATCAATAGGTACACCTACCATAAAGTTTGCAATCGCAACTCCCCAAAGGATAGGAGGTAACATACTTCCAATAAACATTCCCCAATCCCATGCACTCTTCCATTTATGATTATCTATTTTCGCACGAAATTTAAAGGAAACACCTCTTAAAATTAAAGCAAGAAGCATAAATACAAACGGAATATAAAAACCACTAAATAAAGTTGCATACCAGTGCGGAAATGCCGCAAACATGGCTCCACCAGCACAAACAAGCCATACTTCATTCGCGTGCCAGAACGGTCCTATTGTATTTAAGTAAACTCGTTTTTCAAAATCATTCTTTCCTAAAAACCTCGAAACCATTCCTACCCCAAAGTCGAAACCTTCCAGTACGAAGAATCCAACAAATAAGATTGCAATAACTAAAAACCATAACTCATTAAGAGATAACATACTCTTCCTCCTTATCAAATGGATCATGGCTTTGATAATCCTTTTTCGTTTTCTTATTCTTGTGGCCCTTAATGGTACGAACAAATAAGTACACACAAATTCCACCCATAATTAAATACATTGATGTGAATGAAATAAGTGAGAATAATACTTCACCGAATGTTACATTTGGTGATACAGCATCTTCTGTTTTCATTACACCAAATACAACCCAAGGTTGACGACCCATTTCAGTCATAATCCACCCTACTGTATTACCGATGAATGGAAGAGAAATTGCATACACCATTAATTTTAAATACCACGTTTTTTCCGCTAAACGATCTTTTCTTGATAAGAACCATCCGTAAGCTCCTAGAAGAAGCATGAATGTTCCACTCATTACCATCGCTCTAAAACTCCAAAACATTGTATGCACTGGAGGAATATAATCTCCAGGTCCATATTTTTCCTCATATTGTTTTTGAATTTGATTCATCCCTTCAACTTGACCGCTAAACTTATCATACGATAATAGACTTAGCATATAAGGGATTTGAATTTCAAACGAATTTTCTTTCTTCTCTGTATCAATTTTCGAAAATACTGTAAATGGTGCTGGATCCTCACTTGTATTCCATAGCGCTTCAGCTGCCGCCATCTTCATTGGATGTGTCTTAATTAATTGTTGCGCTTGTGCATGACCGAAGAATAATACAAGCGCCGTTGTAATTGTTCCAACAATGATAGAAATTCGGAAAGATTTTTTAAATACTACAGTTTCTTGTCCTTTTGTAATTTTCCATGCACTTACACCAGCAATAAAGAATGCACCTGTTGCAATTGCCGCTGTAATTGTATGCGGGAATTGTACCCATAGTTGTGGGTTTTGAATAATGGCTAAGAAATCATTCATTTGCGCACGACCATCAGCTGCCATTTCATACCCGACAGGTGACTGCATAAATGCACTTGCAGTTAAAATCCAGAATGCTGATAACATCGTTCCAATTGAAAGGAGCCAAATACACATTAAGTGAATTCGCTTCGGTAATTTATCCTCACCGAATACCCATAAACCCAGGAATGTAGACTCAATGAAAAATGCCAGTAATCCTTCAATCGCAAGTGATGGACCAAATACATCACCTACAAAACGTGAATACGTTGACCAGTTCATACCAAACTGGAATTCTTGTAAAATACCTGTTACTACACCTACTGCAAAGTTAATAAGGAATAATTGCGTCCAAAACTTTGCCATCTTCTTATATACTTCTTGCCCTTTTACCACATACAACGTTTGCATGATCGCAATAATAAAAGCTAAACCAATTGACAGCGGAACAAAAAAGTAATGGAAAATCGTTGTTGATGCGAACTGTATTCGTGCCAATTCGAGCGTTTCCATACTAAAATCACTTCCTTCATAGTTTTTATAATAAAAGTTAATTGAGCAATCTTATCAAACTCAATTATTAAGAAATACGAAAAGACAAAAACATTTTGTATGTATTGTCGAAAAATATGAAGTTTCAGTTTTTCAAACTATTGTAATGCTATTTTTTACCTTTTCACTATTTCTGTAGTGTTTTATTCGTTAATCGAATTGTATAATATACCTGCATAGTAAATTCAGGTTATTTTTGACGTATTATTGACATCATTTTGTCTGAAATATGTCTTTTGTCATTTTTTTGAATCAGATTTTTCTCATTAGCAAAATGTGTTTTTTCAATATACTTCTTACTTTTATATCTATAAAACAATCGTTTTTCTCTTCATACACTTGACTTTCACCCGAAAAAATGTCCTCGAAACTACCCTCGATAAACGCTTGTTTTTTGTCAAGAGAAAAATGTATTTTTAAAATTCAAACTCGAAATAATGTTATTCAAAAATAGAAAATAACTTCCCTCTTCCTCGACTAAAAGTTCATTTTTTTGTCATTTTTCCAGAACAAATAAAAAAAACTGAAAGTCGATTAGACTCTCAGTTTTTTTATTTATTTTGCTGTATGTTTTCTAACGGCTGGTAAAATTTCAGTAGCAATTAATTCAATATTTTTCTCAATTTTATCAAATGGTACACCGCCAAAATCAATTTGTGCCATAAAGCGTTGTTGGCCAAATAATTCATATTGGTACAGCATTTTCTCAATGATTTGTTGTGGGCTACCAACCATTAAAGCATCACGGTAATCTATTGCATTTGTAAATTGCTGTTTCGGATACCCACCACCGCGCAGTGTAAGCATACCAGCATTAATGTGAGGGTAATATTCACTAAGTGCATCTTGTGAATTTTTTGTCGTATAAAATAAACTCGTTGTCGCAACTGGTAAACTAGCTGAATCAAATCCACTTTGTACAGCCGCCTCGCGGTAAGCATCTACTGACACTTTAAAGTTAATTGCTGGACCACCAAGTGTTGTTATCATCATTGGTACACCCGCGCGTCCTGCTTTAATTGCACTAGCTGGTGGACCTCCAACCGCACGCCAAATTGGTAAGTTATTATTTTTCGCTCTCGGAATAACCGATGCATGTGCGAGCGGTGCTCTGAACTGTCCATTCCATGTGACATGTTCCTCGTTATTAATTTTTAATAAAAGATCCATCTTCTCTTCGAATAATTCTTCATAATCATTCACGTCATAACCAAGTAAACTATATCCTCCAATACGAGATCCACGACCAGCCACAATTTCTGCACGTCCATTAGAAATCAAGTCAATTGTAGCGAAATCCTCATATACTCGAACTGGGTCAGATGTACTTAATATCGTTGCTGAACTTGCAATTTTTATATTTTTCGTAGCTTGCGCGACCGCACCTAAAATAACTGTATGAGCTTGCGTTGTAAAATGCGTTTGATGACTTTCACCTACAGCAAACACATCAAGCCCTGCCTCATCTGCTAACTTAGCTGTTTCAATTAGTTCGTGAATTCTTTTTTCTGGCGTAATTTTCTCCCCATTATGTGGATTTAAAACATGATCGCCAATTGAATATAACCCAAACTCAATTCCTTTTTTTGTATCGATACGGTATTTTTCCATTGTTGCTCTCCCCTTTAATAATGTAGTATTAGTTTTTCTTCTAAAAACGTTGGTAAGTCAAGTATATCTCCGTATTACCTATCTCATCACTTGATTAGTCAATTGATGGTGTAAAAAAAATTACTCTTGCGGTAATTCTTTTTTTTCGCTATGCTTATGAACTTTCGTCATCAGCTCATATAATATTTTCTGCTCTTCTTCATTTAATACATCATCAAAAAACGAAGATTGAAATGCAAGTTGCTCTGGCAATGCTTTCTCTAAGGCCGATTCCCCTTGCTCTGTAAGACTAATTGTTTTCGTTTTCCAATCTTGTTTTCGTACAATATATCCTTCTTTTTCAAGACGAGTTAACATTCGAGAAATGCCACCTTGTGTAACAGTTACCTTTTCAGCTAACTCCATTTGTGTTAGTGGTTGATACGTACGTATTTGCAAAAGCACATCAAATTGAGCTGTCGTTAAATCAAAACGTTTTAAAAACTCATTTGACATTTGATTACTTTGGTTCGTAAATCGTATTAAACGTAACCATATTAATGATCCTATCGTATTATCACGCATTTTTTGTCACTTCCTAGCGTTCATCTTACTATCACTTTACTACGCAAGTGATAAAAAAGCAAGAAAAAATGTAATAAATATATCGATAGAGTATTGCATAAATAATGATAAGTAAGAATTCATATAAACATGAATTCTTACTTATCATTATTCTTAACTTTTCCTTTCATTCATTACTATATTTAAAGCTGCCATAGCTTTTGGCCAACCAACGTAAAAAGCCATATGTGTTATTAATGCAACCAATTCATTCTCCATAACCCCATTTTGTTTAGCTAGCTTCAGATGAAATTGTAATTGTTCTGTATTGCCGAGACTGATTAGTGCTGACACAGTACACAAACTTCTTTCTCTTAATGTTAAAGTGGCATCCCGCCACACTTCCTCAAATAATATCTTTTCACTATAATGAGCAAATGCAGGTGACATTTCTCTCATTTTCTTTTTAATATGTACTTCAATAAGTTCATTTTTCATTTTTTTCTCCCTTTATTTTCACCATTTGTGCTATTCCTTGACCAAATGACCAGTTTTCAGCAGCTGTCTCATTTAGTGTAATAAAAATATCCGAAGTTTTAACGTTGGAATATTCCGTAATTTTTAAGGATACCGATTGATACAAATCTTTTTTCTGTTGCACCGTTCTTCCCGGTCCACATGTAATAGAAACATAAATCATATTCTCTGTTCTCTTTTCTCCTCTTTCCAACAAATAATATGGATTATATAAAAATTTGTTTTGTTGGTAAGGTAAGAACATTTGAAAATAATCATTTTCAGGGATGTTAAAATGTTCAATTAATGAAAGATGAATACATTCACCCATTTTTTCCAGCTCTTCTTCATTTAATATGTTTTCAGAATAATAAATCTTCACAAAAGGCATAGACTTTCATTCCTTTTCTTATTTTTAATATACAACAAAATTTCATCGTGAAATGTGTAAAATCTCATATACTGTAACACCTTTATTCACTACAATATCAGGCTTCTCTTCATAAAACTCAAACCTACTATACCCCCATTTATCCGGATTATAAACAATTACATTCCCTAAACACTTTTCGTTGTTTTGTACATCTTCATTCATAGTGCTTAATTGAGTCCCAATCAGTGTTTTACTTTGAGAAATACTTCCTGCATATTCAACAACATATCTACTTTTCTTAAATCCATCACTTAGATTAACCACTAATGGAACACCTATATGTATTTGTTGCCATCCAAAAGATTGTAAAATGTTATCGTAATACCCTTCAAAGATAAATTTATTCATCCCTTCATGACCATTCCAAATATATAAAGGTGCATAGCAGTTATAAAAATTTCCGTCTTTCTCCGTTTCCGTAATTAAATAAGCTTTAAAATTTAGTTCTTGGAAACCATCAGTTTTATAGCCATTATCCTTTACCCTTTTCTTAATAATTTCCATGTCATAATCCTTTGGAAGAATGACCTTATATTGCATTCCAATCATGTTTATCACTCGCTTTCAATCTTATATACATTATGATAAATCGATAAGCGGCTAACGTAAAATAGGTATAAATTATGTTTGGTATCATTTATAATGATAGTGCATAAGGGGCTGAGATACATGGAAATAAATGATCTTATTATATTCAAAACTGTGGCCAGTGAGGGTTCTATTAGTAAAGCTGCTAAAGAGTTAGGATATGTTCAACCGAACGTAACTGAGCGAATCAAAAAATTAGAACAAGAATTAGAAACGCCTTTACTACATAGAGATAACAAAGGCGTTTCCTTGTTACCTGCTGGTGACATTTTATTAGATTACACGAATAAAATATTAACTCTATTAGAAGAAGTAAAAGATGAAATTAAAACGAGTGGTTCTTCTTATATAATAGCGACGTCACAATCTATTTTGACAAATTATTTAAGTAAGCGTATTAAAGTAAATTTCAGAAATTATCAAATATATGTAGAAAGTAGTAGTCATTTGCAAAAATTACTGCAGCAACAAAAAGTTGATATGGTCATAACTTATGAGGATTATCCTGACGCATCGTTTAAAAAAGTGTTCACAACCTCAATTTCTGTAGGCTTATTAAAAGCGAAAGAAAAATGTACCATTGATTATTCAAAAGAAATTTTCTTCGTTAGCAATGACAAAAAGTGCCCTTTTAGGAATAAGACAATACAATTTCTAAAAGAAAACAATCTATCTCAGCGACAACTTCAACAGTTGGATTCTTATTCGCTTATGGAAGAGTTTATTGCTGATGGAAAAGGAATAGCTTTTTTACCGATTAAAAATGATACATTAGTAATAATTGAAGATGTTCCCCTTGAGAATTTAGCTGTTCATTTTTTTACGAATCAAACCTTTATAAAGCATATCCCTGATGAACTATTTGATTAATAAAATGACTTTGATTACAAACTTTTTTCAAAATAAAAATCCCTCTTTAACGAATATAAAAGAGGGATTTTTATTTTGTATACAATTGATTTTTCACACATTTTGCTCCACTTCTGCACTTTTCTCCTTCTTATTCCGTTTCATATTCTTCAGTCCCTTAACTGTACCAACTAATCCTTTCGGGAAAACTAGCAATACGATAATGTACAATAAACCAAGAATAATCGTCCATCGTTCAAAGATCGGATACTCTGTAGCTAGTTCTGATAAATAATATTTTAGGGATTCAATAATCCCAGATCCAGCAATAGCTCCAATTAATGTTCCGATTCCTCCAATCATTGTCATCAAGAGTGCATTTAGTGTCATTTCAATTGAAAATACAGTCGTATTAACAAAACGTAATGTAATAACAAATAAACCACCGCTAATCGCAGCTACTACTCCTGCAACAATGCTAGCAATAATTTTATAATGAAGCACTTTATATCCTAGTGCTTCAACACGTTGCTCATTTTGTGAAATTGCTTTTAATACTTTTCCAATAGAAGATTTGGTGAAAAGACGTAAGAGAACAAAAATGATAAGTAAACATATAAGTGTTACATAATAAAACGTAAAACGATCACGGAATACGTCTGGTACACCAAATGTAAAACCATCTCCTCCGTGAGTGAGCCCACGCCATTTTTCAGCAAGGACGAAAAACAACTGTGAAATAGCAAGTGTTAACATTGCATAAAAATGACTTTTCAGCCGTAAAGAAAGTAAACCAATTATATAACTAACGATTGCTGAAATGATAATTGCAGCTACTATTCCAATTAAAAAGTTCGTTATTGATACGCCTTGTCGATCAAATAAAAGCGCTACCCCATATGCTCCTATCCCAAAGAACATACAATGACCGAACGATACAATTCCTGTATACCCAAGCAATACATCAAAACTCATTGCAAAAATAGCAAAGATGAAGATTTGAGTGAACAAAATTAACAAGCTCCTTGAATCATTTACGAACGGAAATACACTTAAACAAATGAGCATACATACTCCAAAGTATACTTTAATTCGGTCCGATGTGTTGTTCACCATTTCACCCCTTTTCACCAACAAGTCCAGTTGGCTTCACTATTAAGAAAAATAGTAACATTAACATATTAATTGCAAGTGATAAATCTGGTATAAAATACGCTGTAAAAGCACCAGCTAATCCAACAATTAAAGAAGCAATAGCTGAACCTTGTACGCTTCCTAATCCACCGATAATTACTACTATAAAAGCTAAAATTGCATACTGCATGCCCATCTCGGCGAAAATAACGCCCGAATACGGCGCTAATAAGAATCCTCCCAAAGCTGCCATCCCTGCTCCTAATAAAAAGACGAAAGAAAATATCGCTTTTACATTAATACCAAGCGCTTGAACCATTTCTTTATCCATTACACCTGCACGGATCATAAGACCTATCTTCGTCTTTTTGAGTAATAGTAGTAGTGCAATGTAAATAATTATCCCAATCAAAATAACAAATAGACGATATTTAATTAATATAATACCTCCGAATGTAAAACTTCCTTGTAACCATAACGGTAATTTTGCACTAATAGGGTTTGGCCCCCAAAATATTTTAATACACTCACTAAGAACGAGCATTCCTCCAAGCGTAACGAGCAGCTGTCGAACATGATTTCCATATACCGGTCTAATAAGAAACCTTTCTAAAATAAATCCTAGGAACATTCCCATGGCTACTGCTCCAACTAAAGCTAATATATAACTTCCTGTCATATTAAATAACCAAACACCTGTAAATGCTCCCCATGCAAATAAACCACCGTGTGCAAAGTTTAAAACGCTCATTAGACCGAAAATAAGTGAAAGACCTGATGCTAACAAAAAAATGAGCATCCCTGTTGAAATCCCATTTACAAATAAATTGATTAACACATCCATCCTTTTCACCTCGGATTCATGTTAAGAGATTCCTAAATATTTATGACACATTTCCTTATCCTTTTTTAATTCATTCATAAAACCGTTATGAACAATTCGTCCGTTATCCATAATGTAAAAATAATCACCAATTTGACTAGCCATCATAAAATTTTGCTCAACAAGTAAAACTGTTGTTTTCTCTTTCATCTTCAAAATAGCTACCATTAATTTCTCCACCATTATCGGGGATAGCCCTTTGCTCGGCTCATCAATAAGTAATAATCCATCACTATTAATAAACGCTCTTGAAATAGCCAACATTTGCTTTTGCCCTCCGCTCAAGAGCCCACTTTTCTTATTCCAAAACTGCTTTAAATCCGGAAATAGTTCCAGCATCCACTCTATTTTCCCTTCTACTTCCTCACCTTTTCCCCTAGCAAGAGCGAATGTTTCTTCTACTGTCAAATCATGAAAAATACCTTGATTTTCTGGTACATACCCTATTCCTTTCCTTGAAATTAAATGTGTAGGTAATCCACTTACTTTTGCACTATCATAATAAATTTCACCATCTGCAATCCGGTGAAACCCCATAACTGAACGTAATGTCGTTGTTTTCCCTGCCCCGTTTCTACCAAACAGTACAGTAATCGTCCCTTTCTCAACAGTAAGAGATACTCCTTGCAAAATATGAAACTGATCTAAATACGTTTCTATACTATTCACTTGTAATAGTGCCACTATATAATCCCCCTAAATAAGCACTTTGTACACGCTCATCTTTCATAATTTCTTCTGGCAATCCTTCAGCCAATAACTCTCCATGAAATAAAACGATAAGATGATCTGACAAACCTAATATCATATCCATTTTGTGTTCGATAAGTACAATTGTACTCTCTGGATGTTTCTTAATATTTTCAATCACTTGTAATATAGCAGGGACTTCCTCAACCGAAATACCTGCCGTAGGCTCATCAAGTAATAACACATCCGTTTTTAAAGCTAATAACATCGCAAGTTCTAGCTTTCTTTTCTCTCCATGTGCCAAATCTTTCGCTAATACGTTCTCTTTCTCGTGAAGTAATACTGTTTTTAAGAAACGTCTCGCCTCTCCAACTTGTTGCTTTAATTTTGCTGGACTCGGGAAAAAACTATAGTAATCTTGTACGAATGATTGAACACTTAAACGGACATTTTCAAGTACCGTTAATTCTGGGAATATGTTTGTAAGCTGAAAAGAGCGACCGATTCCTAAGCGTGTTCGATCTGAAATCGATAGTTTTGTAATATCTTGCCCTTTAAAATACACTTCACCTGTTGTAGGTGAAATCTGTCCACTTAGTAAATTAAATAATGTTGTCTTCCCCGCACCATTTGGCCCAATAATAGAAATGAGCTTTCCTTTTTGGACAGTTAAATTTACATCTTTAATAACTTGATGTTCACCAAAAGATACACTAAGATTTTTCGTCTCTAGCAAATGTGTCACGAAATCCCTCCCTTTAAAGCCGTGAGTATGAAGGAAATATGTATAAAGAGGGTCCCCCCTCTTTATACAAAAACAACAGAAAATTCAGTCTATTTATTTTGAACTGGTGGTTCTGTTTCTTTCATCGTTAATTCTCGCTCTAACACTGGCACCGGATAATCAACACCATCTTGCTTTTTCAATGTGATAGAATACAGCGTCTGCATCGCTTGGTGGTCCTTCTCTCTAAACTTCATCTTTCCTTTCGGTGTATCAAATTCCATTCCTTCCATTTTCTTAATCAAGGTATCTACATCTGTATCACCTTTTGTTTTCTTTAAAGCTTCTACAATAGAAATTGCTGCTGACATTCCTCCCGCTGTAAACAAATCTGGCACTACACCATTAAAACGTTTTTTATGCTCTTCAACTAGCCAATCATTCACTTTATTTTTTGGAAGTGTGTGATAATATACAGAAAAACCTTGCATACCTACTAATGCATCCATTGTTTTTAATGCTGGTATATCTGGCGCACCTGTAGAAATTTTAATACCTTGTGCTTCCACATTCATATCTTTCAACTGTTTCCAAGGTGAATTTGCCCCTGCCCAAACGATAAATAAATAATCTGGTTTTGAACTAATGATATTTTGAATATTCGCTGTAAAATCTGTTGAATTTGTATCCGCGTATTGCTCATTCACAATGCTCGCACCTAATTTTTTCGCACCCGCTTTAAATGCAGCAATCCCTTCACGACCAAAAGCGTTATCTGGGGCAAATGTCGCAATCTTTACATCTTTTTTCGCAATTGCTGCTGCTCCTGCAATCGCATCTTGTGAGGAACTTCTTCCAGTTCTAAAAATATATTTATTCCAGTTCTTCCCGGTAATACTATCCGCAACTGCCGGTTCTACAACCATAATCTTTTCATATTCCCCGGCCAGTGGTAAAACCGCTAACGTATCACTTGAACTAGACGATCCAACTAAAAAATCAACTTTCTCTTCTTCTAATAACTTCGTAGCTTTTTTAACTGCTACATCCGCTTTCGTTTCTGTATCTTCTACAACAAACTTAATCTTTTTCCCATCTACTTTCCCAGTTCCACCAGTTGCATAATCTAACCCTAATTCAAATCCGTTCACTGTTTGTTTTCCATACGATTCTAGCGGTCCTGTTAAAGAAGCAAGGACTCCTACCTTAATCGTTTTTTCATCCTCTGTACTTGTTTTCTTTCCTGAACAAGCTGCCGTTATTAATAACGAACCTAAAACACAACCAGTAAACATTGTCTTTAGCCACTTACGTTTTTTCATCGACATTGTGATCCTCCCCATACTTTACTTTCTGATAGAATCAAACACGCCAAAATCCCCTGTCCGTAATCATGACTAACTAATTCGATAGATAATGGAAAACTCTTGTAGTACCCTCTACATTCGGCACAAATATATAATCACCTTCCTATGTAATGGAAACGGACATACAATCAATATATATTCTGCAATCCAATTGAAAATACTGTTTCATTTCAGTAATGACCATACAAAAAGACTAACTTATTTTTAAGTTAGTCTTTTCCCCTTAATTAGAGTTAAGTTCTACTTTCTCTAACCCTTCAGCCAATTGTTTCTTATCTAGTCCTTCTCCTATTACTACTAAGTTTGTCGGGAAACCGAAGTCTTGTTCTAATAAAGTTGGTACTCCGAACGAATATTGGAATAGGTGAGGGTATTTATCTCCATGGAATTTCACAAAACCTTTCACTCGATAAATACTATCTGGTAAATTCGAAAGCCATTCATATAATTTGTCTTGATCAATCGGTTTCGTAAATTGATATGTCATCGTTTGTATATGTAAATGCTGTTTGACATGTAGTGTCTCGTGTTCCTCATCATTTGGAAATTCTGCTTCTTCTATATCTTTTAAAGATATATTACAATACTTTGTCTCATACATTTTCGCATGATCATTTATTGCCTTTACTTCTTCAAATACTGTATTCTTATCTTCATCTGTTAGTAAATCTGCTTTATTAACAAGAATGTGACTACCAAATTTCAGTTGCTCATGCAATAGCTGTTGTACATTTGCACTTAATATACTTCGATTTAACCACCTTACTGCATCTAAAACGACTACAATTGATTTCACTTCCAGAAAAGGAGCTAAAATTGGCGAGACACACGCGTCTAACACTTCAATTGGATGCGCAACACCTGTCGTTTCTATATAAATTACATCTGGTCTTTCTTGTTGGTATAACGAATGTAATTGTATTTCAAGCTCTTCTTTTAACGTACAACAAATACATCCTTTAAGAAGTTCTCTTAAAACATTCTCTTTTCCAATAATATCTGTATCTACTGAGTATTCACCAATTTCATTCATTAATACTGCAACTTTTCTATTCTTCTTTTTCTCTGCTAACAATAAATTTTGTAATAATGTTGATTTTCCACTACCTAAAAAACCACCTAATATATGAATCTCCACTTTATTCATTCAACCGACCATCCATTTCTTTACTTCAAATGTATTCAAAGCGTAATAATTACGATTTATACTTATTATTTTATTAAAAGAATGACCATTTGTAAATATAAGAGATTCACTGTTCATTTACTTCATATGCAACTCTAACTCCAGACTCAATTGCCCCTTGCATCCACCCATGTGTTAATGTCGTATGCTCTCCTGCAAAGTGTACTTTTCCAGATGGTGGTGTAATATACGGAAATAACTCGAGCTCTTGGCCTGGTTCGAAAGCTGTAAATGCACCGCAAGAATACGGATTTTTACTCCAGCTAAAAGATGTTCCAGTGACAAACTCACTATAGACGATGTCACCGTATATTTCCGCTAAATTTTTTAATGCGTAACGAATACGATCTCTTTGCGGGAGACTATCCCATGTTAACGCCTCATCTGCCCACGTATAACTTGCTATAACGATAGCTGGTCCTGGAGTATGAATGCCATAACTCGGATAGTATGTAAACCGTATCGGTAAATCAGTAATAGATTTACCGCCACACTGTCCCGCTTTCTCCCAAAATCTACTTTTAAACTCTATTGCAATTTTAGTTGCAGCAATATAATTTAATTCACGAATTGCTCTTTTTTTAAAATAAGAGAATAAATAGTATGGCTGAACTTCTACAAATCTTAACGCTGAAAATGGAATTGTAATAATAGCAAAATCACTTGTTATTGTAAATTGCTCTAACGTTTGTTCATGATTTCCTTGTAACATTACTTTATTATCTTCTTGTATAATTTTATCAACCTTATACTGCATTAAAATATGTTCCCTTAATTGTGGTAAGAATGCATTCGATAACTTATCCATTCCACCAGTTATTTCATAATATTTCGTTGTTGAAGTAAAGAAAATCATTTCACGTAATACTTCAATTAAGGACATTCCCATATAAGCTTCCATATCAAGAAGTACCCCAATCATATCTATTGCACCATCTGAATAATACTCCATTAAAAATGAACCAAGCGAATACGTTTTATACTTTTTTTCAACGATAAGCCAGTTTTTATCAGGATCCTTCTTAATATAATTTAGTATTGGTTCTAATACTTCAATCATTAGCTCTTCTGCCGTTTTTCCTCTTTCTTTATCCAAAATCGGATATTCAAGTACACTTGGATCATTTTCAAACACATTCAATCTCGTTTGAATGTTATTCGTATAAATGATATCTGCAAAAGTTTTATTTATAAAAAGGTTTAAAGGTAGTTTAAATTTATGAATATACGCTAAGGTTAACTTATGGGTGTCAGGGATTCTCATCGGTCCCGCATTAAAATATAAACCCACACTAAATGGTTCCCGAATCGTATACACCCTGCCACCTATTCTGTTATTTGCTTCTATAATCGTTACTTCGTGCCCAGCCTCTTTTAATAAAGAACCTGCAACTAATCCAGAAATCCCTGCACCTGCAATCGTAATCCGTTTTGAGTTATTCTTTTTAACAAGCCCTGCATGAATAATATGAAGCATTTCTTCCATTGCTAATGGGTTCCCCATGCCATTTCCCCTTTTACAAAGGATTTTACTGAATTATATTCGGTTCACTGAATTCCTATGTTTTGTTCGCGGATTTGCACGGATACATTTTCAAATACTTGAATATCTTTTATAAAATGTAATAAACTAGATATGACTCTATAGAAGTAAGACGTATTATCTTACATAACAAAACCAATGAAATTGCGAGGAATTTTGAAATGAAAAAAGGTATTAACCGTGTTGTATTAGTAGGAACAGGAGCAGTTGGATGTAGTTATGCTTACTGCATGATTAACCAAGCCGTAGCTGAAGAATTTGTTTTAGTCGATGTAAATGAGGCAAAAGCTGAAGGAGAAGCAATGGATTTAAGTCATGCTGTTCCATTCGCACCAGCTCCAACTAGAGTATGGAAAGGCAGCTACGAAGATTGTAAAGATGCTGACCTTGTAGTTATTACAGCTGGATTACCACAAAAGCCAGGCGAAACACGTTTAGATTTAGTTGAGAAAAACGCCAAAATCTTTAAACAAATCGTTCGCAGTATTATGGATAGCGGATTTGATGGCATCTTCTTAATCGCAACAAACCCTGTAGATATTTTAACTTACGTAACTTGGAAAGAATCTGGTTTACCGAAAGAACGTGTAATCGGTTCTGGTACAACGCTTGATTCTGCTCGTTTCCGCTATATGTTAGGTGAGTACTTCAATATTGGTCCACACAACATTCACGCTTATATTATCGGAGAACACGGCGATACTGAACTTCCAGTTTGGAGCCATGTTTCCGTTGGTATCCAAAAACTACAAACATTGCTTGAAAAAGACAACACGTATAATCAAGAAGATTTAGACAAAATTTTCATAAACGTCCGTGATGCAGCTTACCATATTATTGAGCGTAAAGGCGCAACTTATTATGGTATCGGTATGTCACTTCTACGTGTTACAAAAGCAATTTTAAACGACGAAAATAGTGTATTAACTGTATCAGCTTACTTAGAAGGTCAATACGGTCAAAAAGATGTTTATATCGGGGTACCTGCTGTTTTAAATCGCGGCGGTGTTCGTGAAATTTTAGAGGTTGAATTAAGTGAAGATGAAGAATTAAAATTCGACCACTCTGTTCAAGTATTGAAAGAAACAATGGCTCCGGTTCTTTAATGAAAATAAAAAAGCAATCCAATTTATTTTGGATTGCTTTTTTATTTTCATTATCTCCTATGACTTTTTAGTGATTTTCTATCATTTCTTATTTTTTAGTCTCATCCTCATTATTTATATCAAGTACATCTAATAAAAAGATAAAGATTGGTATCCCGATAATAAGCCCCCATATTCCGAGGAAATGCTCTGAGAAGATAAGAATCATAAATGTGTAGAATATTGGTAAATTTGTTTTTGCAGACATAAACTTCGGATTTAAAAAATAACTTTCAAGAGCATGGATTACTGTTATGAATACGAGTATGTATACTACGTACATAACTCCGCCTACGTTGTAAGCAATGATACAAAGTGGAAACAAAGAAATAATCACACCTGCAACAGGAATCAACCCTAGTAAGAAAATCATAACAGCTAATACAAGTAGCTGTGGAAATCCTAAAACGATTAATGCAATGACAGTAAGAATACAATTTACAACGGCAATTAAAAACTGAGCCTCAATTACTTTGCCGAACGATCTTGCAAATCTTTCACCAAAATATGCAATTTCCTCATAAAAGATTTTTAACTTACTATCTTTAAACTTAGATGTAAATGTAATAATACGCTCTTTTTCTAATAAGAAAAATAAGCTTAAAATTAGAGATAATAATATTTGTAAACTTACCTTCCCTATATTTGCTATCGATTGATAGATGACATCCACACCTTGTTCTATATATTTTGATACTTCCATCCCATTAATTGTCGAAAGTGCATATTTAACGATTTCATTATCAGGTGGATTTTGAAAAAATAGTTTAAACTGATAAATTAATTGTGAAATTTGTATCGTCAGCACAGGTAAATATTTATATAACGTTGTGCCTATAAAGGAAACTAGTATTATATATAAACATGCAATAACAATTTTCCGGTTTACTTTCAATTTTCTTGAAATAAAACGTTGAAATCGATCCATTAAAAACGTCAGTATAAACGTAATTAATATTAAATTAATCATACTTTTTAATGCGTATAATACAAGCGCTACTATTATTAAAACGAGAAACCGTTGAAACCCTCTACTTCGAAAAAAACTCTTTACTTCATTCATTAAGAATTAACCTCCCCCTTCAATGGATGGAAATTGAATATATTACATTTTATGAACTCCTATAGACAATCTTTCTTACTAATTGAGAAGAATCCTTTTTTTCTTTTCATATTGTTAGATTCGTTTAACTGGAATCCACCAACATATTTCGGTGGATTCCAGTTATTTTTCATATAATCTTTTATAAACTAGGTAATTTTCTATTTTTAGACTGCTGTTCATACGCATATCCAATATTGAAAAGCTCTTTTTCACCAAACTGTTTCCCTACAAGCACTACACCGATTGGTTCTCCATTTTTATCATATCCAGCAGGAACCGCTAATTCCGGATAACCAGCTACAGCTGATAGAAGAACTTCATCGTTATTAATCATAACTAGAGCATCCAAACCTTTTTCTACTAAATACCTATCTAGCTCTTTTCTTGCATTTTCTTGACTCGTTTGCACTACGTTTTCAAACTCTTCTTTCGTTATAACAGATTTTTCAGACCCTTCAATTAATGTTTGTCCGTATTTTATTCGCCTTTTACTATCCTTTTTATTAAACGCTATAATCTCTTCTAACGATTTTACCGGTACATTCTTTTGCTGTGAAAGATAGTCGTTTACATTATGCTTGAACTCATATTCTAATGTTTGCAAATTATCTACACCCTCAGTACTTAACTGGATATTATCCGTTAATATCGCACCTGCATCTTGAAGGTCTTTTCTAATTTTTTCTGCTACTACTTTTCTATTTTCATCTTGTTGGTCTACAGAAAAAAGAAGCCCTATCTTTTTCCCTTTTAATCCATCTATTGATAAATCCTTTGTATAATCAATTCTTTCTTTATCTTTCATTTTTTCTGTCATAACATCTTTTTCGTCATAACCTATCATTGCATTAAATAACGTTGCTGCATCTTTTACTGTTCTTGCTATAGGTCCTGCTGTATCAAGAGTTTCAGCTAATGGAATAATTCCTGTTCTACTTACCATACCTAAAGATGGACGTAACCCAACTACTGATTGCTGCGCCGCTGGTGCAACAATCGATCCCGTCGTTTCTGTTCCAATTGCAAGCGGCGCAAAATCTGCTGCAACTACTGTAGCAGATCCTGAACTTGATCCTGAAGTATCGAATGTAATCGGACCGTACGGGTTTAAATTTTGTCCTTTCTTCCCGCTATACCCGCTTGGCATTGTAAAAGATAAATAGTTCGCCCACTCAGACATATTCGCTTTTCCTAAAACAAATGCTCCTTCTTCTTTCAACTGCTTCACAATTGTTGCGTCTTGATCTGCAATCCAATCTTTTAATACATAAGTTCCTGCACTAGTCGGCATCACTTTTTCCGTCTGTACATTATCTTTTACAACGACAGGAATACCATATAAATTCGAATTTTTGTTTCTACCCCGCTCTTGATCTAACTTTCTTGCTTCTTCCATCGCATTAGGATTTATCTCTGTAACAGAATTTAATGTTATTCCATTTTGATCATGTTCTTGTATTCTAAAGAGATAAATACTCGTTAATTCTTCATATGACAACTTTCCATCATCAATCATTTTTTGAAGCTCATCTACAGTCGCATTTACGACTTCTTTTTCTTTTATCTTTACATTTTCTATATTGATTCCTTTAAGCTGATTATGTATCGGTTGTAGCACTCTTTCTTTATCATATACAATACGCTCAGGTTCCTTTGGAAAATAATTTTTATACACGTAATATCCACCGGCACACGCTAATAAGACAATGCCTCCAGTGATAGACAGCGTTACCTTTACCCATTTCTTCATGTTGCTTCCTCCACTCTATAAGATGCTTAGCTATACAAAAAAGAGAGTTACCTTTTACTTAACTCTCTCCAATCAAAATGCTAAATGAAAAAATGAAAGATTTCAATCTAATTACTTCTTTTTTTGCATTTGCTTTGCTAACATTTCTTTCACTTGATTATACGTTAATCCTGAATTTTTATTTAAACGCTTTACTTCCTCAACATCAGTACCTACCACTGTATATTTTTTCTCATCATTCATTTTTCTAATTCCCTTCTCACCGTATTATTTCTTATATTTCTTCCCTAAATGCGCATAAATTAACACCACTACAAAAAAGGAAGCTGTTTTTAAGCACAGCTTCCTTCTCGTTACATATTGTATTTCTTAATAAAATTTCACTACATCTTCAGTAGGCAAGAACGTTCTTTCTGCTGGTTGTTCGTTTGGTTCACCAAATGGCATTTGACCTACTAAGCTCCACTCTGCCGGAATGTTCCAAGTTTCTTTCACTTCAGCATCTACGATTGGGTTGTAATGTTGTAATGACGCCCCAATTCCTTCAGCAGATAATAGCATCCACACAGTATGTTGTAACATCGCATTTCCTTGATGAGACCAGAATGGGAACTGATCTTTATATAATGGTGCATTTTCTTGCATTTTTTCTACAGTTGCTTGATCTTCAAAGAATAGAACTGTTCCTACACCTGCATGAAAACCTTTTAGTCTTTCTACAGTCGCTTCAAAGTTTTCTGCTGGTACACGGGCTCTTAATGTTTCTTTAACGATATCCCAAAACTTTTCATGCTCTCCATCCATTAATACAACCATACGACCACTTTGCATATTGAAAGATGTTGGTGCGTGTAAAGCTGTTTTTAACACTTCTTCAATTCTTTCTTTCGTAATTGCATCGTTTTTTGCTACTTTACGAATTGAACGGCGGTTCACGATTGCTTCTTTTAAGTTTGTTGTAGTTGCTGACATTTTAATTCCTCCAAATGTTTGTTTTATAATTTATTTTGTTATTTCATAACAAGCGAATTAGCAATATCCATCGGTATTACATTGCATACCTTCAAATGAATTTGTTTTATCCTTTTCAATTTCTTTATCAATGACCCTTTCTAGTGTTTCTTTACTAGCAAGCCCTTGAATGACTTCATCTCCAATCATGACAGTTGGAACAGCCATAATATTCGCTTCATCATATGCGTGTTGAATTGCTTCTTGATGCTTTTCTTTATATTTACGAGTTACTAAAGCATCTTTAAATTCCGCCTCAGGAAGTCCTACTTCTACCGCTAATTTTGTTAACACATCAATATCTTCAATGTTTTGCTCTTCTTGGAAAAATGCTGTGAATACGCGGTGATGATACTCATTACCTAGTCCACGTTCTTTCGCAAATTGACATCCTTCGAAAGCTAAATGTGTATATGGATGTGGTGAAACACGTGGCAAGCGCATATCAATTCCTAACTTCTTCGCTGTCGGAAGAATGAAAGCATCCCATGAACCTAATTTTTCTGGTTCATTCCATGGATCTATTTTTGAATATGGACTTGGACGTAATTCAAATGGCATCCATTCAATCTCTACATCTTTCTCTTTCGCTACCTCATCTAATGGACCTTTTGCTAAAAAACAAAACGGACATATAAAATCTGAGTATACTTTCATTTTTACAGTCATAACTTTTACACCTTACCTTTATAGTTGTAATCAAATCAGTTACATTAATGATAAAAAAATATAAATAT
The DNA here is from genome assembly GCF_038006085.1 of Bacillus sp. FSL K6-0073. Classification (NCBI taxonomy): domain Bacteria; kingdom Bacillati; phylum Bacillota; class Bacilli; order Caryophanales; family Bacillaceae; genus Bacillus; species Bacillus sp. FSL K6-0073. Next base: position 1,886,088 of record NZ_JBBOUN010000001.1, on the reverse strand, counting down.
TATTTAAGCATTCATTTTTTCTTGCAAAGTTTCAAACAACTGCCCCATCGTAATATTTCTCAAAACTTCTTCCATCGCGGATTGTGCTTGAATTAAAATAATTTCTAACACCGCTTGAATATTCGCCCCAATTGGACAATCTGGATTCGGTTGCTCGTGAATATGAAATAGCTTGTCTTCTTCGACTACGTTCACTGCATGATACACATCTAACAATGTGATTTCATGTAAATCCTTTAGTAATCCCGCGCCACCCGGTCCACGATTTACGTAAACAAAGCCAGCTTGTTTCAAGTACGACATGATTTTACGAATGACTACTGGATTTGTATTGACACTCTCAGCCATATAGTCTGAAGTACAAAGTGAAGATGGATTGTTTTTCAAAATAGATAAAATATGAACAGCTATGGAAAAGCGGCTACTAATTTTCATCGTAATCACCACCTCGATGTAATCATTATAGTTACAACTAAAAAATAAGTCAATCCTTTTCATAGATTTTTTATAAGTAAATTAAAAAGTGTCCCATTATGATATATGAGACACCTCTTTTTATTCTGCAAATAGCGATTGAAATTCTTCAATAAATAGCTGCACAGCGATTGAAGAATCCTTTAATGAAGGAACAGCTAAAGCAATTTCTCTCCATACTTGTGGTTCCAATTCTCTCGTTTGCACATTTTTTGGTAAATTCGTTAAAGATAATTCAGCTAATATTGCAATGCCTAATCCTTCTTGAATCATATTTAAAGCTGTAGTAACTGTCGAAATTACATACTCAGCCCGAAGTGGTACGTTTGCTTGTTTAAACATATCAATAATAGGTGGTTCGTATCCGCCCTTACATAATATGATCGGTTCATTCTCTAAATCACTAATTGTAATAGAGTCCTTCTTACAGAGAGGATGATCCTCTCTTAAGATAGCAACCATTTTCCCCTTCGTTAATGGAACAATCTCCATATCTTTATTAGGCAAAATAACAATTCCTATATCAATAACCCTCGATACTAACCAATCTTCAACTTCTTTAATCGTTCCTTCACAAAGAACTACTTCTAAGCTCGGATACTTCTCCTTAAAAAGGTTTATCATTTTGGGTAAGAAATGTGCAGAAGCACTCGGAAAACTACCAATTCGAATCGTCCCAACTTCGTGTCCTTTCTCCATCGCAACTTCTTGTTCAATCTTCTCTACACCGTTCAAAATCTCTCTAATATGTACAAGAATCCTGTTTCCTACATCCGTAACGAGGAGCCCTTTTCGTTTATCACGTATAAGAATAGTAACGCCTAACTCTGACTCAATACTTGAAATCGCATGACTAACAGCTGGCTGCGTCATATTTAATACCCTGGCGGCCTTCGTAAAACTACCTAACTCAACAGTTTTTATTAATACTTGCAGTTGTGTAATGGTCATAACTAATCACTTATACTCCTTATAAAAAAGATTCATTTTATTTATTACAGTCGATATCATATCATAGTGAAATGAATAACAACAAGGAGGTCTTTCAGTGAAACAGCTTTCTCGAACTAAGACGGCCATCATCCTTACCTTTCTCGTTTTCATGTGGGGAATCAATTGGCCTTTATCAAAGTTTGCCCTGCATTATACACCACCTGTTTTATTTGCAGGCGTTCGAACTTTAATTGGAGGATTCATTTTACTTCTGTTCGCATTACCGAAATACAAAGAGTTACATTTAAAAGAAACGTGGCATTTATACGTTATTTCTTCCTTACTTAACATCATTATATTTTACGGATTACAAACTGTCGGCCTTCAATATATGCCTGCTGGGTTATTTTCCGCCATTGTATTTCTACAACCAGTTTTACTCGGTATTTTCTCGTGGATATGGCTTGAAGAATCAATGTACGGCTTGAAAATTTTCGGGCTTGTTCTCGGATTTATTGGTGTAGGCGTTATTAGCTCAAGCAGTTTAACAGGACATATTTCTATTATTGGAATCCTTCTCGCGTTAGGATGCGCTATTGGCTGGGCACTTGGCACAGTATTCATTAAAAAGACTGGTCACCGTGTTAATGCCATTTGGATGGTAACACTTCAGCTTATTATTGGTGGTCTTTGCTTAATTGGATTTGGTTCAGAGTTTGAAAGCTGGTCTAGTATCGCTTGGAGTATGCCATTTGTTAGCGTACTTCTCTTTATTTCATTCTTTGTTATTGCAATGGGGTGGCTTGCATACTTCACACTTGTTGGAGCTGGTGAAGCAAGTAAAGTTGGGGCTTATACATTCCTCATTCCACTAATAGCTATTATTGTAAGTTCAATTTTCTTACATGAGGCTATTACCATTAGCTTATTCATCGGACTATTATTTATTGTTGTGAGTATTTGTTTTGTAAATATAAAACCGAAAACACTTGCTGTAAGGCAGCAAGTTGAATTGAAATAAACGTAAGAAAGAGCCTACTGTTTGTAGGCTCTTTCTTACGTCTTACTTTTTACGACGTACTACAAAAACACACGCACTTACCGACGATACTATCGCAAAAATAGATAAGACAATTGCTATCAATTGCATATTACTAGTACCTTCATTCTTTTCTACACTAGACACTTCACCATGTTCTCCTGTTAATGACGTATCTTTTGCAATTATAGTAAGTGAATGCGGTTTTTCAGCTTTTTCATCGCCTGTCCATTCAACAATTTCTCCATCTTTATATTGTTGATATGCGTCCCAAGCTATTTTTTGCTCTTTATCCGGATTTTTAGCGACGAAAGTAAATCGCTGGAACTGACCGGGTAAAATCCCTTCTCCTGTTGCTTCCCATACTACAGTTTTAACTTTTCCGGCTGTATCTTTTTGCTCCTCAACTTTCCATCCTGGCACTGGTTCATACTGCTGGAACTCTACTCCAGACGGTATTTTCAGTGTAACTTTTGTTGTTGCTACATTTTTTTCAACTGGTACTTTTATCGTATAAGTCTCCCAAGAACCAACGTCAGAAGTTGCTGGTTTTACAGTGACGTGCGCACTAACAGGTAACGAAAAAATTCCCATTGCAATAATTGTTGCGATCATTGTTGTTCCTAATTTTTTTATATGTTTCATTTTCTATTAGCTCCTTTTCATACATAGCTTCTTTTTATCTGCCACCGACAATAAATTTAAAATCTGTATCGAAACTATCAAGAGATTTTGTTAATCCATGAACATGTATATTCCAGTTTCCTGTCATGTTAATATACATACCTTCTGCTTCATATTCTCCTGGTGAAACTACTGAAACTTTAAATGAACCTTTTCCCATGTTCATATCTAATGATTGAGTCGTCAATATCATTTGTTCCATATCAGTAATAGGCTGTCCCTTTTCATCCTTTAGTGTAATATGGAATTTATTTTGTCCTACCTTATTCGGACTTACATTTAGCGTAAGTTCATATCCATTATCTAATTGCTTACTCTCTGTAAATGGTCCAGTAGGAGGCATCGGTGGTGTTTGTACATTTGTCATAAAAGCTACGATTACGAAAATGATAATTCCAATGACAAACTCTACTTTCACCGTAGCTCCTAATCCTTGCTGCGCTCGCATTCTCCCTTTCATATAATGAATAATTCCCAATATCCCCATGAAAATGAATAAAAGTATCTTTGTTAATAAAGCCAATCCATACTTCGTATCAAATAACGAGTGGATTGTTGGAATAAAAAATGTACTGTTAAAAAGGCCTGTTATTAAAATCACGATGACAGCACCTGTTGCCCACGGTGAAAAACGCTTAATCATATCCCAATACATATGCCACTTGTTATCCTCTTTACGTAAAAGAAGAATAATAGATGATAAACCACCAACCCATAATGAAGCTGCTAATAAATGTAGAAAATCCATAACGACAGCAATGTCTTTAAACTTTAAACCGTATGCGTGACTATTAAAGGCCTTCATAACAAGTAACCCTATAAACAATAGTATTGGAATACTCCATACTTTAAACGACGAAAACTTCTCATGCTTCACCGCAAAATACGTAACAATTATAAGCGTACTAATGAGAACCATTTGAGTAATCCATACATAACCAAAAACAGAAAGCTGTAATGTTTCTTTTAATAGTAAAGGATTGAATGCTTCTAGCCATGAAACATCAGCATTTATTTTCGCTTGCAGTGGTAGATTGAATAACAAGCTAATCAATATCCCAAATAAAGAGATCCATATTATGTTCTTACTCCTTAATCGAACCGAGGTTGCATTGCCTTTATACATAATAAGATTAAAGAATAGCACTCCTATAAATAGTGAGAAACTTGTATATAAAATTCCACGTTCCATAATCATATCGATTTGTGGGACGTAACCCATCTCTTCCACTTGTATATCGTCTGTTTCCGCTTCCGCTAATCCAACCCGGAACGGGATAACTCCTTGAATTGGATGTCCATCAGCTGAAATAGCTTTCCACTGAATAGAGTAAAGACCATTTTTGAGATTGTCTTTTAATCCAGCTTCTAATAGCTTTTTATTTTTTTTATCAATATGAGCATCTTTTAAATCGACCCTTTTACCTGATGTATCTCTCACGTACAATGTATTAAAACTTGAAACTTGTATGTCCTCATCGAATTCGATTTTTACAACAGATGGTGCTTTCTTCAATGTTTCATTTTCAGTAGGGTTTGATTTCACAACGTACGCATGAGCAGATGCACTTTGCGGTATCAATATGATAAGCACACACACAAGTAATAACCATGTCCCTAATCTTCTCATTACTTTCACACTCATTTCACTTCTTTCTTCCTCATCGCTCTATTTTCATTACTTTAACTTCCGAAGTTTGATTCTCGGGCGAAATATTAACCTGATTAAATATAAACTTCTATAAAGTATAACTCTTATTTCTCTTCCACCTCTAAGCTTCTAATATAATAGTAACTATCACTATAGATACAACTTACATTTTTAAAGTCGATTGTTATTATATCATAAAATATATTTATGTAAGTTATCAAAGAAGAAAAGTTATCGTGAATCATTTGTGAAGAAAATGTGAAATGCATAAATAAAAAGGTGTTACGTAATAACGTAACACCTTTTTAAAAATATCCTTCTTCTATTTCTCTTCCGGATAATCACAATACTCGATAATCGTTCCTTCTGTATCCGCTGGGTTAAGATATATTAATCTTCTACCGTGCTTATTAATCCGAAGTGTATGCTCTAACGTTCGAATTCCTTGTTCTTTCAATTCCTCTAAAGCCACATCTAAATCATCTACTCGATACGCAACGTGATGAACACCTTTACCTTTTTGTTTAATAAAACGGGCAATTGGAGATGTCGTATTATTCGTCGGTGCAAGTAATTCTATTCTATCTCCATCCACTTCAAGAATGGCTACTTCGCTTTCCACACCAGGAGCTTCACTTACGTAACGATCTATTAAAGTTCCTAGTAACACATTTTCATAAAAACGTATCGTACTATCTATATCTCGAACTGCGATTCCGATATGATCAATTGTTTTTTTCATTTTATTTCCCCTACTACTTTATTTTTTCTCATTATTAATAGTAACAAAAAAAGCTATAGAAACAAGTCTATAACTTTTTTTATTTAACCTATTTTCTTATCCGCTCTAGTTGCTGGTTGAACTTGGTTTTTCACTTTTAAAATGCTAATGCCATATCCGATAAATCCACCGATAATCGCTGGGAAGATCCAGCCTAATCCTACTTCCTGCATCGGAAGGAATTTAGTGAACACTTGGCTTACTACTTCAATGTTAACTCCAGCTGCACTTAATCCATCAAATAAGCTGATGATAAATGTTACGATTAAGCTTACTTGATAAACTTCAGCTCTTCCTTTAAATAATGAATGGAAGAATGTTAAGAAAATCAATACGATTGCTAGTGGATAAATTGCTGTTAATACTGGAACAGAAACTGCGATCAATTGTGTTAATCCTACGTTTGCAACAATTGCACTAAATACACATAGCGTAATTGCAATTGCTTTGTAAGGAACATTTGGGAATAACTTATGGAAGAATGAAGAACATGCTGATACAAGTCCCACACTAGTTGTTAAACAAGCTACTGTAATCATTAATCCTAATAATACTCCGCCATATGATCCGAAATAGTAGTTAGAAACTTTCGCTAATACTTCTCCGCCGTTCTCTAAATGTCCAAGCTTTGCAACACTTGAAGCACCCATATAAGAAAGTGCTGTATAGATAATTGCTAAAATAGATGCTGCAATAATTGTCGCTTTTGCACAAACGACCATAATTTGTGTTTTCGTTTTCGCACCTTTTTCTTTAATAGCATTGATAATGATAATCCCGAATACAAATGATGCTAGCGTATCCATCGTTAAGTATCCTTCTTGGAATCCTTTAAAGAATGCATGTGATGTATAAGCTTCCACTGGTGCTTGCATATCTCCAATCGGATGTATAAAAGCAACGATTACTAAAATACCGATGAAAGTCAACTTAATTGGCGTTAAGATTTTTCCAACAATATCGACAATTTTCGCGGGATTTAGCGAAAAAAAACAAGTGATACTAAAGAATATAATTGTGAAAAGAATTAAAGGTGTAGAACCTACTCCTTCTGGCATAAACGGCTTAAGACCAATTTCATAAGAAACATTTCCTGTTCTTGGTATTGCAAATAACGGACCAATCGCTAAGTATAAAACTGTTGTAAACACAATCCCAAACACTGGGTGAGCACGACTAGCTAACGACTGCAAATCATCTTTACCTGAAAAACCAAATGCTAGTACACCTAGTAATGGTAATCCAACACCAGTTACTAAAAATCCAGCGTTAGCAATCCATACATTCTCTCCAGCTGATTGACCAAGCATCGCTGGAAAAATTAAATTTCCCGCTCCAAAAAATAGTGCAAATAACATTAATCCAATAACTACTATGAACGAAAACGGTACTTTATTCGCCATAATATAACCCCCATTCAAGTTTCCTTATCTCATTTTCCAATTTTAACTAATTGAATTTTCTGAATATTTAATTTAAGTATCAACTATTCTTGAATTCATTATAGTTTGCTATATAATATTTTGCAATACTATTTTCGAACTTTTCTTTTATTTTATAAATATACATTTTTTAACATGAAAAATAGACTAAAAAACCAACATAGTCATCCATGTTGGTTTTTCCATTTACTATTATGAATTAAAATTTTGCTGCTACTTTTTTAACGTTTTCTAGACCTTCTTCAACAATTTGTTGTGAACGATCTGGATATTGATTGTGTCCTTCAATTACAACTGTCTCTGGATTTGTAATTCCCCAGAATCCAAGTACAGTTGTTACGTAATTAACTGCCATTTCCATAGGAGCCATTTGCTCTGAAGAGTAATCTGAACCACGAGCACCTAACACAACTACTTTCTTACCACCAACTAAACCTTCTGGGCCATTTGCTGTATATTTAAACGTTTTTCCAGCTTGAGATAAGTATGAAATATATGTGATTAATGGTGCTGGTACTGTAAAGTTCCATAATGGGAATGCAAATACAACCTTATCAGCTTCTAAAAATTGATTTAAATATTGATCTACTGTAGCAACTGCCTTCTCTTCTTCAGCTGTTAACTCCATACCTTGGCTACGTTTATATCCACCTGAAATCGCAATATTTCCGTAATAAGGAAGATCTAATGCAAATAAATCTAATTCCGTAATTTCTGTATTTGGATTTGCTTCTTTATAAGTACTTACAAATGTTTCATACATTTTTGAACTAACTGCTTGCTCCGCTGGACGATCGTTTGCTTTTACAAATAATACTTTCGACATTTTTTTATTCCCCTCTACAGTCGTATTTTCTTCTTTTTTACCAAATAATGAGCTAAATAGTCCCATTTTCTTCACCTAATCTTTCTTTTCATATTCATTATTCATCATCATAAAAATTCTTATTCTAAGAAAAAGTTCCAATAGATACCTTAAGTTACGCCATTGCAACTTTTTGTTATTTAATTACCTTATGTAAGTGATTGTAATATAGTCACTTACTTTAGTCAAGTAACTTTTAATGAAAAATAAAATCTCGACTTAAAAATATTAAGCGAGATACAATTGAACACCAAATACATCTTTATTACTTGTATAATAAACTTAGAGAGGAAAATTCATATATAGAAAGGATTTATTCATGAGCACTATAGAAAAGATTCAAACTTTTATTATTCTTTTTGCTGTTACATGCGGCATCGTACTCGGACAATTTAATATGATACATACGTATTCAGACAAATTTATTGTCCCCTTCTTATTCTTCATGCTATATGGATTATTCCTCAGCATCCCATTAAAACAAATAAAAAACGGATTTCGCAATTTAAAATTTGCTGGAACAAGTCTTACTATTAACTTCTTATGGACACCTTTACTCGCTTGGGGGTTAGGGGCACTATTTCTTTCCGATCATCCAGCACTTTGGGTTGGATTTATAATGTTAATGATTACTCCATGTACAGATTGGTACTTAATCTTTACTGAAATAGCGAAAGGTAATGTAGCACTTTCTACTGCAATTTTACCTGTAAATTTAATTTTGCAAGTACTGCTCCTTCCCATTTATTTATTTTTATTTGCTGGTGTCATGAAAACTGTAGCGGTTTCTGTTTTAGTAGAAAGTATTGTTATCGTAATCGTCTTACCATTTATACTTGCACACGCTACAAAGTTCATTATGAATAAAATGAAAAAAGCTGAACCTCTCGAGAATAAACTCATTCCGTTTTTCAGCTCTGCTCAAATTGTATTTTTAAGTTTAGCAATAGTAGCGATGTTTGCATCACAAGGTAAATATTTACTACAAAATATGAATGTTGTTTTATTATTACTCGTTCCTGTTCTATTGTTCTTCATCATTAATTTTTTACTAGGACAATTTATCGGGCGCATGATGCATTTATCTTACAAAGATACAGTAAGTCTAAGCTTAACAACGTTAGCAAGAAACTCACCTGTTGCACTCGCTATCGCTGTGACCGCTTTTCCAGACGAACCTCTTATCGCACTTGCACTCGTTATTGGACCATTGATTGAGTTACCGGTACTAGCTTGTGTGTCACAAGTTTTGTTGCTTATTAAGAAAAAACGGCAATATGCATAATAAAAAACGTCCCATTTTGGGACGTTTTTTATTATGGAAAGATTACATACAACACTTACTTCTTATTTATCAATACAAATGAAATTACCGAAACTACAAACGTAATAATATCCATTATAAATCGATGGGCTCTAAAAATGTTATATGTTATAGAGAATTAACTTTTCGTTACATTAACAGATCCTTTCTAATTAAAAATGATAGGAAACGTAAATATAACGAAAGCTGCCCAAAGTCCGTATATTGGCAAATACTTCGTAACGGCATCTTGGATAGCTTTTGGTCCTGATTTATTTTGCAAGAAACGCATATAGGAAAACATAATCCAAATTAGATTTGCCCAGATCAGTATGTTTACACCTAAAACAGCTAGTCTATTAGGTGTAATCCCGTAAGAAGAAAGTCTAAATACGATGGCTGACAATGCAACAGTATCAATAATAAGTGCCAAAACAATTAAGGAAAAATTTATATAATCTGAAATGTTCTTTTTCTCGTCCGAGTCACTCTCAACGATAGAAAATATAGTAACAGCCAATACACCAAGCAGTATTCCGTTGAAGGCCATTAGGAAATTGCGATCCAAGAATGGATTTTTCCCGACCCAAATTACCGTTATAAGATAGATAAGCAAGGTGATCAGGACGAGAGGACTAAAAATTTTAGATATGTATGGTGTAATATTTTTAGCAAGCTTAAGATTCATTGATACTAAGTATGCAGTCACAATAGCGAGAGCGGCTGCTCCAAATAAAACAACATTACTAAAATAGAACTCTCCTATATCTAAGTCAACAAAGCTAAATAAACGCATGGTGAATACCGCTAGTATCATTCCGCTCACTGCCATGCTCCCGTAGAGAAGACAATATTCTAAATTAAATTTAATATAGGCTAATCTTGTACTGCCTTTTGAATATTCATTTCCTGTAAACGCAAGCCCTACTAAGACCCATAAAAATATAGGAAGATGTAAATAAGCAAGCATGGTACTGTCTTTATAATTTATTGGCAACGTATTAAGATACACCCCGGAAACTAGGAATAACGCTATAAGGGAATAAATAATACTTTTTTTCGGCTTATTATTGTAAACAAAATAAGCAGCAATAAAGGGAATTACACCAAAAGCCAAGTTTATTGGAGCAATTGCTTCCTGCTCAACAAAGTGGAAAATGATCCTGGTGCTTATGCCGGCCAGAATAGCTAAAAGGCCCATGAATAAGAAACCTTTTTGAAACAAAGATGTTTTTTCTTTATTTACTTTCTCCTTGAAATGCAACCTTTCATACCAAGCACCTAGAATTTGAGAATCAGGGTTTTGGTCCCATGCTTGTGAGAATGCTTTTTTAAAAGCTTTCGGATCTTTTCTATACATCTTCTCCAACTCATGGGGGTTATCCATATTTTTAACAATCAAATTGTTACTGTTCATAGTTATACCTCCTCTAATTTTAAAATAAGGTTGTTACCTTTTAACAAAAGCACCTCACTCATTTATTATGATTTTGATTTTAATACAAAATTTATCGTTTTACAATAAAAAATTATTATTTAAAGGATTTTTTTTATCGTTAAATTTTATATCAAAGAAAAACAAAAGAGCATGACAATTTTATGTCATGCTCTTTTAACAAATTAATTCTCAAATACAAAATTAATCTTATTATCTTTCCACTCTAATTTCGCATCAAACGTTTTCTCGCCCTTTTTAAAGCCTTTAATTAAATCAGTCTTTTCACCTTTTAAGAGCTTTGTCATATTCTTTTGCGAAATTGTTTTACTTAATATCTTCTTTGAAATGGTGAAATCACATTGCGTTGTATTATAGTTAGAACAACCGTAAAACGTTGACTTATCAATTACATCGCCATCACATTTTTTACAGCTACCAACCTTTTTACCCGTTGTAAATTTCGATCCTTTTCGTTCAATCGATTCAACATGTAGTCCCGTGAAATCCCACTTCTCAGACATTTCCACTGCGTCTTCAATAATTTTAGCTGATAGCTTTTTCGTCTGTTCCATAAAAGTTGCTGGTGAAGCTGTACCTTCACCAATTTCCGCAAGACGTTGTTCCCATTTCGCAGTCATTTCCGGTGAAGCTAGTATTTTGTCACCAATTGCGGTAATTAATACTTTTCCTTTATCAGTCGCATACACTTGGTTTTTCTTTACATCTATATATTTACGGTCTTTCAGCATCGTAATAATCCCTGCGCGGGTCGCTTCCGTACCTAAACCTTCTGTTTTCTTCAATACCTTCTCTAGCTCTTCATTCTCTAAATACTTACCAGCTGTTTTCATTAACGTAATAAGTTGTCCTTCTGTATAACGCTTCGGTGGCTGTGTTTTTCCTTCTTTCACTTTCACCTTTACAACTTTTCCTTCTTCACCTTCAGCTACAATTGGAAGAATGGTTTCGTCATCTTTATCGTCTTGGAAAATAACTTTACGCCAACCTTCTTGAATTTGCTGTTTTCCTTTTGAAATGAATTCAGCACGTTCATCTACAAGCGTTACAATCGTTGTATAGTCAAAGATTGCAACTTCATAATGAGCTGCAATAAGCCTTCTTACGATCATATCGTATATTTTCTTTTCATCACCTGATAGTCTGCTTGGGTTTGTAACTTGCTCTGTCGGAATAATCGCGTAGTGATCTGTTACTTTCTTTTCATTTACATAACGCTTATTGTTCATAATGGATTCAACCGGAGCCGGTAATAAACCTTTATATTCATCAAACTGACTTAACTTCTGTAAAATATCAGGGAACGTCGCTGCTTCTCCTTGAGTAACATAGTTAGAATCTGAACGTGGATAAGAAACAATCCCTTTTTGATAGAGTGCTTGCGTTATATCAAGCGTCTTTTTCGGTGAAAACTTAAAGGCTTTATTTGCCGTTGCTTGCAGTGATGATAAGTTGAATAAAAGCGGCGGCTGAAACTCTTTACGCTCCGTTTTCATTTCCTTCACAACAGCCGGTTTCCCTTGGCAAAATGCCGCAATTTTATTCGCCATATCAGGGTCTTTTAAGCGGGATTCATTATCCTTCTCCCATTTCCCGTCATATTTCTTTCCTTCTATATTAAAGGTTGCAAACACTTCCCAGAAAGGCTCTGACTTAAAGTTTTCAATTTCTTTCTCACGCTTTACAATCAATGCTAACGTTGGTGTTTGGACACGACCAGCAGAAAATACATCATTCATTCCTTTTTTCTTTAGCAAAATACTAAACACACGTGATGCATTCATACCAACAACCCAGTCAGCACAAGATCTTGTGTATGCTTCGTAATACGTATTAATTGTATCTGATTCGTCAAGTAAATTTTTAAACCCTTGATAAATAGCTTGCTTCGTTAAAGACGAAATCCATAGACGCTTCATCGGCTTTTGCACGTTACAAAGATTAATAATATTTCGTACGATTAGTTCCCCTTCACGCCCAGCATCGCCTGCGTGAATAATTTCTGTTACCTGTGGATTATGTAACAGCTGTTTCACAACGTTAAATTGCTTATACTTTGACTTTGTTACTTCAAATTGAAAACGCTCTGGAATCATCGGTAATGTATTAAGTGACCATTTTTTCCACTCTGCGTGATAATGCTCTGGATTACATAACTGCGTCAAATGACCAATTGCCCATGTACAGTACGCTCCATTTGGAAATAACTCATTCGCTTCTACCTCTAAATATCCATCTTTCCGGCGATATTTAAACTGTGAAACAAGAGCCAACCCTTGATCTGGTTTCTCGGCAATAATTAATTTCATTTTATAACTCCCTATCTGTATTCCAGTGTTACTTTCATTGTCTATATGTTTAGAAGCGATGATAAAACAACAATCTTATTTATCATTCGCGGTTTGTCTCGCAAATGGGAGACCTATAATATTATACGCTTATTCTTTATGGCTTCACAATAGAAACTCATAATATAACAATTTCTTTCACATGCTTACAATTAAAAAAGACGCCCTAAAAAATCAAGCGTTCCTTTGCTTACATCTATGAAATTGTGCAGATATAAATTATCATAAGTACACATATGATGAAATGAACGATAGGACAAGGAGGTATCATAATGTTTGCTTATACGTTAACTGCCCTAACACTTTGCTGTACCTCAATTCTTATTGCATCCAATATTTCTAAACGTAAGGGTACCCTAATGGAGTATATGGTATTTATTATGTCTTTTAGTATGAGTATCGGTTTAAGTATTGGTTTTTACTTAGGCATTCATTCTCTTTAAGGGGGAATTACTATATTCTACTTTACTTGCTATTTTAATTAGTGGTTTTATCGGTTTTTTAGTGGGTCTACGTTTTCACCTATATACTGCTTTAGAAGGAATGTTCTCTGGATTAATGGCAAGTATGATGGGAGCAATGATTACAGAAATGTTAAACGCTCAACAAGCTCATAGTATATTGTTCATTAGCCTTTTACTTACTATAACGATTACTATGTCCTGTGTGATTCAATTGTTATCGGAGAACTTTTCTACTTTTATCCAACAGCGTTTTTTGTTATTCCTTTCAATTAGTGTAGTAATTATCGTTGCCGTATTCGCGACATTCCCAGATCATACTCCTGCACCTTCACCTGGGCATAATCAACATATACATTAGTACTTGCAACAAAAATGAATAAGCAGCTATCCATAGGATAACTGCTTCCTATTATTCTGGCTTATTAGGAATATTTTGGTTTGGAACATAGTCAGATTTATAATCTGTATAGTTCACTTCCGTTACCATCCCTGCTGAAGCATGATGTAGGTCGTGACAGTGGAGCATCCACTCACCGGGATTGTCTGCTACAAAGGCTACTTCATATTCTTCTCCTGGTTTTAAGTTCAATGTATCTTTTACAATTGGAGAACCTTCTATCGGTTTTCCATCTTTACTCAACACCTGAAAGAAGTGCCCGTGTAAATGCATTGGGTGATCATCCATTTTAGAACGATTTACCAACTTCACTTTTACTAAATCACCCTTTTTTACTTGAATTGGGTCAATATCCGGAAATACCTTTCCGTTAATTGTATATACCATTTCATTTCCATTCATTTGCGTATTTAAGTCCATATTATATGTGGCAGTATACTCTTGATTTAACGTGAAACTACCTAATTTTTTAGTACTATATTTCATTATATCTACTTTCGGTAATTTTTCTTTTTCGTCTGCTTTATCTTTCATCTCTTTACTGCCATCATATTCAATAACAGCTTTCATTCCTTTTGCACCTTTATTTTTCGAATGGTCTTCAACATACCATTTCCCAGTTTTATTAGCAGTAAATTCAATATCATAACGTTCGCCCGGTGCGATTGAAATTACTTTATCCTTTATAACTTTTGGATCGTTTATTGGTTGACCATCTGTCGCAATTACTTTTATATCATGACCGTGAACATGTATATCATGTGATAGATAACCAGCATTAACGAGTCGAAAACGAACTTTATCTCCCTTATTCACTTTCAATGGCACTACTAAATCACCGCTTTTTCCATTGATTGTGAATAAATCATACATACTCATATCATGACCTTCCATCTTCATATTTCCATGGTCCATTCCTGCCATATTGCCAGAGTCTTTTTGATCACTGCCCATGTCCATACCAGAATGATCCATGCCGTTCTTATCATCATTCTTTTCCTCATTTTCATTACCTTTAGATTTATTACCTATTTGCCCTTTTGTCATTTCTTTTAACTGCTTATTCATTTCTTCTTTATCTGTAACCCATTCATCCAACATTAATGTGTAATCTTTATCATATTTTTCTTTTGTATCCTCTACAATGAGCGCTCCATACAAACCTCTATCTAATTGATTTACAGAATCTTGATGCGAGTGATACCAGTACGTTCCTGGTACGTTCGCTTCAAATTCGTAAGTGAAACTTTTTCCTGGTTCAACTGCATCTTGTGTCACGCCCGGAATTCCATCCATGTTATTTGGGACAGGATATCCATGCCAATGAATAGATACTGGTGCAGATAATTCATTTTTTAATGTCACTTTCACCTTTTCACCTTTTTTCACCCGAATTTCTGGACCAGGAGATGAGCCATTAAATGTCCAGACTGGAACAATAACACCGTTACTTAACCTTTGCTTTTCTTCTTTCGCTATTAAAGTAACTTCTGGTCCTTTTTCAACCTTCAATGGTTTTGTAGCTGTTTCAGTCTGTATTGTTTTTTTATCTTTCATATTTTTATGATCATTTGTTGTATTTGTGGCCAAAGAACATGCAGCAATTAAAAATATTACAGAGACTGTAACGGCTGCTAATACAAATCGCTTCATGGAAAATCCCTCCTTTTTCTTTTTCAAAATCATTATAGAAGTTGATTTTCAAGAAAATAAGGAGATGTAATTAGATCTTACGTAAGCTAATTGGAAAATTACTAAAAGCGGAGACATTACAAGAGACGAATATTTTAGTAATACAAAATGCTTTCCTTGTAGCGACTACATTAGCCGTTCTCGTATTTGTTTTGACGTTATTTCTTAAGAAACAATAACACTACTATTATTAAATAAGAAAAATGTAGCTAAAATGCTCTTCACAAAAGAACTTAGATTTTTGTATAATAAGAACTAATGTTCCTCACAGACAATGGACTCAAATTACACAAATATATCAAATAGAAGAGGATTGATATACGATGAAAATTGATAGACCAAAAATTTCACCAGAGTTATCTTCAAAGAATTTTCAAGATATTTTTTATGAAGAAGATCCAACATTGGAAGTGTGTGAAATTATAGACTCCACTTTCGAAAATGAATCTGTAGATAGAGTGCGGTTATATGATGCGGTGATAAAAAACTGTAAGTTTACTAATACAGACTTTAGCAATATTGATATTACAGATGTTTGTTTTGAAAACTGTGATTTATCAAATGCTAATTTAAGCAATTCTTCTGTTCACAGAGTCGAATTTAAAAACAGTAAATTAATCGGAGTAAATTTCACAGGATCTAGCTTAGGAAATGTTAAATTTGAGAATTCAATTTTGAATTTAGCGGCATTTGGAAATTCTAAACTAGAAAAAATCATCTTCAATGAAATTTCATTAAATAATGCAGATTTTTTTGACTGTAAACTTAAAAAAGTTGAATTCCAATTATGTAGTCTTGATGAAGCTAATTTTGATCAGACATCACTGAAGGGGATAGATATTAGTTCTTCTACCTTTGATACACTTACAGTTTCAGTGAACGATTTAAGAGGATGTAAAGTATCGACATATCAAGCTGTTCAGTTTGCTACTTTATTAGGATTAATAATTAAAGATTAGTATTTCGAAGAAAAGAACCCTATCCCGAATCATGGATTTTTTAATTGTCCACGATTCGAGATAAAGTTCAAATAAATTAGTGATGACTCTTTTATTATTTAACTACAGCTTGGTTTCCTTTTACATGTTCATTATTTACACTCATAAATTCTTCAATTTCTTCAACTTCCCTAATGATATCTTTTGACAAGTTTTCATACCCGTCTTTCGTTACAAGAATGTCATCTTCAATACGAATTCCAATTGATTCTCCTTCAATATAAAGACCAGGTTCAATTGTTATAACCATACCTTCTTCTAACACTCTATCTTTATATGTTCCTACATCATGTGTATCTAAACCAAGGAAATGGCTGACACCATGATAATAGTATTTTGATAACTCTTCATCTTCTTGAATTAAGCCAATTGCTTTACACTCTTCTGCCAGTACCTTTTTTGTATGCTCATTTAATGTAGCGAACTTTAATCCTGGCTTAATAATCTCTGTTGTTTCTTTTAATGCTTTTAATACAATATTATAAATTTGTTTTTGGCGACTAGAGAATGTTCCATTTGCCGGGAATGTATAACTAATATCAGCGTTATAGTAGTCTTTTTGAGCACCTAAATCTAGTAATACTAAGTCACCATTTTGAATTTGTGCATCATTATCTTCATAATGAAGAACTGTAGCATTTTTTCCACTCGCCAAAATTGTATTGAACGCATGGTACTTAATGCCAGATGATTTCAGTGTAAAATCAAATTGGGCTTCTAATTCATACTCCATCATGCCTGCTTTTGCATGCTTAAGTACGTTGTAAATACCGTCTTTCGTTATAGCAATCGCTTCTTTAATAATTTCAATTTCTTCTTCTGTTTTAAATACTCGTAATTCACAAATGTTCGGATATACATTACCAATTGTTACGTGTGGGTATTTTTCTCTTACATGTTTAGCAAATGCTAATGTTTTTGTCTCCGTACCATTCCACTCACGACTTTCTATATCTAAATATAAATGCTTCGCATTTTCTGTAAAGAGTATATTTGACATTGTCTTTTCAAAGCTATCTAAATATACAACTTTCTTTATACCTGAAATTCCCTCTGCTTCTTCGCTAGAAACTGTTTTCCCAACCCATTTTTCCATTACTGGATCTGACTTTTCAATGAAAAGTGTCTCTTCTACACTATTCCCAACCTTTTTCAGCATAAAAATAACATTTGGTTCATCGATTCCCGTTAAGTAGTAAAAATTACGATTCGGTACAAATTTATAATGTGCATCAGCTGACATATGCGGTGCTTGTCCCGCAAATAAAATCGTAATAGATCCCTCTGGTAATGTGTTTGCTAATCGTTCTCTATTTTGAGCAAAAAATGTTGATTTCATAATAATCCCCCTAGCGTTTTATGTATAATTGTGAAACTAATTATTCAATACACTTCATTCTATTATTGTTATAATTTTTCGTCAATTTTTAACTAAATTTTAGATAGTATTGACACAGACAACTAAACAAGTTACAATAACTATAAATTAGTAAGTTACTAATTTGAATTTAAATAAGAGGTGAACAAAATGCAAAACATTTTATTCCGTATTAATGAATTATCAAAAAAAGAAAGAACGTCTGGATTAACAGTTGATGAAAAACAAGAACAACAAATGTTGCGTCAAAACTATACAGAAACATTTCGTGGAAGCCTAGATTCCATTTTATTAAATACAAAAATTGTTGATCCTAATGGTCTTAACGTTACACCAGTTGCATTACAAGATGCTCAAATACGTTTAAAATTAAGCAAATGAGTTCCGAGCTAAAGAATTTCAATAAAACATAAAAAGAGCTGGATTTCCTATATAGAAATTCCAGCTCTTTTTATTGTCTTTTTTAATTTAGTAAACGAGCGATACATCGCAATTCTCCACGACACAATCATCGCAAATGCAAGTAAGAAAAACATTCCACTTAACTCCGCTAAATCAATCGATTGACTTAAATATGATTTCAACGCTACTCGTACAGCTAATAATCCGACTAAAATAAATATAAATGCTTTTGACGGTTTCATATATATTTGTTCGTCTCTTATTTCAAACTTCGTTGTTTTTATAAGAAATACAGAGAAAATAAGCCCTGCAATAATTGCTTCTATTATTTCTAACGACGTTAATCGGAATTCCGGTAAAAAGTACATCATTGCTCCAGTACTCATAAAAATTGGCGGCAATATAATTTTCTTTTTCGTTACCGGTTTTTTCGCTGCTTTAAAGCGCAGAAACATGACACCAACAGCCATACAAACCGCTAAAATACTTGATAAAAGTGCTATCATACTCTTCCCACTCCTATCTATTTAAAAGACTTTTTGAGCAAAATCATAAACCAAACGAGCCCGATACTTATAATAACATGACCTAATCCAGCCATATGGCTTAAACCGTAAAAGTCAGTTCCATTTACTTGTAAAAGACCTCTCCATAGCATTGTAGCAATAGTAAAGATTACTCCTACATTATAAACAACAAACCATGCACAAAAGCTCTTTGTTTCTTGTACATGAAACACTTTACATAAAGCTAAAGCAATTAAAAAGAATACAAAACCGAGCACTAATACATGTGTATGCACTAATTGCAACATTGTGGATCCTTTAATTCCTTGTGCTTTCGTATACTCTCTTGCAAATACACCTGATAATAAACCAATAATTAAGTAAATAAATGCCGCATTATATAATTTCTTCATTCTATTCCTCCTGTTGTAAACTTTCTATATTCGCTGCAATTATTTTAAGCGAAGTTTATGAACGGAGTATGAACAAAATATTACATTCAATTTTTGAAAATAAAAAAGCCATTCCACAAATAATAATTGTAGAATGGCTTTTCAATTTATTTTAAATCTTCTATTGAGAAAGCACCTGGAAGTAATTGCTCAACAGTCACTTCTTTTTCATCACCTTTTACATTCGTTAATAATACAGGCATTTTCGGATCACAGAATTCAGCAATTACTTGTCTACACGCACCACATGGTGAAATCGGTCCATCAGTTTCTCCTGTAATAACTAAGTAACTAAAATCGCGCTCACCTTCTGATACTGCTTTAAATATTGCTGTTCTTTCTGCACAGTTACATAAACCGTAAGAAGCATTTTCTATATTACAACCAGTATAGATTTTCCCTTCTTTCGTAACTAACGCTGCGCCAACAGGAAATTTAGAATACGGAATATACGCTTTCGATAACATCTTGTTTGCTTCTTCAATATATTTTTTCTTATCCATATTATTTCCCCCTCAAAGTAAATGAAATGATGATTAGTCAGTAATAACTGTATGAACTAATTTAGGAGCCATTGCTGTTTCAGCGATAGAGATGTTCTCATAAATTTTTGCTTTTACATCTTCTACATTTTCACGATTTGCGTAGATTGTTACGAATGGCTCGCCTTCTTTTACTGCATCGCCAACTTTTTTACGTAACATTAATCCTACTGCTAAATCGATTTCATCTTCCTTCGTTGCACGACCTGCACCAAGTAACATAGCTGCAATACCAATCTCATCTGCAACAATGTTAGAAATAACACCTGAAGTTTTTGCAGGTACATCAATTACATACTTAGCTTGTGGCATTTTTTCTGGATTGTCTACAATTGAGCTATCTCCGCCTTGATTGCTTAAGAACTCTTTAAATTTCTCAGTTGCTTTTCCGTTTTTCATCACTTCAATTAGCATTTCACGAGCTTCTTCTAACGTATTTGCTTTTTTCGCAAGTACGACCATTTGGCTACCTAATACAAGTACTAATTCTGTTAAATCTTCTGGACCTTCACCTTTTAACGTATCAATCGCTTCTTTTACTTCTAGAGCGTTACCAATCGCAAAACCAAGCGGTTGTGACATGTCCGAAATAACAGCCATAGTTTGACGTCCTACATTATTTCCGATACGTACCATTGCATGTGCTAATTCTTTTGCATCTTCTTCTGTTTTCATAAATGCACCAGCACCTGTTTTTACATCAAGTACGATTGCGTCAGCACCAGCTGCAATTTTTTTACTCATAATTGAACTTGCGATTAAAGGAATTGAGTTAACAGTTCCTGTTACGTCGCGCAATGCATAAATCTTTTTATCTGCAGGTGTTAAGTTTCCTGTTTGTCCAATAACAGCTACTTTGTCACGGTTTACAATATCAATAAATTGTTCTTTTGTAATTTCAACGTGGAATCCTTCTACCGCTTCTAATTTATCAATTGTTCCGCCTGTATGTCCTAAACCACGACCAGACATTTTTGCTACTGGTACATCTAAAGCAGCAACTAATGGTCCTAATACTAAAGTTGTGGTATCACCAACACCGCCAGTTGAATGTTTGTCTACTTTAATTCCTTCAATTGCTGATAAGTCGATCGTTTCACCAGACTCAACCATCGCCATCGTTAAATCTGCACGTTCGCGATCTGTCATATCTTTAAAGAAGATTGCCATTGCAAGTGCACTCACTTGATAATCAGGAATACTTCCGTCTGTATATCCATTAATAAAGAATTTGATTTCTTCAGTCGTTAATTCTTTGCCGTCACGTTTTTTTGCAATAATATCTACCATTCTCATTACAATCACCATTCCTTTTTATATTATACGAATCTATTAAAATAATAAGCCAACGATTGTTGCTGATAAGAAACTTACTAACGTTGCACCGAATAGTAATTTCAAACCAAATCTTGCCACTACATTCCCCTGCTTTTCATTTAAGCTTTTAACTGCCCCTGCAATAATTCCAATTGAAGAGAAGTTTGCAAATGAAACTAAGAATACAGATATAATCGCTGTCGTTCTATCTGAGAAATTAAAGTTTCCTTGTGCTAAATCTGTCATAGCGACAAATTCATTTGATACTAATTTTGTTGCCATAATATTTCCGGCATTAACTGCTTCATGCCAAGGCACACCCATAATAAATGCAAATGGTGCAAATACATAACCAAGGATTTCTTGGAATGAGATACCAATTACACCTTTAAATACTGCATTGATGAATGCGATAAGAGCAACGAAACCGACTAGCATAGCTGCTACTGTAATGGCAACTTTAAATCCGTCTATAATGTATTCACCTAATACTTCAAAGAAAGTCTTTTTCTCTTCTTCTTGCACTTCTAACATATCTTCTTCCTCAGTAACTTCATACGGGTTAATAATAGAAGCAATGATGAAGCCACCGAATAAGTTAAGCACTAAAGCGGTTACAACATATTGTGGTTTTAATAACACCATATATGATCCAACGATAGACATAGAAACTGTAGACATTGCAGATGCACATAATGTATACATTCTTTTCTCTGGCAATAACCCTAGTTGTTTCTTAACTGAAATAAACACTTCAGATTGTCCTAAAATCGCAGAAGCAACAGCATTATATGATTCTAGTTTCCCCATTCCATTTACTTTACTTAATGCTAAACCGATAGATTTCACAATAATAGGTAATACTTTAATGTGTTGTAATATACCTATTAGTGCCGAGATAAATACGATTGGCATTAATACACTTAAAAAGAACGAAAACTCTTTTTGATTTACTAGTCCACCAAATACAAAATTCACACCGTCAGCAGCATATTTTAATAACTCTCCAAAACCATCTGCTATTCCGCTAATTAATATATTCCCTACACTTGTATTTAATAATAAAAATCCCAAAATGAATTGTAATATAACCATCGTTATGATTGGGCGATATTTGACTTTTTTTCTATCATTACTAGCAAGCCAAGCGATACCTAAAATCAATACGAGGCCTAAAACACCGATTAAGTATTTCATAAGCCGTCTCCTCCCATTCGTATCCGCTTACATTTTTTTCAATTATTAAAGCAATAGATACACTTTACTTTGTGTATCTATCGCTTTTGACTTCATTAATGATTAGTAGTTATCTGTAGCACCTTTTGCATCATTTAATACGATTGCAACACTAGCACTTGCTCCAACGCGAGAAGCTCCAGCAGCTACCATTTTGTCTGCATCTTCACGTGTACGAACGCCACCAGATGCTTTTACACCAACGTTTGGTCCTACTGTTTTACGCATTAATGCGATATCTTCAGCAGTTGCTCCGCCAGTTGAGAATCCAGTTGAAGTTTTTACGAAGTCAGCACCAGCTTTTACTGATAATTCACAAGCGCGTACTTTTTCTTCATCTGTTAATAGGCAAGTTTCAATGATTACTTTTACAAGAGCTTTTCCTTTTGCTGCTTGTACTACTTCATAAATATCTTTTTCAACAAGTTCGTTGTCGCCATCTTTTAAAGCGCCTACGTTGATTACCATATCAACTTCAGTTGCACCTTTTGCGATAGCATCTTTTGTTTCAAATGCTTTTGTTTCAGTAGTGCTTGCTCCTAATGGGAAACCGATTACAGTACAAACGTCTACATCATGTCCAGCTAGTTCATCAGCCGCTAATTTTACCCATGTTGGGTTAATACAAACAGAAGCGAATTTATATTCCTTTGCTTCTTCAATTACTTTCATAACATCTTCTTTAGTAGTATTAGCTTTTAAAATTGTATGGTCAATTAACTTTGCAATGTTCATTATCTTCACTCCTCATATCTTTTAACAACTTCATTCTAACTCTTAGTTGAACAAATGTAAATACACTTTTGAAATTTTGTTCATTATTTTTAAAAAGGAATTTTCTTGTAGTAAATAAAGCGCATTCTAACAAAGAACATTTCAAATATATAATCAAAATTTTTATGTTAACAATGGTAGTATGTATCTCCATATCCATAATTATTTTTAAAAAGGCAACTTGTGTTCAAAAAACTCCTATCATTCATACATAACAAAATAAAAGGCGTTCTCAAAATTAACATCTTGAGAACGCCTTTTATTTCTAATCTTTTTGATAATGTAACAATTCTTTTGCTGTATGCTGATCGATAATTAATACATTTGCATACCCGCCACGTAACGCACCATCAATTGCTTTGATTTTTCTATTACCACCTGCAACTAAAATAGAACGTTTCTTTAATTTCAGTTCTTCTAACTCAATTCCAATGGTCCGCTTATTAATTTCTTCACTACTAATATTTCCGTCCCCATCAAAGAATCGTGAACAAATGTCACCGACCGATTGTTTTTTGAGTAAACTCGTTTCACCCTTATCGAAATAACCTAATCGGAATAATAGCGCTTCGTCTCGCACTGTTCCTACAGTGAAAATTGCAATATTCGCTTGCTTCCCCATTTCGATAATATGATGAATATGTCGATCCTGCTCTACTAATTCTTTTGTCACTGCATTATCAAATATAACTGGAAGAGGTAGATTTCTTGGCGTCGTTTGAAAAGCATCTGCAAATAAAGCTATCGTTTCATTCGCATATGTATTTACACTTGAATGACTAATACCACCTTTTAGCTGGACAACCTCTACCCCTTTTACATGTTGCGGTACGATTTTTCTAGCGATTTCATACATAGTCATTCCCCAGCTTACACCAACAATATCACCGTTTTTAACTGTCTTTTCCATATACTCAGCAGCATATTTACTTATATACTCTGTAATCGTTGCATATTCCGGTACTGGAGAAAATACA
Organism: Bacillus sp. FSL K6-0073; assembly: GCF_038006085.1. Lineage (NCBI taxonomy): Bacteria > Bacillati > Bacillota > Bacilli > Caryophanales > Bacillaceae > Bacillus > Bacillus sp. FSL K6-0073. The sequence continues at coordinate 1,861,977 of NZ_JBBOUN010000001.1, read as the reverse complement.
ACATGTGCCTCTAACAAGTTGTATTTTTCTTTCAGTAAATTCCCAACGTTATCTAAATCCGCAAATGGATCAGCGATGCTAATTTGAACAAACCCTTTTTCTTTCGCATACTTTAACAATCTAGAAATTGTTGGTCTTGAAATATTTAATTTGTTAGCAATTTCTTGCTGACTATAATCTGATTGATAATATAATCTTGCAACTTCAACGCTTAATTGTTGTTTATCTTTTTCCATAGTAACTCATTACAAATCCCTTCCTGTATTTCCCTTTCGTTACAAGCATTATACAGCTTTATGCAAAAAAATTCGACTACCGAATTTTATCTATCTGAACTTCTACTACACTTAATATATAATGAAAACTTATTGTGTAGATTTACAAACTCAATATAGATACGCTTGAAACATGTAAATCGATTAACATTTAATTCACATTTTTCTGTAGTAACGATAACAAAGCCGTTCAATAAGAAACATGAAACATCATCTAAAAACTATTCAAATACCCCTTATAAACAGAAGATACTATTTATAAGGGGTATTTATTCAATTTAATTTTATAAAAATTGGATGGAAACAATGCAAGTTCTCACTTATTTAGAATAAGTGAAAAGATGATGTTTTATTTGTTCAATAAAATAATGATGGTGTATATTATCGTTAGATACTCGACTTGCCATAATAGCCCCCTCCATTGAAGAGGCAAGAAAGGAAGCGAGTGATATAACCTCTATATCTTCTTTAAATTCTTGTTTCTCTATTCCTTCTTTTATGAGAGAAGCCATTAACATTACTGTATCATCATAACCTTTTGCTGCTGCTTTTTGTAATTCTGGAAATACTCCAGTACTTTCAATGGCACTATTAAGTAATGGACAGCCTCCAGCAATAGGAGGATTATTAGCTGCATCTTGATATACAAGGAAAATTGCAAGGATTTTATCAATTGCTGTTTTTTTATTTTCCATTGCTTTATGAAAATGACTCCACATAATCTCACCACTTTTGTCGTAGGCAGCAAGGACAATTTCTTCTTTACTTTTGAATCTACGATAAATAGATCCTTTAGGTAGTTCAGTAGCTGTCATTATATCCTGAATGGATGTGCGAGTTATCCCATTAGTATTAAATAAATATAAAGATGTTTCAATAATTTTTTCTTTAACCTTATCAACTTTAGTCATGCTTTGTAATCCTCCTAATGAAAACGATCCTAATATTCTAGGTAATGTTTACCCTCTATTTTCTTAATTTTTTTGTAAGTATAAATAAGTTTGGAACAGAAATATCTTATCAATCCCTATCTTATGGAAACCTCAAAGAATACAGTTTGAAAAGAAGTTAATCAAATTTTATTACCTACATAAATTAAGTGAATTTTCCGTCAAAACAACATGACCAATTGTTTAATTCAGTCATATTATACAACTAATTTTATCTAAAATCGTAGAGGTGTAAAAATATATAGTTAAATTTAATGTATAGACATATGATTATTATATATAATTTTTATCAATATGTTTAGCTAAAGTGTTTGAACTACTCCCACTTTCACTTCATTCTATAAAAGATTAACCATTAATGATTACTGGAATTAAATTGTAACAAACCAACTGAAATATAAATATATTTGCTTTTTTCCATTTTGATTTTGTTAATACTTTATAAAAAGGGTTTAAAAAACTAGAAACTTGTAGTATCATTAGATTTCGATTCGGACTGAACCGTCCGGTTTATAATCTTGTATAAATATATTTAGAAGGAGAGCGTTATGCAGAAAGAAAAATCAAAAATTATAGGTAATTTAATTATGGGGGCAATACAGTGAACTTTATAAAAATGAATAAAAAAGAAATCATTATGCTAATAATCTTTACACTGTTTGTACCATTTCAAATTGGTTTGTACATATTATTTGGCATATCACTTTTAGCTAATGTCAATTTAGTTGAATCAGAATTTGTTCTTAGTGCCATCGGTTTTACTGTACCTGCTATTGTAGGAATCATTTGCTTTAGGAAAGAAATTATTGAAAGTTTTACTTATTTTAAAGAGAAGACAATTTTGAAAATAGTAAGTATTCCTATGGTAGTTTTATTTACGTTAATTGTGGAACAATGTGTTATGCATTTTCTAGCAACTGGTCAACCAGAGAACCAAGAGCAGCTCCTTGAAACGGGTGCAGAGGTACCTCTTGTATTTACATTGCTTGTATTTGGTATTCTGGGTCCAACACTTGAAGAAATTGTGTTTCGCCACATATTAATAAATCGTTTTTCTTACCATATTGGTACTGCTATTGCATCTATCATTTCGATTATGATTTTTACACTTCTTCATACGAACCAACTTGCGGATATTGCTATTTATTTACCTGGATCGTTGATACTTACTGCGGCTTATCTTATTTCTAAAAGATCCATTGCATATGTTATAGCGATACATATGTTAAACAATTGCCTTGGTTTCATTCTGTAAGAAACCAGACTTGTTTCTGATACCAAAAATATTCTATGTTTCTATCAAGCATTTTTGGCACCAGAACTACTTTTTCTATGACATAAGAAAGCTAATCAAAAATTATAAAATATTAGGAGAGTGTCAGTCATGATTGTAACAACAACTTCTGGAATTCAAGGTAAAGAGATTATTGAGTATATTGATATTGTAAATGGTGAAGCTATTATGGGTGCAAATATTGTCCGCGATGTATTCGCTTCCGTTCGTGATGTTGTCGGTGGCCGTGTTGGTGCTTATGAAAGTAAACTAAAAGACGCTCGTGATATTGCAATGGGCGAAATGAAAGAACTTGCAAAAGAAAAAGGTGCGAACGCTATCGTTGGTATTGACGTAGATTACGAAGTTGTTCGTGATGGAATGTTAATGGTTGCTGTCAGTGGTACAGCTGTGCGTATATAAGTAAATAAAAAACGGTTCCTCCCTTGGAATTTATACTTTGATGGGAGATCCTGGTTCTGTTGCAGATTTTAAAGAATAAAACGAGAAATAATCAACTTTTTTATTTCTCGTTTTATCTACATATTTATTTTTGGAAAAATAACCTAACTCCAAATACTAACAATACTATGCCCGTAATACCCTCCATTGTACGGTTCACTCTTTCTTTTCTTAAAAAAGTTCTTAATTGACGTATGAGTGAGATGTAAAGTAAATACCATATTGCTGTCAAAGTCGTAAATGTGACTCCTAATAAAAGAAATTGGAGGAAATGATTTTGATTACTCACAATAAATTGGGGTAAAAAACTAAGGAAAAATACAGCGGTTTTTGGATTTAAAATTGCCGTAGTAAATCCTTGTCTAAAGCTTTTAATTGCCCCAATATCCTTAGAGTCCATTTCTGCTGAACCTGACATATCTTCTTTTTTATGTAAGGCACTTTTAATTGACTTTACAGCTAAATAAATTAAATAAACAGCCCCAGCATATTTTATAAATGTAAATAACATAGCAAATTTCATTAAGATAGCAGAAAGTCCTAACGTAGCCATTATTGTATGAATCATCATTCCAGATATCGTTCCTAAAACAGTCTTTATCCCGCCATTTTTACCATGCGAGATAGTATTTTTTGTAACTAGTGCAAAACCAGGACCAGGCATCATTATGATTAGCATTGCTGTAAGGATAAATAACAAATAATTTTCCATGTTGTAGTATTTCCTCTCCAATTTTTAGTTTTGCTTACAGTATAGCTTTTTTCATTAAAACATTACATATAAAAGACTTGATCAGAAATTTATTTAGGTTATTCGTATCAATTTGATTAAATATTACCCAATAGCCACATTGATAAAACATATGACAAACTTATATATAATTACAAGTTCAACTCTCACAAAAAAACAGGATAAAAAAATAAACAGCAGAACTAGTCCACTGTTTACTTTGCCACACCTTCATGTAATTTTTCTGTATAATCCTTTACATCTTTCCAGCTATCTTTCGCTGTATGTAAATCTTCTTTTATAAACGTAAACTCTTCCGGACTAATCCCTTTTACGTTTTGTAGTAAATTATTATATTTTGCACCTACTGTATACCATTGATTTGATATGTTTTGTAGTGCTGTAATTGCTGCATCGATTGTTTCTGTCATGTTTGTTGTTTTATTTTTTACATCAGTCAAAATTACGACTTCTGCTTGTGCTCCTGAAATTCTATCTTTTAAATTGGCGATTTCTCTTTCTGCATTTGCGATATCTTTTTTCGCAACCGCAATCATCGGCCCGCCAGCAAGACATGTTATTAGAGCTACGCAAAGTACGCCACCAGCAATGACCATATCATTACTCTTTTTAATCGAATCGTTATATGTATTTATTTGTTGCTCTAGAGCTGGAATACCAGCATTCGTGCTTGCCAATATCGCTGTTAACTGATTTGTATCCTCTTTGAAACTATTTGTATCTTTCGCCATTCTATCGCGAAAAGCTTTCAAATTCCCTAATAATCCATCTACCTCATTTTGATTCTTCACAATATCCGCATACAACTTTTCTAAATCCGCTTTTAATTTTCCGCTATCCTTTTGATCAATCGCTATTAACATGTCATTATAATAAGATTGAAAAGTATTATTGTAATTTACAATATTTTGATCTGTTTTCATAATTTGAGGCTTCATATTATTTAACCAATATGCTGCATTAATTTTTGCATCTCTTTGATGCTGAATCATATTCCCTTTAAATTCACTATTAATCGAACTTATTTTACTTAAATCCGTCTCTTGTTGATTTTGAATTAATTTTGCATATGAATCCATTGCAAATATGCTTGATGTCGTTTGTGCCATTACATCTTGGAATCCTGCTGGTCCAAGAGAATAGTTTTTCACATTTTCTTGTAGCACCTTTACATTTTGTTCTGCTGCAAAAGGATGTAAAGGAAATGCGTTACTCGTTGCCACCCCAGCAATCATTACCGCTAAAAGACATTTTTTATAAAATCGTTTCTGCATATTTTTCACCTATTCTCTTTATAAGGATATCAAAAGCTCCTGCTCACAACTGAACAGGAGCTTCAAATCATTCATCAACACTTAACGCTCTAACGATTCGTATTCAATTATGCTTTTTTCGTGTCTACTACTTTAATATCTTCAGCATAAATCTTTTCTGCATAGTCTTTAATGTTTTTCCAGCTATCTTTCGCAATGTTTAAATCTTCTTTAATGAAAACAAGATCGTTTGGACTAATTGAATCCACATTTTGAAGTAAAGAATTGTATTTTGATCCCATTGTATACCATTGGTTTGAAATGTTTTGCAACGCTGTAATTGCAGTATCAATCGTATTTGTTAAATACTCAGTTTGTGTTTTAATGTTCGTTAACCCAGCTACTTCTAATTGAGCAGTTGTAATTTGTCCAGTTATTTTTTGAATTTCAGCTTGTGCATTGTCAAGTTCTTTCTTCGCTAATACGATACCAGCTGTACCACCGCCTACAGCTGCTGCACCACCTGCAATTAATGCGACTCCTAGCGGTGTTCCTGCGCCCGTAGCAATAACTACTGCACCACCAATAATTGCAATTGGTCCTAGAGCTGTCGCAACAGATGAACCGATAATAATTGCATTATATTTACTAATTGCCTCATTGTACGTTGTAATTTGATTTTGCAGAAGCGGAATTCCTGCATCTTGACTAGCTAATATAGATGTAATTTGATTTGCATCACCCTTGAAGTTTTGCGTATCCGACGTCATTTTATTTCGGAATTTTTTCAAGTCTTCTACTAACTGATCCACTTGCGCTTTATTTTCATTAATACTACTTGATAATCTAGTTAGGCCTTTCGTAAGAGTCGTTTTATCTTTTGCATCTACCGCAGCAACTAAAGTATCATAATAGTTTTGGAATTTAGTATTGTAGTTAATGATGTTTTGATTCGTTGAAATAAGCTGTGGCTTTAATACATCTAACCATTGCTTCGCATTTCCTCTAGCTGTATCTTGGTGCTGAATCACTTTTCCTTTTAAAGCTGCATCAACAGTCGATACATTTCCAAAGTTAACATTACCTTGTTTAATAATTGTTAAAGCATACAGATCCATTACTAAAGCATTTGAACCTGTTCTTTCCATTGCATCTTTCAAGCCTTCTGGTCCTAATGAATATTCTTCATAGTCATTATAAGCTTTTGCTACCGCATGAACTGGAGCTTGTTTCACTGTACTTTCAGCTGCATACGTATGAGCCGGCATAATATTTCCTGCTGCAAATACTGCCATAAGTGCTGATAGAGCCATTACTTTATATGGTTTTTTTGTCATTTTTCTTCTCTCCCTATATCGCTAATTATTTTTCTATTTAATGTACTTCAACGTTTGTAACGTAATCTTCAAATTGATTTGTTTGCTTATTCATTTCATCACTTACTTTTTTAATTTGATTAAAATGTTTTTGAAGTAAACTACTGTCTGTATACGTGCCTTCTTCAACATTTGTTTGAATTTGAATCATATTATTATTTAAAACTTTCCAATCGGTTAATAACGTTTCTAAAGTTGTAATTTGACGATCAATTAATTCTGTAAAGCTATTTACTTGATCTTCAACGAATGTAATTTGAGTCGCCTCTGCTTCAGTTTGTGATAACTTTTGAATAAGTGGCAATAACTCTTTTTGCTTTTGCTGAATGCGAAGAGCTGCTTCTCTCGTTTGACTATCTGCAGCATTTACAATTTCATTACTTAAAGTACCGATAGAAACAAAATCGATTGTTTTCGTTTGTGCAGTTTGATTTGTGATTGTAAATACTTGTTTACCGATATTAATAGAACCTTTAATGATTTCTTGAGGTCTATTCAAAATAGCAGTTAGTTCAGCTTGAATTTCCCCTTGAATTCTTTTAATATCTTCTCTTAATTTCACAATATCTCCACTTGATCCTTGCAGTGTTTTTATTGCTTCATCGGCTTTAATTGATAAATTGTTACTATCTTTGTCTAATACTGTTTTAAATCGATTTAACTCTAATAAATCTTGCTCCATACTCTCTTGGATGCTCTGTACTTGCAATTGTAATTTTCCATATGCACTCATAAAATCTGCTTTTGCTTGCTGATCTTCATTTACATTTCCTGCTAGTTCATAGAGCTTACTATAATAACTATTGAATCTAGTGCTGTATCTCATCATCTCTTGATTTAAGTCAATTAGCTTCGGATTATATTCATCAATCCACTCTCGTACATTCGCCTTTGCAAACTTTTGATGATTCGTTAAGCTACTCATCGCATTTACCTTAATGTCTGGCTGTTGCAAAATAATTAATCCGTATGCTTGAATAAGCGGTGATTGTGATCCTAACATTCTAATTGAATTGGATAATGTATTTGGAGCAATTACATTTTGCGCATATACTGTTTTCACTTCCGTTTGCCCCTCCTTAGCGTAAGCGCTTACAGGAATGAAGCAACTCGTAGATACTGCTGTAACCAATAACCCTGTAATTAAAGTCTTTTTCACTTTAACTCCTCCTATGTATTAGCAACTATTACTATCGCATTTTATTATTCTATTTTCTTGCCCATAATTTGAGATGGTTAAAATAGAGAACGTTCTCACCGTGATCTATGTATGAACCACCTCTCTCGTATTCCTACAGCACTTACTTATCGTCACAAAACATTTTATTATTTTTCATATGTGTTTAGTATGAATAATATTGTATAAATTTTCTATTCCATCGAAATTCTCACATTCACACAGTGAATATATTACTTAAAAATATTATTCATTTTAAACTAAACAACATACATAAATATGAAATTTTGTTTTGTTTTCATATAAGTTTTGTACTGTAAGGTCATTTAAACACAGCTGTTTATATAACGTAAAGAAGTATTTTCATTCCCTTTATTTTCAAGCTTTCATGTCCTTATTTCAAAATATAATCCGATTCACTTTATCGATTGAAATATCTACATATCACAACAGAAAACACTACTTGCAAATAACCAATAAAATTATATCAATATAATCTTTAACCCCATATGCAATTATGCATAGCATATACACAAAAAGGATAGCTTCATTTTCACGAAACTATCCTTAAAAAATCTTCTTATTTTTTCAAATGATATGGAACTGTCGTAATAACAACATTTCTTTTATAAAGTAAATACGCACGTATGAGTAAACTGGATTGATTATGAAGAATGTTATGCCAACCTTTTTTCGGAATGAACTGTGGTATAACGACCGTAACGCGGTAATTCGATTCACTTGCCTTATATTGCACTGTATCAATAAACTTTGTTAGCGGCTGAATAATACTTCTATAATGAGAATGTAATGTAACAAGCCTTACTTCAGGTTGCCACTTCTTCCATTTCTCTTCAAATTTCTTTTCCTCTTCTCTGTCAAAAGCAACATATACTGCGATAACTTGATCTGCCGAAAGAGATTTTGCATAGTTCAACGAATTTTCTACTACATGCGTCATACCTGCTACAGGAACGACAATTACATTCCCCTCAATTGGAATAAGAGGTTCGCAAGTTTTTAAACTTAATTGATCACCCACTGCATCATAATGCTTCTTAATTCGATGGAATAAGAAGATAATAACTGGTAAGAAAATAAGAATCGACCAAACTTGTGCAAATTTAGTTAAGAAGAACATGCTCATTACGATAAAACTAATAACTGCACCAATTAAATTAATTGTTAATCTTAAAGCCCATCCTTCAGGCTTTTCGCGAAGCCATTTTAATACCATCCCTGTTTGAGAAAGTGTAAATGGAATAAATACACCTACTGCATATAATGGAATTAAATGTTCTGTTTGTCCTTGGAAAGCTACAATTAAAATAATCGAAGCAACTCCAAGTATAATAATACCGTTTGAGTAACCCAGACGGTCTCCTCTAATCGTAAACATTCTCGGTATGAATTTATCTTTTGCAAGGTTAACCGCTAATAAAGGAAATGCAGAATAACCTGTATTAGCAGCGAGAATTAATATTAAAGCTGTTGTACCTTGTATGAAATAGTACATGAAATTACGTCCAAATGTTTGTTCAGCAATTTGAGAAACAACTGTTACTTCTTTACTCGGAGTCACTCCGTAATAATAAGCTAAAAATACAATTCCTGAAAATAACACAGCAAGTAATGCACCCATTGCAAGCAATGTTTTTGCAGCATTGTTTGGCGCAGGATCTTTAAAGTTCGGAATTGCATTTGAAATTGCTTCAACACCTGTTAAAGCAGAACTACCTGATGCAAATGCTCTTAATAATAAAAATAAACTAATCCCTGCAACTGGTGTACCAATCGGCGCATGTAAAGTAGGTGAAACATGACCAGTTAAAATATTATATATACCCACACCAATTAATATAAATAGTGCTAAAACGAATAAATAAACAGGATATGCTAAAACGGAAGCTGATTCCGTTACTCCTCTTAAATTTAATATCGTAATTAATATAACAAATATAACCGCAATAATTACGTTATGTGCATGTAAGCTAGGAAACGCAGACGTAATTGCATCTGTACCAGCGGACACACTAACGGCTACAGTTAAAATATAGTCAACTAATAAAGATCCTCCAGCAATTAAGCCTGGATTCATCCCTAAATTTTCTTTTGATACAACATACGCTCCCCCGCCATGCGGATAAGCAAAAATAATTTGTCGATAAGATAAAATAAGGGCTGTCAATAATACTAATACTCCAACAGCGATCGGAATGGAATACCAATAAGCGATCGCTCCAACACCTGCTAAAGCAATTAAAATTTGCTCTGGACCGTAAGCAACTGATGATAATGCGTCAGAAGATAAAATAGCTAAAGCTTTCGTTTTATTAAGCTTTTGTTCTCCAAGCTCTGTTGATTTTAACGGTCTTCCAATTAAAAATCTTTTAATAGATGAAACCAATGCTGTCCACTCTCCAATAATTTTGTACGAACTTTTCTGCTTGTTACAGCCAGTAAACTATTTCTTCAGAAAACAAAAAATGTCTACAAGCCATAGCGAAATAGACTTGTAGACATTATTTTTTTTGTCGCACAAGCTCCACCTTCCTTCTCAATATAACGCTTACGAGGTTAGCTGTCGGATTCGGGCCTATGAGTAGCCCTACCTTTTTCAAGGATTCACCCCATCGGATTATGTACTAATCCGTAAAAACGGGTCCCCCGTACCATGCGGTTTCAGCGATTTAGAAAATTGAAACTGTGGATTATAATACTCCTTTATTTTCAAAAAGTAAACAAAAATTTTTAATAAGAAAAAAATTAAAATGATTGTGCATAATCCACTGAGAAATATACATAATGAATACTAAAAAATCCACAAAGGAGACCCATATGTCTAAAGAAAAGAAGCCTATTTTTTCCGATTCATATTTAGATGCAGTAGCACATGAAATTAATCAGTTATATGGTAAACGTGAACAGGAAATAAATTTGACAGATAGAACGAAAAGAAATAAATAATTTGTCATAAAAAAAATAAAAAAGATAGCAATACACTTATATATTGCTATCTTTTTTATTTTTTCATACATCTAATTCTATTACAGATTTGTTAAAGGTCATCTCTTCATACACCTTTAAATTTTGATATATAGTGCTTAATAATGGTGCCGTTATAGAAAATTGCTCTGCTACATCCAGTAAATATCCTTGCAAGTGCTTCCCTTCAATAAACGAACCCTTTTCCATATCACGTTGCATCGATGACTTCATATCATACGAAATTTTATCAATCGTTTTCATATGTTCCTGGGCAATATTAACCTTTATTGGAGCTCCTAATACTCTCATGATTTGTACAGATTCCTCAAACACATTACGGATAAAATCACGGCCGCCTTCACTTTCACGGATTGGTCCAATTGGTGCGCGCATTAACGTTGTCACACCGGACATTACAGTAATAAATAAATATTTATGCCACATATCTTGCGTAATATTTTCACTTAAAACAAAACTAGATTTCGTACCTGCAAATGCTTTAGAAATATGCTTTACTCTCTCTGAATTTTGAGACTTAATTTCTCCAAACACAAGTCTGTTGGCAGCGCTAGTTTGTACAATTTCTCCTTGATCGTTTAACGTCGTCTCGATAAAGCATAAACCGCCAAGTACTTTTTCTTCGCCGAATTCTTTTTGTAATAGTGATAAATGAGCGATACCATTTAACAATGGAATGATTACAGTACCTTCGCCAACAAACGGCTTCAAATCTTGAATTGCCTCGTTTAAGTGATACGCTTTTGTTGAAAATAAAATGACATCAAATGGAGAAGTTCTCTCTTCCTTCGTTATTAATTTCGGTTGAAAGGAAAAATCCCCGTTAACACTTCGGATTACAAGTCCTCTTTCCTCTAATTGTTTTTTCCGTTTACTACGAACAAGAAATGTAACATCTTCTCCCTTTTCGACTAATCTGCCACCAAAAAATCCTCCGACTCCACCAGCGCCTAATACTAAAATCCGCATACAGCATCCCCCTTTTCAAAATACAATTTCATAACTTTTAGTATACATAACATTATACATGTCCTCTGCTAAATAAGCTGAATTTTCACTCTCAATCGAGTATAAAACAGTGGTTATTTTCAAATAAATTTGGGCATGTTGTTTCTATAGCATATATGGAAAGGAAACAATGTAGATGGAGGCAATACAAGCAATTGAGGAAAAAGATGTAGCAACAGCTATATTTCAATTTATATTCCCGTTTTCGTTTAAAGCTGGATATGAACAAAATATGTTCCCATTCTTACAAAAAAACGATTTCCGTCCTTTTCGGCTCGATCATCTCGATGATGAAAATACATATTATGGGGAGTTTAAAGTTTCACATCAAAATATGGAAGCATACTATCTTTCATTTACAAATAAAATTCTCTTTCCTCACTCAGAGCATCAAAAGGGCTTGCAACGTTATTCAAAGGACCTTAACTTAACTGGACATTTAACAACAAACCTTATTTCAATTCCATTCAAGATACACTCTATTGATGTAACACTTTGTCCTTATGAACTTGGCTTCTTAACAATTCGAACAGAAGTAAACACTACTCTAAACATGACTTTATCTGAAGCAATCGAATTTGCTGCTCGCTTCCGTGTACTTGAAACTAAAAATGATACAAATGAGACTATTTGTATTGAATGTAACGGAAAAAAGTATTCCCAAGTTGAAAAATTCATTTTTGGTTATTTATTTCATGGCGTAACTGATTTCTTTGAAAAGAAGAGATTAAGAAGTTCATACTTTCAAACCTTTCCTTTCTTCGAAGACCAAAGAATGTACGTCCAAACTTTATTGTCACTAAAAGAAAGTTTGGAACTTAATGAAGTGGATGTTTATCGTACTTCTAGTCTTTCCGGATTAACAAGTGATGGTAAGCCATATGTGAGTGCAAATAACCTTCCTTACATTCATGACTATTTAAAAAAACACGCTTACCAGAGATGGGCTCCAAATCGTTATTTCATAATGGAAGAACATATTTTTACATGTGTAACAAATGAAGGAGAACGCGAAATCGCTAAACTTGCTAGTCAAATGTACGGGGAATTTTATTACGCTTTATTATTAAACCTATTCCATAAAATTGTTTTATTAAAAATGGCAAACGCCTATGCTGAGCTAAACATTGAACAAGATACTAATGAAATAGAGAAATTAATTTATTCGATCAATTCGTTCACTGCTAATTATTTTTCTTTAGAATTAGTATCCCAATCACAAAGTGAAGATATTTTCTTCCGCTTAAGAAAACTTTTTAATATTGAGGTTCTATACTCGAACGCGAAACAAAATCTTGATAGTTTGTTTAAATATCAAGAAAATGTCACCTCTAAAAAAGATAGCCTTTTATTATTAATTTTAACGCTCTACTCTGTAGTGGGCCAAATGTTAGGGTTTACTATGATTGACCTTTTAAGAAACACCGATTCAAACAAAATATCGTCACCTCTTGAATTTTTCGCTCTATTAATTGCAATTAGCGGCATTGTCATTTCACTTATTTTAGGAGCCCAAAGTTTATACCAATGGGGTCTACAACATAAACGAAGAAAAGCTTGGGTAAAACAAACTGTACTTTCTGCCGTTAAAGAGAAAGAAGATAAAAATTAAAGAAGGTTATTTTCAAATTCTTGGCGCGCTGCAGTAAGTGAAATTTTCATCAGCGATTTTCCGATTATATCGGCGCAACTCGAAATATATCAGCGATTTTTTTAATATATCGACTTACCGACAAAAACCGACAAATAACAGGACCGGATAATAAAAAAAGGGTGCTCCAAAATTAAACTTGGAGTACCCCTTTTATTATACGAATTCAGTTTACTTCCCTGCTTCGATTTGCTCTAATGCAGCAGCTACTTGCTCTTCCGTTAATTCATGTTGTATTACGTAGCGGTTACGTGGACTTACACGACATTCATGAGAACATGCACGTAAATATTTCGCTTCGTTTTCTTCAGAACATAAAATTTTCTTATTACATTCTGGATTTGAACAGTTTACATAGCGCTCACAAGGTTCACCTGTAAAGTGGTCTTTACCAACGATAACATGTTCTTTTTGGTTTACTGGTACAGCGATACGCTCATCGAACACGTAACATTGTCCATCCCAAAGCTCACCTTGTACTTCTGGGTCTTTTCCGTACGTTACAATTCCGCCGTGAAGCTGACTTACATCTTCATAGCCTTCACGAACTAACCAACCAGAAAACTTCTCACAACGAATTCCGCCTGTACAATACGTTAAAATCTTTTTACCTTCAAGTACTTCTTTATTTTCACGAATCCAATCTGGTAATTCACGGAATGATTCGATATCAGGTTTAATCGCACCTTTGAAGTGACCTAAATCAAATTCATAATCATTTCGTGCATCAATGATAACTGTATCTTCTTGTTTCATTGCTTCATAAAAATCTTTTGGCTCTAAATACTTCCCAGTTATTTCGTGTGGGTTAATGTCATCTTCTAGACGAAGTGTAACTAACTCTGGACGAGGACGCACGTGCATCTTCTTGAATGCATGACCATCAGCTTCATCTATTTTAAATACGATGCCATCAAAACGTGGATCATTGTTCATTGCTTCCATGTATTTCTCTGTTTGTTCTACAGTTCCAGAACAAGTTCCGTTAATACCTTCTTTTGCTACAAGAATTCTTCCTTTTAATTCAAGTGAATTACAAAATGCTAAATGCTCTGCCGCGAATTCTTCTGGGTTTTCAATTGTTGTGTACATGTAATATAGTAATACTCTGTATGGTTTTGTAGTTGCCAATGTATTTCTACCACCTATCTAATTTTTTAAATCATGTATAAGTTAACGTTCATATCAAAACATATATAATAAGAAAATGAATCCCATTTTCTTTTCTTTATACTATTTTCTATCAGTTAACAAAAATAAAAAACAAGATTACACATCAAAACACTATGGTTATGTTGTAATCCCAATATATTATATATCATACAAATGCAATTCCATCAATTAATATGCTGGATTATCGGCTTTATGTTCACATAAATTTCAAAATTGACCCTTTAATTTATTATGTTCCCCCACGTCATCACACCATAAACTCCCAATTTATTTTACGTTATCACACCATCCATTGCGTAAAGGCATATAATTTGCATTAAGGAAACTTTCGTGTTCAAATGAAATTATCACATAACATATTTAAATGTATTGAAATAATGAGTAAGAATAAATACAATAATTTCATCAAGTTAACATTTTAAAGGGGAAAACTACTATGAATAAAGATATAACAAAAGATGAACATCTCCCTTCTGAAAGTACAACTGTACAATCAGCTCATTTAGCTTTAAGTGGAGAAACAAAAGGCTGGAAAAGACTGTTACCATTTTTAGGACCCGCTTTTATCGCGTCCGTTGCTTATATTGATCCTGGCAACTTTGCCACAAATATCGCAGCTGGTTCACAATATGGATATTTACTATTATGGGTTATACTCGCTTCTAACTTAATGGCTGTATTAATCCAAACGTTATCAGCTAAATTAGGAATTGCTACAGGAAACAATTTACCCGAAATAGCTCGTGAAAACTTTCCAAAGCCTGTGTCTATCGGCTTATGGATACAAGGTGAACTAGTTATTATGGCTACAGATTTAGCGGAATTTATTGGAGCTGCTTTGGGGCTTTACTTACTATTTGGAATCCCGATGCTACCTGCCGCTTTAATTACTGCAGCCGGATCATTTATTATTCTTGAGTTTCAACGTAGAGGATTTCGTCCACTAGAAGCTATTATTACAGGAATGATTTTCATTGTAGTAATTGCTTTTGGGATTCAAGTTTTTTATGCAAAACCAGAATTAAGTCCCCTTCTTTCAGGACTATTTATTCCAAAATTCCAAGGTGTAGACAGTATATTACTTGCAGCAGGGATTTTAGGTGCAACAGTTATGCCACATGCAATATACTTGCATTCTGCATTAACACAACGCCGCGTGGTCGGAACAACTGACGAACAAAAGAAAAAGATTTTTCGTTTCGAATTTATCGATATTATTATTGCAATGGTTATTGCTGGAGCAATTAATGCAAGTATGTTAATTGTTGCTGCTGCACTATTCTTTAAAAACGGCTTGCACGTTGAAGATTTAGATGTTGCTTACACTCAATTTACCAATTTAGTAGGTCCTGTATCGGCTGCATTATTTGGGATTGGACTTTTATCAGCAGGACTATCTAGCTCTTCTGTCGGTACAATGTCGGGTGATATTATTATGCAAGGTTTCATTCGCATGCATATTCCGTTATACTTACGCCGATTTATTACAATGATTCCACCATTAGTTATTATCGCTTTAGGTGTAAATCCAACTTACGCTCTAGTCATGAGCCAAGTCGTCTTATCATTCGGTATTGCATTTGCGCTAGTACCACTTATTATGTTTACAAGTAACAAAAAGATTATGGGTGCACTCGTTAACCACCGTATAACAACATTTATCGCTTGGATAATTGCAGCACTCGTTATCATTTTAAATATCTTCTTACTGTATCAAACATTTGTAGGATAATGAAAAAGGGTATTCCAATTTTAATTTGGAATACTCTTTTTTCATTATTTGTATTAATCCTATAAAGTCTTTTTAAAATAAATTATATACTCTATTTCCAGCCAATAACTTCCTTACACCTTGAATAATCTTTATTTTCAGATTAAATTATATAATAACAAATACATTCTATTTTCATGTGAAAAGGAGCGAAAATATGTTTCCTTTATTAAAAACTGAAAGACTCATTTTAAGAGAACTTACCGAAGAAGATGCACCGCGTATACTACAATGCTTTTCTAATACTAATGTACTGCGCTATTATGGCCAAAAACCGTTACAAGATGTTGATCAAGTGAAACAAATCATTCATAACTTTAAGTTGAGTTACAATGCAAGAAGCGGTATAAAATGGGGAATCGAATTAAAAGACACGAAAGAACTCATCGGTACCATTGGTTTTCATGATTGGTCTTCTGAGCATAAACGAGCCAATATAAGTTATGCCTTTTTGCCTGAACACTGGGGAAAAGGATATGCGACTGAAGCTGTTTCTGAGGTTATATCATACGGTTTCCATACAATTCATTTAAAGCGGATTGGAGCAATTGTATTTCTTGAAAATGAAGCTTCCAATAAAGTACTATTAAAATTAGGCTTTGAAAAAGAAGGCGTTCTAAAAAATTATATGTATCAAGATGATGTCCCATATGATACGAATTTTTACGCTTTATTAAAATCGGTTTAATAGAATTCATGTGTAAAAAACCTTACTTTTAAAAAGTAAGGTTTTTTGTATTTATTCATTAGCAATATAAGCATTCTTATAAGTATAAATACCACCAAATTGATGCTTTTCAATTCCTTTTACATAATCCTTTTGTACATATGCTGAGCCAATATGATAAAGCGGCGCTACCGCAGCATCTTCTAATAATACCTGCTCGGCTTCTCGCAACGCTTCCCATCGGTTTTCCGTATCTAGTACAAAATCCGTTTTCGCTTTCTTTATTAATTCATCGTAATGAACATTAGAATAATTCATTTTATTATTCGGATTCCCTGTCGTAAATAACTCTAAATAACTAATTGGGTCTTTATAGTCAGGTCCCCAATTTGCCATAGTTATATCGTAATCACCTGCTTGTTCTAACTGTAATTTTTGCTTAAATGGCTGTTGTTTAATTTGTATCGCGATTCCTTGCAAATTCTTTTCTAAATCACCTTTTATATATTCTGCCATCCGTTTTGCATTATCTTGTTCAAACGTTAAAAACTCGAGGTTTACTTGCTCTACTTCAAGCTCTTTTTTCGCTTCTTTCCAAATCTTTTGCGCATTTTGCAAATCATATGAAGAAAGATCTCCGTTTTCTTTTCTAAAATCTTTACCGGTCACTTCATTTACATGACCAACTGGTACAAGCCCGCTTGCAGGTTTTGCTCCGTTATTAATAAAGTGAGCAACGAAATCATCCTTATTTAACGCTAATGAAATAGATTGACGCACCTTTTTATTTGCTAACGCGGTATTTTTTTCATTAAAACGAAGCATAGCAATTCCAGGATCACTCGACATATGTAATTCCTTATTCCCTTTATACTTGTCTACAACTTGCGAATTAATAGGTACTCGATCCAAATCTCCGGCTTCATATAAATTTACAGCTGTCATTGTATCCTTTACGATATGAAAGTTTATTTCGTCTAATTTCACTTTCTTTCGATCCCAATATGCAGCATTCTTTTTTAATTGAAACTCTTGTTCATGCTTCCATTTTTCTAATACAAATGGCCCGTTATATATGAGATTACTAGGTTCCAATGCATAATTGTTTCCTTGTTCTTTCAAAAATGATTCATGCTGTGGTAAGTATATAGGTAGTGCTAACAACTGTAAAAAATACGGAACCGGCTGTTCGAGTTCAACTTCTAACGTATAATTATTTATTGCTTTAACCCCAAGTGCATCAAGAGGCATTGTTCCCTTATTAATCTCTTTCGCATTTTTCACATAAAAGAGCATGTATGCATATTGAGATGCCGTTTCAGGGTTAATTGCACGTTTCCACGCAAATATAAAATCATTTGCTGTTACATTATCTCCATTTGACCATTTTGCATCTTTACGCAAGTTAAATGTATATTTCTTACCATCTTCACTTCTTTTAAACGATTTTGCTACTGCTGGAGTAGGCTGATCTTGATCATTTAATACATATAACCCTTCAAATATGTTTTGCATAACGTGTGCTGATGTACCATCCATCGTTTTCGCAGTGTCCAGAGAAGGAATTTCTTCTGATACTGTTACATTTAACACTTGTTTTTTAACCTCTGTATCACTTTTATTCGCTTTATTATTACAAGCTGTTAATAATAAAGATGTAACAAGTGCCATTACCATTAAATGGCTCTTTTTTCGCTTCATGAGTTGTTCTCCTTAAGTATAAAATATTATAAAGCGTTATATATTATAGCAGAAATATGAACAGAAAGATGCGACATTCTTTTGAATATTTATTCGTTCAAGAAAAAAGCTATCCTTTTAAAAGGATAGCTTTTTCAACTGCCACATAATTAGTTATCTTTGCAAACCTCGTTTATAACGACTTGCTTCAAATATAATACGCTCTTCATCTAACATTTTACATTCGCCATTCCAAACGACACGTTTTCCGTTAATAATTACATCGCTTATATCTTTTCCACTAGCAGCATACACAAGATGTGATAACACTTCATCTGCTGGTTGTAAATGCGGCTTATTAGATGGATCAATCGTAATAAAATCAGCACATTTTCCAACCTCAAGTGATCCTGTTTGTTTCATCCCGATTACTTCAGCAGCCCCTTTAGTCGCAAGTGTAAGAGCTGTTTCAACTGGTAAAGCTGTTGCATCTTGGTGAATACCTTTTTGTAGTAAAGTCGCTATGCGCATTTCTTCAAACATGTCTAAATTATTGTTAGATGCAACACTATCTGTTGCAATTCCTACTTTTATTCCTGCTTCTAGCATCGCTTTTACATTCGCTATACCAGAACCTAGTTTTAAATTACTATTCGGATTATGAGCTACTCGAACGTCATGTTCTGCTAAAAATGCACGCTCATCGTCATTTAATACTACACCGTGTGCAATAACTGTTGGGCGTTTAAACAATCCGCAGCTCGCTGCATATTCTACTGGACGTTTTCCATATTGTGCTTCAATATCACGTACTTCACGCTCTGTTTCAGAAAGGTGGATATGAACCATCGTTTGATTCTCTACTGCAATCCGTGCGCACTCTTCTAACAATTCTGTACTACATGTATATGGACTATGTGGTGCAACCATCGTAGTTAACATGCCACTTTCGTTATAGTAACGCTTCACATATTTCTCAGCTTCTTCAATCGCTTTCTTTTCATCGTCTTTCGTTCCGAAGCTAAATAAAGTCCTTGAAACAGCAGCTCGCATCCCGCTCCTTGATACCGTTTCCATAATTGCGTCTTGATCTACTCCAATTGGATTAAACATGTCAGAGAATGATGTTGTACCACTTTTCACCATCTCAAGTAATCCTAATTCCGTACTAGCGACCGCAATTTGGGGAGTAAATTGACTTTCCAGTGGCCAAATTCTCGTCTCAAGCCATGGCTGTAATAACATATCATCTCCAATACCTCTTAAAAGACTCATTACAACATGTGTATGTGTATTTACAAGCCCTGGTAAAACCCACTTTCCTTTCATGTCAATTACTTCATCTACTTCAAAATCATTAGCGAATTCTCCGCTCTTTACATCTATAATTTGATCATTTTCTACAATGATATATCCATTTTCTATCACTTCGTTTTGTTCATTCATCGTTACAATTGTAGCGTTTACATAAGTTGTTTTCAAAAGTATTTCCCCTTTCAACTCTATGAAGTTCCCTTTAATAAGTTACCACCATTATAGTAACTTATTAAAGATTAAGAGTCAAAAGATAATTTTAATTCTTTCGTTATTTTTCCCTTCAAAATGCTATATTGCTTTTCATTTGTATCTGCAAATGCTTCTTCCCGATTTGATTCCACACCCAAGTAATTCAGGTTTTCATTGAATTGAGACTCTGTAAAATCAAACCTCTGCCCATCTATAAAGTTATAAAAATGCCACACGCCCCCTATTTTTGTCTTTATAATTTTCCCTCCACATATATCTTGAACGACTAGAGCCGTTACACCACACTGTCCCTTTGCTGGATTTTCAATTGTCCACTTTGAACTTGTTTCAATCGACCACGATTTTATTAGTGCTCCATATATTCTTTTTTCCTTTACATCATCCATTCTAACCTTCCCCTACTATTAATAGTTTTACACATCATATTTCAAAAGAGGCAGTAAACGCCCCTTAAAGACAGTTGATGGTGTCTCTCCTATTAACTGTGCTCCCATTTTCAAGTAATATCCTTTTGCATTCGGATCACTATCAATTGTAAAACTTTTTAATCCTAGTTCATTGGCTTTTTCTATTACATACTCCCAAAGTATTTTCCCGTAACCTTTTCCTTTGTAATCAGGATGAATGTACAAGAAATCAAGAGCTTTATCATTACGTAAAAATGAGAAAAAACCAACCTTCGCATTATCGTTTTCTAAAACATATACAAAATTATTTTTTATGTATTCTTCTGTAATTGTTAAATCTTCCTTACAAGCAAGTATGAATTCTTCACTATAATCCCACGTTGCTTTTGATTGTAGTGCGAATTCACTTAATTCATTTGCTTCACTTAGTAACGCTTCTCTTATCTTCATGATTCTTTTTCCTCACCTTCGATATGTAAACTACTAAATTGATTCGGAAAGCACTTCAAAAAACCTTTTTTTCATAAATTAGAGATTATTTTTATAAATCTTTATTATAACCAGTACAATTTTTAACAATTTTTTTAAAGAAAAAGAACGCCATCCCTAAAAGTTGGCGTTCTCTTTTTCTAAAATTTAATCTTCAAACTCACTCATTCATTTTACTATTTCGTACGATACAAACCTATACAGTTTCTACTATCGCTTCAAGCATTGTTCCATTTTTAGCATAATTCGTATGCCAAGAAAAAGCTTTTTCTAAAATATGAGGAGTTTGTCCACCTCTTGTTTTTGCTTCTTCGTAATAAGCTCGTAGCTGTTCACGATACATTGGATGTGCGCAATTCTCAATAATAAGTTCCACTCTTTCTCTTGGCGCAAGTCCCCTTAAGTCGGCATACCCCTGTTCAGTGACGATAACATCTACATCATGTTCAGTATGGTCTACATGAGAAACGAAAGGAACAATACTTGAAATGTTACCACCTTTCGCAATCGATTTAGTAACAAAGATAGCTAGGCGTGCATTTCTTGCAAAATCACCAGACCCACCAATTCCATTCATCATTTTTGTACCTAAAACGTGAGTAGAGTTAACATTTCCGTATATATCTAATTCTAATGCAGTATTAATTGAGATTAATCCAAGGCGACGAATGATTTCAGGATGATTGGAAATCTCTTGCGGACGCATCATTAATTTGTCACGATATTTTTCAAAGTCAGAAAATACTTGTTGCATTTTCTCTTCAGAAAGCGTGATAGAACAACAAGAAGCAAAATTGACTTTTCCAGCATCCATAAGATCAAAAACTGCATCTTGTAAAACTTCAGAATACACTTCTAAATCTTCAAATTCTGAATCTAACATTCCATGCAATACTGCGTTAGCAACTGAACCAATTCCTGATTGTAACGGCGCTAAACGATTTGTTAATCGCCCTATTTTAACTTCTTCTCGAAGGAATTCTATTAAATGCTGTGCCATAATGACCGTTTCTTCATCCGGAGGAACAATTGTCGATGGCGAATCCAATTGATTCGTAAACACAATTCCCTTTACTTTTTCAGGATCAATTGGAATACCGATTGTTCCAATTCGGTCATCTGTTTTCACAAGCGGAATTGGAAGCCTCTCCCCTTGTTTACCTGGTTCATATAGATCATGTAGTCCCTCTAATTGCGTGGATTGAGCCATATTCATTTCAATAATAATAGACTTAGCATGTAAGGAAAACGCTAAGGAATTTCCAATTGAAGTGGTTGGAATAATCATTCCGTCCTCTGTAATCGCAACCGCTTCCAAAATAGCGAAATCTATATCCAGAACGTCAGCGCGGAGTAACTCTGCTGTATGAGATAAGTGTTGATCCACAAATAAAAAGTCTCCGTTATTAATTCCTTTTCGCATAGTCGCGTCAGCTTGGAAAGGTAATCTTTTCCCTAAAATTCCTGCCTCAGCAAATAATTTGTCTACATCCGAGCCTAAAGAAGCCCCAGTATAAACATTTACTTTAAAAGATTCATCATTCTTAACTCGGTTTACAAGCGCAAATGGGACTGCTTTTACATCACCTGCACGTGTAAACCCACTTAAGCCTAAAGTCATTCCACTTTGAATCCAGGAAGCTGCTTCTTCAGGTGTAACTACCCGATCTTTTAGACGTTGATCTCTGATTCTATCTAAATTATTCTCCATATGTAATCCCTCTCTCATTGAATATTCATAATTATTTTACACATTTACACTATCAAAATAGGGATTTTAGTATACAATAACGAAAATTCAGACAGAACAGCAAATTTAGGTTCTAAAGCAGAAAAATTTAGAATCCTAGAAGCTTACGGAAATAACTAGCGTATGATTGACTAACTGGTACTCTCTCACCATTATCCATCGAAAGTACAAAAGTAGAATGGGTATCAGGATAAATCGCTTTAATATGATTAACATTTACAATAAACGAACGGTGACATCTAATAAATGAATCTTTAGGAAGCAAGTATTCGAATTCTTGCAGAGAGTATTTATGTGTTCCTGATAACTCTTCTGAATTCACGTACGTCTTTTTATCTTTAGCCTCTAAATACATAACCTTTGAAAAAGGAACCGGAATCCAGCCGTCTGTTGTTTTTAAAGTAACGACTGACTTTCCATCCGTTAAAGCTGGATAAATTGCCGTTACGCACCCTTCAAGCTTTCCATTGTTTGAAAATGGTACAGCCATTCCATGATAAGGAATACCAAAAACATCCCGATTCATAAACTCAGATGTTTTTTGATTCATCACCATCGCTTTATGAGCAATCGTTCCTTCCTTTATAGGATCCCCAGCGCTAATCTTTAAATCAATTCGTTTACTTGGCCGATAGTAAATATATTCTTTCGTATTCGAAACAGCAATTGAAATTTCATCTGAAAATAATTCACCAACAACATCTAGTAATAAACCTAATGTTCTATCTTCCATTCTATTAACACCTCATTCACTATTATACTACTATTATGAACAGGCATCTGTTTCTTTATAAATAGTTTGATTTTAAATTATTTTTAAAATTAGTTTTATTCACTATTACTTCGTTACTACAAAAAACCTCACTTCAGAAAAGTGAGGTTTCCTCTCATACAATATTTCTTTATTTTTTTAACGACTCTAGAATAAGATTTATTTTTTATTAAGTAAAGTAAATTTAAGAATTTATTGCCCGTATTTCTGTAAAATAAATAATCCCAAACTACAAACAGTTTGGGATTATCTTTCTCATTTATTATGCGCATCTAACCACGAAATTAAATCTTTAAATACTTCATCCTTATTTACTTCATGAAACATTTCATGTCTACCATTTTCATATAAACGTAGTGTCACGTCTTTCACACCACATTTTTTATAGTTTTCATATACTTCTTTTACACCTTTCCCCATATCGCCAACAGGATCACGATCACCAGAGAATATATGTATTGGAAGATTCTTTGGCGTCTTCTTGTATTCTTCTAGTTTATTTACTTCTAATACACCAGAAAATAATTCTCGGTAAAAACTCGTCGTACAAATGAAACCACATAACGGATCCGCAATATATTTATCAACTTGATTATTATCTGAAGATAACCAATCAAATTTTGTACGATTTGGCTTAAAGTTCGAATTGAAGTTTCCGAAAGATAAAAAGTTTAACATTGGACTTTTCGTTTTTGCCCCGCGCAACTTCATTTCGATTGTTGCTACTTTATGACCAATAACTCCTAAAAGCCCTGGATTTCCACCTGTTCCTGAAATCAGAAATCCATCATATAGTTCACCCCTAAGTTGTACAGCACGTCTTGATAAAAAAGAACCCATACTATGTCCAAGTAAAAACAAAGGACTTGACTGCTCTTCTTTTATCCTTTCTGAAACAAAGATAACATCCGATACAACTTGATTCCACCCTATATTTGGTTCAAAATGACCATAATCTTCTTCTTTTTTTACTGTTTTCCCATGTCCTTTATGATCATGCGCATAAACACCATACCCTGCTTCCAATAAAGCATCCACAAATTCTGTATACACCCCTGCATGCTCTGTCATGCCATGTGCAATTTGAATAATTCCTCTCGGATCTCCTTCTGGTAACCACTTACGCAAATAAATTTCCGATCCATCCAATGCCGTAACGAAACTTTCCTGTACATTCATTTCGTCAGCTCCCAACTCTATTATGTATACCTTTAAGAGAAATGAATATCCATTCACTTTTCTTATTTTATATTATATGTAATTGCTTTCATTATGACAAATGATGTATTTTTCAGACTTGCTTTCAAACTGATCTCTTGACGAACCTGAAATAAAATTATATAGTTACTTACATAAAGTAACTATATAATTTTTAGGAGGTTTCTACTATTATGATGCCATCATTATTTTTAGCACATGGTTCGCCTATGCTCGCTATTCAAGATACAGACTATACACGATTTTTAAAAACACTTGGAGAAACCTATAAACCGAAAGCAATTGTTATTTTCACTGCTCACTGGGAAAGTGAAGTATTAACGATTTCCTCATCAGATAACGAGTATGAAACAATTTATGATTTTGGAGGTTTTCCCCCTGAGTTATACGAAATCAAATATCGTGCGAAAGGCTCTTCTAGCATTGCATCTATGTTAGAAACAAAATTTAAGAACAAAGGTATTTCAGTCCATCATAATATGACGAGAGGTTTAGATCATGGTTCATGGACACTCCTGCACCGCATGTATCCAGAAGCAAATATTCCTGTCGTGCAAATATCAGTAAATCCATTCCTTTCTGCAAAAGAACAATTTAAAATTGGAGAAGCACTTAAAGGACTCGGACAAGAAGATATTTTAGTAATCGGGAGTGGTGTTACCGTCCATAACTTACGAGCACTGAAATGGAATCAAACTACACCTGAAAAATGGGCAATTGAATTTGATGATTGGATTATTAAACATATGCAGAATAACGATAAAGATGCATTGTTTAATTGGGAAAAAAATGCTCCTCATGCACAATTAGCAGTACCAAGAGCAGAACATTTTGTTCCTTTATTTATCGCTATGGGAAGTGGTGAAAATAGCGGTGAAGTCATTCACCGTAGTTATGAGCTTGGCACATTAAGCTATCTATGTCTTAAATTTTAAAGAAAAGGATGAAGCAATGATTGCTTCATCCTTTTTTTATTCACTTAGTTAACTAACTTCCAAATGTCGTTTCTCTGATACCTCTTCGTTCTTATTATGAAAATAAACCCAGATACACGCAATAAATAATAGTGATGATGTAGAGAGGAAAACATATTGGAAACCTGCATGCGCTGCAATTTGTCCCCCGAGTACTGGACCAATCATATTTCCTAAAAACTGAAATGATTGATTATATCCAAATATTCTTCCCGTAACATGGGTTGGTGTATGTTGTTTTAGTAGAGTTTGTACGGAAGGTAATAATCCTGCTTGTGCGATACCTAATAAAAATCGAAGAATTAATAGTTGCCAAGCTGAGGTTACAAATGCTTGCGGGATAAAAATAATTCCTGCAGCAAATAACGGCTAATCCTGTCGCTGACATAACTGCTCCCGCAATTGTTTCAATATGTGCAGTATGAGGGCCTACTAAATTTTTCACGTACAATGTAACAATTGGTTGAACTGACATATTAGCAAGTTGAATAATAAATGTTGTAACAAACAAACTAATAATTAAATGCTTCGCTGGGACCATCGTCCATACTTTTTTCGGCTGTGTTTTTTTTGCTTGAGCAGAGTGATTTTCTTCATGCAAGAAGAAAAAAACGATGAGAAAGGAAAGGAATAAAAAAGCTCCTGTAACAAGAAAGACATGACGCATTCCAATTAATTCAGATAAATAACCTCCAAGTAACGGGCCAAGTAACGAACCGCTTACACCACCAGTTGAAATTGTGGAAATTGCCCAACCTGAATGTTCTTTCGGAGTTTCTGCTGCAATAAATGTCATTGCGGTTGAAAGGAAACCAGATACTGCTCCCATTAAAAATCTTAGTGCGACTAATTGATATACATCCGTTACAAACCCCATAAGCGTCATAATAATCGCCATACCGAGGCTAGCACGAATTAGCATCAATTTCCGTCCATGTATATCACCAAGCTTTCCCCATATTGGTGATACGATCGCACCCATTAAAAATGTTACACCAAATGCAAGTCCCGACCACTGTGCAATGCTTGAAGTGCCCGTTACTCCCAATTCCTCAATATAAAAAGATAAGAAAGGAATTACTAAACTCATACCGGCTGCAGTGGTAAAACAACCTAGCCAACAAATCATTAAATTTCGTTTCCAGCTGGCCATTTTCACACCTTCTTTCTTTAGATACCCATTCTACACCCTTTCTTGTAAAAAGTTTAGTAATTTGCTTTATATGCAAGATTTACTACAAAACCCGCTATTTTCTAGTAAAAACCACTACATCTCTACATCATTTTCATAATAAAACCAACTCCTTTAGATGAAGTTGGTTACTTATTATCTATCGATATTAAACGAGCATTACAATTTCTCTCGTAAAACTCAATGGGACCTGCTTGTCCAATAATCGCATATTCATATCCATCTTGCTTCATATTATATAAACAATGATGCAATAATTCTTTTCCTACACCTTTCACACGATTTTGTTTCGCTATGCCCATTGGACCAAACAATCCTTTCTTTCCTCTCACTACATCGTAACAGGCGAAACCAATTATCACTTCCTCCTGCTGTGCAATATAGATAGGTAACTTTTCATTATATGTCCGAAATCCATAATCAACCGACTGTAACCACCGTTCACCAAATTCATCCGCCACAAATCGTGATAACTTATCAAAATCAGAAGGACTAGCTCTTCTTACATGACAAAATAATGTATTATAAATAGATTTAAAACTATTTAAATCAACCGCTAAGTCTCTCGGTGCAGCTGTAATACGTAATATATCTTCTTGCATTTGTGTATGTATAAATTCACCAATATCTGTATCTACACGAAATAATGCATACATAATATGTCCTTCATTGATTACTACTTGCTGAAAGCGTTCCATACGTTTCTTCGCTATTTGTAAAATTTCTATCGCATTATAAGATAGTTTATATTGCTCTATTTTTTTATACTCTTGATTATGTAAATCGAATCGTTTTCGTAACGAAAGTTTTTCTAAAAAATCTGGACCGACTTTATGAAACAAATACATAAATAACTCAGCGCAAACTCCTGTACCTTCTTTACACATACCTATAAACAGATGGACCGGGTGAATTATGCTACACTCACTCTCTTCTGCTGCAATCTCCAATATTTTATGCACACGTTTTGTAAATTGAAATTCCTCCATATGTGTTTCCATCCTCTACTAATTTACTAACAAACCGTAACCATAAATAATTGAAACAATTACACCCACTACCAATATACCTGGAAGTAAATTTGCCACCTTGATTTTAATAATACTAAGCAAGTTCAATCCAATAGCAGATATCATAATGCCGCCCGCAGCCGTCATCTCCACTATAAATTGGTTCATTAATTCTTCCGGGACAAAACTATTAATTTGTGTTGCAAAAACTGCAATACCACCTTCATATAAAACAACTGGAATCGCCGAAAATACTACGCCAATTCCTAGAGTTGTCGTTAATATAATAGAAATAAATCCATCGATAATTGCCTTGGTAAATAAAATATTATGATTTCCGCGAATCCCACTGTCAAGTGCACCAAGTATCCCCATCGCACCAATTGCAAAAATTAAAGTAGCTGTTACAAAACCTTCTGATATGCTTCCTTTCCCCTTCGCTCCAACTTTATTTTCTAGCCAATCCCCTAAATGTTTTAACTTTTCTTCTAATTGTAACCATTCTCCAATTACCGTACCAATCACTAAACTCAGTATGACAACAAGAAAGTTTTCACTTTTTAATGCCATTTGAAGCCCAAGCACAGTAACCGCTAAACCGATTGCGTGCATTATCGTCCCTTTCATACTTTCTGGAATCCTACTAAATAATTTACCAAGTAAAGTACCAAATATAATACAAATCCCATTTACAACTGCTCCTAATATAACCATTTCTCATTCTTCATCCTTCGAATTCTTTATTTCTATATTTTGGTTTATACATTGATTTACAGGTTATCTATATGTTAACTTAATATTGAGAATATTAACAAATGTTTTCCACTACATAACCCGCTGTTTTTTTGTAACTTTAATTACCTTTAATAGATTCAGTGTTAATTTAATTGCGGGATAATATTAAAAGGGAAGGTATATATGAAAACTTTACTAAAACGATTTTTGTTAATAGCCTTTTTCATTACACCGATTGTTTTATTAATCAATTACTCTTTTATTTCAAAAGCAAAAGACAAACCCGATTTGCAAAACAAATCTAGTAAAACCGCTTCAAAAAGCGAAAAGAAAATAGAAGACCAAGAAATCACACTCACCTTCTCTGGTGATACAATGTTTGATTGGCAATTACGTCCTATAATCGAAAAGAATGGGGCTGATTACCCATTCCAACATGTAAAAGAAGAAATAAAAAAAGCTGATATTTCTTTTGTGAATTTAGAATCGGCATTTACAACGAAAGAAAAGAAAGCACCTGGGCAATTGTTTTGGATTAAAAGTGATCCATCTACACTACAAGCTATTAAAAACACTGGATATGACATCGTAAATATTGGGAATAACCACACACTTGATTATGGGCAAGATGGATTATTGGATACGATTTCTCACGTAGAAAAATTAAAGTTCCCTTACATTGGAGCCGGAAAAAATGCAAAAGATGCATATACTGCACGAGAAATGACCGTAAAAGGGAAAAAGTTTAAATTTCTTTCCTTCGTTCGATTTATGCCTGATTCTAATTGGGTAGCTGGTGAGAATAAACCTGGCGTTGCGAATGGCTATGATTTAAATCTTGTAACAAAAACAATTAAAGAACAAAAACAAGATGCAGACTATTTAATCGTCTATATGCATTGGGGCGTTGAAAAATCAAACCGTCCGGTAGAATACCAAAAGCAATATGTACCTAAAATGGTTGAAGCAGGAGCTAACGCGATTGTCGGAAGCCATCCACATTGGTTACAAGGGTTTGAGTATTATAATAAAGTTCCTATCGCTTACTCATTAGGTAACTTTTTATTCCCAAGTTATGTGAATGGAAAAAGCGCCGAAACTGGCGTATTAACTTTAACTTTTAAAGGAAAGGATGTCCAAATGTCATTCAATCCTTATATCATTCGCAACAACCAAGTTTCCCCTGTAAATGAGGAAGAAAAGAAAAAAGCTCTTCAATATTTACAAACAATTTCAACTGATGTAGAAATTGATGATACAGGGAAAATAAAAAATAAACGAAACTAGACAGCTCAAGATCTATTTCTCTGTAATCTACTTTACAGAATAGGTGATAAACATGCTGAAAAACTTATTAGAAAATGTAAGTTTGTTAGAAAATATTTATAAAATGTCTATAGCCGTTCTACTTTTATGTTCAGTTTTTTCTGTTAGATTTCTAAAAAAATAAAACGTGAACGAAAACTTACTACCTTTGAATTTACTATGTATGTAATTATTCGCATTGCGATATTTTTTTGGTTAACTAGCTTTATTCTTCTTGAATTTAATGATTATCTAGTTTAACTATAAAAAAGATAGAACAAGCACTATATTTCCTCGCTTGTATCTATCTTTTTTATTTAGATGCTTACTCTTCCCTTCTATTAAATAAGCAAATCAAACAAAACAGGGTTTTTATTAAGCTCCATAAATTGAATATTATTTTCTTTAAAGCGAGTAATTAATTGCTCATAATCTTCTTTATGTTTTAACTCTACTCCGACTAATGCTGGACCATTTTCCTTATTATGTTTCTTAATATACTCAAAACGAGTAATATCATCTTCTGGCCCCAATCCTTTATCAAGAAATTCTCTTAACGCGCCTGAACGCTGCGGGAATTCAATGATGAAATAATGCTTTAACCCTTCATAAATGAGAGATCGTTCTTTCATTTCTTGCATTCTATCAATGTCATTATTTCCACCACTTAGCGTACATACAACTGTTTTATCTTTAATTTCATCTCTGTATAAATCAAGTGCTGCAATAGAGAGTGCACCAGCCGGTTCAGCTACAATCGCATTTTTCTTATACAGTTCTAAAATCGTCGTACAAACTTTCCCCTCTGGTACTAAAACGATGTCATCAATTACATCTTTACAAGTTTCAAAAGTTAACTTTCCTACCTTTTTAACAGCTGCCCCATCAACAAAACTATCTATTTTCTCTAATGCGACATTATCATTTTGAAGAAAAGCCTCTTTCATAGATGCAGCTCCCATCGGTTCTACACCAATAACCTTTGTAGTAGGACTAACACCTTTTACATATGTACCAACACCTGATGCTAATCCACCACCGCCGATTGCCGCAAAGATATAATCAACCGGTTTCTCCATATCATGCATAATTTCAACTGCCACTGTCCCTTGACCAGCAACTACATACGGATCATCAAACGGATGAACAAATGTCATTCTATTTTCTTCACAATAACACTGTGCTTCTTGGAAAGAGCTATCGAATGTATCACCAACTAATACAATCTCTGCGAAATCACCACCGAAAAATTGTACTTGTGATACTTTTTGTTTCGGTGTTGTTGTGGGCATAAATATTTTCGACGGAATCTTCAATAAATTACATGTATAAGCAACTCCTTGCGCATGATTACCAGCACTTGCACAAACAACACCGTTTTGTAACTTTTCTTTCGGTAAACTTTGAATCAAATTGTATGCACCACGAATTTTGAAAGAGCGAATTAATTGTAAATCTTCTCGTTTTACATAAACGTCACAATCATATTTCTCAGATAAAACTGTATCACGTTGTAACGGTGTTTTAATAACGATATCTTTCATGCAATTATGAGCCATTAAGATATCTTCAATTTTCACTCTCTCCTTTACCTTTTGCACCATTATATATCATCCTTATCTCTTTTAAATTGGCTCAATCAAAATGTGGGATTTTCAGAACAGCCCCTGTATTCGCCGATGTTACCATTTGTGCATAACGTCCAAGCCAGCCAGTTTTCACTTTCGGTTCTGGTCGTTTCCATTCTTTTTTACGCTTATCTAATTCTTCATTACTCACTCTTACTTCTAGCAAGCGTTCTTCAACATCAATACATACAATATCCCCTTGTTCAAGAAGTGCGATTGTTCCACCAGCTGCTGCTTCTGGTGAAATATGTCCTACTGAAATTCCACGTGAAGCTCCAGAGAAACGTCCATCCGTTAATAATGCAACCTCAGCACCTAATCCCATTCCAGCAATTGCTGATGTTGGTGCTAACATTTCTGGCATACCAGGGCCACCTCTTGGTCCTTCATAACGAATGACAACTACATCTCCTTTTTTCACTTTCCCAAGCATAATGCCAGCAAGTGCCTCATCTTGTGAATTAAAAATAACGCAAGGTCCTTCAAAACGCTTTACCTCTGTTGCACCGCTTTTAATAACCGCTCCATCTTTCGCAAGGTTGCCTTTTAATATACGCAATCCTCCTTCCTCACTATGAGGGTTTTCAAGAGAGTGAATAACTTCCTTATCTTTAATCTCTGCCTCAGCAATATTTTCTCTTAATGTTTGCCCCGTAGCAGTTATTCGATCAAGATGAAGTACTCCTTCTTTCCGGCTCATCTCTTTCAAAATTGCACTAATCCCGCCCGCACGATCAATATCTTCCATATGCCAATTGGAAGCAGGGCTTACTTTACATAAATGTGGTACACGTCTTGAAACGGCATCAATACGGTTCATATCGTAATCTAATCCAGCCTCTTGCGCGAGCGCCAATGTATGCAACACTGTATTTGTTGAACCGCCCATCGCCATATCAAGCGCAAACGCATCATCAATTGCTTCTTCCGTTACAATGTCTCTTGGTTTAATATCTCTTTCAATTAAAATTTTCAATTTCTCTGCTGCTTGTTTAATTAACTCTTCACGTCTTGGATCAATTGCTAAAATACTCCCGTTACCAGGAAGAGCTAAACCTAACACTTCACATAAACAATTCATAGAGTTCGCGGTAAACATACCCGAACAAGAGCCACAAGATGGACAGCCATGATCTTCAATATCTTTTAATTCTTCTTCTGAAATTTTCCCAGATTGATAAGCTCCTACTCCTTCAAAAACGGAACTCAGATCAACAACTTCTCCTTTAGATGTTTTTCCTGCTGCCATCGGGCCGCCTGAAACAAACACAGTCGGAATATTAATACGTAGTGCAGCCATCATCATACCTGGTGTAATTTTGTCACAGTTTGGGATACAAATCATGCCGTCAAACCAGTGTGCATTTACAACCGTTTCTACTGAATCTGCAATTATTTCACGACTCGGAAGAGAATAACGCATACCGATATGTCCCATCGCAATACCATCGTCAACTCCAATTGTATTGAATTCGAATGGTACCATACCTGCCGCACGAACTGCCTC
The DNA here is from genome assembly GCF_038006085.1 of Bacillus sp. FSL K6-0073. NCBI lineage: Bacteria > Bacillati > Bacillota > Bacilli > Caryophanales > Bacillaceae > Bacillus > Bacillus sp. FSL K6-0073. The sequence goes on along the minus strand of NZ_JBBOUN010000001.1, from coordinate 1,828,990 downwards.
TTTTACAAGTTTCCCAAACTTGTTCAAGTGTTTATGCCCTGGAATAATTTCAATAAAAGAATTACAAATCGCTATGAAAGGTTTATCAAAATCTTCATCTTTCAAACCAGTTGCTTTTAATAAACTACGGTGCGGCGCTTTATCAAAACCTTTTTTAATCATGTCACTTCTCATCTTGTCAAATCCCCTCTTACATATTTTTCATTTATACTCTCTTACTCTATTTCTTTACTAATTCTTTCGGTGCATGAATCCAACTCATCATTTCACGAAGCTCTGCTCCCACTTTTTCTAATTGATGATTTTGTTCTGCTTTTTTCATTGCGTTATACGTCGGACGCCCTGCTTGATTTTCTAAAATCCATTTCTTCGCAAATTCACCTTGCTGAATTTCTGTCAGAACACGCTTCATTTCCTTCTTCGTTTCATCTGTAACAATTCTCGATCCTGTTACATAATCTCCAAATTCTGCCGTATCTGAAATAGAATGGCGCATATTCGTTAATCCACCTTCGTACATTAAGTCAACAATTAGCTTTAATTCATGCAAACATTCAAAGTATGCAATTTCAGGACGATATCCACCTTCCGTTAACGTTTCGAACCCGGCCTTCACAAGTGCAGTTACCCCGCCGCAAAGTACAGCTTGCTCACCGAATAAATCCGTTTCGGTTTCTTCTTGGAATGTCGTTTCAATTACACCCGCCCGTGTACAACCTACACCTTTTGCATACGCTAATGCTACATGTAGCGCTGTTCCCGTCGCATCTTGATGCACTGCGACTAATGCCGGAACACCATTTCCTTCTTGATATACACGGCGAACGAGATGACCTGGACTTTTTGGCGCAACCATTGCTACATCTACGTAACTTGGCGGATTAATTTGGCCGAAGTGAATGTTAAATCCATGTGAGAAAAGTAACATTTGCCCTTCACGGAGATCCTCTTCTACTTCTGTTTTATATACATGTGCTTGCTGTTCATCTGGCAATAACATTTGTACAACTTGTGCGGTTCGAACCGCTTCTGAAACAGACATTACTTCAAATCCATCTGCTTTTGCTACTTCATACGATTTACCAGGTCTAACACCAACTACAACTTCCACACCTGAATCACGTAAATTTTGTGCCTGCGCATGCCCTTGAGATCCATAACCAATTACCGCAACTGTTTTCCCTTGTAATAACTCTACATTTGCATCTTTCTCATAATACGTTTTCATACTCCATACACCCCTTATAATTTATTTACTTGCAGTACATCAATTAATTTTTTCAACTGACTAACAAGTAATGTCGCTTCATTTTCAGTACAAACTGCTGTGAGTTTCATTTCAGAAACGCCACTCGTATCTCTTTCGTTTAAATGTAAAGAAGAAATATAATAGCCACGCCGAGCAAAAATTCCACTTATACGTAATAAGACACTTGGCTCGTTATGAATAACGAGTGAAAAAGTATGACTCATTCTTCCCACCTCTTCATAATCATTTCGTTATTCCCTTTGTTTGGCGGAACCATCGGAAATACGTTTTCACCTTCTTCTACACAAAAATCAACTACGACAGGACCTTCGTGAGCAAATGCTTCTAACACCACTTGTTTCGCCTCTGTTGAATTTGTCGCCCTTAATCCCTTCACTCCATAAGCTTCTGCCACTTTCACAAAATCTGGTGAGCCAATTTTTGACTCTGATAAACGATTTTCATAAAACATTTCTTGCCATTGCCTTACCATCCCTAAAAATTTGTTATTTATAATAAATACTTTTACAGGGATATTATTTTCAGCAATTGTTTGTAGTTCTTGAATGTTCATTTGAAAAGAAGCATCACCTGCAATACAAATGACAAGTTCTTCTTCTTTTGCAAGCTGAGCACCAATTGCCGCTGGGAACCCAAACCCCATTGTTCCTAATCCTCCAGAGGTAAGGAACGTCCGAGGTTTTCTTGCTTTATAGAAGTGAGCAGCCCACATTTGATGCTGTCCTACTTCTGTTGTGACAATCGCTTCACCATTCGTTAATTCACTTACTAAGTTAATCACATGCTGTGGTTTTAACTCAGATTTTTTTTGCTTATAAGAAAGTGGATATTCTTCTTTCCATGCCTTTACTTTCTGAAGCCATTCATCTGTTTGTGTATAAATAGACATATGTAACAACATGTGTAACGCTTTTTTTACATCACCAACAATCGGATGCTCTACAGTTACATTTTTATGAAACTCAGAAGGATCAATATCAATATGTACTTTTTTCGAGTGCGGAGAAAAAAGTTCTAATTTTCCTGTTACACGATCATCGAAGCGAACACCTAATGCAAGTAGTAAATCACATTCTGTTACCGCCATATTAGCAGCGTATGTCCCATGCATACCAAGCATCCCTAGAAACAATGGATCTCCCGGTGGATATGCACCAAGTCCCATTAAAGTTGAAACGACTGGAATACGGTTCTCCCTTGCGAATTCGAAGAGTTCATCGGATCCACCTGAATGAATGACACCTCCTCCAATATAAAGAAGTGGACGCTTTGATTTTGAAATTGCTTTAGCCACCTCTCTAAGTTTCATGCTGTCTGGTACAAGTTCTGGTTTGTACCCCGGAATATCAACTTCTTCATTAAAAAAACTGGTGACTTTTGCATTTTGAACATCTTTTGGAATATCGATTAATACTGGTCCCGGTCTTCCGCTTTTGGCGATGTAAAAAGCTTCTTGCACAATTCGTGATACATGATTTACATCACGAACTTGGTAATTATGCTTCGTAACAGGTACTGTAATTCCGACAACATCCGCTTCTTGAAATCCATCTTTACCAATTAAAGGCGTTGCAACTTGGCCGGTAATGACAACTAAAGGAATCGAATCCATATAAGCGTCTGCTAAGCCCGTAACTAAATTTGTCGCCCCTGGGCCAGAGGTAGCAAAGACTACCCCGACCTTCCCAGAAGCTCTCGCATATCCTTCAGCCGCATGAATGGCAGCTTGTTCATGACGAGTTAAAACATGTTTCAAACCACTTTCGTATAACGCATCGTATACTGGTAAAATCGCTCCGCCTGGATAGCCGAAAACGGTCGTTACACCCAATTTCTTCAAACCTTGAATCACGTGCCCAGCGCCTGTCATTTCTTCACACTGTAACTTCTCATACGCTGTATACTGCTGCTTCATTTCAATTAACTCCTCTCCTTATTTATGCTAAGCTTTCCGTCAGCCCGGGAACACGTACTCCTCTTTCTCTCGTTAATTTTTTAAATTCTTCGGTCAATTGTTTCGTTACACTTCCTGGTTTCCCATCTCCAATTTCTCTCGAATCAACTTTTACAACTGGAATTAACTCCGCTGCTGTTCCTGTTAAAAATACTTCATCCGCTACATATACGTCATGGCGAGTGAATGGTCTTTCCTCACACGGAATACTCAGTCGTTCACATAGCTCGATAACACTATTTCTCGTAATACCTTCTAATGCCCCTAAATAGGATGGCGGGGTTAATACTTTTCCATCTTTCACAACGAAAACATTATCGCCAGAACCTTCACAAACATATCCTTGTTGATTTAACATAAGAGCCTCTAACACTCCTGCTTGTGCCGCCTCAATTTTTACAAGTACGTTATTTAAATAATTCATTGACTTAATACGTGGATCTAACGCGTCTGGCGTATTACGTCTTGATGCAACAGATACAACGCTTAGCCCATTATCATAAAATTCTTGTGGGAATAACTTTAATTGTTCTGCAATGATAATTACGCTCGGCTTCACACAACTTCTCGGATCAAGTCCTAAGTCACCTTTTCCTCTTGAGACAATTAAGCGAATATAAGCATCAGCGTATTCATTTTTTTGGAGTGTATGTAAAACTGCTTCTTCCATTTCTTCTACCGTCATTGGAATTGTTAGTAAAATAGATTTCGCTGATTCATACAATCGTTTCACATGTTCTTTTAAACAAAATACATTTCCTCCGTAACTACGAATCCCTTCAAATACACCGTCTCCGTATAAAAAACCGTGATCATACACTGAAACAACTGCCTTTTCTTTTTCTACAAATTCCCCATTCATGTAAATGTACTGGTTTCCCATCTCACATCGCTCCTCTTTTTTCTCTATTTTTGCAATCTATTTCTACATCGATTGCTGAGATGAGTATTTTTAACAGAATATTCAGTATATAACCCTTAAAAATATACTCGTCTCAACAATCGATTACTTACATACTTGTAGCAATCCATTGCTGAGACGAGGGAATCGTGGTACCACTCAGCTTCCTTATACTTCTCACGAAACATAAGCTCTGCAAGTCCAATTAGACTTTTGTTTTTCTATCGGGAACAACCCCGCTACTTTTTACTAGTTTTCAAAAGTAGTGCTCCAAGGTGATTTTCAATGATTGAATTGTTACCACCCTCACAGCCTCGGGGCAGCTCTCTGAAACAATCTTTATCATTTACTCTCCTCTTCTACGCATTCTCTTCTTCTATTTTTAAAAATAAAAACTCTCGCCTCAGCAATCAACTACTACAATTTAGTAGCTTTGATTGCTGAGGCGAGAGTTTCGCGTTACCACTCAGCTTCCTTATACTTCTCACGAAATATAAGCTTTGTAGGTCCAATCAGACCTCCGTCCTTTTACCGGAGACGATGCCGCCGCCCTCTACTCAGTTTCCCTTTCGCAAGCGATGCTCCGAGGTGATCTTCAATGATTCGATTGTTACTACCCTCACAGCCTTGGAGTAGCTCTCTGAAACGATCATAATCATCTACTTTCCTCTTCTTTGCATATACAACATATAAAGTTAGAAAATTCTTAATTAACTTTTATTTGTTACACGTATTATAGGACGTTGTTCTTTTCGTTGTCAACATGTTTTTTCAAAAAAAAATCAAAATTCATTCTATTTATTTTTTCTCAAATCAAAATTGGAATGCATTACTTACATACACTCATATATTACTTAAGTATGTTTGCATTACTACATAAAGAAAAACTTATAAAGTTTATGAGGAGATGAGGAAACTATGTTAAAAGGGAAAGTAGCGTTAGTTACAGGAGCAAGCCGAGGAATTGGACGAGCGATCGCTAAACGTTTAGCAAATGACGGTGCATTGGTTGCTGTTCATTACGGTAATCGAAAAGATGACGCTGAAGAAACTGTTCAGGAAATTCGATCAGATGGTGGCCAAGCTTTTTCTATCGGCGCAAATTTAGAATCCTTACACGGTGTAGAAAACCTTTATAAAGCTTTAGATACTGAATTACAAAAGCGCACTGGTGAAACACAATTTGATATTTTAATAAACAATGCTGGCATTGGTCCTGGTGCTTTTATTGAAGAAACGACTGAACAATTTTTTGATAGAATGTTTTCAGTAAATGCAAAAGCACCATTCTTTATCATTCAACAAGCACTGCCACGTTTACGTGACAATAGCCGAATTATTAATATTTCATCCGCTGCCACCCGCATTTCTTTACCTGATTTTGTTGCATATAGTATGACGAAAGGCGCTATTAATACAATGACTTTTACGCTAGCAAAACAGCTTGGAGCACGAGGAATAACGGTGAATGCAATACTTCCAGGATTTATTAAAACAGATATGAATGCAGAACTCCTGAGCGACCCGATGATGAAGCAGTACGCTACTACTATTTCCGCTTTCAATCGCTTAGGTGAAGTAGAAGACATTGCCGATACTGCTGCATTCCTTGCTTCTCCAGACAGCCGCTGGGTAACTGGACAATTAATTGATGTGAGCGGAGGATCTTGTTTATAAAAAACATATATTTTCAAATCTTTTTTATTGCGCAATAAAACAATTTATATAATACTATATAAAACATATACATTTAGGAGGATTACAGCAATGTCCGAAAAAACATACGAACTCGCAACCTTCGCAGGCGGTTGCTTTTGGTGCATGGTAAAACCATTTGATGAACTTCCTGGTATTCATAAAGTACTTTCTGGCTATGCAGGAGGTCATGTAGAAAACCCAACATATGAACAAGTAAAAGCTGGAACATCTGGACATTTAGAAGTTGTTCAAATTACATTCGATCCTTCTATTTTTCCTTATCAGAAATTACTAGACTTATATTGGCCACAAATCGATCCAACTGATGATGGCGGACAATTTTTTGACCGTGGTCCATCTTATCGTACCGCTATTTTTTATCATAACGAAACACAAAAAGAGCTTGCTGAAAAATCAAAACAAGCTCTTACAGAAAGCGGTATGTTTAAAGATCCAATCGTGACTGAAATTCGTCCTGCTGCACCTTTTTACGCAGCAGAGGAATACCACCAACATTTCTATAAAAAGAATCCAGAGAAATATGCTACTGAGCAAAAGGAATCTGGTCGTGAAGACTTTATTAAAAAAAATTGGCAAAAAAAATAATAAAAACGCATCGTGCTTTTTTTATACGATGCGTTTTTATTTTTGATAAAAGTACCATACAATGATGAGAACAACCGCTGTTAATGCCCAAAGCGCTACTTCATTTTTCACTCTACTCTTTTTCTTAGTCATTTCATCTCCTCCTAATAGCAATACAACGTATTCAAGATTTCCTCTGTTTCATTGTCCACCTTATATACATAAATACATCCTTACCAATCCTTATAACAAGACCACCAATGATTCCGATTGCAATTGAAATTACTAACATTTGTCCAAAGCTAAAAGAATTTGTGTACGTTATGTAAAGAACGATACATATAAGTAAAACATCCGGTAAAGAAAGCAAAAACTTTTTAAGCATTTCTTTATCTCCTCTATACTTTATTTATATCTTCTACTGTAATTTTGAAATATAGTTTGTTCAAAAATTCCATTTAGACCCTCATTTTATGAAAAATAATAAGAATCCCTTTTCAAAAGAGATTCTTATTCAGTAGATTTAAGTTTAATTATTTTCTACATATCCTATTCCATAATTACTCCTAAAATAGAATAATATTACTAATAATTGATTGTAAATTGACTATTTGCCAGGCAACCGAATGTCGCGCCAGCTACCTACATCGCATTGGCCAAATTCATTATTACCTACCGCGACCACCGTGCCGTCTGATTTTAGTCCGACTGTATGTGCACAACCAGCCGCTATCGCTACAATATCGCGCCAATCGCTTACGTTACATTGACCATACTCATTCCAGCCCACCGCCACCACGGTACCGTCTGATTTTAGTCCGATTGTATGATTGGTACCAGCCGCTATTGCTACAATATCTATCCAGCCACTTACACCACACTGGTTATGTTTATCATTCCCCACTGCTGTCACCGTACCGTCTCGTTTAAGACCAACAGTATGAAGATACCCAGCCTTGACCGCTACAATACCTCGCCAGCTACTTACATTGCATTGACCATATCGATTATTCCCCACAGTCGTCAATGTTCCGTCCAATTTGAGACCGACTGTATGCCAGTCACCCGCTGTGACTGCCACAATACCTTGCCAACTGCTTACATTGCATTCTCCTTCTTTATTTCGGCCCACCGCTACTACCGTGCTATCCGATTTAAGGCCAATAGTACGACGCCACCCTGCCGCAACCGCTACAATATTATGCCAATCGTTTACATCACATTGTTCATGCTTATTCCAACCCACTGCTACCGTAGTACTGTCACATGTAAGACCGATTGTATGAGCATTACCCGTGTTCGTTGCCATATGAACATTGCCCACTGCGACTGCTTCAATATCTCGCCAGCCACTTACATTACATTCCCCTTCTTTATTCCGGCCCACCGCTACTACCGTGCCATCCGATTTAAGGCCAACAGTATGACAACGCCCCGCCGCTATCATATCTTTGGGCCATCGCTTCACTTTTTCTTTCGATAAAAGGTAATCCATGTTTTACCTCCTTGCATATAAGCAACTGTATCATAATAGATATTTTTATCAAATTTCATTATAAATCTACATTTACAAAGAAAGCTTATTTTACTTCTTCAAAAAATAAAAACCTCCAGTTTAAATACTAGAGGTTTTCTCTTTATTTCTTCAAGCGGTCAATAAAATCGTTCAATTTATCTAGCGATTTCATATTCTGATTGCAAGCTACACCATCTTTGCAAATGTAGTTTCCCTTTTTAACGAAAGTTCCTGGTACATCGCCTTTAATTTCAACTAAAAACATTCCTACTTCTTCATGCCCATGACATAATGAACAAATGCTTTTTTTATTTAAACTTTGGAACGTTCCTTGCAGACCAACAAATTTATTTTTATCATTTTTCGCTATAATAAATTTCCTGCTTGATCCCTTATCAATCCAGCTTAAATAAGATATTTCTTTCATATCCATTTCTTCCATATCAGGAAGTTTTAACTTTTTCGCCTTAGGAAATAACTTTTTTAATGTTTGTGCTGTAACTTCTTGAAACGGAATTACATACGGATTTATTTTCATTAAAAATGATTCTGCATCTTCTCTATTTTGAACTGTTAATACCGTATCAATTAACTCTTTCTGTTCATCCGTTAAATTCTCAAATACATGTATTATCTTTTCAATCGCAAGCGATTTTAACGCTTGAATTACACCTCTATCATTTGCCGTTGCATGCCCGTTTGCTAAAATATAAGCTTGTGATTTTATAAAATTATATTGATCACTTCTAATAAACGCTTCCATCTTTATCACTCCATACAAATTGTTGATCTAGTTTTATTGTATACAATGATTACGTTTTTTGATATGTAAAAGATAACTTAGAAACAAACATTACATATATCACTTATTCTCTACCGCTGCATTTCCTGACAAAAGAAGCCATCATCTGTTTTCCATTCCGCATATAATACGTCTTCAAATTTAGTAATTCCTTTTTGCTTTATTTGTTTATAAAGCCACCCTTCATCAAATCCCGCTTCCCTCAAATTATCCTTAACTACTTTTCCATCACTAATTAATGAAATTGGTAAGTATACAGGCTTATGTTTTAAACTTAAATCATTTACAGTAGGAGATTCGTATTTACTTTTTTTCAAAACGCTTATGTTTCCGTTAGGTTCCAATATCATATATTCAACTTCTCGGATTGAAAATATATCTTTTTGTTGCCTAAGCATTTGTTGTAATTGGTTTATATCCAAATGATTTACGCTTAATTGTTCACGATCAATCTTTCCATTACGAATAATAATTGAAGGATATCCTTCAAAAAACCTTCTTGTCCCTCTTACTTTTTGTGTTATCACTTCAATAGTATAAATTAAAATTACCCAAACAAATACTGAATATAAAATAGACCATACTTTAATTTTAGGATCATATATTGAATTTCCAACGAGCTCACCTAGGACGATTGCAGAAATAAAATCAAAGGGCGTTAGCTGAGATATTTGTGTTTTCCCTAATATTTTTGTAGCAATTAATAGAACAAAAAAACCAATTAAAAGCTCTATCGTTATTTGTCCAATATGATTCATATATGTTCACCTTTCTACTCTTCAAATGTTCTGTATAGCATTTAATAAAAAACGGCACATTTTTTCTATTATCATGCCCGTTCACACTTCATATATCCAATACATATAAAACAAAAAGAGTCTGATTCAAAGTAATATATGAATCAGACTCTTTTCCTCTTATTTAGAATACACAATCTTTTTAATCGTTTCCCCAGAAAGAAAATATTCTTCTGCAAGTTGATGAATAGCAATCCCACTTTTAAACGCTTTTTTAATTGCTTTATTTCTTTCATCTAGTTGTTTTCTTCCGCCAGATCGTGTACCCCATTTATAATGTTTCGTTTCTTGTTTCGGAATATAAATTGTTTCACCTTGTATATACTTTTGAATTTCAGTAATTAAACTCTCTGGTAAAACAGCATTAGCTTTTACGTATTTCATTTCTGCTCGCCCCTTATTTTTTATGATTCATTTCAATAAGGTGCAAAGCCAAATATAAAAAATGATACGAGCTCATATAGGCGATTGTATATTACTTGTCTACCTCACGCAAAGTATCGCCATTTCCATACTTGGCTTTGCATGAGACGTTGCAGTGTCTGGCAATTGAATTATAATCGCCATATAAACACCTCCTAATATACCTTTTGCATTTTATTATATGATAAATTCCTTCTCCTTGCATCCACACCCTTCTTAAAGCACGAAATTACTTAGTTTGATATAATACTTTTTAATTGAATCAAAAATCATTGTGAGGTTACGTTATGAAGAAAAAAATTATCATTACGATCGTTACACTATTCTTTATTATCACGGCATTATTCGGAACATACAAATTGATGAACGCAAGAAGCTTTCAATTATTTGGAGATTTAACACAACGCGTAGAAACAAATGAAAAAGTGATCGCTTTAACTTTTGATGATGGCCCTACTAACAATGTAAAACAAATATTACCGCTATTAGATAAATACAACGCTAAAGCTACTTTCTTTTTAATTGGAAATGAATTAGAGAAAAATCTATCGTTAGGAGAAGCTATCGCGCAATCTGGGCACCAACTTGGAAACCATACATATTCTCATAATAGAATGGTTTTCAAAACACCTTCTTTTATTAAAGATGAAATAGAAAAAACGAATTCATTAATCCGCCAAACAGGATTTACAGACGCAATTGATTTTAGGCCCCCTAACGGAAAAAAATTAATTGGACTACCCTATTATTTAAATAAAAATAATATCGAAACGATTATATGGGATCTTGAGCCCGATACTTTTTATAAATCTGCGGCTGATAAAATTAAATATGTTAATAAAAATGTAAAACCAGGTTCTATCATTTTATTGCATTCTATGTATGATGAGTCTAATGAAAATTTACAAACGATTGAAGGCATTTTAGATTCTTTATCTAAGAAGGGATATCAGTTCGTAACGGTAAACGAACTGCAAAAAAGAGCAAAATAAAAAGGTAGCGTATCTTTGTATGATACGCTACCTTTCTATTTATATAATGCCAAGTACATTTAAGAATACGATAATAATCGCAATTGGTGCGATAAAGCGAAGTAAGAATAACCATAACACAAATAGTTTGTATCCTTTATTTTTACTTACACCTAGCTCTTTCATTAATACATCTTTCTTCATTTTTAAAGGAACAAAGATAGAAACTAATAATACACCAAGTGGCATTAATACGTTACTTACTGCATAGTCCGCTAAATCAAAGACTGTCTTCCCGAAAATCTTCAGATCACTTAATATACCGAATGATAATGCTGATGGTACCCCAACAACGAAGATTAATAACCCTACGATTAAGGCCATTTTTTCACGTTTCCCTTTACCTTTTGATGTTAACGATGCAACACTAATTTCTAACATCGAAATTGCTGATGTAATAGTAGCAAAGAAGAATAGTAATAAGAAAACGATGAAGAATAATTTTCCGAATGCCATTTTACTGAAAATAGCTGGCAGTACGATAAATAATAGCCCAGGTCCTTGAGATGGTTCCATTCCAAATGCGAACACTACTGGGAAAATTGCAAGTCCTGCAAGTAATGTAATAACAAGAGTTAAGGCTACGATAGAAAATGCTGAACGTGGTAAGCTTTCTTCTTTCGGTAAGTATGAGCTATACGTTACCATAACGGCTACTCCGACAGATAATGAGAAGAACGATTGCCCCATTGCGTATAATATAACTTCTGATGTTACATGTGAGAAGTCAGGTTGTAAGAAGAAACGAACTCCTTCTCCAGCACCATCTAACGTAAGTGCACGAACGATTAAAACAAAGAATAAAACGAATAATGCTGGCATGAAATATTTATTTACTTTTTCAACACCATTTTGTACACCTTTACTTACGATGAAAATAGTAATTAGGATGAATAATAGCTGTGACCCAACTGCTAAATATGGATTGGAAATGATTTCACCAAACGTAGCTTCGTATGCCCCATTTCCTTCCCATAGTCTACCTGTAATTGCATTCCATAAGTATAATAAAATCCAGCCTCCTACAACACTGTAGAAAGAAAGTAGTATGAAACAAGTTACAATTCCTAATTTACCTAACCAAGGCCATAACGTTTTAGGAGCAATCTCTCTATATGCATCAACAGCCTCTTTTTGTGTACTTCTTCCAATAACAAATTCAGCTAATAATAACGGTAAACCAATTAATAATGTGAAACCGATGAAAATTAGGAAGAACGCTCCGCCTCCTCCAATGCCGGCCATATATGGGAATTTCCAAATCGCCCCAAGACCAATTGCCGAACCTGCTGCAGCTAATACGAAACCTAATTTCGATGTCCATTGCTGTGAATTCATTTGTTAATCTCCTCTCTGTCTCTTTTTCTTTGTTACAATTCGGTATTTATATTGTTCTATCAATACTCTTTTCTAATACGTTCACTTCCTCCCTAATAATAAAAAAACGCCCCTACGTAAATACGTAGGGACGACAAAAATATCGCGGTACCACCCTAGTTGTGAAGAATACTAAGAAACCACCTAAATAAAAACGCCCCTACGCAAAAACGTAGGGACGATAAAATATCGCGGTACCACCCTAGTTATGAAGCCACACCAAAGTTAGGCCCTAAATAAAAAACGTCCCTACGTAAATACGTAGGGACGATAAATATCGCGGTACCACCCTAGTTGTGAAAAATCTTCACCACTTTATTTGATAACGGTATAAACTACCGTCTTTCATTTCCTCATAATGTGAGATTTATGAAAGATGCTCCAGGACGAACTTCACGAATAATCTATATACTGATTCACACCAACCATCAGCTCTCTGAAATAGGGAGATATTCACTACTATACCCTTTCATTGCCCAAATATTATTTTCCGAATTGATTACTATCATTTTTATCACACATTAAAAATAGTGTCAACTTATATTTTGAATTTTTATGTATTACAATCTATTTAAAAATTCAAAATGTAAGTTTTAGTTTAGAAAACAGGTGGATTAGTACATAACGAATTCTAATAGGCAATAGAAAAAGAATTACGTATTATTGATACTTATTCAATAATACAAATCATCTAGAAACATAACCTGTCTCTCTGTATTCATTTTTTAAGAGTTTGATGGATACCAAGAAAATTTCACATCACTATCCAGTGGTCTATTTTTCGTTTCTTCTTTAATTACACGAAACCATTCATTTAGAATTTGGGTTTTGGGCAATTGAGCAGCAAGGTTATCTTCCCAAATTATATGTGAGAACCAGGCTTTCGTTTCCCATTCAAACTGCAATTGTGCGAACGAAATTATAGGGTGATCAGCTTCACGAAATTGCTCATTTACTGCATTTGAAACTTCTGGAGCTTGCGGTAACAACTCGTTCTGAATTGTATTTCTTATCGTCTCATTTTCGAGCTGATCCCAGAAATACAATTGCCCATTTATTTGATAAAAAATATCAAATGAGGCCTCACCTTTCTTCAAGTTCAATAATACGAAGGCACGTTCCACATCATTGTCAGCCGCCTTTACAGCATTAACAATTATATTTTGTGCCATTGATACCCAGTAACTAGTCGCTTCCTCTACCGGTGATTCAACATACAATTCTTCACTTAATTCATGAAGAGTAGCTTCTTGCTCATTTACTTTTTCAACTTTTTTAAAAAACCTATTAAAAAAACCCATAACTTCCCCCTTATTACTATTTTCTATTTCACAAAATAAAAAATAGATTTTTCTTGCTCATCCACATTTACTCCTGGCGCGTATGTATGAACTTGTTGCAACACTTCTTCTATTAGCAACTCTAACTCCTGCACACTTTTTTCTGGATTCCCTATTAATGTGTCCGCCATACGTTCATATAATTTTTCAGGTTTAATAGTCATTCGTTCCACATTATTAGGCATCCATTTAAACGCTGGATGATGTACGTACATTTTATTCAAACCAAATAAAACACCGAATACGTTCCTTTGTACTTCGCAAATAACGTCATAAAGCATAAGCCAATCTTTCCGTTTTAAAAGCGCCTTTCGATTGTGCCAACGATTACTTAACCATAGATTTTCTGAAATCATCCGTTTTACTAGTTCATCTGGATATGCCGCTACTTTTTCTTTTAATTCATTCACTTTCCCTTCTCCATACAAACTAACACCATCATGAATGGATGATACAATACATTGTTTTTCATAATTTATATCATATTGATCCACCACATCCGAAATTACTTTCTCTACTGTCTCTGTTAAAAAGTTACTAATCTCTAATTTAATTCCCTCTTTCGTTAAATACGTTTCCGACCATTCTTCTTCCTCATACGGATGATACGATAATATTTTCCCATCAATATGATAAATAGGGGCCCTACGATCCTCATCTTCCGGCGGTGTTGACCATAAAATATGTAATTCTATATCTGAATGTTCATCTTCAAGCTTTCTAGCTACTGAACCCGCTAAAATAATAGCTTCTACTTTCGGATTTTTCCTATAAATCTCTGACATCTCTATCGCTCTCTCTTTTAATCCCATTTCATTTCCCCCTAAAATTGCAGTAATCCCCTATATTTCATTTATCTATTTCGATATTACAGCTTGCATTACCTTTTCAAATTCCTACTTAATCATATTTCTATCCAATAGCGCTGAATAACTTCACCAGTACGAGAAGAAACTACTTCATTTTCTAACACACCTCCAACCTTTTGAATCGTTTTAGCAGAACCGATATTGGATTTATCGCAAGTTATTAATACTTTCTGCAATCCTAACTTTTGCGCTTCAGCTAATGCAAGTTGTAGTTGTTTCGTAGCGTAACCGTGGCGACGTTTATTTGGATGGACACTATATCCAATATGACCGCTTTCCCGTAATAATTCTGGATTTAATCTATGTCTAATATTCACAAAACCTATAAGTTCTCCTTTTTCAAAACTTAAAAACTGACTAGATGGCACTCGATTAGCTAGTAAATTTTCTCCTAGTTCTTGTTTACTCACTTTTTCAAACCATTCATCAAGAGAATCAAAGTTTTGTAAAGAACTACTTCCATGTGGTTGCTCCCCATCGCTATCAAGCTAATAAAAAGAAATGCCCCCTAAAATGAAAAAATACGCTATTCTTTCTGTAGAATCATAGGAAAGGATGGCGTTTTTTATGTCTGTTTCTGTGTCTAACGAATTACAACTATTTGCTCAAGAGATTCAAAGTGCCCTATCTCCAAATGCCTTACGAGATATTGCTAGAGATGTTGGCTTTGTACAACGAACCAGTAAGTACCAAGCAAAAGATTTAGTAGCTTTATGTGTATGGGTGAGCCAAAATGTAGCTATGACTTCTTTAACTCAGTTATCTAGCTGTTTAGAAGCATCAACAGAAGTACTCATCAGTCCTGAGGGACTGAATCAACGGTTTAATAAGGCGGCCGTCCAACTTTTACAACACCTACTAGCCGAACTACTAAGCAAAAAATTGGCCGCATCTATGCCGATTTCTTCTCCATACACTTCTGTTTTCAAGCGTATTCGTATTTTAGATTCAACTGCATTTCAACTCCCGGATATATTTTCATCGGTTTATCCTGGTGCGGGAGGATGCAGCCATACAGCGGGAGTAAAGATACAGCTTGAGTATGATTTATTAAGTGGACAATTCCTTCATATTCATACAGGTCCAGGTAAACAACATGATCGAACCTACGGTTCCCTGTGTGCCCCAACTGTAACAGCGAATGATTTATGTATCCGAGATTTAGGTTATTTTCATTTGAAAGATCTTCAACATATACAAGATAAAAAGGCCTATTATATCTCACGTATTAAATCGAATACACGTATTTATCAAAAAAATCCAAACCCTGATTATTTTCAAGATGGCAGAATTAAGAAGGGTACAGAGTATATCCAAATAGATATGGAGGTTTTAATGAACTCTCTTCAGCCAGGACAAACATATGAAATATCCAACGCTTATGTAGGAATGACTGATAAAGTACCAACTCGTGTGATTGTTCATCGACTAACAAAAGAACAACAACAAAAACGATTACACGATCAAACGGTAAGAGAAAAAAAGAAAGGAATGAAGTATTCTGCTCGTAGTAAACGACTTAGCGGTATCAATGTATATATGACAAATACCCCTATAGATATTGTCCCAATGGGACAAGTACATGATTGGTATTCTTTACGTTGGCAAATCGAGATTTTATTTAAAACATGGAAATCATTCTTTCATATTCATCATTGTAAAAAGATAAAACGAGAACGATTGGAATGCCATTTGTATGGGCAACTGATTGCCATTCTACTTTGTTCTTCTACCATGTTTCAAATGCGGCAATTACTTCTTATGAAAAAGAAACGAGAACTGAGTGAATATAAGGCCATATATATGATTAAAGACTATTTCCTTCTTCTATTCCAAACTATACAAAAAAACACCCAAGAGCTATCAAAGGTATTACTTCGCCTGTTCAATCTCCTACAGCAAAACGGGCGAAAATTCCATAGGTATGAGAAGAAAACAGTTTTTGATATATTAGGTGTCGTTTATAATTGTACTATGTCGGACAATCAAGCCGCTTAATTCAAAAAAGTGAAACCCGTTAGGGTTTATTTCGTATGCAAATCTTTCAATCACCTACACTTGCCCTTTAGAAAAAGGAACAATCTCGCCTAAAATTGACTTTGTATAAGCTTAGCTTGATAGCGATGTGGTTGCTCCCCTGAGTGTAAAAACGCTTGTCTATACGCCGTAATATGCTCACTATATTCATGTATTGGTTTTAATAGTTTCATTGTTCTTCTCCCCCTCTTCATTCCATAAAACAAACACCTTAATAGCAGCTATTCACTATTAAGGTGTTTCTATCCTTTTTATTCAAATAACCCCATGCTCAAATAACGTTCACCTGTATCAGGCGCAATACATAAAACTTTTTTACCAACGCCTAGACGTTTCGCTATCATAATTGCAGCGTAAACAGATGCTCCAGAAGATGGCCCAACTAATAATCCTTCTTGTCTAGCTAAATTTCTCATTGTCGTTAAAGCCTCTTCGTCTGCAATTTGAATAATTTCGTTATACACTTCTGTATTTAAGTTTTTCGGAATAAATCCTGGGCTTGTTCCTACTAGTTTATGAGGACCTGGTACACCACCTGATAAAACGGGAGATCCTTTCGGTTCCACTACTGCAATATATAAGTTTGGTAATTTCTCTTTTAACGTTTCACCAGTCCCTGTAATCGTTCCGCCTGTTCCTGCCGTTGCAACAAAAGCATCAAGCTCTCCATCCATTTGTTCGTAAATTTCAAGTGCAGTCGTATAACGGTGAATATTCGGATTAGCTGGATTTTCAAATTGTTGCGGGATAAAACTATTCGGTATTTGTTTTTGCAGTTCTAACGCCTTCGCAATTGCTCCTGGCATTCTTTGTTCTGCTGGTGTTAAAACTACTTCTGCCCCGTATGCTTTCAATAAATTAATACGCTCTTTTGACATATTGTCTGGCATAATTAAAATCGCTTTATACCCTTTAGCTGCTGCGTTCATCGCTAAACCAATTCCTGTATTCCCGCTTGTCGGTTCAATAATTGTATCCCCTGGTTTAATGAGACCATTTTCTTCTGCAACGTGAAGTAAATTATAAGCAGCACGGTCTTTCACACTACGTGATGGATTAAACATTTCTAGTTTCACATACACGTCCGCTGCGTCTTCCGGAATAAATTTAGATAATCGGACGACAGGTGTATCTCCTATTAATTCTGTTACGTTTTCACATAATTTCATAGTGCATCCCCTATTCTATCGTTTTCTTATCACTTGGTAATAACCATGAAGTAAGTCCAATTAACGGTAAACAACTACACAATATCATAATGAACTGAAGGCTATATATATCAGCTAACTTTCCTAGTACTACAGCACCTAAAGCACCAAGGCCGAACGCAAGACCTACAATTAGACCTGATACCA
Source organism: Bacillus sp. FSL K6-0073 (assembly GCF_038006085.1). Taxonomy (NCBI): domain Bacteria; kingdom Bacillati; phylum Bacillota; class Bacilli; order Caryophanales; family Bacillaceae; genus Bacillus; species Bacillus sp. FSL K6-0073. The sequence goes on along the minus strand of NZ_JBBOUN010000001.1, from coordinate 1,811,035 downwards.
TCCCTACTTTTCCCGGAACAAGCTCTTGCGCGTATACAACAATTACACTAAAACTACTTGAACTAATAAAACCGATACATAAAAATAAAGGTACGACCCACACAAGTGAGACATGTGGTAATAACAGCGCAAGTGGCGCTGAACCTAACATTGAAAATACGATGATGTTTTTCTTACCAAATCGATCTGCTAACGGTCCTCCGAAGAAAGTGCCTAACACACCAGCAATCATAAATGCGAATACGAAATACTGAGCATTTTTTATAGATAAACCATAATGTTCAATTAAGTAAAATTGATAGAAATTCCCGATACCGGCACCGTACCAAGAGCGCACAAAAGTAAGAAAAACAAGAAGTATAATAACGAATTTAATGTGTGTACTTACAATTGCATTTTCCGCCTCAAGCGCAGCTCTCTTCTTCCTTCTTACAGCGCCGGTTGCTAATTCATTTTTGTACCAATTCGATACGAAAATTAATAATGCAATTCCTACTGCTGCAAATGCTGTAAAACCTAATGAACCAATTTGACCGAGTGGAACGAAAATTAGCGCTGTAAAAATAGGAGCTAAAGAATTCCCCGTGTTTCCCCCAACTTGATAAATCGCTTGCGCTAACCCTCGTTTTGCACCTGCCGCCATATACGCAACACGAGCGCCTTCTGGATGAAAGACTGCGGAACCTAAGCCAATAAATAAAACAGAAATAATAACAATAATAAAGTTTGGTGCAAACGCGAGTCCAATCATTCCAAGCATACTTGAAAACATACCGAGTGGTAATAAAAATGGTGACGGCTTCTTATCTGAATACATACCAAACACCGGTTGCATAATCGATGACGTCATATTTAACGCAAACGCAATCCACCCTACTTGCATATAGGATAAATTCATCGTTTTTTCCAAAATAGGAAACAACGCCGGCACAACTGCTTGCATCGAATCATTTAAAAAATGTCCGAAACTAATCGCAAATAATATTCGATATATTGTCGGTGTTTCTACTGTGTTTTTTTGTGAAACTGCCTGCATATGTGAATCGCTCCTTTCTGTACAAAATATATATTTATTACAGTAGGTGTAATAAATTCTGACTTTTGAAACATTTCTATTCTATACTGCTTTCATTTCTTTTTCCAGAAATATAACTTAACTCCCATCATTGACTTGCATCCTTGTAACTTTCAGCAGTAAAACATTATAGAAAAAGGCAACCCAATCACAAACTGGGTTGCCTCTTACATTAAATTGCAAAACGCTTATACTTCTCGTAATCGCTCGTCTTACATTCCACTTCTAGTTTCGTACCTTCATTTTCATAACTCGTTGATAAAACGTGCGCATGATTATTGAAATAAGAAACTACCTGTCCTTGATCATACGGAATTAACATTTCACATTTCGTATATTCTTTATAAATATGGGAACGAATCATTTCTACAAGCTCTTCAATTCCAACATGTTTCTTCGCAGATAAATACACGCGGTCTTCTTGTACTTTCGGAATTTCAACATCCACCATATCTGATTTGTTATAAGCATAGATCGTTGGAATATTTTCTACTCCAATTTTCTTTAACGTTTCATTTGTAATATCAATTAATTGTTCATAATTTGGATTTGCGTAATCTACGACGTGAATAAGTAAATCTGCTTCCGCTACTTCTTCTAACGTTGAACCGAACGCCTTCACAAGATGATGTGGTAATTTACTTACAAATCCAACTGTATCTGTTAATAAAAATGATTTATTATCTGGCAAATCAATATTTCGTACAGATGTTTCTAACGTCGCAAATAACATATCTTTTTCAAATACTTGTTTTTCTTCTGTACCATTATAAATTTCAAGCATTGCATTCATCGTCGTTGACTTTCCTGCATTCGTATAACCTACTAATGCTACAACAGGTATTTCATTTTTCTTACGTTGCTTTCGCTGCGTTTGACGCTGGGCAACGAGCGCTTCTAAATCTTTATTCAAAACTGAAATTTGTTCTTCAATTTTACGACGGTCTAACTCTAACTTCTTCTCACCGACACCTTTATTTTTCGTACCAACGCCGCCACTCTGTCTCCCTAACGATTCACGAAGACCGATTAAACGAGGCATCATGTACTGAAGGTGTGCTACTTCTACTTGTAGCTGTGCTTCTTTCGTTTTCGCACGTTGCGCAAAAATATCTAAAATTAAAATGGTACGATCAATTACCTTACAATCTAAATCCTCTTCTAAATTTCGAATTTGTGAAGGAGATAATTCATCATTAAAGATGATCATATTCGCATCTATTTCTTGTACATACGCTGCTACTTCTTCAATCTTTCCTTTTCCGATATAATGCGATGGATTTACTCGTTGTAAATTTTGCGTTACTTGCCCAATTACCTCTACATCACAGGCTTCCGCAAGATTTGTTAACTCTTCCATCGAATATGCAAAATCATCTTCATTACCTACATTTACTCCAACTAAAACTGCTCTTTGTAATACTTCTTCCATATATTTATTCCTCCATTTCGATTACGTAAAATAAAAAACACAGGTCGCTGCCTGTGTTTTCGTAAACGGATAAGGGTTCACCAAAGAAATAGAAGAAAGCTATGCTTTCATCCTATTTTATAGTCAAAAAGTCCCAAGATCATATACGTATCCACAATAAGCGTTCACCTATACAATCCCATTCTATTTATAAAGGCAAAACAAAAAGAGGGCGTATTCGTCCCTCCCTCTTTGTCACATATAAGCTTAATAAAGGGTTCCTTTAAAATAGGCAGACCAATCCCGTTCACTCTGTACACAGACAGAGCCTTTGAGCGCTATTCAATTATTGGCACAAAGTATTGAGACGTAATCTGATTAAGATCAAAGGAAGCCCCTCCGTTCATTTTAAGTTACATAAAGTGTAGCATAAGTAATTCGCTTTCACAAGGTTTAACAACCTATATCACACTAAAGAAAATCGTCATTTTTTGCGAGTTTTTCTCACAATAAAAATAACAAAAGCAATTATCAATTTTAGAAACTTCTCGTATATTATTTTTACAGCACTCGCCAAATTCCTTCATAGTAAGTTAAGTATTATCGTTTTAATACAACAAAAATCTATATTGACATTTTTATAGTCTGATATTAGTATCAGGTTATAAAAATAAAAATTAGGAGATGTTCCTATGCATTCTAAATCTCGTATTACTGCAATTGGTACTTATGTTCCAGATCAAATATTGTCTAATAACGATTTAGAAAAGATGGTCCATACGAATGATGAATGGATTGTACAAAGAACAGGAATGAAGGAAAGAAGAATCGCTAGCGAAGAAGAATATTCCTCAAACTTAGCCATTAAAGCAATTAAAAATTTATGTACAACATATAAGAAAAACTTAGAAGATGTCGACTGTATCATTGTCGCTACTACTACTGCTGATTACGTTTTCCCTAGTGTTGCTTGCCAAATACAACAATACTTCAACATACCTCATACACTAGCTTTTGATTTAAATGCAACTTGTGCTGGTTTTACATATGGACTACACGTCGGTAATAGCTTAATCACTTCTGGATCACATGAAAAAATACTTGTCGTAGCGACAGAGACATTATCTAAAGTTACTGATTATACCGATAGAACGACCTGTATTTTATTCGGTGATGGTGCTGGAGCTATTTTATTAGAAAGAGATGAAGACACCCCAAGCTTTATCGCTTCTCACATGGGAACAAACGGTGATGGCGGCATTCATCTATATAGAACAAACTTATCTACTACTATGAATGGCACACCACTGCAAACAAATGAAAAAATCGTTCAAAATGGAAGAGAAGTATATAAATGGGCAACACGTACAGTGCCAAAAGGCATAAAAGATTTAATACATACCGCAAATATGCAAGTAGATGATATAGACTGGTTCATACCCCACAGCGCTAACTTACGAATGATTGAATCTATTTGCGAAAAATCTCAAATTCCAATACAAAAAACATTAACGAGCGTGGAATATATGGGGAATACCTCTTCAGTCACCATTCCACTCGCTCTAGATTTAGCTATAAAAGAAGGGAAGTTAAATAATGGAGACACACTTTTACTATACGGATTCGGTGGTGGTCTTACACATTTAGGACTTATTGTAGAGTGGAATTTAATTTAAGTGTATAAAAAGAGGCTCTAGTCAGTAACTAGAACCTCTTTTTCATTTAATTTCTTGCCCCTTTTCGAGACCATATCACAACAGGAATAAGTAATAACGCTAACACGCCTCCAGCCAATGACAATGCCGCATAACTTGAATTCGCTACTACCATACCTGACATCGCTCCACCAGAAGCTCCAGCTAGCGCAATAAAAACATCTATTTTTCCTTGTGTTTTAGCACGTGTAGACGGTGTTGTGGAATCAACGATTTGTGCTGTACCACTAATCAATCCGAGGTTCCATCCTAGCCCAAGTAAAGACAGAGCAACGATTAATAGTAATAAAGAATCACTTGGCGCTATCGCAGCTATGACACCCGCTGCAAGTAAAATCACTCCACCAGCTATGCTCATTGTAGTTCGGCCAATTTTATCAATTAACATTCCTGTAACGAGAGATGGAAGATACATTGCACCTACATGAAAACCTATCACAAGTCCTACTGCACTTAAACCGTGACCGTGGTGTCCCATATGAACTGGCGTCATCGTCATAATCGCAACCATCACGATTTGCGTAAGTATCATTACGATTGCTCCAACTGTAATACCTCGTTTATTTTCTTTCACTTCTTCTGTTATTGGTTGCCCTTTATATGTATGTTCCTGTTTATATCTTTCTATTATGTTAGCAATAATTAACGGATCTGGACGAAGCATAACAAAAAGAACTAGACCCGCCAGTATAAATGCTGCTGCCGATAGTATGAACGGACCTGCAAGTTTAGGAACTCCAATTGAATGCGCAAAACTACCCATTACTCCTACTAAATTTGGTCCTGCAACTGCACCGAAAGTCGTCATTACCATCGTAATACTAACAGCCGTTGCTCTCTGCTTCTTATCTGCTAAATCTGTACCTGCATAACGAGCTTGTAGATTCGTGGCTGTACCGGCACCATATATGAGTAAAGAAATAAGTAAAAGAATAATGCTATTCGTTAAAGCTGCCATTACAACACCAATTGCTCCAAATCCACCTACTATAAACCCTGTTGCAAGACCTATCCGGCGTCCATATCGTTGCGAAAGCTTCCCTACTATGAAAGCTGCTAATGCTGATCCCAATGTAAACATAGCAGTTGGTAATCCTGCAAATGCATCTGTTCCAAGCATTTGCTGCGCAAGAAGTGCTCCCACTGTAATACCAGCAGCTAGTCCTGCACCGCCAAACATTTGTGAAATGCTGACGATTATTAACGTTCGTTTGTATAGTTGTTGTTGCTCTTCGTCTGTGTACACATGATTATCTATTAAAGCCCCTGCCTTATCTAGCAATTCCCCATCCTCCTTTTAAAATTAATCCCTCTTGTTAATGTACTATGTATAACGTTACATATTCAATGGCATTTTCCATTCATCCCTTTCATTCTAAAAAACTTTCTAATCATACTCGACTTATCCCATGCTATATTAAAAATACTACTATTCACAATATGCAAGGAGAAAACAATGAAAAAACAGGCTAATAGCAGCCTGTTTGCCTTTACACTTCTTCTACTATCCTTCCCCTTCTCTTTTTACTCAAAGCTCTTCCTTCCCAAAACAACAAACTTACGAAAGCACAAATTAAAATAATTGGCACACTTGCTTTATATAAATCTGTAAAACTCATTGCCATCTGATTCTTGGCATAATGATTCACATCATTCGAGAATGTGAGTACCTCTTTCTTTATACTTTCCTCTTGTTTTTCAACTTCTTTTGTTACTTGCCTCATAACTTCTTCTCTTTTTACATCCCTATATTCTACTGGAACTTTTCTTAATATTTCATCCGTCTTGTCGCGAATCAATTCTTCCTTTTTCTCTTTACTTAATCCCATTGTCATTGTATTTTGTTTCTTATTTATATTCGACTCTAAACTTTGATTCTCTATTTTTTCTTTAGTCATTTGTAAAATTTCAGTTTGCTCAGTACTATTCACATGAATATTCCGCACCTTTTCTTCTGCATAACGATATACTTTTTCTTTATTTACATTTAAATTATGAGTTAAGTTAGAGACAAATATTGCGACCGCCAATACAATTCCAACCTGTCGTAACATTGATACAACACTTTGAGAAGCAGTTAATAATTCTCCTTCAAACGAAGACGCACTTAAAACTGTAATTGGCCCCACTACTAAGCCATATCCGACACCTAATATCATACATGGAATAATAATTTCTATATTTGTTGAATGAACATCAATCATTTGCAACCAATAGTAGGAAAGCCCCATAACAAGAAATCCTGACAAAATAATAGTTACTTTTCCGAGTTTTTTAATTAAAGTTGCTGCAACTGGTGAGACAAAAAATATCATTGCTGAAATAGGTGTCACTAAAAAAGCCGCTTCAATTTCCGTTCGACCTTGTAGTTTCGTCAAGAACGTTGGAAGCAATACAGTAACTCCAATTAAAAATAAATTACTTAATATAACAACGATCGACGCTCCGACAAACATTCGATCTTGAAATAACTTTAAATTCACCATTGGGTTATGAATCTTTCGTTCTACTAAAATAAATAGAATAAGAGAAATAGTGCTAATTGCATAACAAGACAAAGCAATATTACTTTGCCATCCCCATGTATTACCTTTTACTAATATGAGAGTAAATGAAAAAATTGCTGTGCTACTTAATAGTAGTCCTATCCAATCTATTTTTGAGATAATACGTTCTTCATTTTTTATTTGTAGCATGATGCAACATAACACGATTCCTATTATACAAACCGGAACATTAACGAAGAACACCCATCTCCATCCTAAATTTTGCGTAATAATTCCACCTATTACTGGCCCCATAGCAGCTGACAATCCTTGTGTTACTCCTAAAATTGCAAGTGCAACATGCCTTTTAGCTAACGGCATAGCTGATACACCAATTACCATACTTGTTGGAAATAAAATTGCTGCCCCAATACTTTGTATAAAACGAGAAAAAATAAGAAAATCACCTGTATTAGCAAAAGCGCAAAGTACCGATCCACCACCAAAAATCACCAGACCAAGAATATACATCTTTGCTTTTCCAAAGATATCAGCTATCCGCCCTAACGGAATGGCAAGTACTGCAATCGTCATTGTATAAACATTTAATACCCAAGACATCTTTTCTAATGAAGTATTTACACTCGATTGTATTGCCGGTAAAGCTATATTCATAATTGTCGTATCAATCATACAAAGAAAGATACCTAGACACATTAAAAAGACAATCTTAATACCCTTTGATTGCTCCATCTTTATATACCCCTTTATTTATTGTGAATGCGTTTTTCATTCTTCTGTTTTATTGTTTTCTTTCGCCTCTAACTCTTCTAATTTTTTCTTCAAAGTCTCCACTTGTGCACTATACGATGCAATACCTACATCTAGTGAAATTTCTTCGACGAAAGTAATACCTACTCTCCACTTTTCATATTTCAATCGAAGATCTGCAATGTACGCTTCTTTTCTTTCAATTTCATCTTTAATCCATTTTTTTATTGTTACATCATCACTATAGTTGCCAAAATACATTCTCATTAAAAAATCCGAACGTAAAACATCCTTCTCTACAGGCGTCTGCATGTATTGATAAAATTCTTCACGCCCCTCATCTGTAATAAAGTACATTTTCTTATTCGGTTTTCCCTCTTGCATGACAACCTCTTTTTTTATTTTCCCTTCATTCTCCAATTGCCGTAACGTTGGATAAATCATTCCAAAACTTCCATCAAAAAAATGAGTAAATACGTCTTCAAACACAATTTTAATATCGTAACCAGACAATTCCTTTTCCATTAATAAACCTAAAACAACATCTCTTCCCTTCAAAGTAAAACCCCCACATAGTATATAATCAATAATCATATTAACAATATTAATATGATTATTGATTATATACCTTATTCTGTTAATTGTAAAATATTTCTAAATAAAAAAGCCCCATAATTTGGTTTCACCAATTCACAGGGCCATTTTCTTATTTACTCTTTCACACCTACATCTTGCAAACCTTCAATATCCTCTTTCATTTCATAATAATAAGAAGGAAATTCTATACCATGTTCTAAGAAATAATCCTCAATGAATGAAATAATGATTTTTAACGTTTTCACACGAGCATACAATTTATCGTTACTTTCAATAATATGCCACTTTGCATTTGGCTTACTTGTTTTTTCAAACATGTCTTCCATTACTTCAACATACTCATCCCATTTTTCACGATTACGCCAATCTTCGTCTGTAATTTTCCATCTTTTCAAAGGATTTTTCTCTCTATCTTTAAATCTCTTTAACTGTTCCTCTTTACTTATATGGTAGAAGAACTTCCCTATTATGTAATGGTCATCTGTTAGTAGTTTTTCAAAATCATTAATCTCATCATATGCTCTCATCCACTCTTCCTTTGTAGCAAATCCTTCAACACGCTCAACTAACACACGACCGTACCATGAGCGATCAAAAATGGTGATTTGCCCGTACTGTGGAATTTTGCGCCAGAAACGTTGCAAATAATGGTAACGTTTTTCATGAGGTGCAGGCGCTCCAATTGGATTTACTTGGAACCCACGCGGGTCAAGGTGTTCCGTCACCCGCTTAATTGCCCCACCTTTACCAGCCGCATCCCATCCTTCCATAACAAGCATAACCGCGATTTTTTCTTCTTTCAAAATTTGCTGTAATGCTAATAAGCGCCTTTGATATTTTTCTAATTTCTTATTGTACTTAGATTTTGATTCAATTTTTTTCGTTAAGTCTACTTTAGCAAGATGTCCATTTTCCATAAAACAAATCCCCCTTGTTGTATGACAATGTTATTTTAACATATTTTTGGTAATTTTTTCATATCCTAAAAAACTGTGTAGAAACACCTCTACACAGCTTCCTTCTCTAATTTCACATATACAAGCACATTTAACTACATTAAAATAAATAATTTATACTGAACTCTTAGTATATTCTTTTTATTAAAACGTAAAAATAGCCCTTTTAAAAAGGGCAGCAATCTAAGTATAGAAAAAAATTTATTCTTTTTTACTACATACGTAATTATGCCGGCTATAAGAGTAGTGAATAAGATATTGATCCACTACTCACAATAGCCTCTTTACATTATATGGTATATTTACTCGTAAAAAGAAGATAATAACAAGTAAATCCATTAAAGAATGGGAGCACTCAAAAAATGAAACGAAAAATATTAACTCTCTTTACACTTTTATGCTTAGCACTACCAATACAAGCTAGTGCTTACACATTTCAGTCACTACCGATTGCATCAAAGTCTAAACAATGGTATGTCGAAATCGATAAATCTCATAACTCAAACAAGCAAGCAATCCAGCCAAAGCAAGGTGTATTTGATACGTATAGTTTACTCGTAAAAAACATCGGTCATGATGTATCAAACGTATCTGTGGAAATACTTGATAACAACCCTACCTCTAAAGCTACCTTTAAACCTACTACACCTAATGGAAACATTTCTAAAAGTCATACAAGCTTTGACTACATGGTATTCCCATTAGACTTTAATAGTCATAATTTTAAAGTTGTAATCACTTGGGAAGAAAAGAATTTCTCTTACAATGGCCATCCGGTAAATGAAGGTAAAAAAATGAAACAAACATTTGTATTTAATGAAGACTAAGTCCTAATTTCTTTAGGGCTTAGTCTTCTTTTTTGAAACCTGCTTGTATCGCTTCCGTCACTTCTTTTGTGATTTCTAATTTTGTTGTGCCAAATATGTACGGACAGTTTTTCATTACAAAGGTGTTTTATTAATACTAGTTGATTATATGCTAAGTTATTTTCTATATAGGTCTAGCCCTCTTTTCCCATATAATTAATTAAATCGATGAATACTCGGTACAGACAATGCTATTCCAATTGTTAAAATTACTAAACTAGCTAGTGTTATAATAGTTATTTCGCCACCTATGACAGTAGCTAACCAGCCTACAACTACATACCCTAATGGCAATAAAGCAAAAGAACCCAACATATCAAGGCTTGCCACTCTTCCGAATGCTTCTTCTGGTACAAGCTCCTGTAAACTCGTTTCCCAAATGAGTCCAAATATCATCATGCCAAATCCTTCAATTGCCATTAAGAATATTAAAGCGGGTGCCCAAGAAATGAATGGCATAATTAATAAAGCAATGCCACTCATTAAAACACCTCCATAAGCCAGTAATCCTCTCTTATGCCACCGCTCTTTCCCACCAAATATTAATGCGGCAATTACAGCCCCACCACCAGAAAAGGCCATGCCAAGTCCATACACGTAAGCTTCAAAATGATGATGAACATTAAATAACCATGGAATTAATACGACGATAATGCCGGCATAACAAATATTTATAAAAGAAAAAACTAAAATTGTAATCCACAGCCACGGATGACTTTTTAAAACTAAAACACCTTCCATAAACTCTTGTTTGTAAGTAAGCTTACTCTTTTCAATGGGCTTTACTTTTTTAAACTTAATTTCTTTTAAAAATAATAAACATAAAAATGATAATAAGTACGTTGCTGCATCTAGTCCGAAACCTATCCCTGCAGATGCAACCGATACGATTAACCCACCAAGTGCTGGCCCAATTAATCGTATACCTTGATTACTCATTTGAGTGAGTGCGTTAGCTGCATTACGAATTTCAGGGACGAATACTTTTGCCCTTACAGCAGAATATGCTGGTTGGAATATCCCTTCCATAAGTCCATATATGGCAACGAGAATATATAAAATCGTAATTGTTAATAAATCCATAAATATAAGCGATGCAAGTAATAGCATTACTATACAGCGGATTATATCCGTAAATAACATTAATTTAACCCGATCAATTCGGTCTACAACTAAACCTGCAAATGGTAAAGCAAGAATATTAGGTAGCATGTACATTACCATCGTCATCCCCATTACAACTGTTGAACCAGTTAATGAATACACAACAACTGGAAGTATGACCATAGTTATCGAACTACCTAAGGCCGAGAGTAATTGTCCAATCCATAAAAACTTAAAGTGCGTTGATACTTTAACTGGTAATAATAATTTTCCAATATAACCTAAACTTTTCTCCTTTTGTATTTCCCCTTGCATGTCTCTCCCCTCTTTTCAAATGACTATAGAATACATAATATATGACTGAAAATTTATGATATTATATTTCTAATTATATAAGAAACCATTATGTTATGGTAAAATTATCAAAAAAATATAAAGGAGAATGCATCATTATGCCTCCAAATTCACATAATATCGAACACCAAATCTATACAATGTGTATGATCCAGCGCAACAATGAAGTTTTACTCGTAAAACGACCCAATCATCGAGGTTTCCCTGGCTACATAGCTCCTGGCGGCAAAGTAGATTTTCCCGAAAGTATCGTTCAAGCCGCTATAAGGGAAGTAAAAGAAGAAACCGGATTACTTGTTTCGGATTTAAATTTTAAGGGATTAGATGAATATGTAAATCCGAAAGGGAATGTTCGGTACATGGTATTTAACTACTGGACAGACTCATTTGAAGGTGAACTTCTTTTAAACCCACCTGAGGGCAAATTATTATGGATACCAATCGATACAGCACTAAAGCTTCCTATGCAAGATTGGTTTAAAGAAAGATTCCCATTATTTTTTGAAAAAGGCACCTTTGAAATTCAACGTGTTTGGGATAATGAGCTAGATAAACAAGTTGCTATAACAATTACACATACGTAAAAAAGCTTGGAATCTCTCCAAGCTTTTCTTACTTCTCCTCTACTTTCTTAATCTTATAATCAATTTCTAAAAACTTAACTCCAAATATCCACATTCTATGATTAGCTTCTAGTATGTGATCCGTGCGCTCTTTTATAATAAAAGTCTCTGCTAACGGTAAACGGATTGTCAAGAACCGAGTATGTAAATAAATCCCCTCATCTCCCTGACCATTTTCTCTTAACTTACTAGTAATAATTAAATCATGACTATCATTATATAGTTTCAAAATACCAGTCATATTCGAATAAGGTAAAGGTAAGGCGATATTCATATATGTCTCATTCTTATTTGTATGCTTTGAATAAAGAGCTACAAAAATAGATTCACCTGCTTCATTTTTTCTTAGCCAAGCCCTTACATTCTCTCTTCCATCTTTCTCATCTATGACACTAATGATAGAGCCATGCATCGTTTCCCAATTGCCGCCCATTCCTAAATGTATTTGTTCTACACGCTTACTCATTTTCTCATAGCAAAGTGCGAACGGACGGAACCAACGAGCCCATTTAATATTCGATTGCAATTCATACTCTGCTGTATTTTCATAAAAATGAATAATACTTAAAGGAACCTTCGTCACATCAAATGCCTCACTATGAAAGTCATTTACTTTATCAACTAAACCGTTGTATTCCTTACTGTCTACTAAATTGCTGCTATATAAATAAGCCTCACCAATTGCCACATTTCCTCTTAACTTACTCATTGGTTTCCCATAGTATTTATAATTCGGAACACTCTTTTCAATCACCCAGCCGATAAATGCCGGTAACGCTACTCCAATTCCATTGACAACACCATGAATCCAAACCATTTGAGCAATTGTAATCGTCAAGACATGCTTCAAATTTCCGTATGAATATATGAGTGAGAACATAATTGTAACCATGAGTGTACTAGACGAAACGATTAGAAGAATCTTTGCACTGATAGCATTAAATTTTGCTCTCCAAACGTAAAATCCATACCCATAAATTGCACATAAATATAGGAACACTGCAAAAAATTCAAATATTCTTGAGTATGTAATTCCTATTGCAACTGTCATAGGTGAAATCATGATGATAAACATAATAGCATCATACACTTTACTTCTCTTTTCTCTTTTTCTCCCTATTAAACCAGCTGATAATGGCAATAGAAACGCCGAATAATGAAAATGTGCAGCTGTGAGTAAAACAATGTCAGAGCTAAAATGCATAATTGAAAGTTTTGCTACTGAAGCAGAAAACCAAAAACCACCTAAAAACAAATAAATAAACGCACTATCTATGGCGATTTCTTCTAACGGCTTCCATCCTCTTTCTAGCAATCTACTTACACCAAATAATGCAACAATTCCTGTATATACAAACCAAACTAGCGCAAATAAATAGTGATTTGTGACGAAAGCTAGCATTGCGCAAATTGCTGCGATTGGATATAAAAATGATACGGATTTATAAAATAATAATTGCGATCCATCTCTTGTTCTTTTATCAATAATACAAAATGACATTGGTATAAATAATAAAACAGATAATAATATAATTGCTTCAACAGGATTTATATTCGATCACTCACATATTAGAAAAACAACATAGCAAGCAAGCCCAAATATTATATTTTTCATATCGTTTATTCCCTTTCCCCAAATGTTCCCTTATATGAAAAAAGTGAACCAATTAACGGGTTTCGTACTTGTACATGAATTCGAAAACACTGAAGTGTTTCATCATAACTTTCAACAATTTTTGCCTCACCATACAAAAATTTTGGTAACGGCATTTTTCTTCCAAACATATAAAACCATTGTTTCTTTGAAGAAATATGCATTGCCCCTAACTCATCGATATGAAAATGCAGTGTAGAAACGAGTAAATGTGGTTCACCAAAATAATCTACAATTTCATTTTCGTTTTCATCCAATTGCATAACTGCATTAAAATATCTTTTCTTATTATGAAAATAAAAAGTACGGTTCCACCTTACTAATTCTTGTCCATATTCATCTCGCTCAGCTATGTTTTGTATCGTAAATGGAATTTCCTCTCCTCGTTCCGAGAAAAACATTCGAAACTTCGATGCAATTTTCAATATAAATTTCACGAAAAAAGAGCCACCGTAAATTTCATCCATCTTTCCTTCCCCTGTAAAACTATTCTCTTCTGTAATCGCATAACGCTTCTGCAATTCAGGATGAAGATTTTTATAGGTATCCCCTAATAATCGTTCATACATATTAGCCATATACTTATCCCTTTCTCGCCCTCTTGCAATTTTTCGCGCTTGGTAAATCGAAACTATTTATATAACCGACAATTGATAACCCCATTAAAAGAACATTTAATGTAATCGGATTAAACGGTCCTGTAAAGCTTGCGATATTCGTAAATCCTGCCGCTAACGTTAAAACTAGTAATACAATAATATGCAGTATAAATAATTTTCGTTTTGTTAGTGGCAACAGCCATACGACACCGAAAATTATTTCTAACCCCCCAATTATTTTAAGTATACATACACTACTTTCATTTGAACCGATTAATAAAGAAAGCATCTTTACTTCTTCTGAATGAGTAAACAGTAGTTTTGGCACTATCCCTTGATATATCCATACAAAAGCAAATAAAGAACATACGAGCCAATACGTCATTGTTCTTCTAATTAGTAACCTAGGATGAAGCCCCTTTTCTAACCATAATTTTAAGGCATCAAAACTCCAAGCAGTCGCCCAACCTAATAACGGACGAAAAATATAGGAATCTATCACATTTCCTATACGACCAAATCTTGTATCATAATCATATTGTGTCTCAAAATGGATGTATTCTTTATTGGGCGTATACTTCCAATAACCACGTCCTATTTGAATAAGAGATAATGTATTATCCGTCCAAAATTTTAAAGAAGAAATTCTTTCACCAGTTTCTTTTCTTATTTCACCTATTGATTCCCCTTCTCCAACTATTTCAAGCCCAAATCCAATCTTTGTTTTATACAAAAACTTCTGTGGTTCTCCTTCTTTTTTCTCTAAATACGAAATTTCAGTAAAGCGAGCATCCCACTCTGTATGTATATCTGGTTCTTGCGTATATTCCCATAATTTTTCCATCGTCGTGTTCATTTTTGTCGCAACATAAATAGACTGTTTCCTTTTCATTCTCCCCACCTCCTATGCACTATAAGTTTAATGTACATGCAATGAATTTATTTTGCTACATTTTTCACAAACTTCCTCAAAAAAGAAAGAATTTTTAAAATATATATAAAACACTTGATTCCCCGAAAAATTTAAATTATTATAAAACAAATGTTACCAACAACTTCATAAATCAAACACTCTCGCCTAAAACGTGAGATAGAGGTTGCGATACTTATGAGTATTCTAATGGAGACACAGAGATGTCTATGAACTTAGATGAAAGGAAGTATTGCCGAAATTGATAAATTTCTCTGCATTTATCAATTGGGGCTGTTTTCGAATAGAAACAGAACTGTCATATGTACAGACGTGTACGTATGAAGAGCTATCTACAAAAAAGAGATATCATTTTTTTATGATATTCCTTTTTTGGCGGTTTTTTTATTAGCTCCGTTTTCTGTTTCCCTTTTCCTGTAACAGCACCATCCTCACTTATTTGAGATGGTGTTTTTTGTTTGTCTTTCTGGTAACTACAGGAGTATTGGGATTTATATATTTCCTAATCTATTCTTAAAAATAGACGAAAGAAGGAATTTGTAATGGAAACAATTGTTCAAAAATTTGGTGGCACTTCTGTCGGAAGCGTCGAACGCATTCAACATGTAGCAAATTTAATTATTGAAGAATATGAACGAGGTCATAGCATTGTCTCTGTCGTTTCAGCAATGGGAAAAAGCACAGATGAACTTGTCGCACTCGCTAACGCTATCACAGAAAATCCAAGTAAACGTGAAATGGATATGCTTCTATCTACAGGAGAACAAGTAACTATTTCATTATTAACAATGGCACTGCAAGCAAAAGGCTATCATGCAATTTCATTAACAGGGTGGCAAGCAGGTATTACGACAGAATCTGTACATAGTAGTGCACGGATTACTGACATTCATACAGATCGTATTCAATCTTATCTTGCTGAAGGCACGATTGTTATCGTAGCTGGTTTCCAAGGTATAAGTGTAGAAAATGAAATTACCACGCTTGGCCGTGGTGGTTCTGATACAACTGCTGTCGCACTAGCCGCTGCACTTAAAGCAAAAAAATGTGATATTTATACGGATGTGACAGGTGTATATACGACGGACCCACGAGTTGTAAAAGATGCTTACAAATTAGACGAAATTTCTTATGACGAAATGTTAGAGCTTGCTAATCTCGGTGCCGGCGTATTACACCCGCGCGCTGTTGAGTTTGCTAAAAATCATAACGTAGTTTTAGAAGTTCGCTCAAGTATGGAACAAGAAAACGGAACAATTGTAAAAGGAGAATGTAACATGGAACAACAATCAATCGTTAAAGGTATTGCATTTGAAGATAATATTACACGCGTTACAATGAAAGGATTAGAACAAGGTGCACTCTCAACAGTTTTCTCTACATTAGCAGCAGCACACATTAATGTAGATATCATCATTCAAAGTATTACAAATGAAGGAACTGTACACCTCTCCTTCTCCATTCATTCGAATGATTTAAGAGAAACTTTAGAAGTTTTGGAACAAAATCAAGAAACTCTTCACTATGAATCTGTAGAACATGAAAATCACTTAGCAAAAGTATCAATCGTAGGATCTGGCATGGTATCTAACCCAGGTGTCGCTGCAAATATGTTCACTACTTTAAAAGAAGAAGATATTCATATTAAAATGGTAAGTACATCAGAAATTAAAGTGTCTGTCGTTATTGACCGCCTTCATTTAGTAACAGGCGTTGAGGCGCTGCATCAATCATTTATGGCGAAAATTGAGCCTTTCGTGCAAATGAGCTAATCTGATATATTTAGTAATACTAAAAAAATCTGATTAATGTATTACATTCCTATTAAATAAAAAGCTGTTCGTTAACACGATGCTATATGACATATTAAAAAACACCTTGTCACATTTTCCTATACTGTGACAAGGTGTTTTTGACTGAAAGGAATTTGTAACTACTTAGTAGTATAATTACGGGGATAATTAAATAATAGACTTTTATACATAAGGAGATAAGACTATGGCAAAAAACAAATTACTACGAATGGACAATGTCAGCATCGTTGTAGAATCCCTTGATAACGCAATCTCTTTCTTTGAGGAGATTGGCTTGAATCTCGAAGGTCGAGCCAATGTCGAAGGTGAATGGGCTGGTCGCGTAACTGGACTCGGTTCTCAGTGCGTAGAGATCGCTATGATGGCCACTCCAGATGGCCACAGCCGAATTGAACTTTCGCGATTTCTCACCCCTCCTACTATAGCAGATCACCGAACAGCTCCTGTAAACGCCCTCGGTTATCTACGCGTCATGTTCACCGTTGAAGACATTGACGAAATGGTATCGAGACTCACTAAGCATGGTGCAGAGCTCGTTGGCGAAGTAGTTCAGTACGAGAACTCGTATCGTCTCTGCTACATTCGTGGAGTCGAAGGAATTTTAATCGGTTTAGCGGAAGAACTCGGTAATAAATAAGTAATGTTTTATAAAAAAAGAGGGAATAGCTCTATATTTAAGCTATTCCCTCACTTCTATTAAAACAGATGAATGTTTTCTTTTTTACAAGCTGCACGTAAATCGTCAGGCCATACAGAAGATTGAACTTCACCGATATGAGCTTTACGTAAGAAGTACATGCACATTCTTGATTGTCCAATGCCACCGCCGATTGTTAATGGTAGTACGTCTTCTAGTATACCTTTATGGAAATCATACTCACGTTTGAAGTCTTCACCAGTTTTCGTTAACTGCTCATCAAGTGATTTACTATCAACACGAATTCCCATTGATGATAATTCAAATGAAGATTGTAGTACTGGGTGCCAGAATAAAATGTCACCGTTTAATTTCCAATCGTCATAATCAGCTGCGCGTCCGTCGTGCTTTTCACCTGAACGAAGTGCATCACCAATTCCGATAATGAAGACTGCACCATGTTCTTTCGCAATTGCATGTTCACGATCTTTCGGTGTTAATTCTGGATATTTATCTTCTAATTCTTGAGAAGTAACGAAAACAATTTCTTCCGGTAAATACTTTCCAAGGAACGGATATTTTTCAAATAAGTGATCTTCTAAATCTTTGAATATTCCATAAATTGTTTGTACTGTTTTTTGTAAGTAATCGACAGTACGCCATTCTTTTTGAACGATTTTTTCCCAATCCCATTGGTCAACGTAAATGGAATGCGTTGCATCAAGTTCTTCATCACGACGAATCGCGTTCATGTTTGTATATAAACCTTCACCAGCTTCATATCCATATTCATGTAATGCAAATCGTTTCCATTTCGCTAGTGAATGAACAATTTCTAATTCTTCTCCTGAATGTAACATATCAAATTCAATTGGACGTTCTACACCGTTTAGGTGATCGTTTAATCCTGATTTTTTCGTTACGAATAATGGTGCAGATACGCGGAATAGTTCAAGGCGTTTTGCTAATTGGTCCTCGAAAAATGTTTTAACTTCCTTAATTGCAATTTGAGTCTCTCTTACTGTCATTAATGATTGATACATGGTGGTTTCCTCCTAAAATGTTTGGATGTTGTGAAAAGAAGCCAACAAAAAAAGCCCTTCTTTCCCAAAAAACTGGGACGAAAGGCTTTGGTTCCGCGGTACCACCCAAATTAGCAACAGAGGTTGCTCACTTATACAATACGGAGATGAAATATCTCGATACTGTTCTTCTTGTAACGGCGAAGTTCCCGGCTAAGTCTACTTTCCTATAAAGGATTTCGGTTAGCAACTCCAGGAGGTTCTTCATAATAGGCTTCGTATCAGGCTCACACCACCCCTGACTCGCTTAAACTACGTCCTACTACTACTCGTCCTTTCATAGTCGTTTTGTTGTCACATCTCTGAAACATTTTATTAATGATTATTCTATACAAAAAATAAAGAAAGTCAACAAAAAGTTTTAAAATATTTTTCAATTCTTTATTTTACGGCTTTATTGATTGTTGTTAATTTAACATCTTTACTTTTTCTGCCTCGTCAATCCAAAAAATGTTTCACTGACCGAAACTAACGTATACACAATAATTAATGTGATCGTTCGGAATATAGAATCCGCAGTATTTCTTATTATTTTCATTTTCTTTATAATTCCTTTCAGTTTACTTCCAATTTCATGATATACTATAGCATTCAAGCAGTTTATTTTTACTTAAAGCAATCATAGTCATTTATAAAGAGTATTTTCTAAATCATTGACTATTATCAAATAAGATTTTTATATAACGGAGTGATCATATGAGTAAAACGAAAGCAAAACCGAAAAAAGGTGTAGGACAAGGTACAGGAAGTAAAGGATGGAACCGTTGGCAATCAAGTGCAAAGAAAAAGGCAGCTGCCAAACCATACAAAAGTAAAGGTACAAAGAAGTAATTTAAATAACATTTGATTTCTTTACTTTGTACAAAACAAAATATAATTATTACAACAAAAAAGCTATGCCCTCATAAATTTGAAGGCATAGCTTTTTTATATTAAATCATTAAAATATCTCGAATTTCTTCCTCTGTGATTGAGGACAATTTCCCTTCTCCCGGCTCAATCACTTCAGCAATTAAATTTTTCTTACTTTCTTGCAGTTCATGCATTTTCTCCTCAATTGTTCCGTGGGCTACTAGCTTTATAACTTGCACTGTATTTTTTTGTCCCATTCGATACGCTCTATCGGCCGCTTGTTGTTCAACAGCTGGATTCCACCATAAATCGTATAATATTACTGTATCTGCACCAGTTAAATTAAGTCCGGTACCACCAGCTTTTAAAGAAATGAGAAATAGATCTCCTTCTCCTTCGTTAAACCGATCGCACAGCTCTACACGTTCCTGCGCTGGTGTACTCCCGTCTAAATAAAAGTATGGAATTGCTTGTCGATTTAACTCACGACCAATAATGGAAAGCATCTTCGTAAATTGAGAAAAAATTAATATTCTCTTCCCTGTACTTCTACATTCCTCTAAAATCTCTAACAGTTGTTCAAATTTAGCTGAACTTCCTTTGTAATCATCAACAAATAAAGCAGGATGACAACAAATTTGTCGCAATCTCGTTAAACCAGCTAAAATTCTAATTTTATTTTTACGTAACGTATCTTTGTCTAAATGCTTTAACGTTTCTTCCCTTAGCTTCGCTAAATAAGCAGCATAGAGACTCTTTTGATCGGGTAATAACTCCGATGATTGTAAGTGCTCTATTTTCTCTGGCAACTCATTTAATACGTCCCCTTTTAATCGTCTTAATACGAATGGTTTCACTCGCTTCGCTATATCTTCACGCCTTAAATCACCGAACTCTTTTCTTCCTGGTAATAATTCTGGGAAGACGACATGGAAGATAGACCATAGCTCTTCTAATGAATTTTCTACAGGTGTACCCGTTAGCCCAAAACGGTATTCAGCTTGAATTGTTTTCACAGCTCTTGCCGTTTGCGTTGTAGGGTTTTTAAACGCCTGCGCTTCATCAAGGAATAGTGTATGAAATGGTCTTGCATACAATCTTATATCTCTTCTCAGTAATGGATATGACGTAATTACGACATCAAATTCCGTTATATCTTCCAAAATTTTCCGGCGCTCTGCTTGGTTTCCATCTGCAATAACTGCTCTAATATGCGGGGCGAATTTTTTCAATTCACTAAACCAATTATAAACAAGAGATGATGGTGAAACGACTAATATAGGTAGTTTCTTTTCTCGAATCTCAGG
The DNA here is from genome assembly GCF_038006085.1 of Bacillus sp. FSL K6-0073. Classification (NCBI taxonomy): domain Bacteria; kingdom Bacillati; phylum Bacillota; class Bacilli; order Caryophanales; family Bacillaceae; genus Bacillus; species Bacillus sp. FSL K6-0073. The sequence goes on along the minus strand of NZ_JBBOUN010000001.1, from coordinate 1,790,201 downwards.
CAAAACAGAATCTATAAAAGCAATGCTTTGCAACGTTTTTCCAAGTCCCATATCATCTGCTAAAATACCGCCAAAACGGTAATGAGCAAGTGTTTTCATCCATTCGAACCCATATACTTGATACTTTCTCATTTCTGCATTTAAAGTATTTGGCACAGCAAACTTTAATTTTTTCGGGTTTTGAATGTTTTCTACTAACTCTTGAACAGAATCATCTAAACTTAAAACATTGCCTTCATGAAGTCCGTTCATCCATTTTACACTCCGAATAAGTGGAACATTTACCTCTTCTCCATGTAAAAATTCTTTCCGAATACCTGATTCTTTTATAAACTGATTAATTTCATTAAACTCTTTACTCTCTAGCGATAAAAACGAACCATTCGCCAATCGATAATATTTACGTTTCTCTTCAAGGGCCGCTAATACACCTTTAATTTCTGCTTCTGGTATTCCTTTTATATCAAAACGAAATGACAACCAATCAATTCTTTCTTTTCTTCTCACTCTAATAAGAGGAACTGCATCCCCTTTACTAATTCGCAATTTGATTGCTGTCGTCGCATAAATATCAACTAAACCTTTTAATGTTGGCACGACGTGATATAAAAAATTATACTCAGCTTCTTCATTATGCATAAAGTAACCGCCTTCTGTTTTTGCAAAAGCACTTTCACTCATAATGTCTAAAATCTCTTTTTCCTTTTTCTCATCACGATTAAAAACAGACGGCTGTCCATCCTCTTCTAGCGGATTAATCATGACGTTCCCATAGTGAAATTCAAGACCTGCTAATAAGCGATTTTTCACGCGGTCTAAATACAATTTCGCTTTTAGCGAAGGTGTTTCAACACGATCCGATATTACTTCATCAATGTGTACAGTTCCGAGCTTCATTAATCCTGGTACAACTTTCGCGACGAAATGTTCCATCTTACTTTCCGGAATATAAAACTGATTACTATTTGAGCGACTCATCATCTTTTGTAATTCAATAAGTCGCATACAATCTTCAATGTGTAAGTGATATAATTTCCCATCGTAAAGTGCATTGTTATACATATCCATAACTTGTACACAATTTAAACCATCTATATGAAGTGTAAATCCGCCATTATTTCCTTTCGTAAATTCAAAGTGTAACGGCAACAACCCTTTTGAAACTTGTAATCCCTGAAACAGTTGTTCATTTTGTTTCAGCTGTACATATTCAACTTTAGAAAGCGAAAAGAGCATATCTTTCCATGAAGCTGGTGGTATAAATATCATACTTTCATCTTGTTTCGCATGTACTTCTAGCGTATCTTCATACATTTTTTCGTTATGATACATTTTAATGAGCTGCTGAATAATTGCATCCGTTTCTTGTTTAAAACTATGTATATCTGGTGTATATGTAAATTCATTTGAACAATGAAAAGACTCTCTTTTCTCCACCTTAGAAAGAAATTCTCTAATATGATTTATGACATACACTTTGGCAAGTTTCAATTGAATTCCAAGAAGAGCCCCACCACTTCTCGTAGCAACTGGTGTACATATAAACTCAATATCTAATATTTCACGTGTATCAAAACGGTGTTGTTTACTTTTTGGCCTCAGTGGCTTATCTGCAAACAGCTGAAACATACCACTTGTCAATTGATCATTTCTGTTACTAGTGGAGCTCATTCCACCTGTTTGTTGATTATAGTTTATTTGTATTAATACTGCTGCAACATGTTGACAGTACGTTTGAAAAGACGCTAATGAAGGACAACTACATTTTGCAACAACATCACCCTTTTTGGCTTTTGCTACTGTAACATGGAAATCCTCGTTCCCTTTTACTGTCGCCTCACAAATTTCTTTATTTTCATCGTACTGATCTATTATCACTTTATTTGATTTATAATAGGCTTCACCTCTTTTATATGAGGTCTCTCCGCACACTTCTTTAATAATCGATTTATTCAATGTGAAACTCATTGCTTTGACACTTCCTTAATATAAAACCATTTTCTCTTACTTAACATTTTACATGCTCCACGAGAAAATATAAAATGTTGATTTAACAAAAGAAGATGCTTATTTATAAGCATCTTCTTCACTCTATCTCCATCAACCTCTTCGCCTCAAAATACAACACTTGAATAAACTTTTTCGTATTAATTCGCGTATGACCAGAAGATGCGAGTTCATCTTTCGTCATTTCTGTCATCCGTTTTCTAACTACGGTAAAATCGAAAAATTTTGGAGCATAGCTTTCAAATTTTGGATTTGAAAAGTCTGTTAATCCTAAAGAAGCCAAATGATTTAACGACTGATAAATAGCTCGACGTACTCTTTGTTCAGAAGCTTTTTTCTCTTTATCAATATCCGCCTCTAAAGCTAAATCCCCTAATTTTCTTATCGTAATATGATGGAAAATTTCTTTTAACGCAGGAAAGCCAAACTCAAATGTCTGTGCCTTTTCTTGACCATATAAATATTCCAGCATACTAAGTAAATCTTTACTTCCATTCTCTCCCGCAATACCGAGTTCTGATAGTAAAAAGCGCCCTAAATCCCCTATCTTTTTTCCTTCTTGCACTGGTTCAGTACGCAATTGCGGTTTTTCCCACTGAAACACGTTATTCAATGATTTTTGAATATCGTGTATAGAACGCTCCAATCTAATACGCTCCATCACTTTGCGTACAACAGATACAACTTCGATTTTATTTAATGGTTTTGTAATATAATATTCTACACCAAGTGTATATGCCTCACCTATAAGCTGCTTCGATTCCACTTGAGAAATCATAATGATTTTCCCCGTGAAAGTTGACGCAATGTGACGAACTGTTTCAATTCCGTCCCTCATCGGCATCAACAAATCAATAAATAAAATATCTACTTTTTTAAAATTTAGTTGATCCGCCTCAATAAAAGCTCCGTCATCCGCCTCACCAATTACTTCTCCAAGATCTCCATCTTCAATAATTTGCGAAAGCATCGAACGGAAAACTTCATCATCGTCTACGATATAATAAAACAAATCTATTCCCCTTCCCGCTTTAAACTACCCTCTGGTAAACAAACGATAAACTTACATCCTCTTTTATTTTCTCGGCCTTCTAATCTCACTTCTCCGCCTAGCTCTGTTACCATTTCATTTATGTAAGAAAGCCCAATACCAGTTGACGGTGTTCCCGTTTGATCATACTTGGAAGTAAACCCTGGCTTAAATACTAATTTCTTATACTTTTGTGCAATACCAGGTCCATCGTCAATTACTTCAAAAAATATATGTTGATCTCTTTTATATAGCTTAATAATAACGACACCTTTATCTTCAATTGCTTCAACTGCATTTGCAGCGAGGTTATTAAAAATTGATAGAACTGTATACACGTGGTATGCAGCATGCTCACCTTCTATATGTTTAGAAAAACGTATATCCTTTTCTAGCATTTCAGCATACTTCTCGTTTATTCTAACAATCATTTCTGCTAACTCATGTCCTTCTACATATTCAGCCACATTTTTATCTAATAACAGTTTAGATAATCCTGCAAATATCCTTTGATTATCCTTTTTTATTTCATGCACTTCCCCCGCTATTTTCAATGCTGTTTTACTACTTGAATCAGCGCTTACTTGTAAATTTCGATATAGTTGATATGCTTCTTGTGTAATTAACTCCGCATTTTGTAACGTCTTTTTCAAATGAACAGATTCCACATATAAATTAGAAAGATGCATTAACATATTTTCATTTTCTTTTCGAACTTGCGATTCTTTTAATTTCGTTTCATATAAATTCATCATATTTAAAAAACCAAGTGCAAAGAAACTACGAAAAATAGCAATAATGATGAGTTTATTTACTTCAGAAATCGTTATTGTTGTACCTAGTACTAACATATGATAAAACGCAAGTTCTGACATACTTGCAACAATTTCAATTGAAATTCCAAGGCATCCAATAATGATTGGTTTCTGATGGAACTTATTTACCCTGCAAAGCGAAAAAAAACTGCCATAAATAAAATAATAGAAGAACACAGGATAACGCAAATAAAATGATTCTGTCATATGAAATGAACCTTGCATGATCCAGTCAAGACATACTCGGAATAAGACTACAGATATACCAACAAGAATACCTGCAACTCCTGCTGGTACTCTTCTTAAAAATAATAATAAAAAGAAGAATAGCGGTGTACCGAAGCTAACTCGAAACGTATCATTAAAGGGATGAAAGTTCAGCTCCCCAGCAATCGGAACAACGACCATTAATATAATTAAAAGGGACATATCTTTCTTCCATAATTGATTCCAATTCAAAGGTGACACTTCCTATACTTTTTTTCAGTAGTAAAAGCGAAAGCCCGCTTATTGTTATAAACGGGCTTTTTTTCTATATTCTAACCTTTTCTACCGCTTTTATTTGGCGATACTCTGGCTTCCACATTGCTTCTTTCACTGCCATCTTGATATCGTTATCACTTAAGTTCACTCTTGCAACACCTTCTGCAACTGCAACTTTAGCTACTTCAATTGCAACCATTTCTGAGATATTACGTAATTCTTCGACCTCTGGTAAAATAGGTGCTCCTGGCTGACTTGTATCTACCATACTTGCAACTGCTTCAGCAGCTGCTGCGAACATTCCATCCGTCATGACACTTGCTCGTACTACAATTGTTCCAAGACCAAGACCTGGGAAAATAAGTGCATTATTTGATTGTCCAATCACATACGTTACACCGTTATATGTAACTGGTTCAAATGGACTTCCTGTTGCAACTAACGCTCTTCCTTCTGTCCACTCGATTAAATCTGCTGGTTTTGCTTCAGCAAGTGGCGTCGGATTCGACATTGGTAAAATAATTGGTCTTTCTACGTGAGAAGCCATTTCTTTAATAATCTCTTCTTTAAATGCACCTGCAACAGTAGATGTACCAATTAAAATTGTCGGTTTTACATGTTTCACAACTTCAGCAAGTCCGATCACATCATTTTGCTTCCACCCACTTACTTCTGCTTCTTTTCTTGCGTACGGAATTTGGAAATCAAGAAGATCTTCCATATTATCTGTAACTAACCCGTTACGATCAATACACCAGAAACGCTTATATGATTCTTCTTCAGATACGCCTACGCGGACCATCGCATCTCTAACTTGATCTGCGATACCGATTCCAGCCGTACCAGCACCAAATACAACAACGCGGTGTTCACTTAGCGGTACACCAGAAGCTTTCACTGCCGATAATACTGCCGCAAGTGAAACTGCACCTGTACCTTGAATATCATCATTAAACGTACAAACATCATGACGATATTTATCTAAAATTTTTCGTGCATTACGAGAGCTAAAGTCTTCCCAATGTAAAAGTGCTTTCGGGAATTGTTTGTTTACCGCTTGTACAAACGTATCAATAAATTCATCGTAAGCTTCACCTGTTATACGAGGGTGACGATTTCCAATATAAAATGGATTGTTTAATAGCTCCTCACGGTTTGTACCTACATCTAAAATTACCGGTAATACACGACTAGGATCGATTCCAACTGCAGCAGTGTAAACAGCTAATTTTCCGATTGCGATGTTAATACCACCAACGCCCCAGTCACCAATTCCTAATATGCCTTCTCCATCTGTTACAACGACTAAATCAATGTTCTCAGCTGTTGCACCGATATTCGTGAATGCTTCTTCGATACCTGATGGATCGTTAATTGATAAATAAACACCACGTGGTTTACGATATTCATGACTATATCTTTGAATTGCTACACCGACAGTTGGTGTATATACAATCGGTAACATTTCACGTAAATGATCTGTTAATATACGATAAAATAATACTTCATTTCGATCATGTAACGCAGTTAAGTATACATTCTTTAATAAATCATCCGGTTGAGAACTAAATTGTTCGTATGCTCGGCGTGCCTGTTCTTCTAACGTTAAAACCGCTGGCGGTAATAACCCTTTTAAACCTAACTCTTCTCTTTCATTTTGTGTGAAAGCTACCCCTTTATTTAAAAGTGGTGTTGATAATACTTCTGCTCCTCTTAATGTTGTTTCTAATGCACCATTAGAAGCTACTGTAAACTTGCTCATAACATCCCTACCTCTATTCATATATAGCATTTCTATATTGTAAACAAAAAAGAGGGGATTGTCCCCCTCTTCTTTTAATTTTTCTTTAAAAGAGTTGCTCCTGCAATCCCTGGGTGTGTCATTTCGAATGGATCTAGAATTAACTCTAAGTCTTCTTGTGACAATACACCATTTTTCACACAAAGTTCTCGAACGGATTGGCCTGTTGCAATTGCTTCTTTCGCAACGCGAGCTGCTGCTTCATAACCGATATGAGGGTTCACGGCTGTAATAATTCCTACACTTTTCTCAACATACTCTTTTAAGCGATCTTCATTCGCTTCAATTCCTTTTAAGCAATTATCTGTAAAGGCACGGAAACCGTTATTCATAATGCTAATCGATTGAAGTAAGTTGAAAACAAGTACTGGTTCCATAACGTTTAATTCTAACTGTCCTGCTTCTGAAGCAAGGCAAATTGTATGGTCATTACCAATGACTTGGAACGCAATTTGATTAATTACCTCTGGCATAACAGGGTTTACTTTCCCTGGCATAATAGATGAACCTGGTTGACGAGCAGGCAGCATAATTTCCGCTAAGCCAACCCGTGGACCTGATGCCATTAAGCGAAGGTCATTCGCGATTTTAGACATATTCATCATACATACTTTAAGTGCTGCAGATACTTCAGTATAAGCATCTGTATTTTGCGTCGCATCTACTAAATCTTCTGCACCGACAAGTGGCAGTTCACTAATTGCAACTAAATGTTTTACAACTGCTTCAATATATTCTGGATCTGCATTTAAGCCTGTACCAACTGCAGTTGCTCCCATGTTCACTTCATATAAGTGTTGACGTGATTGCTGAATGCGTTTCATATCACGTTCAAGTACACGAGAGTACGCTTTAAATTCTTGTCCAAGGCGAATTGGCACAGCGTCTTGTAAATGTGTACGTCCCATTTTAATCACATGATCGAACTGTTCTGCTTTTAATTCAAATACATCATGCATATAACCCATCGTTTGTAATAAGACTTCTAATGCATTTAACGTTGCGATATGAATCGCCGTTGGGAATGCATCATTTGTTGATTGGGCCATATTTACATGACTATTTGGACTAATATAATGATAGTCTCCCTTTTCCATTCCTAATAATTCAAGAGCACGATTGGCAATGACTTCATTTGCATTCATGTTCATTGAAGTACCCGCTCCGCCTTGGATTGGATCTACGATGAAATGATCATGCCATTTTCCATCAAGAATTTCTTGAGCAGCTTCTGCGATCGCACCGCCCTTGTTTAATTCCAATCTTCCTACATCTGTATTCGCAAGCGCTGCAGCTTTTTTTACAACTGCGAACGCTTTAATTAAACCTTCATGGATTTTGTATCCTGTAATTGGGAAGTTTTCAACTGCACGCATTGTTTGTACGCCGTAGTATGCATAGTTTGGTACTTCTTTTTCACCTAAAAAATCTTTTTCAATTCGAACACCATTTTTAACTTCAGTTAATGTTGCCATGATTATTCACTCCTTAACGATTTCTTATGCTGCTTTTGTTTCTTTGACTGTTTCTACATATTGTTTTGCTTTCTCATTATCGAATTCGCCTTCCCACTTCGACATAACAATGGCCGCTAATGCATTTCCTAATACATTGACAGATGAGCGAATCATATCTAAAATGCGGTCAATTCCCGCAATTAATGCGATACCTTCTAGTGGTAACCCCATTGAACCTAACGTTGCTAATACAACAACGAACGATGCACCTGGAACTCCCGCCATACCTTTGGATGTTAACATGAGAACGAATAATAACGTTATTTGCTCCGTTAGTGACATGTGCACACCGTACATTTGTGCAACAAATAATGCCGCTAACGCTTGATAAATAGCCGATCCAGTCAAGTTAAATGTATAACCTGTCGGAATTACGAAAGAGGCAACTGCCTTTGGACAACCGAACTCTTCCATTTTTCTCATTATATTAGGTAAAACAGCTTCTGAACTTGCTGTCGTAAATGAAAGAATCAATTCTTCTTTTAAAATTTTTATTAATGTAAAAATGTTTACTCCAACCATTCGTGCATTAATACCTAATACAATCACAACGAATAGTATAACAGTTACGTATACAGCTAGCACTAGTTTTCCTAGCGGAAGTAATGTTGCTACACCAAATTTTGCAACCGTAACGGCAATTAATGCGAATACACCAAATGGTGCAAATTTCATAACTTGATTTGTAACCCAAAACATAGCTTCGAGTACGCCTTCAAAAAAGTTAAAGACAGGCTTTCCTTTTTCCCCAATTGCCGCAACTCCTAAGCCGAATAATACTGAGAAGAATATAATCGGTAATAGGTCACCTTGTGCAATCGATTCAAATACGTTTTTCGGTACAATGTGAACAATTGTCTCAGCAAAACCTTTCTTCTCTGTTGCATCTGCAGTTTGTTTATAAGAAGAAATATCACTTTGCTGTAAATTACTCATATCAACACCAGTACCTGGTTGGAATATATTCGCTGCAAGTAATCCCATTAAAATAGCAATCGTCGTAATAATTTCGAAATAAAGAATTGTCTTACCACCCAGTTTCCCAAGCTTCTTCATATCTCCTACACCAGCTACTGCAACAATTAATGCTGAAATAACAATTGGTACTACAATCATCTTAATTAAGTGAATAAATATATCCCCAATTGGTGTGATATAAGAAATCGCCGTTTTATTGCCATAAAAGACTGCCCCTACTACAATCCCTAAAACAAGCGCGACAAAAATTTGTGTTGCCAATCCGAATTTTTTCATTTATGTTCATCCCCTTCATGCGAACGCTTTCAATTTGAATTTATAAAAGCTACTCACACATCTTATAAGCGAACCTACAAAATCATACAAAAACCTACAAGTTCGTCACAAAAAATTCAAATATTTTTCTTCTTTTTTTCATTGACACCATTTTGTTAAAAAACGATAAAATAAACTTGATAAGTAATCAGATTGTTTCGTATAATCAAAAAGATATATACTTAAAACAAATCAAAATGAAAAGGAGTGGATGTTATGAAAAACTATACAAAGCAATTCGTCCTATCTTCTTCTTTTCTTTTTCATTTTCTAAAAAAGGAACAAAGGCATTCGCCTTTGTTCCTTTTTTATTGCGATCTATATAGGGGGAATTGTTATGAGGCCATATAAACGTGTCTTAATTAAATTAAGCGGCGGTGCACTTGCCGATCAAACTGGAAATAGCTTTAACTCCAAACGATTAGAACATATCGCAAACGAAATTTTATCCATTGTTGATTTAGGTATCGAAGTATCCATCGTCATCGGTGGCGGTAACATTTTTAGGGGGCATCTAGCTGAAGAGTGGGGAATCGATCGCGTAGAAGCTGATAATATCGGTACACTAGGTACAATCATTAACAGCTTAATGCTTCGCGGTGTTTTAACAAGTAAAACAAATAGAGAAGTACGCGTTATGACTTCCATTCCATTTAATGCAGTAGCTGAACCATACATTCGCTTGCGTGCAGTCCACCATTTAGATAACGGCTATATCGTTATCTTTGGAGGCGGAAACGGGCAACCGTTCGTGACGACAGATTATCCAAGCGTACAAAGAGCTATTGAAATGAATAGCGATGCCATATTAGTCGCAAAACAGGGTGTCGATGGCGTTTTTACAAGTGATCCGAAGCATAACAAATCAGCAAAAATGTACAGCAAACTAAACTATAATGATGTCGTTAGACAAAATATACAAGTCATGGATCAAGCGGCATTACTGCTTGCCCGGGACTACAATTTACCAACGCATGTCTTTAACTTTGATGAGCCTGGAGTCATGAAAAAAATATGTTTAGGTGAACATGTGGGGACGTTGATTAATGATGATGTTACGATGCTGGTGCATGAAAAATAATGATTTCCCACCAAAAAGGGTGCCTTTTGTAGGCACCCTTTCCTAATCCATCATCACAAATAGAACTCAACCAATCCCGCCACTTTCTCCTTACAACGCTCCCAAAAAGATAACTTCTCAAAAAACTCTTTCGTCATTTCTTTCGAATCATGAAAATCCTCTGTTAACGCCTTATTAACTTGTCCTACAATAGGACCGCCATAAATATAAAAATTCATTTCATCATTTATATTGAAGCTACGCGAAGTAAAGTTTGTTGTACCAATAACAGTTAATTCATTATCAATAAGCATTAATTTGCCATGGAACATTCCTTTTTTATACCCATATACAGTAATCCCATTATTAACAGCTTGACGTATGTATGGATACGCCGCTTCTTTTATAAGAGGTAGATCTGGTTTATATGACCAAAGTATTTTTACTGTAACACCACGCTTTTGTGCTGCGATTAAAGCATTCATGGATTCTTTATTTTTTGCTATAAAATACGGCGTTGCAATTACAATGGAGTGCTGAGCTTGTTTTATGAGCTCTATATATTTTTCAGCAACGTAATGCCCATTGTAACTAGTCATAGTATGTAATGTATTCCCTTTACTAGCTTTATTCGTACTCCTCTTTATCTCTTCTTTCGTATCTCGTTTCCAATCTAAAGCAAACTGCTCTTCTAAATCTTTTGCTCCTTCTCCTTTAAGCCGTACATGATAATCACGCCAATATCCAAATCGCTTATCTTTCCCTAAGTACTCATCTCCTATATTAAATCCGCCTGTATAGCCAATATCCCCATCAATCGTCGTAATACGGCGATGATTACGATGGTGAAGTGAATAAAATCCGAATGGCAATGCAGGTTTTCTACTATATGTAAAATGCACACCACTTTCCCGCAATTCATTTATCATCTTTCTTTCAAATGATAAATCATTAATGCGATCAACTGATAAATAGACGTTTACTCCTTCTTTTGCTTTCTCTTTTAATAAGTTTAAAAAAGTATGACTACTTTTATCATCCGACAAAATGAAGAAATAAGTGTAGATGGAGCTTTTGGCTTCTCTTATATCAGTAAATAATTGTTTATAAAAAGACTTCCCTTCTACATATAATTGAAAGTCACTATAATGAGGCGCATACTCTGTCGGCATGTTTTTTCCAGCTTCCATTTTCCTACCTAAGGTAACATCGATATGCATACAAATTAAAATAAAAACGAAAATAGCAATAATTATAGAAGTAACTCTTAATATTTTTTTAATCATTTTGGTTTCCTTCCAATCATATTCCTTACTATTTCGTAGTGTTTCATTTAAATATGTTTTCATACGAAATGTATTTCTTATTTTTATTGATACTAAACAGTTAAAGGAGATATGAATATGAGAAAAGGAAAAACTCCTATTGTTTTTATCCCAGGTCTTTTCGGTTCAATGAGCAATATTATTATTCCCGGCACTGGTAATTGGAGTTTTGGACTTTCTGCATTTATTTACGAACCATTCATCATGATGCTAGAAAGTATGGGCTACGAACGAAATAAAGACTTGTTCATCTGTTTTTATGACTGGCGGCAGCGTATTGTTTTTTCTACACAAAAATATTTATTACAAACGATTGCTTATGCTAAAAAGATTACAGGTTGCGATAAACTAAATTTAATTTGTCATAGTATGGGCGGCCTTCTTGGACGTTCTTACGTTCAAAGTGACGAATATAAAAATGATGTGAATCAACTTATAATACTCTGCACACCAAACGCTGGATCTCCACCAAATTATAGTTATTGGACTGGAGGCAGTCTCCCTATCCATGCCTCTTCTAAAATAAATATCGTTCATTTTTATATGGAACAATATATTTGTTACTTCAGCATCTTACATAAAATGAATAAAGTTGAGGCGATACACATTTACTTTCCAGGATTACAAGATGTTATTCCTTGTAAAGATTACGGAAATTATTTATTTATAAAATCCGACTCTTCTATTACATTTCTTCCTTATAGTAAGATGAAAACGAAAAACCCTTTCCTCGATATATTAAATACAAATAGATTTATTATACAAAAAAGAAATATTGAAACGACACTCATTGCCGGAGATGGAGAGGAAACAACTCAATATTTACAAGTCGTCCCTTCACATTCCAAACTGAAATGGACAGACGGCAAAGTCGTCAGTGATTTACTTACAAAACATGGTGACGGTAACGCTGTTCTACATAGCGTTTTTCTTCTAAAGGGACATAAATATGTTTTGCATGCTTCACATAACGAAGTGCTCTACAAAAGCATTCCTATACTACAAAAGATACTCTAAATTTCAAACAAAAAAGGTATGGCATTAAGCCACACCTTTTCACATTAAACAAAATTTCTCGCATCATTATTTCTTCCAAACTTATAAATAGCAATTAAGAAGAATGCAATTGCGAAAGCTAATAAAATTAAAATGTTTAAATACAACTCCGAGAATGGTATTCCCTGCTGTAGTTTTGATATCGTATCTAACAACCAGCGCTGCGGAAGAAAATTAGCTACTTTTTGTACTGCACTTGGCATAATGTCATATGGGAAATAACATCCAGCAAGTAAGCATGTTGGTACAATGATCATATTTTGCATCGCATTTGCCGATGCTGAGTTTTTCGAAAAAGCTACAAGGACTAATGATATTCCAATTGCGATTAATGCAAATAGCATTAGTACGCCCATCATCACTATGAAAGGCATATTGATATTCGTATGAAAAACATTCGTTAGGAATAGGATTGTAATCAAAATTTGTACTGTTAGTATTATCATATTTACTCCGACATTAGATAATATAAACTTCTTCCCATCTATCGGCGTTGATAATAGTCTAAAGTACGTTCTATTCTCTTTTTCTTTTAAAATATGACCTGATAAGTTCGCTGCTGAAAACAGCATAAACATAATAAGGTAACCCATCGTTTGATTTGTCATATCTTTATTTTTCGAAGTATCTTCTAGCGTCTCAGTTTTCATTTTAAATGAACCTTTTTGATACCCTGCGTACATATTATCAAACGCACTTTGATCTGTTCCTGCCACTTTACTAATAGCTGCTATATTATCAATATAATTATATAAATATGATTTTATAAATCCTGTTACTTGATCACCTTTAATCGATGAAATTTCAATATGCTCTGGTTTCCCTTCTCGAACACTTTTTGAAAAACCAGAATCTAATGTAATAACTCCATCAAGTTTTTTGGAAGTGAATTTATCTTCTATTTGAGACTCCTTAACCTTACTCACATTCACATGATTTAATCCTTCTAAAAACTTTATCGTATCATTTGCTATCGGCTCATTTTCTTTATTTACAATCCCGATATTTAACGTTCCTTGCCCTGCATTTCCGTATATCGAGAAGGAAATGAGCGTCCCTATTATCGGCAAACTAATAATAATGAATAACCCTTTTTTATTTTTCAAAAGTACAGATAACGTTTTTTGTATGAGCCATAAAATATCCTTCATACTATAGCCCCTCCCGTCTACGTAATGCAATAATTGCAATTAATAAAAAGAGTGCTGATATTCCAAGGTTTAAAGAAATGACTGGTAGTGCTGCCCCTACATCATTTGCATAAATAATTTTCATAACAGCTGTATTTGCCCAAGTTAATGGCGATAAATTCGTAACGAAATTTTCTTCTACTACGAAATATGCACCTCCAAAAATAGAAGCTAATTGCACAACAACCATAATAATTGCCCTAGACGCTTCAGCTGTTTTCGTGATATATCCGATTCCTAAACCGAAGCTAATTGCTAGAAAGACTTGTGTTAATAAAATAAGAAATATGATTCCAAGATGGTCGCCCCAATTCGCTTGAAAAACAAATTTACTAAATAACATGACGAGTAATATGCACAGGGCATTTGCTACTAGGCTACCAAGTACTTTTCCAATGAATATTTCAGCTTTACTTATAGGTGCAGCAATGAGACGATCTCCTGTTTTACGTATTCGTTCTCCTCGAATTAAAGAACTCGCTCCCATCGCAGCATATAGTGCAATCATCGTTGTCATTACAACCGCATAGTAATCCATAGAACCTGGTTTTTTCGCAGCTTGTAAGGATGTTTCTTTTATATAATCATTATGATTTCCGTTTGAAATAACTGTGCTCACCTTAGTAGGATCTACTTTTGCAACTTCGACCGCTACATTGTACTTATCAACAAATGTTGTAAGCATTCCTTCCACAATACTCCCCTCAATACTACTTTTGTCACTTCCGTAAAATTTTGCACCATCTTTATTTAACTCTACATAAGCAGCATATTTATTTTTCTTCACTTCTTCTTTCCCATCTATACTGCCGGAAGCTTTTTTAAAATGAATACCTGATTTATCCACTTCTTTCGTAAATGCTGCAAATGATTGAGAAAACGTGCTACTCGCTTCATCTTTATATAGCACTTGTATATCTTTAATCGAATGACTATCACTATTAAATGCGTTGGTTAACGCTGTTCCTAACACAAGCATAAGTACAATCGGAAATGCTAACATAAAAACTAAAGTTCTTACGTCTCTGAAATCTCTTTTAATATGCATAATTGCAATATTGAAGATGTTCAATTGATGAACCTCCCTTTACCTTTTCTTCATTTACCTTTTATTTATCTCGTAAGTTTCTTCCGGTTAACGTAAGAAATACTGTTTCTAAGTTTGGAGCCTGCTCCTCTAATGAACGAATTTCAATGTCATGATTAATGAAATGCTGAATAATTTGATTTAAATTATTTAATCCTGCATCCGAGTTTACCTTGATTACGTTCTCTTCAATTTGAACAGCTTTCACACCGTTTATCTCTTTTAACTTTTCTACATCTAAATTTTCTACTGACTTCACTTCAATCCAAATATCTTTCGTATCTGTAATAATCGCTTTTAACTGTTCTTTCGTACCTTCTGCAATCACTTTACCGTGGTCGACAATTGCGATTTTCGTACAAATCTCTTCTACTTCTTCCATGTAGTGGCTCGTGTAAATAATCGTACTTCCCATTTCATTTAATTTACGTACTGACTGCAAAATGTAGTTTCTTGACTGTGGATCAATTCCAACTGTCGGCTCATCCATAATAATCAACTTCGGTCTATGAGCAATTGCACAAGCGATATTCAGTCTTCGTTTCATCCCGCCAGAAAAGTTTTTCGGATAACTTTTATGTTTATCGCTAAGTCCTACAAATTGAAGAGCTTCCTCTACCCTAGCTTTTAATTCGGCTCCTCGTAATCCGTACAACCCAGCAAAGAATTTCACATTTTCATAGGCAGTTAACTCTTCATAAATCGCAATATCTTGCGGAACAATACCAATATTCATCTTTGCAAATCGATTATGTTTCTTTATATTTTTTCCTAGTATGCTAATTTCACCTTCATTACTTCTTAACAAGCCAGCAATCATATTTATCGTTGTACTCTTACCAGCACCATTTGATCCTAAAAAGCCAAATATTTCTCCTTCTTTAATAGATAAAGACATATTATCAACTGCGATGAAATCACCAAATTTTTTCGTTAAATTTTTAATTTCTAATGTATTCATCATTTTCACCCCTATTTCGGTTTCTCTGCTTTTAGTATAAACAAAAAGAATGAACCTGCTCAGTGCAGAAGTTCATTCTTTTCACATGAGAATATTCACTTTTTTCATATGAGATGGTTCATCTTCGTCCCATTCTCTTATATCGGCAACAACATCGTCACTGAAAAGCCACTTGTTCCATCTACAATAATTTTTCCGTTTACTGAAGCTGTTCGCTCCTCCATCCCCATAATACCGAGACCTTTTTTAACAAGAGCTGCCCCTTTTCCGTTATCCTTCACTTGCACCTTAACCATCTTGTTAAGCACATGAATATCTATAGAAATAACTGTAGCATCAGCATATTTCATTGCATTTGTTAGTGCTTCTGTAACATTCTCACCGATAATTTTCCACTGAATGGGAGAAATCATATCTAAGTTCCCTTTATATACAAAAGGAATATTCACATCATTCTTACCGGCAAATTCCTCTATGAATAATTTCATACGATGAATACCAATTTGCTCAGTTGGTGGCTTCATATTTTTTAATGTAATGCGAATACTTTCAATTCCATCTTTTGAAATGTGAATTGCATTTTGTAATAACTCCGCAGATTTTTCTTTATCTATTTCCATTAACCTTTTTGCTGCTTCCATTTGAATAAGCGCACCCGTCATCGAGTGACCAATTTTATCATGAATTTCTTGCGATAACCGATTTCTCTCTTCTAGCTTAAATGTGTATTCAGATTGTCTTATGTACTCTTTATTTTCATGTAAGCTTTTCGTAAGTCGTTGCATATCTTTTCGCATCTTATCATTTTGCGATTCAAGCTTTACTACACGCGATATATATCGATCTGCAATAGTTAAAACGAGAAAAGAAAATGCAACAATTAATCCATAAGTCATTCGAATACTTTCATCTGCAATCGTAATTGGGAGCATCATAACGACAAAGCGTGGCCAATTCTTTTCTATGTAATAGAATGTAATTTCGTATAAGTTCAAAGGTAAAAACAAAATAAAAAATGGATGAACCCTCCATGTAAATAACATAACTACGCCAATGGATATACAGATTAATATTTTTTTATACGTATCTTTTTTAAATATAGAAATCATTACGTTTACAGAAAGGTAAATAAGTAAAGTAAATATAACCCACGGTAAATTTGCTACATTTGCGTAAATATAACTGAACACAATATATAAAAAGACAATTAATTTACTTACAGTTAACCAAAATTCCATATCATTAATCTACTTTCCCTGTTAAGTAATAAATCGCAATTTGTGTGCGATGTTCAAGTCCAGTTTTCCCTAAAACTGATGTAATATAATTTGCAATTGTTCCCTCAGATATAAAAAGCTGTTTCGAAATTTCTTTATTTGAGAAACCTTTTGCAATTAATGCGATAATACTAAGCTCCCTTTCTGTGAAAAGGCTCTTATCAATTTTACATTCTTCCTCTTTACTTTCCATTAAATTAGACTTAATTTTATCGAGGACAACATCTTGCATAACAGTTTGACCGTTATATACTCCTTTTATCGCATCACGAATACGCTCCGGATCGTTATTTTTTAATAAATAACCTTTCGCTCCGTTTTTTACTGCATCCAAAATATACTCATCATCATCAAACGTCGTTAAAATAAGCGGTTTTGTTTTCGTCTCTTCACAAATGAACTTCGTCGCCTCTACACCGTTCATATTTGGCATACGAACATCTAAAAGAGCAATATCAACTTCATGCTTTTTACAATACGCTACAGCATCTTCCCCATCATTTACAGTATCTACTACTTCAAACTCTTCGTATGTATTTAAAATAATTTTCATGCCCTCTCTAATAAAAGAGTTATCATCTGCTATTAATATTTTAATTTTCATGTTTGTTAGTATGAACCTTTCCCTACTAACATTCACATCCTTTCTCCGTATAACATTTCCTACTTGCTCATTATATACTTCTCTTTACCATTTTTTCACACCTTTTTTCATCTAGCTCTCCCGCAAAAAATATATTATTCTTTTTTTACAAAATGTGTAGGGTGACTTATCATTCTTTACGTCTATATAATAGAATGCGTCAAAAAGGAGGGAGAGACCGATTGAGGAAAAACAATTAATTGAAAAAGCACAGCAAGGAAGCGAGCATGCTTTTCGTATCCTTGTACAAACATATCGTCATTATATTTTTCAAGTTATCTTTTCTATTTTAAGACATGAAGAAGATGCGAAAGATGTTACACAAGAAGTATTCGTAAAAATTCACACCTCTCTCCCAAATTATCAATTTCGCGGATTAAAAACGTGGATGGCACGTATTGCCACCAATCACGCTATTGATTATAAGAGAAAGAAAGCTAGAGAAAGTGAAGAACTCTCCTTATGTAAAGAAGCTGAGGAAAATATACAGTCCTCTCATAATATTGAGGCTTTATTATTGACGAAAGAGCAAAAATTACTCATTGCTCAAAAACTGAGAGAACTTCCCGAAAATTACCGTGACGTCGTTCTCGCACATTACTTAGAAGAAAAGAGCTATCAAGAAATTGCTTTACAGGAAAACATCGAAGTAAAAACAGTCGAAATGAAACTGTATCGAGCACGAAAATGGATTAAAAAACATTGGAAGGAGGAAGAGTTTCTATGATGCATTATTCAAAAGAAGATTGGCGCAATTATACATTAGATTTTATAGAAAGCAATGAACGTGAATCTATGGAAGAACATCTTTATGAATGTGATCATTGTTTAGCACTTTATATGGAAAGTATTGATGAACAACATGAAAACCTTCCAATGATAAATGATGATTCATTTACGAACGAAGTTATGACGCAAATTAATTTTGAAACACTACAGTCTAATGAAAATATAAAAACAACCTCACTAAAGCGCACGATCATTCATTACATAATTGCGACTGCGGCTACAATTATTTTTATGGTAAGTGGTTTATTTCAGTATATTTTTACAGCGACATCAAATTTAGAGAAATCTTCAAAACATAACGAGTCTTCTATTTCACAACAAATTGTAAACAAATCGGTAGACACATCGAAAAAGGACGGAGGTTCAAAGCATGAATAAAAATCCCTTTTTAGCACTTGTATTAGGGCTAATTCCTGGGCTTGGACATTTATACTTAAAAAAGCTAGGACGGTTTATTTTATATAGCGGAGGATCACTATTTCTATTCTCCTTTGCAGTATTTTGTACCATAGTAGTAAGAGAACGTGATATTGCTTTTCTTTCTCTATTTTTACTAGCTGTTCTATGGGTAATTAACTTACTAGATTTAGTTATCACCATTATAAACCAAACGAAAAAGCAAGAAGCTGGAGAAGTGATAAATTCCTCTAAAGAGAGCGAACGATTTTATATCATTCTCTTATCCATCATCCCTGGACTTGGCCATTTCCAATTAGGACTTATGCAACGCGGACTTACATTTTTAGTAGCTTGCACAGGAATCGGAAGTATGATCATTTTCGTTGCACTTTTAACATCGCAAGAAAGTTTTCTTATCTTCCTTATTACGTTACCTGTTTTATGGATTTATAATTTCTTTGACGTTGTTCAGCAACTACAGAAAAAAGAACGTGGCGAGCAATTAATTGACCGTACTATTTTCGAAGATTTTGAAGAGCACCGCGAGCAGGGAAAGAAAAGTAAAACATTTGCTTCTATTTTAGCGATGTTCCCTGGAGCAGGTCATATGTATTTAGGCTTACAACGCCGTGGTCTTCAGCTTATGGCAGCCTTCTTACTATCTATTTATTTACTCGACTTATTAAGACTTTCTGCGTTTTTATTTTTAGTACCAATCATTTGGTTCTATAGCTTTTTTGATGCGTTACAGCAAACAGCAAAATACGGAAAAGAACGAGTTCAAGACGAACCCATTATCGATTATTTTATAAATCATCAAAGATGGATCGGTATCGGATTAATTACACTCGGTGGTTATTATTTATTAAATCAAACAGTCCTTCCTATTTTGAATGATTATTTTGTAACTATATTTAATATTCATCTTAGTGAACTATATTATCGCTATTTCCAAACATCTATCGTTGCACTCCTTTTAATTGGCGGCGGCTTTAAATTGTTACTTGGAAATAAAGAAAACAAAGGTGGGACAAGCGAATGAGGACTTGGCGTGTTGGAACATTCTCAATGGGGCTTTCTATTATATCGTTAGGATGCTTTTTACTATTTTCAGTCGTAAAAGGAATTCAAGTATTAGATACACTAACTGCATGGTGGCCAGTTTTACTCATCATACTTGGAGCCGAAGTTTTACTATACCTTCTATTTTCTAAGAAGGAACAATCATTTATTAAATATGATATTTTTAGTATTTTCTTTATCGGTGTTTTAGGAAGCGTCGGAATTGCTTTTTACTGTTTATTATCAACTGGATTACTAGAAGAAGTTCGTCACTCTATTAACACAACGAGGCAAACGAGTAATATTCCAGACGGACAATTTGATATACCTGAATCTATCAAAAAAATCGTAGTAGATGCAGGACATCAACCTCTAACGATAGAGGGAAATAATACAAATCAAATTCATCTTTTGGGAACTTATGAAATGACAACGAAAGCAAATGAAAAACTCAATTTAAAACGAGATGATTTTCTTTCAGTTCAAACGGCTGGAGAAACGATGTATATCACTTTAAAATCATTACCTGTTCAGCATACGTTATTTAATTCAGCACCACAGGTGAAACCAACGCTTGTTCTTCCGCAAAATAAAAATGTGGAAATCCGTGCTTCAAATAACGAACTATCTCTTTATCCAGGTCAATTACAAAATAATTGGTTTGTACAGGAAGGCTCAAGAGTGTCTGTCCATCTTGCAAAAGAAAGTGATGTATCTTTAACAGCAGTAACGAATCAAAAAGAAACCCATGGAAGTACACCTTGGGAACAAGTAGAAGATTTAACGAAAAACGAAAATACTTCTTCAGAAGAACATCCAGAATTAAACAACCAAGAACATTGGTATAAAAATTCGATTAAAACTGGAAATGGGACGTACAAGTTAAATATTGAGAAAGCTTATAATTTGAATATGAGTGTTCTCGAAAAATAAAAAACCTTCCGCAATTGCGGAAGGTTTTTCTCATATAATCGCTTTAATTCCTTCTAACACTAATCCAATCATAAATCCGCAAACCGCCCCGTTCACTCGGATCCACTGCAAATCTTTACCGACATTATTTTCAATCATTTCGATTAACGTTTTATCATCTAACTTATCAAGGTTTTCTTGTACAAGCTTACCAATTTTCGAATGGTTCTTCTCAACAAGACTTACAACTTGTTTTTGTAACCAATCTTCTATTTTTTGAACTGTCTGTTCATCTTCTTTTATTTTATTCATTTGTTTTTGTAAAAATGAAATAACATATTTATCAGCAAATTCTTCATTATTTACAAAAGCAACTGCTCTTTGTTGTACTTGCTCTAGCATCTCTTTTATTTTGTCAGTAGCATCCCAATTCGCAATCCACTTTTCTTTCCAATTTTCTAATTCCTTTAATAAGGCTTCATTTTCTTTTACATTGATAATTTCTTGACGAATCTTCGCTAATATAAGTTGTCTTGTGCTATTATCAGCCTCTTGTAGGCTGTTAATATTACTAATGATAAACTTCTGCAAAATGCCGCCAATTTTATCTTCATCTACAATATTCATAAATGATTTCAAAGTAAACTGCAAGAATCCATCTACTTTTATATTTTCCATCGCCTTCATACCTAAGCTACCGAGCTGGTAACGAGCTTCATCTTGCGCTGTCCAATCTTTTACCTTCACTAATATGTAATCAAGTGTCTTCTCATCATATTCTTGCACAACTAATTGATCAACAAGCACTTGTAAAATGTTATTTGTATTAATTGTATGTAAATACGTCTTTAATTCTTTTTCAATAATAACCGCTAATTTTTCTGTATCGATTGAAACAATCGCCTTCTCAGCAATCGTTACAATGCCTTTTTTCACAGCATCAGACTGCATTTCTCTCTCTGCAATTTGTAGCACCATTTGTGCTAGCTGCATTTCTTTTACTTTATTCGTAATACTTTCTTTCGTTAGCCACTCATTTTCTAACGTATTGATGAGCCCTTTCGTTACTCGTTTACGGTTTTTAGGTAACAAAGCTGTATGCGGAATTGGAATTCCCATCGGGTGACGGAATAAAGCAGTAACCGCAAACCAATCTGCAAGCCCGCCAACTAACCCAGCTTCAAATCCCCCTTGTATAATCTCTCCTGCTACCGTTCCTTGAAAAGGGATAGAAGCCGCAAAGCCTATCCCCATAACCCCAAGCGAAATACCCGCTATATATTTAGTCTGTAATGACATCGTATACACATCCTCTTATTATGTAAAATAAAGCTTTTTTGTTGTATTTATTCCATATTAGTTATCCTTTATATATACTATAAAGAACTATTGTGAAAATAACAAAGATTTTTATGTACATGAAAAAATGAGGCTACAATTAGCCTCATTTTTCTTATACCGTTAACTCCAAACCTTTCCTATAATATTCATTCATTACATCTTTTGGAACCATACTTCCACCCGTTCCCCACACAATATGAGTACCTTTTTTCACCTTCTCTGTTAACTGTTGCTTTTGTAAATACTCATCTTCTTTACATACTTTCACTGGCCCAATCATACCTGCTAGTGCAGAAGGCTCTAAATAAATATTCTCCGTATCAGCTAGTTCTTTTAACAATCTATATAACTCTTCATCACTTACTGTGTAATTTCCACTCAAAAATGGTTCCATCGTTTTACCGACAAATCCAGACGGTCTTCCTACCGCTAGTCCGTCCGCGTCTGTTACATTATCAATCCCGATATCTTGAACAGCAATTTTATCATGAAGGCCTGTCATTAAACCGAGTAACATACAAGGAGAATGTGTTGGCTCTGCAAAGAAACAATGAACGTTGTCTTTATACAATAACTTTAAACCAAATGCGACGCCGCCAGGTCCGCCTCCTACTCCGCACGGAAGGTAAACGAATAAAGGATGCTCTTCATCTACTACAACCTCTAACTCTTCTAATTGCTTTTGTAATCGTGATGCTGCTACTGCGTATCCTAAAAATAAATCATGTGAGTTTTCATCGTCTACAAAATAACAGCTAGGATCCGCATCCGCTTGTCTTCTTCCTTCTTCTACTGCTTTACTATAATCATCTTCATATTCAATAACGTTTACACCTTTACTTCTTAATAAATCTTTTTTCCATTGTTTCGCATCTGCTGACATATGAACCGTTACGTTAAAACCTAGTTTGGCACTCATAATCCCAATGCTTAGCCCTAAATTTCCTGTTGAACCGACCGCAATTGAATATTTGGCAAAAAACTCTCTACATGTATCACTATCTAAAATGGAATAATCATCTTCTTCTGTTAACATACCATGCTGCAAAGCTAATTGTTCAGCATATTTTAACACTTCATAAATGCCACCCCTAGCTTTAATTGATCCTGATATCGGAAGATGACTATCACATTTTAATAATAATTCTCCTAAAATAGGTTGCTTGTAATTTGTCTCTAAAGCTTCTTTCATAGAAGATATTTTCACTAAAGGTGATTCGATTATGCCATTCGTCCCTTTCGTTTCAGGAAAAACTTTCGCAATATATGGTGCAAAACGCTTTAATCTCTCTTCCGCATCTTTTACATTCTTTTCATTAAGTGGTGAATCTTTTATTGCCCTTTCATACTTTTCTATGTTTGGATTTATCCAAAATACTTCTTCTGTTGCAATAAGTTTATTCACTAATGGGTATTCTGCTTGTAATGCCCCTATTTCTTTCATTTTGTTTCCTCCTTATATCCTTGTAGCTCACCATATAATAAATTATAATTAAATTAATTTTAATATAGTTTAACACAAATCGTTAACTTTAGTTAATTTTAATTTAATTTATTTAAATATAATTTAATAACCCTTAAGGAGATTTTCATTATGGAAAATATAGATATTGGTAAAAAAATTGAAAAACAAAGAAAAGAAAAAGGTTTAACTAGTAAAGAACTAGCAAAGATGGCCGATATTACACCATCTATGTTAAGTCAAATTGAGCGTGGGTCTGCTAACCCTTCTATTCAAACATTAAAAGTGCTTGCTAAAGCTCTTGATGTGCCAACATTTAGCTTTTTACTTGAAGATACAAATACAGACGATTTAATTGTACGTTCCCATAAACGAAAGAAAATGATTATTGATAATTTATCATATGAAATGCTTTCACCTGATTTCACTGGAAATTTAGCAACAGCAATTATGACCGTCCCGCCTAATACAGCTTCATCAGAAAATGTGCTAGAACATAAAGGAGAAGAATTAGCATTTGTCTTAGATGGGAAAATCACATTATATTTAAATGAGGAAGAATACGTATTAGAAACTGGCGACAGTGTAAAGATACCTGCTTATTTAAAGCATAAATGGGTGAATCATTTTAAAAAAAATGCCATTGTTTTGTTTTCTGTTACTCCGCCGATTTTTTAATGTATCAATAAAAACAGGATGATTCTTATAAAATGCGGATTATCCTGTTTTTATTAAATAAGAAAGTGAAATTTTTGTTAAAAACTTAACAGTTGGACCCAATCCGAACAATCCTCCTAAAAACATTTTTACAAGTGAAGCTATCCCTCCCATTGATGCTAACGTATCATGAGTCAGATTCATCCCACCACTACCAGAGGCACTTGTAATATTCACATAAAAATAAGAAATACGTAAAAATTAATTAATTTTTCAGAATTTTGTTGAAAAATATGGTAAAATTACTCTTATACTTCTTCTATTTTGCTATTATAGAAATAATTAAATTAGGATACTTTTATCGGATGGGGGAATATATAATGAGTGTGTTATTAAAAGGGCATGAACAGATTGTCAACGAATTAAACATTTTATATCAAGTAATGGTAGCGGAGCAATTAATTGAAGCGAAACAATTAAAAGAAAAAATAGAGAAACAGATTAATAAAATTGAAGCTGATCAAAATCTATCGCTTTACTACTCCCTACTAAACTTTAAATATAAGGTCCTAACCGATTGGACAAACATTAAGTATGATACTTTTAGTCAAATTGTTCGTTTAGACAATCCAATAACTGAAGACTTTATTACTTATTATTATCACTTTTTTAAAGCTGAACATGCTACCATTATTGGAAATTATGATGAAGCAAAAAAAGAATACGAAAAAGCTGAATCCCTTTTAAAACATGTACCAGGCGAACTAGAAGAAGCTGAATATAAATATAAATTTGCTATATTTAATCACCATACAAACAAACCACTTACAGCAATCAATTATGCAAATCAAGCGAAAGAGATTTTCTCAAAATATCCACGTTATGAAATTAAAATAGCTCTATGCGAAAACATTTTAGGCTCATGTTCTGTTTATTTAAAACAATTCGAACAAGCCGAAGAGAACTATAATTCAGCAATCAATATTTTACAAAAGCTGAAAGACGATACACTAATCTTAAAAGTTCGAAATAACTTAGGTTGGCTCTACTCTTCTCAAAATCTATCAACCCTTGCTATTAGACATCTTACAATAGTTACAAACAAATTACCTAAACACCTAAAAGCCAATTTTCTACAAGCCAAAGAACATTTTAGTTTAAATGAAAAAGAACTTGCAAACGATTGGGTTCAAAAAGGCTTAGAAATTTGTAATGAATTAAATAATCAAGAATATAAACACCATTTCACTATCTTAAAAACACAACACACTGGTATTCTAGACGACTTAGAAAACGCAATCATTGCAGGCACTACATATTTTAACAGTAAAGAATTATACGATTATGCACAAGAATATTACGAATTATTAGCAGTAGAATTTCATAAAGTGAATAAAATAGAGAAATCTCAAAAATATTTTTTCAAAACTTACGAAGCAAAACAAAAATTATTAACTAAGGAGGCACTAAGATAATGAAAAAGATTAGTTTAGCTATTTTAACCTTTACATGCATACTTGCTTTTGGCTTTAATAATTTCACTGAAAATCAACAAGCAAAACAACTTCCAAAATGGGATACAGATAAACAAGAAACACATGCAGACCTATAGAAACCTAAAAACCCCTAATAAAGGGGTTTTTAGGTTTCTACAATATAATAATACGCTTATAAAAGATAGCCATACACAGATACTCTCTGTACATGGCTATCTTTTATTTTTTCGGCACCAACAAAATCCCTAAACTAATAATACAAAAGCTCATTATTTGCTGTGCTGATAGACCAAACAGAACCGAATTTTGTTCACTAACAAGCGAAATAATGATTTGAGCAAAACCCTCAATAATTAGAAAAACACTTATATTCTTTCCATTTCCGAGCCTTTCATTTTTCATCCATAACAAGCCCATTATACAAAGAGCAAGGATGATCTCGTATACGAATATAGGGTGATATAAAAGTTTAGATTCATATATTTTCATTCCCCATGGTAGTGTCGTTAGTGCACCTACTTCATGATGTAATAGAAAATAAAAGATAGTGCACACACACAATCCAAAAGGGAGTACATCAAGTAAAATACGAAGCGAAAATTGTTCCTTTTTACTTTTCCAAACAATGTATACACTAGCAATTACGCATCCTACTACAATATGTTGCATACTTCCAATAGCTAATATTGCTTGCACTGGCGCCCCAAAAGCCCATACAGGATTTAAAATTGCTGGTGCAAACTTCCATACAAATACGATGATAAGAAACGCATTTGTTACGGCATCCATCATTTTTTCATATGATGCATTTTGATGCCTCATCTTTCGTTTCATCAACATAAATCCAAATAGACTTCCAATTATAAGAGATACGGGTTGTAATCTCACGATCCACTCCATCATCACGAAATCCCCTTTTAGCTCTCAATCAATTTCTTAAATTTCTTTTCTAATTGATCTGGTGGTAATACACCTCGTACATGATCTACTATAATTCCATCTTTATTAACAAAAAATGTCGTCGGTAAAGAGAATACTTTATAATCTAGTCCAGCTACTCCGTCCATATCTAGTAGAACCGGAAACTCAAATCCATAGCGATTAGCAAATGCGCTTGCTTCTTGTACTGGGTCACTAACAGTTGCATTCACCGCAAAAATTTCAACATCCTTTTTATATTTATCATACATATGAACTAAGTCAGGTGCCTCCATTTCACACGGCCCACACCATGATGCCCAAAAATTAATAATATATGGTTTTCCCTTGGCATCATTTAACGACTGCAACTTTCCGTCCAATCCTTTTAATGTGATGCCAGGTGCTTTAAAACCTACTTGTGGTAATACTTCTTTCTCTTGTAACTCTGCTTGTTTCGCTTTTCTTTCCTTTTCTTCTTTCTTTGAATTATAAAAGTTAACCCCCGCCCAAACGAGAGCACCTACTAGTATAATAGCAATTAGTTTCTTCACTTTTCTTCCTCCTCATTTTTAAAAACCTGTAAATCCACCAAATAGACGAATAAAGAATGCTGTCATTTTCGTCATTTGATTTGTATACAATAAAATACCTGTAATATATGATAAATAAGATATATATAGCGATAAAAAGTATAATGATATAAATGACAACACCTCTATCCACACTACATATAGTAGTGTTTATTCTTAAAAAAAGAGGCTATATGCACTCTCCGACAATAAGTACAATTGACACACAGAATAACCCTACTGTTACATATACCGAGTTCGTATGTAACGGAATAGTAAGCTTAGCAACCTTTTCATTTAACACTTGCTCGATTCGTAAATTTATTGCTGTTTTTGCAAATGAAGCTGTAACACATCGATTTTCCATTGTCTTTATTTTAATTAATTTTAATAACGCGCTACCTAACTCAAATGAAGATTCCATTTTTTTCATCGCATATTTATCTGCTGCTAACTCTTGATACGTATGATATCGTTGTAACAATTCTTTTAATATCGGGATGTACATCATTCCTTCTGCTAATAACGTAAAACAAAATAATTTTAGCGGATCCCAATTATTTTGATGATATTCTTCATGGAAAATAATCGCATCAATCTCTTCATCTGAAAACGTCTGAAGCAAACCTTCCGACATGACAACTTTCGGACGGAATAATCCAATTGTAAACGCTGCAACTTCCGCAGTCGGCAGTATATATATTTGTTTCCCTTTTCTAATAAATGGGATAAGTACTTTTTGTACTTTTTTACTATAGAAAAATTGCCGCCAAATTCTTTTACAAACAATCAATACAGTAATTAATAATAACCCCGCTATTATAATACGAACCATTGATAGTTCTTTCATATGTTTTTCTAACTGAAACAAGCAAAACTTTGAAAGGAAGAATGCCTTATTTTGAAAGAGAAATGGATATGTAACATAATACAATAACAAGCTGAAAAAGAGGGTACTAACAATGAGTGCTAACAATACGATTTTACGCATTTGCCCTTTCATTTCATCGATCCTCTTTTTTTAACTGATTCAATTTGTCTTCTAATTTTTTTATTAAATTCGGATCAGCCTGCTCTAACTCATCTATCATATGTGTTATAACTAAATCTCCAAATTCCCCCACTAATTCCTGTGTCATTTTCTTCGTTTGATTGGATAAGAATTCTTCTTTCGTTTGTATAGCACGATATATGCCACTTCTTTTCACAGTCTGTTTTTCTAAGTGTAATTTCTCTACTAACCTGTTCATAACTGTCATAACAGTATTAAAATTCACAGGCGATTCTTCACTTAATTTCCGCTGGACTTCTTTAATAGTAATACCTTCAGTAGACCAAATAATCTCCATAATCTTCGCTTCAAGCGGTCCAAAGAAATGATTTAATCCTTGCTCATTTAACCTATAGTTTTGCGTAAACATCGTATGACTCCTTTCACACTACGAATTGTAGTACAAATTAAATGAGAGGTCAAACGCAAGTAATACAAACTAAAATTCACTACCTATAAATACGTACCTCATTCTATTCATTATAAGCCTAACTTATCTCCAAATGTATCAAAGAGATACTGCTCTAATATTTGTACACTAAACTTCTCATTACGCCCAAGGGCAAATAATTCCCGATCCTTCGCTACGATAGTATCTAACGGAATAACTACATTATCCACTATTTTTGTAATTTCAATTATATTACTTTTTACATTTACTTCTGTTTTAAATTCAACGTTTTCTAACACTATATGTGAACGTCTTCCTGATGCAAAAAAAGTAAAATTAGGATTTTTAACAACGCCAATTTCAGTCTCTAACGCATATAAATAGTGAAAAATTACATCTCTATGTCCATCTTTTATTATTTTTTCATCCTTCTCATCGTCTAAGTATTCTTTCAGCTTCGTTGTAAATTCAAATCGAAAATCCACTTTTTTCACGCTCCTTCTTTGTATTTCATATTAAATAAATATATTGAAATAATTTTACCATATTGTAATACAACTTCCTATTAAAAGTAAAAACTGTTTTAGAAAATCGCTATTATTTCCGATACCCTTTTAAAATATAAGTATAAATTCAATATGAATGAATGCTTCATTACATCTATTTAAACATATTTTTTCCATTTTTTGAAACATTAGTATGAAATATTATATATCAATGAATGGTTTCTAATTCATTGGTATATATAGTCAGTAGTTTCTTTACTATCCCGATATACTTAAACTACATTTTCTACTTATTCATTACATATAGAGAAGGAATGTAACTCTCTTCTATCGAATTTTTATATAACAAAAATAATTAGGTGGTGCTTTACTATGAAATTAGCTGTCATTGGTGGCGGTGATTTACAAGATTCAAATCACTTGCCTATTAATGAACGCCTTATAGAATTAACAAATAAACAGTATCCAAAAGTATTGTTTATTCCAACGGCTAGTCATGATGATGAAATCTATATAAAATTATTTTTAGACACGTTTGAAAAACAATTACATTGTGAAGTACAAATTTTACGCATTACAACAGATTCACCTTCTAAGTATGAAATAGACGAGATGATTCATTCAGCCGATTTAATTTATCTAGGTGGCGGAAACTATATTCACATGCTTACGCAATGGAAAGAACATAGACTTGATGAAAAATTATTATTGGCTCTGCAACAAGGGACACTTATTGCTGGCTATAGCGCTGGTGCTATGTGTTGGTTCACGTCTAGTATCCGATCAGATTATGAAGGTTCTGGTTATATAGAGAGTAATGGATGGGGGATTGTTAATAAAAGATTTTGTCCACATTATAATCAATTAAACAGAATGAACGCCTTCCATTCCTTTTTACAAAATCATCAAGGGAATATAGAAGGAATTGCACTGGAGGATAATTGCGCTTTATATATTACAGAGGAATCCTTTGAGATTATCGGTGAATCGGAAAAAGCATGGGAGTTTTATATGAGTGATAAAACACTCATTAGACAACATTTTGATATAACTTTAAAAAGCTATTTGTAAACCTGCACTTAAGAAAAAATGTCCCTAAGTCTAATAACTTAGGGACATTTTTTCTATTTAACTAACTAATCGTGTAATTCGTTTCTTTTGCCATGAAAGCTTATAATATGCATACTGCAATAGTAAGCTGACAATAAATGCTGCTGGATACCCGATCCAGATACCTTCTATTCCAAGACTTGTATGGTAAGAAAGATAATATGCTACGGGTACTTCTACAAGCCAAATTGAAACAACTCCAATAACAGTTGGCCAAAGTACTGTACCGCTCGCTCGCATTGTCGCACTAATAATTTGTGCATGACCGAAAATTAAATAACTCCATAACGTAATCATAACTAAGCTATGAGCAATTTCAATTGTAGTTTGACTCGTTAAAAATAGTGATAAAATGTCTCTTGAGAATAAATAAATAAGAGATATTAACACACCACCGATGACGTAGTTCATAATAATTCCGGCCTTCACAACTTTCTGCAATCGATCAAATTGATTCGCCCCAATTGATTGTGCTGCAAAAATAGAAACTGTAATACCAAGGCTAACTGCTGGCATTTGTACATAACTTGCAACTTGATTCACAACGCCGTAAGCAGCTGTTGCATCCGAACCGTAACGATTTACAAATGCGATTACGGCAATCTCAGATAATGAAACTAATATCATATTTATACTTGCCGGTATACCGAGCCTTAGCAATAGCTTTAATAACTCCCCATCCATTCGAAGGTATTTTCTAACCGTTCCATCTAGTTGTAATGGGTGATTTTTCTTCTTTAAATACACAAGCATGACAATAAACGTAATAACTGTAGATATAACAGATGCATAGGCTGCTCCATACACATCTAATTTCGGAGCTCCTAACCATCCAAAAATAAGAACTGGTAATAAAATCATATTTAGTACTGTACTTACAATTAAAAAGTAAAATGGCGTTTTAGAATCTCCTGTACCTCTCATAAATGTTGTATATGCGAAATATAAAAATAATACTGGCATCGATATAAATAAAATCCGTGCATAATGTACACTTATTTCAATAATATTTTCTGGCGTTCCCATTAGATGCATAATATCCATCGCAAAAATACTTCCTATTATCGCCAACACAACTCCAATAATAAAGGTAAATGTCAGCGTCGTACCAACGATAGCTTTTAAACGATCTTCGTTTTTAGCACCAAACGCCTGACCAATTAAAATAGAGCTTCCTGAACCGATACCAATTACAAATGAAACGAGCAAGAAAAATAATGGGAAGAATGCTGATATAGCCGCTAAATCATTAACTCCAAGCCATCTTCCTACTACTACCATACCAAATAATTGTCCAACTGATTGTAGTACATTACTTAATAATAACGGTACTAAAAACATCGACATCGATTTCCAAATCGGTTTACTCTCACTTTCCAACTTATGTGACTCCGCACCTTCTTTATTGTTATCTGCAGGTGGTTTCAAATTTCATTTCTCCTTTTATTAAACATCTATTTTCAATCTCTATCTCTTTGTATAGTTGTTATAATACTGTGCTTCTATTCATTTTCTTTTCATATGATTATAACTTCACCCAATATTGACTTCCATCGGCTGTTCGATCTAAAAATCCATATTCAATTAAATATCTTCTTAAAGTTACGAAATCAGAGTATACATTTTCTATCACTGTATTTACTTCTTTTTCAGTATACTTTTTATTACTATCAAACTTCTTCACTAAATGACGCAATATAATTAATTTACGCTTTTGTTTCTTCGGAAATTTAGAGAGAGGTCCATCTAATCCTTCTGTAAAGTGAGCTTTTAATACTTCATTATTTTCTTCTTCCGTAATATTGTATCGGTCATCCACCATCGTTGCTGTTCTATGAATTGGTACAAATTTCGTTTGTAGTTTTGATTTTTCTTCTGATAATTCCATTAGCGCTAAAAATACTTTTGCTTGCTTCATTTTCTCTCGCAGTGTAAATCGATGATTACGAATTGTTGATGTACTTCCGCCATCCAACTCTTTTACAATTTCTTTATCATTCAGTCCCATATAGAAAAACTGAACCATTTTCTTTTGTAAATCTGTTAATCCAGTAAATTTCTTATCCATATTTAGCAAATAATCAAACATAGACGTATGCTCATTTTGAATATGCAATTGGACGAACTTCTCTGCTTCATACAAAACTTGATTATCTTGATAAATAACACCTTTAATAAATGTTTCACCACAAGCTAAGCAAATGTACCCCTCTTTTTCTTCATCAAACACATACCCTTTCTTTAATTCCTCTATTGACGCATCCCAAAACTTCTCTGAAATATCGCTCATACTAAACACTCCTTCAAAATGTTTATTTAAAAACCAAACAAATCACTATATCGTTTATTATCACTTCATCATCTTATCACAACACAAACAAACATTTCAACGTTTCGTTTGCCCATTTTATAAACTTTTATAAAAACATCTATCAAAAGGGGTTAATACAACGAAAAGCGAATATGTTTATGCAAATTCATTTTATAGGATGTGAAATAGAACATGAATATTCTTCAAGACCCTTGGTTTACCGTTAAGCAAATTGCACAGAACCCATATGCGATTAGTGAATATGGAACCGGTATTCACTCATTCCAAAACTTCAGTATTCAATTTTAACTACAAAAAAGATGTTTCCGTATAAGAAAACACCTTTTACTTTTTATCCCGCTATTTACCGGGCAGTAAGCCTCCCACTAATTAACGTTTCACTTTATATATTCTATTTACAGTCTCTACTAAAACCTTACTTGCTTGTACAAATGTATGCTTTCGATTTCTATCTTCAACAAATTTATTAGCACAACTACTCATAATCATCATACAACTAATTATGACTAACGCTATCTTTCTATTCTTGTAAGTCACTTTATGCCACTCCACTATTACAAAACTTCTTTTGAATTTATCCCATCAAGAAATTTTACATGAATAATAAAACGTGTGAATATGCAATTCTGCATATTCACACGTTTTATCACAATGTTATGATTTAATTTAGTTACAGAACAAGTATACCGAGGTGACTAACTTGAAATTTAAAGCGAAAAAAAATCCATTCCACGTCATTTTCATTACATTATTTATAATTATTTTTTTCGTTTCGTTATTCTTTCAAAATGAAAATTCTATTTTTTTCACTCTCATGATGCTGCTAAATATCGTGAATCTTTCTTCATTCTATTTCTCTCACTACAACGTAACGGAATCATCTCTTGTTGTAAAACACGGTTTCATACTTCGTACTGAAATCCCATTTAAAGACATTCGCCATATTAAGCACTCTGGCAAAAAACTTCGTTCAAAAAAATGGACTAGGCAACAATTAGAAATACATTACAATTTATTTGACTCAGTGACCTCTTTCGTACCACTAGAAGAAGAAAAATTCATTTCACTCTTAAAAGAGAACTGCCCACAGATGAAAGTAATGAATACGCCTGCTAACAAATAATATATTTTGAAGCTTGCATTATTGCAAGTAGATGAAACTTAAAAATGAACATCAAAAAAGCCAAGATTCTATACTCAGAACCTTGGCTTTTTCTATTACTCTTTTGGAGCAATCATTTTCTTTGGATCTACAATTTCATCAAATTGCTCTTCTGTTAGTAGCCCAGATTGCAATGCTGCTTCTTTTAAAGTTAATCCTTCTTTATGAGCATGCTTCGCAATTTTCGCTGCATTTTCATATCCGATATGTGGGTTTAGCGCTGTTACAAGCATTAGTGAGCGATTCACATTTTCATTAATTACTTCTTCATCTGCTTCAATACCAACTGCACAATTGTCATTAAACGAAACAATTGCATCCGCTAATAAGTGAGCTGATTGTAAGAAGTTATAAGCAATAACAGGTTTAAATACATTTAACTCAAAGTTACCTTGGCTCGCAGCAAATCCGATTGTTGCATCATTCCCCATTACTTGCGCTACAACCATCGTTAACGCTTCACTTTGCGTTGGATTTACTTTACCTGGCATAATAGAGCTTCCCGGTTCATTTGCTGGAATAATAATTTCTCCAAGACCACTACGTGGACCACTTGCAAGCCAACGTACATCGTTAGCGATCTTCATTAGATCCGCAGCTAATGCTTTTAATGCACCGTGAGTATATACAACTTCATCATGGCTCGTTAATGCATGGAACTTATTTGGTGCAGAAACAAATTGTTTACCTGTAAATTGACTAATTTCCTCTGATACCATCTCACCAAATTTAGGATGAGCATTAATACCTGTTCCAACCGCAGTTCCACCAATTGCTAACTCTTTCATATATGTATTGCTCTCTGCAATCATACGCTCTGTTTTTTCAAGCATACGGTGCCATCCGCTAATTTCTTGCCCTAAAGTTAACGGCGTTGCATCTTGTAAATGTGTACGACCAATTTTTATAATATGTTCAAATGCAGTTACTTTTTCTGCTAAAGTTTCTTTTAATTTCGTAATCGCTGGTAATACGCGATTTTCTACTGCGATTACACAAGCTACATGAAGCGCCGTTGGAAATGTATCATTTGAACTTTGTGACATGTTCACATCATCATTCGGATGAATATGTACGTCAGATCCCTTCTCTTTCAAAATTTGATTCCCACGATTTGCAATTACTTCATTCACATTCATATTTGACTGTGTACCACTACCTGTTTGCCATACGACAAGCGGAAAATGTTCATTCCATTTCCCTGCAATCACTTCGTCAGCAGCTTCTACAATTGCTTCTGCTTTTTCTTCTGATAGCTTTCCTAATTTTTGATTGCTAAGCGCTGCACTCTTCTTTAAAATTGCAAATGCTTTTACAATTTCAAGCGGCATTTGCTCTGTTCCAATTGGAAAGTTTTCTTTACTACGTTGTGTTTGTGCTGCCCATAATTTATCAGCTGGAACTTTTATTTCTCCTAATGTATCTCTTTCAATTCTGTACTCCATGTTTTCATCCCCTTGAAAATATAATACCTACATCTCTTATAATAACAGACTTCCTCTTAAATGATAAGAATTCTCACTCTTAAATATAGATATTCTATATTTATTTAAAAAAATTCCTCTTGACCTAAACTTAAGTTTAGGCTGTATCCTTTCCATTGTAACCTACTATAACATTACTGGAGGAATTCAATATGAAAAAATATGCTTTTATAACAGGTGCGAATAAAGGAATTGGATATGAACTTGTTCGTCAATTAGCAGAAAAAGATTATCACGTATTTTTAGGTGCTCGTAATGAACAACTTGGACAACAAGCCGTAGAATCTTTAAATGTTTCAAACGTTTCCTATATTCAAGTAGATATTTCAAATTCACAATCCATTCAAGAAGCAACAAAGAAAATTTACGAAACGACTGATCACTTACATTTATTAATTAATAATGCAGGCATAGCGCTAGACTTCAATATGCTACCTAGTGAATTAAATATTGAAACTTTACGCCAAGGATTTGAAGTTAATTTTTTTGGAACTTTCCAAATGATGCAAGCCTTTTTACCATTATTAAAGAATTCAAGCAACAGTAAAATAATAAATGTAACAACTGATATGGCCTCACTAACAATGTTTTCTAATGGTGAAACACATCCAATTAATACACTAGGATATAATTCTTCAAAAACAGCTATTAATGCTTTAACATTAGCTTTTAGTAAAGAATTTGCTACTAACGGTCCAGAAGTATTTGGGGTAACTCCTGGTTTTACAACTACGGATCTTAATGGAAATTCCCCCGGTGGCCATACAACCACTGAAAGTGCTAAAATTATTATTAAATATGCATTAAGTGAAACAAACTATAATGGCAAAATACTAAATAAAGATGGCATTATACCTTGGTAATAAAAGGATGAATGATATGTATTATACAATTGGACAAGTCGCCAAGATGCAACACTTAACAATTTCTCAAATACGTTATTACGATAAACAAGGACTGTTCCCTTTTCTGCAAAGAAACGAAAAAGGAGATCGAGTTTTTGATGAAGAAGCACTGAAATATTTAGAGATGATTTTGTGTTTAAAAAACACTGGTATGCCAATTCAAAAAATAAAACAATTTATCGACTGGTCTATGGAAGGAGAATCTACCATCCTTCAAAGGTTAGAATTAATGAAACAACAGGAGACCAATGTCTTACAGCTCATTCAAGACACTGAAAAAAACTTAAAAAAGATACAACAAAAAATTGCTAAATATGAGAATGAAATAACTTCAGCAAATGCTATTAAAAAATAAAAAAATCACCTTCTACATATTGTAGAAGGTGATTTTTATTTTATGATGCTTGCTTTCCTTTATCTGCATCATCTACATACCAGATGAATTTGCCTGTATATCCGTAAATAACTGCTAAAATTAACGATACGAAGCTTAACCACATAAACGGAACGTATGAGAACGTTGCTACACCTAAAATACCAGCCATAAAAATACCATTATCAGACCATGGAACCATACCTGAAGTTAACGTTCCACCTACTTCTGAGTTACGCGCTAATACACGACGGTCTATTTTTAATTTATCATAGCTATCTTCCATAATTTTTGGTGTTAAAATTAGTGATACATACATCGCACAACCAAATATATTAGCTAAGAATGCCACGATTAATGTAGACAATGTTACATTACCTGCAGAATTTAATTTCTTCTCAAATTTTGATACGATTACTTTTAAAACACCTAGTTTTTCAAGTAATCCACCAAATCCTAAACCGAAAATAATAACGGCTACTGAGCCAAGCATGCCGTTAATTCCACCACGGTTTAATAACTTGTCAACAAACTCAACACCAGATTGAATTGAGAATCCGTTATAAGCTGTTCCAATCGCCTCTCCAAAGTTCATCCCTTGGAAAAGGGTTGCCCAAATTGCACCAATTAAAGCTCCCATTGCAATTGTTGGCATAGACGGTTTCTTCATCGCTAATAGAACGATAACAATGACCGCCGGAACAAGCATCCATATTTTAATATCAAATTGCTTTAATAAAGCTTCTTTTAAAAATTCTACTCGATTCAAATCTACATTATCGCCGCCATACATCCAACCAGCTACAGTAAACATAATACTAGTAATAATATAAGCTGGAACATCTAATACGAGCATAGCTCGAACGTGAGCAATAACATCTACTTTCGCCATAGAAGCTGCAAGAACTGTGCTATCAGAAAGTGGTGATAATTTGTCGCCGAAATAAGCTCCTGAAAGAACTGCACCAGCAACAAGCGGAAGTGGTAAACCAAGGCCTTCACCAATCGCCATCATAGCAATACCTGCTGTT
The DNA here is from genome assembly GCF_038006085.1 of Bacillus sp. FSL K6-0073. Classification (NCBI taxonomy): domain Bacteria; kingdom Bacillati; phylum Bacillota; class Bacilli; order Caryophanales; family Bacillaceae; genus Bacillus; species Bacillus sp. FSL K6-0073. The sequence continues at coordinate 1,752,703 of NZ_JBBOUN010000001.1, read as the reverse complement.
CCCACTGTTCCCCAAGACGTTCCTGTTGCGATAGAAGTTATAGAACAAATAATTAATGTTGCTAATAGGAATATGCTAGGGTGAATAAATTCTAATCCATAATAGATTAATGTTGGTACTACCCCACCAGCAATCCATGTTCCAATTAAAGCACCTACTGCAACTAAAATCAGTATCGCTTCTAATCCGTTAGAAATCCCTTTCGTAATTGCATCTTGCAATTCTTGATAACGAAATCCTAATCTTAATCCAAGCGCAATTACTAAAAACCATGAAATAAATAGCGCTAATTGAATTGGGAGATCAAAAATCGTTTGGAAGGAAAAGACAACAGCAAGAAATAGTAATAAAAGAACTATGATTTCTAGCATCGATGGTAATCTTACACTTTTCATTTTTTTCTCTCCTTACAAGTCGATAACATGACGTATGTCGTCTTACATGTATGTAATATACAATTAGCGAAGACAAAACAAAATTTTCATATTATTTCGATTTATTTTTCCAGTATAATATATTCACAACCCTTTCTATTGTAAAAGTAGATTACGTTTTTCGCAATGAAAAATATAAAAAATGTTGTATTTTTATTTATCCCGATATTTTCGGCCAATAAGACCCCCGCCTTAAAATTCAGTAAGTACAAAGCACTTAGGTAAGAAATTAACTACTGTAAAATTCCGAATTGATATGAACGTATTAAAGCTTCACTTTATTTACAAGGAACAATCCCATACTAACTTTTTTAATATTTGCTGCAATAAAACTTTTTACAACTATCTTCACTTTTTAATTCACACTATTATTTTCCACACAAAAATAGGACACACATCATTAAAATGATGCATGCCCTATCTTTATTTATACATATTTTGTATTTCTTCTTTATTTTTAAGTATTTCCTCAAACTTATCACTACAACCCTTCGGAAATAACACTCCCAGTCCATATGAATGCGCAAATTGAAAATGAGGGTACTTCGCTTTTACCTCATCCCAAAACTTATATACGCCGAAATCACTACTTCTAACTTCAATATCATGAAATAATACAATACCGTTTTTCGCGACTTTCGGTAGCCATGTATTATAATCGTGAGAAACAGCTTCATACGTATGATAGCCATCAATATGCAAAAGATTTATCGTTTCATCTTGAAACCGGTCTACAGCATCATCAAAAGTAGATCGAATTAAATTTCCTATATTAAGGTAGTTATCGCTCACTACTTTTTCTACTATTTGAAAAACCCCTTCTCCATATGGACCTGTATGCCCATCTCCAGCCCAAGTATCTACTGCAAAGCATTTAGTCGATAACCCTCCATCTTTTACTCCCTGACAAAAACTAAAAAAGGAAGCTCCTAAATGTGTACCTAACTCAACTAAAGTTTCTGGTTTTTCAAATCGTACTAAGTCATATGCAAAATCTAAATGTCCACTCCACGCAGATTGTGACCGAATAATAGGACTAAATGTTTCAAATTCAAATGATGGTTTATGAGTAACCCAGTTCATCGCATAACTCCTTCTGCACATATTTTTAACAAACCAAATTACTCTTATCTTTATTTTTTTATCGCCTTGATTATGATTCTATTTCATGAAAATATGAAGAATTTATTCTTTTCTATTGAGGTAAAGCATCATATACATATGGGTCAGTTGGCTTATTAATTTTCTCGATTTTGTTTACTTTTACAAGTGGAAAAACTGTTCCTTTATATGTCGTTTCATCTAATAATCCTGTTATTTTCACCCATGTTTCTTCTGGAATTTTTTCAATATTTTTCCCGGTAACAATCATCCCCCAGACTGATGCATCCGCAATACAACAAGTTATGCCATATCGAGCCACTACTGCTTTATTACCCGTCACATCTTTATCCTTATATATAAACCCTAAGAATGTAATTTCTTTCCCTTTAAACCAATTAACATTTTGACCAATTACATTCATTGTTTGAACATAATCCTTATCCTTTACTTGTAGTTTACGCTGTCCTAACATACTTTTTACTACTTGCTCTTCCGTTTTATAAGTCGTTGCTAAATTTGATGTTTCTTCTGAATCAACTAATACTTCTCGCTCATCAAACTTAACCTGTTTCCCCTCTTTTTCGTTTCTTTCCAGACTTCTCGCCTGTACACTTTGATTCATACCCCTTTTTCCTGCTAAACTTCCATCAATTGTTACACTTCCAAAGAGAAAAGCACTAACTATCGGAACAACAAATAAAACATATACAAAGAAACTTTTTATCCCTGATTTTGATGTTGTATGATGTTTACAACAATTATAATCATGCTGTTTTTCTCTTCCATCCCCCCAAACTTGTACAATACCAAAAATTAAAATTACTACAAAAGCTATATACGTAAATTTGATCATTTTTGGAGCGATAAAATTATAAATATTCCCTGTTACAAGTAGTTTAAATAAGAGCATTGCTAAACCAATTAAAATAATGCCACGAATATAGCGATGATATGCCTTCTGCTCCTCTTTCTCCATTCTTTCTCACCTCCTATAACATTATGATTTGCACGATGGTATACACAGATACAATGACAATTCCCATCAAAAAGAATACAAATCTCTTTTGAAAATACGCAAATAGCATTAACGTATTTTTCATATCAAGCATAGGCCCAAACACAAGAAATGCGAGAAGTGCCTTTACCGAGAAAACATGTCCAAAAGACGCAGCTATAAAAGCATCGGCTGCAGAGCAAATTGATAAAACATAACCAAACCCCATCATAATAACGGGAGCAATTACTTCGTTATGTGCTACTGCATCCAGTACATTCCGATCAAAAAACGTTTGAAATACACTTGCTAAAAAAGCACCAATCAATAAATACTTACCAGTATCAAAAAACTCATCTACAGTGTGATTCATAACATCTTTCCAACTCTTTTTTTTGCTTGTTTGAACTGAAACCTCTACGTCTTTTAAAACATTTCTTTCGCGATAGCAATAATACACAATTAGACCTATGAATAGAGCAACTAGAATTGTTATCCCAAAACGTGCATATACAACGTAATCATTTTTTTGAAACGCATATACAGTAGATAAAAAAACGACTGGATTCATAATGGGTGCACTCAGTAAAATAACAATGCCTACATGAAGTGGTAACCCCTTTTGAATGAGCCTTCTTACAATTGGTATAATGACACATTCACACATTGGAAAAAGAACTCCCACAAATACTGCTGGAATCATTGCAACAATTGGAGATTTCGGCATTACTTTTTGAATCATATCTTCCGTCACAAACACTTGAATAAATGAAGAAACAATTACCCCTAATAAAATAAAAGGTATTGCTTCAAAAATGATACTTAAAAATACCGTATTCACATTCAGCCATTCCTGCGGTATATTTTTGTGCAAATTTACTAGACTTGTAAAATCTACAAAAAATAATAAAAAGAGAAACATAGCGATAAGAGCTATGCCTACTAATTCTTTTGAAACTCTATTAAAGACCAAGCTTCTCGCCTCCATTTTATTTATATGTAAACATGTGCTTGTCCAAATCCTTCATACTACAGCACAAATTTTATAGTCTATTTCTATTCTTAAATCGTAATCATTATGATTTATTGTTGATTTTTCTTTTCCTATCGTTTAATATAAAACGTAATCATTACGATTTAAAGGAGAGATCATTTCATGAAAAAAGTACCTATCACTGTATTAAGTGGTTTTTTAGGATCTGGAAAAACTACCTTACTACATCACATTTTGACTAATAAGAATAACTTAAAAGTAGCTGTTATCGTTAATGATATGAGCGAAGTAAACATTGATGCATCTCTTATAAAAAAGGGTGGTTTTTCACGTACGGAGGAAAAACTAGTAGAAATTCAAAATGGCTGTATTTGTTGTACACTACGAGAAGATTTAATGATAGAAGTGAATCGTCTTGTGGAAAATGGTGATATTGACTATATTATTATTGAATCTTCTGGTATAAGTGAGCCTATTCCAGTTGCTCAAACGTTTACTTATACAGACGAAGTTCTTACCATTGATTTAACGAAAAATTGTCGCCTCGATACGATGGTTACAGTTGTAGATGCAAATAGATTTTGGGATGATTTTGCAGATGGAGAAAGTTTATTAGACCGAAAACAAGCAATCGATGAGAATGATACCCGAGAAGTTATTGATTTATTAATAGATCAAATTGAGTTTGCAAACGTAATTATTCTTAATAAGATAGATTTGCTAGAAAAAGAAGATGTGATAGAGCTTCATCATTTACTAAAAAAATTAAATCCTAATGCAAAAGTTCTTGAATCTTCGTTTAGCAAAGTACCATTACAAGAAATTTTAAACACAAATCTATTTAATTATGAAGAAGCTAGTCAATCGGCCGGCTGGATACAAGAATTAAACAGTGATCATCATACACCGGAAACAGAAGAATATGGTATCACTTCTTTTGTTTACCGCCGCAAATATCCTTTCCATCCCGAGCGCCTTATGAATTGGCTAGAAAAATGGCCTTTAGATGTTGTAAGAGCGAAAGGATTCTTCTGGTTGGCATCTCGTAATAATATGATAGGGCTTCTATCTCAAGCAGGCTCCTCTATTACAATTCAAGGAGCCGGTGAATGGATAGCGGCATTACCTGAAACTGAAAAAAATCAAATGATTACAGAAGAACCAGAAGTATTGAAAAACTGGGATAAACAATATGGAGATCGAATAACCGAACTCGTATTTATCGGAATTGATATGAACTGTTCTTTAATTGAACAATCATTAGATGATTGTTTATTAACAGAAAAAGAAATGCAACAAAACTGGAATACATTTATTGATCCTATCCCGGCTTTTACTTATACTTCATAACAATTAATAAAAGGCTTCAGTAGAATGAAGCCTTTTTACTTTATAGCACTCTTATTTAATAGGTTTGCTTTAATTATGAATACAATTGTACCTAAAACAATTAATATAGCATATACGATACCAACTACATTACCTATTTTTTCTAAGCCAAGCGGTAATATTATAGTAGCAACTCCAACTATATAAGAAAATGCTCCTGAAAGCTTCGCTAATTTATTTTTATCTCCAACAAACGTTTCTTCTTGATATCCTGCTAACAAAAACAACCTCTTTTTCACATGTATTTGATACCCTAAAAAAATGATAAGTAACCCAACAAATAAACAAACTAAAAATCCAGCTAACATATACTCCCCCTCCTCTACAATATTTTACTATACATAAAAAACAAATTAGAAATTTCAGTTTATTAACACGTCATTCTGTGATATATTGCATATTGTATTCAATTTGTATTTTTAGAAAGGAGAATTTTAGATCATATGGATTCAAATCGATTAAAAGGAATTATAATGGTCATAATCGGTGCTTGTTTATGGGGCTTGTCTGGTACAGCTGCACAACAACTTTTTCAATATGACAATGTTTCAACCGAATGGTTAGTTACGATCCGTTTACTTATATCTGGAATTATTTTGCTCATTATTTCCTCATTCGGAACGAGAAAAAAAGAGATATTTAGCATTTGGAAACAAAAATCTGATGCTATTAAAATGATTTTGTTTGGTCTATTCGGTATGCTTGCTGTACAGTATACGTATTTCGCTTCAATTAAAGAAGGAAATGCTGCCGTGGCAACATTATTACAATATTTAGCTCCTATATTCATCACTGTATACTTACTTTTCAAATGGAACGTTCGTCCATCAAAAATTGATTTCATTTCAATTACCCTTTCATTAGTAGGCACTTTTCTCTTACTAACAAACGGGTCTGTCCATAACTTGGCTGTTTCTACACCAGCTATTATTTGGGGGATTTTATCTGGATTATCTCTCGCTTTTTATAGTTTATATTCAAAGGAATTGTTAGAAAAATGGTCTTCCTCCGTTATCGTTGGATGGGGCATGATTATTGGGGGTATTGGTGTAACGATTGTACACTTTATTTCTACAAACGAATTCATTTTATTATCAACTATGAAATATGTAAAACTAAGTACCCTACCGCTCATCACATTTGTCGTCATTTTCGGGACACTTATTGCCTTTTATTTATACTTAGACAGCATACGATACCTGACTCCGAAAGAAACAACATTATTTGGTTGCACAGAACCACTCGCAGCTATTATTTCTTCTGTACTTATATTGCAAGTGCCATTTCAATCTTTTCAGTTATTAGGCGCTTTTTGTGTCATTGTAATGGTGCTCATCTTAAGCCAAAAGCCGGATGAAGGGAAACAAAAATTAAAGCTTGTTCATGCAAAAAAGGAAAATATACAATGAAAGGATTGAATTCACTATGCCTGTCCCTCAAAATTATAAAAAACCAGGAAGAGTTTCAGCAAAATCACTCGTTTTAAATCAACTACAAAATTGGATTATTGAAGGTGTACTGAAGCCCAATGAAAAAATTAATGATGGGGAATTGGCTGAGGCACTAGGAGTAAGCAGAACACCTGTAAGAGAAGCACTTCAAATATTAGAGCTTTCTGGATTAGTGGAAATGGTACCAGGGCAAAAAACGAAAATTGCTCCTATTAAGTTAGACGACGTATCTATCATTTATGAAACGATGGCTGGTCTTCACTCTATTATAGGAAAGCAAGCTCTTCAAAACATTACAGACGCTGATATTCAACTACTTTCTGAAATAAATGAGCATTTTCAGCAATCTATAGAGAAAAAAAACGCAAAACAAGCTTTAGAATTAGATATACAATTCCACAATACAATTTCTTCTATTGCTAAAAACCAATATATTGAACCCTTTCTAGAAAATATGCAACTTCACGTTTTACGTCTTGAATATTTGTTTTTCCAAAACTTTGTTCCAGCAAGTCAATCTATTGAAGAACATCACTCTATCATTCAAGCATTACAGAAGCAGGACGAAAAACAAATGGAACAAATAATGACCCAAAACTGGCTCCGTCCCATGAAAGAAATACAAAAAATAATTTCTACGAAATAAAAAGAGAGCTGGTTACACAAAATCGTAACCAGCTCTCCTTTTACTAATCTATATAGCTACGCCTGAATATTTGCATAATCTTCCATATCTTCGTACTCTTTTTCCAATTCCTCTAAAGACAGCTCGTATAATTGTCGGTCGCGAATCTTAAACACACCTGCTCCAATTAACTCATCAATTAAATGCCTCTTACGATTTTCAACAGCAAAACGGAGTTGACTACTCATCTTTTAAAAAACTCCTTTCTACGATCATTGAAAATGATAATCTCTATCAATTACCACTTTTGATTATAAAAGATGACTCTTTATAAGTAAAGTAATTTCATGAAATATTTACCTTGCAAAGTACTTGTGGCCACATTATATATATGTATGCCGTGCGAAAAATGTTATGACACTTTTTCTTATCCTTTTTCTTTCATACTTTGCAAGTTGTCTCATCATGATTAAATTCACCATCTATTTCTACTTGAATGGTGACATGTTCTACATGAAATTTCTCCTTTAATACATACGTAGCCTCTTTTAATACACTTTGCGTTTCATTCCCTTTAATAATAAGATGACATGTTAATACTTGAAAATCTGATGTGACAGACCATATGTGCAAATCATGAACTTCTTTGACAATCGGAATATTTAATAATGTACTTTTTACCTCTTCAACATTTATGTGCTGTGGTGCACCTTCCATTAATATATGAACCGTATCACGTGTTACACGCCATCCACTAATAATGACTAAAATAGACACAAGAATACTAGCAATCGCATCTGCAGCAGTCCATCCGAAAAATTTAATAAGTAACGCAGCAATAATCGCTCCGACGGAACCCAATAGATCGCCTAGTACGTGCAGGAAAGCACTTCTTAAATTCAAATTACCTTTCACATCTCCGCCTCTCATTAATATCCAAGCTGATAAAATATTAATAAGCAGACCAAGGACTGCAATAATGAGCATCCCATTACTAGCAATCTCAACTGGTTCTTTAAAACGACGGATTGCTTCAATAAAAATGTATACCGAAATGACAATAAGAACGACACCGTTACATAATGCTGCTAACATTTCGACTCGCTTATACCCGTATGTTTTCGCAGTTGTTGCTGTTTTTTCTCCGAGTTTAAACGCAAGTAAACTTAAAGCTAAAGATACTGCATCACTTAGCATATGCCCCGCGTCAGATAGTAGTGCTAAGCTATTTGTTACAAATCCCCCAACAACTTCTGCAATCATAAAACTTGTTGTTAGTAGGAAGGCAATTAGTAACGCCTTTTTATTTTTTGAATGACCATGATCATGCGAATGTCCCATACTTATACTCCTTTAAGTACAATATCTGTATGTTAGTATGAAACAAACTCCCCATCTTTATCCCGAATTGACTGATTGTAAACGCCCGCTTCCTCTGTATACACACTTCGCTATTTTTTAAACAATCCCTTTTTCTCAAATAAAACAAGACTACTTCTTTTTTATTTTCATATTGTTTACTAATGAAAGAATTTTTAAGGAGGTTACTTAAATGAAACGTTTATTTCTCTGTATGGAACGTGAACTTGTTGTAGTGAAAGAACACAATGATAACTATGAAACGACTTATCACTTACAAAATATGCAACCTACCTGTATCGCTGTTGATCCATTTCAAAAGAATCGTATATATTGCGGAACATTTGGACGAGGTCTATGGTTAAGTGACGATAGTGGGGATTCATGGAGACCAATTGGAGATTCTTATCGTTACTTTGATTTCCCTAAAGAAGATGGTATTTTGCACTCCTCTATCACTTCCATAACAATAAGCTCAAATGAACAAGTTAACGGATATGGTGTCGTTTATGTCGGCACAGAACCGAGCGCTTTATTTCGCTCTGAAAATGGTGGTGAAACGTGGACTGAACTTAAAAATATGAAATCATTATTATCTTCTTATACGTGGGCATTTCCGCCTAGACCTTTTACCCATCACGTACGCTGGATTACAGTTGACCCAAATAACCCTAATACAATACACGTTTCAATCGAAGCTGGTGCTGTTATTCAAAGTAACGATAAAGGGCATACATGGATTGATAAAAAATTCGGTGCTCCTATCGATGCTCATCAATTACTTATGCACCCTGAAGCACCAAATCGCCTTTATGCATCATGTGGTGACGGATTTATGGGCGGACCTGATCGTGCTTATCTTGAGAGTTATAACAATGGAAACAGTTGGATCTCATGTAGTGCAGGACTTGAACATCATTATTTATACAGCATGGCTATCGATCCAGCTGATTGTGATACGATTCTCGTTTCTGCTGCGCCAAGTGCTGATCTCGCTCATCATCGTATCCCTTATGAATCTTATATTTATCGAAAAACGAAAGATACTCCGTTCCAGCAAGTACAACAAGGATTACCATCTGCAATCGGTACAGTCATTTCGATGTTTGCGACAAACGAAGCCGAACCACATACGTTCTACACGTTAAATAACAATGGCGTCTTTCAATCCAATGATAGCGGCGAATCGTGGGAACAACTAAATATTCCGTGGAAAGATGAGTATAAAACGCAGCATCCGCATGCACTATTCGTCACTAGTTCTTAACGAAAAAAGACTGCCTAAATGATTTTAGGCAGTCTTTCTTTTATTTCTTTAAATCAATGACAATATCATCTAACACAATATCTTTGCTCTTCGCTTCTTTTTTCGGCACTTCTATTTTCTTCTCTTTCCCATTCACATACTCTACTCCACCATGATTTTCAGGTGTATGTACTCGCAAGTGCACGCGAGGTGTAACGATAAGATTTGTTGCATTTTCGTTTAGTTTTTGGAAGGTGGCACTCCAACTACTTTTATGTGGCTCTGCTACTGTACTACTTCCGCCATTTCCTTCACTAGCATAATGATTTCCTAAATCATCTTTTATTTCTAACTCAACATCCGCACTATCCCATATACTTCTTAATACCTTAGATTCTTCCTGATTGAAAAAAACGATAAATGACATCGGAGTTACTTCCATTTTGTCTATATTTACTTTTATTAATTCATTTTCAGAAACCCCATTAACTTTTACTTCCTTACTATCCATTGCTTTTAAACTAAGCGCGAAATTCCAGTTTCCCTTTATTACATTACCTTCATAATCCAACTCAATTGCCTCTATATCCCACCAAACATTTGCAACATCTAACCTTTCACTACCATGACCACTTATCGTAGTCATACCTACATATTTTCCCTCTCCAACTTTTGTAACGTTCGAACTACCTCCTCCGCCATTAAAGCCCATAACTTGCGGACTTCCAAATGGGAACGGTTTCTCTCCTAAATCTTTTTCGCTCTCAATAGAATATGTAATTGTAATTGTTCTACCATCGAATACAGCATCATTAATTGTAACCTTAACCCCATTACTCTCTTTTGTCATATTCAACTCAGTCGAAAATTCCTTATAATTTTCATATAACCCCGTTCTACCATTATCTAAAAATCGGAATATGTCACCTACAATTGGCAATCCCCCGGCATATGTAGGAAAACCGATACCAAGAGTTGCAACCGATAATCCTACTAAAATAGATGCAGCAGCGACACCCTTCTTCCAACTTTTCATCTTTTTTTTCGTACGTATCGATTGTTTTACATTTCGTTTTACTTTTTCCTTTTCAATTTCAGAAGCCTCAATTTCTTCTAGTTCTTTTTCATCTATATCAATATCATTTAATAGTTCATAAATGTCTTTCATATTGCACTACCTCCAAAACTAATTTTCGTAGCATTTTGTTGTAGTTTCTTTTTCCCCCGGTACACTCGATTATCAATTGCTGCCCGAGTTAATCCTAACTTGTCACCTATTTCCTCTGTCTTCATACCAAGTAAATATTTCATAATGAACACCTTTTGATCTAGCGGTTCTAATTGATTAATGAGCTTCAATAATTCTTCTCTATCTTCCATAACGATTAATTCGTCTTCTGCTGATTTTTCTGTACTGATATGAAACTCATCTGAAATGATTTCTACTGTTTTAGTCGATTTCCGGTAATAATCAATTGCTTTAAACTTCGCAATCGCTGCAATCCACTTTTTAAAATCACTCGGCTCTCCATGAAATTTATTTGCGTTATTCCAAATGGAAAGAAATATATCGTTTATACATTCCTCTATGAGTCCATTATTTTGAATGGGAAGTAGAACTTTATGCGTGATCCCCTTTATGAGTGGTAAGTATGTATCGACAACAAATTCTAACGCGTCTTCTTTTTGCCGCTGTAATCTTTTTATAAAATTTTTCTCATTTGATTTCATGTAGCGATTCCCCTTATTGTTTTGTAACAGCTTTTACACCCTATATAACGTCTGAGAAAATTTTTTCTCTCATCTTTTTTATTTTTTGTATGTAATGGAATACTTTCCCTTAGCCATTTTCTCACATAACTATGCATTCAAAGAAAACTTTCTCAAGTCTGTAATTTAATTCATGTAGTACACTATTTATATAGTCACTCTTTAATTTAGTGTACATTTTATTTCATTAATCTATTTTAAAAATTAGGAGATGAGATGTGTATGTGTGGAATTACAGGTTGGGTAGATTGGAAGGAAGACCTTTCAAATCAACATGTTATTTTAAAAAAGATGGCAAATAGTATTCAGCATCGTGGTCCGGATGCTGAAGGATTTTGGTTTTCACCTCATGCGGCCTTTGCACACCGGCGTTTAATTGTAATTGATCCAGAAGGCGGGACACAGCCTAAGACATTTCGTGCTGGTGATTATACGTATGCTCTTACTTATAATGGAGAAATTTATAATTTCCGTGAACTGAGAGAGCAGCTTCAAAAATGTGGGCATGCATTTGAAACCCATTCAGATACAGAAGTATTACTACATGCTTATTTAGAATGGAAAGAAGACTGCGTGCGACATTTAAACGGAATTTTCGCTTTTGCCTTATGGGATGATCAGAAGCAACAATTGTTTTTAGCACGAGATCATTTAGGTGTAAAACCACTCTTTTTTACAGAAAGAAATGGCAGTATTATTTTCGGCTCTGAAATTAAAGCATTATTAGCGCATCCATCTGTCCCTGCTGAACTTGATGCGGGTGGAATAAATGAAATATTTGGATTAGGCTTATTTCGCACTCCAGGATGTGGCATCTTTAAACATATTCAAGAAGTACGTGCTGGACATTCTATAACATTTACACGTCATAAAAAAGTAGTTACGAAGTATTGGAATTTAGAAAGTAAGTTCCATACAGACTCTATAGAAGATACATCTTCGCATATTTTGTCTATTTTACAAGATACAGTAAAAAGACAATTAATTGCCGATGTTCCTCTCGTTTGTATGTTATCAGGCGGATTAGACTCTAGCGGTATTACTGCACTTGCGGGTAAAGAATTTGCTGCTGAAAATAAAACACTTCATACGTATTCTGTTGACTTTGTAAATAGCGCAAAAGATTTCGAACTGACATTTGCTCGCACTGGTTTAGACGCTCCTTGGGTAAAACGCGTTTCTGAACATGTCGGGACAGCGCATCATGATATCATTGTGAATGCTGAAGAATTAGCAAATCACTTATTCGTTCCCCTTCATGCGAAAGATTTACCGAGTGCTGGTGAAATGGAAACTTCACTATATTTACTATTTTGCGAAATGAAAAAAGATGCGACCGTAGCTTTATCCGGCGAATCGGCTGATGAAGTATTCGGTGGATATCCTTGGTTTCATCAAGAAGAACTACTATATGTAGATAAGTTTCCTTGGCTAACAAATTGGAAAAACACATCTCCTCTTCTACTAAATGAAGTAAGTAACCAATGTAATCTAGAAGACTATATTGATACACGATTCCAAGAAGCGATACTTGAAGTACCTACTCTTGAAGGCGAAAGTAAAAAATCCGCGAAACAACGTCAAATGTTTTATTTATTTTTAACAAGATTCCTTCCTTTCTTACTTGACCGTAAAGATCGTATGAGTATGGCTGTTGGATTTGAAGTTCGTGTACCGTTTTGCGATTATAGATTAGTTGAATATTTATGGAATGTTCCTTTCAACATAAAAAGTATTGATAATATCGAAAAAGGCATTTTACGTAGAGCACTACAACCAGCTTTACCTGACGATGTACGCAATAGAAGAAAAAGCGCTTATCCAACTTCACAAGATCCACACTACTTACAAACAATCCGTAATTTAACACTTGATATGTGTAACAATAAAAACAATCCTATTTTCTCACTTATTAACCATTCCATCTTACTTTCAATTGCTGATCAAAGTAATAAAGTGATTAACAATTTTGAAGCAAGAAGTGCCATGGAGTATATGCTACAAGTAAATGAATGGTTGAAAACATATCACATCCATATTGCTTAACAAAAAGGAGTTCAAGGATAAAAACCTTGAACTCCTTTTATATTAATTAGCACATTGTTTATTATCAGTATCAATAGACCATCCAATAATCGTGGCACAGTCTCTACCTTTCCACTGCAGTACATTTGTTAATACGGGCTCAATCTGCAAGCTATTTCCGTCGTGTAATACTTCTACTAAAGATTGATCATCATCAAACCTTCGTTTGTCACACTCTAAAATACCGTCCGTTGCCATTACAATGTGATTCATTCCTTTTTCTAATCCTCTTACACCTGACGTAAAGCAAGGTGTATTTGCTGCAAAAATATTTTTCCTGCCAATATATTCGTAATTTTTCCGTTTATTTAATCGTCCTTTTCCATTTTTCGTTTTCTCAGAATGGAATAAATACGCGAAACAATCACCAACTGATAACCAATATAAAAATTCGCCTTTTCGTAAACAAATTAAGCAAGCGAGTTCCTCATCATCTTGATCACACTTTTTAATAAATAACTCATCTGTAAATAACGCTAATAAGTACATATGTGTATGATGAAAAGCTAAATGTATTGGATAGGAAAATAACTCTTTTAATTTCTCTTTTCTTTCTGAAATCGCTTCTATTATATAATCAATATTTTTTGTTTTGTGGTGTGTATCAAAAATCATAACAAATTCAAATTGTAATTCAGGATCCCACCAAGCAAGTACCGCATCTCCTCGTTCATATGCATCACTTTCTTGATTTCCCCCATATACGCCGACTGAAAGAGGACCACATTTTTCAACATGTATTTCATCTACATACATCTGTTCATGACTCATCCATTTGAATGTATTCACAACTATCATCCTCTCTCTTGCTAAATGTATACCTTTACACATAGATTACCTTATATTTCAATAAAAATAAACTTTTTCAACATTTTTTATCCAAATAAAAGGATTTTATTTCTAAAACAACGAATATATCTTACTATACGATATAAAAAAGGGGATTTATTATTATGAACAACATTAATCAACATTGGGAGAGCATTTATTATCACTTACGATACGAATACGAGGACAATCTTTCCCACCAAGCAATTCGTATTTTACAAATCGTTTCTCGTGAGAAAGATATAACAATTGGAAAAGTCGCTACTGAGCTTAGCCTTTCTCATAACACAGCATCTGAACATATAAAGCGCCTTATTCAAAAGGGTTTCATCGTTAAAGAGAGAAATAAAAAAGATGAAAGAGTGGTAAACCTTACATTAACAATTGAAGGAATTGAAGTATTAGAAAAACATACTTTACTAGATAAAGAAAAGATAAAAATATTAGAATCACAGTTATCAAAAGAAGAACTACAATTAATTGAAAAAGCATTTTCGTTATTAGCGAAGGAGGCAAAATATGCATTTCCTCGTTAAAGTAATCGTTTCGGCACTTATTATCGGCGTTATCACTGAAGTCGCCAAACATTATAGTACGATAGGTGGCTTTATTGCTGCTCTTCCTCTCGTAAGTTTACTTAGTCTATTTTGGATTTCATTTGAAGGCGGGAATAAACAAGAATTGAGTCAATTTGCTTTAGGGGTATTATATGGATTCCCCGCATCAGCACTACTATTATTTATTGTCTATATTGGTTTAAAAAATTCATTTACACTTAGTACATCTGTCCTACTCGGTATAGGTGTTTGGTGTATCGTTTTTGCTTTTCAAAAATTATTTCAAGCTTAGGGGGAATTAACATTCATAAATTTGTAGAAATAATGGGGCAAAATATAGAAGTACATATAAAAGACCAACTATGAGAAGTCAAGGAGGATTTTTTATATAAATAGGGGGTGTTTCTCTAAAAAAGGGCGTATCAAATAAACCTAAGGATTTTCAAAAAAATGAGAAGTTCATGTTTCTGTTGTGTGTGGTGGAATTTCATAAGGTTTATTGCTTTTAAGAATGGCATAGATAATGTAACACAGCTTTCTAGCTACGGCTCCTATACAAACATAGTAGTGCTTTCCTTGTTTTCGTTTCTTTTCATAAAAGGCTTTTAATACAGGGTCATGTTTATGAGCTGTAATAGCCGCCTGGAATAAGGCTCTACGCAAATGAGAAGAGCCACGTTTGGATATAGACGTACCTGAGGATTCAAATTGCCCAGATTGGGACACAGAGGCATCGATGCCTGCGTATGCGACAAGTTTAGATGGTTTGTCAAAGCGGTGTATATCCCCAATTTCACTTAGTATAGTGGCACCTAAAATCGGTCCAACGCCAGGTATTGTCATGATAGGAGTATCTAAATCAATTAAAAGTTGTGACATTTCTTCTTCACACTCTTTGATTTGATCTTCGATAAAACGAATTTGCTCCATCAACATTTTTAGTTGAAAGGAAAAAGCGTTTTTACAGAAAGTAACACCAAACGAATTAGAGGCTAATTCCATTAGTTTGTTGGCTGTTTTCTTCCCAAGTCGGTTACGACTGGTTTGCTCAATTATTTGTGTTAAATCATCAATAGATATCTGTTCATAGTCACTAGGAGAGGAATATTCAAGTAAGATTTGTGAAGAAGTTTTACCAAAAACATCCGAAAAGATGCTTTGGTACTCTGGGAAAGTCTGATCTAATACGACAAGAGCTTTTCTTTTTAAATCACTCATATTACTTACAAGCGCATTACGAAAGCGGCTCATTTGTTTTAGAGCGAACATTTTCTCGTCCACAAGTGGAGTTTCAACAAAACGGCCGAATCGAATGATATCGGCAATCATAGTGGCATCAATGGCGTCTGTTTTCCGCTTTCTAATTTCTGTTCCTTTTCGCCAGGCATTGGTTTGAATTGGATTTAATACAACGACTGAGAAGCCATGATCCAGTAGAAAAGAATAAATGGCTAACCAATAATGTCCTGTTGCCTCCATTCCAATCATTATTTCTGTAGGAGACTCAATGTATCGGTACATCCAATTTAATAGTGCTTGTCCACCTTCTTTGTGATTCTGAAAGGGAAATGGCTTAGTAATAGGTTTTCCAGTTTGATCGATAATGGACGCATAATGTTTATGTTTAGCGATATCAATACCTAAATAGAACATAGCTTACACCCCTATTTTAATCAGTGTTAGATAGTGTTGTCCTCCTCTGAACTAATAAGCGCTACTACCTCGTAAGAGATACGAAGAATGACCAATGGTCATCAACATCCAACTCATTCGTAAACTACTTATTAGACAGAGGTACCATTCTTTCAACCGAATACAAAGATTCAAGGAGGTGGTCGGCAACACTCTATCTACAAATTTAAGTATCTCATAAAAATAGATACTCTTGGGTTTATAGGTACATCCCGTCCCTAAAAAACCTAACTTAATCATACGAGGAGGTGGTAAACAAACTGTAGTCATTCAAACCGGAATGAGTTGCTCATTTTATGATTGGCTTCCTATTATAAAAAAGCTTTCACAGCACTTTACAGTCGTTTCATACCATCGCCCAGGTTACGGGAAAAGTGAGCTAGGAAATCAGCCACGTACAATAAGGCAAGTTACAAAAGAGCTACATATGTTACTAAACAAACTAGCTATTCAAGAGCCATTTATTCTAATCGGTCATTCCTATGGAGGATTATGTGCACAACATTTTGCGATGTTACATGAAGATAAGCTGCAAGCACTTATTTTAGTTGATTCTACTTCGATGAACTTACACCGTTTAGATGAACTTCATTTACCAATTTCTGATCAAACTGACTCGGATAATATGTGGCTTGAAAAATATAATACATACTCCAAAATGGATGTAGACATGCTTTCTAATAAACTAAAATCTATACTCGCTAACCAATCAAGACAGTACATTGAATTTTCTACCTCTCCTCTGTTATATAAAGCAACAGCTTCTGAACTATATGAGTGGAAAAATTGTGCTCGCTCAATAAAAGAGCTATATAAAACATTAGAAATACCATTAATCGTTATCGGTAGAGATCCTCATTATTCTATTACTCAGTTGACTGAGGGTGGCATGCCAAAAGAGGAAGCGACACAACTTGAATCAATGTGGCAAGAACTGATCCATGAACAATTACAACTCTCCATACATAGCCAATATATACTTGCCAAACATGCTGGTCACGGAATCGAAATTGATCGGCCTGATATTATTATTGAGGCTGTTCAATCTCTATAAATAAAAAAAGGAAGCAACTAAAGTTGCTTCCTTACTTATCTATTCATAATCTTCTTCATCATCGATTTCTTCGTAATACGCATTCCCATTACTTACATAAATAGGGCCATTCGCAACATCAATACGTAATACCCATGCCCATGGCACAGCTAAACGCTTATGTATTGCTCGCCAAAAGCTCATTGATTTTCTTTCGTACTCCTGGAACTCCTGAAGTAACTCTTTATAGGAGGAACCGTCTAACTGAATATTTGCTTCTAGCAAACGAGAATGGGCATAGTACTGCAGCTCTAGTTCAGCAGCAATTTCCATTTCTTCTTCTGTTGCCATACCAATAATTGTTCCATCTGCTGGTGCAATTTCATATACGTTGTGAACTTCAATAAGCCCTTCTTTCTCTTTCTCAAACATGTAAACAGCCTCCTTTAACATATATTTTTTATGTTACAAAGTCATACTTCTACAATAACTTCTCTCTTTCCTCTTTTTTTGATAAACTTTTACAAAATATTTAACCGATGACCTGTTTTCTCTATTCTTTCAGCAGAAATGAAACGATTTTTATCAAAATTTAATTTATACACATCAGGCATATGAAGTGTTTTCCAAAACTCCAAATCATATTTCGAATTAAAATAATTCATTAGTAATACCATAATATTCCCATGCGTACCTATTACAATATTCTTACCTTCATATTTTTTTAATATATTTTGTATACATATTACAGCGCGCTTTTGTGCTACAGTATTTGATTCTCCGCCTTCATATGCAAAACTCCAATCTTTCCACACATTCTGCATAGCATCATTAAAATTTGATACTGGCTCTGTGCTCAATAATCTTTCACGCAAATCTTCTTCATTTTGTATTGATAATTTATATGTATTCGCAATTCCTTGTACAGTTTGGATTGCTCTTTTGTAAGGACTAGAAATAACAACATCAATATGTTTATCTTTTAATAAATGCGTTACATTTTCTGCATCACAGTGCCCTTTTTCAGATAAAGGTCGTTCCCGTTCTTCTTTTGTATATGTAGAATGGGCATGGCGAACAAAATATATTGTTGTCATTTTTTAACCTCCTTTCTTATTTTCCATCTATATTCAATAATAAGATTGGAAAATCCTGTATTACAAAAGAGCACTTTTCATAAGCGCCCCTTTGTTTACATAATAAAATTATTTCATTATAGTTTATTTCTGAATTCCTCACTTATGACAATATCTCGAATAAAGTAATCCATATTACTTAGAAGTTTTTCAAATGCTTTTTCACTCAAATTGTTCATCATAAAGACAATCTCAATCTTATTCCCTTTTTTATCAGTACCATAGAAACTATTTGTTAATACAAATGCCGTAGAACCACCTTTCTGTCCAGCAAATTCGAATATACCCTCTCCTACGGTTCCTTTAAATATATTCTCAACCTCACCTTGCATTTGTGGTGTAAAATAATTTCTGCTATTTATCTTTTCCAATAAACTGATGTAATCCTTCGCATTTGCACCTATAAACCGATCTGACCAAATACGCTGAAAATCCATATCGGCTTTTAACGATATCTCGCGTTTTGTCCATTCTTTCTCGTCTTTCATCCATTCATGTATTTGCCATACATGCTTAACATATTCATCATTAGACATATTACGTAGCTTGTCCAATGCTTTATTTTGAGGAATATGCAGTTCTTTTTCAACATAGCCCCTCATATATAATGCCCCTGTATACGTTGGATAAAATTCATCGTGACTATTTAAGCCTAACTCTTTCAAACTTTCATTTATCCGCGCTGCTCCAAGCTTGTCCAATAAATATGATGCATTCGCATTCGAACTATAAT
Source organism: Bacillus sp. FSL K6-0073 (assembly GCF_038006085.1). Taxonomy (NCBI): domain Bacteria; kingdom Bacillati; phylum Bacillota; class Bacilli; order Caryophanales; family Bacillaceae; genus Bacillus; species Bacillus sp. FSL K6-0073. Next base: position 1,733,273 of record NZ_JBBOUN010000001.1, on the reverse strand, counting down.
GGATCATTCCTTTCACTACTTCTTCTAAAGAAGTTTGACCACCCTTCACTAACTCTTTACCTTTTACATCATCTAGCCATGCAGGGTGTGCACCACCATCAGTATTTTTCACATAGTATTTTTCTAATTCTTTCAATGAAATTTTCTCGTCTTTTCTTATTTTCCCTTCAGCTACTTGCTTAGCATATTCAATTGCTATAACGATTTTCGACATACTTGCTAGCGGTAATTTTTCTTTTTCATTTATTGATGTCAATGTTTCACCATTTCTTTTAACAATTAAAGAAGTTGTTTTATCATCCTTATGTTCTTTTATGGAATTTAGCACATAATTAGAGTCTTCTTTGGAATTGACATATTCCTTCACTGAAAAGAAAGCTATACAGCCTACTATAGTAATTCCAGCTATAATTCCAACAACTTTTAATCCCCTCATGATACTCCCCCTAAAATAAACATATTATATATTATACTAAATAAATTTCCCTTTTTAAGTAATAATTAGATTATTTATACAAAAATACTTCTTTTCTTAAACAACAAAAAAACATGCCTTCATTAGGAAAGCACGTTTTGTGATATTCTTCACATTGTTTAGTTAAAAAATAAATGTTTACTTACCATGATGTAACATTAAATCACTAAGTTCTTCTTCAATGTGATTTAATTTCGCAACGCCTTCTTTCCATTTATGAATATAACGTGAAACCCCAACGAAAAACAAAACAATAATTGTGGAAAGAATAATACCATATACGATTGCTACAGTACTCATAGTTACACTTCCTTATAATTAGTAATGTGGTTATTAGTTATATTTTTATTATAAACCTTTTTCTTTTAAAATACTTCGATTTCAACTTTTTGTAACAAAATTGTTTTTTCTAACATTTCGTACGTGAAAATGGCATATTTTTCACAAATTATACAAAACTTCACCATATGTACTATTACCATATGAGTTATATTATTAAATAGAATAAAGGGGATGATATACTATGACGACTTGGTTTATTGTAATGTTAGTTGTATTTGGAGCATTTAAAATTATCGTTTCTAGCCTTCCTAACACTGTTATTGAATCCATTATTAGCAAGTACGAAACACATCCACAACTTGAAGAAGAGAATGTGACTATTACAATTCACGGAAATAACGTAGAAGGCGAACAGAAATCAAAAATTATTCATGATTTTAACGAAGGTTTATTTTTAGATCGCTATTATGCACCACCCCATAATGAGGGCACTCCTTTAATTATCAATGCAAAACGGGGTAAAAAAGATTTCACATTTTATATTTACAGTCATGAAGAGCATGTTGATGTTGTAAAACAATATAAAAAGAAGGTAGTTGCTTATAGTTTACGCTCTAAAAACCTTCAAAATAGTGATATGTTCGTGTCAGCTGACTTAGCTTAATACTCATATATTAGAAAAAGGAATCCAAGAAATATGGATTCCTTTTTTTCTCATTTACTGAAAAATAAGCTCTGTCTTCAAACTATCTTTCGGTAACAACCAGCCTTTTTTCTCTAAACTCGCCATTAATAATTCCCTTTGTTTTGTCGCAATACTTTCTTCATTTGTTTTAAATGACACTTCTATTACGAAGTCATCTTCTAATTTTCCGGTATTACTTAATGGCCAAATTTCAATATTTGCTTTTATGTTTTCAAACTCTCCTGTATATCGTTTCATTAATACAGGACCGTAAATACGGGAATTCTTTAACATTTCCTCTCCCCAATTTGTATACAACCATTTGTTCATTTTCCCTGGTAATTTTTCTATTAACATGTTTTGAGCAGCTTGTTCATTTGGTAAATCAAGTATCCCATATCCTTTAGCGCTGTAACTTTTCTTATTTGAAATGCTTAATGTTTTCTTCTCAAATCCCCAATCTATTTCCGCCTCATAACTATCCGTATTACTATCGAATCCTTCTTTTTTAGCTACTTCTAGTGCATCTTGAATTACACCATTTGGAATAGGATATCTTTTTTTATATGTTAGTTCAAAATCTTTACTAAATTCTTTCTTTCGAATTCTAGCAAACCAACCTTCCTCACTTAAACTTTTATTCGCAGTATCTAAAAATTGCACTTGTATTCTTTCATATTTTGTACCAGCCTGGAAATGTTCTAGCACCTCTTGCTTCATCTCTTTGTTATCACCTAATACTTGTTCTGGCTTCAATAATAACTTTACTTCAAAACTAGGTTTCATTGGACTAGCTGCAAACCCTTCCTTAACGTTATAAAGGAAACAACAAAAGAAAATGCTTACGAATACAAATACTTTTTTCATATACCTATCCCCTTTACATTTCAAATGACTTCTATACGTTCCATTGCAAGTGAATATACATTTTCATATCCTGCTGTACTTAGCTTTTGTTGTAATCGATCCGTATCCTCTTTCAAAGCGTGCACTAGCACCGTATGTTCTGGTAATAATGTATTTAACATCTCTTTAACGTCTCTTATACTTTGGTGAACTTTATACGGAACTCGCTTCACCCTACATGTACTCCTTACATGTTCTTTCATAACTCTTTCTGCAAAACTCCCTTTCGCAATATGCCCAGTAAAAATAATGGCATTCCGTTTTTCATTCCGAAGCTGTTCATAGTATAACTGTGCTCGTTTCGTTTGCATATTCGCATCGCTCATTACAACTATTCCGTAACTATTTTGCATACTAATGTCATTATCCATCACTATTATGCTTCTTTTTAAACTCTCCATAATCCGTTTAAGTTCTTCATTATTTTTTATCCAATCTTTATATATGAACATCTCTTCAAATCCAGCCAAAATTTCTTTATCTACTATAAGCGGAAATTCTTTATATCGTTCATATAAATACAATACTATATCTTGCGCCCTACCAAGTTGTGGCAGCGGTAATAATGCTATTCCTTTATTTTGCATAACTCGTTCAATTTCTGCACATAGATCGTCTAATCTTTCATTTTGCGAAACATCATCTGTGTGATAAGCGGCATCTACAATTGCGATTTTTATATTGTGGCCCAATTTCTCAGGTAAATTAGCTCGTAGTATATTAGACTCTGCTGAATAGTCGCCTGAATAAAATACGTATGTATTACACATATCAACTAAAAACCAAACAGCTCCTAATACATGCCCACTATACCCCCACTGAAACCGCAATGTAGGAGTAATTTGTATCCATTCATTTGGATTACTAATCTCATCAATACATACATAATTTAAATCTTTTATATGTTGGTCGCTATAAGGTAACTTCCACCCTTGCATCACATTATAGTTTCTCCATTTTTCATAATATAACGGCAGTTGCTCCTTCGTATAACGAGTCGTCCAAATTTTTTTCTTATATCCATACTTCGCCAATAAAGGTAAACCCATCGTATGATCTTCATGAATATGTGATAAAAATACCGCATCTAAAAATGGAACAACTTCTCCCTCTATTTTTGGATAACTATTCTCATATGATCGATTAATACCACAATCAAATAATATTTTCGTCTCTTTATTTTTTACAAAATAGCAGGAGCGACCGTACTCCCCTGCTCCTCCCCATACTTCCATTCTCATCATGCTACCCCTTTTCGTTTTTGCTCCATATGTTGCAGCAGTAATAAGCACATTGTTGTAAGTCCAACAGAAACAACGGCCATCGCCATTCCTATAGATACTTCACCCTGTTCAAATTGAGCAAAAATAAAAGTTGCTGACGTTTCTACTGATGGAGGTAATACGAGAAGTGATGCTACTAACTCTCTTATTGAAATTGTAAATGTCATCGCCCATCCGGCAAGAATGCCTGGGATAATAAGAGGCAATATTATTTTTCTAAAAATATAAATATAATTTCCCGAAAAAATACTTCCTGCCTGTACGAGAGAATCATCAATTTGTCCGAGTGATGATTTTACATATTGCACCGTGTAAGGTAAAAACAGAACAACATACGTTATGATAACCATAATTGGTGTATTATAAATTGACATAGGCATATATGGTGAATTCCAAAATAGAATAAGACCTACAACCATAACGATTCCTGGTACCATATTCGGTAACATACCGCACATATCAAGCCATTTTTCAGAGTTTTTTTTCCCCTTTCGAATCATAAGTGCCAAAAAGACTCCAATAATTACCGCAATAATCGCTGTTACGAGTGAAAAAAGAAAACTATTCCATAAAGCCTCTAATCCCGGAGACCCTATTGTAAACAATGCCTCATAATGACTTGTTGTAAAGTTATTTACATGTAAACCGCCGCCTCTTAATTTTGAAAAAGAAGCAATAAGTATAGAAAAGTATGGAATTCCAATTGATACGATTAATAAACCAATTACATACATCCATGCTACAACGCGCGTAAATATAGACAAAGTATATCTTTTTGATTTCACACCTTTTCCACTAACCATTGCATATGAATACTTTCGATTCAATACATTTTGCATATACCAAATGAGCATACAAGCACTAAGTAATAAAGAAGATAATGCTGTTGCACTACTAAAATCAATTGGCCAACTCGAAATAAATTTATGAATTTCTGATGTTAACACGTGGAATCCTATTCTACGTCCGAATGTAGCCGGTGTTCCAAATTCAGCAATCGTCTTTACGAAAATGAGTAAAGCACCCATTACATAACTTGATACTAATAACGGCAATATTATTTTTCTTAAGCGATAGAAAAAACTTCCGCCATGAACTGCTGCAGCTTCTTCTTTACTACTCCCAATCTGAAGTAACGTGTTTTTCAGCATGAAATAAAGAAATGGGAATAAATGCAGACTCATAATTAAGACCATACCTCCTAAACTAAAAAACGATGATGAAACTGTCTTTAGCATAGGAAAAAATTGTTCAAAATAGCCGTTAGGTTGCATGAACAAAATCCAGCCCATCGATCCAATATAAGGCGGTGTCATAAATGGAATCATAAAAACAATATCTAACTTACTATACTTTCCTACATCTGTTTTGCTCATAATAAATGCCAATGGAAATGCAAATATTGTAGCTCCTATTACAACGAGTACACCTAGAAGCATCGAATTTAGAAAAATCCCCGCTAATCCACCACTCTGCATCACTTCAAAAGGCTTTAAAAAATTCCAACTGCTATTTTCATATACACTAGAAAATAAAATAAGAAAAAGTGGAATGACGATTAACATCGCCACAAGTAATAACGCTACCGTCATTCCAACTTGTCTTACTGATACGAATCGATTTACCATGGAATCACCATCTTATTGAAATACTTTCTTAAATTGTTTTCCTATTTCATTTTGCTCTTTCTCAACTGTTTTCCAATCAATATTTAATACTGGAATCTCTTCTATATTTGGTCTATTTTCAGCTTTTATATCTGTTCTACCAGGCAATAAATACGCTTTAGAAACTTGTTTTTGTACATCATCGGATAATAAATAATCAATAAACTCTTTTGCACCTTCAACATTTTTACTATCCTTCATAATCCCCGCTGCACGTGGGCTAATAACTGTTCCGCTTTTTGGATATACGATATCAACAGGTTCACCCTTTGCTTTTGCGCTATACGTCATATAATCAACACCCGCAATGACCATATCTTTCGCACCTGTTACAACTGGGTCTAACGCTTCCTGGTTTGCTCCTGCTACTGTAACTTCATTTTTCTTAAGCTGCTCAAATAAATTCCATCCATCTTGTCCATTCTTTTTCACGTATCCTGTTACAAAGTCTAAAGCTGAACCTGAAAGTGCTGGATCTGGAAGATTCACTTTCCCTTTCCATTCTCCTTTCGTTATATCGCTCCAATCTTCAGGCGCCGTCTTCACATTTTTTGTATTGTACACAATCCCTAATGCTGAAGCACTATACCCGAAATAATGGCCTTTATCATCTGACCATTCAGAACGCAGCTTATCAGCTTGTTTCGCCTCTTTATAAGCTAACGTTTGACCCTCTTTCTTTAATCCTTCCATCGCTGGTAAGGAAGCGAGTACGACAACGTCAACGACTGGATTTTTCTTTTCAGCTTCCATTCTCGCTAAAATTTTACCAGTTGTCCCTTGAAACATTTCCACCTTTATACCAGTTTTCTTTTCAAAGTCTTTTTGAATTTTTTCTGCTAACCCTTTTGGCCCTGCACTATATACAACAATTTTCTTTTCATTCATATTTTTACTTTTTGCATCTGCATTACCTGTCTTTGAACTACAACCTGTTACTACAGTAGAAAATAGTAAAGTACATACAAATAAAGACTTAAGCGAACTGAATTTCTTCATACGATTCTCCCCCTATATGATGAATACATTTTTTTGGTACATATAACGATACTGGTTTCCCGATGCTTAGCTTACTATTGTGATAGGCTGTCCAGATGCCTAAAGTCCCCATATTTACTTTCACTTCATAACGTTCTCCTACATATGTAACATGCTGAATTTCACCTGTATACATTTCGCACACATCATTTTTTGTCCAACTCACATGCTCTGGACGAATCATTCTTTTCCCCTCTACAAACCAATTCGCCTTACCAACAAATTTGGCAACAAATTCATGAGACGGTTTCACATAAATATCTTCCGGTGTTCCTTTTTGTAATACTTCTCCTTGTTTCATGACAATAATTTGGTCTGACATTGACATTGCTTCTGTTTGATCGTGAGTAACATACAGTGCAGTTAAACCAATGGAATGAACAATATCCATAAGCTCTATTCTCATTTCTTCTCGCAAAATTGCATCGAGTGCACTTAGCGGTTCATCAAACAAAATAAAATGAGGTTTTGTTACAATTGCTCTAGCGAATGCGACACGTTGTTGCTGTCCACCAGAAAGTTCGTGTGGATACCTTTTCTCCATACCTTGCAGGCGAACTCGCTTTATCGCATCCTCTACTTTTTCTCGTAAATGATTCATTTGCTTTGTAGCTCTTAAACCAAATGCAACATTTTCAAAAACAGTCATGTGCGGCCATAAAGCAAAATCTTGAAATACCATACCGATATTCCGTTCATGAGGAGATGTCTTTATCTTTTTTGTAGCAGAATACATGCACTGGTCTCCAAAATATATTTCTCCCTTATCCGGTTCTTCAAGTCCTGCTATCATTCTAAGTAAAGTCGTTTTCCCACATCCCGAAGGTCCTAAAAGTGTAGTGAATTCCCCTTGTTTCATTACAATCTGCAACGGCTTTAACGCTTGTGTTTTTCCAAATGTTTTTTCTAATCCATTAATTTTAATATCCATCGTCTCACCTCTCTCCCCTCATTCTTAACCTGCTTTCATTCTATATGGAAGATTTATACTGAATGTTAATGTACTGTAAAGATTAAATTAAAAAACTTCTAATAAACTATTTATTTCTATAGATTTTTTCTATAGTTAAAATAAAAAAGGCGGCATCATAATGAATCTCTTAAAATTAGAAATTGTAGTACTTATTAAGAAATACAAAAAGCTTACAATCGTTGCAGAAAAACTTGGCGTTAAACAACCAACTATTACTTTTCATATAAAAAGCTTAGAAGAAGAACTCGGTGTGTCTTTATTTGAATTACGTTCTGGAAGGTATTTCTTAACAGAGGCTGGTGAGGCTTTGCACCATTATGCTTGTAAAATAGATGCACTTATGAAAGAAGCTAGACGTGTCACGCAAGAGTTTAAAGATTTTCATAAAGGTGCTATAACAATCGGCGCTAGTTATGTACCAGCGACTTATCTTTTGCCAGCAGTCGTTCATCAATTTCAATGTGAATTTCCCAATATAAAAATAACGCTACTAGTGAAAACAGCCCCTGAAATTCGAATGATGCTACAAAATCACGAAATCGATCTTGGGATAATTTCCGCTGCTCCATTTGATGAACCACTTTTAAAACAAACGAATATAATGCCCGATACACTTGTTCTTGCCTTTTCCAAAGAACATCATTTTTCAAAGAAAGACAATGTATCGTTACAAAATATAGAAAAGGAACGCATACTATTGCATCGTAACCCATCTACAACAAGAGATTTACTTACACAATGGACGTTAGCGCATAACATTACATTCCAATCAGAAATTGAATTAGACTCATTAGAAACGATGAAACAAATTTTAAAATATGGTAATGGAATTGCCTTGATTTCTAAACTTGCTATCGAACAAGAAATACAACGAAATGAGCTATGCTATATACCAATCCCTGAATTTGAATTTCAGCGTAATATTTATACGATTCATCATGAGGACAGATGGAATTCTAAAATCATTTCTTTTTTACTACAGAGCATCACTTCATTTGCAACAAAAAATTAAAAGGCTGTCGTTATGCACGACAGCCTTTTAAACTATAAATCTATTTATTTTTCTTTGCCTCAATTTTTGCTTGCGCCTCTTCAGCCTTATCTAATGCTTCTGATACTTTCTTCTCTTTTTCTTTCACTTCATCTATACTATCGACAGCTTTAATAATTTTATCGATTCCTTCTTCTTCTACCTTTCTACGCTTTGCCACTCTTTCATTTACTTTCTCTTCCACATCTTTTGCTTTTTGAAGCATATTCTCTGCATTTGATGTTACAGCTTTTTCAAGTGCATCGTCTTTTTTCATTTGTAACACTTCATTTGCAATGTCTTTCGCTTCTAAATACTTACCGTCTTTTAATGCTGTTGCTCCGTGATCCATTTTCTCAGCAACTTCTTTATATGATTTGGCTTCATTTCCTGATTTCTCTTTTTCTGCTTTTTCGAACCACATTGTTGCATCACTATACTTTTCATCTTTCAATGATTGCATACCTGTTTCAATATATGTGTCATAATTGCTACATCCAACCATTACAACTAATAGAAAAAGCATAACAAAACTTAATTTTTTCATGCTGTTGTCTCCTTTTCTTTGCAAGCTCACTTTACTTTAACATACATGAAAAAGAGTTTCAAAAACTAAAATACTAATTTAGTCATTTTTATAATGATAAGTCAAATTTTTATTATTTTCTTATTTTTAAGCGGACACATCTAGTTGTTTTTTCGCCATATGTTGCTTTACTCCAACTAATACAACTAACAATAAACCTCCGCCTATTGTCATCATAACAATGCTAGTTGGCAACATATCTAATAGTAGTCCATATACAATCATACCAAGTGGTGCGATTGCAGTCGCAATTGTTTCAAGTAGGCCAAACACACGCCCTAGGTAGCTCGGATCTGTCGTTTTTTGCATATGTACTTGCATTGGAATGTTTACAATCATAATTGCTATACCAGTTAACATCATAAAAGCAATATAGTAAATAAAACTTGCTACTTTTGGAATGATAACTAACAACGGAAAGACTGTACATAAACTTAAACCTGCAAACAAAAACAGTCCAGTATAAATTGAACGAAACGGATTATTCACTTCTTTACGCACCGATAAAGCAATCGCACCAATTAACATCCCGACTGCTAACATTCCCTCTACAGTACCAAGTTGCTTTGAAGATAAATGCAATGTATGTACGATAATGTATGGAAGTGCAACGGTTAGACCACACGCAAAAAAGTTTACCCACAATGCTATTTTCATTAAACCATATATTTCATGTTTTCGTTTTATATATGAAAAACCTTCTTTTATACTCGTCAAGAAATGCTCTTTACTCTCAGCCACTTCTTTTTTATATAAATCAAATACAATAAATAATTGCAAAATAACCGCTAAAAAGAATGTAATGCTATTCAACAAAAAGAACGACTGAATTGAAAAGAAACCAAATACAACTCCGCCAATAATCGGCCCTAAAATATTTGATAAAGAAGCCGCCGTTTGATTTAAAGCACTCGCTTTTTGAATACGTCCTTCATCTACTAAACTCGGAATAGACGAAGTTAATGCAACGGAATAAAAACTTGCACAAATTGATAATAATGCTGCTGAAATATAAATAAAAAGAAGTGATGGTCCAAATATAGTAGCAAGAATAAACATACTAAGCATCGTTAAACTACTTAATAAATCAGTACCAATGACAAGCCATTTTCGATTGACGCGATCTGCTACAGCACCAGCAATTGGACCACAGATCATCCTTGGAAGTGATCCGCAAACGAGCGTAGTTGCAAACCCCATCCCTGAACCAGTAGTCTTTAATACGTATAACCCCATTGCGAACGTATAAATACCTGCGCCTAATAAAGACGTCATTTTTCCAATCATCATTAAAATGATGTTTCTCGTTGCAATCTTCATTCTTGAATCATGTTGTCCTATACTTATATCTCCCATTTTTGACTCTCTCCCCTTAAAAGTTAAATTGTGTTAAACTTATTATATAATCAACTTTCCGATTTTCACAACATAAAGTTAAATATAATTTAACTTTTTAAATATAAAGGAGCAATAATATGGCAACTCTCGGCGAAAAAATTAAAGCATTAAGAAAAGAAAAAAAGCTTACACAAACAGAGCTGGCAGGTTTGGAACTGACAAAAAGTATGCTTAGTCAAATTGAAAATGGAAAAGCTACACCTTCTATGAAAACATTACAATATATTGCGGAAAAACTTGAATGTGAAATGAGCTTTTTATTAGAAGAAGATGAAAGAGAAATTGTGGAACTCATTCAAAAAATGGAGCCATTAATAAAAGCAAATAAATGCGATGAAGTATACAAGACTTTACTACCTATCGTTCAAACAGAGCTACCTTCTACTTTAAATACAGCTCGCTTATACAAACAATTTGTAACTGCTGCGACGATTATGAAAGATTACAACATTGAATCTTACGTAGAAAAAGCTGTTTCTATTTTTGAAAAATATAAGTTATATCGCGACAGTACAGAAACAAAATTAAAATTATCTTTTGCGATATTCACGCGTAAAAAGTATGCTGAATGTTTACAACTTATATATTATATTAGAAATGATTATGAGGAAAAACATTTAGAAATGGATCTCATTATACATATCGAGTTATGTTTATATGAAGCCATCATCTTACTAGCATGTGGCGATTATGAAAAATGTGAAGAAACGATATTAGAAGCACTCGCATTTTCAAAAAAGCATCAAGTGTATTATAAAACAGATGAATTTTACCGGATTTTATCTTACCAAAAAGTCATTACAGCTGATAAAGAACAATATTTATATTACATAAAAAAATCTGAGCAATTTGCCATTTTTACAGAAGATATTCTATCCATCGCAATTATTGATATTTTAAAAGCTTACTATTACAACACAATTACTAATGAATATACAATCGCATTAAAACATCTAGAACAATTTCGAGAAAAACTAAAAGATGAGCCAATTTTTCAAGACGATGGACTGTACTATCTTGAAAAAGGAAAGGCTTTGTACGGATTAAAACGTTACGAAGAAGCTTTACAAGCATTGCAACGTGGTATTATACCGGATTATATGAACCATCCACTGGATCAAGCGTGGCTTACAACAGCAGGTGCATATCGTGCACTTTGTTACGTCAAACTAAATGATAAAACAAGAGCTCTTGAAGAAGCAACAAAAGCAAATGAAATGATACAATCTTATCCAGATTCTATTTTCTCTGCATTTATTAAAGAAACATTACAAATAATACAAAAACTTTAAGAATGTCTCTAAATGGTATATTATTCCTCTTTTTTAGCAAAGATAATAATGATGGGAGGAATATAAATGAATATACAACGTGCAATAGAGCTTTCTATGTCAGCAGAACAAGCCAATGTCAATTTTCAAGGCATGCCTGTTATGATTCAACACGTCGATGAAAGCAATGAAACCGCCCGCATATATGAAGTAAAAAACCCAGGACGCGAATTAACTGTTCCAGTTAATAGCTTAGAGGAAATATAAGAAATGCCACTTCTCTTTTGAAGTGGCATTTTTCTTCTTTCAGATTACTTATTATAAATTTCTTCTATCCTTTATTTTACATGAGCTGAAAAAATAAGAATTTTCTACTTCTTTTCTTTTTGTGACCTGCTAAAATACAAACTATGGATTAATTATTCGTACTATACATTAAGGGGGAAAAATAATGGCATCTAATTTAGAAAAAAACAAGCCTTATTATGCAGTTATATTCACTTCTAATTTATCAAATGATACAACTGACTATAATACCGTTGCCGAAGAAATGGAAAAACTCGCAAAGCAACAACCTGGATTTTTAGGTGTAGAAAGTGCACGAGGTAATTCTGGGCTCGGAATAACAATTTCTTATTGGGAATCACTTGATGCAATTGAAAATTGGAAAAAGAACACCTTACATAAAGAAGCGAAAAAAAGAGGTCGTGAGCACTGGTATGAAAACTTCCACCTGCGTATTTGCCTTGTTGAGAAAGAATTTAAGTTTCATAGAGGCGATTTATAACTATGAAGAAAAAAGTAGCTCTCGTTATTGTTCATGAAATATATGGTGTGAACGACCATATGCATCACGTTACCCAGCACTTTACTTCATCTCATATAGACGTATTCTGTCCTAATCTTCTACAATTACAACATGCATTTCATTATAGTGATGAAGAAAAAGCATATGAACATTTTGTAAATCATATTGGATTTGATTATGGAAAAAAGCAAATTGAAGAATTCATTTCTCATCTTTCTAGTAGTTATACACATATTGGACTTATCGGCTTTAGTGTTGGAGCTACCATCTCCTGGCTATGTAGTAACAATCCGAAAATTGATTTTATTATCGGATGTTACGGTTCTCGTATACGTGACTATATTCATATAAAACCAACATGTGCTACCTTACTTATTTTCCCTGAAAAAGAATCTAGTTTTTCAGTATCCTCTTTAATTCACACATTGCAGCAACAAAAGAATCCTTTATTAGAAATAAAACAACTACACGGTGAACATGGATTTCTAAATCCGTACACTGAAAAATATAACGAGCACTCTACAAAACAAGCATACAATTTAATAGATTCATTTCTTGTAAAGTGAAACTTCAATCAGTGGGGTGGGTTAATACTCCACTGATTATTCCCCCTCACCAATCGGGCTGTTAATGCGTGATAAAAACAATCTTATAAAGGAGATTTTTCAACCGCCTCTACTTACAATCTATTATCGTTTGCATTTTATTTTTTACTAATTGGATCTTATATGTAACAACTTTTTATTCGCTACTCCCCGCAAAAGTTAGTGAGTTCCTATTCCTACCCATTTGGTTTTTCCTTTGTATTTTAGGTTTTATAACTTTCTGGCGCGAATGGGGAATAATCGTGTATTCTCAATATGTATCGGTTTTCTTTCCTTGACTAGTTTTTTATTTGGGTTATTGTTGTTAGTTCTTTCGGGGATGTAATAGAAGAAGGAAGAAAAGCCAACTTTCAACTTTTCTTCCTTCTATGTTTACCTTTAGTTTTCACTGTCACTGATTCACAAGGTGTATAATATATTTGAGGTGTCGCCTTATCAACAAACATCATAAACGTAATAAAGCCGATAATAAAGAAAATAAATAACGTTAACAAAATTGCTCCTATCGTTAAAAGTATCATAACACCACCCCGATATTTTTCATGTTATTACACTTTTCGCTATGATATGAGCGTAATCCTTTTTAGAAAAGGAAACGTAACAAAATAATCACAATCACTCCCGTTAATACTGTACCTAATAAACTACGAGTATATATCGCTACAAGAAATGTTGGAATTGCTGCAATAAGATAATCCCACTGCATCGTTTCATGCATAAATAAAACTTGTGCTAAAAGCGCTGCTAATATCGCAATTGGTATGTAATTTAACCATTTTAAACCCCAGTCAGGAATTTGTAGTTTGCTAAATACAAGTAGAGGTAAAATACGTGGCACGAGTGTAACAGCTCCTGCTGCTAGTAAAAGTAATAATACATCTAATCTCATTTCCATTTTTCAATCAACACTCCAATCGTCGCAGCTAGTAAGGTTGCGATAATAACCGCTATACTATTTGGCATAAATAGGTGTGAAACGTATGCGATAATAATCGCTACAATTGCAACACTTAAATGAATTGCTAGTTTCGGTTTACTACTTATGAGCTGAAGAACAAATAATCCGATAAACATCGCTGGTAATGCATAATCCATGCCGTATGTATGTGGATCTGGTATCCACTCACCAAATAGCCCGCCAATGATAGTAGCAAGAATCCAATTTAAATACGCTGTTACATTAAGCCCTATCATCCATCTTTCACCTAAATATCCTTTTTGCGCAGCATGCTGCACTGCAACGCCGAAAGTTTCATCTGTAATTTGCGAACCGATGATTAAGTTTTTAAATAGAGGAATTTTCGTAAAGTACGGTGCAAGTGCAGCACTCATAAGAAGGTGGCGCAAGTTAACAAAAAATACAGTAAAAATAATTGCGGAAGCAGGAGCACCCGCTGCATACATACCAGCTAATATAAATTGGGCAGAACCTGCATAAATTAAAGTGGACATAAACGCAATTTCAATGATGGAGAAACCAGCTGTTTTTGCAATTACACCAGCTGCTATACCGATGCTCAAGTAACCAAATACAGTTGGTAAACAATCTTTTACTCCTTGCTGAAATGTATCGTCACTCTGCAAAGCTACATGTGCCTGAGCTTTACTCATCTCTATCATCCTCCATTCCTTCTAAAGTTCGTTTTCCTGTTACGACATGAACTAAATCTATATTTTCACGCCATAACGTATCTAACTTATCAGCTCCAAATTCCTTTGTGATTTCTTCAACCATAATATCGTGCCGCACATACTCTGTAGCAACGAGAACTAGCGCTGGGTCATACGTTGTAACGGCCCATGAAGTGCTATCATTTGAGAAGTTCGCAATTAATACTTCCTCTCCATCACGAGCAATAACAGTTAAATGACCACCCATTCTCTTTTCAACAACGTGGGGCGTCATATAATTATGATGAAACGTCGCTCCTATTTTTGTTTCTGGAGCTCCAAATAAGATTGAAAATATATGTACGCCTTCCTCTTCCTTTTGATGAATGTATGGTTCAATTTCATGCACTTGTTCTTCCCATACAGAAACCCATAACTCTTCCTTAGCTCTACTAATTATATTGCATATTTCTTTCAAAACACGATCATTTGAACGAATATGCGAAATTACATCTATTTGTCGCTCTTGTTCTAAACAATTTAATTTCTCATCTAAAAATTCAAAGGACTTTTCAAAGTCTTTTCGCATTCGATTCATTAATTCGGTAGCTGGTACTGGTACATATTTAACTGGTTCAGAAGGTACAATATGCACTGCTCCTTTATCCATTAACTTACCGAGTACCTCGTAAATCATAGAACGAGGTACTCCTGTTTGTTTACTCACTTCATAGCCCGTTACTGGGGAATGTTTTAGTAGTCCAATATACGCTTTACATTCATACTGAGAAAATCCTAACTTTTTTAATTCCTTTATAATTTCATCCATCGGTAACCCCTCACAATCTAAATCGCCCTTACTTCAAAACGACGATTTTGCTTCCCTTTACTTTTTACTTTATCAATAACAAGTGTTCCTATTTCACTCGTATTTTTCACATGTGTGCCTCCACAAGCTTGTTCGTCTAAATTTTCAATTGTAACAATGCGGATTTCTTGGATAGTAGTTGGCAGGAGATTTATTGCTGTTTTAATCATTCCTACAGCATTTTCTGCTTCTTCGCGGCTCATATAACGAGTGGAAATTTCTTTATTTTGCTTAATAAGTTTATTCACTTCCTCAACAATTTCTTCTACTTCCACGCTCGATAACTCTTGTAACTCATTAAAATCGATACGTGCTTTATCAGGATAAATTTGATTTCCGGTGCATAGAGCTCCATACTTTTCATAAACAACAGCTCCGATAAGATGCAGTAAAGAGTGATGACGCATTAAATTATGACGTCTTTCCCAATTTATCTCTAATTTAACTGGACCTAACTTTACTTGTGCTTCGTCTTTTATATAGTGAACTATTTCTCCTTGCTCCTTCTTTACTTTTTCAACTTCAAATACAGACCCATCTTGTACAATGACACCCGTATCACATTCCTGTCCTCCACCAGTTGGATAAAAAATTGTTTCTTTTACAAATACTTTATTCCCTTCTACTCTTATCACTTCTGTTTCGCAACTCGTTTTGTATGCATCTTCTAAATATAATGCCGTTGTCATACTCTCACCTCTTTAGTAGTTATAGTTATACCTACTAATATAAAAAAGAAGCTCTACAAAGTCAATTGATAATTCTGAAATTTAAAATTAATAAAAGACTCCTTTATTAGGAGTCCACTATCTCAATATTTCATTCGCTTCTTTTTCATAAATTTTATCAAATGACGTCATAACGCGCTGTGATGCTTGAATCATCTTTTGATCTGTCATAAGATCTGCCATCTCTTTCGTCATATCAACATTTGAATTTTCTAGCATATGATTTTTTACTATTCCTGTTCCGTTCGGTAAATTAGCAATGTTTCCTTCTGCTAGTGTAAAGCTTTTGTTTTCACGTTGCACGAGACGTGCATTCGTTTCTGCATCTACTGTTTTTGTTTGTAACTGTGCAATTACTATTCTCTTAATATCTGGTTTTTGCAAAGTTCCATCGTTAACTTCTCTATAAATTTCTCCATTATTAGATACGAAGAATTCAACATTTTCTGGAATACGAATACGCTCATTATTAACATCCATCACATAAGCACCTGAAGATGTTTGTAAATAACGATCACTATTTAATGTGAAACTACCATCTCTCGTTAAAAACGTTTCATCATTTTTAGAAGTAACGAAAAATGATGTTGTGCCGGCCGCGCCGTCATCTAAAAAGAAATCTGTAGCGCTATTTGTTATTTGTATATTTCCTTGTACTAAATTCACATGCGTTGCAGCTGGTACTACAGCGTAATCGACCGAACCGATATTTGTTACCGCCCCATCTCCGCGGCGATATGTGTCTTGTACATCAAATACTTTAGACGTCATATTTTCTGCTTTAAATCCTGTCGTTTGAGCATTTGCAACGTTATTCGAATGAACATTAATGCGCTGCATGTAATTCATCATGCCCATAGAACCTATATAAAGACCGTTCATATTCGTTTGAATAAGGCAAGCGCCTTATTCTTCACCTCTTTTCTACGATGTTTGTAACATTTGTTTCGCTAAATGTTCAGCTGTAGCGATATGTATATTTTTCTTTATGTCTTGGCCATCTGTCATTAATACAATAGGAGCTGATGATACTGCTGGAATTTTCAACAATTCGCCACTACTTGCTGTTTCATCAAATTTCGTAAACACAATACCATCTATATGAATATCTTTAAAGTTTGTAATAATTTCAATCATATCTTTACTTTTCATTGAAGCTGATAACGTTAAACAAATATAATCTGGTTCTACTTGTCCCATCGTTTCAATCATTTCTTCCACTGTTTCTGACGTACGATAATTTTTCCCTGCTGTATCAATTAAAATATAATCGACGCGTGCTTCTTCTTTAAAATACGTAAGCGCTCTTGTCATTGCAGCTTCATCACGCACAGCAATTACTTCAGATCCAATTGTCTTTACGTTATCTTGCAATTGCTGCACTGTCCCTATGCGCGAATGATCGGTCGTTATAAAACCAACTGTTTTTTTCTTACCGTGAAATTGCCATGCCATTTTCGCAAGTGTCGTCGTTTTACCAACGCCAGTTGGACCTATTAATGCAATTGTTTGTACTTCTTTTTCAAAGACGTTTTCCGTATTAAAATGAGATTTCATATCTTCCAATATGTACCTGATAACTTCTTCTTCCGTAATCATCGTTGCATTTTCAAACTTTATTTTTAACTTTTCAGCATATGCATGAATGAAATATTGTTCCACATCGTTTTGTTCTAGCATCCGAATTACTTTTTGAATAATAAACGGTACAGATTCTTGATTTTCTTTCTTTGGAACTACTTCTTCTTTCTTTACCGGAACGACTTGTTTCACAACTTTTTTCTTTTTCGGTACTTCCGTTTCTTTCGTCTGTTTCACAACGACAATTCCTTTTTCAAACAGCTTTAATAGTTTTTCTTTTTTTCTTGCCCATTCTTCACTATTTCCTGTTTGCATTGCTGCGTATGACATAGGAGTCGTTACGCTTTCTAAATTGTGCAGTACTGATTGAATTCCATTTGCCTTCACAATTTGTTCTGAAGGATCATTCACAACATCCATTAATTGTTCATGAAATTGAGCTGTACCTTCATTCACTTCTTCCTGTTTTTCTTCTGGAAATGCAACTAACATTTCATAATCCTTTTTCCAAAAAAACGGTATATTTCGTTTTACACTTTCATCGACAACGTAATAATAATCTGTACCATATTGGTCAAATAACTTTCGATACAATTCATTTTTCGAAGCTGCTTTTATTCGCATTAACGCTTCTTTCTTTTCTGTACTTTCCATTACTTCACCCCCTACTATTCAATATAGGCAATTTGATCCACAACAATTTCTGGTGCTAATTCACTAATACAAAGTACTTGTGCTTCCACTTGATAACGTTCTAGCAGTCTTACAATCGCAAATCTAAAATCTTTTCTACGTGTTAATAACACTGGTTCTCTTCCCATTAAACGTGCTTGCTTAAAGACGCGCTGCACTTGCTCAACGACACGTGTTTCTAAATCTAAATCCCAGTTTAATAAGTAACCTTGATATGAATTATTCACAACATCCGCATCTAACTCGATTGAATCAGAGAAGAGCGCTGCATATATTTTTCCGTCCGGATTTTTCGCA
Source organism: Bacillus sp. FSL K6-0073 (assembly GCF_038006085.1). Lineage (NCBI taxonomy): Bacteria > Bacillati > Bacillota > Bacilli > Caryophanales > Bacillaceae > Bacillus > Bacillus sp. FSL K6-0073. Next base: position 1,714,488 of record NZ_JBBOUN010000001.1, on the reverse strand, counting down.
TTTTCACAAATAACTTTTGAAATACATTCACGAACAAATGATGTTACACCATCCACGTGGTTTTGATAAATTTCTTTGCCGTCAATAATACCTTCAATAATTGTTGGTAAATCACGAATAGAAATACCTTCTTTTAGAAGTTGTTTAATAACATTTTGAACGAGTGATAAATCAATTTCTTTTTTCTTAATCTCTTCTAATAGAACGCCATTATCATTTTCAAGCGAGTTAATTAAGTCTTTTACATGTTGGCGCTGAATTAATTCATGAAGATTACGTCTAACGACAACATCTAAATGTGTAATTAATATGCTAAGTGGCTCTAACACTTGATAGCCTTTCATTTGTGCATCTTGCACCATATGTTCTAAAATCCAATATCCATCTTCACCAAAAATTGGATCTTTCGCTGGCTCTGCATCTAAATCAGCCATTACGTTTGGTGTTTTCAGTGCTAATAAATAACCTGATTTTAAAACACCTTCAGCCGCCTTCGCACCTTTAATTCGAATAATGTAACGTCCGCGTGGCCTAAAGCTCGTATTATCTTTAAAGTTAATTCCAGGAACGTTAATACCAAGGTCAGTAATAATTGACTTCCTCATAAGAACAACTTTATCACGAGCTGTTTCCCCGTTAATTTTCTGCTTTACAAGTGCTGCTAAATCTAAACCGAGTTCTACTATAATTGGATATTTATCCGTAAATACTCCAAATGAATCTTCTACTTGTTGCAGTTGCTCATCTTCGCCTTGGATCATTTCTATTTCTTTTTGAAGCTCGTCTTCTTTTTCTTTCTTTATTCGATTTTTATTACGAATTCCTAAGAAGATAATTGTTCCGCCAACGAGTGCGAATGGTAGAAACGGTAGCGGAGTAAAAATACCCATTGCGATAAATAAACCACCGAGCGCATATACAACGACTTCATGCGCTAATAACTCTTTAAAGATACCTTCTGTTACTGTATCCGGTGAACCGTCAAATACACGAGTTACGATAATACCAGTTGAAATCGCAAGCATAAGCGATCCAATTTGGTTTACGATTCCGTCACCGACAGTTAACTGTGTATAATGAAGAGCCGCATCTGCAAAGCTCATCCCTTGCTGCATCATTCCGACAATTAAACCGAAAATAATGTTTACGAATAAAATGACAATCCCGAAAATAACGTCCCCTTTAATGAACTTTCCGGCACCATCCATCGCCCCGTAAAACTCTGTTTCCATATTTAATTTTTTTCGTTTTGCTTGTGCATCTTTTTCTGAAATAATACGCTGGTTTAAATCAGCATCGATAGACATTTGTTTCCCTGGTAAAGAATCAAGTGTAAAACGAGCTGCAACTTCAGCTGTACGAGACGCACCGTTTGCAACGATAAACTGGAATATGATTAATACTGTAAAAATAACGATACCAATTAATAAGTTTCCGCCAATTACGAACTGGCCGAACTCTTCAATAACATGACCTGCATTTCCATCTGTCAAAATCGCTCGCGTCGTCGAAACGTTAATCGATACGCGGAAAATCCCGATTAATAACAGCATCGTTGGAAATGACTTTAATTCATCCCACTCGTTAATACTTGTCGCTCGCATATAAATAAGCACTGACATACTTAGTAGAAAAACGATAATGATATCAAGTATAAATGGTGGAAGTGGAATTAAGAGCGCCACTACGAATGACGCTGCTAAAAAGATAGAAAAATAGGTTCTTGCAGACTCTATCTTAAACAAAGAGATCTCCTCCAAACGCGCTATTATACTTCAAGTTCGTTCGTCTGAATTAAATAGCGCATAACTTCAATTACAGCTACGTATAAATCTTCTGGAATCGTCTCATCTTCCTCGACTTGATAATATAAAGAACGAGCAAGCGGACGGTTTTCCACCATTGGTATTTCTTGTTCACGGGCAAGCGTTCGTATATATAATGCGAGCTCATCTTCCCCTTTTGCAACGACAATTGGTGCTGCATCAACGTGTTTATTGTAACGAAGTACGACCGAAATATGAGTCGGGTTGTTTACAATAAATGTTGCGCCATCCATCTTCTTCGCAATTGTTCCTTGCAAGATTGCATGCATAAAGTTTTTTCGTTTCCCTTTTACTTGCGGGTCCCCTTCATTATCTTTATGCTCTTGTTTCACTTCTTCTTTTTTCATCTTAATATCTTGCTCGTACTCCCATTTTTGATAAATGAAATCAATAATAGAAAGAACGATTAAAATAATTAAAATTGCTAAGAAAATAAATTTAATTTGCCTAATAATTTCAGTAAGTGACGCAGTCCAGTTAAATCCAATCATGCTCACGATTTTCTCTAAATTCTTTTTAAAAAGAACGTAAGCGACGTAACCGATTAATCCCATATAAAACAGTGATTTCAAAATATCTACTAAACTTTTACGACTAAACAGTCTCGTGAAATAGTTTTTCGGATTAATACGTGATGCTTTCGGTTTAATGACTTTAGAAGAAAATAGGAACCCGACTTGAATCATATAATTGAATAAATGAAAAGCGTATACGAGTATTAATATCGGAGCCGATACTTTCAGTAATAAAATCCCCATTAAATAAAAATACTCGGTTGAATCTGTATTTTTTCCAATTTGATCAAACAGCACCGCTACGGAATTCGCAATCTCATACCCGAGCCAATCTCCGAAGAAATAAACGACAACTGCTAATACGAGAATGGAAAATAAATTATTTAAATCTTTACTCCGGGCAATATTCCCTTCTTCACGCGATTTTTTACGCTTCTGCGGGGTGGCCTTTTCTGTTTTATTATCCTTTGCCATGCGCGTCCCCCTACTTCGTTAAGAAAAAGTTAAATAGTTTCGTATACTCTTCAAGTAATACATCCGTCATATTTTTAAACACATAACCGAGCATCGGTACACTCATCGCAATAAACAAAATACCGCACGTAATTTTAATTACGTATGCATTCATAAAAACGTTTAATTGCGGAGCGTTTTTTGCAATTAAAATAAGAACAAAGTTAATAATGAATAAACTTCCCATGAGCGGAAGAGCAATTTCAACCGCTGATGTGATCGCAAATAATAGCGTTGCGAGTAGACTATCTAAAAAACTAGTCGTCAGCAATTTTGAAATCGCCTCTGTATATTGAAACGACTTTAAAATCGTGGCAACGAAATAATTAATGCCGCCAAGTGAAATAAAAATAATGAGAAAAAATATATCAAAAATGGTTGATAGTAAAGTAGACTGTGAGCCCGCATTTACATCAAACAAACTTGCTTGTGATAAACCGATATCAAAGTCTAAAATATGCCCGGCCATTTTTGGAATGTTCCACAGCATTTCTACGATTTTTGAAAGTGATAATCCAATTACAATTTGCGTTCCTGCATAAGCTGCAACGTCCCAAACTGTCTTGATGTGAGAGACATCCACTTGATCAGCCACTGTAATTGAAAGAGCAAGTCCAACTGTAACCTTCGCCATTGCCGGAATAGATCGTCCTGAGAAAAACGGTAAAAAATATAAAAATGAAGTAATGCGGCAAAACGCAAAAAACGTTGCCGCCCATAATTCCATATTCATTTCAGTTCACCTATCTTAGTACGAACGCAATAGCGATGGGATTTTATCAAATAAATCTAAAATAAGCGTCGTTAACTCTTGAAACATCCACGGACCTAAAATGATAATAACGAGGACAATACTCGCCATTTTCGGTAAAAACGTCAGCGTTTGCTCTTGAATTTGCATCATCGCCATAATGACAGCGATGATAATAACGACAATCATACTTACGCCGGCAACCGGCATTAAAATCATAACCCCTTTATAAAAAAAGGTTTGAAAAATATCTATAATTGGTGACGTATTCATTTATATGACTCCTATCACATAGCATCAAGCGCTTCAGGCGACCGTCTTAAACATAATATCGACGATTTTTGTATATCCACCTAAATATACGAAAACGAGTATTTTAAACGGTAAACTTAAAATCATCGGCGGTACCATCATCATCCCGAGGTACATTAAAAGTGTACTAATAATCAAATCTATAAATACAAACGCTAAATAAATGAACATCCCTGTTAGTAAACCTTTTTGAATTTGCGTTAACGTAAAGGATGGTACGAGCGTAAATAGTGAAAGATCTTTCAAATCTTTCGGCAACTCTTCTCCGCGTACTTTCAGCATCATTTTTAAATCATGCTTATACGTATGCTTTGACATATATTCTTTCATAATAGGAGCTGTCGTTTCAGCAGCTTGACTTACTGTTATTTTCTCTTTCGTCATCGGATCCCACACATCGCTCTTCAGTTGCCCGAGTACAGGCTGCATCGTAAAGAGTGATAAAAATAATGCAAGTCCAACAAGCACTTGGTTTGGTGGTAAATTCATTACCCCAAGTCCTTGACGTGTAATCCCAAGAACGATCATAAAATAAGTAAAATGTGTAAATAATAGAACGATAGAAGAAGATAATGATAAAAGGGTAACGAGCGCAAATAGTTGTACACTTGAATTACTCGTAAACTCTTTTCCATTTTCGAAATTAATAAAACCGTTCGGGGCCGCATACGCTGGATTTACAAAAATAATTGAAAAAACGATAGAAAATACGAAAATAACGGCTAATAATGATAACTGTTTCTTTATTCTCATGATGGATCCTCTACTTTTTTCGTTTCAGTCTTTACCGCGTCTTCTAGTGCTTGTTGAAACTGATTTCCTGTTCCGGTTAATTGCACAGACTGCACACCGTTATTACTAATAACAGTGAACACTTGCTTTCCGTCCACTTCAAATAAAAAGGCACTCGTTTGATGATTTAAATACACGCCGTCTTTTACTTGAATATGTCCATTTTCACCCTGCTTAAAAAACTGCTGTTTGCGCGTCTTTTTCGTCATATAATATGCACCGTAACCGAGCGCACCAAACAGTAAAACGACTTGAAATAAGGTCGTCATATACGACATATGACTCCTCCTCTACTCTTTATCTTGCATTTGACTTTGCGCTTTCATAAGCGCCGCTTGTTTTTTATCAGCTTCAATTTCAGAAATGATAATACCGAATTTCTCGTCCATTACGATTGCTTCACCGATGCCGACTTTCATATTACTTAAATACACATCTACTTTATGTCCTAAGTTTTTCTCTACTTCAAGAACATCGCCAACTTTTAACTGCTTTACATCACCAAGTGTAATAGATGACTTTCCAAGCTTTACACCAAGTTCAATCGAAATATCTGAAACAGTATCAATATGTGCTTTACCTGCTTCATTTCGCTTTCCTGCAAAATCTTCTAATCCCATTAATGACACGGGAGATACTTCATGCTTCATATGGATCCTCCTACTCTACAAAACTTTTAAATAGGAGCGCCTTACGCGTTCCATCTTTTCCAATAAAACAATTAAATTTATGCTTTCCATCTACATAACCAAGTAATTCATCCGAAACTTTCGTATGAAGCGGAATAATATCGCCTTCTTCAATTTGTTCAATCTCACTCATTGTCATTTTCTGCTCACCAATTGCAACGTGAACAGGTTTGTACACTTGATTTACTTTCATTTCCACTTCAGACGTATACTTTTTACGCTTGTCTGAAGAATGTTCGACAATATTTTCAGACGTTAACTTATCCATAATTTCTTCAACAGATAAGAATGGAATCCCGATACGCACCGTCGTATTCCAAAAATCTGTTTTCATATTTACGTTAAGTAATGAAATGATATCGCTCGCTGTCGTAATCTTTAATGCATTCGGATCTGTTTCCGTCGTTACAAATTTCGGTTCAATCGCAACAACACTTTCAAATGATTGCTCTAAATTTTTACAAAGAAGCAAGAATATATTATCAAGCGTTAAAAACTCAAATGCTGTTAACGGTCTGCGCATCGTAAAGTTACGCTTACTATCTCCGCCAAGCCAACATTCATGAATATAAATAACGAATGCTAAATCAATCTCAATAACAATTTCTCCAAGCTCTGGTAAACCGAGATCAATTACGCAATATAAATAATAATCTTTCGGCATTTTCTCCACATATTCACTCGTAAATGGAACTTGCTCAACTGTTGAAGGTTCTAGTTCAATTGGAATACGCATACGCGCTGATAACGTCTGTGACGTCTGCTTTCCAAACGTAGAAGCAATCGCTTGCAAACTACGTAAATGCTCAACACCGAACTTCTCTGGTCTATTAAAATCATACTCTTGAAATTTCTCTTGCTTTCCTGCTTCTTGTGCGAAAGCTGGCATTTCCTCGCCTTCATTTACCGCCTTCAGCAGGGCATCAATTTGCTCTTGGCTTAATTTTTCGCCACTCATGACAATCCCCTTCCCTACCTTTTCAATTCAACGATTTCAACGTACATCTTTCCATTCTTCGTCAAAATCTTTCCGGTTCCAATCTCTTCATTCTCAAGCATAAGACGCACCGTATTTTTCGTTGAATTTTCAAGACGATACAATGTACCTTTCGTAATATGAAGCAGATCTTCAATTTTCTTTTTCGTATTTCCGATTTCAAAATAAATTGTTAACGGAATATCATCTTGTAATTTCAAATCTAGCCAACTCCCATATCATGTTCACGAAAATTTCATGTTCTCTCTATATATGAAACTTCTTATTTTGAAACGTCGATATTTAATATTTTTTTAATATATCCTTGCGTTTCTTTAAATGGCGGTACGCCTCCGTACTTTCTCACATTACCAGGACCAGCATTATAAGAAGCAAGCGCCAATACTAAGTCGCCGTTATTTTTCTTTAAATAACCGCTTAACTCTTTCACGCCACCTTCAATACTTTCAGCTGGTGAAAAGGGATTCTTCACACCCATCTCCTTCACATTCGCTGGCATAAGCTGCATAAGTCCCATCGCACCGGCATGTGACACCGTTTTTGGATTAAAATTAGACTCTACCTCAATCATTTTTTGAATTAACGTTTTCGGAATTCCATATGTACGACTTACACGATCAATAATATCCTCATACTTCCCTTCATTGGAAGAACGTATTTTTTGAATATTATACTTCTTCGTTAATCCCCACGTATCAGCAGCCTCATTTTTCGTTTCTGGGAAACGTCGTTCAAACTCTTTTTGTGCAACTTGCACTTCATCTGCTTTCTTCGTTTCAGCCTTTTCTTCAGGCTTATTCGCTTCCTCTACTTTATTAATAGTTTCTACCGGCTTATTAACAACCGCTTCTATTTTCGTAGATTGTACCGGCTGACTCATATCTTCTATGTTTGCCGGCTGCGTAGTAGCCTTCGTCTCCTTCGCAGGTTCACTCTGCAACTTCTCTTGAAAACGACTACTAACGAATGCTTGTGGACTACTTAGCTTTTGCTGAATTTGCCCTTTCTTATATGCAAGCACTTCTTTTACTATATTTCCAACTATCATAATATCACCTTTTCGGTAAACAAAGATAATCTAATATTAGAGTTTTTTTTTAAAGTTTGCAATAATCCTTTTAATAATTATGTAATAAAAAAATGAATATATTGTTAAAATGTTATTTTTTTATATTTATTAATTCGAATTTTTAGTTGACACCCGTTGTGGCAAGGATTACAATAAATCTCGAAATTGATTTTTTCGCATATTACCGTTTTTCAATTTGCAGAAAAGTCAATATAAAAAAATGGGGGTTTCTTAACATGAGAATTAATACAAACATTAACAGCATGCGTACTCAAGAGTACATGCGCCAAAACCAAGCTAAAATGAGCAACGCTATGGACCGTTTATCAAGCGGTAAACGTATCAACAACGCTTCTGACGATGCAGCAGGTCTTGCAATCGCAACTCGTATGCGTGCTCGTGAAAGCGGATTAAGTGTTGCTGCTAATAATACACAAGACGGTATGGCACTAATCCGTACTGCAGATTCAGCAATGAATTCAGTATCTAACATCTTACTTCGTATGCGTGATATTGCTAACCAATCTGCAAATGAAACAAACACAGATGCGAATAAAATTGCTTTAAACAAAGAGTTTTCTCAATTAAAAGAGCAAATCACTTATATCGCAGAAAACACACAATTTAATGATAAAGATTTACTAAAAGGCGATAACGTTATTAAAATTCAAACACTTGATTCTGATCAAGCCAGCAAACAAATTGATATTAACTTAAGTGCTGTTACCCTGAATAAACTAGGTCTTAATGACGTAAACATTGGTTCTGATAAACTAGAACAAAAAGATTTAGATATTGTTAAAGAAGCAATGTTACGAGTTAAAACTCCAAATGCAAATGCTACAGTTAGGGATAAAGACGTTCAAGATGCTAAAGAAGCATTTGATAAGGTCAAAGGATTTATCACAGACAAAACTCAGGTTACAGCAGTTGAAAATGCATTTGCAGCTTATGCTACGGCAGATACTACAAAAAAAGATGATGCTGCTAAACTTATTGAAACTGCATTTGCTGCTGCCACTTTACCTGCAGCAGGCGCAGCAACTAGTGCAGACGCACTAACTGCTGTTAAACAAATTGATGATGCGTTAACAATGGTTGCTTCTAACCGAGCAACTCTAGGTGCTACATTAAACCGTCTTGACTTTAATGTAAACAACCTTAAGAGCCAATCTTCTGCTATGGCTTCAGCTGCTTCTCAAATCGAAGACGCTGACATGGCGAAAGAAATGTCTGAAATGACTAAGTTCAAAATCTTGAACGAAGCTGGAATCAGCATGCTTTCTCAAGCAAACCAAACTCCACAAATGGTTTCTAAATTATTACAATAAGCCATTTGATTTAGTTTCTTGAATAAACCTCTCTGCTTGCGGAGAGGTTTATTTTTTCTATATAGATAGATTATTTATAAAAGCTTTCTTTTTTATGTGGAAGAGAGTATCCGCGGTGCGTAGAAGCGGTCAGCGCTTATCTTGATCCTCTCTTATGTTAAAACACAAACAGCAAATGAGCATAAGCCTTTTTATCTATCCATAGCCGTTTATTAGCTTTAGAACACTAACTATATCAATCTATAAGGAGTGTCTATTATGCGTATTGGTACGAATGTTTTAAGTATGAATGCTAGGCAGTCGTTGTATGAGAATGAGAAGCGTATGAATGTTGCAATAGAGCATTTGGTGACTGGTAAGAAGTTAAATACTGCTTCTGATAATCCAGCGAATGTTGCGATTGTGACTCGTATGTATGCGAGAGCAAGTGGTATGCGCGTGGCGATTCGTAATAATGAGGATGCGATATCAATGCTTCGCACGGCAGAAGCTGCCCTTCAAACTGTGACGAATATTTTGCAGCGTATGCGTGATTTAGCTGTTCAATCCTCAAACGGTACAAATTCAAATAAAAACCGTCATTCACTAAATAAAGAGTTTCAATCTTTAACAGAACAAATTGGCTATATTGGCGAAACGACCGAGTTTAATGATTTATCCGTATTTGACGGTCAAAACCGCCCTGTTACATTAGACGATATCGGTCATACGGTACATATGACGAAACATATTCCCCCTTCCCCTACACAACATGACATCAAGATTTCAACAGAACAAGAAGCAAGAGCAGCGATTCTTAAAATTGAAGATGCTTTACAAAGTGTGTCACTTCATCGTGCCGACCTTGGTGCTATGATAAATCGTTTACAATTTAATATTGAAAATTTAAATAGTCAAAGTATGGCGTTAACAGATGCTGCATCTCGAATTGAAGATGCAGACATGGCGCAGGAGATGAGTGATTTTTTAAAGTTCAAATTATTGACTGAAGTTGCACTTAGTATGGTTTCACAAGCGAACCAAATTCCGAAAATGGTCTCTAAACTACTACAATTATAAAAATGAATCTTCCTTCTTTGGAACGATTCCATACAAAACAAAAGGGAAATACATATAAACTATGTATCTCCCTTTTATTTTGTACCCAAATTTTATTACTGTGTTACCGTCATAACTTGTCCGCTACGGTCAACCATTATTTTCATTTTTCCGTCTTGTGCATTATATAGCCCGAGTTTATGTAATTCCATTTTACAATCTTGTACGAAAGTTGGTAATTTACGAATTTGATCGATATCAGAACTTGTAATGAAATGAATTAAAAGCTGCGTCATACCTTTAATATCTTGTACAAGCTCTTCTTTCTCTCGTTTTAGCCTTTCATTTTCTAGTTGTAACGACTGCAATTCGCCTTCTAGACTACGTGTATTCTTTGCTTCTCTAGAACGCCCTGCTGCCATGCTAGAAAGCTTATAAATACCTTCCATAAACTGATGTAGTTCGTCTTCTTTCCTTTTACTACATTGATTAATTGTTTCAAAGTTATCAACGATACCAGATATAACTGTTACAAGATTTTTTTCATCCTCTTTATGCTGGATTTCTTCTTTTAATTCGTACTCGTTTTCTTGTTTTCTTGCAACGATTGTCTCTTTTACTGGTATATATTTTCGCTTTCGTCCCGGTTTTTGTTTTTCAATATTTTCAAATGGTATTTCACGTTTTTTCAATTTATAATACGTATTTTGCAATTGACTTTCTGTTTTTTGAAAAAGATTTAGTTCATTTTTACTTACGTATTTTGAAATATTTAAAATGTTTAAACCGTGACGTTGACAAAATTGATACACTTCATACAGTAGCTCTAGTTCAGACTTCAGCCATGTAATTGCTGATTTTTCATATGCTCGCATCCCGCCATTTTTTTCTATATCTATTTGAAATAATACCATTCTATTATGTAAATCAACTAACTCTTCATACTTTATTTGGAATTCTTTTTCTATTTTTTTTAATTCCGCTTCTAGTTGCATATCGTTCATTTTATTATTTGACATGTTTTGTAAAAGACCTAATACATTAATTGCTGTGTGGTGATACATAATCTGTGCCACTCCCCCTCATCCTTTCACAATTCTCATCTGACTCCCATGTCTTTTAAGAAAATAGCAATTTTTACATATCCATATTATAACAGTTCGAAATTATCTGTCAAATAATAAACATACAAAAATGTATAGAAAGTATAAAAATTTGGAAAATGTTTTTTATTAATATGTAAAATTGCATATTAATTACATTTAATTATATTATATGGTATTTTGAATGTTTTTTCACCGAAAAAATTTGCGTTACCACGAAATGTTACTAAAGTAATCAAAAAATACGTTCACTTATATTTTTAAATTAAAAATCTCTAAATAAAGATTATTCACACATACAGCGACAAACACCCAAGAAACCTTTCATTTTTCTACCAGTTTAGAGTATAGAATACTAAAAAGGAATTAGCCATATGTAGCATTGGCTAATTCCTTCCTCTCTCTAACAGAATAGAGTTATAAACCCAGTCTTCAAATCCTCAATCAAAGTCTCACTTCTTCTTACCTAAAACTACTTCATACCTCTGAACTCACATCGCATGAGACTCTATTAAGCACTGAAAACTTCCTTACATAAGTAGTTCCTCTATTCCTACTAAATAGAAAAATGTTATACGCCAGCTCTTCTACTTACCTATAACCACTCCATATCTCTGGTCTCAACATCGCATAGGGCTCTATTAAGCACTGACCGCTCAACACTTAGCTAGAGCTTCTATTCCGGCTAAATAGAAGCTTTTAAAGCACTAACTTATCAACTAAACCAATTAGCTCTTGAATATCTGGCTTACTTACTTGAGCATTTGCTCCTACAGCTTCACCTTTATGGAATAATTCATTTGTAATTAATGAAGAGAAAATAATGACTGGTAAACGATTCATTACTTCACTATCCTTAACCACTTTCGTTAAATGATGTCCATCCATTTTTGGCATTTCAATATCCGTAATTAGCAAGTGAATATGCTCAAACATTTTTTCGCCTTGCTCTTTCGCTAATTTTTCAATTTGCGCTAACGCTTCTGCACCATTGCTAAAGAAGTTCATTTTTGTATATCCAGCTGATGATAATGTTTCTTCTAATATTTGGCGAAGCATCGCTGAATCTTCTGCAATGTAAATTACTTTTTCAGCTCGATCTGTTTTTTGTTCTAATCCTGCAATTGATTTATTGTCATAACCAGTGCCGCTAATTTCACATACAATTTTTTCATAATCTAATAGTAAGATGATTTTTCCATCTAGTTTTACAATACCAGATGTCGTTTCTTCTAGTCCCATAGATAATGAAGCTGGTTCATCAATTTGTTCCCATGAAATACGTTGAATACGATGCACTTCATCAACGCGGAAAATAACTTTCATTTGGTTTAATTCTGAGATGATAAATTTCGTTTGATCAAGTGGCTTTGTTGACTTTAAATTAAGAGCCATCGCTAAGTTAATAACAGGTAAAATTTCACCACGTACTTGAACAACACCTTCAACTGCATGATGAGATTCTGGCACAGTTGTAACAGGGAATGGATTAATGATTTCACGTACTTTCATTACATTAATACTAAATAGGTTTTCACCAACAGTGTACGTAACAATCTCTAATTCATTTGTTCCGCTTTCTAATAAAATACTTTGTGCTTGTGACATAAAGGTGTCGCTCCCCTTCCATTAATTCCGTATATTTAATTATTAAGCTTTATAAAAGAGAAAAAGTCAACTACCTATATAAAAAATATAGATAGTCGAACGATTCATTTTATAAAAAAACAATTAATCTTGTATAAACGAAGCAAGTGCCTCTAATAAAACTTCTTGTGCACCTACAATTTCCGTCGGCATTGCTTCCCATTTTTTCGAAAGCTCTGTCTCTACTCTTATTCTCAGTTCAGAATTCATTTCTGCTAACACATATTCTTTCGTTGCTATATCAACATCAAGTAGCGCGAGTGCATATAATTCCGGGTCATTTATTTTTTCGAATAATCGCTTTAATACTACCGGTGCTATATGTTTTAATTTTTCAATATGAATTTCCTTATCCGAAAATAGTAACTCATATTGAATAAACGTAACATTTTCTTTAATCACTTTAAAATAACAATTATTTTTTTTATCATTCACAAAATAACCGTTTGGATCTGCAATAATACTCTCTACTTTACGAATTAAATCTGGCAAACTATTCGCCGCCATTACAGTCCGCTGCTCAACCTCACTCGGCGAAATGAATGTAACGCGATACTTATTTTGCGCCATCCTCCTCACCTCTCCTTTTATAAAAATCTATCGTCACATTCTATCCAGAAGGCACTGTCCTACTATAAAATGATTATCTCATCTCCAACTATCTCAGTACGCCTTCATAGCTCTATTCTTACAACTAGGAGCTCTTCTGGACCATAACTGTTTATCCACACTAAACTTTGCTTACCTCTTTTTATACTACCCTAGTAACTCTCCATACCTTTGTCCTTACACACCAGTCGAGGCCCTATTAGGCACTAACCGCTCAAAAACAACGCTGGGTCCTCTCGTCAACCCTAAAAAGAGCTTTTTAGATCTTTTTAAGAACTTTTCAATAACTCTATGTTATTAAACCAAAACGCTATCTGCTGATCCGTAATATTTGGCAACATTACAAAAAACTCACGACACTTCATCTCATCCTTAAACAATTGATACTTCCAAACGCTATCGCTACTACCAACACTTATGAAATAAAACTCATGGATACGGCCAATGATTGCTTGTTTTTCGCCAAATGAATACGGTGGCACTTGCTTAATTTCAAATTGATCTGGTAAATATACATGCTCTTCTCGTTCTATTTTTAATACTTGCTCGGCAAGTTCACGTTTATTTTCGAAAAAAGGCAATTGTAAAATTCGCTCTTGTCTTGTCATACGAATAAAAAACCCTTTCTACTCCATTACATTTTTTCCATGCGATATATTATCGAATTAAGTTTACAACTTCATTTAATACTTCATCTGAAACTTTAATTACTTTCGCATTTCCTTGGAATCCGCGTTGGTATAACATTAAGTCAACGAATTCTACAGATAAATCTACGTTAGCACCTTCTTGTGCACCACCGCGTACTTTACCTGCACCGTTTTGACCAGATGTACCAAGAGCTAAAATACCTGTTGTATTCGTTGCTGTATAGTTACCATTACCTGTTTTCATTAGTCCGCCTTCGTTCGGGAACATCGCAACAGCTAATTGACCTGCAGATTTCATACTTCCATCAGAATATTTTACCATTACGTATCCACCGTCAGCAATGAAGCAATCTTTAACCGTCGCTGCTGCTCTACCATCTACGTCTGTTACTGATAATGTTTTATCTGTTGGATGATTTGTTAAATGGCTTAAGTCTAATTTTATAGAACCGCCATCAAATGGAATATTGGCTCCTTGCTCTTTCGGATTTGGATTTCCAACAGCATCAAATGTCATATTACCACCTGCACCTGGAACATCTTTAAACTCTGTTTCTTTTTTCGAGTCATTGCGCATTTGTACTTTATATGTATAGTTATGTTCACTCGTTTGTTTAAACTCTACACGCATTGTCCATGTATTCCCCGCATTATCATATACAGGTAAATCTTGTGTAATTTGTTTTTCACCAGTTGGAATATTCCCTTTAATTGTCCCTTTCGATGTTCGAATACCACCAATTGCTGTTCCCATTGGAATTTGCAACGGTCCTGGAATTCCAGATAAATCAACTTCACCAGTTGCCTCATTTGCAGGGTAGGCAAATACGTATTGACCTTCAGTATTCGTAATATAGTAATCTGAAGATATCCCAAACGTACCTTTACGAGTAAATTCCATATTTCCGCCTTTTGAATCACCTACAACGAAGAAACCATTCCCTTCCATTGCTGCTTGTGTTTTGCCACCTGTTAACGTAATTGTACCATCACTATAATCCGTAACCGTACCACTCATTTTCACACCGTTACCAATACTTTTCGGATTCGTTCCTGCGTATTTACCGTCACCTTTTGCACCAATCGAATTGTTATATAGTAAATCATCAAACATTGCTTTTTGTTTTTTATAACCTACTGTTTGTGCATTGGCAATATTATTTGAAGTTACACTTAATGCATTTTGTGTTGCATTCATCCCTGTAATACTTGTATATAACGCTTTAATCATAACGTATGGACACTCCTTATGAATTTGTAGTTTTTACTTCTTCAGTTACTTTTTGATCGTCTTTCTTTGCGTCTTCTGGATTCGTTTCCCCAATCGGTTTATCAGACACTCTCTCAACGAAACGAAGAGAGACAACTTTATTATTAATAACGAGCTGTACATCGTTATTTTCCGCAAGACGAACCGTTTCTACTTGACCGGTTACTTTGTTTCCGTCACCGTCAACACCTCTTACGTATTTCCCTAAAAACTTCATTCCACCATCAAGTGCTGTTGAATACATCGTTGATTGCAGCTTATCTACTGCTTTCGTCATATTCTGTACTTGTTCCATAAGAGATAACTGCGCTGTCTGATTCATCATTTGATTCATATCCATCGCATTAAATGGATCTTGATGTTGGAAACTTGATAAAAACAATTTTAAGAAATCATCTTTCCCCATTACCCCAGGAGTCTTTTGCGCTCCTGCTGAAACTCCATTACTTTGTTGCACTGGCGATTGTACACCATTAACAGGTACATTACTTTTTTGCGCTCCTGCTTGTAACGGAATATGATTTGTACTCGTTGTATTTAATCCAACTGTTGGCACGCTTTATTCCTCCAATAATCCCGCAAATTCTGTTGATTGTTGTTTTTCATGATTTGTATTTGCTAATTTCTGTTTTTGCCTTTGCTCTTGTTCTCGCTGTTCTTTGCGATTTTCATCTTTATCTGAATAGCTAATTTGAATATTGATTTCTTTTTCTTTTAACTTTAATCTCAATTCATCAAAAATGATTTCAACACGTTTTTTCGCATCGTGTTTTTCCATTTCTACGTGAACGTCAATTTGATCTCCGTGTTTTTTCATAAACACTGTTAATGTACCAAGTTTTTCTGGATTTAACTGGAATAAAACACGTTCTTGTTTCACTACAAATTTTTGCAGCGCTTCTACTTGCGCTTCCATTTTCTTTCCTAAGTCAGGTAATGAAACTTTCTCAGCACCACTATTTGATTTCCCTATTTGTTCGGTACTCGTCGTTTTATTTAATAATTCTGCACCTGCAGAGCTCGAATCGTTTAATGCATCAACTTCTGGCAACTCTACCTTTGCATCATCGCTCTCAAGTTTCGGAAGATCTACCTCTTTAAACTCTTCTTGTTCCTTTGCAATATTACAAGTTTCTGTTTCTACAACCTTCAATGCTTGCATCGTTTGCTCTGGCATCTTCATTTTGTCTAATACCATTTGCATTGTATCTTCTAAACATATAGCATTTTTGATATTCATATTTGAAAGAAGTTCTTGTAATTGTTGTAATTCAGCTGCAGGTAATTCATTAAGTTTAATATTGCCATATTCTTTATATAGCTCTTGTATTTTTTGTATGTATTGATATAACAATTCCGGCTGCACATGTAATTGCTCAATTGCAACCATTTGCTCAGATACAGCTAATAACAACTGTTCTGTCTCTTTTTTTTCTTCTTTCTTTACAATAGGTTCTTCTTCCGTTACCGATTTTTTAGAAAGAATATAATCTTTTCTCTCTTCTTTTGGTGCTTCTTCTCGTTTCGTTTTCTCCGTTTGCGGCTGTTTTTTATTTTCCATTCTCATCGTACGATCGAATGAAGAATCTTCATTTTTTGATTGTACTTCTAGCCCTTTTTCTTTTTGCGGAGGTAAACTTTGTTGCACCGGTAATACAGACTGTATCACTACATTCACCTCATCCATTCATACACATTTTCAAATCCAGAAGCATTTTTTCTTCCAGCTTTTCTTGTGCTTTCGCAAGCTTTTTGCAATCTTCTTGATACATCTCATCAATGACACGTTCTTTTTCTTTTACTTGCTCTAAAAGGCTTTCATTTTTTTGAATAAAACCTTCCGTTTTTTTAATTTTTCGATTCCATTCTTCTATTCTTTCAGGTGAAAACGTATGTGAAGAAAGCATGCCAGCCATAATACGTTGCCCAGTTTGTACGACTTTACTACGCGATTTCACAACATATAAATCATATTCTTTTTTTTGTTCTATTTTTCTTTTTTCAGCTGTTAATTCATACACTTCTTTTAAAATATGTTCTTTTTCTTGGTTTATTTGCAATTTTATTGTGTCGTACTGCTGTTTATCCACCTGTTTTCATAACTCCTTTCTATTATAACGTTCTCTTTTTCTATTATATAGTTTTTTCCCAAAAAAATCTGTGAAATATTAAAAAACAAGAAAATAAGACCTCTTGGGCAGAGGCCTTATACTATATGCTGTATCGCTTCAACGATATCATCAAATTGGAAACTATCCGATCGACCTTGCTTTAAAAATGTATTTATGCCTTCTACTTTATTTTTACATTCAAAAATATAAGCATTTTCTTCATTTTCTTGAATCGTTCCTAGCTTAAAATACAATTCATTTTCTTTATAAATTGATAAAATCTTTCTCATTTCATTTGCAAGTTGCCAATGATGTGGCGAAACAATTTCTTCCATAATCCTACTTACTGAATCTAATACTGAAATTGCAGGGTAATGACTAAGCGTTGCAAGCTCACGCTTTAATACGATATGTCCATCTAAAATACCACGTGCTAAATCTGGTACAGGACCATTTAAATCATCCCCATCAACAAGCACCGTATAAATACCTGTTATAGATCCCTTTTGTGTTTTTCCGGACCGCTCTAACAACTTCTTCATATAACTTTCCATTAACAGTGTTTTACCACCAATCGGTAACTCTTTAACAGCAATATCAACACTTCTTCGTGCATCGGCAAAACGAGTAACAGAGTCCATCATAAGTAATACGTTATTACCTTGATCACGGAAGTATTCAGCAATAGACGTTGCGAGTTTCGCTGCACGAAGTTGCATAAGATGACTTTCATCTGACGTCGCTACAACAACGACGCTTTTTCGCATACCTTCCTCGCCTAACTCTTTTCGAATAAAGTCTTTTACTTCCCGGCCACGTTCCCCTACTAAACTAATAACGTTTATATCAGCTTTTGCATTTTTTGCTATCATTCCAAGTAAAGTTGATTTACCAACACCTGACCCAGCAAAAATACCAATCTTTTGACCGATACCAATTGTTAGCATAGAATCAATTGATTTTATTCCTGTTTCAAATACATCGGTAATCTCTTCACGTTCAAATGCATGTATAGGTGGTGCATCTAGTTTTATTTTCTGTAATGGAATGTTTTCAGCTTCCTCATTTAACACTTCACCATTTGCACTTAACACTTTTCCGAGCAAGTGATTACCACGTGGTACAACAACATCTTCTGAAACTAGTGTCACTGAATCTCCATAACATACTTTTTCTGTCTGTTCAAATGGAAGTAGCATATTATTTTCTTTTTCAATGGCAATCACTTCACATAAGACGTTATGTTCTCCAACGAAGCAAACATCTCCAATCTTCGCTTTCGGCCCTTTTGCTACGAAAAACTGTTCTTGTACACTATGAACTTTGCCTACTTTCGTATACAGCGGTGTTTCAATGAACTTATTCCATTTTTCGTTCTCATTCATTAACAGGCGGCTCATACATTTTGCTCCTCAAATAACTTCTCTTCTTCCCATTTCTGACGAAGTTTCGCAAATATAGGTGCAAATTTAAATTCAAAGAACTCTTTCTCTTCTTCCAGAACAAATTCACCAAACTGCAGGGAGAAATCATATTTCCATTCTACTAATTGTAGTAACCAATATTCTTTCGTATTCTCCTTCTCTTCTTGAATACGTTCAAACGTTTCTGGATGTACTGTAATGATTAATTTTTCAAACGAAGTTGGCAATGTTTGCACGATGCCAGTTAAAATAGGTAACACATCAAGCAATCGTGAATCTACCGCTTGATTCACGATTTTTTCTGCTAAATGAAATGACTGATCCCATAATAACTCTGTCCATTCATATGCTATTTCTTGTTGTTCTTTTTGAAACTGCACACGCGCTGCTTCCATCTGTTCCATTTGCTTATGAATATGCATTTGAAATTGTTCTTTATCTTGTAATAACTGCTGACGCTCTCGTTCTAGCATTTGCTGCTCTTGCCTTAGCTGATGCATTTCCATATGTAATGATTCTTGCTGGGCGCGGAGTTCTGCATGATCAGCTTGTAATTCTTCCTCTTCTATTTGAACTGAAGCTGGTTTTGGAAATTGTAATTCATACGTTTCTTCAGAAAAAGAAACAGAATTCTTCGGAATTCTGTTTTTAAATAAGGACATCCTCTTCACCTCTTTGAACGATAATTCTTCCTTCTTTCTCTAGCTTTTTCACTGTACCAGTGATCGTTTGCTGCGCTTTTTCAGCATCCGTCATCTTAAGCGGTCCTAAGCCATCTAATTCTTCTAGAATCATCTCTTTACGGTTTGAAGACATACATGTAAATAATTTCTCTTTAATTTCTTCTTTTGCAATTTTAAGTGCTTTCGCAAGAACACCGTTATCTGTAATTTCTTCTAATACACGGCGAAGCGCAAGATCTTCAAGACCAAGTAAGTCTTCAAAGACAAACATATTTTCTTTAATTTTCTCAGATAACTCATAATCGACTTCATCCAGCTTTTGAAAGACTGTTTTTTCAACACCTCGTGAAACATTATTTAAAATATTTACGATTGTTTTCAAGCCATCAGTTTTATTAATTGCACTAAATGCCATATTATTTAATTTCGATTTTAACAACTCACCAATTTGATTAATTAATTCACCATCAACTTGTTCTAGTTTCGCTATACCCATTACCGTTTCAACGCGCTTATGATCTGGCAATCTCTCAATTAATTGAGACGCAAGTTGCGGTTTAATATAAGAAGCGATAATTGCAATTGTTTGTGGTGACTCATCATTAAGCACTGTAAGAAGTGGCTCTAAATCTGTAAGTGAATTTAAGAACTCAAACGGATTATCTTTGTTATACCAAAGATCTTCCAATAATTTTTCCAGTTCGTCTTCTGGCATGTTTTTAAATATGCGACGAATGTATTCTTTATCTGGAGTGACTAAGTTCAATTCTTTTACATTTAGTTCATATAAGAACTCTCCTAGTACATTTTCTAACGTTTCTGGTTTGTATACACGAAACTTTGCGATTTCACGAAGTAATACTTCTTTTTCCTCAGCTGTCATATATTCAATGACTTTTGCTGCCACCCCTTCTTCTAATGTACGAATAAGGATGGCAGCTTTTTCTTTGGAGGAGATTTCATCTAACATCGTTGTTCCTCCCTTACTGTCCGTTTAACCATTTTTTAATTACTTTTGCAGTTCCTTCTACATGTTCTTTCGTAGCATCCTGCACTTGTTCATCTAACGTTGGTTCTTTCGGTTCTTCTGGTTCAGGTTTTGGCTCTGGCACTATTTTTTCTTCAGGAATTTCCAAGATACTTTCATTACTTGCAGCAATTTCCTCTTCTGCTAAGTATTCTTCATATTCCTCTTCTTCTTTCTTTCTCTTACGTCTTGCTAATAAGAACCACACTAGGCCACCAATCGCTAATAAGCCAGCTGTAATTCCACCGAATAACCACCAGTTCATACCACTTTTTTCTGGCTCTTTCTCTTTTTCGGCTTTCGGCTGATCGAACTGAACAGTTACAACGTTAACTTGACCATTTATAAAGTTACCGTTCGGATCAGCTTGAAGTCCTGCCGCTGTTCCGATTGCTTCTTTAAAAGTTGTCATATCAATTCTACGTTTTACTAGCGTATCATTATCTACCCATACAACAACATTTGTTTTCGTTAATTCTGGGTGTTTCTTAATTGTTTCAACCGTTTTATCTATTTCATAGTTTTCAATTTTGTTACCATTTTTATTATCATAGACAACTTTACCATTTTGATTATTGTTCGTACCGTAGTTTGGCACTTCACCGTTTGCTGTAATACCAGCACCTTGCTTCGGATCTGCCCCTTCTTGCGCAGTAGAGCTTTCCTCTTGCTCTTGTTTACTACGAAGTACACCTTTATCACCATACTTTTCTGACTGACGTGTAACTTCATCGTAGTTTACAGACACTTTCGTATTCACTTTATATTCATTCGGCTTAAACATCGTCATTAACGTTGCATCAATGTCTTGCTTTAATTTACCTTCAAGTTGGTGCTGCATCTCTACTTCTTTCTCGTAAGAAGAGGAACTACTAGAATGTGCTTCATCTGTCCCTTTTGAGATAACACCTTTTTTACTATCAATAACACTTACTTCTTCTGCCTTCACACCAGGAACTGCTGCACTAATCATTTGCTGTATACCTGCAACTTGATCAGCTGTTAACAATTGGCCACGCTTTACTCCAACCGTAATCGCCGCTGTTCCTTTTGCTTTTTCTTCATCAAAAATTGTCTCTTTTTCAGGCAATGTAATTTGAACATTTGCCGTTTCAACTGTTGCAAAGTTTCTTACAATATCTTGCTCCAATTGCTTCTTCGTACCGACAATTTGCTTCATTTTTTTATCTTGCTCACTTGAACCGAGCGAGCTTTCTAATAAAATTTCCTCACCGCTTTTAGAATTAAACGGTAAGCCCATCCCATTCATTTCTTTTCGAACCCATGGAGCATCATTCTTTTGCACACGAATCGAACCATCGGCCGCTAATTGATAATCGACACCTAACTTCGATAATTCTGCTGTAATCTCTTGTTTATCTGCATCATTTAAATTTTGATATACAACAACATATTTATCTGGCAAGGTGAAGTATAAAAGTGCTCCTGTTACAATCGCTAAAAGCGCAGCACCAATTACTAACTTATGCCACGTTTTTAATGATTGGATAACATTTTTCATCTTTTCCATTTAAACACACCCGTCCACTTTCCTAAATTTGCATATTAATTAGTGACTTATAATTTTCAATAAGATTATCACGTACGAGAGCAGCCGTTTTCATTTGAGACTCAGCTTTCTTTTGCTGAATTAAAACGTCATGTGTTTCTCCTACCCCTTTAGTTAGTAAATCATATACTGCTGTTTGTGCATTGTTTTGCGTTTGATTCATATCTTCCAATAAATCAATAAACTTTTTCTCCGGAGCTACAGATGTTTGAGAAGTTTTCGGTGCACCAATTGACTGAATTGCTCCAAATGGTTGTGTATGTAACATTGGTTGGATTTTCATATTACTATCTTCCCCCTTATCCTCGGCCGATTTCTAAATCTTTATCAAGCATTTTTTTATTTGCATTTAATACACTCGTATTCGCTTCATACATTTTTTGAGCAACCATTACATTCGTCATTTCAGCAGTTACATCAATATTTGGATAACGTACATATCCTTCTTCATTTGCGTGCGGATGCGTCGGATCATACACTAAATTTTCCGTTTTGTCTGCTTCAATACTTTTTATTTTCACTCCGTTAGTAGGAGACCCATCTAACATACTTGCAAAACTATTGTTTGATTCTAGCACCACACTACGACGCTCATATAAATCTGTCCCCGGAGCCGCCGTTGTATTTGCATTTACAATATTGTTAGAAGTAACTTCCATCCACTTTCTCGCTGTCGTTAGCCCTGAGCCACTTGCATTAATTGCCTGAAACATTCGTTGTCTCTCCTTCTACTTTTAACGTCCGCGTGCCGCTTGGTTAATTGCATATTGTGTATTAATTGCGTTAATTGAAATACCGTATAACTGATTTGTTTTCATTAAATCTAGCATTTCTGTCGTTACATCCACACTATTTCCGTCTTTATTCGTTTGCATTGATTTTGTTTGAATCTTTGCATATGTATTTTTCGTATTTACTGTCGGCAAGTGCATTTCATTCGTTTGATATAAATCTGGATTGCTCTTTAAATCAGCCGCATTGTTTTTATATAATGCACTACTTTTTTTCATCTGCTCAGCAAATGTTACATCTTGTGCTTTATAGCCAGGTGTATTTGCATTTGCAATATTACTAGAAACAGTATTTCGTTTCGTCACTAAATAATTCATATAATGGCTTACATCACTCACTAAATCTGGCATATTCCACACCCTTCCTTTTCTAACGTAATGATCCACTGATAGAAGTTTCACTTCATTATTTATTTTCTTATATGCATTTATTAAAATATTTACTATTATGTACCCTTACATATTTTATTCCATTTTTTCATTGTTGTCTTTAGAAAAATACAAAAATATAAAAAAGAATACAAAAAAACTGTATACACATAGTAATCTATAGAACATTTCAATATATAAACTACAAACTAAAGTCCATTTTTCTATTATTTAGATTACTATGATTTTTTCATCACAGTCATAAAATGAAACCTCAATCAGCGGAGTTCTTTATGTAAACGAAGGAATAGACCCCCTTTTAAAAGGGGAATCTGTTTCCAAACGTTATTATTAATATTTACCGTAAAATGAATTAGCCTTCATTCGCCCATCATTTGTCATAATCATTTCTTCCAAAATCTTTTGCTTATCCCGAATATGCTGAGCGGCCTTAATAATGAACGGGCTTACTTCTGCCGCAACTTGCGCACGCGTTTCTTCATCCAATGTCATCATCCAGCGATTTAACATCTCACTCTTCTCAGCAAACTCTCTGTCTGACACTTGCAATTCACCGATTTCATTAAAACAGCTGACAAACGTCCGATAAATATCATTGTTCATTTTCAAGTGCTCCGCGGTAACCGTCTATTAAATCTTGTAACACTTTCACAATTGCATCAATCTCTTTCGCTTCACGCGTTACTTTCATCGTTTGAATTTGAATGCTAATCCAATCATATAAACCATAGAGACTATCATATAAATCTTTCGTAATTTCAGGATTTAATTGAAGCTTTAGTTCTTCAAAAATACGTTCTAATTTTTCAAGAAGTGCGTCCCCTTCTTGTAGTTTAAAAGTATGTAAAAGTTCTTCTAAATTACGAAACTCTACAATACATCTTTCATAAATATAAATTGTATTTTTAATCGGATTACTCGTCATAATATCATTTTGCATATAACGTTGCCATGCTTGCATACGATCACTTCCTCAACTTTCATTAATCATCACTTTTTTGTTTTGTCATTGCTTTAATTGTTTTTAGTTGGCTATCAAGCGCTGCTAATGTACTCTCTAGCTTTTGATACTTCTTCACAATTTCATCTTGCTTTTGCAAGTTTTGCGTTTCAATATCTTTAATCTTTTTATCTAAATCACTTACACGTGAATCAATATTTTTTACACGTTCTCCAACTACACCTTTATCACCGAATATTTTATCAAGTGGTTCTTCCATCATTTTTCCTAAACCGTTAGAACTAAAGAAAAATTGCTTCGCTGCATCAGGTTTTTCTTTTAATGCTTGTGTTAATTTTTCATCATTAACTTCCATCGTTCCATCTTGCTTTAATTGAATACCGAATGTGAATAAATAATTACCATCTTGAGAAAATGTTGCAACATTGTTCATCGCTTGACGTACGCTTTGCATAATTACCTGCCCTTGGAAAACTCCATCTTTCCCAGCAAAAAGGTCAACTGTAGAAACTGCTTTATTATACTCTGCTACCATCTTTTTAATAATATTGGCTGTGTCTGTTACATTAGAATCACTTACCGTAAATTTTAATTCTACACCTTTTGTTTTTGGATCTGTTGTTGTACCGGCATCTGGTGTCCCTTCTACTTTCGGCTCAGTTACTTTTAACAATTCAATTTTCACACCCGGAAGAGCCTCAATTGTATTAGTAAAACTTTCAGCTTCAATACCATTAATACTATATTTAGCATTTTGTGCTTCATTGATTGTATTAAGCGCTGTGCCATCCGCATTAGCTAAACCAATATCTTGAAATAGTGTAGATGTGTTCCCCTCAAACTTAATTACTCCATCTGTTCCTTCTTTTTTCGAGGTCATGAAAATTTTATTTCCAAGTGTATAAGCTGATACGCCATAATCTCCATCATTAATCTTATTAATTAAATCTTTATATGTCATATCAGTTGTTACTTTTAGTTCTTTACCGCCTAGTTTTAATGTTTCATCTTTAGGAAGCTTCGCATTTATATCTTTAATGTCATTTGAAGCTATTTGATGACGCTGCGCAAGCTGTGTAATAGTCATATTAAAAGTTCCTGCAATCGCCCCACCATCAGCTTTCACATTAATGTAGCCGTCTTGTGTTGTTGTTACTTTTTTCTCATTCCCTTTAAAAGCTGCTAAATCTTTAAACACTTGAGTAAAAGGAGTAAATTGTGTCTTTAAACTTGCATATACTTGTTTATCTTGCGTAAGTTTTTGCTTCTCAGTAGTATACGGTGTTTTTCTCATATCTAACGCTTGCATCTCTAATTCTACTAGGTTAGAAGTATCGATCATATTATTTCCGAGGTTCCAAATTTGTTGTCTACCACCAATACCTGTCATCGTTGTTCCTGCCATTTTTCTCACTCCTTATAGATTACATGTAGTCTAAAATACTCGTTTTACTCATCGTACTAACCGCTTTAAGCGTCGCTTCATACGTTGCATTTATATATGCCAAGTCAGAAATCGCGACCGCTAAATCGACATCCTCAATTTCTTTACGGTTTTCTTGAAGCGCTAAGTTTTGCTCGCTTAAAATTGTTTTAAACGTCTCCATCGTGTTCATTGTTGAACCAACTTCAGTTGTACGGTTAATGATGCCATCTAAGTTTTTCTTATTTTCTCCTAATAACGGTTGTAACGCTTTTTGGTCACCATTTTGCATCGCTTCGCTCATCTGTTTTAATGTTTTTATAACCGGTGATAATAACGCTTCTCCGTTACGGAACGCTTTGAATTCATAACCGTCATTTAGCTGCCAGTTCACATCATTTTTTCCGCCCTGGTATGTACCATCTTCTGTAAATGGTGGCTTCTCTGCACTATCACCACCGAAAATATAACGGCCTTGCTCTTTCGTATTCGCTAAATATACAACTTGTTTTAAAATTTGATCAATCTCTGCACCGATTGCTTTCAATTCTTTTTCACCATTTTGCTCACTTAATGCTTGTACTGTTAATTGATCTGCTCTCGTTAAAGATTTCAAAACACCTTGTAAAGTATTTTCAGTTTGTGTTAATACATTTTTCGAATCCGCTATATCTTTTTGCATTTGCTCCATATTTGCCAATGAATGTTGAATCGCAAATGATTTACTCGCTGCAAGTGGGTCTTCACTCATAAGAAGATTTTTCTTCCCTGAAGTTACTTGGTTTCTATGGTATTGTTGTTGCACATTCAAATCCATTAACTGATTCTTTGCCCAGTTTGCATTTTGAAATGTAGATACTCTCATTTCTATCTCCTCCTTATATATTTCCAATTAATTACTATCACTTATCGAATAATCGAAAATAGACTATCAAACACTTCATTCATCGTAGTAATAGCTTTAGAATTTGCGACGAAGTATTTTTGGAAGGCCATTAAATTTACCATTTCCTCTTCCATATTTACACCTTCAACGCTCATTTTTTCTTGCTGAATACCTTCTAATAAGTCGCCATGAATTTTTTGATAACCATTTACTGCACTTTTATCAGATGCAACACGAACTATAAATTGGTCTATTGCTTGTTTATAAGAAAGACCTTCCTTATAATCTCCATCTGTAACTGCTGCTAGTTTATTTGCTGTTTCAGCAGACATTTTCATTTTCGAAACATCTTTTTGGAATTCTGGATTTAACTTCATATCTTTTGCATAATCTCCAACGAAGAAATCTTTTCCCATCACTGTATTCACTTGATTTTTCACTGAACTCATTAAGTCTTCGAGATTTTTTTTATAATCAACAATCTTTGCTTTCGTATCAATCGCTGATTTTATCGCTCCGCTAGTTACAGAGATTTCTGAACCGTAAATCTCAACTGACATTGGGTCTTTTTCTTTATTTAATTGAAGTGGATATGTATCTTGTCCATTTACTGTTAAAATACCATTCATTCTAACACTCGCGATATTAGGATTCATAGATTCATAAGATACTTCGATGTTTGCATACTTAGACATCTCTGTAACGATGCGATCTCGTTCGTCTAAAAGTTGATTCGGCACTTGTGTACCCGCTTGTCCAATTTTATGATTCGCTTCTGCTAAACTAGCAGCAAGACGATTAAATTCATTAACATGCGCTTCAATATCTTCTGCTGTCTGTGCTTCCACTGTATCTAAGTTTTTCGCAAGACGATTCACTTGACTTGTGAACTTCCCAGTTTCAGAAATTAATGTATCGTAGTAGTTTGGTTGCTCTGGATTTTTTGCTACTTCACGAAAGGCATTAAAGAAACCGTCCATTAAACTAGATAATGAATTCTTCCCTGTCGTTCCAACCATAGACTCTACACGTGATAAAGTTGAATTCATGTAGTTATAGTAAGAGAGCTGAGATAATTGATCATTAAACTGCTTCGTCTTTACCTCATCAGTAATACGATCAACACCTAGCGTTTGTACACCGTAACCAATTCTCTGTTCTGGCGTATGACCATTGCTTGCTCCAACAGATCCGTAATTCACCATTTGACGAACATAACCCGGTGTATGAATGTTAGACAAGTTTTGTTTCGTTGTTTGTAACCCCATTTGAGCCGCTAACATGCCCGATAGCGGTGTATTATAATCAGATAATCTCATAAAGTTTCACTTCTCCTTTACAATAGTTCGTTCATAAAGATTTGCGAATTATTGTTTCGCTCTAAATTATATTCAGAAACAGAATCCACAATACTTTCTGTAGTTTTTAATAGTACGTTTAAGTAATATTGATTTTTCAAAAGAATCATTTTTACATTCTCTTCTAATTCAGTTACGTTTTTTTGTAATTCTTCCATTTTTTCAATTTCTTCTTGTGAAAAATACGAAAATAATGCACTTACACGAAATGATTCAACTCCTTGTTCTTTACAGAACTGAACAACCATTTCTTCAAATGAGATTGATAACCCTTTTAAACCATCAATGTACTGCAATTGCTCTACTTGCAATTTTTGAACTGCATTTACATTTTTATTTTTTAAATTCTCATATATTTGCTCTCCAAGCGCTTGAATATTTTCATACGCTTTTTGAATAATAACGAGTTTTTCATATAATTGTATGTACATATAGCTTCCTTCCTTTTACAAGACTAAATTCACAATTAAACCATGGATTTCTCCAATTTGATTTAACATTTCTAAATGTCCTGTTTTCGTATTAATTAAATTCATAACATCTTCTAATTCATTCAATCCCATTTCTGCCTGTTTCACAATCGTCATTTTCTGTGAATATCCGTAACGCGGGTGACGAGACATGACATCTTTATACTGCAATACATTATCCACGTAAAAATTCAAAAATGATTTTACTGTATTTTTGTATTCCATTACATTATCAAGCGTTAATTCCATTTCAATTTTCTCTTTAATTTCTCCAATATTATCGACAAACGCTTCCATTTGTTCTAGTAATTTATCTTTTTTCGGATCTGCATGCAAATTATCCGAAAATGCAAGTCCTGTCCTGACATTTGCTTCTTTCGGCATTTGAGTAGCAGGCGGTATATGCGATAAAATTGGATTATGCGAGATAGAACGTAGCATATATATCACCTATTTATTTTTTTATTTCTTCCTAAACTTAATCGTAAAATCCAGTTATTTATAATTATACTCTGAACAGTAATATTTTGCAGTTATTTTTTATAAAAGATATGTTACAATTTAGCATGAGGTGGCACAATTCTATGAATATTTTCCTTTGTGGTTCAAATCAATTAACAGCATTAGATCAAGAAGAAATTAAAAAATTTTTAACTGACTATGCTCACAAACATAAAATTTACATATTATGTTATAAATCTATTGAAAATGAGGTTCTTCGTTTTTTCGTTGAGAATGAAAGACTCGCTCAAAATTTATGCCTTTACACGCTGCAACCATTGCAAGCAATTACAGATGAATTTCAAGAAGTCGTTGATTACTTAAAAAAACACGGAGCCGAATATGTTGCTTTTGATCATCCTTCTGACTCCATTTACCGATCAGATTATATGTTTTTTGTTAAACAAATTATTGAAGACACTGATTTAGTTCTCTGTTTTTATAATGGGGACAAACATACATCTGTCATCCCTGTCGATGTTGCAAAAGAAGCAGGTATTGATGCTGTCATTTATGATTTACCAGGATTACATGAAAAGCAAATGAAAAAAAGCTTTGAACAAAAAATTCGTATGATGTAAAGGGGGAGGCACAATATCATTATTGTGCCCATTGTAAATATGATAATTGAACAAGATTACGATCATTTTATCGCGAGTTTTAAACAACAATTCAATATGGACATCGCTTCATATAAACAAGATAGAATGCGCCGTAGAATCGATGCTTTCATTTCGAGAAAAGGCTTCGAAAACTACACTAATTTTTTAAACAAATTACGCGCTGATCAAAATTTATTTTTAAATTTTATTGACTATATTACAATTAACGTTTCAGAGTTTTTTAGAAATAAAGAACGATGGCAAACTTTAGAGTCGAAAGCACTACCAAAATTACTCGAACAAAATAGCGGAAAATTAAAGGTATGGAGTGCCGCTTGCGCTGCTGGTGAAGAACCATATACACTCTCTTTAATTTTATCAAAGCATCTAGCTCCATTTCGTTTTGAAATTCAAGCAACAGATCTTGATTTTCATATTTTAGAAACCGCAAAACGCGCTCAATATACAGAACGTTCGTTAAAGGAATTACCTACTGATTTGAAAGAACGTCATTTCACAAAAGAGAATGATCTATATTCATTGCATCAAAACATTAAACAAAACGTCTCGTTTAAACAACACGACCTTTTAATGCAGTCATTCGATACAAATTATGATTTGATTATTTGTCGTAATGTAATGATATATTTCACAGAAGAAGCAAGAGTAAAACTTTACGAAAAATTTAGTCGTTCTTTACGAAAAGGCGGTGTACTATTTGTTGGTAGTACGGAACAAATTTTAACACCCGAACGTTACAATCTTCAGCGATTTGATACATTCTTCTACGAAAAAATATAAAAGAGGTCGTCACAATGGAGTGACGACCTTTTTACATAACTCGAATTAAAATAATACCGACAATCCATATGAAGAGAAAAAGAAACGTCATAGACCATTTATGTTCTTGCATCGTTTGTTTCAATGCCTGTGATAATTGTGTCATGTTCATTTCCGCAAGCGCTCTCCATACACTTACATCCCGATCTTTAGCAATACGGTCTGTAACGCTAATTAAAATCGTTTCGTTAGACAATTTCGTTATATAAGCAGTAATAACCGTTACCATCAAATTTATATTTCCTTCTGAAGAATCACTTTCCACTCTAGAGATAAGTGCACTTACATCTAGTAAAGGAATATGTACTTTTCTACCAAATGATAGTTGTACTTCAGCGAAATCATATGTTCCATCTAACAAAGGAAGTTCTTTTATATGCGCCTGCTTAATAAGTCCTTGCAGGCTTCTAATTACTTGTT
Source organism: Bacillus sp. FSL K6-0073 (assembly GCF_038006085.1). Lineage (NCBI taxonomy): Bacteria > Bacillati > Bacillota > Bacilli > Caryophanales > Bacillaceae > Bacillus > Bacillus sp. FSL K6-0073. The sequence continues at coordinate 1,683,919 of NZ_JBBOUN010000001.1, read as the reverse complement.
CAAATACTTTTTCTGATTGCTTTCCTTCTTGAGATAATGTATGTAACTTTTTAAAAAGTTGTAACACTGTATCCATCTCTTTAGAAAGCATTTCCTTCATAATCTTTCCATCACTTAAACTTGCAAGTAAAATACCTATTTCATTATTTTTCGAAATAATTTTAGACTGTCCAGTAAACACTAAATTGCTACGCTTTCGTTCTTTCTGGATTTCATGTTCCGAAATAGCTGCAGGCTGTTTTAATGGTTGTAGCGTCTTATCTTCAATTGTCGTACGTTTAATCTCCATTTAAGCGCCTCCACTACTATGAAATAATTAGCCCCATTCTTTATTACTCTTTAAAACTAAAAACAGTACGAACAAACCTGACATGATAGTAAATACATCCGAAGCTTGTACTCCCTGTTCACCTTTTTCTTCTTCCTTGTCTTTCGTTTCTTCTTTTTGTTCTTTCTTTTTAGAGACAACCTGTTTGTTATTTTTCTCTTTTTGGTCCTTCGCCTTATGTACTTCCTTGTTGTCTTCGAACGGCTCTTTTATAACGTAAGTAAATTCCTCTTTCTCTTTCAACGGTTCTTTTATAAACTTATTTACTTTCTCATCTTGCTTCGGAATTTGAACAACTGGCAATTTTTCTTCTGGAAGCGGGTTTTTGATTTTCAAATCTTTTTGCTTCTCATTTTCTTTCTTATCTTCTAATTCATTTTCTAGTTTATTATCTAATTTATCTTCTTTCTCTTTCTCTTCTTTCTCTTTCTCTTCTATCTTTTTATCATCTTCGTTTTTTGGCGCCAAAACAGAAATGGTATATTCACTTTCTTCAACAAGTTTATTACCTGCTGCATCTATTATCTCTACAAGTAATTCGTATGGCCCAGCCGGCAATGCTTCTGTTATTTCAAATACTTTTTGCCAATCCATATCATGCTTGTTGTAGTCTAATAAAAACGAAAGCTCTTTATTTTCTTTCCCTTTTAATGTAACGCGCACTTCTTTTACAACCGATTCTATATCTGACGCTTTTACTCGTATATGTATAGAATCTCCCTGTTTTCGTTCAACTAAGTTCTCTTTTACTTCATCAATAGTAACTTTCTGTAACTTTGGCAATTCTTTATCTATAGTTGGCGTTTCATTTTTAATACGAATGAGCGGGACTTTCACTTCATTTTTTACGATCTCTTCTTTCTCATTCTCTTTGTAACTTTGAACGAGCTGAAGATTCCAATCACCTTGCAAATCAAAATCCCCTGCTTTATAGTTAGCAACCCAGCTCTTCGTTTCTTCATCATACTCAAAAGATAGTATTCTTTCTTGCGCATATTGCTCGCCATTTTTTTGTAACTGCAATATACCTTTCATGCTTTGAATGTTTTTCCCATTTGGTTCTACAGCAATTCGCACTTCTTCGCCAACTTTAAGCTCCGGCTTATTTACTGTAATAATTCCCTGTTCTGTTTCTATCTTTCTTTCATTCAATTGTTTATTTACTACTTCTTGTTGTTCTACTTCTTGTTCTGCTTGTTCTGCTTCTTTTTGTTTCTCTTCATCTTGTTTCGTTTCCACTTGCTCTGAAGATTTTTGAGATTCCTTATTTTCTTCTTGTACATTCACTTCATTTATTTTTTGATCTGGCTCACTTTGTTCCTCAGCCTGACTTTGCAAGGGGAAGAACAAGCACACATGTATGCATAGCCAACTCATTAGAAAAAACTTTACGTTTTTCATCTACTAGTTCAAACTCCTATTTCAATGCCTTATAGTGATTTCGTCACTTTTACTCCGAAAAATCCATCTACATTTACAAGTTCACCATACGCCACTAATACATCATTTACATAAATACGAATCGGTTCATCAATATCCTCATCTAGTACAACTGCTTCATTTTCTTGTAAACTTAATATATCTTGAATCGTTTTCACTGTACTTCCAAATACAAATTTCACGTTCATTTCTACATTTTGTAGAATGGACGTGTCCATATATACTGGTTCCATTTGTTTTACTTCTTTAAATTCAATAGGTTGCACAACTGGTTCTACAATTTTTTCTTCTTCAATTTCTTCTGTGGCAATCTCTTCTTCTTCCACCATCGGATACAGAAGTCGCCTTACCATTTCTTTCGCTTCGGAAATTGGCAAAATTTGATACATCTTCGATTGAAGCAAATCGCCAATTTCAAGATTGAACGTAATTTGAACGAGTTCGTCCACTTCCATTGACTCTCCCAAATATTCCATTTCTTCTTTTAACGTTACAAATTTAACATTTGGCGGCGTCATGTCCATTTTTTCTTGAAACATTTCTGACATCGCCGTAGCAGCATGACCCATCATTTGGTTCATAATTTCTTTAATACCGCTCAGTTCTAATTCAGTAAGCTCTTTTTCTGGGTCAACTTCCCCTGTTCCCATCATCATTAAATCTACCATTGTTAAGGCGACATCTTTCGTAAATACGAATACATTCTCATTCTTTAGCCCTTCAACAAAGTCGACATTTAAAATAACAAATGGTACTGGTACTCCATCATAATGACGAACATTGATTGCTTCCACATTTGGTGTACTAATTGTAACTGGCTGATTTAAAAGCGTTGATAATACTGTTGAAGCGGAACCAATTGAAATATTTGCAATTTCACCAAGAACATCTTTCTCTTCTTGTGTTAAATGCTCTTTTTCAACTTCTTCTACAATCTCAGTTTCCACTACTTCTGCTGGTTCGTCTGTTTCTTCTACTCCACCAGATAATTGCATTAATTTATTTACCATTTGTTTCGCATGCTCAACTGAAACAATTTGTACAAGTTTAGAGTTTACAAGATTATCTATCTTTAAATCAAACGATACTTTAACAATCGTATGATTCCCATCGATTTCAGAGATTTTCTCCATTTCTTCTGATAACTTTACAACTTTAATCGTCGGCGGAGACATATCTACTGTATCTTGGAAGAATTCCGACATAGATGTAGCTGCGAATCCCATCATTTGATTCATCGCTTCTTGTACAGCACTTAGCTCTAATTCACCAAGTTCTTTTCCGTCCTCCACTTCACCTGTTCCCATCATCATTAAATCAGCAATGGACAATGCAACATCTTGCTTAAGGACAAGAAGGTTTTCCATATCTAATCCTTTTGTAAAATGAATGTTTAATACAACATGTGGAACTTCGACATCTCTTGAATCATATAAATCTACCAACTCTATACGAGGAGCAGTAATGCTTACTTGCCTATTTAAAATTGTTGATAATACAGTCGAAGCTGAACCAAATGATATATTTGCAATTTCGCCAAGAATATCGCATTCTTGGGGCGTTAAATGCTCATTTTCTTTTTCTAGCACAATCGTGCTCGTATCCCCTTTTGTGTGTTGCTCAGGCATTTTCCCTGCCTCCTCATTTCTGTTTTTCTATCAAATAATATAAACTCTTATTTTATTTTAGCAAACTCATTAGTATAAAACGTTACTATGTATGTATCCCATTATTAGATTCGTAACGATTAGCCAAAAAGCTCCCCAATTGTATACAAGTGGGGAGCTTTCCTTCATTCCTATTATAAACCTTCTGGGTTTAAAATGAGGACCACTCGTCCATCACCGAGAATCGTCGCACCAGAGAAATAGTTAGAACTCTCTGCAAAGAAGTCACCTAATGACTTTAAGACTATTTCTCTTTGACCGATAATTGTGTTTACAATAAGTCCATAGCTGCGATGTGTGTTACGAACAATTAACACAGGAACCATTTGACCATCATATGACGCAAACGCCTCATCTACTGTTTTTTCACCAAATACAGTACTTAAATGTTTCACTTCAATAATTTGATTACGATAATTTAATACATCTTTTCCTTGTAAGGATTGGATGTCTTCTCTCTTAATTCGAATTGCTTCAACGATATTTCCAAGAGGTAAAGCATAACGCTTATCATTCGTTTGAACAAGCATAGATTGAATAATAGATAACGTTAATGGAAGTTCAATTCTAAATGTACTCCCCTTTCCTTCCTCAGAATCAATAATTAAATGTCCACCTAAACTATGAATCGTATGTTTTACAACATCTAATCCGACACCGCGTCCAGAAAGATCTGATACAACTTCAGCTGTACTAAATCCCGGTTGGAAAATAAGATCAAACACTTCACGATCTGTTAATCTATTCGCATCCGCTTCAGTTACAACGCCATTTTTAATCGCTTTTTCTAATACTTTTCCTTTATTAATACCGTTTCCATCATCCGTAATTTGAATAACGACATGATTTCCACTATGAAAGGCTTCTAATTTAATCGTACCTGTCTCATTTTTACCTGCATCACGTCGTTTTTCAACAGTTTCAACACCGTGATCGATTGCATTTCGAATTAAATGAACGAGCGGATCGCCGATTTCATCAATAACAATTTTATCTACTTCAGTATCTTCACCTGTAATTTGTAAATCGATTTTTTTCCCTAAATCTTTCGCTAACATACGTACCATACGCGGGAAACGATTGAACACAGTTTCAATCGGCACCATACGCATATTTAATAGTACATTTTGAATATCTTTTGAAATATCGCCTAATCGATTTAAATGTTCAATTAGCTCCTTGTTTTGAATCGTTTGAGCCAATTCATCAATGCGCCCACGTTCAATTACACTTTCTTCAAACATATTCATTAATCTTTCGATTTTCTCTAATTGAACACGAATTGAACGATTCTCCACTTTAGCATTTTTCGTTTTTGTAGTACTTTTAGCTGGCATAGTACTTGAAGGTTGATTCGTTGCCTCTATCGGTGAGTTTACTTGCGTAACCACAGCAGGTTGTAGCTTTTCTTCTACTTGCACAACTTCTTGTGTAACGACCTTTTTAGAAACTACTTCCTTCGATATCGGTTCTCCTTGCTTTACTTCCACTTTCTCAATTTCAGAAACATGAAGTACTACTTGTTTCAACTCTTCTATACTACAATCCGTATCCATAAATACTGTAAATTCAAATCCGAAAGCATCTGCTTCAATTTCTTCAATACTCGGAGCTGTTTTTTGTATATTCCCTACATTTTGCAATGCTTCAATACACATAATGGCACGTACTGCTTTTAAAATTGCTTGCTGTTCAACTGTTATATGCACTTCATGCGAAACTGCATCATCGGTGTCTATATGATTTTGCTCTATATGTTCCGTAGGAGTTTCTACATTGCCGTTCAATAATGCTTCTAATTTCTGTTTAGTTGAGGCTACATCAATATTGCCCATTCCACCTTGTTGCACATCTGCAACCATCTTCTCCAAATTATCAATGCACTCAAAAATCACATCAATAATATCCGCATTTACAACTATATTTCCATGACGAATTTCATCTAACACATTTTCCATCTTATGCGTTAAATCAGCCATTTCCGTAAATTCCATGCTCGCAGACATACCTTTGAATGTATGGGCGGATCGGAATATTTCTCCTACAACATCCATATCAGCAGGATTTTGTTCTAACACTAGCACATTTTCATTTAGCGACTGTAAATGTTCTTCTGACTCTTCGAAAAATATATTTAATAGATCTGTTTGCATTTTTATCCCCTACCTGTCTAACAAACATTTCATTTATGTATAACAATTTAGTGTTTTACAATGAGAAAAAAGGGGGCCACACGTCGATCCGCTATCACTGTTTTGATTCCTTGTGGCACCCCTTCTATATTAACTATTTGCTACTTTTGTTAAAGCTTCAATTACACGATCCGCTTGGAATGGCTTTACAATAAAGTCTTTTGCCCCGCCCTTAATTGCATCTAATACCATACCTTGTTGTCCCATTGCAGAACAAATAACAACCTTTGCACTTGAATCAATTTTAATAATTTCTTTTAATGCTTCAAGCCCGTCCATTTCTGGCATAGTAATATCTAATGTTACAATATCAGGTTGAAGTTCTTTATACTTTTGAATTGCTTCTACCCCATTCTCTGCTTCGCCAATAACTTCAAATTCAGCATTACTTTTTAATAAGTTTTTAATCATCGTTCGCATAAACATCGCATCGTCTACTACTAAAATTTTATGTGCCATTCTTTTTAATTCTCTCCTTCTATGTATAAATATATCTTAATATTTCACCTTATCATTCTCACTCATTATACAAAATAAAATGATAAAATTTAATATTTTTTTAAAAGAATTTTCGTGTTTTTATTATTTTATTATTAAAATAATAAAATACTACTCTTTTATATAAATAACAACGCGACGGTTTTTTTCCCAGTTTTGCGGTGAATCATTTGGTACAATTGGCTTTGTGTCTGCATATCCTACCGCAGCTAGCCTTTTATCGTCCACATTATACACTTCAATTAAATGGTGAATCATATTTGCCGCTCGTGCTGAAGATAACTCCCAATTAGAAGGGAATTTCTCGTTATGAATAGGTCTACTATCTGTATGTCCCTCTACAACAATTGGGTTAGGTACGGATTGAAAAAATCCAACTAATTGACTTATTATCCCTTTCGCTTCGGGCTTAACGTTCGCATCGCCTGTATCAAATATTAAATTATCTACTATAACGACGCTTACCCCTGTATCCTCTCGATATACATTCACTTGACTAATACCATTATTATCTACATATGCTTTTAACTTTTTATATAATTCATCCATTCTCTTTTTTGAAATCATTTTTTCATCATTTTTTTCATGTGAAATATCCGGTATTGTATTTTCCATTACTTTTGCATCTACTTGCCCCGTATCACTAAACTTTTCAAGCATCTTTGACAATTTTACTGCATCTTGCTTTGATGTAGCAACTAGTAATACAAAGAAAGTTAATAATAACATCGTTAAATCTGTAAAAGTCGTCATCCAACGAGGCGATCCCTTTTGCGGTCCTTTACTCATCATACCACTCCTTGAAATATTAGGCTGCTCCTTTTACCTTTTTTACCTTTGTTTCGTATACGTATGTATCCAGTTTCAACTTTAATTTAGAAGGGATTTGTCCACGATACAATTCTGAAATTGCTTCTATTACAAACTTCTTCTCTGTATATAAATCTTCAATACCACGATATACTTTTTCCGCAAGAGGGATTGCAATCATATTCGCAAGTACAGACCCATATAATGTCGTTAACATCGCAACTGCCATTCCTGTACCAATTTGCGATGTATCTTGTAAGTTTTGGAGCATAATGATAAGACCGATTAACGTACCAATCATTCCCCAAGCTGGAGCAAAATCACCAATTTTATCTAATAATGCTGCTCCTTTTCTTAACTCATACACTTCCGTGTCAATATCTTTCAATAACACTTCTTTTAATTCATCTTCATCGTAACCGCTTAACATTAATCGAATTCCTTTTTGAATAAAAGGATTGTCTACTTGCTCTCCATCTACCTCTAAAGAAAGCAAGCCGTGCTTTTTAGACTTTTTCGAAAAATCGACAAACAAATCCGTTAACTGTTCTAAATCTTCTTCTCTTCTATGTAAAACAGTAAAAATGCTTTTCGTATATTTTTTTATTTCTCCAAATCGATATGCCACAACAATTGTCGCTGTTGTTCCCCCTATGACAATTAAAATAGATGAAACATCTAAAAAGTTTTTGAAAGCTTTTATTCCACCGCCGCCAAGCATAATTGCCGCTATCACTATAATGAAACCTACTATAATGCCCACTGGGCTAGAAATATCAAACTTCCTTTTTCTTCTTTGTGGTCTAGCTAATACTTGATTTTTCTCTCCCATATTTCTGCCCTTTCCTTTCCATTTTTATATAACATTTTTTTATTTTAATAATACGTTTTCACATATAACATGTATTATACGCTTATCATCTGTTTATCGCAATATACTCATAAAATTGACACATTTCATTTCTATATTAGAATTATGGTATGAATAAATGAGGAGGATCACGATGGAACACAACATTTTACAAGTCATTGCATTAGCAGAAAAACTAAAATATGAAATGCGACATAGCTGGCTTTCCAACGGACGTCAAGAAAGTGTTGCCGAACATACATGGCGTATGTCTCTAATGGCCATTTTAGTTGAACCTTATTTGGATCAAAAAGTAAATATTGAGAAATTACTTAAAATGGTTATTATTCACGACCTAGTCGAAGCCGAAGCTGGTGATATCCCTGCATTTGATACAATGAATAGTCACGAATTACAGCTACAAAAACAAAAAACTGAACTAGAAGCTATTTTAAATATTAAACAAACATTAACAGGTTCTCTCGGTGAGGAATTATATGACTTATGGATGGAGTTTGAAGCGAAAGAAACGTACGAAGCAAAAGTTGCTAATGCACTCGATAAACTTGAGGTGAAAATCCAACATAACGAAGCTGATATTGATACGTGGCTACCAATTGAACATAAAATGACATTCCAAGTAGCAAAGCATACAAACTTTGATTCTTTCCTATCTAAATTACAAAAAATTATTGAACAAGATGGAGAAAAGAAGTTAATTGCTGCCGGCATTGATGTTGAGGCATGCAAGCAATAATGAAATAAGACACTCAACAAGAGTGTCTTATTTCATTATTGTTGATATAGCCTGCTTATAAATAAGCTGTTGTTTTCCATCCACTAAGATTAAAACTGTAAATTTATCCACTCCAACAACTTCTCCTACTATTCTAACGCCACTCTTTAAGAAAATTGTAACTGTACCTTTTTCTTCTTTTATTTGTTTATACAATTCTTCCTGTAAATGTTCCAATTACTGTCCTCTCCTTTCCGTGAAACATCTTAATATAAAAAACTATAAATTTTTTATTTATGCACTTTGTCTTTTATGTTCATAAACTTATTAATAAGTATATCTAAATCACGACTAAATAACAAAACTTTATCATGATCCAATCCGTGTCTCGCAACAAGTTGAATTAACTCTTTCTTTTTGTTTTCTATTTTATTTTTTAATTGTCCCATCTCCATCTCTATACTAAAACTCCCTTTTCCCATAATATTACTTGTAAAATTATAGTACATATTCTCTCATAAAAAAATAAGAAAATGGTTTTTTTTACAATTTTTTATTTTTTATGCCTAAATTATGAATTACGTAAAGGTTTATTTACAAATCACTAACATGCAATCCTAATGAATCTACAGGCATTTGTCTAATTATAAATGAGACTGGCTCGTTTTCTATACAAAAAACATACTGTATATAGTAGTCCATGAACCATATAGATTAACTTACTAAAAAGGAGGAAAACATATGAGTTATGGTGGAAGTTGCGCTGGTTTCGGCGGTGGATTTGCTTTGCTTATCGTACTATTCATCCTTCTAATCATCATCGGATGTAGCTGTTGGGGTGGCGGCGGATACGGATATTAATATATCCTATCCTTGAAAAATGAACTAAAAACTATAGAAAAACAGCTCAAATATGAGCTGTTTTTTTTCATACTTTCGTATGAATTTATATCCCTCTTATTTGCGATTTCAACTAGCAACATATTGTTTACTATGGAATAAGAAACATTTTTACTAAGGGGGATTACAATGATTAGAGGTCTTTACGAAGCACATTTACCTGTCCGCAACTTAAAAGTATCAATACCTTTTTATGAATCACTAGGGCTAAAATTATATAAAAGAGGAGATAATATTGCTTTCTTTTGGATTAAAGAAAATGAGAGTTGGCTCGGCCTTTGGGAAGGCACAGAATACAAAGTGAATTATCACCCCTCTTTACGACATATCGCCTTTCAAGTAAGTTTACATGATTTAGAAAATGCGATTCATTGGCTAAATCAAAAAGGAATTTCAGCACGAAAAGACTTTGGAATGGAACCAATTGAACCGATTGTTTTTCCGGAATTAGCACATGCAGCCGTATACTTTAACGACCCTGATGGAAATAGTTTAGAATTGATTGCACAATTACCTGTTGGACTTCCCACAGCGGAAAAAGTGTATTTAAGTGAGTGGAAAGAACAAATTCAAACATCGTCATTACATAAGGATTAATCTATTTATGTCAGTTTCTTATTCCACACTTCTTAAAACAAATAAAAACTTCAATAAACTATTTTATGGGCAAACATTAAGTGTACTTGGGGATTGGTTCCATACGGTAGCTTTATTAACATTTGTCTACAGCATAACGGAATCGCCGTTTATGATCGCACTTACTTTTATAAGTAAAAGTTTACCACAGCTTCTTCTTAGTCCATTCATAGGCGGAATTGTAGATCGTTTCTCTAAAAAGAATATTATGATTTTTACCGATATTACACGGGGAATTCTAGTCCTTACATACTTACTCGCAGGCTATAAAATTGAGATTATTTTCATTGCTAATATATGTTTATCTGTACTTTCTTGTTTATTTGAACCGGCTAAACAAGCAACCCTAAAAAATATCGTACACCAAAATCATTTCGTAACTGCTAACTCTCTTTCTAGTACAATTAATGGTTTTATGTCTATTATGGGGGCTTCTTTGGGCGGAGTAATTGCACAATCTTTACATATTGAGTTCGCTTTTTTAGTAAATAGCCTATCATACTTTATTTCAGCCTATTTTATTTATAACATGAGTATTCCTGCTCATGATACTTGTAACAAGAAGAAAGCATTTTTCACTGATATAAAAGGTGGTTATACATACATATTACAAACAAAAATCATTTTAACATTAATTCTTGTCGGCATTTCATGGGGGATTATTGGAGGTGCTTATCAACTACTTCTAACGATCTATGCCGAAAAAATTTTCCATACGAACATTGGGATTTTATATACGGTTCAAGGGGCTGGGCTTATGATAGGAAGCCTTCTCGTTAATCTTTATATATCCCATAATAAAGAAAAAATGAAAAAAGTATTCGGTTGGGCCTACTTATTACAAGGAATTTTCTTTCTCGGATTCATTCTATCCGATCAACTTATTATCGGTATCATTACTTTATTCTGTATGCGCATAGCAGGAGGAATCATCGTTCCACTTGATACGACATTACTTCAAACTTACACACACGAAAATATGATAGGTAAAGTTTTTTCATTCCATTATTCCATTTACGGATCTCTTATTCAGTTATCGATGTTTTTTACAGGAGGGCTGTTAGAAATTCTTTCTCCTCAAATGATTGGCTGTTTATTAGCTACATGCTGTATTTTTGTAAGTTTTATATGGCTGTTCTTGTTTTATCGCGGGGATCTCAGTGAATAATTTAATGATAATCAATACATTTTGATCCCATTCATTATTTGTTTCCCCATAATAAAATTGTTTAAAAATACAAGTCAGATTTTTTAGTTAAAGAGCCTTATATGGCAACACTATTTGAGAAAAAACTAGATATTTATGTTAAAATACAAATAAGTTTGTGAAACATTGCACTTAAATAATAGACTTTAACTAGTTAAACTTGATTAAATAGGAGGGCTGTTTTGGGTATCACATTCTTTTTCATATGTATTATATTAGTGGCTTCTATTCTGCAAGCAAGTACAGGTTTTGGCTTTTCCATAATGGCAACCCCTTTCTTACTTATGTTATTTCTACCACAAGAAGCTATACAAATAAACATTATTTTATCTTTAATTATCTCCATTTCACTCATTTGGAAAATAAGAATGGACGTTGATTTTGTTCTACTGAAAAGGTTTATTTTTGGAAGTATAGTTGGTGTTCCTTTTGGCATTTTGATTTTTATTTCCGTTAACATAAACACTTTTAAATTAGCAGTTAGCATCCTACTCTTACTATTAACATTGTTGCTAATATGCAACGTTAAGGTTAGATCAACACAATCTAGAGATTTCATAGTTGGCGGATTATCTGGTCTTTTAACGACAAGTATCGGTATGCCAGGTCCACCCCTGTTACTTTATTTTACAGGAACTAATACTGAAAAAGAGAAGTTAAGAGCAACTACATTAGCTTTTTATCTGTTTATATATTTCATTAGTCTAGTAACTCAAATACTCTTTACTGGCACAAACAAAACCATTTGGGAATCAAGTTTTTATGCCATTCCAATTGTATTTTTAGGTTTGTTTATAGGTCAAATTATTTTTAAATGGCTTAATCAACGGATTTTTAAAATATTTACGTACATTCTTTTAAGTTGTACAGGGGGTTATCTTCTTATTGAAAGTTGGAACTTGTTATAGAAGATGCTTTAGATCGTGCAATAACAGATATGTTCAAACGAAATTATTGCTGTATTTTCCGGCGGGGTATTCCATATCAAAACTTAAATAACTTTATTGACAGTTTACAATTAGCAATAATCTTTCTTTCATAAGGAAAATATTTCAAATTAATTACTAAATAAAACGATAAAAAGCGGCTATTATGCCGCTTTTACTTACTATTGGCATTTCATTCTCATTTTCTATCACTTTTGTAAAAAATCATTAATTTTTATTTCTATGTACATGATAACAAACAAAATACCTAAGTTCAGAAAGAATAAACAACTTTCTAGCCTTAGGTATTTCTCCTTCTCAAAAAGGCAAACCTGCATCACAGGTTTGCCTCTTTACTCACTTCACTTCTTATTTAATCCTTTTTCACTTAAAAACTCTTTCATATGCATTCTTTTTTCTTTAGACATAAACGAACTCATTGATTCCGTCCATGTTACGTTTTTCTTGTTTGATGATCTTTCTTTATAATACGCGTTCATCGTTTCATCATATTCGTTTAGTAATTCATCATATTTTTGTTCATCATATCCATTTTCATGAAGAACTGCTGCTACTGGTAAACGTGGTTTAACTCCATGTTCTTCATCTGGTACACCGACTGTCATTCCGAATACAGGATATACTTTATCCGGTAAATGAAGCAGTTCACTCACTTCTCTCGGATTATTACGAATACCACCAATATAACAAATACCGTATCCTAACGATTCTGCTGCTAGTGCTAAGTTTTGCGCAAAAAGTGAAGCATCTACCGTCGCAACGATAAAGTCTTCTACTCCCTCATGCTTTATCTCTGTACTATGTTTTTCACATGCAATTTCAAGTCGTTTTAAATCTGCACAACAAACAAAAAATGCTGCACAGTCCTTCACATGGCGATTTCCGGATAGCTCTGCTAGTTTAGCCTTTAATTCCTGATCTGTTACATATATAACAGAATACGCCTGTACAAAATGTGATGAAGCTGCATGTTGCGCAGCATGCACCATCTTTTCTACTACATCTTTCGGAATTAATTCTTCTTTATATTTACGAACTGAAACATGTTGCTCCATCTTATGTATGATCTCATTCATGAAAATCACTCCTTTTTTCTCTTCATAATGAAAAATTAACATATCTTTTTCAATTTTCACAACTTATAAGCACAAAAAGAGCAATTCTTTTTGAATTGCCCTTTTTTAAAACATTTATCGATACGGTAAATGAAATTATACTTATCTTATTACGCCGTTTTCAAAACTGTAATACCTTTTACGATATTCCAAATGAAGTAGTAAATTCCTACAAGAATGAACACTGCATATGTGATAGCCATTCCAATTCCAGCACCGTCAGATTGATTGAAACCTAAACCGTACATGCCTGATACTGCTAGTCCTCCAAATAAGATTGCGTATGGGAAAACATGTGACCAAAATGCTTTTTTCGCGTGATACTTCACTTCATCTTCTGCAACAAAGTACACGATAATTGGTAGTAAAAATGGTGCAAAAAAGATACTAAAGTAACATAACGAAGATAAAATATTATTTCCTTTCATCCGATTCACCTCTAAATAGTTTTTGTTACCTTCATTATGTCAGGAAATCATTCTAGAAACTATCGCTTTACCTTTCACGAACGTGACATATTTGTAAGATTTTCCTCAAACTAAATCCCGCCTAGAATTTCAGACGGGATCACTTTCACTATATTCGATTCATAAACCAATACTGTGTAATTGCTAAATATTCTCGTACATTCGATGGAATGATGATTGGTTTCGGTGTTTTTGCCGGAAGACCTTCTAATTGTAAACCTTGTTTGGCCGCTATTTTTTTCGCTCTAAACATGTGAAAATCGTTTGTTACGATCATACCTTTTTTCATATCGGCTGGAATTAACGGTTTTGAGAATGTAATATTCTCATCTGTACTCGTAGATTTGTCCTCCATTATAATGCGGTCTTCTACGATATTTTGTTTTATTAGTCCTTGTTTCATTGCTAATGCTTCTGAAATGTCTTCACCTTTTCCTTGTCCTCCAGATACGATAGCGATTGTTTTCTCATGTGATTTTAAATATTCAGCTGCTTTATCAATACGATATTGCAATGAATAAGATGGTTTCGTCCCATTTACTTTCGATCCTAGTACAATTATGTAATCAGCATCGTAGGTTGCATTCATATGCCCATGCTTATAAATGTGATATTGTAAAAACCCCGCATACACGGCGCAAATCATTATAACAACTAAAATGCCCTTCATTATTTTCTTCTTTCTCATATTCATATACTCCTATTTTCTTTTACTTCCTTCATGATAATATCCATTTATTTGTTTGTATACAGACAAATTCCAATAAACCCTAATTTATCCTCTGAAAGGTAATATTTATATTACTTTCGGGAATAGTAAGTACAACTTTACACGAAGGAGTGTCTCTATTGCTTCTCTTTTTATGTAACGTGTCGTTCTTTTTCATCTTATTTTTACTATCGCTTAAGTTACTCGGTAAATCCGCGTTAGCGCAACTAACTCCTCATGATTTTGGGGCTATAATTTTTTTATCTTATTTAGCTTTCCAGGCCATACCCGTCTCTGGTGCTTTACAAGCATTTCTCGGTATGGTTGTTATCACATGTTTACATTTACTCCTTACAAAATTAAGCCTATTCAACAAACTAAATCGTTTTATTCTCGGACACCCTATCATTTTAATTAAACATGGTGATATTATTTTTGAGAACTTACAAAAAAGTAGATACCCCATTGCAGAACTGCTTTCTAATCTTCGCGTTGCAGGATATCCAAGTGTTCATGAAATTGAATACGCTATTTTAGAAGCGAACGGCGCTATTAGTATTTTACCAAAAAGAGAACTTGTACCATTAACTCCAAAAGATTTAAACATAGAAGTTAAGTATGCTGGATTACCAATTGCACTTATCGTCGATTCACAAATTCAATATGATAACTTAAAGTTAATACATAAAGATGAAAAATGGTTATATAAAGAATTAAAAGAAAAAGGAATTACAAATATTAAAAACGTTGCCTTTGCTTCTGTTCAAGAAACGGATGGATCTTTTGCGATTAGTTTAAAGGAATAAAAAAATCCCCTTAATTGCTTAAGGGGATTTTTTATCATATCGCTTCTTTCTCTCCTGCCATATTTAATGGAACAGGATGTTTCATACGATTCATCGTAAATACGATAATCGCTGTCATTACTTCTGCAACTGGCATAACGAGCCAAATTCCATTTATACCAAATAATTTCGGCATAATCCATAACAATGGAATAATAAATAGTAATCCTCGGCTCATTATAATAAGTACTGATTTCTTCGTTTGTCGCACTGATTGGAAGTACTCTCCATACACAATGTTATAACCTAAAAATACGTATTGGATAAAGAATAAACTAATACCTGTTAAGGTTAACTCCAATAATTCTGGAGATTGAACATCAAATAAACCAATGATATATTTCCCGAAGAATAATCCGACAATTATCGCAACGCCTCCGAGGACAACAGCAATTTTCACAGCAAACTTCAATCCTTCACGAAGTCTCTCTGATAAATTTGCCCCGTAATGGAAACTAGCAATTGGCTGTAATGCTGCTCCAACACCAAAGAATAATAGTAATGTCATTGCATGAATACTATTCACCATCGCATAGGAAGCTACTCCTACTTCTCCTGCATATTGGACAAATGCGATATTAAAACCAATCGTTACGATTGCAACCGTACTTTCTGCTGTAAAACTTGGGAAACCAATCACCATAATTTGTTTGACAGTATCCCATTCAAAATGAAATTTCGTCCACTTTAAAATACTACTTTTTCTAAAGAAATGAGTTAATAATACAAGGAAACCAATCGCTGCCGAAAGAATAGTCGCTGAGGCAGCACCTGTTACGCCCCATCCAAAGATAAAAATAAAGATATAGTCAAACACTATATTTAATACAGCCGTTACAACAAGACCAGCCATTGCTAAATTAGGATTTCCATCATTTCGTATAAATGTACTTAAAATATTTTCTAAAACGTATATCATTCCAAATGTTAATAATACGTGTAAATAGTCTAACGCATATGGTAAAATCGCTTCATTTGCACCAAATAAGTATGCTAAATCTTCTATTCTCCATAAGCAAATCGCTGCTAAAATCCCTACGATAACAACTGCTACCGTCATTGATTGAGTAAAAATAGACCTTGCTCTCTCTCGTTTATTTTCACCTAATGCAATGGAATATAACGTTGCCCCGCCCATTCCAATCCATAATGAAATAGAGAAGAAAATCGAAAAGGCTGGAATAGCCACGTTCACTCCTGCTAAACCGTTCGCCCCAACTCCTCTACTAATCATAACCGCATCAATTACAATATTCACTGACATTAATACCATTCCGAGGACGGCTGGTATTAAATAAGAAATAAATAAACTTTTAATTGGTTTTTCTCTTAATTTTTCTGTTGCTTCCATACTCTAACATGCTCCTTTTTTTCAACTCTCTTTTCTTAGTTTAAACCTTCAAGTAACTTTAAGGTCAATAGAGAATTAAAAATAGGTGACTTAATTATCGCGTTTGATGCTCATTTGTAATTATACGAGTCCTATAACTTATTGCTTTGTTTTTTCATTATAGGAATTTGAATTTCTGTTACTTGCTCCTCAGGATCTTCTGTTACAGACCAATCAATCAATCCAATCTCAATCGAATCTCCATGTACTTCGTAACCTTCTTTATCAATGTATGTAAGTAACTCCTTGTACGTTGCATCTGTTTCTTCATACGGTCCATGATGATAAGAACAAGCATATAAACCTTCTTTAATTTCATCTGAAGTATGCACTTCATACGGCATATAATCCAAAAGAATAAATACACTGCTATATGCTTGAAACTCATTTTGCATTAACCCTTTTTTCGCAACAGTTACACCAATATCTCCAGAAAATAAACTATCATCCATTTGCCTCATATTTTTTTGCAACGAATGGATGTAGTACTCAAACATATCATCCGTCGTATTTGGAGCAACCGCAATTGCTGTAATTTTTCGCGGCGGGATCTCTTTAATTACCATTTGTTCAGCTTTTGCTTTTGTTGCTTCCTTAATTAAATGAATTCTATGCTCCATTTTCGCCAGAGCATACTCAATTTCTCTTTGTTTCTTCAGCATCATCTCTTGTTGTTTTTCCAGTAAATTGAGTGCGTATGCTGGATTTCTTTCATCAATATATTTTTTAATTTCCTTTAATGGAATGTTTAATTGGCGTAAAAACTTAATCGTATCTAATAGTGAAAATTGATCGATTGTGTAATAACGATAATTTGTTTGCGGGTCCACAGTGGACGGATGAAAAATTCCCTTCTCATCATAATAGCGTAAAGTTGATTCCGCTATATTATGCATTTTTGCCATTTCTCCAATTGTAAAGCGTTTGTTTAATAACATCTTTTATTTCCTTCCATTTCTATTTACTTCATTATATGTTCATTTTGTCTTTAAAACAAAAAAAGAATTCCCATACGAGAATTCTTTTTTTACTATTAAACCTCTATTATTATAGGAAGAATCATCGGCTTTCGTTTTGTATTTGTATATATATACTTCCCTAACGCTTCTCTTACCTCCCTTTTCAAAATACCCCAGCTATTCACATTCTCTTTCTTTAAATTATTAATTGTAATAACAGCTAATTTATTTAATTCTCTTAAAAATTCTTCTGAATCACGAACATAGACAAATCCACGAGAAATAATATCAGGACCTGAAATTATTTCTCCATCGACTTTATTAAAAGTAATAACTATAACGAGCATTCCATCTTCTGAAAGTTGTTTACGATCACGTAATAAGGCATTTCCAACATCTCCAATTCCTAATCCATCTACATATATATTTCCTGCCTGTATTCTTCTAGATTGAATTGCCACTTCATTACTTATATCTACAACATCTCCATTACGTACGATAAAGATATTTTCCTTTTCAATACCAATTGATTCTGCTAACAAACTATGGTGATGTAGCATTCTAAACTCTCCATGAATTGGAATAAAATATTTTGGCTTCATTAATGTAAGCATTAACTTCAACTCTTCTTGATATGCATGACCGGATACATGCACTCCAGTAGAACTGCCTGATCCGTAAATCACCTTTGCTCCTAATGCAAATAAATTATCGATAATTCGAGAAACGTTACGTTCATTTCCTGGGATAGGGGTCGCGGCTATAATAACCGTATCTTCTGGTAAAATATCCACTTGTCTATAGTTTCCACTAGCTAAACGCGCTAAAGCTGCCATTGGTTCTCCTTGACTTCCTGTACAAAGTATTGCAACCTGCTTTGGATCTAAACGATTTACCTCATTTGCTTCAATTAACATACCTTCTGGAATATGTAAATAACCTTTCTCTAGAGCAACCTCTACTACATTTACCATACTTCTCCCTAGCAAAGCTAGTTTTCGATTTGTCTTTATACATGCTTCAACTATTTGCTGAACACGATTCACATTAGAAGCAAACGTAGAAATAATTACTTTTCTATTTGCTTTCATAAATATTTCCTCTATCCGTTCTCCTACTGACCTTTCTGATGGAGTAAAACCTGGGCGTTCTGCATTTGTGCTTTCAGATAATAAAGCTAGTACACCTTCACTTCCTATTTTAGCCATTTTATGAATATCAGGATGTTGATTATTTACTGGTGTTAAATCAAATTTAAAATCACCTGTATGTACTACAGTACCTTCTGGTGTATGAAAAACAATACCGAGACAATCCGGGATACTGTGGTTCGTTTTAAAAAAGGTTGCCTTAATAGAACCACAATCAATTTCTGATTCTGAATGAATAACGATTAATTCCGTATCATTTTGAAGATTGTGTTCCTTTAATTTAATTTCAATTAAACCTAACGTTAACTTTGTTGCATAGATTGGTACATTTAGTTGTTTTAAAAAATATGGTATTCCGCCAATATGGTCCTCATGCCCGTGCGTTACTACTAAACCGCGAATTTTTTCTTTATTTTCTTGCAAATATGTGACGTCTGGAATTATTAAATCAATCCCTAATAAACTTTCATCTGGAAATTTAGACCCACAATCAATGACGACAATATCATTTTCATATTGGATAGCATACATATTTTTTCCTATTTCATTTACTCCACCTAAAGCAACAATAGACAAGTTATTTTTTAATGAATTCAAATGATAAAACCTCCTTTTCACATTTATAATTCGTGAAATAGCATTTAGGCTTTATTATTTGTAATGAAAAAGGACTTCATACTATTTTATACATATAAAATTCACACGCTACTCTTACACCTATATCTCAATAAGACAGCTTCTTCCTCAAAAAGCTCCCATTTTTTCATTGATTTTTTATAAAATCTATTATATATTAATTACAGGTTCAAATTACGAGTTCAAAAGAACTTGTAATCAGACCCTTTTGTTTAATGGGTTTTACATATTTTCATTAGGCAAATTCCGAGAAATCGTATGATAAAACTAAAAATGATGAGGAGAGGATCAGATGGAATTCGAATTTTTCTTTCAAATTGCACTTATTTTATTAAGTACAAAGCTTGCTGGTGATCTTAGTGTTAGATTAGGTCAACCTTCTGTACTAGGTAAATTAATTGTCGGTATCGTTATCGGTCCAGCTTTATTAGGTTGGATTGAAAATTCAGAGCTTCTAACTCAATTAAGTAATGTCGGGGTTATTCTTCTAATGTTTATGGCTGGACTTGAAACAGACTTAGAAGAATTAAACGCCAATCGTAATTCTTCTTTAGCAGTTGCACTCGGAGGTATTATTCTTCCATTCGTAGGTGGTTACGTTTCTGGCCTTGTTATGGGAATGGAACAAGGAAACGCTGTATTCTTAGGATTACTTCTATGTGCGACAAGTGTTAGTATTTCCGTACAAACACTTCGTGATTTAGGTAAAATGAAAACACGTGAAAGTACGACGATGCTTGGAGCCGCTGTATTTGATGACATTCTTGTTGTTATTTTATTAGCATTCGCAATGAGCTTCTTAGGCACTGATGATGTTAACTTAACAATGATTATCTTGAAGAAAGTAGTATTCTTCGCTTCTATTATTTTAATCGGATGGAAAGGTGTTCCAGCAATTATGCGTTGGTTATCACCACTGCGCGTATCTGAGTCTATCGTGAGCGCAGCTCTTATCATCTGTTTCTCATTCGCATATTTCGGCGAACTATTAGGAATTGCTGGTATTATCGGTGCTTTCGCTGCTGGTATTGCAATTTCTCAAACAAACTACAAACATGAAGTAGAAAAGAAAGTAGAACCAATTGCTTACGCTATGTTCGTTCCAGTATTCTTCGTTAGTATCGGTATGAATATTACATTTGACGGTATTGGCAATCAAATTTGGTTCATCTTAGCATTAACAGTAATCGCTGTATTAACGAAACTAATTGGTTGTGGTGTTGGTGCACGCATGACTGGATTTGATGCTAAGTCTTCTGCAATTATCGGTTCTGGTATGGTTTCTCGTGGTGAAGTTGCACTTATCATCGCAGGAACAGGTCTTTCTTCTGGGCTATTGGCACAAGATTACTTTACAGCAATCGTTATTGTCGTTATTTTAACTACAATGATTACACCACCAATGTTAAAATACACGTTTGGTGCAAAAGATAAAGCAATGAAAGCAAGTAAATAAGTTTACTATAATAAAAGGAGATTGCTATTTTATAAGATAGCAATCTCCTTTTTGTTTTATCTTTAAACAATCTCGTTCTTTTTTAACCATTTTCAAAAATAGTTCGTGCTTCTTCATCATCCATATCATTACTAAATGAATACACCATAATGCCGTAATTATCTATATATTCACCTAGCTTCATTTCCTCCACTTTCTTATAAAAATCGTCCACCTCATAGTGCGGAATATAAGCATCCCAAACCGGCTCATTTATTCTCTTATACGCCGTCACTTCTAAATCATATCCTTCTTCATAATATCCGATGTGATAATGTTTGTTCGAATCATATTTATCCATTAAAAGCCCCCTCTACTAAACAAAAGCGAGCCTTATATTAAAGCTCGCTCCTCTCTCTACTTATTAAATACGTTCCATCGCCGTCTTCAACGTTCCAACAACAAAGGCAATTTCTTCACTTGAAATAATAAGCGGCGGTGCTAATGTTAAGACGTTATTATATCCTGCTGTCGTCATACCGTTTCGTCCTATAATAAGCCCTTTTTCTTTACAAGCATTTACGACACTTGCGATTTTGTCGTTATCAATTGGCTCTTTCGTCTCTTTATCATTTACTAATTCAATTCCAACTAATAGACCTTTTCCTCTAATATCCCCAACAAGCGGATGTTCCCCAATTTCATCTTTTAGTTGCTCTAATAAAAGGGAACCCATTTGCGCAGATCGCTCAATTAAATTTTCATTTTCCATAATCTCTAAGTTTTTAAGGGCTAATGCACAAGCTGCTGGATTTCCACCAAATGTATTAATATGTCGGAAGAATTCATACTCTCCCTTCCCTTTAAATGCTTCATATATTTCTTTTTTCACAGCTGTTGCAGATAATGGTAAATATGCGCTCGTAATCCCTTTTGCCATCGTAATAATATCTGGCTTCACATCATAATTCATAAATCCAAATGCTTTTCCTGTACGACCGAAGCCACAAATCACTTCATCACTAATAAGTAGCGCGCCGTGTTTTTGACACGTTTCATGAACAGCTTTCATATAGTCTTGTGGTGGCATTAATATGCCCCCACCTGTAATAATTGGTTCCATAATAAAAGCGGCAATTGTTTCACTTAATTCCCACGTCATAACACGATCGACTTCTTTCACACATTCTACATCATAAATATGCTGCCCTTCAATTTCAGGCATACGGTAACAATCCGGTGGTGTTACGTGTAAAAAGCCTGAAGCAAACGGTTCATATTGATATCTACGCTGCGCTTGTCCCGTCGCTGCCATTGTCGCCATTGTATTCCCGTGATACCCACGATAACGTGACATAAATTTATAACGATATGGTTCACCTTTTTGCGCATAGTATTGTCTTGCTATTTTAAAAGCTGTTTCGTTCGCTTCTGAACCACTATTTGAGAAGAAAATAACATACTCTCCCCCAAGCCACTCATTTAATTTTTCAGCAAGCTTTATAGCTGGTTCATGAGATTGTGACATTGGAAAGTATGATAATGTTTGTAATTGCTTATAAGCCGCTTCTGCGAGCTCCTTTCTTCCATATCCACTATTCACACACCAAAGACCACTCATACCATCTAAATATCTTTTTCCTTGTATATCTTCAACCCAGCACCCTTCAGCTTTTGCCCCTACCATTGTACTATTTGGACTAAAGGGACGCATTCCGTGCCAAACATATTGCTCATCTTTTGCTAATAATTCATCAGTTTGCTTCGTTTTCATCATTACTTCCACCTTCCATAACAACTTATTTTTCACAAAAGCTGCGCTGGTGCCATGATGACTTAAATTTCTCCCTGCTATTTTCATTCCACAAAATTAAGACAAATCCTACTTACAAATCAGTAATATTTACAAGAAAATGACAAAAGAAAAAAGAGCTTTTCTTATCTATCGAAAAGCTCCTCTTTTATTTAATGTGAAGACGCATCGCTAATACCGTGACCAGTATTAGATTTCACGAGAATTTCATCAAATTTCGCTGCATCTTCTTTCTTACTAGATAAAACAGTTCCTAAATACGCTGCAAGAAATCCAAGCGGAATTGAAATAATTCCTGGTGTCGTATATGGGAATATCGCTTCCCCAACAAAAATAGCTTTT
The DNA here is from genome assembly GCF_038006085.1 of Bacillus sp. FSL K6-0073. Taxonomy (NCBI): domain Bacteria; kingdom Bacillati; phylum Bacillota; class Bacilli; order Caryophanales; family Bacillaceae; genus Bacillus; species Bacillus sp. FSL K6-0073. The sequence goes on along the minus strand of NZ_JBBOUN010000001.1, from coordinate 1,660,846 downwards.
CCAGCTACAGGGTTCCAAACATTCGGACTCAACGCTACGAGAACAATAGCTGATACGAGACCTACAATCATACCGGAAATAGCACCCGTTGTATTAAAACGCTTCCAATATATTGTAAATAAAATCACTGGTAGATTTGCACTCGCTGCAACTGCAAATGCTAATGATACTAAAAATGCTACGTTTAATGTTTGGGCAAATAATGCAAGTATGATAGATAGTATCGCTACCCCAATAGATGCATAACGAGCCATAGATACTTGCTCTTTTTCCGTTGATTTCCCTTTGCGAATGATCTCATTATAAAAATCATGAGCGAATGCTGATGCTGCCGTTAATACGAGACCTGCCACTACAGCCAAAATTGTTGCAAAAGCAATTGCTGATACGAAAGCAAATAAGAAGTCTCCACCTAACGCTTTGGCTAATAAAGGTGCTGCCATATTACCCGCTGGGTTCGCTTTAATAATCGCTTCATTTCCTACAAACGCTGCCGCACCAAATCCTAAGAAAATCGTCATAATATAAAATGCACCAATTAACCATGTCGCATATACGACAGATTGACGTGCAGTTTTTGCATCACGTACTGTAAAAAAGCGGACAAGTATATGTGGTAATCCAGCTGTACCAAGTACTAGTCCTAAATTTAAAGAAAGTGTATCAAGGCCATCCTTATACTTTACACCTGGATTTAAAAATGAATCTTTTAATGGTGTAGCTGTTTTCATTTGGGCAAACATTTCAGTCACGCTGAAGTTGAATTTTGCGAAAACGATAACAGAAATAATAAACGTACCGGCCATAAGTAATACAGCCTTTACAATTTGTACCCAGCTCGTTGCTGTCATACCACCAAAAATAACATACACCGTCATAAGTGTTCCAACGATTAATACAGATGTCGTATATTCAATCCCTAATAATAATTTAATAAGTGCACCCGCGCCAACTAATTGTGCAATCATATAAAAGATAGAAATCGTCATCGTATTAAGAGCTGCAACTCCGCGAACTTTTTTCGCGTCAAAGCGTGCTGCAATCATATCCGCCAAAGTGTACTTTCCTAAATTTCTAAGCGGTTCTGCAACAAGATATAGTACAACTAAATAAGCAACTAAAAAACCGATACTATAAAAGAATCCATCAAACCCAGTTAATGCGATTGCTCCAGCTATACCGAGAAATGAAGCAGCAGACATATAATCTCCAGCAATGGCCAGACCATTTTGCCAACCAGTTAATCCCCCTCCAGCCGTATAAAATTCACTCGCATTTTTCGTTTTTTTCGATGCAAAATAGGTTATGACGAGCGTACCAAGAACAATAATTAAAAATAGTGCAAATGCAGTAGTATTCAAGTTCAGCCCCTCCCTTTTTGCATATCTTGCAAAATTTTTCGGGAGATTTCATCAAATGATTCTGCTTTTTTGCTATAAATCATACATAGTGCCCATGTCATAATAAATTGGGAAAAAGCAAATACCCACGCCCATGTAACGTCTCCAAATGCAGGTGTATTAAGCACCTTTGAATACGATGTTAAAATAGGTAATGCGATAAAAAAACTAAAAAAGAAAATACTCATTGGAATGATAAACTTCTTTTTCGTATTTAATAACAATTGAAATTCTTCCGACTGAACGACCTCTGTATAATTTACCTCATTTTGCAACTTACGTGCTGACGTATCGTCTCGTTTCATTAACCGATCCCCTCTCTTACTTAAAATACACTTCCCCCTTGCATACCTAAAGACTAAATTTTATAAATATTCAGAAACTTATATTCATTTTAGACAATCCATGCATTCATGCAAAGATTTTTTGATAGACATTTTTCGGCAATTTCCCCTAAATTTTTAATATACTTTTTCAAAATAAAGTGACACCTTACTTATTTATCCTCATTAAGACAAAAGCAGTGCTTAACGCACTACTTTTGTCTTTTTTTCCTTTTCTAAATTACGAGCCGTTTCGCTTAACTCAACATCTTTTCCGTCTTTAAGTGTTCCAAATATAAAATCGAATACTGGATTTGAAACACCAAACCAAAACTTTTCGTTTTTATAATGGTGTAATATATGTTGTTTTTTTAGCCATCTTCCAAACTTAGTGACGGGACGAATCGGTCTATGAGCAATATAATGTTTCCATTCGTAAACGAGCAGCATAATAATCATTCCGATTCCAAATGAAAGTGCAATAGTAACACTTTTTGTAATACCATATGCTATAAGTAAATATATAGTAAAACTAGGTATACTAAACCATACAGGTAAAAACAAAAGTTTTAAATCATCTGGATATACGTGGTGATCATAATGCAATCTTCTTAACATTTTTAATAGAAATGTGTTTTTAGGTGGCTTTATATGGAATAAAAAACGATGTGTCATATATTCATTAAGTGTATAGAAAACAATCCCAAACATACATGCTAACATGCCAAACCACGTAAAAAATTGCATTTTTAAAATAATAATGAAAATAAATAGAATGCTATACATAATAACAATATCATGTTGTAAAAAGAACTCTTTCCCCACTTTCTTCATCTTGTTTCCCCCTTTTCCAAAAAAACAGCCGCAACATATCGTTACGACTATTTCTTTTCTATTCTTATTCTATTCACTTTACAAATTTGCCTGCTGTTCTATTGCCGAGAAAAAATTGTTTGATCCAAATATATTTTGCTTCGGAATAATATGTTCCACTGCAAACACTGTTACTTCTCCTCTTTGTACTTCTCCAATAATGAGCCCAAATATTTCATGATTTACTGCAAACGTCGGTTGCTTTGTTTGTAACAATCTTGCAGCATTATGAAATACCGCTTCATATAGTGGATTTCTATCAGTAATTTCTTTTCGGATTTTTGGCGCTAACGTAATTATAATTTCTTTTCCGTCAATAGTGGTTCGATACATAAAAATCTCCCCTTCAATCTTATGTGAACAACTGTAAAGCTTTGTATGCAAAATGTATAGAGTAACCTACTAAAATAATACCTGCTCCGGCTGTTATGTAGCCAAGCGCTTTTGGTTTTAATAAAGTTCTTCCAAAATGTACAGAAAAAGCAATATTTAAATTCCATAAAATAATACCAACAATAATGCAAAGACTGTACAAAAAAGCTTCTTGTTTCGTTACCTTCGTAAGTAATGAGCTAAGTGTACTTCCGTATATACCAAACCAAAAAACAAGATTTAATGGATTGGATATCGCAATTAAAAATCCTGCCATAAACGATTGCTTAAGGCCACCTACCTCTTCTTTTTTATATTCCATATTCGATTCGAAAATTCCTTGTTTTACACTTTGAAATCCTAAATAAAATAACAAGAAAAAACCCGTGCAATACATGAAGGCTTGTACATATGTATACATAAACACAGAAGATAAACCGAAATAAATGAGAAGCATAAATAAAACATCTGCAGTCATTCCACCAATTCCAACAACCCAAGCGTGCCAAAAACCACGTTCAATTCCTCGTTTTAACATTTCAATATTAATCGGCCCTACTGGCGCAGCTAATGATATACCTAATACGATTTGCTGTATAATTGCTCCAATCATCGCTCTATCCTTTCTACTCTCTTTACTACTAGTTAATGATGTAATTTTAAAAAATAGACTAGCTTTCATAATAAAATACCCTTTTTTATCCAAAATATACAAAAGAGCCATCTAGATGATAGCTCTTACTTTTCTATCCTATGAAGAAAAGGACATTTCCCTTTTATTGGCTCTACATCGTCTCCTATGAAATATTGTTTCCATTCACGATGCTCTGGGTCACCATAATGACTAATGTTAGGATGTTTCGGCAATTGATCCCACTTTTCAACTCGCTCACGGACCATTTGTCTTGAATATGCTCCTTTAGGACGATCTCCCTCTAATCCATCAAAAATAGTGCGTGGCTGAAACCCAATAACGAGAGAATTCCCTAAATGTCTAGTTTTTCGTTGTTTATAAGCTGGCGCATTTCCAAATGCGAATATTGGCTCACCACCAAATGAAAATTCCCATAAATAATGGTCTGGGTCTTCAGGAATTTGCTTTGGCCATGCTTCATTATCGTTTTCATGTAAATACTGTAACACTTTCCAAAAAGAATCACGGTAATATTCGAGTGATTGTTCTTCACATTCCGGTTCTACAAAAAGGAAAAAGCCCCTTCTTACAATCGGTCTCTCTTTCATTAACTCTAAAAAAGATAACATTGTATGCGGCAAATGACTCCAATCATTATGAGAAAGAAATGAATAACGAAGTTCATTCTTTTTCAAAGCTGTTAAACCGAAATAGCATGGAAAAGTTGGTTCTAACACGACACTTGAAAAAATCTCAAATTCTTTTGCAACCCAATCCGGTATGTCGGTTCTCGTTCTCATTCCTTCATTATCTAATAAGTAAGACTTATTCATTCTTTCACCTCATTATGTATAGCATTCAATTAAGAATATTACATACTCGGCCTGTCCTATACCTATTTAAAAATTTGACTGAAAAATTATTTAAAAATACAAAAAAATAAAATCGCTTACTTGACTAAATTCTCCCAATTCGTGTATATTTAAATTAATCATTTAGCAGAATATTCAAGAATATAGCGTTTTTAGTTTATATTATTTTTTAAATGAATTTCACTAAATGAAAATAGTAAACGCTTTTAGGAGGAATTGTAACATGCAAGGAAAAGTAAAATGGTTTAACAACGAAAAAGGTTTTGGATTTATCGAAATGGAAGGCGCTGACGATGTATTCGTACATTTCTCTGCTATTCAAGGAGACGGCTACAAAGCTTTAGAAGAAGGTCAAGAAGTATCTTTCGACATTACTGAAGGTAACCGCGGACCTCAAGCTGCTAACGTAGTAAAACTTTAATCCAACATATAACAGGAGGTTGCCTTACTTGGTAACCTCCTTTGTTATTCCTTTGTATATTTCCGTTTTACAGAGCAAAAACTATGTGAAATGCGCACTATACAAAGGAGGAATTATTAATGGGATCAGAAGTAAATGATTTTGAAGAAGTGAAATTCCGTGTAGAAACAGCACAAAAAATGGTAGGATCAGCAACAATTTCAATGGATCCAGATACATTAGAACATGCTACTACTGCTGTAGAAGCAGCTCGCTCTCAGCTTGAAATTATGAAATCTGTTGCAACTGATTTAGATGAACCATTTTTAATGAATGAGGAAAAGAAATTAAATAAATGTGAGCATCAACTAAACGAAGCAAGACACTAAAAAACATCCAGAGAATTTTCTCTGGATGTTTTTTCATGACAACTGTTCTCCATATTTTTTCAATGTTTCTCCAACTGTACATTGGCGTATACAAAATGAATGGGCATAATATTTACTATTTGTCTTTCGATTATGTTCTCGCAAAAAACAGCCTTCACAATACGTTTCTAATAAGTCATTTACCTCTGTAATGAGTTGCTTTTTATCCACCTTTGCACCTCTCTATTCAGTTATTTCTTTATGACTATCAATAACTGTTCCTTCCAATGCTTGCGTAGCTAATTGATGTGCTTCTTTATTTTGTTTTCTAGATATCGGCTCACATATAAGTTTTAATTTCATTTGCTTCGCCTTTTGTTCAATTTGATCTAAATAATGATTTAAATGTTCATCATAACAAGGCCATTCTCCAGCCAATTGCTGTAGTACCACTTGTGAGTCTCCGCGAAGTGTAATCGCTTCATACTTAATCCCTAATTCCTCGAGTATATTCATACCGTATAATAATGATGCATATTCCGCTTCATTATTATCATATATACCTTCTATATATGCATTGCGGCGAATCCGGTAGTTTGTATTTCCTTTTTTATAATACACACATATACCAACGCCAGCCTCTTTCGTCTGCACATCATACCCCCCATCAAAATAAACGAGTATTTCTTGGGGCTCTTCCTCTACTTGCTTACTTAACTTTTTCATCTCTTTTAATGACCATTCCGCGTCCATTTCATCATAAAATGAAAATTCTTTTACTCTTCCTGTTTTCTCAAAATCCTCTGCAAATTGAAGTACTTCTTCTATGTTCATATACTCTGTCGTTAATTCCGTCTGCAATCCGCGCTTTGTTTTATACAACCAATGAATTTTATATTTCATACTTCATTCCCCTTATATAAGACTTCTTATTTATCCGGCTAATTGAAGCCTCACTTTATTTTATTATATTTTATCAAGAGTCAAAGAATTATATTCAATATTATCACATACAAAAAGAGCCATCCTATATAAGGAATGGCTCTTTCATCTATTACATAAATCTTTCAAATTGTACTCGCTTATTAATCCAGTACATTACAGGCATACCAATGGCCATTACTACGAATTCACCTGCTGCACATGTTAACCAAGTCCACATAAATGGTAGATCAAATGCAAGATGAAGTTCAATTGCAATCATAAACATTGTAATCGTAAAGATAACTGTATTAAAAATCATACGAGCCCAAACACCTTTAATAAATCGCATAGAAATAATCGTTGCAACTAATGCAAGAATAGATTGACCTACTCCAAATACTAAATCATAAGCGATCATAGGTGAGAAAAAGAGATTCGTTAAAAATACACCTAATACAATTCCGTAAATTGCTTTCTTGTTAAATACAACGAGATGATTAAACATCTCTGAAATACGAAACTGTACATTCGTAAAGCCAAATGGCTGAATAAGCATAGAAACAGCAATATATAATGCCGCTAAAATACCATTACCGACTAATGTTCTAATATTCATGACAAAATCTCCTTAGTTTTTTTACGTGGGATGGTTTCGAACCACGTTATTCGTTTTTTAAGCAACAAGATTATATTTTACGTGGTAGCCCCTCTTTCGTCAATAGATTCCTATCGTGAACTACCTTTTTTCTTTTAGACAACGTATAATGAAACATATGAAAGATTTAGGAGGTTTCACTTCATGACAGCAACAATTCAAAATGAAAAAGTGATCGTTTCCATTTCTGACAAAGGTGCAGAATTACAGAGCGTTCGCTTAAAAGAAGACAACATAGAATATTTATGGCAAGGTGATTCTACTTATTGGGGACGCCGTGCACCAATTTTGTTCCCAATTGTCGGTCGATTAGTAGATAATACATACTACGTAGACGGTAAACCATATTCATTAACACAACACGGTTTCGCTCGTGATCTTACTTTCTCTGTGAAAGAACAAAGCGAAACAAAGATCACTTATATCGTTACTAGTAATGAAGAAACATTAAAAAAATACCCATACGAATTCGAATTACTCGTTTCTTATGAGCTAGATGGACAAAGTGTTCATGTAACATATGAAGTAAACAATCCTACTTCTAAAGAAATGTTCTTCTCAATCGGAGCACATCCTGGATTCAACTTCCCTTTATTGGACGGTGAATCATTTACAGATTATCACTTATCGTTTAATGGTTCGGAACGCTTAGAAACAAGCGTATTAGAAGGACCTTATCTTTCAAACAAAAAGCAATTAATCGCTGAAAATACGACTGAATTGCCACTTACATACGATTTATTCAAAAATGATGCACTTATTTTTGAACATATGAATACGAATGAAATTTCGATTCGTTCTCATAAACATAATAAATTTGTAAAAGTAGAATTTGATGGATTTCCATTTGTCGGCGTATGGACACCAGGGGATAACGCACCTTTCTTATGTATTGAACCTTGGTATGGAATCGCTGATGAAGTAAATCCAGCAAAAGATTTCAAGGACAAAAAGGGAATTCAATCTTTACAAGCGAATGAAACATTTACATGTCGTTACAGCATCACAATCGGATAACTACTCTATCCCCTACTTCAAAAAAACATTTAAGTAGGGGATAATCTTATAATTTGGAGGTTTCTCATTTTGATTGAAGTATATATTGATGGTGCATCAAAAGGAAATCCTGGTCCTTCTGGTGCAGGAGTGTTTATTAAAGGCATTCAGCCGCCTGTACAATTATCAGTACCACTTGGAACAATGTCCAATCATGAAGCAGAATACCGCGCTTTACTTCTAGCATTAAAATATTGCATTGAGCATAATTATAGCACTGTCTCTTTTCGTACAGATTCGCAGCTTGTTGAGCGGGCTGTTGAAAAGGAATACGCAAAAAATAAAATATTTGCACCTCTTTTAGATGAAGCACTACAGTACATAAAAAACTTCGATCTCTTTTTTATTAAGTGGATTCCAAGTAGTCAAAATAAAGTAGCTGATGAATTAGCTAGAAAAGCTATCTTACAAAATTAACGGGGGTATGAGTGTGAAAAAAGAGTGGATTGCTCCTCTTGCTTTATTATTTGTCTCTTTTATTTGGGGAGCTACGTTTGTTGTCGTTCAAAACGCTATGTCTTTCGTTGGTCCATTTACGTTTAATGGTATTCGTTTTTTATTCGCTGGAATTATTTTATTATTCGTTCAAATTATTTTCTCACAGAAAACTTCAAAACAAGAATTAAAACATAGTAGTTTAGCTGGATTAATAGTTGGGTTCTTCTTATTTGTCGGCTATTTATTACAAACATTTGGCTTACTCTATACAACTTCTTCAAAAGCAGGTTTCTTAACTGGGCTAAGCATTGTTATGGTCCCAATCTTATCCTTTATCTTTTTAAAACAAAAAGCCACCATTTTCATCGTACTTGGTATTGCTGTAGCTACAACAGGTTTGTACTTATTAACAGCTGCTGATTCTTTCCAATTAAATATAGGAGATATACTTGTTCTTGGTTGTGCAGTCGCTTTCGCTGCCCATATTCTTATTAACGGCTTCTTTTCTAAAAAAATATCACCTTTATTATTAAGCACATCTCAAGTATTAGCTGTTGGTATATTTTCTTCTATTTGCGCTTTCTTGTTTGAAGATTGGGAAAAGTTATTTTCAGTATCACTATGGACGAATCAATCCTTTTTATTCGCACTCTTTCTAACTGCCCTGTTTGCAACATCTATTGCTTTTTTCATTCAAACATCGGCACAAAAACACACTTCTCCAACGAGAGTAGCAATTATTTTCGCAATGGAGCCCGTTTTTGCTGCATTAACAGGCGTTCTCGTTGCAAATGAACAACTTTCTATTTCTGCTATTATCGGATGTCTATGTATTTTTCTAGGCATGATTTTTGTTGAATTACCTTCCAAAACAAAAAAAGAAGCGCAGGCTGCGTGAAGTTACGCTTGTAACTTCCGCATAAAAGCCTTAGCGCTTTTTTTATCTGTAATTTCTTCCTCTTTCAATCGTTCTAATAACGCAACGAAATAACTACCATCAAACTGCAATTGATGTTTAATTGTCGCTTCTATTGCTGCGTTCACAATCCCATCAGACGCACCAGTATATCCTTGTCCAAACATAATAAACCCTTGTGCTTCCTCTGATAATTTAAATCCTTTCGTATGTAAGAATGAAAGATAATCTTCTACTGTTTGCATGTTATTCCCACCTACTCAAAAATTCTCCATCTCCTATCATACATGTTTTTACACGCTATGAGAATGAAATTTCTTTGACAACTTTGTAAATCAATCTTCTACTTCTCTTACAATAGAGGATTTCCTAACAATCTGAAGGAATATGTACAGTGAAACTTATTTCATATTAAAGGGGAGACACGATGAAACAAGCACTATTAATTATCGACGCTCAGCAAGAATTAATTGATGGCAATGAGCAAGAAAATGAAGTTTTTCGTAAAACCGAGCTATTATCTACACTAAATATAGCCCTGCAGAAAGCAATAGATTCAAATGCTCTTATTGTTTTTGTAAGAGATATCGATGTTGCTTCTGGTAGTGGCGAAGGATTTGAAGTACATAATCAAATTCAAGTACCCCAGTCTGCAATCTTTATTAATAAAGCAGCAACCAATTCATTCTACGGCACTTCTTTACTTGAACTTTTAAAAGAAGAAAACATTAATCATATTGTTATAGGCGGATGTAAAACAGAACATTGCATTGACACTGCCGTTAAGACAGCAACTGTACAAGGATTTGACGTTACATTAATTAAAAACGGTCATTCAACAACTGATTCTAACGTATTGTCTGCAGAGCAAATTATCTCTCACCATAATAAAATTCTCCATGGTCATTATAATGTTGATCATTTTTCAGTTGTTAGAGGTGTCGAGGAAGATCTTTTTCAACCTATTCACGACCAATATCGTGATTAAATTGGCTCAAAAAAGAATCCTTCATTTAAAAGGATTCTTTTTTATCCAAAAATTTGCGCTGCAATACTATATAGTTCACTATTTCTTTTTAATAACCGATTACTATTTTTTATCATAATTGGTGGTGTATTCACTTTTTTAAAACCAGCAATCTCTAATTCTTTCATGAAATCGTTCTTTCCTTCTGGTACATCCATTCTTAATTTTCCATTATGCCCTCTTGCTAAATCATGTACTATTCTCATTGCCATCGCATTATTTTTAGCAACGACTGGTCCTATTATTTTATTTTCTGGCGTTTGTATACTTATACCGTATCCTACTACATTTTCTTTCGTATCCTTTACAACGACACACTGCTCACTTTGCATAATTCTTTGTTTTAAAAACTCGTTTCGGCTTGTCCCAAATGCTCCTTTATCTATTTTTATTATTTCTTCTAAATCACTCTCTTTATAAACCATCATATATTCTTCATTTTCTGCGCATTTATGATTTGCATTGTACGAGTTACAAATATATTTAGAAACATAACTTACTGCCCTAAATCCTAACTTTTCATATAAAGGTTTCCCTTCATCCGTAGCAATCAGCATAATTGGAGTATGAGCTGATACGCTTTTAACGCACGCTTCCGTTATTATCTTTCCAATCCCTCTCCCCTTATAATCTGGATGTACAATCACCATTCCGATAGACGCTAATTTCTCCCCATATAATATTATTGCCGCGCTAGCAATTAGTTCCTCTCTCTCATTCCAAACACCGTATACAATCCCTACGTTAAAAATAGTCTCAATTTCTTCTCTGTTATAATCCCACCCAATATAAGAAGATAATGATACAATATTCCCAGTTTTTTCTTCCCTAAGACGCTCCACCCTAATTTCCAATTCAATCATACTCCATCCCCTTATCTAGACATCTAAATCATTATTATCAAATCAACTTGTACATGTTTCCATTTATTTATCACACACATATCCTATTTTGACCAAGACTATATTGGAAATGAGGTGACAACATGCCCATTACGAATAGATTTTCTACCACCACTAACGGCGCACTCGCTATTACAGGTAATACTTTAGGCTTAAGTAAAATTAGTAATCAAAACCGTGCTGGTACAATCGGGGCAATTGGTGCGTTTATAACTACGAATACCGCTTTACAAGTACCTACTTTTCCCGCAGGTACAACGTTAACCTATACACAAAATAGTTCTACCGCTATTTTAAATATCCCTGCTGGTAGCACTATTCTTTACGCAGAACTCGTTTGGGGAGGAAACTATTTATCTCGTGATCAAAACATTACGAGTGTTCTAGGTAATCCCGTTTCATTTACAACACCCGTTTCAACATACTCAATTACTCCTTCAGCTGTTACAGCTTCAAATCAAACGTTCGTTTCAAACTCTATTACATTTGGCTTTTATACTCGTTCAGCAGACGTAACAACTCTTATTCAAGCTGGAGGTTCTGGTTCTTATACTACAGGAGCTGTCCCTGGACTTGTTGATCCTTTAGATGCTTCAAATGGATCCATTAACTCGGCCGGATGGACACTCATTGTCGCTTATCAAAACGGGACATTACCTGCAAGAAATTTAACTATTTACGTAGCTGGTAACCGTGTTTCTGCAGAAACTGGTAGTGCCGATGTATCTGTTTCTGGATTTTTAACACCTTCAGGAGGACCAGTAAGCGGGAGATTATTTTTAAGTTCTACCGAAGGAGATGCAGATTTAACCGGGGATCAGGCTTTATTTGGACCAAATTTCAGTTCATTAAATGCTTTATCTGGACCAAACAATGCTATAAATAATTTCTTCGGTTCTCAAGTGAATAATGCTGCAGGAAACTTAGATACAACAGGGACATTTGGAACGCGAAATCAAAGTGCTTCTACAAGTACAAACATCTCCGCAGGAAGACAGGGCTGGGACATTACTTCCATTGATATTTCTCCTTATTTAACAAACTCACAAGTATCCGCCGCAATCCGTTTAACTACTAACGGAGACGCATATATGTTAAATACAGTCGGCTTACAAATTAATATAAACTCACCAAATATACAAGCGACGAAAAGCGTGAATAAAAGTGTTGCTGCAATTGGAGATATTCTCACTTATACAGTTACTATCCCTAACACCGGGCTTCTTCCTGCCAATAACGCTATTTTTATAGATAGTCTCCCTAACGGTACTTCTTTTATACCCGGCACTGTAACAGTAGATAACGTACCACAAACAAATGCTAATCCTGCGGCTGGTATATCTCTTGGAACAATTAATAATGGTGCTTCTCGTACAGTAACTTTCCAAGCTACCGTCGTTTCTCTTCCAAATCAAAACCCTATCTCTAACACTGCTAATATTACATTTCAATATACACCAATCGCTGGAGGAACAACCTTTAACGGCCTTGCAACAAGCAATTCTGCTGGAACACAAATTAACCTCGCAGATATTAATGGAACAAAATCAGTTAACAAACTTTTTACCGATATTGGTGAAACATTAACTTACAGTATTGCCTTAGCTAATATAGGAAATATCGCTGCAACGAACGTTATATATACGGATCCGATTCCTAGCGGAACTACTTTCATTCCAGGGAGTGTAACTGTTAACGGAGTTACTCAAGCTGGAGCAAATCCCGCTAATGGTATACCAATTGGTTCGATTGCAGCAAATTCCACTACTACTGTTTCATTCCAAGTGCTCGTTCCTTCTATCCCTCAAACAAACCCAATATTAAATAGTGGAACAACAACATATCAATACATTCCTGTACCTAATCAACCAGCAGTAAGTGGGACTGATACGACAAATATTGTCTCCACTCAAGTGAATAATGCTACTGTAACAATGACGAAAGCAGTAGATAAAAATTTTGCAGATATTGGTGACACACTAACGTACACCGTTTCCTTTACAGGTACAGGTAATACAAATGCGAACAATGTTATTTTTACAGATGTCATCCCTACTGGAACAACTTTCGTTCTAAACAGTTTAACAATAGATGGCACGACACAAGTGGGCGCAAATCCCGCTAACGGCGTGAATATTGGATCCATCCCAACAGGCACAACAAAAAATATTACATTTCAAGTAGTAATAAATACAATACCCGCGTCAAATGTCGTATCTAACGGATCAAGCGCTTCTTATCAATATACCGTCAATCCTAGCCAATCACCTGTTACGAAAAACATTTCTTCTAATCTCGTTTCCACTCAAATTAACAATGCGAATGTAACATTAACAAAATCAACTAATAAACAATTTGCTACAATTGGCGAAACGATAAGTTATACAATCCTTATTACAAACAGCGGAAATACAGCCGCTAATAACGTACAACTAACAGATCCACTTCCAAATGGAACGATATTAAATCCTGGTACTGTAACACTAAACGGAGTTTTGCAAAATGTAGATTCTCTCGTTGCATTACCTATCGGCACAATTCCTGGCGGGGCTACTTTTACCCTCTCTTTCCAAGTAACAGTCATCAATATTACCGCCCAAAACCCTATCATTAATAATGCCTTTGCTTCTTATCTATATACTGTAAATCCAAGTCTGCCACCGACTTCAAAAACAGCAAATTCTAATTCTGTTACATCAACAATTAGACTAGCAAATCTCCACGTTAATAAATCTGTAGATAAAACGTTTGCGGAAGTTGGTGATGTATTAACTTACACCTTTTCTCTCACTAATGATGGAAATGTTGCAGCGAACAATGTATTACTATCTGATTCAATTGCGAATGGAACCGCCTTTGTACCAAATAGCGTTATAGTTAACGGTGTTACTCAACCAGGCGTTACACCAACTAGCATCAATATTGGTAACATCAATGCTAATACTACAATTACAGCTTCATTCCAAGTAGTAATAACTAGCATTCCAAATCCAAACCCTATTTCAAATAGCGCTTCCATCTCCTATAACTTTATCGTTGATCCAAACACTTCACCTGTAAGTAAGAACACTACTTCAACCACTACATTTACTCAAGTAAACGATGCAAATGTCATTTCAGCCAAAACAGTGAATCGAGCGTTCGCTACCGTAGGGGATATATTAACTTATACCGTTACTTTGACGAATGCAGGAAGTGTTTCTGCTGATAGTCCTACTTTCGTAGATACAAATCCAGACGGTACTGCCTTTATTCCAAATACTTTTCTTATTAATGGTGTACTCCAAAATAACGCAGATCCAAATATAGGTGTTCCGTTACCTTCCATTGCTGCTAACGGCTCACTTACCGTCTCTTATCAAGTAACCGTCACCTCTTTACCAACACAAAACCCAACATTAAATTCATCTAGTACACAGTATAGCTTTATTCTAAATCCGGGCGATCCACCAACTATAGAAACATCTGTAAGTAACACTGTAAGTACACAAATTAATTTAGCAAATGTAGTTATTGTCAAAGAAGTAGATTTAACCATAGCCGATGTCGGGCAACCAATCACATATACAATTTCTTTAGCTAATCTTGGAAATACTACAGCAAATAATGTTATTGTTACCGATATAATCCCTAATGGCTCCACTATCGTACCAAATAGTATTTTTATAGGTGGTACTTTACAACAAGGTGCAGACCCTAGTACCGGTCTTCAAGTCGGCTCCATTCCTTCAGGTGGTTTTACAACGATTGTTTTTCAAATAAGTGCAAATGGGCTACCTTCACCAAACCCAATTCAAAACAGCGCTTCACTTCAATATAGCTTTATCACTGATCCAAACTTACCTGCTCTTGTTAGAAACGCCGCTAGCAATATAGTAACTACACAAATTAATACTGCTAATATCGTTGCTACAAAACTAACGAGTACAAACTTCGCTGATATTGGTGATGTCATACTATATGCGACTATTTTAACAAATAACGGGAATATCCCTGCTGCTAATGTAACATTTACAGATATCATTCCAACGGGTACTCTCTTCATTCCTAATACTGTAACGATTAATAATGTCCCTGTAGCTAACGCAAATCCTGCTACCGGCATTTCAATTGGTACGATAGGAGCGAATTCATCACGCACCGTTGCATTCCAAGTTTTTGTACCAACTATCCCTGCTGTAAACCCAATTACAAATCAATCAGGCACAACATTCCAATATACGTATGATCCATCCAAACCAGCTGTGATGCAGATGGTTGCTTCTAACACTGTACAGACAACTATTAATAACGCCTCAATTGCCGCTACGAAATCGGCAGATAAACAGTTTGCTAACGTAAATGATATTATTACGTACACGACTACTTTAACGAATAACGGGAACACACTTGCATCAAATGTAATATTTACAGATGTAATTCCAAATGGGACATCGTTTATTCCTAATAGTGTTACTGTAAACGGGAATACACTCCCTAATGTCAATCCAGCGAGCGGAATTGCAATCGATTCAATAAATCCGAATGCAAATACGAACATCTCGTTCCAAGTGCAAGTAAATTCTATCCCGAATCCAAATCCAATCCCGAACCAAAGCAATACAACGTACCAGTACATCGTAGATCCTAACTTACCTCCAGCATCGGCTAATGCGCTGAGTAACGTAATAACAACTCAAATTAATAACGCTAAGATTATCGCTACAAAATCAGTGAACACACCAAATGCTGCAATTGGAGATATCGTTACTTATACGATTGCAGTAACAAATACAGGTAATATCCCTGCTAGTGCAACTGTTTTAACAGATGGGCTTGGCGCAGGAGCTTCATTTATCCAAAACTCCGTAACGATCAATAATGTTCCACAACCAGGATTAGATCCATCACTTGGTGTTCACTTGGCAGATATTTCACCAGGAGATACTGTATTCATTACTTTTCAAGCACAAATTTTAGCGATACCACCTAGTGGCACATTAACAAATAATGCTCTTGTAAATTATGAATATACCGTGAATCCAAACCAATCTCCTGCTGTTGGTAGCACCGTAACAAATACAACAGTTACACCAATTATTGACGCTACTTTAGTAATAAATAAAAGCGCTAGTACAACTTTCGCTACAATTGGTGATACAATTACATTCACTTCAGCTGTTACAAACACCGGAAATACTACTGCGAACAACATTATTTTTACTGATACAATTCCAAACGGTACTACCTTTATCCCAAATAGCTTTAAGATAAATGGTGTAACCGTTCCGAATGCAAATCCACAAAACGGTATCAATATTGGTAACTTGAATTCAAATGCATCTGCTACACTCAGTTTTCAAGTAAACATTACAACACTTCCAAACCCTAATCCAATCCCGAACAAATCATCGCTTCAATATAGCTTTATTGTAGATATAAATGAACCGCCAGTTTCACGAACAGTTCAATCTAATAAAACTTTTACACAAGTAAATACTGCTTCTGTTATCGCAACAAAAACTGCAAGCAGTGCTTTTGCTGCTGTTGGAGATACAATTACGTATACAACTACCCTCACCAATAGCGGAAATACTTCCGCAAACACACCTGTTTTTATCGATATATTACCACCTGAACTTTCATTCGTTCCTGATAGTGTACAAATTAATACCATCCCACAACTTGGGTTTAGACCAGATAGCGGGATCTCTTTAGACGCAATTCCAGTTGGAGGAACGACAACAATTAGCTTTCAAGCTATCGTTGGCTCAATACCTGCTACAAACCCAACTTTGAATCAGTCTAGCACAACATACTCGATCATTGTTGATCCTACCCAGCCGCCGGTGACAGAAACAGCTACAAGTAATCCAACTTTAGTTCAAATTAACGAAGCAATTATTCAAGCAACGAAAAGTGTGGATCGACTATTTTCTGACATAGCACCTGGAAATTCATTTTTAACGTATACTGTTTTATTGGATAATATAGGAAACACAACTGCTACTAATATCATTTTTACAGATCTGATTCCAAATAACGCAGTATTTATAGAAGATAGCGTTCGAGTAGGCGGAGTTTTATTACCTGGAGTAAATCCAGCAAATGGGATACCGATTGGGGATATTATTGCTGGAGATTTTATAAACGTTACCTTCCGTGTGCAAGTAGTTAGCATTCCAAATCCAATTTTCACAATTGGACCAGGCGGACCAAACTCACCAGTTGTAAACGGCGCTTCCATTAATTATCAATTTATGACAGGTCGAAACTTCCCACTCGTTTCAAGAAGTACGACATCCAATTCGGTTTCGACACAAATAAATTCTGGGGAAATTGTGGCAATCAAATCTGTAGATAAAACTTTCGCAACAATTGGCGATACAATTTCTTATACGATTACATTAAGTAACCCTGGAAATGTCACTTCACAAAATATAATTTTTACCGATACTTTACCTGATGGAACGACATTCATATCTGGCACTCTTACAAACGATTCTGGTACACAGCAAATCGGAAATCCAGCTAACGGGATTCAGATTGGAAATATAAACCCAAATAGAACGGCCGTGATTACTCTCAACGTACTTGTTACAAACATTCCAAGTATAAATCCAATTTCTAATTCTAGCTCTGTACAATTTGCACATGTGGTCGATCCTAGCCAACCTGCCGTATCGCAAACGAATGTATCTAATACGGTTTCGACAACTATTAATAGTGCAATTTTAACAACAAAAAAGAGTGCTGATAAATCTATAGTTTCAGTTGGAGATACGATTACTTATACAACTACTATTAGAAATACCGGAAATACAGCTGCAACTAATATTACTTTCACAAGCGCTATTCCAGCTAACACTACTTTTATACCAAATTCAGTCACAATAAATGGCGTTCAGCAGTCTGGTGCGCAACCAGCACTTGGAGTAAATATACCAAATATCGCTCCTGGTGAAACGGTAACTGTTACTTTCCAAGTAAATGTTATTTCTGTTTCTCCTTCCAGTTCAATTATGGGTAATGACACAATTTTATATTCTTATACTG
The DNA here is from genome assembly GCF_038006085.1 of Bacillus sp. FSL K6-0073. NCBI lineage: Bacteria > Bacillati > Bacillota > Bacilli > Caryophanales > Bacillaceae > Bacillus > Bacillus sp. FSL K6-0073. The sequence goes on along the minus strand of NZ_JBBOUN010000001.1, from coordinate 1,642,651 downwards.
TTGATCCAAACAGCGCTCCTGCTACTACCTCTACTTCAACGAATATTGCTACAACCCCTGTATTAGATGCTATAATAACGATGGTAAAATCGGTCGATCAAACCCTTGTAACACTAGGCGATACTATTACCTATACGACAATTTTAACGAATAACGGTAATACAAATGCAACGAATGTTACTTTCACTGATCTTATACCAAATGGTACAACATTTATTACTGATAGCGTTACAATAAATGGACTCACACAAATTGGATTGAATCCTAATACAGGCATAACGATTGGATCAATTGCTCCTAACAGCTCAATAGCAATAGCATTTCAAGTTATCGCTACTTCTACTCCTGTTCAAAATCCTATTGCGAATTCGGCTAGTGCTTCTTACACATTTATCACTGACCCTAATGCCCCTATTGTTTCAAGGAATGTTACTTCAAACACAGTGTTCACTACAATTAACACAGCTATCATTCTTTCATTAAAACAAGTCGATAAATCCTTTAGTCGTATTGGAGACACACTCACCTATACTGTTACTTTAACAAACAATGGAAACTCATCTGCACAAAATGTTATTTTCTCAGATACAATGCCGAGCGGAACTACATTTATTGCAAACTCATTTTCTATTAACGGGGTTTCTCAAAGTGGTTCGGATCCATCGAACGGAGTAAATATTGGGCCTATAACAGCTGGGTCTACAGTAACTGTTTCATTCCAAGTAAACGTGGCGTCATTACCAACCGAGAACCAAATTGTAAATTTCTCATCAACATCGTATCAATTAGTCTCACCGCCTGATCCAGAAACTTCAATTAGTAATCCCGTTTCAACGCAAATTAAAGAAGCTATATTATCTATGACGAAAAATGAAAGTGTCTCCTTTGCAGATATCGGGCAAACTGCTTTTTATACTACGTCTATTTCGAATATAGGAAATACGGATGCCACTAATATTGTATTTACAGATGCATTACCAAGTGGACTCACATTTGTTCCTAACACATTAACAGTCGATGGCGTTTTACAACCAAATGCGAATCCAAATACAGGTGTAGTACTTGCAACACTTCCACCAAATGAAATATATAGTATCGTATTTCAAGTTACGGTTAACAGCATCCCACCTATTAATCCTGCACCAAATACAGCAGCAACGACGTATGAGTTTACTGTTGATCCAGGGAATCCGCCAGCATCGAGTGCAGCTACTTCCAACACTACACTTCTTCAAATAAACAACGCAACTATTATTAGCACAAAAACAGCAGATCTTACTTTCGCGGATGTTGGTAATACAATAACATTTACACTTAACCTCCCTAATACCGGAAATGTGGCTGCAACTGATGTAACTATTATTGATATTCTTAATAGCAATTTAAGCTTCGTTCCAAATAGTTTCACAGTTAATGGGCAAACCATTCTAAACGCTGATTTATCAACGGGGATAAATATTGGTTCCATTAATGGTGGTAATACGGCAATCGTTACATTCCAAGCAACTGTTATTACACTTCCAACACTTAATCCTATTTCTAATTCTGCTTCTACCACATATCATTATGTCGTTGACCCTAGCCAGCCACCTATTACAACTTCCAATCAATCTAATACAACGACAACACAAATTAATAGCGCTATCCTTACTGCACAAAAAAATTCAAATGTATCAACGGTAGATATCGGGCAGGATATTACCTACACCGTTACAATTACAAATGGCGGAAATGTTAGTGCAACGAATGTTATTTTTACCGATCTTATTCCAGACGGAACTTCCTTTGAACCGAATAGCTTTACATTGAACGGAACTACCATTCCAAATGCAAATATTATTACAGGTGTTCCAATTGGTGATATTGCGCCAAACGAATCTGTCATTGTGGCATTTCATATTATTTCCAATGAAATTCCAGCTATAAATCCAATTACTAATCAAGCTAGCGTTAGCTTTCAACATATTGTTAATCCAGCTAATCCTCCAGTTTCAAAAAATATTACTTCTAGCACCATTGCAACAAAAATTGAAAGTGCGATTTTAAATACGATTAAAATAGGAGATAAAACTTTTGCAACGATTGGTGATACGATTACGTATACAACGACTATTACGAACACAGGCAATATTCCTGCTAACAATGCTATATTCTCAGACCCCTTACCATCATGGGCACAATTTGTTGCAGGATCAGTTATTGTTGATGGCACTCCATTACCATCTGCTTCTATCATTGATGGTGTTGGCATAAATACAATAACTCCAAATCAAACGGTAACAATTATATTCCAAGTACAAATTGTAAATAATCCTACAACGTTCACACCTGAACTCCAAAATTTAGGATTTGTTAACTTCCAATATAACGTAGGCAATGCATTACAAGCTCAGCCTGGCAATGTGGAAACGAACGTCTTCGTTACTTCTATTAATACAGCAATACTTTCAGCTGTAAAAACTGCTAATACAGCCTTTGCAAATATTGGAGATACGATCACTTATACAGTTTCGATTCAAAATAGCGGCAATACAAACGCTACGAATGTAAATTTCTCAGACCCAGTTCCAACTGGAACGACCTTTGTTGAAAATAGTTTTGCTGTAAATGGAAGTACCATTCCAGGCGCAAATCCAAATAACGGAGTGAATATCGGAACAGTTAGCGCAGGTAGTTCCTTAACCGTTACTTTCCAAGTCATAGTTACATCTACTCCACCTTCAAATCCGATTACAAACGTAGCATCTATTCAATACGCATTTATCGTTGATCCGGCCTCTCCTCCTGTTACAGGCACGATAAATTCTAATAGCGCTTCAACACAAATTAATAACGCGACTGTTACAACTGTTTTACAAGCAAATCGTTCAATTGTATCTATCGGGGATGTAATTACGTATACAGCAACATTAACGAATACTGGAAACTTCCCTGCAAACTCTGTATTACTCATTAACGGAGTTCCTGAAGGAGCATTATTTGTTCCAAATAGTGTTACGCTCAACGGGATTTCACTTCCAGATGCAAGTCCAACTCTCGGTATTCCAGTTGGTATTATCGCACCAGGTGATTCCGCTACTATTACGTTCCAATTTCTTGCAAGTTCTATTCCACCGCAAGGAGCGATTATAAATCAAGCACTTACAAGTTACACGTATATTGTCGATCCAAGTCAACCTCCTGTTACAGCAACATCCTCGTCTAATACGGTTAATACAGCTGTTGTTGATGCATCGTTATCCGTAATTAAAAGTACAGATTCTCTCGTACAATCTACTGACGGTACAATCACTTACACAGTAGTCGTTCAAAATAACGGAAATACTACTGCAAATACAGTTACTTTAACAGATTTGGTCCCAGAAGGAACTGCATTTATTCCGAATAGCGTTACCATTAATGGTGTTTCTGTTCCAGGTGCCGATCCTAACGTAGGAATACCATTAAACTCCATCACACCGTCAGAAATCGTCACTGTAACATTCCAGGTTATCGTTCAATCTATACCAAGCGTGAACCCAATTTCTAATACAGCCCGTATTGACTATACTTTTATCGCCGATCCAACTGCTCCTATCATCTCTCGAACAATTACGTCTAATCCTGCTTTCACACAAATTTCGGATGCGACTATCCTTTCTTTAAAAGCAGTCAATGCACCTCAAGCAACAACAGGTGATATTTTGACTTACACAATAACACTAGAAAATACCGGAAATATTCCAGCTACGAATCTCATATTTTCAGATACTATTCCAGAAAGTACTACATTCGTAGAAAATAGTTTTACACTTAATGGAACAGCTATACTTGGTGCCAATCCAAATGTAGGTGTTACTTTACCTACCTTAGCAGCAAACGCTACTCACCTTATTTCGTTCCAAATTCTTATTAACGATTCATTCTCGCGAGAATCGATTACAAATCAATCCAACACAACTTATACAATTCAGCCAGACCCAGGGCAACCGCCTATTACTGAAACATCTACTAGTAATATCGTCATTACAAATTTCGTGCAAGCACAATTGATAATTACAAAAACATCCAATCCAACAACTGTAGATATTGGCGGAACTATACTTTATATTTCTGAAGTGAAAAATATCGGTAATATTGACGCAATAAATATTGTTTTCACAGACTCTATTCCAGCTGGGACTACATTTGTTCCCGATAGTGTCACAATTAACGGCGTCCTGCAGCCAGGTGTAAATCCTGAAAATGGAATACCGATTGGAACCATTCCTGCTAACAATTCCAAAACGATACTATTTCAAGTGCAAACAAATAATCCACCTACTGAAACCGAAATTGTAAATCAATCTTCAGCAACTTACCAATATGTAAGTATCCCTACAGCCCCACCAGTGAATCGCTCTGCAAATTCTAACATTGTTACAACATCACTTCAAAACGCAAATATTATTTCTGTTAAAAGCGCGGATGTAACTTTCGCATCAATCGGGCAAATGATTACCTACACAAATACACTACAAAATATAGGAACCGTTCCAGCTAACAATACCGTGTTCATTGATAACATTCCAGAAGGTACTATATTTATTGAAGATAGCTTAGCAATAAATAATGTAATTCAGCCTGGCGCTAATCCTGAAAACGGAGTAACTCTCGGCACGATACAACCAAATGAAACAGTCACTATTTCATTCCAAGTACAACTTACAAATATACCAGTTGGCAATGCAGTCATTAATATTTCAGACACCTCGTACGAATACCAAATTGACCCTAGTTCTCAAATTATTCAGCGTAGATCGTTATCAAATGCAGTAAATACTGAAGTGCGGACGGCAAATGTTAGTGCAATTAAATCCGCTAACAGATCCATTACACGTATCGGTCAAATCATGACATATACAGTCGCAGTTACAAACGCTGGTACAATACCTATTACAAATACTCTCCTACTTGACGCAATTGCTGCTGGCACCACATTCGTTCCAAATAGCATTCTGGTAGATGGCGTACCAAGACTTAACGAAAATCCAATTACCGGTATCAATCTTGATATAATTCTTCCAAATAATACGATTATTGTTACGTTCCAAGTAAGCGTAGTCTCTATACCGCCACAAAATAACATTAATAATATCGCCGTCATTCACTATGAGTATCGACCAGACCCAACCACACCACCAATTTCAGAAACGACCTCTTCCAATGCTACAAACATACAATTCATTGATGCTATTCTTATTGCTACAAAGTCCACTAATACTGTATTAGCTAACATTGATGAAACCATTGAATATACAGTATTCATTCAAAATAATGGATCGACTACAACTAACTCCATCTTTTTTACAGATACTATAGCGGATGGAGCAGTATTTATTCCAGGAAGTGTAATAGTTAATAATACTGTACTTCCTGCAGCAGATCCAAATATCGGCTTTTCCATTCCTAATGTCGCAGCAGGTCAAATGGCTACAATAACATTCCAAGTTTCCGTTACGAATTTACCTGCTGTAAATCCAACACCTAATACTGCAAACATCGTCTACGACTTTCTTTTCAATCCTGACTTTGCACCAATTCAAAAATCTACTACTTCCAATACTACTTTCGTTCAAATTAATGATGCTGATATCGTTTCACTTAAAACTGTTGATTTGACCTCTGTAACGATTGGTGACATTTTAACTTATACAACAACTTTAACGAATACGGGGAATACGGATGCAACTGCTGTTGTATTTACAGACAATATACCTGATGGAACAACCTTTATTGACGGTAGCGTTTTAGTAAATAACATTCCTCAGCTTAATGCCAATCCAAGTGCTGGTATACTTGTAGGAACGATTGCTCCTAACACTTCTATCCCAGTCACATTTTCTGTTACCGTCGTAGCTCTTCCAGCCAGCGGTCGTGTTCAAAATCAATCAACTTCTCGTTATACAATAAACGTGGAAGAACAAATATCGACTAGCAATATTACCTTCACTGAAGTTATTTCCGCTAATGTAATTGCGACAAAAACAACACCTATCCAATATGCTGACCTACAAACAATCATCCCTTATACAATTTCCATCATAAATAACGGAAATATACAAATAGAAAACATTATTGTTACAGATATCATCCCAGCAAATACGAACTTTATAGAGAATAGTGTTATTGTGAACGGAAACGCTCGTCCAAATGACAATCCACTTAACGGTATACAAATTGATAACATTCCACCTAATACGACAGCAACTGTTCTATTCCAAGTACGGGTTACTTCGATTCCGCAAACAAATCCTATCTCTAACACGAGTACAATTGAATATGAATACACGTTACCAGATCGACCACCTATTACCGAAACTATTATTTCATCAGCTGCAGCAACAGAAATTAATCACGCGAATTTGAATAGTAATAAAACTGTTGACCTTGCATTTGCAACGGTTGGTGATACGTTAACGTATACGATTACACTAAATCAAACCGGTAATGTTGCAGTAAATGATGTAATCATTCAAGATATTATTCCTCAAGGTACTACATTTATAGAAAATAGCGTCATTGTAAACGGAGAAACTCTTCCAGGGGTGAATCCACATCGCTATCAAGCTAAGCTTATACAAAGTCAATTTTAGGCGAGATTGTTCCTTTTTCTAAAGGGCAAGTGTAGGTGATTGAAAGATTTGCATACGAAATAAACCCTAACGGGTTTCACTTTTTTGAATTAAGCGGCTTGATTGTCCGACATAGTACAATTATAAACGACACCTAATATATCAAAAACTGTTTTCTTCTCATACCTATGGAATTTTCGCCCGTTTTGCTGTAGGAGATTGAACAGGCGAAGTAATACCTTTGATAGCTCTTGGGTGTTTTTTTGTATAGTTTGGAATAGAAGAAGGAAATAGTCTTTAATCATATATATGGCCTTATATTCACTCAGTTCTCGTTTCTTTTTCATAAGAAGTAATTGCCGCATTTGAAACATGGTAGAAGAACAAAGTAGAATGGCAATCAGTTGCCCATACAAATGGCATTCCAATCGTTCTCGTTTTATCTTTTTACAATGATGAATATGAAAGAATGATTTCCATGTTTTAAATAAAATCTCGATTTGCCAACGTAAAGAATACCAATCATGTACTTGTCCCATTGGGACAATATCTATAGGGGTATTTGTCATATATACATTGATACCGCTAAGTCGTTTACTACGAGCAGAATACTTCATTCCTTTCTTTTTTTCTCTTACCGTTTGATCGTGTAATCGTTTTTGTTGTTGTTCTTTTGTTAGTCGATGAACAATCACACGAGTTGGTACTTTATCAGTCATTCCTACATAAGCGTTGGATATTTCATATGTTTGTCCTGGCTGAAGAGAGTTCATTAAAACCTCCATATCTATTTGGATATACTCTGTACCCTTCTTAATTCTGCCATCTTGAAAATAATCAGGGTTTGGATTTTTTTGATAAATACGTGTATTCGATTTAATACGTGAGATATAATAGGCCTTTTTATCTTGTATATGTTGAAGATCTTTCAAATGAAAATAACCTAAATCTCGGATACATAAATCATTCGCTGTTACAGTTGGGGCACACAGGGAACCGTAGGTTCGATCATGTTGTTTACCTGGACCTGTATGAATATGAAGGAATTGTCCACTTAATAAATCATACTCAAGCTGTATCTTTACTCCCGCTGTATGGCTGCATCCTCCCGCACCAGGATAAACCGATGAAAATATATCCGGGAGTTGAAATGCAGTTGAATCTAAAATACGAATACGCTTGAAAACAGAAGTGTATGGAGAAGAAATCGGCATAGATGCGGCCAATTTTTTGCTTAGTAGTTCGGCTAGTAGGTGTTGTAAAAGTTGGACGGCCGCCTTATTAAACCGTTGATTCAGTCCCTCAGGACTGATGAGTACTTCTGTTGATGCTTCTAAACAGCTAGATAACTGAGTTAAAGAAGTCATAGCTACATTTTGGCTCACCCATACACATAAAGCTACTAAATCTTTTGCTTGGTACTTACTGGTTCGTTGTACAAAGCCAACATCTCTAGCAATATCTCGTAAGGCATTTGGAGATAGGGCACTTTGAATCTCTTGAGCAAATAGTTGTAATTCGTTAGACACAGAAACAGACATAAAAAACGCCATCCTTTCCTATGATTCTACAGAAAGAATAGCGTATTTTTTCATTTTAGGGGGCATTTCTTTTTATTAGCTTGATAGCGATGGGGTGAATCCAGTAAGCGGTATACCAATTGGTACTATAACTATTGGTGGAGACGCTATCGTTTCATTCCAAGTAACTGTAACTTCTATTCCAACACCAAACGAACTAAACAACAACGCAATTACTACTTTTAACTATATAGTCAATCCAAATAACGTACCTGTTACAAATACGACTACAACAAATACCGTAACAACTACTGTCCAAAATGATAACGTCATTGCTTTTAAGTCTGCTGATGTAACAAACGCCTTGCCTGGTCAAACTTTAACGTATACAATTACGATTACGAATAGCGGTAATGTAACGATTGACGACCTTCTTGCCATAGACACTGTACCAATAGATACGACTTTTGTTGCTGGTAGTGTTACGATTAACGGGATCAATCAGCCTAATGAGAACCCTGAAAATGGTATTACGTTAGGAAATCTTGCGCCTAATGAATTTGTTATTATTACGTTCCAAGTGACAATATCTTCTTCTACTCTTCAACCTACAATTAGTAACGATGCTTCTGTTTCCTATACCGTTATCATTGATCCAACAAAACCACCTATTACGATTACAAAGCAAACAAATATCGTTACAACGACAGTAGTTGATCCGTTGATTCGCATTGAAAAAACAGCTGACAAATCTATTATCGTTATAGGAGATATCATTACATTCACATTAGCGGTATTTAATCACTCCCCAATTCCCACAATTAGTACTTCTGTTATAGACACAATTCCAGCTGGTACAACATTTATAGAAAATAGCGTAACAATTAACGGTTCTACCGTTCAAAACGTTCGTCCAGACACTGGTATTAATATTGGTTCTTTACCTGCAGATACAGTAGCAACTATAACATTTCAAGTTCTCGTAACTTCTATTCCTTCAAACAGTACAATTATAAATTCTGCAACAGTTACCGCTGCCTTTCAATTGACACCACAGGATCCAATTATTACTTTCATTGTTAATTCAAACATCGTTCGTATACCAGTTCAATTTATAACTACAACAGTCACGAAAAATGCTTCCGTCAGCTCAGCTTATTTAAATCAATATTTTGATTACACGGTGCGTATTACAAATACTGCCGAAATTTCACTCTCAAATATTTCTTTACAAGATACCATTCCAGCAGGTTTACAATTTATAAACGGCACTGTCTTTATTAACGGTGAACGCTCTCCACTAGCAAATCCGAATATCGGTTTCCAAGTTACCACTAATTTAGAACCAAACGAAACAATTATCGTGTTATTCACAGTACAAGTAATAAGTCCACCTGTTAATAATCCATTTAAAAATACGGCCAATATTTCGTTACAACTTCAAGTCTCGCCTACCGACCCACCAATTACAGTAACCGTTACAAGTAACGAAAACATCGTCACCTTTGTTCCAGAAAATCCAGATGAAACACTTCCAAATTTAAATTGCTTCTTTGACGGTGAACGCTTCATTCGCATTACTCCTCGAAATGTACGAAATTACCTTTGGACTTGGATTTGGTGGAAATAATTGAAACAAAAAAGAGATTGTAGTTTGGTTGAAACCAAATTACAATCTCTTTTTCATTACCTATATTCCACTACGTTGTAACTCGTCCAAGGATATACGATTAAACACCACCTCAAGTTATTTTAGTCGTAATAAGTTGGCCAGCTTCATTAATAGTAACTTTCCATTTCACTCCACTAGCAGTCTTCATGATTATACCTTTACTTGCCTCTATTTCAATATCTCCAAACATCCTTCCGCCAGTTGTCGCTAACCAAGCACTCCCATTTTCCATAGAAGATCTTGCAAAAATGCGATTAATTCGAAAACGTTTATGATCTTGAGAATAACCACTTAATGTAATTCTAACTTTATATAACTGACTGGCCTTCATATTCGAGATAATTGTATCCCCAACATTTAATGGAACATCCAACGCGATAACCCAATTTCCAGTTGCACTTAATGCATATTCAATTTTAATTTTCTTTGGGCTCTCTCCCCATCCAAAATACATTCCAAAACAATTTAACATTTGTATTGGTTTTTTCGTAAAATCAAGTTCAATGACAACTGGGTTACTATCTGGAACGTCAATATAGTTTACACTTTGTTCATCTATTAAATTAAAGCAATTTGTGAGATTCCCTCCGTACGGCACTTTTCCACTTACTTGCTTAACGTTATATTTCTGCTGAGCATTTACTAAAATATCATCTTGATTCCCTATTAAATGAGGTCTATTTAAAGTCAACGGTAACTGAATTCGTAGGGATTCTTCATAAGTAGACTTACAAACATTATATTGACCTTTATCTACAATAGTTGTTGAAAGCAGATTTGAAAAAAGGTAGTTACGATGAGAATTAGAAGAAAATTCAATGACAATTTGTTCACTACTCATCCGGTACGTATCCCAAATCATACAATCAAATGTATTATACGCACCTGAACAACGAATTACTTTTTTCGTTTGTTGTCTACATTGCACTTGAATATCATGAAACGTATTTCCTGAACTTTCATTTGGCAAATCACTATTTCCATCTACTTCAATCCCATACCCACATCCATCAATAAATATAGATTGAAATACATTAGCGTTAATCCAGCAAGGTGTATTGATATCATCTATATACTCTGTTTTCAAATATATTGCAGTTTGAAAGTTTTTAATTTGAATAAATTTAACTTGAAAGAAACTAATGTAATCCCATGCCTTTTGACAATAAAAATGTATAGCTTTTCCTTTATACGATGGAGTTGTATTTATTATATTTATATTTGATATAACAGATTGATTAGGTACTTCGATTTGTTGTGAACCAGAAACATAAATAACAGCAGATTGAAACAATGGATTTATAACTTGAATAGTACCACCAACTATCGAAGCGTTACTTTGTAGCGCAAATGCATTAAAATCCCCATCAATTTGCAGCGTTACGGTTGGATCTAACTCTAATCTTACGTTTGATTTAATAACAATCGGCTTTACAATTTTGTACGTATTTACCCCTGTAATTCTAACCGTCGAAATTCGATTCGCTACACAATAATCAATAGCTTGCTGAATTGCTAATGAACTATCATTTCCTGAGTTCGGAACTGCCCCAAAACAATCAATGTGAACGCTACTTTCTGGCGCACAATCTTCTTGGGAAGAAATATATTCTGACAAAATAAATTCACTCCTCATATTACCTTTTTCATATAATATGTGAGTTGTCTCTTAAAAGTTTCTATAATAAAAAAAACAAACGACCTACTCGGTCATTTGTTTAATTCATATATATTTTTCGTTTCTTCTATCATTTTAGTTAACGAGAAATATCTCATTGCTTTCTCTCGTGCTTTCAATCTAATAGCAGTTACCTTTTCTTCATTCCCTTGTAGTTCCTCAAGCGCACTTGCGAATTCGGATTCGCAATATTCAGATATCAAAACACCTGACTCTCCATCTATTACCGCTTCATGTATTCCACCAACATCTATTGAAACAATTGGTGTCCCTGTAGCCATCGCTTCAATTACTACCATTGGAAACACTTCACGAAAAGATAATAAAAGTAAGGCGTCCATATTCCCTATAAACTCATGCGGCTCTGAAATATTCCCTAGCATCTTCACCCTTTGCTGCAATCCATATTTTTCTATTTCTTTCATAATCGATTCTTTCTCTGGTCCATCACCAGCAATATAAAACATAAAATCATTTCTCTTTTTCAACACATTTGCAATTTTGACAAATAGTTGATGGTTTTTCTCTTTGGATAATCTAGCTAATATCCCTATTTTATATGTAGATTCTTTCTTTTTCTGCTGGAATAAAAACTTTTCAATATCGACACCGTTATAAATTGTATTTATTTTTTCTTCTGCTACATGAATTGAAATTAAATTGTTCTTTTCAAACTCACTTACTGTAATAATATTGTTCACATATTTATTCATGAAATACCGAAAAAGCGTTGGCATTTTCTTTTCTAATATCGTTACATTGTGTTTCGTATAAACAATTTTCATCTTTTTTTTAATAAACTTTTGAAGTAGAAAAGCATATAATACCATTCGCAAACTATTTGCATGAATAAGTTCTATCTTTCGTTTACAAATTTCGTTTCGTAAATAATAAATATTTCTCAAATGATTCCATCGACTAAGTAATATAAAATTTTCTTTTCTAGTAAGGGATTCATATAGTTCTCCATCACCTGCAGCTGTATAAATCTTAAAATCCTCATAATGCAAATTATTTTCTAATTTACAGAAATAATTTTCGGCTCCGCCAGTTATCAATTTATCTGTCATCAACAGTATGTTCATAATTGCGTCTTCCCAACTACATTGATTTTATTTTTTTTATAAGCATGATAAGCATACTTACTAAAATAGTAAAAGCTTTGCACTGCATTAAGACTTTTTTGGTCCCTTAATAATTTCCAATACCGAAAAGCTGCTCTAACTTTATTTCTCGAAACAGAATTTGCTACAATTCGATACTTCGCTAATACTTGCTGTATCCCTTTTGCTTCATGCCCTTCATGTAATAAGTTCAGCCATAACGCTGTATCTTCCGGCTGTACACTAGGCATTTCGACATACGGAATTTTTTCACGATCAATCATCACCGTTAAACACCCGATAATTGTATTTCCTACTAAATAATGATAATCAACAGATTTTGGTACACTCACTTCGCGATTTAATTCATTACCATTTTCATCAATTAAACTATACGACGCATATGAAAAAGCAATATTCATTTCTTCCATAAATAACAATTGTGTCTTCAATTTATGCGGCAACCATATATCATCACTATCTAAAAAGGCAATGTACCTTCCTCTCGCCTCTCGAATCGCTAAATTCCGAGCTTTAGCAGCACCAACATTTTCTTTTAATGATAATAACCTAATCCGTGAGTCTCCTTCTATTATCTCTTTAATTTTTGCGGCAGATTGGTCGGTTGAACAGTCATCAACGATAATCATTTCCCAGTTTTCATACGATTGATTCTGTACAGATAAAATTGTCTCACCTATAAATCGTCTACTATTATAAGAAGGTGTTATTACAGAAACATGAGGCGCCTTATTATGTGCTGATAGACATTTTACCATCTATCTTTCCCCTTCCTTCATATATTGAAATATACTTCACAACAACTGCTAAAAATAAAAAGAACGCTTCGTTAATAATGAGTGACAATGACATCATCTGAAATAAAAATGCAATCATAGTCAATAGAAGGTATGGTTTTTCACGAAACAAAGTATGCTGCGCTAACTTGAACATTAATATGAATAAAAACGCGCTATATAGAAGAAAACCAATTGTACCCGATTCAGACAAAATTTCTAAAAATGTATTGTGTACATATAATTTTTCATTAAATTGATACTCATAATAATTCGAAAAGTTAAAAGCACCGATTCCGATATATGGATTGGATAAATAGTATTTAAAAGCAGCTTCCCATAATGTAAATCTACCACTTCCATTATCATGGGAAAAATCAGAAATTCGTTTATTTAATATGTCATCTAATTGGCCCCCCATTACACTATTCGATAAACTAAAAATAACTACACTAAACAATACTAAACTCATAATTATTTTTATTTTTTTAGCGAAACTAGACATACATATATATACAAAAACAACAAGCACAAGCGCTAATATCCCCCCCCTTGAAAAGGTTAATAGACTCGTCGTAACACATAAAATTAACCCTAGGATGTTAGTGATATTTTGTAAATTCGTCATATAGTACATAAAAAATATTGTATTATAAAAAATAAAAATGTTAGGATCATCTAGCAATCCAATTAACCGTGGATATCCTCTATCAACTAATAATCCAGCAAAAATTTCTCTCTCTTCTCCACCGTATAAACTAAAGTATTGTAAACCGATTATATAGAGTAGTAGACTTACAACATTAAATACTATTCCTACATAAGCAATAGATGATTCAAGTACCACTATTTCAGTATTCCCCAATAAATTTCTCATTATAAAATAGCATCCTAAAACGAGTAGCACGCCAAAAATCATACGAATACTAGCATTTAAATACATAGAAAGAATTCCGCTTAAACAATAAATGAAATAAAACAGTAAAAATATAACTTCATGAAAATATAACTTTTGAATATGAAAGTCTTTAATTGTTAAACAAAAATATATGACTAAAAAAATCATATATATCTTCAATGAAAATCCAATATATAAATTGTATTTACTTAACATAACAAATAATATTAGAAGAATAATCCATCCCATCGATACTTTCATATTATTTTCCATAGGCTATATCCCCTGTTTCGTAATATAATCCTTTTTGCGTATTTTTCTTATAAAAGAAAGAAGAAGTTTTTTTAGCTCATAATCATATAGGAATATGGCAGCTACTACAATTAGTATATTAAGAACAAGCGCAATTAAATGATATGTATGCAATATATATTGCACTCCAATAAAGGTTACACCAAAATAAATTGTATACGGTATTACAATTTGGAATACAATTTTTTTCTTCACTACACTTACCGCTATATATCCCACTAAAGCGACTATTTCAAATAAAACCATAGCGTATGCCGCTCCTATCACTCCACCAAGACTACTAAAGCTATAAAGCATAACCCCACCTATCACCAATGCTACACACTGCACAACAGTTCTCTTATTTTGACATCCACTCGTCGTTAAACCGTCAGCAATGGCAATATTTAAACTTTGTAGCACAATAAGAAATGATAATATTTGGAGTGGTTCTACTGCATTGCTCCATTCTTCATGAAAAAATATAGAAATAAAGTATGGTGCTAAATGATATAAACCGATCGTCATACATATTCCTACAATCGCCATTGATTTAATTTGAAGTAAATTTAATTTCGTATGCTCTTCTATATTATTCTGGTTATAATGCTTAAAGAGCACCGGAAAAAATGCACCTGCAATTACCCCTGGTACTTGATATAAAGCTGCCGGCATCCGGTACGCCACTGCAAAAACACCTACCATACTTAATGGCAATGTATAGTTAAGCAAGATAGGCGCTAATTGTGGCGTACTCATTATTAAAAAACCGCTAATAATAAAGGGAGTTAATTGCCAAAATAACGCTTTATGAATTATGACTTTCATATTCATTTTCGTCTTTCTTCTCATGATATATATACTGAATAAACCACCGATCATATACCCAAAAGCATATAAGCGAGCTGTTACATACACCGGTAACTCTCCGAAAATACAAAAACATGTAATTATAATGACAACTGATGCTGATACAACTTTTATGAGCGCTATATACTTCATACGTTCCGTCAGTTGAAAATAGGCAATCCCTATGTTTTGCCAAGTTAATCCTATTAACATGAAAAACATTACGTTTATCATCATATAAATTAAATTTTTATCCTCATACATATAATGAATAGCAATATAACCGATGATAGAAATAAAAATAAGTAGAATCATCCTTATTTTTATATAAGATGATAAAATCTGCTCTAAATCTGCTCCATCCTTTGCCCCTTCTCGAAGAAACGTATTACTAAGTCCTAAGTCTGTAAAGAATAACATAACAAACGTCACTGCTATGGCAACACTAAACATCCCATAATGTTGTGCGTTAAAAAAGTTTGCTAAAACAATTAAACTGACGGCCTGAAGAAGGTTAGCTAAAATCGTACTATAAAATAGATGGATAATATTGTTTAGAATAGATCTACCCATACAAGTTCTCCTTTGCAAGTAACCTACTTACATATGTTGTTTGTTTACATATATATTTATCTTGCACCATTGCCGTTCAATACAATTAAAACGGTTTTACATAAAATACGGATGTCCATCCGAAACGTTTTCATTTCAATATACTCCATGTCCAGCCTCAACTTTTCCTTTGGATCAAGATTATACCCTCCATTTATTTGTGCCCATCCTGTTAAGCCTGGTTTTACCATTAAACGATCCTTAAATTCTGGAATATACGCATCAAACTCATTATAAAAAAACTCTCTCTCTGGTCTAGGGCCTACAAAAGACATATCTCCTCTTAAAATATTTAAAAGTTGCGGTAATTCATCAATTCTCGTTTTCCTTATAAACAATCCAACTTTTGTAATTCTTTGATCATCTTCTTTTGCCCATTGTGGTCCGTTCATTTCAGCATCCTTTACCATCGACCTTAATTTAAATACATTAAACTTCTTCCCGTTTATACCTAAACGTTCTTGAAAGTATATTGGAGCCCCTGATGTTTCTAAAGTAATCATAATACAAAAGAACAACATAATTGGTATTGTTAATAGTAACAATATGATTGAAAATATAATATCAAACAAGCGTTTTACACTTCGATTCAATATGCTAGGCTTTTCTTGAGCCGGAATCGTATACAACTTGGCTTGATTTGTTTCACGAATCATGGATCGTTACCCCCACATTCAAGAATATAAAATTATACCTATTAATTCACATTCTTTCCTATTTATATCCGCTATTACTTTTTGCACTGTACGTAATGAATCTTTTCGCTTTTTAACTGCTAAAACCACTCCATCGCATTTCCCTGCAATAATGTGCGTAGCAGGAAGTTCAAATACTTCAGAAGAATAAACGAAAATGTAATCAAAATCTTCTTTCCACTTAGCAATCGCATTATCAAATTCATCCATAGCAACTAAGGGCGTCCCTGTATGTACTGTTTTTTTTGCAGGAATACAATATAAGTATTTAGACAAATTACTAGAAAAAGATTCATAATTGCGGGAGGAAGAGCTTATTATATCGTTTACTGTTATCATGTGATCACTTTGTAATACTACATGTAGTTTAGGGTCAGAAAAATTCACATCAATAAGTAACACCTTTTTTTTCATTTCCGCAAACACTACACCCATATTTACTATAAGCGAGGCAACAACACCTCTGTCCTTCGTTGAACTAACTGTGAACAGTTGTTTTCCGGATTTTTTCAGCTCGTGATACACCGTATAAAACTGCTCTTTCATCAGATCATCATGCAAATTGAATGGCAGCTGCTTCTTTGTCCTAAACATCGACATGTTCACCTCGATATGTAGATGATTTTTTATCAACCTCTGTAGGTTTCTTTTTTCTATTTTGTTTCATATTTATGTGACCAATAACAGAGACTGTTGTTATTTTCTCTAAATCCTGTTCCGTGTATATACGTTCATCAAAATAATCTCGAAATACAGCTAAACCTATTCCAACAAAAAAACTAACAATTAAAGAAATAGGAATGATCAGTTGAAATTTCGGAAACAATTTTTCAGCCTGTTCCTGTAACTCAGGATCCGTTAATACTTTCACCCCTTGTACATTTGTGTACTGTTGAAAGCTTTTTTGTGATTGCTCTGCCAATGTCTTTACAATGTCTTTCACGATTTTCGGATTGGAATCTTTTACTGTAACAGTTACAATTTGTGAGTTGTCCGTATTCACAACCGAGATTTTTTGTGCTAATTCATGACTTGATTGCTCTAATTTCAAAGTTTTTTTGACTGTTGAAATAATTAATGGGCTTTTTAAAATATCAACATACGATGTTACTAGTTGCTTATTCTCTTGTGTTTTATTTGTTGAATTTTCCTTATTAAATTCATCTAAATTCCCAACAAGAATTTGCGTTGAATATTGATATGACGGCTTTAAAACATACATAGAGATAAGAACTAAAGAAGCGGTTAAACAACACATCGTTAAAATAATCGTTACGAATCTTCTTTTCAATAATTGTTGAAAATCTTTTATACTCATTTCTTGCTTCAATTATTTCACCGCCCTTTTCTGAATAACATCCTGCAATTCACTCTTTACAGATAACCCTTTCTCTCTTCTATCCACTTGTTTTGTTACATACTTTCCAACTCCGAATGCAAACTTTTCTACATATACATACGAAAGCATTGCAAGTATAAACGACAAAACAAGTGAAAAAATTAAAATAATTGGCAACGGTAATATTTCATGGAGCATGTATATAAGGGAAAACAACGATATAATATGGTATAAATAAAGACTGTAAGAAATCTTCCCCAAATATAACAAATATTTATTACGTAGCAAGGACGACAAAGTTGATATTGACAAACTTAATATGACAAATAGACATGCACTTATCGCCACTACATAGTCTCGAAATATAAAATTATTGAGCACTTTAATTTCTCCTATAAGCCCTTCATACATAAAAAGTAAAATCGCAAATAAAAACCATGTAATTTTTGTGTTTTTAGTACAATTACTATAAAAAACTATTAAATTATTTTTATACTTCGCAACTAGTGCTCCGAGTAAAAACAACACCGTGTAATGCAATGTTAATGCATAGCTTGTTAATGTTAAGCCCGAGCGAAACAAAAATAATATTACGACAGAACATATACTAAAACTAAACAATAATAGTAATGAACACCTCAACGTTTTTCGTAAGCAAATCATCAAAATTAACGGGAAAATTATTGATATTCGCATTTCATGGACAAGTGACCAAATTACACCGTTATATGCATCTGTATTATATTTCCCAACCAATAAAATATGTTGCGCTATTAAGCTTGAAGAACTTTCAATCGTCCATGAGCGATTAAACCATTCACTTAAATAAGAAATACCATATTCACTAATTGTAATCTGGCATACAATAGCTATAATTATTGCCACAATATAAGGAATATATATTCTGCATATACGTTTTAAAAGGTATGATCCATAGCTACTATAGTTTTTTTGAATAGATTCATACAAAACAAATCCGCTCAAAACAAAAAAGATAATAACTGATTCGTTACCACTACTAAAAATTAGACGAGCAGGCGTTTCTTTTAATAGGTACACAACAAATGGCTTATTATCTTCATAACTGTAATTTTGAAATGCTGAAAAAATCATTAAATGATGACCGATCATTACTACTAATGAAGAAATCCCTCTTATAGAGTCCAATTCTTCGTATCTCTTCATCTTTTTACATCAACTCCTAATGAAATGATAATAATCATTTCAAAGCGACATCTTTATTCATATTCCCCTCCTTTCTTTTCATTCCAATTTTTCATATTAAAATGATTTTATAGTATAAATTTGAGTGTATTGTAACATTTTTTGTAATATTATGAATAGAAAATCTCAAAAATTGGTATATACCAATTTCAACCTCGAAAAATGAGTAATATTGATAGAAAAACGCTATAAAAATATCTTGCATATTTACAAAATTAAAGAGCTGATTAGCATTTTTTCAATATAAAATAAAAAAATAGCCTATATAGGCTATCTTTTTTATTTTATTTAATTACTGGCACCACTATATGCTACATGTCGTTTCTCAATTCTCTCCTCGATTTCTTTCATATTTTCTTTATTATTTAATAGTGATTGTTTATTTTCAATTAATAATTGTTTAAAAGATTTTCTCACTTTTTTTCTCATTTTCATTGTCCTCCTTGGGGGATGATTTATATAAAAGATAAAGAATTATCTGTGGTTCTTATAATAATTGATTGCTGTGAATTCTATTTGAACTTCATATGAAAATTCCGTTTATTTTCTGACAACTTTGTGAACACGAAAAAAGTGATTATCTAAAACTATGTTGAAATTAATTCACTTCATTATAAAAGTTACTATTTCCATCAACTTTTATCATTATATCTTGTCAAAACATTTATATATTTAAAATTGAGTTCGACATAATTTTATTTACTATAATACTGTTTACAAAAACAAAAAGAAGGTGTCACCAAGTCAAAGTTCGACTTATGCAACATCCCTCTTTCCAAACTATTTATAGCATATTTATTAATATTTCAGGTCTTCCCCAATTCATTTCTTCACAAACAAATCTAAGTTTTTCTTCATCCATTGTGTGTAACCCTTCTTCTAGTGAACATGAAATTGGAACTTCACAGTGAATTTGGGCTAATTGTAACGAAATATTTAAGTTCTCTAAATCACTTTCAATCTTCGTACGCTGCGCTTTTGTTAATGATCCTACATTTTCTAGTACAGCGGATACTGTTCCGTGCTCTTGAATAAGCTTATACGCTGTTTTTTCACCGATACCTTTTACACCTGGATAATTATCACTTGTATCTCCCATGAAAGCTTTTGCATGGACGATTTGCCACGGCTCTACACCTTTTTCTTCCATGATTTTCTCCGGTGTGTAATATTCGTAATTTCCAATTCCTTTACGCAGAAGCATGACTGTAACGCTCTTATCAACAAGTTGAAGTAAATCCGTATCACCTGTTAAAATATAAACTTCAGCTTCATTGCAATATTGTTTTGCAAGCGTACCGATACAATCATCGGCTTCGTAGCCTTTCATACCGATAACTGGAATGGATAATTTTGCAGTCATTTCTTGCACTAAATCAAATTGAGGAATTAATTCTTCTGGTGGCGCTGCACGATTTGCTTTATAATTCGAGAACGATTCTGTTCTAAATGTCGTACTTCCCATATCCCAGCATGTAACGATATGTGTTGGTTCGATCGCTTGCGTAGCTGTTAATAAGTGTTTCATATAACCATGAATCCCGTTCGTAGGGGTTCCATCTTGTCGTTTCATAAATTGTCCGTAGACACTTGTTGCGTAAAAAGCACGAAATAATAGTGCCATACCATCAACTAATAATACTTTTTTCATAATTCCTCTCCTATTAAAAAAATAATAACCTTACGTTATCACGTAAGGTTATATAAATAGATTACCATTCTACGTTTTTGCTCAACTTTGTCTATTATACATTGTTTTTGTATATTTAGCACCATTAACACATTAAGACGTTCTACTACAACAAGTATGCAAGATGCCTGAATACGTATTTTTTCCAGTAGAAACAACGATAGCTTTTGCATTTCCACTAACGATATGCGAACCTTTAAAACATACATTTTCAAGCTCAAGTGGATTATAATCTTTCATCCGTTTTAATGGAATAAATCGTTTACGTTCAAGGTGATAGCAGCTCTCAAACTTCTCTATATTCGCTTCGTTTCCCGTTAACACAGACTCATTCACTAATAAATCATCTGCATAAATAATACGTACATCAGCTGGCACAGCATCTCCAGCCGAAAGAAAAATCATATCTCCAGGTACAAGTTCTTGCACAGGTATCTCCATCATTTTCAGTTCACTATTTAACCCTGTACTACTAGAACATTCTACTCTAGATACAGTAATCGTTTCACGTTGTAATTCATCACACACACGTTGTTTTGAAAAACCTGGAATCATGCCACCTAGCTTCATCATTACTTCTGCAAGAAGTGCTCTTTTTGAAGTTAGTTCATTTCGGCCATATACTTGAATACGTTTTTGTGCCTCTTTCATTGATAGTCCGTCTCTTGTTGTTTTAAAATATGCAAATACAGATTTTACATCTCTTGTTGCAATTTCAATTAATAAATCTTTATTTTTTTGGAGCATTGTTTGTTCTTTTATTGATTTTTTACTTAGTTTATATGACGTGTTACCCACAGTTTTGTTTGCATATAACATATTATCGTCTCCTCCTTTACAACATAGGAAGAAACGCTTTGTTTCTCAATTTATCCACTTTACTATGAAAGTGTCTCGCGCTTTATAAACGCTACATTGTGATAAATATAGAGGGAGGAACAAATCGTTTCCTGCCTACATCATATATTTTTGATTTGAAGTATATGGGTAACGGAACCGAGTCAGAATTTGACATGCTCCTCACCTCCTCGTTTAATTTTATAGTTTATAATATGAAATTACTCATAGCTTGGTAACAAAAAAGACCCCTACCCTTAAGAGAGTAGCGGCCATTACATACACAAATAAACGATTTCTAATATAATTAGAAATCTACGGACCTCTCCCTCACCGAGTTTTAGCACTGTATAGCATAGGTACATTACCAGCTACGTTAAGAAAAACCTTAATTCGATCATTCCTGTTGACCCATTGGCGTCTCTCGACATTTTTGGGCAGTAGCATTTCTCTATACAGGAGCCTCACCTAACAGAGACTTATTTTCATTACATTGAAAATGTTACTCTTATTTAAAATAGATGTCAACCGTAGCCTACAATTTTTTCAAATGGTATGGCAAACTAACGTATATAAAGTGAAACTTTAATCAGTGGGGGTTTTGTTCATCCGCCACTGATTATTAGCCCTCACCAATCGGGCTGCCCGGCAAATAGCGGTATAAAATAAAAAACTTTACGTTTAAACGTAAAGTTTTTAATAAGTTATACAACCAGCGATTACAATCCCAATTGAAAGCGATAAAAACATAAGAAAAAGACCGACTGCTTGATTATCTTCTTCAAGACTTTTGTTTATATTAAAGCGTGGTGTAAGCCACTCAGCTAAATAAAAGACGATAATTTGAGCCAAAATCCCAACTGCTCCCCACGAAATCATATCAAGAAGTGAAATTGAATTAGCTGCTGTCGAATATAAAACGATAGCTAACCCAAGTAATCGCCCTCCAAGCACATAGCTTACCGCCTTATTCCCTTGAGCCATTAACTTAAATTCCTTAACTTTCGTTGTCACTTCCATCAAGAACAGACCAATACATAAAAGTCCAAGTGTTACTGCTAAATATAATAAAAAATTAATCATTTTTCCCCCTCCTTTTTATACCTACCGGTAAATAGTACGATTCATTTCCTGTAATCTTTTCTCCCGCGCGAATACCGATACTACTCGCTTTTCCAGCAATTAAAAAAGAACCAAACACATACGACAGTTTCTCCATCCCTTTTTCTGTTTCCAAGGATACGACTGGAAGTTCTGTATACTTTTGAAATATTGGCAGTGACTTTTTATATGTTTGATGTGCATTTTGAAGCATAATATTTTCGTCCTTATCACGAATCGTAATTGTATCTCCTTCTCTACCAAATGAAGGTTTTTGAACGAAAGAACCTTTTCCTAAAAATAAATCTGGTTCTAAATATGTAGGTAACATATATTCTTTAATCCACTGTTGTTCCTCATTTGTATAAAAGGCCTCTTCTTCTGCTAACCCCCAAATAAGACACTGAATTGATTTTGGCTGAAGTAAAAATGCTGACAAAGGATTTATTATAAAAAGCTTTCCGGCCTTTACAAGTTGCAACAATTCCACACCTACCAAATCTCCTGTTTCAGGATCTTGATCCTCAATTAAATCTTCTATCGGATATGTTTGGCGATATAAAACGTCAATCTTCGCCCCATCTTTATCGATTAGAGCATCTTTTGTAATTCTAAGTTCTGACATTGGCACTACTTTATTTTCCACATGGCATAACTGACTCAAATACATAGTCGTATTCCAATCCTCAATATGTTCATGATGTGCTGTAAAAACAACATTTGGATTGTCTAATCCCTTTGTCGCTTCCATTACGGCTTTCGTAACACCAGAAGATAGCAATCGTTCTTGATCCGAGTTTGGATCATCATAACCTAGATTTTCACATACTTTCCCATTCATTTGAAAGCATTCCACAATAAAAGTTGGTGTATCACTATTAAACTCAAGCATTTTGATTTGGTTATCCTCTGTTACAGCAAAATCAAATCGCGAAATTACAGATTCAGGATAAAGCCCTTTCATTCTAATGAATGATAAACTCGCGGATGGAAAACCAAGCTCAAGAAGCTGTTCGTCACTTAAATTACGCAGCAGTCTAGCAGTCTTAAAAAATATTTTTCCCATTCGTTCAGTCGCTAATTGTAATTGCTTCATAGTCTGATTTGTTATAGAAAAAACATGAAACAAACTATACTCACATTCATATAAATTCGACCAAAAATTTGGATATTTCAAATAAAACTCTTTTCGATCCCTTATGTATTGCGACATATTTTATCCCCCAAATCCTCCCTTTGAACCGCTTCCAATTCCACCTTTAAATTCAGCAGACGATTGATACGATTTAAACGCCGATGAATTTTTAAAAGTGGATTTATTTTGATAGTATCGCCCACCATAGAAATAATGCCCACGATAACCTGAACTACTATCATCACACTGCCATACCCCAAGTTCATCATCCCAATCCCAATCAGAACAACTATTATCATTCGGTTTTGGGGGAAGATCTTGTGCGCAACCAAATAAAGTGCCAGTCATTAAAGACGTTACGACACCACCTACTAGCCATTTCGTTTTTGTCACCTTCGCACTCCCCTTTTTAATTTCTATTCCTATTATATAGGATGGCATGATAAAGTAGAAGAAAAAGGAAGAAGAGGTATAAAAATGCGCTTAGAATATCGACTTAATGATGAAACGAAAGGGTATCCTGCTTTATGGAACTACGTCAATATTTCTAATTCTGAAATTATCGCACGCATGACTTGTGAATATTTTATTAAAGAGAAAAATACTTATGTTGTTACTGCAACTTCGGTTGATCCAGACGGAACAGTAGTTATTTATATTCAAAAAGAAGTTTTCGCCAATGACCCTTCAGACCCTACATACTCCCACATCGGTTTTGAAATTAGAGAACTAAGTGAAACGAGTTCAAGCTTAGTAGATAGTCAAGATGTATGGAACTACGAAGAAATTTTACCATCTCTTCATTCAGATATTATATATATTCAGCGAGACGGCATGTCTATGGAATTCTCCTTAGATTCAAGAGAGATTGATGAAGACAGAAAGTGCTACATTTATTACGGAAACTTCACAGGTGAATCAAGATAATATTAATATATCTATGCAACAAAAAAACCTTACGTATAAAACGTAAGGTTTTTATATAGCCCCACATATGCCGTTCTCTCTAGATGTCCATAAACCTGCTCTCACAGGTGGATGCTCTCACAAATGTTTGTAACTTCCTTCTTAAAAAGATGGCATGTTAGCTACATTTAAATATTGAGCTTCCATATTAAACTTATTGGTTTAAGACATGCATAAGCTACGTACACCGTAGGAATTTTATATAAGGTTAGTTGAAATAAGACCCCCGCACGTGCCGCTCCTCGTAAATGTCCAAAAACCCGCTACTCGCAGGTGGATGCCCTCACAGTTACCGTACATCTTCCTCCACAAGGAAGGCTTGATGATGGTCGCTAAATATTGAGCTTCCGTATAACTAACATCGGTTTTAGACATAAATAAGTTACGCACACCGCAGGATGTATTATTTACTTGTCGTTATATTATCACATTGTTTCCAATGTGTAAAATACAAAGTTTTTCGAGCAATCTCTTGCTTGTGACCTTATTTTAATACAAATTATTTTTGCATGCAAGTGATTAATCTTCTTCTTTTGCAATTTGATTTTCTGGATAAGAAATCCAATCACTCCAGCTACCTGCATACAATTTAACATTTTGGAATCCAGCCAATTTTAATGCAACGATATTTGGACATGCCGTAACACCAGAACCACAATATACAATGGTTTCCTTATCTTTCGACAGATTTTGGAATCGTTCTTGTTGCCCAGCTTTATTCTTAAATTGTCCTGATTGCAACATTCCATCCTTCCAAAAATGGTTTACCGCTGTTGGAATATGTCCTGCTTTATGATCGACAAGTTCCTCTACACCAGCATAACGTTTCGGCTCTCTTGAATCAATTAATGTAACATCCGCACCTGCACGGATATTCTCTCTGACCGTTTCCATCGTTACAAGCATATGATCTTGTATATTAGCTTTGAATGTTTTTCGTATAGCAACAGGAATTTCCGCTGTTGTCGGTAGTCCATTCTCTTTCCAAGCAGGGAAACCACCATCTAATATATATACTTTCTCATGTCCTACATAGTTACATAACCACCATAAACGAGCAGCATTTGCACCAGCTTGACTGTCATACGCAATTACTGTCGTATGTTCATCAATACCAGCCTTCGAAAGCTTGTCTGCAAACTCCTCAATATTTGGTAAAGGATGGCGGCCACCATGTTCTGCTATAGGACTTGATAAATCTAAATTCAAATCAAAATATAACGCATGAGGAATATGTCCTTCTTCATACTTTTCTCTACCCCAATTAGGATTCGCTAAATCAAAACGACAATCGATTATACGGACATTCTCATCTTCTATATGCTCACGTAACCATTCGACTGTAACTATCATCTTTAACGACCTTCTTTCTCTTTCAAACGACTTACATACTCCATAACCATTTCTTCTGTAACATATTTACGCTGCAAGGTAACACCATTTTTTGCAAGATCATTAATTTGCTTCGTTACAAAATTAATGACATCAACCGAAAATTCTTTCCCATTTGACGCAAGAGATACGGCAGCTTCAATAGCTGCTTCACGCTGTGCATCTAATTGTAAACATGCTTTTACGCTTTCATTTTGTTTACGAGAATGTGCTGTAATTGCTTTATGTACTTCCATCTTCTCTTCCCCCTAAATAGTTATACGTTTTTATTCAATTCCATTGCAAGCCGGATCATATCACGACATACAATCCCATTTTCAATAATCTCTTCTTCATAATGCTTCGAAAAGTAATCAAAATCAATAGAAAAAATACGAAATCCACATTTTTGATATAAAGCAAGTTGTGAAACACTAGAATTGCCTGTACCAACTTCAAGTTTTGACATACCATATCCTTTAGCAGTTTCTACAGCATGCCTTAATAGCTTCTTCCCAATCCCTGTTCCTTGTAAATGTTCTACAACCGCAATATTCATGATTTCCATCGTCTTTGGCCTTGTTTCCAAAAGAACATATACACCGATAACGCTCCCCCCCTGCTTAGCTACGTATGTTAATCCTCTTTGTACATATGTAGCTATTTGCCGTTCACTTGGATCAGCAAGTAACAATAAAGCCTTCGGTATAGCCTCTTTTGGAATACGTTCTATTACAACAGACATAAAAAATTCCCCCTTCTCTATTGTTCTAAACCCTCCTTGTCTACCATAAGTAATAGAAAGGAGGGATTCACCATGGACAACAATGAGAAAAAATGCAACGTCATCTCTATTGATGGAAAGAAGAAGAAAAGCGACACGTATTCCTATCCAAAATTAGTAGTTGAAAACAAAACATATGAATTTTCTTCATTCGTCTTATGCGGTGAAACACCAGATGGCAGACGACTCGTTCTTACTCATATGATTTCTACCGATGAATTTGCTGGATTTGTAAAATCTTTAGATACTGTACTTCAAAAGAAAATTGAACGAATCTTTTTCTCATAACGACTATATAACATAAATTTCTTTTTCAATCTCTACTAACTGCTTTTGCAATTGTTCTTTACTTTGTTCATATAGAGATACATCGATCGTTTCAGCCAATGCAAACAATATACTTTCATAATAGTTCATCACATCTTGCTGCATCACTTTTTGGAATAAATTCCACTTCATATCCCACTCTTGCTTATAATGATGAACAAATAAATGTTTTTCATCAGCTACATAGTTTGATACGAGCGGTTCTAATACAGATTTAGCGTCTTCTTGCATAAAAGCTTTGTCATTCTTTTCAAAAAAGCTTTTCTCATTTTTAAAATGTGCCAATGCTTTTTTGAAATCTTTTATTTCAACTGAAGGGAAGGGTTCTTTATGTGTAATATCTTTATATTCATACTCCACTGTTCCATTCATAGAAATTGATTCATTTTCTACTTTACAGTTCACTACAATTTCGTCTTTTGCACGCTTCATCGCTTCGTCTATCCATTTTTCAAGGCGTAATGATGTCGCACGCATTTCTTGCAATAAATCATGCTGAATAAATGCTACTAATTCCATAACACACTGCTGCAATTGTGTTTTCACATTTCCATCGGTTCGAAGTGACGCCGGATTAATAAATTCAGTAAACACATCGTTATAGCGTAGGAATAGACGCTGTTGCACGTAATAAAGCAACTCTTTCACTTCATTTTGCATCGCCTGTTCTTCAGCAAGTACACTATATGAAGAAATGATATGAAGTAGTTGATCACGCTCTGCTTCATATTTTTTCGTTTGCTTCTCTTTCTCTTCATTCCCCTGCTTTGCACCCTTTATCATGTTTACTAAAAGCTGATCTGCCCCTTGCAACGCACCATATAGAGCATGCACAGAAACAAGCATTAAATCTCTCATCATAAAGGACGTAAATGATTCCTCAAACTTAGTAATCCCAGAGTTTTGTAAAATACCATACTTCTCTTTTTCAACATTCTTTCCTTGTTTCTCTTCAAGCGCACATAAACTTGAAATTGCAAATAAACGCGGATTTCTAATACCGTATTGCAGTAGCTGATCTGCGATATAATCTTTTACCATTTCAAGTTCTTCTTCAGACTCTGCTAAATCCGCAGCATTAATTAAGAAGAACATTTTATCAAGGGAAAAAGTATCCTTTACACGACCAAGCTGAATTAAAAATTCACGGTCAGCACGAGAGAATACATGGTTATAATATGTTACAAATAAAATAGCATCTGCGTTTTTAATATACTGGAATGCAACATCCGTATGGCGAGCATTGATAGAATCCGCTCCAGGTGTGTCTACAAGCGCTACTCCCTGCCTTGTTAAAGCACAATCATAATAAAGTTCCATATACTCAACGAAGCATGATTTCTCTTCATTCGCTACATAATCAGAGAACTCTTCTAATGTAACTTGTACTTGTTCTCCTAAATAAGTAGAAACTGCATCATACCCTTTTTGTACCGCTCGTAAAAAGCTAAATGTTGTTTTTTGCTTCCCAGTTGGTGAAGGATATTTCATAACTTTATCAATTTGTGCTAACGCTTCATCTAACGTAGCAATCTCATAATGAAACAGCTTATAAACAGCTTTCATATCTTCTAATAACGCTTGCTTTGATTTAAACTGAACAATTACTGTTCCATGTGGTTTTTCCTCTGTAACCGGCAAAATTTGATTAATCGTTGCCGTCGTCGGGTTTGGTGATACAGGAAGTACTTTCTCACCGAGTAAGGCATTGGCAAATGATGATTTTCCAGCACTAAATGCCCCGAATAACGCTACTGTAAATTGTTTTGTTTCTACACGTCTTCTTTTCTCTATTACCTCTTGCTGTACATGTTTCAGCGCTGGCAATGGCTCTAAGATCGTTTCAGCTTTTTTCACTTTCTCTAATATCCGCTGAATATTTAAAGCCGCCGTTCCTTTCAGCTCTTCTTCATGAATCGCTACGTTATCGTTTACGATTTCCTTCTCTTGTAGTGTAAATTTCTCACTAACAATTTGCTTTTCCCTTTGCAATATCTCATCTATTTGCAAACCTTCAGGCGTAGCAACATGATCGTGCCAAACATTTCGTAAATAGTCTTCATATGTCGCCAAATTGTTATTGTATTGTAATTGTGTTTCTTTCGCCGTTTGCAACATCGTATATGTTTCAATCTCTTCTTCAATACGAGCAACTGCTTCCCTCACCTTTTGCTTTAAAACGACCGCACTTTTATCAAAAATTTGCTGTGCTTTTATAAAATAACGCTTCTTTAATTCATTCGCTACATCCGCTGTATAAAGAAGTAAGTAATCACCTGTGAAACCTGCGCCTTGTTTAATTACCTCAGCCAACATTTCTGGTCCGAAAGCAATTTCTAACCCATATATGTCTTTCCCAATTTCCTCCGTGAACAATCCTTCTTCTTTTAAGAAGGCTACAATAAATTCCTTCACATGAAAATCAAGCTGCGTTTCAACAGTCTTTTGAAGGGCAGAATAAAACGCCTCTACACGCCTTTGTTTTTCTTGCTCCGTCTTTCCTTTCGCAAATAGCAAACCGACTTTAAACTTTGTTAATTTCGTTTCTAAGTACGCATTTGCCAATTCTCTCATTTCAAATGGCATTAAATACGCGTTATCTAATATAGCTTGTAGGCCTTTTATAAATTCATTTCTCACATGAGACTCTTTACTTGCCTCACGATTTTTCGCTTCCGTTAACTCTTCCTTCTTTTCAACTACCTCTGAAATAGAAAGTGGTGATGCTAACTCTTCCTCATATTTCAAAAGAGCTTTTTCATTTTCAGAAACAATAAACGAGAAATGTTCCCCCATTAAATATTCTGTTTCTCGCTCCATTCCATTCCTTACATACTGCTCTTTTTCTTTCATAATAGAAGTAATTAACGTTTCTAAGCTTCCAATTTCATTATGTGGATGGTTCATCATTCGTAATGACGTATAATATACTCCATCTACTTCAATATCCCAGTTAGAGAACGATTGCTTTACACTATCTTTATAATTCTCAAACGACAATTCATTTTCTTTATGTTTATCTATTTGATTGACAACGAGATAAACCGTTTTATTACGTTGTTTCAATTCTTTAACAAATTGCAAATTCACTTCCGATTGGACGTGATTATAATCCATCATATAAAAAATTACGTCTGCTAGATGTAGCGTTGATTCTGTCGCTAATTGATGGGCATCATCTGTTGAGTCAATCCCTGGTGTATCTACTAACATAACACCTTCAGGAATTGGCGCATCATTCCGATAAATGTGAACACCAATTACCTCATCACCATCTTTACAAATTTGTTTTAATTCTTCAGCTGAATATGCACCGTCATACTCGTACTGTTCTCCAGATTTAACCGTTACAACAACACGATCCATTCCTTTTTCAATTTTGACAACGTTAGCGCTTGTCGGAATTGGACTTGTTGGTAACAACTGCGCTTTATATAGATGATTCATCATCGTTGATTTCCCTGCAGAGAAGTGACCACAGAACGCTATCATAAGCTGTTCTTGTTTATATTTTTGAATCACCTCAAACAACTTTAAACTATTCTCTGCATCGCCGTGTTTTTGCCACTCTTCATAAAAACAAACAAGTTTTTTCATACCGTTTGTCTGTACTATGTTTGTCATCCCCTTGTTCCCCTTTATCCAAGATGTATATACTTTTCCCCGCTATTTGCGAGCTCATAACCAGTGAGAGTTACACCTACCCATTGATTACAGTTTCACTTTACTATCATACTAAATTTTCAGCATATTCTCATTAAAAATAAAAAATCCCTTTCATTCTTTTTACAAATGAAAGGGATTTTATGTCATATCACTCATTTTGCTGTTCCTACTCCATTTAAAACATACTTCGCAATAACTGCATATACAGCGACTGTACCTGCTACTAATGCATATACCATACTTACACACCAACCTTTTTGATAATGATTATCAATTTTAAATATATTTTATCATTAAAGAGAATCATTATCAACACTTTTCATAAAGAAAGCTCCTTATAAGAAGGAGCTTTACTGCCTGTTTTGAAAAAGGTTAAAACTTGTTGTGCCCTCTTATTATATCGCATCTTACATAACTTAATAGTTAAAAAAAATGGAAATCCACCCTATACCCTCCATCTTACATTTTGTATAATAAAAGGGAATTACTTAACAGGGAGGAAAATAATGACACAAAATATTTCACAAGGCGAGAGGATACACTCCATCGATATTATTAGAGGAATAGCTGTACTAGGTATTTTTCTTGTGAACTGGCCTGTTATCGCTGGGATTGACTCACGTGATATTTCAGGAGTTTATGAAGGGCTAGATAGCTATATCCGTCTATTTTACGATATGTTTATTCAAACAAAGTTTTATACTATCTTTTCGTTTTTATTTGGCCTAGGCTTTTACATTTTTATGAGTCGTGCTGAAGCAAAAACAGATCATCCGAAAATTTTATTTGTTCGCCGCTTACTTATTTTATTATTATTCGGTTTCTTACATTACGTTCTTTTATGGGACGGAGACATTTTACATACTTATGCGATTGCTGGATTTTTCTTATTTTTATTTTATAAGAGAGAACCTCGTACTATTTTAATATGGGCTATCGTTTTATTGAGTATTTTTCAATTCATTATGCTAATGGCTGGTATTACAGTTGCATTGGTACCAAAGGAAGAGCTAGGTTTTTCCTTACCTATCATGCCATTAGAAGATTGGCTGTCACAAATACAAAATCGTTTCCATGCATTTTACGCTGATGGAATTGGATTAAATTTACTTATGCTTCCAGAAACAGTTGGGCTATTTTTGCTTGGTTTATACGCCGGCAAAAAGGATATTTTCCGCCGCACGAAAGAGTTAGATCTAAAACTTAAAAAATGGCAAATTATTATGTTCCTTTTAACATTACCAATGTGGTTCTTCATGGTCCGTTACTTCTTATCAAAACCATTTTATGAACCAATTTATATGCAGGTCTTTACAATGTTTAGCGGAAAAACGTTATTCATATTCTACATTTTCACGCTAATGCGTTTATTACAAAAAGAAAAATGGCAAACGTTATTACGTCCATTCCAATACGTTGGACGAATGGCATTAACAAATTACATCTCGCATACAATTGTTACATTACTTGTATTTGGTCTATTCCTTAAAAATTATTATCCTGCTCCATTATGGGTTGGACCAATATTCTGCATTAGTTTCTACACGTTACAAATCTTTATTAGCCGCTGGTGGCTTTCACATTATCAATACGGGCCACTTGAGTACATTTGGCGTCTTGGTACGTACGGAAAAATGATGCCACTTAAAAAGAAAAGCAAGGTCTCATAATGAGACCTTGCTTTTTTACGCTTCTCTTACCTCACTTTGCATAGACACCGGCTCTTCTTTTATTTTCACTTTACGCTGCGGCACCATATTAAATACGATATTTAAAAGTACTGCTGACGCACTTCCAAGTACAATTCCGTTATCTGTTAAAATACGAATATTTTCAGGAAGTTGTGAGAATAAAGTAGGAACGACTGTAACTCCAAGTCCGATTCCGACAGAACATGCAACGATTAATAAATTTTCTTGTTTACCAAAATCAACGCTACTTAACATTTTAATACCATATGCCATTACCATACCGAACATTGCTAACATCGCACCGCCCAGTACTGATTTCGGAATGATCGTTGTAATAGCTGCGATTTTTGGAATGAATCCAAGAACGATTAACATACCACCACAAGTATAAATAATAACGCGATTTCTTACTCCAGTTAATTGAACAAGCCCTACGTTTTGAGAATATGTTGTATATGGGAACGCGTTGAAAATACCACCTAACACCATCGCTAATCCTTCTGCTCGATAGCCTTTTGTTAATTCTTTTTCACCAATCTTTTTATTGCAAATATCAGATAATGCAAAGTATACACCTGTTGCTTCTACAATCCCTACGCAAGCAACTAAAATCATCGTAATAATTGGCGTCAATTCAAATGTTGGTGTACCGAAGTAAAATGGCTGAATACCATGGAACCAATCTGCTTCTCCAACTGCTTGCAAGCTTACTTTCCCCATAAATGCTGCA
This sequence comes from Bacillus sp. FSL K6-0073, assembly GCF_038006085.1. Lineage (NCBI taxonomy): Bacteria > Bacillati > Bacillota > Bacilli > Caryophanales > Bacillaceae > Bacillus > Bacillus sp. FSL K6-0073. Next base: position 1,609,082 of record NZ_JBBOUN010000001.1, on the reverse strand, counting down.
ACGATTGTACCGAACAATAAACCTAGCAAAATAGAGATTGAACGAATAAATCCGTCGAAGAAACGATACATAATGATGATAAATAGTAACACACCAAATGCTAACGCTAAGTTTTCAAGACTTCCGAAATCTTTGCTTCCTACTCCGCCAGCCATATCATTAATAGCAGCTGGAACAAGTGTAACTCCAATTACTGTAACGACAGATCCTGTTACAACAGGGGGAAACAGTTTTACAAGCTTTCCAAATAATTTTGCAAAAATAACAACGAATAACCCGGCAGCAATAATTGCTCCATAAATAGAAGACACGCCGTATTGTTTCCCGATTGCAATCATCGGTCCAACCGCTGTAAATGTACAACCAAGCACAACTGGAAGCCCAATACCGAAAAAGCGATTTGATAATGCTTGTAAAATTGTCGCAACGCCGCACATTAATAAATCAATTGAGACTAAATATGTTAACTCTTTTTGATTCAAACCAAGTCCACCGCCCACAATAAGCGGAACGATAATTGCTCCAGCATACATTGCAAGCATATGCTGCATACCAAGCGATGCAATTTTAAATGGATGCTGCTTCATCGTTTATTTCACCTCCGCAGTTTCTTGCTGTACAAATGTAACTGTGCCGTTATCAAGTGATGCAATTTCTGCTAGTGATTCAACACGAACGCCTTGTTCACGAAGCTTCTTTCCTCCATCTTGAAATGCTTTTTCAATAACAATTCCAATTCCTGCAATACTCGCTCCAGCTTGCTCTACTAAACTCATTAAACCTAAAGCAGCCTGACCGTTTGCTAAAAAGTCATCGATGATTAATACACGATCATTTTCATCGATATGATTTCGAGATAATGAAATTTCATTTGTTTCTTGTTTTGTAAATGAATATACGTTTGCAACGTACATATTATCTTGTAACGTTAACGATTTACGTTTTCGTGCAAAAATTACTTTTACACCAAGCTCTAATGCAGCCATAACCGCTGGTGCAATGCCTGAAGATTCAATCGTCACGATTTTTGTAATGTTCTCTTCTTTAAAACGTTTAGCAAATTCTTTTCCGATTTCTTGCATAAGTACTGGATCAATTTGATGATTTAAAAAAGCATCTACCTTTAATACGTCACCAGATAAAACCTTTCCTTCGTTCAAAATCTTTTCTTGTAATACTTTCATGTTTGTTCCCCCTCTTATGCAATAAAAAAACTCCAAAAGCCGCCACCACTCGTTACAAGTGAGAGACGCGCTTTTGGAGTTTCGCAAAAAAAGAATGCTAAACAAGCAATTATATTCGTCCTCACTCATAGTCAAAGTATTTACGGTACTTCGGTAGAAACTTGCAGGCCATATCCCCGCGATTATATGAGTGTAGCTAACTATTTATTTTATAGAAGGATTATAACGTACTTTTTATGCTTTGAAAAGCATTTATCAAAAAAACACGTACAAATTTTTAAAAACCACTATTTTTGTTCGAGTTTTGCAAACTCTTTCATTCCCAATTACAACTTCGTTAAAATGATTGGCCCATCTTTTGTAATCGCAATTGTATGCTCATATTGAGCTGATAATTTCCCGTCCATCGTTCGTACAGTCCACCCATTTAAATCTACTTTAGAATATCGCATACCTATATTTACAATCGGTTCAATTGTAATTACCATTCCTTCTTGTAACTGAGGTCCTTGTCCTTGTTTCCCAAAATGAAAAATTGCTGGTTCTTCATGAATCTCTTTACCAATCCCATGTCCCGTAAAGTCTCTTGCGACAGAAAAACCTTCATTTGTTACATAACTTTCAATTGCATAGCCAATGTCTCCTACATGATTACCAATTACCGCCTGATCAATCCCTTTATACAAAGCATTCTCAGCTACTAACAACAACTTTTCTGCTTCATCAGAAACTTTTCCAACTCTATACGTCCAAGCAGAATCTGAAAGACCCCCATTTAAGTTTACTACCGTGTCAATTGTTACAATATTACCCTCAGTTAAAGGAACATCGGCTGGAAACGCATGACACATTTCATCGTTTACAGATGCACATATCGCATATGGATACCCGTTGTAACCTTTCTGTTCAGATGTGGCACCATGCTTTTTTAAATACATTTCAACAAACGTATCAATCTCTTGTGTCGTTATACCTGGCTTTATCATTTTCGCAATTTCTTTATGACATGAAGCAAGTAATTTTCCAGATTCATGCATCAAATCTATTTCATTTTTCGTTTTAATTGTAATCATACTACCTCTACCTTTCCTTGCTAAACCTACTATTTGCTACTAAACTTCTATCATACACACCCTCTACCGAAATTTCAAAACTCTCAATTACAACAAGTAAACAATATGTATCATATATTTCTAAATCAAAATAAAAAAACAGAAGATCCTCTGTTTTTTAATCACGTTTACATATATAGTTCATTTTCAAGAACTCAAAACAACCACCATTTGTTTTCTGTATAAACGTTCCAACCGCTTCAAACCCCACCCTTTTATACACTTTTATCGCTCTCTCATTAAATGTCGCTACTGATAGTGTTATATATTTGCATCCGTATTTTTCTTTGCTAAAAGCTAGTCCAGCATTCACGAACTGTAAACCAAATCCATTTCCAGTTATATCAGGCCTCATTCCAAGTCCAATCTCAACCGTTCTATCATTCATTTTACAAACAGTAAAAAAACCAATGAGAATGCCATTTTCCTTCACAGAAAATGTATGATTCCCTCTACTCTCATCATGTAAAAACTCATCTAAATCTTCTTCATCTGCCTCTATATCGTAAAAGGAATATTCCCCTTTATAATGCCAGTTATATGCAATCTCTTCCGCCTCTTCTTGCGTCATTACTGTATATGTATAAACCATCTTCTATCCCCCTATAAAAAAAGCTGCAAGTAAGCAGCTCTTTTTTATAACTCATAAATTCCTTTATACTTCACTTCTAAATAATCCGCTAAGTAATTTGCATTTAACCCTTCGCCTGTTACATCTTCTAAAATTTCAAGTGGCTTTTTCGTTTTACCATACTGGTGAATATGTTCTGTTAACCATTCACGAATTGGTGTTACGTTTCCTTCTTCTAACAATGCATCAAAGTTCGGAATGTCTTTTAACATTCTTTGCTTAAATTGTGCTGCATACATGTAACCAAGCGCATAAGATGGGAAGTATCCAAATGAGCCACCAGCCCAGTGAACATCTTGCAATACACCTTGCGCATCATTTTCCGGACGAATTCCTAAATATGCTTCCATCTTATCATTCCAAGCTGCTGGTAAGTCCTTCACTTGTAATGTACCATCAAATAATTCTTTCTCTAATTCATAACGCACCATAACATGAAGCGGGTATGTAAGCTCATCTGCTTCTATACGAATGAATGACGGCTTCGATTCGTTAATTGCATCATAAAATTCATCGACTGACATATCATCAAATTGACCATTGCTATACTCTTTTAATAAATCATAATTTTTCTTCCAGAATGATTTATTACGGCCGATAAAGTTCTCAAAGAATAACGATTGTGACTCATGAATACCCATAGATGTTCCACTACATAACGGTGTACCTTCAAATTTCTCTGCAATATTTTGTTCATATACAGCATGACCACATTCATGAATTGTTCCAAACACAGCCATGCGGAAATCCTTTTCGTCATAGCGTGTCGTAATACGAACATCCCCTCTATTTAAAGTAATCTCGAATGGATGTACTGTTTCATCAAGACGGCCTGCCTCAAAGTCATAATTCAATTGCTTTAATAGTTCTAATGTAAAGTTCTTTTGTTTTTCTTTTGAAAATTTTTCCGATAAAGCACTTGTTTTTAATCCTTTTTTAGACTCAGAGATTTCTTTTACAAGCGGTACGATGCGCTCACGAAGTTGACCAAATACGTGATCTAAAACTTCTACTGTAATACCTGGCTCATACATGTCTAATAATGTATTGTATTTATATGTTTCGTAACCCCAATATGTAATAAATTTCTTTTTAAATTCAACAATTTTTTCTAAGTACGGGCGGAACATTTCGAAATCAGATTTTTCACGAGCTTCTTCCCACACACTCTCTGCTTTCGCTTCTAATTTCACATACGCTTCGTATTCCGCTTGTGGAATTTTCTTATTTCTATCATATTCTTTACGACACTCTTCAACCATTTTCTTCGTCGTTTCAGAAAGTTTATCTTCACGTATTAAAGCTTCAAGCTCTGTTAAATAGTTCCCCATCTCATCTGAAGTCGACATGGCAAATACTTCTGATGAAAGCATGCCAATTACTTCTGAACGCTGGTCTACACCTTTTTTAGGCGCCCCTGTTCTCAAGTCCCAAAACATTAAGCTTAATGCTTCTCCGTAATTTTGTATCTTCTTCACGTATGTTAAAAATTGCTTTTCTACTTCATATGTAGCTACTGTCATTGTATAAAAACCTCCTTTTTCTACCTCAAACTTAATTCGACATGAAAATCTAATTTCCTTTTATAATAGAAAAAAAGCTTGGCAAGCGCCAAGCTTTCTCCTTATAATTCTTTACCTTCTACTGGTAGTACGTTTTTCACCGCTTCTATCACTTTCTCATCTTCTGTATCAGATAAGAAGATTGATATAGCACCTTTATCGTCGCTCGTACGAATTAAACGGCCAATCCCTTGACGAAGACGTAAAATCATATACGGTACATCTACATCCCAGAATGGATCATTTACATGTTTACGCTTCGCCTCAAACACAGGATCGTTTGGAGGGAATGGTAATGACCAAATGATAACATGTGATAATGATGAACCAGGAATGTCTAAACCTTCCCATAAATGAACGGCACAAAGTACAGTCTCTTCTTCATTTTGGAAACGAGAAACGAGCTGACTAATTTCTTGATCCCCTTCATATAAGAACGGAACTGACATTTGTTCTTTACTTACATATTCTTTAAACGCTGCAAGTTCTTGTGTTGTACGGAATAATACAAGTGTACGTCCATTTGTTTTCTGTATATTTTCAAGTGTATATTGGCACTTTCTTTCCCATTCATTTTCTTTCGTATGCGATAGTAAGTTTACTGCCATTTGCTCCTCATAATCAAACGGTGAGGCAACTGAGAATGATAAGTAATCTTTTACCCCTAGGCTATTTGCTGTAAATGCGAATGAATCGTTATTAGATAATGTAGCAGACGAGAAAATATACGGAATTTTCTTCGAGAATACTTTCTCTTGTAATACTTCTTCTACTGCACGTGGCATAATCACTAACGTGAAGGCTCCATCACCTTCTTCACCCCATGTAATTACATTTTTCTCATGCATGAACAGACGAAGTGAATGCTCTAATACATCTAAATGTTCATCAACGATATTTAAGTCATACGTGTTTACTGTATGCATTTCACTTTCAAATACTAATGCATCACCGACTTCACCAATTTTCGCATAAAGTCGTTTCGCTTCAGCTGTTACTTTTTCTGTCACAGTAATTTCTAAACGATCAGAACCGGCAATTTCTTTTTTGTTTTCTTGTAACACATCAAAGAATCGCTCTGTTTGCCAAATTGTTTCTTCTACTAAATGTGCAAACTCTTCACGAATATCGTTTTGTAATAATCTCGTTAAAAGTTGCTCCATCATCGTTTGCTTTAAACGATATGTTAAAGCTTTTTGAGCTGCATATTCTACAAGATGTCCTTCATCGAATACAACACAACTACTTTCTGGTAATAATGGAATTTGTCCTTCGCGCTTTCGAGCATCGTACGTCCAAATATGATCCATATAAAAATCTTGAGAACAAATAATTAAATCTGCTGCTTTACGATAATGTTCACGTGAAAGAGTTTGACCGCAACGATGACGAGAATCACAAGTGAAGCAATCTTGGAAGTAATCCCAATTTACTTTTGACCATTCTTCGTCATTTAATAGTGGAAATTCTTTTCGGTCACCATAGTGAGTAAAGTTTTGCATCGTACCATGATCAAATACGAATTGTGGTAATTCATAATATACGTCTTCAATTACTTCTGGAGCTCGTCCACTCATAACATCTTCAAGCTTACGTAAACATAAATAATTATCCATTGATTTCGCAAGTCGTACATCTACAGATAAGCCTAACGCTTCAGATAATTTCGCAATGTCTCCTTCTTCTTTCACAAGCTGCTCAATTAACGTTTCATCTGCACAAGCAATAATAGCTGGTTTTCCAGTATAACGCGCATAGCAAATTGCATATAGAAGATATACAATAGTTTTCCCTGTTCCTACACCCGCTTCTGCGAACATGACTTTCTTTTCTTGGAAAGCACGCTCTAATTGAAACGCCATAAAAATTTGTTCATCACGCTCTTCAAAACCTTTTTCCGGAAGGATGTCGTAAAACACATCTCCAATCCACTCATTCAACTTATCATAAAAATTGTCTTGTTTTCCTACTTCAAATGGTAATCTCTTCTCAGTAAACATCCTTAGCCTCCAACCAAAAAGTTTTTCTATAAAAAGATATAGTAACCGCTACTCATATGTGTGCAGCTACTTTCCCCTGTTGCCATACATATAAATACACGAAAAAAAATTTTCCTTTCGAAAAAGGAAAATTTTCTTCTATATTAATGACTTTAAATACCTTTTATCAATCGCTGTTTCATGTGAAAGAGCTGACAAATATTCTTCTTGTGCTTTTTGTATTTCATCTACAATCGCATCTTGACTATCCACTTCTTTTCCGAGCTCATCATACGTACGGTGAATAGCTTTTTGAATCATTGATAATTGGAAATTATCCATATCACTTCCTCCTTTACGCATTACATAATAGCCAGTATATGCGCGCTGGAGGAGTTTTATACTATGAATTACGCGGTGGACGTTTTCCGAAGTATTGGTAGTAATCTGTACGAGTTCTAATCTAAACAGCCCTTGGCTTTTTAGGCTTTTCCCCAATTCTTTTTTCCGTACAACTTTTCAGTTACATCAATAATAATACGGCCTGCCTCTAAATACAACCTTTTTATACTAACATTTCTTTAAGTTTCCATCAATAAAAATACTTATCAAAAATTCATATATATATATAACTTTCTCAAGTTCATTCCTTTTCCCAAATGCTATAATTTCCAGTATAAACCAAGAGGAGGTTATTCGAATGATTGTGGAAACTGTTGGGGAGCTTAACTGCAAACTCTTTGCAGAAACTTTTATGGAGATAGTTCGGAGGGAAATACGTAACGGTGAGATTGACCTCAATAAATATAAAGAAATCTCAAAAGCTGAAGACCTAAGAGATAAAAAGGAGTGATAAGGTGATTGTCGAATCTGTAGGAACTCTAGATTGTGAGACCTTTGCGAAGGTGCTCATAAGTATAGTTAGAGAAAGCGCAATAAAAGATAGTGAAGAAGAGGCTGAAGCTCCTAAAGATAAAGAGGAGTGACGACAAGTCGCTCCTCTCTCTCATCCAGATCATATGTTACTTAGTAGCATCTCTAAACAGGCATCAACTTTGATAGCTCTTATAATTTGCATGTAAGTACTGAATTTCCTTCAGAGTAAAGCCTTTTGCAGTTTTAATCAATTGATCCTTACAATTCTCCAAATCCCTATAGAAATCCGATAACCTACTCGTGATAATCTCCTTTTGAAGCTCATCTTCTTCAATGTCATCTCCTGAAACAAAAGATAATTCGTTGTATGCGGCTTCAAACTCATAGATTTCGTCCTTCAAGTTATCTATCGAATTAAGTAATGTCATATAAAGTTTCCCTTGATTGTTCATCTCATTAAGCTTATTCATTCCGTTAAAAGTATCGTTTCCTACTAATTTCATTTTAAATTCCTCCATTAAGTTATTATATTCTTTCTTCAATAAAGTCTCGAGACTTTTTAAGTAAAAATTTGAAGCCCTTTTACCTATTGGGCTCCTTATTTGTATCATCTTCTAGTTTCTCTCTGGGCTTTCTAGGAGTTAATGGTTTACCATTCTCCACTAGCTCGAGTACTTGCTCTACCAGCTCCCTACGCCTAGGAGACTCGATACCCTTCAGACATGAATGCAGACGTGCTAACTGATCTCCATCAGACTCAGAAACTTGAAACAGGCTAGCAATATATTCTCTGCGGCTTTGCTTCTTTCGTTTAATTACATCACTCATGTTGTTTCACCACCTCGGTGATTAAAGATTAACACAAAGTCTCGAGACTTTTCAAGTGCAAATTTGAAATTATTTTTAAGGTTTTTCCTTTCTATAGATTTCACACCAAAAAAGACAGCACTCATTTAGAGCACTGTCCCCGTTTCACTAGAGTAATTGCCTCGCTAGTCTGTCTATCATATTGCCTTTTAAGATATCCCGATCTTCCTCCGAGATTTCAAAATTTAAGCCTCTCTCCTCCCTAAAGATAACTGGAGAGTGAAAGAGATCTTCCGAGATACACCAAATAAAGTGATCGCTTTCTTGCAATGTCTTAATAGGTTTGTAACCTCGTTTAAGTTGTCTCTTCATTGATTTTCGTTCACATAAGATTAACTTTCTATAGAAGAGTAGATCATCGAAGGAATGCTCAGAAGGTTTAACCCAAGGAGACAAATTGCGGAGCTCATAAGTTGAAACAATGAAGGAAAACCCCTTTGAGGTTTTCACCTCATGGAGTGAGTCATTCATAGTTTTATCGTTGAGGATCGTCATCAGTAGATTTCCTTCTCGATAGATTCGATTTCTTTTTGAAGATCCCTTATTTCTTGGGCCATTCCACGGACATTCTCTTCGGAGTATAAACTCACAGTTTGCTTTAAATGAATACTATCGCCCTTCTCGTAATCAGAAAGGTTCTCATAATGCCCCATCCAATCTTCTGCATATCTAGGACTTGTCGGGTCTTTGCTTGGACGAACGATATAAGCGTCAAAAACCTCGACTGGGCAGTTTTCCGAGTAGATTTCTGACTCGTAGTAAGCATCTGTTTTTGGAATGTCTTTTAAGTCGTTAGCTCTCAGTCGTCGATAAGTTAGTGGATCTGCTTCCTTAATCTGCTGAGCTAGGACTGAATCGACCTCTCCAAAGCCCTTCAGAGGCGAAATTTTAGTGATTCTGCTTGAGTCATCCGTTTCAATTACTGACGGAACACCCTCAATGACGCGATAGAGTTGTGTGCTTCTAAGCTGATTAGCTCCAAAAAGTAATTCTCGATAAACGAGGTCTTTCTTCTCAAGAGTCTCCTTCTTCTCAGCATGTTCCACTTTAAGACCAGCTATGTATTTTTCAGATTCGGCTTGTAGTTTTCTTCCGGCTGGTGTTCTCATGAACGCTTCAAAATTAATAGAGTTTGTCATACTTTTATCATCCTTTTCTGTTGTATTCTTTAGTGATGGATACTTTAAAGTTTTTATTCTTTAAAGTCGATAATGTTAGACTCTGGAGTCACATCCTTAAGTTCAGGCTCTTGAAAGTCCTCCTCTAATCCCTCGATGTCTACTACAATAGTCTGATCGCTGAAATGTAAGTTTGGGTTCGTTGGACCATCAAATAAGACCTTATGCCACTTAGCAAGTATCTGCATAGCTTGGACGCGAACGTTTGACGGAGTCCTAACTTCTGTGACCTTGTCAGTCTTGGCATTTACAAAGTCGTCAGTGGAATTTCCTCTTCCGATTGCTGACAATTCAGCTAAGAGCTCATTATGAGTCATAATTTCAATTGCAGACCTTTGGTTGCGTAATGCTGAAAGATAAGCCCTCGCGTTTGGCATCTGGGTAATTTTTCTCCCGTAGCTTTCGGAGATTCCAGTCATTTCAGCCGCTCTGGAAATATTCATTTTCGTTTCGATTAAGTTGTGAAGGAAATCTTGTTGCTTTAGATTGAGAGATGCTGATAACTCGATAGGAATACTCATGTGGAATTGTAAATCGTTATCATAGCTTGAGGGTGATAACGTAATTGAGGTATCTAACTCTCTCCAGTCTCGCAAGGTTCTACTATTGGAGATATCTTTTACTTTTTGGGAGTTTTTCGTTTTAGGGGTTGTTTTAGGAGTCTTCTCGCTTTGTTTACTCATGAGAGTCACCGCCTTGGAGTTTTTCACTCTCTTGAATCTTGTCGAATTGTTTGAGCTTCTCAGCGATGTCATCAAGTAGTTGTAAACTTTCCTGAATCATCTCTTCCGTGACATCCCAAGGCAATGAAGCGACTAGGCGTTGACCTACCGATGTCTGTGAGCGATATGAAGATTCTCCTTTAATTGCTCTCTTGAACTGTTGGTAATGAAGCTGGGATTTATTGCAAAGGTCCACTATTGAGACATTGTGGAATTTGTGACAGAAGATGATATAGCGGAGATGGTTTCTAGCTCTGAGATCAGTCTCAGGCAATGTAATATCCAGTTTCAAAAATAAATCATTCCTTTCGAGGTGTGTCTCGTTAAAAGTTTAACTAAATAGGTGAAAAAAAAATCTCGAGTCCGCTCTTAAGTGATCCTCTTAAGTTCGGACAACGAATACAATACCAATCGTAATAAGGAAGCTTGGGAATCTAAACTTTCCATATGAATTTTTATTGACTCTCTTAAGAGTCGACTCGAGATTCTTGTGTCTTTAAAGGGAAAAGTTGCGGCTTGAACTGGGTAACCAAGCAACCCTCCAAGTTTTCCAAGCTTGAGAGGGTGTTTGCTTGTTACAAAAAGGAGAAAGGAGAAAGGATGAAACTAAGAAAGGAAAGAACTTAAATGCGTTGCAATCGAAAGCAACATTCTAAAAGTAGATCTAATAGAGAGAAGAGGGCATTTCTGGAGTGTAAAGAAAGGTGTTCCACAGAGATTGTATCTAAGAAGGCTAAACCTAAACTCAATCTCTATATACTCATAGTATATCAAAAATAGTATAATTAGTCAACTTATTAACATTTCATTTTATAACCAAATATAGCAATCCGTCAAGTTTTTTCCTAAACTTATTAGAGAAAATCTCCTGAGCTCTCACTCTGAAGTAATTAGACATATAATAGAGATTGGTTCCCACCAGCCCCGCCGCTTTTCTTTGAGTGCCCCCACGTCGCCAACCCTTGTTCGATTTTCTTCCGATCCATTCGTCAAAGATTAAATCACAGGAGAATTATAAGCTTGTAAGTTCTCCTCTCTCTCGACTTGCTTTCGCTTCTTCTCTCTCGTGTCGCTCTTTTTTCTATTTCCTGATCGCTTATCAATTCCTTTGTTGTTGTTCCCTCTCTGTTGCCTTCTCTTCATAGCATCCTCTGTTGCATCCATTGTGGAACGCTCTGTGGGCACTCTCCTGTGCCTCTCTCTGTGGTTGTGGCTCCTGCTGTATTACCTCTGTGTTTATCGGCTCTTGTGCGCTCTCTCGCGTTCTCTCATCGTATGCTGTGTGGTATCGACATCACAACATAGTTACTATGTAAGCTTAGCTATATAGCATAACTTCTAGCTGCAGTATCTAGATAGTGTATATATATGAGCTTTACAATCTGAGGACATTCACTGTTTACTAGGCAGGCTTTTACTCTGATAAGATCAGCCCTTACTAGCCAACGTCTGGCGGAGTATAGCTGTAGGGGCAACTACGATAAATACTTACTATAAATAACTAACTACCATAAAGTACTGGTTATAAGATTTATTATGTTAACTAAGTGGATAATATTGAGAATACCCTCTAAAGATGTAATCGTTTAGTAAGTCCAGTAATATCAATGCTTTAGCGAGTATCTTTATAGATTCATTGGGATGGTACTTTAAAGTGCATAAATCACTAGAATTTCAATCTGGCGAGAATGATGTATATAGATGAATGTTTATTCTTATAAGATTCCGTCTTTATAAGATTTTTCGCATAAAAGTTATCAATTCTATGCAGTTTTCTTCTTAGGAAGTGACTTCATGTAGGAATTACTCTAGATAGTACCCTCTAGGGTATTTAAATTTCTTTAAGAGGTGACTATTTTAGCTGCAGAAGGGCTTTTAGCTAAAAAGTATAGATACATTTGTTTTATACGTCGGTACTCACTAGAGACTTCACTTCAGAGAAGTTCTTTCCAGTTTTTCGCACTACAGAGTAAATTTTTTACATTTTTATACTTTCAAATGAGGAAAGCTGCCGAGTATATCTTGCATGAGATTCATGCGTGATTCATCTTGTAGCATCGTGCTACGCACGTGTTCGCTGACGCTCTCACCCCCCCGCTCATCATTAAACTATATAAGAGTATATCATTGTAAGATTGACGGTGATAATGAGCTTGCGAATGGCACAGAGTAAGTGTGCGAACTCTCATACTTTAAGGCTTCACTCTGATAAAGTTATCCATACTAGTTATACATTGACGGATATCTCTCTAGAAAACCTATAAGATACTAAGAAACGAGAATTAACCAAAACATGCATGAGACTTAGAGCCTCAAGAGATAGAGCTGTTTCAAAAGTGGACAAAATCGTGCATTAAAATACTAAAAAGTGGACAAAATCGTGCGTTGCATTTAGTGGCACTATTAGTTATCATATTAGCAGAAACAAAAAAGCCCCGCCTAATCTGTAGGAGGAGGAAGGCGAGACTTTTCGGTTATAGCTTTATAAATAAGATTTTCTTGTGAGGTTGTCTGCTACTGAGCGGGCAACCTTTTCTATTTGCTCTAAGGTCACCTTATCAGACTGACGGCTCACAATGTTTGGACTTAGATAGATTACATCAATCTTTCCAGACAATTCCAAAATAACATCATTATCTTTTAACTTTCTAAATGTACTTGTCACAACATTTCGGTTATACCCTAGCTTTTCAATAATATCTTTACGTCTCCATACTTTCATACCTTCAGTACCGTTCCACGTAGGATTCTCACATAGTATATGGCTTTCCCAATGGAAGTGAGGCAATAGATCTGATAAGAATCCCAGTTCCTTTAATGACAACATCGACCCAAGTTTCCTTACCGCTAATTTGAACACTTTCGCATACTTCTTATTATCACCTTCCAAGTTACCACATGTGTAAATCATATCTGTAAATGTGATAATCCTCTCTTTTCCTTCCCTTTGAGTTGTGACAGCTCCAATATTTTCACATTCGTCCACAATCCGATCAGCTTGCTTCTTTGACCTACCTATGAGATCGGCTAACTTGTTTACTGTCAAATGATTCCCTTTAGTATCATAAAGTTCTCCCTGACCGTTATTCTTTAAGAATGTACTCATAAGAAGTAGTGAGCCTTTCTGTATATCATTGAGTTGGTACTTGATTGCCACTTGATTTACCGAGTTTTGCCAGCTAAAGTGTCGCTTATCCTGTCGATCTTTCTTTTCGTAATACTCTAAGTCTCTCTCTTTCTGTCTATCGGTCTTAAACCCTGTAATACCATGCTTTTCGGATAGTTCCCACATAAGTTCCTCTTTTGTCATATTACTCATATCTAGCCTTCTTTCTTGGTATATTTTACCTTGGCTCTCTAAGGTCTTGATATGATATCACGAGTGACATTTTCATACAATGTTCTGATTAGCGATTTATCTTTTAAAGGTTATATGCTTTAACACCTTACAATTTAAAGGTATTTATTCTCAAGGAGTTACACTTGCTTTTTTGAAACATTCGACAGCTAACTTTATGATAAAATCACTTTAAATAATTTATCAGAACAACAAAAAAAACAGCTAAGCAGAATCTACTTAGCCATTACTTTTCTTACGATATCCTTTTGATTTCTTCCCCGAAGCATTACGTGTTCTCTTTTTACTTTGCGCTATTTCTTTTTGCCGTTTAATCTCTAACTTACTTTCTTCAATATCCTTATAAGCAGCATTCAATTTATCAAAAAGATAATCAAAAATTAGAATGCCTTTTAAAGAATTAATCTTTGTCCCATAGCTCACATCTTCACCATGTAAGATAGCATGACGGCTTAAATCAGACTCAACTTCTTTCCCTCTATCAAAATTCGCCAATACAGTGTTTAAGTAAAACTCCTCAATCTGCTCATCAAAAGAAAACGAACCCTTATCTCCCAATAAAAATTGTCCTAGGAAACTCTTTTGATGCTCATATTGAATTCGCTCGTCAGGAGCTACCGCCTCAAGCTTGAGTATCCCCTCTACTAAAACCCCTTCAATTTGAGCAAGCATAGCGGGGACAGTCAACCTATAATAACCATTCAAATGTCCTTCAATAACTGTATTTATAATGGAAGATCGCTTCTCTAGCCACTCTGCCCGTTGCCAAGAGTTACACATCTCAATTAACGTCTCTTTATCATAAACAAACATACACATATAACGCTCAAGAAATCTCTTTGTGTATTCGATGCCTTTTTCCTCATACAATTGAATAACACGTTGCCTACTATACATTGGCATAAAATTATGAGGGGGAAATCCTAATTCTACAACAATAGTTTTAAAACTCAGCGTTGTTTCCTCAGCTTCTTTAGCCCATTCTCGTAAACTAATCAGCCGTTCTTTAAAATCAAAGGAGTCTAGTGTTTCTTGTATTCTTTGACCAATTGCACCAATAGACTCAAAGAAGCTACTCATCGCCAGTATCTGTTTTGACAGCGCTTGTGCTACAGGTGAGATCGCTTGTATTGCAGGTAAGATCGCTTGTATTGCACGTTCTCTTACCGCTGCAATTTGTTTCAAAGATTCTACTAACTCATCCGGAATTGTAACAGACCTAATCATAGCTTCTGTTCCATTACTCATCTTCTCTTGTCCAGCATCTTCTTTATTTCCTTCTAGCTCATCTAAAACTTCGTGCTTTCTCGCTTCCTTCATTTCAATTTCTTCTAGCTGTTCTTCATCTCTAGCAGTCAATTCACGTCTCTCTTTTTCCTCCATGCTCCCAAAACCTCCTTAGTAAAATCCCCTGAATTTAATCATTTAATTTTAACACAATTTTGCATTTAAGGTGTTGACTTTAGGTCTCCCCTTTACTGAGCATGGCTTAGATTGCTTAAGCAACGGCTTGGACAGAAAATATCTACCTTACATCGTAAAAACAAAGGTTAAAACGACATAAAGTAGATGTCTTAATACTGAGCTAGGATGAGTTGTTGAAGTATCCGTATTGTATCACCTTGTTTAAACACAGGGATTTCTCCCTCAACGGACTTTCTACTCACAAAGCTTGTCCCATGAGCTTATATCTATCCGTTGCCACCTGCCCCGTAGGACACCAAGCAGCCACCGAACCTTTAATGGTCGTTCGCACCTAGACTACACCCAGTGTAAACAAGGAAACACTTTAAAGGGTGTACGCTTAACTTTCTGACGTTGGGTCAGCTACCCGGTTCAAGTTTTTTGCGTGGTGTTAGGTCATTCCCACGTTCGGAAATCCCGTAGCTCAGTAGCTAAAAAAGGCAATACTTAAGAAGCCTTGCATCCCTCGAATTTTTTCGATAGAATAAAGGTACTGAATGTACGGATTGTCCGTTATTTAGTTGGGAACAGTGGAGTTTTCTCCCCTGTTGGTGTTACTCAGAGTCGTTTTCTTGGCGGGAGCGACTCTTTTTATTTTGTTTAAATATCAATAAAATTCAACGGATTGTACTTATCATTCACTCCATGTAAGGCGTGACCGTAGAGCTTAACATATCGATCAGTCATTTGTAGAGTTTCATGTCTCATAAGTCTCTGTAAGTTCAGGGAGTCCATCCCCATTTTTAAACACTTAGAAGCGAAATATCTTCTAAATGCATGACAAGTAAGTCCATCCATCTTCAGATCCTTTTTAAGCCTCTTAAATAGAGTAGAAATCGCCTCCGTAGAAAGCTGACGGTTTGTCTTATCAGGAAATACGTAAATTATCTCTTCTTCCTCTTCAAAGTAAAATCCTAAAAAGGTTTTATACTCAGCTAATTCTTTCTGTAACTTCCTTGTATACGGAATAGTCGCTATACTTCTTTTCTTTCCATAAGTCATAATCGTCCTATTCTTCATATCGACATCTGACCACTTTAAATTGACTAGTTCCTCACGTCTAAGCCCCGTAGATATCAAAAGGACTATCACCATCCGATTACGCATTAGGGCAAAGTTAGAACCCTTAAAATATCCTCTATCAAAATAATCCAAGACTTTCTTTACTTGCTGATCCGTTAACACATCCATCACAAGGTCTTCTTTACTAAATTTAATCTTCTTAAACGGGTTCTCTTCAGCTATTTCCTCTTCTTCCAAATATCTAAAGAAAATTTTAAGTGTCCTTGTCTTCGCATTAATGGTTGACACTGAGTTCTTCAATTCATACTTACAGTGAACAAGAAACTCTTTAGCTATCTTTGTAGTGATCTTATGAGTATCAAATAACCCTTTATCAACACAGAAAGATTCAAATTGCCTAAGAATACCCTTGTAAGACTTAACCGTGTGAAAACTTAAATTCCTAAGCTCTCTGTCATCTAAAAATTCCTTAATCGCAAATTTAAGCAACAAAAAAATCCCCACCCTTTCTTCTATTCAGAAAAAAGAATGAGGATCTACCTAGGGCAGATATTTAATAATGAGTTCTAAGTGAACCAATTATTTATAAGTCACTTAAAAGCCTGATTAGTCTCGATTACGCGGTGGACGTTTTCCGAAGTATTGGTAGTAATCTGTACGGATAAATCCGTTAAACAGTTTACGCTTCTTCGACGCATCTTTTCCGTAACACTTCTCAAATGCTTCATAGCTTGTTAATACATACGCTGACCATGTATCTAATGGGCGGAATACTTGTCCCATTTCTTTATACAGTTGTTCAACGAGTGCTTTTTCACTTAAACGTTCTCCGTATGGAGGATTCGTTACAACGTAGCCATAATCCTCTTTTGTTGTGAAATCTTTTACTTGCATTTGTTTAAATGTAATTAAATCACCTAAGCCTACTTCTTCTGCGTTATCTTGAGCAACTCGAATCATACGATGATCAATATCCGATCCAATGATTTGTAATCGTTGATCATAGTTCGCTAAATCTTCAGCTTCTTGACGAGCTTCACGCCAGTTTTGTTTACCTACCCAGCCCCACTCGTCAGATGCGAAACCACGGTTAAATCCTGGTGCAATGTTTTGTCCAATTAATGCTGCTTCAATCGGAATTGTACCTGATCCACAGAATGGATCAACAAATGGACGATCTGGCTTCCAGTTTGTTAATTTAATTAAAGAGGCAGCTAATGTTTCTTTTAACGGAGCTTCCCCTTGATCCATACGGTATCCACGTTTATGAAGTCCAACACCGCTCGCATCAATTGTTAATGTTGCAATATCCTTGAGCATTGCAATCTCGATACGGAATAACGGACCATCTTCTTCAAACCAAGTTGTACGTTTATATGTTGTTTTTAATTTTTCAACGACAGCTTTTTTAACGATACGTTGGCAATCCGAAACACTGAATAATTCAGATTTTAAAGATTTACCGATAACAGGGAATTCGCCATTCTCTGGAATATAATCTCCCCAGTTTAATGCTTTCGTTTTTTCAAATAGCTCATCAAATGTTGTTGCTTTAAATTCGCCAACTTTAATTTTTACACGGTCCGCAGTACGTAACCATAAATTCGTGCGACAAATCGCCTTTTCATCTGCTTCAAATGTTACTTTGCTGTTTTCTACTTGACATTCATAACCAAGATCGCGAACTTCTCGGGCAACTAACGCTTCAATACCCATTGCCGCTGTTGCAATTAAAGTAACTTTTCCCATTTGCATTCACCTCTTATGTATATTCAAACAATAATTAATAGCAATTGGTCCTATTAATCATTACATTTTACGAAAAATTTTCTCATTAACCATTTTAACTCATACTTTATAACTTCATACAAATAAAAAGCCCTCCTCTAACAAAGGAGAGCTGAGTTATTTCATAGTTGGTTCATAACGTTCTGTAAGCCATGTTCTGTTCCTTTGTACTACAAACGGCCCACGCCTCGTACTCCGGTGGCAATCATCTATCTACAGGTTATAAAACCTGTCCTTTCCCGTCGTTCATTTCCTTGGAAAAGATTCCCCTACCATTATTTGGGTTTCTCGCTCGTGGGGTTTACCTCGTTCCACTCCTATCATTTCTTCAAGGACTTCGTCACTGTGGCACTTTAAAGGTAGTCAAACCATATCCGAAAGGACTTAGGTTTTTTCCCTGCCGTTAAACCAGCCTTACAGCCAGAATACCCTAGCTTATGAATTGGCTAGGCACGAACACTACAGCCATCTCAGGCCGTGCGAGCATGGACTTTCCTCTACAACGTTGGCGTTGCAGCGATTACCCAAACGTTATGACATCCATTAGTATAGTGGAAACAAAAAGATTTTGCAACGTTTTTTTCTATGTAAAATGCTTAAACCTTTTCCCACCTTACATCATTCGTATAACTTACTTCCAAATACAGCTTTTTCTAAGTTAGATAAGCGTTTTAAAATATCCGTATTCGTGTTGTTATAAACTGGTTGTGCAACTGGTGTTTGTACAGGTTGTTGTGGAACTTGCGTTACTGCTAGTTTTTGTTCCTCTAATTCACGCTTTAAACGAGCATTTTGTTGCTTTAATTGCTCAAACTCTTTGTGGAAAGCTTCATAGTCTTTAATGATCATATCAAGAAACTTGTCTACTTCTTCTTGCTGATAACCTCTCATACCTGTTTTAAATTCTTTTTCTAAAATATCTTTCGCTGTTAATTTAATTTTATCCGAAATCATTTTCTTCACCTCAAATTTTTACCAAAACTTTCATTAACTAAATTTTTTCAGAAACAATGCTTTTTGTCAATCATATATACGAGTACTATATTACATATTTACTCTGCATTATTCCACTGTTCCTCTTCTATTATATCTTGTAAATCAGAAAAAAGAATGAAATAACTGTGATAATTTTCTATTTCTCCTTTTTTCTTTGCTGCTTCTACAATATATTTGGGACTTCCTGGTTTTTCTTCATCGTATACCGCTAAAAGCGCATCACTTTTTTCAATAAAAAATTGATTTTTTAATTTAAATTGCTCTGGACTTTCATACTTCCGTTTCGTGATACTATCAACATGGTCTGCTTGAGAAAGGATAAATTCGTAATATTCACGATTATCTTCTTTCCAATTTTCTTCTTGTTCTAAAAACGGAGTGAATACCGCTAATTTTAAATCTGGATATTCTACTTGAATTTCAAAAACAACTTCAGCAGCCCATAATTCTACACCTAATTGGCCGCTTATTATAACCCACTCTAAACCATCTTCTACAAAATTGGTTAATTTACGGTGTAACGCTTTCTTTATACACTCCACCCCTGGATGATCATTTTTAAATATTCCAAGTTCAAATGGCTTATATCCTGTTACTGCAATAACTTTCATATCAACACTCCAATTACAAAAAAAGAACTAGCATTTCGCTAGTTCTAACATATCATTTACTTTTTAAACATTCCACCAACGTTTGGTCCGATATTTGGACCGAATGGTGATACGTTTGGTCCAATATTCGGTCCGAATGGTGATACGTTTGGTCCAAACGGAGATACATTTGGTCCTGGACCAAATGGTGATACGTGATGTCCATGATGTCCATGATGTCCATGACCACACGGTCCACATCCGCCACCGAATCCTGGGTCGATTGGGTCCACAACATTTACATTTGAATTTGTTTGTGGGAAGAAGTTTTGGTTTTTAATTTGTTGATGATGTACATGTGTTGTATGTGTTGGGAAAATGTGTGGCACCACCGTTGTTGAAAAAGAGTGTGTTACGCATTGTTTCGTCGGATGAATGACAGGAGCAGTCGTACAAATAGGTCCTGTAGGCTTATGCCCTCCAAAGCAAGGATGACAATGATGCATAGTTTTTTCTCTCCTCTCTCGTTAAAAAAATCTGATTACACTTTACAGTATGAGAAAAGAGAGAAAGCCGTTTGTTATATATACCCATTTATTACAAGGAAATTTGTCTAGTCCTTTATTTCATTTACATTGTTTTTATAGACAATCCTTCAACATCACTTACCAAAAAAGCCTCCAACTTGCTTTACAATACCTGTCACTTGATTCATCGCATTCATCATTTGTCCAGCTGTATTCATCATTTTATTTACATCATAGTTACCATCTGATGTTTTAAATTGAGAAACAAAACTAGAAAACTGGCTTGGCTGTTGTTGCTTTTGCTTACCCTGCGTCGGGTACGGTTGTTTTGGTGGATAAAACATCGCTTGTTGATTAGCATACGGCGATGGTGGTGGCATATAATATTGCGAATTCATATAAGGCTGCTGCTGTGGTTGATTCATGTATGATTGCTGAGCTTGTGATTGTTGAGCTTGATTCACATAAGGTTGCTGCTGTTGTGGTTGTTGAGCTTGATTCATAAAGGACACTTCAAACGGTTGATAATAATTTTGATTTCCATAATAAGGCTCGAAAGGATACATATTATACCGTAAATATGTATCCGTATTATATTGGTACATATTTTGCTGTGCATATGGATTCGTTTGCTGATATACGTTAGGTTGTTGAAACATGC
Organism: Bacillus sp. FSL K6-0073; assembly: GCF_038006085.1. Classification (NCBI taxonomy): domain Bacteria; kingdom Bacillati; phylum Bacillota; class Bacilli; order Caryophanales; family Bacillaceae; genus Bacillus; species Bacillus sp. FSL K6-0073. Next base: position 1,588,564 of record NZ_JBBOUN010000001.1, on the reverse strand, counting down.
ATTCTCTCCTCCTTCACATAAGTTTCTACATATATAATATGTACCTATAAAATAATATGTGTGATGGAATATATGTCTATTTTTGTCGGAAGTTTAAATTTTTAAAAAATTAAAAAAGAAAACCCTTCCATGCTATGATAATTAAGAAGAAGATTCTCATGGGGGAGGAATCAACATGGTATTAGGGGATTTAAAACAAGCGTTTTCTCAAAAAAAGGGGTATTGCACAGAGAATGCAAATGAATTATTAGACTTTGCGAGACATTGGTATCTCGAAGGAAAAATATGCATATCAGATTATCGAACATTAATAAAAGAATTAGAAATAAACGGCGCAACAAAACCTACAACAATGACAGAAGCATAAAAATAACAAGAGGGCTCTCCCTCTTGTTATTTACATTGCTCAACTATATTTTGCAAAGTATACGAAATGGCTTGGTGTGTTTCAAAGAATCGTTTACCTTTACCTTTATTTACAAAGCATTGCAACACATTCGTTTGTAAATTATCGTATACTTGATCAATTTGCTGTACATGTATATACTTTGGCTTTTCTTCTTTAATCCACGTATAAGCTAATTCTTTCCACTTCTTTAATTCCTCATCTACCATATCTACAAACGGTTTCATATCCTTATAAAAGTCGTATTCAGTTAGTTCTCTTTTTTTTACATTCGCTTCATTATTATACTGCATGAGTTTTTCTGAAGACTGTATTAATGCTTCATTCTTCATTTCTTTCCCACCTTATTATGCACTCACTACGACGTTTTGAAATGTCTTTACCCAATTCCCTTTCTCTTCGTGATGCACTAATTTATTTTCCATATGTTCAATATGCATTTCTGTTATTTCTATTTTATTGCATATTTTTTCACTCGCATCCTTTAATGCATGATTCATTCTAATCCCTATATTCATTTCCAGCAAATCGAGAGAACTTAACATTTGATCCATTTTTTTCATTACATCTTCCTTCTGAACCATCGCCATATACAAAACGCCTCCTTCTTTGCTTTTCCTTTGTCATGTAATTTCGCCGAATGATTCACCACTCCTGCCCACATGACAAAACTAGTTGTTATTCGTCAAAGAAATCATTTCGTATGTCATTTATAGAAATGGTAACAATACAAAAAGGAGGTGTATTACAATGGCAAAGAACAAAAATGAAAAAAAGAAAAACCAAAACAAACAACAAAATAAACCCGAGACTGGCAATCCAAAGCTAGATGGTCCAAACTTCCCTGCTACATAAAGCGAGACTTTATTACGAACATTTAAATTTCAAATCATCCTTAATCTCCTACTAGCATTACGTTTTGAAATTAAAGTTGTAGCACGCATAGCAGGATTTTTTCAAATTAAAGTTGTAGCACGCATAGCAGGATTTTTTCAAATTAAGAAGTCCCGTCTTCAAAATGGAAGACGGGACTTCTTTTTTATTATATCATGAACTCATCGATCCTTTTAGCAAAACGGTTTACGATAGATAGCCTATAGATTTGTTCTCTCTTTCTTCTATACCATTCTGTTATATTAACTTCCCCTTTAGGTTCTTCAAGTACAAATAGCACATTCATTTTCATATTTGCACAAAACCAATCTCTCATTTTTATTTCTTCATGTAAAATAACAGGATAAATATCTCTAAGTGTTGGCGTATAAGACTTTCGAGTTTCCTTTGCGTAAACTTCATAATCTTCTCTAGACCCAGTATGTGTAGTTTGCAGTGCAAACTTATAAAACGAACCATTATAAATTGGATGAAACAATAACCATGCTAATTTTTTTCCTAGTTCTATACGCTTTTGTAACGTTTCAAATTGATAAACCGAAAACCCATACATTCTCCCTTCAATTGTTGGGAAGATAACTGCACTAATATGAAGTCTTTCTTGTACTTTAAAAAGTGCAGTATGGAATACATGTTTTTTAAAATATGTGTTCTCAATGACTGGTTTTTGAATTTTATTTTGTTCATTTATAATAAGCGCTGTCATAAGTCTATTCATATCTCTTCTTTCCCAGAAAAGTAACCATTCTTTTTCCATAAAAATTGATACATTGAAGTATTGCAACAAATGAAAGAGAGGTGCATGTCTCTTCTTACTTTCCTCATACAATAATAGCTGAGGAAATGCATCTAAAAAAATAATCCAATTAGCCTGTTCGTACAGAAGAAATAAATGTTTTTTTACCGTTCTAGGTAAAACAGTATCATAATATCTCCCTTCTAAATCAGTCATATTCCAGCCCGCATTTCTCGAAACCATACTCGCTAAAAAGGCCCACCTGATTTCACTATTTCTTAAATAATATTCTTGATAAGATTGTGTCCGAGAAATATTGTCCACATTAGCTATTTCTGTTTTCTTTTTAATATTGTGAATGATTGCTTTTTCTTCCTCTGTACAAAAATTTTTTTCTCGATTTTGTTTAATTTTCATATAATCATTCCATGTAAACATAAATAAGTCATCATACCTTTCATCAAAAAGGTCACATCTTTTTTCATTTTTTGATATAATCACCTTTGTAAGTAATTCTTAGCAAGTTGGGGGTGGACACACTATGACCATTCGTTACCCAAATGGAAAAAGGTATAATCAAGCTTCACAACCTCAAAAAACACCTATAAAAACACATACTTATAGTAATAGAGGTATGTCCCTTGAAGAGGAATTGAATGAAACAAATCAATATTACTTAACCCATAATATTGCATGTGTACATAAAAAGCCTACACCTCTTCAAATTGTAAAAGTAGATTACCCCGCTCGAAGTGCTGCAGTGGTAAAAGAAGCGTATTTTAAACAACCTTCTACAACAGATTACAACGGTGTATACAAAGGGAAATACATCGATTTTGAAGCAAAGGAAACCAAAAATAAAACTAGTTTCCCACTTCAAAACTTCCACCTTCATCAAATTGAACATATGAAGCAAGTGGTTGCTCATAATGGAATTGCATTTGTTATTATTAAATTTACACTTTTTGATGAATTTTATTTACTAGATGCAAAACATATTATTGCATTTTGGAATCGTCAAAATACTGGTGGACGCAAGTCGATTACGAAAGAAGAAATAGAAGAGCATGGATCCTTATTATCATGCGGTTATCACCCTCGGATTGACTATATCCGTGTACTAGACATGGTTTATTTTTCGTGATAGAGTCATCACTAAGGCTCTTTTTTCGACTTTTGGGGGAGAGAATGAAAGGTAGGAGAAAGTATAATGTCAGATAATTATCGTTCTCGTACAGAACGAAATCATGTGAAAAATCAAGAGAAAAAAACACATAAAGAAGAAAAACCAAAGAAAAAAGGCTCCTTTTTCAAGAAATTCCTTATAGGTTGTCTACTTCTTGGTATCGTTGGTCTTGTAGCCGGCGTTTCCGCTTTCTTTGTTATGGTAAAGGACGCTCCAAAATTAGACAAATCCAAACTTGTTAATCCTTTATCAACAAAGTTTCTCGATAAAAACGGAAATTTCTTCTATGAATACGGTGCTGAAAAACGAACACATGTTACTTATGATCAAATTCCAAAAGTAGTTGAAAATGCATTTCTTGCAACTGAGGATTCGCGTTTCTATGATCATAATGGAATTGATTTTAAACGAACTACAAAAGCAGTTATGGAAAATGTCACTGGTGGTTTCGGTTCCCAAGGTGGTAGTACGATTACACAGCAAGTCGTTAAAAACTACTTTCTAACAATGGACAAAACTGCTAAAAGAAAAGTGCAAGAATGGTACTTATCTTACAAATTAGAGCAACAATACTCTAAACATGAGATTTTAGAAATGTACTTAAATAAGATTAATTTAGGTAACCGTTCATACGGTATTGCGACAGCAGCGCAAAAATATTATGGTAAAGATTTAAAAGACTTGCAATTACATGAAGCTGCTATGCTCGCTGGTTTACCCCAAGGTCCAAACATTTATGATCCAACAAAAAAGGAAAATGTTGAACGAGCAACAAATCGTCGTAATGTCGTATTATCATTAATGAATCGACATGGTTATATAACAAAAGAAGAAATGAATAACGCCGTTAAGATTCCAGTAACTGAGGGCCTTCAACCGTCTTCAGAAGTAACTGAGATGAAGTATCAAGCATTTTTAGATGCGGTTGTAAAAGAAGTTGAAAAAGAATATCCTGATGTAAATATCGGTTCAGATGGTTTAACGATTCATACAACACTTGATCAAGATGCTCAAGATTACGCCGACAAAATTATGGATGGCAATCTTATTAAGTATCCGGACGATCAATTCCAAGGGTCATTCGTATTTATGGATACACAGTCTGGAGAAGTTCGAGCAATTGGTGCTGGACGTAAAGAAAGTAAGTCTACTTTCAAAGGTCATAATATGGCAACTGATTTAAAACGCCAAGTTGGTTCAACAATGAAACCAATTTTCGACTACGGTCCGGCAATTGAAAATTTACAATGGTCTACATACCATCAATTAAACGACTCAGAATATACGTATTCCAATGGTAAGAAAATACAAAATGCAACAAAAAGTTACAAAGGTGACGTTTCACTACGTGAAGCTTTGAAAAAGTCATTAAACATTCCAGCTTTAAAGACAGCACAAACAGTTGGTCTTAATAAGTCAAAAGAATTTGCTGAAGGTTTAGGCATGACCTTTAAAGAAGGAAAAGTCTACGAATCAACAGCAATCGGTAGTAACGATAGTTCTCCATTAGAAGTAGCAGGTGCATATGCAACCTTTGGTAATAGTGGTAACTATAATAAACCACACTTCGTAAAAGAAGTAACCTTCCCGGACGGGAAAAAGAAAAGCTTTAAACCGAAAGAACATCGCGCAATGCAAGACTATACAGCTTATATGGTTACTGACGTTCTTCGTGACGTAGTAAAACCTGGTTCTGGTGGTACAGGTCCAACAGCATACGTTTCAGGTGTTGACGTAGCAGGTAAAACAGGAACACAAAACTTTGATGAATCAGTTCTTCAAAAATATGACATCCCAGCTGATGCAAACAGAGATAGCTGGTTTGCTGGATATACGCCACAATACACAATGGCTGTTTGGACCGGTTACGAAAAAGATGGTCCAAAAAATTATGTTAGCGATCGCTCCACTAGAATTGCACAGCAAATGTTCCAAGTAATGATGAGCAAATTCGCTACAGATAAATCACGCTTTGAACGTCCTTCTTCTGTACAAGAAATAAACGGAGAGTTATACGTAAAAGGTGCGAAAAAAGATGCAATTAAACAAATTAAAGTAGATGCTCCTAGTGGTCTGAATGTCACTTTTGATGGCGCTAGCACAGTTACACTAAACTGGTCTGGACCAGCAGAAGTTGATGCATATGCAGCCAGCTATAAAGCAACTGACGGTTCAAGTGGTAGCCTATCAATAAGTGGTACGACAGCTACTCTTGGTGGTATTAAACCAGGTGTTACTTACAGCTTCTCTGTAGTAGCGAAAAAAGGCACTGGAACAAGCCCAGCAGTTGGTGCATCTTTCACTGCGCCTGGCGGAACTCCAGATGCGAAAAAAGCTGAAGAAGAGGCTAAGAAAAAGGCCGATGAAGAAGCTAAGAAAAAAGCTGATGAGGAAGCCCAGAAAAAAGCTAATGAAGATAAAGTAAAACAAGAAGAAGCTAAGAAAAAAGCTGATGAAGAAGCTAAGAAACAACAAGAACAACAGCAGCAACAACAAGAACAACAACGCAAACAGCAAGAAGAAGCTCAAAAGAAAGCTGATGAAGAAGCTAGAAGAAAAGCTGATGAAGAAGCTAAGAAAAAAGCTGATGAAGAAGCTAAGAAGAAAGCTGAAGAAGAGGCCAAGAAAAAAGCTGAAGAAGAGGCCAAGAAACAACAAGAACAGCAACACCAAAATACCGGAGGAGATACACCTCACGCAGACGGTACTGTTGTTACAACAGAGTCCTAATATACAAAAAAGAAGTCCGTTTCTCTTAACGAGAAGCGGACTTCTTTTTTGTTATCATTCTCTTTACATACAGCTTTTCTATTTCGATATACAACTGCGCTAATTGAATATAAGAATGATAATTACTCGGTTTCTTTATAATGAATGAATATCTTTCCATAAAATTAACAGGTTGCACTTTTAATTTATTCGTATTTATTTGCATTTCATTCAAACTATGAACAGGTTGTTCATTTAGCCAATAGACAACCGATAACAAGTGAGCTGCAAAAAGAATCATTGGTCCCTCAGCCTCTTGCTTATTTCTATTTCGAAACAGTATAGCAATGTCTTCATGCTTATTTTTCCATACATTCAACATCACTGGAATGCTGTTTTCAATTTCCTTCCATGGCTCATACTGTCTTTCAATATCAAATATAAAGTAAGTATTTTGTATTATCTCTTCAAAAGAATTGTCTGTATGATACTTAATTAAATTTATACTTTCTTCAAAAAATGGTAAACAGTGAAATTCTTTCGGTATTTCTATAACTCGCTCCATCCTTTATTTCACCTTCATTCGCTTCTTTCCTTCACGACATACTTCTAACAGTCTGCACTCCTCACATTGCGGTCGTTGTGCTTTACAGTGATAACGTCCAAAGAAAATCATACGATGATGTGTAACTCCCCACTCATCCATCGGTACTTTCTTCATTAATGTTTTTTCTACTTCTAACACAGAGTCTTTCCATCTACACATAGCTAATCGTTTACTCACTCGCTCCACATGTGTATCAACAGCAATTGCCGGAATTCCAAACGCTACGGAAACTACAACATTTGCTGTTTTTCTCCCTACTCCTGGTAATTTCGTCAACTCGTCACGGTCTTCTGGAACTTTTCCATTGTAATCATCCAGCAACATCTGACATAATTTTTGAATGTTTTTTGCTTTATTTCTATACAACCCAATAGAACGTATATCTTGTTGTAACTCTTCTAAAGATACACTTAAATAATCTTCTGGTGTTTTATATTTTTGAAATAAATTTTTCGTCACTTTATTTACAAGTGCATCTGTACATTGTGCAGATAGTGCTACCGCGATTACTAATTCAAAAGGATTCTCATGAATTAATTCACAATGTGCTTCTGGATACATATCCGCCATTGTGTCTAAACAATAGCGAATTTGTGTTTTATTTAACATATACTTCCTCCTATATTACTGCTCCAACCAATTATAAAAAGGCACTTTTCCAGTAAATTTCGTCTCTTGTTTTGTCATTTGTTGTGCCCTTTGTTGATTCGCTCTAAATTTTTGACCTTGATTTTGAGCCTGATCTACCGTTTTAATTCCATTCTTTTTCCACTCAAATAAAATACGATCAATATATCGGAAATTTAGTTTTCCACTCATTACAGCTTCTCTAAGAGCCGCTTGAATTAAATTTGGATGATGTTGATCTTGGTCCTCCCACATCCCTAACGTTTCACATTCGAACGGCGAAAGTGGTCTTCCAAATTCTTTTTCAAATACTGTATATAAATTTACTTGTAGCTGTTTTTTTTCTTTTTGCTCTTCCTCTATTGATTCATCCATTAAGAAATGTAATATTTTTTCCCATAACGGTTGTAAAGAATAACTTTCGCACATCATCGCTTCTGATCTTTGTCCACCTTCTAGTGATAAAAAACCTTTTTGAATCAACGTCTGAATTACTTCCATACATTTCATTTCCGTTATCGTCATCCGTTCAGAAATCTCTGAAGGAGTCGGAAACGAATTACCTGATTCTAAAAATGTGTGTACATGAAGTACAACCATAAATTCCGTCTCATTTAAACCTAATTTTTTATAATGCATCATAAGCAATTTTGGAATTGCAATGCTTCCCTGCTCAAACCACTGTAACATCATTTTCTTTTTCATCACCAAACACCTCGCTCTCTAGTATAACACACCTTTAGCTATTTCTTTTTGCCACAATCCGTCAAAAAAACCTCCCCATTAATAGGGAGGTTTTTTATATTACATGAATGAAATATAAAATTAAGCTTGCACTTTACTTTTCATAAATGTATGGATGCGCTCTAATGCTTTCTCTACTTGTTCAAGAGATGTCGCATATGATAAACGAACATTATTTGGAGCACCAAATCCTGTACCTGGTACAAGAGCCACTTTTTCCTCTTCTAATAGAGCTTTTGCCCAATCATCAACTGTTGCATATCCTGATAAAGCTACAGCTTCTTTTACGTTAGGGAATAAGTAAAATGCACCTTGCGGTTTAATACAAGTAAAGCCAGGGATTTGAATTAATTTATCATAAATGATGTTTAATCTCTCTTCAAAGGCTTGACGCATTGTTTCCACAGGTTCTTGTGAGCCTGCGTATGCCGCAATTGCGCCGTATTGAGCGATTGAAGTAGGGTTTGACGTACTATGACTCGCTAAGTTCGTCATCGCTTTAATAAGCTGCTTATTTCCTGCAGCATATCCAATACGCCATCCTGTCATAGAATGAGATTTAGATACACCATTAATAATAAGTGTTTGTTCTTTTAATGCATTAGAAAGCTGGGCAATTGAAGTATATTCTACGCCACCATAAATTAATTTTTCATAAATTTCATCAGAAACGATTAAAATATCATGTTCTAAACATACTTCTCCAAGCTGTTGTAATTCTTCTTTGCTATAAATCATTCCTGTTGGATTGCTCGGTGAATTAATAATAACTGCTTTCGTTTTCTCTGTAATTGCCTCACGCAGCTGCTTTGCTGTAATTTTGTACTCATTGTCTTCTAAACCTTCTACATAAACCGGCTTACCGCCAGCAAGCTTTACTTGCTCTGGATAGCTTACCCAGTAAGGAGTTGGGATGATAACTTCATCTCCCTCATCAAGTAATACTTGGAATAATGTATATAATGCATGCTTTGCACCATTACATACAATAATTTCAGATGGATCATACGCAATACCTTGATCGCGAGTAAATTTCTTCACAATTTCTTGTTTTAACGATTGTAATCCACCTGTTGGTGTATACTTCGTATGCCCTTCTAACATCGCTTTATGTGCAGCATCCATAATATGCTCTGGTGTATTAAAGTCAGGTTCCCCTGCCCCTAATGCAATTACATCATGACCCTCTGCTTTTAATGCTTGTGCCTTTGCTGTAATTTCTAAAGTTGAAGACGGTGTTAAAGCAGCTACTCGCTTTGCTAATTTCATTTGTAGTTCCCCCTACATCTATTTTTCAATGCTATATCGTCTTAAAAATTTTCCATCTTTAAATTCAAGATAGTAATAACTATAACGATTGTCATCATCAATATATGTAACTTCCCATAGTGGTACATCATTTTCAAAGCCTAATTTCACTTTCATAATCTCTTTCGGCTTACTTTTTGATTCCTTACTTTCATTGCCGACTTGCTCTATTGTTCTTTGTATAGCCTCTTTTTCAGAAATACCTTCGCTCTTTTTCCTTACTACAGTATCCCCTTTTTTCTCAGGCACCCAAACGATAAGTTGTTCTCCCTTTTCATCTGTACCTTGCACGACTATATATGCAGATTTTCCGTTGTAATAATCAACAGATTTCACCTTTGTAAGCTTTGCTTTTTCTTTAGCAATTTCTACAAATTTCGACTCTTTTGGAATTTTCTTTCCCATCGCTTTATTATAAACATACGCCCCATATATTCCGCTAGCAACGATAACAATAATGATTGCAAAGATCCACTTTTTCATTGTATCACTACGTTCTGTAAATCGTAAATACAGCTGTTTCTTTATCTTTTTCGTCTAATGCTAGTCCGAACATGAGGTCCTGCTCTTTTAACGTACGATTTAAACTATCAACAATTTTATACAAATCCGACGAATATTTAATACGCGTCGTTGATAGTACTTCGATTTTCTTATCCATGAAAAAACTCCTCCGTTACACAAAAATTTCTAATTATAGAAGAACGCAATGCGGTTACAATAAGAGTACATTCTTTACAACCCCTGCTTCATCACCCATCTATTATAGCAGGACATGTACAGCAAAAAAAGGTTTCAAGTCGAAAACCAACACATTTTGTATACAAGAAGTAAGAAAAATAAAATTCCTCCTACCCACATTTTTTACGCCTGAAGTTTATAAGTACTTCAGGCGTATTTTTCTTCTATTTTTATTCATTTGGTGGTTCTTCTAATTGTACTAACAATTCTTCTAATGGCCCTTCATAAAGAGGTACGTTAGGAATCGATTGTAGAAATCGTTTTCCATAGGAAGAACTCGTCAAACGACGATCTAACACTACTACCGTTCCTGTATCTGTATTCGTTCGAATTAAGCGGCCGAATCCTTGTTTGAAACGTAATATTGCTTGTGGGAGCGCTAATTTAGTGAATACATCTTCACCTTGATTTTTTAGCCACTCACCTTTCGCTTCCATCATCGGCTGATGAGGAGGTGTAAATGGTAGACGGACTATAACAAGACAACTTAAGGCATCTCCAGGAATATCTATTCCTTCCCAGAAACTGCTCGTCCCTAGTAAAATTGATTTGTCGAACTCTTGAAACTTTCGAATTAAGCGGCTTCGACTTCTATTATTCACACTTTGGGTCAGTAATAAATACCCCTCTAATTCATCATTATTTTTTAAATTCGCATACGCTTCTTTTAACATTTCATACGAAGTGAATAAAACGAGCATTCTGCCTTTTGTGGCTTTCGCTATCTTTGCAATATGTTCCGATACAGATTCAATATATCGCTCATTACTTACTTGCTTAATAAAAGGTACATCCGTTGACACCATTAATTTCATCTGTTCATCATAACGAAATGGCGACGGAACCTTTAAAGTATTTGGAGCGAAATCATGTAAACCAAGTTCCTCTTTTATATAATCAAACGTATCGTTAACTGTTAGTGTTGCGGATGTAAAAATAACACTCTTTTTTTCTGTTAAAAATTCATCAGCAAATCTTTCACCAATATGAACAGGCTGTGCATATAGAACTGTTGAATGAATCGTCCCTTTCGTTTCAGTCTCCATCCAAGTTACATACGAATTCTTTTCTAATACGAGTAACTGTAATGATTCTGCCATCTTTCTCAGCAACTCAATTAAATGCATAAATTCACCTGTTACAACATGCATCTCCCATTCTAACTTACTTTGCAATATATCCACTTGCTTCTCAAGAGCAGTTACTACCCTTCTTAATTCATATATAAAACGATTTGTTAATTCGACGATACTATCCCACAACTTACCTTTTTCTAGTTCTGCGTTATACCTATAGATGAGCGGCATATTATTCGTTCCTTGCTCTTGCTTTGTTTGTTTAAATATAAAAGTACGTAACATTTGGAAGAGTTCATCCGCATCAAACTTAAGTTCCTTCAAACTATAACTTATCATACGGAAAGTTGAACGAGATGCTTGCTCTGATTTTTTCATCATTTTATATACTTTGGAGAGTACATCTTCTGTTTCTAGCGTCCCAAGACGAGATATAACCAATTGAAAATACATACAAGAGAACTGTTCACCCAATGTTCTACTCGCAGCTTCTTCAATATGGTGAGCTTCATCAAAAATAATATGTTCGCATGAAGCAAACAACGGTTCTTCACTTGAAAAATCTTGAAATAATAACGCATGATTTGTAATAACGATATCTGCAAATAAAGCTTTATTCTTCGCTCGCTGGTAAAAACAACGACTAAACCAATTACTTTGCATACCGCCTGGACTATACGCATCGCTACAAATACGATTCCAAAGTAACTTTCCGCCCTCAGGAATATTTAATTCGTCTCGATCACCTGTTTCAGTTTGCAATAGCCAAACTAAAATCTTCGCCTTCGTAAGTGCCATATCATAATTTTTTTCTTCCTCTTGCAAAGCATACTCAAATTTATGTAAGCATAAATAATGCTTTCTTCCTTTTAGAAGAGCTGCCTCAAATGAAAATGGCATTATTTTTTGTAATAACGGAATTTCTTTTTCTAATATTTGTTGTTGGAGTTGTACCGTTTGTGTACTTATAATGACAGGTTCTTCTTTTCTCTTTGCAAAATAAAGACTAGGAAGCAAATAAGCGAGAGTCTTTCCTGTTCCTGTACCGGCTTCAATTAGTGAAAAACGAGAATCTCTTAAAGCCGTATATATCTCTTTCATCATCAGTTGTTGACTTTCTCTTCTTTCAAACTTTGGCATATGTGATTCCAATTTATCCATCGTTTTATTCAAGAAAGCATCAAACTTTGATGAACACGTTTCTCCAAGGTTTAAGGAATAGTTCCGCTTTTTCAGCGCAATATTTCGATGTATTTCATACTCCGTTATATCTTCTTTACCGTGCATTACTTTCTTTAAAATATTTTCAGAAAGCACATCAGCTATATCGCTTTGGAACACATCACTTAATTCATAAAGCGATTGCAACGTGACAAGTGGTAACTTTTCAATTTCATTTAAAAATTGTAAAAATAATTCCGCTGTTGCAAGAGCATCACTATCCGCACGATGTGGTTGATTGTGCTCTAGTTCATGCTTCTTAGCTAAATCACGTAATTTATAACTATCGGCTGTCGGCAAAAGAATTTGAGCCAATTCAACCGTGTCGATTTTCGGACAATGTATTTCTGTATATCCAGCTTGCCTTAATTCTTCATTTAAAAAATTCCAATCAAAGTGAACATTATGCGCAACGAAAGCCGCACCTTGTAATAGCTCAACAATCATCGGGGCTACATCTTGAAATAACGGGGCTTGTTTTACAAGACTTTCATCAATCCCTGTTAATTCTGTAATAAATGGTGGGATCTCTCTCTTTGGGTTAACAAAAGACGAAAAAATCTCCAATATCTCTCCATCTTCTACTACAACAGCTGCAATTTGGGTAATTTTATCCTTCCCATCTTTCCAGGAGTTCCCTGTCGTCTCTAAATCAACAACGACATAACGCTTACTCATATATGTAACACCTCAATTTCTTACCTTTCAAACAACAATAATTTATATAATGTTACTATACCACGTTTTATCTCATCTTAATGAAAAGATGCACAAAAAAGCTATCTCCGCAATAGAGATAGCCTTTCTACTTATAATATCGTACTCGCTTTTTCAGCACCTAACATTTCAATAATTTGATTATTATCGTCTAATACTGCAATTTTTGGTTCTTGTTTATGAATCTCTTCTTCCGTAACTAGCCCATAACAAATAATAATTACTTTGTCCCCTGGTTGTACAAGCCTTGCCGCAGCACCGTTTAAACAAACAACACCACTACCGCGTTCCCCTTTAATAACGTATGTCTCTAAGCGAGCACCATTATTATTATTTACAATTTGGACTTTTTCGTTTTCTACAATATTTACTGCATCCATTAAGTCTTCATCAATTGTAATACTACCTACATAATTTAAATTTGCCTCCGTTACAGTTGCACGATGTAACTTTGCTCTCATCATTGTGCGAAACATAGATGCTCCCCCTTATTTAACCGTTAATGTTATATTGTCAATTAATCTTACATTTTCAAACTTAACTGCAATAGCTAAAATGATTCTTCCTTCGACTTTCTCTACCATTGTTAATGACGGATATGCATATAAATCTGCATAATCTACAGTGCCTTTCGTATGCGTCTCAATATACTCTTTCACAAGATTTGTAATGATTTCCGGATTACGTTCACCTGCCTCAATTCTTTCTTTCGCCATACATAGGCTGCGGTATAAATGAAGAGCTTCTTCACGTTCATCTTGTGATAGGTACACGTTACGAGAACTTTTCGCTAAACCATCTTCTTCCCTTACAATATCAACTGGTACGATTGTAACTGGAATATTGAAATCAGTTACAAATCCTTCAATTACTGCAACTTGTTGAGCATCTTTCATACCGAAATAAGCACGCTTTGGCAGCGTAATATTAAATAGTTTCATTAGTACAGTTGCAACACCAGCAAAATGACCAGGTCTTTGTTGACCGCATAATACGTCCGTGCGCTTCACAACTTCTACCGTTGTTGTTTGTTCTGCTGGATACATTTCTTCTACACTCGGATAAAATAAATAATCTACACCGTTTTCTTTTGCTACATTTTCATCTCTATCAATATCACGAGGATATCGATCTAAATCTTCATTTGGGCCAAATTGTAGTGGGTTTACAAATACACTTAAAACTACAATTTCATTTTCTTCTCTTGCCTTACGTAATAAAGTAGCATGGCCTTCATGTAAATAACCCATTGTTGGAACAAAACCAATACTCTTTCCACTTGCACGAAGTTCGCTCGTAATTTGCTGCATCTCTTGCACTGTAGTTACGATTTTCATTATTGTTTTCCTCCGTATAACGCTAAACATTCTTCCTCTTTCATTGTGAACGAATGTTTTTCTTCAGGAAATTGTCTTGTCTTTACTTCAGTAACATATTGTGAAATCCCACGCACAATTTCCTCTTGAACAGACGTATATTGCTTCACAAATTTCGGAACACGATTTACGCCGTATGAGATAAGATCATGATAAACAAGCACTTGCCCATCTACTTTTTGTCCTGCACCAATCCCAATTGTCGGTATTGTTAGTTGCTCTGAAATAAGTTCTGCTAACTGCATTGGTACACATTCTAACACAAGCGCTATTGCACCAGCTTCTTCACATTTCTTTGCATCTTCTATTAATTTTTTTGCACTCTCCGCATCTTTTCCTTGCACTTTATATCCACCCAACACTCCTACAGATTGAGGGGTTAGACCTAAATGCGCTACAACAGGAATTCCTGCGTTCGTCAAATATTGAATCGTCGATATAACTTCTCCAGCACCTTCTACCTTCAGTGCGTGTGCCCCGCTCTCTTGAACGATGCGGCGTGCATTCACCATCGTTTCTTGTAATGATACGTGATACGACATAAATGGCATATCAGTTACAATAAACGTCTCTTTCGCTCCGCGGCGTACAGCTTTCGTATGATGAATCATATCCTCTACTGTTACAGGTACTGTTGAATCGTATCCGAGTACAACCATTCCAAGAGAATCTCCAACTAGAATCATATCAACTTCAGCTTCTTCTGCTAATTTAGCAGATGGATAATCATACGCCGTTAGCATTGTAATCGGCTCACCTTGCTCTTTCATCTTCAAAAAATCTGTTTTTGTTTTCAAAAACTACTCCTCCTTTATGCAGGAGAGAGGAGATGGCCGAAATCATATAAAAAAACCCCTCTGGCCATAAAAGGGCAGAAGGGTTGTGTGTTAGTCGGCATTATTCATCCCTCTGTCCCAGTCCGTTATTGGATCAAGGCAGAATCCAAGTTATTATTTTTCGTATGACTTCGAATCATGGTGCAGTTCGCTCTGATACTGCCCACATTCGAACTAATTATAGCAAACTACAAAAAGGAATTACTACATTTTTTTGAAAAAATAATTTTTTATTCTTATTACGGTATATGAAATTTAACACGAGAGTATATATGCTATACAGTTTTTATGGATAATTCAATCCTGAAAAGATACATGTTTTTTCAACGCATGTTAAAAAAGTCCAAGTTAATTTTTTCTGTAATCAATTTAACTATATAGTATAACTCTTAAACTAATGATGCAGGTTAATTGAGGAAAGTACTTAACAAAGGAGAATTGCAGATGTCTATGAACAGGTGGTTATTTCGATTCAGCAGTTTGCTTGTAATGATTGTATGGTGGATGTCTTTAGGATCCTCCCATGTATTTGCCTCAGTTCATGTCGTAACACAACCCACCGATTTAACGAAAGTGATTGAGGTTGAACTAAATGATGATTACTTTAATCCAAATGTCATCACGATTCCGCTTGAAGGATCAACAACATTACTATTGAAAAATAAAGGTAAAAACGAGCACACCTTTACAGTGAAAAAACTCGGTATTGACGTCGTAGTCCAGTCAGGAAAAGAAAAGAATATTACCGTGAAACCTAAAAATACTGGTACATATGAATTAATATGTCGATACCATCTTCTTAAAGGAATGGCAGGCAAAGTAATCGTCAAATAACATGCCAGGCCAACTCGACGGAAGCTATTTTGAAATGAACTTTAAATACGAAAAGAATTTATTATCATGTTACAAATTCAACTCAAAACTATTGAAATAAAAAGAAGTTCCAAAAGAGGAACTTCTTTTACTTAATTTCGATATCTGCAGAATGAATATGATGTACTTTTCCTTCATGGTCTTCTAGAAGCAATACACCATCCTCTGTAATTCCTTTTGCTACACCCGTAATCGTCTCTCTCATTGTTCGAGCGGTAATTTCTTTCCCGATGCTCACAGCGTAACTTTCCCAAAGAATTTTAATGACAGAGAAACCATTTTTTAAATATTCTTCATATAATTTTTCTAGTTGTAAATAGATTTGTTGCATAAGTTCTGCACGAACAATCGGCTTACCTGATTCAATCGCTAATGAAGTAGCGATGTGCTGAATTTCTTCATCAAAATGTTCTTGCTTTTGATTCGCATTAATACCGATGCCCATAATGACAGCATTAATTTTATCAGGATCCGCTTGCATTTCTGTTAATATACCTACAGCCTTTTTACCTTGAATTAAAATATCATTTGGCCATTTTATTCCTACGTTTACACCTGTACATTTTTCAATTGCCTGTGCAACACTAACAGCCGCTAACAAAGTAAGTTGCGGTGCATGATGAACTGGGATTGATGGGCGTAAAATAATACTCATCCAAATCCCTGTTCCTTTTGGTGAATGCCATTTTCTGCTTAAACGACCTCTTCCCGCTGTTTGTTCTTCTGCTACAACGACAGTTCCTTCTTCTGCACCTTCATAAGCAAGTTTTGCTGCAATGTGCTGCGTTGATTCAACAGTTTCTTCAAAATACACTGTTCTACCAATCCGCTTCGTTTGTAGCCCTAACTGAATTTCATTAGCAGTCACTTTGTCTGGCTTACTTGCAATTCGGTAACCTAATCGGCGCACAGCTTCAAGTTCATATCCCTCACTCCGCAGATCCTCCATATGTTTCCACACAGCAGTTCTTGAACAACCAAGTTTATCACTAATTGTTTGGCCGGATACAAACTCGCCATCCGCTTCAGAAAAAACTTGCAATAACTGCTTTCTTATAGTAGATTGCATCCTTGCAGCCACTCCCTTATACGCTCTTTCTCATTAACTACGTTTCCTTGTACGATTGCTTCTTCGATTTTCTGAAGCATTTCAGCAACCCACGGACCAGGCTTTTTGTTTGCCCAGTTTAATAAATCATTACCAGTCACATTCATTTCTTGACGCTCCTGGATTGGCAATGCATGAAACATTGATTGTACTCGTTCAATAGATGTAGGATTATAGCTTTCAATCATCGCTTCATATACTCTCTCTGCCATTTCAGCGATATGAATTCCCGTTTTATAAAGAAGGACTGTATCCCAATCCTTCTCCTTTCTAGTACGAATTGCCAATAAAACTGCAACAATATCTTTTATTTTTTTATTCGAAAACTTCCATTGACGTAAAAAGACAGATGGATGTTCTTCTCCGATACAATATAAGAAAAATGCCCACGCCTCAATATCCGTTTCGAAAGAATCCCATTTATACTGCGTAGCTTTTAACAGTCTCTCTTCTGACATTTGTAAATATGGCAAATGAGAAAATAGCTTCGTCTCTACTAATTCTTTGAGACCTTTCACACAATATGTACCAGTTAACAGTTTCTCAAACTCTACTGTAATACGCTCAATTGCTATATGTTCTAGCAAATGCCCATACGTTTCAATCGCTTGCTTCGTTTTCATTTCTAATGAAAAACCTAACGTGCTTACAAACCGAATACCACGCATCATTCGCAGGGCATCTTCTTGAAAACGATCCGCAGCATTTCCAACTGTCACAATTTCTCTCTGTTGAATGGCTTCCTGTCCAGCAAATAAATCAACCATTTTGCCTTCTTCTGTCATAGCAATTGCATTCATCGTGAAATCACGACGTTTTAAATCCTCTTCTAATGAACGAACAAATTGAACACTACTAGGTCTTCGAAAATCTTCATATTCGCTTTCTGTTCGAAAAGTAGTTACCTCATAAGGCTCACCATTTTCTACAACAATTACAGTTCCATGCTCAAGACCAACAGGAACATTTCTTGGGAATATAGCCATCACTTCTTCTGGTAGAGCAGATGTCGCAATATCAATATCTCCAATCGGCCTATCGATAATAAGATCTCGTACGCTCCCACCAACAAAGTAAGCCTCATGTCCTTGTTGCTTTAATGTCTCAATAATAGAACTAGCTTTTTTAAATCTTTCCATTTTTGTCATCCCTTAGTACGTCATAGTAAATCGTTTCATATTGTGAAACAATTTTTTCTGAGCGAAATTGCTCATAAACACTTTCTCTTGCTCGTTCTCCCATATTACGGTGAAGTTCCTCGTCCTTTAATAGCTGAATAGCTTGATTTGCCACTCCTGTTGTATCGCCAACTTCACATAAATATCCTGTTTCCCCGTGTTGAATAACCTCTGGAATACCTCCAACCCGCGTTCCGATACAAGGTACACCACACGCCATTGCTTCTAATAAAACAAGACCAAAACTTTCCTTCTCTGATAGAAGCAACATTAAATCACTCATCGCAAGTAGTTCTGCAACATTATCTTGCTTCCCTAGGAATAAAACGCGATCTTCAATATGTAAATTCTTCACTATCTGTAAAATCGTACAGAATTCTGGTCCGTCTCCAACAAGAAGCAACTTCGCATCTACTTCTTTAACAATTTTAGCAAATGCCTGAACAACATCCTGCACACGTTTCACTTTACGGAAATTCGAAATATGAATAAGTACTTTTTCACTCTCACTTATACCATATTCTTTCTTTAATTGAGACATATTACGCTTGAAATATACACGTTCGTCTATAAAGTTATATACCGTTTGAATTTCTTTACTTGGTTTTACAAGCTCATGTGTTTCGTTAATTAATGAATGCGAGACAGCAGTAACAACATCCGATTGCTCAATACCAAAACGAATTAAATTATTTAACGAAGGGTCGGAACCTAACACAGTAATATCTGTTCCATGCAAGGTTGTGACAATTTTAATACGCTCTCCGATCATTTGTTTTGCTAAATATGCACAAATTGCATGTGGTATTGCGTAATGCACATGTAAAATGTCTAGGTTTTCTCTTTGTGCAACCTCGGCCATTTTACTTGCTAACGCTAAATCGTATGGTGGATATTGAAATACAGAGTATTGATTTACCGTCACTTCATGAAAATAAATGTTTGGATATACTTTATTTAATCGGAATGGTAAACCCGATGTAATAAAGTGAATTTCATGCCCACGTTCCGCCAATTGCTTTCCTAATTCTGTTCCAACAACTCCAGAACCACCTACAGAAGGATAACATGTAATACCTATTTTTAATTTCATTTACATCCCCCTAATAAATCAGCATGTAATAAAACCGGTTTCTTACTCATAAATCCCTCGGCATACAAGACTCCAACTTCTTTTCCAAACATCTTCTCACGAGCGATCACAGTTTCAACGTAACCTTCTGTTAACGGTGTCTTAACACCATCGCTCCCTGTTGAAAACTGACTTTCATACGCTTCTAATGCTTCTACCTTTATAGAGAGGTACTCACTTATATCTATACAAAAATTCGGTTTATGAAAACCATTAATCATATAATTATAAAAAGACTCCACACGATGTGGTGAAAGTTCCGGCATATATTTACGGATTCCTGCTGAAAAAATAGCCTCTTCCACAAGCTTTGCACAATTTGCATGATCTGGATGGCGATCTTCATAGTACGGCGCAAAAACTAGTTTTGGTTTATATGTACGGATCACCTTGACAATTTCACGTATATACTCTTCTTTCATATACAAACCACGGTCTGGCATCGCTAAATTCAGCCTCGTTTTTACTCCCATTATACGAGCTGCGACCTTCGCTTCTTCTTTTCTCAACTCTATCGTTCCATTTGAAGAAAGATCAGCTTCTGTTAAATCACAAATACCTACTTCATACCCTTGCTTTGTATATTTAGCGATGGTACCAGCCATGCCGATTTCAACATCATCGGCATGAGCACCAAACGCTAATATATGTAATCCACTCATAATTGTTCCCCTCATTTTCTTAACTTACGATAATCTAAATCTCCTCGCTCTAATGCGTGCATTAACATTTCAGCACTTGCCATATTCGTTGCAAGTGGAATCGCATATACATCACATAAACGAAGCAATGCATTCACATCCGGTTCATGCGGCTGTGCTGTTAATGGATCGCGGAAGAAAATCACCATATCTAAATCGTTCTTTGCAATCATTGCACCAATTTCTTGATCTCCACCAAGAGGGCCAGATTGATATCTTGTTACAACTAATCCAGTCGCTTCCATAATACGAAGCCCTGTCGTTCCTGTTGCAAATAATTCATGTTGTTCAAAAATTGGTTTATATGCGTATGCAAACGAAACCATATCATTTTTCTTTTTGTCATGTGCGATTAAGGCAATTTTCATCCGTTGTCTCCCCTTTAGTCGATAATATTTTCTAAACCGTACACAAGATGATCAAGGTTCATTACTGTCTCAATTGATAGTTTTACACCTGACATAAATGATGCACGATTGAATGAATCATGACGAACTGTTAACATTTGTCCATCTCCACCGAACATTACTTCTTGGTGTGCAATAAGCCCTGGCAAACGTACACTATGAATGTGAATACCGTCTACATTTGCACCACGTGCACCTGCTAGTTGCTCTACTTCA
This sequence comes from Bacillus sp. FSL K6-0073, assembly GCF_038006085.1. Taxonomy (NCBI): domain Bacteria; kingdom Bacillati; phylum Bacillota; class Bacilli; order Caryophanales; family Bacillaceae; genus Bacillus; species Bacillus sp. FSL K6-0073. Next base: position 1,567,765 of record NZ_JBBOUN010000001.1, on the reverse strand, counting down.
TTTGGATGACCTTGCTGCTTTGATTCACGATTTTGACGAATTAACTCTACCGTTTTTACAGCTGTACCAGATGGTGCGTCTAATTTTTGATCATGATGTAATTCAATTACCTCAACATCTTGGAAATATTTCGCTGCCATTTGTGAGAATTTCATCATAAGAACTGCACCAATTGCAAAGTTTGGAGCAATAATTGTTCCTACTGCTTTTTCTTTTGCATTCTCTGTTAAACGTGCCAATTCTTCTTCTGTAAATCCAGTTGTACCAATAACCGAACGAAGTCCACGCTCAACTGCAAGTGTAACGTGTTGTTTCCCCACTTCTGGTGTTGTTAAATCTAACAACACATCTGCTTCTACTTCATCTAAACAAGTATGTAAATCAGCGTAAATCGGTGCATGTAATGCTGGCATGCCAGGTAAATCAGAAATCTTCTCACCACCATGCTTATAATCCACTGCTGCTACTAAATTAAAATGTTCCGTTCTTTCCATAAGAAGAACTGCTTCATGTCCCATACGTCCTCTTGGTCCGGCGATAATTACTTTAATTTCTTTCATTATTCTTTCTCTCCCTCATCAATACGTGTCCAGCGATCTTTATCACGTGTATTAAATTTATTCATTACAATGTTATGTGCTGTCTCTAAATCAATATTTAAACTATTTGCCATACAAATCATAACAAATAATACATCTCCAAGCTCTTCTTCAATACTTCTTTCTTTTTCAGTTGTTTTCTTCGGTTTCTCACCATAATAATGATTTACCTCTCTTGCAAGCTCTCCCATTTCTTCCGTTAAACGAGCCATCATTGCAAGCGGACTGAAATAACCTTCTTTAAACTGACCAATATATGCATCTACTTCTTTCTGCATATCTTTCATCGTTTTTGCTTCCATACTATTCACCTCTAATCCTTCCTCTTTCATGTTAGCCAATTCATCGCGATTTGACAAATATTATTCCCCGCCAAACACCTATTTGCGACCCATTTTTGGATAGACTATAATAAAGCGAAACTTCTTTTGCGTTTTTTTGCAAAAGATTAGTTGAACTAATCGGGTTCCTACGGCTGGTTCGCCTTTCTTCAGAGCTTTATCTCCTACCAGCCGTTGGTACGGGGTAAAGTGAAACTTCTTTTGCGCTTTTTTGCAAAAGATTAGTTGAACTAATCGGGTTCCTACGGCTGGTTTGCCTTTCTTCAGAGCTTTATCTCCTACCAGCCGTTGGTACGGGGTAAAGTGAAACTTCTTTTGCGCTTTTTGCAAAAGATTAGTTGAACTAATCGGGTTCCTACGGCTGGTTTGCCCCTCTTCTTTGCTTCATCTCCTACCAGCCGTTAGAGCGGGATAAAGTGAAACCTTCTTTTGTGCTTTTCGCAAAAGATCAGCCCACACCAATCAAATTCTTACTATTTTCACTAGCAACTAGAAATTACTTATTATTATGTTTTACTGTTTCAGCGGAGCAATGCAATCATTACATAATTAGGGGGATTTCTATATGACATCAAAATTGAAGATGCGAAATATTATTTTTATTTTAATCGGTTCCGCTATATTTTCTTTCGGTATTGTGAATATCAATATTGAAAACCACCTTGCAGAGGGTGGATTTACTGGTATTACACTATTATTGTATTTTTTATTTAAGTTTGATCCTTCCTACTCAAACTTAATTTTAAATATCCCTATATTTTTTATTGGTTGGAGGTTACTTGGCAGAACGACATTTTTATATACATTAATTGGCACCTTTAGCGTATCTTTATTTCTATGGATTTTCCAGCGTTACGAAGTACTCAACTTACATTTAAACTTGCAAAATGATATGACACTCGCAGCTTTATTCGCCGGGGCATTTATCGGTATCGGCCTTGGAATAATATTTAAATATGGCGGGACTACTGGCGGTGTAGATATTATCGCACGACTAGCTCACAAATATGTTGGCTGGAGTATGGGGAAAACAATGTTTATGTTTGATGCTGTCGTTATCGTAGTCTCTATTCTTACCTATTTATCATACCGCGAGGGCATGTATACGCTAGTTGCTGTTTTTATCGGTGCTAAAGTCATTGATTTTATGCAAGAAGGAGCTTATGCTGCCAAAGGAGCGACTATTATCTCAGAGAAAAACGATGAAATTGCTGCCAAAATTTTATCTGAAATGGAGCGCGGAGCAACCTTTTTAAAAGCTGTTGGATCGTATACAAAAGTGGAACGTAACGTATTGTATTGCGTTGTTGCTAAAAATGAAATCGTGAAATTAAAGAATATCATTACTTCTGTAGATCCTCATGCTTTTGTCGCTGTAAGTGATGTACATGATGTAGTTGGTGAAGGATTTACGTTAGATGAAAATAAAAACCCTTTACATAATTAAATGTAACTAGAAAAGCGCCTTAGCTTTTCTAGTTTTTTATTACAAGTCTTTTAAGCTTCTCAAAATCCTCATGAATAAGCTCCAATAAACTCCGATTATAAAAAATGGAAGCTGGATGAAAAGTCGGAAAAACATGATATTCTTTCTCTGACCATGTAAACTCTGCACTTTGCATATCCTTTAATTTTTGAATGGGCTGTTTTAATAATTGCCCGTGTATATCTGTGATTTTTTTATTTTTTCCTGTTAAACGTTGAAGACCGATATTTCCAAGCGTGACGATAAGCTTCGGATGTATTTTCTCTAATTCATAATCTAACAAAGGCGCATGGGCAACTATTTCTCCCTGATTTGGCGTTCTATTATACTTTTTTTGTATGATTTCACCATTTCGTTCTTTTTTCTCTCGCCATTTATAAGGTCTACTTCGAACAGCGCTCGTAATATATACTTCTTCCCTTGTAACATCAATACGCTCTAAAAAATCCATTAATTGTTTTCCCGCCCTCCCGCTAAACGGAATCCCATTATGAATTTCTGTTTCACCAGGCGCTTCTCCTAACAACATAAATTTGGGATTTTCAGGACCTTGTCCACTTAAAAAACCTTCTAGTTGATAAGGAGCACTGCGCTCTTGCACTTGTTTTACTAAATGGTCTGGATATTTCATTTCCCCCCACCGCCTTTCCGCATTACTTCTATTATTTCTATTTGCAATACATTATATAATTCAATCTATACAATAAAAAAAGACTATCAAAATTGATAGTCTTTAGTCGTCGCTACGCTGCATACCAGTATACATTAATACGAGACGTAATAATTCAAATACCGCTACAGCTGCAGCTGCTACATATGTTAATGCTGCCGCATTTAATACTTTACGAGCTTGCCCATATTCATCTGTTGATACAATACCTAACGCTTCAATTTGTTGCATTGCGCGCTTTGACGCATCAAACTCAACTGGCAATGTAACGAGCTGGAACACAACACCTGCTGCCATTAAAATGATACCTAATAACAACAAACCAGACATTTGTGCAAATATACCGATTAGGACGAAAATCCAAGACATATTCGAACCAAAGTTTGCAACTGGCACTAACGAATGACGAACGCGCATAAATTTATAATCTTTTGCATCTTGAATTGCGTGTCCTACTTCGTGTGCTGCAACTGCTGTACCAGCAACTGAATGTCCATAATAGTTATCTGTTGATAATCGAACCGTCTTAGCGGTTGGATCATAATGGTCTGATAAATGACCTGGTGTTTCTTCTACAGCTACGTTGTATAATCCATTTTCATCTAAAATTTTTCGAGCCACTTCCGCTCCTGTCATACCTGATGTTGAATAAACTTGTGAATACTTGCTATAGGCACTACGTACTCTTGACTGTGCATACAACGGTATGATCATTATGATCGCGAAGTAAATTAAATAAAACATCATGAACCTCCATTGAAGTTTTAATTATAGTACTTCTCATTCTATTTTCTTCTGCCACTATTGTCAATGAATAAACCTTACAATCCATATCTTTATTTATTGCATTATCTATTTTTAGAATGTACATTACTTTTTCTTTTTTCTCTCTCTCCTTTATACTTTCTCCATCCAACATAAGTTAATGTGAATAAAATAAGTCCCCCAGTAATTGTCATAAACCAAATGAGAGAGGGTGCAATTTCATCTTTTTTTACTGTGTGAAATATCTTTTGCAAATCCCCTTTAATAATCCCTAATTGCATTTGGCCGCCTTTCGTTTTTAACATAACGTTACGAAATTCATCTAAATAAGATAAATGAACATTTACACGCTGAACCTCGTTTTCTGGCAAAGCAATCATTAAGCTTGGATAAATAATATTGAATTCATTTAAAAACGTATTTAACGTTTGTTGAAACTGCCCAGCATCTTCTTTTTCCATCGCTTTTTCCATTTGAGAAAAGGCATCCATTACTTTCCTTTCTCTTTCCATCCAAAGTGGTTGATATTTCGATACTTGTGCATCAACAGCAAGTTGTAATGCCAGCACATTATCAATTTTAGCTTGCTTACCTAAACCTTCTTCAGAGAGCGATTGTTGCGCCTTATCGTAAGCTAAAGAAATAACTCTAACTTGATCTGGTGTTACTTCCTGCTTCTTTTCATTCCCCTTTATTAAAAATTGCTCCGAGAAATGTTGTAATACTTGTACCGCTTTTTCATCTTCATTACGCTTCACTAACTGTAACGAGTCGTCTAACAACCCTGTTAGCTCATTCCACTCTTCAGCATATATACGTAACGGAAACATTATAATTAGAAATGCTATCAATCCAATTAATGTTCTCTTCATCCCGGTCCCCCCTATAACTACTAGTACAAAATATGTTAATTTGGACAAGAATAGAACAGAACTAGACCGAAAAATATATTATCATTTTACAAAGAAAAAAATTCTCTTTAAGCAGAGAATTTTTTCTGTGACATCCTTTTCTTTTTTACGAAATATCGATATAAACTGTAACAAAGTATACTACCACCTAAAATGAATAATAAAATAGCACACGCAGCATGCATAAAGAACTCTTCTGGTAACATTAATATAATTGGATCTTTTTCAGGATCAAAAACCCAATAATCATTACTAAATAAAAGTTTATGGAATAATACAAAACTCTTTTCAAAATTAATAGCAATTGGTAACATAAGCGCTATCGGAAAAATGATTGTTAAAATCGATCCATGCAGTAAAAACTTTTCATTTTTCTTTTTTAATAAATAAATTCCGCCTATCACTGCAATCATAATTGTCGCATACATCACATATTGAATCTTTACTAAAATATTTTTAACATCTACAAAATGAATACGGCCATTTGTGGACATATCTAATGTTGGCAAATGTAATGCTCCGTCATAAAACGGGGATAAATATGTAATAAGCACATCGTAATTTCTTTTAATTTCATCCTTCGTCATATCCGCTAAATCAGGAATATTTAAAAAATCAATTTCAAAATAATACAGCCATTTTCCATACACAACTGCCGTTGTTGCGAGTGCAAAAATAGAAAATGCTATGCTATATGAAACAACTAAAGTAATCAATCGATCCAATATTTTTGTACCACTCTTATTTTTCTCCATGTTCTCCCCCTAAATGTTCTAACCATCATAAAGAAAATTGTTTCCTTTGCTCACGTAAGCAACAATAATATGTAATACATAGTACAGCAATACTTAACCAAAACGTAAAATAACCAATTTCCTCTACAAACAAATGCATAATTCCATATCGCGGCATTTGCCAAAATAAATAATCAATTGCATCGTTATGCAACGTCCACACAGCTGCTACTATAAAATGCCATTTTTTTATACGATAGAATGGAGCATATAAAAATCCTTGTACTGCCATCGCAAAGTGCGAAAGCATTAACATGTAGCCCATAAGGCCAATAGGCCCTTTTACGTAAATCATAATCCCGTTTACAACAACAGCCCAAATACCATATTTTATTAAAGTTACAATCGCTAACGCTTCTATTAATCCCCAGTTTCTCTTTGCCAAAAAAGCAATTAAAACAAAGACAAAAAAGAGACTCGCCATAGGACTATCTGGTACAAACGGCCAAAATATAGGTGACGTTTCTTTCAATTGATTTCCGTACCATATAAATCCGTAAATTGTACCTAATATGTTAACAATTAATAAAAATAATAATACCGAGCGTTGTCTTAACATTGCATACAAGTACACCAATCCGTATGTCCAACACCTTTCAAGCAAAGTAATTCATTCATTAAATCCTACTCTATTATAACAAACTTCATCCAACTAAATAGAAAAGCTGACTACAAATTTTGTAGTCAGCTTTTTATTATTTTTTATTATACTTTGCAACGAATTCCGAAAGCTTCTTCAGTTCCTCATCCGTACCTTTAAATACACCTTTAGGCATTGAACCTTTTCCCTCTTTCGCAATTTTAGCAATTTCTTCTGGCTTTAAAGTTAAGTTTTGCAGTGCCGGTGCTGCTGCCCCGCCCTGTAAATTGTCACCATGACATGTTAAACAAGTATTTTTTTGCATTAATTTATAGCCATCATCATTTTTATCAACTGGCGCTGTTTTTACAATTGCTCCTTGTTTTTTTGCAGCTTCCCAGTCGTGGTGTGCTACAGATTCCCAAGTTAAAAAAATAATCGATGCAATTGCTAAAAGCATAAATCCAGTTGCCACAGGACGCTTCAATGGACGTCTTTCTGGACCTCGATCAAGAAATGGAGCTAACAGTAATGCTCCAAACGCAATCCCTGGCATAATAAATGCTCCAATTACAGTAAATGAACCGGAAGCATAAGAATACTTTAATAACTGATACAAGAATAAGAAATACCAATCTGGAAGTGGTATATATCCAGCATCAGTTGGGTCCGCCATTCTCTCAAGCGGCGACGGATGCGCCACTGTTAAACATAAATAACCGATTAAAAAAACTGCACCAACCATCCATTCTTTTAACAAGAAGTTCGGCCAAAATGCTTCTGTTTTCCCTGGGTATTCAGAATAGTCTTTTGGAATATTTGGTTTCCGAGCTACTGGTACCCGAGAATCTCCTACAAACTTCATCCCTTTGCCGCGATGCATAATCTCCCTCCTTTTGTTCTTTCCCCTTTAATTTAGCAATCTCTTATAGTGGACCGGAAATACCTTGTTTGCGAATCATGATGAAGTGGAAGGCCATTAAACCTAGAAGTGCTGCTGGTAAGAAGAAGACGTGAATAGCAAAGAAGCGAGTTAATGTTTGAGCGCCAACAATTTCGGAATGACCAGCGAGTAATGTTTTAATATAAGGACCAATGAGCGGTGTTTGCTCTGCAATTTGAATCCCTACTTTTGTAGCAAATAAAGCTTTCATATCCCACGGCAATAAATATCCGGTAAAACCAAGACCTAACATAACAAAGAAAATAAGAACACCAACAATCCAGTTTAACTCACGGGGCTTTTTATACGCACCTTGGAAGAAAACTCTGAGTGTATGTAAAAACATCATTACAATTACGAGACTAGCACCCCAGTGGTGCATACCACGAACAATTTGCCCATAAGCAACTTCATTTTGTAAATAGTAAACTGATTCCCAAGCATTTTTAATATCAGGCACATAATACATCGTCAAAAACATTCCAGATAAAATTTGAATTACAGTAACGAAAAAGGTAAGTCCTCCAAAGCAATAGACGAATGCAGAGAAGTGATGTGCCGGGTTTACATGTTCAGGTACTTCATGATCAGCGATATCACGCCATATTGGTGTAATATCCAATCTTTCATCCACCCAATCATAAATTTTATTTAACATCTACTTTGCACCCCCTCTTGGCTTCGCTTTTCCTAGATACAGCGTTCCATCTTTCACTTTAGACTCGTACACATCAAGCGGAGCAAGGGGTGGCGTACCTTTAATGTTAATCCCATCTTTTGTATAACGCCCCCCGTGACATGGGCAAAAGAATTGATTCGGATGTGCTTTGTCCGAATTCCAGTTAACTGTACATCCTAAATGTTTACATACTGGAGAGAACGCAACAATGTCTCCGCTTTCATCTTTATGAACCCAAGCCGATTTTGGTTCTTCAGACTTGTACCAACCATCAACCTGCTTCACTTTAAAATCGAAACGCTTCGGCTCTGTTGTAATATCCTTTACTTGCGCAACAGCAACCATATCTGTTCCCGCTTCTTTTCTTAACACCGGATCAAGCGCAAATCGCGTCATCGGCATTAAAATACCGGCAGCCATAAAGCCTCCTACCCCTGTGAGTGTGTAATTTAAAAATTGTCTTCTTGACACGCGATGTTCTTTGTCGCTCACGAAAATTTCCCCCCTCTATCAGAAATTGTCCCCTCGTGATAAATTATATAAAAAATAAAAACTAGGACACTATCATGATATAATACGCTCATGCACAGGTCAATATCATACTACTCATAATAATAAGAACTTTCTGTTTATTGCGAGTTTCCCCATTTCTCTTCCAACATCACCATTATATTTTTTATATGCGCATGAATAACTTCTCTTTTTGCTTGATCACTAAATTGTTCTAACGCTAATGAAGGAAACCAAAATAAATCTCCCTGTAACTCTTGCATATCCTCTTTCCATGAAAAATCACTTGTAACATAAGCAATATGCTTAAAACCTTCACTTCGTAAATGATTTGTCCATTCTTGCAAACGACCTTTTTCATTCTTTTGACTTTCTACCAAATACGTAAACGCAGGCAGTAAAAGCACTCTTCCTTTATACTCTCTTTCCAATTCCGTGCTCAACAATTCGATAAATTCGCCTTGTTCTACAACCATTTTCATTTCTTTTGCTGCCGAAATTGATAACAGCGGTATTACTCCTGTATCAACATACTCTCTTGCTTGCTCAAACTGTTCTACATCTTTTACAATCCACTTCAAATCCCTTCCCTCCTTCACTTACAAATGACAGAACTTTCACTTTATATATATTAAACCACACTAAAAGAGGTAAAAAAAGAAAAACTACCCAATATAGGTAGTTTTTCTTGATAAAAGTCTGAAATTTGTAAAAATTAATTAATCCAAATAAATTCTATAAAGTCTTTAACTCTGCCGTTAATCTATGAAACGCTTCCTTATCTTGCTTATCTAACGCTTCATCAATTTGTTTCAAAAGGCGTTCTCTCCTAAACGAAAATACACTTTCTTCCAAAAACCTTTCTGCAAGTAAACGATCTTTTTCATTTACTTCAATATGCTTTGGTAGATATGGGTTTTCTTCTAATACAGCTACATAATTCGCATTTTGAAACGATGATTTAAAGTTGAGTTGAATATAAATATCCTCATCTCGATTTAAACGAATATCATGAAACGATTTTTCAGCATCTGTTGTCATAACATTTTGTTTAAAAAAGTGAAACGGTGTGTCTTTCACACAATTCGCTGACATCACTAAGCCACGCGGACAATATTTTGCATGCTCTACGAAGTGGACTTTATGCATCAATTGGTCGTGACTCATTAAATAATTCAGAATCCATACACATTCACGCTGTTTCAGTTGGTAATTATTCAAAAACCATTTTACAAAATCCTTCTTCTCGTTTACAGAAACAGGGGTATTCATAGCAATTAAGTCCCTCCTCTGTCTTTCTCTTTTCTTTTTAGATTCAAGAAGCGGCATTCAGTTTCCTTCCAACTTATGAAAAATCCTCTAAATTATATAACAACTCTTCAATATGAATTTGTGTCGGGTCTAGTTGTAATAACTGGGTAAATACTTCTTTCGCCTCTTTTCGTTTTCCTTCTTCCAATAAGAAATAACCGTACTCTTCTAAGAAGTCTGGATGATTCTTAAAAGAAGTATATGCACTTTCATAGTGTTTTAATGCATCCGAATACATTTCTAATTGTTTTTTTGCATACGCAAGATCCCAAAGTAGTTGTGTATCTGGTTCTCCACTATCAATAGCACGCTCTACAATTGCAATTAACTCTTCGTACTTTTCTTGTTCTTTTAAGATATATGCATATTTTAATGTTGCACCTAAATGCCCTGGATCTAACTCAAGCGCTTTTTGAAGAACTTCCTCTGCTTCTACTATTTTTCCTAATTTCGCCGCAATGTTCGCTAACTCTACATAAAATGGAACTGAAAGCTCATCTACTTTAATTCCTTCATGAAGCGTTTCATAGCTTTCTTGAAGCATTCCTTCTTTTTCATAGCTTTTCGCTAAATACATGTACAGTGATGCGTACTCAGGGTCTAATTCTTTTAGTTCTTGCCAAGCACCAATTGCTCTCTGATATTCTTCACCTTGGTATAATGTAAAGGCATATCCAAATAATGAGTGAATATCTTTTTGTTCCTCTAGGCCTGCTTCATAATAAGAAATCGCTTCTTCCCAGTTTCCGATCGCGCTTAACGTTTCTGCGAGGCGAAGTGCGATCACAACACCACCCATTACTTTATGTTCCGCTAATAGCGATTCATAATAAGTAATTGCCTTTTGTTCTTCACCTTTACTACTATATAATTCTGCTAACCCAAACGTAATAACAGGTTCATCAGGCATCATTTCTTTCGCCTTTAATAGTTTTTGCTCTGCTACATCATCAAAACCTTGCATTTGGAATAAATCTGCAACAAGTAATAACGATTGAACATATAAATCGTCATTTTCTGGAATATCATGAAGCACTTCAATCGCTTCATCTTCTTTATCTAGATCAATATATAATTCTGCTAAAAATACAGTGAATTCACTTTCTTCTGGATACAGTAAACGTAAGTCTTCAGTAATTGCTAATGCCTCATCTGTAAATCCAAGCGTATGATAGTAACGAGCGATATCATACTTCTCTTCATCATTCGCAATTTTTAATTGTTCTTTTAATAATTGTAATCCTTTTTCCGCTTCACCATTTTCAATATATGAAACAGCTTGTTCAAACTTTTGCATAAACGTCTCCTTTAATTCTAAAAAATATTCTCTTCTGTTCATTTATCATAAGCAACTCACTGTTAGAACGCAACCTTTAGAATGAGCATGCTTCTTCTTATACTTCTTCTTATAGAGTAGTTAATTGTTCAAAAGGTTCGGATATGACACCGATACCTTACCATCATATTCTATTGTACCGCTTTCTTTTATGACCGTGCAAATAACTTCTCTCACTAATTATCGAGCCATACAAACCGTGGTTTACAGAATAACTTAATTAGCAGTCTTCAACCTTTATTTTGAATGCGATAAAAAAGGCTCCTATACTAGGAGCCTTCACAATCTCTTAAGAATATGTTTCTTCTTTCTGTACTTGCTCATTTACAAGCTCTTTCAGCAACTCTATAATTTCATCATTTTCTTCCTTCAAACCGACAGTAATACGAATACCATCATCGATACCAAATGCAGCACCAGAACGAACGATATATCCTTTTTTCATTAATCGTTCGAAAGCTTCATTACCTGGTATACCGAGTTTTAAGAAAATGAAATTTGTTTGAGATGGATAATAGAATACGTTATATTCTTTACAAAATGCATAATACTGATTTAAACCTTCAGCATTCTTTTGCACACAATCTTGTAAAAAGGCTTGATCTTCTAATGCAGCGAGTGCTACAGATTGGGCTACAGTTGATGTATTAAATGGTAACCTAGCTACTTCTAACTGTCCGATTAACTTCGCATCCCCAATCGCATATCCGATACGAAAAGCAGCTAAACCATATGCTTTTGAAAACGTGCGTAAAACCATAAGATTTTCATACTTTTCAAGAAGTGGTAATGTTTGCGGATAGTCTTCTGCTTCCGCGTATTCATAATATGCTTCGTCCATAATAACGAGAGCCGACTTAGGAACTGATTCTAAAAATGAAAGTAATTTTTGTTTCTCAACATATGTACCTGTTGGATTATTCGGATTACAAATCCATACAATTTTCGTTTTCTCATCTACTTGCTCTAGCATTGCATCTAAATCGTGAATACCATCTTTAAGTGATACTTCACGAACTTCTGCTCCTTCAATAACAGCATGGTGATGATATTGTGAAAACGTAGGATTCGCCATTACAACGTTTGTTCCTTCATGTAGTAACGCTCGGCTAATCATTTGAATGACTTCATCTAATCCACTACCAAATAGTAGTTGTTCTGCTTTTACACCTAAATGTTCCGCTACTTTTGTCCGAAGTTCAAAGGCATATCCATCTGGATAAAGGGCATATTGGCTCGCTAAAGAAGTTAATGCTTCTGTCACACGTGCTGAACAACCGAATGGATTTTCGTTGGATGCTAATTTCACAATTTTTGATAAACCATATTCTCTTTTTACTTCTTCAATGTTTTTCCCAGGCACATACGCTCTCAAAGTTAACAATTGCTCTTTCACTCTCATTTTTCTTCCCCCAGTCATTTCATTCAATTTGATTACAATACGGTTATAGCCCCTTACTGTAATCTTTTGTCATAACCGTCACTATTACGAGAATACCTCTAAATGAGCACTTCACAGCACTTCGCTATCATTTTAAACCATATCTTTTTGAAATGCCTCTAACGCAATATGAACAGTCTCATCTGAAATAGATACGACATTCACTACCCCATATTCCTGCATAAGCACCATATGAATTGCTCCTGCATTTGCTTTCTTATCTTGTTTCATCAATTGAACGAGGCGCTCTACATTCAAATCTCTTGGCATTTTTGGATAGCCGTATTTCAAGAACCACTGCTTCATATCTTCATAAGCAAGATCAACCTTGTACACTTGCTCACTTAAAAATATGGCGAATAACATTCCAACCGCTACACCGTCACCGTGAGTAATATTTCCATACCCTAGCTCTTTTTCAAGAGCATGTCCTAACGTATGTCCAAAGTTCAAATGAGCACGTACACCCTTCTCTGTTTCATCTTGTGACACAACATTTGCCTTTACAGGAATCGCCTTCGTTAATATATGGATTAACTTCTCATCATGAAGATCCGCTAATGTTTGCACTTCTTCTTTTAACCAATGGTATAGCTCCACATCACCGATAAGAGCATGCTTTATCACCTCTGCATAACCTGAACGCCACTCTTTTTCAGGAAGAGACTTTAAAAACGGTGTATGATATACAACTGCTTCTGGCTGATGGAATGCACCAATCATATTTTTACCTAACGGATGGTTAATCGCGACTTTCCCACCCACTGCGCTATCGTGCGCTAATAAAGTTGTCGGAACCTGCACAAAGCGAATACCACGCATAAACGATGCAGCAACAAAACCAGCTAAATCTCCAATCATTCCGCCTCCAAGTGCAAGAATTAAAGAATTTCTATCTAATTTATTTTCAAGAGCTGACGTATGAGCCGCATAGAAATTTTCGAAAGACTTCTCCTTTTCGCCACTTGGTACAACAAACGAAAACACGTGCTGCTCTACTTGTAATGCATCGATAACTGTCTGTAAATGTAGTGATGCAACAGCTTCATCTGAAATGATCATTACGTTAGATACCGCTGGCTGCATATTTTGAACGATCGTTGTTAAGTTTGACAACGCTTCTTTACCAACATGTACATCATATTCTTTTGATTTCGTTTGAATATGTATGTTTCCCATTAAAATCCCCTCGCATATTCATTATGTTTCTCAATATTTTCACGAATTAGTTCCATACGATCTAATCCGAATTGTTCTATTAAAGCTGTCGCTAATTCCCAAGCCACAACCGCTTCTGCAACGACACTAGCTGCTGGCACTGCACAACTATCTGAACGTTCAATGCTCGCTGTAAAAGGCTCTTTCGTATCAATATCTACACTTTGAAGAGGTTTATAAAGTGTAGGTATCGGTTTCATCACACCGCGCACAACAATTGGCATTCCAGTCGTCATACCGCCTTCTAGTCCACCTGCATTATTTGTTCTTCGTGTATATCCATGCTCCTCATCCCACAGAATTTCATCATGAACTTCACTTCCTGGTCTATGCGCTGCTTCAAAACCAATTCCAATCTCGACACCTTTAAAAGCATTAATACTCATAATTGCAGCTGCTAATTTCGCATCCAGTTTTCGATCATAATGCACGTAGCTACCTACTCCAATTGGCATCCCTTCCACAATTACTTCAACGATTCCACCGATTGAATCACCATTTGCTTTCGCATCATCAATTGCTTTCATCATTTGGTTACCAGCTTCTTCATCTAAGCAACGTACAGGAGATGCTTCTGTAATACTCTTTAATTCTTCAATTGAACTATACGTAATCTCCTTAGCTTGTACACCGCCAATTTCAATTACATGGCCCGCCACTTTAATACCAAGTTCTGCTAACACCTTTTTAGCAACCGCACCAGCAGCAACACGCACCGTCGTTTCGCGCGCTGACGAGCGTTCCAGTACATTCCTCATATCTCTATGACCATATTTAATCGCACCATTTAAATCAGCATGCCCAGGCCTTGGTTTTGTCACTTTCCTTTTCATCTCTTTTTCTTCTTGCTCAGTTAAAGGCTCCGCCCCCATAATTTTTGTCCAGTGTGCAAAATCACGATTTTCAACAACAAGTGCAATAGGGGAACCTAATGTTTCTCCATGTCTAACACCACTTAAAATTTGCACTTGATCCGTTTCAATTTGCATGCGTCTACCGCGCCCATATCCCTTTTGCCTTCTAGCTAACTCTTCGTTTATATCATCTGCTACTAAAGACAATCCTGCCGGAACACCTTCTATAATCGTTGTAAGTTGTGGACCATGAGATTCACCAGCTGTAATATATCGCATACGTTATTCCTCTTTTCGTATATGTATTTATCTCACTATATTAACTTTTATCATTCTAAAAATATTAAAGAAATTATATCATAAATCGACCATTTTCTTATTCTATATTTCCGATAGGCCTAATTTAAATATCAACATATCATAACAGCTCAAACTTCGTAACTAACTGAAAATAAAAAAAGTGCAAGAAGAATACCCCTATTCTCCTTGCACTTTTTACTATTATCACAGTGATTAAAGCGTTTACAAATTATTTCAAAATAATTAGTAAATCCATTCATTCATTAATTTTGAGTAGTCAACTAATTCTTCTTCTTTAAAGAAAATAGCAATCTCGCGCTCTGCGCTTTCTAAAGAATCAGAACCATGGATAATGTTTTTCGCAACAGTTACACCGAAATCTCCACGAATTGTTCCAGGAGCTGCTTCATGTGGTCTTGTTTTCCCCATCATGTTACGCGCTGTATCTACTACACCTTCACCTTGCCATACCATTGCGAACACAGGTCCAGATGTAATAAAGTCTACTAACTCACCAAAGAAAGGTTTTTCCTTATGCTCAGCGTAGTGTTGTCCAGCAATTTCCGGAGTGACTTGCATTAATTTTGCACCAACTAATTGAAAGCCTTTTTTCTCAAAACGAGCTACAATTTCCCCAATGAAGGCACGTTGTACACCGTCTGGTTTTACCATTAGAAATGTTTTTTCCATAAAAAATCTCTCCACTTCTGAATTATGTATGTAATTGTATATCCCCACACACATATTATCACCCTTATCACAATTGTGCAATAGTTTTGAAATAGAGAGATTATTTTATTTTTTAGAATAAACATTAAAATTTTCGTTTTCCAATATACTTTGCAACATTTTGTAATGCGTACTTTGCTTTTCCACGTGGAAGTGGTTTTATTATTTCTAAAGCTTTATGTAAATAACGTTCACTAAACGCAAATGCTTGATCAATTGCTGTACTATTTTTTACAGCATCAATAATTTCTTGCATTTCACTTGCTGTTGAATTTTCATGTACAGATGTGATTTTCTGACGAAGTACTGGATCTTCCATCGCATATAAAGCAGGAAGTGTAATATTCCCTTGTAGTAAATCTCCGCCAGCAGGTTTTCCAAGTTTCTCTTCTGTGGAAACGAAGTCTAAAATGTCATCAATAATTTGATAAGACATCCCTACAAAATACCCATACCAAAATAGACGATTTACCGTATCACGATTAGCACCAGCAGCAATCGCTCCCAATTGACAACTCGCGGCAATTAATAATGCTGTTTTTCGCTTTATTCTTCTTAAATACGTTCTTAAATTTTGGTCATAATTGTATTTATCTTTAATTTGTTCAATTTCACCTTTACAGACTTCTAAAATAGTATGTGATAACGCTTGATGCGCCTCTGGAATTTCGATATTTGTTATACATTCAAGAGACTTAGCGAACAGATAGTCCCCTGTATACATCGCAATACGATCTCCCCATTTCGCATTCACAGTCGCACTGCCGCGTCGTAAAAATGCAGCATCAATAACATCATCGTGAACAAGAGAAGCCATATGAATAAGTTCTAACGCAACAGCAACATGCTTAATCGCATCTAACTTATAATCTCCAAATTTCCCTGCAAGCAACACAAATACAGGACGAATTCGTTTCCCACCAGCTTCAATAAGCTGTAATGCTGCCTCTTCTACTAATGGCTGTTCAGAAGCGACTGTCTTTTTTAATTCTTTTTCTATCACATTAATATCCGATCGTAAAAAAGAGTACATAAGTTGTAACTTCATATTGTTCACCTTAACCTAAAACTTCTTTTTTCTATTTTGATTCTGGTTTAATACCTAAATGCATCGCTGCTACCCCGAAAGTAAATGGTTTCACTTGCACACGTTCAAGTCCAGCTTGCTCAAACATTTGAGCCAATTCTTTCATCCCTGGGAACGTACTAGCAGATTCTTGAAGCCATGAATATTCTTTATAACTTTTCGCAAACATCTTTCCAAATAACGGCATGATATATTTAAAGTATAAAATATACCCTTGTCGAAAACCAATCATTGTTGGTTGAGATGTTTCTAAACAGATTACTTTTCCACCTGGTTTTACTACACGTGTCATTTCTTTTAATACGTGCATATAATCCGGTACGTTACGTAAACCAAACCCAATCGTCACATAATCAAACGTATTATCTTCAAACGGAAGTTCCATTGCATTCCCATGTAGAAGTTCTACTTGTTTTAATTGTAACGCCTCTACCTTTTGCTTACCGACAGATAACATATTTTCACTGAAATCTAAGCCAACAACCTTTCCTTGTTCACCTACGGCTCCAGCTAGCGCAATTGTCCAATCTGCGGTTCCACAGCATACATCAAGCGCTTGACTACCTGGTTGTACATCCATAATTCGCATCGTTTCTTTACGCCACGCTTTATGTCTTTGAAAACTAATTACAGAATTCATCACATCGTATTTATCAGAAATCTTTTCAAATACGTCATGTACTCTTTCTTCTTTTGATTGTTGCATGCTCGTACCTTCTTCCAATGTAAAATTGCTTATGTCTTCTATTTATTCCTTAACACAGAATTTATTTCATTTATGTCTGTGTGATTTTCTAAAAATTGTTTTTCTTTCTTTCTCAATTCCTTCATCCAACCATTAATCACTACTTCTGCTTTATCCCCTAAAGCATCTTGCATAGCTTGAAAAACAGGTGAATGTTGCTTATCAGCATACAATTGAATTTCTTTTTGAAGGCGATTTCCACCTAATACGTATGTAATAAATGGCTTCCAATGTGATAAATGAAAATGATCACATGTTTTTTGAAGGAGCGCAGACTCAATCGCTACTACGCTTTTCATTATGTCATCCGTCGTTTCATGCGCTTTTTGGTATAACATAATTTTGTGTTCATTTATCTCTTTAATTCCTTCAGCAAGTGCACGAATTAAAACAATATCACGATTCATAGACAATAAATAATAATATAGTCCACTATAGTAATCGCCTGCAAGTACTGTTAATTGACGACATTTATGGAATTCAATCTCTTCCTCGCCTGCTTTATTTGATACCCTTTCATGCGTATCAAGCGCAATTTGTACAAGCATAATTGTTACTACGTAATGCTCAATTTGTTCTATATGTAAGTTTGCACTCTTTAAAGCACCATATAACAATGCTATCTTTTCTTCATCAATAAATGGTTCTTCAATATAGTTTATAAAGTAAGGATGGCGTAATTTCTCCATCAATTTTTCTTTTATACCCGCATACCCTCCGTAGATGTCACACACAAAAAATCACCCTTGTTTTCTAATTCATAAAACTTATTATAACACATACACTCTATTTTCTATAACCAAAACTTGGCTACACCTACCATTCATGTAAGCAATCTTTCTAATCTCACTCTGTCTAGTTAAAACTATATCATTTATTTACTAAAAAAAAAAAGAAAAGCAGTTTCCCGCTTTTCTTTACTTCGTTTTAATAAACGATAAAATTTCACTGCGCGCTGCAGCATCATTTTCAAGCACACCACGCACTGCTGTCGTTACTGTTTTCGCACCTGGTTTTTTTACACCACGCATCGTCATACACATATGTTCTGCTTCTACTACTACCATTACACCATGAGGCTCTAGTACTTCCATAATAGAGTTCGCTACTGTTGATGTAATACGTTCTTGCAGTTGTGGGCGACGTGCAATTGTATCTACGGTACGAGCTAATTTACTTAACCCTGTCACCTTTCCACCTTGCGGAATATATGCAACGTGAGCAACTCCATAGAATGGAACTAAATGATGCTCACACATCGAATAAAATGGTATATCTTTTACTAGTACAAGCTCTTCGTGATCTTCTCCGAATACTTTATGCAAATGCTCTTTCGGATCTTCATGCATACCTGAGAACACTTCTGCGTACATTTTTGCAACACGCTTTGGTGTATCAAGTACTCCCTCACGATTTGGGTCATCCCCAATCGCCTCTAAAATAAGGCGTACTGCATGTTCAATTTGTTCTAAATTAACTTTTGCCATCCGCTAGCCCTCCCGAAAACCTAAAAGTGATACGAACACATTCTAGCATATTTATGTTTTTAAAAGCAAAAAGAAGAGTTCCCAAAAAGGAAACTCTTCTTCCCTGTTAATATGTAAGGATTATTTAACCGCATCTTTTAACGCTTTACCAGGTTTGAATGCAGGTACTTTACTTGCAGCGATTTCAATCTCCTCACCTGTTTGTGGGTTACGACCTTTACGAGCCGCACGCTCACGAACTTCGAAGTTACCGAATCCGATCAGTTGTACTTTATCACCTTGTTTTAAAGCTTCTAAGATAGAATCAAAAACAGCGTCTACTGCTTTTGTTGCGTCCTTTTTAGAAAGGGAACTTGCTTCTGCAACAGCATTGATTAAATCTGTCTTGTTCATGCCATTCACCTCCTCCCAAAGATAAGACTGTATAATGATCATAAAATGAGTCTTACTTTCATTTGTAGGCAATTTTTGCAAATTCTATACTACAAAGATGTAGATAAATCATTATCAACGCCTATATTATACGATTCTCCTTTATAATTCAATATTTTTAAGGAAATTGTTACTCTGAAAATGTGAAAATCTGATGAAACTTGACAATTTACAACAATGTATTAGATAATGACTGTTTATTTTTCTATTTTATAATCAAAAAAACAAAAAATCCCTCTACAGCGAGAGGGATTTTTTCTTATAGTATAATCGCAATTAATCCGCCAGATCCTTCATTAATAATTCTTTCTAGCGTTTCTTTTAATTTATATCTAGCATTTTCTGGCATTAAAGATAATTTCGCCTGAATTCCTTCTCGAACAATCGAGCTAAGTGAACGTCCAAATATATCAGAATTCCAAATTGATAACGGGTCATCTTCAAAATCTTGCATTAAATAACGAACTAATTCTTCACTTTGCTTTTCAGTACCAATAATCGGCTCAAACGTTGACTCTACATCTACTTTAATCATATGAATAGATGGCGCTACCGCTTTTAACTTCACACCAAACCTTGAACCGTGACGAATAATTTCTGGCTCATCTAAGCTCATATCCGCTAATGCAGGCGCTGCTACACCATATCCTGTTTGCTTAACCATACGCAGTGCATCCGCCACTTGATCGTACTCTATTTTCGCATGAGATAAATCGAGCATAAGCTTTAATAAATGATCTTTCCCTCGAATTTCTACTCCTACTACTTCTTTTAAAATCTGATCATATAATTCATCTGGCGCATATAAATCAATCTCCGCCACACCTTGCCCCATATCAATGCCAGCTAGGCTCGCTCGATCAATAAATTCATATTGACTAAACTGCCAAACAACGCGATCCACATCACGAAGACGTTTTATATCCTTCACAGTTTCTTGAACTGCTTCTTGATAACTTTGACGCAACCAATGCCCTTCATTTAGCACCATTACCCAGCTCGGAAGGTTCACATTCACTTCTAATACAGGGAATTCAAATAGCGCTTCACGAAGTACATTATATACATCTGTTTCTCTTAAACTCTCCACACTCATTGCAATAACCGGGATATCATATTCTTCTGATAAACTTTGGCGTAATTGCTCTGTATCTGGATGATACGGCTGTACCGTATTAATTATCATAATGAAAGGTTTTCCTACTTCTTTCAACTCATTTACAACGCGTTCTTCTGCCTCTATATAATCTCTTCTTGGAATTTCACCAATTGTTCCATCTGTTGTAATTACAACACCAATTGTTGAATGTTCTTGAATTACTTTACGCGTGCCGATTTCTGCAGCTTCATGGAATGGAATAGGTTCTTCATACCAAGGGGTATTAATCATGCGCGGGCCATTCTCATCTTCATAGCCCTTCGCTCCAGGAACCGTATATCCAACACAATCTACTAATCGAATATTCACTTCAAGTCCTTCATCTACTTCGATAGAAACCGCTTGGTTTGGAACAAACTTCGGTTCCGTCGTCATAATTGTACGACCAGCAGCACTTTGAGGCAATTCATCCTGCGCTCTTTGACGGTCAGACTCATTCTCAATATTTGGAATAACTACAAGTTCCATAAATTTTTTAATGAATGTTGATTTCCCTGTTCGAACAGCTCCTACAACTCCAAAATAAATATCACCGCCTGTTCGTTCTGCAATATCTTTAAAAATATCTACCTTTTCCAAGTGATTCCCTCCCTCAAAATTTTTGGGAATAATTCCGCGTTTATAGTCAACTAATACCTTCTCTAACGTTGCCTATAATATCTGATATAATATAATGGTATTCTAGAAGTTCGGACAATATATCATATAATTTTGTCCAATTTCATATGACTATTAAAAAATATCTTTTGTTTGCATCGTAAGTTGTATAACATAAAAAACCTTTCTTCTAGAACTTATTCACTAAAAGAAAGGTTCATGACTTATCATTTTAAAAAAATTGGTTCTCCGTCCTTTACTGTGTACGGTAAAGAATAAGCTGGTACAAACGGGGAACCTTTCGAAAGTATATTTCGAATATCTTCTCCCTCCGCAAACTGCCCTTCATTTCTTTTCAAAGCGTCATATAAGTCGATTCTATAATCAACAAAAACTTCTCCTTTTTCATTAATTACAAAAGGAAGTCCTTTACCAGAATATGGACTTGTCACTTGTGGCACATCTTTATATCCTAGTTTTTTGAAATCCAATTCATATACACCATCTGAAATTACTTTTTTAAAAGGTGGATATTGATGTTCATCACGATACATCCTAAGCTTTAAAGATAGTTCCTGAATTTGTTCAGCTATCCTAACATCAATTAACTTTACTGTTGGATTTGTTTCAACGTCTATTAATACATATTGGTATACTCCTCCACTTTCATACGCATTCCCTGGCGCTTCTTGTATGTAACGCGGGGCAATCTGTTGAAAATCGATTGGATACTTTTGATAAATAGGTGTACTCATATCCCTCGTCTTAATTGGCAATATCCCATCATTTTGCTCCTTAAATGTCACAACAGCTTTTTGAACAACCTGTAGCTGATCTTCATAAGGAACCGCATTTTGCTTCATATTTTCTTTCGGATACAGACACCCCGTTAAAAGGCTCATACAACAAAATATTAAAATAATATGGAATTTTTTCACTACCATCACCTTTTCATACTAATCTAACTTGCTCCGTATGTAGTATTTTCGAGACCATTCCATTTACTGCTGTACAGGTCCACTAAATACAACAAGAAAAATAACAATTCCTGACACAATCATAAGGGTGTACGCTACTAACGCTGTAATCCCTTTCAAAAATTTATTCTTTATTTTATGTCTACTTAATAAAATAAAACTTACTGCAAAAAACATAAATCCAATTGCCCCTAAAGCTAACCACATTTTCATAAGCCCTTCTGACATATACACACCCCTTTTTATTAATCTATTTTTATACTATTTTAACAAATTAAAATCTTTAAACAAATACAAAAAGAACTTTTTACTACAAATTGCGAATATGTAACTTTAATCAATAGGTTTTCCAGCATTTCTCACCAATCTAGACAAAAATAAAACCGAAGCGATTGTATCTCTCGCTTCGGTTGACCAAATATGCCCAAAAACAGCTCTATTCCCATTCTTTCATGGCTATCATATGCAATCTACAAACTCTTTGTTTCTCATAATTTATTTTTTAAACATTTTGCTTAACGAGCCAAAATCTGTTGGCATATTATTATTAATAATCGCTTTTACAATTTGATCCTCTTGCTCTTTCGGCACTTCACGTCCCGCCATAAGAGCCACTTGATGAATTAATTGACGAAGTACAGTTTCATCACGTAAATTCGCATTTTGCACGGATGATGCTAATTTAAAAATATCCTCTTTATTTACTTTCGCTTCCTTCTCAATATTATTAAAAATGTTATTATCCATTCTTTTCACCCTCTCCTCAAGTTACTCTTCATCCTATGCAAAAATGAAAAAATGGTGAAAAGACCCAAAAAATAAAAAAAGCGATAGAAGTACAAATGTACTTCTGTCGCTTTTCTTTACAGTAAATCAGGTATAGCTTCCACTTCATGTTTTCGAACACGCCCCATCAATGAGCCTACCGCAGCTTTTACGTTATTCCCATTGAACAGCACGTCATATAAAGCAGCTGTAATCGGCATTTCAACTTCCATTTTCTCTGCCAATTCATGAGCAGCTTTCGTTGTTCTTACACCTTCCACAACCATACCCATACTTTCTAACACTTCTTCTAAAGAGTGTCCTTTTCCAAGCATATTTCCAGCGCGCCAATTTCGGCTATGAACACTTGTACACGTTACAATTAAGTCTCCCATACCAGTTAGACCAGCAAACGTTAACGGATTCCCGCCCATTTTTCTTCCTAAACGAGCAATCTCTGTTAAACCACGTGTCATCAATGCCGCCTTTGCATTATCACCTAATCCAAGACCATCAGTTATACCAGCAGCTAATGCGATAATATTTTTTAACGCACCACCAAGTTCAACTCCAACGATATCTGGATTTGTGTATACACGGAAATAACTATTCATAAATAAATCTTGTACTTCCTCAGCCGCTTCCATACGCTTTGCTGCAGACGTAACTGTTGTCGCTTGTCGTAAACCGACTTCTTCAGCATGACTCGGTCCAGACAGTACAACAACATCTTTAATTAAATGCTCTGGAATTTCTTCCTCAATCACTTCCGAAATACGTTTTGACGTACCAGGTTCAATTCCTTTGCTCGCATGAATCCAAGTAATTGGTTCAGTAACAATTTCTTTCATCTCTTGTAATACATCTCTGTACGCTTTCGTTGGTACTACTAGCAGTACTGTATTTACATCTACTAATGCTTCTTCTAAAGAAGAGTAGGCTACGATTGTGCTTGGCAATGTAATGCCTGGGAGATATCGACTATTCTCATGTTTCGTATTAATTTCATCCATAAGTTCTGGGCGATTTCCCCAAATACGTACATCATGTCCATTGTCAGCTAATACCATCGCTAACGCTGTTCCCCAGCTACCTGCTCCTACTACTGTGATTTTTGTCATAAAATCACATCCTCTCCATTAGTCTCTTGCTCTAGCGATAATGTGAATCGGTGTTCCTACGAAGCCAAATGATTCACGTAAGCGATTCTTTAAGAAACGCTCATATGAGAAGTGCAATAATTCTGGATCGTTTACAAACACAACAAATGTCGGTGGTTTTACCGCAACTTGTGTTGCATAGAAAATTTTCAGACGGCTACCATTATGAGTTGGCGTCGGATTCATCGCTACCGCATCCATAATTACATCGTTTAATACGTTCGTTTGAATACGGATACTATGACTTTCATTTACCTCATCGATAACCGGTATTAATGTTTGTGTACGTTTTCTTGTTTTTGCAGATAAGAAAACAATT
Organism: Bacillus sp. FSL K6-0073; assembly: GCF_038006085.1. Classification (NCBI taxonomy): domain Bacteria; kingdom Bacillati; phylum Bacillota; class Bacilli; order Caryophanales; family Bacillaceae; genus Bacillus; species Bacillus sp. FSL K6-0073. The sequence continues at coordinate 1,543,570 of NZ_JBBOUN010000001.1, read as the reverse complement.
GGTGCGTATTCTAAGAATTGGAAATGAGCACGGATATTTTCTTCAAATGCTTTCATTGTTTTCTCGTCTTTTTTCACTGCATCCCATTTATTTACAACGATAACAACAGCTCGCCCTGAATCATGAGCATATCCAGCGATTTTTTTATCTTGCTCAATAATTCCTTCTTCACCATCTAAAACGACTAAAACAACGTCAGAACGTTCAATCGCTCTTAGCGCACGAAGTACACTATATTTTTCTGTACTTTCATACACTTTTCCTTTTTTACGCATACCAGCTGTATCAATAATTACATAATCTTTTCCATCTTTACTATATGGTGTATCGACAGCATCACGAGTTGTTCCTGCTACATTACTAACAATTACACGCTCTTGACCAAGAAGAGCATTTACAAGTGATGATTTCCCTACGTTTGGACGTCCAATTAAAGAGAAACGAATTGTGTCTTCATCATATCCGTCTTCTTCAATCTTTGGAAAATGTTGTGCAGCTTCGTCTAGTAAGTCACCTAATCCTAATCCGTGTGTACCTGAAATTGGGAATGGTTCGCCAAATCCTAATGCATAAAAGTCATAAATGTCACTGCGCATTTCCGGATTGTCCACTTTATTTACTGCAAGTACAACCGGTTTATTTGAACGATATAAAATTTTTGCAACTTCTTCATCAGCTGCTGTTACACCGTCACGACCGTTTGTCATAAAAATGATAACATCCGCTTCATCAATTGCTACTTCAGCTTGTTGACGAATTTGTGTCAAAAACGGCTCGTCTCCAATATCAATTCCGCCCGTATCAATAATGTTAAATTCATGATTTAACCATTCTCCAGCGCTATAAATACGATCGCGCGTTACACCTGGAATATCTTCTACGATTGAAACTCTTTCTCCAACAATTCTATTGAAAATAGTAGATTTCCCTACGTTCGGGCGACCTACTATCGCTATTACTGGTTTCGGCATATACTTTCATCCTTTCAACTTGCTTCTGTTTATTATGTAAAAAACCCTTCTTTGTGCAAGAAGGGATTTGCATTCCAGAATATTTCTCAACGTATCAAAACACCTCACATTATAACACACGTTGCTAATGTTTCACAATAATATATACATTCTCTTGTAAGCGATGTGCAATACCATCTAAAATTGCCTCTAAATTATTTGCAATAAATTCTAGTTCCTCTGTCGATTCGCAAACGAATAAAGGAGCACCACCTGCAAATTTTTCTGGAGTCGTTGTTATAACTGCCAGAATAACACTTTCTAACATCATCTCTTATCTCCCCTTCCTTTCGGGGCTTCCGATGACATATGGACAGCACTTTCTAACGTTGGTACATTTCCTATGACACCTATCGCTTTCTCTGCATCTTGATCTTGCGGCAGTACAAAAATCCCAACCCTGCCATCCTCTAAATCACGCTTTGCTAACGGTACAAGCGCTGGTGTACCAGAATCTCTATAAATCCCTAACGCTACTGAAACATCGTGTAAAATAGCTTGTCGTTGCCCTAAATTTGAGATTGTAACCATCGCATCAATTGATTTCGGCTTTAAAATAAAACCCATACCATATTTCATAATTTCTTCTTGTCTTGCTGGCAATCCAATATTCATAATGTAAATATTGTCAATATAAAGCCCTGCTCCTTCAAAACGAAGCGGAACGTGCTCAATTTCAACAAGATCATGCAGCCTTTTACCAGACATTAATTTTTTCGCGATAAAAAATGCGATTATAGCCATAATTACTCCTGCAATCCATGAACGGAATCCTATATACGCAAACGTCGTTGCAAACGACGTTAACATTGCCAAATAGTTGCGACTTTCAAAAACCAATGCAATTCCTTCAATGTATGTATTTCCACGCGGTACGAGCTCATACCCATCTAATTGTTGAAGCGTATTTCTTTCCATATTACGTACATCACGAAATTGTGTCGCTGCTAACGTAAGAAATGTAATGGCAGAAAAATCTTTTTTCAAAATAGACGGGATTGCAATCGCTCCTAAAGCAGCTGCAATTAACCCCATTGCAATATGAATAATTTTCCCATGCAGCCTCGTCGGATATTGCCGCGTATCCGTCCGAAGCATTAGCACCCTTGTAACTGTCCCCGCTATTACGCCGCATAAAATGGCTGGTGTATATTCAGTCATGTATTACCCTCGCCTTTCTTTTACGTGTTTTTCTCTTAAACCGTTCCATGTATACTGATGCTTTTGCACTCCAAAACAATACTGCCATGAATAATGTAGAAACGGCGACGATATCAAAAAATGCTAAACTACCGTAATCATATGGGAAATTCAATTTCCTAAAAATAAATGTCACTAGCAGCTCTCCTTGTAACATCCCTACATATAGAGAACATAATCGTAATATGCGATCCCCATGCAATAACACCGATGCATACACAAGAGCACTACTTAGCAGAAACACTCTATCCACCACAATCCAAATCGGATCATATATTTCTAACAGATGAAAACTTGTATATAACATTGCAATAATAAGTGCCGAAAGTAAGCTATATAATTTTTTCCAGACAGAATATAGCGTGATCCCTATAAAAGAAATAATACAAAGTAAAAGAGCATTTACTGATACCACGAATGAGGCAATCGTTACATGTAACGGAGAGCAAATTATAAAAATCAGTATACAAGCGCCTAACTTCCACCGAATAAGGTCCTTTTTCATAAAAAAGGTTACAATGATCCACCCTATCCAAGCTACAAAATAAAAAGTACTTCCATCCATCAACTTCACCTCCTATGTTTTCCATTATGGGAACTTTTTATGAAAGTTAATCCACTTTATTTACGCATAGTTTTTTCTTATAACAGCAACACTTTTAACAAGGAGGTGTTATTCATTATGGGTAAAGATCGCCAAGAACGAAAACTACGAGAATCACGCCGCGTTGAATCCGATCGTGATCAATCACTACAATATCCAGGTGCAACTGGACTTGATACACCAGAACAGGCTCGAAAACAAAACCAGCACTAATTAATACAAAAAGACGGTTTCGATATTGTACGAAACCGTCTTTTACATAATCAGTTTAATGTTTTCTATTTATATTGAAATAATATTTTGCGCACTATATCCTCCCATTACTTCTTTTTACCTTCACCTATTCCCGTTAAAAATTAAGTTCTATCCAGTAATTCGACAACACACCATCTACATTTTTTAGTCTTTTTCAATTGCAATTTTTACGAAATGATATTTTTATATAATACTAGTCCCATTCTCCACTTTATATTACGAAAAAGAATAGAACAAAAAAAATCAACCGAACGGTTGATTTTTTATCTCCTACTATAATGCGCAGTATCAATACCACGCTGCATTAACCAATGATATGTTTCACCCTTTACAACAAGAGGTACAGATTGCAACTCTTCTATCGTCTTCGCACCAAGAGCTGTCATTATAAATTTCAAATCTGTATGTAGAAGCTCAATTTCATCCACTAACTTCTCGATACCATCTTGCATTAAAATACGTAAAAAGTAACCAGCAAACGCAGTTGTATTCGCCCCTAATGCGATCGCTTTCGCTACGTCAAGCGCTGTTTGTATACCCCCAGATGCAATAAAAGAGAGGTTATTATTTGTAGAGGTTGCTTCAATAATCGAGGTTGCTGTTTGTATGCCCCAGTTATTAAAATAAGAAAGCATTCGCTGTCTTCTTTCATTTTCAACAGCAGCAAAATTTGTACCACCTTGCCCACCAATATCAATTGCTGTTACACCTACGTTCACTAACTGTTGCATTGTTTCCTTACTCATCCCAAATCCAACTTCTTTTACAATGATAGGAACTTTACTATTTAAAACAATTTTCTCAATACGCTGAAGTACTCCAGTAAAATCACGGTCTCCTTCTGGCATCGTTAACTCTTGTATGACATTTAAATGAATTTGTAATGCATTCGCTTCAATCATATCAACGGCGCGCTCTGCCTGCTCGATAGTTGCCTCACTACCTAAATTAGCAAAGAAAATACCATTTGGGTTTACCTTTCTAATCACCTTATAAGAAGCAGCTTCACTTTCATCTTTTAACGCCGCCATTTGCGAACCTACAGCCATAGCAAGGTTATGATGTTTCGCTACATATGCTAATTGCTCATTAATATGTAACGTTTTCTCTCCTCCACCACCAGTCATCGCATTGATAAAAATCGGCGAACTTAGTGAAAGTTCGCCGATTTTTGTTTCACATGTTATTGTGTCATAATTTGAATTTGGCAAGCTTTGATGCACAAAATCAATATCATGAAAGCCATGCGTACGAGACTGACCAGTAGAAAGAGCGTATTCAATATGATCTAATTTACGTTTTGCCCTTACCACTTGTACCCCTCATTATTTCTTTAATTTTTTCAGTTGTTCACCAATAATATCACTTAATTGGAAAGTAGCAGAATCAGCATTTGGCTCATACTGACTATAATCTTCAGTTACATTATTTTCCTCAAGCGCTTCTTTTATACTTAAAGAAATACGTTTCTCTGCTACGTGAACTTCAAGTACTTTCACTTTTACTTCTTGTCCCATTTCCAATACTTCATTCGGATTTTTCACGTGACGATTTGCAATTTGAGATACGTGTACAAGTCCTTCAACGCCCGGTAAAACCTCAACGAATGCACCAAATGTAACAAGGCGTTTTACTACTCCCTCACGAATATCTCCAGCTTTTATTTCGCCAGCAACGTTTTCCCAAGGTCCTGGTTGAGCTGCTTTAATTGATAAAGAAATACGTTGTGTATCAGCATCAACAGATAACACCTTTACCTTAACCTTTTGACCTTGCTCTAACACTTCAGAAGGTTGCTCTACACGTTCGTGTGAAATTTGTGAAATGTGAACTAAACCGTCCACTCCACCAACATTAACGAATGCGCCAAAGTCAGTTAATCGTTGTACTGTTCCTTCAACAACGTCCCCTTCTTTTAATGAAGAAATTGCTTCTTTTTTCTTAGAATCTAGTTCTAATTCTACTACCGCTTTATGCGAAAGGATTACACGATTTTTTTCACGGTCTAATTCAACAATTTTCACCGCTAATGTTTTACCTTTATAGTCAGTAAAGTCTTCTACATAATGCACTTCTACAAGTGAAGCTGGAATAAAACCGCGAACACCAAGGTCCACAACTAATCCGCCATTCACAATATCTTTTACAGTAACATCAAATACATGACCAGAAGTAAATTTCTCTTGTAGTTCTACCCATGCTTTTTCTGCATCAACAGCACGTTTAGATAAGACAAGATCATCTTCTTCTAATTTAATAATTTTTAACTCTAGTGTTTGATCTAATTCTACAACATCGCTTGCTTTTTCAATATGAACGTTAGCTAATTCACTAATTGGAATTACGCCATCTGTTTTGTATCCAACATTTACAAGCACTTGTTTCTCTTCAACCTTCGTTACAGAACCTGTAACAACGTCACCAACTTGTAATTCTTTTGAATCCATAACTTCTTCATTCATTTTCTCTACCATGGAAATACCTCCCTACAGAATTGACAAAGCATTTTTTATGTATATACGAAATGAAAACAAAGTTTTCATTTGCATGTTTAAGAATTTCTCATCACATACTCTTTTTCAATAACATTCACAAGAAAATATATTAAACCTATATAAATAGTATACAGCAAAACCAGCTTGAAAAAAGTATGTTTTGAAATATAATAGCGAATATATTCTGACAGTTTTATTCCTCTTTAACTAACTTCTTACAAATCAGCTCATTTGTCAAGGAAAGAGACTCACAATTCACGTATCCTTTACATTTCTATTTAAACAAAAAAAGAAAGAGGATTATCCCCTTTCTTTATTTCGCAAACACCCCAGAAACAATGCTCATAATTTTTTGGACAACTTCTTCAATTGATAAAGAAGTCGTATCTAATTCCAATGCATCATCAGCCTTTTTTAGTGGAGAAACTTCGCGTTCTGAATCTAATTTATCACGCTGAGCAATTTCTTCTTTTAGCTGCTCTAAATTAGAATCGAAACCTTTATTTAAATTTTCTAAATGCCTTCTTTCCGCTCTTTCTTCAACAGAAGCAAGCATAAAGATTTTCACTTCAGCATCCGGTAATACATGTGTACCAATATCACGGCCGTCCATTACAACGCCACCTTTTTTCGCTAACTCTTGCTGACGACGTACCATTTCTTCACGAACAAGGCGATGTTTGGCTACAATAGATACTCGATTCGTCACATCAGGTGTACGAATTACTTCAGAAACATCTTGTCCATTTAAAAATACAAGCTGTGTATTTTCTCCTTGCTGAAACTCAATATTTACATTCTTTACAACTTCCATTAACTGCTCTTCATTTTCAATGTCTACTTTTTGTTCAAGGGCTGCATATGTAAGCGTACGGTACATTGCGCCTGTATCAATATAAACATAAGAAAGTTCCTTCGCAACAACTTTTGCCACTGTACTTTTCCCTGCAGCTGCTGGACCATCTATAGCAATCGAAATTCGTTTATCCATTGTAACACCTCATTTTTTCACTTTTAAAACAAAACGAAAAGCAGGTGTTCACCCTGCTTCTTCTCATTTGCTTCGCGTCATTAAATCCTCAATTATTGTAGCATAATCCTTCATAGAAGAAAATGAAAACTACCGATTCACCTGCAAGATTTCCACTTTGTTTTTTACCATAACACCCTCATAATAAACAATTTTAGATAAATATTTCACTGATGACTTATGTATAAATAACAATTGTACAACAGAAAGACAAATGAATTGTATTATTAATATACGAATAAAAATTCTCTCCATCTTTTTCACCGTAATTTCTCCCTCCTATACTATATTTGCACATTTCGTTTCGTAATTTTATACATCGTACATATAGCAGTTAATTTTATTGTCATTTTCGAGGCATACTTTTATACATTTCCATTGTCGAATTTACTCAAAACATGTTATGTTCTAAATGTATTTTTTTACTTGAAAGGGGTATAAGCATTGAAAAGAATCCTAGTTTTACACACAGGTGGAACAATTGCAATGGAGGAAGATAAAGAAACTGGGGTCGTACAACCAGGTAAAAAAAATCCTCTTTTAAAATTCATTCCTGATTTAGAAGGCGATGTTGATTTAATCGTTGAAGATGTGTTCCATCTACCATCTCCTCATATGACACCGAGCGAAATGTTACAATTACAAGTCATCATTGATGAAAGAGTAAAACAAGACAACATTCATGGCGTAGTTATTACGCATGGTACGGATACATTAGAAGAAACAGCTTATTTCTTAGATTTAACAGTACAAGCAACTATTCCGATCGTAGTGACAGGTGCAATGCGCTCTAGCAATGAGTTAGGTGCTGATGGTCTATATAACTTCTTATCAGCTGTAAAAGTTGCTAGTTGTGATGAAGCTGCAGAAAAAGGTGTTTTAGTCGTATTAAACGACGAAATTCATTGCGCTACAAATGTAACGAAAACACATACAAGTAATGTCGCAACATTCCAAAGTCCACAATACGGACCAATTGGAATGGTAACAAAACGCGGCGTTGTCTTCCATCACGCTTTAGTACATCGCGAATCATATACGATAAACAAAGTGTCTAAAAATGTAGTTGTTCTAAAAGCATATGCTGGCATGGATGATACATTATTAGCAGCAATCGAAAATCTTCCTGTAGACGGCATTGTTATCGAAGCTCTTGGACAAGGTAATCTCCCTCCAAGAACACTACCTAGCCTAGAAAGATTATTAAATAAAGGTATTCCTGTCGTATTAGTTTCTCGCTGTTTCAACGGTATCGTTCAAGACGTATATTCGTATGAAGGTGGCGGTAAACACTTAAAAGATATGGGCATTGTATTCACATACGGCTTAAATGCACAAAAAGCACGCATTAAATTACTTGTTGCATTAGAGAATACAAATTCCCATGAATCCATTCAAAATATGTTTATGCACGAATAAAAAGGAGCTGTCGAGATTTTCCCGACAGCTCCTTTTTATTTTTCTCTTGATGCAATGGTTTGCGCAATCGCATCTCCATGAAATCTACCGTTCTCGATAAATATTTCATTTGCATTATTTCCAGCAGCAATGACACCTGCAATGAAAATATTTTCAGCATTCGTTTCCATTCTATCCTCTGTATAAATTGGACGTCCTGTTTCTTCATCAATCTGAACACCCATCTTCGTTAAGAAGCTATGATCAGGATGATAACCAGTCATCGCAAATACAAAATCGTTTTGGATTGTAAAAGCTTCACCATCAACTGTAAACGCTAATGTATGCTCAGCAATCTCTTTCACATGAGCTCCAAAATGCATTTGAATTGTACCGTTTCGTACTAACGCCTCAAATTCCGGCAAAATCCAAGGCTTTATGCTTGGTGAATACTCACTTCCACGATACAGTACCGTTACACGTGCACCAGATTTAACAAGTTCTAACGCGGCATCTACACTCGAGTTTTTCCCACCTATAACTACTACATCTCGATCAAAATAAGGATGCCCCTCTTTAAAATAGTGAGCTACTTTCTTCAATTCCTCACCTGGAACATTCATATAATTTGGATTATCATAATATCCAGTTGCTACAACAATATATTTCGCTATATACATTTCCTTACTTCCGTCACGCTTTGTCGTCTCAACCTGAAAAACTTCTCCATCTTTTTGAACTTTCTCCACTCGCTCAAAAGCATTTACACGTACAGATTTACGTTTTACTACTTCACGATAATACGCAAGCGCTTGATTTCGAACTGGCTTACGATTTTCTGTAATAAAAGCTACATCACCAATTTCTAATTTTTCACTAGAAGAGAAAAATGTTTGATGAGTTGGATAATTATAAATGGCATTTACAATGTTTCCTTTTTCAATTACTAACGGATTTATCCCTACCTTTTGCAACGAAATTGCAGCCGCTAATCCGCACGGACCGCCTCCGATTATAATAACTGTTTCTTTCTGCATACTCGTCCACTCCTAGTCTTCTACCAATGCACTATTTATAAAAACAAGAAAAAACCTACTTACAGCAGTAGGCACCTATCTTTATTGTATTCATTTTTCATATATTTGTCATCTAAACGAAACGTACATCCGATAGACATCTGCTAAAAACTGCTGAAATTTAATACCTTGTTTCCCTAATACATTCTCAGGATCAATCTTTCTAGCTGGATCAAGCGTTTTATGTGACACGATATCTTTTTTCGGATTTAAGCCAAAGTTTTGGCATAAATACGCATGATACCATGTAAAACGATTATACGCTTCCCAAAAGTTAACATCGCCACCATAACAAAGTTCCACTCCAATGGCCGCCTTATTTGCGTCATAGCCATATAAGTCATTATCCGTCGGCACACCATATCGAACATGATACGCAACTTCATTTATAGGAATAATCTCCAATATTGTTTTATCATCTATAAATGTATGCGCCGAAGCTTTCGGTTGTAATTCATTAAAGTAATCTCGATTCCCTATCGCATTGCTTCCAGGATTCCCTGTATCATGGCTTACGATAAATCTCACTTTAGTCAGAGGAATCCCCGGTCGTGAACTTCCATATCCAATATAATTGCGCTCTATAGGAAACATCGCCATTGCTACCAACTCCCGCTCTAGAAGATTACCTTACTTCCTTATATATGTATTCGGTAGCAATGTCCTTATCGCATATTTCTTACGCGAAGAGAAAATCGAAAATATTTGAAGTGAACACCATAAACAACAAGATACTTACAGCCACTCCATAAAAACCGTAAAACCAAACACAATCTTCTTTCGTATCTAAACCGAAAAATTTATTTACCGATTGTAATAATGTGCCACGCTTGCTTTGTTTGTTTCGTAATACTTCCACTCGCTCTACAACATCTGCTGGCATCATAAATCTTTGGTCTACTGTCATTTTCATCATTTATCTCTCCTTAAAATCATTTCCGTTTTGTTTATCTAAGGAGAGTATAGCACGTTTGTTCGTATAGAACAAGCGTTCTTTTTTATTTTTATTTTATTTTTCAGCAAGCCAAGTAAAAATTGAGATTACAACGGCAATAATCGGCCCTACTACAACCACACCAAATATCAGAAACAGTAGCCCTTCCCCGAACATCCGAATGGTACTTATTTTTCGAGCTTTCATCGTTCTTGCGAGTTCTCCCTCTAACCTCTTAACCTTTTCTTCTAATTGTTCTACTCGCTCCAGCATTTTATTCTCCATATACAACACCTCATTTAATACTTCAACAAAAAAACGTGATTCCCTCGAAAGGAAATCACGTTTTCTCAAGATATAATATTTTATACCCAACCTCTGAAGCGGCTTGCTTCAGCCATTTTACGAACACCAACCATGTACGCCGCTAAGCGCATGTTCACTTTACGAACTTGTGCTGTTTCATAAATAGAATCAAATGATCTTACCATTACTTTTTCTAAACGTTGTTCTACTTCTTCTTCAGTCCAGTAGTAACCTTGGTTATTTTGTACCCACTCAAAGTAAGATACTGTTACACCACCAGCACTTGCTAACACGTCTGGAACAAGTAAAATTCCGCGATCTGTTAAAATTTTAGTCGCTTCTAATGTTGTTGGACCATTTGCAGCTTCAACAACGATTTTCGCTTTAATATCATTAGCATTTTCTTCTGTAATTTGGTTCTCAATTGCAGCTGGAACTAAAATATCGCAATCAAGTTCTAACAATTCTTTGTTTGAAATTGTATTGTTAAATAGCTTTGTTACTGTACCGAAGCTATCACGACGGTCTAATAAATAATCAATATCTAATCCATTTGGATCATGTAACGCGCCGTAAGCATCTGAGATTGCAATAACTTTCGCACCTGCATCATGCATAAATTTAGCTAAGAAGCTACCAGCATTACCGAATCCTTGAACAACAACGCGTGCACCCTTAATATCAATGCCACGTTTTTTCGCAGCTTCGCGAATACAAATTGTTACACCTTTCGCTGTTGCTGTTTCACGTCCATGTGATCCACCTAATACAAGCGGTTTACCTGTAATAAATCCTGGTGAATTAAATTCATCAATACGGCTATACTCATCCATCATCCATGCCATAATTTGAGAGTTTGTGAATACATCTGGAGCTGGAATATCTTTCGTCGGTCCTACGATTTGGCTAATTGCTCGTACATAACCGCGGCTTAATCTTTCTAACTCACGGAATGACATTTCACGTGGATCACAAATAATTCCACCCTTACCTCCACCATATGGTAAATCAACAATACCACATTTTAAACTCATCCAGATTGAAAGTGCTTTCACTTCATTTTCTGTTACATTCGGATGGAAGCGAATCCCACCTTTCGTTGGACCAACAGCATCATTATGTTGTGCACGATATCCTGTAAATATTTTAACAGTCCCGTCATCCATACGAACTGGTATTTTCACTGTCATCATACGAATTGGTTCTTTTAATAATTCATATACTTCGTTTGGATAACCCAATTTTTCTAACGCTTCACTAATAACAATTTGTGTTGAATTCAATAGTTCAAAATGTTGTTCCCTTTGTTGTTGTGTTTTTGTTTGAGTTCCCTTTTCGGCTACCATAGTAAGTAAACCCCCTGTAATTTCACTTGTTTAGTAAACCTTCATTGCCTAGTATACACCCTTAAATTTGGAATGCAATAGAAAACGCTAACAAATATATACAAACTATTTTCTGTTGCAAGCGTTTTCACTATTATTATAGTCCTTTTATTACTTTTAGAAAAGTAAAATACTTAAATATTTAAATGTTTTTTATTTTCATCAACCACACTCCTATAAAACTGCATATTTTATTTTCAAAAAGTATGTTCGAGTATTTACAATCATCCCTTCCCTTCTCCAAATAAAAACAAAACCTCAGCTATGTTGTATTAGCTGAGGTTTTGTTTTTTCACAAAGTAATTGTGTATTTGCTCTATCGCGTTAACATCCATTAATTCTTTACCGTACTCCATGATGCGATAAATGGTTGCTGTAGACGGATTACCGTATTCCGCTAAAATAGCTATAAAATCCGCCTTTAACAATTGAATTTGTTCCTCTTCTTCCACCCAAAGATAGAAGCGCTCATCCCACGTATATAGCTTTCCGCCAGTTACACCAAGGTTATATAAGCGATTCGACAGGTTAATTACGTCATCTAGCGTAGCAAACTCATATAATATATGCTCACTTTCATCTAGAGTCACTTGCATTTCAATAAACTCGTCACGGAACTCATCATCTGTATCCATTTCTTGATTTTCTTTCGTTACAATTACAACCATTCCTTGTGCTTGTAGAGAAAACACTTCAACTGCAATCGGACCATCTGCTTCAAACCCTAATTCCTTATTTGCTTCTTGCATCATATCACGAAATAATTGCTGTACTTTCGGTGCATTTCTCCATAAATCTTCTTTCGTTAATCCTCGTTCAGATAAATCATCAAATGTTAGAAAAATTTTTATCTTATTGTAATTTAATCGTTCCAGCCTCATCTCATACCCTCCCTACGTAACCAATGCATCTAATTTTTATTATATGAAATAGAAAATAGATGGTTCTTTTCGAACAACTATTCCGACATTTTTAACCATCCATCCCATTCTTCTTTCGTATCACCAATTAAGATTGTTTCAATGTCCAACTGGTTTAGAACGCCTAGCTTTCCGATAAATCCAACTGAAAGAGATTCCCTTTTTTCTTGTAATAAATTTATAAAGTTCATCGTCTTTTTCATTTCTTGTTCGTCAGCAAAAGATACAAATACATATTTCGGCTGTATTTCCTCTACCGCTGATAACATACCATCTTCAGCTAAGCTTGTCCTAATATATATCGCCTCATATCCTTTTAAGCGTAAATAAGTTGAAAAAATAAATCCTTTCAATGCATCCTTTTCTAACACAATAACTTTGTGTAAAGAGGAAAACATTGAGGCATTGTGATACACCATCCCTAGACGCGTTTGTAAAAATGATAGTGCATATTGAAATTGCACCATTGAAATCTCATTATTATTTTTTGACGTTAATAATTTGTCTGTCACTCGAAGAACAATACTGGCAACAACCTTCTCTGTTGAATATATACTAAAAGCTTCGTTTAATAATGCAGCAATTGTAATTTCATCAAATTTTAACAAAGCTTGTAGCAAATCGTCCACTAAAACAACTTCTTTATCGAAATGTATCTCTTTTTGAACTGTACTCTGCAAACGATTCTCTTCTAATAATTGAACTGCTTGTCCAATCATCATACCGGAAGAAACTTTTTCCATTAACCATTTTAAAATTTGAATATGCTCTTCTGTATATAAACGATGCCCAGCTTGATTCCGCTTTGGGGCAATAATTTGATATCGTCTTTCCCATGCACGAAGCGTACTCGGCTGAACTCCAATTATATTCGAAACGGCTTTTATATTGTATTTCCCATTAAGAGTTGGCATCATTTCCCTCCGCACAATGTAATGATGTGTGTTTGAGCAGGTGCTCGGAAACGAAGTGGTATCAATGTTGTTCCATACCCATTACTAACAAAGAGAATCGTATTTAAATGGTTATATACGCCACCTTTTAAATATTTTTTAGATGGGAATAATCGGATTTGCCCTCCATGCGTATGTCCACTTAAGACAAGTGAAATCTGTTCATTTCCAGACATTTTTTTTATTATATCAGGGTTGTGACTAACTAGGATACGAAAACCATCTTCTTTACAATCCGCCAATGCCAAATCTAGACGATCACGGTGCAATCCAACATCATCTATACCGAGCAAACAAATTTTCTCGCCTAATTCAGACTCAAATACCACTCTTGTATTATCTAAAACTTTTACGTTATTTTCTAATAATAACGCATCTAATTCATGATATTCTATCTCATAATCATTGTTTCCCCACACAAAATATACAGGAGCTATCTCTCTTAACTTTTGAATATTCGCAGAGATTTTTGATAAAGAGACACCTTTCTCCGCTAAATCTCCTCCGATAATTACGAGATCTACTTTTCCTTTTACTTGTTCAATTAACAAATTCGAAATGACTCTTCTATGAATATCAGAAATAAAAAACACATTTACTTTTTGAAAACTTTTCGGAAATTCTTTAAATACTAAAGTATGTTCCAACACCGTATTACGCATCGCTTCTTTATACATCACAAGAAGCAATAAAATCCCCATGCCTATGAGAGTACTGAATAATATAATCCATATCATATTTTTGACTCCCCTCCTCATAAAGATAATCCTAGGCTTTTATAACAAACTGTGATCGCTTAACTCACTAGCTTTCTTGCTTTGTGGACTTATCTTTTATCGGAATTTTTAATTCTTGACCTGCACTCACTTCATCTTCTTGCAAGTTATTATACTTTTTAATTACTTCAATTCCATTTCCATCTGAAAAATATTGCTTCGCTATACTTTCTAAAGTTTCTCCCTCTTTCACAGTATGCGTTATTACTTTTTCAGAATGTTTCTGTGACTCAGATTTAGCTGAATCAAAGAAGATTACTTCAAACGCACTTTTTCCGGCATTATTACTATCACCCTTCACCTGAATATATTTATCCGTATACCACAAAATACTAATTGGCAGCAGAATGAATAGAAATGTTAAAACCCGGACGAAAATGTGATTTATTTTAAACTTTTGTTTTTTTTCTTTATTTCTATGAATTTCACTACGCGGCGGTAAACTTTCTTTTTCTTCCACTCGCTCAACTTCTAATTCCTCTTCAAAATCAGGAATTCGTTTCCTCATGTTGTTCACCACCACCTTCCATTTATTTTCTTAATTGGAGTCCCATTATAAAATCAACAAGAAAGTGTGCAAAGATTGTTATAAACAAATTTCCTGTCCATTCAAATACATAACCAAAGACAAAACTAATGAAACAGACGAAACAAAACAAAAATGGCTTTGTTATATAACGAATATGTAACACTGCAAATACGAAGCTCGCAATTACAATTCCAAAATGAGTCTGTACTACACCTCTAAATAAAAATTCTTCTGCAAAACCAATTAAGAACGTAATAACGAGTAAATGCAGAACGGACATTCCTCGAAACATCTTATCGTTAATACCACCATCATCAAACCAAGACTCCGGAAACACTCGCATTGCAACATAATCTAATAACACAATACCAATCGCTAACAAACCACCTATAATAAGTATAGATACTGGTTCCCACTTCCATAAATTAAAGACTTCTTTTACATCTTGAAATAATATATATGCCAGTAAACAGCCAATACCGATAATAATTAACTGTGTTATATATAGATTCAGCCTTATTTCCTGCGGACTCATATCTTCAACATTATGCCTTTGAATGTTCATCATTCCTCCATCTTTTCTAGGCCGAAAAGCTTTTGTAACTCTGTTTCCCAATTATAGTCGAAATCCGATTGTTGCGCTCGTCTTTTTTTATAATCTTCTTTTGTAATACCGCAATAATCGCAGCAATTAATTAACTCTTGCTCTTTCCTATAACCGAACTGTTGCAGCACATATTCACGTCTACATCCTTTAACTTGTATCCATGACTTCATATTTTCTAGCTCACTATATTTATTACGCAACCTTAGTTCTACTTCAGCTATTAATCGGTTCATGATTTCATCTGACAAACCTTCTAATAATAATCTTCGTTGTTGTATAATTCCAACCTGTTCGAGATGATAACGAACGAAACGCCAATATTGCTCATTAAATCTTGCTGCATTATAACAAATTTCTTCTACATCTTCTATTGGTAATTCTTTCGTTTGAAACATTCTTTCTTGTAGTAAAGAAAATAAAAATTGTATTTGTGACTTACTTGGCAATTCATCCTCAATGATTGAAATTGGTAAATCATGATCCAACGGACTACATAATAAAATAGCTATACTCGGTTCGCCATCTCTTCCAGCTCTTCCGATTTCTTGTAAGTAAGAAGCTATATTAGTTGGATAATGAAAATGAATAATATATCGCGTATTCGCCTTATTTACCCCCATACCAAATGCACTTGTGCATATTACAAGTTGCAGTTGATCGTTCATAAACTGCTGTTGAATTAACATACGCTCTTCATGTTCCATACCACCATGATAAAAAGCTACACCAGTAACACCTTTTCCTCTCAAGTATTCCGTTAACCTTTCTGTCCACGCTCTACTTGAGCAATATACAATCCCCGGCCCTTGTAAATACATCACCTGCTCTAAAAGCGCCTCTTTCTTTTCTTCTATCGTCTCTACAAATTGCACATCCATTGCAATATTAGGACGGTCAATAGAGTATACATGTTCCGCGGCACCCTTTAAATTTAAACTATTTGCGATATCCTGCAGTACCCCTTTTGTCGCTGTGGCTGTCAATGCTAATACTGTAGGAGAACCAATATTTTCAATAACTACATTTAGTTTTTTATAGTCCGGTCTAAAATCATAACCCCATTGAGAAATACAATGAGCCTCATCAACAACAAATAATGAAATATGAATTTTCTTCAATTCCCTAATTAATAACTCCGACTGTAACATCTCTGGTGAAACAAAAATAAATTTATATGAAGATAATTTTTTCATCGCTTCTCTTTTTTCATTTAATGTCCGAAAACTATTAAATGCTATTACTCGGTTTTTCACAACATACTTTAATTGTGTCACTTGATCTTCCATTAAAGATAATAACGGTGATACAACAAGCACTGTTCCTTCTCGCATAAGCCCCGGAAACTGATAGCACATAGATTTCCCTCTTCCAGTCGGAAGCATTGCTATCACATCTTTTCCTTCTAATAAATCTGTAATAACTCCTTTTTGACCTGGACGAAATTCAGAATATCCAAACCACTTATATAAATATTCTTCAAGTTTCATTTACACCCTCCATCCGCGCTAATACAAGACGAACTTCAAAATAAGAGATATCTTCTCCAACCGCTTGTTTCAAAACACGTAACTTCCGCGTTTGCAATGCTTCAATTACTTTTATTACTTTGTCTATCTTTTCTTTTTCCATAAACATTTCAATAGAAAAATCTTTTTCTCGCAAAGCAATTTCAACAAAATGATCTTCTATCGTTGCAACCTTTAAATTCCGAATCGTCGCTATTTCTTCTAAAGAACGTCCTTGTCTCCAAAAATTATATGTTTTTTTCGTCGATAAACTAAATAATTCGGCTCTCTCATTTGGATAAGATATAATTTCAGCTAATAGTGGAAATTCATTTTCTTTATCACGAACTTCTTGTATAAAGAAATGCATTGTACCCCAAAATAAAAAATACACTCTGAATATATCTTGTTTCGTAATTTCTGCTAATTGTTGCAATGTACAACCAATACGTTCATAACCCGTTAGTCGATATGTTACAATCGTCGCTTCTATCGTATTGCTCTTTTCTAAAAGATTATGTACTTCCGTCCATAGTTTTCTCGCCAACTCACTTCTCTTATATGGTATTCCTGTTAGAAAACGTTTCACCCACATCATTATTTCTGTATCTTGCTGAATTGGGATAAACTTCGTATTATTCTGTTGTAAATTTGATATAGTTTGAATAATTAATGATAATCTTTTCCAAAATGTTTCACCTAATTCACCATAATGTAAACCATGCAAATGCGCCGGAAAAGCATAGACTTCCTCCCATTTATGTAACTGCATTTTACCCGTAGGTGTTAACACATATGTATTTTCATGTATTTCTTGAATAAAATTCGCTTGCAACAACTTTGCAACTTCACCATCATAGTCATTTCTATTCAATGATTTGTATATTCCGAACAAAAAAGAAATTCGGAACATATTTCCATCTTGTAAAGTTTGCGAAGAACGTTTGCCCTTTAGTAAATAATAAATAGAAGAAACGGTTCTTTCACCATTCAATTGTTTTAAACAATGCAACAAAGTATATTGTATTTGCATGACCGCTTCCACCTTCCAATCTTAACTTCATTCTTTTCAGTACAATTACACTATCTACTTTCGCTCATTAAACTTATCATATAAGAACTATATACTTGTATATATTCTATTGTATCAAACGAAATCATATTTACGTATTTTGAAAATCTTATGACATAATTCAAAAATAAGTTGACACTCTAATTGATAAGCATTATCATTATAATTTTATGTTGAAAAGTTTTACAAACCGTTTTACAATAAGGTTATAATTTTTATGGCGAGCTTTTCACATACATATTATCAGGAGGGAAAAAAGATGGCAAAATATACAATCGTTGATAAAGATACTTGTATTGCATGTGGTGCTTGTGGCGCTGCTGCACCAGACATTTATGACTATGATGATGAAGGTATTGCATTTGTAACATTAGATGATAACCAAGGTATCGTTGAAATTCCAGATGTATTAATTGAAGATATGATGGATGCATTCGAAGGCTGTCCAACTGACTCAATTAAAGTTGCTGACGAATCATTCGACGGAGACGCTTTAAAATTCGAATAGTCTTTTATTAACTTCAAAAAATGCCCCTCATATTGATGAGGGGCATTTTTTGTATCTAAATTTTATTTTCCTTAATAAAAAACCATTAGTAGTTTCACACTACTAATGGTTTTAATATATATTATGCATTTTTCATTTTTGCAAACACCCATACTTTCAGGCGTGAGAATAATGCTACAAATACAATTGTTACAACAATCCCTTTAATTAAATTAAATGGTAAGATTGCCGTTACAACCGTTGTTCTTATAGCTTCGCTAGACATAGCCGGTGAATTTAAAAACCAAGTGTAAGCCGGGAATATGATGATGTAGTTTAATACACTCATAATAAGTGCCATTGTAATTGTCCCTAGCATTAATCCTGTAGTTAAACTCTTCACAGTACGATACTTTCTAAATAAGAAAGCTGCTGGTCCAATAAATAAACATCCTGCAATAAAGTTTGCAATTTCTCCAACTGGTACTCCCGTTAAACTTCCTTGAATCCCGTAATGTAAAATGTTCTTTATCGCCTCTACAATCACTCCTGCTACTGGTCCAAAGATAATTGCTGCAATTAGAGCTGGTACATCACTAAAATCAATTTTCAAAAATGGCGGAAGCCCTGGGAACGGGAAGTCTAACATCATTAGTAAATATGCAATACTACTTAGCATCGCTACACTCACCATCTGCACTACACTGTTTTTTTGTTTCATCTTTCTCTCTCCTTTTCCATCGATCATCTCATGGAAAGTGGAAAGGTTCTGCTATGCCTATTTTTTCATAGAACGAAAAAACCCTTTGTGTTTTACACAAAGGGAGAATTTAAGGCACATCAAACAGACGTTCAAATCCATATCTTTTTTGAACGCTTGAACCTCCATCTTCTCCCATCCAGACTATACTGTCGGCTTTGGAATCACACCAAATCCTGCCTTAACGGCTCGCGGGCTTAGAACAAAATCATAAATAGTTCATCACCGCCGGTCGGGATTTTCACCCTGCCCCGAAGATAGACCGATATTCTATTTTCCCCTTCATTATACAACAACCTCATAACATTGTGAACTAAAAAATTGTAACTTATTTAAAATTAGTTATTTATTTTTCGTAACAAAAAATAAATTGCGAGATATTTTACAATACAATCCATATTTTTTATTATTCGGCATTTCTCTTTTGAATTACCTAGTCATATATAATTAAAAGTGATAAGATATTGAATTGTTAAGATAAGAACATTTTCTGAGTTATGGAGGAAATGTCATGAAAAAAGACAAGAGACATTCTATTCGAGAAGCAATGAAAAAAAACTTAAGAAAAGAATACTTTTACTTAAAAAAAGAATTACTTTTCTATTGCCCAATTGATTTAGGCACATTCTCAAACGAGACATACTATGCTACTTTCGATGAAGATGGCATCAGTATTTATCAGTATGATAAAAAAACAGAAAGTAAATTAAAATTGTGTGAGCGTCATCCGTGGAAGAGTTGGAATAAAGTGAAGATTGATCACTATTTGACAACTTCTCAATTTATTTTTCAGGGTGAGCGAAATTGGATCTTATCTCTTTTTCAAAAAGGAAAAGAAGCTCAAAAAATTATTGAAGAGCATACATCTTTACAAACAGAAGTTGTTTCCCGCTCTTTCTTAAAAAAACTTCCTGGTTTTCGTTCTAATACACCACTGAATAAATACATCGGTAGTATTTGTTACACTGCACTTATTGCATTTTCATTAAAATGGATGATTCCATTTCAAGCACCACAAATCGCCCTGTATTCTATTTCGATTGGTTGTATGCTTCTTGGCCTACTTTGTTTGACAATCGGTTTAATTGAACCGACTATCGTACTGTTTCGAACAAAAGAGAAAACAAGAACAAAAGTTTTTTACTTATATAGCTATTTAGCTATTTCTGGATTTATATGTGTCTTTATTTTTTGGTAAAAGAAGCCGTCCCAAAATAAATTTTGGGACGGTTTTCTTTTAGATATAGATGCTCTGATTCACTCAATAGTTCTAGCAAAAGCGCCCATATAATTTCATTTACATTGAACCTTATTTAAGAAGAACATAAATTTGTTCAAAGTTTAATTTTTGAGATGTTTCCTTCACTTAACATATAATTGTTGATTAGGATAAATTAGCTCTTGCTGCAATCCATTTTTTTCTTTAATTTCCTTAAGTGTCATACTAAATTTCCGTGCAATACTAACTAAAGTATCCCCTTTTTGTACGACATATAATGATGAAGAAACAACTTCATTTCTTTGTTCATTTAAAACAAGCAATGGGTTCATCGCATTCTTTTTCGCCATCGTCCATCTTCCTTGATGAAGTTCTAGATGTAAGTGTGCACCTCGCGATTCTCCCGTGTTCCCTACTTCTCCAATTTTTTCTCCTTTGGAAATATAATCTCCTTGCCCCACATATCTCTTATTTAAATGTGCATATACAGCCTCATATTCTCCGTGTTTAATAAATACAACATTTCCATAACTACTTGAATAATAAGACTTCGTTACCCTACCATCTTGAATAGCTGCCACAGGCGTTCCAATCGGCGCAGCTACATCAATACCATAGTGTTTTCCATGCCTTGTCCCAAAATAATCACTTATCTGACCTTCAACAGGCCATGTCCATCGATTTTCTTCTGCATAAACATGTAATTGAGATACAAACAGTATACTCAATAACATGACGCCGCATTTTAAAACTTTCATATACATCCTCCGTTTTCTAATTACCACCATACCTTCTCTATTTTGGTATATTACAGAAAAAAGTATACAAAAAAAGAAAGTGAATTACTCCACTTCCTTCTCTTTCTTATCACGAAAAACTAATGCACTACGGTTATACTCCACATCTTTCACTTGTAATCGGGCATTTATTACTCGAGCTATCGCAAACAAATAATCAGATAATCTATTTACATACTTTAAGACAACTTCATTTATTTTCACTTCTTTTTGCAATGATACTATAGAGCGTTCTGCTCTCCTTACAACAGTACGTGCAATATGAATAGTAGCCGCCGCCTCGCTACCACCTGGCAAAATAAAGCGTTCTAATGGCGGGGCTTCTTCTATATATAAATCAATCTTTCTTTCTAAACTTTCAACCATCTCAATTGTCACTTTATAAGGAATTTTTTGTTCCACTATTGCCAAGTCTCCTCCGCAATCAAATAGTTCATGTTGAATATTTTCGAGCTCATTGTAAATATCTCTAAAAGCCCCGCCTTGAACCTTAGTCATTGCATATCCAATATGAGAATTTGCCTCGTCTATTGTTCCATACGCTTCCACACGGATATCATCTTTATCAACCCTGCTACCTATTACACTTGTCGTTCCTTTATCTCCTGTTTTTGTATATAATTTCATTTCTTCACAGCACCCTCTCTTGTTATTCTTGATTCGATCAAGATAGAAAAAAGTTCTACCATTCTTTATTTAATTGAGTTTACAAAAAAATAAAAAACAGCAGAACTTTATTCATTATCAACTTTAAAAACACATATCTAAATTATACGATTCGGTAAATATACAGAGAATGTAGTTCCTTCTCCAACAACACTTGATACAGAAATTTTACCGTCATGGCCTTGAACAATATTTTTCGCAATCGCAAGCCCAAGTCCTGTTCCACCCTTTTTCCCACGTGTTCTTGCTTTATCAGCTTTATAGAAACGATCAAATAAAAATGGAATATCCTCTTCTGGAATGCCTGCACCCGAATCTTGTACTTCAAAAATGAGGCCATTATTTTTTGTATCAATTACAAGCGTTACATGTCCACCCGCATTCGTATGACGAATTGCGTTATCAATCAAGTTCGTCAACACTTGTTCCATCCGATCTGCATCAAACGCATATTCTTCAATCTGATTCCGGAAATCAACTGTTAGTTCAACTTCTTTATCCTTTGCAATCCCTTGGAATTTACGACCAATTTTTTCCACAAATGGATGTATGTCGACTTCACCAATATGTAACTCTACGTGACCGCTTTCCATACGAGCTAAATCTAACAATTCATTTACAAGTTTACCTAAACGAACGGATTCATCATAAATGATTTGAACAAACTCATCTATTTCCTCTTTCGTTTGCACAATATCATCTAAAATCGCTTCACTATACCCTTGCAGCATGACCATCGGTGTACGAAGTTCATGTGATACATTCGCAATAAAGTCTTGACGCATTTTCTCAAGACGACGTTCTTCCGTCATATCTCGCAGTACCGCTACAGCCCCACGAATTTTCGTTTGATTGTAAAGTGGTGTCATAAGAACTACATAGTTCCCTTTTTGTAAATTAATTTCAACAACTTGTTGTTGCTCGCTTTCTACAACGAGATGGAATAGTTCCACAAGTTCAGAAGGTAATTTTTTTCTTAACTCTATCTCTTTTTCTTCTTGCCAAACTTGTAAGAAATGTTCAGCCGGTGGATTAATAACTACGACTTCACCTTCTTGATTTAACGTAATAACTCCATCTGCCATACTACTCAAAATACTGGCTAACTGTTCTTTTTCTTGCTGCAAAGCATTCATATTAAACTTCAACTGTTTACCCATTTGATTTAAGGCCGTTGCCAGCTCACCAATTTCGTCCTGAGATACCATAGGAGCCTTTGCATCAAATTTCCCACGTGACACTTCAAAAGCAACCTCACGCATTTTACGAAGCGGTGCTGTAATCCGAGTAGATAAGAAGAACGCAAAGAAAGTTGTTAATATAATCGCAATCCCAGCGGCTAAGAAAATGAAATCAGTCGTTCTCTCCATATCTTTTATTGGCACTTGTAAAGATTCATATACGAACACTGCGCTTTGATTTTTTGATTGCACTGGTTTCCCAACGATCACAATATCATTTTCAGTGCTTTTATTCTTTCTACTATCAGAAGCTTTTCTAATGTTGTTCTTAATTTCTTTTTTGTCCGTAAAAACAGCGGCTAATTCTTTATCTTCTTTTAAATCATCCATTGTAAGAGTGACTAACCCTTCTTGTTTCGGTGAAGAAGAGATTTCCTTGCCATCTTCTACAATAATAATCCTTGAAAGTGGATCAGAGAATTTGTACGCGATGTTCTCAATCGTTTTTACATCGGCACCTTCTTCAATTAATTCCGTAACACTTGTTGCGACTTTTTGAAGTCTATTTTCACTCATATCAACATAATACGTTCTAAAAAATTGTGAAAGTAAAATCGCAACAAATCCAAGAACAAACGAAACGAGAAGTAATATGGTCATCCATAACTTCCCTACTACACTTCTCCAAAGCATCAGTCGTTCACAACCTCAAATTTGTAACCTACACCCCAAACAGTAACAATCATTTTCGCTGCATCTGGTGATTTTTTGCTTAACTTCTCACGTAAACGCTTTACATGTGTATCAACTGTACGTAAATCTCCGAAGAATTCATATTGCCATACTTCTTTTAACAGCTGCTCACGATCGAATACTTTATCAGGAGCTTTCGCTAAAAATAATAGTAACTCATATTCTTTCGGCGTTAAGTTTACTTCATTGCCATCTGCAGTAACACGGTGTGCATCGTTATCAATTGTTAAGTGAGGGAATACAGTAACATCTTTTGTCGTTGTATCTTGTGTAAAGAATGTTGTTGGTACAGCACGACGTAATACCGCTTTCACACGTAGCACGACCTCACGTGGACTAAACGGCTTTACAATATAATCATCTGTTCCAACTTCAAATCCTTGTACTCTATTTACTTCTTCACCTTTTGCTGTCAGCATAATAATTGGTGTCGCTTTCTTCTCACGAACCCCTTTACATACTTCAATGCCATCTTTACCAGGCATCATAAGATCTAATAAGATTAAATCGTAATCATTTTGCAACGCCATTTCTAAAGCTGTATCACCATTATCTGCTTCTTCAATCGTATATTGTTCTCTTTCTAAGTACATTTTCAATAAACGACGAATACGATCCTCATCATCTACAATTAAAATTCTTGATTCATTTGCCATCTCTACCCGCTGCGTACTCTCACCTCAGCGGTTCACACCTACCCTTCTTTAACTATTATGTTGCGCTATTCTCGTTTATTTAAGCAATCTTCTAAATGTTTCACTTCCCATATTATGCTTCACAAGAATAATAAATTTTGTTCAATTTTTTTCCAAAACTATGTATTTTTTTTGAACTGTATATAATGTCCTCGACATCATTTTACAAAATCAACCGCTACTTTGTCATGTTTTTCTCAAAAAAGAAGAAAAGTTGACAAAAATAAAATAGGAAAGTGACATACACTCTCCTATTTTATTTCTCTATGCATATGAATGTAAACCGGCAATAATTAAGTTTACTACAATAAAGTTAAACATAATGATTGCAAAACCAATTACTGCAAGCCAAGCTGATTTCTCTCCATGCCACCCTTTAGATAATCGTAAATGTAGTACTGCAGCATAAAAGAGCCACGTTATAAGTGCCCAAACCTCTTTCGGATCCCAGCCCCAAAAGCGCGTCCACGCTATTTGAGCCCAAATCATCGCAAAAATTAATGCACCTAATGTGAAAACTGGGAATCCAATTGCAATAGATCGATATCCGATTTCATCTAGTAGATCACTATTCGTATTCTTTACTAACGGCTGAAGTGCCGCCGATACTCGCTTCCGTAAAACGAGTCTTAATACAATATACAGTAATGTTCCAACTAACACTGACCAAATAACAGTATTTAATTTTTTTGCATTTACAATTGCTGGAACTTCAACTGCCGGTTCTAATTTATTTTCTGTCAGTAACTTCCCTTCATGCGGTCCAACTAAAGCCGGAAGATTGTACTTCATTTCCAGTTGTTGTTCATTTTTATCAATCCATTGAAACTTCGCTTCATATTTCATACTAGAAAATACCGTTGTTACTCCAATAAATCCAACTGTACAAACAAGTGTAAATACTACCGTCTCTAGCCAAAATGTACGTTTACTTCTCGTCGATTGATCTACATTTTTCAATAAATACATAACGCCTGTAATAAAACTAATCGCTAAAATGGCTTGTCCTGCTGCTGCAGTCGTCACGTGAATATGTAACCAATTACTTTTTAAAGATGGAATAAGCGGAGATATTTCCCTCGGAAACATACTTGCATAGGCAATTAATAAAAGCGCAACTGGTAATGCAAATAGTCCGATTATGCTTACACGGTACATAAAATACATGACAATAAATGCTCCTACAAGCATCATGCCGAAAAATGTACCGAATTCAAAAAAGTTACTAACTGGCGCATGCCCTGATGCAATCCACCTTGTAACAAAATATACTGTTTGTGCTATAAACCCTAAAATTGTAATCGTTATTCCTACATTTGCCCATTTATGACCCTTTTCTTTAATGGCTCCCCCAAAAAATAGAGTCGCAATTAAATATAAAATAAATGCGGTAAAGAGAAAGTTACTACTTATTTGCACCATATCGTTTCCCCACCTTAACTAATTTTTTTATCAATTACTTTATCATTTGGCTGTGGAATTGCTGTACCTTCTATTACTCTTTCAATATCTTTCTTTAAACCGAACCAATTTTTATTTGTATGCCCTGCAATCCACCATTCATCATTAACACGTTGTATCCAAATACGGCGATGATTCCAATACATACCTTGAATGACACCAACCATAAATATAAATCCTCCAATACCGAGAATCCAAAGCGTTAAATCTTTTCTTACAGTAAGTGCTGTTGCATTTTGCATTTCAACACCTGCAAACGACATTTTATATTTGTTGTTTCCATCTGGTTCTATATTTTGCTGAATACCAACAAAACTCACTTCACCATCTGGTGTTTCAGGTGTAAACATTTTAAATACAAATGCAGGATTGTTTGGTAATTTCGTTTTTGTATTTGGTTTTCCATTCTCATCAAAATAAAAATCAGGAAAATAGCTTAATAGTTCTAGAGAATAACCAGTTCCTAAATCATATTTTTCCTTAGGATTCGTTAAATCTACTTTAATCGGTCCCCACTTTTGATTATTTTCTTTATTTTGCAAGTTAAAGGACATACTTTTAAATTCACTTTCTTTATAATCCACTTGATACACTGCAAATTGATCAAATTTCAGTGGTTCATTCACTCGAATTTCCGCTTCTTTTACTTTTTCTAATTTCGGTTTTTGTCCTGCTATATTTTCTCCTACTGCTTTATATAATACGGCATTCGTTTGGAAGTTTTTCGCAATCATTTTATCGCCTACACGATCAATCGCTTCCTCAAAAACTTCTTTGTCCTTACTTTTATCATAAACTTCTTTTATAAATTTCTCGTTTTTTAAGTAGTACTGTCCATCCGTCCCTGGTATTTCTTTCGTTTCACCATCACGTAACCAAAGTGCTTCGTCTACGTACATACTCGGTAAAAAACGAAGCATCGCACCGAATAAAAAGATAATAAGGCCGATATGATTTACATATGGACCCCAACGCGAGAAGCGTCCCTTTTCTGCTAAAACGTTTCCGTCTTCCACTTTCACGTTATAGTTTCTTTTCTTTAAATTCTTTTGCACTCTTTCCAGGTCACCATCTTGCGGTGTACCAGTCCCATATAATCTCTGTCTCTTTAAAAAGCTAGGATGTCTTTTTACACCTTGCTTTTTTAAAGCTTTATAAAGTGGAATAACGCGGTCTAAACTACATATCACAAGTGAAATACCGATAGAAGCAATCAAAATCATATACCACCATGAACCGTATAAATTATTAAATCCTAATTGATAGTATAATTGTCCTAAAAATCCGTATTCTTGTTTATAATATTCAGCTGGTGCAATCCCTGGAGTTATGTACATTTCTTGCGGAAAAATAGTTCCTATCGCTGATGCAGCTAAAGTTATTACGATTAGCCATACACCCACTTTTACAGAAGAGAAAAAGCTCCAAATTTTATCGACTATCGTTTTTGTCTGCGTGAGAGATCTCCGTGCACTCCCCTCATAGCGCATATCCAATAGTTTTGCATTTTCATTGCTTTCAAATGGTTTCCCGCAAGCTTCACAAAAAACGGTTCCTATCGGATTAACATGTCCACATTCACATTTAATTTCTTTCAACACTCTCACCGCCCCTGTATCTATATGTACTATTGTATATTCTAACCTCAAGTTACCACAATACTCAGAATTTTTAAACCAGAGGCACTATAGACACGCACCCCTTATGTAAAGGCTTTCTTTATTACGGAGTAATTTTCTTTAAATACCCTTCTAACTGTTCTTTCGTTTGTTCACCTATAATTTGCTCCACTACTTTTCCATCTTTATCAATCAAAAAGCTTGTCGGTAATGGACCTACTCCATATGTTCCTATAATCTTTTGTCCTTTATCAATGGCAACTGGGAATTTCAAACCATACTGGTTCACAAAGTTCTTTACTGCAATATCCGTTTCATCTGCATCTAACGCTATGATTTCAACACCTTTTTCTTTATACTTTGGATATAATTCATTCATATAAGGCATTTCTTTTTCACAAGGTTTACACCACGTGCCCCAAAAGTTTAAAAATACACCTTTTCCCTTTAAATCTTTTAGTTCAATTTTCTTCCCTTCTAAATCCGTCACAACAAAGTTAGGTGCTTCTTTTCCGATTTGCATTTTCTCTTTATTAGCAAAGAATCCTTGATAAAGGGTAAATCCTACAGCACCAC
This sequence comes from Bacillus sp. FSL K6-0073, assembly GCF_038006085.1. Lineage (NCBI taxonomy): Bacteria > Bacillati > Bacillota > Bacilli > Caryophanales > Bacillaceae > Bacillus > Bacillus sp. FSL K6-0073. Next base: position 1,515,301 of record NZ_JBBOUN010000001.1, on the reverse strand, counting down.
ATAAAATGAGTAGAATAATAACGCGAAATAATAAGCGATTTTTCTTCATATTACCTCTCCTCTCCTCGATAAATGTTATGTATTATCTTCTGTAAATGTTGTATTGAATAAATCACCAGCAGAGCACTCCACTGGTGAATTTTTAACTCTATAGCTTATCTTGGCTTTGTAGAAGCAAGTGCGCGTAATTGTTTCACCTCATGTGGTGTCAATTCTCTCGCATCACCAGGTCGCAGGCTTCCTACTTCTAAGAAAGCATAACGTTCACGTTTTAATTTCACTACTTTACAGTCTAACGCTTCAAACATACGACGTACTTGACGATTACGTCCTTCATGAATTGTTAACTGTACAATAGCCATCTCTTTACGCTTGTCCCAAGAAATAATTTTCACACGCGCTGGCGCTGTTTTACCGTCTTCTAACGTAACACCGCGTTCTAACATGCGAATTTTCTCACCTGTTAATGGACCTTTTATTTTTGCAACATATGTTTTTTCAACTTTATATCTAGGATGCATTAATACGTTTGCGAAGTCCCCATCGTTTGTCATTAATAATACGCCAGACGTATCATAATCTAAGCGTCCGATTGGGAATAAACGTTGTGTAATTTCCGGGAAAAAGTCCGTTACAACACTTCTTCCTTTATCGTCTGATACACTTGAAATTACGCCAGTTGGTTTATATAGTAAAAAATAAACAGGTTCTTCTTTTTCAAGAGGGATGTTATTTACTTCTACTTTATCTTGAGGAGTTACTTTTGTCCCTAACTCCTTCACTATTTTTCCATTAACTTTCACTTTTCCTTGCTGAATTAATTCCTCAGCCTTTCTTCTCGATGCAATACCTGCTTGCGCAATCACTTTTTGTAATCGTTCCATTTCTTTTTTCACCTCGAATTTATCTTACCTTACATTAGAAAGACTTGGCAACCGCATACGCTTTACGGCTATTCGCTTCATCTTACTTAAACAACATAGCGATGATAATAAACATATAAAGGTCAAATCATGTTTTTACCTTTTATTATTGTCCATATTTTTCATATTTCTCACAATAAAAGTTCATCATTTTGTCAAAAATACCACATAAAAAAACCACTATTAAGCTACACCTTAATAGTGGTCGTATACGTATTATAAGCGAAATAGCGTAAAAAATGAATAGTATTACTGAAACAATAAAGAAACGAACACAATTGAGCATATAATCCCTATTAAATCTGCAAAAAGTCCTACTTTTAGTGCATCACCCATTTTTCTAATCCCGACCGCGCCAAAATATACAGTTAAAATGTAGAAAGTCGTATCTGTGCTTCCCTGCATCGTAGAAGCCAATCTCCCAATAAACGAATCTGGCCCATATGTGGCAATTAAATCGGTCGTAATACTTAAACCAGCAGAGCCTGAAATAGGGCGTATAAGTGCTAGTGGAACAATTTCTGCTGGAACATGGATCAAATCTAACATTGGCTTCATTACCGATATCATTGCATCTAACGCACCTGAAGACCGGAATATAGAAATAGACACAAGCATTCCAACCATAAACGGTAAGATGGAAATTGCAATTTGAATCCCTTCTTTTCCTCCCTCAACGAACGATTCATACGTCGGTACTTTCTTTATTGTGCCATATAAAAGGATAAAACCAATTACACAAGGAATTACCCATAAAGAAATTGTATTTACAATACTCATTTTTTCCGCCCCTTTCTACTCCTTCTTCGGTAAAAATAGCGGTCAATCCAAATTGCTCCAATCATAGAAAGTACTTGTGCAATAAATGTTACCCCAACAATTTCAGTAGGATTCGCTGATTCATACGTCATTCGAATGGAAATGACTGTCGTAGGAATTAATGTAATGGCTGATGTATTTAATGCTAGAAACGTCACCATAGAACGGCTCGCCGAATCCTTTCCTCCATTTAACTCTTTCAGTTGTTCCATCGCTTTAATACCAAGAGGGGTTGCTGCATTACCTAGACCAAAAAAGTTTGCCATCATATTTGATAGAATAAATCCCATGGACGGATGATCCTTTGGTATTTCTGGAAACAACCTTTTTACTATCGGCATAAAAAGTGTAACTAATTTTTTTAACAATCCGGCTTCCTCTGCAATTTTCATTAAACCGAGCCAAAATACTAAAACACTAATAAGTCCTATACAAATCGTTACCGCATCTTTTGCTCCGTCAAATACAGCTTTATTCACTTCTTCCATCGTGCCATTTATCATGGCGTATACAATCCCAATGACAGCCATCGCTACCCATACGAGATTAACCATCGTTCCCAACACCTATCATGTAAGAAAAAATTTCTTTCACATTATTCCAGTAAAGTCCCGTTGTAGCTACTAACTTCCGTTTACTATAAAATAAATTCCGTTCTCCAACTTTTTCATTACCAACATAAATGTCTGTCTTCCCAACCTTTACTCCATCCGTAAGTTTTGTACTTTTATGGAGTTCAACTTTTAATACTACGTTCTTTTTTTCTTCTTCAGTTAACGGTACCGAAAAACTATTTTTCGTATAAACATGGTTGGCATACTTCTTTTCATTTATTTCAGCAATTGCTCCTTGTCCTAAAACTTTCGTTTGTTTGAAACGTTCAAAACCTTTATCAAACAAATTCATATGATCATCCCAATCACTAGAGGCACTCAAAGTTACGACAATTAAATCTAGTCCATCTTTTGATGCCGTTGTCACAAGCGTTCGCCCAGCTTTCTTCGTAAAGCCTGTTTTTCCTCCTGTTGCAAATTCATAATAAGACGTTACCAGCTTATGTTTATTTTTCCACGGGTAATCCCAAGAATCTGATTTATATGTTTTGGTTCCAAAGATTTTCTTAAATGTCTCGTTTCCCATTGCATATTTCGTTAATAATGCCATATCGTAAGCCGACGAATAATGTGATCCATCTCCATCTAAGCCATGAGGGTTTGAGAAGTGCGTATCTTTCATTCCAATTTCTTTCGCTTTTTGATTCATTAAATATACGAATCCATCTATACTCCCACCCACACTTTCAGCAATTACTTGCGCTGCGTCATTACCAGATCTAAGCATGAGTCCGTATACTAAATCTTCTAACTTCACTTTTTGTCCGGGCTTTAAATAGATTGCCGATCCTTCCACCCTCACCGCTTCATTACTAACTGATACCATTTCTTTCATCTTCCCTGATTCAGCAGCTAATAAGGCGGTCATAATTTTTGTTATACTAGCAATTTTTTGAGGCTCATGTTCTGCTTTTCCGTATAATACACGACCAGACTGTTGCTCCATTAATACAGCATTTCGAGCACTGACATTGCTGTTCATCTTTGCATATGTAGGAATCGGCATAACGCTTGCATACATCATAAGAAGCGTAATGATTACACAAATTCGTCTCATATTTCCCCCCACGTCCTTTTGGCACTTTTTGTACAAGTGTATGCTTGGCCTTTTAAAATATGAACGAAATCTTCCTTCTACTTCCATTAAAAAAGACGCAGAGAATTTGCGTCTAATATGGTGTCCATTCAATTTGTTTCGCAGTTTCAAACCTTTTTTCTACATCAGGCCAATTTACAACATTCCACCAGTTTTTAATATATTCATCTTTTCGATTTTGGTATTGTAAATAATACGCATGTTCCCAGACATCTAGTACAAGGAGCGGTATCGTATCCCATTGTGTAAATAATTGATGAAGTGTACTTTGCAAAATTTCTAACCTTCCAGACCGGGGTACCCAAACGAGAATTGCCCAGCCTGAACCTTCTACTTTAGAGGCCGCTTCTGTAAAATGTTTTTGGAAACGTAAAAAGCTCCCAAAATCTTGTTCAATTTGTTGTGAAAAAGCTCCTCTTGGACTTCCACCACCGTCTTTTTTCATGTTATTCCAAAATATCGTGTGTAAGTAATGACCTGACCCATGAAAAGCCGCTTCCCTTTCCCAATGCTTAATTAAATCAAATTTATTTGTTTTTCTCGCTTCTTCCATCATCTTCTCTGCTTTATTTAACCCTTCCACGTAACTCCGATGATGTTTATCATGATGTAACATCATAATTTCTTTAGAAATATACGGTTCTAATGCATTATACGGATAAGGTAATGGCGGGAGTGTATGTCCTCCAATTGGGACAGCTCGTTCACTATCCCCTCTTTCATATAATTCATATTCCTCTTCTTCTTGCATAAATACTTCCTGCAAGTGATGCTGAATATGTTCTACATCATCGCTTATTTCATACATAAACTCTGCATCTGTTTCATACTCATGCTCTTTCATACGCTCTAATAACGTCTGAATTTTATAAGCAAGCATATGGACATCATACACTTCCATTGCGCGGCTATCTAATACGTGAAGAACACTTTCACACCAATTTTCTACTTCATGAAAGTAATCTGTAAATACACCTTGCTGATTCATGTTGCACCTCCCTAATGCTATCCACTTAACTATATTCAATGAAAATCCCTTATATAACTGTACAAAAGGAAAAGAAGCTAAGTCACCTTAGCTTCTTTTCCTCAATCAATATTTGTGTAACATCTTTGTCTGATAATCCGTCTCATAATATTCTAGTTCTTCACGCATCAATTGAAATTTACCTTCTAAACTCTTCATCACTTGCTCCAAAGATGCAGGTGGTGTTTGTTGAAAAACGATAGAATTTTTCCCTGTATATGCAGACCGACTATTTTCATACCAATGATCACTCTTCGGTGAAAAAAACTCTGCAATTACTTGATGGTAAATCTTATATAAAATTTTTTCAGCTGCTGTTTTTCGAAATGGCTGGCTATTCAACAAAACAAAACATGCATCCTGTCCTTCTTCGCAAAAAACGAGAAGTCGTCTCATTGATGCTAATACCCCTTTATAATATTGCTCATTCCCTGCTGGTGTTTCCTCTAATAAAGAAGGTAACGTATGATAATTTACATAATTAGTTATCAAATTAATAGCATCTTCTAAAAATATAGAAACTTGTTCTGTTTGATTTTCAACCATCAAATTAGACATTTTTCTCTCTCCTTTGCCATTTCACGCTATTTCTACTCTTTTATTTTTATGTAATTCAGCCAATATTTCTTGTACTTTCGACACCGTTCCCTCATCAAAATATTGTTGAAATTCTTCCATATTATTTAAATACAAACGTTTTTGCGCACGAAGCTCCTTATCTTTCACTAAACAACATATCGCTACAATATCACGCAAATATATGTTTTGTTCTTCTACTTTATACACTGGATTTCCTTCAAAAGGAGTAATTTCTTGTAAAACTTCTTCAAAATATCGAACGTATACAACCGAAAAAGTTTTCTCTTTACCATTTAATATATATGTCACTTCAGATCTGTTAAAAAAATCTTCTGATGTATTAGGTTTCGCTTTTTCTAACTCATATCCTACGTAACCTTTTATAATCATATACTCCCCTCCCCCTCTTTCATCTTATTCTAACTTAATTTTCTGATAAACAAAATATTCTTTTAAATATACCTATATAAAAAATAGCTCGCCTATACAGGAATTTACCTTTTTATTTTTCTTGAAGTTTGTCATAATAATATTATTGTCTCAGTTTTCTTATACAAGGAGAGTTGTATTTATGTCGTTTTCATGGAAACGTTTCTTACAAATCGGGAAAATTGTCTTCCCATTTGTTGTATTAACAATTGTATTCTTTCAAGCAAAAAAAGAATTAGCGGGCATTTCTTTTTTAGAAGCGATTGATACAATTAAAAACATTCCAACTGGAGGAGTCTTTTTAGCAATTACACTTGGTGCATTCGCTGTATCAACAATGTTCTTTTATGACTATGTTATGCTTCGTTACTTAAAAGCTGATATCCCTGTCCAAAAGATTTTCCGTATCTCGTGGATTGCTAATACTTTAAATGGATTTATCGGGTTTGGTGGTCTTGTTGGAGCCGGCGTACGCACAATGCTTTATCGTCCATATATAAAAGAAAATGGAAAACTTATTAAAAGTATCGCTTGGATGACAACTGCCTTTATTAATGGATTAGCCATTCTTTCATTTCTTGGTCTCATCGGAATATTAGACACGAGATTTATTTTGCATGAAAAACCATGGCTATGGCCTGTTCTTATCTTCTTCGCTCTTTTCGTCCCTATATATATCGGATTTTCTAAATTAAAAAATAGAAAAGCGACGCAAACAGAGGAACAAGAAGAAGAGGAGAAAAACCCAACTGTTTTATACTCATTAGTTTCATTAGTCGAGTGGGTATCCGCTGGTATTGTTATGTACGTCATATTACTATTATTTGGCATTGAAATCGAATTCCAAAAGTTTTTAGGCGTATATGTTATTGCTGCTTTAGCTGGTGTCGTTAGTCTTGTTCCTGGTGGCCTTGGATCATTTGATCTTGTCTTCTTAACTGGGCTTGGGCAATACGGCATCGATACAGGTGTTTTACTCCCTGCTATGTTATTATATCGTCTCGTCTATTACATCTTGCCCTTCTGCCTTGGTCTCATTTTTGCAGCTTTTGAAATGACAGGAGTAGCCATTAAAAAGTTTGAAGATAAACCTTTTATTGCGCCTGCATTAGAGACAACTGGTGTTATATGGACTTTGCAGCGTGACTTTCTAGGAAAGTTAGGTTCTTGGGCATCTGCTGCTTTAACAGTATTTGCTGGCTTAATGGTTATTTTATCAACCATTCTACCGACAAGTATAAATCGGGCACACGCCTTACATATTCTAGCTCCAAAACATCTTATTCAATTTTCTTTTAGCTTATCGCTAACATTCGGTATTCTCCTCCTCATTCTTTCGCGGGGGATATATTACGGAACAAAACGTTCTTATTATATGACGATTGTTTCTTTAATTGGAGCGGCTATTTTTAACACACTAAAAGGAATTGATGTTGAAGAAACTTTTATTTTATTAATCGTACTCGCTGTATTGTATATGCTTCGTAAAAGGTTTGTACGTGAGAAAATGGAAGTCTCACTTTCCGATATCGTAAAAGTTTTTATATTCCTACTTGTAACGTTATATTTATATAAAAACTTAGGTATTTTATTTGCAGGTGCAAAAGAAGCTTTCAAACCTGATTTTGTCGTTCGTAATATTACACAAGTGAAACGAAGTGCATTAGCAGCTGCCTTTTTTGTTCCTACTTTTTTACTAATTGGTTCACTCATTGCAAATCGTTATCGAAATGAATTTCCCGGGCAACCAGCTAATGATAAACGATTACAAAACTTCTTAGATGAACATGGTGGAAATGTACTTAGTCATTTAGGTTTTTTAGGAGATAAACAGTTCTTTTTCAGTAGTGATGGAAAAGCACTCATTCTCTTCTCAATAACTGGAAAACGACTTATTGTACTAGGTGATCCAATTGGGGACCCTTCCTCCTATCGTACTGTATTGCAAGAGTTTTTAGCTGAGGCTGATCGATTTGGATACATTTGTGTATTCTATCAAATTGAAAGTAAATGGATGAGTTTATACCACGATTTTGGTTATAACTTCTTTAAGCTTGGTGAAGAAGCTGTTGTTGATTTAAATACCTTTACAATAACAGGAAAGAAACGCGCTGGCATGCGAGCTACTTTCAACCGTTTTGAAAGAGAAGGCTATACATTCTCTATTCATGAGCCACCTTTCTCCGACGAATTATATGAAGAGTTAAGAAAAGTTTCAGATGCATGGCTTGGTGGAAAAAAAGAGAAAGGTTTTTCACTCGGATACTTCGATCGTGAATATATTAGTCGCGCTCCTATCGCAACATTATCTGATTCGGATGGAAAAATTATTGCATTCACAACATTCATGCCTGTATATCAAAACGGATCATTATCTGTCGATTTAATGCGATATTATCCAGATGCGCCTAGCGGCATTATGGACGCAATTTTCATCCACTTATTCCAGTGGGCAAAAGAAAATGAATACCACTCCTTTAATATCGGTATGGCACCACTTTCAAATGTTGGTTTATCCACACAGTCTTTCTGGTCTGAACGAGTGGCTGCTGCAATCTTTAATAACGTTCGTTATACGTATAGTTTCAGCGGATTACGACATTTTAAAGAAAAATATAAACCAGCATGGAGCGGTAAATATTTAGCATTTAGAAAGAATCATTCTTTACCAATTACAATGCTCTCTGTAACAAAATTAATAGGAAAAAGAAAAAACAGCTAAATTCTTAGCTGTTTTTTCTTTTTTGAACTTGTACAATAAATTCTTTTTCATACTTCTTACCATTTATATAGAAATTCCCCCACATTTTATACGTGCCCTCGGCAGGAAATGTAATTCGGTATTGTAATTGTTCATCCGTATCTACAGGCATAGCGTATAAAAAATTCTCCTTCGTTTCATCCACTATATAGAGTGACTCTACTTCTCCTCTCTCTGAATGCAATTTCAATTTTTCACCCTTTTTCGCTTGAAACTGAAATGTTAACGTAACTGGTTCATTCGGATGTAATGCGCCAAATAAAAGAGAAACTTCATACTCTCCTATTTTTTTTGTAAGTACACTGTCGATTGGAAATTTCACTTTTTTCTTATTGTTCTCCTCTTTCGTTCTACCAAAATTCTTCCTAGCGAATGACTCTACGGACTTATTTTTGTCTTCGTATAAAAATATTGTATATTCTTCGTCTTTCGCTATTTTGGAAGATAACTTATATGACCCGTTCCCTGCAAATGTGGGTTTAATTTGTTGTATGTTTTTTAACTGTCCATCTACAATCACTGCCCGCATTTGATCATTTACACCACGAATTTCATTATTCTTGTTGTTTAACAACTGAAATACAATATCTACTTTCTCATTTCCCTTTCCATTTGAAACATCCCACTTTACTTCCTGAACATCTCCTACAGTCTCTTCGTTTTCTTGATATTTTTTTATGTAAAATCCTCCTGCCACAATAAGTACTAACGCAATAAGCCCAATGACAAGATTTTTCAAAACATCACCTACCATTTTTATTGTCTCTATTCATACAAAACTTCTTAAGATATATATTCTAGATTATGATTTATGAAATCCTCCTATTTTGCACATATTACAAATAATAAAAAGATTTTAATTGAAAGGATTCGTAGTGTATAATGCAAATGATATTGATTTCTATCAATACATTATAAGGAGGACTTTTTTATGAGTGTACATATCGAAGCAAAACAAGGCGAAATCGCTGAATCTATTCTATTACCTGGTGATCCATTACGTGCAAAATATATCGCTGAAACATTTCTAGAGGACGTTACTTGCTATAATAATGTGCGTGGTATGTTAGGTTTCACTGGAACTTATAAAGGAAAACGTGTATCTGTTCAAGGTACAGGTATGGGTGTTCCTTCTATTTCTATTTATGTAAACGAATTAATCCAAAGCTACGGAGTTAAAAATTTAATTCGCGTTGGAACTTGCGGTGCAATTCAAAAAGATGTAAAAGTTCGTGATGTTATTATCGCAATGACGGCTTGTACTGATTCTAATATGAACCGTTTAACATTCCCAGGATTTGATTTTGCACCAGCTGCAAACTTTGACCTTTTAAAGAAAGCTTATGATGCTGGAACTGAAAAAGGATTACACGTTCGTGTCGGTAACGTTTTAACAGCAGATGTGTTTTATCGTGAAAGCATGGACATGGTTAAAAAACTTGGAGATTACGGTGTATTAGCAGTAGAAATGGAAACAACTGCTCTTTACACATTAGCAGCGAAATACGGTGTAAATGCATTATCAGTATTAACAGTTAGCGATCACATCTTCACTGGCGAAGAAACAACATCTGAAGAGCGTCAAACTACATTTAACGAAATGATTGAAATCGCTTTAGATGCAGCAATTCAACAATAGTACACTAAAGAACTTGTCATACGTCTGGCGAGTTCTTTTTATGTGACTTTTTATAAATAACTACTTTATAAAGAGACAGATTTCTCCCCTCTACTTTCTTGTAACGTTTGTTATAATAAAGTGAAACTTTAATCAGTGGGGGTTTTTTCCATCCCCCACTGATTATTAGTTGAACCAATCGGATTTTACGGGCAATTGATCTCCCATTTAACTCCCTTGTATTCGCCGAATTTTGAAGTGGGAGTCTTATTGCCCGTTAAAGCGGGATAAAGAAATCATTTACAGTATTTCTCATAAGAGGTGACGCAGTGAAAAACAGAAGTATCGTCTTTAAACTATTTTTATTAACATCCACTTTATTTACAATCATATTCCTACTTTTTTTCCTAGGACAATCTCTATTTTTAGAGAAATTTTATATTAATAAGAAAGTAAAAACAGTCCAAACTGCTTTTGAAAAATTCGTAGATAATTATGATAAAAGTGATAAAAGTTATGAGCAGGTTAGAAAACTAAAACAAGAATTTCATGATAAAACAAATGCCGATATGCAGTTTTTAGATTCTAACGGTATTATTAAAAGTGATAACAATTACTATATCGATGTATTTAATCCCAACAATAATAAACAGTATTCCATTCCACTCAATAATCTTTTAACACCAGAAGAATATAATAAATTCGAAAATTTAGGTTTAAAAAAAGATGTAATAATCAATGTTGATGGAGTCGTGCAAGAGAATAATATAATCACACCACAAAAATTAGGAACGAATTATAATCAATGGCAAAACGAACATTTCTATTCGGATTTTCAATCAATTAATGGAAATCCTTCTAAGAATAGACTTGCAAGCCGATACAAATCTACAACTCGAATCGTCTTTACAGGTGTTATAACTAAGTTACAGCTTCCATCAAAAGCTGAGGTTCGCCTTGCAAATGATATTGAAACATTACAAGCCGTTCAATATTTTGCTGATATGATTAGAGAGGGCACTTCTAACTCGAACCAATTAAGTACTTTCATATTAGATGGTGGAGAAAATATAAAAAATAGTATCTTTGTAAAACCGATTATAGAAAATGGAAGGATTACAGAATATGCTTTTGCGATAGCATCTTTGCAGCCTGTTAATGAAGCGATGCTCGTTTTAAAAGATTATTATGTCTATGCCTTAATCATCGTGTTTCTCGTAATTATTTTGTTATCCTTCTACTACTCAAAAATTATTGTAAAGCCACTAATTAAAATAAATCGTGTTACAAAAAAAATGGCTAATTTTGATTTCAGCGAGAAATTACCTGTTACAGCTGACGATGAAATTGGCGGGCTTTCTGGCAGTATCAATACATTATCTGTAAATTTAAAAGATCGAATCGATCGATTAAATGTTGCTAATACAAAGTTACAACAAGATATTGAACGTGAACGTCAATTAGAAAAAACAAGAAAAGAATTCATTTCTGGCGTATCACACGAATTAAAAACACCGCTAAGTGTAATTAGAAGTTTTGCAGAAGGAATTAAAGATGGTGTTAGTAAGGATACTTCGTATTATACTGATGTTATTTTAGAAGAAACAGAAAATATGAACAGGCTGATTGTTGAGATGTTAGAATTAGCAAAGTTGGAATCTGGTACTTACAAACTAGATATGACGACGTTCTCAATCGGTGAATTAACGCAACAAGTCTACACAAAATTATTATTTAGCATGGAAGAAAAACATTTACAAGTGAACATCGATGCAGACCCTTCTATACTTGTTACAGCAAATCGCAGTCGCATTGAACAAGTAGTTGTGAACTTACTAAGTAATGCAATCCGTTATACGCCAGAGGGAGAAAAAATACAAGTCTCCATTATAGAAGCAAAAGATACCGTAAAAGTCGAAATCGAAAATACAGGAAACCCTATCCCTGAAGAAAGCCTTGAAAAAATTTGGGATCGCTTCTATCGTCTAGATGCATCACGTAGCCGTCACACCGGAGGTACCGGTCTCGGATTATCTATTGTAAAAAACATTTTAGACCTCCATCATGCCGAGTATGGTGTGTATAATACGACTAACAGTGTTGTATTCTATTTCAATTTACAAAAAGTAAAAGAAGTCAAATAATTTGTCTTAATTTCACTAGGAGTTCACATGAAATTCACACTCTCCCTTTATAGTAAGAAACAAGTTAATCCTTTCCTTTACACATATAAAAGAGGAGAGTGCGTGAAATGAAACAAGCAGGACAACCTATTCAAAATGAAAAACAATTAGAAACTATCAAAAATATACTTTTACAATCTTCGAAACGTGATGGCTTATTATTCGTATTAGCTGTAAATTCTGGCTTAAAAGTAAGTGAAATCTTACAATTAAAAGTTAGTGATGTAATCGATGAAAATGAAAATGTTCGCCATTCCATTTTATTTTACAATGAAAAAGTGAAGAAACATAAATGGTTTGCTGTAAATGAAGACTTACAGCACGCAATCGAAGACTACATGAAAGAACGTAAAACTTGGAAACGTAATGAACCATTGTTAAAATCTCAAAAAGGAACAAAATCTATTACGAGACAACATGCATGGTACATTTTAAACAAAGCTGCAAAAGAAGTTGGATTAGAAGGGATTAGCTCACATACACTTCGAAAAACTTGGGGTTATTGTGCATACAAATCAGGTGTTGATATTGCGTTTTTACAACACTTCTTTGATCACAGTACTCCATCAAAAACTTTAAAGTATATCGGTATTGCTTAATAACTCTTATACATAAAAAAGGTTACCATTTTAAAATTTGGTAACCTTTTTTATATTTCGTATTCTCTTTTCTTGTCTCTCCTATACTGTAGTGGTACTCTAATAATAAGGGGGAGAAATTATGAACACACTTACAATTGAATTACCAAAAGAAACGGCTGAAAAACTTGATTTATTAAAACAAGCTTATGAAAAGAAAACAGGTGCTTCTATCTCTGAGAGCACTCTCGTTCAAACACTTATCTCAAAAGAATTTATCCAAGCGATAACTCCTTTTGATTTACAACAATTCGTCAATGGAAAAGAACAGCATTAATCGCTGTTCTTTTTTTATCTCTATTTAAAATATACAAAGTTTTTTATATATTTTTAGAAAAACCATTGACAATGATAATGATAACCATTATCATTTATTATGAAGCCAACAATTAATGAATCAACCAAACGCTCAGTAACATTGTTACCCCTCTTTTTCATATAGAAAGGCACTGTACATTCCCCCTGTTTGTACAGTGCCTTTCTTGTTTATTATCATTCAAAAAAATTTAATTGCTCCGGCTTCGGCTCACCATATGTAATGTTCATCATTTTCATAAGCTGTTTCGCATTATCTGCTGCATCCCCACCTGAATTGTTGTTAAACAGTACGTATATATCCTTTGTTTTCTTTTTTAATTGCTCTAGTCGTTCAACCCATTCTTCCAGTTCTTTATTGTTGTAGCGATATAAACAGCGAACCGCTCTCCAATTTTCCCCTTTATCAAGCCAACCATGAACATTTCGACCGTGAAAACGTATTAATGCCATGTCTAAATTCGTAACCTCTAACACAAGTGGCACAGAACCTATCCCAGCCTGGGGTTCATCACAAATTGTATGAATCCATTTCTCCTGTTCTAGAAACTGTAACGTCTTATCTCTCATTTCTGGATAAAACCATGTTTGATTTCGAAATTCTATTGCACATGGTAAACCTTCCATTTTTTCTTTCGTATATCGAAGAAAATCTACATTTTTCTTTTTGCAATCAAACCATGGTGGATATTGAAATAAAATTGTTTTTAATTTATCAGCTTCTATTAAAGGAAGAATAGACTGTTTATACACATCAAACATCTCATCGAACGTAGAAAAAGGAATTTCACCTTTCATATGTCCTGTCATTCCTTGATACGCTTTTACGACAAAAGAAAAATCTTTCGGCGTTTCCATTGCCCATTTTATATAATTTCGTGCAGGTTGCATTGCGTAAAATGAACTATCCACTTCCACAATAGGAAAATACTCGCTGTATGTTCGTAATTTATTTCTATTTTCATAGGGATTTATGTATAAAGAATCATGATCTCCCCATCCTGTCACTCCAATAAACAGCACATATACCCCTCCCTTTTTAACTTCATCTTCTATTCACTTTGCATCATGTAGCCTTTTCTTTAAGGGTATCCTTATAAAAATATGATATACTATATGGAAGAATTTTTAAAATGAGGGGTTATTTATTTATGCTTCCAAACGATGCTACTGTATCTCATGAAAAACGAATTGAAGAACTAGAAAATAAAGTACGTTTTTATGAAGAACTTGTGAATCAATTACCACATCATTTCACATACAAAAATCCACATATTGGTTTACGAATAAAGAAAACTAGAACGACTCATTCCATTCAAGAAATACCAAAAGAGAATAAAGAGGCTCATTTTCAACTTACTTGTGATTCATTATTTTTATTTGAACAACTTGAAAAACACTTTGTACATATTTTTGATGCCTTTTCACATCATGTAACCTTTATCGATAGTAAAGGGAATATTACTTTATGTAATCAAGTTGCTGCAGATGATTTCGGTATAATACGAAATGATATTATCGGAAAACCGATTCAACAATTACTAAACTTGCCGGAAGAAAAAATTAAAGCGATTGAAACATTAAAAACGGGAACAGAAATATATAATGAAGAAGTTTTAGACAAAAACTATGGCATTATAAATAACCGAATTATTCGCGATTATAACGGGGAGATTTTTAGAGTTATTAGTGTCTTTCATTATTTAAATACAGAACGTGATGCAGAGAAGTTTTCGTTAGCAGGGCGAATCGCAGCTGGAATTGCACACGAAGTACGAAATCCTCTTACAACAGTACGAGGATACTTACAATTTTTACAAGAAAGCGTTTCTCCATCAAATAAAGAGTTATTTAAAAACTTGCTTATCCCTGAATTAGATCGTGCAAATAATATTATTACAAAATTTTTAGCCATTTCAAAAACACGGGAATTTACAAGAGAACCGTTTCCCATCAATACATTTTTACGTGACTATATTCAACAGTTACTAGCTAGTGAAGTTTCCTTGCATAATATTTCAATTGATTATAACTTCTCTAATGAATTAGATGATATTTTAGTCAATATTGATCGACATGAACTTGTTCAAGTGTTTTTAAATCTATTTCAAAATGCCGTCGATGCTCAAGGCGACAAACCTCTTTCTATTCAAATTACTAGTTATCGCCTTAATAACTTCATTCGGATTACTTTCACAGATAATGGAATTGGTATTCCTCCAGCTATTCAAGAATATATCTTTGACCCATTCTTCTCAACGAAGGATTCGGGAACAGGACTAGGCTTGTCAGTAACAAAAAAAATCATCCAAAATCATAACGGCACATTAAAAATGACTAGTAATGAAGATGGTACAACTTTCACTATTTCAATTCCAATCTTACCTAAAACAACCCTTGAAAAATTAAATCAATGTAAATAGAGGACTAATCCACGAACTACATGCCAATTGTTAAACACTCCCAACAATTAGCATGTAGTTTTTTATGTTGCACTTTTCTTCTTTACATTATATAAACCTTTCTCTATATCTTACTTATTTCTTTCGTAGGTGGGCCAATTTCTTATTTTTTTAGAAATGGTAGTTTGTCCATCACGAATTTAGTATAAATTTCATTTTAATATATAGTAATGACTAATGATTCTATGAAAGAAAAGAATGAAAAGATGAACAATAAAAATAAAGGAAAAGTATTTTATGGTAATGATTGTTGCGAAGTAAGAGCATGTAGCCATATTAACATCCCTAAGTCAGAACTTACAGAATTTGTTAGACTTCTTCAAGCTCTTGGTCAAGCTATTCTAGTTCAATATGGATCTGGTTGCCTAGGGGGAGGAACTACGGGGACTACTGGTGCTCAAGGGCCTCAAGGCGCTCAAGGACCTGCGGGCGATACAACTGCGACACTATCTGTCATCCGAATTTACTAACCACAATTTCCGAAAATATTTTGGGAGGACTAAGCACATTTATAAGTAATAGATGTGATTTTGATTGTCTATTAAATCTCTCTTTTAATAAAAAGGAGCACTTATTTGGGAGGATAAGTGCTCCTTCTTTACGTTTCTTTACCTCAAATTTACTCTATCTTAATCCTCATTTTGTATGATAAATAGTGAAGTCAAAGATATGAAAGAGGGATGAAAATGAGAGTTATGTCACTAATACGCATTTGGATTGCTCTTATGGTATGCATTATTTTATGTGTAGGATTTTTTTTAACTCTAAAATATTCCACTATTTCAAAAGCAGATAGAAAAACTGTTCCATACAAAATTTTGTATACGAAACAAAGCAACATCCCTTATTCCAATGCAACAAAAAATGAAAAGAAAGTTATAACGGGAATGCTTATTACGAAAGCTTCTAGTTCCGAAGCGTTACTTCAAATTGCTGAAACGATTAAAGATCAGTATACAAATAAAAAAATCGATGAAATTACACTTTCTATCCACAATGAAAATAATGGTAATTACGAAGAAGAATTACCTTACGAACCTATTAGTAAAGGAAAAATAATTGTCACATACGATTCTCAATCCTTTGGCAATACGAACATTATACTTAACGAGTAGTAACTAGTACGGAGAAGGGATAATTTCAATCGTTTAAAATTTCATTTTGTTTTTCATACAAAAAAGAGGCGAATTTCATTATTCGCCTCTTTCTTTTACCAAAATGAAGGAATCCATTCTTTCACTTTATCAATCCACTCTTGTTGCTCTTTTTTTCTTTGTTGTTCCTCTTCTTTCCTTCTCTTCTCTTCTTCTTTTCTTCGTTTTTCCTCTTCTATTGTAGTCAATTGTTTTTTATAATCAGCCTCAGATATGAGCGATAACTGAAATGCTTTTTGAGCTGGATTTGCGTTCGCTTTTTTCATAATATCCCGGAACATTGTCGTCGTAATTTGACTACCACCCGGAACATAATGATCGCTATCTGTTTTATCATATCCTACCCAAATCGCACCTACCAAATCTGGTGTGTATCCAACAAACCATGAATCCTTTGCGCCGGTGCTTGGGCCATTTACAATTTGAGTAGTTCCTGTCTTACCGGCCGTATCAACATTATTAACTTTCGCCTTTTCGCCCGTTCCCTTTTCGACAACGCCTTTTAATAAATATGTCATCTTTTGAGAAATTTTCTCGCTTGTCACTCGTGTCTCTTTCTTATACCACTTTCCAATCGTTTCACCTTCCGCATTTTGTATCTCTCTAATCGCATGAGCTTCCACTTGAACACCATCATTTGCAAATGTACTATACGCTTGAGCCATTACAAATGGGGATGTTCCTACATGCATACCGCCTAAAGCGATTGGATACGTACGATCTTCTGGCACTAATGGAATACCAAATCGCTCTAAAGATTTCAATCCTTTATCTAATCCAATCTGTTCCAATAGCCAAACAGCCGAAACATTGTACGACTTTGCCACAGCTTCATACATTGTCACATCACCGTGAAAAGTATGATCGCTATTTTGTGGTTTATATTCTTTAATATTAAATGGTTCATCTTTCAATATATCGTATACTTCATACCCTTGCTCTAACGCGGGTACATATACAGCTAAAGGCTTTAACGTTGAGCCAGGTTGTCTTTTTAATTGGGTTGCATGATTAAACTGTAAAAACTGGTACGGTCCTCTCCCTCCAACTAAAGCTGGTACACCACCTGTTTTTGGATTCATAAGAACTACACCCGTTTGCATCAGTTGGTCTGAGCCATTATCTTTGAAATAACTATCATTATTCACAACGTCTTCTACAGCCTGTTGTTTTTTCGGGTCAAGCTCTGTATAAATACGATAACCACCCGCTAAAATTTCATTTTGTGTCAATTCGTATTTGTCCATCGCTTCTCTAACAATATAGTCTACATATTGAGAATATTTTCCCTTGTATTTATCATCCACACCACGTTTTAATACAAGACCACTCTCTTTTTCTTTATTATACTGTTCGTCAGAAATATACCCTTGCTCTTTCATTAAGCTTAATACGACATTACGTCTTTCAATTGACTTGTTAAAGTTTTTATAAGGTGAATATGCAGATGGTGCTTTAATCAAGCCTGCAATCGTTGCAGCTTCTGAAATTGATAAATCTTTTACATCTTTATCAAAATAAGATTTTGCTGCCCTTTTTATACCCCAAGCACCTTCCCCAAAATAAATTTGATTCATATACATTTCAATAATTTCATCTTTTGTATAAGTACGTTCTATTTTTTTTGTTAAAAAGTATTCCTTTATTTTACGAGAAAATGTACGATCTTGTGTCAGAAATACATTCTTCGCAAGCTGCTGTGTAATTGTACTTCCCCCTGCTACAACTTCTCCTGCTGTAATATTTTTAAAAACCGCACTTATAATTCCACTATAATAAATACCATGATGGTTAAAAAATTCCTTATCTTCTACTGCAACAATTGCCTGAACCATAATATCAGGAATATCTTTTCTTTTAACGCCTTCTGTTTTCGAAGAAGCTAATTTAGTTGCGACCTCATTATTTGCATCATAAATTAAAGTCGGTTGTGGAACAGCTTGTTTTAATTCAGATATGTCTTGAATGGAAATTATTATATTTACAGCAATAAATAGAGTAACGAGTACACTTCCCAATACAATTAATGAATTACGAAGTTTCTTCCTCTTATTGAACCACTCAAGCATTTTTTTAAAATGAGTGTTCTTCAATTTCATTCGTTCACTTCCTTCATTTATTTACACTCTTCTTTTTAAAAGGAAGAATACACCGCCTTTTAAATTTATTATAATAACGTAGTCATTCCTATAGTGTAAAGCTTTTCTTTTGCATTCATACTTTTTGCAAGAAAAGGACATTCTATAAGTAAGATATTCACTATTGGATATTAATATTATTAATAGAACAACGAGAGTTATGTTAAGTTTTTGTAAACTTTTCGATAAAATGTTTTAAAAAACGACAGTTTTTTGTTAGAATTGATTAGCCAATATATTTTACATATATTACTTTTGTGGGGGTAACAATAATGGTCTTTAAATCAAAAAAAGATAAATTTTCTGAAATGTTAATGAATGTTTCCGAAAATTTAAAAGAAGGCGCGCAGTTTTTCGTGGAGTATAAAATTAAAAATGCTAGCGATTTAAAAGAGTTTTCTATGCGCATGAAAGAGTATGAGTCAAAAGGTGACTCATTTATTCACGAAATCATTATGGAGTTAAACAAAGCGTTTATCACTCCGATTGAGCGTGAGGACATCCTACAACTTGCAATGAGTATGGATGATGTATTAGACGGATTAGATCACAGTGCAGGTCTGTTCGAAATGTATTCTATTACAGAAGCTGATGAATACATGATTAAATTCGTAGAAGCAATTAATCAATGTGCGATTGAGATTGCAAACTCTGTTGAATTAATGTCTAACAAAAAATTAGTCGACATTCGTACAAATGCGATTAAGATTAAGGATTATGAATCACAGTGTGATGATATTCGCCGTCATGCGATTAAGCACTTATTCTCTCGTGAAAAAGATCCGATTAAGATTATTCAATTTAAAGAGATTTACGAAGAGCTTGAAGAAGTAGCTGATAGCTGTCAAAGCGTTGCAAACGTATTAGAAACAATTATTATGAAGAACGCGTAAGGAGTTTGATCATGGATACACTCTTGATACTGACCGTTTTAGTAGTCATTTGCGCTTTAGCTTTTGACTTTATCAATGGATTTCACGATACAGCAAACGCTATTGCAACGGCTGTTTCAACGAAAGCTCTAAAGCCTAGACATGCCATTATTATGGCGGCTATTATGAACTTTTTGGGCGCAATGACATTTACAGGTGTAGCAAAAACGATTACAAAAGATATCGTTGATCCATTCGCCTTACAAAATGGTTCTCTTGTAATTTTAGCTGCTTTGCTTGCGGCAATAGCTTGGAACTTAATTACTTGGTACTACGGTATTCCAAGTAGTTCTTCGCATGCAATTATCGGCGCAATCGCAGGTGCTGCAATTGCGGCCGCTGGGATTAGCTCGCTAAATCTTAAAGGATTCATTAAAATTATTGAAGCTTTAATCATTTCACCGATTATCGCTTTTGTTATTGGTTATATCGTATACAGTATTTTTAAAGTAGTATTTAAAAACTTTAACTTAACGAAAACGAATAAGAACTTCCGTATATTCCAGATTTTCACTGCAGCATTACAAGCCTACACACACGGTACGAATGATGCACAAAAAGCGATGGGGATCATTACGATGGCACTTATGGCTAATAACTATCATACTTCTAGCGATATCCCGTTCTGGGTACAATTATCTTGTGCTGTCGCAATGGGGCTTGGTACTTCTGTCGGTGGATGGAAAATTATTAAAACTGTCGGTGGACAAATTATGAAAATTCGTCCTGTAAATGGTGTAGCTGCCGATTTATCATCATCACTTGTTATTTTCGGTGCAACATTCATTCACTTACCGGTTAGTACGACGCACGTTATCTCTTCTTCTATTTTAGGGGTTGGTGCTTCTCACCGTGTGAAAGGGGTAAAATGGGGAACTGCAAAACGTATGTTAATTACATGGGTTATTACACTTCCTATTTCAGCTTCTTTAGCTGCTCTGTTTTACTACCTATTACATTTTGTTTTCTAATCAAAAGTCGTCTTCCTTATTTTTCTAGGAAGACGACTTTTTTGTGAACAAGCCTATTTCTCATTAAAAAGCGTGTATAATAATTGATGGATAAGTTATTTAGAGGAGTTGGCAATTTTGGAATACATCATGTTACTTTTCATCGGACTAATCGCCGGAACAGTCGGCAGCCTAGTTGGGCTTGGAGGCGGAATTATTATTGTTCCGTTATTAATTGGATTACACAGTTTATCACCACAACTTGCAGTAGGGACTTCTATGGTAACAGTCGTTTTCACAGGACTATCTTCCACCCTTACTTACATGAAGCATAAGCGAGTAGATTATAAAAGTGGACTTATTTTATTTATCGGAAGCGGCCCTGGTGGTATTATCGGATCATGGGCAAATAAATTTTTAAACCAAGACACATTTTCTTTATACTTTGGGATTTTCCTTATATTCGTCTCAATTCTACTTATGCTTCGAGACAAATTAAAACCTCTTTCCCTCTCAAATACGTCTGTAATTAAGCGTTCTTTTACAGATAATGATGGAAATACTGTACACTACCAATTCCCACCGTTTCTTGCTATCTTTATCGCCTTTATAGTTGGGTTTATATCTGGATTATTTGGAATTGGTGGCGGTGCCTTACTTGTTCCAGCAATGATGCTTCTTTTTGCATTCCCAGCACATATTGCAGTAGCAACTTCAATGTTCATCGTATTTCTATCAGCAATTGTAAGTTCTGCAACTCACATCTCACTTGGAAATGTCAGCTGGATTTATGCATTAATCCTGATTCCGGGTGCATGGATTGGCGGAAAAATCGGGGCTTACATTAATACAAAACTAAGTGGTAACGCCGTAATTAATTTATTACGTATTACGTTGATTATTCTTGGAACTAGATTAATCATTATTTCCCTTTTATAACGTATTCTTTTTAGAATGCGTTTTTCTTATACACATGAATATAAAAATCCTCCGAGGAGAACAAATAAAATTAAACAAACACATAATAACATATAATTTGAAATATGTACTTTCTTCAAGTTGACCACTCCTATAACTGCGACTGTTATCTTTATGATAGCGAAAAAATAGTTCACTTGCAGTTACAGAGTGCTAACAATGCAAAATCAATTATTACAAATTTTATCCTTATATTTCATTTCTTTGTATATTCTATCGATTTAATAAAAAAAGATGTCATATTGACATCTTTTTTAATGAAGAAGTGACCACCCCATGAAGTCTTCATGTACTTGGCACGCCCTCTTATCGTTTCGATCATATAATTCAGCATAGCTATCTGTTTCTTCATCATAAGCCATCGTATAAATAATTTGGCCGTCTACTTCAACGGATAAAACGACTCCACCTTTCATCTCTTCTACATGAATGATAGCATTCGCCGGAATTCTCATATCCGTCATTCTCATCGCATCTAACAATATACTAAACCCCCTACAGCGTATTCATTGCTAGTACTATTACACACTAAATAGTATACTACTGTAATAGCATACATTTCGTCAATGAAATTGCTGTTGAAATAGCATATTGTCTATATACATATACGCTAAAATAGAAGAAATAGAAACATATTAATGGGGGGCTAACATTGATTCTACACAAAGGAGATGTACTATTCCGTCAAGGCGAGGACGGTCCTTTATACTTTATAAAAACAGGCTTATTAAAAGTAGTTCGGCTAGAAGAAGACGGAACACCATTTTTATTCAACATTATCGTTCCAGGTGAAACGATACCTCATCATTCTTTAATTTCACCGAAAGAATATCACGGTACAGCTATCGCTTTAATAAAAACAGAAGTGGAACCGATCACTAGTAGTGAATGGTACGAGAGACTTCAAGCAAATCCCGAATCGTATGCTAACATCGCTATGCAATTACAATCTAAATTAAGAATGATGCAACAACGAATTGATCAATTGACAACCGTCTCTCCGAAAGAACGTCTTCATCGTTTACAAGAATGGTTCACCCTATATTTAGGTGACATTCCTATATATGAAATATTAACACAAACCGAAATTGGTCAACTGATAGGTATACGCCGTGAAACAGTAAACCGTTTATTACGAGAACAAATAAAAAACGAGGTAAAATAAATACCTCGTTTTTTTGCTTATTGTAAGCTTGTTGCTGGGCCGAAAAATTCATAATGAATATGCTCTTGTTTCACACCTAAATCAGTTAGTGCAGCATTTATATGCTTCATAAATGCTACTGGACCACAGAAATAAAACTCTGCTTCAGTTGTCGGAATAATAGTTTTTAACCATTCACTTTCAATGAAACCTTCTTTATCAAAGTTCTTCATTTCTAAATCTTTTTCAGTCGGTGCAGAATAACAAGTATATGCTTTAACTTGTTCATATTCATTTTCTACTGCCTTAACGTCTTCTTTCATTGCATGTGTATTACTATTTATTGCTGCATGAACAAAATATACATTACGTTTTGAATCTTGTTCAATTAACGTATTTAACATACTCATCATCGGTGTAATCCCTACTCCACCACTAATTAGTACAACTGGTAATGTTGAATCCATATTTAACACGAAATCTCCCGCTGGTGCACTTACTGGTAAAACATCTCCTTCTTTTACATGTTCATGTAAGTAATTAGACACTTTACCGTCTGGTGTATCTACACCTTTTTCTTTTTTTACACTAATACGATAATATTCTTTCCCAGGAGCATCGGATAAACTGTATTGACGATTATGTGTATATGTCTCACCTTCAATATTGATTTGAACCGTTACATATTGACCTGGGATGAATGAAGAAACTTTCCCTCCATCTTCAGGTTTCAAATAAAATGACGTAATAACATCGCTTTCCTTCACTTTTTTAACAATCACAAAGTTGCGGAAGTCTTTCCATCCACCTTCTTTATGTGCAGCTTCTTCATACATCTCTGCTTCAATGCTAATGAATGCATCAGCAATGACACCATATGCTTCTCCCCATGCGTTTAAAACTTCATCAGGTGCACCTGCGACCTCTTTAATGGCACGCAGTAAACATGTACCTACAATCGGGTAATGCTCTGCTTTAATACCTAAACTTCTATGCTTATGACCAATTTGTTTTACAACTGGAATAATAGCTTCTAAATTATCAATGTACGTTGCAGCTGCATAAACAGCATTCGCTAACGCTTGTTGTTGTCTTCCCTTTTTCTGATTTGTATGGTTGAAAATATTCAATAACTCCGGATGTTCCGAAAATAAAATTTCGTAAAATCTCGTTGTAATTTCAACGCCTTTTTCTTGTAATAATGGTACTGTTGACTTTACGATTTCAATTGTTTTTGCACTTAACATTGTATCCCACTCCTCTATTTCCTTAACTATTTTTAGTTTAACTGAATCTTATAATGCAGATTGTGATTTTAATCACTATTAACACGGTGTTTTTGTGAATAATATATGAACATTATATTTACAAAAGAAAATAAGCTAACTAGAATTCTAGCTAGCTTATTATTTTGTTTGTATAGCTTGTTCAATTACTTTTATATCTTTCCCATCGCCAAACTCCGTATACCCCCAGATATTCGTTTCACCTCTATATTTATTTACGATGATATCCAAGTCATGATATACACGGTGGGCATACACTACATACTCAATATTTTGAAGTTCCACACCTTTTTTTACAATTTCATAGCTTCTATTTACATCGCGTTTTATTTTTTCATTCTTTATTTCCATATGTATATTTTTTAAAGATTGTTCTTGCTGTTGAAACCATTGCTTAAATTGATTCCAATCCCCATCTGTATAATTCTCTGCTTTACCGTAATTTAAGAAATTATTATAGCTTTCATGTGTCATTCGAATAAAATCTAGCACTTTTGTCTCTTCTTGCACATCTTCTATTTGAGCTATTGTATTTACCTCAGCAGGCTTATTCGCATAATGTAACAGCACATTCATAAGACTATAACTCGCAATAATCATCACGATAATAATACCTAATACATTTAACAATTTCTTCATATACAGAACTCCTTCTCTACTAAAAATATTACAACGTATGACTATACTTGTAACATTCTCTTGTAGAAATATAATTCCTGTATTAATTCTTCCTATCATTTCGACAATATTTTTCTATACATTTCTCGTTGGCAAATGTTCTTGTAGAACAATATATCCTTCATAAGCTGTGTAACCGAGTATAGCCATTAATCCAATATAACAAGCAAATACTGTCCATTTCGTTTTCGCATCCACTTTATAATAGTTTTCTTGTTGTTCCTTTTCTGTTTTCCATTCATTTAATTTTCTTTCTGACGCTTCAAATGCTTCCCTTATGTGAATTGTATACTCATCTTTTTCATCTTCATATGGAACATAATCTAACGGTTCGAACTTCGGTAAAAGATACTCTAACACTTCCATTTTTTGAAGTTCACCTATTTGTAACTCTTTTTCCCGTTCTCTTTGTCTTAATGCATTCATCTCATGATGCATCACGTATATAGTCCGATGTACAGCACCCGTTTCTTTTAATTCCTCTTCAAGCCTAGTAACATATTCTTTCATTCCATCAATTTTATGCCCTAATTCCTTAATCGGCTCATCTCTCTTTATTACTCTATATAACTCCATACAACCGATAATAACAATAAATCCTCCCAAAATACTTTTAAAGTAAATTGAATAGCCAAGTAATAAAATAAGGCCTGCTCCCCAAATTTTAGTACTGACAACTGAAATAATTCGCCCACCATCTAGCGGCGAAACGGGAATTAAATTAAAGAAATTAATCATACTTCCAAGCAAAATAACAAGCGCCCAAAATGGCTCTTTCGTCATTATATAAAGCGGTATCGCTGGTAAAAATGACAGAAGTCCGAAAAGCGGACCCATATATGCAATGTAAGCTTCATCTTTCGCATTTTTCGGCATCTCTTTCATTCCAATAAGAGCCCCCATAAATGGAATAAAGATTGCTGGCGATGTTGGGATCCCCTTTCTTTTCGCAGCCCATAAATGGCCCATTTCATGAACAAACAACAAATAAATGAGCGCCACTCCAAATTTCCAACCATATAGAACTGCGTATGCGCCAAGCGATAGAAACATACTAAATACCGTTGAAAACTTTGCTAATTTAAAAATTGCAAATACCCACTTTAACTTAGACAGTAAAAATAGACCTATCGCAACAATAATTCCCCATAATCCTTTTTTATTATTTTTCATATTCCTCTCCTTTATCTCTCATTAATGAATCATATCATTCATCAAAGCTTGTTCTTTTCTCTATTATGACATATTTTTTTCTATTGTTAGAAATAATGTTTATATAATCCATTTTCAGCCAAAAATATAAATAAAAGGAGGTGTACACAAATGAATTTACAATCTCTTATAATAGGTGCTCTATCGTTTTTAGCTTCAACTCTTATTTTTTATACCGTTAGTTACGTATTATTATTAGATTTGTTGCCCAATCACGTATTTATTGCCCTTGTCATCCTTTCCGCTCTTATGATTTCTTTTCTTATTACACGAAAATCAATGAATGAGCCATCTACAAAAGCAAAGTAATAGAGAGGGGTGCTTTCCCCTCTCTATTATCATTTCCTAGGAAAGGTCATATAGATTTGACGAGTTTACATTCATTCCAATCCGTAAGGGCTAATTAAAGTCTCACTTTATCTTTGAAAATTCATTTTTTCACCATAATCTTTAACAATCTGAATTATATTTTGAAACACACCTATTTTTTCTTTTTCACTGTTTAATATTTTCAAATCATAATTTTCGTAATATGTTTCTAATGATTTTAATTGTGATTCTGAAGCGCTTTTTATCGGAACAGTAGCATGTAATTCATATTGCTTATACCCTTCCTTTACTTTTTCACCT
This sequence comes from Bacillus sp. FSL K6-0073, assembly GCF_038006085.1. Lineage (NCBI taxonomy): Bacteria > Bacillati > Bacillota > Bacilli > Caryophanales > Bacillaceae > Bacillus > Bacillus sp. FSL K6-0073. The sequence goes on along the minus strand of NZ_JBBOUN010000001.1, from coordinate 1,488,735 downwards.
AAAATCATTTCACTCTCTTTTGCTCCAATTAATTTTTGAACTTTTTCTGGAAAATTGAGTTGCAAATAATATTCTTGCTCCTTCACTAACTTATTGTATAGTGATTGTGAAATCGTATACCGTACCGTATAATTCACGTTTTGATCGCCTGTTTTAATATGAAACGCGGTAATCTGCAAATCTTTTTTTGTTACTTCCGTTAAAGGGCTTACCTGCATCTCATCTTCTTTTTGTTCTGAGACATTTGGAAATATATCCAAAAGCTTTTCCGTATCTTTTTCATTCAACATATACATAGCTTTCTTATATTGCACCCATCCTCGTCTATCTTCTCCCCTTAACCATGCATAATAAGTTTCTTTTTTTCCATCTCTACTAATTTGTATTTCATATTCAGGTTCACCGAAGCTTCCTGTTATTTCTTGTTTCTCAGCTTTACTCAAAATGTCTATTACTAACTTCGCTTCTGATTCCTGCAACTTTTTCTCTTTATGTTTTTTTTGTATAACGGTTACCCCTATTGTTTCTTTCACTTCATTCACCGTCTCTTCTACTTTTTTTGTTTCTTTTTTCGGCTCAACTTGACCACAAGCTGCTAGTAACATAACAAACAACAACACCAATACATATTTCCCTTTCAAATTAATCCTCCTCTTACGATAAGAAATCCTTATAACCTTCATACATAAAACAAAAACGTGACATCCTATTAAATACGCTATACTAATCATTGAAAGGAGGTCTTTATCATGTCCATTAATTTTCATGATGAAAATAATAAGTACACATATGCAACAAGAAACGCTCATATTTCTTGGGCTGAAATGGTAAAAAACATTACAGAAATACAAAACAAGCAAATAATTGATATCGGCTGTGGTGGTGGGATTTATACGAAAGAACTCGCTCTTATGGGAGCCAATAATGTTGTGGGACTTGATTTTTCAAAAGAAATATTACAAGCTGCAAAAGAAAATTGTAACAACTTTCCAAACATTTCATTCATCCACGGTGATGCACATAATATCCCATACCCTAATGAAACATTTGACATAGTTATTTCGCGTGCAGTTATTCATCATTTACAAGACATTCCTACATTTTTACGTGAAGCTTCTCGTATATTAAATAAAAACGGTGTACTTATTTTACAAGATCGAACAATTGAAGATTGTACAATTCCAGGAAGTCCCGAACATATTCGCGGATATTTTTTCTCTTTATTTCCAAAACTTATTGAAATAGAGTCAAAAAGACGTCCAAAAACCAACACTATACAGACTGAATTGCAAAAACATTCTCTTCATGTACTTCCCACACAAACACAATGGGAAATACGAAAAATACATGATTCTGTAGAAGCATTATTGCAAGATTTATCTCCTCGAACAGGTCGATCCATTCTATATGAGTTAACAGATGATGAACTTTCTCAACTTCTACAACATATACAGACCGCATTACAAAACGTCTCTCCTATTATTGAAAGAGATCGATGGACAATTTGGAGCGCGATGAAGTTGTAAGGAAGGAAGCCTCACAAAATAATGTGAGGCTTCCTTTTTTCATAACCTAATTTTGCAACACTCTTGATATCCTCCACTTCTGGCCTGTGCACTTCCACACTTCGGACATACTAAATATCTAGACTGATTTGTCAACAAACTACCTTTTTGAAAGAGTAAAACTTCTGCTTGTTTAAACGAACGCGAATAATATAACCACATAAAACCAATTATAGCAATAATGCCAAATAATACTCCCATCGCAAGCATTTCAGTCACCTCTTTTGGTTTGTTCTTTCCAGCAAGTGGATTGTTGTATTATTCTCTGTAAATTCAAACAATCCCTTCTTTACTCCTATAAATATCAACTTTCTCTATAAATTTTACAATTCTCCGCAAATTTTTACTTCCATTTTACAATTCATTATTCCTTTTGCAACAACGAATATCACTTTCGATATTTCCGTATATAAATATATCTTTCAAAAAACATATTGACTTTCTAAAAAAAACATGCAACAATACTGTCAGAATACTTGAATAAAAATTCATTGACGAGAACGAGTACGTTATAGAACTGTTCCCCAGAGAGTTGGCGATTTGCTGAAAGCCAACGTTCAGCGCGTAACCGAAAATCATCTCCGAGAAGTAGAACCGAATGTTACAGTAAGTTCTTACCGGCCGTCCCCCGTTACAAGGAACACGTATCATGTTGTACGTTGCAAAGCCGTATACATATAGATTTATTTCTACATGTGTAAATTAGGGTGGTATCGCGGGTAAATATAACTCGTCCCTTTCTTTAGGGACGAGTTTTTTGTGTTCTTACAAATGAATGAAAAAGGAGGAAAAACAATGAACACTGTATCAAAAAAACATATTTTTTTCACGGGTCTTATGCTATTTTCTTTATTTTTTGGGGCAGGTAATTTAATTTTCCCTCCCATGCTTGGGCAAAACGCAGGTGAAAACTTTTGGCCAGCAATGATTGGATTTTTACTAACAGGAGTTGGCTTACCACTACTTACTGTTATCGCAATTTCTCTATCAGGAAATGGAATGCAACAACTTGCAAGTCATGTTCATCCATTATTCGGAATTTTCTTTACAGTGGTTGTATACATTGCCATCGGTCCATCCATGGGCATCCCACGTGTTGCAAATGTCGCTTATGAAATGGGTGTTAGTTCTTTCTTGCCAGAAACAATCCGCTCTAGCAGCCTAGTACTATTTGTATATACAATCATCTTCTTTACTATCGTATTTTGGCTGAGTTTGAATCCATCTAAACTTGTTGATCGTATTGGAAATGTATTAACACCTATTTTATTACTCTCTATTTTCTTATTGTTTGTTAAAAGTGTATTTACACCACTTGGACAATCAGGACCAGCAATGCAAGAGTATCAAACTTCTCCAATCTTCAAAGGCTTTATGGAAGGCTACTTAACAATGGACACCATTTCAGCACTTGCATTCGGAATTATCGTTGTAAATGCAATTCGCTCTAAAGGTGTGAATGATCGTAAGTCCATTGCCATCGCCACAGCAAAAGCAGGGCTTATTGCCGCTACAGGGCTCGTACTTGTATACGGTGCACTCGGCTGGCTTGGGGCAACTAGCGTCTCGCTCGGATATGCAAAAAATGGCGGACAGCTACTTACTGTTATCGTACAACAATTATTCGGTCCATATGGTTTGCTCCTATTATCTCTTATCGTTACACTCGCTTGTTTAACGACATGCGTTGGACTCGTCTCTGCGTGCAGCCAATATTTTTCAACATTATTGACTACATTTTCATACAAAACGTTCGCGAGTATCATTTGCGCATTAGGATTACTAGTTGCCAACTTAGGTTTAACGAAAATTATCGCAATCTCTGTTCCAATTCTGCTTGTTGTGTATCCAATTGCAATTGTACTCGTACTACTATCATTGCTTCATAAATACTTCGGTGGATATCGCTCTGTTTATGTAGGTGCTTTAATCGGAGCAGCTGTAGTAAGCGTATTTGATGGATTAAAACAAGGTGGTATTTCAGTTTCATTTATCACACCATATTTTGAATTTATCCCTTTATATAATGAAGGAATCGGCTGGCTAATACCAGCATTAGTAGGAGCTCTTATTGGTCTTGCAATGGCTAAGCTAAGCGGTACGAAAAAAGTTCCATTAGTAACCGACTCTCACGAAGTAAAAGCCTCCTAAAAAAACTCCCAAAAGGGAGTTTTTTTACATTTGATACGCAGCATGATTAAAACTGCTTATTTTATAAGCTTTCGTATAATATTCAATATTCGTATCAACTGTTTCTACCTTGACAACATCATAGTGCTCTTCTTGCTTTACTAAAAATAAATAGTATTCCTCTGTTGCCTCAATAATCGCAATTTTATCTGTTTCAACATTATATTGTTCACAAAGCGCTTGTAATGCGTTCACATAATCCCCTAATTTTTTAGACTTATCCATTCCGAATATAGTTTGAACTAACATATACATTCTCCCCTTTATATGTACTGTTAACACCTCAATGATAACGCTTACATTATTTATCGTCAATAAAAACATTCAATTGTTTTAACGCCAAATCTATATTGTATCGAGCCAATAATCAGCGAGGAATTCCCCGCCAATTAAAGCTTCACTTTATCCCGCATTAACTGCCCGTAAAAACCCGATTGGTGAGAGCTGATAATCAGTGGGGGGATGAATCCCTCCCACTGATTAAAGTTTCACTTTATCACTTCGTTAATTGATGCCTAAATGCATAAATAACCGCCTGAGTACGATCACTTACATTCAATTTATTTAATATATTACTCACATGTGTCTTTACCGTTTTCAGTGCAATAAATAACTCGTCCGCAATCTCTTGATTACTTTTCCCCTCTGCAATTAATAACAAAATCTCAAACTCTCTTTCCGTTAAATCATCATGCAAAGGTTGCTCTTTCTTTTGACGCATACGGGACATCATTTTCCCGGTAACTTTTGGCTCTAATACTGTTTCTCCATCATAAGTAGCTCGTACAGCATCAGCAATATCACTTGCCCTTGATGTTTTTAATAAGTAACTGGTCGCCCCAGCCTCAATAACAGGATACAATTTTTCGTCATCTAAAAAGCTTGTTACAACTACAATTTTTGCTTCTGGCCATTCTTGAATAATAGCACGTGTTGCTTCGACACCATCCATCTCATCCATAACAAGGTCCATTAAAATAATATCCGGTCTTAATTGCAATGCTAATTCTGATCCTTTTCTTCCATTCTCAGCTTCTCCTACTACTTCAATATCTGGCTGTGTAGATAAATATGCCGATACACCCATACGAACCATTTCATGATCATCGACAAGCAATACTTTTATCATACTTCTCCCCCTCTCACAATCATAATCGGTACTTTTACTTCTATTTGTGTACCTTTTGCTGGGAAACTAAGTACCTTGAGTGTCCCACCAATTTCATGAACACGCTCTTGCATCGATCTTAGGCCATATGAACCAGCCTTATTAACCCCTACTTCAAACCCAACGCCGTCATCAATGATTTTTAAAATCGCATATTGATCAATTTTTCGAAGGCGCACTTCTGTTTTCTTTGCCTTCGCGTGTCGCAACGTGTTTGATAGCGCTTCTTGCACAATACGGAATAAATGATCTTCTACACCTTTTTTTAATTCTATTGGCTCAATAAGCCATTCAATTTTCATATGTTGCTTTCGCGATAATTCCGTCAATAATTCCTCTATACCTTGTGTCAGTTTCTTACCTTCTAATTGTACAGGCCGTAAATGAAGAAGCAACGCTCTCATTTCTGATTGTGCATTTACAACCATATTTTCAACGAGCTGCAACTGCTTTTTTGTCGTTTCTGGAATTTCAGCTACTTGTTCATTAATAGCTGACATCATCATCGACATTGCGAAAAGCTGCTGACTCACTGAATCATGCAACTCCCTTGCTAAACGATGCCTTTCTTGAGAAATCGCTTCTTGTCTCATCTCTTCATTCCAATGAGCTCGTTCATTCGTTACTTTTTGAAAGAGTCCAGCTTGCTCCTCTAATCGACGAGCCAGAACGATTACTTTTCGTTCCACTTCATGAAATTCATCATCTGCAGTAAACGAAACATCGCTCGGAAAATTCCCTCGCTCTACTTCAAATAGAAACGTATTTAATCCTTGTATACGCTGCTCTATATAGTAACCGATTGCATATCCTACAATTCCCCCGATAAGTAAACTTGTAGTCATAATAAACAAGCCAATTGGAACAGAAGCGATGGATTCCTTCCATAATAAATCATACACTTGTTGCTCGCTTTTCCATACATATACAATTGTACAAATGAGTGCGATACTAACAGAGGACAACATAGAATACCGAATATACATCCACGAAATATTTTTTTGTTTCTTCATTATACTTTCCTCACTTCCGTGTCGCCTACGACAAGCGAAGAAATAATTTTAATACGACGAGGAGCCTCTTTATACTGCTCTGTTCTAAATGTAACATTGCGGTTAAACCCTGTCTCTTCATGACCTGGCAAGAGCACACGTCCGACAATAACAGAATGATTTAAAGAAAGTTCAATATCATATGGCACATATAAACGAATATTGCCAACGACACCCCGAATAACAATTACCGTTTCCCCTTCTGGAATCATAGCAGTCGTTAAATCTATTTCCACATCACAGGCACCATATTGAACATTAATATCCTCAAGTTCATAAATATGATCCATCATTCGTACATTGCCTACAAACATATTTTTTAAATATGTTTCTGTACGATATATTTGCTTCTCTTCGTCTATAATCCCTTTTTCTTTAATTTCAACCTTCATTGCTTTTTGCTGATGTCCTTGTTGAATCAATTGATAACCTATTAAAGCTAAACAAGCAAATACGACAAGAACAAATGCTGCTGATGAAAATAAGAAGAATAAAAATACGATACCACCAACAAATAAAAATACATTTCCCCGTACATAACGATTCTTTTTACGATAATGCCTTCCAAACATAAGCATAATAAATGCAAAAATGAGACCACCTGGTTCAAAATGTCCAAGTATCATATCAAGAAAAAGACCGAATCCAAATATGATGAGGAGCATCCCCATTAATTGTGTCTTTGAAAAATGTTTCTTCATTTCAGCTCCCCCTTCTTGTCACATATACATAGAAGAAAAGGCATTGCTTTCCAACACCTTTTCTCCTATCACTATATCATAAGCCTGTTTTATAATATACCACTATTATTTTGTTAACTCTTTCGTTAACGATACATCATTCTTTTCTTTCATTTCACGCTCAAGTTTTGCAATTTTCATATCAAACGTGTCACGCTCATGCTCTTCATTCATACGAGTTTCTAAGTCACGAATATGATCTTCAATCTCTTCAAATCGTAAGAACGGATTATTTTCATCCATTTTATGCATCGCAGTATTCATACGACGATTTGCATGTGCCATATTTTCACGTGCCATTAGTTCCATTCGTTTTGCGTGCATTTCTTTTAATTTATTTTTCATTTCAGAAAGACGACGCTCTAACTCATCAATTTGCTCTACAACACCTGCATACATTTCTTCTAATCGAGTTACTTGCCCTTCATAATAAGCTACCTCTTCTAACGCACGTTCGTGCAATTGTAATTCGCCTGCTTCTTGAGCAATGATAGCTTGCTTTGATCTTTTATTAACGAAATAACGTGCTTGCTCAAGCTCACGAGCAAAATTAGATTTTAATGTTTTATGACGCCCAATTAACTTCTCAATTTTTGTTATTTCACGCTCACTATCACGTAAATATTGGTTTAACATCGCAATTGGATTTTTTCTTTCCTTCTCATCTAACACGTTATGAAAATCAGCTAAAATTGCATCGCGTACACGTCCGAATAAAGATTGTTTCATTATAAATCTTCCTCTCTTCTACTTTATTTATAATTTGATTTATTTTTTTAGTTTTTCATTAATTTGTTCCACTCATCTTCAAAGTTGCTATATGGTTTAGAACTTTCTGGAGCAGATTCAACAACTACATCTTTTTCTTTTTTCCACTCACGGTATCCGTAGTATAAAACCACTAAAGCAGCGATACCGATTAATGCTGGTGAATGAGAAAGTGCAATGGATAAACCGATTAAACCAACAATACCCCAAGCTAACTTTCCAAAAAATGATTTAGCTCGCACAAATGATTTATAGCTCCAATATACAACTCCTGCTCCGATTGCGAATCCTACAATACCAGCAAGACTACCAAGAGCAATTAAAGCCAAAATACCGGCTGCGATAAACGCTAGAAATTGTTTCATCTTGTGCTTGCCTCCCTTCGATTTGATACTCTTATCTTAACTAATTTTTCGTCTTCCCATAACGAGCTTAAGAACCGTTTTTAACTCAGACTTAAGACCGAGTCATATTCAGCCCTTTACGCAAAAAAACGTGCAGAATCTATTCTCTGCACGTTTTTTAATTACTAACATTCATATTAAATTAAGCTGTTTTATGATACTCTTTTTTCTCAGCTACTTTCGAAAACCTTGGAAACCCAATTAAAATAGAAACAATCCCACATACTCCAACTAACATTGGATAAAATGCATATGGCAACAATTCAACCGGAGATAACGCTGCAAATCCTGCTGCCGTTAACATTTGGGCACCGTACGGAATTAATCCTTGCACACAACATGAGAAAAGATCTAATACACTCGCTGATTTACGAGGGTCTATTTCATATTGATCTGCAATATTTTTTGCAAGGGGTCCTGTAAAGATAATTGAAATCGTATTATTCGCTGTACACATATTCGTCATACTCACTAAACCAGCAATACCAAATTCCGCTCCTTTTTTCGAACGAATATTACGTGTTAATACATTCATCAAATATTGAATACCACCATTATATTGGATTAATTCAACCATACCGCCAATTAATATAGCAAGTAATACTAACTCCATCATACCGCCCATTCCAGTCGTTACACTTTTAAAGAAACTTTCTAACGTGTAACTTCCATCTATAAGACCGATAACACCAGATAGTACAGTTCCACCAGTTAATACAATAAGTACATTCCAGCCAAGTAGCGCTGTAATAAGTACTCCTGCGTACGGTAAAATCTTTATCCAATCAAAGTTATGTGCTTTAATGTGCGTGTCACTTCCTGAAGTAACTATTACTAATAGTACAATTGTAATAATAGCCGCTGGTAACACAATTAAAAAGTTCGTTTTAAACTTATCTTTCATTTCTGTTCCTTGTGAACGAACAGCTGCAATTGTTGTATCTGAAATAAATGATAAATTATCACCAAACATCGCTCCGCCAACAACAGTAGCCATTGCAAGCGCAATTGAGATATCAGTTTGACCACTAATACCTACAGCAATCGGCGCTAATGCTGCAATTGTTCCCATTGAAGTTCCCATCGCTAATGAAATAAATGCACCAATAACAAAGATTCCAGCTACGATAAATCCTGGCGGTAAAATAGTTAACGCTAAATTAACAGTTGAGTCTACTCCGCCCATTCCTTTAGCAGTTTCAGAAAATGCACCTGCAAGCACAAAAATTAATACCATAATCATAATATCCGGATTTCCTGCACCTTTAGCGAACCGCTCTACTTTCACATTAAAACTTTCTTTACGATTCATCACTAAAGCGACTCCTACAGCAATTGAAATCGCTACAAGTATCGGCAATTTATAGAAATCACCTGTAATAATTCCAGAACCAATAAATAGCGCCAAAAATATCCCAAGTGGTAATAAAGCTAAACCATTTTCTCTCGTTTCTTTCAAAGTACCATCTCTCCCTAGTTTCAACCTTTTTCTAATGAATAACAAAAGACCTCTTCCGATGAGAAGAGGTCTTATACATCTATAAGAAACACTCTTCTCATCTTTCAAGCACACGCTTGCTGGATTTGGCACAGCACTCTGAAATCGAGTCCGCTGCCGAGGCATCGTAGGGCCAGTCCCTCCGCCTCTCTTTATAAGAAGGTTTCATATTTATTTTTTAATAATAATTTCTTCCCTAACTTTACTCGCTTACAAAAAAAAAGTCAATTATTTTTTGTATAGATTTTTTTGGTAATTATACAAAAATTTGAATACAACAATCATTTCAACTTTTCTATTTCTTCTTTCAATATTGAAATCCAATAAAATTTACTATTTTTTATTGTTGCTAATATCCATTTCGTAGTATACCAAGCTAACTCATACTCTTCCTTCGTGACATCGCCACTTTTATAAGCATACTCTAGCTCCTCTTCATCTAATACATACACCTTACCGCTAGGTAATAATACTACATCTAAATATAAATCATCAAAATACGGTAAACCACGATCGTCTATTTTATATTCTTTCGCCACATCTATATAATATTGCACTAATTTTTTCTGATCATCTAACATAGCGGTAATCGCAAAGTTTTTCCCGTCTATGAAATATTGAATCCACGTATACTGATCCGCTGCAATACAAAGTTCTTCACCATCATATTCTTTACAACTAGGCTCTCTCACCTTTTTTATATCCAGTATTCCGAGCATTCCCTCTTCCACTTGCTTAACCGTATAACTCTTTTCTATTAGTCTCTTCCACGAAGAACCGTCACCATATTTTCGTTTCATTATGTCTGCTCCTCTTCTATATACAGAAAAGCTCCCACATATTATGTGAGAGCTTGTTCATATTATAATTAAGCCGCTTGACCCTTTTCAGAAATCTCTTTTAAATAAGCTTGTCCTTTTTCAGCGTCATATTGACCTTCCCACTTAGACATAACTACAGCTGCTAAAGAGTTTCCTACAACGTTAACTGCTGTACGAGCCATATCTAAAATACGGTCAATACCAGCAATGAACGCTAAGCCTTCAGGTGGAATACCTACTGTACCAAGTGTCGCTAATAATACAACGAATGATACGCCCGGTACACCTGCGATACCTTTTGATGTAACCATTAATACAAGCAATAATGTAATTTGTTGTGTAATAGATAAATCAATACCGTACATTTGCGCTAAGAAAATAGCCGCAATTGCTTGATATAAAGTTGATCCATCTAAGTTAAATGAATAACCTGTCGGAATAACGAAAGATGTAATTGCTTTCGGACAACCGAATTTCTCCATTTTCTCCATGATTTTTGGTAAAACTGTTTCTGAGCTTGCTGTAGAATACGCTAAGATCAGCTCGTCTTTTAAAATCTTAAAGAATTGGAAAATGTTGATTCCAAATATTTTCGCTGTAAGTCCTAAGACAACTACGACGAAGAAGATCATTGCCCCATATACGACAATTAGTAATTTCCCTAATGGAATTAATGAAGCAAGACCAAATGTAGAAACTGTAACACCAATTAGTGCAAACACACCAAATGGTGCAAATTTCATAACTTGGTTTGTTACGTAAAACATTGCGTCAGCTACACCTTGGAAAAATTGAAGAACTGGTCTTCCTCTTTCACCAATTGCTGCTACGCCTAAACCAAATAGTACAGAGAAGAAGATAATAGCAAGCATATCTCCGTCAGCCAATGACTTCATAATGTTCGTTGGAACAATATTTACAAACGTATCTGCAAATGAATGACTTTGTACTTGCTCTGTCGTATGTGTATATTTCGAAATATCTGTCTTTGTTAACTGCTCCATATTTACGCCTTTTCCTGGTTGGAAAATATTCGCTATTAATAGACCAACAATAATTGCAATTGTTGTAATAATTTCAAAGTAAAGAATTGTTTTTCCGCCTAGTCGACCTAGTTTTTTAACATCGCCAACACCAGCAACCCCAACAACAATACTTGCTACAACAATCGGTACAACGATCATTTTAATTAATCGGATGAAAATATCACCAATTGGTTGTAAGTACTTCACAACAGCTGGATTATCAAAGAAAATCGCCCCAACCGCAATACCAAGCGCAAGCCCTATTAATATTTGCCATGCAAGTCCTATTCTTTTCATATTTGTTGTAACCCCCTCTTCGATGTGTCACTCTATCTCTCATTCTATCTCTATAAAACTAAGAAATTAAGAGTATTACATATTATTCGACAATTCACTACATTTTGTCCCTGTTAAAAATCATAAATCAAAAATTTAAATCTGACAACAAAATAACTTTGCCCGAACACAAATAATTTTCTTGACAAAAAGCAGACCCATGTCAGAAAACCTAACATGAGAACGATTCCTCACTAGTGTTTTATTAGCTTTCCAAGTAATATTTTACCTCATAAAAACGATTACTTTCCTTCTTCACTTTACAGATTAATTCCAAAATATACCTTTGTTACACATATGAATAAAATGTATGTACTATGACAATTACAGTTGAAAAATGATAAATTCCGACAAAACTTAGCAATTTTATAAAGTTTTCTTTACATTATGATTACAACGATAGACACTCTTCTTCTTATGATATATAACATTCATAGAGAAAGGAGTCAGACAACTATGAAAAAGAAATTTGCAGCGTTTAGTGTTTTAGCAGCAGGAACGATTTTTGCTTCCCCGTTACTTTCACCTGTATACGCTGAAACAAATCAAGATAAATTATCTAACATTCAATCTGAATTAGAAGGCAAACAAAGTGACTTACAAAATAAATCAGTCGAGAAAGAACAAATAGAAAAAGAAATTCAAGAATTACAGAAGAAAATTGATGAATTAACTACTTCTATTAATAAAAACGAAGCTGAATTAAACGATACAAAAAAAGAAATTAGCAAAACTCAACAAGTAATTGCTGACAAAAAGAAACATATAGAACAATTACAAACAAACATAGATACACGTCAGGAAGTTATTAAACAACGATTACAATCTATGCAAGAAAAACCTCGTACAAATATCATTACAGAGGTACTAACAAATTCTTCAAATATTGCCGATCTTGTTGATAATATGTACTCCGTAAGTTTAATATTAAACAACGATACAGATATTGTAAAAAAACAAACATCTGATCAAAATGCTGTAACTACAGAAAAAGAGGCTGTTGAGAAAAAAGAACAACAACTGAAAGAATCTGAGCAAAAACTAGAACAAAAACAGCAAGAATTACAAAATAACCAACAACAGCAACAAACTCTTATTAACGATCTACATACGAAAGTAGCAAAAGTAGATTCAGAGATTGAAGGATTAGAAGAATCCAAAGGCATTTTAGAAAATCAACGTCAAGCTGTGCAAAAAGCAATTGAAGAAGAAAAACGGGCCGAAGAAGCTCGTAAAGCGGAAGAAGCCCGCCAGGCAGAAGAGGCCCGCAAACAACAAGCTACTAAATCTGCTCAAGCAACTCAAGCCGCTCCAACACCACATGATACAAACATCGGTGGCTTTATCAAACCAGCAGCTGGATCAAAAACTTCCGGATTTGGTGTACGTTCTTTAGATAACCATAAAGGAATTGACATCGCTGCTTCGGGAACGGTTCCAATTATCGCCGCTGCAGATGGCGTTGTTATTCGTTCAGAATTATCATCTAGTTACGGAAACGTAGTGTATTTATCTCACCGTATAAACGGAAAAACATATACGACAGTATATGCTCATATGAATAGCCGTTCTGTATCGAATGGACAAACTGTAAAACAAGGCGATCAGCTTGGATTTATGGGGAACACGGGCCAATCATACGGACAACATTTACACTTCGAACTTCATCTTGGAGAATGGAATGTCGGCAAGACAAACGCAGTTGACCCATCTCCTTATATCGGATTATAAAAAACCTCGGTGCCTACCGAGGTTTTTTATTTACACTTCACACAATATAGGCATTCTACATAGACTATAACTAAATGCCTATAGTTTACGGGGTGATCAATATGAATACGCAATTACAACAAAAAATAGAAGAAGCTAGAGAGACGTATATTGGCCGGATATTTACATTTGGCGGCTCAGTATTATTTTTAATCGGTTCATTCCTTGCAGTCACTACAGCCTATAAAGCATATAATCGTTTATTACACTCATCAACATCCACATAAAAAAAGACGGGAGATCCCCGCCTTTTTTTATGCAAACATTTTAAATACACCTATCGCATTTAAAAATACAATTATTACAGTTACCGGAATAACATAACGAAGTAAGAAGAACCAAATGTTAAATAACGTTTTCCCCTTCGTTTCCGTCACTTCTAATTCTTTCATCAATAACTCTTTACTCATTTTATTTGGTACAAATAATGAAATAGCTAGTACTCCTAACGGCAGCAATACGTTACTTACCGAAAAGTCAACTAAATCAAAGAATGTTTTCCCGAATATTTTCACGTCACTCATAATCCCAAATGATAAAGCTGATGGAATACCGACTGCAAAAATAAGAATACCGATTAATAATGATGCTGATGGACGCTTCTTCTCATTACCTTTCGCAACAGATGCTACTACAATTTCAAGCATTGAAATTGCTGATGTTAAAGTCGCAAAGAAGAATAAAATTAAAAACATAATAAAGAAAAATTGACCAAATGGTATTTTTGCAAATACTGCCGGAAGGACGATAAACAGTAATCCTGGTCCTTCAGTCGGTTTAACTCCTAATGCGAAAATCGCTGGGAAAATTGCTAATCCTGCAAGTACTGTAACAAAAACAGTTAAACTTACAATAGATGTTGCTGATTTCGCTAAATGTTCCTCTTTCTTTAAATACGAACTATACGTGACCATTACTGAGGCACCTACTGTTAGTGAGAAGAAAGATTGTCCCATCGCGTATAAAATCGTATCTGCTGTAAGCTTTGAAAAATCTGGCTTTAAGAAGAACTCTACTCCAGCAAAAGCACCATCGAGTGTTAACGCACGAACAATAATCGCAATAAATAAAATAAATAATAGCGGCATCATGTACTTACTTGCCTTTTCTATACCTTTCTCTACACCTTTACTTACGACAAAAATTGTACAAAGCATAAAGATAAATTGTGCTCCAATCGCACTTAACGGATTTGAAATCGTTTCACCGAACAATTGTCCATAATCAGCTGCTCTATTCCAGAAACTTCCTGTCACACTATAATATAAATAAAGTAAAATCCATCCACCTACAACACTATAAAAAGATAGTACACTAAAACAAGTAACAACTCCCATACGACCAATCCAAGGATATACTTTGCTATTTGGCACTAGTACTTTATAAGCTGTAACGGCCTCTTTTTGCGTGCTACGTCCAATAACAAACTCCGCTATTAGAAGAGGCATACCTATAAATAAAGTTAATAGTAAAAATACAAGGAAGAATGCGCCTCCCCCGCCATTACCTGCAACATATGGAAATTTCCATATCGCACCAAGACCTACTGCGGCTCCGGCTGCTGCGAGTACAAAGCCGATTTTCGACGTCCATTGCTGTGTTTCTTTCATCATAAATTCTCCTTTTCTGAATATTTAAACTTTTGTTAATTATACACTTTCATTTCATACTCGCACACCTCCTTTAGAAAATAAAAAAGTCCCCTACACGCAAATATGCATGTAGAGGACGATATATGTAATGTAAATACCGTGGTACCACCTCAATTGGATTGATAAATCCCACTTGTTCAAGTACAGGAATAATTCCGATACTCTATCCTTTTAACGGCGGAACCCGGGTTGCCTACTACAATGTTCAACATACCTCTCGCAAGCCCATTCTGTATATTTTATCGTACCGGGCTCCCACCTAACCCCAGCTCTCTGAACGCATCAAATATACGTACTCTTCTTGCTCATCGATTTCATCTATTGAAGTTACTTGTGATTATAAATTATATTTTTATATTTGTAAAGCGCACTTTATCTTTTATTATTTTAAAATCTTTTCCTCTAATTCTCGTAAAAAACTTTCTCTTTTCCCCTCGTTTTGCACATATACTGATTTCAACACTTCTTGGAGCAATATATTTCGTTCCCTCTTTTCTAACTGTAAATCTTTTAACTTCAACCTTACTTCATATAAAAAATCTAAATACGATTCATATGTCTCATCATATTTATTTGCAATATCATCTCGAATTTTTTTTGCGAGCTTCGGGCTCGCTCCCCCAGTAGAAACTGCTATATTAAGTAAACCACGATGAATCGCTGCCGGAAAATGAACATTACCACTTTCCGGATTTGTAATAACATTTACTAATTGATTCTCAGCGGCATCTTCAGCAACTTGTTCATTTAATATTGAATCACTACTCGCTGCAACAACTAAAAAAGCACTTTTAATATCACTTTTTTCATATTCTCTTTGATACCAACGAATTTTCTTTTCTTCCACAAGTTTTACTAAATTCGCATCTAATTCTGGACTTATCACAACTATATCCGCACCCTGTTTGAGTAAAGGAATAATTTTAAATCCTGCAACTTTTCCCCCGCCAATAACAACAACGCGTTTCTCATTAACTCGCACTGTAAGTGGATACATACTGATCTCCTTTCAATAACTCCGTCGTTTTCTGAATTAACATATCTTGAAACGCTTCATTCTTCCCTAAATATGGACTGATTTTTATCTCTTCCAATTCATATTGGCGCACTTCTTTCTCAATATGTTTCATAAGTAAACCTGTAAATAACAAGTAAGGCAGTACAACGATGTTCTTTTCTTTTCGTTCTACAACTTCCTTTAACTTCTCCTCAAATTTTGGCTCTGCAGCCGCTAAATAACAAACTTCTACTTTTTTAACCTTCTCTTTTGTTTGAAATAAAGAAGCAATCCAGTTTATATCTCTTAATACTTCAGGATCACTACTCCCTCTTGCAACGAGAAGTAACGTCACTTCATTTTTATCTTCCTGTTCGATGCCACTTCCGCTATACACCGATTTAACAAGTGTTTCTGATACACCAAACGGATTACCATAAGTCACTTTAACATTTGGATATTGATTCTTGAGCTTTACCAATTCAAACGGAATATCTTTCTTCACATGACCTGCCGCTAATAAAAAAACAGGGATAGCAATAATCTCTGTGGCCCCACGCTTCACACATGTACGAAAACCATCTTCAATAGAAGGATTCGCTAACTCTAAAAAACAAACTTCTTGAATAGTCGCTTCTATACGGCTCATACACGATGTAATAAATTGAATCGCCTCTTCTTTCGCTGTCTTCAAACGACTTCCATGACATATATATAAAACGGCTTTCATTTTACAACACTCCACTTACTTGATAAGCATTTTCTGTCTGCTTCTCAAACCAATGAATTTTTTCTCTAAAACGGACAACTTCTCCAATTACAATCATGCTCGGATTTTGAATTTGCTCTTTTTTCGCAACATCTACAATTGTCCCTAACGTTCCAACAACTGTGCGTTGCATAGACGTCGTCCCCTGCTCAATAATAGCAGCTGGCGTACTTTTATCTTTTCCATGCTTCATAAGTTGCTCACATATGTAGGGCAAATTACTAACCCCCATATATACCGCTAAAGTCTCTACACCTTTCGCTAAACTTTCCCATTTCACTTCTTCTTCAGCACCTTCTTTCCTATGCCCAGTCACAATAGCAAAACTTGCACTTGCATCACGGTGCGTCACTGGAATGCCCGCATAAGCAGGAGCAGCTATTCCAGCTGAAATACCAGGAATGATTTCAAATGGTACACCTTGCTTTGCTAATGCTTCAGCTTCTTCTCCCCCTCTACCAAACACAAATGGATCGCCGCCCTTAAGCCTCGTTACAACTTTTCCTTTTTTCGCATACTTAATAAGAAACGTGTTAATTGTCTCTTGCTTCATCGTGTGATAATTCGGGAGTTTTCCGCAATAAATTAAATCCGCGTCAGGCTTTGCGTGTGAAAGCAGCTCTTTATTCACAAGTCGGTCGTATAAAATAACATCTGCCTTCTCAATACATTTCAACCCTTTAACAGTAATTAAATCTGGATCGCCAGGACCCGCTCCAACAATATAAACCTTTCCCATCATCTCTCCTCATTTCTTCTATTAAAATGAAACTTCCATTCGTATATAAGAATGGAAGTTTTTATTTTTTCGTATTACTGATCTCTACTCATGGATAACAAATGCCGCACCTTTTCGAATCTTCTTTTTTTCAAACAAAGAAATCTCTTTTACCTCTGGCAACGGTAAAAAATGCTTTTCAAGCTCAATCTCCGCAAGCTTAAATGCCTGTTCTTCACTTTGAGCAACAACAACTATCGGAACAATATCACTCACTAATACAGCTTCAAATCGATATAAATCCATATCGTCCCTCCTAAGACGCTATTACTTCTTCTAGCACATTATTTAACGCTATTTGTAATGTATCTACACCAACACGACCTACAAAATCATAAAATGTTTCGGCTGGTAATTTATTCTCTTTGAAATAACTTATAAATGATGCGAGTACATCAGGTAGATCCTCGCCATCTATTTTTCCTTTTAACTTTTGATTGTAGGCACCGCCATCTAATAATGTTCCACCTACGTATATTTCAAACGCTTCAACAATGCCTTTTTCCTTCGTTTTCATTTTCACACCTTGTAACCCAATGTCAGCAATTTGACGTTGACCACATGAATTCGGGCAGCCTACCATATGAATTCGAACTGGAACATCGAGTGCAATTTGTGTATCTAAGTATTCTGCAATTTTTCGTAATCTTTCTTTCGTTTCTACTAGTGCAAGATTACAATATTCAATACCGGTACATGAAACCGCATGACCAATAAATGATTTCGGGCTAGCAGATATCGCTTCAAACAGCGGTTCACTAAGTAATCCTTTTACATTTTCCGGAGGAACGTTCGGAATAATGAAGTTTTGCGAGTTACATGTACGAATTTGTCCATTTCCATATTGCTTTGCGATTCTTGCAATCTCAAACATTTCTTCTGCATGTAAACGACCTACCGGTACATTAAAACCTACATATTTTAATCCCTCTTGTTTTTGGTCTTGAACACCATAAAAATAGCCTGCATTCCATCCTTTGAGTGCACTTTCCCCTTTACTTTGTAAAGGCCCTGTATACTCTATTAGTTTCTCTTTAAATTTCTCTGCTCCCCAGTCCGCAACAAGAAATTTCAACCGAGCTAAATGACGTTTCTCACGATATCCAAAATCACGGAATATAGTAGCAATCGCAATCGCCACCGCCTTCACTTCTTCTGGTAAAACGAATACATCTAATTCCTCAGCTAAATACGGACGGGCTGATAATCCTCCACCTACTTTTATATGAAAACCAACTTTTTTCTCACCATCTATTTCTTTCGTAGCAGGTGTAAATGCAACACAGTTAATCTCTGCGTTTGCTGAGTTATAAATATTAGAGCTAATAGACATTTTAAATTTACGTGGTAAATTAGAAAACTCTTCATTATGCTGGAAGTAATCGTATACTTCTTTTACAATATGCGTTGTATCAAATAATTCATTTGCATCAATGCCAGCAAGCGGATTACCTGTAATATTACGCGTTATATCACCACACGCTCCAGCTGAAGACAATCCAACTCTCGCTAATCTATTAAAAATATCTGGAATTTGATGAATTTCTAACCAATGAAACTGAATCGCTTGTCTCGTCGTAATATCTATTACATCACGTCCATAATCTTCAGCGATAGAAGCAAGTACTTCTGCCTGTGCATTTGTAATAATCCCTGACGGAATATTTACCCGCATCATAAAATAACCAGCTTCTTTCGGTCTTTGTAAATACAAGCCTGCCCATTTAAAGGCATCCCACTCTTCTTTCGGAATAGATTCGAAACCATTTTCCGCATAGTAAGGAATATCATTAAAAATTTCTAAGCCATCTTTTTCTAATTTATTTTTCTCGGTCTGATTTAATTTTTCATTGTTAGCCCATACTTTTTCATAACTCATTGTTTATCCCCCTATATAAAACTACGCTCTTGTAAGTACTTCACGATTTGTTCTGCACATTCTTCAATAGAATATTTGTGCGTTTCTACAATTAATTCCGCTTGCTCTGGCTCTTCATAAGGCGAATCAATACCTGTGAAATCCTTAATGTCACCTTTTCTTGCCTTTTTATAAAGCCCTTTCGGATCACGTTTCTCACACTCTTCAATCGGACACTTCACAAAAATTTCAATAAATTCATCTGCCGCTAATAAATCTCTTACTTGTTTACGGTCTACTCGAAATGGTGAAATAAATGCTGTAAGGACAACTGTTCCTTGATCTACAAATAACTTTGCCACTTCGCCAATACGTCTTATATTTTCCATGCGATCACTTTCAGAAAATCCTAAGTCTTTATTTAAACCGTGACGAATGTTATCCCCATCCAGCACATAATTTCCAATATTCTTTTCAAACAGTTTACGAGCGACCGCATTCGCTACTGTAGATTTACCCGAAGCTGATAAACCAGTAAACCAAATTACAAAACTGTGATGTCCATTCTTCGCTCTTCTCTCATCTTTTGAAACCGACGCTGTATGCCAAGTAATATTCGTATCCATCTCGTTCTCTCCCTATTCTGTTACTACTGCTTTTTTCAATCCTTTAATTAGTACTTCCACTACTTCTTTACGACTAAATGTACTCGGCGGAATCTCACCGTTTCTTAATAATTCTCTTACTTTTGTACCCGATAAAATAACATGATCTTCTTTTCCGTGCGGACATGTTTTCGTTGAAGCCATCGCTTCACATTTCGTGCAGTAAAAACTATGTTCAAAGAATAGTGGTGTAATTCCTAACTCTTCTATCGTAAAATTCGTGAAAATTTCTTGCGCTTCATACGTTCCGTAATAATCTCCTACCCCTGCATGATCGCGCCCTACTATAAAGTGGGTACATCCAAAATTCTTTCTTACTAACGCATGAAATATCGCTTCCCTTGGTCCTGCGTAACGCATGGCAGCAGGAAATACACTTAAAAAGACACGCTTTTTCGGATAATAGTTTTGAAGGAGTACTTCATAGCTTTCCATTCTTACATCAGCAGGAATATCATCCGATTTCGTTTCTCCAACGAGCGGATTTAAAAAGAGACCATCTACAATTTCAAGAGCAGACTTTTGGATATACTCATGGGCACGATGTACCGGGTTTCTCGTTTGAAACCCGACCACTGTTTTCCACCCACGTTTTTTAAATTCTTCCCTCGTTTCAATTGGGTCTAAATGATAAGAAGGAAATTGATTATTTTCAAAGCGTTTTGTTAGAATAATAGTTCCTCCAACGTAAACGTTTGGTCGTTCATATAATTTTTCCACTCCTGGATGAGCCCCATCCGTTGTTTTATATACAAGTAACGCTTCTTTTTCTTTATCTGGTACAAAAATATCTTCTATTTGAATGACACCATATATATTTCCATTGTTGACAAGCTTTACTTCCTCTCCAACTTTCAGGCTTTCTGCGACTTTTTCTGTTACAGGTAATGTAATTGGTATACTCCACACACTACCATTTGCTAAACGAAGCGTTTCTACGACTGAATCATAATCTTCCTTCCCTAAAAAACCAGTAAGGGGGCTATATCCACCTGTCGCCAATAGTTCTAAATCACTTAACGCAATATTGTCTAACTTAATTTCTTTTTCAATTTGTGATACGTCATATGCCTCATCTATACGGTTTACTAATTCGTTTACTATGCTCATTTTTCTATATCCTCTCTTAGCTTTATTTCAAGATTCATCTTATTGATAATGAAGACCACATTCAGTTTTCACTTTTCCAGCCCATCTACCATCTCTTGAATCGCCACCATCCCCAACAGGTAACGTACATTTCTCACACCCAATACTTGGATAACCAATATCATGCAACGGGTTATACGGCAAGCTATGTTTGTATACATATCGCCAAACTTCTTTCCACGTCCAATGAATGAGTGGACAAACTTTAATAGATTGAAAACGATGATCTTGATTTATAAACTTTGTATGCTTACGTGTTTCTGATTGTTCCCTTCTTAAGCCTGATATCCATGCTTTTTCCACTACTAATGATTTTTCTAAAGGTAAAATTTTTCTAATCTTACAACAAAGATTCGGATTGCTCTCCCACAGTTTTTCACCATGCAACTTCGCCTGTTCATCAAGTGTAAGTTCTGGCTGTTTTTCTATAATATTCAATGAAGGAAATCTTTCCCGCACTTTCCGAATTAATTCATACGTTTCTTGAAAATGAACATTTGTATCCAAAAATACGACTTTAGCATATGGATTTACTTGGTTTATAAGGTGCAGCAATACCATACCTTCCACCCCAAAGCTACATGCGTAGACAATTTCATCTTTATACTCTCCATAAGCCCACTTTAATACTGATAGCGCGCCTTTTGTTTCGTCTTCTTCCGAAAATGAAACAACATTTTCTTCCCACGTTTCATACGTCAACATGTTTTTTCCCCCTGTAAAAGCAAAAAGACGGTTTTAACCTAATGGAAATAGGTTAAAACCGCCTCTAGTTTTTCTAGTCAGCGCTTTTCACTTTAAACGTACTTTTTCACTTTTCTCTAACTGAATTACTTTTCCATCTTGCACAACAATTGTAATTGAACCATATTTCATATCAGCAAGCATCGCTTCAATCTTCTCGGATACTTCATCAAAATGTTCCCGTACACTCACGCAAACAGCCCCCCCTTTTTATTCATAAAAAAAATCTTTCCCATTTCGAAAAGACTGTTCGGTAATATATTTTACCTTATCTTTCAAAATGGATCCCATTTTGCTGGATTTAGCACCTTGCTTTCTATAAGCAGGTTGCCGAGCTTCTTCGGGCCAGTTCCCTCCGCTTCTCTTGATAAGCTTTGTATTTGTATTTTATCACAATTCTGATTTTTTTCAATCCTAGTTTTCCGATATATTTTAATTATTTTATTTTATAAAAAAGGAATTGCCCATACGAACAACTCCTTTTCCTATTTAGACAAGCTCTTTAATACGTATGCGATCGTTCCCAATAATATTTTCATATGTTTCACGTTCCACAACTACTTGCGATGTTCCGCCTTTTGCAAAGACAACGGCTGGTCTTCGAATCCGATTGTAATTATTCGCCATCGAGTACCCGTATGCTCCTGTACAGGAAACTGCTAGTAAATCAGAAGCAGCGACTTTCGGTAAATGAATATCCCAAATCAACATGTCTCCACTCTCACAGCATTTCCCGGCAATCGAAACGAGTTCCTCATTCTCATCATTCCCTCGATTCGCTAACATCGCTTCATAACGCGCGCTATATAAAGCTGGTCTTAAATTATCTGTCATTCCACCATCGACTGATACATATTTCCGAATACCAGGAATATCTTTCACAGATCCAACTGTATAAAGTGTTGTCCCAGCATCACCTACAATGCTACGGCCTGGTTCAACCCATATTTCTGGCAATGGATATTCACATACAGTAAATTGTTCTCTCACTGCACTTGTTACAGCTCGCACATATGTCTCAAGAGTTAATGGTGTATCTGACTCTGTGTAACGTATTCCAAATCCTCCGCCTACATTTAACACTTTTACTACATAGTTTGTTTGCTCTCTCACTTCTTCTAAAAATTGGCGAAGAACTTCAATCGCTCGAACAAAACCAGCTGTTTCAAATATTTGTGATCCAATATGTGAATGGATCCCTAGCACATTATAATTGGATTTTTGTACAGCAAATCTAATTGCCTGCATCGCTTGACCGTTTGAAACGCCAAATCCAAATTTCGAATCATCTTGACCTGTTGTAATATATTCATGTGTGTGCGCCTCTACTCCAGGCGTTACACGAATTAATATGTTCACAAATTTCCCATGTTGCATCGCTAAATCGTGTAAAACTTCTAATTCAAAGAAGTTATCTACGACAAAACAACCGATATTCGCCTGAAGAGCCATCACTATTTCTTCTTCTGTTTTATTATTTCCATGAAAATGAATACGTGATGCCGGAAATCCTGCTTGGAGCGCAGTATATAATTCTCCCCCAGAAACAACGTCTAATGACATACTCTCTTCACGAGCTACTCGGCACATCTCCATGCACAAGAACGCCTTGCTTGCATATGCTACTTGATAAGAGAAACCACTTTCTTTAAAAGCACGATGAAATGCTCGGCATTTTCCTCGGATAGACTCTTCATCGTATACATAAAGTGGTGTTCCGTATTGCTTTGCTAGCTGCGTCGTATCGCACCCTCCAATTTCTAAGTGTCCTTGCCCATTAATTCGGCTTGTGCCGTGTAAATACATTTAAATTCCTCCCTTATTTCCTCTAAAACTCATAACCCCAATCTTCTATTCATTGCAGCACGCTTTTAGATAGACAAAAAACGCGCGGAACAATGTTCACACGCGTTTCTTATTAGGAAAAATATATATTGAAAAAATAAACGAGTTGTTATCTCCTCAAAATAAGAAACCGCATCAACATCTCCAAATAGCTCTCCATAAAATAAATCTTATGACAGTACTACATTTATTCAATGCAGTCCCAATATATGAATAAGATGGTTATTCTTATATTTCGGCAATAGTCCCTTTCAACCTATGATCACAGATTCCATTAAATCTCCCATAGCTTACTCTTTCCTATCGCGGCCTCTACCTTTGAGAGTAGATGAGGTAAGTCTATTTAATTTTCAAACATCTAATTGTTGCTATTAACAATACCAAAGGACCATTTTATTTGTCAAACAATTTTTTATATTGTTTTTTTGCAGTTTAATTTCGTATCGTCTGGTAAGCGCTTTACTAATACCTTTGTTACTTCCCATTCGCCTTCTTCGTTATTAAATGTAATCGTTACCTTCTCAAATGGTGGAGCAATTTTCCCAGCAACACGTTCATACTTTGTCACTTCAATACTTGCTTGAAATAAATATGTACCGCTATACACTTTTTTTAAACTAATAATTTTAGGACATTGATAAGGTTTCAAACTTCCATATTGTTTTTCAATTGCTTTATTTATTTTTGGAAATAAAACAGAATAAAGTGCATCTTCCATAAGAGGTGCATCATATTGGGCTACCGACACACTCGGTGAAGTAAAAAATATAACACTACTGCATGCTATAAAACATAATAATTTTCGCATTATAACCTCCGTATTATCACGCGATTCTTTCTGCGTACGATAATTATCATACATAGAAATTCTGTTTTATTGTCTCCCACCACTCTTTTTCTACTCGATTATTATAAAAAAGCCCACAACCTTCTTTTATTTTCGTATAATGATACTCATAGTATAATAATCATAATAACAAAGGACTGTTCGTATATATAAAATGAGTCGTTAAGCAAACTGACTCTCAAGAACTGTCATGCTTTTTAGGAGAGGAGTATATTATGCTACAACATCTGTTTCCAAAACTGCGATTTGCACTCGTTGCAGTCGTTTTACTATGGATTAAAACATATATTGTGTACAAGCTAGCATTTGATATTAAAATTGATAATTTCTTTGAAGAATTCATGCTTTTTATCAATCCACTAGCTGCGTTACTTTTATTTTTCGGCTTAGCTTTACTTGCATCTAAGCACCGAAACCGAATTATAATTGGAATCAGTTTTATACTGTCATTTATTTTATTTGGAAACGCAATGTTTTATGGGTTCTATAACGATTTCGTTACTTTCCCGGTTTTATTCCAAACAAACAATATGGCTGATTTAGGGACAAGTATAAAAGAACTCTTTACGTACAAAACATTACTTTTATTTGCAGATGCAATTATTTTAATGTTTATTTCGCGTAAATTCCCATCATTTGGGGACAAAACACCACTTTCCCGCTCAGAGAAGCGAACTTTCTTTAGCGGTGTAACAGCTTTATTAGCACTACAAATTGTTGTATCAGTTATTTATAAACCACAAATGTTCTCACGCTCATTTGACCGTCAAACTGTCGTGAAGAATTTAGGTTTATACACATATCATCTATTTGATATTACGCTTCAATCCAAGTCCTCAGCTGAGCGTGTATTTGCAAGTGGGGATGGGTTTTCTGAAATTAAAAACTATACAGACTCAAAAGACAAACAAGTTGATAAAAACTTATTTGGGGCTGCAAAAGGTAAAAATGTAATTTTAATTTCAATGGAATCTACACAAAGCTTTGTTATTAATAAAAAAATAAATGGAAAAGAAATTACACCATTTTTAAATGAATTTATTAAGGATAGTTTCTATTTCGATAACTTCTATCATCAAACTGGACAAGGTAAAACTTCTGATGCTGAATTTATCGTTGAAAACTCACTTTATCCGCTAGATCGTGGTTCTGTATTCTTTACTCATGCAACAAATGAATACACAGCGACACCAGAACAATTAAAGAAATACGGATATTCTTCTGCCGTCTTCCATTCAAATGATAAAACGTTTTGGAATCGGGATGTAATGTATCCTGCGCTTGGATATGATCGTTACTTTAATTTAAATGATTACGCAGGAACGGAGCAAATGTCTGTCGGTTGGGGATTAAAAGATAAAGAGTTCTTTGAACAATCTATTCCAAAGTTAAAATCTTTACCGCAACCGTTCTATACAAAATTTATTACATTAACAAATCATTTTCCATTTCTTCTAAATCCGGAAGATCAATATGTTGATGAATTCAACTCGGAAAGTGGTGTTGTAAACCGCTACTTCCCAACTGTTCGTTACACAGATGAAGCTCTTAAATTATTTATTAAACAATTAAAAGAAGAAGGATTGTATGATAATTCCGTTATTGTCATCTATGGTGATCATTACGGTATTTCCGAAAACCATAACGCAGCTATGGCACAGTTCCTAGGAAAAGATACTATTACACCATTCGATTCTATGCAATTACAACGAGTCCCTCTTATTATTCATGTGCCTGGCCAAGAAGGAAAAGTTGTTTCTAAAGTATCCGGTCAAATTGATATTAAGCCAACGCTCCTTCATTTACTTGGTATTAAAACAAATAAATCCGTTGAATTTGGAACTGACTTATTTATTAAAGAGAAAGACCCGCTTATGGTAATGCGTGATGGTAGCTTTGTTTCTGAAGAGTATGTTTATACAAAAAATATGTGCTACAAAAGAAGTACGGGTGAAGAAGCTGACATGACGCTATGTCAGCCGTATATTGAAAAAGCAAAAACAGAATTAAAACTCTCCGATAAATTAATTTATGGAGATTTATTACGCTTCGATCCTAATAATCGATATAAAACTGGAACGATGACAACGAAATTTGAATAGTAAAGGAAGCAACTTTATACAAGTTGCTTCCTCTTTTTATTTTCACTTAATTTTCAAACCATCCTTCTATGAAATCTTTCACAAATTGGTAATTTCTTTCGTATGAGGAATAAATTTATGGTATGATAAAATAAGTAAACTTTCATACACTAATTAAGAATTTATTACAGAAAGCAAGGGATCAGATTTTGTATAGAGCAGCTATTCCAAACTTATTTACGCTCGGAAATTTATATAGCGGATTTTTATCAATCGGCTATGCATCTTTAGGATATTATAAATCAGCTGCTATTTTAGTACTTATCGGGATGATGTTAGATAGTCTTGATGGTCGTGTTGCTCGTTTATTACGTGTTGATTCACAAATGGGAAAAGAGCTCGACTCGCTTGCAGATGTCGTAACATTTGGTGCAGCACCAGCTGTTTTAATGTATTACACATCTTTCTCAAACTACGGAATCATCGGATTATACATAGCGGGATTATTCCCTCTTTTCGGAGCATATCGTTTAGCACGATTTAATGTAACACCATCTTCTACTTCAATGAAATATTTCACTGGAGTACCGATTACAGCAGCGGGAGGGCTTGTTGCTTTCTTAACGTTATTTTCACATACCATTCCAAAAATCGTTCTTATTACCGTATTTGTAACGTTCGCATTTTTAATGGTGAGCCGCATTCGTATCCCAAGTTTAAAAGATGTACCAATTCCACGATATAGCATCATTATTACACTATTTTTAGTTGGAATCATTATTACAATGTATCAAACAGGATTTGGAAATTTTTCTGTTTTCTTATTCATTGCCATTCCACTATATATTTTGTACATGTTATCTCAATTCATTAGACAAAGACCGTCTAAAAAAACAAATAAAGAAAAATAAGAAAACCTTCCGAGTCCGGAAGGTTTCTTTTTATTTTGTGACTAATACCTTTTCATTTACAGGTGTTACTGGCTCTTCGCCGTTTAATACAGCTAAAATATTTCTAACAGCCATTTCAGCCATCGCATCACGAGTTTCAAATGTTGCATTCCCTACGTGTGGAGCAAGTACTACATTCTTTAATTCTTTTAACTCTTCTGTAATTTTCGGTTCAAATTCAAACACGTCAAGAGCTGCTCCTTCAATTTCATTCGTTTTTAATGCATGAGCAAGTGCTGCTTCATTCATAATTGGTCCACGTGAAGCATTTACAATATACGCTGTTTTCTTCATCATTTTAAACTGCTCTTCATCAATCATATGATGTAATTTTGGATTATAAGCACAGTTAATTGTAATAAAGTCTGCTGTTTGTAATAATTCTTCCAACGTCACATACGTTGCTCCCAGTTCACTTTCAGCTTCAAGCTTACGATTTGGCCCTGTATATAAAACATCCATTCCAAATGCTTTCGCACGTTTTGCAACAGCCTTCCCGATTTCTCCAAGACCTATAACTCCGATTGTCTTACCATGGACTTCTCGTCCCAAGAAAAATAACGGTGCCCATCCGTTAAATCCGGTCGTACGACATAACGTATCCCCTTCAGGAATTCTACGCGCCGCTGCTAAAAGAAGTGCAAATGTTAATTCTGCAGTCGCTTCCGTTGATACTTTCGGTGTATTCGTAACTGCAATTCCTTTTTCGCCCGCATACGTGTAATCAATATTGTCGTAACCAGCACCATAGTTTGCAACAATCTTTAAATGAGGCGCTGCATCAATAACTTCTTTTGGCACCTTTGTCGAAAGTAAACTTAACAATGCATCTTTATCTTTTACACGCTCTGTTAATTCATCTATAGAAATTAACTCCTCTTTATCGTACATTTCTACATCATGATCTTTTAATAGTTCTAATCCAATTTCCGGAATTTTTCCCGCTACTAATATTTTTGCCACTACTAACACCTCTTCTATAGAAAATAAGATATCTCTTATATTTCATTGTAAGAAATCCACATATAAAAACCAAGGAATTTGATTATAGTTTTAAAAATCGACACTTTTCCATGAAAAAAGAGGAGATGCAACTCTCCCCTTTTCTTACGCTTTTTCCTGCGATTCTTTTCCAAGCTTCACATCAATAGTTCCTTCTGCAACCGTATCGCTAATTTGCTCCTCAATAACCGATTGAGATGCAGCATTCGTTTCAGAAGTATAAGCTTGTTGCTGTGCACCTTGTACATTTTGTTTATTTTGTTGTTTCGCCATTTCTTACCCTCCTTTTCATTCTTTCTTATTTTGAACAAAAAGGACGGTTTTCATCAAAAAATTGCGTTTCATTTTGAATTTGTTACTTCTTCTTCAAGCGACCTCATTACTCTTGCTCGCTTCGTAAATGTTGCAACCTGAGTAACACCGTGAGCTCGTAATGTTTGTACATTTTCTTGTACATAATTCCCTAAATCATTTGGATAATGGGCATCCGAAGAAATCGTAATTGGAACACCATACTTAGCTAATACTTGTAAATATAGTGGACTTGGGCACATTTCACGAACAGGATAACGATAGTATAATCCTGCATTTATTTCTGTTGCCGTATTCGTTTCTACTAACGCACAGGCAATTTCCTCATAATAAGAAAGCTGTTCATTCTCATCCAATCGATAATTAAATACCTTTATATTATCAAGATGAGCGATAATATCAAATAACTCGGTACGAATCGCACTCTCAACTGTTTTAAAAAACATATCATATAATGCGCGTAGGTCATGCTTCTCAAAATATTCTTTCGTATCTGGATTATCAAATCCCCAGCCATTTAGAAAATGAACAGAACCAATTATATAATCAAAGTCTCCTAGCGCTAATAATTCTTTTAACTCTCCTTCACAACCAATAAAATAATCCGCTTCAATTCCAAGTTTAAGTGTGACACCTCTTTTACTCCATCGTTCTTTCGCCTCTTCAATAACCTTTGTAAAATCATACAGTGAAACTACCCTTACTTGATCTAACCATTCCTTCTGTATACGACCGAGCTTAGAATCACTAATATCTACATATTTTTCATAATATCCTTTCGCTTCATGAAAACGATATAGATGATCAACAATTCCCACTTCTTTTATACCTTTTCGCACAGCTTCTTCTAAATAGAGGTCCATCCATTCTGTTGTAAATGGCCCTTCCTTCACACGCTTTTGCAAACGCTCTTGTGTTTTCATAAGCCAATCAATAGAATGCCTTTCTTGAAGCGGTTCATAACGTTCCAGCGCTTCATTTATTTTAGAAAGCCATCCTATTGAATACGGTCCTTCTTCTAAGTGAAGATGATAATCTACTTTCATATACATTCCCCCTTATAATGTATCTATTTCCCTTCTATCCCCAACTTTCGAAAGCTTTCCATTTCGTTCTTTCACCTCTCGCATGACATCTTCCAATGTAATATTTTTTTCAGCTAATAAAACGAAACAGTGATAAAATACATCAACCATTTCTTTCACTACTTCTTCTTTATCATTATTTTTACATGCGATAATTACTTCAGCACACTCTTCACCAATTTTCTTTAAAATTTTATCTTCTCCTTTTGAAAATAAATAATTTGTATACGATTCAGGAAGTGGGCTTTCCTTTCGTTCTTCAATTGTTTTATACAGCAACTTAAAGGCATTTTCCATATGTATCCCCCTATATAATTTGATAGTGAAAACATGTCTTCTCTCCCGTATGACAAGCAGGTCCTACTTGTTTCACATTCATAACAATTGAATCTTGATCACAATCTAAATATAAAGATTGCACATATTGAACATTCCCTGATGTTTCCCCCTTATTCCATAACGACTGCCTCGAACGAGAATAAAACCATGTTCTTTTCGTCTCTAACGTTTTTTCATATGCTTCTTCATTCATATAAGCTAGCATTAAAACTTCTTTCGTACCTTCTTCGATGACAATTGCTGGTATTAATCCTTTTGAAAAATTAGGTTTCATAACCGCACCTCAACATTTGCATCTCTTAATTTTCGCTTTACACTCTGCACTGTCGCCTCACCATAATGAAAGATGGATGCCGCTAACGCTGCATCAACTGTTGTCTTTTGAAAAACTTCTATAATATGATCCGTATGACCACAGCCCCCTGATGCGATGACTGGAATGGAAACACTTTTTGAAATTTCTTCTGTTAAACGAAGGTCATATCCGCTTTTCGTTCCATCTGCATCCATACTCGTTAACAAAATTTCACCTGCCCCAAGTTTAACAACACGCTTCGCCCATTCTATAGCATCCATTCCTGTGTCAACTCTTCCGCCGTTGACATATACGTTCCATTTACCTTCTGCTACTTTTCTAGCATCAATTGCCACGACAATACATTGTGATCCAAAGTGTTCTGCCCCTTCTTCTATTAACTTCGGGTTTCGCACTGCCGCTGAGTTTATTGAAACTTTGTCTGCTCCAGCTCTTAGTAAATTGTACATATCTTTCACACTTGAAATCCCCCCGCCAACCGTAAGAGGAATAAATACTTTAGCTGCTGTTTTTTCTACAACATCTATAATCGTTTTTCTTCCTTCATGAGTCGCTGTAATATCTAAAAATACGATTTCATCTGCCCCTGCCTCGTTATATGCTTCAGCTATTTCAACCGGATGACCGACATCTTGTAATCCTATAAAATTTACACCCTTTACGACTCGCCCTTCTTTCACATCTAGACATGGAATGATTCGTTTCGCTAACATAACTTCGTTACCTGTAACACTTCTTCTAAATCAATCGTTTTCTCGTAAAGCGCCTTTCCAATTATGACACCATATATATTCATATCATTTAACTTTTTCACATCTTGAATAGATGCCACTCCTCCAGAGGCGATGAGACGAATGCCCACACTTTTTTGAAGTATCGCTAATTGTTCAAAATTTGGACCTGCAAGCGTCCCGTCTTTCGAAATGTCTGTAAACACAATCGTTTGAACACCTAAACTTTCCATTTGTTTCGCTAAACTAACGTAAGAAATTTCAGACAGATCAAGCCAACCTCTCGTTGCTACGAAACCATTTTTCGCATCAATTCCAACAATGATTTTCTCTTTATATAGACGAACTGCTTCCTCTAAAAATGACTTATCATAAAGAGCTGCTGTTCCTAAAATCACTTTTTCTACACCTGCTGACAATAACTTCTCCACCGTTACAAGTGAACGAATTCCTCCTCCCACTTGCACAGGAATACGTACCGCCTTGCA
This sequence comes from Bacillus sp. FSL K6-0073, assembly GCF_038006085.1. Lineage (NCBI taxonomy): Bacteria > Bacillati > Bacillota > Bacilli > Caryophanales > Bacillaceae > Bacillus > Bacillus sp. FSL K6-0073. Next base: position 1,456,790 of record NZ_JBBOUN010000001.1, on the reverse strand, counting down.
GATTTTTTCAATGACGGGCAAATTTAACGACTCGCCAGCAATTGCACCGTCTAAATCAACAATGTGTAGTATTTCCGCTCCAAGCTTTTCAAATATGATCGCCTGCGCTACCGGATCTTCATTCATCACCGTTTCTTTACTAAACTCTCCTTGATAAAGTCTAACGCATCGCCCTTCTTTTAAATCGATAGCTGGGAAGATTTCCATGCTTCTACCACTCCTTGAAAATTTTTTAATATTTGCATGCCAATTTCGCCACTTTTTTCTGGATGAAACTGTGCACCAAATACATTTCCTTTCGCGACAAACCCTGGTATTTGCATTCCATAATCACTTACTCCGCATACAATTTCATCTGGACAATCCGCGTAATATGAGTGAACATAATACACGAAAGAACCATCCACTAATCCATTCCAAAGCGGAAATTCTCTTTCCTTCCTTAATTCATTCCATCCCATATGAGGAATTTTATACGAAACTTTTAACTTACGAATTTCACCTGGTAGTAAACCTAATCCGCTACAATCTTTTAGTTCCTCACTTCGTTCAAATAAAAGTTGCATGCCCAAACATATACCGAGGAGTGGTTTTCCTATGTCACAAACTTCTTTTAGTACACACACTAAATCTCTTTCTTTTAATACTTCCATCGCTTTCGGAAATGCACCTACTCCCGGTAGAATCACGCCATCGCTTCTCAATATCTCTTCTTTATCACTCGTTACAATGTACTCTGCGCCAGTATATTTTAATGCTTGCTCTACACTGCGAATATTCCCCATTCCATAATCTATAATGGCAATCAATTACAACATCCCTTTCGTTGAATTTACACCAGTAATGTTGGCATTTTTTTCGACCGCTTCTCTAAGCGCTCTACCAAAAGCTTTAAATAATGCTTCAATTTTGTGATGTGTATTACTTCCGTATAGAACGCGCGCATGTAATGTAATATTGGCAGCATGTGCAACTGCTCTAAAAAATTCTTCCGTCAATTCTGTATCAAAATCCCCAAGCTTCGGATTTATTAATTCCCCTTGAAATACACAATATGAGCGTCCACTTATATCAATTGCAACAAATCCTAAAGATTCATCCATCGGTACATACGCGGAACCGTAACGATTAATTCCTTCTTTATTTTGCAATGCTTCTTTCAAGCAATTTCCGAGTACAATTCCAACATCTTCAACGGTGTGATGTGCATCGACAAATACATCACCTTCTGCCTCAACTTGCAATCCAAATCTTCCATGTCTAGCAAATAAAGTCAGCATATGATCGAAAAAACCAACCCCCGTTTGAATAGATACACTCGTACTTTCATCAAGCTGCAAACTTAATTTAATTTTTGTTTCTGTCGTCTCACGTGCTTGACTGGACTGACGCATTATTTTTCCTCCTCAAACCTTATTTGGATTGCTCTCGCATGTGCATGTAACCCTTCTTTATTTGCAAGCTCTACAATATGATGCTGTACATTTTTTAATGCTTCCTCTGTATAAGAAATAAAACTTGATTTTTTCACGAAATCATCGACTGATAACGGAGAAAAAAATCTTGCCGTTCCGCTCGTTGGTAATACATGATTCGGTCCCGCCAAATAATCCCCGAGCGCTTCAGGTGCATATGGCCCAAGGAAAATAGAGCCTGCATGTTTCACATAATCTAGAGCATTCATCGGTTCTTTTATATGTAACTCTAAATGTTCTGGAGCAATTTTATTTGATAACTTTAGTGCCTCCTCTAAAGAAGCAACGATAAAGATGGCTCCATTTCTATTTATTGATTCACGTGCAATTTCACTTCTTGGTAACGTTTCTAACTGTCTTTCTACCTCTTTTTCTACTTCTTTAGCTAGTTCCATATTCGTTGTAATACAAATCGCCGTTGCTCTCTCATCATGCTCTGCTTGCGATAATAAATCCGCTGCGATATATTTTGCATTACCTGTTTCATCCGCGACAACTACAATTTCTGATGGACCAGCAATCATATCGATATTTACTATTCCGTATACTTCTCGTTTCGCTAGAGCGACGTACAAATTTCCCGGTCCAACTATTTTATCCACTTTCGGAATCGATTCCGTCCCGTATGCTAACGCAGCAATTGCTTGTGCTCCACCTATCGTATAAATTTCATCTACTCCCGCAAGATCTGCAGCAGCTAATATATGCGGATCAATTCCTCCTTTCCTCGGCGGTGTTACCATTACAATCTTTTTCACACCTGCGAGTTTCGCCGGCAATACATTCATTAATACTGAAGAAGGATATGAGGCTGTCCCACCCGGTACATATACACCTACATTTTCTAACGACCGAATGAGTTGCCCTCTAATTATCCCTTTACTTTCACAATCGAATATTGAGTGCTTCTTTTGCTTTTCGTGATACGAAACAATGTTTTTCTTCGCCTCTTTTAAAGCTTCTAAAAATGAATTCTCTACAAACATACTCGCTTGCTGTATTTCTTCTTCACTTACACGAAAATCTTTCATCTCTACACCATCAAACTTTTTTGTATAGAAAGATAAAGCCTCATCTTTTCCTTCCCTTACATTTCTAATGATTTCTCTTACACTTCTTTGAACAGTTTCTTCTATTATATTAGCGTTTTCTCTTAGCACTTTTATTTTAGATAATGCCTCCTTAAAATCTTCATAAATGATTTCCACTTTAAATCCTCCTATTTCCCTGATAAGATTTCTTGCTCCATCATATTTACAATACTGAATATTTCGTCTTTTTTAGTTTTTAAAGCTGCCTTATTCACAATCATCCGAGCCGATATAGAGTGCATTTCCTCAAATACAATGAGTCCATTCTCTTGTAATGTTTTTCCTGTTTCAACAATATCTACAATTGCATCCGCCAATCCAAGAAGAGGAGCGATTTCTACAGAACCTTCTATTTTAATAATTTCTACATCCTCTCCCTTATCATGAAAATAAGTAGAAGTAATATGCGGGTATTTCGTAGCAATTCTTTTCTTCCGGTAACTCTTCGGATTATACGTAGGAATAGATGCCACACAAAACTTACAAATCCCCACTCCTAAATCCAGCATTTCATAAATATCTTTCTCGTTTTCCATTAAAATATCTTTTCCAACGATGCCAATATCAGCTACCCCATGTTCTACATAAGTAGCAACATCAACCGCTTTTACTAAAATAAATGAAATATTTGTATTTTTACTTTGAAATACAAGCTTCCGACCTTTATTTTTGAGCTCGGAACAATCAATTCCAATCTGCTCAAAAAGTGGAATGACATGTTTTTCTAATCTTCCTTTCGTTAACGCAATTTGAATGTTACGCATGAAGCCTCTCCTTCTTTCTGGACTACCCATTTCTCATTCCATACATATTCCACTAAGTATTCATTCTTTGCCTCAACGACCGTTCCTATTTTATTTTTTCTTGCGAATTGAAAGGTATCGCTTAAATTAGAGAATAGAGATAACCAAGCATTTTTTCCATCCTTTCGAAGTAAATTTCGTAGCCTTTCTGCTTCCGCTATTGTATTTAACTCATAATGAATCACAATATCAATTTGATTTCGTTCATATGGTTCTTGCTGCTCTTGCAGCGCCTTCACAATTTGATTTACTTGTACCGCGAGTCCAACAGCTGGCAGCATTTCTCCAAAATTGCCAATTAGCTCATCGTATCTTCCGCCACTAACGATTTCTTCTCCAATTTCATATATATATCCTTTGAAAATAACACCCGTATAGTAATCTAAGTGTTGAATCATGCCCAAATCAATTGATATGTAAGAACCATATCCTAACGTTTCAATTGTTTCATACATTTCTTTTATTCTTGCAATTGCCATTTTCATTTCATTACTTGAAGCAAGCTTTTCTGCCTCCTCAATAACTTCTAAATTTCCAAATAGCCTTGGCAATTTCTCAAGTAACCTTACTGTCTCATCGCATCGATCTAATTTCTTTTCTCCGATAAAATTTGAGAGGGCAGCATAATTTTTACTTTCTATATATGTTCTAAGTACCCTTTCTTCTTCATCATGGATGGAGAGTTTTTTTACAATACATTTATATAACTGTACTTGCCCAATCTCAATTGTAAAAGATTGCACCTTCAACTTTTGAAGTGCTTGAATGACACTTATTACACATTCAATTTCAGCTCTTACATTATCAATCCCGATAACTTCAATACCACTTTGTACGATTTCATTATATTTTCCAGAATGGGATTCATTCGCTCGAAATACATTCCCGCTATACGTCACTTTAAGTGGCGTATCCCGTCTCTGTGTTCCAATAACTCTCGCTAAAGGAATTGTCATATCTGGACGTAAAACGATAATCCTTCCCTTTTCATCAAAAAATTTATACATCTTCTCTTCATCTATCGGTCTATTTTGAAATGCAAAAACATCATAAAATTCAATTGTAGGTGTTCTTATTTCCTCATAACCTCTCTCTAAAAAAGTAAGTCTTAGTTTTTGTTCTACTTCTTCAATTAACGTACATTCTTCGAATAAATAATCTCTCGTTCCATTCGGGTTTGCTCGTTTCCATTTTGTCATCTAAATTTTCACACCTTTCCCCTTCTAATGTATGCCTATTTCATTCCCCTAAGCCGAAAATAAAAAGAGCCTTGTAGACAAAATACCTACAAGGCTCTTCAGTAGAGTGTAGGTACAACGGGAATAACCCTTGTACCTACACGTTTTCACGCTAGGTTCAAGGGTTTCATGTATGATGATGTAGTTGTGTAAGCATTGTAATAGATTGCACGATATTCATAATACTTACTCCCTTTCTCCTCTGATTTTCACATAGTATATAACAGTTAATTTTGAATGTAAATACATTTTTAATATTCCGTCATTTTTTTAATGTAAAGCCACTTTTCTTTCATACTCTTTTATTTCTTGTTCATATTGCATTGTAATACTAATTTCATCTAAACCATTTAATAACTTCTCTTTCCACATTTTCTCGATTGTAAAATGGAATCTATGCGTATTCGTTGTCATTATTTCATTTTCTAAATCAACTGTAATTTGTTCCCCCGCATCTGTTTTAGCAAGTTGTTCACGCATATCTTTATCCATTACAATCGGTAACATGCCATTTTTCATACAATTCATATAAAAGATATCGGCAAATCCTCCAGCGATAATAACGCGGAAACCATAATCAGCAAGTGCCCATGGAGCATGTTCTCTAGATGAGCCACATCCAAAATTATCACCTGTAATTAATATGCTGGCTCCTTTTCTTTCTTGTGCATTAAGCGGGAAATTAGGGTTTTCTTGGCGATTATTATCATATCGCCATTCATCAAATAAAAACTTCCCAAACCCAGTTCTTTCAATTCTCTTTAAATATTGCTTCGGAATAATTTGATCTGTATCAATGTTATCATTCATCAGTACTGCGGCCGTACCTTTATGAATACGAAATGGCTCCATCATAACTCTCCTTTCTAATATCAACAAAATGACCATATAACGCAGCCGCTGCCGCCATTGCCGGGCTAACTAAATGCGTTCGTGCTCCCTTTCCTTGTCTTCCTTCAAAATTGCGATTTGACGTAGAGGCACAATGTTCCCCTTCAGGCACTTGATCTGGATTCATACCTAGACACATTGAGCATCCGGGCTCTCTCCATTCAAATCCAGCTTCTTCAAATATGCGATGTAACCCTTTATGCATCGCTGCTTCTCTTACCCTTTGAGATCCAGGTACAACAAGTGCTCGCACACCTTCTTTTACTTTTTTACCTTTCACGACAGATGCAGCAATTTCTAAGTCAGAAAGCCTGGAATTTGTACAAGATCCAATGAAAACATGTTGAACTGGAATGTCATACGTACTTTGTCCGGGACTCAATCCCATATAAGAAAACGCTCTTTCGTCATTTGCATCATGCTTTTCTGGCAATTTCTCATCAATCCGAACGCCCATACTAGGATTTGTTCCCCACGTAACGTACGGCGCTAAATCCGTAACATCCACTAGAATATGTAAATCATAAACTGCATCTAAATCTGTATAAAGTTCTGACCATTTTTTCTTAATAGATTCATAGTCTTTCGGTGCATATTTACGCCCTTTTACGTAAGTAACCGTTTTTTCATCTGGTGCAATAATGCCAGCCTTTGCTCCCCCTTCAATTGCCATATTGCAAAGCGTCATCCTCTCTTCCATATCCATAGCATGAATGGCCTCTCCGTAAAATTCCATTACGTAACCTGTTCCAACTGCTACTCCGTACTTTGAAAGAAGGTGTAAAATAATATCTTTCGCATAAACACCTTGCGGTAACTTTCCTTTTAACTCAATGCCCATCGCTTTCGGCTTTCGTTGCCATAACGTTTGCGTTGCCAATACATGTTCCACTTCACTCGTACCAATACCAAACGCTAGTGCGCCAAAAGCACCGTGTGTTGCTGTATGACTATCACCACAAACAATCGTTTTTCCTGGCTGCGTAAGCCCAAGTTCTGGTCCTATTACATGAACGATCCCTTGCTCTTCATCTCCGATATCCGCTAATGGCACCTGAAATTGTTTACAGTTTTCCCGAAGTGTATCTAGTTGCTGCTTCGCAATGCGGTCGGTAATATTCCAAACATCTTTCGTTGGAATATTATGATCCATCGTTGCAAATGTTAAATCTGGTCTGCGGACTGTTCGATTTGTAAGCCGCAAGCCTTCAAAGGCTTGCGGTGACGTTACTTCATGAACAAGATGTAGATCGATATATAATAAATCCAATCCATTTTCATTAGTCGCAACTACATGTCTTTCCCAAAGCTTATCTAGTAACCTTTTCCCCATTATCTTCCTCTCCCTACTAACGCTTGCTCTTCCATTTCTTGAATAACTGCCTTTGTAAATGAAGTTGTCGTTTCAGTCCCCCCGATATCTGCTGTACATTTTCCTGATTTAAGGACTGCAGAAACTGCTTCTTCAATTGCATATCCTTCTCTCGTTAATCCGAACGATTGCCCAAGCATCATTGCAACAGAACGCATCATCGCAATTGGATTCGCCTTATTTTTCCCCGCAATATCCGGTGCTGATCCGTGAATAGGCTCGTATAATGAAGGTCCCTTTTCAGCGTGACTTGCTGATGGAAGCATTCCTAATGATCCAGCTAATACTGAAGCCTCATCACTTAAAATATCACCAAATAAATTTTCCGTTACAATAACGTCAAATCTTCCTGGATTCCGAATTAATTCCATAGCTGCTGCATCTACTAAAATGTGTTCTACTTCCACATTTGGGTAGCGAATTGCTACTTCTTCTGTCACAGTTCTCCATAATTTACTAGACTCTAAAACATTCGCTTTATCAATAGATGTTACTTTTTTCTTCCGCTTATTCGCTAATTGAAAAGCATACGAAACGATACGTTCAATTTCATGGCGATGATACGTAAGTGTATCTGTCGCCACTTCTTCCGTTCGCTCTTTCGGATAAGAAAAATAAATTCCGCCTGTTAATTCACGAACGACAACGAAATCAATTTCATCAGCGTTTTTTAATGGTGATAAATGTGCAGTTGCACTTTCTACCGTTACAGGGCGAACATTCGCAAATACACCGAGTCCTTTTCTTAATGCTAATAATCCTTTCTCAGGCCTTTCTTTCGCACTATCCCACCTTGGTCCACCTACTGCTCCAAGTAAAACCGCATCACTCGCTAAACAGGCGGCAAGTGTTCGCTGTGGTAATGGTTGCCCAGTTAAATCGATAGCAACACCACCAAAGTACTCATCTTGCAAATGAAAATGATGTCCATATAGCCTTTCTACCATATGCAATACTTCCTTCGCACTTTCCATTAATTCTGGACCAACACCATCACCAGCTAAACAAACGATACGTTTTTCCATTTTTAACACTCCTTTTAACCGAATTTTCAGAACTTTAATTTGATAGGTGAGGAAAGCTTCTCTCACCTATCAAATATTTATTTCACAAGCGCTATAAGAGATTTTAATTTCCCTGCTGCATGGACATATGCTCTTGCCGACGCTTCCAATACATCTTGCGCAACACCAAAACCTGATACTTGATGCGTTCCTTCTTTTAATTCAACATGAACATGAGCCAGTGCGTCTTGACCTTGTGTAATAGATTGTATGCGATAATCCACCAATTCACATTCTAATTCTAAAATTCTTTGGATTGCATTATAGATCGCCTCAATACTACCAGAACCAGTGGCTGCATCTTCGTATGCATTTCCTTCTTCGTCTTTTAGTACAACTGTCGCGCATTGTGTACTATTTGATACGAAATGAACTTGTAGTTGCGTAATGTTATATTGCTGAGCTGCAAATGCTGCTTCACCAAGCATAAGCGCACGTAAATCTTCCTCAGTAATTTCCTTCTTACGATCAGCTAATTTTTTGAACGCTTCAAACACCGCATCTCGTTCTTCCTTTGTAAATTCATAGCCAAGCTCTTTCATTTTTTCTGTAAACGCGTGACGTCCAGAATGTTTTCCAAGTACGAATAGATTTTGAGATTCGCCTATTAGCGCTGGTTCAATAATTTCATATGTTGTCACTTCTTTTAAAACACCATCTTGATGAATTCCGGATTCATGAGCAAAAGCATTCGCTCCAACGATCGCTTTATTTTTCGGTACAACCATACCTGTTAATCTGCTTACTAATGTACTCGTCGTTTTAATTTCTTTTAGCATCATAGAAGACTCCGCCTTATAGAAATCTTTTCTAATATGAAGAGCAACTGCGACCTCTTCTAGCGCCGCATTACCTGCTCTTTCTCCAATTCCATTAATTGTTCCTTCTACTTGCAACGCTCCGCCTTCAACCGCAGCTAATGAATTTGCTACTGCCATCCCAAGATCATCATGACAATGACAAGAGAAAATTGCTTTTTCATATGAAGGAACGGATTCTTGTAAGTATTTAAAAAGAGAATAATACTCTTCCGGATTCGTATATCCAACTGTATCCGGAATATTAATTACATTCGCTCCTGCTCGAATCGCAATTTCTACTGCTTCAGCTAAAAATGCTCTCGATGTTCTTGTCGCATCTTCTGCAGAAAATTGTACTGTCGGAAATAATGATTTTCCAAGCGTAACCGAGCGATGAATACTATTTAACACATCTTCTTTTGACATACAAAGTTTATATTTCATATGAATATCACTCGTAGCTAGAAATACGTGTAGACGAGGGGATACAGCACCTTTCACAGCTTCATATGCTCTTCGAATGTCACTTTCTTTCGCTCTAGCTAAACTCATAACCGTAGCATTTTGAATTGTATTCGCAATACGTTTTACCGATTGGAAGTCGCCTTCGGAAGCTGCCGCGAATCCAGCTTCCATTACATGAATACCAAGCCTCTCTAATTGCCTAGCAATTTGTAATTTCTCTTGTTCATTTAAATTTACTCCTGGTGATTGTTCGCCATCACGAAGCGTTGTATCCATGAACAAAACCTGCTTCATATTATTTAACCCCTACCTTTACTCGCGGCTGTACGAAAGGCATCATTTCACGTAATTTACGTCCAACTACTTCGATTTCATGTTTATTCTCTTTCTCATTTGTCGCATGGAAATTTGGTCTTCCTGCTTTATGTTCTGCAATCCATCCTCTTGCAAATGTACCATCTTGAATTTCTGCTAATACTGCCCCCATCGCTTTCTTCGTATCTTCAGTAACAACGCGTGGTCCTGATACGAAGTCTCCCCACTGCGCTGTATCAGAAACTGAATATCTCATATTTTCAAGTCCACCTTCGTACATAAGGTCAACGATTAGCTTCAGTTCATGTAAACATTCAAAATATGCAAGTTCAGGCTGATATCCCGCATCAACTAACGTTTCAAACCCAGCTTTTACTAGCGCAGTTACTCCGCCGCAAAGCACAGCTTGCTCTCCAAATAAATCTGTTTCTGTTTCTTCTTTAAATGTCGTTTCTAATACACCAGCTCTCGTCGCTCCAATCCCATCAGCATAAGAAAGTGCCTTTTCAGTCGCAACTCCTGTTGCATCTTGGTATACTGCAAATAATGCAGGAACAGCTCCGCCCTCGACGAACGTACGGCGTACGAGATGCCCCGGTCCTTTTGGGGCTACTAGAAATACATCTACATTAGCTGGTGGTTTTACTTGACCAAAGTGAACATTAAATCCATGTGCGAACACGAGAGAGTTTCCAGCCTGTAAATTTGGTGCAATTTCAGCTTCATATACTTCTGGTTGTAATTCATCAGGCAGTAGAATCATTACTACATCAGCTTTTTCCGCTGCTTCTGCTACTGTATATACAGAAAATCCATCTTCATTCGCTTTATCCCAAGACTTACCTTTTCTTAAACCTACTACTACATCAAATCCGTTATCACGTAAGTTTTGCGCATGCGCATGACCTTGCGAACCATATCCAATGATTGCTACTTTCTTTTCTTTTAATACATTTACCGTTACATCTTTCTCATAATAAACTTTTGTCATTTTCATTTCCCCCTATATTTAAATGATTATTGAATTAACATAACTTGCTTATCTTGTTTTTTCATACTACGCGTAAATGCTGTTACACCTGTTCTAGCAATTTCTTTCAGACCGTATGGACGAAGTAATTCGATTAACGCTTCTACTTTATCTTGCGTACCTGTTACTTGCACAACTATGGAATCCTTCCCAACATCTATTACAGCGGCTCGAAACGGTTCAATTAAACTATATAATTCTGCTCTTGCTACTGATGTTGCTACTTTAATAAGTGCAAGTTCTCTAGCAATCATCGCTTCTTCTGTAATATCTGATACTTTCAGAACATCAATTTGCTTATGAAGTTGTTTAATTAACTGCTCCACTTGCTGTTCATTTTCAACGTGTACAACAATCGTCATCCGCGATATGTCCGATGATTCCGTATGACCTACTGAAATACTTTCAATATTAAAATGTCTTCGTGTCATAACCCCTGTAATTCGGTTTAACACACCACTTTGATTTCGAACTGTCGCTGTAACAATTCTCTTCACCTTTTTTCCACTCCCTCCATTTGGTGAACACCTTTCCCTGGCGCAACCATCGGCATTACCTTTTCTGATTGAAGTACACGGCAATCAATTACGACTGGTCCTTGTAATTCAATCGCCTGCTGTATTTGCTTCTTTGCAAGAAGTGGATCCTCTATGCGAACTCCTTTTATGCCATACGCATTCGCAAGAGCGACGAAATCTGGTTGACACGACAATAAAGAGTGCGAGTATCTTTGATTATAAAATTCATCTTGCCATTGTCTTACCATTCCTAAAGCTTCATTATTTAAGATAAATACTTTAACAGGCAACGAGTGTTCTTTTAACACACTTAATTCTTGCAAGGTCATTTGAAATCCGGCGTCACCGACAATTGCAATAACTAGTTCCTCAGGCTTTGCAATTTGCGCACCGATTGCTGCTGGAAATCCGAACCCCATCGTTCCTAATCCACCAGAAGTTACCCATTTATCTGGATTTTTCAGCGGATAATATTGCGCTGCCCACATTTGATGTTGCCCAACGTCTGTTGTTACAATCGCTTCTCCCTTCGTAATTTCATATAACATATCAATTGCGTATTGAGGCTTAATACTTTCAGAGTTTCTTTTATAAGAGAATGGATATTGTTCTTTTCTCCCCTTTAATAAAGTGATCCATTCATGATGATTTTCTTTTCCCCCTTCTGGTTCAAGTAATACTTCCAATGCCCGCTTAGCACTTGCAACAATAGGAATTTCAGTCGGCACATTTTTCCCGATTTCTGCTGGATCGATATCGATATGTGCAACAGTAGCCCCTTTAGCAAAATAAGCTAAATTCCCTGTAAGCCGATCATCAAATCTCGCACCTACATTAATGAGTAAGTCACATTCATATAACGCCATATTGGCTGTATAAGAACCGTGCATTCCTCCCATTCCTAAAAATAGTTCATCATCTGGTGGAAAGCCACCGAGACCAAGTAATGTATGCACAACAGGAATTTCATATTTACGAGCAAAACTTGTCAATTCTTTCGAAGCTTTCGCATGCAATATACCCGCTCCAGCTAAAATTAACGGTTTTTTTGCGGTTTCAATTACTTTGAGTAATTTGTTTATTTGAAGTAGATTCGGTTCATAATTAGGGTTATATCCTGGTAAATCCATTTGTACATTGCTACATCGCTCACCTTTCTCGACTACCATATCTTTCGGAAGGTCAATAACGACTGGTCCTGGTCTTCCTGTTTTAGCAATATGAAATGCTTCTTTAATAATTCGAGGTAAATCTGAGGCCTTTCGCACTTGATAGTTATGTTTTGTCACTGGCATCGTAAGTCCCATAATATCTGCCTCTTGAAAAGCATCGCTCCCAATTAACGTTGTTGCTACTTGGCCTGTAAATACTACAAGTGGCAATGAATCAATCATTGCATCAGCTAGACCCGTAATTACATTTGTAGCACCTGGTCCACTCGTTGCAATTACAACCCCTGGATGCCCTGTAATTCTGGCATATCCTTCAGCAGCGTGAATTGCCCCTTGCTCATGCCTTGTTAAAATATGCGGAATTTCACAATCATACAATGCATCATAGAGAGGTAAAACGGCACCACCCGGATAACCGAAAATCACTTCTACCCCTTCCTTTTCTAGCGCTTCTAACAATAGCTGTGCACCAGTTGCCAGTTTCTCTTCCGTTTTTGAAGACATTGTTCTTATAAGCCCCCTTTTTCAAACTTTTATACAATAAAAAAATCCTACGTCCACACTCCAGCTATGTGCTGAAGGGACGAAAGATTTCGCGGTACCACCCTTCTTCGCAAGAATACTCTTGCCTCAGTGATCCATAAATGGATCTAGCTAATAACGGAGCTACCGTCTAAGCCTAGACAAATGCTTTAGCTTAGCACTCAAGGGCGATGTTCGTCGACGTGAACCATCGGTTTTCAGCAACCACCGACTCTCTGTGAGGCTTCACAATCAACTACTCCTCCCTATCAACGCTTTCTTATGTTAAAAAAGTTGTTATCCAACTTTATTTTCTTCGTAAATTTTCTCTCCATCTTCTACAACTAACTTACGAAACTCTTCTAATAAACGGTTCGTATGTGGACCTGTTTGCCCTAAGCCAATCGTTCTACCATCTACTGTCGTAACAGCAATCACTTCAGCAGCTGTTCCTGTTAAAAACACTTCATCAGCTACATATACATCATGTCTTGTAAATAACTCTTCTCTTACGTCATACCCAAGTTTTTCGCCGATTTCTAAAATAGCGTTTCGTGTAATACCTTCTAACGCTCCAGCAGAACTTGGTGGTGTAATTAATTTATTTCCTTTAACAATAAACACGTTATCTCCTGATCCTTCAGCTACATATCCTTGATCATTTAACATAAGTGCTTCTTGTACTCCAGCTAATTTCGCTTCAATACGAACTAAAATATTGTTTAAGTAATTTAAAGATTTTACTTGAGGGGATAAAACATCGGGACGATTTCGGCGCGTTGCAACCGTTACAACTGGAATCCCTTTCTCATAATATTCTTGCGGGAATAAAGATAATTGTTCTGCAATTACTACTACATTCGGCTTCTTACATGAATCGGGATCCAATCCAAGATTTCCTGCTCCTCTTGATACAACAAGGCGAATGTATCCATTAGATAATTTATTTTGTCGAATCGTCTCAACAACAATATTTGTTACTTCATCTAATGAATATGGAATTTCTAAAAGGATTGATTTTGCTGATTCATACAGCCGGACAAGATGCTCTCTCAAACGGAAAACATTACCGCTATAAACTCTAATTCCTTCAAACACTCCATCGCCATATAAATAGCCATGATCATATACTGAAACTTTTGCCTCATCTTTTGGAACAAATTCTCCATTTAAGAAAATCCATTGCTCATTCACTAGAAGCGCCTCCTATGTTCTATGAATTTTTTATTGTTTCCTAGTTTACTCTCCTTTCTAAATAAATCAAGTGAATTTTTAGAAAATTTATAATTTTTAATCGTACGTACTTCTTTGCTTATACTGATTTAACAACATTGTTAACGTTTACAAAAAAACCAAAAATTTTTTTCGCTAATTTCCACTAAAAAAATATTTGTTTAAAAGAAGGATTTTCATCAATTGATACGAATCTATTGTATTCAATAAACGGACGTCCGATTTTATAAATCTGGGAATATATAACGACTTTTGCTGAAAAAGGGGGGAAATAACAAAAATAGCGCTGTCTAAAAATAACATTCATATTTTTCATTTCGTAATCATAATCCTATTTTTAAAAAACAATTTGTCAAAATAAAGGAGGAAATAAATATGGCGTGTGTACAAATTAAAGGAACGAGACAAGAGGTAGTAGAAATGCTGCAATTATTTGATCTAATGGATACGAAAGGTTTTTGTAAATTCGATAATTACGTAGAGGTAGAACCAAATACGAAAGAACATAATCATTTTATTGCTTCAATCGACATCCATTCAAATACTTCTTCAGCACAAGATACATTAAACGATCAATTCGTTAGTCAAATGCTTACTGGCGTATATAACGACTAAACAAAGATTTACTTCCTACCGTCTTTTCATAAATATATGCAGTGAACTTGGGCATACTAGCAATTAGATGGTAGGAGGTGAGAATTATGGCTAGAATTGGCGTTGAAAACTCATTAACAGACGTTCAACAAGCTCTTCAACAACAAGGTCATGAAGTTGTTACACTTAACTCAGAACAGGATGCACAAGGGTGTGATTGTTGCGTTGTAACTGGGCAAGATTCTAATGTGATGGGCATTGCAGATACATCAATTAAAGGATCAGTCATTACAGCTCACGGTTTAACAACGGATGAAATTTGTCAACAAGTTGAAAGTCGCACTTAAAAAATGAAAGAGGACTCCTTTTAAAAGGAGTCCTCTTTTTTATATTCACCTAACGGGAAAGTAACATATACTGGATGAAAGCCCTACCTCTCTCTCATCATTACGGTTCCACTGACCGCTCCTTGATTCACTAGTATACATATATAGCTTACAAATACAATTTATAGGGTTTGTTCACAAAAGTTGTTGATAAAATTACCCGATCTTTCGCAAACTTTTCGTATTGCATTCATAAGAGATATTTACTTTACACTAGCTGTAACCGAGACACGAATTAAAATTATAACACCAATACAATAACTTGTCAATTTTTTTCGGTAAATTAAAAACAGACATTAACGGTTTGTCTGTTTTAGAATGGAGCTTTTTCTTTTATTACATATACAACAAAGCCGCTTACTAACATAAATAAGCCAACTACTAAGTTTTTGATATTAATCATAAATTCCTCTCCCTTATTCCACACATCATATATATTTACATTTCAATTATTCCGATCATCCTAAAGCGCACTTTTTCTAATATATCATAATTCCTAAAAAATGCAAGTTCACTTTTGACGACCATTCACAAATTTATCTACAGTGCTTGGTACAGTATTTAAAGCCTTTTCAATTAAATGTGTACTGCTGTTGAGATGTAATACTTGCACCCCATTAGAACCAACTACTAAAAAAGCTACTGGACTAATGGAAACCCCAGCCCCGCTTCCTCCTCCAAATGGATGCCCTTGTTTGTTCTCTTTATGCTGATTTTGCCCACCGTTATGTTTTTCAGCAATGAAATCCCCTTTAAAATCACTTCCACCAGCTCCAAAACCAAAAGCCACTTGAGATACTGTTAATACTACATTTCCGTCAGCTGTTGAAACCGGGCTCCCAATAATTGTATTTACATCTACCATCTCTTTTAAATTTGTCATTGCCGTTTTCATTAAATTTTCAATTGGATGTTCCATTATGTATTGCACCCTTTCCTCATTATTCCTTTTTATATTTTCCAAAATAGAGGAAGTCATACTAACTTTTCCTATTTCAAAAAAACATTTTCCTTCTTTTAAAAGATACTACTCCCTGTACATGCTCCGGTATAGTGAAACTTTAATCAGTGGGATGTGTACGTAGCTCGACTCCCACAAATAGCGGGATAAAAAAGAAAAAGAGATACATACTACTATTGAACCTTGTTATGAAAGGAGTCATGACTTTGACTGAGAAATTTGATGATTATAAAAGAAGAGATAGAATAGATAGTGATTATAGTGACTATAAAGAAGAGTACGCCGCTGAGGTTGCACCACAACGCATTGATTATAATTACGATGATAAAGACGATAAAGATGTTGTAAAATCGTCCGCTGCTGGATCAACTGCTGGTTTTATCGCTCTTGCGCTATCTATCTTATCGCTATTTACATTTCCAACACTATTTGGTCTTGTTTCTGTTTTACTCGGTATTTACGCTTATAATCGCGGAGCTACTGTAACTGGCGGTATCGCTGCAGTTGTCGGTGGAATTGCTGCACTTATCGCAATTTTATTCCGAGTAGCACTTATTGGTCTATTGTTCTCCCTGTTCTAAAAAAGAAAAAGGTATCTCGCTTAACGCGGGATACCTTATCCTGTAAACACATCTTCCGATGGATATTTTATTTTTTGTTTTGCTGGTCGCGCTAAAGAGAACACAAGTGTTAATGGTCCAATTAATCCGCAGAACATAACAAACATAATAATACATTTTCCGAATGCCGATAGCTGTGCAGTAATTCCCATCGTTAATCCGACTGTGCCAAACGCTGATATTGTCTCAAATAATAATTGAATAAAGCTGAAGTTTTCTGTAAGCATTAATATGAATACCGCTGCTAAAATAAGTATTTGACTGGCAACAGCAATTGCTAATGCCCTCGTTACTGTCGACATTTTAATTGTACGCTGAAATAAAACAATTTCCTCCTTTTTTCTAAAGAAAGAAAGGACAGATGTAATTAAGATAACAAACGTCGTTAATTTAATTCCTCCACCTGTCGATACACTTCCTGCACCAATAAACATTAAAATCATCGTAAATAATATAGATGATTCTTCCATACCTCCATAGTCAACCGTATTAAATCCAGCTGTCCGCGGAGTAATACCTTGAAAGAAGGAAGCCCATAGTTTTTCATTTAAAGATAAATTCCCTAACGTCTTCACATTATTATATTCCAATACAAAAATTACAATCATTGCTATAACATTTAGCACTACTGTTCCAATAATCATTATTTTTGAGTGAAGTGATAATTTTCGAAAACTGCGACTATACCATATATCAATTAATACGGTAAAACCGAGTCCTCCGATTACAATTAAAGAGCAAATCCCAATATTAATAATGGGATCCCCCTACATATCTTGTTAAATTATCTGGCCATAAAGCAAATCCTGCATTATTATAAGATGCAATTACATGAAAAATACTATAGTATAAACCTTTTCCAAAACCAAACTCTGGAATAAAGCGAAACGATAAAAAAATGACCCCAATAAGTTCAATACAAATCGAAAATATAAAGACACGCTTTACTAATTTTACAAGACCACCTATATTGGTTTGATTAAATGCTTCTCCAATTAATAAACGATGGCGTAATCCGATTTTTTTACCTAGTACCCAAACAATTAAAATGGCAATTGTCATAAGACCTAGACCACCTGTTTGAATTAAAAACATAATAACAATTTCGCCAAACATCGTAAATGTACTTGCTGTATCCACTACTCCCAAACCAGTTACGGTCGCTGCTGAAGTTGCTGTAAAGAAAGCATCTACCCAACTAATATGTGCTTTCGTTGCGAATGGTAATTTTAATAACAAACCGCCAACCACAATTAAGCAGAAAAAGCCTAATGCTAATATTTGTGGTGGGTTTAATCGTATAAGACGATTATACAGCCCTTGTTTTTTTGTTACGTTCATATCACTAACTCCCTTATTAAAGTGAAACTTTCCCCTCATAAATAAAAAGCTTTTTAAAAGCCCTTAAATAATTGGGACAAACCTTATATTCTCATAATATAGTTGAGCATAATCTTTTTTTTCATAGATTACAACTTTTATTTATATTCAGATTCCTTTTCGTTTTTATGCTGGAAAACTCTATATCCTAACTCAATATTGCTAGCAATAACAATTTCATATGTACTATTTTTCAAATCCCCATATCTTTCACTCTATGTTCACATAGAGGTCACATCCACCTTTTATAGTATATGTATCGAAGCTGTTCCTCCCTAATTTATAAGACATTCCCCAGTGTCTTTGAATAGCTTCCATCCCTAATTAAATTGACATAAATTGTCCCCTTCCCTTGACCATCTTATAAATGATGGTCTTATTTTTTGTTTGCTCTATCTTTTATTCCACTATTTGTGGGCAATAAACGCCCGATTGGTTAAAGCTAATAATCAACAGGGGATGAACAAAAAACACTCATTAAATTTTCATTTTATTTAAAACTCCCTCTCTCTTTCACTCTATGTTCACACAGAGGTCACATCTACCTTTTATAGTATATGTATCGAAGTTGTTCCTCCCTAATTTATAAGACATTCCCCAGTGTCTTAAAGCAGCTTCCATCCCTAATTAAATTGACATAAATTGTCCCCTTCCTTGACCATCTTATAAATGATGGTCTTATTTTTTTGTCTTTCTACCTTTTATTTAAAACTCCCTCTCTCTTTCACCCTATGTTCACACAGAGGTCACATCTACCTTTTATAGTATATGTATCGAAGTTGTTCCTCCCTAATTTATAAGACATTCCCCAGTGTCTTTGAACAGCTTCCATCCCTAATTAAATTGACATAAATTGTCCCCTTCCTTGACCATCTTATAAATGATGGTCTTATTTTTTTGTCTTTCTACCTTTTATTTAAAACTCCCTCTCTCTTTCACCCTATGTTCACATGAGAGTCACACCTACCTTTTATAGTATATGTATCGAAGTTGTTCCTCCCTAATTTATAAGACATTCCCCAGTGTCTTAAAGCAACTTCCATCCCTAATTAAATTGACATAAATTGTCCCCTTCCCTAGACCATCCTATGTGATGGTCTATTTTATTTTCCAAACACAAAATCAGTCTATCTACACTTAAATTAAAACAAAAAATTCAGAAAATATTGTCAAATTAGGTATTTTTTCGGTATAATTACTTTAGAAAGAAATTTTGCAAAAACAAAAGGGGGGATTTTATTGAAACAAACAAAAGCAATCTTAATCGCATTATTCCTAGGTCTAGTTGTTGGACTCACTCTAAATTTAGCTGCTCCATCTATCTTTGAGCCACTAAATCAATATGTGTTCAACCCAATTGGTCAATTATTTATTCGACTTATTAAAATGCTAGTTGTTCCTGTTGTGTTCATTTCTATCGTACTTGGTGCTGCCGGTCTTGGAGATCCGAAACAACTTGGAAGAATCGGTTTAAAATCAATTTCATTCTTTCTCGTAACAACTGCGGTTGCCATCTCTATAGCGGTTACATTTGCACTTATTATAAAACCAGGAGCTGGCGGTAATTTTAAAACAGAAGGTCTTAAGTATGAAGGTGCAAAAACTGAAACATCTTTCGTCGACACATTGTTAAATATCGTACCAGATAACCCAGCAAAAGCCATGGCTGACGGAAACATGTTACAAATCATTGCCTTTGCCGTATTGATTGGACTCGGTATAGCTATTTTAGGAAAACGAGTTCAAGGTATCCATTCATTACTTGAACAGGGCAACGAATTAATGATGTATCTTGTTAATCTCGTTATGAAATTAGCCCCAATTGGAACATTCGGTTTGCTCGCTTCATCCGTTGGTAAAATGGGTCTTGCAGGCGTCGCTGCGATGTTCAAGTATATGATTGTCGTTATGTTAGTACTCATTATTCACGGGGTCTTTGTATATGGCGGCTTATTAAAGGTATTAGCAAAAGAAAGTATTGTTCGTTTCTTTAAACATTTCGGACCAGTAATGGCAATTGGATTTAGTACATCTAGCTCTAATGCATCGCTTCCATTTGCAATGAAAACAGCACAAGATAAGCTTGGCGTTCCAAAAGCGATAAGCTCATTTGTACAACCACTAGGGGCAACTATTAATATGGATGGTACTGCCATTATGCAAGGAGTAGCCACTGTATTTATCGCTCAAGTATACGGAGTTGAACTTACATTACCGCAATTAGCTATGGTCGTATTAACTGCTGTACTAGCTAGTATCGGTACTGCTGGTGTACCTGGTGTTGGACTTGTAATGCTTACAATGGTTTTAAATCAAGTAAATCTACCAGTAGAAGGTATCGCTTTAATTATCGGTATTGACCGTATTCTAGATATGTCTAGAACAGCTGTAAACATTTCTGGGGATGCAATTTGCGCAATGATTGTCGCAAAATCAGAAGAAAAATATAATACGGATCAATCGGCAGCATCGTAAATCAAAAAAGGAGTGAATTATTTCACTCCTTTTTTGATTTACTCCCTTTTTTAGAACGATATTCTTTTCCTTTATTATCATTACCAGTTTCAAATTCAGTGCTAAATTCCTGATTAAATTGGCCGGACTTTGGTGATCCTTGATTACCGCTCCCTTTACTACCGTTACGATTCGTCATATTTCTCCCTCCTTCCTTGTATTAGTAGTATGGCGCTCTATCTTTTTTCATACACATTTTATTTATTAACATCTATTACACACGAAAGAAGATCTCCCATCTATAAGGAAGACCTTCTATTTTATCACGTAAGCGTTTTCTTGTTTATAATCACTTAAATAAGTTTTTTGGAAATTGAAATCATTACATTCATTTCATCTTCTGAAAGTGCAGAGAATCTTTCTTGTAAATATTGTTTTTTCGCATCTTCCATTTTCGCAACTAAATCTTTCCCTTGTTCTGTAATCTCTAAATACACAACTCGGCGATCTGATGTAGAACGTGAACGAGTTACAAAACCTTTATTAATTAATTTTTCTGTAACAGCTGTAATATGACTATTCGACACATTTAATTCATTTGCTACACGCGATACCATTTCTTTATTCGTACGATTTAATATTCTTAGGACGATGAATTCATTCCACGGTATGTAACCACCGAATATTTTTCCGATATCATTACGCAACGTGCGAAACATAGCAAACACATTTGTCGATAGTTCTTCCATTAATTGCTCTCGATTTTGAGACAACATTGACAGCTCCTTTTATTTCATTTAGTTAAATAAAAACCTTATTAATAATTTTACATGAAATCTTACTTTTTGTCACCTTATTTTCCCATAATTCGTAGTTTTTTAATATGTATTTCATGATAAAATGAAGTCAACTTCCAGAAAAAGGGGTATTTTAATGCATGAGGAGGATAGGTTCTCAAATCTCAGCCTAAAAGATAAAACAATTATCATTAGTATTATTGCTCTTTTTCTCATTATAGTTTTTACATTTATATTTTTTGTATATGTAGGAATCTTTCAAATTACAGGTATAGCGTATAGTTCACGTACTGCTTTACTTCTCTTTTTTTTATTAATCACTTTCTTAGATGGTATTACATTATTTATTTTCAGTTTCTTCAAAGCGCTGCTATATCCATTGACTCAAAACATGCCAAATTGGATTTCTCTCACTCTTTTCTCATTCATTGAAATTACACTAGATTGGTTCGTCATTCGTACTGCTGATGATTGGATAGAAAGCGTACAAATGTCCAACTTAACTGAATTATGTGTCGTACTATTCTTTTTTCTATTAAATAAATTATTAAGTGACAAGAAAGAGTAAGAATACAAGCTTTTCTATATAAAAGTTGGTACAATGAAAGCAAATCTTACTAAAGAGGTGTTAATTATGAACTTACAACAATGGGCTGATAAAGGTATGTCCTTTGATACATATGTGAATGAAATGCAAGTAAACCAATACGAGCTACTACACATTTACAATAATTTTTTAATTCCAAATGAATTACTTCCTGTATTAGAAGAACGTCAAAATAATGGCTGGCGTGTTATCGTATTAACTGCTGATTGGTGTGGCGATGCTCTTTTATGCGTACCTGTTATGAAACGAATTTCTGAAGTTGCAAATATTGATATGCGTTTATTAATTCGCGATGAAAACTTAGAATTAATGGATCAATATTTAACAAATGGAACAGCACGTGCGATTCCAATCTTTATTTTCATTGATAAAGATGGAAATGAACAAGCCGTCTTTGGACCACGCGCTCCAAAAGTACAAGAATTAGTAACTTCAATGCGCGCTACATTACCTGAAAAAGAAGATCCAACATTCGAAGAAAAACAAAAAGAAATGTATGCTAATTTCCGTGCTACATTAGCTGATGATACTTCTCTTTGGGAACATGTAATGGAAAACATGATAGAAAAATTAGTAAAATAAAAACCTGCCGAGCTCGGCAGGTTTTTATTTTACATAATGAAGAAATAGAATACCGCAGCTAAAATGAAACGATAATAAGCGAACGGTGTTAGTTTTACACGAGATAATAATTTCAAGAATGAAACAATTGCAAGCATCGCAACAACGAATGCAGTTACAAATCCTGTTACAAATAGCGTTATATCTGCTGAGCTTAATACATCCCAGCTTTTAATTAAATCTAAGCCACTTGCAGCTACCATCATCGGTACCGCTAAAATGAACGTATATTCAGCTGCCGCTGTATGCGACACGCGAGCTAATAAACCACCACTTATTGTAGAACCAGAACGAGAAAATCCTGGCCAAAGAGCTAAACATTGGAACATTCCAATTGTAAATGCCTGTTTATATGTGATTTCATCTAACGTTCTTGCTGTACTTGGTTTTGAAAACTTCTCAGCAACAATCATTAAAATACCACCGGCTACTAAGCTAATAACAACTGGTCCTGGACCAAATAAAACCTCTTTAATAGTGCTATGGAATAATACGCCAAGTACCCCGGCAGGAATCATCCCGATAATAATATGTAATAAATTTAACGATGGTCCGTCTGTTACTTTACCTATTCCAACTAACGACCATAGACGCTTCCAAAATATAACAACAACTGCTAAAATCGATCCCAATTGGATAACAACTTCAAAAACTTTCGCTCTCTCATCGTCAAATCCAATTAAATGTCCTGTTAAAATCATATGTCCTGTTGATGATACTGGTAGAAACTCTGTTAACCCTTCAACAGCACCCATGATTAAACCAATTAACCAATCAGCCACAAGTAGTGCCTCCTTAATAACAAATAATATGTAATTTTTTCACACCTTATCATAATACCTTATCCCTTTTCAAAGTGCATCCTTTTTTTTATTGGTTTCATATGTTGTAGGCGCGTATTTCTTTTCTAATCTTTGATTAAATTGTATGATAGTAAGAGTTTGTTTTTTTATACGGAAAGGGGATTTTATGAAAGAAACTACTTCATTCTCACAAAAGTTAAAGCAATTTGTATTACTATTTTTTCCGATTTTCGTAACGCAAATGTCATTATTTGCGATGAGCTTTTTCGATACAACAATGTCAGGACATGCAAGCCCAACTGATTTAGCAGGTGTCGCAATTGGAACAAGTATATGGATTCCAGTTAGTACTGGGTTAACAGGGATTTTAATGGCCACGACTCCCATTGTTGCCCAGCTCGTTGGGTCCAAGAAAAAAGAGGACGTTCCTCACGTTGTCATACAAGCAGTTTATTTAGCAATTTGTGCTAGCTTCGTTGTTATCCTCATCGGTTTCTTCGTCGTTTCACCTATTTTAAACGGCATGCGCTTAGAAGAACCTGTGGAACGTATTGCAGCTCAATTTTTAAGTATTATCGCAATAGGAATTATACCTTTATTCACTTACACGGTTTTACGTGGATTTATTGATGCATTAGGAAAAACTCGAACAACGATGATTATTACATTACTATCATTACCAATTAACGTAATATTAAATTACTTATTAATCTTTGGTAACTTCGGTTTCCCAAAGCTTGGTGGTGTCGGAGCGGCAATTGCTTCCACTGCAACATATTGGTGCATTTTAATTATTACAGTCATTATTATTCAGACGAAAGAGCCTTTTGCCTCTTTCAACATTTTCAAACAATTATACCGCCCTTCTCTTTCGAGTTGGACAGCATTCTTAAAGCTTGGCGTCCCTATCGGATTTGCTATCTTTTTTGAAACGAGTATTTTCGCTGCGGTAACGCTTATGATGAGTAATTTTAGTACGACAACTATTGCAGCTCACCAAGCAGCTATGAACTTTGCTTCCTTGTTATATATGACTCCGCTAAGTTTAGCAATGGCAATGACTATTGCGGTCGGATTCGAAGTTGGTGCAAAACGTTTCGATAATGCAAAACAATACGGACTGATTGGAATTGGATTAGCCCTTGCCTTTGCTTTATTATATTCGATTCTTCTCTACTTCTTTGATGATCAAATTGCTTCTATTTATACGACAGATGCAAAAGTTCATCATTTAGCAAAAGAATTTCTTATCTTTGCGATTTTATTTCAAATTTCAGATGCAATTGCAACTCCTGTACAAGGAGCTCTGCGTGGTTATAAAGATGTAAATGTCGCTCTAATTATGACTTTAATTGCTTATTGGATAATAGGTCTACCACTAGGTTATATATTAGCAACGTATACAGAATGGGCCGCAAAAGGCTATTGGATCGGTCTTATTATCGGTCTAGCATTTGGCGCTGCCTTCCTACTTATCCGTCTCTTTCAAGTACAACGAAAATATACAACACAAAACAGCCGCTAATAATAAAGCGGCTGTTTTCTTTATGCATATTTTTTCTTGTAACGTATAATATAATGAAAAAGAAAGGTGGGTACATATGGACGACAAAGAAAAAAAGCAATCATTCGATGAAGAATTTGCCCCTGAAATTTCACCTGGATATCGGCAAGATGTACATAAGCCACCTAAATATAAAAACACTTCGTTTTTAATGGGCATTACCATTTTCGCTGCTGTATTACTCATACTTATCATTTTCGTTTATTTTTGATGAAAGGTGGCCTATTATATGAAGAAACAAGATTCCAATCGTTCAAAAAGAACTGTTAAAACACAAAAAGGATATGCAGGAGATTCTGTTCATACCCTTAAACAAGTGGAGCAAGGAAATTTATATATTGCTCAAAAAGAACTTGGTCAACAAAATGAAAATCTTTAAAGGCCCTTTATTCCTTGAGGGCCTTTTTATTCCGCATTAAGTAGTACACCCCCAAAATGTTCTATTGAGCAATGAATTTCCTTTATTGTACGCGCTGCTTTTGTTCTAGCACCATAAATATATTATTAACCTTTACAATTTTCACTTCATAATTCAATTTCATTTCACTTCTCTTACCATTTTCAGTACCCGCAACGTACGCTACAGCTTGATAAAGAAAACTCTCATCGGTCTCTTCACGTACCTCCTCGTTTGTAAATTTATACTCTAAATCTCGAAAACGATTTGGATAATAATTTCCCATTAATTGTTCATACCCTCTATTTAAAAATAGTTCTTCACCTTTTCGTTTCACATCTTCTTTATTAGTAGACCCAAACACTGATAGTTGCTCGGTCACAAAATGCTCTCCTACCTTTCTCATTTCATTATGAGTTAAATTTTCTATACTTTTGTTCTTTAACTCCTTATTTAACTCGTACTGATCAATCGGTTTAAAGGTAGCAAAAACCTCCTCTTTATATGACCAAAACAATACAAAAGCGATACATAGAGAACTGATTAACAGTCTTTTTTTCGTAATACTCCCGTCCTTCTTCATAATGATAGCTATATTTTAACATACAGAAAGAAAATTCTGATATCATAAAGTGGAATAACTTAACTTAGAAACGAGGAACAATTATGGACTCTTACAAACATTATATAAAAGAAGCTTTGCCTAATCTTTCTATACATTCATATAAACAAAATGAAGAAGGATGGGATAATGTAGCAGTTATAGTAAATGATGAGCTATTGCTTCGTTTCCCACGAAAACAGGAATATGCGATGCGAATTCCGTTAGAAAAAGAACTATTCGCAATTCTCACTCAATCACTACAAGAAATCGAAGTTCCACAATATCACCTAATTTATAAAAATGAATCTGATGAGGTTCCTCTTTGTAGTTACTATACTCTCATTCATGGTGAACCATTAAAAACAGACACAGTTGCCACGCTGGAGGATCCAGAGCTGAAAGCAATTATTACACAATTAGCTACTTTCCTTGCGGTACTACATAGCATTCCTTTACACCAAGTTACAACGCTATGTTTCCCTATTGAAAAAACATGTACCTACTGGAAAGAGCTACAAACAAAATTAAACCAATATCTCACTACTAGCCTTACTTCATTACAGAAACTAGCCTTAAATCGCTTATTTGAAAATTTCTTTGCATGTTTAGCTACATCCACTTTTCAAAATACAATCATTCACGCTGATTTTACTCATCATCACATTTTATTTAACAAGCATAACAAAAGCATTTCAGGTGTTATCGATTTTGGTGATGCGCAAATTGGCGATCCTGCTTTTGATTTTGCAGGACTATATTATGATTTCGGACATGAGTTTACTACATCTGTATATGAACAGTACAGTACACTTATTTCTCATCATGATCCATTACTCATTCATCGCATTACTATCTTTTATCAATACAGTCTTTTACTACATAATATTATTTATAACTTTGAGTCAGAGAATAAACTCGAATTCATTACAGGCACAGAACAGCTAAAAACGATATTACAGGGATGAGATTACATTCTCTCCCTATATACTCTCTCCTCATACAACATTAACTTTTTATCCATTTCAACAATGACTTTATACAATTGAAATGCCTGTAAAATTTGCAGTTGAATTTCAAAAGGAGCATTCTGTTCTTTTAACCATTGAAATACTTTCGTTTCATCTTTCATTGATTATTCCTCCCTTTATTAAAATCTGCTACAAATATACGGTAAATGATGAAAAGCTTTTCATGTCAATAACAAAAAAGGATGCAAAATTGCATCCTTTAATGAACTATATTTTTCTTCTGCTCCGCTTCTTTCTTTACTTCTTCCCCTTGGCATTCACTACGAAACGCACAACTTATACACTCAGAACGAAAATGACGCTCTGTATAATGCTCAGGTTGTTGCAACATTTCTTTCATTCTAGATAAATCAGCCATTCCAGTTATAATATCTTCCTGTTTCGGAATGTACTCATACTTAGTTCCTTCTATTAAATTAATAACTTCAATCTTTCCTGGAAGAACGCCGAAAGCTTTATAACTGAATACTGTCATTAGCTTCTGACAAAGAGCAAGCATTTCCTCATCTGCATCGACAACATACTTTTTAATTACAAACGACTCAGCACTCCACTCACCAACTTCAAATGTCAATGACATGTGGACACCTAACTCTTCCATATATGTTTGAAACTTCTCGTATAAAAACAATGGTGGTGTCTGACTATCATCCTTTTCAACAAACTGTAATAAGTGATCCGTTAGCTTCGCTAATACAATATAGTACTCCGTCTTCGAAGCAAACATATTAATCCTTACTTTTTTCCAATACTTTTCTATTAATATTAAAAGTACAATTTTCGTTTGTTGACCCGCAGGTAGCATGTAATACTCGTTAATAATTTGATTGACAATCATTTGTGCTATTTGTTGCCATTCAAATGAAGAAGGTTCTCTTCTTTTTATATGACGAAAATAAAATTTATGCGGACAACGCATAAAATCATACAAATGATAATCTGTCATCGTTTTGATTGAGATTTTCTCATGCACTTGCTCTTCATCTCCCTTCTGCCATTAAGAAAGGTATTTTACAAATTCAGCTCCAAACTGTATACATTTTTCTACATCTTCATCTTCTGGCGTTAATTCTACTTTTAGTCCTTCTAACACAATTGCTGCCCCGCGCTCTTGTAGCTTTTCTATTAAAATGTCAACTGCCACTCCGTATTTCGGATAAGCCGAATCACATGATCCGAATACTGCCGCTTTTTTCCCAGTTAAATCAATAGAATCCATTGCATCATAAAAATCTAAGAAATCATCAGGAAGATCACCATCTCCCCAAGTGTATGCACCTAAAATAATTCCATCATACTGTTCTAATATAGAAGCTTCTGGTGAATCCATAATATCAATAACTTCAATTTCATTTTCTGTTTCACGAATTACGCCGGCAATGTGGTCAGCCATTTCCTCGGTATTTCCACTCATACTTGCAAAAATCATTACTAACTTACTCAACTGAACCTCTCCCTTTACTTTGTATCTCTTTTTCTGTTTGAATGCTCTTCTTCTCATCTACATATTCAGACCGAATTACATTTCTTTGCCATTCCATATGCTGATCAACATCTTTATCTTTATTTTTATCTTTTAATCCCCTCCGCAGAAGGTGAAAATTTTTTCTCATTAACATGTCGCATCCATCCTATTGATAATAATTATCAATTTCAACTACATTTAGATTAATTGACATTGATTATCAATGTCAACAACTATTTTTAAAAAAATGATTAAAATGTACAAGCTTGTCCGTTAGCTATTCATATACTATGAATGAGCATAGTTCTTTCTCAGCCCTCTCTGACGGAAAGAAATAAAAGCAACTGCAATAGAGTGCAGTTGCCTTTTTTTGTTTTTCTATGATTTTAGTAATCTTATAGTCGTCTCTAAAAATAACTCCACTCCACAAATTAATGCTGATTCATCCACGTCAAATTTCGGATGATGATGTGGATAACAAGTATATATATTTTCATTACCTGTTCCTAATTTAATGAAACAACCGGGTGCTTTTCTTAAATATGCTGAAAAATCTTCCCCACCCATAGAAGGTTCAAGCTTCACAACACGCTCATTCCCAAACAAATGTAGTGCACTTTCTTCTACTATTTTCGTAATATATTCATCATTAATAACCGGATCATATCCATATCGATACGTATATGTATACGATCCTCCATGTGCTTCTGTAATTCCTTTCACAATTTTCTCGATTTTCCCTTCTGCTTCCACCCTCAATGCTTGATTAAATGAACGAACGGTTCCCATTAAAGTTGCTGTACTAGGAATAATATTGTCAGCCGTTCCCCCATGAAATTGTGTAACTGAAATAACCCTTTGCATAAAAGCACTCGTATTTCTTGATACGATATGTTGTAAATTTGTAATAATCTGTGCTCCGATAGCAATAGGGTCTATCGTTTCTTCTGGCCGCGCCGCATGTCCTCCTTTGCCTTGAATTTCAACTGTAAATACGTCTGGTGCCGCCATCATCGGCCCATACGCAATTCCTATCTTTCCGCTTTCTAATCCAGACATAACATGTAAACCTATTACATAATCAACACCGTCCATTACACCTGCCTCAACCATTTCTTGTCCCCCGCCAGGATACACCTCTTCTGCGTGCTGAAAGAATAGACGAATCTCACCTGCAAAATCTTCCTTTATATTTGATAGCACCTCTGCTGTGCTTAATAAAATAGCTGCGTGAGCATCGTGCCCACATGCATGCATCATTCCTTTATTCACAGATGTATAAGATTTACTTGTCTCCTCTTGAATTGGCAAAGCATCTATATCAGCTCGAATCGCAATTACTTTCCCTTGCTTCACACCTCTTTTAATTGCTAGTACACTATACTTCGTCGGTCTCGTTACTTCAAAAGAAGAAAATGAGCATAATGTATCATATATAAATTGCGAAGTTTCTTTTTCATGAAATGATAATTCCGGATACTTATGGAAGTGCCTTCTCCATTTCACGATATTTTCTTCCGAAATTAGATTCTTCCACACTCTATTCATGATAATTTCCTCCTTTTCAAAAGAACTAGAAATTTAAAAGTTTACTCCGTCTTGAATGATTAATAAAAACAAATACTGTATTTTTACGTATTCTTATAGTCCACTTTTATGTATTCACACAATCCACTTTCTATTTACATGTCAAACCCATTACAAATTCATGCTGAATGTAATATAATTGCTAAGTTAGGGATTTTCTTTTTTAGTATTTAGTGCTAATATCAAAAAAGAGCCTTTTGACTTATTTTTACCTAAAATGTGGGATTTTGTTTTTTTCACAATAATGTAGGACATGATACCTACAAAGAGCTATTATTTCATTAAGAGAGGGAAAGACATGGAAAGATTAAAAGAGATATGGTCTCGACCACTCACACAATGGGTTGCAAAGACGGTTTATTATCTTGCAATTTTATTTGCATTACTTTGGTTGTATGGATTCCATGATACAAACACAAGTACATTTATTTACAATGAATTCTAGGGTGGGAACGTTATGAAGTTATTAGAACAAATTGAAAAGTGGGCTGCAGAAACGCCTGATCAAACCGCTTTTGTTTGGCGAGATGCGAAAATTACGTACAAACAATTAAAGGAAGATTCTGATGCGTTAGCACATTGGATTTCTTCTGAGTATCCAGACGATCGTTCACCAATTATGGTGTATGGCCATATGCAACCTGAAATGATTATTAACTTTTTAGGATGTGTAAAAGCTGGACATGCTTACATTCCTGTAGATTTATCTATCCCAGCTGATCGTGTACAACGTATTGCTGAAAATTCTGGTGCGAAA
This sequence comes from Bacillus sp. FSL K6-0073, assembly GCF_038006085.1. Taxonomy (NCBI): domain Bacteria; kingdom Bacillati; phylum Bacillota; class Bacilli; order Caryophanales; family Bacillaceae; genus Bacillus; species Bacillus sp. FSL K6-0073. The sequence goes on along the minus strand of NZ_JBBOUN010000001.1, from coordinate 1,426,176 downwards.
TTACTTTTATCGGCAACAGCAGTAACTGTAACTGATTTACCAGTTCGCATCGTAAGTGAAGACAACTTAAAAGATATTTTCTTTACTCATAAAGGGAACACTCCAAATCCTGAACATGCGGTAAAAGGTGATGAGAACTTCTACATTATTTACACATCAGGAAGCACAGGTAATCCGAAAGGGGTTCAGATTACTTATAACTGCCTTGTTAGCTTTACAAAATGGGCTGTAGAAGATTTCAACTTACAAACAGGGCAAGTATTCTTAAATCAAGCACCTTTCTCATTCGATTTATCTGTAATGGATATTTACCCATCATTAGTAACAGGTGGTACACTTTGGGCAATCGATAAAGATATGATTGCGCGTCCAAAAGACTTGTTTGCTTCTTTAAAGCAATCGGATATTCAAGTATGGACTTCCACACCTTCTTTCGCTGAAATGTGTTTAATGGAAGCATCTTTCTCTGAGAGTATGCTACCGAACATGAAAACATTCTTATTCTGCGGTGAAGTGTTACCAAATGAAGTGGCTAGAAAATTAATTGAGCGTTTCCCAAAAGCAACAATTATGAATACTTACGGTCCAACAGAAGCTACTGTCGCTGTAACAGGTATTCACGTTACAGAAGAAGTGCTTGATCAATACAAATCACTTCCAGTTGGCTATTGTAAATCAGACTGTCGCCTTCTTATTATGAAAGAAGATGGTACGATTGCACCTGATGGTGAAAAAGGCGAAATCGTAATTGTCGGTCCAAGCGTAAGCGTTGGATATTTAGGAAGCCCTGAATTAACAGAAAAAGCATTTACTATGATTGACGGTGAGCGCGCCTATAAAACAGGCGATGCTGGCTATGTTGAAAATGGTCTTCTATTCTATAATGGTCGTCTTGATTTCCAAATTAAGCTGCATGGTTATCGAATGGAATTAGAAGAAATTGAGCATCACCTTCGTGCGTGTTCTTACGTAGAAGGTGCAGTTATCGTTCCAATTAAAAAAGGTGAAAAATACGATTATTTATTAGCGGTTGTTGTTCCTGGAGAACATTCATTTGAAAAAGAATTCAAATTAACATCTGCAATCAAAAAAGAACTCAATGAGCGATTACCAAACTACATGATTCCACGTAAATTCATGTATCAATCTTCTATTCCAATGACACCAAATGGAAAGGTAGATCGCAAAAAATTATTGAGTGAGGTTACAGCATGACCGCATATGGATCATTTTATTTTTTCGCTATAGTGGGCATTTTATTAATACCTACTATCATAGCTGGATTAAAAGGTAAAATGTTGCGTAAATATAATGCCGTTTTAACATTAGTCATGCTTGCTATTATCTTCTCAGATAAACCAAAGCAAGCAATGATGTTAGCCGCATTTATTATTTGGCAATATGCCCTAATTAAAGGCTATTTAATTTTAAGAAAACAAAATAATAGTACATTCACATTTTGCATAGCTGTTATTTTATCGATTTTGCCTCTTATTTTGGCAAAAATCGCACCATTTGCATCGTTACTACCTGAGTTAAAACTTGTTGTTTTTCTAGGTATATCTTACGTAACATTCAGAGCAGTTCAAATGGTATTTGAAGTTCGTGATGGTTTAATTAAAGAGCTTTCTTTCTTTAACTTCTGGGAATTCGTTTTATTTTTCCCTGCGATTTCAACAGGACCTATCGATCGTTACCGTAGATTCCAAAAAGATATTCAAAAGCCACCTAGCGCTGAAGAATATCAAAATTTACTATATACAGGACTAAATCGTATTTTCCAAGGTTTCTTGTATAAATTTATTATTGCTTACTTAATAAAGCAATATTGTATGGATCCAGCATTCGCTCAACACGGTACAATCTTTTCAAATATGATTTACATGTATAGCTATAGCTTATATCTATTCTTTGATTTTGCTGGTTATAGCTCTTTTGTAATTGGTGTAAGTTATATGATGGGAATTAAAACGCCAGAAAACTTTAATAAGCCATTCCTTAGTCGTAATATTAAAGACTTCTGGAACCGCTGGCACATGAGTTTATCATTCTGGTTCCGTGATTTCATCTACATGCGTTTCGTATTTTTTGCAACGAAGAAAAAGTTAATTAAGAACCGTTACACAATTTCGTATATCGGTGCATTTTTAAACTTCTTCATTATGGGAATTTGGCATATCCAAGGAAGCGCTGTTGCGCAGTATATTATTTATGGTCTCTATCATGCCGCACTGTTCATTTTATTCGATATTTTCGAACGAAAAAACAAAAAGCATAAATTTTGGCCAAACAATAAATTCACACGCATCCTTGCGATTGTAATTACGTTCCACATTGTATGTTTCGGTTTCCTAATCTTCTCTGGACACCTTAACAGATACTTTTAATGCACCCTTCTTATTCCATTAAGAAGTTGCACATATAATATATTTCGGATATAAAGGAGATTTTAAAAATGGCAGAATTCAAAGAGCAAGTATTAGATATTTTAGAAGAAGTATGTGAAAACGACATTGTGAAAGAAAACTTAGATGTTCAATTATTTGAGGAAGGTATCCTTGATTCTTTCGCTGTAGTATCTTTATTAGTTGAATTCCAAGAGCGTTTAGATATTGAAGTTTCTATTTCTGATTTTGACCGTGACGAGTGGGCTACACCAAACATGGTTATTAAAAAGTTGGAAGAAATCCGATGAACAAAGCAAAATTTGGTCCGATGCTTTTAGCATTGGCCCTTTTTGCTGTATTCTTACTTATTCCAACGCGCTTCCTACTTCCACTTTTAAGTGATGAAAAAGTAGAACAAGCTGCTACTTCTTTAAAAGAAGAAAAAATTCAAAGTATGATTTTACAGCAAAAGATGTTAGCAGATCCAAAATATCTTCCGATGTACGGTTCATCGGAATTCGCACGTATGGATGCTTTCCATCCATCTAATTATTTTAAAGTAAAGCCTGAAGGATTTACGCCATTCCTTCTTGGACGCGGCGGAACACAAGACCTTGTACATGTGTTAAACTTCGCATCTACAATGGATCAATTGAAAGATAAGAAAATGGTATTCGTTCTTTCTCCGCAATGGTTTGTACCACAAGGTATTGACGAGACGCACTTTGCACCTAACTTTTCAAAACAACAAGGTTACCACTTCATTTTCAACAATGATTTAAAACCTGAAATGAAAAAACAAATTGCAAAGCGTTTATTAAACTTTGAGATTGTAAAAAAAGAAACTTTATTAAAAATCTCGCTTGAAGGTATCGCTTATGATGATACGAAGTATAAAGTAAAAGCACTTGCTGCTAAACCTTTCGCTTATATTTACCGTAACATTTTAGATCGTAAAGATTTATTTACAGCTATGTTTAATATTAAACCGCACAAAGAGAAGCTTGACCCTTCATTAAAACAAATGAACTGGGAAGAGGCTCGTAAACATGCGGATCAAACAGGTGCAGCAGAATCTGGATCTAATGAATATGGTATCGAAGATGGTTACTTCAATAGCAAAATTAAGAAAAAATTAAAGCAACGTGAAGGTTACTTAAAAAATGATGCTTATGACCAATCGCCAGAATATGAAGATTTACAAATTGTACTTGATTTATTAAAACAATCTGGTGCAAAACCACTCTTCATTTCTGTTCCTGTCAAAGGTCCTTGGTACGACTACGCTGGCTTCCCAAAAGAACGCCGCGAAGCATACTATAAGAAAGTTCATGAGCAAATTGAAAAAGCTGGTTATCCAATTGCCGACTTCTCAAATCATGAATACGATAAATACTTCTTAAAAGATCATATGCACTTAGGTTGGAAAGGCTGGGTTTACATCGACGAAGCCATCCAACAATTTTATAAAGCAAACTAATGAAAAGACCGCTTGAATTACTCAAGTGGTCTTTTTGTATATATTTTGTAATTGTTCGATTGCATTCTCTGCTTCTTTCATAACTCGCTCCACTACATGCTGAGCTGATTCGATTCGAGCTAATGATGCTGCCCAAAGTGACATATATTCTTCCTTATTCTGCTTCGCTGCCTCTTGGCGTATTTTAGAAGTTAATACGTTTTGCACTGGATACATCGGCAGCCCTTCTTCTTTTCCTTCATGTCTCTCTATAAATTCATTCCGAATACCCCGCGCATATTTCCCAGAAAACGCACGAGTTACAGTTGTGCTGGTATCTGTACTATGTAAAACCGCTTCTTTATACACATCGTGCGTAATACTCTCTTCACTTGTTAAAAAGGCCGATCCCATTTGAACACCTTCTGCTCCTAGTGCCAATGCCGCAACAAGCCCTTGTCCGTTCATTACACCACCTGCTGCGACAATTGGGATATGCGGAATAACCCCTACTAACTGAGGTATTAACGCAAAAGTACCAATCATAGCATCTCGTTCTTTCCCAATAAACGTTCCTCTATGCCCTCCTGCTTCGCTACCTTGCCCAATAATAATATCTACTCCTAGCTCAGCAAGTACTTTCGCTTCCTTCACATGGGTAGCTGTTCCGATAACTTTTATTCCACTTCTTTTTAAATCATTTATTTCTTCTTTTTCTAACGTTTGAAATGCAAAGCTAACGACCGGTACTTTTTCATCTAATAGCACTTGTAATTGTTCCTTATAGCTTTTTGGAAGCTTTAACGTTCCTTCTACTTCTATACCTAATGCTCTATTCACTCCGCTTAGTAATACTTTCGCCTCATTTACCTTCTCTGCTTCTATTTGTATCTCTTTCGTTACAAGTAAATTAACACCGAAAGGCTTACCTGTTAGTTCTCTTATTCTATAAATCGCTTCACGAATTTGTTCTGGGCTCATATAGCCCGCTCCAAGCGTCCCTAATCCTCCGCTATTACTTACTGCTGCAACAAGTTCTGGCGTCGTAATCGCGCCTGCCATACCGGCTTGAACAACGGGATACTCAATTTTTAATATGTCTGTTACTCGACTTGTAAACATCATTTCCCCTCCTATTTCCTTTATATCTTCTTTATTTGATAAGCTTTCCCCTGCTTTTGCAAGGGTTGAACTTCATATGAAGCGAATATATTGAAAGAGAAGGAGGCTGAGCTTAATGATTTATCCAAATGCATTAAAACAAGGTGATACAGTAATGATCATTGCACCATCTGGTCCACCTACAATCGAAAATGTATTAAAAGGTGTGAATATATTACAAGAGATGGGGTTATCCGTAATAATCGGGAAGAGTGTTTACGAGAAATATGGATTTTTAGCCGGAAGTGATCAAGTTCGGCTTGACGATATACATGAAGCATTTATAAATAATGAAGTGAAGGCCGTTTTCTGTGCACGAGGTGGTTACGGAAGTGCTCGTCTCCTCCCTCACATTCAATATGAAATCATTCGGCAAAACCCTAAAATCTTTTGGGGATATAGCGATATTACAGCTTTACATACTGCTGTTTCACGTTATGCAAAGCTTGTGACATTTCATGGCCCAATGGTTGAAGAATTAGGGAAAGGTGTAGATTCTCTTTCTTTATCTTCTTTCAATCAGCTATTCCATCCGTATTCAACCATTTTATCTGCATCAGAATGTATCGTACCTAGCTCTCACAGTACAGTTACAGGTACGTTAGTTGGAGGAAATTTAGCTGTGTTAACAAGTATAATTGGCTCGCCCTACGAGATAAATACGGACAATACACTTTTATTACTTGAAGACATTGGTGAAGAACCGTACCGCATTGACCGTATGTTAAATCAGCTACTTTTATCTGGAAAGTTTAATGAATGTAGGGGCGTTATTTTCACAAGTTGTCACGACTGCACTCCTTCAAAGCCATCTCAATCATTGCAAACAATATTATATGAATATTTCGCACCATATCATATACCGGTCCTATTCGGTTTACCAATTGGACATATAAATCCAAACATCGGTATTCCACTTGGAGCTACAGCGACAATAAACACGAATAATAAAACAGTCTCTATTTCTTCCGGTATAGCCACTCCATATTCAAATTAAAAAGGAAAAGCGATTACGCTTTTCCTTTTACTTATAATAATTAAAAATTCGTCCAGATGCGATATCTGCAATTTCTTCTGGAATAAATGTTTTACTTATATCAGTACCAACATTTAATACAGCTGTAGCATCTTTCTCAATGCTACCAAATAACTCTTTCCCACGTATCGTAATAAGGGGCGTTCCTTCTGGCAACACATCTTTTACAAATTCCATTTGTGTAAAGAACGGAACGATCCATCTACCTTCTCCTTGGAAATGACGCAAACGAAGTATTCCCTCTGTTGCCCCGTCCTCTGCTTCTAGTGAACCAGCAACATAAAACTCAGTAGATAAGAGCAATTCATAAAATTCCTTTTGCTTCTGTTTATCATCCCCTGCTACAACAAGTACCTCTTCTAATTTCTTTACTGAAATTTGCTCCATATGATGCCACCCCTATTTTCAAAATGATTGTACTTAGATTATACGAAATATTCTTATTTTTTTCTACATAATTTGTAATTATTTTCTTAAAATAATTTTAATACTTCTTTTGTCGTCACAATCGTAGCAAACTCTTCATGTAAATTTACAAGTGTCATACTGTGAATATCTTCTGCACTATACTCCTTACCATCTAAACCTTTACGGTTAAAAGTAGCCGTTGCATCACTCACTAAATATGTTGTAAATCCTAAATTCCCTGCCATTCGTGTCGTAGTTTCCACACAGTGATTTGTCGTTAATCCTACAACCACTACTGCATTACATTTGTTCTCTCTTAATTGCTCTTCTAAATTTGTCCCAATGAACGCGCTATTAACGAATTTATGAATAACCACTTCCCCAGGTAGTGGTTGCACTTCTTCTTTAAAGTTTACCGTTTCCGCTCTCTCATAAAACATTGACTGCGCATTTTCTTTATTTACATGTTGAATATGAAAAACTGGTCGTTTCCTTTTTCTCCATTCTGCTAACAAAATTCTCATGTTTTCTTCAGCAAAAATATTATTTCTCTCGCTCCAATCTGGTAATTGAAATGCCTTTTGTACATCGATTATGATAAGTGCTATTTGATTTGTCATCATTTCCCCCTTAATTTGGCTGTAATTGAAATAGAAAACCAAGTTGTTGTGACGCAGTAATAAAGCAAACATAGGCGCAAAGCTCTACAATTTCTTTTTCTGTCCAATATTGTTTTAATACGTGAAACATAGTATCATCTATTGCTTTTCGGTCATGAACAAATGTATGCGCAAAAATAACAGCTACACCAATCTCCTCTGCCTTTTGCACATCATCAGGTCTTCCTTTTGCCATACAGTACGGACATTCATTCCCATACGCTAATGTTCTTCTCACTTGCTCCTTCAACTCTGCTGAAAGAGTTCCTTTATTGTACAGTGTATCTTCTAACGTAATCCACGAATGTAATATATCCGAATTATGCCCTAATAACTTTTGAAACTTTGTATCTCCTACATTTGATAATGAAATTCTCTCCATTATTTCCCCTCCTATTTCCTTCTGTTTTATTGTAAAATAAATAACGTTCACTTTACATTTCATATGAATCTTAATTTATATTTTTCCTTTACAAAAATCATTATTTTACTGGAGGTATATTTACAAATGCAACTAGACCGTGTTGATCGAAAAATTTTAAATGAATTATATAATGATAGTCGCCTTTCTATGCGTGAATTGGCGAAACGAGTAAACTTATCTGCTCCGTCTACTTCAGAACGTGTTCGTAAGCTCGAAAGCGAAGGTGTTATTCAAAAATACACAATCGATATTGATTATAAAAAAGCAGGACTCGTTTTAGATTGTATTTTAGAAATCACTTTAAAAAATGGTGATACAACACGTATGCAACAGTTTATTCAGTCTTATCCATCTGCAAGTTTTTGTTACCGAGTAACAGGAAGCTTATGCTACATTGTAAAAATTTCTGTTCCTTCACTTGTTGAACTTGAAGAATTTATCAATGATGTTTCTTCATATGCAACGACAGTTTCTCATATCGTATTATCAGAAGTATCTCTTACTCCTGATATTGAACATATCTTCCCAGAAGATTAATTTATTTTTATTCATAAAATATCGAAAAACCCCTTACAATAAGAATAAAAATAATATATTATGTATTAAAATACATAAGGTTCGAGAAAGGGGCTTTACATTGAAAATCTGGTTTTATGAAAAAACGGCACAATTAGATGACTTGCTTGGTATTTGGGACAATGTTCCAACCATCCCACGAATTGGTGAAAAAGTTGAGATTTTAAAAACATTCCGCACTGTTACAGATATTAAATATGTAAAGAACGGTAATAATTTTCGTGTGGAAATTATTACAAATTAAAAAGTAGCTCTTAAGGAGCTACTTTTTAATTATCTATTATGTGCTTTCTTTATAACAATTTTATCTTCTTCTACAGATACTGTTACATAATCATTTTCTTCTAACCGAAGCTTATTTACAGCCACATCTGGTAACTCTATGGCCATCAATCTATCGGTTACGATCACTTGACTATACACTTCATTTTCTTGTGATGAACTCACTACTTTTTGCTCATTTATAAAACGTACTGGTGGCACGCCAACTTCTTTTACTGTACGCCATTGTTTCCAAACATAAGGAATTAACCAAAGTAATCCAACAACTGTAAGACCGATACCAATCCATAAATTACTTTGCGCTTGTAATTCAGTAATTGAGATTGTACCACTTTCTTCTCCACCAAAAAATTGCATACTTGTTGCAATCAAATTATTTAGAGCGTGCACAGCTATATTCGTCCATATATTTTTTGTCTTTATATATAAAAGACACATAACGACACCAAACATGAACGCACCAATAACATCAAAATGTCCTAAGCCAAAAATAATTGAAGATATAATTACAGCTTTTTTAATTCCCCATTTATAAGCCATTCGCTGTAAGAAAAATCCCCTAAAAATAACCTCTTCCATAATAGGTGCTAACACACATGCTGAAATGAAAGTAAATATCGTCATATATACGTTACTCGTATTAATAACATTTCCGTCTTCTAGCATAGTAACTAAGAAATTCGGTAACGTATGTGCTAATATGTAAAATTGAATCTGAGATATGCCAACTGAAAAAATCATTCCCATTATCGTTGCTAATACAATTAATCCCCAAGGTAAATGTCCTGGCTTATAAAAAAAACTGTTAAATACAATATTATTTTTATTTGTTTTTACGTATAGCCAAAGTAACGGAAATACAAAAAATACAGTTATTTGTGAAATAACCTCCATCGTATTCTCAGAAACATTTGCTAGACCTAATGGGATGATTATAAGGAGCACCCCTATAATCATCCATCCAAAAAAGCTACGTAGCCTTATACGTGAAAATGCATAGTGCATATAGAACACCCCCAAAGATAGTAAAAATACAATAAAACTTTAATCAATACTTTATAGGCAATCCTTTCCCTATAAATAGCAGGATAACTAAATTATAATATGAATATAGTTGAAATTCTTCCTATTTTTCTCAAATCATTTCAAACAGCATATCTCTTAAAATAACATATCGCTGTTCTTCAGGTTGCAATCTAAGAGAAATTTATGTAATAAAAATCCCCGTTTTTACAAGCGGGGATTTCTTTTATTATAATACGTCACGTTTTTGGAATAATGCACTTGATGCTACAAGTAACACAACAAAGTATGCAGCTACAAGTAATAATGAAGTTGTAAACGTAAATTCTGTAAATGTTGGTTCCATTCCACCATTGATTAATTTATTACTATCGTAAGCTCTTAAATCCAAATGGTTGAATACTACAAACTTCGCTACACCTTTTGCAAACATTATTAATACCATATTAATTGCACCTTGTAAGAAGAATAGGAACATCGTAATAATTAATGGTAATACAGATTTTCTAAAGACATTTGCTAGGAAAAATGCAAGTGTTGCAAAAAAGAACGGTGAAAGTAGTTGATATAAAGTGGACTTCATTACGATTCCTAATGTTAATTCTGTTTTACTACCATCCATTACAATACCGCCAATAATCATTGCAATTAGCATACCAGCTAATACGATAAATAACATTGCTAATAACACTGTAATATATTTAGAAAATAAAACTGCAAGTCTTTTTCTTGGACGGATTAACAATTGTTTAATTGTACCTTTTTGGAACTCATCAGTAAGAGTACGGGCAGCAAGTGTAATCCCAAAAATCGTTGTAAATAAAACAATTAAGCCAATCTCTGAGTTTGCATAATCTAAATATGACCCCTTAAACTCATCACCTTTTCCCCACTTCAACATTGCTAAAGTACCTAAAATTTCGAGTGCCGCAATGACACCAATTAAAATATACATACCTTTTTTCGCATGCAACTTTAAAAATTCATTTTGAATTAATTTAAACATTACGCTTTCACTCCCCCAGTAATCGCTAAGAACTCATCCTCTAACGTTTTATTTTGAACAGTAACGCCATATACAAGCACATCAGCATGAACAAGTTTTTTTACAAGTTGTGGAATGTTGTCTTTTGTTACAGATGCTACAATTACATTCCCTTTTGCTTTGCCTTTAATGATTTCATTTGCTTTCTGAACTTCATCTACTTCAAACGCTACAACGACTGCCTCATCATGTTTCACTTTTTCATGTAAGTTGTACTCTTGTACAAACTCACCTTGTTTAATAATAACAACGCGATCACACATTAATTCAATTTCACTCAATAAGTGACTTGATACGATTACAGCAATATTCTCTTCTTTCGCTAAACGTTGTAAATAATCACGAATTTGGCGAATACCAGCTGGATCTAATCCATTTGTCGGCTCATCTAAAATTAAGATTTTCGGCTGATGAAGTAATGCCTGTGCAATTCCTAAACGTTGTTTCATGCCAAGTGAATATGTTTTCACCTTTTTATGAATCGCATGCTCTAACTCAACAAGCTTTATAATCTCAGCAATGCGCTCTTTACTAATTGGTGTAATGGCCATATTCGCAAAATGCTTTAAGTTTTGCATTCCTGTCATATAATCATATAGTTCAGGATTTTCTACAATCGCTCCAATTTGCTCTAGTGCCTTTTCACGCTCCGAGCGAATACTATGTCCACAAATTGTAATATCGCCCTCTGTCATTGAAATAAGACCTGTCATCATACGGATCGTCGTCGTCTTACCGCTACCGTTCGGCCCAAGGAATCCGTATACTTCTCCTTCACGAACCTCAAATGATAAACCACGAATAATTTCCGTTCCACCAATCTTTTTTCGAACATTCTCTAACTTTACTACTACGTTTCCCAATGCTGATTCCTCCTTTAGACTTCTAGTTTTTTATCGATAATATAAGCAATTACATATATTATTAGAGCACTAACCATTACCATGAAACTTATATTAAAAATGTTAAATCCATTTTCTTGAAACATATTAATAAATAGACTCTTGCTTTCACTATGATATTCTACTCTTCGCAATACTTGGAAAGCTGGAGCTAATTTTCCTAGCAAGGTTGTCGCTAAAGTAATCGCTATATTTATTACTAGAAAAATAATAACAATTAGTATATTTTGCGCCTTTTTCTTTTTCGTAAGTAACTTAACTAGAGTAATTACTAATATGATTTGTAACACACTAAACAAAAACTCAAATAAATCACTTATCATATATATTAAATTATTAATTATGCCTACTTGCATAATCTCTTTTGCCTCTACATATACAGAAGTCTTAGGAAAAGCTAATACATAACTTACGTAGAAAAGAATTCCACATATCCCATACCATATAGCCATTGCAATAAATGAGAAAATAAGCATAGAAATTACATATTGTTTCCCAGATATTGCTGTAAGTCGTAACATTGGATTAGTCAGTAAGCGTGAATATGATTTCATTGTTTGTATAAACATATAAACAATATAAAAGAAAAATATAATCATAATGATTCCAAATATACCCTCTTGTCTACTGATAGCCGCATCACTTTTTCTTACAATCATTTGTGAAAATAACACAGCTTCAATTAGCACAAAGAGTAAAAAAGTAACAATATATCTTTTCTTATTTACATTCCATAAATAGGAAAGTACTGACTTCACTTACTAAACACCTCCTTAAACAATTCATGAACTGCTTTTCCTCTCTGAAAACGAATTTCTTCTACATTTTCATATAGAACCATTTCTCCATCTTTTAAAAAGATCACTTCATCAAAAATATTTTCAATTTCATTTATTAAGTGAGTGGAAATTAATATCGTACAATCTTCCCTATAGAACTGTAGAATTAGATCCAATACATGTTCTCTAGAAAGAGGATCTATCCCGCCCAACGGCTCATCCAGTACGTATAGCTTCACTTTTCGAGAAAACGTTAAAATAATCTGCAGCTTCTCAACCATACCTTTTGACAATGCTGTAATTTTTTCTTCTAACGGTATTTTAAATTCTGCAATCGTATCTACCGCTTTTTGAATATCGAAGTCTTTATAAAAATCTCGGTAAAAAAATAAAGCATCTTTTACAGTCATCCAATCATCAAAGACTGGCTTATCGGACATAAATGAAACGATTTCTTTCGTCTGTAATCCTACCTTTTTGCCGTCTATTGTAATACTACCTTCAGAAGGGTGTTGCAAGCCTGCAATCATTTTCAATAACGTCGTTTTCCCGCTCCCGTTATCTCCAACAAGCCCAACGATTTTCCCTTCCGTAATCTCTATGTTTAATTCACGGATCACTGCTTTTAATCCGTATCTCTTCCATAAGTTTTCTATTTTCAATAGCTCTGTCATTGGCTCTCCTCCCTCTTATCATGTAATGAAGAACGAAGAATTGTAAGAATTTCTTCTTCTGAAAAACCTAAATTGTCCATTCCATCTATAAAAGAATGAAGTAATTCTTTCGCCATCTCTTTTCGCAGCTCCATAATTTTCTCCCCTTCATTCGTTACATACCGTCCCATTCCTCTACGTGTGACAACAACTCCATCCCGTTCTAGCTCTTGAAATGTACGCTGAATCGTATTTGGATTCACTTGTAATTCACTCGCTAATTCACGGACAGAGGGAATTTTATCACCAGGCAATAAATGTCCTGTTACGATCTCTTTTTTTATGTATTCCATTACCTGAATGTAAATTGGTGTATTTGGAGAAAACTCTATTTTCATTTCTTCCCTCCTTTTGTATCGGTGTACTAGTTAAATAATACACTGATACAAAAGGTTTGTAAATACCCATTTAATTACAAAAAAGTTCTATCCGTTAAACGAATAGAACTTCCCAAATATAAATCGCTATACAAAAATAATAGTGTTATGTAAACAAAATTATAAAGAAAAGCTGTCTTATTAATCAATAAGACAGCTTTTCCTTATAATCCTATATTAAAAGTTAAACACGAAGTCATCGTCAGCTAACTTTTCAACGTTCGTTGCTTTTACGTAACCATTTCCTTTTACAGAGAAGAAATCATGGTTTTTCGTATCTGTACGTAAACCATTTAAAACGATTGGGTTAATTTCTTCTTCTTCAAACTTCGGCTCAAGTCCTAAGTTCATAAGCCCTTTATTTGCATTGTAACGAACGAAACGATTTACATCTTCTACAAGACCGATAGAAGTGTAAATTTCTTCTGTATAGGCCATTTCAATTTCATATAGTTCCATTAATAACTCTTGTGTTTCTTTTTGCACTTCTTGTTGCTCTTCTACAGAAAGTTCTGCGAAGATTTGTTGTGCTAAAATACCGACGAATACGCCGTGAATTGACTCATCCTTTACCTTCACATAAGTTCGCTACTCCTATGCCGTTTATACAGCTTACAGTTTCCTGTAAGAAGAGACTATATCATCTACCTTCTCAGGTAGCCCTCCATTTCGATTTAAGGGATTCTCACCCACCGCTTGGCCCTACTCCTCTTGCGGAATTTCACCGCCATTGGGATAGTCGTTGAACGTTCCTTTATCTACGTATCGCACCCACCACTGTTTATACAGTTTTCGATGTCTGATACGGCTTCCTGTGCCGCTCGATAACCCATGTTTTCTTTCAATGGATGCATTAGATTCACCGGCTTGTAGCATCTGAACGATATCCAAAAACATTTCAAGAGTCACACGTCCCCTTGTTTTCAGTTGGTGTTCAGATTTAACCGGCATATAATTTTGCACTTTTCCCCAAAGATATTTATAACGTTTCTTATGTCGAATTAAAGATACATAATTAGGATGAAGATTATACATATCAGCAATTTCTGGATTTGTCTTTCCGCACTTTAGTAGTTCTACAATCTCAAAAAATTGTGCATCTGTAATTTTTGATTGTGGATTTTTTTCACCTATAACACGTTGCCTTTTCTTCTCTAATTGTTCTTCAGTGAATTTAATTCCACCCAATCCTTCTCCGCCTAACGTCAAGTTATAGCCATTATTATAAGAATCATACAGCCAAATATACTGTTGCTCAATCTCACTCAATTCTTCCAATGAACATTCTACTTCCTCTAGAATTCCATATTCTAAAGTGGATTCATATTTACAGTATACTGCTTGTAAATACCTATTATAATGTGTACCACTCTTTAACATCCACATATGTTCCCTAATTCGTTTTAAATTTGAAACGTTCACATCTTTACCAATATAATACTTCCCATTGATTTTTAAATAGTAAATTCCGTACATGTTATCGCTAGATAAAGGCTTCGCTGCTGATTGCCCTATCAGCTATTCTCCTTTCCATCTATTGATAGTTAGAGAATAACCTGAATGCATATATTCATCAATAATAATACAGATAAATTTACAATAGGGGGTCCCAGCAATTAAAAGGGTTTTTCAATTGGTATCTCTACCAAAAGCCGCCATAAGTTAACGGATAATAAGGTTAATAATTTCACCACTTGCCGTCAGTTTACCTTGACCAGCTAAGTAAAGTGGATAGAAAAATCCACTATAGAATAAGTAACTTTCTAAGAACACACTTGCTACCATTGCCATGTATAACTCTTTTTTCGTTACTTCAGGCTTTAATAAACGACGATAGTAACTAGTAATAATACCAGCTTTTTTCTCAAGTAACGGATGATTGTCTACCCAGTCAAAAATATCATCAATTTCTTCTTCTGTAGCTAATGTTGTGAAAATGTGACTATAACTTTTCGCATGTACTTCTTCCATAGCTCCCATGAAAGCTAATACACTTTTCGCTTGTAAATTTTCAAGATGAACAAGTACAAGTGGCATTCCTTCGCCACCTTGTTTCGTATCTAAAAGTGTTAAACCACCTAATACACGCTTATAAGCAATTTGCTCTTCTTTCGATAATTGCACCCAAGTATTTTTGTCAGACGAAACCGCGATTTCTTCTTCTGTCCAAAACTGAGCGATGTTTTGCTTCCAAAACATTAAACTGAAATCATCTTCCTTTTTATTCCAGTTAACAGCGCGCATTGAATCACCCCTATATCTATTATTGTTCTACTGAACGGTTAAATTTCCATCTAACAATGAAAAGCTAACCGTTTAGTAGAACAAACCAAGTATGAGCAGGGTTCATAACCCTGCTCATACTATTGGGTTATTCATTTAGTATGGCAATATGCCATTAAACGGTACAAGCCACACACTCTTCCACGCTTAATTTACGTGTTCTCGTATAATACAGACTCTTTAAGCCTTTTTTATGTGCATAGATGTAGTAACGTGCTAATTCACGTGTTGAAATATCACTATTAACGTAAAGAATTGTACTAATTCCTTGGTCAATATGTTCTTGAATTTCTGCGATTAAATCAATTAATTTAAACTGATTCATATCGTAAGAAGATTTATAGTACCAGAACGTATCTTTTGATAAATACGGCATTGGATAATATGTTGTCGCATTCGCATATGTTCTTGATTCGATTTGACTTACGATCGGCATTACGCTTGAAGTTGCATTTTGAACGTAACTGATTGATTGTGTTGGAGCAATGGCAAGACGATATGAGTTGTATAAACCATTCTTCTGCACTTGCTCTTTTAAACTTGTCCAATCTTCTTTTGTCGGAATATGAATTCCTTCAAATAGTTGCTGAACTTTTTCAGTTACAGGACTGTAATCTGTCGTTTCATACTTTTCAAAGTATGTGCCATTCGCATAATCAGATTTATCGAAGTCTTTAAATGTCTCGCCTTTTTCTGTAGCGATTTCCATACTTTTCTCAATAGAATAGTAATTTAACATCATAAAGAATGTACGAGCGAATTCTTTCGCTTCTGCACTTTCATAAGCGATTTTATTTTTTGCTAAATATCCGTGTAAGTTCATTGCTCCAAGTCCAACTGAATGAAGCTCGTCATTTGCTTTTTTCACAGTTGGTGCATTCGGAATAATCGTCATATCAGAAACAGCTGTTAAAGCTTCCATTCCCGCATGAACTGCTTCACGAATTTCTTTATTTTCCATTACGTTTACGATATTTAACGATCCTAAGTTACAGTTAATATCACGACGGATAATGTCATCTGTACCGTAATCATTTATTTCTGAAGTTTCTTGAAGCTGGAAGATTTCTGTACATAAGTTCGACATCTTCACAGTTCCAATATCCTTCAATGGATGTTGATTATTTGCATTTGATTTAAACATTAAGTATGGGTAACCAGACTCAAGCTGAATCATAGCGATTTTAATAAGCATATCACGTGCACTAATATCTAGTGGCTTCTTCTTCACTTTCGGATTGCTCATTAATTCATCGTACATTTCATCAATGTCAATATCATCTAAATGCTTGCCATATTCTTTATAAACCGTATAAGGCGCGAAAACATGGAAAGGTTCGTTTTTCTCAGCAAGCTCAAAGAACTTACTTGGAACGATAATTCCGATTGATAGAGACTGAATACGGCTCTTCTCATCGGCATTTATTTTTTTTGTATCAAGGAATTCAATAATATCCCAATGGAAAATGTTTAAATATACTGCGCCGGCACCTTTTCGTTGGCCAAGCTGATTCGCATATGAAAACGAATCTTCAAGCAATTTCATAACAGGTACTACACCACTTGCAGCGTTGTCGATACCTTTAATTTGCTCACCACGTGCGCGTAGCTTAGATAAGTTTAAAGCTACTCCACCGCCGATTTTCGATAATTGCATTGCTGTATTAATGTTAAAGCCGATTGAATTTAAGCTATCGTCCATCTCTAACAAGAAACAAGACACCATTTCTCCTCTTCTGCTTCTTCCTGCATTTAAAAAGGTTGGTGTCGCTGGTTGGTAGTTTTGTTTTACAATCATGCTTGCGAATTGTTTTGCCTTCGAAACATCACCGCGTCCTAAGTATAATGACACAATTGCTACACGATCTTCATAGCTTTCTAAGTATTGTTTTTGATCATTCGTTTTTAACGCATAATCTTTGTAGAACTTAGATGCTGCCATATAAGATTGGAACTCGAAGTTTTCACCATAAGCGATGTTATATACTTCCTCTACTTCCTCCAAGCTATACTCGTCCAGAACGTTGTAATAGTAATCATGTTCTTTCATATACTCCATTCGCTCTGCCACGCTATTAAAAGGAACGGTATTCTCTCTAGCTTCTTCCATAAAGACTTCTAATGCCTCTTTATCTTTATGAAGCTGATAAAAACCGTCCTGCATTTGCGTGATTTCATTATTCAGTTCAATGTGTCGCAATCTCCCGCACCCTTTCCTTAAAATATTTTACATCGTTATTTGTTCCAGACAACTCAAATTTTGATACAATAGGCACTTCATATTTAGTAGAAATCTTGTCAGCACTTGCACCGAACATGTCTCCCCAGTTACGATTGCCGCTTGCAGATACGCCTTTTAATTTTTCATTATTGCGCTCTAAAAAGTCTAAAACACGTTCTGGTACATTTCCAAAACCTGTTGTATACGTAATAAGAATAAAGTCTTCATCTATTACTAGATCTTCATCAATTTGAACGGCCGGCATATTTAATTTGTGAATGAAACGCTTCACGTTTCCTGTCATAGAATCATATGCAACTAACATTTCCGACCCTCCCTCTCAAATCTATATTCTCTATATGTCGTTCTTGATTTCTCTATATATTGTATTACGTTTCAAAATAAGACACAAGATATATGTATAAATTCTTTCTTTTTTTAACTTTTACTTTTCGACATGATAGCCGTTTTTTTTCAATACAATGACTATGAAACAACATTCTAAAACTCATGTCAATAAAGTGCTTTTCAAAAAAGTTGTCAACGAATTTAACCTTATTTTTAAAAAAGTTAATAATATATTTTGTCATAAAACGGTAGATGCTGAAGAAATATATTTCTCCAGCATCACGCAAAAAAGAACAGATATGAAACGATAATCTGCTCTAAAAAACGATTACATTTATCAAATTTACCTTATTAAATATATTATACATATACTTTCGTTTTTCGTTACATACTAAAAGATAACTATTATAGAAAAAGATTATTATTATGGAACTTCAATTTATTTATGAAAAGTTTATTCAGAGTACTCAATGCGCAAAATATCTTTTACAAATATATGATGTGGATTTTCATCTTTATCAATCATTGTACATACAGGAGCCTCTTCATCAAAGTATACAATCAGTCCTTCTACGTACTGATATGTATGTTGAACTTGTACAGTTACTTTAATTTCTATTGCTTCTTCATATGCTCTTTTTATTTTCTGAAGCATTTTTGCTGAACATTTTCGTTTCTCTGGATACATAACCATTCCCATAAATCGATTGCCGGCTCTATCTTTCCACATATAATCCCAATGTGGTAAAATGCCTTGTTTAAAATCGCCCATAATTCCCCTCTCCTTTATCTTTTATTTATCCCGCATGAAACGTCCGTTTGGTGAAGGCTACTAATCAGTGAGAGATGCCCTGCTGATCAAAATTCCCCCTTATGAACGTGGCGTTTCTGAATATGTATAAATCACTTGCCCGCCTCGCTGTGCGTTACCAATGAAATGCTTAAAGTCTTCTCTATTTACAACAACTTCTCTGAACGTATAAAATACATCTTTCGTAACAACATACTCCTTTATTTCACCATTTTTTAGCTGATCTAAAATTGTATTTGCTAATTCTTTATCCATGTATTTCACCTCTCTGCAATATTTTATTTTATCTTATATTCTATAGGTCAACAACTGTAAATTTATCCCGCTATTTGCAGGTAGTCCGATTGGTGTTGACTACTAATCAGTCGTGGAATGAACAAAAAATCTTACTGATTAACGTTTCACTTTATCTCGTTGTTATGCCATGATTTTATTTTCGTTATTTCGCAAACAATATTGTTTTACTATATGTCCACTAAATATCATATACTAACATAGCTACTTCTCTATATCAAACATTTCGGCATTCAATTATGCAAAGTTCCATACCACTATGCTACAATATACAAATAGAACTAGGAGGGATACTATGATTCGGAAAGCAAAAAAGACAGATGCAATGGCAATAGCTCCTTTATTGTATAATGCTCTGCATGAAATTGCTGAAAAAATCACAGGTAGCACAGTTGAAGCAGAAGTATTACTAGGACTTGAGACATGGTTCTCAAAAGAAAATAACCGTCTGAGCTACGAAAACTGTTTTGTCTATGAACAAGACGAGAGTGCAGTTGGAATTATTGTCGCTTATCACGGTAGTGAAGCAACACAGCTTGACGCACCAATTGTACATCACTTAAGAGCATTACATAAAGATGAATCAATTACGTTAGAAAAAGAAGCTGAGCTTGATGAGTATTACATTGATACATTATCAGTTTCAAGTGCACACGGCGGAAAAGGTATAGGTTCTAAATTAATTGAAGCTGCCGAAATCTATGCAACTGAAAAAGGGCATAAAAAAATCGCTTTACTTGTTAATTTAGAAAACAAACGCGCCTATTCACTATACGAAAAGTTAGGTTATAAAAAAGATGAAATTGTTATGCTAGTAGGGGAACCTTATGCTCATCTCGTAAAACCATTAAACGTCAAAATTTCTATATCTTAAAAAGAAAGCACACGATTTATATAAATCGTGTGCTTTTATGTTAAATTTGTATTTAATATATTTCCATCCATCGCCTCGTGAAACGTATATGTTGTACATCCCCATGGCTCTCTGTGCAAAATAGGAGAACCAGACCATCCCATCGCTCTCAGTTCGGCACCAATCATTACATTCACATAATTATGACCTACAAGAGCTATACTTCCATGTACGAGAGCATAACGATGTAACAGGTAAGCCGCTTGCCTTACCCTCTCTCTTACTTCCTTATAAGACTCAACATCTTTATGGTAGCCAAGTATCCATAATGTTCGTCCAATGAACATCCATACCTTAATTGTGCATTTCAACCACTTCGGAGCAAAAAAGCATGAAGGAACTTCAGCTTCTCTAAAAAGAGAATTTTGCATAAAAGATAAAGAATCCGTCAATTCAGCTGCTGATTGTACAGCACGCCTTTGATCACTTGTTAAGACAAATTTCGCTGCTTCAATTGCCTCTATTGTTTCTATCGGTATTTTAGCTTTTTGTATCATTGACTCGGAATCATACTGTTTCATCCATTCGTGAAATGAATTAATTGTCATCGGTTCTCTTATACGACTTAAACAACCATGACGAATAAAAGAAATCTTCATTCTTTTCACTCTCCATTCATCACTTATGAACTCTATTATGCACTAGTTCTAAACATCATACCACGCAAAAAAATAAAGTTATATACCTTTACATCTCCCCACCACTATCATGTGTTATCGAAGCATGGATACCATCCATCCCATCAAAATATGTACTCGTATCATATTGACGAATCTTTTTTAAATGCATATAAGAAAATAAAAATAAAACTAAAGCTATAACACTCCCCACAAATTCAAACATCATTTTACCGCCTCTAATTTCTCCCACTTCAGCAGGTTATTCTACTTTTTCATTATACCTCGATATAAAGATTCTCGCATTTTTGCTATTTTTTCTAAAAAACATGGATTTTCTACATATTTTCTTACAAAAAGTGAATATTTTTCGAATTTTTACTTTGGAAACATTTACAAAGTAGGAAATATGGTTCAAAATAGGAGGAAATAAAAAAACCCAAATTTATTCTTTTTTTGGGAAAACTGTAACAAGGAGAGTTGCTTATGCAGATCGCAGAAACTGGAGATATCATCGAATTTAAAGGTGGAATGCAAGGCCGTGTTCAAAAAGTAAATCAAAACTCTGTTATTGTTGATATAACAATTATGAAGAATTTTAGAGAACTAGATATGGAACCTCTTACAGTTGTAAGTCATAAAAACTATACTGTCATTAATCAAAATGCATAATATAATAGAAAGAAAGGGCCTATATAGTATACAGGCCCTTTCTTTCTATTAACGATTATCAATTGTTTCCGGATATAGATCGTGGTTCATCATGCGGTAGTCAGCCATTTGTTCATACTTCGTACCTGGGCGACCGTAGTTGCAGTATGGATCAATTGAAATGCCACCACGTGGTGTGAATTTCCCCCATACCTCAATATAACGCGGATCCATTAATTTAATTAAATCGTTCATAATAACGTTCATGCAATCTTCGTGGAAATCACCATGATTGCGGAAACTAAATAAATACAACTTTAAAGATTTACTCTCTACCATTTTTTGCTCTGGAATATAGCTAATATAAATTGTTGCAAAATCTGGTTGTCCTGTTTTCGGGCATAAACTTGTAAATTCAGGACAATTGAACTTTACAAAATAATCACGGTTTGGATGATTATTATCAAATACCTCTAATATTTCTGGGCTATATTCAAATAAATATTTTGTATTTTGATTTCCTAATAATGTTACATCTTTCAAATCTTCATCTAATCTTCCTGTCATTTTAAACATCCCTTCTCATTATACGCCGCGTTTATTTCCCCATACTAACGCATGAAGCTGAGGCAATACTTTTGCATCATTCATCTCTTTACAATTTACAGCTTTATCAATCAACCACTCATACTTATCTAATAATTTTTTAATAAGCATCGCATCATCCACTGTTTTTGTATCATCGTTTCCTACTTGTAAGAAAAATGGTACCTTTGGATAACGTTCGTGCATCTTAACTGCATATTCAAAATCATGATCATCGAATACTACTACTTTTAAACTAATATCTTTTCCTGCTAGTTTCTGAATGATAGCATCTAACTTATGAAAATCTGTTTTCATCGTTGAACTTGGTGGTTTTGGAGAAATTGTTACCTCATCAATTTGAAGTAACCAATCTTGCCATTTACTCCCTTGCGTTTCAATTGCCGTTCGCATTCCATTTTCTTTTAATATAGAAAGAAGAAACTCAATATTTTTCAGTAATGCCGGATTTCCACCTGAAATCGTAACATGAGAAAAATTTTTTCCTCCAATTGCAACAAGCTCATCCCAAATATCTTCTGGTGTCATCTGTCTAATTTGATCTTTAGCTGATCCATCCCACGTAAAAGCAGAATCACACCAAGCACAGCTATAATCACAACCAGCTGTACGGATAAACATTGTTTTTTGCCCTACAACCATTCCTTCACCTTGAATAGTCGGACCGAATATTTCTAAGACAGGGATTTTACTCATCGAGCATCCACTCCCGTCTTACTTCCGCATAACTAGTCGGCGTCTCAAATAGACGAACAAATTCAACGCGAGCTCCTTTATATTCGTTCACTCGATTCTCTTTTGTTAGTGCTTCTGCCATCTTTTCATAAATCCAAACGACCATATTTTCAGCAGTCGTATTCATTGCAGGTAACGTTTCGTTTAAATAACGATGATCTAGATAAATTTCGATTTCATTTTTCCAAATTTCTTTTATATCTCCAAAGTCAATTGCAAGACCTATTTCATTTACATATCCACTAATTCCAAATACAACTTTATATGTGTGACCGTGTAAGTTTTTACATTTCCCTTCATAACAGTGTAAATGGTGTGCTGCATCAAATGTAAATTCCTTGCTGACCATTACTCTTTTATTATGGTATTTGAGTTGTTTACGCTGAATATCCTTGTCCATTTTTTGCAAATTCTCTACGATGCGAAATCCAAAAAAGTTATCCATTAGTTATTCGCTCCTTCGCGTTCTTGTAGGTACGTATCTAATCCTGCTTTACGAAGTTGACATGCTGGACATTCACCGCAACCATCACCAATGATTCCGTTATAACATGTTAATGTTTTTTCTCGAACAAACTCAAATGCTCCAAGTTTATCTGATAATTTCCATGTTTCAGCTTTATCAATCCACATAAGTGGCGTGTGAATAACAAACGGGTAATCCATAGATAAATTTAAAGTAACGTTTAACGATTTCACAAACACGTCACGGCAGTCTGGATAACCACTGAAATCAGTTTCACATACACCCGTTACAATATGACGTGCTCCAACTTGTTTTGCTAATACAGCAGCAAATGATAAGAAGAGTAAATTTCGTCCATCTACAAATGTCGATGGCAATTCACCTTCTTCATGTGTAATCTCCATATCCGTTCTCGTTAACGCATTTGGAGCAAGTTGATTTAATAGACTCATATCTAGTACCGTATGCTTTATTCCTAGCTCTTTTGCAATTTCCACTGCACAATCAATTTCTAGCTTATGACGTTGATTGTAATTAAACGTTACAGCTTCTACCTCTGCAAACTGCTCTATTGCCCAAAATAAACATGTCGTACTATCTTGTCCTCCACTAAAAACAACAACTGCTTTTTCTTTTTTCATTTCACTCATTCTCCTTCTCTACTATAAATAAGAAGAAAGAACGTTCTTGAACTGTCACAATAAAAAAACAAAACAATACCTAAGGATATTGTTGTTTCCATAGTTTTTTATAGAGGGAGTTCGCGAACCTCTCCCGCGCGGTGCACGGAATTTCTTCTTTCATTGACACAGCTTATTGTAACATATTGTATACTAGCGTAAAAATTTCTGATTTTTCTGCTATTTATCATTTCATTTCTTTCATTTTATAGTATGATTAATTTAATCTAAGAAGAGAGGAGGCATCCCACTGAAATCCTTTATTATTTATCTCTTTTTAAATATATTATTCATCCTGATTACAATGCTCGTATATCATTTATTTTGGAATCAAAAAGGGAAACGCTCTCCTAAATTAAATTCAGCTATATTCATTGTACTCTGTTGCCTCGCTACCGTACTCTGTATTACATTTGCAGCAAAAACAAATAATGGTTTTCAATTTGATATGCGCCATATTGTATTAATTGTCGGTACATTAACGGGAGGGCCTATTGCTGGTGGTTCTATCTTAGTTGTATTAAACATATATCGCTTATTATTAGGGGGGGTAGGTGTTTTCCCATCTCTTATCGGTTCTGTTCTTCTATTTATTGTTCTACTATTAACATATAAATTTTTTAATCGAACTTCTAATCGTATAAAAATAACACTTGCTATTATCTACAGTCTCACATACGGATTTATTTGGATACCCTTCTTCCTTTCAAAGGTTACAAATAAGACTGATTATATACCGCATATTATTGTGTATGAGTTATGTTCAATGCTTGGTACGATTCTAATTCTATATTTACTACACATATTACAAACTCAAGTTCGTCTCCAAAACGAACTTATAAATGCTGAAAAGTTTCATTTAATTGGTGAAATGGCAGCGTCTATCTCTCATGAAATTCGCAATCCATTAACTTCAACGAAAGGGTTTTTACAACTGTTACAATCAGATACCTGTACTGAGCAGGAACGAAAATTATATATCGACATTGCCATTAACGGCATCGAACAAGCAAATCATGTTCTTACAGATTATTTAACCTTTGCTAAACCAAGCATTGAAAAAGAACAAACATTACAGTTAGAAGAAGAATTACTACATGCATTGTCGTTAATTACACCGCTTGCTAATTTAACAAATGTACGTACTCATTATATAAAGCAAAGCACTTCTTTTTTTATCGCTGGTGAAAAGCAAAAACTAAATCAATGTTTATTAAATATTTTAAAAAATTGCATTGAGGCTATGCCAAAAGGCGGTGACCTTTATTTCACATTAGTTCCTGATCATAAGCATATTCAGTTATATATAAAAGATACAGGAGTCGGTATGGATTCAGAACAAGTAAAACGTCTTGGCTCTCCTTTTTATTCAACGAAAGAAAAAGGTACTGGACTTGGAATGATGGTCGTATTCAGTGTTGTTCAAGCTATGAATGGAAAAATTGATATTATAAGTGAAAAAGGAATCGGTACAACCTTTTTATTAACTTTTCCACTCATACAAAAAACGTGATGAAATAATCATCACGTTTTTTCTGTTCCTTCAACTAATTCAGCAAAAGCTTTCACTTTTCCGTGCGGTTGTTGATTTTCTTTACGTGCTTTCCAGGCGCGCTCTTCTTCTCGCTTCTTTTTAGACATGTTTTTTCAGCTCCTTCTTTTCTTTCTCCATGTAGTATTCCAAAATAAGAAAGAAAACTATGCACGTATCAAAAAAGAAGTGGTTTCCCACTTCTTCCACTTTAGCGTTGCAAAATTGCATGTTTCGCCTCTTTTAACTGCGTAAGATGTCTTTGTTCATGCAAATCAAGAAATTGAACCCATTGATACAAATTCAGATCATTAAAAACAGGATGCTTTAATCCATTTTCAAATAAATCTTTTTCATCTATAACACTATGAAGCGCGTGTAATAGTTCTTGGCGTGAATGTTCTAGCAATTGAATTCCTTGCTGTTTTTTCATTAAAGTTTCTGTTGGTTGCATTTGCTGAGGAGCTTCTCGTTTATGTGTGCGATCAAGCGTAAGTTGGAGGTCTTTAAATGGAGTCATGTTTCTTTCCTTTTTTTGTAAAGCATATACAAGGGCAGACGTGACAGATTGTTCAACTAAATGCAAGTGGTGTAAAATTTGAATAATGCTCCATTTATCACGGCGTGGCTTTACATTCACTTCTGTGTCATTTAACATTTCAATTTCTGATAATAGCGTGCTTCGAGTAGACTGTAATGAGTTTACTAAACTTTCTAAACTTACATCCATATTAGATTGAAGCATACTTGTTCCCCCCTTTTGTTTGTGAAAAGAGGTGCTCCTTATTAGAAACACCTCTTTAGTATTCTGAATTTTCTTTTATTATCTCATCATTTTCCCATTATGTCGATGTTAAACATGTGAAAAAAAGCGCATGTTTTTTACAATTTTGTGTCGTCAATCGCATGTAACCATGCTTCAATTTCTGTAATAACACTTTTCACACAGCCTTCAGCAAATGGTGATGTTAAATTTGCAACTTCTACTAATTCTAAGAACGATTTACTTCCACCTTGTTGGCACAGATTCACATAATCTTCCCAAGCCTCTTGTCTATTATCTCTTGCACGTTTCCAAAATTGTAGCGCACAAATTTGAGCAAGCGTGTAATCAATATAATAGAACGGCGAACTATAAATATGTCCTTGACGTTGCCAAAAACCACCGCGCTCTAAATAATCATTATCCTCATAATCACGATGCGGTAAATATTTCTTCTCTATGTTACGCCATGCTGTCTTACGCTCTTCCGGTGATGCTTCAGGATTTTCATATACATAATGTTGATATTCGTCAACAGATACACCATAAGGTAAAAACAGGAGTGCTGAACTTAAGTGAGAGAAGTAATATTTATCTGCATCTTCTTCAAAGAATAGCTTCATCCATGGCCATGTAAAGAATTCCATACTCATAGAGTGGATTTCACATGCCTCATATGTTGGCCAATTATATTCTGGAATTTCAAATTTACGACTTTCATATACTTGGAAAGCATGACCTGCTTCATGTGTTAATACATCAATGTCACCAGATGTTCCATTGAAGTTTGAGAAAATAAATGGCGCTTTATAATTCTCAATATATGTACAATATCCGCCGCCAGCTTTTCCTTTTTTCGCAACTAAATCTAATAAATCATTATCTAGCATGAAATTGAAAAATTCATCTGTTTCAGCCGATAACTCTTTATACATCGTCTTTCCATGATCAACAATCCAATCCGCATCTCCTTTTGGAGTTGGATTACCTGTAGCAAACTCAAAATTTTCGTCGTAATAAGCTAACTTCTCTACACCGATACGTGCTTGTTGTCGCTTTCTTAATTCCGTTGTAACAGGAACGATATAATCCAGCACTTGCTGACGGTAATTAGCCACCATCTCCGCATTATAATCTGTACGGTACATTCTTGCATATCCAAGTTCAACAAAGTTTTTGAAACCTAAAGATTTTGCGATTTTCGTTCTCACTTTAACAAGCTCATCATAAATACGATCTAGTTCTTCCTCATTTCCAGCTAAAAATCCGTAGTATGCTTCACTTGCTGCTTTACGTTCGCTTCTTTCTTTTCCTTGCATAAACGGAATCAGTTGCGATAACGTTCTTTCTTCTCCAGCAAAGTCAATTTTTGCAGATGCTAATAACTGTGTATATTGCGATGATAATTTATTTTCTAATTGTAAATCTTTCACGACTTCATCTGAATATGTTTTTAAATCACATTCTGCTAGAGCAAATAATTGTTTTCCATAATACGCCTCTAATTCTTCACGAAATGGAGAATTAATGAGTGCCTTATAATATTTTGTACCATATCCTTGTACAACTGGAGAGAATTCATCAAAGAAATCCTGCTCCTCCTTATAAAAAGTATCCGTCGTATCAACAGAATGGCGAATGTAACAAAGGTTTCCCATTGTACCAAAATCGTTGCGAATCTCATTAATTGAATGAATGACTTGTTTTTGTTCTTCTACAGTTTTTGCGTTATCAAACTTCTCTAAAGCAACAGTAAATTTCTCTTTTAACTCTTCAATATTTGGGCGTTTATATTCATAGTCTTTAAATGACATGAACGAGCCTCCTCTCCATTACATACCTTTATTATAATTCAATACGTATTCTCGAATCCCCTCTTAATTTTCAACAAATTTCGGCAGTGACTGCCCTGAGTTCATTACAAATAAAAAAGCCTTGGATTTATTTATCCAAAGCTCCTTTGGAACATATTATTTTTCATACTTCCCAATTTTTTTTAATAAATCAAGTAATTCATCTTTTTCATCTTTCGTTAACATTTCAAAAGACTGATGTATAACTTTCTCATGCCCCGGAAAAATAGAAGCAATAAAGTTCTCGCCAGACTCAGTTAATTGCGCGTAAATAACACGTCTGTCATTCGGACATGGGATTCTCTTTACTAATCCCTTTTTCTCCAACTTATCTACAACATATGTAATGCTGCCACTAGCTATTAAAATGCGCTCACCAATTTGCTGGAGTGGTTGACCGCCTTTATGATATAGCAGTTCTAATACAGCAAATTCAGTTGGATTTAACCCGTTACTTTGTATAGATTTATTTGTAGTATCCATAACAGAACGATGTACACGAGATAATGCAATAAATACTTTTAAAGATTGAGAAATATCTTCTCGTTCATTATTTGATGTCATACAACTTTCAACCCTTCACTTAAATTCTCAGCAATAAAAAGAAAATACCACTTCATACTTCATGTGAATTCCGAATGAGCATTCACTCATCCATTTCTTCTCCCCTAATATATTAAAAATCATTCTTGAATAAAAACATGACAATTTTAACATAGTTTATATATAATGATAATAAAAAAAGAAGGAGTACCACATTTGAAAGTCAAATTCCAAAGCATAATTATATATATATTGCTTGTTATCCTACCGACAATAGGGATTGGTGCTACATTTTATTCGTATCATACATATAAAATGAAACAGGAAAACAAATTATCTGCTCATACAGTTCTCTTTTTATATAGAGATTATTTGGATCATCATCTTGGTGAAGCAATTTCTGCTTTAGACATGCTTGCAAAAGTTGTAGGCACCGAGACTGGTAATATAAATGGCATTAAACAAATTGTACATGATACAGATGGAAACGATGCACGCTTTTCTGGTCTATATTACGCTACACCAGAAGGAGTCATTACAATCGCATCTGAAGATGAATCAAAGCCTATAGATGTTTCAGACCGTAAATATATTCAAGACGCGCTCCAAACTAAAAAAACCACTGTATCATCAGTCATTACTGATCGCGTTCTTGGACATAAAGCTATTATGATTGCTGCCCCCATATTTAATAAACAGAAGGAGCTCTCAGGATTATTATTAGCTAGTTTACGCTTTGATTACATTTCCTCTTCTTTAAATGCCATTAAACCACAATACCATTTTGAGGTAACTGATAAACATGATGTAGTTTTTCTAACCGATGATAATAACGACACAAGTGATACGCATTCTAATATGCTTACTACCCCACTCCAAAGATTGAATTGGAAGGTCTCTGTTTCTCCATTACCCATTCATCAAAAAACCTTATACCAGTGGGTTGCAATAGAGTGTATAGCTACTTTATTTTTAATGTCTATTTTATTTTTGCTTGCTCAATATATGTTGTTAAAACGTCAAACAAAACTTGAAAGACAACAAAATGAGCTACAGAAAATTGAATTAGTTGGAACTTTTGCAGCGAGTACAGCACACGAAATCCGTAATCCTCTTACTGGAATTAAAGGACTCGTCGCTCTATTAAAAGAGAAATATAAAGATGAACAAGATCAGTTCTACTTTTCCGTAATTGAACAAGAAATAGAGCGAATCAATGAAATTGTAAGTGAATTTCTTATTCTAGGAAAGCCAACCGCCATCATCGAACAAACATATGATGTAAGAACAATTCTAAATGAGGTAGCATTAATTATTCAATCTGAGGCGAATTTACATAACATTGTATTCCATTTACATTTGCCAGACCATCCTGTTCATATCCGTTGTTCGAAAGACCATATGAAACAAGTGGTTTTAAACATTACCAAAAATGCAATTGAGGCCATGACTTCTAATGATACACTAACCATTGTAGTAAAAAACAATGAAACACACGCACAACTGCATATTACAGATACTGGAAAAGGGATTCCGCAACATATTCAAAAACACCTCTTTCATCCGTTCTTTACTAATAAAGATACTGGAACAGGTCTTGGACTTGTCATATGTAAACGAATTGTAGAGATGTATAATGGGCATATTTTTATCGACAGTACAGAAAACGAAGGAACGACAGTTCATATCGAAATTCCGTTACACATAGTATAATTATCCTTATCCTATAAGGGTAATTATACTTATTTCATAAAACCAGCCACAAGCATTCGCCAAAAATTATTTGATTTTCCTTCATACCCGATTTGGAAAATAGGTATTTTTATAATTGAAAACCATTTCGGTGTTTGTTTTTCTTTATAACATTGATATTGTAAAATAAGCTTGTCCAATTCTTGACTAACTTGAATTGTCTCCCTACTATTTAGCCCACTTGTTAATCCTAGTTGAATCATTTCTTCACGTTTCATATGAATATCACGTGAAAGCTTTTCTAATGTGTACTTCCTTTTTACAGTAAACATCCATATCCCCCTTATTATACTTCCATGCTCTTAACTTCACTTCTCCATTGACTTTTTTTAACTACTTAATCATATGCAAATTTGAAGAATCAGAAAATTTAACATTTTCTCCCTGTAATTTACAAATCTTTACCCTCACTTTGAGAATTATTACAAATTATTCTATCTTTGTAAATACATTCGCAATAATAGACATTTTTTTCATCTTCTTTTTTTATAAATTCTACGTAAACCGGGGATTCTTAATTTTCCACCTACTTTTCTTCGACATTTTTTGTTTAATTTATATAAAAAAGCAAAACATAATGATGATTGATAAAGTGAAACTTTAATCAGTGTTTTTTTGTTCAGCCCCCACTGATAATTAGCATTCACCAATCGGGTAGGCAGTGAATCTCCCACCTATCCAGCCCAATGTTGAGGTGGGAGTCTTACTACCCACAAATAGCAGGATAACAATAGAAAGGAAATATTTATATGCGAAAATATACGATTGCATTATTCATCATTGTTTTGTTTTTACCGTCTTTCTTATTTCCTATTCAAGCAAATGCTCATACGAATAAAGTTGCTATTGTCATTGATGATTTCGGTAATAATATGAAGGGGACTAATCAAATGTTATCACTTCCCATTCCACTCACTGTTGCTGTTATGCCTTTTCTTCCTTCCACAAAAGAAGACGCAATAGCTGCCCATAAGAAAGGACATGAAGTTATTATACATATGCCAATGGAACCTATAAAAGGTAAAAAAGAATGGCTTGGGCCGAAAGCAATTACAACTGATTTAAGCGATGAAGAAATAAACAACCGACTTGAACAAGCGATTCAAGAAGTACCGCATGCAATTGGAATGAACAATCATATGGGGTCAAAAGTAACAGCGGATGAAAGAATTGTTCGCCTTATACTTGCTGCTTGTAAAAAACACGGTTTATTTTACTTAGATAGTAAAACGAATCCTAATAGTGTCGTCCCAAAAATCGGAAAAGAATTAGGAGTTCCTATTATTGAAAACCAACTATTTTTTGATGATGTATATACAGCAGGGCATATTTCAAAACAAGCCCAATTACTCATCAAAAAAATTCAAGAAAAACCTATTATGGTAGCTATCGGGCATGTGGGCCCCCCAGGTGAAATTACATCACGCGTTATTGAAACTTCTATCCCTAAAATTCGTGAGCATGCAGACTTTATTTTCTTATCTGATCTAGCATTATCCCCGCCTCCTGTTTCAAAATAAAGTTCATTACTCACATATAATCAGCCCTCACCAATTGGGCTTTTACGGGCAGTCCGCCCCCACTTAACTTCTTTGCTTGCGCTGAATTTTGAGGCGAAGATCTTACTGCCCACAAATAGCGGGACAAAAAAGTACCTATCTATATATAACAGATAGGTACTTTTCTTTTTAACTTAAATATAATCTACATGACTCACTCTGAATCCTTTTTTCTCTATTTTTCCGATTAATTGCTTTAATTTTGTTTCATCTAACTCATCTGATATATTTACAATAACGCGGCGGATATATTGATCACCGTTATCTAGCGTAAATAGGCCACCGATATTATATGCTTTTAACAATGTCCCAAGCTCTTTAATCGTTCCCTTACAATCTTGTGTTGCAATTGTTAATATATAACCACCTGTTCGCATACCAAATGAATCTTCAATAACATCAAATATATTCGAATGCGTTAACATACCGACAAATTCATTATAATCATTTAGCACGGCTAAAAACGGAAGCCGACGAATTACATAAAAAGCTCTGAAGAAGGAATCCTTTTCAAAAATAAATGCATTAGAATCATCGAGCATATCTCCTGCACTTACATGCTCTAATCCGCTATTGCATTTTTTTTCTAATAAATCTACTTTATAAATAATCCCTGTGAATTTCTTCTCATCTTCTGCTAATACCGGGATGGCTCGAAATCCCGTTTCGTTCATCATTTGCAGTGCCTCTTCACCAGAATCATTTATTTTGCAAAATGTTACTTGCTGCTTTGGCAGAAAATGATATTTAACTCGCAAAATATGTTCCTCCTTACATGTCAACATGTAATCTATATATAATAAGGAGACCTATATTTTATGAGTGAAATTATTTTTAAAACGCTTTCATTTGTTTATTAACTTGTAGCTATATCACATCCATTTTTATATAACAGAGCTCCTTGCCCCCTTAATCATTAATAACTTTACATGATAGTTCATTAAATATTCTATACCCTCTAGCCATTTTTTCGCCTCTTCTGGCGTTTTTCCCCACACAATCATGCCGTAATTATGAACAAGAACTACTCCTCCACCTTCAATGAAATTCGGAACATTCCTTTCTAATAAATCAGCGAATTTTTTTTCATCTTCTACAATTGGAATTGTCATTTCTGTTATACCTTCTTTTCCGAAAACACGCTCCACACTGCGTTTATCGAACGTTACTTCTCCTTCTTCCCCATATAACTCTGATATTAAATGACTATCTACAGTCTGCACTTGTAAAATACATCCTGCACTACTTTTTTTATAAATATCCGCATGCATAAATGACTCTGCAGCTGGTTTTTCTTCATTTTCAAATACTGACTCGCACATGCAATTTACGACAATAAAATCTTCTTCCGAAAATAGCCCTTTATCTCTTCCCTCAACATTTACTAAGAATGTTAACGGCTCTTTTGACGTACATAGCGATAAGCTAATTTTGGTACCATAAAACCAATCACGAAGTGCCAATTCAGATTTCACATCTTTTAATTCATTCCATTTCTTCAGAAAAAATAACATTTCGTCACCCCCGGCATAATATTCATATAAGGTTCGAATCCTTTCTATGTAAAAGGAATATTTTTTGATTATTCTAAAAATTAATTGAATTATCACATGAGAACGCTTTTTTGTCAATATAGTTTCGTGGTTCTTCTTTAAAATAGGCTATTCATATGTCTATACTCCTATCTAT
Organism: Bacillus sp. FSL K6-0073; assembly: GCF_038006085.1. Classification (NCBI taxonomy): domain Bacteria; kingdom Bacillati; phylum Bacillota; class Bacilli; order Caryophanales; family Bacillaceae; genus Bacillus; species Bacillus sp. FSL K6-0073. The sequence continues at coordinate 1,392,630 of NZ_JBBOUN010000001.1, read as the reverse complement.
TTCCTATTTCATTTTGTACATAAAAAATACGCTACTCTTTAATTAAAGAATAGCGTATTTTCCTCATTTTTTATTCCGCATTAACGGGCAGCCCGATTAGTGAGGGCTAATAATCAGTGGGGAATGAACAAACCCCCCACTGATTAAAGTTTCACTTTATTTCTTTATTGCATTATATAAAAACTGTGCATATTGTTCACGTGTTACGAAATTATCTCCTAAAAAATTCCCTTCCCCGTCGCCTTTTGATATTTTATTATCCACTAAAGCTTTCACATATCCTTTCGCCCAATGGCCATTTGGTATATCTTTAAAATTCTCTGCACTATTTTCATTTTCTTTTAACTGAAATACTCTTTGTAATACTACTGACATTTCATATCGAGTTAATACTCCATCTGGACGGAACATACCATTTCCATAGCCTGTCATAATTCCAGCTTGAACCACTGCATCAATAGCCGTTTCATACATATTTCCTTTCGTATCTGTAAATGCCGTTTTTGGTACTAGATTATTTTCTAATTTTAAATACCTTTGTATTAGAAGAGCTACTTGTCCACGAGTAATGTTATCACCAAATCCAAATTCACCATTTCCATAGCCTATAAATAATTTTTCTTTCGCTAAGTAATTAATTGCTTCTTCTGACCAATGTCCTTTTGGTACATCTTTAAATTCTACCACTTCTGTTTTCTCATCTTCTTTAGACGTATTACCGTCTTTACTTTCTACTACATTTTGAATAACAGACCCTGTAAAGAAAATTCCTGTATCCGCGAATGGATCTTTCACACCAAATTCATATATTTTCTCACCTGGTGTACTCCATTTCACTACGCCATTACTATACGTACCATTATCGCTCTTCAGACGGATTTTCGTAGAAACTTCACCATCTTTTTCATATATAGGTACTTTTATTTCTTTATTTACTTCTGTTTCCTCTAAAAATACTTTTTGATTTTGGACATTAATATAAGTCGTCTTACTTAGTTCTATAACTGGTCGGACATCACGAATTTCATTTGCAACAAAACTTAGAAATACTAATTTTTTCAAATTACTAACTGGTGATAAGTCTGAAATATAATTCGCTTCTAAATCAAGCTTTTGTAAGTTTACTAAACTTGATAATGGCGTAATATCCTTTAACTCATTGTTAGGTAAGTGTAATTGTTTTAACTGTGTCATCTTACTTAGAGGAGTAACATCTTTTATTTCATTTTTCCCGATCCACAATTCTTCTAATTGCTTCATTTGCTCAATGCCGGATAAATCTTTAACTTTATTACGTGTTAATACTAAGTCTGTTAAAGGTAATGAATATAACGCTTTAATATCTTCAATTTGATTACCTGCTAAAGTTAAGTATGTTACATTTTTCAAAGCGCTTAATGGAGCAACGTTCGTAATTTTATTATTTGCTAAATTCAAGTAATCTAGTTGTTCCATTTTCGCTAATGCTGTTACATCTTCTATTTGGTTGCCTGATAGAAATAAACTTTTTACATTTTTCATTTCAGTTAGTGGTGCAACGTTTGTAATTTTATTATTACTTAAATCAAGAGATTCTAAATTATCCATCTTAACAAGTGGCGTTACATCTGAAAATTCATTACCACGCAAAGCTAAATGACTTAATTGCTTTAAGTTCGCAAAGAACGACGGATCTTTTATCTTCGCATTCGCAACTGTTAAAGATTTTAAATTTGGCATATATTTTAATGCACTATAATCAAGTATCTCATTCGTATTTAAAAACAAATCCTTTACTTGTAATAACTCTTCTTTCGTAATTGGTGTATTTAAATCTTTTCTATTAAATACTTTTTTATTCACAAGTTCTCTTAATTTGTTATCTGTTATCATATTTTGATTATCAACTGGATTATCCGTTTCCGTATTGCCTGAATTAGAGTTATCATCTGGTTTCTCTGTTTCTTTGTTACCTACAGTTGGATCTTTAATTTCAAATTGAACTTGATATTTGTGATCATATCCAATAGCTGGAATAAGTATATGCATTTGCATATTGTGCTTCTTCTCAAACTCACCAATTTCAAATTGAACTACTTTCGTCCCATTCTTCCTCTTATCTTCTGACAAAACCTTCACATCATGAAATACACCAGGTCGGTTTCTATCTTCTATTCTAAGATATTGAAAATAATCACTATCTTGCATTGTTACAGTGACAATTTTTTTGCCAGCTGCAATCGTTACTTTAGGATCTTTTATATATTGAGAAACCATAGATGGCTCATCTTTTTGGTCCTTATATATTTTAATCTCAGTATCATACGTGCGATCACTCGCTGCTGCTACCGATTGATTTGCTTCAACTTTTAATGCCGCTAATGCTGGAGTAGAGTACGTAGCAAATGGAATTGCTAATGTTGTCGCTACTACTAGCGCCTTCATGTAATTTTTTTTCAAAATAATATCCCCTATCATATATAATCTTTACAATTGATAAGTATTATCAATTATCTACAAATAAATGATAATGAATATCATTATCATTGTCAATGAGAATATTACATTAAATTTATATTTTTAAAGATAAAAAAATAAAAAAGCCCTTTATTCAAAGGGCTTTTTTACCTATCGTATGAAGAATTTCACTTTTTTCCTTCTCATTGATGACACCGATTTTTTGCAAAATATTCGCGTACAATACAAGTTTATTATATATTCGTTCTGACATGTTCTCCCTTCTTTCCTTCGACCAACTTTTTTTGTATTGGTAAATTATATGAAAGAGGTGAGAAAATGTGTCCACTTTTTGCATAACTGCAAATCTTTTATTTTACGATTTACAGATAATAAAACTCCCTCCTAAAAATTAGGCGGGAGTTTATGTGCTTTCACTGTATTTAACAAACTGTCCACTGAATATTATGCTTCTTAAGTTCTTCTTCAAAGCTATATGGCATTTTTTTATCACAAATTACGTGTTGAATACGCGAAATTGCTGCTATACGATAATTCCCTTTCACTCCTACCTTCGTATGATCACATAAAATATATGTTTTCTCAGCTAATTTCATCATCGCCTCTGACAATTTCGCTTTCTCTAATTCAAAGCTGGAAACTCCAAAACTAGGTAATAACCCATCAATCGAAACGAACGCTTTATGAAAATGAAATTGCTGTATGACTTGCTGAGAAATAGACCCTGATACACGCGAATGCTTTGGAGATACTTTTCCACCTATAAATAAAACTTCACCGTGAAACATCTTTTTATTAATAGAAGAAATTAATTGTGTTGCGACTGGAAATGAACTTGTTACAATCGTTAAGTTTTTACGATGAACAAGGTATGGAACCATTTGAAGCGGTGTACTTCCATCATCAATTGCAATGACATCACCGTCTTCTACAAATGTCGCTGCTTTATAACCAATTCTTTTCTTCTCTTCTATATGTAGCATTTCTCTTTCTAACATTGGTGCCTCTACTCCAGCGCCTGGAAGTTGAACAGCTCCACCATACACTTTTTTCAGCTTCTTTTCACGATCTAATTCTTCTAAATATCGACGAATCGTTTCTGTTGATACAGCAAATTCTCTCGCTAATTCTGAAACCTTTACTTTCCCTTTAAATTCTACCTTTTCAAGAATGGTTCGCTTTCTTTCTTCTCCTACTACAGACATAGCTTCACCTCATTTATATCTCCCTTATAAACTTCCTTACTTATACAAAGCTATAATTTTCTTTATAAGTAGAAACTTCTTCATGAATATGAATACCGCGCTTTGCTAGCTCATCAAAAATCAATTGTGGATTTTCAAAGGCTTCTTCAGGCGTAACAACACCCACCCTATTTACATTTCCATTTGCAATTAACTCTGCAGCAATCCCAAATGGAATACCGACGTTTCTCGTATACGCTCTTAATTTTTCCCATCCTACAACAGAACCATCAGATAACGGATGTGTATGATATAACACATGTCTTTGCTTCTCATTATTTTTCATACCTATTACTTCTACATGAAGTGCATAACCATAAAGCTCTGTTTCTTGCCCTTCTTTCGATTGCAATAAATACTGTGAAATACAATCCATAATGCCTATTTCTTTCCCGTTTATTTCAATCTGATCATTACGCAATATGCCGTAATCATATAAAGCACGTACAAGTTGCATATTTTGCTGTGGCCAAGTTCCTCTCGTCTCTATCAGTTTGACACCTTTATTTTCTAATGCCTTTGCTAGCGTAATCGTTTCAGAATGCGGAATGATATACTGCGTTGCCTTACCATAAGGCTCTGGCAATTCTATTTCTCTCGGACGCGCAAACGGAGGTACTTGCTTAAATTCACCATCTTCATACACTGTACGCGATGGTAAATATGGATCATATTCATATGTCGTTGTCTCTGTAATTGATGCAGAAAAAGCAATCGGACGATACGAACCGTGACTTACATGGACAGACTCTACAGTATCCAATTGATTTGCTGCATGCATTGCCATCATTTGCGTTACACCTGGCGTCATGCCAAATCCAGGTAAACATATCTTTTCATTTTCAACAAATATAGCATGCGATTCATTTTCTTCACCAAATCCATTTAAGTTCACACCGTGACAGCCTGCTTCTGCAATACAGCGGGTCGACAATCTGTTTAACTTTATCGTCGTACCGTCCATTACAATGTCATAACCAATCATTTTTGCAACCGTATCCTCGTGATTCTTTACATCTACTTTTACAAAATCAACACGAGGGTCGTTGAGCCATTCTACTACTTTACGGCCCTCTACCTCGTTAAAATCAGCTACTGTAATTGTCTCAAAAGATGAAAATTGAACTAAATCCAAAATAGCTTCGCGACAAATTTTACCTGCTCCACCTAAGCAAAATACTTTCACCCAATAACTGCTGTAACTGCTGAAACAATTACGCTATTTTTAAATGCTTCAAGTCCATCTCCTGTTAAACTCGAAAAATTAAAATGCTCAAATGTAAAACTCATATTATATGGCCATACTTTCACACTTGCAGCAATACCAACTGCCACAAATAACAAAATGATCATAAATGTAATCACACTACAGTATATGAATGAGATGACATCTCTTTTCTTATTAGCTATTATTCTGTATGGTACTGCTTTTGAAGATAAGAAATTCGCCTGCTTTCTTTGCGTAATACGATCAACTGCAAATGCGAATATAGCTGGGATTAATAAAATCATTCCAACTGTTGCACCCATCGACATATTTTGCTGTCCAATTACTTGTTTGTATACGTCAGTAGCAAGCACATTATATTGTCCACCAACAATTTTTGGTGCCCCAAAATCAGTGAAACTAAGTGTAAACACAACAAACATTGCACTAATTAATCCGTACTTTACACTAGGTAAAGTAACCGTGAAAAATTGTTTTGTTTTACTCGCCCCTAGCATATTAGAAGCTTCATATAAACGATAATCGGATCCTTGAAAGGCAATTAGTAATATGAGAAAGGCTTGCGGAAATGTATACATAACTTCAGCTATTACAATTCCTACTGGTCCATATAAAGGGATTTGTATACCTTCAAATAACCCAAACATTCCTTTCGTTACTAGCCCTTGATTACCAAATAAATATGTAAGTGCTATACCGTGCATCATCGTTGGTGCAAACAATGGTAATAACGCTACATACTGAAATACACGCTTTCCAAAAACATTCGTACGGGCAATCGCATATGCGTAAACGAATGCAATTGAAACTGAAATAATTGTTGTTGCGCCCGAAATCCATACCGTATTTTGTAAAGACTGAACTAAAGTCGGTGTTGTGAAATATTTACTGAAATTCGCTAAACCAATGAAAACTCCATCTTTATTATAAAAAGCTTGTGTAAATAGTTGTAATAGTGGTAATACAAGTATGATAAGGAAGGAAAGAATCATACCAATAATTACAAGCCTTTGGATCCATTCCTCTTTCCCTATACTTCTCTTAATCTTTTTTTTCGCACTTTCTACCTTGTAGTTTTCTAACATCTCCATCTATACAATGACCTTCTTTCCATATGACAACATATGATTTTCTGAGAAAGAGATTTGAATCGGCTTTCCTTTTCTAATATCAGCTACTTCTACTTCTGATGCTAATATATCCACTACAATTTTCTCATTATAAAGGTATGTGTTTTCTTCTACGACTCGCACTTCCGTCCGATATACAGATCCACGAAACTCCATACTTTCCACAACTGTTTTAATACCGTCCTTTTGTACAATTGTTACATGTTCAGGACGAATTGCATGCTCTTCGTTATTTTTCGAAAAGAAATTAATAGAACCAATAAAATCTGCCACAAACGGATTGGCTGGTCTTTGATAAATCTCCTCTGGTGTTCCAATCTGCATAATTTCCGCATGATTCATTACAACAATTTTATCAGCCATCGTTAATGCCTCTTCTTGATCATGCGTGACCATAATAGTTGTTACTCCTACTTTCTCTTGCAAATCACGCATTTCTCTACGTAACTTTTCACGTACTTTCGCATCTAAAGCAGATAACGGCTCATCAAGTAACAAAATATCTGGAGACAGAGCGAGCGCACGTGCAAGTGCCACTCGCTGCTGTTGTCCACCAGACATTTGAGCAGGATATTTATCTTTTACATTCAGTAAATCTACAAGTTTTAACGCCTCTAGCGCTTTCTCTTTTACTTCTGCTTTTCCATATTTTTTTGTCTTTAAGCCGTATTCAATATTTTCAAGTGCTGTTAAATTCGGAAATAATGCATACGATTGAAACACCATTCCGAAGTTTCTCTTTCCAGGAGGTAATGCTGTAATATCTTTTCCATTCACAGCTATACTACCTGTTGTTGCCTCTTCTAGACCTGCTAAAATTCGAAGCAATGTCGTTTTCCCACAACCACTTGGGCCTAATAAACATACAAACTCATTTTTGTTCACAGTAAAAGAAATATCTTTTAACGCTGTAAATGCATCAAACTGTTTTTGAATGTGTTGAATTGATAAATATTCGCTCATTTTTTCTCTCTCCCACTCACTTACTTTTTCGGTTCTGCTTTTTGGCCAAACTCTTTTTCCCATTTTTCTAAAATTTTGTCACGATTTTCTGCTGCCCACTTAAAGTCATTCTTTTTGTATAACTTTTCTGTTACATCTTTAGGGAATCCATCTGGAAGTTTATAATCATTTTTAATTGTCGCAAATCCATTTTTCTCGAAGTATAACTTCATTACATCATCAGTAATCGCCCAATCTAAAAATGCTTGCGCTAATTTTTCATTTTTTGCATTATCTTTTTTAATAAGTGCGTTCGCTTCTACTTCCCAACCTAATCCTTCTTTCGGCAATACAACTTCAACTGGTGCACCTTTTTGTTTCTCTTTCAAAGCACTATAAACCATTGATACGCCAACTGGATATTCACCCGCTCCTGCTAATTTCGCTGGTTTTGATCCTGAATGCGTATAACTTGCCATATTATCATGAAGTTTCTTCATGTAATCCCAGCCTTTATCTTCACCCATGATTTGTAGCCATGCAGAAACTGTTAAAAATCCTGTTCCAGATGATGCTGGATGTGGCATAACAAGTGTTCCTTTATACTCTGGTTTCGTTAAATCTTCATATGATTCTGGCATCGGTAAATTTTTCTTCTTTAACTCTTCTTTATTTACAGCAATCCCCGTCATAAATGCAGTATTTCCTACCCATTTTTCAGGTTGCTTATCATCTTTAAATTGTGGAAGAACACGATCTGCTCCTTTTGGAGAGTATCCTTTTAACATATCTTTTTTATCTAAAGCTAATAGACTTGATGCCGCAGTTCCCCATACAACATCTGCTTGTGTATTTTTCCCTTCAGCTAGCAATTTCGCAGTAATAACTCCTGTTGAATCACGTACAATGTTCAATTTCACATCAGGATATTTCTTTTTAAAGGAATCAAGATAAATTGGTACAAGTTCTTCTTCAATTGCTGTGTAAACAGTTAATGATCCAGATAATTTGTCATCTTTCACTTTCGCTCCAGCACTTTCTTCCTTCTTTACACCACACCCCATTAATAACGAAAATACCATTCCAGTCGCTACAGCTTTAAAGATTGTTTTTTTCACTGTTTCTCTCTCCTTTTACAAATCTTATGTACAACTCAAATATAAACAACTAGTGTAAAAGCAGTATTAAACCAACATTAATCTTTTGTTTGTTGTTTGTTTTTGTGTAATACGTTGCTACTTCTATGTTTTTTCGCATTTTTCCGCTAATAGAAAACACTAAATTTACAAATAATTAAAAAAACCTTTATAATCCCACAAAAAAATGAGGCGTTTGTAAAAAACGCCTCATTTTTGTTTCCCTTTTTTTGAATTACGATTCGCATACTTTGCGCTATTTTCTCCTTCATACTCTAATGCAAATTCTGCATCTGGTAAGCTTTCTTTCGGAGTTTTATTATTATTGATTGCCGCATTTTGTTTCACTTTTCTTTTTACCAATACATTCACCTGCTCTCAAGAAATCACTTTCTACTCTAGTTTGAAACAACTTAAAATAATTATTACTGGCAAGTGTTAACAAGTACATAAGAGGCGTTAGATGGAAATACTACATATGAAGAAATCATTATAAAAAGGAGCGATAATTTTGAAGAAAAAAGAAAAGATTCAATCACCCATTTTAGACGAAACGCTCCCGCATCAAATGAATTTTCCATCTTTTAAAGGAACAGGAAAAACGATGCAACAACCTTTTGTGAATCAATATAATGTTGTAATTGGAGACAGTAAATATAATTCCGAGAACAGTCCGCTTAACAATTGGAGTGATGAAGTAGATCCTGCCATTATGGCTGGCGATGAGTGGATCCATCCGACAAATGATATTGGGTGGATTTCAGAAGAAAATCAAGAGTTACTAAAAAACGAAGTGGATAATAAAAATGAAGCTTTTATGCATCCACAATTTGGCATTAACGACTAAAAAACCATTCTACCTAACGTAGGTAGAATGGTTTCATACTATCCAATAATAATCCGCTCTTTCGGGTATTTATAGCGAGGTGGTTGTTCCCTTCCACCACTAGCTAAAATAAATGTTAAAATACCAACGCGTCCGATAAACATAAGCACAATAAGTACAAGTTTCCCAACAGTTGTTAAATCAGGCGTAACACCTGTTGATAGTCCCGTCGTTCCGAAAGCAGAACAAACTTCAACAATTAAGCTCATAAGCGGTACATTTTCCGTAATAGATAAAATGAATAGCGCAGTAGCACATAACAAAATCCCCATCGTCATAACGACAGATGCTTTCAGTACATCCTCTTCATGTAGCTGACGTTTGAAGACTCTAACTGTTCTACCGCCCCTTGCAAAGGTGTATAGTGACAATATACTAACAGCAAATGTAGTTGTACGTATTCCGCCCCCAACCGAACTTGGAGATGCCCCTATAAACATTAATATACTCATAAATAAAAGCGTCGGTTGTGATAATTCACGTATATCCATTGTTGCAAGTCCACCACTTCGCGTCGTCACAGATTGAAATAATGTATAAAATACAGTTTCATGCCATGATTTTCCTACTAAAAAATGATTTCTCTCCAGTAAAAAAATCATAATTGTACCCACAACAACGAGTGCGAAAAATGTTGTTGTCGTCAATTTTGTAAATAATGAAAAACGGAATAATTGTTGTCGCCTTTTACTAAGAAATTGCTTTACTTCCATTAGCACAGGGAAACCAATCGCTCCTAAAATAATTAGTAACATATGAATCATTTGAACAATATAATCTTTTTTATACGGAATTAATGACTGTCCTGTTAAATCAAATCCGCCGTTCGTAGTCGCACTAACAGCTGCAAAGAAACCGTGAAAATAAGCTTCTTGCCAAGTCGGAAAGTAAAGTAAAAATCTTGTACCTAATAAGATTGCTCCAATAAGTTCTATCGAAATAATTACAATTAAAATAGAACGCATCAATTCTACGAGACCCGATAAATTTCCTTGATTATGATCTGCCATAATTAATCTTCTTCTTTGCAAACCAATCTTTTTCCCCGTAATGATCCAAACAAATGTACCAAGCGCCATAATTCCTAAGCCGCCTAATTGTAAAATAAGAGCTAAAACAATAATTCCTGCCGTAGTAAACGTATCTGGAATCGTAATAACAGACAGCCCCGTAACACTTACCGCACTAACCGATGTAAAAAGAGCATCTATAAATGTCCATTTCACACCGGGCTTCGTAACAAACGGGAAACTAAGCAATATCACCGATACAACTACCGCTAATAAATAAAACAAAACGATGAGTTGTACAGGACGTAATTTTTGTAAAAACTTTTTTATATCTCTCATTCCATCACTTCGCTACCTTTTTTCTATCGATTAAATAAAGAAAAATCTTTACTTTCTTTATTTGTAAATAACTGCTCAAATAATTTGGCAAAGACCATTCCATATACAGTTCCATTACCTCCATACGGCAATGCGTAAAATAAATTATGTATCTTTTCATCTTCTTTTAAAATGGGAAGACCATCATGAGTACCACCAAATACAGCTGCCCAATAGTAGTCTGCCTGTATATTTTTATACTGCGGGAACATCTCTTTTACAATATTAATAAGGATATCACGCTTATGCAATAATTTCGTATCACCGATTGTTTGAATTTGCATCGCTTCATCTAATCCGCCTACAATAATGCGGTTTTGATACGTTCGAAAATATAAGTAGGGCCGTGCCGTTTCCCAAATTAACGATCGCTCATGCCAGCCTTCAAACTGATCTATTTCATTTGTTACAATTGCATAAGAGGTGTCTACTGTTGTATTTTTTTCTTTCTTTCCAAAAAGCGCTTCATAACCTGTCGCCATAATAATATTCTTTGCTACAATTTGATTCCCTGTTTTCGTGTAACAAATTAAATCATTTTTGCGTTTTTTTATATGTATTGCCTCTGTATGTTCATATATATTAGCTCCCATTTGGTTTGCTTTATGCAAAAGACTATGTGCTAATAAATACGGATTTACCTCAGCATCACCGTGTGTATATAATGCCGCTTGTTTTATAAAAGGATAACGCTCCTTAATATCAGATGCTGTAAAATACTCAACAGGAAATCCATAATTCTGTAACGTATTGTACTCCTCTTGTAAAAATGAGACATCCTCACTTTTACTTGCATAATATAAACTATTTCGCAGAATAAAATGGGGATTAATATCAAGAGTCGGTATTACCGCTTCCATTGTTCTTAGCGCTTCATAACAAAGCTTATATGCTCGCACCCCTTTTTCTTTACCAAATGTATGGATAAGAGAGGTTAACGATTTATCATGAAGAAATTGTAGTAAACCTGTATTAGCAGCTGTGCTACCACATGCAATGGCTCTTTTTTCAATAAGTGTAACACTCATGCCAATTTTCGCTAACGAATGCGCTATATGAGCACCGGCTTCGCCGCTTCCGACTACGAGCACATCACATATCATATCATTTTCTAACAGTGGATAACAAGGTACAGAAACTCCTGTATTCCAAAACAACTTACCCATCATAAGTTTCATAATTATACTCCTAAAATATAAATTTCTCCTTTCTATGTTTTGTTATTTTTCATAAAAAAATCCAACTAACATAGGCTAGTTGGATTTTTTATCTTTAATTAGAACGCTCTTCAAGCCAATTTCCAATCGTCGGATATGTTTGTTTTACAGCTGTTCCACCGTAAACGATAGACATATGTCCTGTCGGTAAACATACATATTGTTTATCATTGCTAGAAATATGATCTAGCAATGCTTCTACTTGACATGGCAAAGCGATATGATCACGTTTCCCAGAAATATTTAAGACATTCGCCTTAATATTTGCAAGGTCTACCTTTTGTCCGCGAATAACGAGTTCACCCTTAACCAATTTATTATTTTGATAAAAATCACGAATCCACTGTCTGTATGATTCACCTGGGAACGGAATACCATCACCAACCCACTTTTGAACCAATCTCCAGCTTTCGACGAAGCGTTCATTCTCTGAACGATCTACTAAAGCAACATATGGACCAACAAAGTTCGTAATTGGCTTTAACATTTTGTTTCCGAAATCAATCATTTCTGGCGGAATATTTCCAAATGTATCAACCGCTTTATCTAAATTGAAGTATTTCTCATCTAATAAAGGACCATACAATCCTGTTTCAGAGAAGTCAAAAGGACTTGTCATAAAGATTAGGTTACGAATTGGCATGTGCGGATGAAGCGCTGCATAAATAGAAGTTAGCGTTCCACCCATGCAATAACCAAGTAAAGAAATCTCGTCCGATTTCGCAGTTCGCATTACTTTTTTTACGGCTTTTGCAATATAATCAAACACGAAATCATCAAATTTCAAATGACTATCTTCTAAACCAAATGTGCCCCAATCAAGCATATACACATCAAAACCACGATCCACTAGATATTCCACTAAACTATTTCCAGGAGTTAAATCCATAATATATGGTTTATTAATAAGAGCATATATTAACAGAATTGGAACTCTTTGTGTTTTTTCTTGTTTTGGAATGTAGCGATAAAGCTTCGTCTTATTCTTCGTCCAAATAACCTCTTTCGGCGTTAATCCTACTTGCGGCTCTGGTTCACGTAATAAAATTTCACTCGCCCTTTTCACTCGGCGGTATGCTTTTCGGTACTCTTCTGGGTATAGCTCTAATTGCTTTTCCCATTCTGTTGCGAATGTAGTCATTTTTCTATCTCCTTTTTGGTCGATTTCCTTCTAAAAAAAAGAAGTGCATTCCTGCTATGGATATGCACTTTTTTCTTGCTTCATTACATATATAATCCGCCGTTAATGTTTAATTGTTGACCTGTGATATACGCACCGTCACGGCATAGGTATACTACACCTTTTGCAATTTCATCAGCTTGACCAAAACGTTTTTTCGGGATTTTTGCAACGATTTTTTGACGTACTTCTTCTGGTACTTCTGCTACCATTTCAGTATCAATAAATCCTGGGCAAATAGCGTTTACAGTGACATTTGTTTTTGCAAGTTCTAACGCTAACGATTTTGTAAATCCTAGCATACCTGCTTTTGCTGCTGAGTAGTTTGTTTGGCCAAATCCACCTGCTTGACCAATAATAGAAGAAATGCTAATAATTCTTCCTTCTTCCGCTTCTGTTATGTATGGAAGAACAGCGCTTGTCGTATTAAATACGCTACTTAAATTCACGTCAATTACGCGCTCCCAATCTTCACGATTTAACTTTTTGAATGTACGATCTCTTGTAATACCAGCATTATTAACAAGAATATCAACTTTACCAAAATGATTCACAGCTTCTTCTACAAGTCGGTTTGCATCTTCTACTTTAGAAACATCCGCTTGCACTGCATAAACATCATGTCCGTCTTTTCCTAATTCATTTACTAAATTTTCAGCTGCTTCTTTACTGCTATTATAGTTAATAACTACTTTCGCTCCCTCTTGTGCTAATGCTACTGTAATTGCTTTTCCAATTCCTTTTGCTCCACCTGTTACGATTGCTACTTTTCCATTTAATTGAACCATTTCTTTTCCCCCTTAAATGAATTTGTGAACGATTGTTATGAATCATTTTGGTACTCATACTATAGAGTCCATATATAATTATGTTTCGCTGTTTATACGTGAAAAGAGATTCTCCCTCTCTCTTTTATCTGTTATAAACAAGCGCTTTTATCATTTTTTATTTTCTGGCTTATTCGTAGGCTTTACCTCTTCTTTTACAGGTACTTGTAGTTTAGCTAGTACTGCATTTTGCTTTTCTAGCAATTCTAAAATTTGATCTACTTTTGTTTCAAGCGTACGAATATCTTGTTTCACTTTCGTCACATCACGCTTTAATGTAGGAGCTTGTCCTAAAGAATCGACTTTCTCCTCTAGAAACTCCTCAATGTTATCTACTTTATTTTCTAAGTTAATAACAAGCGTAGCCACTCTTGCGATATCCTCTTTCGTCGGCACATTTACTTGTTCTAAATAGTTTTTTGTCGTATCATTTAATGCTTTTTGATAAAACAAATTCAAATCTAGAACGCTGCCCATCCAAGCAGAATATTCTTCTGTTTTAATTGTTTCATTGAGCGCTTTTCCCCAAAATGTTTCGGTTTGTTCATAAGCATTTTTCCATGCTTGTAGTGGATCGAATTTTTGATCAATCACTTTACCTACACTCCTTTTTTCGTTTTTGAAACAATTCAACCTATTCACTATTTTCTAATATTCTGAATAAAACTTCAAGTCTATATTTTATTTTTTTCTATTTTCTAACAAATGTGTTGACTTTAAAAACAGATAGGTGTAAATTGCACTTATAAGCAAAAAATTCCATCTAACTGATTCATGAGGTGATGCACAATCATGCTACAAAATGAACCAGAACAACGCGAAAGTTTGGAGAGCAACCAAGCGAAACAACCAAACTCCATGCCAAAAAACTTCTTAGTTCCCTTCTTACTTCTATGTCTAAAAGACTGGAGTCTTCATGGTTACAAACTTATTCAAATGCTAATGGATATCGGCTTTTCTTCTGTTGACCAAGGTAATGTTTATAGAACACTACGCAAATTAGAAAAAGAAAACCTTATTTCTTCTACTTGGGATACAAGCGATGGAGGGCCGGCAAAAAGAATTTATTCTTTAACTGAATATGGAGAGCAATATTTAACAACATGTGCGACTTCTTTTGAACATTATCAAAATATGTTGCGAACGTTTTTCACGTTATACACCAATGCATTCTTTCCATTTTCTACTTCTCCAGAAAAGGATGAAAAGGATTCTTCATCTTCACCTGGTGGTACAGCAGAGTAATCTGCGTTCACAATATGCAAAAAAACATTTGGGGGTCAAATAATGGAAACTAAACCATACGAATTAGTCGATGCATTTTGGAAAAGCTGGTCTCAATCACTTTCCCTTTTCTCTTCAGCTGGGAAACAATTAGAGCAGCTTACTTTAGAAACATTAAAACAACAACAAGACGCTTTGCATAAATTAACATCAGGAGTAGATGAACTAGAAAAAGAACTACAACAACTCACTGCTCAGTTCAACAACCAATATACAGATTACGTGAAACAATTAACTGGAAACTCCTTAAATGATCAAATTAACGAGTGGCAGGACAAATGGAAGGAACTTTCTGCTCATATGCATCAACTTACTGTTTCTCCTACAAAAACATCTTTGTCAATTCTTACACAAACAAGCGGTCAATTTGAAGAAACAACAAAACAATTTATTGAGCAACAACAATTACAACGTGAAGAGGCTCAAAAACAGTTAGAAGGTTTTTTGGAAGAGTTCAAGTCAAAACAGTTGGAACTCGCAAAAAAGTTCGAGGAAAACTCAAAAAATCTATTTACTTCCATCAAGTAAGAAAAATGTGGGAGCTAACTGCAGCACAAACAAAACTCTTTCTTCCTCCTACTACATCAAGATGGCTGGCATTTTTCGATATGGAAAAGAAGGAGGACAAAATGAATCCATTTCAAGAAGCACAAACCGTCCCGGAGCTTCGTTATGATGAGATTCAAGTCGGTGATCAAGCATCCCTTACAAAAACAATTACAGATGAAGATGTTATCAATTTTGCAAAATTGACTGGGGATGTGAATCCTATTCACATTTTAGACTCTTTTGCAAAAACGACAATGTTTAAAGAACGCATTGCCCATGGTATGCTCGTTTCGAGTTTTATTTCTACCATCCTTGGAACGAAACTCCCAGGCAAAAATACGATTTATTTATCCCAAAATGTTTCATTCCGTGCCCCTGTCAAAATCGGTGATACACTTCGCGTTGTGGCAGAGGTTATTAAGAAGCGTGACGATAAAAAAATCATTACGTTGCAAACAAATATATATAATCAATCGGATGATATTGTCGTGGAAGGTACAGCGACAATACTAAAAAAAGAGTAGCAAATTTGCTACTCTTTTTTCTATCCAATAACTTCTAATCACACCGATTACTTCCGCGTATGAGCACGCCGGTTCCACATAAAATAACAGTACCAATTCAGATAAGTACTTATCTGGACTGGATTACTCATAAGGATGTGTATCATCATGGCAAAAACAAACAAATTACTAGTTCCAGGTGCTGAACAAGCACTTGATCAATTTAAATATGAAATTGCACAAGAATTCGGCGTAAGCTTAGGGTCTAATACAGCATCTCGTTCTAACGGATCAGTTGGCGGTGAAGTAACAAAACGTCTTGTTTCTTTAGCTCAACAACAATTACGCGGATAATAATATAACATATGGCTTAGAGGCAGATATTCTCTGCCTCTTTCTATTTTTCACATACATAATCGGACTTTTTCACATACTAGTAAGAGCAAACAGAAAGGAACGATATATAACATGAAACGGATTAACATTCGTATGAGTCCTCCCCGCGTTCTTACTTTGTCTTTTATCATGTTATCAATTATAGGTACATGCTTATTAAAGCTTCCAATCGCTACAACAACGTCTATTTCATGGCTCGATGCTTTATTTACAACAGTTTCTGCCTGTACGGTTACAGGGCTTGGTGTTGTGGACACTGGAAAAGTATTTACTTTGTTTGGACAATGTGTCATTTTAACGCTTATACAAGTTGGCGGACTTGGTATTATGAGCTTTGCTGTCTTAATTGCGATTATGCTCGGCAGAAAAATCGGTCTTCAAAACCGTATTTTATTACAACAAGCATTAAATCAAACGAATATAGGCGGCGTCATCCGTCTTGCCAAAGCGTTATTTTTATTCTCTTTTACAGTCGAATGTATCGCTACTTTAATTCTTTCTTTTGAGTGGGTACCAAAATACGGGGTTACCAAAGGGATCTATTATAGTTTTTTCCATTCAATCTCAGCCTTTAACAATGCTGGTTTTTCTGTGTGGAGCGATAATTTAATGTCCCATTCTCATAGCATTATTGTCAATTTCGTCATTTCCTCTCTCATCATTTTAGGTGGAATTGGTTTTACAGTGATCGTAGACATAAAAAGAAAGAAAAACTTTAAAAACCTTACACTACATTCAAAACTTATGCTCTCTTCTACTCTAATCATCAACATTATTGCTACCCTTTTTATTTTTATATTCGAGTTCCATAACTCTCTTTCTATGAGAGGTTTTACCCCATTTGAAGAAGGAATGGCCTCTTATTTCCAAGCAATTTCAACGCGAACTGCCGGGTTTAATACAGTTGATATTTCTACATTGTCAAAACCTTCCCTGCTATTAATGATGCTACTTATGTTTATTGGTGCTGGTAGTGCTTCAACGGGTGGGGGGATTAAGTTAACAACATTTTTAATCATATTTTTTGGCGTATTTAAATTTTTACAAGAACAAGAAGATATTGTCGTATTTAAAAAATCCATTAAAGATACTCTCATTGTCAAATCATTAACCATTACTATTATTTCTATTTCATTTATCTTTTTTGCTATTTTAATTTTGAGTATTACTGAACGAGTTCCTCTATTGATGAGTGCTTTCGAAGTATTTTCAGCATTTGGGACTGTTGGCCTCAGTATGAACTTAACACCCCACTTAACTATAATTGGAAAAGCGATTATTATTTTTATGATGTTTTTTGGGAAAATGGGTCCTTTAACATTGGCATTTTCATTTGCTCGTAAAAAGAACCGAAAAATAAAATATCCGAATGAAGATATTTTAACAGGTTGACAACCGTATAAATTATCCATATAATGAGAATACAATAACATATCTCCAAAGGGGAGTAGCGTCCAAGAATATATCTTGGAAACAAAGTCGTCATTACGTAGAACTTAGTTCTTCCGGCTTTGTTGGCATTTTTATTACATATGTCTAGCAAGACCTTTGCCTATTAACGGCAGAGGTCTTTTTTGCATTCATTTCCAGATTCTTCCAAAGTTAATAGGCAGGAGTATGGGGAAACTAAATAGTGGGGAAATTCTTCACTTATTTAGAAGTTATAGAGATGAGAGGAGAATGTACATGGATGTATCATTATTATTGGAGTATGGTTGGGTATTACTCATCCTAATTGCACTTGAAGGGATTTTAGCGGCTGATAACGCTCTTGTTCTTGCAATTATGGTAAAACATTTACCAGAAGAAAAACGAAAGAAAGCACTATTTTACGGATTAGCGGGGGCATTCGTTTTCCGATTTGGATCGTTATTTATGATTTCGTTCTTAGTCGATGTATGGCAAGTGCAAGCAATCGGTGCCATCTACCTTATGTTTATCGCTGGTAATCACTTATTTAAAACATATGTTAAAAAGAATACAGATGAAGAAACAGAAGAAAAAGAAGCAAAGAAAAAACAAGAGAACTTTTGGTGGACTGTATTTAAAGTTGAGGTTGCTGATATCGCCTTCGCAGTTGATTCAATTTTAGCTGCTGTTGCACTAGCAATGACTTTACCAAAAACAGGACTAGGTACAATTGGTAGTCTTGATACTGGGCAATTCGTTGTTATCTTTGTAGGTGGACTTATCGGATTAATCATTATGCGATTTGCAGCAACTGCTTTCGTACAAATCTTAAAACGTAAACCAGGGCTTGAAACTGCAGCATTCTTAATTGTAGGTTGGGTTGGTGTGAAGCTAGCAGTTTATACGTTAGCACACCCTGCATTAAATGTAATTCCACATTCATTCCCAGAATCCACTCCGTGGAAGCTTACATTCTGGATTGTATTAGTCGGAATCGCAGTTGGTGGTTGGTTCTTCTCAAAAGAAGTAGAAGTAAAAGTGGAAAAGAATTTAGACGAAAAAGCGCTGTAATTACAGCGCTTTTTCTTTTTCCTTTCTTCCTCGCAATGTCCAGAAAAAATTCCATTATACTACCTTTTGTAAACGTTTTCTTAATGTATGTATGTCCTTTTTGTGAAACATTGCACAAACTCATTGAAAGTAGGAACAATTCCATGTACTTTATTCATATAAGGAGTATTTATAGAAGATTTACTAAAGGAGCGTATTACTCATGCTAGAACAAGGACTAGATTATGTTGTCAAACTGGCTAAAAGCAAAAAGAAAATACTAGATACAAACCCAATGCAATATTTCATTCGTGCTGCACTTGCGGGGATTTATATCGGTTTTATTATTGTACTATGTTTTAAATTAGGTAACTTTTTTCACATTGCAGATTCACCAGCAACTTATTTATCTGCCTCTATGTTTTTCGGGATTGCTCTCGTACTTATTATATATGGCGGTGCTGAATTGTTTACTGGAAACACAATGTACTTTACTGTAGCAACTTTAAGAAAAGAAACAACGATTTCTGATACACTTCGTAACTGGGTTGCTTGTTATGCAGGTAACTTAGCCGGCGCATTATTCTTTGCCTTACTATTTTACGCAACTGGAATTTTTGAAGCAATTGATCACGGTCACTTAATGAGTAAAGTCGTTGAAGGAAAGATGAATACACCTACAATGCAGTTATTCTTTAAAGCCATTTTATGTAACTGGCTCGTATGTCTTGCTTGCTTCTTACCTTCTCAGGTTAAAGGTGACACAGCAAAAATAATGGTCATGATGCTACTTGTTTTCACATTCTTCTTATCTGGTTACGAACATAGTATTGCAAACTTATCACTCTTTGCTTTATCTTTAGTTTCACCGCATCCTGAGACAATTTCTTTTTCAGGTGCTATTCATAACTTAATTCCTGTTACAATTGGTAACATTATTGGCGGATCAGTATTTGTCGGTATGGTATACCACTACTTAACAAAGAAAACGCCTGAAGTTCAACAGGAAGAAACTGAAATCGCAACAGCTCAACAAGAAGAGATTATTCCTTTACAAGCCCATATGAAGCATTAAAAACTCCAAAGTTTTACTTTGGAGTTTTTAGCTTCCCACGTATTTAACAACAAGGTGAGGAGTAATTTCTCCTTCTTCCTTTCCCTTATCCATTCTCTGTTTCATCTTGTGCATACCGATAACATCATTCGTATGAAAGTGAATTTCATTTACATATAACCCCTCTGTACAAAAAGCTTCTACAAAATCTAGTCCATTTTTCGCTCCCCATCCCATATTAAAATCAAGAGAAAGAATATTCACATCATAATCCCGAACCATTTGCAAAGCACATTCTACTGTAGTTGCGGGCACATACCCGAACGGGCAACTTCTTTGATCATCCATATATACGTTCATTTTCGATTCCCTCTCTAATTTGAATATGCGGCCAATACATAACATATTGCCCCGAGACTAATAAAAGGACCAAATGGAATTGGCTTTCGTACTTCTATACGTTTTAATCCGATACCAATCCCGAAAAAACAAAGACTAAAACAAGATGCTAAAAATAAAACGATAAAAACTCCTTTCACTCCTACTATAAATCCAAGTAACGAAAGTAGTTTTATATCTCCTCCGCCAAGCCCTTCTGGATATATCTTTTGCATGCAATATAACAAAATAAATATAACACCACTACCAGCTATACTATCTGTCCAAGTAACTAATTGTACAAAAACACTTTCGAGAATGAGTAAAAAGGCAAACGAAATTAAAATACAATCAGGAATTAACATATATAAGTAATCTGTAACTGAAATAATAAGAAGTAGCGAAAAAAGGGATAAAATAATAATAAGCTCTCGTTCTATTCCAATCATATACACTGTAAGAAGAAATATACCTCCTGTTATACATTCAAATGCTACATACATAATTGGAATTTTCCTCTTACAATTCGTACAACAGCCTCTTTGTATATAAAATGAAATGATAGGGATTAGTTCTTTTGTCCTTAGCACATATTTGCAATAACCACAATGTGAACGCGGGGTAATAATAGAAGCACCTAATGGAACCCTCATCGCAACTAGCATAAAAAAAGAACCAAACACCATCCCTGCTAACAGTGCATATAAATAAGTGAACATCCCTTCCTCTCCTTTCCCAAAAAACATAGCAAAAAAAGGAGAGAACTTCTACTTCATATTATCCTTTATTCTACTAAAAAGCAGGCCATTTCCTGGCCTGCTTTCCCCTCTTTTATACGATGAAATAAACTGCTTTTAATGGTCCATGTACTCCGACAACAAGATTCATCTCGATGTCAGCCGAGTTACTTGGCCCTGTAATAAAGTTAATACAAGATGCCGCTGTCTCCCCATTTTCTACGCGTGAGTTCATATCCTGAACTGCTTGTGTAATACGAGGCACAAGTGTTTCACGTGGAATAATAGCAAAATATACAGTCGGTAAAAAGTGTAAAGAACGCCCTTGACCTTTATGACTTTGTACAACAATTGTACCAGATTCAGCTAATGTATAATCACTAAATGCAATACCAATATTCGCTTTTTCAGCTAAACGCATATTTTCGTCTTTTCTCTCTGGATCCCATACATTTACTTCAACATCTCGCTTTGGAAGTTCTTCTTTAAATAAAGATGTTAAACCATATGCATCAAAACGCGCATCTGCTGATAATAAAATAGGTCCCCCGCCGTTTTCCATGATTACTTTTTGAAGGTCTTCACCTAAACGGTCGTTTGTCGTTTCTACTACAGTTGTATGAATGTTTGTACATTGCTCTTTAAACACTTCTAGTAATTCTTCTTGTGAATAATCTTTTAACGTTTCTATATTCACATTACTTTTCCATACTGGACGCTCTACGCCTTCTGTTTTACGCGCGCGCCCAAGTTCTTTTGCAATGTTATCTAGAAAGGCATCACGGTTTTGAATTAATCCTGTCATTATTTATCCCCTCCTTTCTTATGATCTTTATACCAATCACGGAATCGTTCTTTACTTGGAGCTGGGAATTCACGAATATCCGTCCAGTTTTTAAGTGGTCCAACACCTTTTGATACACGATTACCAGATGTAAATGGACTCATTGCCGCTGGTGCCATTTTTGAACCCATTTTATATAAAGCAGCTGAAGAAGCACCCATACTAAACATTTTCATAGCCAGTTTTTCTGCAAGTGGTGCACGACCTTCTTGCTCAACGATGACTTGACGATGTTTTAATAATAAATCATGCAATGGAATTTTTACTGGACAAGCTTCTGTACATGCTCCGCATAAACTAGATGCATAAGGAAGCTCTTTGTAATCATCATATCCACCTAGAAGCGGTGTTAATACCGCACCGATTGGTCCTGAGTAAATCGATCCATATGAATGTCCACCAACGTGACGATATACAGGACATACATTAACACAAGCAGCGCAACGAATACATTGTAATACTGAACGGAATTCAGATCCAAGAATTTGAGAGCGACCATTATCAACAACAACTAAATGAAATTCTTCAGGTCCATCAACTTCCTCTTCTTGAATTGGCCCCGCTACTGTTACATAACTTGTTAATTTTTGACCTACTGCACTACGACATAGTAAACCAACTAAAACATCTAATTCTTCCATTGTCGGAACCATACGTTCCATACCCATTACCGCTATTTGTGTTTTAGGAATTGACATAACAAGATCTGCATTACCTTCATTCGTTACTAAACAAAGAGAGCCAGTATTTGCAACAGCAAAGTTACAACCAGTTACACCAATTTCTGCATCCATAAATTTCTCACGAAGTTGTTTACGAACAAACTTTGTCATTTCATACGGGTCATCAGAATTTTCATAGCCTAGCTTTTCTTTAAATACATCGCGAATTTGCGTTCTATTTTTATGAAGTGCAGGTGCAATAATATGTGAAGGTGGATCGTTATCTACTTGCAAGATATACTCTCCTAAGTCACTCTCTAACACTTCACAGCCAATCTCTTCAAGCGCATGGTTCATACTAATTTCTTCTGTTACCATCGACTTTGATTTTACTACCTTTTTTGCCTGCTTCTTTTTTGCAACGTCTTGAATATACTTTGCTGCTTCCTCTTTCGTTTTCGCAAAGTACACGTGTCCGCCTCTTTTTGATACATTTTCACTTAACTGCATTAAGTAATAATCAAGATTTTCTAACGTATGTTGACGAATTTGTTCACCTAGTTCACGCCACTCTTCCCAGTTTCCTAGTTCATCTGCGGCTTTTAAGCGATTCGTATATAAACGCGTTTGTGCAGAAGATACTGCTCCGCGCATAAACGAATCTTGAATTCCATCACCAACGCGATCATTAAATTTTTTCTCACTGATTTTCATAGACATAGCTTATGTTCCCCCTTCATGAGCGACTATTCAGTACCTCAGCAATATGCATTACTTTTACTTCTTTTCCTAAACGCTCAATACGTCCGCCAATGTTTAACAAACACCCACAATCTGCACCGATTAAATAATCTGCACCTGTTTCCATTACACTATCTACTTTTTCGTCTACCATTTGCTCAGAAATTGGAGTCATCTTAACTGAAAACGTTCCCCCAAACCCGCAACAATTTTGCACGTTTGGCAAATCTCTCACAGTTAATCCTTTTACATTTGATAATAAAATTCCTGGTGCTTCTTTTATTCCAAGCATACGTGTCATATGACATGATTTATGAATAGTAGCGACCCCTGGTAAACTTGCACCAACATCAGTAACCTTTAAAACATCCACAATAAACTGTGTAAATTCATAAGTTTTATCAGCAACTTTTTGTGCACGTTTAGCCCACTTTGGATCATCTTTGAAAACATGTGGATACTCATGAAACATTGTCGCACAAGAACCAGATGGCGTAACAATATATTCTGCATCTTCGAAAGTTTCAATCATATGTTTCATTGCTTCTTTTGCTGCTTCTACATGGCCGCTATTATAAGCAGGCTGACCACAACAAACTTGCGCTTCTGGAAATTCAATTTCACAACCTAAACGCTCCAACACTTCAACCGTTGCTTTGCCGACATTTGTTTCAAACATATCGACTAAACAAGTAACAAATAAAGTAACTTTCATAACTATTACTCCCCCTTTTTACAACTTCACCAACAAACATATGGTCATCAGATGACTTAGCAGAGAAGAAATAGGCTCAACCATGGCCTATCCTCTCCCTCTTCTAAAGAAAACGCTTACTTAATCTTTCTCTATTTTATCAGAAAATTAAATTTTTAAAAGATTAAATTACGAATTTATATCGTTTTTACCTGTGACAATATGTTCTACATTTGTTAAGTGATCTAGCATTGCTTGCTGCGCTAATTCTACATCTTGTTTTAACACCGCATCATATATAACTTGATGCTCTTCTATAAGTCGTTCTGATGTCGTTTGTTCACCATATAAAATAATGCGTCTTGATTCACCAATCGTTTCAGCAATCATCTCTGAAACATGATTCATGAGTTCAAGCAAAATGCTATTATGCGAAGACTCTGCAATTCCCATATGAAATTGAAAATCGGCTTTTTCGCCAGCCTTTTCATCTCCAATGCTCTTTGCCATTTCATCTAACCAATGTTTCATATTTTGTAAATTATCTTCCGTACGTTTTGCCGCCGCTACTCGAACTGCCCCCACTTCAAGCACCTTTCGTACTTCTAATAAATTCAAAATATCTTCTTTCTTCATTAATAATCTATTGTTTAATGATTTCGTTAATGAAGAAGAATCGAAGTTCTTCACATATGTACCTTCTCCTTGTTTCATCTCAATTAAGCCCATCGCTCTTAGCGCACTTAGCGCTTCACGAACAGCAGATCTGCCAACTTGAAACTGCTCAGCTAATTGATGCACAGGGAGTAGTTTGTCACCAGGTTTTAACGTACCATTTTTAATCATTGTTAAAATAGCTTCAGATACTTCTTCGTAAATTTTTTTCGGTTTAATAGATTTGTACTCCAGTTAAATCACCTCAGTATCTTCCAAACAACAATTGAAACGATTTATAAGAACTTTGCATCATAACTATTTTAGACCGAATTGATAAGAAGTACAAATGTTTTGTTCATAAAATAGTCAAATTTTCGATATTTATTACATATTAATTTATATTTTTACGTATAAAGTGAAACTTTAATCAGTGAGGGTTTTGTTCATCCCCCACTGATTATTAGCCCTCACCAATCGGGCTTTTACGGGCAGCAGTGCCTCCACCTAACTTCTTTGCTTCCGCTGAATTTTGAGGTGAGGGTCTTACTGACCAGCGAATAGCGGGATAAATATTTTCTTCAATATAAAGAACATGCCCTGAAAATTAGAACATGCCCCCCTCATCCTGTACATTCAGTTTAATAATAACCGTTGTTCCCTTATCTTTTTCACTTTCAATTTTCCACTGTCCACCATGTATATGAACAATTTGTTTCACAATAGCAATGCCTAAACCTGTTCCACCATGTTGACGACTTCTCGCTTTATCAACTCTGTAAAAGCGTTCTCCAAGATTCTCCAAATGCTCTATATCAATGCCAATTCCTGTATCTTTTATTTTTAATTCACAGTAATCATCGATTTGCTCTAAAGTTATAACGATATTTCCTTTTTGATTTGTATATCGTATCGCATTATCTAACACATTATGAAGCACTTGTTGCATACGATCCTCATCAATCATGACAATGACCTCTGGATTTAAATTGGTTGAAATATGAATTTCTTTTTCTATAAACTTAATCTCATACGTATCTAATACGTCTTCAATCAGCTGTGAAAAAACGATAGGTTGCTTCTTTAACGGAAAGTGCTCACCTTCTAATTGTGCTAAGTCTAACAAGTCATGAACGAGACGCTGCATACGACCTGCTTCTTTATGAATTAGCTGAGTTACTTTTTCCTGCTGAGCTCCCTTTGCAACACCATCTAAAATAGCCTCGCTATACCCTTTTATATAACTAAGTGGTGTTCTAAGTTCATGCGAAACATTTGCTAAAAATTCCTTACGCTTTACATCTTCTGTTTCTAATGAATTTGCCATTTTATTAAATGCTTTTCCTAATCGTCCAATTTCATCCTCTGAAGAAACTGTAATCCGCTCCGAAAAATCTCCCGTAGCCAAATGATTTGCAACCCGCTCCATTTGCGAAAGTGGCTTCGTAATTGCAATTATAATTTTTCTTCCAACCCATATCGTAATTAAAATCATAGCAATTGCTAACGGTGCTAAAATAAGACCCATATCATAGATTAAATCTTTTATACTTTTTAAAGGAATATACGAATAGACAATTCCGACTAATTTTTTATTTTCCAATACAGGAATGACAACCCCCATAATATTACGGTCAAAATGTTCTTCATATCCTATTTTTGTCACAGTTTCCCCATCTAATAGCGTTTGCCTATCTCCTTCACTTATAAGAGAATGATGATGCACATCAAAAGGCAAACATGCGCTTAAATCACGCGGATTAGATACGAAAATAACGTCCGAACTAGATATTTGATCAAACGATCTTACTTTCTCTTCAAAAGTTGATATTCCTTCACGCTTATCATATTGAGCAGCAAGACTTTTTCCTTCCATTACTAACGAAGCTTTTAAATTATCAACGTATAACTTTTCATACGAGTATAAAGATACGAAATAAAGAAAGGACACTGTTACACATACTGCACATACTACTGTAAGCCAAAGTTTTTGTACCATCGTAAACATATGTTACACCTCAAATTTATAGCCTACACCCCAAACAGTTTGAATGTAGTTTCCACTTTCTCCAAGCTTCAAGCGCATCGTTTTCACGTGCGTATCTACTGTTCTTGTACTTCCGGCATAATCATATCCCCATACCTTTTCAAGTAATTGCTCCCGGCTAAATACTTGTCCTGTATGCTGACAAAGAAAATATAGTAAATCAAACTCTTTTACAGTAAGAGAAATCAACTCACCATTCGCCTCAATTCGTCTGCTTTTTTCATTGATAAGAATTGGTCCAAATTGAATCTCTTCTTGCTGTTCTTGCTTTGTATATCTTCTTAGTACGGCTTCCATACGGGCAACCAATTCACCAGGACTAAACGGTTTTACAATATAATCATCTGCTCCCATACGTAAGCCATTCACCCTATTCCACTCTTCACCTTTTGCGGTTAAAAATATAATCGGCACATCTGACGTTTTTCTAATTTCTTTACAAACTGAAAGTCCATCCATTTCTGGCATCATTATATCTAATACAACGAAATCATAATGATCCGTTTCTAGTTTTTTAAGAGCCTCTTTTCCGTTTTCAGCTTCTCCCCACTCATATCCAAAGTTATCCAAATACATTCCAACAAGCTGTCTCATATCACTTTCATCATCTACAACTAGCACTCTATATTTATTCATTGTCCTTCCCTTCCCTCTCTATGAGTTGAAACGGTCCTTTTCCGACTTTAATTGTTTGTTTTATTTTCATACTCTTCATATCCATGACGCACACTTCATCACTATCATAACTTGCTACATATCCTTCTGCTCCGCTTTTCAAAAATGCAAATGGATTTGAGCCTATTTCAACGGAAGCTACCTCTTTATACGTACTAATATCAAATTTTCTAAGCATATTCGAACCGTGGCTTAATGCATATATGTACTTATTATCTTTCGTTATGTTCACAGGCATAAATGGAGCGTGTAAAGAACGTACCATTTCACCGCTCTGTAAAGAATACACTAATACTTTCTCATTCACTTGATTTCCATCACCATGCCCGCCAATCCATATTTCTTTCCCATCAGGACTAATCGTCGCTCCTGTTGATGCTGGCGGAATCATAAAGGATTGAACAACTTCTTTTTTCTTCGTATCAATTGTCGTTAGTTTCGTATCATAAAAGTTTAGTACAGATAACCGATTCTGATACTCTACCATCGTTATAGGCCCTTTTCCTGTTGAAACATTTCCTGTCTCTTTCCCATTTATCGTAAAGAACCTTACCTTTTGAACATTTTGATCAGCAGCAAATAATTGTTTTTTATCTGCTGATACGACCACATTTACAATGCCCTTTCCAGTTTTATATTTTTCCACTTGCCTTCCTTCCGCTAGTGAATATACATACATATATTCTAATTGCTTACCGTATACAAGTATTTCATCGCCATTTGGAAGCAGTGTGATTCCGGCCATTGGCTCATTTAGTTCCCATGTCGTAATTAACTTTTTATCTTTTTTATCAATAAAACTAATACTGCCTTCTTTTATATTCGTAGTTATAATAACATTTTTATCTTTAGCAATTGGTGTATATGAACTTCCTTGACACCCTACTAATAGAAATAAAAAACAGAGAAGAAAAACATACTTTCTCAAAAGATTCCCTCCATCTTCAGATGATTTCGTTATAATTGTAAAATAACAAATAAATGTGTGGAAAGTGTGAAATTTCCCTTTCTTACTCAATTTACATATATAATGTACAACAAATAGAATTTGAGGTGTGTCAATTATGCTATTTCCTGATTTAGCGAATAAAATTGTACGAGAAGTACGCAGACTAATTACAGAAAATATAATTATCATTAATATAGAAGGCGTTATTATCGCAAGTACAGATACAGAAAGAATTGGCCAATTTCATGAAGGTGCACTCCGCTGCGCTAAACAAAAGAAAACCGTCATCATTACAAAAGAAGATGAAAGGCGATTGCAAGGTGTAAAGGCTGGGATGAATCTTCCTCTATTATTTCATGATGAAGTAATTGGTGTCATTGGGATTACCGGAGAACCTGAAAATATTTCACGCTACGGAGAAATATTGCGTAAGATGACCGAATTATTAATTCATGAAAACTACTTTTTAGAGCAATTAGAACTTGAGCACCGTTCTTATGAAGCTTTTGTCTTTGATTGGCTTCAAAATACAGAGTGGTCCCCGAGTTTTCTTGATCGTGCCAAAACACTTGGCATTGATTTATATAAGAAAAAACAACTTGTTTTGTTTTCTATTGGCAAAAATGACACAATGCTCCAGCGTAAAATATGGCAACATGTACGAAATATTTTAACAAAAGAGCATCTATTTGTTCGCTGGGGAAATGATCGTTTTATTTTATTTACAGCGATGAGCTCCAAAGAACAAACTTATCAGTTTTTAAAACGGTTAAAACAAGACTGCGAAGCTTTATTTTCTATTCCTTTATATATCGGGATTGGGCAAACAGTTACCCCAAACAATATGAACATATGTTACGAACAAGCATTACGTGCTCTTTCTGTATCATTGGAAACGAAAAAAATTGTATTTAATGAAGATTTACGTTTAGAAATGTGTTTACAAGATATTTCTGCCGAAACGCGTGAACAATTTCTAGAGCGTACCATCGAAAGCTTACTATCATCTCCTGAGCTTATGCACACTTTACGCTTATTTATCGATTATAACCAATCTTATAAACAGACAGCTAAACAATTACATATACACATTAACACCTTACATTATAGGCTAAAAAAGATTGAAGAACATACAGGACTTGATCCAAAACAATTCAAAGACTTAAACGTTTTATACTTCGCACTCCTCCTATTAGATAATCATACAAAAAAGAACGATAAAACAGATTAATCTTTAGATGATTATACATAGAAAGAATCCCTCGACTTTTTTATCATTATAATGAAAGCACTGTTACCACGTTGTTTATTATAACTAAACACGTTAACAGTTTGAGGGGGATTTCCAATGTTAGAAAAACAAATTATTCATTCATTCGTATCTATTGTTGGCGAAGATAATGTAGATACATCCAATATGGGGCGTTTAACTTATAGTTATGATGCCACTCCAAACTTCCAAGCAATGCCTGATGCAGTCATTGCTCCTCGTAATACAAATGAAGTAGCTGAAGTGTTAAAAGTATGTAACACTCACAAAATTCCTGTGTATGTGCGCGGGTCTGGAACAAATCTTTGCGCAGGAACATGTCCACTTGAAGGCGGTATCGTCCTTATTTTCCGCCATATGAACAATATTTTAGAAATTGATGAAGAAAACTTAACAATTACTGTACAAGCTGGTGTCATTACACTTGATATTATTAAAGCGGTAGAAGAAAAAGGTTTATTTTATCCACCAGATCCAAGCTCGATGAAAATTTCTACAATCGGCGGTAATATTAATGAAAACTCAGGTGGATTACGCGGTTTGAAATATGGCGTAACACGTGATTATGTAATGGGGCTTGAACTTGTCTTACCAAATGGTGATATTATTCGCACTGGTGGTAAATTAGCAAAAGATGTAGCTGGTTACGATTTAACTCGTTTATTTATCGGTTCTGAAGGAACACTTGGCGTGGTAACAGAAGCCATATTAAAACTTGTTCCTATGCCTGAAACAAAGAAAACAATGCTTGCATTATATGAAGATATTAATGAAGCTGCACGTGCTGTTTCTTCTATTATTGCAAATAAAATCATTCCAGCAACACTGGAGTTTTTAGACCAACCGACAATTGAAGTAGTAGAAGAGTTTGCACAAATCGGTTTACCTACAGATGTAAAAGCAATTTTATTAATCGAACAAGACGGTCCACCCGAAGTAGTCAATCGTGATATTGAAAAAATGGCTAACATTTGTCACTCTATGAATGCAGTTGATGTTCGCGTTGCAAAAGATGAGACGGAAGCAGATGCGCTTCGTACCGCTCGCCGTAGTGCCCTATCAGCGCTCGCACGATTAAAACCTACTACAATATTAGAAGATGCAACTGTACCACGTTCACAAATAGCTCCAATGGTTGAAGCTATTAATACCATTGCAAAAAAATATAATATTCCTATTTGTACGTTTGGACACGCTGGTGATGGTAACTTACATCCAACTTGTATGACAGACGCTCGTAATGCAGAAGAAATGCACCGAGCTGAACAAGCTTTTGCTGAAATATTTGCGAAAGCAATTGAACTTGGTGGCACAATTACTGGTGAACATGGTGTTGGTGCGATGAAAGCTCCATATTTAGAAATGAAATTAGGTAAAGAAGGTATTGCAGCTATGCAAGGAATAAAGCAAGCTTTCGATCCAAATAACATTATGAATCCTGGAAAAATGTTCGCGAAAGACACCCGAAAAAGAGTGGTGGTTGAGCGATGACGACATTGAATAAAGAAAATATTCAAAAAGAATTTAAAGAACGATTAAGTGAAGATGAATTACTAAACTGTATGCGATGCGGTTTTTGTTTACCTACTTGTCCTACCTACATTCAATCCGGATATAAAGAATCACATTCACCGCGCGGACGTATCGCATTAATGAAAGCTGTCGTTGATGGTTTAATCGAACCAGATGAAGATGTTGAGAATACATTAAACGTTTGTCTTGGTTGCCGTGCTTGTGAGCCTGTTTGTCCATCTGGTGTAAATTATGGGCATTTATTAGAAGAAGCTCGTGATATTATTAATCAAAATAAAAAATTCTCGGTGCCAGTGAAAGCTGTTCGAAAAGTCGTTTTTGAAGGATTATTCCCCCATCAAAATCGAATGAGAACATTAACTGGACTAATCGGATTTTATCAACGTTCTGGTTTACAAACGCTAACACATAAAACAGGGATTATGAAGTTATTCCCCGAAACACTTGCAACGATGGATCTCGTTTTACCAAAAGTCCCTAAAATGAAAGCGATGAAAGATCGTCCTTCATTTTTACCTGCAGAAAGTACAAAGAAAAAACAAGTTGCATTCTTCACAGGCTGCTTAATGGATACGATGTTTTTAGAAACAAATAACGCAACGATGAAACTTCTTCAATTAGCTGGTTGTGATATCGTTATTCCGAAAACACAAAGTTGCTGCGGTGCATTGCATGGACATGCTGGTGAAAAGAGTGGAGCAAAAGAATTAGCAAAGCGCAATATAAAAGCATTCGAAGACTTAAACATCGACTATATTATTACGAATGCAGGTGGTTGCGGGGCTTACCTCGTAGACTATGATTATCTTTTAAAGGATGATCCGGATTGGGCTGAACGTGCTAAGCAGTTTGTTTCTAAGATTAAAGATATTACTGCTATACTAGTAGAACTAGACTTCCATAAGCGAACTGACTTACGACTCACGCCGCAAGTTATTACGTATCAAGACTCTTGTCATTTACGCAATGTTATGCGCACATCTTCTGAACCTCGTATGTTACTAGAGGCTATCCAAGGTGCAACATATCGAGAAATGAAAGATGCCGATCGTTGCTGTGGCTCTGCTGGTATTTACAATATTGTTCATTCAGAGTTATCAATGGAATTTCTAGATTACAAAATGGACCGTGTGCATGAAACAGAAGCAGCAACCATTGTTACTGCAAATCCGGGTTGTTTATTACAAATGAAATTGGGTATTGAGCGAGAAGAGCTTTCTCATAAGATGAGAGGAATTCACATTGTGGATTTATTATTAGAAGCAATTGAAACTAACTCGTAATAACTCGTAACATACGTAATAATAGGAAAACGGCTATCTCCTTCGTCTATGTAAAGAGATAGCCGCTTTTTTGTCTGCTACAACATTAAAAATATGTTACTTTATTATAAAAAAGAACAACAGAAACATTACAGTTTTGTAAAAATCAATCCATTATATTCCTCAAAAAATCGCTCAAACCATTGATACAATAGGATTCTTCATTTTCTATTTAGGTAACTTTATCCAAAAATCCCCTCTTAAAACCAAGTATAAAAACACTATAAATTCCTTTTATACTCTATATTTCTCTTATTTTTGCTCCCTTCTTCTCTTAGGATAAATTAGGTAATTTTAAAGTCTATGAATTTTTTTCCATCTTTTTTCTCGCAAATTGTATGCTACGATGAATTTGTCAGTCAGACAGGCTGTCAAAAACAAATCGTGTGAAAACAAATTAAAACTTTATATAGGGGGACACACATCATGAAAAAGCGTGTTTTATTATCTGTAGCTGCTGCAACAGCTCTTACTTTAGGAGTATCTTCTCTAGATGCACAAGCTGCAACAGTACAACCATCTAACGTAAAGGTTCAAAATATTCAGCATTCAAAAGTGATGATGAAACAAATGAGCCAACAAGAATTACAAGCATTCTTACAATCTATGGGAGTTGAATCATTAGCACAATGGCAACAAGGAAACTTCCAACCAAACTGCTTCATTCCTGGTCAACAAGCTACTGAAAATGTTGTAACTGAGCAACCAACAGCTAAGCCAGAAACTCAAAAGCCAGTTGAACAAAAACCAGCCGAGCAAAAGCCTGCTGAAGAAGTTCAAAAACCAGAAGCTCAAAAACCTGCTGAAAACAACAATACTCAAAAACCTGCTGAACAAAAACCTGCTGAGCAAAAGCCTGCTGAAGAAGCAAAATCTTTAAGCGAGTTCGAACAACGTGTTGTTGAATTAACAAACGCTGAGCGTGCAAAACAAGGCTTACCAGCACTAAAAATCGATACTGAATTAAGTAAAGTAGCACGTATTAAGTCTGAAGATATGCAAAAAAACAACTACTTTGATCATAACAGTCCTACATACGGATCTCCGTTTGATATGATGAAGAAATTTGGTATTTCTTATACATCTGCAGGTGAAAACATCGCTCAAGGCCAACGTACACCTGAAGAAGTAGTACAAGCTTG
This sequence comes from Bacillus sp. FSL K6-0073, assembly GCF_038006085.1. Lineage (NCBI taxonomy): Bacteria > Bacillati > Bacillota > Bacilli > Caryophanales > Bacillaceae > Bacillus > Bacillus sp. FSL K6-0073. Next base: position 1,359,101 of record NZ_JBBOUN010000001.1, on the reverse strand, counting down.
GATGAACAGCGCTGGACACCGTGCAAACATCTTAAATAACGGCTTCACTCACATCGGTGTTGGCTATGTAGAAAGCGGCAACTACTGGACACAACAATTTATTACGAAATAAATAGATTAAAAGAGTCTTCTCATGAGAAGACTCTTTTTTAAGTTTCATAGCTTTCTATTATGTATGAATAGAAAATATATAACATAAACAACATAGATCCACAGCTTATTACACTAAGCAATACATAAAATCCCCACTCTAAGTTCAAAAACAATGAAAACAATATGCCACATGCCATCACTTGAAAAATTCGTCTACTTACTAAACGAATTTTTTGTAATTTAATTGGATCTTTTTCTTTGCCTTTTATTTTCTTAAATTCTTTACTCAGCATAAAAAGAAACATACTAATCCCAATCGTTAATCCTGTTTGAAAGGATATCAACTCCCCAAAATTAATAAAGAGGATAAGCATATGAATAAACAACATAAATAACGTAATTTTCTTTATAAATCCGCCTATAATACCATGCTCTCTTTCATTAAACTTAAATATATTATGTGAAATAATATACAAAAATCCATATGAAAAAATAATAAAACAAGGAATAAATGCTACAACAACTTGTTTACTCATAAACTCGTTTGGCTCACCATTTACATTCCAATGTACTGCCATACGATTTGGTAAATAGGGATAGAGAAATAGAGTAAGTAAAAGACAAGCGAAAAATATTCCAAGTACATACTTATATTTGATCAAGTGATTCTCACCTCTCTTTTCTCTTAACGGCTTCGCTTCTTTTAGAGAAATCCCTGCAAAAATCTACTTTTTTCAAGTTAAAACTTATACTTTACGCATTTTCTTTTTGAAATTCTTTTATTTTATTATTTAACTTTGTAGGAAACGGCACATCAACTTCAATTGCTTCTTTCGTAATTGGATGCAAGAAATTTATCTTCATCGCATGCAATGCTTGACTGGACATATATTTTGTTTGTCCACCATATAATACATCCCCAACTAGTGGATTACCATTATGACTCATATGAACACGAATTTGATGTGTTCTACCCGTTTCTAATTGTAACGTTACGAAAGTCGTGTTTTGCTTCTTAAAATACTTTTCTACTTTATAATATGTGATAGCTTGGTCACCTTTTGGAGAAATACGACGCCTTGTAGCATGATGGCGATCCCTTCCGATAGCAGCATCAATCTTTCCTTGTTTCTTCTTTACTTTCCCTTCAACGAGCGCTGCGTACGTTCTTTTAATTTTTCTTTCCATTAATAGACGATCCATAATTGCACCAGCAATTCTATGCTTAGCAAACACGACACCACCTGTCGTATCTTTATCTAAACGATGAATATGACGCACCTTCGTCTCTAAACCTTGCATTTGAAAATGAAAAGCAACAAGATTTGCAAGCGTCCCGGTTCCACCTTTTTCAGCAGGGTGTGTGTCCATTTGCTCTGGTTTATTTACGATAAGTACGTGATCATCTTCGTATACTACATGTAATTCACCATATTCTGGATCTACACCGTACTCTTCCTCCGCAAACATATGGACTTGTAACTTATCGTTCTCTTTTAAAAGCTCATTCCATCTTCTTTGTTCCCCGTTAACTGTAACACCTTTTTCCATACGAAGCTGATGTAATAGCTTTTTCGGTATTTCCCATTCTACTTTTAATACCGATTCAATACTTATACCATTCCATTTAGCTGGAACGATAATTTCACACCATTCGCCCTTTTTCTTTGTTTCCATACTGTTTATCACCTTATTTCTATTGATTCTCTCATTGTAACGGAAAACACACTTTGATGCACTGCCAAAAATAGAGGACAGTCTTATAATAGACTGCCCCTCAAGCTCTAAGTCTTTTCATTTCTAACAATACTTCTTCAGCTTTTTGTTCATACGATAAATCTTTAAAGAAATCCGCCAACCTTTTATAATCATTGTAAGCATCTAATAAATCGTCCATCTTTTCTATTTTCATCACTTGTTGTTTTTGTTTCATTTTTACTGGATAGCGATAACCTGATACTTCTTGTATTTTGTAATACTCATCCTCTACTTGAACGACCTTTACAAGTTCTTCCTCTTCTGCATCCATCGTATACCCGTCAAATTCTCTAAGTAGTTCATAAATGATATGAGTCCATTCATCTTTTGGATAAAATCCTTTTTCTAACCGATAACCGACAATGCGATACATATGCCCATCGTTCTCGGCAAACTGTACTGTATCATTTAACTTAAACTTAAAATAACGAAACATTGCCTTCACCTACTTATTATGTAATGTTCTTATCACATACTATTTGCAAAATGTAGGCTTTGCTATTCATAAAAAATGCTCATCAATATGATGAGCATTTTTTATGATGATTTTTCTCGTTTTTTTCGAAATGGTAACCACCAGTTCCAGTCTCCAAATAACTTCATTAAGCTTGGTACGAGCATAAGACGAATAATTGTTGCATCAAGAAATATTGCTAATGCAACGCCAAGCCCCATCTGCTTTACTGGTAAAATATCAGTAAATGCGAATGCACCAGTTACAACAATCATTATTAAAGCAGCTGATGTAATGATTCTACTTGTTGAAACGAGCCCTTCTAACGTTGCTTGATCGTTATCTCCTGTTTCTTCATAGAGCTCATGAATACGTGAAATAAGAAATACTTCATAATCCATACTAAGCCCAAATACGAGGCCAAAAATGAAGATTGGTAAGACAAACAGAACCGGACTCGCTTCTAAACCGAAATGACCACCTTCAAATAACCAAACAACAATTCCAATGGTTGCACTTAAACTAAGTATATTCATAACAATTGCCTTAATTGGAATGAGTATAGATCGGAATGCAAATAATAATATAACAAAGGTCGATCCAAATATAACAGACATACCAATTACAACTTTATCTTTAATTTCATCTTCTAATTCTTGTTGAAACGTCGTCATTCCGCCTAGATAATACGTAACATCCGTTTCTTTATAGTTCTTTTTAAAGTCACGTACCCACTGTTTTGCAGTCTCTGTACGTGGTTTTGTTTTCAAAAAGATTTCTATCGTCGTCTTATTCCCTTGCGTGTATGCTTCAAATACAGGAGTTAGTTTCGCTGATTCTGGCGACTGCAATATTCCAACAACTTGATCTGCTTTCATTCCAGTTAACCCGTCGTATAAACTTCTTACTTCATGTACTTTCTTATCATCTTTTAACTTTTGAACGACTTCTTCTATCTTTTGTAGACTTTCTTTTTCTTTCATATCTTTTTTCGTCTCTACAACTAACGTAACATCAGCGTGTGTTTTGAAAGTTTCATTAAATGCTTCTTCATACTTTTCATATGCAATCCTTGTATCACTCTTTTCAGGTAAAGCTTCAACACCAGGGAACTGCAAATTCGCTGTACGTAATGGTAATAAGCAAATAACAATAAATGTTGTAACAACAATAATCATTGCAATTGGATGTTTCATCACAAATTGTGCAAATTTACGCCATGCTTTTGCCGGCGTATGTGCTACTTGATTCTTTTTTAATATTCTTTTACCTATTAACGATAATAGTGCTGGAAGAAGTGTGAGTGAGAATAAAATGCTCATAATGACAACAATCATTCCGCTAATCGCGACAGATTGAATATAATCTATCTTAAAGAAAAACAAACCGGATAACCCAACAAATACGCATAATCCTGAAAATACAATCGCACGTCCTGCCGTTTGATATGTAATTGCTATCGCTTCTTTTACCGTTCGTTTAGCAACTTCCTCTCGAAAACGGTTCACAAATAATAGCGCAAAATCAATAGATAATGCAAGTCCAATCATCGGTGCAACGTTTAACACGAAAATAGATAGTTCTTTATCAACACCGATGAAATACAATATCCCCATCGTACTAATAACACTAAGCGCCCCATTCAAAATCGGTAAAATTGATGCCAAAAGACTACCAAACGAAAATAGTAATACAAGAAACGCAATTGGTAATCCAATCATTTCTGCTACTTTTAAATCATTTTGCGTTCTTTCATTAATCTCTTGATTAATTTTCGGAAATCCTGTAGGTGTTACTTTTAATGCTACATTACTTTCTTTCTCAATCTCATCAGCAAATTGTAATGTCTTTTCCATTCTTTCTTTATTTGTTTTCCCGGAAAATAAAATTGTCGCATAACCGATGTCATCTTGTAGCATTTCTTTATTTTGGATTGGGTGATGGAAAGATTCATAGCTCTCTTTCTCTTGAACATTCTTTACAATTTCATCTATTCGCTTTTTAAATTCCTCATGCGAAGCATCTTTATTTTTCTCAAAAACGAGCAGAAGCGTATCTTGAGACTTCTTAAAATCTTGATCTAAAATTTCTTTTGTTTTTTGATAGTCGCCTGCCGTTTGGAAACCGTCACCACCTAATACTCCCGGTAGCTTTGGAGCAAAAATCCCAAGTGCGATTGCGAGCAACAGTAACGCTAGAATTACTGTATAACGAAACTGATACAAAAAGGCTCCTAACTTCCCCCACTTATCAACTTTATGTACGTTTGTCTTCACACATTTTCACCTACTTTAAATAATTCAATTGTCACTTATACTGTATCACATCTTGATATAAACAAAAAACGTCTGGAAAAACTATAATAATAGTTTTTCCAGACGTTTTTCTATCTCTCTTTATTAAGCCCTAATCTCTCAGTAAGTAAACGATGGTAGTAAATCGCGATAATTAACAAAATACCACCTACGCAGTAACCAGCTAAAATATCAGTTGGGTAATGTACATTTAAAATGACTCTACTTAATCCAATCGATAGAATTACTATACCCATCAAAATCGTTGTGACACATTTCCCAGCTACGCTTTTCAAATTAGCAGCAATGATATAAGTAAGAAATCCAAATGTCATAATCGATAGCATTGCATGTCCACTAGGAAAACTATATCCAAGTGCATCTAGCGCTTCATTTAATGACGGACGTTCTCTCTTTACAATCTCTTTTATCCCTTTATTCACAAGATGTGTTATTAAAATTCCCATTGGATATACAATCATCGCAGCATAATAACGCTTCTTCCAAAAAACAAGCAAGCTTATAACGAGCGTAGCGACTATCCCAATTGCTGATCCCAATTTTGTAAAGTACGAGAAAAATATAAGAGAACTTTCCGTTTGTAGCCCTCTTACTAATCCACGGACATATGTATCCATCACTGTAACGCCACCTGCATGTACGCGCCAAGCAACAATACCAAATACAGCAAATAACAAACCGATACACATTACCTCATACTGATGTAACTTCTTATTCAAACGATTTCCTCCTACTATGAAAAAATGCGATTTCTACTTTAGAAACCGCATTTCCTTACTTATTTACCTTTTGTTTTTAGCTCTGTCCAGTAACGATCATAGTCTTTTAACTTATCGTCTACATCAACAAGCCATTCTGTACGATCTAACTCTTCTTTCGTTAAGAAAATCATGTGATTATCACGGTATTCTTTACTATGAAGAGGATGAGCTTTTTCATTTGGATTACTGTAACCAATTGACTCGTAGTTTTTCACACTTACTTTTTCATCTAGTAAGTAGTTCATAAATTTCTCAGCAAGCTCTTTATGTTTTGCACCTTTTGGAATTGCTAACGTATCAGCCCAAATTGTGCCGCCTTCTTTCGGTACAACATATTCTACATCTTTATTATCTTTTGCGATAAATGCTGCATCTCCAGACCAAACTGTTCCGATCCAAGCATCTTCTGTAATGAATTTTTGTTTAATGTTATCTGTATCAAATGCTAATAAGTTTGGAAGCAGCTTCTTTAAATCATCTGCTGCTGTCTTTAATTGTGCATCGTCTTTCGTACTGTTTGAGAACCCGTGCTTCTTAAGACCCACTCCTAATACTTCACGAGAATCGTTCAGTAACGTTACATGTCCTTTATATTTCTCATTCCATAAGTCCGCCCAGCTTGTAGGTGCTTCTTTCACATACTTTTTATTGTATGCAATCCCTGTTACACCCCAAGTGTACACTAAAGAATATTTATTCTCTGGATCAAACGCAGGTGTTTTGAAATTAGAAACCATATTTTCGATATTCGGGATATTCTTTTTATCTAACGGCGCTAATAAGTCCATTTTCGCCATTGTTTTAACCATGTAATCCGACGGCTGGATTAAGTCATACTTTGCGCCACCAGCTTGTAATTTCGCAAGCATTTCTTCATTACTTGCGTACTTGTCATAGTTAATTTTCACATTATATTTCTTTTCAAAATCTTTTAGCACTTGCTCATCAAAATTGTCAGCCCAACTATAAATATTTAATTCTTCTTTCTTTTCACCACAACCAGCAAGCACACCAGCAACAAGGCTAAAACTAATTGCTGCGCCAGCTATTCTTTTCATTAATTTCATCGGTTTATTACCCCCTTGTACTTTCTATATCGTTCGTATTATAAAGGAAGGTGTCCTCCAGAGTTTTCTTCACCATCTGCACCTTTGTTCCGGAAGATTTCAGATAGAACCATTAATCCTACGATAGCAACAATTAAAATTGTAGAAAGAGCATTAATTTCTGGTGATACTCCGCGCTTAACCATACTGTAAATGTATAGTGGCAATGTTGTTGATCCTGGTCCTGATACGAAGAAACTAATTACAAAATCATCAATTGATAATGTGAATGTTAATAATGCTGCCGAAATAACTCCCGGTGCAATTGCTGGGAACGTTACATAACGAAACGTTTGCCAAGGCGTTGCTCCTAGATCATTTGCAGCTTCTTCTAAGTCACGTCCCATACTTGAAAGACGCGCAGCTAAAATAACAACAACAAACGAAATACTAAATGTAATATGTGCAATAATAATCGTTGTTTGTCCAAGTTCCATTCCTAACTGGCTGAAAAGAATTAGTAAAGATAATCCCATTAAAATATCAGGAATTAAAATTGGTAAATATACAAGGCCATTAATAGCCCCTTCGAAACGATATTTATAACGATGTAAAGCAATTGCAAAGAATACACCAAGTACCGTTGTCACAATCGTTGTTATAACTGCAATCGTAATACTATTTACAAATGCATCAATAACATCTTGTTTTTGAAATAAATCTGTATACCAATGGAATGTAAAACCTTCCCACTCCGCATTAATGCGAGAGTCGTTGAAAGAATAGACCATTAAAACCATCATTGGAAAATACAAGAATAACAAAATTAACCAAGAATAAGAAACTAAAAACTTCTTCATCTTTGCCTATTCCCCTCCGTTCTCATTATATTTATATACTTTCGTTGCACGATAATATAAGTAAATTAACAGAACAGAGAATAGAACAACGATAATCGATAACGCAGATCCAAACGGCCAGTCACGTGCACCTAAGAATTGATTTTGAATAACGTTTCCGATTAATGCTACTTTCGATCCGCCCATCACGTCTGATACAACAAACATTCCGATAGAAGAAACGAATACTAAAATAGAACCAGTCGCAATTCCTGACATCGTCATCGGCACTGTTATATTCCAAAATGCCTTTATTGGTGTTGCTCCTAAATCATAAGCCGCTTCTAGCTTACGCTTATCCAGCTGCTCAATTGCTGCATACACTGGTAAAATCATAAATGGTAATAAAGAATAGACCATTCCGAGTATTACAGAAGGAGTATTATATAATAAATTTAACGGTTCACTAATAATGCCAAGCTTTAATAACAACGTATTCACAAGACCTTGTGAACGTAAAATAACAATCCATGCGTATGAACGAACAAGAAAGTTAATCCAAAACGGGATCGTTGCCAATAATAAAAGAATAGAGCGGTATTTGCGGTCAACAATTGTAATTGTATACGCAAACGGATAGCCAATTAATAAACATATTACTGTTGTAATAACTGCGATTTTAACAGTTTCCCATAACGTTCCTAAGTACAATGGATCAAACACACGGGATATATTCTCCAGCGTAAATTGCATTTCTACTGTCCCGTAAGCTCCGCGCTGCATGAAGGCGAATCCTAATACGAATACGAGCGGGGTTAGGAAGAAAATTAACAGCCACGCGACTGTAGGTAGTGCGAGTAATTTCCCTTTTTTCAATTTAAGGTCACCTCGTCCTCTTGCTCCCAGCCTACATATACATTATCTCCAATGCTCCACTGCGCTGCCTCTTCAGCAGTTTGATATGCCATTAGTAATTCTGATGTTTTCTCATCACGTACATAAAGCTTCTCCATATTTCCGACAAACTCGATATCTTCAATATGTCCAAGATGGTATTCTTTTAAAATTGACTCTTCAACCGAACGTACTTTTACATTTTCAGGGCGAATTGCTACATAGCCTTCCCCGTTTTTCACAATATTATTTTCACCGATGAATGTCGCAACGAACAATGTTTTCGGCTTATTATAAATTTCTTTCGGTGTTCCGATTTGTTCGATATGTCCTTTATTCATAACTACAATACGATCGCTCATGCTCATTGCTTCTTCTTGATCGTGCGTTACGTATATGAACGTAATTCCTAAATTACGTTGTAAGTTTTTCAATTCACGTTGCAAGTCTTTTCGTAACTTAAAGTCAAGCGCTCCAAGTGGCTCATCTAATAGTAATACACGCGGATTATTTACAATCGCTCTTGCAATTGCAACACGCTGCTGTTGTCCACCAGAAAGCTTCGCAGGTTTACGATTACGGAACTCAAGTAACTGCGTTAAACGCATTGCCTCTTCAGCACGCTCTTTCTGCTCTGCTGCTGATACTTTCTGCATTTTCATACCAAAACAAATATTCTTCTCTACTGTCATATGTGGGAATAGTGCGTAATGTTGGAACACTAGGTTCATATGACGCTTATATGGCGGCAAATCGTTAATTCTTTCATCATCTAATAAAAGATTCCCTTTAGTTGGAGTTTCAAATCCTGCGATCATACGAAGTAAAGTCGTTTTCCCGCAGCCACTCGGCCCTAAAATTGTTAAAAACTCTCCCTCTTTAATATCTAAAGAAAGAGGTGGGATAATCACTTGATTTCCAAAATGTTTTTCAACTGCTTCAACTTTAATAATCTTTTTCATTTTCCCGTCCTATCTACCTTAAATTTTTAATTTTTATATTCATGAATAAATATTTATGTTCTATAGACTATTTTTTGTTTCGATCCAAACAAAAATGGTTATTTAACAAGCGTTCGTTTCTATTCTTTATGTAGTATGTTGGATTCATTTTCACATGATACATAACGTCGAACAGAAAAACCCCTTCCATTGCGAAGGGGCTATTATCATACGGCTACGCCTACTGATAAACACCATCATCATTTTAACAACTTTCGTATGAATTTTAAAGCACTTTTTGTAGAAGAGTAACGAATTTTCATGTCGAATGCTGTAGATTGGCCTAAAATGCTTTTATAATGTGAAAAAGTCCGAAAACTTTCTTTCCCATGATAACCCCCTAATCCACTACTTCCAACACCACCAAAAGGTAAATATGGCGTGGCAAGATGATAGACAACATCATTTATACAGCCTCCACCATATGAAATATTACACGTCACTTTCTTTTGTACTTCTTTATCTTCAGAAAATACATATAACGCTAACGGCTTCGGATGTTGCTGGATTGTGCCAATTACATCTTCTATGTTGTCGTACTCTATGATTGGTAAAATCGGACCAAAAATTTCATCTTCCATAACAGTATCTTTCCATGTAATATCCGCTAGTACTGTCGGTTCAATATGTAATGTATCTTTCTTATAGTTTCCACCAATTACGACTTGACCATCTTGTAAAAATCTACATAATCGTTCAAAATGACGCTCACTTACAATACGCACATAATTTTCATTTTGCAAAGGTTCTTTACTATACTGCTCTGTAATTTCATGTCGCAGTGCCTCAATTAGCTTTTCTTTCACGGAAGAATGCACATACATATAATCAGGCGCTACACACGTCTGCCCTGCATTTAAAAACTTACCCCAAACAATTCTTCTTGCTGTCATCTCTATCTTTGCATCTTTATGTACAATACAAGGACTTTTCCCGCCAAGTTCTAAAGTGAGCGGCGTCAACTGTCTCGCTGCTGCTTCCATTACAACTTTTCCAACTCCAACACTACCAGTAAAGAAAATATAATCAAACGGTTCCCTCAGCAAAGATGTACTCTCTTCAACGCCACCTTCTACTACCGCTACAAGCTCTTCTGGGAATAATTCATCTAACATTCTCTTAAGCACTTTTGAAACGCTTGGCGTTAACTCTGACGGCTTTAAAACGATTGTGTTTCCAGCTGCCAGTGCTCCTACAAGTGGTGCAATTGCTAATTGAAAAGGATAGTTCCACGGTGCAATAATAAGCGTCACACCATACGGTTCTGGCACTACTTTTCCTTTTGATCCAAAATGAGTGAGTGCTGTTCGAACTCGTTTCGGTTTACTCCACGATGACATATGTTTCAATTGAAAGGAAATTTCTTTTAATACATATCCAACTTCCGTTGTAAACGACTCGTGAACTGACTTATTTAAATCTAATTTCAATGCCTGAAATATTTCTTCTTCAAAACGCTGAATGCCTTCATAAAGCTTCTTCAAATTATTCTTTCTCATTTCGATGCTTCTCGTATGCCCTTTTAAAAAATATTCCTTTTGCCTACTTACAATAGAGGAAATACTCATTCACTCACCTTCTCCCACTATTTTTATCCAATTCTTTCATTATTTATATAGACTTCATATATAACAAATCTCTATTCTTAAGGTTACATTATATATGACTTTTTCAGCTATATAAAATTCATTGCTCACAAAAAAACTACCGAAAGAAAATCTCTCGGTAGTTTTACTGTATTAACGATATAAACGAACAGCACCTGCAGAATTATCATCAGCTTGTCCTACTACTTCAAATTTCAAACCAAGCTTCGGTAAAATACGTCCTGCATCTGGAATCTGTTGATTAATATACGTTTTAGAATCATCAAACTTTGGTACGCCTGCTAAGCCATCATACGTAAATGTTCCACGCGTTGGAGATACGACTTTCCAAGCTGGCGTTTTGTCGAATGAGAACGCTGCATCAGCGATTTGGAATCGTGTACTACTCTTAACTGTTGGTTTACCATTTAAAGTACCAACAATTGCTTCTGGATGAGAATCAACTACACCAAGGAAACCGTGTCCTGGATGTACACCAACCCAGTTATCTGTATAAGCTGAATCTGCATACCATACAACCATACCAGTGTTAAATACTGGACCGCGAGCAAATTTCAACGCGTTATCTGCCCCAGCATAGTTTCTCCACTCAACATAGTAGTTATGTTTTTTCTTCTCTGTTCCGTTAGATACAACGAAACCATCTAATTTTAATTGTGGTGTACCTTCTGCGTCATCAGAGAATACTACTTTACCATCTACTGTTAATGAAGCATTATCAAGAGCGAATCCATTTAATGCTAAACCACCATCAGTAATGTAATCAAATGTTAATTTTACTTTCTTGCCTTTGAATTGACTTAAATCATATGATTTGTCAATCCATTTTCCATTTGTCGAATCTGCATTTCCACTATTTGCTTTCTCACCAAGTCTTTCAATTAACGTTTGTTGACCATCTTCCGTTACAGCGTGTACTTCAAGGAAATCATACTCTGCTTCAATTTCATATAATGATTTGAAGTCAAATTTTGCAGTCGTTGCATTTGTTAAATCGAACAGTGGTGTTTCCATCTTCGTATGAAGATCATCACCTTTTGTGCTGTAGTAATACTGTTTTCCAAATGCCGGCTCAATTGTTTTTATATCTTTGTCTGGTAAGTTAACACGAATCATACCCGGACGGTTAGATTTCGTAACACTTTGATCCAAATATGTCGCTAGACCGATACCTTTATTTAATTTCTCGTAATCTACTTCTACGATATTTGCCCAGTTACCACCGATTGTTTTTTGGAAAAACTCTTTATTTTGTGGTGAGAAACTCGTTGGCGTCGTTCCAGCGATTTTACCAGCCCAGCTTCCGCCACTCATAATAGACCAAGCTTCAATCGGCTCACCTTGACCACTATATTGTGTATCATACTCATCTGGAAGACCTAAATCGTGACCATATTCATGTGCGAATACACCAACCGCTCCATCTTCTGGTTCAATTGTGTAGTCGAATGCTGCCATCTTTCCACCCCAATATGGTACTTTCGCTTGTGTACCTTCAATTGGGAATGGCTTTGGTCCAACTGTCCAACGGTGCGACCAAATTGCATCATCGCCTAATTTACCACCGCCTGCTTCTTGTCCAACACCCGCATGAATAATCATTAAGTGATCGATTAAACCGTCTGGTTGATTTTTATTTCCATCACCATTTACATCGTATTGATCAAATTGGTCGAACTCTGATAAATCAATACCACTATCTACAGCTGCTTTTAAAGCATCTTTTACTAAATCACGTGGCCCTTTTGGTCCTTTATTATCATGGCCGCCGCTAGCAGCATCTGCACCGTAATCAGCCGCCTTACCAGGAACTGTTAACCATTTTGTAACTGTTCCGTCCACTGTGTAACTACCACCAGATTGCTCTTCGTAATATTGTTTAAACGTTTCGATTTTACTTCCATCATCTAATGTGAATGGCTCGTTGCCGAATAACATTTTTTCATAATGTTCTTTATTAAAATCGTTAGAATACATATATCCAGGCTCTTTGTCGATATTATTATGTTTAAAGTCAGCGTACTCTACAAGTAAAACGAGTACTTTGTCTTTACGAACTTCACCGTTATAGTCTTTTTGTTTCGCTGGAGAAGTTGGTACTTTACCATTTAGACCGCCTTTAACTGGGCCTGTCGCTGCAGGTGTGCCTGTTGCTGGTTGATTTAATTTTTCTTTCGTGTCTGCTTTCGCATCTTTCACTTTCTTTAAAAAGTCGGATGCATCTTTCGTAAGTTGGTCCCCATTCGCTGCTTCTTTCCCAGGATTTTCACCCTTTTTGTTCTCTACATACTTTTCGACTGCTTTCTTTGTTTCTGTCTCTGAAGCCTTCGAATCAATTACCCCACGTTTTTTTAATGCATCTGCTAAACGTTCTTCCGGAATTAAATGATCATCAACTGGGCTCGTAGCTGTTTTATTCACAGGCGTTTCAGCATATGCAGATTGAGTGCCAGCTCCGAATGAAAGGCCTAATACAGCTGTCAATGCGATTGATGACAAAACTTTGAACGGTTTCTTGTTCATCCCTTATTTCCTCCCCTAATAAATAATATGTATTACAAATTGAATTTTATTAAAAATTCAATATTTTTTCAATATTTAGTCATATTATGTAATGTTTTTAATATATTTGTAAAAATTTCATAGTTAGCATACGAATATATCACAATTCAACAATGTTTTCTGAAAATATTGAAAGTTTTTATCGAACAATTTATAATTTCCATAGAGGGAGTTTAATGGGGATTTTATCTTTGTTTCATCTACACAATATTTGATAATTCACTATATAAAACACAAAAGCGGATTGCATTATCACGTATTCTGTAGCAGCAATTATGACCGATAATTAGGGAGGAATTACATTTGTACAAAGATAAGACAGACGCACTGGATCAAGAATGGATTGATTTAATACTTGAAGCTCTAGATGCTGGTATCGCCATGCAAGACATCGAGCAATTTTTCCAACGTATGAAGCCATCCAGTCAGGCTCAATAGGTTTGTTCTTTTTAACGAAGTTTATGTTATAATAATGACATCATAAGACAACTACATATTGATAGAAAGGTGCGCAAATATGATTGGAGAACGTATAAAACGCCTTCGTTTACAAAAAGGTATTTCATTAACTGAACTTGCCGAAAAAGCTGGCGTTGCTAAATCTTACATTAGTTCTATAGAACGAAATTTACAAAAAAACCCTTCCATTCAGTTTCTTGAAAAGATCGCAGCAGTTCTACAAATTCCAGTTGATACTTTACTTCATGATGAAACAACAAAGGAAACTAACCTAGACTCCGAATGGACACAACTCGTTAAAGATGCAATGAACTCTGGTGTCTCCAAAGAACAATTTCGTGAATTTCTTGAATTTACAAAGTGGAAGCAAAATCAAAAATAATAATAGAAAGAAGTGCTTACAACCAGCACTTCTTTTTCTTTATAAAAAAAAGCGGGAATACCCGCTTTTTTATTATTTTTCTTCCCCAGCTTCTTGGTTAGCATTGAATGTCCATTCTAAATTCAATGTATCACCTTGGAAGATATTTTGGTCTTTTCCATCATCTACAAATTCAAATTGTACCCATAGATAATCCTCTGTACCAGCTGCTAATCCACCCTTTTCTCCCCACTCAGGAGCAAAGATATCTTTAGCTAAAAGATCTGGATCAACTTTTTGTAAGTCTGCTAAAGTTGTTTCGTATACAGGCTCACTTTGTTTATCCCAGTTCCAAAGGAATTTTACTTTAACGTGCTTACCAAAGTCTTCACCAGCATTATCACCTTTTGCATCTTTAACAGTATACTTTGTTGCTAATTTAACGTCTTTAATAGTTAACGAACCGCTGTTTTGTAATAAGAACTCTTTCTTAACAGAATCCCCTGGTTTTAAATCTTTAATATCTACAAGCGTCTTAGGGTTTAATGTAAGGTCTAACGTCCCAGCTGCAAATGTATTGTTTGATACTTCTTTATCGCTAAAGAATGCAAATGTTCCTCCACCAATTAAAGCTAACCCCAATGCTGCTGATGCAACTCCCATACCTAATTTCTTTTTCAGACTCACAATCAATTCCCCCTAGCTTTTTTTTATATTTTTATCACTTATTTTTCAATAAGAGATGTAAAGAAAACTATATTAGCTTAGCTAATATGCGTTCTTTTTTAAAAACCTTATGTTCATTATAACGAACAACCCTATATAAACACAACACATATTTATTAATATTTTCAGTTATTTTTATTTCTCAATATCATTTAGACTTTTCAGAAAAAAATGGTAATTTATAACTTTTTTCACACTCAAATCATTTAATACTATAAGAAAAAAGAAAAACAAAGAGGTGAGGGCTAACGTTCCCTCACACTCGTATAAATATTACTAATCTTGCTTATTCGTTCACTCTCTCTTACACCACATTCTTGTTTTCCGGCTGTTTCACTAAAGCAGTTACTCCGCTTTCTTTTGCTCTTCTACTTTTTTCTGTTCTTCAGCTTTCTTTTGTTCCTCTGCTTTCTTCTGTTCTTCTACTTTCTTCTGTTCCTCTGCTTTCTTCTGTTCTTCTATTTTCTTCTGTTCTTCTATTTTCTTCTGTTCTTCTACTTTCTTCTGTTCTTCTATTTTCTTCTGTTCTTTTATTTTCTTTTGTTCTTCTATTTTCTTTTGTTCTTCGGCTTTCTTCTGTTCTTCTGCTTTCTTTTGTCCTTCCGCTTCAATTGCAACGTTTAATTGTTGCTGAAGAGCCTGAATTTGCTCATCAATAGCTTTCAAGCTAATTTCTTTCTCAATATAGTCACGCTTCTCTTTGATACTGCGGAAGCCTTCATTTACATATATGGACACTTGCTGCATCGACTCATCTTTATTTACCTTTAATTCTTCTTGTATTTGATTGTAAGGAGCTTCTATTTCAGTATATACATTTTGCAGGGCTTCCTTCTCAGCAACAATTTTCTCACGCCCTTGTTGCCATACAGAAATCGCCTGTTTTATTTCTTCAATAGAAGTTGCTTTCGATTTTCCCTTCATCGTTCCATACTCACGCTCAATAAACTGTTTATGTTTCTCAGATTGCTCTTTTAACGTATTAACTGTTTTCGGAAATATGATTGCTGTAGAAAGCGTCGCTTCTACTTTCGTTTCATGAATGAACGCCGCTTCTGTATGCGTCATAATTTGAGATCCTAAATAAAACGTAATAGAACACATACACGGCAATATAAGCATCTTTTTAAAATTACGCGGTCTTTTCAGCATCTTAATCTCTCCCATCGAACATTGCGTTCTTTATACAGAACATTATCTATATTATAGTAAAGAACTATTAAAATTGATAGACAAATACTAGAAAAATAGAAAAAGGGCTATCCATGTGATAGCCCTTTTTCTTATTATCTTTCTTCACCTGCTGTTTGTTGTGCATCAAACGTCCAATTTAATTGTAACTTATCGCCTTGGAATTGATTTTGATCTTTTCCATTATCAACGAACTCAAATTTCACTTTGAATTTATCAGATTTACCTGCTGAAATACCTTTTTCATCCCAGAACCAAGCCGATAAATCATTATCTACAGCTGTAAGTGTGTCACCTTTTAATTTATCTAAAGTAGTTTGTTTCACAATTGTCTCATGCTTATCTACATTTTTTAAGAATGTTACTTTAATATGTTTACCAAAATCATCTTTATTATCTTTCTTTACATCTTCTACATTATAATCTGTTTTCAGTAGAACCTTTTTAATATTTAAAGAGCCTTTATTTTCTAGTTTAAATTCTTTTTCAATTGTATCCCCAGGTTTTAAATTCGATACGTTAACAACTGTTGATGGATTTAATGCTAAATCCAGTGTTCCAGCCGCAAATGTATTGTTTGACACTTCTTTATCACTGAAAAATGCAAATGTTCCTCCACCAACTAACGCTGCTCCTAATACTGCTGATGTAATACCCATTCCTAATTTTTTCTTTAAAGTCATGTCCATATCCCCTTAATATATATTTGTTAACTTCCTAAAAGGAAAGTATAACCAAACGAACTAGACGGATTGTTCTACTTTTTTATCTTTCTTTTCTCCATCAATGCTACGAATAGCGCCAAAAATAGAAATCGCGGAATAACCAAGTAAAAAGACTCCTGGAATAATAAGAAGCAATGCTGCTCCCGCTTTTGAATTCGCATAATTCAGTAAATAACCAACATACGGAACTGTAATATCTGCATACTTTCCAACTACATTTTCTGCAAGTACTGGCTCTAAATCTGGTCCGTTGTTGTTATCCCCTTTTGTTTCATACATTACTTTTCCATTTGTATCTTTCACACCGATAATACGGTGAGTGATAATTTTTTGATCTTTCTCTTTAAAGGTAATAACATCACCTTTTTGATATTTAGAACCATCTTTGTTTGGTTCTATTGCAATGATTGATCCTGTTAAAAACGTCGGCTCCATTGATCCTGAAAGAACGCTCTTAAATTGATATCCCATCACTGTCGGATCACCACCGCTTGCTTTTGAAGAAATAACTACAAAAGCTAAAAAAACCATCAATGCAAATAAAACAAATGAGATCGCGTTGCTAATTATCTTCCATATTAATTTCATCGTCTCTCTCCCTCTCCGTTGTTTTATATTATTTGAAGTATGCAATATCCACTTTGTTCTTTAACAAGAACACAAGTAAATGATATAACGAACTTTAAGTTATTGCAATAAGAAAATTTACAATTATTAGTTATTTAAAATATAGAAAAAAGACTGTGCCAAAATTTTACACAGTCTTTTTATTAGTAATTTATTTACCTTCTGATTTCATTCCTTTTGTATTTCGGCGCAACACTACATATAAAATTGCTCCAAATAATATAATCGCACCTATCCCAACACTTATTACTTTCACATTTGAGTCTTTTACTTCAGGCATAGTTGTATCTTTTTTAGGCATCGTAAAAGTGACATCTTCTGTTGAAAGAACATTTACCGTCGCAATTGTTTGATTATTTTTCGTAATATCAACTGCACCAACTACCTCACCACGATGTATTCCTTTATGATATAAAGATTCTTTATCTAATGAAGCCGCCCGGAAAATAGTTTTCACATTTTTCCCTTCATCTTTCTTAAGCATAAGCTCCGCACTTTGTTCCAACTCAGAATTAACATCTTTATTTAAATATGTTGTTTTTTGATGCCAATTATGTTTATCAAGCACCATTTGCTTCGTAAATTGACCGAAAGAATATTCCGCCATCTGCTTCAAATCTTCATAAATTTCAGGTCTTTGAGAAGCCATTACTACGCTTATAATACGATTTCCATCTTTCTCATTTAATAAAACAAGTGTATTACGTGCTTCATTCGTAAACCCTGTCTTACCGCCAATGCTATATGGATTTTCAAAAAAATTAGATTTATTAAAAATAGACACCGTCTGCCTAGACGTCGTAACTGTCGTTCTTTTCGTATTCATCGCTTGTAAAATTTCAGGATACTTTTGCACACCCTTCGTAATCATAGCCATATCATACGGCGTCGTATAATGGTTCGGATCATGCAATCCATTCGGTGTTACAAAGTGGCTATCTTTCGCCCCCAATTGCTTCGCTTTCTCATTCATCATATTAGCGAAATTCTCAACACTCCCGCCAATCCGCTCCGCAATCGCATACGACACATCATTCGCACTCAGCACCATTAAAATCATAAGCGCAGTATTTCTATTAATTGTCTCTCCAGGTTGAAACTCAATTTGATAATTACTCTTCTCTTGATCTAATGCTAATTGTGAAAATGTAAATTGATCCTCTGGCTTTGTATGCTCCATGAGTAAAATCGCTGTTAACACCTTCGTCGTACTAGCAGGAAATGCGCGGTGATATGCGTTTTTGTCATACAAAACATCTCCTGTTTTTGCATCAATTGTCGTTGCAAACTGACTAAAAACATTCGGTCCTTCCGCAGGTGGTGGTGCAACTTGTTCTGGATTTACTCCAATATTCGTCTCAGCACGCAATGTTATGGGCGTCAAAAAAAACGAACAAATAACTGTAATAAAAACCAAAATTTTCTTAAAATTTACCATATGACTCTCCCTTTTCCATTTACTCCTTAACAAAATAATAAATCTACCAATCATATGTAATTTGTATTATATTGGAAGAATTTTCACTATTTTTTACTATATCATACTTTTACGATAAAGAACATAAATATACAATAAAAATAAGAAGGAATTACTCTTTCTTATCCTTCTCATCAATCAACGAATCTATTAACTTTTGACTAGCTTCCTCGGGCGTAATCTCATCTGTTATTCCCATAAACGACCAACCTTTAGAATCAACCCACTCAACAAACTCTTGTAAAAATTCATCATGTGTAACATCCACATCAAGAATCGATCCATTAATCGAAATCGTTCTATTTTTAGACACGCGCATCTTGAACGTTTTTCTTACCATTACAACTTTTCTCCCTCTACTTCTGAATATTTATAAAGTGAAACTTTCATCAATCCTCACGAATCGGACTTTTACGGGCATTCCGACCCCAACCTAACTTCTTTACTTTTGCTGAATTTCGAGGTAAGGGATCTTACTGCCCGCAAATAGCGAGATAAAATAATCATGTATCTCTGTTATACATGATTTTCAGTAAATTGTAAAAAGGATATATTGGCCAATTGGCATATTGAAACTGAAAATCTATCATTCTGCAAAAATATCAAATGATATGTAATTGATCATAAATGACTAAATAGATTCACATAAAAATAAAATAACTTACATTTTACCACACCAAATACAAATGACTTTCTTACAATGGAATGGAGTATACTAGAAGAAAACTTAAAATGAGGAGGAACCTCATGACGCGTTGTACGTATTGTAAAACGAAGTGGACAATAAAAGATGTATGGGCAATACTCGTGACATTTGAAAAGGATTGTCCGTATTGTTTTATGAGACAATATCTATCAAAGAAAACGGTGAACGCTATGCCAGAACTTATAAGCTTACCTTTACATTTCTTACTCCCTTTTCTTGTTGATTTGAGTGCTGAAGGTCCTTCGGATTGGTATCGTAAATAATATAACCACTACATCCAAAGACTACTTTCTACTAAATTCGCTTCTCATCATTATTCCTTCATACATTACTAGCATAATCGCTTATACTTTCCCTTTTGAAGATTCTCTAGCTCAGCAGGAAGAGCGTCCCCTGAACAAGGTTTATCAATTATGCCTTTAATAAACGATGATATATGCATACTGTTAAGCATAAAAATTAGCATTAAGTTCCACTCAAATATTAATTGAAACCCAACACTCCATTTAATCTGTAATCTAGAATACAAGCAGTGTTTTTTATTATGCATTTTTGCATACAGTATTATTTTCTCTTGTAAATAGATAATAATGTTATATAATAAAACCAACATTTTACCAATAAAAGGTAATAAGAAGTAGTGGAATAAGTAAATAACCAAAGCCTATTAACAGATTTGTTCTATATAAATCATGATACATATATGGAATCAAAACCATGAAATTTTATGTAGTGTTTAGATTACTACAAGATGAAAGATTCATAGCGAATACACTTAAGGAAAAAACGTTCGATTAGATTAATGTGATATCTATCGAACGAATTGAGAATATACTTAGGGGGAATTTCAAGTGAACGCATTTAGTAAGGTATTATTAACAGGCGCTTTAGCTTTAGGCGGTTTAACAGCTATGAACATTGATACACCGAAGGCACATGCTGACGAATGGGATGGTTGTCATTACATTTGTGGTCCTGGTGAAACGGTGAACGGTGTTACAGTTCAGGTACACTCTACACAAGTTACTTTTGGTAACAGCGTAATTGCAAGAATTACAAATGACCGAGCTGAAGAAATTCATTACAATGTCAGCCTTGAAAAGAAATATGGCGATAGATGGGGAGAATTTGAAACCAACTTCCGTTGGCAAAATCAATGGGTCCCAGCTGGAAGCAATGATGAAATTGCAACTTTCACAGGATATGGCGATGATATTTATGAGGATGGAACATATCGTTATAAAGTCGAAATAAAAGGCGCTGACGGTTCTATTGATACAATTTACACAGCAGGAATGACAGTTACAGGGCGATAGCTCATGACTGAGTTGCATTATTTATGATTGTATTTTTGATACTATCATTGATAATTGCGGTGATATTATTATTAAAATAAGCTCTTCGGGGCTTATTTTTTATATAAAAATTCGAGCATTAATATTACGAAAATTTCATCTTTACACTATTGAAGTTTGTTGCTATTATAGGAATACACCAAATGTTACAATATTCAATAAATTATAAAAATTATCTTATTATATGAATGAAAACATATTGCTGGTCGTAATATTTATAGTTGGGATCCCGTAGCTCAGCAGGGAGAGCGCCACCTTGACAGGGTGGAGGTCGTGAGTTCGAGCCTCTCCGGGGTCATAAAAAAGAGACACCATATCAACCTTCTACGTGATATGGTGTCTCTTTTTATCTAATTCAATCACTTTCCACCAAACATCTTCTCCAAAGACTTCGCATTGGCAAACAATACTTCTTTCAAGTTATCGTCAGCAACGATTTTATAGTCGCCATCTTTGTCTTTCTTTAAGTTCAATGTAACTTCGCGAGTTGCCATTGCTGCATCTTTATCCGTTAAGTTTTTGATGATAGTTGAGGTCATTGTTTTTTCGATCGCTTTTTCAGATTGTTCTTTGTCTTCACTAAATGCGCTAGCGAAGGCCATTGGCATAACTTCTCCCACTGCTTTTGTTACAGCAACGGATAGATCTGCAGATGTAATTTTCACTTTCACTTCTGCTTTGTCATCCTTTTTCGATACTTCTTCTAGCTTTTCAAATTTAAAGTTTTTCGTAATTGCACTCAGCATTGCTTTTGCCTCAGCATCATCTGTTTTTTCATTTAGTTTATTAAATTCCTTGTCACTCTCAACAAATGTACGAGCCTTTTCTACATCACCTTTTTGTATCGCTGTTAAAAATTCTTCTGTAGTATCTTTCGGATTTGCACACCCTGCTAAAACACCTGCTGTTAATCCTACTACCATCATTAATAGCAATAATCTCTTTATCTTTTGCACGCTCATTCTCCTCTTATCTTTTCTAGTAAGTCAGCATCATACAATATTATGAAACTGACATTACAAACATTTTTTAGTATAGCATTTATATGATTCGTTTTCTATTAATTCCCAAAAGGTAAAGGGCCTTGCAGCATTCCTACAAGGCCTCTCTTATATCAATCTGTATCCGTAGCACAAATGAACCACATTTTCTGTTCCCTACTATCTAATACCATCCACATACTCCAATCAAAAATCATAAGCGATAACCAAAGCGATATATTCATAGTAGCAAATAATAAATATAAAATGAAATCTCTCTTTTGTATTGCTCCTCTATTCATCAAAATGTAAGCGGCACCAATAGGAGGAAAAAGACAAATATTTTTCTTAACGACTACGGATACAAAGTTACTGTCTGCATATGAATCCCCTTTTCATCATAATACTTGCTTCAACATCGGTCTCACTACCCTATATTCATCACTATAAGCTTCCTTTATGATTAAAGGCGGGTAATCACTTTTTTCTTCCTCAATCATTATGAATACTTCTGTTTTCTCTTGTAATGTATTAGATTCTCTATTTTTAGTAGGTTTTTTACTTGTTTTAATTTTCTTTGTTACTTCGCCAAGTTTTTGCCCAACTTCTTCTACTTTGGCAGGTTCATTCGTAACATAGTATTCTTGTTCGTCCCATACTAATATAGGTGGCACTTGTTCTCTTTTGTTACATATTATATAAGTAGTACTAGCTACCAGTAGTATACAAGTTAATAAATAGAAGATAGTTCTTTTATTCATATACTACACTCCTTATCTATCATTTCATTGGATTATATAACACAAATTATTTACGGTAAATGGATTTGGTGGTAATTTTTAGGTTTAATAATAAAAAAACCTTACCGAAGTAAGGTTCCGTTTTTACATTCTATAGTGACTGATTAATTAATACGATCATTACAATAATTGCTATAAGCATAACAACTAAACAGCCGATTAATTTATAAAATCCTCGCTTCGTTAACGTCCCGCCTTGAACGTCTTTACGAATAAATAAGAATACGGCTAAAAATAATACAAGCCCAATGCCAAAAGCATACATCATTTGCATATGTTAATCTTCCTTTCTCTCTTCCATCTTAATATCTTTTTGCCAAAACAACAAATGAGATAAAGACGGTACTCATTGTAAGTGCCATAAGTATATTCAATAATATAGAAGAAACTTTTTTAAATTTCAGCACGTCTATTTTGAAGCGAAACACGGAACACTGTAAATAGCTGTTACTATATCTCCTCACTTCTTTTTTTAAAATTTAATATCTCCATATTTGTTTTATCCTTTTAAAATATTTCATTTATTTCTTTATTCCACGAAATGCGTTATTTGTTTTACGGTGTTTTTCGTCATATTTATAGAAACTAACTGTTTATGGAGCATTTTTTATGTTTAGCAACTTTTTTTGTAGAAATCCTTCACTTTCCTTTCAATATTTAACACTATCTAAATAAAGTTTACGATAAATTCATAATTTTTTATTTTTTATACTATATTCCGTTATATTGTTGTATAATATCTCTGAAAGCGCTTATTATTTCAATATACATAATTCAAACTATTTTTATCGAAACATTCTAACTATTATACCTATATTTAAATACAACAATTATAGCTATTAGTATAGGCATACCAAATATATCCACCCCATTTTTCTGTAAAATTACTTTATAACATGAAAGATTAACTTGGGTGATAAGTTATTGTGAATGTTTTTTTACAAAACAGATAAGTAATAGTGTTTGGTATTATGTAAATTATTGTAATAACATAAGAGTAAAGAAAACATTTACATTGATTATTGATTCATTACTTATTGAAAAAGAGCAAAATGCACCTTTGTATGGAAAAGGATTATATGCATTGGGAGGTTTAAACAAATGACGAGGAAGAATACAACGACAAACCCTTGGGCCAAGTTCCACGGTCCGAACCTTGGTTATGTTATTGAGCAGTATGATCTTTACGTAACTGGAGCAGGTTCTGTTGATCCGGAATTACAAGAGCTTTTTGAAATTTTTGGAGCTCCTTCGTTTCAAGATGATGTCGTAACAGGGGACAACACAGCAACACATTTTTCTCCTCAAAACACAGGTAATATTGAAAAAATTCTTAAAGTCGTTCAACTTGTTGAGCAGATTCGTTCTTTCGGGCACACGTTGGCTCACATCAACCCGATGGAAGATGCTGCAAATGGACAATCTCTTCTTGAGAAAGCAATGAACGAACTAAGCGATGCTGACTTGAAAGCGATTCCAGCGAAAACAGTATGGCCAGATGCACCAGAAGGTATTCACACTGCACTTGATGTAATTCATAGATTAAAAGACGTTTATACAAAATCTTTAGCTTATGAATTTTCTCATATACAAGATAGTGAAGAACGCGCGTGGTTGCATCAAATGGTGGAATCAAATTCATTGCGTCAACCACTATCAAATAAAAAACGAACTGCTCTTTTAAAACGTTTAACAGCTGTTGAAGGTTTCGAGCAATTCTTGCATAAAACATTCGTTGGGCAAAAACGTTTCTCTATCGAGGGCGTTGATATGCTTGTACCTGTTTTAGATGAAATTGTTCTAGAAGGTGCTAAGAACGGCGTAGAGGATGTCATGATTGGTATGGCTCACCGCGGTCGCCTAAGCGTACTTGCTCACGTATTAGAAAAACCATATAGCCACATGTTTGCTGAGTTCAAACATGCAAAAATAGAAGGCGCAGTAGCTAATTCTGGCTGGACTGGCGACGTGAAATACCACCTAGGTAGAGAACAAGTCGTTAGTAACGAAGAAGTTAGCACTCGCGTTACATTAGCAAATAACCCGAGTCATCTTGAGTTCGTGAATCCTGTAGTAGAAGGTTTCGCACGTGCGGCTCAAGAGAATCGTAAAAAATCTGGTCTTCCAGATCAAGATACTTCAAAATCATTCGTAATTTTAGTTCATGGTGATGCTGCATTCCCTGGTCAAGGTATTGTATCTGAGACGCTCAACTTAAGCAGATTGAACGCGTACCAAACAGGCGGAACGATTCATGTTATCGCAAACAATGCAGTTGGTTTTACGACTGATAGCTATGATTCTCGTTCTACGAAATATTCAAGCGACCTTGCAAAAGGTTTCGATATTCCGATTGTTCACGTGAACGCTGATGATCCGGAAGCTTGTCTTGCAGCTGCTAACCTTGCGATTCAATATCGTATGTTGTTCAAAAAAGATTTCTTAATCGATTTAATTGGTTACCGCCGCTACGGTCATAACGAAATGGATGACCCAGCAGTTACGCAACCACAAGTGTACAAAAAGATTAAGAATCACCCAACTGTAAGAGCAATTTATGCAGATCAATTACAAGCTGCCGGTGTTCTAAATGCAGATGAGATTGAAACAATTACGCAGTTTACACAAGAACAATTAAAATCTGACTATGCACAAGTACCACCAGCTGATACGAGCGATGCAACAATTCACGTTAAAGTGCCAGATGTTGTTGCAAAGGGCATTCAGTCAATTGATACTGGTGTTGAGCTTGACTCACTTCGTGCAATTAATGAAGGTCTACTATCTTGGCCAGAAGGCTTTAACGTATATCCGAAAGTGAAGAAAATTCTTGAACGCCGTAAAGATGCTCTTGAAGAGAACGGTAAAATTGAATGGGCACTTGCTGAGTCATTAGCATTCGCTTCTATTTTACAAGAAGGTACGCCAATTCGTTTAACTGGTCAAGACTCACAGCGTGGTACATTCGCTCATCGTCACATCGTATTACACGATACTGATACAAATGAAACATATTCACCATTACATCGCTTACCAAACATTAACGCTTCATTCTCTGTTCATAACAGTCCGTTATCAGAGGCTGCTGTTGTTGGTTACGAATATGGTTATAACGTATTCGCTCCAGAAACGCTTGTTATGTGGGAAGCGCAATATGGTGACTTCTCAAATACTGCGCAAGCATTATTTGATCAATATGTTTCAGCTGGAAGAGCAAAATGGGGTCAAAAATCTGGTTTAGTTCTTCTATTACCACACGGTTATGAAGGTCAAGGACCAGAGCACTCTAGTGCACGTCCTGAACGTTTCCTACAGTTAGCTGCTGAGAATAACTGGACAGTTGCCAACTTAACGAGTGCGGCACAATACTTCCATATCCTGCGTCGTCAAGCATCTATCTTAGGAACAGAAGCTGTTCGACCATTAGTACTGATGACGCCGAAGAGTTTATTACGTCACCCGCTTACGCTTTCAACTGCTAGTCAGTTAAGCGAAGGACGTTTCCAACCTGCTCTAGAACAAGAAAACCTTGGCACGAAACCAAACAAAGTAAAACGCCTTGTTTTAAGCACAGGTAAAATGGCGATTGACTTAGCAGCAGAAATCGAGTCTGGTAAACATGACTACAACTTAGATGAAATTCATGTCGTTCGTATTGAACAGCTATACCCATTCCCTGCTGAGAAAATTCAATCTATTATTAAACGCTTTAAAAACTTAGAAGAAATTATTTGGGTTCAAGAAGAACCTCGTAATATGGGCGCATGGCATTACATGGCTCCAATTCTGTTCGAACTAGCTGGAGATAAAGTGAAAACAGGTTATATTGGACGCCCAGATCGCTCTAGCCCATCTGGTGGCGATCCATTCGCTCACAAAGCTGAGCAAGAACTAATTGTTTCACACGCTTTAGATGTGAAGTATAACTTCCGTCAAGATAAACAAGAAATTGAAGTTTTCAGCAACTAGAAAGTAACAATGAAAGTTTCTAGCTTGTTCCTTGGGCAGATATTCTGCCCAGGGGCAGGCTAACAAATGGAGATTACCGAAAACAAAAGAAGAAAAAACACACCGTTAGGCAAATAAGGGGAGGACATTTAAAATGATCGAAATTAAAGTACCTGAGCTTGCAGAATCTATTACTGAAGGAACTATCTCACAATGGCTTATCAACGTAGGCGACAAAGTTGAGAAAGGTGGCAGCGTTGTTGAGCTTGAAACTGATAAAGTCAATGTAGAAATCATTGCAGAAGATTCAGGTATTGTATCGAAGTTACTAGGCGAACCTGGGGATACAGTTGAAGTTGGCGCAACTATCGCAATTTTAGATGCTAATGGAGCACCAGTTGCAGTAAGTACACCTGCACCAGTGGCTGAGCAACCAAAACAAGAAACGACTGAAGCACCGAAAGCTGCGGCACCAAATGCTGAGCAAACTGCAACACTACAAGGGTTACCAAATACAAACCGTCCTATCGCATCACCAGCTGCTAGAAAAATGGCTCGTGAATTAGGAATCGACTTAAACGACGTACGTAGCACAGATCCACTTGGACGCGTGAGACCACATGATGTACAAGCTCATGCTGCAGCACCAAAAGAAGCACCAGCTGCTCCAAAGAGTCCAGCTCCTGCTCCAGTTGCAAAAACGGAATTCGAAAAACCAGTTGAGCGCGTGAAAATGTCCCGCCGCCGTCAAACAATTGCAAAACGTCTTGTAGAAGTTCAACAAACATCTGCAATGTTAACAACATTTAACGAAGTTGATATGAGTGCGATCATGGAATTACGTAAAGAACGCAAAGATGCTTTCGAGAAAAAACATGATGTACGTCTTGGATTCATGTCATTCTTCACAAAAGCAGTTGTTGCAGCATTAAAACAATTCCCATTATTAAATGCTGAAATTCAAGGTGACGAGCTTATCATTAAAAAATTCTATGATATCGGTATTGCAGTAGCAGCTCCAGATGGATTAGTTGTTCCAGTTGTACGCGATGCTAACCAATTAAATTTCGCTGAAATTGAAAGTGAAATTCGTGAATTAGGTAAAAAAGCACGTGACAACAAACTTTCATTAAAAGAACTACAAGGTGGTACATTTACAATTACAAACGGTGGTGTGTTCGGTTCTCTAATGTCAACACCGATCCTAAATAGCCCACAAGTTGGTATTTTAGGAATGCATAAAATCCAAGTACGCCCAGTTGCAATTGATAACGAGCGTATGGAAAACCGCCCAATGATGTACATTGCTTTATCTTACGATCACCGTATTGTTGATGGTAAAGAAGCAGTTAGCTTCCTTGTTGCTGTTAAAGATATGCTTGAAGATCCAAAGTCATTATTATTAGAAGGTTGATAGATTAAAAATCTATTAAAGGCTGTAGAATGATTCATTCTACAGCCTTTTTTTATTGTGTTCATACGGGACAAATTTCATGACATAAGGTAATAATGTATGCCTAAACGTAAGGAGGATTAAAATGAATAACCTTCCAATTCATGCAAAACTTAAAGTAAATAAGGATACTTTCTTCCTCCCCGATTCAAACGGGGGTGTCTATTTTCGAAATAACGCCAGTTCATTTCGTATGGACGGTGACGGAATTTATAACTGGATTGAAAAATTAATGCCGATGTTTGACGGTAATTATTCTTTAGCAGAAATAACGGATGGTCTCCCTCTTCCCTATCAAAATCGTGTACTTGAAATTGGAGAGATTTTATATACAAATGGATTTGTCCGTGATGTAAGTCAAGATGCACCTCATGAATTAAACAGCGCATTACTTGATAGATATGCTTCGCAAATTGAATTTTTAGAAGCAGATTCTCATTCAGGTGCTCTAAAATTCGAAACGTATCGCGCGGCAAATGTCCTTATAATTGGTTCTGGTAATATGCTTACTTCCTTAGTTTCTTCTTTATTAGAATCTGGTTTACCTACATTTCATTACCTCGTTACAGATCGGGATGAAACAAACTATGACAGAATACATGAGCTAATAGAACGTGCATATGAAGTTGATAACAGTGTACTCCTTCAAGAAATCGATACTACAATTGACCGTCCCTTACATGAGGTATTCGAACCTTTTGATTGGATTTTATATGTTTCTCAAAACGGAGACATTGACGGTTTAAAAACAGTTCACACTATTTGTAGAGAAACGAAAAAGAATTTCATACCAGCTATTTGTTTATCAACACTCGGTATAGCTGGACCTGTCGTAACAGAAAATCGTGATGAATGCTGGGAATCCGCATGGCATCGGCTACATGAAACGACTTTGCAAAATGAAAATTCATCGGATTCCGTCTCACCAATTACATCTGCCATGTTAGCAAATGTAATCGTTTTTGAATTATTTAAACATGTCGCGGATGATTCATATCGTGAAAAAGAATCACAATTCTTTTTATTAAACTATGAAACACTTGAAGGAACGTGGCATCCTTTTATAAAACACCCTCTTGCAACTGATGAAAGTTTTACAATTGATACGATAGAAAATCTTTCTGAAAAACTTGAGCATCGGTATGGCCAACATACTTCAACTGATGTATTCCGATTTTTCGACTCATTAACTTCTAAAGAAGCCGGTATATTCCATGTATGGGATGAACAAGATTCATATCAATTACCGTTATCACAATGCTATATTCAAGTAGCCACTCCACTATCAGATGGCCCAGCTTCCCTTCTGCCTCTTATGACTCGCAGTGGATTGACTCATAATGAAGCACGCCGAGAAGCTGGTTTAACAGGAATTGAAACATATGTAGCAGAAATCATTCACCGCCTTATTCCTGAACATAACAATATCGGTATCGGTGCTGGAGAAACGATGACAGAAGGATTTTACCGCGCACTGCAACAACATTTAAACAATAAACTGTATGAGCGGCAGTCACATATGCTAGAGGAACTTACAACTGTTGAGTTAACTGATATTCAAGATAAACATTGTAGATTTTATTACGATGCTCTCTCTACAATCCATGAAACGCCTAAAATCGCAATGAGTGAAGAGATTCTCAGTTTTCCAGTCGTTTGGGTTGGTATAAATGATAGATGGTACGGTGCATCTAATATTAATATGACGTTAGCGTTACGAAACGCACTACAACTATCACTCTTTCACGTTCAAAATGAAGAAATTCCTTACAGAGCTAATATCTTGCCTGAATCCTCTATTATTTTATATGACACGTATTCTTTTAGAGTGGAAATACAAGCGGAAGAAGAAATTCCAAGCGTACAATCTTTACAACTCGCCTTACAACATTTAGAAGAACATAATTTTTACCCCTTCGTATTTGATTTAGCGATTGAACCATTTTTGAAAGAAAACTTAGACGGTGTGTATGGGGTATTAATTGCAAAGGAGGACGGTTTATGATTCAAAATATATTGCTTATAGGAGATGGCCTTCTTGCAGACTATGTACATGATCAATTATGCAAACAATATTCCATCATTCGTCAGCATACTCTTACAGAAGAACTTCCTGAAAATATTCATCTCGCTCTCGTATTACATGATGGATCTCCTTCTACTATTCATCATGATGCTGAGCTAATTTTTCGTTCAAATCATATTCCGTGGCTACGTGGTTTTACTTCATTTGGTGAAGGTATTATCGGTCCTTACATTCATCCTCTTACGCCCGGATGTTCCCATTGTTCTGATGGACGCCGTTTTATCGCTGGCTTTGATCAAAAAGAAATGTGGGAACTACAGCGGAAATATGCCTTTAAAGCAGATAATGTAACGAGACGTGATGTACGTGCCACCCAAAATGGAATGTTGCAAATGTGCCATCTTATTTGCGCAGAAACAGAAAAAATATTAACTTATAACCATTCTTCTTTAGAAAATGAACTTATTTTACTAAACTTACAAACATTACAATGTACGCGGCATTCTTTTCTTCCAGATCCTCTCTGTCCTGTATGTAGTAATTTACCTGATGATACTGCGGATGCGGCGGAAGTTTCTTTACAACCAAGTTTAAAAGTAAGCACCGAAACGTATCGCTGCCGTTCCATTCATGAATTAAACACATTTTTAACGAGAGACTATTTAGATTATCGGGTCGGTATGTTGAACGGCAAAATGCAGCATTCTGTATTACCATTCGCTGACGTCATTATAAACATGCCATTGATGTTTGGAAATGAAGGTGTTGCAGGCCGAACCCATTCATTTGCAGTAAGTGAAGCAACTGCTATTTTAGAAGGTTTAGAACGATATTGTGGTATGTCACCTCGAGGGAAAAAGACAAATGTGCATGGTAGTTTTCATGATTTAGAGGAACATGCACTAAATCCCCTCTCGCTCGGTGTACATACCAATGAACATTATAATCGTGATGGTTTTCCATTTAAACCGTTTGATCCTGATTATGAGCAAAACTGGGTATGGGGATATTCTTTATCACAAAACAGACCGCTTTTAGTTCCTGAATCAATTGCTTATTATAGCCTCGGTCATCGAGATGCTTTCGTGTATGAAACATCAAATGGATGTGCAATTGGCGGTAGTTTAGAAGAAGCGATTTTTCACGGCATTTTAGAAATTGTAGAGCGTGATGCCTTCTTACTCACTTGGTATGCCGAATTACCTCTTCCCCGCCTGGATCTTAATTCAGCAAATGATACAGAATTACAATTAATGATCCAGCGGTTACGTACGATTACCGGGTACGAATTACACGCTTTTAATGCGACGATGGAACACGGCATCCCGAGCTTATGGGTAATTGCAAAAAATACGCGTGAAAATGGAATGAACGTTGTTTGTGCAGGAGGCGCTCATTTAGATCCTATTCGAGCCTTAAAAAGCGCCATTCAAGAAATAGCAGGCATGTTACTTATAACAGACGATGAGCTCGAGCACAAAAGAGAATACTACGAAAAATGCTTACAAGATTCTTATTTCGTTAATAAAATGGAAGACCATAGTATGCTGTATGGATTGAAAGAAACGGAAGAACGTCTTCACTTCCTTTTACGAGAAGATGCACCGGTGCAAACGTTCCAAGAAATGAATGTACCACAATCATTTGATATGGATTTAACATCCGATCTCCACCAACTTTTAAATCGTTTGCATCAATCTAATCTTGAAATAATCGTAGTAGATCAAACCGTTCCCCTTATAGAAAAGAACGGATTACATTGTGTAAAAGTTATTATTCCAGGCATGTTACCAATGACGTTCGGACACCATCTTACTCGGGTTACAGGACTAGACCGGGTATATACCGTACCGATGACACTTGGATATACAGACGAACCTTTAACGAATGAAAAATTAAATCCACATCCACATCCGTTTCCATAGTAAAGGAGGGATTTCATGCAGCTAGATACTTTTTTACATCATCTCCATTTCTCTATCGATGAAATTATGCCGAATCATGAGGTGGACTGGAAAGACGCACCGCTTCCTTATAAATTATATCGAAATGTACCTATCATCCCGCTCTCCTTAGAAATCCCGTTATCTTTATCGAACTCTTCTACTACACCTACTCTAAATGAGATTGGTCACTACCTTTGGTATTCATTTGGTGTAACACAATTATGTCAGCTAAATAGCGAGAGAAATGTATTACGTAGATCCATTCCTTCAGGCGGTGCCTTATACCCGAATGAATTGTATATCTATTTAAAGATTGACGATTACCCAGACGGCATTTACCATTATGACGCCGCACATCACCGACTTATTTTACTTCGCGAAGGAAATTTCGATGCTTATTTAGAAGACGCACTCGGTAATCGCTGTAATATACATGATTGTTTCGGTGCTGCATTCGTATCCACTATGTTTTGGAAAAATTTCTTTAAATACAATAATTTTTCATATCGACTGCAAGGATTAGATAGCGGGGTTCTCATTGGACAATTGCTAGAATGTGCAAAACAGTTCGGTTATACGAACGGCGTATACTTTCAATTTCTAGACCGTGCACTGAACCATTTACTCGGATTGTCAGAAGGTGAAGAAAGTGTGTATGCCGTTATTCCTTTAAGTACAGAGCCAGAAACTAATTGGTTTCACAATGATTACCGTGAAAATAAAATAGTTACTTCTCATGAGTTGTTGCAACAAATTCCGCCGCTCGCACATGAACATTTCGTTCGCTCAAAACATGTAGATGAATATCCGATGATAACAAAAATAAATGAAGCTTCTATGATCGAATCGACAGCACACTTCCAAACACTACTTCATGAAGAGCACTATCAACATAATGCGTACGCTGTACAGCTACCAAAAGTAGAACGGTTATCGTATGATTTCCTACAACTTTGTAAAAAACGATATTCTCCTGATGCGGACTTTATTTTAACGAAATGGGATGCAGCTGAGCTCGCTACTTTACTACAAGAAGCGAGCCTCTCCTTCCCCTATTACAACGACCTTGACGGTAAGTATGCAAATGAAAATGCACGCGTCTCCTTATATGGATGTTTTTATAACGTGAAAAATATTGAAAACGGGGCTTACGCTTATAACAGTAAAACACATTCCATACAACCAATTCGATATGGAGACCTTCGCTACCCACTTCAGTCTAGTATGACGATGGATAACGTAAACCTTTTTCAAGTACCACTTTGCTTACATGTAGTCGGAAAGAAAGATTATTATACAAATGCACTAGGCTATAGAGGGTACCGTATTCATCAAATGGAAGCAGGTATACTCGTTCATAAACTCGTTTTTGCTACAACTGCTATGGGGATGGGCGGGCATCCGTTACTAAGTTTTGATACAAATTCATGTGATCAATTGTACGGTATTGATGCTGGGAATGAAACGTCTCTTATTCAAGTTCCAGTCGGGGCATATCGGGCGCGGAATTGGTTAAAAGGGGCTTTGCATAGTTAAAAGCACGCCGATGAACGGCGTGCTTTTTTACTAGATTAATTTAAAGATACTCTTAATTTGTCTAGCAAATAACCAATTTTTCGTACCGTAGTTATCATTTAAACTATCTAAATTAATAGATTGTCCGTTAGCAAACTTTAATTCTAACGTAGTATTTTTGTCATTTGTTTTTAAGTTACTATTTGTAATGTCATCATACTTTAATTTTTCAATCTCAACATATTCGTCTTTTTCTTGTCCAATCACGACATGGTCTTGGAAGAAGAAAAATACTTCTACTTTTTTACCGAAACAAAATACATTTTTCGTATAAATTAATGTCGCGTTATCAAGTCCGACACATACTTCTTTCATTTCTTCCACAACGTGTCCAAAGTCTTCTTCATGTCTTGCATTTGATTCAGCAATCCATTCTTCAATTGTTTTCATGTTAATTGCCATACTGCGCCCCCTGGTTCGTTCATTGCTTCGTTTAAAAAATAAATACTATATGAAAATATAAGCGATACGTACTATGTTTTCAAGAGGGAACGGTATATTCAAAATAAAGTGAAACTTTATTTACTCCCTCATTGTAAAAAAAATAGCACTTTAAAAAGTGCTATTCTGCTCTCCTTGCCGCTTGCTGAATTGGATCCCACACGCTGTTATATGGTGGTGCGTAACTTAAGTCGACGTCTTCTAAATCATGAATGCTCATTTTATTGAAAAGCGCCATCGCAATCACATCAATACGTTTATCTACACCTTCTTCTCCAATTACTTGCCCGCCCAATAATTGTTTCGTGTCAGAACGGTATAGTAATTTCAAATAAAGTGGTTTTGCATTTGGATAATAGCCCGCCATATTTGTAGAATCTACTTTAACTGTTTTATACGGGATATGTAGTCCTTTTGCTTCTTTTTCATTTAACCCTGTTCTTGCGAGCGTCAAATCCATAAATTTAATAATGCCTGTGCCTAACGTACCTTTAAAAGCTCTTCGTTTATCAAGCATATTCAGTCCAGCAAGTCGCCCTTGCTTATTGGCAGTCGTTCCGAGCGGGATATGATCATGAATTTCCTTTATAACGTGGTAATGTGTTGCGCAATCACCGGCTGCATATACGTCTTGCACATTCGTTTGCATATATGCATTTACTTCGATTGCTCCTTTATGATTCTTACGTATATTTGTCCCTTCAAGAAAATCAGTATTTGGCTTCACTCCAACCGACACTAAAACAAGATCTGCTTTATACGTACCTTTATCCGTTTCGATTGCTTCTACTCGTTCATTTCCTTTAAACGCTTTTACATTTTCATTCGTTAAAATTTCAATATGATGCTTATCTGCTTCTTTATGTATGTACTCTGCCATATCTGTATCATAAATCGTACCGATATGATCATTTCGCTCAATCATTCTTACTTTCTTACCAAGTTCGACGAATGTTTCTGCCATTTCCAGTCCGATTGCACCACCGCCAATAATGGTTACATCTTCAACTTTATTCGTTTCTAGCGTTTTTAATATACGCTCAGCATCCGGAATTGTTTTTAAAAGATGAACGCCTTGTAATTCCCGTCCTTCCCATTCCGGCATAACAGGGCGTACACCAGTCGCAATTAATAATCGATCGTACGAAAATTCAAAGACATCTTTCGTCTTCGTATGCTCTGCGTACACCATTTTCTTTTCCGTATCTATTTTCGTTACTTCATGACGCACTTTCGCATCAATTCCATATTTCTCACGAAACGTCTTCACATTGCGCGCGATTAACTTTTCAGTTGAAGCGATAGCACCACTAATGACATACGGTAATCCACACTGAGCGTACGAATAAATTTCACCTTTTTCTAAAGTTACAACATTTGCATTTTCATCGTTTCTAATAATTTGCATCGCTGCACTCATACCAGCTGCATCTCCGCCAATAATGACATAGTTCACTTTACCACTCCTTCTTTTTTACATACTCTTTACGTTTTCCATATTTTATAGAAATAACACCTACTTCCATTGTAAAGAAAGAGAATTTCATCTTCAAATTTGGTGCACAAACTTATGTATGAATAGGTAACTGTCGTGTCTTATAAACAACATGTTTAATATGCTATAACAGTAACTATTGAAAGTAGGTGAAACATACATGTGCGCTGGTCTTCTCGCTCAGTTTCCAGAGGAACCGAAAGAACCGAAAGCCGCCCTCCCGCTTGAACAAGAATTTACCATTAATGCAACATTATACAGTGCTCGCGCTTGGTTATCAGACAATGACACTTTCTCTCAAACTATTTGGAAAGCTACCCGCTTCGCTTCTGCATCACATGCTAGCAAGGCCATCTTTCCAGTCGGTACTGTTAAAATTGTAAATGTTTCTGATGATACAATAACGGTTACTATATCATCGGAATCAGAAGATGCTCTTAAAATAATCGTCCCTCCACATTCTGAAGCTGCTTTAACGTCTAGTTCTTTATCTGATGTGCAAGCCAGTACATCAGGAGGGGCAAGTAAAGTCACATTTCTCTTTCATATCTTTTTCTCTAGGGAACCTGCTCCAGCCAAATAACGATAGAAAAGGTACAGCAATATACACTGTACCTTTTTCAAGCGCTCTATTCTGTTGATTTGATTAGTTCAATATTATAAGTTTCGATATCTGTTAACGTTCCTTTAAAATAAGGATTTTCTCTATACCAAGGCTGTTTTGCAAAATATGCTTGCATATCTTTCGTTTGAAAAATATGTCCATGCCTTGCATATATTTCATTTCTAGCAATTTTCAACTGCTCTTTCGATAAATATGTTAAATCTGCGCTCGTTAATTTTCGAATATCACTATCAGGAAAGATGAAACCATTATATACATACCCAGTCGCGGGCGTTGGAGTAACATTATAAACAACTGTTTTTTCTGTACTTTTCTTTTGAAATGGAAGATTATAAGACGAAAGTGCCGTTACCGTCTCTACTTTTGTCGTTTCTCGTCCACTTTCTCCATTTCGTTCTAAATAAACCGTCGCACTTCCATCAGTCGCTACAGGCCCCCATGTAATTTCTTCTCCTGCCAGCGCTGTAACCGGTTTTTGATTTACATACAATGTTGCACCAGGCGCGTTCGTTTGAACTGTAATATATTGACCTTGCAACGTTAAATCTATCGTTACGTTATTTTGGCTTTGTTTCATAAGTACAACCTTTTCCTCACGAGATAATTTTACGTAGTCATTTTTATACTCTGATTGAAACACTTGATTTCCCGGAAGAAATGGCCCATATTGCTTCTCAAACTTTTTGTCATCTGTCTTATCAATTTCTTTTCCGTTCATTTTTAACGATACGTCTTTTTCATTTGTAAGCAAAGTTGTATAGTACGTCTTTGCTTTCAATTTATATCGATCAAATATAAAGAAATACTTTCCGTCTTTCGTTAATGAAAAATCAGCTTTTTCTATTCCGTCCCGTTGTTTTTCACCTTGTCTCAAATATTGTTTTAATTCATTTACGTAAGATGGATTTTCTTTTATATATGAAAATAGAGGCGTTACACTCTCTCTCGTTATCATAACCGATGGATCATCTGCCGTAACGATCTCAGCTAATTTCTCTCCGTCCCTCTCTTGTAAAATCGTAATTATCCGGTCTACTTGTGCCACCTGCGTATAATACGACGATCCGTACAAATACAATCCAATAATTGCTATAACAAATAGCGCTAACAGTGTAATGCCAACTTTTGCACCACCGCTCATGTTCTTCTTTACTACAGAACGTCCCCTCTTCGTCCCGCAGTTTTGACAAAATTGCACACCATCTTCAAACTGAATTCCGCACTTTGTACATACATTCATCCAGTCAACCACCTTTTCATTAGAAGCCAGTTATTCCCTGTGTTAAGGCTTGAATTATCGTGCTAATGTAAGACCAAAGTACAATGAATGTTGCAATTCCAATTAAAACATTTGCAATAATAAGTGTGTAAACGAGATCTAATCCGCCATTGTCTAGCTTTAATACGGCTACAGTTATACTAATCCCTATATAAGTTGCAGCTACCGATAATAATATCGGTAAGAAAAAAATTAATAAGAAACTAAAAAGAAAAGAAAGGACTAATATGACAATAGCCGGCGTCGCTATCGTTCCCCATATACCGAATACTTCAAGAAATGAAAAAGATGATTTCATCATCTTACCACTTACAAAAATAATAAATCCGACAAATAAAGTTAAAATTAATAAAAAGAAAAAGACCGTTATAGATTCTCCCAAAAACGTGGGAGTAGATATATCTGGTGCAAATGTTCTCGTAACTGCTGATGCTGCACTCATCATTCTATAAAAAATACATGCTCCTAAAAAACAAATAAGAACAAGACTTACAATTCCATTTCGCACTTCAATAGCGCCACTTTTCATAATCGCTGTCGGTGCTTGTAATGCATGTTTAAAAAATTGAAAATAGCCGCTCGCAAACCGCTTCGCTTGCTCTACCGTTTCATTTGGCCGAGCTTCCTTTGCTGGTGCCGCACGTGCTTGTTCCGGCCCTTCTTCTTGGCCACTACTTGCCACTACTTCTTCCGTTAACGAATGTCCACAATTCCCGCAAAACTTTGCCTCTGATGCATTTTCTGTATGACATGACGGACATTTCATTCTCTTATCCCTCCTTAAGGATATACCGTATAGGGTGTTACAAATTCAATATATGAATTTGTACATAAAACATGACTACAAGAAAAAGATTCTGAAATCCTTCTTTCGAAAGAAATATATGTGCTAGCAATCTTGAAAAAAAATGCTATTATGAAACAGAATAAATAATATTTTTAACAGATTGGATGACTGGCAATGGAATTGGTAAACTCAATTTTTCAAATACTCCTTACAAGCGTAATCCAATTATTATCTTTAATTGGCGTTATCATTGTAATTGGATTTCTATTAGGCTATTTAGAATCTCTCACACGCATGTATTGGTCGAGAGCTTTTGGAAGAAAAGGATTCCTATTAACGGCTTGGATTGGTGTTCCTATTCACGAACTTGGACATGCCATTATGTGCGTGCTGTTCCGTCATAAGATTGTAGCAACACAGTTCTTCCCGACAGATACAAGTCAAGGGGCTTTAGGTTACGTACAACATCAATACAATCAAAAAAGTGTGTATCAACGGATTGGGAATTTCTTCATCGGCATTGGGCCTATTATTTCTGGTATTACTGCACTAATCCTTTTAATGCGCTATTTCGTACCAGAATCATATTTTTTATTTAATACAACTCTCGAAAAAACGATTGCTTCTACTTCTATTAATGTAGAAATGATCCAAAACATGCTCTTGTCGACGTTTGTATTATTGAAAAGCTTATTTACAATCGGCAATTTATTGAATCCTTCCTTTTGGTTATTTTTATTTATCGCCATTTGCATTTCCGCACATATCGCTTTAAGTAAACCAGACATTAAAGGATCAATAGACGGTGTTATCGTCATGTTTATCGTTTTATTTTTATTCAACATCATCGCGGGACTGTTTCAATACGACAGTAACCAGCTAATTGGACAGGTTATGAAATATAATATGTATCTCATTGCGTTTTCTAGTGTAGCACTGCTTTTCTCTTGTATTTCTACACTTGTTAGTTTTTCGTTTTATAAAATAAGAAGAGGGCGTTCTTTTTAAACGCCCTCTTCTTATTAATTATTCCCCTTATAATCACAATGCTCAACCGGAACGCGAGCATGCCCTTCTTCATCGGTACACCATGACTGTGATTGGAATGCAAGAAAGATACCAATCCATTCTTCTTCCTTTTCAAAGTGAATGAGTATTCCTCCGTCTTGCCATATGCCATCATCACCTTGCCATTTTTCTACATTCCCTTGATTCATATGAATATCATGTATACCGTTTCCTGGTTTGAAATGAAAATAGGAATCTGGTGTATTTTCTTCTGGTCCCCATCTTTCACCAAACGCGTAAATAATTGCTTTTTCTTCTATTGCTCGTTTTATATAACGTTCTATTTTTTCATTTAAATCATTATCTGTTCCTGCTTTTTCGGGAGGTAAAGGAATCATTTGATTTGAGTCAAATAGATTTCCTCTTACATAATCTAAAGCTACTTTCGGTTCATTGTTTTTTATTTCTGTAAAACCGAATGGTAATGTCGGTAAAATATGAATCGCCTCTGACTTAATATTGTTACTCGCAAAATATAAAACTTCTGATGGATAACTTTGCGACTTTACGTTAATTGCAATACGATAATCTACTCCTGTCTCGCCCTGTAAATGAACTTGATAATGAGGTGTTTTCCCTTTTCCAATCTTTGATTGTATAACTGTACCTTTTAACACACCGTAGTTTTTTAGGGGCATACATTTCATCTCCTATTCATTTAGTAGAAGCTATTCATATTTAAATCATTATCCACTCATAAAAAAAATCCTCCTATGTTAGGAGGATTTTTAATTTCTCAACATATACCAAACAATAACTTCTACCACTACAAGCAAAACCGCACCAAAGATCATTAACGTCGTCTTCTTTAATAGTTCATTTTCACGGTAAGGGATATTACATAAGTAAGCACCTAGTGTAATCCGTGATGGACAAGCGATTGTAGCTACTGATGATGCAGTGTTTTGAAGTGTTGTGACATATTGCCACGGGAGTGCTACGTTTTGTGCGGTTTGCATTTGTAGTTTTATAAACATTGCATTTGATCCTGCGTTACTACCTGTTAAAAATCCACCAATAGCGCCAATAAACGGAGCAACGAAAACGAAAAAGGTTCCAAATGTTTCACCAGCTGTCTTTGCGAGTAATGAATGCATGCCTGATGCACCCATTAGTTCTGAAATGGCGATAAACATTGTCGTCGTAATAGCAAATGGAATCCATTGTTTTATCGTTTGTGAGAGTGATTGTTTAATAATATTAGGCGGGATGCGGAAGAAAATAATAGTAAATAAGCAAGTCATACCGAGCCAAAATCCTGGTGAATATAGTAACTCTAGTTTGTAAGAGTATGATTTCAAATCAAGAACCGCATATGATCTGAACAAATCATGTAATGCTGGAACGAGGCGAGAAAGTAAAATACAAACTGTTAGAAATATATAAGGGCTAATAATTTTTATAATGGATACTTCTCTCTCCGTTGCAGCCGCATGTTCTGTTATAAGATTTTGCCCACTTTTTCCTTTTAATTTAATAATAAAAAAGCCAAAGGTAATCGTAACGATAGAACTTAATATCCCGGCTAGTTCAACACTTACGTACGCATTAGAAAGATAGATTCCGAGAGAAAATAATAGAAAGAACCCTACTCCTTCTTTCCACTTTTCTATAACCGCTTGCCAGCCGCCAACAACGTGTAAAGAAAGAATAACGAAGTAAGCAAACATCGGAATACTTAATAGCGCTGTATTTGTGCCAAGTGTTGTAAGAGGCATATTTATTAGCTGCGAACCGATAATCGTACCAGTTGCCATTGCGCCCCATGAACTAGCTAGTAAGCCGATGAATGAGAGTAGTACAGCTTGAAATGGTTTATATCCTAGTGAAAGAAAAATAGGTGCTGCAACCATGAAGCCAATACCGAATCCACTTACTGATTCAATAAGCGGGCAAATGCCAAAACACATAAGCAGCATTTGTAATAAGCGATCCTGAGTAACTGCTTCTAGAAAACGTGCTACTTGATCGATGTACCCCATTTTGTTCATGAGGTGAAATAAAAAAATACCGAAAAATAAAACGTACCCGACAATAAAACAAATTAACCATCCTTTAATCGTTGCGTGCACAGTTTCACTTATCCCTAATTGAAACATTGGCGAGAGTAAAACAATTCCAACAGACACAGCATAAGAAATTAACGAGGACCTTAATGACGTTTGTTTAAATAAAAATAAACAAATGAAAATCATCATAATTGGGATAAGTGCCAACAATATGGCCATGTTATCATCTCTTTTCATTAAAAATACAATTTTTAACTATTATATAACAGATGTCATAATTTTCAATTGTTTTTACAACAGATTCAAAAAAGGAACCAAACGGCTCCTTTTTATTCACTCCCATTTTCTATTATCCTGAAAAACTGTCTGCTTTCCGACTATTTCTTTCAACACAACAAACACAATGTAAGTACATATTGCTTGCAATATAATATTCCAAAATTTCATTAATGCAAATGAATGAATCCGTAGAAATAATTCGTTTAATAATACAATCGAAACGATACTAAATAATTCTATACTAATCGAAAATAGACATATTTCTAAAATAGACTGTTCTTGAATGCGATTTAAATTGGAAAAGATGAATACATACCCTAAAAATAGAGCCATTAACTCTATTTTCGTCATGCTAATAAGCCAAGCGTATAGCGGTACAGTTAAAAATAGATATAGTAGTTTACGTCTTAGCATGCCTTCTCACCCTCTAAATTATATGTATTTTCTGTATATTTTAACATTTATTACGCAAAACAAAAAGAAGAGACTACGCCTCTTCTTTTTGTTTTGTTGCATATATTAATTCACATATTTCTTCTTGCTTTTCATTTTCTAAAAGCTCAATGATCTTACTTCCAACGACAACTCCGTCGCATATTGTAATCATTTCTTCTACATGTTCCTTTGTTGAAATACCAAATCCTGCGACTACTGGTAAGTTGACGTGTGATTTTACTTTTTCTAAGTAACTATGAATCTCCTCTTTAAAGTTTTGACGTACTCCCGTTACGCCCGCTACTGTAACAGCATAAACGAACCCTTCTGATTCACTCGTAATTTTTTCAATTCTTTCAATAGGACTCGTTACGGTAACGAGTGGAATGAGCGCAATGTTTGCCTCTCGAAGTAACGGCGTAATAATATTTTGTTCTTCATACGGTAAGTCTGGAACGATGATGCCGTCTACACCTGCTTCTATACAGTTCTCGATGAATCTCTCTTTTCCGAATGCAAGTACAGGATTTAAATATGTCATAAGAACAAAGGGCATTTGTACTTCTTTCCTTACCTCTGCTAACGCTTGAAAAATGCCTTTTAATGTTACGCCGCTATCTAGCGCTCGCTTTCCTGCTCTTTGAATCGTTGGCCCATCTGCAACTGGATCCGAAAACGGAATACCAATTTCAACGATGCTTGCTCCAGCTTCATCTAGAAAACGAATTCTTTCTTTTAATTTTTCAAGGCCGCCATCTCCGCCCATTACGTACGGAATAAATGCTTTCTTGCCATTTTCAAACGCTGATTTAATTTTTTCTACTCCCAT
This sequence comes from Bacillus sp. FSL K6-0073, assembly GCF_038006085.1. Taxonomy (NCBI): domain Bacteria; kingdom Bacillati; phylum Bacillota; class Bacilli; order Caryophanales; family Bacillaceae; genus Bacillus; species Bacillus sp. FSL K6-0073. The sequence goes on along the minus strand of NZ_JBBOUN010000001.1, from coordinate 1,316,169 downwards.
TTTTTACACCTCTCCCATATAACGTTTTATACTCTCTACATCTTTATCACCGCGGCCTGATAAGCAAATAACAAGTCCTTCTTCTTCCTTCATTTTCGGAGCTAATTTTAATGCATATGCGACAGCATGTGAACTTTCTAGCGCCGGGATAATGCCTTCTTTTTTCGTTAATAATTGAAATGCTTCTAATGCTTCTTCGTCTGTTATCGAATGATAAGAAACGCGGCCAATATCTTTTAGCAAGCTATGTTCTGGACCAACACCTGGATAATCAAGTCCTGCTGAAATAGAGTGTGCTTCTTGAATTTGCCCATCTTCGTTTTGCAGAAGATACATCATTGATCCGTGTAAAACACCGACACTTCCTTTCGTTAAAGTTGCTGCATGCTTTTCTGTATGAACGCCTTTTCCAGCTGCTTCTACGCCGTAAAGAGCAACTTCTTCATCATGTACAAATGGATAAAACATTCCCATCGCGTTACTCCCACCACCAATGCAAGCAACAACTGCTTCTGGTAATTTCCCCTCTAATTCTTCATATTGTTTCTTCGTCTCATTCCCAATTACACTTTGGAAATCACGGACAATTTGCGGGAATGGATGTGGTCCGAGAACAGATCCCATAATGTAGTGCGTATCATGCACATGTGAAACCCAGTAACGAAGCGCCTCGTTTACCGCATCTTTTAATGTACCGCTACCTGCTGCTACACTTTCTACTTTCGCTCCGAGTAATTCCATTCGGAACACATTTAATTTTTGACGTCTTACATCTTCTTCTCCCATAAAAATAACACATTCTAACCCGAGAAGAGCACATACAGTAGCTGTTGCAACTCCGTGTTGTCCGGCTCCTGTTTCAGCGACAACTTTTTTCTTGCCCATTCGCACTGCAAGTAGTGCCTGACCGATTGTATTGTTAATTTTATGAGCTCCTGTATGGTTCAAATCTTCACGTTTTAAATAAATCTTTGCACCACCGCAATACTTCGTCATATTTTCAGCATAATATAGCGGTGTTTCTCTTCCGACGTACGTTTTTAAATAATGATTTAATTCCTTTTGAAATGCTTCATCTTGCATCGCTTCTTTATATGCTTCTTCTAGTTCTAGTACAGATTGCATTAACGTTTCTGGAACGTATCGTCCTCCGTATATACCGTAATGTCCTTTTTCATCTGGATATGCGTAGTTCATTTGGAACACTCCTTCGCTTTTATAATAAATTGTTTTATTTTCTCTACATCTTTCTTTCCTTCTGTCTCTACTCCGCTGCTCACATCGACCATATAAGGCCGAACAGTTCGAATTGCTTCTTCTATATTAAGAGCGTTTAATCCACCAGCTAATATCGTTTTCTTTCGCAATTCTTTTGGCATATGCCCAAGTAGTTCCCATGAAAATGTCTTTCCATTTCCTCCATGAAACTTTTCTTTCGGGCTATCAAATAATATATAATCCGTTTCATACCCTTGAGCGTTTTTCATATCACTCTCTGAAGTTACTCCTAGTGATTTTATAGACAGAATATTCAATCTTCTAATTTGATAATTATCTTCATCTCCATGTAGTTGTACATGTGTTAACCCGCACTCATCTGCAATTTTCTGGATCACTTCTACTGATTCATTTACGAAAACACCGATTTTTAACACGTTGGCTGGAAGCTCCTGAATGATTTCTTCCGCTCTCTTTGGAGTGATTTTTCGCTTACTTTCTGCAAAAACAAATCCGAGTGCATCTGCACCGTATTCGCAAGCACGTTTTGCTGTTTCCATATCAGTGATGCCGCAAATTTTCACTTTCATATATTCACCTTACAGTCTTCAAAAAAGTTACTAATAGAAGATGATGTCATAAGTGCCTCTCCAATTAATACACCTTTTGCTCCGGCTTTTTTAACACGAATAATATCCTCTTTTGAATGAATCCCGCTTTCACTAATCCAAAGTAATTTCTCCTCATTCAATCTTTTTCCAAGCTTTTCAGTTTGGCTTAAATCTACTTCGAACGTTTTTAAATTACGGTTATTAATACCAATAACGTGCGGATTTAATACAATCGCAGTTTCTAATTCCTGTTCATCATGAACTTCAACAATCGCTTCCAATCCTTTTTCTAACACGTAGCTATACAACTCTTTTAACTTCTCTTTCGTTAACGCTGCTACAATTAGTAAAATAATATCTGCTCCCGCTTCATACGCTCTATCGATTTGAATCTTATCTATTATGAAATCTTTACATAAAAGCGGAATGTTACTTTCTTCTCTTGCTGTTTGTAAATCGTGAAACGATCCTTTAAAAAATTGACCATCTGTTAAAACAGAGACTGCTCCTGCACCACATTTCTCATATGTTTGCACTTGTCTTCGTACGTCAACGTGTAAATTGATATCTCCTTTTGATGGTGATGCTCGCTTTACTTCTGCAATGACAGTAAACTGCTGTAACGCTTCTACAAGTGAATGTGTCTTTCTTTTTGTTTTTACTGGTGTATATATTTCATACAACTCCGCAACTTCCCTTCGCTTCTGTTCTACAATTTTATCTAAAATCGTCCCCACTTTAGTTCACCCTTTCTAATTTTTCGTTGCTTGCTGCAATTAATAAGTTTAATTTGGTTAATGCTTTTCCAGAGTCAATGCTATGTGCCGCGAGTTTAATTCCTTCTTCAATCGTTTCCGTTTTTCCATTTGCGAAAAGAGCTAGACCTGCATTTAATAAAACGGTATCACGATAAACACTCTTTTCTCCGCTCAATACGCCGACTGTAATCTTTGCATTTTCTTTTGAATTCCCCCCTCTAATTTCTTCATTTTTCACTCTTGAAAAACCATACTTTTCTGGATCAATACTCATTTCTACTATTTCATTATCTTTTAAAATGACTACGTGATTTTCCCCTTGTAATGACGCTTCATCTAAAAAACCACTTCCATTTACGACAAGCGCTTGTTTCCGGCCTAACTTTTGTAATACTTGTGCAACTGGTAATAACATATCTCGTTTATAAATACCGACAAATTGTGTTTCTAAATTCACTGGATTTGTTAAAGGACCAATTAAATTAAAGATCGTCGGCACGTTTAACTCTTTTCTTATTTTCATAATGCGCCTTAGTGCTGGATGCATCACTGGTGCAAATAAAAATGCAATGCCCACATGCTCTAGTAAATAATCAATTTCGTTTGGCGTACTACTAATATTTACACCTAGTTCTTCTAATAAGTCTGCACTTCCTGTTTTACTAGAAACAGCACGATTACCATGTTTTGCAACCTTTACGCCAGCTCCTGCCAGTACGAATGCTGATGTTGTGCTAATATTAAACGTTTGAGCACCGTCACCACCCGTCCCGCAATTGTCCATTGCTCCTTGTATATGGTTCGAAAATGGTAGTGCCTTTTCGCGAAGAGCTCGAACGAGACCGTATATTTCTTCTGCATTTTCACCTTTCGCTTTCAGTAAGACTAAGAAAGCTGCAATTTCACTTTCTAATATGTTTTCACTTAATAAAAGTAGTCCTGCTTTATACATTTCCTCTTCTGTTAAATGTTGACCCTCCACTAATTTACGAAGATAGTTATTCATACTCTTTCCTCCTCTTTTACTTCTGTTAAAAAGGCACGTATTAACTTTCCGCCTTCTTCTGTTGCGATTGATTCCGGATGAAACTGTAATCCGAAGAGCGGATAATAATTGTGACGGACTGCCATTATCTCTCCGTCGTCCATCGCTGTCGCTAATATGTCAAAACACTCTGGCAAGCTCGTTTGCTCTGCAACAAGGGAATGATAGCGCATTGCCGTTAACGGCTGTGTAGCGTATGAAAAGATTGACATTCCGTTATGTTTCACACGCGATGTTTTTCCATGTTTAATACGTTCTGCTCTAACAATGTCTCCTCCAAATGCAGCTATGATCGCTTGGTGACCAAGACAAATCCCTAATATGGGAACGTTCTTATAAAAATGACGGATGACGTCGATACAAATGCCAGCATCCTCTGGTTTTCCTGGTCCTGGTGAAAGTACAATTCCTCTTGGATTCATCTCTTCTAACTGTTCTATCGTTATTTCATCATTTCTTACAACTACAATTTCTTCTTCATGTTCGCCTAACAGTTGATACAAGTTATATGTGAACGAATCGTAATTATCGATAAGTACAATCATTTCATTACCTCCAAAAGCGCTCTCGCTTTATTTAATGTTTCTTCATATTCAGCTACTGGATCTGAATCGTAAACGACTCCTGCTCCTGCCTGAACGTATGCTTTTTCATCCTTTACGACCATCGTTCGAATAGCGAGCGCCATATCAAGATTTCCTGAAAAACTAACGTATCCAACTGCACCAGCGTATACATTTCTTTTTTCATTCTCTAGTTCATTTATAATTTCCATCGCTCTAATTTTCGGAGCTCCAGAAACCGTTCCTGCTGGTAAGCAATACGCTAACGCATCAAATCCGCCCATTTGTTTTCGCAATGTTCCGTAAACTTCAGATACAATGTGCATAACGTGAGAGTATTTTTCTACTTTCATATATTTATCTATCGTAACCGAGCCGATTTCGCTCACTCTACCAATATCGTTTCGCCCAAGATCTACAAGCATCATATGCTCTGCTCGCTCTTTCTCATTGCCTAACAGTTCTTTTGCGATTTCCTCGTCTTCCCTCTTCGTTTTCCCCCTCGGCCTTGTACCAGCAATTGGATTCGTCATCACTTTATCCTCCCTTACTGATAGTAAACTTTCCGGCGAAGAACCGAGTACAACATAATCTTGAAAATCGATATAGAACATATATGGTGATGGATTTGCAATTCGAAGTTTTCGGTATAACCAGAATGGATCCCCAATACATTCACTTTGTAAACGCTGTGATAGTACGACTTGGAATATGTCTCCCGCTCTTATATATTCTTTCGCAATTTCTACCATCTCACAAAACTCTTTTTCCGTTATAGAAGAAGTGAATGATAATGTGGATTGTATTGCATTTACTTCAGCTTCTTCTCCTTGTAGCACTTCCTCTTTGTATACTCGTAGCCTTTCGTATACTTCCTCATAATCTGTTGAATCATCTTCCCTGCATACATATACAAACGACAACTTTTGGCGTAAATGATCGTAAACGATAAACTCACGATATAGTAAAAGGTGTACTTCCGGAATATTTAATGGGTCGTGTAAATCCGCTCCAATGTTTTCATACTGCCGAATGACATCATATCCAATATAACCAACTGCTCCTCCGCAAAATGGAAATAGACTGTCTACTTGTGATGGTACGATTACTTCTTCTAACACTTGCAGTACGTTACCTTGTAACTTTTCTGCCCGGCCGTAAATCGTTCGTTCCACTTCCGTACCAACGCTTTTCACTTCTCCATAAGGATTACATCCCAAGTAAGAATAACGCCCTTTATCTTGATGAAGCTGTGAACTTTCTAATAAGAATTTCTTCTTCCCTTTCATACGTCTATATAAAGAAATTGGCGTAATGCTATCTCCTTCTTCTTCAGTGATTACTAAAAATGTCTTTCTCTCTCTTTTTTGTTTTATAAATTCTTCTTTCGTCATCATGTCCTTCACCTCACCCTGAAAAATAAAAAAGTCCCCTACATATCGAAAATATGTAGAGGACGATAAATATACCGCGGTACCACCTCGTGTTGGATGCAAAAGCATCCCGCTTTGTTCAGGTACAAAATTTATACCTTATCCTTGTAACGGCGGAACCCGGGTTGCCTACTGAAAATAATTGTTCAGCATACCTCTCGTAAGCCCATTCCGTATATGGCACCGTACCGGGCTCCCACCTATTCCCGGCTCTCTGTAACGTCTCCAATATACGTACTCTTCTTACTTAAACGATTTCATTTATTTAATTTTTTATACACAAAAAGGGAGTACTCATCCTATAGAAAGGACGGGTACTCCCGTGGTGCCACCTTAATTCGTTACAAATGTAACGCACTTTACCGTATCAAAAACAATACGTGTCTCTTGTATCGATGAGATCATGTCGCCAAAGCCTACTTCTTTCGTTTCGGTTTGGAAGCTCCGAAGCCCATTCCACATCAATTCCATACTGATTCGCACCAACCATCAGCTCTCTGACATGTTCATCATGTGTACTCTTCTTCATCAACGCTTGCATTTTTTTAAGTTGCACTCATTATAGACCTGACTTTTTTTACAAGTCAATACTTTTTTAAAAATTTTATTTTTCTTTCCTTTCAATATTATATTGACAAAACAACCTCTTTTTATGTAAATATAATAAATACTCTATTAAAAATAAGGTTTTTTGTATGAATATTATATATTAAAAAAGTAAAATAACATCAAAAAACGCTTACATTTCTGAAAATTCGTATTTCTATATGGATTTTTCAGAATAATCATGATAGATTATAAAGTGAAACTTTAATCAATCAGGTATTAACGCATCAAAAGACATGACAAAAGGAAGGGGAACTTCATGAGTACGCAGATGTTAACTTTAACTTCAATCTCTATTTACATGCTCGGGATGTTAGTAATCGGCTATTTCGCCTATAAACGAACGTCCAACTTAACAGATTATATGCTTGGCGGGCGTACACTAGGCCCCGCAGTAACGGCATTAAGTGCTGGAGCATCCGATATGAGCGGTTGGCTTTTAATGGGATTACCAGGTGCAATGTTTAGCGTTGGATTAAGTAGTAGTTGGATTGCGATCGGCCTAACACTAGGCGCATACGCAAACTGGCTTTATGTTGCTCCTCGCTTACGTACCTACTCAGAAATTGCAAATAACTCTATTACTATTCCAGAATTTTTGGAACACCGTTTCCACGACAAATCTCATATGCTACGTTTAGTATCTGGACTTGTTATTATGATTTTCTTTACTTTCTATGTAGCTTCAGGATTAGTTTCAGGCGCTGTATTATTTGAAAATTCATTTGGTATGAACTACCACGTTGGATTATTCATTGTTGCAGGCGTTGTTGTAGCTTACACATTATTTGGTGGGTTCTTAGCAGTAAGTTGGACAGACTTCGTGCAAGGAATCATTATGGTAGTCGCTCTTATTCTTGTTCCTATCGTAACAATTATGAATTCGAATGGACTTGGACCTGCATTTGATACAATCCGCTCTGTAGATCCAACACGTTTAGATATTTTTAAAGGTGCCTCTACTTTAGGAATGATTTCTTTATTCGCATGGGGGCTTGGTTATGTTGGACAACCTCATATTATCGTACGCTTTATGGCGATTTCGTCCGTAAAAGAACTGAAAAGCGCACGAAGAATTGGTATGAGCTGGATGATTTTCTCTGTTGTCGGAGCTATGTTTACTGGTCTTATCGGTATTGCTTACTATTCACAACAAGAGTTAACATTATCTAACCCGGAAACAATTTTCCTTGAACTAGGAAAAATTTTATTCCATCCACTTATTACTGGATTCTTATTAGCCGCTATTTTAGCAGCGATTATGAGTACAATCTCATCTCAGTTACTCGTTACTTCAAGTGCAGTAACGGAAGACTTATATCGTACATTCTTTAAACGCTCTGCCTCTGATAAAGAGCTTGTATTTGTCGGTCGTATGGCTGTACTTGTTATTGCATTAGTTGGATGCGCTTTAGCATTTAAACAAAATGATACAATTTTAGCTCTTGTTGGATACGCTTGGGCTGGGTTCGGTTCTTCATTTGGACCTGCTATTTTATTAAGCTTATATTGGAAACGTATGACGAAATGGGGCGCACTTGCCGGTATGATTTCTGGTGCCGCTACTGTTATTATATGGACTCAATTCAAATTCTTAAAAGATTTCTTATATGAAATGATTCCAGGCTTCGCTATTAGTTTACTAGCCATCGTAATTGTTAGTTTACTAACACAACCTTCAAAAGAAGTTGAAGAGCAATTTGAGGATTTCGAAAAACAACATCTTCATAATTTATAAAAAAATCTCTGCTGTTATCATAACAGCAGAGATTTTTTACAGTTCGACAATCTTCTTATCAAATTTAACAAATTCTTTATGTTTCGTTAAATTTAACATAACACTACTCCTTTATAGTATGAGTATCAGCACTTATACAGAAAGGGGACTCCAACATGTTAGCAGCTTTCCAGCAACAACAAACACGAAAATTTTCACCTATCACAAATACTTCTGCGTCTTGTTTAAACATGCAACCTAATCCGCCTAAAATTTCAATTGCTCCTTCTGTTATTTCAGTCATCGGTGTTCATATGGAAAAACATAAATTAAAAATAAAAACGGGACAAAACATTGTGTTATCAGCTTCCATTTTACCAATACAAGCAACGAATAAAGAGCTTATTTGGTCAAATATGAATTCTGATATCATCACCATATATCCAAAAGATGACACCGTAACGATTACTGGAAAAAGTGCAGGTAAAGCAGTCGTAATTGTCACAACTGCTGAAGGCAAATTCCGTGACCTATGTGTCATTCATGTACAACCTTATATGACAAATCCAAAGTAAAAGAGTGGCTTCGTAGCCACTCTTTTACTTGATTTCAATATTTGAGTTTTTACTTTTTACAAGATTAATAAAAAAAGATGAAGATTTATCTTGTTTATGATGGTTGAAATTCGAAATTGCCTGTTCTTCTGTATAAAAATTTGATGTAACTTCTTTCCCTGCTTGATCTATACTATGTTGCCTAACGCATCCTTTTAATACAAAATAACATTTTAACGAAACATTTCCTTGTCTTAGGAATACTGTTCCTTTTTTATATTCTTCAATTTGTAATTCACTGAGGATCATTTGCTACTCTTCTTCACTTAGTGTTGTAAATCTATTCATATACTTCTTTACTATCTCTTCCATTTTCCTCCCCCTTCTACGCCCGCATTTCTATAAAACAAAAAGAGAAGTATCATAACTTCTCTTTTCTTCTCCAACATTATAATTCCTGTGTATACACTGGCTCATTTACGACATTTTTTGCTATTCGCTTTTGTTGCTGCAGTAAGAAAACAGATACACCAAACAATACGAGCATGCTACCGATAATCTGCATTGCATTTAATTTTTCTCCAAGTAAGAAGAACGCAAGTATAGATGCTCCAACAGGTTCTCCTAAAATACTCATTGAAATTGTCGTTGCATTCACATAATTTAACAGCCAATTATTAATTACATGTGACACTGTCGGCACAACCGCAAGTAAAAGAAAAACAGTCCAATCCCACTTCGTATAACCTGTAAAGGGTACTTGTAATATGACATTATAAATCCCCATAAAAAGACCTGCGCACGCAAAGACTGTAAAGCTATAAATCCAGTGTGATACTTTCTTCACTGTCGTTTGCCCGATAAATAAATAACCGACAACTGCTATTACACTTAGAAAGGATAATATGTCACCATAAATTGCTTGCTTACTTAAACCTAAATCTCCCCAACCAATGCACATTACTCCTAAAATAGCGATTCCCATCGTTGCAATGGCTGAATATGTTGTTCTTTCTTTAAATAGAAAAAAACCTCCAACTAAAGATACGATCGGTTGAAGTGCCAAAATAATTGTTGAACTAGCAACTGTTGTATGCTTTAAAGATTCAAACCATAAAAGAAAATGAAGTGCTAAAAAGAAACCAGATCCAATTAAAAAGCCCCAATCTTTCATTTGAATCTTATTAAATTCCTCTCTTTTTTTCCATACGATAGGCAGCATAATAAGTACAATAATCCATAAGCGGTACATACTTAATATTGAAGATGGTGCTGAGGACATCTTTACAAAAACTGCTGCAAAGGAAATGGCAATTATAGAAATAGCCAATGGTAGTGCGATTGATTTTTCTTGTTTCAAATCCTGTCTCCCCTCTCACCTGTCAAAAATCCCACTTCATTATATCCGTTTTCTTTCGTAACTTAAATACTAATTTTTTAGATTCTTCGTACCATTATGGTAAAATAGAAATTAAGGCACCAATTAGTGAATATTTCTTTCCTTTTCACTACAAGCGTCGCTCTTACAATCATTACAGTAAATTTTTATTTAGGGGGATCTACATGAGTCAAACAATAGGGAGAATTGAAGAAATTTCATTTTATAGCGCATCACTTCAAGAAGACGTTACACTTCTCGTTTATTTACCAGTAAATTACACACCACTGCACAAACATACAGTTGTAATTGCACAAGATGGTAGAGATTATTTTCAGCTCGGTAAAGCGCACCGTGTAATTGAGCGCCTTCGTGAAACCGAAGAAATTGACCGTACAATTATTGTCGGTATTCCATATAAAAATGTACATGATCGTAAAGAAAAATATTTCCCAAGTGAAGTAAAAAATGCTGCATATATTCGTTTCCTTGCTCACGAGCTTGCACCATATATTGATGAAAATTATCCAACGTACCAAATGGGGAAAGGTCGTGTGTTAATTGGTGATTCTCTTGGCGGAACAGTTTCCTTTATGACTGCAATTATGTATCCGCATACATTCGGTAAAGTCGTTATGCAATCACCATTTGTGGATGAGACAGTGATGAACTTAGCAAAAGAATTCAAAGATCCACAGGCATTAGAACTGTATCACGTCATCGGTACAGAAGAAACGGCTGTAAAGCGTACTGATGGACAAGTATCTGATTTCGTAGGGCCGAACCGTGAGTTAAATACGCTTCTTACAGCTAGAAACTTCATCACGCATTACGAGGAATTTGAAGGCAATCATACTTGGAAATATTGGCAGACTGATTTACCGAAAGCCTTCTCTCATATTCTATCAATGAAATAATAGAGAGCAGTATTCAGAATAATTTGATATAATAGATAAAGAGATTTATTTATCTCAAAATCTAACTAGACTTACAAAGGGAGGAATTGGAACATGAAATTAGGCATTGTAATTTTTCCATCTAAAATGATTCAAGATAAAGCGAACGGATTGCGTAAACGTTATGACCCGCACTACGCATTAGTTCCGCCACATATTACATTGAAAACACCCTTTGAGGCGCAAGATGAACAATTAGAGTCGATTGTAAACGAGTTACATACAATCGCAAGTAAAACGAACCCTTTCACCCTTCATGTTGGGAAAGTTGGTTCATTCGCACCTGTTAATAACGTCCTTTACTTTAAAGTAGAAAAAACACCTGAACTTACTTTCTTAAATGAAGAAATGCATAGCGGGTTATTCACGCAAGAACGCGAATATGCTTTCGTACCTCATTTAACAATCGGACAAGGCTTATCAGATGCAGAGCATGCTGATGTGTTGGGCCGATTACGTATGAAAGATTTCTATTACGAACAACCAATTGATCGTTTCCATCTTCTATATCAATTAGAAAATGGAACATGGACTGTACACGAAACATTCCGTCTTGGAAAGGGGAACAACTAATTTGCACGCACAGATTGTACAAACGGACGAACAACTAAGAGATGCATTCTCTGTACGTAAACAAGTGTTTGTAAATGAACAACGTGTCTCTGCTGAAGAAGAGTACGATGAGTTTGAAGAAACTTCAACACACGTTGTTATATATGACAATGATGTTCCAGTTGGTGCTGGACGTTTTCGCACCCTTGATGGTATCGGAAAAATGGAACGCATTTGCGTGCTAAATTCCCATCGTAAAAAAGGCATCGGAAAAATTGTTATGGATTCGCTTGAAGCGTATGCAAAAGAAAATTCGCTACCGAAATTGAAACTTCACGCTCAAACACATGCTGAAGATTTCTATAAAAAACTTGGATATGTAACAAGTTCTGATGTATTTATGGAAGCAAATATCCCGCACATCGTAATGATAAAAGAATTGTAATTTGAAAGCAGGAGGTGACCCCTCCTGTTTTTTTACATTGCTATTTTCTTTTTCTTCCGCTAAAGTTAAATGTTGATGCTATAGTTTTGAAGGTGAACATATGACACAAGAAAAATTTTCACAAAAATCGTTAACACACGCTGATATTCCGCGTGCGACATTTCATATTCCAAAAACATCTACCCATTTAATTATGGAAGAAGATGTAGATGCGGCTTATTTCCGCGCTCTCGAGCAACAAAATGTTTTTTTAAACGAAAAACAATTAGAAGCCGTGCGCACAACAGAAGGTCCTGTTCTTACACTAGCTGGTGCCGGAAGCGGGAAAACATCTGTTTTAACAACTCGCGTTGGTTATTTAGTAAATGTAAAACAAGTTCATCCACGAAATATTTTATTACTTACATTTACACAAAAAGCAGCTGAAGAAATCCGAAGTCGTGTTGCGAAGTTACCAGGTATGAATCATGCAGCAAGTAGCTACGTTGTTGCTGGTACATTCCACTCTGTTTTCTTAAAATTGCTTCGTAGTCAAGGGTATAATCAGCAAATTTTAGCAAATGAAAAACATAAACAAATTATGATAAAAAAAATTTTAAAAGAATTGCGTTTAAAAGACGATTACGATGCGGAAACGATGCTCGCGATGATTTCACTTGAGAAAAACAAATTAAATCGTCCGAAAGATGTAAAAGCGAAAACACCAGTCGAACAAGAATTTAAAGAAGTATACGAACGTTTTGAAGAGGTAAAACAAAGATACAATTATATTGATTTCGATGACATCTTATTGGAAACATATTATATGTTAGAAAATAATGCTCCTTTACTAACTCAATTACAACAACGTTTTCACTACATTGAAGTAGATGAGTTTCAAGATACATCCTATGCACAATATGAAATTGTAAAATTGTTAGCCACGCCAAGAAATAATTTATTTATCGCAGGTGATGACGACCAGGCGATATACGGCTGGCGAGGAGCAAGTCACCAAATTATTTTATCTTTTCCAAAAGAATTTGATAACACAACAATCATTGCACTAAATACGAATTATCGATCCAATCCCTTTATCGTCGGGCTTGGAAATGAAGTTATAAAATTAAATCAAGAACGTTTTGATAAAGAGCTATACTCCGTTCGTGAGGAAGGTGTACAACCTTTTTATTCAAGACCTGCTACGACTCTTGATGAAGCAAATCAAATTTTACAGCTCATTCAAGAAAAAGTAGATAGCGGTGAACGAAACTATAAAGATTTTTGTTTACTGTATCGCACACATTCTGTAAGTCGTTCGTTACTTGATCAGCTTACCATTCATAAAATCCCGTTTATTAAACACGGGGCGAGCCAATCATTTTATGAACATTCTTTAATTAAGCCTGTATTAGATCATTTAAGACTCGTGATTGAGCCGTTTCGACTAGAATCCCTTTCAAACATATTGCCGACGATGTATATCGGACGTGATGATTGTATTTCATTTATTGAACGTGAACAATGGAAATATGGTGAGGGGCGCTTCCCTTCTCTTCTTCATTTCTTACTATTAAATCCAAGCTTAAAACCTTTTCAAGTGAAAAAGGTAAATGAGCGCATCGATTTTATTAAGTTTATTAAAGAATTAGAACCGAAAAAAGCATTAAAAGAAATCATTCATGGTAAAGGAAAATATTTAGAGTACTTGCAAAGTAACGATCGTTCTTCCTTTACAATGCATAAAGACATACAAGAAGAAATGTTGGAAGAATTAATGGAGTCTGCCACTCGTTTCACCGATATTCCAGCTTATTTACAATTTATCGACGAGGCGATTCAAGGTCAAAAAGAAATGGAAGCATTAAAAACAATGCCGCAAAAAGATGCCGTTTCACTTATGTCAATTCATAACGCAAAAGGCCTTGAATTTCCATGTGTCTTTTTACTTGGAGCGAGTGATGGAATCCTGCCCCATACTTCTTCTTTAAAAGATGCAAATGATCGTGTTACGGAAACTTCTGAAGCGTTAGAAGAAGAACGCCGGTTACTGTATGTCGCCATTACACGTGCGAAAGAAGAACTTTACATTTCTTCTCCGCAATTTTTCAGAGGAAAGAAATTAGATATATCTCGTTTTTTATATACTGTGCGAAAAGATTTACCTGAAAAGACATCCACTAAATAAGGATGTCTTTTTTTATATCACGCTATGTACATCCCTCCTATATAAATTCCTTGTTTTTATCGTGAGAATTAACGTAATATCAGCCATATCCCACTCATATTGTAATAGTGTATGTCAGAACTCACGAGAAGGAGTGAACATAATGAGCTGCAATTGTAATGAAGATCATCAACATGAGTGTGATTTCAACTGTGTATCGAATGTCGTTCGTTTTATACATGAACTACAAGAATGTGCAACGACAACATGTGGATCTGGTTGCGAAGTTCCATTTTTAGGTGCACATAACAATGCATCAGTAGCGAATACACGTCCTTTTATTTTATACACAAAAACCGGAGAACCTTTCGAAGCATTTGCACCATCTTCAAGCCTTACTAGTTGCCGATCTCCCATTTTCCGCGTAGAAAGTATAGATGATGACGACTGTGCTGTATTGCGTGTATTAACTGTAGTTTTAGGTGATGGTACCGCTGTACCACCTGGTGACGACCCAATCTGTACGTTTTTAGCTGTACCAAATGCAAGACTAATATCAACCTCCACTTGCATTACTGTTGATTTAAGTTGCTTCTGCGCTATTCAATGCTTACGTGATGTTTCTATTTAAAACTAAATAATGAGTTAAGCATGGATTGGGTGGCAGATAATTCTGCCACCCAATCCATGCTTAAAGAGTATTCTTATGTAAATTTCTTAAAATTGGGAACTTGTCTAGAACATAGAACCTGTCCTTTTCATTAACTGAAAGTAGAAACAGATAAAGGAGTGAAAAACATGTTCTCTTCTGATTGCGAATTTACTAAAATCGATTGCGAGGCAAAACCAGCTAGTACACTACCTGCCTTTGGTTTTGCTTTCAATGCTTCTGCACCTCAGTTCGCTTCACTATTTACACCACTACTATTACCTAGTGTAAGTCCAAACCCAAATATTACTGTTCCTGTAATCAACGATACAGTAAGTGTCGGAGATGGCATTCGAATTCTACGAGCTGGTATTTATCAAATTAGTTATACATTAACAATTAGTCTTGATAACGTACCTACTGCACCAGAAGCTGGTCGTTTCTTCTTATCATTAAATACACCAGCTAATATTATTCCTGGATCAGGTACAGCAGTTCGTTCTAACGTTATTGGTACTGGTGAAGTAGATGTATCCAGTGGTGTCATTCTTATTAACTTAAATCCTGGTGACTTAATTCAAATTGTGCCAGTTGAGTTAATTGGAACTGTAGACATCCGTGCGGCAGCATTAACAGTTGCACAAATTAGCTAGTAAAAAGCGGTATTTCTAATACAGAAATACCGCTTTTTATACATAATAAAAAACACTCACAGTAGCATGAGTGTTTCATTCTTCATATTGTTTTATTGTGTTCTTCTTTTTCCCGCAATTGCATCCCTTTTTCTTCACAAATCCTTGTTGTTGTAATTGTTCTTGATATGCCTGTTGTTGTGCTTGGTGTTGTTGCTGTATTTGATACCACTGCTGCAGGTCATATGAATTTTGCCTTGGATTATTGCTCACAGCAAACATCTCCTCTACTGTCAATTCTGTCTATTTACTATATGAACAACTTTTTATTTCCGTTCCCTCATTCTTTTAAACTCCGCTTTTTCTCGTATTATGAAAATATATTATTCTCCCATAAAATATCCTGTAATCGTTTCAATGATTGCTGCTGCACCTGCAATAGCTAATAATGCAAGTAACGGCTCCGCAACGATAGGGATCCAATTATATAAAACTAATAAAAAAGCACTAACCCATACACCTGTACACCAATAACAGCTTAATAATTCGCCAATCCACTTTCTTAATCCTTTACCTTTCACTTTTGTAAACGTTGATACACTTCCATCCGGCTCCGTAATCTCTAATTCATCAATAAATGGTCTTCGCAAAAAGGCTGTTATTTTATCATATACAATTAAACGAGTGAGCCTAAAAGCTGCTAACGCGAAAATAAAAAATAAAAGCCAGCTTGTAAACAGCATAATTTCACCTTCCCTTATCCTCTTTCGCCTATTTAAAAAAAAAGGTCTTGAGATTGTGACCAAATCTCCTCGACTCCAATATCTTATTAATGTAAATACAAACAAGAAGATAAGGAGTGACATTAATGAGTTGTAACGAAAATAAACACCATGGCTCTTCTCATTGTGTAGTTGACGTTGTAAAATTCATCAATGAATTACAAGATTGTTCTACAACAACATGTGGATCTGGTTGTGAAATCCCATTTTTAGGTGCACACAATACTGCATCAGTAGCAAATACACGCCCTTTTATTTTATACACAAAAACTGGAGAACCTTTTGAAGCATTCGCACCATCAGCAAGCCTTACTAGCTGCCGATCTCCAATTTTCCGTGTGGAAAGTGTAGATGATGATAGCTGTGCTGTGCTACGTGTATTAACTGTAGTATTAGGTGACAGTTCTCCGGTACCACCTGGTGACGATCCAATTTGTACGTTTTTAGCTGTACCAAATGCAAGATTAATATCTACAACTACTTGCATTACTGTTGATTTAAGCTGTTTCTGTGCGATTCAATGCTTACGCGACGTTTCTATCGTAAAGTAAACTAAAAAACTATTGGGGTGGTAGAAGCTTTCTACCACCTTTACATATTTAAAAACCGGCCATACTAATCGATTGGATATCATCTATAGACAACCTAATATCTCTCATACTATTTTGCGGCATAATAGATACAATGCCATTACGATACGATATGATCGATCCAACATATGAGACTGTAGCTGTTTTTATTCTGCATCTTACTTTCGGAATGTAATGAGGGCGGTTTAGTAAAAAATGAATTTTTTCATCATTATTCATATCCTTAAATGATTTATTATACGGGACAGTTCTTACTGATTCTGGTTCTTGCTCTTCTTGTTCTATGTGTTCTTCTTTTTCTTCTTCTATTTTTTCTTCCACTTGCTGCTCTTCTTGTTGTTCTTGTTCTATTACCTCTTCCACAGCACTGCTTACAATATTTTCATGTCCATTACTTTTCTCTTTTTGATCTTCATTTTCAAAGTTTGTCAGAATAATCCTTTTGATTTTCGGTGCAGCAAGTTCTAAACTTACTTGCGTGATATATAACAACGGTTTTCCAACTGTTGAACTTTTATTTTTATTCTTCACACTCGTCCCTCCCACTTCCATACGTAGCTGAATAAATCGTGTACTATTATAGTTATATTCATTACGTAGTAAGAACTTTCGTTAAAAATCGTTCTTTCTCAGAACAAATAAAAAGGACAATCTCAGCATTTAGAGATTGTCCTTTAAAAATTAATATTATATTTATCCTAGGATATGATACCCTGAATCAACGTGAATGTTTTCTCCTGTTACACCGCGTGCTAAATCACTGAATAGGAATACTGCTGTATCGCCAACTTCTTCTTGCGTTGTTGTACGACGAAGTGGTGCGCGCTCCTCAATTTCTCTTAAGATTGAGTTAAAATCGCCTACACCTTTTGCAGATAACGTACGAATTGGTCCTGCAGAAATAGCGTTAACACGAATACCGTGTTGACCTAAATCGTTCGCTAAATATTTCACGCTCGCTTCTAATGAAGCTTTCGCAACACCCATAACGTTATAATTTTTCACAACACGCTCGCCGCCAAGGTATGTTAACGTTAAAATATTTCCGCCTTCTGTCATTACTTTTTTTGCTTCTCTTGCTACAGCTGTTAAAGAGAATGCGCTAATATTTTGTGCAAGTAAAAATCCATCGCGAGAAGTATCTACAAACTCACCTTTTAAGTCATCGCGATTTGCAAAAGCAATACAATGTGCTACACCGTGAATAGTACCTACTTCTTGTTTAATTGTTTCAAAGCAAGCTGTAAGTTCCTCATCATTCGTTACATCACAAGGTAATACAAGTGATTCTTGTCCTTCTAATGTGTCCGCTAATTCACGAACGTTTCTTTCTAAACGTTCTCCTGCATATGTGAATATTAATTTTGCACCTGCATTATGCAAAGAGCGAGCAATTCCCCATGCAATACTTCTTTGGTTCGCAACGCCCATAACAACAAATGTTTTCCCTTGTAATAGTTCCATGATATATCCTCCCAGAAATACTTATACTTGTTATTAGTACCTGATACTATAATTATAGTACCATAAAACCGCTTAAAGGCAAACAAAAAAGTCATTAACAGAAATTTGTTAATGACTTTTGGTTTCTATAAAAAACCGCTCTAATCCTTCTTCCCAAGACGGCATTTGTGAAAAACCATTTAATCGTAGCATGTTATGTTGAAAAACAGAATATTTGGGTCTCGCAGCTGCAGCCCCGAATTCTTCCGTTGAAACAGGTAATACATTCACTTTCATATTGGCGTACGAAAATATCTTTTGTGCAAATTCAAACCAAGAGCATGAACCACTGTTTGATACGTGGTATGTACCGTATAAAGAAGTATGAATGAGCTTATTAATAACCATATTTAAATCCGCCACATACGTAGGAGAGCCAACTTGATCCGCTACAACGGATATTTCATCTCTTTCTTTTCCTAATCGCATCATCGTTTTCACGAAATTATTTCCATATTTACCATATAGCCACGATGTGCGAACGATAAAATATTTATTATGTAACTCTTTGACGAACTGCTCCCCCGCATACTTAGAGGCCCCATATATATTTATCGGCGCTGGACTATGAAATTCGTCGTATCCATCTGGTCTGGCACCTTGAAATACATAATCAGTACTAATATAAACTAGCTTCGCCCCTACTAATTGTGAAGCAACCGCTACATTTCGAGCTCCGATTGCATTTATTCTATACGCAAAATCCTGTTCTTTCTCCGCATGATCTACTTTCGTATAGGCAGCACAATGAATAATTATATGTGGTTTTATTTCTTGTACCACTTGTTGTATTCGGGATATATTTGTCACATCTAATAACTTTTTATCAAATGGATATATATCATATTCTTCAGAGTCTAACTCTTCAAATAGTTGCTTTCCTAATTGACCGTTTGCTCCTGTTATGATAACCCTCTCTTTCATTTAACATGCCCCTTACTGGTCTTTTAGTGGTTTCCACCATTCCTTATTCTTTTCATACCATTTCACCGTCTCTTGTAATCCTTGTTCAAACGTGTATTTCGGTTCCCAATCAAATTCATTCTTCATTTTCTCTGCATCAATCGCATAACGACGATCGTGCCCTAAACGATCTGTAACATATTCAATGTCTTTTTTTGTTTTTCCTAAAAGAGTAATAATTTGTTCCACAACTTCTACATTTGTTTTTTCATTATTTCCACCTATATTATATACTTCTCCGACACGTCCCTTATGCAGAACAACATCAATCGCACTGCAATGATCCGTTACATGTAACCAATCTCTTACATTTAAACCATCACCATATAGCGGTAGTTT
Source organism: Bacillus sp. FSL K6-0073 (assembly GCF_038006085.1). Taxonomy (NCBI): domain Bacteria; kingdom Bacillati; phylum Bacillota; class Bacilli; order Caryophanales; family Bacillaceae; genus Bacillus; species Bacillus sp. FSL K6-0073. Next base: position 1,296,729 of record NZ_JBBOUN010000001.1, on the reverse strand, counting down.
TTTTCCTTCTAGTGCATTCGTAACCATTAATGGAATTAATTTTTCAGGATACTGGTACGGTCCATAATTGTTAGAACAACGCGTTACTATAACCGGTAATTGATATGTTTTATAGTAAGATAGAGCTATCATGTCCGCGCTCGCCTTACTTGAAGAATATGGACTATTTGGAGCTAACGGTGTTTTCTCTGTAAACTTCCCTGTTTTTCCTAAAGAGCCATACACTTCATCCGTTGACACTTGCACAAGTTTTATATGCGAATATTTTTTAACTAGTTCTAATAAAGTGACCGTTCCAATTACATTTGTATCATAAAAAGGAATCGGATTTTCAATACTACGGTCCACATGTGATTCAGCTGCAAAATTTACAATCACTTGTACGTCTCGCTCTTTTATAACGTGTTCTAATAGCTCTCCATTTTGAATTTCTCCTTTTACAAAAGAGTAATTCGGGTGATCCTGAAGAGATTTTACGTTATTTAAATTCCCACTATATGTTAATGCATCGTAATTAATAATTTTATATGTTTCATAACTTTGTAGCATGTAATGAACGAAATTACTTCCAATAAATCCAGCCCCACCTGTTACTAATATATTCATAAACAACTCTCCTACTTAAAAACTATCTTCATATTCCTCTAGTAATGGTAATATCTGATCCTTATCGGACAATATAGGATCGGTTACTGGCCAAGGAATTGCTAAATCTTTATCTTCCCAAAGTAATCCTGAGTCATGCTCTGCGCTATAATATTCATCTACTTTATACATAACGATAGTATGCGGGACAAGCGTGCAAAATCCATGTGCAAACCCTTTTGGCACTAGTAATTGCCGATGGTTATCTGCACTTAAAATATATCCTTTCCATTGTTTAAATGTCGGTGATTTTTTTCGTAAATCAACGATAACATCATAAATTGCCCCTTGCATAACTTGAATGAGTTTCGTTTGTGCTTTCGGATTTTTTTGAAAGTGTAGTCCCCGAATCGTTCCTGCCTTAGCCGAATAAGATACGTTATCCTGTACAAATGAATACGTTATCCCTAATGTTTCTAGCACCTGCTTATTATAGCTCTCTGAAAAAAAGCCACGATCGTCTCCAAACAACCTCGGTTCTAACAATTTTGCATCGGTAAAATTTGTTTCTACAACTTTCATATTCTCACCTATTCTCCGTTAAACTGTTTCCCAAAATTAATATCCCGTGCTAACGTATTCGCCTTTTGAAGCGAAGCATGAGTTCCCGCATCAGTCCACCAGCCGCTCATTTCATTATAAGTAAGTACCCCTCGCTTTAAATACCAATTATTTATATCTGTAATTTCAAGTTCCCCCCGTGCAGAAGGTTTTAATTCTTTAATATAAGAAAAGACTTTCGAATCATACAAATAAATTCCCGTAACCGCATAAGAACTTTTCGGCTCTTTCGGCTTTTCTTCAATTTCAACTATTTTTCGGTTTTGAATATGTGCTACGCCAAATCTTTCGGGATCTTCTACAGATTGCAATAGCACTTTCGCACCTTCTTTTTGGTTTGCAAACTCTTCAACATACGGAAGAATATCATCTGAAAAAATATTATCCCCTAATATAACTACCATACGATCATTCCCGACGAAATCTTCACAAAGCCCTAACGCCTGTGCGATCCCGCCCGCTTTATCTTGCACACGATACGTAAAGGACACTCCAAATTCATGACCACTCCCTAAAAAGCTAACAACATCCCCCATATGCTCTTTACCTGTAATAATCATAATATCTGTAATATCGCATTGTTTTAGCTTATATACCGCATGATAAATCATCGGATACCGACCAACAGGAAGTAAATGTTTATTCGTTACTTTCGTTATTGGATATAATCTCGATCCAGTACCACCTGCTAAAATAATTCCTTTCACTTTGCATCTCTCCTTTATGATGGAGATAATATATCTTTGTAATGTTCTACAAACACTTTCCGGTACTTCTCATATGTATCCGCATCAAACTCATCCCCGTTGTAATGAATACACCATAAATTTGCTTGATTTGGGATACCGATTAAATAACCAGCCCTTTGAAACTCTAAAGACTGTGACACATCATAAAAGTGAAACCCTTGAAACAAATCTTCTCGCCACGGAATATCATACTGCGTTGCCATGAATAAACCATCAATTGCCTGAACTGACAAAAATGGTTGATTGCCATAAAAAACCTGATCTAAATTTAATAATTGATAATTCCGTCTTCTATACTCAATCACTTTCCCTACTAAATTTTTCCCTTCCCACCATATCCCGTTATTCGGTAAAAACTGAGCCCCAGCGACTCCTATTAAACCAAGCTTTTCATTTTCTTTAAAAAGAGATATAAGTGTAGAAAACATGTCTCGATTAATAAGATATGTATCTTGATGTATATACACTTTGTATTTCGCTGGATATGAAAGGGCTCGGTTGTAAGCACTTGCCATACTTTGTGCATCTCGTATCGGAAAAATTTGTACTGTGTAACCTGGGGGAACAAAAATGTTTCTTATTTGGCTCTCACATTGTTTGAAAAGCTCCTCATTATTTACACAAACAACGACTAATATTGTATGATCTTTCATTTTTGTCCCCCCTTTTATTCTTCCTTATTTACATCTGACATATAGTGTTCCACAAATATTTTCCGATACTTTTCATAGTTCGTCATATTCACATCAAAATGATAATGGATACACCAAGCATCGCGCTGTACAGGTACACCGACTGTATATCCTGCTTTTTTAAATTCAAATGATTGAGATACATCATAAAAATCAAATCCGTCAAATAAATCTTCTCGCCACGGAACATCATATTGTGTCGCCATTAATAAACCGTCAATACATTCTACAGGAATAAATGTTTTTGATTCATGATACGGTTGTTCTAAACTTGCCATATAAAACAAATCATTCATATAACCAATGACCTTTCCTACAATTCCACGCCCTTCGTTCCATACGCCAGTCGGAGGAACATATTGCGCTCCAACCATCCCAATCATCCCAAGGTGTTCATGTTCCTCAAATAATTGAAGTAATCCGTATAAAAAAGCCCTATTTATAATAAAAACATCTTGATGTAAATAAACTTTATACTTCGCTGGATGCGAAATGGCTTGATTGTATCCACTCGTCATACTTTTCGCATTTCGAATCGGCATAAATTGTACAATATACCCTGGCGGTACTAACAATTGCAATATATGACGCACGCAGTTTGCATACAATTTCCGATCATTTATACATGTAACAAATAATATTGTTTTGTCTGCAGCACTCATAATTGTGATTTTTCAGCTTCAATAATATACTGAAATACAACTGTCTCAGCCATGAAGCCACTTCCAAGACGATATTTTTTACAAATTCCATATAACTCCTCAATAAGCGGTTCATACATTTTATGATCAACATATACACGATCTACTTTACTAATAACATATCCTGCTTTTAAAAACATTCTTAGCATTTCATTAAATGTAAAGAAACGAATATGTGTTTTATCTAATAAACCATATTCTGTATACGTCCAATTTCCAGCAAGTAAGGGAGCTAATACTGAAATATGAGCAATGTTTGGTATACTTGCTAAAATCACACCATTTTGCTTTATATATGGCTTTACTTTTTCTATTACAGCCCACGGATCAAATAAATGCTCTAATACATCCCCAAATATGACGCAATCAAATTGCCCCTCCTCATAAGGAAGATCTATTTTTTCTATATCCCCTAAAATAACATGATCTAGTCTTTCTTTCGCTTTTTCTGCCGCCTCTGGAAACGCCTCAATTCCTGATACACGTGTACCATTTTCTTTAATAGCCGCTCCCAATGCACCGCTCGAGCAACCAATATCAAGAACTTCTTTCCATTCCTTTTTTATATGCTTTAATAAATTCGGATTCGCTGCATTATAATAATGTTCGGATTTTTCTTCATATAAAGAACTTTTTTCGCGATTCATTTCACACACTCCTTATGCAAATTGAATTAGAAATATAAATCTCATATGAATTCTATAAAGTGCAGTTTTTGTTCCTCCCCATTGATTATTAGTCCGCAAATAGCAGTATAAAATTTTTTATCTATATTGGTTACGTTACTGATACTCTAATATATAACCAATCTATTAGAGTTAGAATAACGATAAATCATTTCTACAAAAAACGAAACCTATTACGCTTTATATGGTTTATCAAAAACTCCACGAAAATATTTACGGTTATATTCAATTGCAGCATTATTCGGAACATAAGAAGCTGCTAATTCATTGTAATAATATGCTTTATCCTGCTCTCCTAACCTGCTATAACAAATACACATTTGTAAATAGGGTAGCCATGTGTAGCTAGCTGGACTATGGAAAGGACTTTCCGTTGCCATTGGTACTTCCGTAGCAAGTTTAAACCAAAATATCGCTTCATTATATTTTTCTTGTTCCATATATATATATCCTATTCTTGTACAATTCTCTCCTCTAGGGACGTCATACCGAAACGACTTCACACAAGATTCGATTGCCTTCTCCCACATTCCGAGCTTTGCATAGCAATCTCCTAACTTACCACATGCATAAATTTTCTCTTCATACCATCCTTCGTCTTGATTAAGAAATGTTTCATATAGAAGAACTGCATCATCATATTTTTGGTTATCCGTAGATTCATTTGCGTAATAAAATAAATCTCTCGGACTTAATTCTTCACCTGCCGCTACAGTATTTTGAAAAATTTTCAAATTACGATTTGTTACTTTTTTTTCTTTTTTATGTGTAATAGCAACATTACTACTAAAAACCTCACCAGAAATAGCTAAATACTCATGAACCTTTCCAAACCATTGAAATTGTTTTTCACGCTTTACAAGTCGATTTCTTTTTGTACAATATAAAGGTTTCCCGTTAGAATCCATTGCAAGGTGATAAGGCATCGAAACAGCATCAATTTTAGGATCTAATTCTCTTTTTAAAAGTTTCAATGCTTCTTGAGCATCTTCTAATAAGACGTCATCTGCATCTAGCCACAATATATACTCTTGCGTCGCTTTTGAAAAAGAAAAATTTCTTGCTGCTGCAAAATCATCAATCCACTGGAAATCATATATGTTAGAAGTGTATTTCTCTACGATTTCTTTCGTTCGATCGACGGAGCCTGTATCAACCACTATAATTTCATCCACAATTTTTTCAACTGTGTCTAAACAACGGGCTATTGTCTCCTCCTCATCTCGAACAATCATACATAAACTAATTGTAATTCCTTGCTTGTTCAACATAATCACCCTCTTCCAAATCAATCATATGTTATACATATACTAAACTTTCCATTTTTTTAAATTGTTCAAGTAGTTTAAGATTTCTTTTCAATAATTCAAATGTCCGTGTCATTTTCTTTCGGTTTTGCATCTACTATATAATGAACGCTTTATGGAGGTGAATTTATGTCAAATAATAATTATTCAAATGGATTAAATCCCGATGAATCTTTATCAGCTAGTGCATTTGACCCTAATCTTGTAGGACCTACATTACCACCGATACCACCGTTTACCCTTCCGACTGGGCCGACCGGGCCTACGGGACCGACCGGACCTACGGGGCCGACTGTACCTACGGGACCGACTGGGCCGACTGGGCCAACTGGACCTACGGGACCTACGGGACCGACTGGTGACACTGGGACTACTGGACCTACGGGGCCGACTGGTGACACCGGGGCTACTGGACCTACGGGGCCGACTGGTGACACTGGGGCTACTGGACTTACGGGGCCGACTGGTGACACTGGGGCTACTGGACCTACGGGGCCGACTGGTGACACTGGGGCTACTGGACTTACGGGGCCGACTGGTGACACTGGGGCTACTGGACCAACTGGAGCTACTGGACCAACTGGGGCTACTGGACCTACGGGACCTACTGGACCATCAGGACTAGGACTTCCAGCAGGACTATATGCATTTAACTCCGCTGGGATTTCTTTGGATCTTGGACTCAATGCTCCAGTACCATTTAATACTGTTGGATCTCAGTTTGGTACAGCAATTTCTCAATTAGATGCTGATACTTTCGTAATTAGTGAAACTGGATTCTATAAAATTACTGTTATCGTATACACTGCAGCAGTAAGTCTATTAGGAGGTCTTACAATCCAAGTGAACGGAGTACCTGTACCAGGTACTGGAACGAGTTTAATTTCAGTTGGATCACCTATCGTTGTTCAAGCCATTACGCAAATTACGACAACTCCATCATTAGTTGAAGTAATTGTTACAGGACTTGGGTTATCATTAGCTCTTGGCACGAGTGCATCCATTATTATTGAAAAAATTGCTTAATTTTTTACTTAGCAGTAAAACTGATATCAGTTTTACTGCTTTTTCAATTTCAAATTCAATCATGAAACGTTCATTATGTACATAATCATATTGTTGTATGACATTTTGCAGGAGGCACAAATATGGAAAGTAAATCTGCTGTTCAGCTTTACCTCGAATTGCTAAAAAAGACAATTTTATTTGAAATATGGTTAGAATATGAGGCATACTTACCCGCATCTCTACATATTTCGAAAGAACCAGAATTCGAACCAGTTACAGTCCCCCTCCCTTTATTCATTAAGCAATATGCTGAAAACCATAACTTAAAAATTGTAAAACCAAATGTTTCAAAAAGTGAACGCCATGATGGAATGGATTGGCCAAGAGCAGCACATAGCATGATTGGTCGAGAACGTATGAACCAATTACAAGAGGCGATGGAAACCGTTGTTCGTGAAAATATAGAAGGTGATTTTATTGAAACAGGTGTATGGCGCGGAGGATCATGCATTTTTATGAATGGTTTTTTACAAGCAAACAACATTACGGATCGTAATGTGTGGGTTGCAGATTCATTTGAAGGTTTGCCAGCACCGAATCTAGAACAATATCCAAAAGATTACGGTGATTATTTACACACATTCGATTACTTACGCGTCTCTTTAGAACAAGTACAAGAGAATTTCAAAAAATATGATTTACTAAATGATCAAGTGAAATTTTTAAAAGGCTGGTTTAAAGATACTTTACCAACAGCACCAATTGAAAAAATTGCAATTGCACGGCTTGATGGTGATATGTATGAATCCACAATGGATGGTCTCGTGAACTTATATGATAAAGTTTCTAAAGGTGGCTATATAATTATCGATGACTACGGGCTACCACCATGCGCTGAGGCTGTGACAGACTTTAGAAATCAACGGAATTTAAAAGCCCCTATTACTAAAATTGATGTATTTGGTGTTTATTGGAGAAAAGAATAAAAAAGATTTAATCTATAGGAGATTCCATTTTCACTCATTCTTCTCTTACTTCTAATCCAATTAAGTATTCTTTTTCGGAATCTCCCTACATATAACAATTGTTTTCCTGTGTTCTCTCACTACAAATTGAAAATTTTATTAATAGATTTACTGCATCTTCTCATACAAGAAAGGGGTATACTCATGAGCGAACTTAACAAAGAAATGACTTTACTCCCCCCTCCTGAACTCGTCCAATATGTAGGTGGCGACTTCAAAAAAGTTGGAAAAGAGTTCCTAAAGCATTTTATTCAAATTGGCGCTTTAAAACCAAATGAAAAAGTATTAGATGTAGGCTGCGGCGTCGGCCGAATGGCTGTACCATTATTGAATTACTTACATGATGATGGAGCGTATTATGGATTTGATTTGTTTAAAGATGGAATTACTTGGTGTCAAAATAACATTTCAACTATGCGTAATAATTTTCACTTTGAACATGTTGACATATACAATCAATTCTATAATCCAGAAGGAAAAGAAGATGCCTCTCAATATCGTTTTCCCTATGAAGACGGGACATTCGATTTTATCTTTTTAACTTCTGTATTTACGCATCTTCTCCCAAAAGAATTAGAACATTACGTATCTGAAATTGTACGTGTATTAAAAAAAGACGGGAGATGTTTCATTACATTCTTTCTTATAAATCCTGAATCGTCCTATTATTTAAATGCAGGACAAAGTACACTAGGTTTTTATCATCGAATCGAAAATTGCTACGTTGTAAATAAAGATATTCCGAATTTCGCAGTTGCTTATCCTGAAACAGATATTTGCAATCTATTGAATAAGTACGGCCTAGAAATAATCAATAAGCCGCATTACGGTTTATGGTGCGGCAGACATGAATATACAAGTTACCAAGATATTGTTCTTACAAAAAAAAGCTTCTGAAAGGAAGTTATGTATGATAAATGAAAAAAATCCGCCTCTCGTTTCCATCCTTATTCCCACTTATAATCGGCCTCATTATTTCAAAATTGCTCTAGAAAGTGCATTGGCACAAACTTATTCTAATATTGAAATCATCATCGGAGATGATAGTACAAATGATGAAACAGCAACTTTAATACGTGAACAATACTTACCAAATTATAAAAATATAACATACATTCGAAATATCCCTACTCTAGGACAATTTCACAATGACCTTATGCTCATAGAAAAATCAAATGGTGAGTATATAAATTTTTTAATGGACGATGACGTGTTTTATAAGCATAAAATACAAAAAATGATGGCCTATTTTGAGCAAGATCTCAATAAAAACCTTGCTCTTGTTACTTCTTATCGAGTACGTATTGATGATCATGGAAATCTAATAGGTGATTCCCATCCAACACAAAGGTTATATAGTGAAGACACCCCATTAAACGGGATATTTTTAGGTAATTGGATGTTAAAGGGCGGACACAACATTATTGGTGAGCCTACAACTACTTTGTTCCGAAAGGAATTGCTCACTGAACCTTTTGGCACCCTTAAAGAGCGACAATATTCTTGTAGTGTTGATATGGCCTCATGGATTTCTTTACTTTCTAAAGGAAATGCAATATACATTTCTGAGCCTTTAAGTCAATTTCGCTACCATGCTGGACAACAAATACACAATAAGCTCCTTCAAGGTTGTGAAGATTTCACACACCTCGTTATAACAGCAAAAGAATATGGCTTTTTACAAAATACTACAGACTATAGAGCAGCTCTACTTAGTGCTTACCAATGGTGTAAAAGTTCCTTAAAATACTATCTTCATCAACTAGATATTTTTCCTGACGCACATGTACGTCTTTCCCATTGTTTGGATATAATTATTAAAGAGTTAAACAATTAAACTACTCTGCAAAATTAAAAGTGTATGGACTATATGTGAATCATTCGTATAGTTCATACATTCTTTCTCATACTATAAAGTGAAACTTTAATCAGCTCTCACCAATCGGGCTTTTACGGGCAGTTGATCCCCCACCTAACTTCTTCGCTTTCGCTGAATTTTGAGGTAGGGGTCTTACTGCCCATTAATGCGGGATAAAATCCATTACTATAAAGAGCAGTAGAAAGGAATACCTACATTGAAAGATCCAAATTCTCAATATCAAATAGACTACGTATTACTATTTATTTTATTTGCCATTGGGATTGTTAGTTGTTGTGCTATTGCAAGTGCGCAAGCCTCTTTACCGCCATTTTTACAAAACGTCAATTTTGTACTAAAGCAAATCCAATGGTATTTCATTGGATTTATAGCCATTGGTGTTATTATGATTATCGACTTCGATCGTTATCAAAAAATTGCTTGGTATTTGTACAGCTTTGCAATGGTACTACTTATTGGACTAGAACTTCAAGTACCAGGTGCCGTTACAATTAAAGGCGCTACCGCTTGGTACAGGCTCCCAGGCATCGGAAATTTTCAGCCTTCTGAAATTATGAAATTATTTTTAATTATCGTCATTGGACGAATTATAGCAAACCATAATGAGAAATATTTTTCCCAAACAATACATGACGATTTTTTACTACTTGGAAAAATATTTGCAACAAGTTTGCCACCACTACTACTCATCGCAAAGGAACCAGATTTAGGAAATACAATGGTCATTTCAGCGATGCTTGCAGCAATGATACTAGTTTCTGGCATACGATGGCGTTTTATTTTCGGATTAGTTTCAGCTACTTTCGTGGCTGGATCTACATTAATATATATTTTTTTTACTCACACAGATTTCTTTAAAGCACATATTTTAAAAGAATATCAATTAAATCGCTTCTACGGATGGTTAGCACCTTACAAATATGATGCACAAGGATATCAATTAAGACAAGCATTCTTAGCGACTGGATCCGGAGAAATGCAAGGAAAAGGGTGGGAAAATGGACAAGTATATTTTCCAGAACCACATACAGATTTTATTTTCACTAATGTCGCTGAACAATTTGGATTTCTAGGCGCAAGTGTCATTATTTCTCTTTTTTTCTTACTCATTTTTCGAATGATTCATATTGCTTTAGAAAGTAATGACCCTTTTGGTAGTTACATTTGCGCTGGTACAATCGGAATGTTTACTTTCCAAGTATTCCAAAATATCGGGATGACAATCGGATTACTTCCCATTACAGGGATAACATTACCTCTTATGAGCTACGGAGGAAGTTCACTGCTTACATACATGATTGCGATTGGGTTCATTTTAAATGTTCGCTCAAGAACGAAAATCTTTATGTTTAAATGAACAACACAAAAACGCTATATTTTTATCTCTATCCTTTTTTAGATATACTAATGAAAAATACGATGGAGGTTTAAATATGAAATATGACATTATAGGAGATATTCATGGATGTTTCCAAGAGTTTCAAAATTTAACAGAGAAGCTAGGATATAACTGGAGTAGCGGTCTACCGGTTCATCCTGACCAACGCAAACTTGCATTCGTTGGCGATATTACAGACCGTGGTCCTCATTCATTACGTATGATTGAAATTGTATGGGAACTTGTCATACATAAAAAAGAAGCTTATTACGCTCCTGGAAATCACTGTAATAAACTATATCGATTTTTCCTTGGGCGTAATGTAACAGTCGCTCACGGACTTGAAACAACTGTTGCTGAATATGAGGCACTTCCTTCTCATAAGCAAAACATTATAAAAGAAAAGTTTATCACTCTTTATGAACAATCACCACTCTACCACATACTAGACGAAAAAAGAGTAATCGTATGTCACGCTGGGATTCGGCAAGATTTCATAGGAAGACGAGATAAAAAAGTACAAACCTTTGTATTATATGGCGATATTACAGGAGAAAAGCATGCCGATGGCTCACCGGTCCGTCGCGATTGGGCGCAAGAATACAAGGGACAAGCTTGGATTGTATATGGACATACACCAGTAGCAGAACCTCGATTCGTCAATCAGACAGTCAATATTGATACTGGTGCTGTATTTGGTGGCAAATTAACCGGATTACGTTATCCTGAAATGGAGACTATCTCTGTCCCTTCTTCTTTACCTTTTGTCGCTGAGAAATTCCGTCCAATTTCATAACTACCTTACTTAGCATTATTTAGGCAGATTTCATATAAAACTAGGTAAAGTAATTAAAAAAAGATGCAATAAAGTGCATCTTTTTTTAATTACCCTACATATAATGTCGCAGGAGGTGACAGAATGAAGAAAAAATCTTCTAAACAAAAAAGAAAATTCCCCCCTTTATATCTGCCCATGTACGGAATTAACAACTGGTGTAGTATTCGGGCTGCAGCGATAGAAGAACTGGAAGAACAAGAGTCATCAAAAAAAAGCAAAGTAAAACCAACATATGTCTCTTTAGAAAATGCTGTGATGAGCCGCATAATCGATCGCAGAAAAATAAAGATGCAACAAAAAAATAAACAGCTTTCAAATCAAGATGAACAGATACTACATTCTAACCAAACAGAAGAAAAGACGGAAGAAAATATTTCTGTAGCAATGAATAAAAAAGTGGAACCAGAAATTCCAGCTGCTATTATAAACAAAGTAAAAAAAATAAAAGAAGCATTAGCTTCATCAAATGATATACAAATTGAAAAACCACTCATAATTGAGACACCTACACCTGAAAATACAAAAGTTAAAAGGGGCGGCCGATATGCATATGCAGAGGGGCTTCACTCTCATGCGGAGGGCATGGCAGCACATGCGGAAGGCTTATTAACACACGCAAAAGGTTCTTTCTCTCATGCAGAAGGATCAAACTCAAAAGCAACTGGACATAGTTCACATAGTGAGGGAAGTGAAACGACAGCAGGCGGGGCTTATTCTCATGCGGAGGGTAAACAGACGATTGCTTTAGGCGAAGCAGCACACGCAGAAGGAACCGCAACTATCGCTAACGGATCCTCTTCTCATGCGGAAGGTCATCATACATCAACAGCTCATTTTGCAGGTAGCCATATTATGGGGCGCTTCGGCACTGCAGAAGAAGCTTATTCTTGGTTTATTGCAAATGGTGTAAGCGACACCGACCATAATATCGGGGCTAAATGGCTTGCTCATAATGGAGAAATGTACATTGAGGGCGCGTCTTACAATGCAAGCGGAACGGATTTTGCACAAATGTTTGAAACCGAAGGTCATAAACCTATTGATGTCGGTTATTTCGTTACATTTAGTAGCGAAGAAAAAATTCGGATAGCTACTTCACACGATTCGTTCATTTTAGGAATATCTAGTGCAACCCCTGCCCTTATAGGAAATAGCGGGGCTTTAAGTTGGCAAAAACGTTATAAAACAGATAACTTTGGAAAACGCCAATATGTATGGACGGAAGCCGAAGAAATACAACCTCTTTTAAATACAGAATGGGATCCAACTTGCAAATATGTAGCAAGAAAGGATCGCGCCGAGTGGCTTCCTGTCGGATTAATTGGACAAATGTTAGTACGTGATGACGGCACTTGCGAAGCACATGGATATTGTCGTCCAAATGACAATGGCATTGCTACAAAAGCCGAAAATGGATTTTTCGTTATAAAGCGTACGGGTGAAAATCAAATTTTAATATTATTCCGCTAAGAAAAAAGGGAACAAAATTCTTTATAATATAAGAATTTTGTTCCCTTTTTAAGTATGCCGCAACACTTCTTGCATATCGCTTGGAAGCTTTATAGTGAAAGACATCTCTTTCTCTAAAATAGGATGATAAAACGTCAAAGATTTACTATGAAGTGCTTGCCGTTTCATGTCATCCCTTCCCCCTCCATATAAGCTATCACCAAGTAACGGATGCCCTATATGAGCCATATGCACACGAATTTGATGCGTTCTTCCTGTCTCAAGCTCAAGCGCTACATGTGTCTTATAATATGTACTATCAATTACCTTAAAATGAGTAACTGCCCTTTGTCCATCCTCACAAACCGTTCGCTCAATAATGCTATCAGATTTTCGACCAATTGGTGCATCAATCATTCCTTCTCGTTCTACAATCTTTCCGTGAACAATTGCTTCATACGTTCGTTTCACAGCTTTTTGTTGATGCTGCTTCGATAAAAGATGATGTACGAAACGATTTTTTGCAATAAGCATAAGCCCCGAAGTATCACGATCTAAACGTGTTACGATGTGCACTGTACTTGCAAGGTGCTGCTTATCATAATGAGATAAAAGCGCATTGGCAACACTCCTTGTCGGATGTTCTCTAGACGGAATCGTTGACATGTTCGCCTCTTTATTAATGATAAGAACCGCTTCATCTTCATATACAATGCTTAAAGGGATATCTTCTGCCCTCATCCCTTCACTTCTTTCCTCAACTGGAAAAAAGACACGTAATTCTTCACCAGCACGCAACTGATGACGAACACTCGCATGGTGACCATTTACTTCAATTGCCCCGCCGTGAAACTTTATATCCGTTAAAGCGGCTTTAGAAATACCTTTCGTTTTCAAAAATTCCCTAACTAAAGTTCCCTCTTCAGCCGGCCCTATATCCCATTTCAATGTAAATCTGTTCAAATATATAACCCTTTCTATTTATCTGCAACAAACGAGTCACGAACTCGTTTCCAGAACGGGAATGGACGGAAACGAACAAATCGTACTTTCTCGTTTGCGACGCGATACTGGATTGATTTCACATCTTGATGAACCATCGTTAAATGATCCACTGTAATTTGTAAGTTCATTCCTGCAGCTGGCTTTAACACACATGTATGATGCTTCGGCAATACGAGCGGCGATCCTACAGTACGAAATACACGATTGTTAATGGACGCCATTTCTGCAATTTGTATCGCTTCAATAGATGGGTGAATAATCGCTCCGCCAAGCGCTTTATTATACGCGGTACTTCCTGAAGGAGTAGAGATACAAAGGCCGTCTCCGCGGAATGTTTCAAAATATTCTCCGCGTATTTCTACTTCTGTTACTAATGTACCTTCTGCACTTTTTACAGTCGCCTCATTCATCGCTAAATACTGTGACTCTTTACTTCCATTCACATAGCGAATAATAACTTCTAAAAGCGGATATTCCACCACTTGGAATGGTGTTTTCGCAATTGCAATTACTAATTTCTCTACTTCTGTCGGTAACCAATCTGCATAGAAACCTAGATGTCCTGTATGTACACCAACAAATGCTGTTTCATCCAATCGATTATAATAACGATGAAACGCATATAAAAGCGTTCCATCTCCCCCAACAGAAATTACAATATCGGGTTCCTTTTCATCCATTATAAATCCAAAATCTAGCAAGTACTCTTTCATCGTGCTTGCCAGTGTATCTGATGATTGATCTCCCTTTGACATAATTGTAAATTTCATCGCCCAACACCCTTTAGTTTATGATTCAGAATCTTTCGTTTCTTGCTTTCTTGAAAAAGCCTTTTGCGCTTCTTGAATTTCAAGACGAATAGAAGACATTTCTTCATCTAATAAAAACGCCGCTTCAGCTGCACGTTGCAACCTTATTTTAATATCTTCAGGAAAACGTCCACTATATTTATAATTTAAAGAATGCTCAATTGTTGCCCAAAAGTTCATTGCTAGCGTGCGTATTTGGATTTCTACCAATACTTTTTGTTCACCCTGAATCGTTTGAACAGGATAACTAATGACAACATGATAAGAACGATAACCGCTATCTTTCTTTTGCGTAACATAATCACGTTCTTCCACGATTTCAAAGTCATTTCGTTTTCGAAGATATTCTACAACAGGCTTAATCTCATCAACAAATTGACACATCATTCTAAGCCCAGCAATATCCTGCATATCTTCTCTCAATCGGTCTAGCGGTACATTTCTCTTCTCCGCTTTATCAATAATACTTGCAACCGACTTTACCCTTCCTGTTACAAACTCAATTGGAGAATGCTCTGTTAACATTGCAAATTGAGTACGCATTCCTTTTAGTTTCACTTTCAGCTCTGCCACCGCTTGGTGGTAAGGTGCTAAAAATTCTTCCCAATTTCGATTCATTTCAACCACCACCAAAATCAATCCATTTGCTTATAGAAATACTTTTTCTACAGCAGTTACTAGTTCTTCTCCGTAATTTGCATTACCTTCAATATTTTCAACTAAATATTCTACTTCTTCTTTTAATCCTTCTAATTCCATTTCAATGTCATTCACGCGAACGAACATAACCACATCGTTATTCATCGCTTCATGCATTGCTTCCCAGCATGTGTGCGGAATACTTACATAAATGAAAGATGATTCATTTTCTAAGATATATAAAAATGATAAATTGTCTGAGTCTACAAGTACGTGATTACGCGCACTTAACTCCTTTACCTCTATTTCACTATTTTCCGCACAAAAAATAAGAGCATTCTCTCTCTTTTCTACGCTCTTAACTTGGATTTTATTTTGCATGCTCTAACTCCTCCATCTCAACTTCCTGTCTTACTTAACAGTATTATTGTATCATAACATGGACGCAAACAAATAAAACATTGAACCAAATTTATGAAAAAGCGATAATGTGTAAAGAATTATTTTTCAAAAGGAGATTATACAATGACACAAGAAATTGAAATTGAATTCAAAAATATCGTTACAAAAGAAGAATTCGATACATTATGTAAATCGTTTTCTATTGAAGCATTTACAAAACAAGTGAATCACTACTTTGAAACACCTGACTTCTCGTTAAAAGAAGCTGGCTCTGCACTTCGTATTCGTCATAAAGGAGAAACTTATACGTTAACGTTGAAACAACCTGCAGAAATCGGTTTATTAGAAACGCATCAAGTCGTAACAGAAGACGAAGCAAAAATGATGATGGAAACAAACACAATCATTCAAGGAGCAGTAGTAGATCAATTACACAAATTACAAATTCCTGTTTCTGCTTTAACATATATGGGTAGTTTAACAACAGAAAGAGCAGAAACATTATTTAAAGGCGGAACGCTTGTCTTTGATCATAGTTTCTATTACAATCACGATGATTATGAAATTGAATTTGAAGTGCAAGATGAAGAAACAGGAAAAGCTGCATTTATTGATTTATTAACGCAACATAACATACCTATTCGCCATACAAATAACAAAGTAAAACGCTTTTTCCTTGCCAAACAAAACAAAGCACGCTAAAGTGAAAATTCCACTAGTGAATATGTTTCACTAGTGGATACATCTCACTAAAAAAGTTTACACCCGTAGAATAAGCAAAGAGTCTTTGAGAAGGCTGTTTATTTGCCCTCTCGAACATTCCATTGCTACAATAGATATACATTTCATGGAAAAAGGAGTTTATAAAGGATGAGCAAGCAACCGATGACACCATTTGAAGCAATTGGCGGTGAACAATGCATTGCAATATTAGTAGATACATTTTATTCCTATGTCAGTAAACACCCTGACTTATCTCCCATCTTCCCGGAAGATTTAACAGAAACCGCTAGGAAGCAGAAGCAATTTTTAACACAATATTTAGGTGGTCCTAATTTGTACACTGAAGAACATGGTCATCCTATGTTAAGAGCGCGCCATCTCCCGTTTGAGATTACCCCGAAACGAGCAGAGGCTTGGCTATCATGTATGGAGCAAGCAATGGATGATACTGGAGTGCATGGTCATATAAGAGAGTTTGTTTTTGAACGTTTAGCATTAACCGCTCAGCATATGGTTAATACTCCAAACGAAACAGGTGAAGTGTAATGGATAAGCAGGAAGCAAAGCATATAAATATGCCATCTCCTTCCGCATGTGAGCATAAGTCTGTAGAAGCATATTTATTTATTGATCCACTTTGTAAAGATTGCTGGGAAATTGAGCCTTTTATTATTAAACTATGGCTTGAATACGGGAAATACTTCTCTATTCGTCATATCGTAACAGGAAAAGTGGATGGAACGAACGCTTCCTCACACAAATGGAATAAACCTGCTAATATTCGATTTGTGTGGGAAAAGACAACCAGTTTACAAGGTTTTTCATGTGATGGAAAGGTACATATGCAAGAAGCATCGTCAACACCATATTTAGTTTCGATGGCAATTAAGGCAGCGGAGTTGCAAGGCCGAAAAGCAGGTTCGAAGTTTTTGCGAAAACTCCAAGAATACATTTTCCTTGAAAATGTATCAAACCCTGACTGCGAACTATTACTTGCATGTGCGAGAGATAGCAATATTGATGTAGAAGAATTTAAAAAAGATCTACATTCTGCTAGTGCAAAAAAAGCTTTCCAATGTGACTTGAAATTCACGAATGAAATGCATATTACAGAAATACCTTCCCTCGTCTTTTTTCATGCGAACTCAGATGAAGAAGGTATTAAAATCGCTGGAAATTATTCCTACGATGTATACGTACAATTATTGAAAGAACTTGTAAAATGTGAAATTGAGCCAGAACCATTACCACCTTTAGAAGTGCTACTAGAAGCAACACAATTTATATCTTCAAAAGAAGTAGCATTTATTTATGACTGTCCGCAACAAGAAATTGAACGCGAACTAAAAAAATTACAACTGAAACGAAAAGTACAAATGATAGAAGTAAAATGCGAACGTTATTGGAAATGGATAGCAAAAGAAAAAGACCTGGTGTAAACACCAGGTCTTCTTCTTTACGGCTTATAAAAATATTAAAGGGGATGGGAGAAATTTTCACGTTCAAACAAAGGGGTATATGTTTGTATGTGAATTCGTTCACGCTTATTATATTACAAGATTCGACGTCAGATGACAACCCCTTTTGTCGAATTTCACACTTTTGTCACATTCTAAACGTTTTCATTTTTGAATAAGCTATAAAAAAGGTCATTTAGGGGGTTTATTTATGAAAAAATCTTATATTGCTCTTCTCTTTCTAGCTGTCATCGTTTCTTTTTTCTTGTACATCCTCTCTCTACTACAAGCTTTTCCTAAAATTATTGCCTTACCTCTTTTATTCGGAATCATCGTTATCACACTCTCTTATTTCAATTATAAAAAACGATTCAAAGGGTTTTAATTTCAAAAATCAGCCGTAAAGCTATCCTTTCAGTTAGAAAAAACAAAGAAATCCACCTTTCTCTTCAACAAATATCGACATTAAATCTATTCAACAAAAAAGACGAGGATACAATCCCTCGTCTTTTTTCATTACTTTTCTTCAAATAATAATGCTTCTAATTCATTTAATTTCTCTTCAAATACTTGTAGCGCCTCTTTTACTGGTTCAGGAGATGCCATATCTACTCCTGCTTTTTTCAGCACTTCAATTGGATAATCAGAGCTTCCTGCTTTTAAGAACTCGTTAATATAACGTTCTACTGCTGGTTGTCCTTCTTCTAAAATCTGTTTAGATAGAGCTGTCGCTGCACTAAATCCTGTTGCGTATTGATATACGTAATAGTTGTAGTAGAAGTGTGGAATACGAGACCATTCTAAACCAATCTCTTCGTCGATTACTAAAGCGTCACCAAAATATTTCTTATTTAAATCGTAGTAAATTTCCGTTAGCATGTCTGGCGTAACAGCATGTCCTTCTTGTACTTTCTTATGAATAATATGTTCAAACTCTGCAAACATCGTTTGACGGAATACAGTACCACGGAACCCTTCTAAATAATGATTTAATAAATATAGACGCTCTTTCTTATCTTCTGTCGTTTTTAATAAATAATCATTTAGAAGCGCTTCATTACAAGTAGATGCCACTTCTGCTACGAAGATGGAATAATCACCATATACGTGCGGTTGTGTTTTTCTTGTATAGTAACTATGCACCGAATGACCAAACTCATGAGCAAGTGTAAATAAATTATTTACATTATCATGCCAGTTCATTAAAATATACGGATTTGTTCCATATGCACCAGATGAATATGCACCGCTTCGTTTTCCTTTATTCTCATACACATCTACCCAGCGATTTTCATATGCCTCTTTCAAAATATCAACATATTCATCACCAAGTACGTTTAAAGATTTTAATAAAAGGTCTTGCGCTTCTTCGTATTTCACATTCATTTTCACTTCTGGTACAAGTGGTGTATATAAATCATACATATGAAGCTCATCAAGTCCTAGTGCACGCTTACGAATATCGATGTAACGGTGTAATAAATGTAAGTTGTCATTTACTGTTTCAACGAGTTGATCGTATACTGCTTCCGGAATATTATTATTGCTCAGTGCAGCTTGGCGAGCAGAATCATATTTACGAACACGCGCATTGAAATTATTACGTTTTACTGCTCCGCTTAACGTACTCGCGAATGTGTTTTTAAATTTTCCGTACGTTTCATATACAGCTTTAAATGCATCTTTGCGAACACGAGGATCATCACTTTCTAAAAACTGAATGTAACGGCCATGTGTAATTTCTATTTCTTCTCCGTCTTCCCCTTTAATAGATGGGAATTTTAAATCCGCGTTATTCAACATACCGAATGTATTGCTTGATGAACTCATTACTTCAGATGCTTCCGCTAATAAAGCTTCCTCAGCTTCTGATAATACGTGCGGGCGTTGACGTGTAATTTCTTCTAATGCATGTTCATATACACTTAAATCTCTATTTTCCTTCAAGAATGTTTGCAGTGTATCTTCTGAAATCGATAAAATTTCAGGCACAATATACGCTGTGCTGCTAGATACTTGTGAATATAAATTTGTTGCGCGATCATTTAATGCTTGATATACAGAGTTTGTTGTATCTTGATCGTAACGCATATGAGCATATGTATATAACTTACCTAATCGCATTGAAATTTCATCTTCATATTGCAATGCCTCAAGTAAATTGTCCGCAGAGTCACCAAGTTTCCCTTTAAATTCAGTTAACTTCGGCAATAGCTCTTTAATAGCTTGGAATTCTTTTTCCCATTCTGCATCCGTTTGGAAAATATCTTCTAATCGCCACGTACTTGCTTCTTCAATCTCGTTGCGATCTGGTAATGCTTTCGCTTTGTTTTGTTCAGACATTCTTTAAGCCCTCCTTTAAATATCTCTACTTAAGTACAATTCGTTTTTTTCTTATGTAATTCCTTCACAATCATTCTTTATTATATCCCCTTTTCCTCCTCTCATGTTAAAATTCACCTCAAATAAAGATAGCGCATGTATTAAGCAAATCTCATCATGTTTCATAATTTCCTCCTCTGTTTTTAACATCACGATATCCCTTATTTTCCGGTATGTATAAGTTCCCACTTTACGCAAAACACCTATATAGCATAAAAATGTCATATATTCAGTAACTGCCACTTTCCATATGTGCTTTGAAAAGTACGGAAGTATCCGCCTTTTCGTATACCTTTTTACATAACTACACACGTATTGAAGAGAAATACACTCTCCTACTGCAAGCTCCCCTACACACTTCATATATAGGAAAGCTTGCCATATAAATGGGCTTGTTTGTAAAGCAAATGCAGAAGGGAGTGGAACACCAATTTCAGAAGGAAAGCTTGCTGGGGTACATTTAAATTGATATAAGAGGCGTAATAATGACTTATAATTATAATTCCAAATCGGCAGGGCATTTTTGCGGAAGTAGTTCTTTCTCTTCTTCCACTCTTCACCCAATCTTTCTTTCCCGAAAGGCACGGGAGAAAAAAGAATTTCAAAAGTAGTCGTATCAGTTGGTAAATATATAGTATGTGAGAAAAAGACATTTGTAGAAAAGGGAGTGACAAATGCACATTTCATAAATGATTTTTGTTTCGGACAGAAGAAAATAAGAAGTGGCTGAGGATAAGATTGTAAGGAGAAAGCCATAAGTGAGGAAAATTTCATCCAATATGCAGATTGCCTTTTTAATTGATTTCCACCAACGATCCAAATGACCTGTATACCAGCTTGCCAATACGAATATGTTCTTTTGTACAGCTGCTCTATAGCGAGGTTTGCACATTGGTATTCAATTGCAATTTTTCTGCCCGCCCTCTCTACAAAAACATCTGGTCGTTGCTTAATTTCTGGAAGGTAGTACTCTATATCCACCTGAAAGTTTTGACGCTTAAACCATCTATATAACAATTCTTTACCATGCATATGATACGTTGATTCCGCTTCATAAAAGGCAAGACATGAATTCACTTTTTTATGAGCAAAATGCCAACTTTTTTGTTTCCCTAATTTCATTTGCACTTCCTTTCCACAAGCTACACAAAAGAATCGTTCTTGTTGACGCATACGGCGCAAAAGCTCTTCATTACAATTATAGAGTAAATGAATTTTTTCTCCGTTTTCTCTTTTAGCGATAAATATCGTAATCACACCCTTTCAGCTCCTTATATTCTACAATTTGTTACAAATTCCTTTTAAAAAAAGAGATGTCCCAATTTCGGACATCTCTTTTTATAATAAAGGTGATAATAAGCGGTACGTTGATTCAACAATTCGTCTATGAAGACGTCTTTTATGAAAATGATCAACATGAATTTCACTTGATTCTTCTAAATCATCTTTAAAGTCTTGAACAAGTCTTCTAATGCTCTCTGTATCATATAAAAAGGCATTTACTTCAAAATTCAAATGAAAACTTCTCATATCCATATTAGCTGTCCCAATTGAAGCTAAATCAGAATCGACGATGACAACTTTACTATGAAGAAAACCTTTTTCATATTCATATATCTTTACTCCTGCGTCTAAAAGTTCTGGGAAGTACGATCTCGATGCATAAAAGACAGTCCGCTTATCCGGTTTACTCGGCATTAATAAACGAACATCAATACCAGCAAGTGCAGCAACCTTTAATGCGGATAAAATATCATCATCCGGAATAAAATACGGCGTTGCAATCCAAATAGATTTTCGAGCAGAAGCGATCATTGCAAAATATAAATGCTTAATCGTTTCCCACTTATTATCGGGGCCACCTGCAACTAGCTGCACTCCTCCCCAATGATCACCCTCAACTGCTTTTGCTTGTAAATATTCAGGGGCTAGCACAGCCTCCCCAGTCATATAAAACCAATCTTGAAGGAAAATAAGCTGTAAACTTTGTACAGCTTCACCACGCAAATATAAATGTGTGTCTCGCCAAAAGCCAAAATATTTATTTTTCCCTAAATACTCATCACCGATATTTAAACCGCCTACAAACCCTTCGTTCCCATCAATCACAACAATTTTCCTATGATTTCGATAATTAATTTTATCGTTTAAAATCGGAAAGCGCACAGGAAAGAATGGAATCATTTCTACACCTGCATCGTTTAATTCTTCAATATACGATTTCGATAACTTAAAACTTCCAACCGCATCATATAAAAAGCGAACAACAACGCCTTCTTTCGATTTTTGTATTAAAATATCTTTAATTTCTGTTCCTAACTTATCATCACGCACAATGTAATATTCCATATGAATGTGATGTTTCGCTCGTTTTAACCCATTTAAAATAGCCCGAAACGTTTCATCTCCATTTGTTAATGTCCTCGTTTCAGTTTGAAATGAAATATTTAAAGCACCTAATCGATCCGCTAAACGAAATAACAGTTCTTGATGCTTATGATTGCGTAAAATTCGTTCTTCGTAATCTTCATGCCCTTTATATTGTAAAAACGCCTGTTCATCAAGTAACGCCTTCTTTTGGAACATTCTTTTTCTCCGAAAATTTTGTCCAAATAATAAATAAGCAAAGAAGCCAAATACCGGAAAAATTCCTAAAACAATTAACCATGTAAGTGTTTTAGATGGATGTCGATTTTCTAAGAAAATAACGCAACCAATTAAAAACGCAGATACTGTAAATAAAATACTGATAATACCTAAAATCGAAACATCTTTTATCCCAATCACATCTGAATAAAATGCTACATCAATAAACATACGTAACGAAACAAATAATGCGAACAATAGCAGTATAAAGAAAATCAGCTTTAACGTATTTTTCATCTCTTACCTCCTAACTAAGAAAGCTTTCCTATTCTTCATATAAAAAGCCGATTTCATACTACAGAAATCGGCCTACGTTTTAGCAGGAAAATTATTGCGAATCGTTTCAAGAGCATGCTCTTTCACAATTTGTTTTCCATACTCACTTACACGATGAATTGTTAAAGTTGATTCTTCCCCATATTCTAAAATAATACTTAAAATACGATCGATTTCTTCTTCATCATGTAGCACTTCATCGAATTCCACATATACATAATAGCGGTTCTCAAATGAATACAGCTCATCTTTTATATCTTCAAAGATAAGACGATGACTTAATGAAATGACATCTTCAAAATCATTAAACTTAATTAAAAAGCCAAACGTACCATCTTCATTAAAGTTTGTTCCTGTTTGTTCTTCTACCTCTTCGACTAATTCTTGTTGGAATAATGATTCGATGCCTTCATCTAGAGGAATATCTATAATTTTGTCTACCCCTATCGGTAGTTCCAGCTTTTGCCCGTCTTTTGAAAGCTCTGCTTTCGTGACAAGTACTTCAATCCCTTTATCGACTGCTTGCACTTGAATCCATAACGGTCCATCAATAAAGAAATCGTCATGATCACGAGCTTCGTCCATCATCTCCCAAAAGAGCTCTTCACTTCGTTCGCGATCATACCAAATCTCTTCACGATTAAATCCTCTATCCTCTATATCAATGTACGTAATAAAAAATTTCATCGTATGATCATTAATTCTTTCAATATCCAAAATACAACTCTCCCTTCCTGCTTAGAATTGTTATGAAGGGATTCCCCACTCATATGACAAATCAATAGATTCTTGTACTCTCATTTTATGATAAGATTCTCCAGAATGGAAATAAAATCGATTTATTTTACAAAAATAGTTATATGCCTATCTTTACTCGATCAACTACGTAAATATATTATTATAGCGATTTCTTACTTACAAAAAATTTGGACATACATTTCCACATTCCCCCGTACACTGTAATAAAGTGAAACTTCTATTAGAAGAGATTATTTAACAACAACTTTCTTCATCACATACATATAGTTCGCTTATTAAAACATCATAAATGGAGGCAGACGAATGGACTTAGAGTTTTTAACATCCGTACTAATGATTGTCGGTATCGATGTTGTATTAGGTGGTGACAATGCAATCGTCATCGCACTAGCTAGCCGAAATTTACCTGAATCGAAACGAAATAAGGCTATTTTGATCGGTACTCTTTTAGCGATTGTACTAAGAATTGTCCTTACTATACTAGCTGTCTATTTACTCGACATTCCATTTCTACAATTGATTGGCGGGGTTTTACTTACATTAATTGCAGTCAATTTATTAACCGATAATAGCAACGATCTTTCTTCTATTCAAGGAAAAACAACTTTATTTCAAGCTGTGCGGACAATTGTTTTCGCGGATCTCGTTATGGGGTTTGATAATGTTATTGCCATTGCAGGTGCAGCTCACGGGAGATTTTTACTCGTCATAATCGGCTTACTCATTTCTATCCCGATTATTATTTGGGGCAGCAAACTTATTTTAATACTTATGGAGCGATTTCCATTCCTCATTTATTGCGGTGCAGCAATTCTTGCCTATACTGCAGGAAAAATGGTTACACATGAAGACAGACTTGCAACCTTTTTTCATAACAATCCAAGTTTCACTGCAAGCATTCCTTATTTGTTCATTTTCACTATTTTATGCATCGGCTTTATTGTACAACAAGTTCGATTACGCAATGTGAAACATTAAAAAAAACCTTCTACTATATAATAGGTAGAAGGTTTTCATATTATTATAATTAATTTACAAGACGTTGTGCTTCACGTAATTGGAACGTTCTTACTGTACGTGGTAAGAAACGACGAATTTCGTCTTCGTTGTAACCAACTTGAAGGCGTTTCTCGTCAATCATAATTGGACGACGTAAAATCCCTGGATAGTCACGAATCATCTTATATAAATCTTGAAGTGGTAAAGACTCTAAGTTTACATTCAATTCTTGGAAAACTTTCGAACGAGTAGAAATAATCTCATCCGTTCCGCTTTCTGTCATACGTAAAATCTCTTTAATTTCCTCAATCGTTAATGGATCTGAGAAAATATTACGTTCTGTATAGGGAATATGATTTTCCTCTAGCCATAATTTCGCCTTTCTACAAGACGTACAGCTTGGAGAACTATATAATGTTACCATACAAAGCTCACTCTCCTTAAAGAGTACAAATTCTGTACTAAATACAGTTTTAATTTCTAACTTCAGCAATTTTTCGTGATAACTTGTCTTATTGAAAAGTACAAAAATCACATTTCATGTAAGCAACAACTTATAATAAACAACAATTACTTTTAATAAGTAACTTCTATAATCATTATACAATAGATTTTGCAAGAAATATACAGTAAATTTCCTGCTAGTTGAGAAAACTCTCCCGTGTATTTCACTGCTATGTAACATGATTACGCTCATTTTAGCTGTACTTTAACAATAACTTTCAACCCTTTTACTACTCACTTCCCATAGATTTTTCATATAATATATAGTTATTTATCTATAATCTTCCCTATGAAAAAGAGAACGTTTTCTTACTTTTTCTTGATAAATCAATTAAGAAATGTAAGACTATACAAATGAGAATAAAAAGGAACACTTGTTCTTATTTTAACAAATATCCTCCCTCCTGTCTACATGATTTCTAAAGTAAATTAAATATTTTTCTGACATTTCTTTCTTTTTCATTTTTTATCTCATACAATAAACATACAGACAGGCAAAGGGGGAGTTTTCAAATGATTGCTTTTTTTATTGATTTTATTACGGTTGCTGCCCTCATCATCGGAATAACAGCATTGATTGGTGTCATTACAAATAGCATCGGCGAAAAGCTCTTTGGTGGAAAAGAAAAAATGAAGTTTGTTAACAAAAGTTTGGATGTACAATCTGGCTGGAACCAAGTTGGCGGAAAAGGCATTTATAAGAAACGAACGTATTAAAAAAAGCAGGTGATCACCTGCTTTTTTTCTTATTTCTCTACTGAAGCCCATTTAAAGCTTAAATCGCCGCCATATTTATGGTTGTACATATTTTTAATTGAATCTCTTTGTAAATATGCTCTACCACGTTGATATACTGGAACGATCGCAGCATCATCAAGTAACATTTTTTCTGCTTCTAATAAGTTCTTCCAACGAGCATTTACATCGCTTCCATCTTTTTTCGCCTTCATAATGATTTCATCGTATTTTGGATTAGAGTACTTCATCTTATTTTGTGATCCATCTGTTACAAACATATCAAGATATGTAATTGGATCTGGGAAGTCCGCACTCCATCCAGAGAATGACATGACATAATCGCCCGCATCTTCTAATTTTAGTTTTTGTGCGAATGGTTGTTGTTTAATTTTCACTGTTAAACCTGGTAAATTCTTTTCTAATTCACCTTTTAAATATTCACCAGTTTTCTTTGATAACTCTACATCTTCATTTAATAATTCTAATTCGATTTCATTTTTACCAAGTTCTTTTTTACCAGCTTCCCAATATTTCTTCGCTTCTTTCACGTTTGGTTTTACAATATCCCCGTTTACAGCACGGAAATCTTTTTTATCTGGTCCTTTAATGAAGTTATCAGGAATTAATCCTGTCGCTGGCTTAGAACCGTTATTTAATAATGTATCCACGAATGGCTTACGGTCAAAAGCAAGTGAAATTGCTTTACGAATATTTTTATTTGCTAAAGCTGGATCTTTTTGATTTAAACGAAGGAAGAATACAGATGTATCTTCTACTGTTTGGAAATCTGGTTTTCCTTTATATTTATCAATAAACTCCGCTAATAACGACGCTCGATCAATTGCATTTGTTTCATATAAGTTAATTGGCGTAGATGTATCTTTTACAATATTAAAGTTTACTTCTTCAATCTTTACTTCTTTATTGTCCCAATATGACGCGCTCTTTGTCATTTTAAAGCTACGTTCATGTTGCCAATCACTTAGTGTAAATGGCCCGTTATAAAGCGTTGTATTCGCTTCTAAACCAAACTTCGTACCTTGCTCTTTCACAAACTTTTCATTCGCAGGATAGAAGATTGGATATACCATTAAATCTACAAGGTATGGAATTGAATTATCTAATTCCACTTCTAATGTATAATCATCAATCGCCTTTACCCCTAATTGATCCGGACTCATCTCTTTTTTATTAATTTTCTCTGCATTTTTTATATCATACATAATGTACGCTGATTTCGCAGCTGTATCTGGGTTAATCGCTCTTTGCCATGCATATACGAAATCTTTTGCCGTCACAGGCTCACCATTTGACCATTTTGCGTCTTCACGTAATTTAAATGTATATTTTTTACCATCTTCTGATTTTTTGAATTCCTTCGCTACACCAGGAACTAGCTTATCATCTTTTCCTAAACTGTATAAGCCTTCCATCGTATTAGTCATTACTCTTGAAGAAACTGCATCAGCTGATAACGCTGGATCCATCGTTGGAATTTCTTGTGTTTCAATTAAGTTAATAACTTGCTTCGCGCCGCTTTTTCCGCTATCCCCTTTAGCGTTTGCTTGCGATTCATCTTTTTGATAGCTACATGCCCCTAACATCATGCTCATCGCTACTGTTGATGCTACAAAAACTGGTATCTTTTTTTTCATACTTCCACCCTCCAAAAAAATGTTAACCCTTTCATTTTCAAATAAAAAGAAATATATATATGTTCTAATAATTCATATTATACACACAAATATATTTTTTGTATATTTATATTTCTATTTCATTAAAATTTTCCGTTAAAAAATATACCTTTGTAAACGTTTCATATTGCTGATTATTCTTACTAAAGTGTTAAAAATAACATTTTTTTACACTCTTCTAAATTATCAGATAAAAATGAATTTTATATCTCATAATATTTTATGTATAATTATCCTTTTGTTTTTATCATAAAATAGCACTCTCTTCATAATAAAAATATGTAGGCTAAAATGAGTGCAAAGGTTAAGAAAGTATGTTACGATACATTTTGCTAAAAATAGATATCGGTAAAGAGGGGACGGACATGGCAGCAATTCAAGCAAAAAACGGGCCTACTGAGAAATTAAGTTTATTCTTATTAACATGGCCTATTTTTCTAGAAGTTTTTCTTTTTATGTTAATGGGGATCGCTGATACTTTCATGTTAAGTGCATTATCAGACGATGCTGTATCTGGGGTTGGTGCAGCGAATCAATATCTTCATATTGCGATTTTGGTATTAGAAGTCATCGGGAACGGCGCTGCTATCGTTGTATCTCAATACCTCGGTTCCAAACGCTTTATGGAAGCATCTAAAATATCAGCATTAGCCGTCACATTAAATTTAATAGTTGGGCTCGTTATAAGCGCTGGTTTTCTTTTATTTTCGAAACATATGATGCTCGCAATGAACTTACAAGGCGATGTACTAACGTATGCGCAAAACTACTTATCTATCGTCGGAGGAGCCATCTTCCTACAAGCTATTATTAACTCATTAGCCGCAATTATCCGTGTACACGGTTTTACAAAGCAAGCGATGTTTATTTCACTCGGAATGAATATGATTCATATCGCTGGAAACTACGTACTCATTTTCGGAAAATTTGGTTTCCCTGAGCTCGGTGTACAAGGGGCTGCAATTTCTTCCGCTATCAGTCGATTGATCGCACTTATTGTTTTCTTCTGGTTACTATACCGCGTTATGGAATATCGTGTGAAATTACAATATTACTTCACTTTATCCAAAGAATACATTGGGAAAATTTTAAAAATTGGCATTCCATCTGCATTTGAACAAGTGATGTATCAAGCTTGTCAAATCGTCTTCCTTTATTACGCAACGTACTTAGGAACGGAATCATTAGCTGCTAGACAATACGCTACTAACATTTCCATGTTCACTTATTTATTTGCAATTGCGATTGGTATGGGAACAGCCATTATTATTGGCCGCCTCGTTGGTGGTGGCGAAAAGGATGAAGCATACGAACGCTTGTGGAAAAGTGTAAAATGGGCAATTGGTGTAACTTTATGTATGGTCGCTCTCGTTATTATATTCCGTACACAATTAATGGGACTATTTACAGATAATCCGCACATTATCGGGTTAGGCGCAAGTGTTCTTTTACTAAGTGTACTACTTGAAACGGGACGTACGATGAACATCGTCATCATTAATTCGCTTCGTGCAGCTGGTGATGCAAAATATCCTGTTTTAATCGGTGCATTCTCTATGGTGTTAATGAGTTTACCACTAGGTTACTTTTTCGCCTTTCATTTAGATATGGGTCTCGTTGGTATTTGGCTAGCAATCGCCATCGACGAATGGACACGTGCCATTATTATGTTCTTCCGCTGGAAAAGTAGAGCGTGGGAGCGTTATGCCCTTGTTAAACCTGAAGAACAAGAGGAGAATGTTTCTGTTCAAGTTCAGTAATTTTGCATATGGATATCACTAATGATACATGAGATTTATATCGGCGATTCCTTAAATATATCGACTGACCGACAAATGTATACAATTCTTTTATATAGTAGAAAAGAGCCATCCTTCCATAACAGAAGAATGGCTCTTTTTCTTATTGATAAATCTCTTTATATTTCTTGTACTCCGCTTCAGAACATAGTACGAAATGTCCTGGGCGAATTTCACGCATTGTTGGTGCTTCACTACCATAATTATGCTGTGATGGATCATATACGATACGTTTACGATTGCGCTCATAATCCGGATCTGGAAGTGGAATCGCTGATAATAGTGATTTCGTATATGGATGAATTGGATTCGCATATAATTCATCACTTGTTGTTAACTCAACGATTTGGCCACGATACATTACACCAATACGGTCACTAATGTATTTTACCATTGATAAATCATGGGCGATGAATAAGTATGTTAAACCTTTTTCTTTTTGTAGCTTTTTCAGTAAGTTTACAACTTGCGCCTGAATCGATACGTCAAGTGCTGAGATTGGCTCATCGGCAATGATAAATTCTGGGTCTACAGCAAGCGCTCGAGCGATACCGATACGCTGACGTTGTCCACCTGAGAATTCGTGTGGGAAACGGTTCGCGTGCTCTTTATTTAAACCAACTGTGTTTAATAGTTCATGAACACGGTCCATGCGCTCTTTTTTACTTTTCGCTAGTCCGTGAATATCGATACCTTCTGCAATAATATCCCCTACTGTCATACGAGGGTTTAATGATGCATATGGATCTTGGAAAATCATTTGCATTTTACGGTTGAATTTCTTCAGCTCTGCGCGTGATTTTTTACCATGTACATTTTCACCATCGAATAACACTTCACCAGCAGTTGCATCATATAAACGAATAATCGTTCTTCCAGTTGTCGATTTACCACAACCTGATTCTCCTACAAGACCAAATGTTTCTCCGCGGTAAATATCAAATGAAATATCATTAACCGCTTTGACAACACCACCACTCACGTCGAAGTGCTGCTTTACATTTTTTACTTCAATTAATTTCTCACGTTGTTTAGTCATGTTGTTCACCTGCTTTCATTTGAAGAATGCGTTTTTCAACGACTGCCGGCGGTTTTACTTCTGGAGCTTGCTCGTGAAGTAACCAAGTTGCCGCATAGTGCGTATCACTTACTTTAAATAAAGGTGGGTCCATTTCAAAATCAATTTTCAGTGCCTGTGGGTTACGTGGTGCAAAAGCATCTCCCTTTGGCGGCTTCAATAAATCTGGAGGTGTTCCAGGGATTGCATATAACTCTTCTTCTGAACCATCTAAACTTGGCATAGATGCGATTAAACCCCAAGTATATGGATGTTTCGGATTGTAGAAAATTTCATCTACAGTTCCAATTTCAACAACTTTACCAGCGTACATAACTGCCACTCGGTCCGCAACGTTTGCTACTACACCTAAGTCATGCGTAATGAAAATGATTGCTGCTTCTGTTTTTTGCTGAATGTCTTTCATAAGTTCTAAAATTTGCGCCTGAATTGTAACGTCTAGCGCTGTTGTCGGCTCATCGGCAATTAATAATTTCGGGTTACAAGCTAACGCCATCGCAATAACTACACGCTGTCTCATACCACCTGAGAATTGGTGAGGATATTGTTTTAAACGAGCTTCTGGATTTGGAATACCTACAAGGTCAATTAACTCTAAAGCAACTTTACGTGCATCTGCTTTACTCATCCCTTGGTGTTTAATTAGACCTTCCATAATTTGATTTCCAATTGTCATCGTTGGGTTTAATGATGTCATTGGATCTTGGAAAATCATCGCAATATCTTTACCCCGTACTTGCTGCATTTCTTTTTCTGTTAATTTTGTTAAGTCACGACCTTCAAATACGATTTCACCATTTTTAATGCGTCCAGGAGGATTCGGAATTAATCCCATTAACGCTTTAGAAGTAACTGATTTCCCTGAACCAGATTCTCCTACAATCGCCAATGTTTCTCCTTTTTTCAAATCAAAAGTAACGCCGCGTACAGCTTGTACTTCACCTGCATGTGTATCAAAGGAGACTTGTAAATCTTTTACCTCTAACAATGTTTTCATCTTTGCCTCTCCCCTCTTTTACTTACGCATTTTTGGATCTAACGCGTCGCGTAATCCGTCTGCCATTAAGTTAAACGCTAAAATTAATATACTGATGACAACCGCAGGGATGAACATCATATGCGGATACGTTTGAATAGATTTATAACCATCATTTACAAGAGAACCTAGTGACGCAAATGGTGGCTGAATTCCTAAACCGATGAAACTTAAGAACGCTTCACCAAACACCGCTGATGGAATTGTAAACATTGTCATTACGATAATAGGTCCCATTACGTTTGGAATTAAATGTTTCACAATTAATTGTGTATTTGTTGCACCTAATGTACGAGATGCTAATACATATTCTTGGTTTTTTAACTTTAAGATTTGTCCACGAACAATACGCGACATCCCTATCCAACCTGTAATCGCCATCGCAAGTGTAATTGACCAAATACCAGATCCCATAATGATTACCATTAAAATAACGATGATTAAGTATGGAATACCGTTAATAATCTCCATAATACGTTGCATAATGTTATCTACTCTACCGCCGTAGAATGCTGAAATACCTCCGTATGCAACCCCAATTACTAAGTCAATTGCTGCCGCTAAAAGAGCGATATATAATGATACGCGTGTACCTTCCCATGTTCTTGTCCATAAGTCACGGCCAAGGTCATCTGTACCAAACCAGAAGTACTCTTTAATATCACGTTTTTCATATTGGTCAACACCATATTGATCTGTACCGTCAAATGGTAACCAATGAACATTTTCAATAACTGGAATTTTTGGTGGTAATTTCGCACGACCTAAATCTTGCTCTTTATACGAGTGTTTACTTACCATCGGTCCAAAAATCGCTAATAGCGCAATGATAACTAACAATACAAGGCCAAGCATCGCACCTTTATGTTGGAATAAACGTCTTCTTACATCTTGCCAAAACGTTAAGCTTGGACGGGCAATGACTTCATTATCAACATTATTTTGATTGGCTTGTTGAAATAAATCTGGAGATAATTTTTGTACATCTTTCATCATTTTTTCCCTCCCGCTAAACGAATACGAGGATCAATAATTCCGTATAAAATATCGACAATGAAAATAACTAAAATGAAGATCGCACTATAGAAAATCGTAGTTCCCATAATAACTGTATAGTCATTTAAAGTAATCGATTTAACGAATTGTTCCCCAAGTCCTGGTACAGCATAAATTTGCTCGATAACAAGTGTTCCTGTAATTAATGCCGCAACCATTGGTCCTAAAATTGTTACAACTGGAATTAACGCGTTACGAAGTGCATGTTTGACAATGATAACGCCTTGGCTAATTCCTTTCGCTTTCGCTGTTAAAATGTAATCGGCTTGCATAACTTCAATTAATTCTGCACGAGAGAAACGTGCGATTGTTGCGATAACTCCCATCGATAATGCAATTGTAGGCATTACAGTAAACTCTGGTCCTTTCCAGAATGCTACTGGGAACCAGCCAAGTTTTACCCCTACGAAATATTGCAGTAATGCGGCGAATACGAATGATGGTACCGACATTCCGAGTACCGAAATAACTGTTGCACTATAATCTACCCACGTATTATTACGAAGTGCGGCAACAATACCTAAAATTAAACCGATAAATGTTCCTAATATAATCGCTTGTAAACCTAATTGGGCTGATGGTCCAATACGATCCACAATCATGTCTGTTACTGGGCGGTTATCATATTGGAATGATACCCCTAAATCACCTTTTGCTAAGTTACCTAAGTAACGTGCATATTGAACTGGTACCGGATCATTCAATCCGTATTTTTCAAGAATGATTTCTTTTTGTGCCGGTGATAGTTTCTCCTGGTTTTTAAGCGGAGAACCCGGAAGTAATTTCATCAAAAAGAAAGTCATTGTAGTAATTAAAA
The DNA here is from genome assembly GCF_038006085.1 of Bacillus sp. FSL K6-0073. NCBI lineage: Bacteria > Bacillati > Bacillota > Bacilli > Caryophanales > Bacillaceae > Bacillus > Bacillus sp. FSL K6-0073. Next base: position 1,262,992 of record NZ_JBBOUN010000001.1, on the reverse strand, counting down.
ATAATGTCAAAGCCATGTACACGAAACGTTTTAATACATAACGTCCCATAGTCAAGCACCTCCCCGTTTTTCTCAAAAGCAATAAGATAGTTTAAAATATTCTTACTTTTATTTTTTTAAAATAAGAGCATATGCCCATCATAGGCATATACCCTTGTAAACGATGGAAAAAAAAGATTATTTTTGTTCAACAGATGCCCATTTGTAAGTTAATTTACCACCATAGTTAATTGGGATAATATCTTTTACGGCACCTTTTACTACATACGCTGAACCTTTTTGGAAGATTGGAGTGATAACTGCATCCTCTTTAATTAACATCTTCTCTACTTCTAGAAGGTTGTCCCAGCGAGCTTGTAAATCTTTTGTATCTGTTTTAGCTTTTAGGATTAACTCATCATATTTCTGATTAGAATACCCTGTTTTATTTTGAGAACCATTCGTAACAAACATATCTAAATATGAGATTGGATCTGGGAAATCTGGTCCCCAAATACCAAACGCAATATCATATTGCTGAGAATCTTCTAATTTATTTTTTTGTGCGAATGGTTGCTGTTTAATTTTAATTGATAAACCTGGTAAGTTCTTTTCCATCTCACCTTTTAAGAATTCCCCAACTTTTTTAGCATCTTCATTATCAAAGTTTAAGAATTCTAGTTCGATTTTATCAGTTCCAAGCTCTTTCTTCGCTGTTTCCCAAAGCTTTTTTGCTTCTTTTGGATTTGTTTCAACTAGCTTTCCATTTTCAGCTCGAAAATCTTTTTTATTTGGACCTTCAGCGAAATCTTTTCCAACAAATCCGTAAGCTCCAATTGCGCCGTTATTTAAAATAACTTTTGCAATGTTATCACGGTCAAAGGACATTGAAATTGCTTTTCTTAAGTTTTTATTACTTAAGTACTGATTACTTTGATTAAATCTTAAGTAAGCAACCCCTGCCTCTTTTCTTGTTTGGAACTCTGGGCTTTTTCTAAACTTATCAACAAATTCAGACGTTAAAGCCGCTCGATCAATCGCGTTTGTCTCATATAAATTTACATCAGTTGCTGTATTTTTTACAATATTAAAGTTGATTTCTTCGATTTTAACCGTTTTATTATCCCAATATGAAGGATTCTTCTTGAATTGGAAACTTTGTTCATGTTTCCAATCACTCATAACGAATGGACCGTTATATAATGTTGTATTTGCCTCTAAACCAAATTTATCACCTTGTGCTTTTACAAAGTTTTCATTTAGTGGGTAAAATACTGGATAAACTGTTAAATCGATAAAGTAAGGAACGGGATTGTCTAATTCTACTTCTAGTGTATAATCATCAATCGCTTTTACACCTAATTGGTCAGCAGGTAATTCTTTTTTATGAATTTTCTCTGCATTTTTAATATCGAACATAATGTATGAATACGTTGCTTTTGTATCTGGATTTACTGCTCTTTTCCATGAATACACAAAGTCTTTAGCTGTTACAGGTTCCCCATTCGACCATTTCGCATCTCTTCTTAATTTAAATATGTATTTCTTCCCATCATCTAGCTTTTCGACATCTTCTGCAACTCCAGGCATTCTCTTTTGATCTTTGCCAATACGATATAAACCTTCCATCGTATTATTTAATGCTGTAGAAGATGCAGAGTCAGATGCTAGCGATGCATCCATTGACGGAATTTCAGATAACTCTGTTAAATTAAGAGTCTGCTTTCCGTTACTACTACTCGTAGCGTTTTCTTTCCCTTTTGCTTTTGCGTCATCTTTTTGGTAGCTACACGCACCCAGCAACATACTTGCAGTTAAAGTCGATGCAAGTAATAACGGTATCTTTTTCTTCATGTTGTGTTGCCTCCCCTAATTGCACTTCCTGTACCCTCACTTGTTAAAAAGTAGAATTGAAAGAATAATCTCCAAGTTTCTACAATTTTCATTATACATATAATATAACAATTGTGAATATAGTTTTTTGTTTTTTTGTTAAAATTTTTAATAAAATATTTATATTTTTAATTTTTCGTAAAGGGATACATTAACATTGCTACCATCATCTTAAAATCAGACCTTTAATTGCGTATAATTTTCAAAAAATTAATCCTAGTACTTATTATAGCTTTTATAGTATAATAATTCTAGTAATATTTTGACGGAGGGGAATATTTTGAATAAAGTTTTTTTTCATACTTGTATACTAATTTTTATAGCGATGATTGCTTCTAGTATTGGTGCATTCCTCATTTCATCTCAATTTTTGTTGAACTTTGTCAACATTTTGTTTTATATTGCACTGTTTTTTATTCTTATCGGCGGTTTTTTATACATATTTCAAAATGGTTTTTTCAATGTAACCATTTACGCATTCCAAAGAGTATTTGGTACGAACAAAAAGATTGACTCTTTAATTGAAGAAGTCGAGGAACCTACAGATAAGAAAGAACGTATTTATAAAACATATTCATTCAAATGGACATATCCAATTTGTATTACAGGTATCTTCCTTGGGTTGTTCTCGACCCTCATTAGCTTTACTATTTTGATGTAGTTTGCAAACACTATCCCATATGATATAATAATCAGCAAAACATTTTGTTATAAAACTTTAGTTCTTTCATATTAAAAGAGCTCAAGTAACAATAAATAAATTTATATGTATGCGATGATAAAGAAGAGTACATATTGAGGCAATTTCAGAGAGCTTGTGGTTGGTGTGAACAAGTAATTGTACAGTATGGAATGGGCTTTTGAGCACCAAACCGAACCGAAAGTAGTAGGCTTTGGCGTTATATCCTAACGTTATTATGGATTAGAGAGATTTCACAGTAGTGAAATAATTAGGGTGGTACCGCGGTCCATTCGTCCCTATAGTTTTTGGGATGAATGGGCTTTTTTGTTTGCCTTCTCTTCCCCCCATCACGCATTCAATTTTAGGAGGAATTACTTATGTCAGTTATCTTTTCTGGTATTCAGCCAAGTGGAACGATTACACTTGGAAACTATTTAGGCGCCATGAAGCAGTTTACAGAGCTTCAAAATGAACACGACTGTTATTTCTGTATTGTAAACCAACATGCGATTACAGTACCTCAAGATCCCGTCGGACTTCGTAAAAACATCCGCAGTCTTGCTGCACTTTATGTAGCATGCGGCATCGATCCTGAAAAAGCTACTTTATTTGTACAATCAGAAGTACCAGCACACGCTCAATTAGGATGGATCATGCAATCTGTTGCTTACGTTGGAGAATTAGAACGTATGACGCAATATAAAGATAAAGCTTCGGGTAGAGATTCAGTTCCAGCTGGATTACTTACGTATCCACCATTAATGGCTGCTGATATTTTACTTTACAACACTGAAATCGTACCAGTTGGTGATGACCAAAAGCAACATATGGAATTAACACGCGACCTAGCAGAGCGTTTCAACAAACGCTTCCGTGAAGTGTTCACAATTCCTGAAATTCGTATTCCAAAAGTAGGCGCTCGCGTTATGTCATTAACAGAACCTACGAAGAAAATGAGTAAATCTGATCCGAATCCAAAATCAATGATCAGTATGCTTGATGAACCAAAAACAATTGAAAAGAAAATTAAGAGTGCTGTTACTGACTCTGAAGGTATTGTGAAATTTGATAAAGAAAACAAACCTGGTATCTCTAACTTATTAACAATCTACTCTTCATTCTCTGGAAAAACAGTTGAAGAAATTGAAGCAATGTACGAAGGAAAAGGATACGGCGACTTCAAAGGCGACCTAGCGCAAGTAGTCGTAGAAGCAATTCGTCCAATCCAAGACAAATATAACGAACTAATCAACTCACCAGAACTAGACGAAATTCTAGACAAAGGTGCAGAAAAAGCAAACCGCGTTGCATTCAAACAACTACGCAAAGTAGAAAACGCAATGGGACTAAGCAGAAAACGTAGGTAACATATAAAGCGGAGGCAGCTCGTTCAGCTCTGACTGGCTAAGGTTCTTTCGCATAGAAGACGCTTTTTGTCTTCTTATGCGAAAGGTTCTTAGACACGAAGAGCTTGCTGCCGGAGCTGGATTTCTACAAAAAGCGGAGGCGACTGTTTAGCCCTGACGGCTAAGGTTCTTTCCCATAGAAGGTGCTTTTTACCTTCTCGTGGGGAAGGTTCTTAGACGCGAAGGGCTAGGAGCCGGAGCTGGATTACATATAAAGCGGAGACGGTTCGCTTAGAATGTGAGGAGGATGGAGCTCCTGACGTAGAGGCGCTTTTTGCCTCGCAGGAAGGCGCGAAGCCACCGAACATTCTTGCCGCTGGAGCTGGATTACATATAAAGCGGAAGCGGCTCGTTTAGAATGTGAGGAGGATGGAGCTCCTGACGTAGAGGCGCTTTTTGCCTCGCAGGAAGGCGCGAAGCCACCGAACATTCTTGCCGCTGGAGCTGGATTACATATAAAGCGGAAGCGGCTCGTTTAGAATGTGAGGAGGATGGAGCTCCTGACGTAGAGGCGCTTTTTGCCTCGCAGGAAGGCGCGAAGCCACCGAACATTCTTGCCGCTGGAGCTGGATTACATATAAAGCGGAAGCGGCTCGTTTAGAATGTGAGGAGGATGGAGCTCCTGACGTAGAGGCGCTTTTTGCCTCGCAGGAAGGCGCGAAGCCACCGAACATTCTTGCCGCTGGAGCTGGATTACATATAAAGCGGAAGCGGCTCGTTTAGAATGTGAGGAGGATGGAGCTCCTGACGTAGAGGCGCTTTTTGCCTCGCAGGAAGGCGCGAAGCCACCGAACATTCTTGCCGCTGGAGCTGGATTACTACAAAATTAAAAAACCGCCAATTGGCGGTTTTTTAATTTACCTTTTGCTCATTTTCCATTTCCCATAACTTTTCAAAAAATGGCTGTCCTTTTACGAGACGCTCGCATAATTGTTCATGCTTATCAGACCAGCCTGTTTTCGCTTCATCATACAGCTTAACCCAAATATCTTCAAATTCCATATGTTGAACCATTCCATATGCTGATGGATCCCACTCTGTGAACCAATAGCGAATTTCTGCTGTATTTTTCGTTGTATGTAATTGATCTAACGCCATAAATAATAATTGTTTTAGCTGTCTTTCTTTACGAGTCAAGCCATTCATAATGAAAGGCGATGGTGATAAAATGTGATGTTCTTTTTCTGTTTCTTCTACTTGGAACTCATACTTTTCTGCTTGTACGTTTTCTACCATCTCATATACCATCTGCTCTTGGCGTGGTATAAGTCTGCTTTTGCGAATTGGTACATTGTAGCCAATTGTGTCAATCGCAATAATCCCTTTTCCATCTGTAACAACAAAGCAATACTCTTGCTGCAAACGTTCATGATTTTTACGAATATAAGCCTTATGATGTACGTCTTCCAGCATTTTTTGCGGAAGCTCTAACAATTCGTTCTCGATGTAATGATATAATGTGGCATCTACTTTTAATAATGGCACTTGATCTAATAGCTCAATCGTATCATCTTTCCGCCATTCGTAAAAATGACAAACGTTATACCCATTTTCTTCACCTTCAAACCAATTTACCCATACATCATGTAGATATAACATTCACTACCCCTCACTTCACTACTGTTTGTACCAATCATTATGTTCATTTTTGCTTAACTTTATTCCACTTGAGGAAATATATTCTAATTATTATTTTTTCTTCTATTAATACTAAAAAAACAGGAAATAGAAATCCTGTTTTTTTATATATGAAATGTACTTGCTTTATTCAATATTTCTTTTGCATCTATAGATAATAAAGAAAGTGTATCTTCTCCTTCCAAAGTTACACAATCTTTGACAATATGAAATCCAAGCGCATAGCCAAGCATCTTCGGATAAGAGTGAAAGCCATTTAATAAGATGTCATGTTCCCTTGTTCCTCGTTTTATACTTATTCTTTCATGTACAATATTTTTCCAATAATAAATAGCCTCTTCCTTTGAAAGATACGCCGTCCACGGTGCATTGTTTTTTTCTGTATACCTTTCTGTTACTGCTTGTTCAGCTAGCCCTTCCATAATCATCGTATCAAGTAATGTATATTCTGTTTCTTTCGTCTCAATTTGATGTAACCTGCATATGTGATGATATTCATGCGCTAATAACACTTTTAATTCTTCTACCGAATTCCGTCCACATACGAATAAGAAAATAACATGACGCATAGATAATCCAGCCCTACCGTTATACTCTTCTTGTACAGTTCGATTATAGGAATCTGATAATAAAATAAAGACAGGGACATCTGGACCTTTTAACCAGTTTTTCAGTTTATCATACTCCAGGCTCAATTCTTTCCAAATTTCCTTTTCCTCTAATTCTTTAATTTCCTTTTCTCCGCGCATGATCGGGCGATACATCCCTTTTGAAATTAAAAAGCGATACAACCTTTCTTTTGGCAACGGAATATACTTCGTAAATTTCTCACAAAGTTTTTCTGGCCGCCCATAATATAAATGTAGCCATTCAGCTGTTTCAACAATCCCCATCTTTATCCCTCCTTTTTCTTATGTATATGCTACAGGAGAAAAAGGCGTAAAAATAAATAAGGAGTTTTTTCGCAATATATTGCGAAAAAACTCCTTATTTTATCTATTATTTATACGATTTAAATACTAACACTGCGTTATGACCACCAAATCCTAATGAGTTACTTAATACTGCATTTACTTCTTGGTGTCTCGCTTGATTCGGTACGTAATCTAAGTCACATTCTGGATCTGGTGTCTCATAGTTAATTGTTGGCGGAATTACTCCGTCTGTAATTGATTTAATAGAGAAAATCGCTTCAACAGCACCAGCTGCTCCTAATAAGTGACCTGTCATTGATTTCGTTGAGCTAATCGCTACTTTATACGCGTGCTCACCGAAAGTTTCTTTAATTGCCATCGTTTCATATTTTTCATTCGCATCCGTACTTGTACCATGCGCATTAATGTAATCAATATCTTCTAGCTGTAGGCCTGCATCAGCTAAAGCTTGACGCATTGCACGCACTCCGCCTTCACCACCAGGAGCAGGCATTGTAATATGGAACGCATCTCCAGTTGCACCATAACCAGCAATTTCCGCGTAAATGTGAGCACCACGCGCTAATGCGTGCTCTAATTCTTCAAGAATTAGAATACCTGAGCCTTCACCCATTACAAAACCGCTACGGTTTTTATCAAATGGACGGCAAGCCGTTGCTGGGTCTTCATTAAATGTTAATGCTTTCGCTGAGCTAAATCCTGCGAATGCCATACTTGTTAGCGGTGCTTCTGCTCCGCCTGTAATCATTGCATCAGCATCACCACGCTGAATTGCTTTAAATGCATCACCAATTGAGTTTGCACCAGATGCACAAGCCGTTACAGAACAAGTGTTAATTCCTTTTGCTCCTGTTGCGATTGATACTTGACCTGCTGCCATATCCGGAATCATCATCGGTACGAAGAATGGGCTCACGCGGCGTGGGCCTTTCTCAGTAAAAATCTTAAATTGTTCTTCGTATGTTTCCATACCGCCAATACCTGATCCAATCCATACACCAATTCGAGGTCCGTTTTCTTCTGTAATTTCAAGCTTTGCATCTGCAACTGCCATTTTCGCTGCTGCTACTGCATATTGTGTAAAGCGGTCCATACGGCGCGCTTCTTTTTTATCAATATATTTCTCGACTTCAAAGTCGTTAATTTCCGCTGCTACTTTTGCTGGAAATAGTTCTGGATCAATTCTTGTAAGTCGCCCGATTCCAGATACACCCTTTTTAATGTTTTCCCATGCTGTTTCAACATCTGTTCCGACCGGTGTAACAGCTCCTAGTCCTGTAATTACGACCCTCTTTTTTTCCATACAAAATACACTCCTTTTTTTCTCTCAGTCCTTATTTACCCCAACGAAGAGCGACTGCTCCCCATGTTAATCCGCCACCAAAACCAACAAGTATAATTAAATCACCATCTTGAATACGTCCATTTTGCAATTCCTCTACCATTGCAATTGGAATTGAAGAAGCTGATGTATTACCAAACTTTTCAATTGTCATACTCATTTTTTCTTGTGGTAAATTTAATCTCTCTCTTGCAGATTCCATAATACGAATATTCGCTTGATGCGGTACTAAGAAATCCACATCCTCTTTTGTAAGACCAGCCTTATCTAAAACGCGAAGACAAGATTCACCAAGTTGACGAACGGCAAATTTAAAGACTTCTCTGCCATTCATCATAACATACTCGTCTTGATATAGATGCTTACCGCCGCTTCCGTCTGCTCCTAATTCGAAAGATAGAACGCCTCTTCCTTCTGAAACTGCTCCCATTACGATAGCACCGGCTCCGTCTCCAAATAATACCGCTGTATTTCGATCATTCCAGTCTACAATTTTAGATAGCTTATCACTACCAACTACTAATACGTTTTTATAAGTCCCCGTTTGAATAAATTGCTGCGCTGTAATCATTCCGTACATAAAGCCAGCGCATGCTGCACCTACATCCATTGCAGCTGCATGTTTCGCTCCAATCGCTTCTTGAATGACACAAGCTACTGCTGGAAACGCACGATCTGGTGTTACTGTCGCCACTAAAATAAGATCGATATCTTCTCCGCTAACCCCTGCATCTTCAAGTGCTTTTTTTGCAGCCTCTACGGCCATATATGAAGTATCTATTGTATCATCGGCAATGCGTCTTTCTGCAATTCCCGTTCTCGTACGAATCCATTCATCGGATGTATCCATTATTTTTTCTAAATCGTGATTTGTGACTACTTTTTCTGGCACATATCTTCCGATCCCTAAAATGCCCACGTTCACATCGCAGCCCTCCGTTTTATATCAATTATTATGACTTGGTACTAATTTTAAAACATAAATGTATTTTTGTCTAGAATATATTTCGCATAAAACAGAAAGCTAACGCATTATTCACGTTATTTTTCATTAAAAGAAACAGAAACATACCTCTCAAATATAAAAAGACTCAAACCCTTCTGTTCACGGTTCGAGCCTCTCTTCCATCTAAAAAGATGTTTTTTATTCTTTATCTGCTTTTCTTCTAAACTAGAGAGTTCTCCTCACTACCTTTCCTTTATCCTCTTCATATCTCTAGTTTTCCCCCAGGCGAGAATAAAAAAGGCTCTGACCGCTTCTATCCACGGTTCGAGCCTCTCTTCCACCTTAAAAAGATGCTTTTTATTCTTTATCTGCTTTCCTTCTAAACTAGAGAGTTCTCCTCACTACTTTTCCTTTATCCTCTTCATATCTCTGGTTTTCCCCCAGGCGAGAATAAAAAAGGCCCTGACCGCTTCTATCCACGGTTCGGGCCTCTCTTCCATCTTAAAAAGATGCTTTTTATTCTTTATCTGCTTTCCCAAGCTCATAAGCTTCGTTCATAACTTTCATTAACAACTCTAACACCGGCTGTGCCTTCTCCATATCAAGTGCAATTCCATTATCATCTAAAATTGCCTTTGCTTCCGGTAAATGCTTCATTGCGATTTGTAAAAACTGCATGCTTTTTTCGTTCATATTATGCTCTTCCTCTCCATTAAAACTTTCACATACAATAGTGTAACACGCGTACTACCCTTCGTATAACTCTTTATATTTTTTCATGTGTGCCAGTTGCTTATTTAAACCGTATTCTAACGGAGTATTTCTTTTTATTGAAATTACTTCGATAGCCTCATCTCTTACTTCGTTATTATTTTTATTTACTTTATCATCCGCGCGTAAAAGATTCATACCTTTTTCCCATAATGACTGTTTACCACTAAGTAAATTGTATATACCAAGATGCGCCCCGTTCGTTCCATGTTCCCATAAGTATTCACATACATCTTCAACGTAAAGTAAATCATTCCCCTTTTCCTCAATCGTACAACGCCACTCTTTTTCAACTAATTCTGATAAAATAAGCTGATGAAACATCATAAAGGACGGTTGCCACGGTCCATATAATGTTGGAACTCGAAATACACTATATTGTAAATTCCCTTTTTTCAATCCTTCTTCTACTTTCAAAAATAGGCGCTTATTTTCGGATTCATCTGTACTGCCTACTTCAATAGAAGAAATTAAATTTAACTTCACTTTTTGTTCTTCACACATTCTTATAATTCGCTTTAAATATTGTAATATGACTCTTTCATTCCGAAATCCACTTTGCTGATTTGGCTCATATAAGCAAAAATAAACAGTATCGAATCTCTCTTCCTCAACCGATCTCCATCCATCTTCATCTCTTATCGAATAATACGTAAATAACGCATTTCGCCCAATTAATAATAACTTCTCTTCATTAATTTTGGTCATACTATCGAATTCATCAAAATCAAGACCATAGACTTCCACTTCTTCTGCAATCATTTTATTTACAAGGTGATAACCTACAAACGTAAGTGCACCTATTATCAGCACGCGTTCCATACCACCAACCCTTTCCCTCTGAAACAAATAGCTCCTCATTTATGTATATGGGAGCTTCATAATTCTTCTTCATATTTTTTAAAGAAATCAGTCGTTTGCCTAACCATTTTATATTTCACATCTTGCAGATGGAACAAGACAGAAGTATCACATTGATTTAGTTGCCTCATTTTCTCATATCTACGCAACTGCTGTTTTCTTCCTCTTTTTTCTTGTGTTGATACGAAAATTTTAACAGGTACACAAGATGGAAGAAGCGTAAATGATTTCTTATTTATTTTTGATTCTACTTCTTCTTCTTTGGCATCATACGCCAAACTTAATTCCTTCACGAGTCTCTTGTAAAAAAATTTATGCTCTTTCTCAAAACTTACATATTCCGGTAAATCTAAACACGGATTTAGCATAACAACAGAACGAATACATTCAGGATATTTGTTCATCATTTCAAGTGCTACAAGCGCTCCCATACCATCTGCCATAATGTGCATTTTCGCATTTAACGTCTCTTTTCTCAAAACAACATCATATAAACGTTTTGCCAGACGAACAGATTGATCGTTTCCCCAATGTCTTCCGTATAAATTAGAGGAAAAGACCGTGTAGCCTTGTTCAATAAGACCATGTAAAAAATAAGATTTACCCGCATGTTGTGTCCATAAACTTGTACCATTCTCAATAAAGTAGTTATAATCACCGAGGAGCATAACAGAAAATCCATTTGGCTTCTCCGGTAAATAAATGACACATGGTTCTTTTTCTAAGTAAAAAAAACGTTCCGTAATACTCATTTTTCCCCCGCCTTATTTTCTAAACATATAAAAGTACTCTTTTATAATGTATGAACGGAATGCAAATTTGCGTTGAAAAATCTACAAATATTTTTCTATATTCTTTTTTCAATTGTGTTACAATAAGGACAGATTGAACGAATAGAGGTGTAAAATATGCGTTTCATTTGGGCATTAATTTGGTCGTTCTTACTTGTACACATGATGAGCTATGTAATCGGCTCTATGACTGGCGGTACATACGACTTTAACCAAGCGTCTATTTTCTCAGTTGTTCTTGCTGTGTTAGTACTAGCAATTTCAGCTGCAATTCCAAACGAGCCAGTAGAACAACACTAAAAAAAGAGTCCGGATTTTATCCGAACTCTTTTTTATTTTTATTTCACATGAACGACTAATTCGTTATTTTCTACATCAACAACTACGTGACTATTATCAGTAATTGTTCCTGCAATTAATTCTCGTGCTAATTTCGTTTCCACTTGACGCTGTACGTATCGTTTTAATGGACGAGCTCCGTACATTGGGTCGAAACCAGCTTCTACAACAAATTCTTTTGCTGCATCTGATAATTCTACTGTAATGTGACGGTCAGCTAGACGACCTTGTAGTTCTTTTACAATTTTATCAACAATGCCTTTAATTTCATTCGTTGTAAGAGGTTTGAATAAAATAATTTCATCAACACGGTTTAAAAATTCAGGGCGGAAATGTCCTCTTAATTGCCCCATTACAAGGTCTCTTGATTCCTCTTTAATCGAACCATCTTCTTCTAATCCATCTAGTAAATGAGCAGATCCGATATTTGAAGTCATAATAATAACTGTATTTTTAAAATCCACTGTACGACCTTGCGAATCTGTAATGCGTCCATCATCTAACATTTGTAATAAAATGTTGAATACTTCTGGATGTGCTTTTTCAATTTCATCTAATAAAACAACGGAATATGGTTTACGTCTTACCGCTTCAGTTAATTGACCGCCTTCCTCATATCCTACATATCCAGGAGGTGCACCAATTAAGCGTGACACTGCGTGTTTCTCCATATACTCAGACATGTCAATGCGAATCATTTGCTCTTCACTATCAAATAAAGACTGGGCTAACGTTTTTGCAAGTTCTGTTTTACCAACACCTGTTGGTCCTAAGAAGATGAAAGAACCAATCGGGCGGTTCGGATCTTTAATACCAGCGCGAGCACGAAGAACTGCGTCTGACACTAGGCTTACTGCTTCCTCTTGTCCGATAACACGCTCTGATAAGATTTGCTCTAAGCGTAATAATTTCTCGCGTTCACCTTCCACGAGTTTCGCAACAGGAATACCAGTCCAGCGTGAAACAATATCTGCAATTTCTTCTTCACTTACTTCCTCACGTAATAAACGATTTTCTTGTTTATTATGCCCGCCCATTTCTTCCGCTTCTTTTAACTCTTTTTCAATTGCTGGAATTTTCCCGTGACGAAGTTCGGCTGCTTTATTTAAATCGTAATTACCTTCTGCTTCTTCTAATTCACGACGCAGACGTTCTAAATGTTCACGTAAGTCACGAACTTTGTGAATTTCTTCTTTTTCTTTCTCCCATTTCGCTCTCATACCACTTGCAACTTCTTTTAAATCCGATAATTCACGTTGCAATGTTTTTAGACGCTCTTGGCTACCACGATCCGTTTCTTTTCCAAGAGCCGCTTCTTCAATTTCCAGCTGCATAATGCGGCGCGTTACTTCATCTAATTCTGTCGGCATAGAATCAATTTCTGTACGAATTGTTGCACATGCTTCGTCAACAAGGTCAATTGCTTTATCAGGTAAGAAGCGATCTGAAATATATCGATCTGATAAAACTGACGCTGCTACAATCGCACGGTCATGAATATTTACACCGTGATAAATTTCAAAGCGTTCTTTTAATCCACGTAAAATTGAGATTGTATCTTCAACAGTTGGTTCTTCTGCTAATACTTGTTGGAAACGTCTTTCTAGCGCTGGATCTTTTTCAATATATTTGCGATATTCATCTAGTGTTGTGGCTCCAATACAATGCAGTTCACCACGTGCAAGCATCGGTTTTAACATATTTCCTGCATCCATGGCTCCTTCTGTTTTACCAGCTCCAACTATTGTATGAAGTTCATCAATGAATAATAAAATGCGGCCCTCACTCTTTTTAATTTCATTTAATACAGCTTGCAGACGCTCTTCGAACTCACCACGGAATTTCGCACCTGCTACGAGCGCACTCATATCTAACGCAAAAATCGTTCTATCTTTCAATCCTTCAGGTACATCTTTTTTCACAATACGCTGTGCTAGCCCTTCAACGATTGCTGTTTTACCAACACCTGGCTCCCCAATTAAAACAGGATTGTTTTTCGTTTTACGTGAAAGAATACGAATTACACGTCGTATTTCACTATCACGGCCGATTACAGGATCGATTTTCCCTGCTCTCACTTCCGCCACTAAATCACGGCCATATTTTTCTAACGCTTCATAAGTTGCTTCTGGATTTTGACTCGTCACTCTTTGATTCCCCCGAACTGTCATTAAAGACTGTAATAAGTTATCTTTCGTAATATACAATCTTGTAAATAATTGATTTATATCGCCTTTTTCTTCAGAAAAAGCAAGCAATACATGTTCTACTGAAATGTAATCATCCTGCAGTTTTTCTGCTTCTTTCCCTGCTCTTACAAGCAGTTGTTGCAGAGCGCTCGTTACATACAATTTTCCAACTTCTGCACCGCTCCCCGTTACAGAAGGTTTCTTTTTAATTAAACTTTCAGCACCTTGCTTTAATGCTTCTATATCAACATTCATTTTTTGAAATATACGTACTGCTAATCCATCTTGCTCTTCTAATAATGCAAGTAATAGATGAACAGTATCCACCTCTTGGTGATGATGAGATACCGCTAAAGATTGGGCACTCATAATCGCCTCTTGTGTTTTTGTTGTCATTTGATTTAAGTCCATCTTTACAGCCCTCCAAAAGTTTGACTTTCTTTGACCTTTTATTTGATTATACGCCAACTGACTTTTTTATACAATAATTTTGCCTATGTATTTTCAAACTTATTATTTGAAAAAGAAAAAGAGAGCATTCATTATACTGCTAAAAATACGGTAAATGAAATTACAATGTGTAACGACAAAAAAGCCGCAATAATGATTGCGGCTTCTGTTACGGTTTTCTTTTATATGTCCACTGGCGGTTATGATTCGTGTTATCCGGAAACTTTTCACCGGCAGTTAATTTCACCATTTGCGGATCTTTCACCATACTTCCCGTTTCACCAATTTCTACGTAAATGCCATCATTCGGCGCTTTTTGTCCAGAACGAAACCTGCGATTTTGTCCCATCTTCATTCTCCTTCCATGACGTCTTGCCTCATTAGTATATCCATTTTAAAAGAAAGCTTTTCTGTCATGTTTAGGAAACAGTACTACATCTCATTCTTGTACATATATATGAATGACACAAGCGTAAGCAGGGATTTCTTTCTTACTTGTAGAAAAAAAAAGAAACCAACCTACCCTAGGCTAGTTTCAAAGGAGAGTCAAACATATACGAGAAGATTACATGTTCATTATATGTCTCATCACACGAGCAATGTAACCCTTTTCACAATTTGTACATAATGAAAGAAACATTGTTTGAACTTTCTAAAAAGATGTTGACTTTTCTTAATTTCCAACGATAAATAGTAGACACCACAGCACTTTGAGACGTAAGATGGATATATAGTGAAATTTCCATCTATGGTGATTTCACCAAGTCTAACCTCTTATTTCTGCATATTAAAAACGGAAATACAGATAGATACAAAAAAATTATTATAAGAGGTGAAATTATGAACAAACAACATTTAATCGCATTAGACTTAGACGGCACTTTATTAACAGACAACAAAATAATTTCCACTCGAACGAAACATACAATTGCAAAAGCAAAGGAACAGGGACATATTGTTGTTATTTCAACAGGACGTCCATTCCGTGCTAGTTACGATTACTATAAAGAACTTGATCTTAACACACCTATCGTAAACTTTAACGGCGCTTACGTACATCATCCTCTTGATTCAAACTGGGGAACACATCACTCTCCTCTTGAGCTAGCAACAGCGCAAGAAATTGTCCGAGCTTGCTTTGATTTTGGCGTAAAAAATATATACGCGGAAGTAATGGACGATGTGTATGTTCGTGAAATTGATGAAGATAAAAAACATATTTTCGAATTCGGCTCTCCTAAGATTTTTACCGGAGACTTATTAAATATTTTAAACGATCATCCAACTTGCTTATTAATTGACGCACATGACGAGCATTCTACTGCAATTCGTCAACATTTAACGGATATGCATGCGGAAGTAATCGACCATAGAAAATGGGGCGCACCTTGGCCGATTATTGAAATTGTGAAAAGCGGATTAAATAAAGCAGTTGGATTACAAAAAATTTCTAGTCATTACAACATTCCACAAGAGCGAATTATCGCTTTCGGTGATGAAGATAATGATTTTGAAATGATTGAATTTGCTGGTCACGGCATCGCAATGGGAAATGCCATCCCTGAATTAAAATCACTCGCAAACCATACGACGTTAACGAACGAAGAAGATGGTATTGCTTTATATTTAGAAGAGGTTCTTGGGTTGTAATCTAAAAATTCCCTACTTATAGTTTCCTGCCAAATGTCCATACTATAAGTAGACGCATGAGACATTGCGTCGATTGTTTTCAGCTAAATAAAGGGGGTTTTTCGAATGGGTAAAAAGAACAAATCAAAACGTTTTATCCAACAAGGAGCCGATGCTGTTATGAAGCATGATGCAAGATTCCCGTACAGAGGTACATTAGCTGAGGCAGAAAAAGCAAGAAGTAACTCTTCTTTTGGAGGGGTTTAAATGGGGAACTTACTATTCCAACAAGCTAGAGATGCTGTTGAAAATGCCGTATCTTGTTCAAGCGGTACTGAGCAACAAGATCTCGTGTATAGAGCAAAAAATGCTTTGCAATCCGCTTACGCAAACTCTTCAACTGCTGAAAAAGTTCAGCTCCGTGAAATGCAAGAGCAATTGCAAAACATCACGAATTTACATTAAAAAAGAGGACCAACTTTGGTCCTCTTTAATCTTTCCGAAACAATCCGAACACCCCAACTGTTTGCAGTATATTTGTAAATGCACCTGGGTCCACTTGTTTAATAATCCTCTCTAATTCGTATAACTCGTAACGGGTAATAACCATCATTAACATTTCTTTATTTTCATTCGTATAAGCACCTGTTGCTGGTATCGTTGTAATCCCTCTTACTAATCGCGAGTGAATCGCCTTTCTTACGTCTGCCCCATTCTTCGTAACAATTAATGCTGTAATCTTTACATGACGAGTATGAATTGCATCAATAATTCTCGTTGATACATATAAAGTCACTAGCGTATACAACGCTTTTTCCCATCCATATACATAGCCAGCAGCGATAATGATAATTGCATTAAAAAAGAAAAAGTATGTACCGACAGGCTTATCTTTTATTTTTGATAAAATCATGGCGATAATATCTAATCCACCTGTAGAAGCACCCCACTTTAAAGCAATCCCTACTCCAATTGCCGAAATAATCCCGCCAAAAATCGCATTTAATATGATATCATTCGAAACCGCTCTAACAGGGATGATCTCTAGAAACAAAGTCATAAATATAACACAAAGAAAACTGAAAAAGGTGAAGGCCTTTCCAACCTTTTTCCACGCTAAAATAACGACAGGAATATTAAATAAGCTAAACAATACTCCCGTAGATATGTGAATCGATAAAAAATCACCTAATATTTGTGATAATAATTGAGACAATCCAGCAAAGCCGCTCGCATACACTTTTGCTGGCGTTAAAAATAAATTCATCCCAATCGCGTTTAATAAACCTGCGATGATTACAACGATTAACTTCTTTATAAGTTCAGTATAATTCAACTTCAAATCCATTTCGAATCCACCTTTACCCTTCATAAATGCACCGCTATACATAGTCTTTACGAAAAAGGAAATGATAAACGTACAACGTTTAGAAATGGAGTTGATACATATGCCACATACGAGTGATAACGACAAAAAAGCACGCGATAATAACGCAAAACGCACACAAAAAAATGAGCAAGAGCAAAAAAATATTCAGCAAGGTAAACGTGCATACTCTAAAAAGACCGATCACCTTTGATTCCATCGTACATCAACAATTATGTTGATGTACTTTTTTACATTTTAAAGGAAAAAAACATTAAAAATTCACTTCATGTTCACTTCTATATTCTACAATAGCGATAACATATTCGGATGAGGTGTTGGCATGAGAGGGAAACATATTTTCATTATTACTGCACTAATAAGTATATTGATGCTATCTGCTTGCGAACAAAAAAATGGCTCAGCTACAGTCGCTACAGCAACAGACTCGACCATTACAAAGGATAACTTCGAAAAACAATTGAAAGATCGTTACGGAAAAGACATGCTATACGAAATGATGGCACAAGACGTCATCACAAAAAAATATAAAGTATCTGATGAAGAGGTAAATAAAGAAGTAGAAAAAGTAAAAAAACAATATGGAGATCAATTCAAAAAAGTATTAGAAAATAATGGTTTAAAAGATGAAGAGGATTTTAAAAATCAAATTAAGTTCAAACTTGCTATGAATGAAGCAATTAAGAAAAGCATTACAGAGAAAGACGTAAAAGACCACTATAAGCCAGAAATTAAAGCGAGTCACATTTTAGTAAGTGACGAAAATGAAGCGAAAGAAATAAAGAGTAAACTAGATGCTGGTGCTTCATTTGAAGAATTAGCAAAACAAGAATCACAAGATCTACTATCAAAAGATAAAGGCGGAGACCTTGGATACTTCAATTCAGGTACAATGGCTCCTGAATTCGAAACGGCTGCCTACAAACTAAATGTTGGACAAATTAGCAACCCCGTAAAATCATCAAACGGTTATCACGTTATTAAATTAACTGATAAAAAAGATTTAAAACCTTACGATGAGGTAAAAAACTCTATTCGCAAAAACTTAGAGGAAGAACGTACTGCTGATCCTGTATTCAGCAAAAAATTGTTACAAGAGGAATTAAAAAAGGCAAATATTAAAATAAATGATAGTGATTTGAAAGATACATTTACTCTTGTTTCTCCGCAAGGAAATTAAAAAAGCACAACCTTATTTTTTTAGATAAGGTTGTGCTTTTTAATCTTTTATCTTATTTCTTAAAGTAAGTCCAACCTTCTTCTTGGTAAACCTTTTCTTCTTTCATCAACTTACCAAGTGCACGCTTAAATGCAGCTTTACTCATGTTAAAGCGTTCTTTAATATCTTCTGGATGGCTCTTATCCCAAAACGGCATTGCTCCGCCTCGTTCTTCCATATATGCATAAATTACTGCAGCATCGTCTTCCATTCCTTCTTCTTTACGAGGAAGAAGTGAAATGTTAATTGTACCGTCATCTTTTACGTCAATAATACGGCCTGTTACACGCTGACCGATGCGGACTTGTTCTTTTCTTTCTGTATGGTGTAAGAAAGCACGGAAATGTTCATCTGTTAAAACGAATGAACCTACTTGAAGCGAACGATATACACGTCCATTTACGTTTTTATTACGCATAGATGGCGTTGCATCTACGATAATTTCTTGCATATCACTGTCTCTTGCCGGAAGAGCAATTAAACGATCACGATTCGTTAATTTTAACGTACAATATAATTCGTCGCCTACTTCTGGCCATACTGGCATATAAATCGGGAACTCATCAGCTGGAATTAGTATATCTTTTGACACACCAATATCAACAAACACACCTAAACTAGGAATAACTTCTACAACCTTTACCCAGTTCCAATCATAAGTTGTAATAATTGGTTCCTTCATTGTTGCTGAAATACGATTTTGGTGATCAAGGTATAAGAATACATCAATCGTATCGCCTTCTTCAATTTCTCCAGCTACTTCGTTTTTATGTAGGAAAATTTCTTCTTCTTCATTCCCAACCATATATCCGATTTCCGTTTCGCGTAAAACAGTTACCTGTTCAATCGATCCTATTTGCAAATACATATTTTTTAATTCCCTTCTATATATATAAAATTATCTTTTTTATCATTCCAAACAAAAGTTAATTATAACATGATTTTTCCTATATTTGTCCAACTGCCCAAAATTCACTATAATAAAATGAGGTTACATGAATATAAGTACGAAAACACTTAAGTCTAGACTCGTTTTCAGATATACTTTAGTATGTACAGTACATAACAAGATTAGAAATTTATTTGGAGGTGCTAACTATGGCAAAAGATAGTTCTTTTGACATCGTTTCGAAAGTAGAATTACCTGAAGTAACAAACGCAATTAACATCGCATTAAAAGAAATCCAAAACCGATATGACTTTAAAGGAAGTAAAAGTGATATTAAATTAGAAAAAGAAGTACTTGTTTTAACTTCTGATGACGAGTTTAAATTAGAGCAAGTAAAAGACGTTCTTATCTCTAAACTTGTAAAACGTAACGTTCCAATTAAGAACTTAGATTACGGAAAAGTTGAAGCTGCAACTGGCAACACTGTTCGCCAACGCGCAACACTTCAACAAGGTATCGATAAAGATAACGCGAAAAAAATTAACAACATCATTAAAGAAATGAAATTAAAAGTAAAAACACAAGTACAAGATGATCAAGTACGTGTTACAGCAAAAAGCCGTGATGACTTACAAGCAGTAATCGCAGCTGTTCGTAGCGCTGATTTACCAATCGACGTACAGTTCATTAACTACCGCTAAAAAGAAAACTCCTCTTAATTAGAGGAGTTTTCTTTTTTGTCTTGTAGAGACAATATTACGAGAACAAACTATAGAAAAAGGTATATGCGGTGAAAATTGCTAAGTGAACAGGGTCTAACCATACGCATACTTTACAAGTGACCGTATGATTAAACTAGGCCTTATTGTAGAATTTGTTTTATACATGTATTTAGCAGACCTTATTGAAAATAAGAAAAAGACACCTCAAGACGTTTCCCCCTTCGATTTGAATTACTTTTCTTAGTAACTACACCCTAGACCAAAGTCATCTTAAAAATCGCTGTAACTCATAATTCCTCCCCCGCCAAAACGTAACAATTTATGAGTATAAGAATATTTCCCAACCTTTAATGTAATGTAAAATTAATAAGGAACTTAAAAAATGTTAATTAAAAAAGAGTTAGAAGTGGTTATATGAAGAAATTAATACTCTGGTTTTTATTGGCCACATTCTCCCTAAATACTGTAGGATGTTCTAATAATGCGAATTCACTAACGGATAAGTCTAACTGTATCAACAAAGCTTGGTACAAAAAAACTATGTCATGTAATCATTTAAAAAAACATTAAATAGTTAATGATAAAGGTCTAAAGAAAAGACACCCCAAAGTGCCTTCCTCCGACTTGAACCAATAATATTCGGATGGATTTAAAAAGAAGCATACATCGTTAATAAAGATGCAGACTTCAAAATAAAAAGTACACTAAGTAAACTCTTATTCAAAAATTTATATTAAACACTAATATTTTAGAAGAAAGTTTATAAGTTTAGAACCTACAGGGATTTTCCCTGTAGGTTCTATTATATTTCAAGTAATCCCCAAATGAATTATGAGTGGCTTTTTTCATTTTGGTTTTCAAAATATTTTTCTTTAACCATTTTTATCAGATTTTCTTTTTCTGTTAGTTCAAATATAAATAATGCTTTTTTCATGTTATTTGCAATATCTTCTTCATTCTGTTGTTTAAATCTTAATAAATTCCATCCCTTTAAATAGTAAAGTTCACCTAATAAGTATAAAGTATTTAGATTAATAGCTAATTTGATTCCTTTATCAATGTATTTTACCGCCTCTTCATATTGATAGGTCATACCTAAACATTTCGCTAAATTAAAAATGATTTTTAATTTAATCGCTTTATCTCTCGGAAAATCTAACTTATTAAAATTAGTTAAACACCTTCTTAATATAGTAATACTTTTATCATATTCTTTATTTTCCGCATAAAATATAGACATTGTCTGCATAATATCTATTTCTCTTTCTGATAAAAAATCAACATTGGTTAAAGTTAGTTTTAATGCATTATTTAAAAGCTTTAAAGCAGTTTTTATGGATCTGTTCGCCTCAAATATAGCAATTGCTTCATGCCATAGGAGAAATTGTTTATCTTCTTTTGCCTGGAAATTCTTTTCATCTTTCTCTTTTTTCACGATTTCATAAAGTTCATTATATTGTTTTTGCTTTAAGCAATCTTTTATTACGCATTTTACATTTTCTACATATTTTAGTTTTTTGTTTTGAGTTAATGCAAATATATTATTTGGGTCAATACCAAGTCTTTCTGATAATTGATATAACAATATACTAGATGGATAAATCACACCTTTTTCTATTTTGCTAATTTGACTTTGCGAACATATTCCATGACATAATTCGGATTGTGATATATTTTTTTTAATTCTAAGCTCTTTAATGGTAATACCCAAATCGTAAAACTCCATTTGCTCACCTACTATTTAGCACTATATTAGTATAAGAGTATTCTCTAACTTTTAATGTAATGTAAAATTAATATAGTTGCAATTATTGATTGTTTCAAAGGTCTTCCTCTATCCGTATGAACACAAAAACAGGTTAGAAAGAAGACTTTTTCTCCCTAACCTGAAATCCCCCTCTCATTAGAGAAGTTTTCATTTTCGCATCGTTTCTCTTAAGAAATTTCATATCAACAGAATAAACACTATTGCCCCGCCGAACAAACTTACATATACAATAAGAAGACATGAACATAGAGCCAGCAACTTCTCATCTACGCTTCCTTTTAACTGCAATTAAAAACGCAATAAATAATACATTCACCCCAACGATTAAGGAGATAAATAACCAATTCACACCTGTTTCTCCTTTAACTTTATACACGTTTGATTCTTCACGCTTTAAAACGAGATAAAATTTTCCGTTTTCCTCTCTTATAATTTCATCCTGCAACAATCCTCTTAACTCTTGTTTTTCACCAATTGCACTTGCAGGTAAGGAGACTTTTTGTGTTTCTTTCGTATTATTAATTGCTACTAAAGTTACTTCATCTTTATATTTTCGTTTTAGTATACTCATCCCGCTCTTATCATACAGAAGCTCAAACGTACCGCGTCGTAAAGACGGTCTCGCCTGCCTAAGTTCACCTAGTTTTGCTATGTGTTGCATAAACTTTTCGTCTGACTTAAAATCCATTAATCGTCTATTATCGGGTACACTTCCTCCATCTAATGCAATTTCAGTTCCGTAATAAAAATTCGGAATTCCAGGTGATGTTAACAAATAAGTAAGCGCCAGTTTTAAACGTGATGGCGGATAATACATATGTTCTTTTGCAATACGCGCATATCTTTTTGTTTCTTGATTATCTAAGAACGTAACAAATTCTCCTTCTTTTTTACTCACATCGTATAACGATTTCACCGATACATCCGCTTTAGAAAACGACTCTACTATTTTTTCGTTGTATTCGCTATCCTCCTTTGTCATAATACGAAAATCTTTCTTTATCACTTGCATATCTTTTTGCGCGTTATCCCAAAAGGAACGCGGCTTTTTTTCACTATGTATAACATAACTTCCGTCTAAATCAACTTCTTTTATCCACCATTTCATTGCGTCAATTACCTGTTGTTCGTTTTCTCCAAGCGGAAATTGAAATACAACTTTCATTCCTTTTGCATGAACTTCTTTTACAAGTTCTTTCACATCATTGTCTGTCCCGAAATGTTCATTTACCTTTTTATAATTTCGCACGTCTAATCCATCGTACTTTCCACTTTCAAAAAGCGGCGAAAGCATAACGGTAGTAAAACCCATTTCTTTTATGTAATCCAACCTTTTTATAATTCCTCTTATATCCCCTCCTTGATACCCTTCTAAATTACCAACTTCTAACTGTTTGTCATTTTTCGGTTCTCCATTATTGAAGCGATCAATCATAATGGAGTATATAACTTCATCTCGCCACTCTCTTTTTTCGTCTGCAAAAGTATGTATTGGTACAAACAAAACAACAGCTAAGCAAAAACAAATGAATAGTTTCCTAGTCCGTATTTTTCCCACACGCATCCCCCAAGTTTTTTAATTGTAAGAATATTATACCAATTATCCGAATGAAACGCATATGTCGATTTTAATCCTCACAAAATAATTCATGTTAGGTTTCATGACATCATTCATATAATTTTCTGAATTTTTAGTTGATTTTCAGTTTAATTTCGAATATGATATGAAACATAACAAATAGATGATATTTTTTCTAACATTACAGGAGGAGAGATCATGGATATGGGAGATACAGTTTTTATGTTTGTAACGACAGTAATGGTCATGTTGATGACACCAGGATTGGCACTTTTTTATGGAGGTATGGTTCGCAGCAAAAATGTACTCAGCACAACGATGCATAGTTATAGCGCAATGGCTATCGTTTCGATTCAATGGATTGTTATCGGCTATTCTTTATCATTCGGACCAGATTGGCACGGGCTTATCGGTACACTTGATTGGTTCGGTCTAAACGGAGTTACCTACGCACCAAATCCAGACTACTCATCTACTATTCCTCACAATTTATTCATGATGTTTCAACTCATGTTCGCCATTTTAACTCCAGCTTTAATTTCAGGTGCATTTGCTGAAAGAATGCGATTTTCTGCCTTTCTTATTTTTATCCTTCTATGGACAACGATCGTTTACAATCCTGTCGCTCATTGGGTATGGGGCGTTGGCGGGTGGCTAAGAGAACTTGGTGCACTAGACTTCGCTGGCGGAAACGTCGTTCACATCACTTCCGGAGTTGCTGGTCTTGTATTAGCTATTTTCCTTGGAAAACGAAAAAACATAAATGGTTCTTCTCCTCACCATTTGCCATTTACAATGTTAGGTGCAGGCTTATTATGGTTTGGCTGGTTCGGTTTTAACGTCGGCAGCGCATTATCCTTAAACGACGTAGCTTTAACTGCATTTATTAATACAAATATAGCCGCCGCTGCCGCCGCTCTAACTTGGATGCTTTCTGAATGGTTCTTCCAATCAAAACCGACCGCAATGGGAGCTGCTTGCGGAGTTGTTTCTGGTCTAGTCGCTATTACACCAGCTTGCGGGTTCGTTACACCTTTCTCCGCCCTTCTTATCGGAGCAATTGGTGGCATATTATGCTTTGGCGCCGTTTTCTTCTTAAAAACAAAATTTGGGTATGACGATACACTTGATGCCTTTGGATGCCACGGCATCGGAGGAACTTGGGGCGGTATTGCAACAGGACTATTTGCAACTACTACCGTAAACGGGGATGGTGCGAACGGATTGTTTTACGGAAACGCCGCGTTACTGTTTAAACAACTTATAGCGATTGGCGCAACATATGCATTCACAATCATCATGACGTATGCCATTATTAAAGCGATCAACTTCTTCCTCCCTGTTCGAGTAGATGAACATGAAGAACACATGGGTCTTGATATTTCAATGCATGGTGAGAAGGCTTATGAACATGCAGAGCGAGCAAACTAAAAAAGAGATGCAATCTATCGATAGTAGATTGCATCTCTTTTTAATATACTGTCAGGAATATATCGACGTTCCGACACAGGATACCTATTTACCAAAAAATTCCAACATGAAGAAGATGAAAAATACCCCGGCATAAATTTACACACAAAAAAGACGACCGAAGCCCGGTCGTCTTTTCCTATTTATTTCGGAGCATTTCCTACATATTGCGTAATATCAACATTTAATGCCTGCGCTAAACGCATACCGTATTCTTGATCTGCACGGAAGAAGTTACAAACAGCTAATAATTTTGTGCGTTCATTTACGTCTTTTAGATCATTTGTTAAGTTTGCAATTAAGTTATCTTGCTCTTCTTTAGAGAATGAACGGTAACGCTCACCTGCTTGTTTGAAGTCATTTGGTTTCTCAATTTTTTCACGAGATACATAGCCTTCTACTTTCATAGTTGAATCGCGGTAAGCTTTGTCTTCAACTGGATTCTCTGCATGACGACTCGGTTCGTAGTTGATTGTAGATGGGTTTTGATTCACTTGCATCGCACCATCACGTTGTTGATTCTGAACAGCTGCGTATGGGCAGTTTACAGGAATTTGTAAGTAATTTGCACCAAGACGATAACGCTGTGTATCTGGGTAAGAGAATAAACGACCTTGTAATAATTTATCTTCCGATGGCTCAATACCATTTACAGTTGCACTTGGAGAGAACGCTACTTGCTCTACTTCTGCAAAGAAGTTTTTCGGATTACGATTTAACGTCATTGTCCCTACTTCCATTAATGGGAAGCGATCTTCTGGCCATACTTTCGTTGGATCTAGTGGATCAAAGTCTAAAGAGTCCATTTCATCTAATTGCATAACTTGTACGTGTAAATCCCATTTTGGGTAATTTCCTTTTTCGATTGCATCGAACAAGTCACGAGTTGCATGATTGAAGTCTTTCCCTTGTACTTCTTGCACTTCTTTCGCATTTAAGTTACGTACACCTTGCTGTGGTTTCCAGTGGTATTTAATATAAACAATTTTGCCTTCTTCATTAATCCATTTAAATGAATGGACGCCGAAACCTTCCATTTCACGATAGCTTGCTGGTGTACCGTAATCAGAAAATACCCATGTCATCATATGTGTAGATTCTG
This sequence comes from Bacillus sp. FSL K6-0073, assembly GCF_038006085.1. NCBI lineage: Bacteria > Bacillati > Bacillota > Bacilli > Caryophanales > Bacillaceae > Bacillus > Bacillus sp. FSL K6-0073. The sequence goes on along the minus strand of NZ_JBBOUN010000001.1, from coordinate 1,237,005 downwards.
GACTTAACGTCATGAAATCCCAATAACGATCTGGCGTTTGAATATTCGTATCAGGTGCTGGTTTTAAGGAATGTACCATATCAGGGAATTTAATTGCATCACGAATGAAGAAAACTGGTAAATGATTACCTACGATATCGTAGTTTCCTTCTTCTGTATAAAATTTAACAGCAAACCCACGTGGGTCACGTGCTGTTTCAGGAGAACCTTGACCATGAATAACCGTTGAAAAACGAACAAATACAGGCGTTTCAGTTCCTTCATTTTGTAAAAATGCTGCTTTCGTATATTGCTTCATACTATTTTTCGTTACGAATACACCGTGAGCACCTGCACCACGTGCATGCACAACACGCTCCGGAATACGTTCACGATCAAAGTGCGCAAGTTTTTCTACTAAATGATAGTCTTCTAATAATACTGGTCCACGACGACCAGCTGTACGAGAATTTTGGTTGTCTCCAACTGGAGCACCTTGGTTTGTTGTTAAGCGATTATTTGGATTCATCTAGGGGGATCCTCCTCTTTCTTTCGTAGTAATCATTATTTATTTAAAATTATTATAAATTAATTATTATTCAAAACTAAATCTTTGTCAACTATTTCCTTCACTTTTTTGGAAACAATTTCAGCCAAACAGTCGATAAATGCAGATTGTGCATTCGGCATATTTGGTCTGAAATATTTGGCATTTAATTCATCCGTTACAACTTTACATTCATAATCGTTGTCATATAAAACTTCTAAATGCTCCGCTACAAAACCAACTGGGCAATATACGAAAGATTCGTACCCATGCTCTTCATATAAATCTTTCGTTAAATCTTGCACATCTGGACCAATCCACGGATCTGGAGTATTCCCAGCACTTTGCCAACCGATTGTATAGTTTTGAATATTTGCAGCTTCTGCAATTAAATCTGCCGTATGCTTTAGTTGTTCTACATATGGGTCTCCTGTTGCAATAATTTTTTCTGGCAAACTATGCGCTGAAAAAATTACGACTGCTTTCTCTTTATTATCAATTTCTGTAAACGTCTCTTTTATTTGGTCTGCCCAATACGAAATAAATTTCGGTTTATCATACCATTGTTCAATTGGTTCAATAACAGGACCACCAATTTCTTGCGAAAGACGAATAGCACGGTCATTATACGCTTTAATGCTAAATGTAGAGTAATGTGGCGCTAATACGATACTAATCGCTTGCTCAATCCCATCACGCTTCATTTCTTCTACCGCATCTTCTATAAATGGTGCAATATGTTTTAAACCTAAGTAACAAGTAAATTCATACTCTGTAAATATGTTATTCATTGAATCTGTTAATTTATGCGCCTGTTCTTTCGTAATTTTTGCAAGCGGCGAAATTCCACCAATCGCTTTATAGCGCTCGATTAAATCTTGGAGTGCCTCTTTGGAAGGTTTACGACCGTGGCGAATATGTGTGTAGTACGCTTCTACATCATCTAATGATTCTGGCGTTCCATACGCCATTACGAGTAAACCTATTTTTTTCTTTGTCATCTATATAACACCTCAATTTTATAAATGAGAATCTTTTTCAAGAACGTTTGTTTCCAATTATAACAAACAATAATAAGTACGTAAAGATAATTATTCTAAATAAGTATTTTTTCTAATATGATTTTAAATTTCATTTGACAATTTCTTTAATAAAAAGCGACTTACATAAAAGTAAGTCGCTTTTCCCTTATTCCCTAATATTTACCCCATACTCTTTAAACCAAACGTGAATTTGTGCTAAATGAGCTAAAAGTTGAGGACCTGTCATTAATTGCCCGAACCAAGGTGATTGAAATGCACTGCCGCCAGACTGAATCAATCCGCTCAACTGCTCTTTATCAAATAGTTCGTGTAAAATTGAACCTTTATCTGTTAATAAATCTTGTAGCCATACTGTGACTGCTTTCGTATAGTGCGGATTATGCGTTTTCGGATAAGGACTCTTCTTTCTATATAAGATGTCATGTGGAAGCACATCTTCTAACGCTTTACGTAATAGACCTTTTTCGCGGTTTTTATACATTTTCATTTCCCAAGGAATATTCCACGCATATTCGACAAGACGATGATCCGCAAATGGAACACGTACTTCTAAGCTTGCCCCCATACTCATGCGGTCTTTTCTGTCTAATAATGTTGTCATAAACCATACCATATTTAAATAAAATAATTGGCGTCTTTTCGCTTCTAGCGGACTTTCTCCCTCTAAAATAGGAACTTCTTGAATCGACTCTTCATAGCGCCTTTGTACATATTGTTGTAAATTTAATTTATTTCTCCATTCTTTTTTTAGAAGTTGTTCACGCGCTTCTGTAGAGCGCATCCACGGAAATGCACTCGATTGTAGATCATCTTCTCTATAAAACCACGGATATCCACCAAATATTTCATCTGCACATTCTCCAGATAAGCCGACGACAAAATCTTGTTTAATTTCGCGGCAAAACCATAATAATGACGAATCGATATCTGCCATACCAGGCAAATCACGAACGAGTACCGCCTCCGTTAAATACTCTGCTAGTTTTTCATTCGAAATGACGCAACGATGATGGGTTGTTTGAAACGTCTCTGTCATCAAATTAATAAACGGAGCATCTGAATTTGGCTGAAACGCATTCGCTTTAAAGTATTTGTCATTATCTTCGTAATCAATTGAATACGTGTGTAATTGTCCTTTTCCTGATCTCTCGTATTCTTTCGCCGCAATAGCTGTAATAGCGCTCGAATCTACACCACCTGATAAAAAGGTACATAGTGGTACATCAGAAACAAGCTGTCTTGTAATGGCATCTTGTAGTAAAAAGCGCGTTTTCTCTACTGTTTCTTCAAAAGAGTCTTCATGTTTTTTACTTTCTACATTCCAATATCTCCATATACACAAACCGTTCTTTGAAAATGTCATCGCATGACCTGGACGTAATTCTTTTATACCAGCATAAATACCGTGGCCAGGCGTTCTTGACGGTCCGAGTCCGAATATTTCTGATAACCCTTCTAATGTTACTTCCGCCTTCACATCTGGATGCGACAATATCGCTTTTAACTCCGAACCAAATAGTAAGCGTCCGCTATCATATTTATAAAAAAGTGGCTTTACACCTAATCGATCTCTCGCAATAAATACTTGTTCTTTCTGTTCGTCCCATACTGCAAACGCATATATACCGTTTAAATGATCGACACATTCTTCTTTCCATTCAATATAAGAAGCTAATAATACTTCTGTATCAGAATGACCTTTGAACGTATACCCTCTTCTTAATAATTCCTTTCGAATGTCTTCTGTGTTATAAAGTTCACCGTTATAGCAAATGGCGTAATTCGTTTCATCTTTTAAACAAGTCATCGGCTGTTTACCGCCCTCAGGGTCTACAACGATTAACCGTTTATGCCCAAATGCGACATTTCCTTTAATCCAAACTTTATTATCATCCGGCCCCCGCTTCGCTAACGTCTCAGCCATCTTCGTAACAACATCTCTTTCTCCTTCTAATGAGCGTTTATAATCCACCCATCCTGTAATCCCGCACATATAAATCATCCTTCCATCTTATTTCTTTTCTTGAACGTGCAGTAATCCCCACCCTAAGAGTGCGGATCAAAAAATGAAAAACTTGACGATAACCTACTATCCACATATGGAATAGCATTCTCACTCAGTAAAACGTGTTTTATTGTATGCCCACCTATGTCTAGATGTGTCTAGTTATAAAGAACGCACGAACTGTCTATAACAGGAATAACTACTTTTCATAAAGGAGAAATCGTATATGATACAACGTAAACATATTTTATATAACCAGCCCCGTGCTCATACAGTCGGTAATGTAGAATATATAAACAATGAATGGGTATTCTTTGATGATGAAAATGATGAAGCGTTTCTATTAGAAGATATTGCCGAAGATGGGTTTGAAATTTTGTATAATAACAATTGGTTACCAGCCCGTTTCTATGAACAAGATGTATTACAAATCGCCAACGAGCAACACCATTTGCAAAATGGTGAAATGGTACGTATTCGAAAAAAGTTACTTCTTAGCTATAATGAATGGCTCGAGGAATTACCTGACTCTGTCTTCACATTATTAACTGAATCATTGCAATCACTTCACTACTCTTTATATGATTGCATGTATTGTCATAATTATTTATCTTTCTTACCGAAAGAGGAGTCACGCGAAGGAGTAAATATTCTTTTGTTTGATAACGAAGAAATGATCTGTACACTGCAACACCATTTCGTCCGTCACACTACGTCAAATAAAAATATGTTCCGTTTTACGAAAGTAAATGGAGAAGAGTTGCATATCGATGCGACATAAAAAATAAAAACCACCTTATCTCCCAAGTCTTTGAGATTATAAGGTGGTTTTATTTTTATTTGAATACGTACCAGCCAAGTGGCAATTTCAGTCCTAAGTATAATACTGCTACTAGCGCAACAATAAATAAGCCCCAAACCGCCCCTGTTGGTTTGTTTTTGCTCATTTTTACAAGAACCATTTCCATTCCGCCGATAACTAAAATACCAGCTAACATTTTCAGGCCGTACCACATGTGCATGCTACCTGTTGCTGTCTTCACAATACTCATGTACAACATGAAGCCTGTCACAATAATGATGATATACATTAGGCGAAGCCCCATATGTACACCTTTACCTTTTCTTCCTGCTGAATAAAGTGAATACGCAACGAAGAATAAAATTAAACCTAACGCCCATGCTGTAATATGCATATGTACCATCGTATCCCTTACCTCCTCTTTTCACACTTTTTCACTCTATATGATAACATGTTCATTTATTTTCAGGAAATGTTTCGCTTTTTTACATTTAAATGATATAATATTTAGAGTATTTACAAACTTCTTGTAATAACAAAAGGGGGAACAATCATGATTCAAACTAAGGATATTATCGAACTTACAGACACATATGGAGCAAATAACTATCACCCACTTCCAATCGTTATTTCTAAAGCAGAAGGTGTTTGGGTAGAAGATCCTGAAGGAAACCGCTATATGGACTTATTAAGTGCATATTCTGCAGTAAACCAAGGTCATCGTCACCCGAAAATTATTAACGCTTTAATTGACCAAGCAAATCGTGTTACGTTAACTTCTCGTGCTTTCCATAGCGATCAATTAGGTCCTTGGTACGAAAAAGTTGCGAAACTAACTAATAAAGAAATGGTACTTCCAATGAATACAGGTGCTGAAGCTGTTGAAACTGCAATTAAAACAGTTCGTCGCTGGGCTTATGATGTGAAGAAAGTAGAAGCAAACCGCGCTGAAATCATCGTTTGTGAAGATAACTTCCACGGACGTACAATGGGTTCTGTTTCTATGTCTTCAAACGAAGAGTACAAGCGTGGATTCGGTCCAATGCTTCCTGGCATCGTTGTAATTCCTTACGGTGATTTAGAAGCATTAAAAGCCGCAATTACACCAAACACAGCAGCATTCATTTTAGAGCCAATTCAAGGTGAAGCAGGAATTAACATCCCGCCAGCTGGTTACTTAAAAGAAGCTTTTGAAGTATGTAAAAAAGAAAACGTTTTATTCGTAGCAGATGAAATCCAAACAGGCTTAGGCCGTACTGGTAAAGTATTTGCTTGTGACTGGGACGATGTAACTCCTGACATGTACATACTTGGTAAAGCACTTGGTGGCGGCGTGTTCCCGATCTCTTGTGTTGCAGCAAACCGCGATATTTTAGGTGTATTTGAGCCAGGTTCTCACGGTTCTACATTCGGTGGTAACCCACTTGCATGTGCTGTTTCTATCGCAGCTCTTGAAGTGTTAGAAGAAGAAAAATTAACAGAGCGTTCTCTTCAATTAGGAGAAAAATTAGTTGGGCAATTAAAAGAGATTGACAACCCAATGATCACTGAAGTTCGCGGTAAAGGTTTATTCATCGGTATCGAATTAAACGAGCCAGCTCGTCCTTACTGTGAACAACTAAAAGCAGCTGGTCTACTATGTAAAGAAACACATGAAAACGTAATTCGTATCGCACCACCTCTAGTAATCTCTGAAGAAGATTTAGAGTGGGCATTCCAAAAAATTAAAGCTGTATTATCGTAATGATAGAGAGGTTGTCCGACATGTTGGGACAACCTCTTTCTTTTTATATTCATTTATATTCATTTATATTAAGATGAAATTTTAATTTTCTGTATTTTAAAATCGTAAAGGAGGTGCGATATGCTATTAAGATATGGTAAACATATTAACTATTTAGCTACATCTTTTATTTTAGTTACATTCTTTGGCTTCCTACTTTCCACAACATGGCTTACTCACTACTCAACTCCTACTACATTCACACTACTGAAAGCATCATTTTGGACTGCTGTTATTCTTACTATCATTGGTTTTGGACGAGAAAAAAGCGCACTTACGGTTATACTATTTGGCATTTGCACACTTGCATTCATTGGTCTTTACACTTTTTCCGTTATTGATTACCTCTATAACCCAAGGCCATAAAAAAGAGCTATCTTTTAACAAGATAGCTCTTTTCTTCACTTCACTACATTTCGCAAAGTACCAATTCCTTCTACTGTAATAACCACTTCATCACCAGCATGTAAAAACTTCGGTGGTGTGAAACCTTTTCCGACACCAGCCGGGGTTCCTGTTGCGATAATATCGCCTGGTTCTAAAGTCATTCCTTTACTTATCGTTGAAATAATTTCTTCTATTGAAAAAATCATTTTATTTGTGTTGGAAGTTTGCCTTACTTCTCCATTTACTACCGTTTCAATGTGTAATGCATTCGGCGCATTAACCACCGATTTATGAATTAAATACGGCCCCATCGGACAAAATGTATCGAAGCTTTTCCCAAGGAAAAACTGTTTATGTTTTCTTTGAATGTCTCGAGCTGTTACATCATTGATAATCGTATAACCAAAAACATGCTCAAGCGCTTTTTCTTTTTTAATTTGTTTCCCTCGCTTACCAATAACGATAGCTAATTCTCCTTCGTAATCTAGTTCGTCCGTTGCATGAGGGTGACCATTAATTTGCTCATTTATGCCAATAACTGTTGTTGGTGCTTTCGTAAAGATCATTATATTTTCTGGAATAGACTCTACTCCACCCATTTCTACCGCATGCTCACGATAGTTTTTTCCAACGCACAAAATATTCTTTCTTGGCCTTGGAATCGGTGCTAATATTTTCACCTCTGTTAACGGATAATACGCCGCTTCCCCGTTTTCTTTTGCCCAATTTACAATTTCACATACTTTCTCAAAGCATTCAGTCCCTCTTTCAATACACTCTAACATTGTAATAGGGATTGTAACCTTTTCCCCTTTTTGTCTTTGCGCTTCTCTTAAGTGTAATACCTTTTCTTCTTCTTCATCCACAATACCTACAAATACCTTTTCTTCTTTCTTCGCCGTTACAAAACGCAATATTTCCACTCTCCATCCTAAAACTCATGCCCTTTAATTGTATTCGCATCCTTAAGAAAAAAACCTTCTCATGCACGCTAATTTTTACAATATTCTTCTCATACCCTATTCGTTACCCTTTATCATTTGGCATAAAATGTAGAAATTTTACTTTTTTTAGCGAATGCATTTCTTTTTTATGAAGTTTTTGTATAATATGTACTACATATATACTAAAAATTTCATTTAGAGATGGAGCCGATTTCAATGTTTGAGCAAGCGATTGAAAAAAAACGTGAAAAAATGATTTATTTTGCTGAACGCTATGGAATGACTTCTCAAAAAACAGTGGATTGTAGCCAAGAACTGGACAGGCTCTTAAATGTAATTTGTCATGTACATACGGATTTACACCCTAATCAAACATTCAAAACACACACGCAATAATGCGTGTGTTTCTTTTATTTCAAAAAAATACACATTTTATTGGAAACGCCCATACAATAGTAGAAAAGAAAATTTTAAAAACGAAGGGTGTTTTGTATGCCAGCTATGGTCGGACATATTCGTATCGTCAATATTGGATCAAGTGGTATTTTTCATATTGGAGATGTATTTGCGATTAGGCCTATTAGTTACTCACGTGCTTTCGCCGGGGCCGGCTCTTTTAATGTTGGAGATAACGTTTCTGTCTACAATTATCAAAGTGCAACGACTGTCAACGATTCAGATGTCGTCGATCAAGCGATAATTGGTTCAACTTAAAGGGGGCGATTGTATTGAATTTTTACGTAAACCAAAGCATCATCATTAACAGCATTAAAATTGATAGCATTACAACCTCTTCTGTGTTCCAAATTGGTACTGCCGGAAGTATTAAAGCCCTATCTAAATTTTCAAATACGGGCGGATTTACGGAGCCGCTTCGCCCATTACAAGCGAAAGGACAAATTATTTCTATCAAACCATCAACTAGTTCTTCTTAAGACATCCTTGTCATAAATATATAGCAGGAATATTTTTACCCTCCCTATTGAAAAGGAGGTTTCACAAATGAATCAAGATATATATACTTACTTACACCAACTTCAACAAGCTCTTCAAACACAACAAGCAGCCATCCTGAATTTAGAAGATCAAGTGCGCCAACTCCAAGAAGAGCTTAACGAATTAAAAAATCGCCCCTCCTCTTCTGTAGGAAAAGTGGAATACAAATTCGATCAATTAAAAGTCGAAAATTTAAATGGTACTTTAAATATTGGTTTAAACCCATTTTCAGCAAAAGGACAACAAATTGAAGACCTTCAAGTGGATACAGAAACATTGAAGGTAAACCCTGAAACCGAAACAAACCCAGACTTTTATCAAGGTATCCTCCAAGAAATGCATCGATACTTAGATGAAGAAGCATATAATCGTATTCTCCATTTTGAACAAGAAGAGCGAACACCGCTTGATGAAATGTATCGACAAATGATGGTGGATGACATAAAAAAACAGATGGAGCATCGACTCCCTTATTATTTATCACAAGCGCAATCATATGAAGGTATTTCAACAGATCCAGATTATTTACGAGATATCATTATTCAGGCAATGAAACAAGATATTGACAAAGCCTTTCTCTCCTTTATTCAGCACATACCGGGAAATTACCGAAAGGAGTAAGTATGTATGAACCTTAACGTTGTAAACCGTGAGTTAAAAGTCGGACAGATTAAAATGAACGGTGTATCGTCGTCCGCACTCTTTTTAATTGGAGATGCAAATCTCCTCATTCTATCTTCTATTCTCGATACACCATTTGAAACAGTTACAGAGGGTCCATTTGTACCATTAGTAACAGATGTCCCTCCTACTCCAGGTTAAGGAGACTGAGAAATTATGTTGCATCATGTGTCTATTGTCCAAAATGTTTCTATTATTTCTTTAGGGATTGCTGCTGTATTTCAAGTTGGAGATGCAAACCAAATGGAATTAAAAAGTAGAGCTATTGCCGTCCACCGTGAAATTCCTTTTTATATACGGGGAGAAGGTCGCTTTGATGCTTTTGAAATCTTTACAGATGAACACATTACAATTCCAAAACGAACGACAGATGTAAAATTAAACATTGTAAATGAATGCCCTTTTATTGAAGTTAATAACGTTGAATTACGCACACTTTTAAATTCTGGTTGCTTTCAAATTGGAAATGTTGATTATGGTTTTAATAACTCTCGTATTATACAAATCCGCCAATATATTACGGATGAACCTTCCGCACAATAATTCATATAGTAATTAAAAAGCTTAGTAAAGTAGGTGGATGGTATGCCTTCGGTTGTAGGAAATCTCGTCGTGCAAAACAGTAACGGCTCTTTCAACTTAGGAGATTTTTATAACGTATCTCCGAAAGAAAACACGAAAGCCTATAACGGATCTGGAGCTTCCAATGTTGGGTTTGTCGTGAATACGTTTAACGGTGTTAGTGCAACGAATACATTTGATTCTGATGTGGCAGATCAAGATCAGATTGGAACAGCGTAAAAAAAGTAGGAGAATATCTCCTACTTTTTTCTTTTATCTAATTCAAAATTATTAAAATAAAATTTTAATAAGCAAGAGCTTTACTGTCCACAAATAGTGGTATAAACAAGTAAGTAGTGAAGAGGCACTATTTCATTTTATTTAAATGATAACCCGCTCTCCTCCAAAGCCTTCCTAAGCTTCGGCAAAGACGCAGGCCCCATACCATGCAGTTTTGAAATTTCTTTTTCACTATATTTTGAGAGTTCTTCTACAGTTTGAATTCCATGGTGTTCTAATGCCCTTCTTGCTGGCGCTGAAAGAAGAGAGAGAAAACCTTCTTTTGGTTTTCTCTCTTTCTCACAGGTTGGGCAAGTTGGACAATCGCTACTTTTATAGTACTCGTGTCCCTGTTCACAAGTTCTTAACGTTTTTTCCGTTACCATTTTCAAGCCCCTCTATTCTTTAATATTTACAACGTGATTCCCATCAAAGAAATATAAACATTTCTCTTTCACAGGATGTTGTAAGCTTTTCTCCAGTGCTTTTGCATATAACGAAAGCTGCACTTTATATCGATCTTCTAAAATTGGTTTCGCTTGTTCGAATCCGCCTGGGAATTTCCCTTCAATCGTATCTGTTTTGAAGTCGATTAACGTAATGCCATCTTCCTCTTCAATCATGCAGTCGATAACCCCTTGGACAAGGATCGATTCCCCGCTATTCCCTTTCCAATCTTGATATGCTTCTTCTGCTGCAAGCATCATCGTAAATGGTACTTCACGCTCAACACTTTTCGCCGCTAATACCCTTTTGCCTAAGTCACTGTCAAAGAATGAAATTACTTTTTCAATCGCTATTTCTTCCGCCTGCTCGAATGTTAATAATTCCTTATTTACCATTCCAGCAATTTGCTCTTGAAGAACTTCAACCGTAATCGGCTTCTTCAAATCAACATGCTGCATAACGGCATGGACTGCTGTTCCGCGCTCTGCGTACGTTAACCCTTTTTTCTCCATAAAGCGCGGACGTGTTTTAATTGGTGCACGTAGTTTTTTAATAAAGGCGTTATCGCTACCTTCTTCAGATTGATAATTTCTCTTTATTTCTGTAACAGATTGCTTCGCACGATGAGATGTCGCATCCTCATATCCGTACTTCCACATTAATCTGTCGTACACTTCTTCTTTCCGTTCACTTTGTAATGGCACAGCCTTTTTCTCACGAAGCGCTTCTAATAATTCTTGTTTCTCTTCTTGAACTGGCTCTGGTGCAAGTAGCGTATTACCATCCACAACTTCTACTTTCCAGCTCGTGTCATACCCGTAAATTTCATCCGGAATGCTTCCTTGTCCTAATTCAAGAAGCATTTCACTATCACGGTGTCTATATAATGAAGGTGCAATCCAGTCTAAATAACAAGACGCCCCGGCACGTATATGATCTGGTAATAACCATTCACTATGTTCCCTCGCATCGAGCCATTTTTCCATTTCCTTATTTGCATCCTTAACTGTTCCAATTAAAATTAACTTCTCTTTCGCACGCGTCAATGCTACGTATAGTACGCGCATTTCTTCCGCAATTAATTCCATTTTCATTTTACGCTTAATCGCAAGCTGTGATAATGTTGTATATTTAATTCGTTTACGCGGATCGATAAATTGCGAACCGAAACCGAAATCTTTATGCAATAAGAAACGTTTCATTAAGTCTTGTGTATTAAAACGACGACCGAGTCCAGCTACAAATACAACTGGGAACTCTAGCCCTTTACTTTTATGAATCGTCATAATGCGAACAACGTCTTCTTGTTCACCGAGGGCCCTCGCCGTACCCATATCATCACCGCGTTCTAAAATACGTTCAATAAAACGTAAGAAGCGGAATAATCCTCTAAATGATGTTGCCTCATATTGTCTTGCACGGTCATATAGTACGCGTAAGTTTGCCTGTCTTTGCTTTCCAGCTGGTAAACCGCCAACAAAGTCGTAATAACCTGTCTCACCGTACACTTTCCAAATTAAATCAGAAAGTGATTGTTGGCGCGCGAATTCACGCCATCCTTGCAGTAAGTTATAAAACCACTCTAATTTATCATGAAGTTCTTGCTCCTCTTCAAGTGGTGCCCCTTTTAAGAATGAGCTCATTACTTCATAAAATGACCCTTTCTTTCCGTGAGCACGAAGCGTCGCAAGTTCTTCGTCATTTAATCCAACGATCGGTGAACGAAGTACTGCTGCAAGCGGGATATCTTGCATCGGATTATCAATAACGCGGAATACGTTCATCATAATATTTACTTCTGTCGCTTCAAAGTAACCAGTCGCAAGGTCTGCATATACTGGAATTCCTTGTAGTTTTAACTCTTCCATAATTTGCGGTGCCCACGGCATGGAGCGAAGTAAAATAACGAAGTCGCGGTATTGTACTGGGCGCATACTATCATTTTTACGGTCATACACTTCATAACCTGAATCAACCATCACTTTAATGCGCTGCGCCATAAGACGAGCTTCAAGCTGTGCTTTTTCGACTTCTGCACCTTCTTCTCCGTCTATTACTTCTTCTTCCGTTTGCTGAATGCACAGTAGTTCTGCCGCTACATCTTCACCTTCTGGATAGGTAGCACCTAACTTTAATTCAGCGTCTGCATCGTAGTCGATTTCTCCGACTTCTTCACCCATAATTTGTTTGAAGATAAAGTTCGTACCTGCTAGTACTTCATGACGACTACGGAAGTTTTTCGCTAAGTCGATCTTCATTCCACCGCCCAATCCTTCTTGTGTGAAGCGTTTATATTTTCCTAGGAATAGTCCTGGTTCGGCTAGTCGGAAACGATAAATCGACTGCTTTACGTCACCAACCATGAACAAGTTTCCTTCACTCTCAGAATCTTTCGTTACGAATTTAATAATCGATTCTTGTACGAAATTCGTATCTTGATATTCATCGACTAATACTTCAGCAAATTTATTACGATATTGAAGCGCCACTGCTGACGGATTCATTTCACCATTTTCACTTTGTTCACTTAAAATTTGTAAACAGAAATGCTCTAAATCTGTGAAATCGACCATTCCTTTATCTCGCTTCATCGCTTGGAAACGCTCTGTAAATACTTTTACAAGTTGAACAAGCTTTTCTAATACTGGGTGCATATCTTGAAAATCTCGTAAGAAACTTTCAGGTTTTCGGCTAAATAACTCTTCTTGTAATTTCTTCACTTCATCTTTCGCTTTATTACGAAGAGAGTCTACTTGTTTTACAACATCTTCATTGTAATCACTTTTCTTAATACGCTTTAACGTTTGCCACGATACGTTTTGCATCGCTTCATACAAACTTGTCCACGACTCATGAGCAGCTGATGATAGCGTTCCAAGTAAAGCTACATCTGCTTGCAGGGTTTCAATGCGAGGCGCTGGACCGTCAGGAAGCATTGCGAGTTCAGTTGCCTTACGAATATGCTGTTCCGCTGTTTCAAGCTGGAATTTCACATCTTCTAATAAATAAGAAGCATATACTAAATCTTCAATTGTCTTTCCTTCTACGTCATATGCTTCTACTAATTTATCAAGCCATTTTTCCGGATTTGGATGCGCTCTTGACTCTGTATGAAGCGCTAAAATCATACGTTGTAAGTCATCATCACTACGGTCACTCGTATAACGATCAACAAGTTCAAAGAAGATTGTATTATCTTCGATTCCGTACTCTTCTTCTAATATGTCATCTAGCACTTCTTCTTTTAACAATTCATTTTCTGTTTGATTCGCAATACGGAAACGAGGATCAACATCAAGCATGTAGTAATATCCTCTAATTACTTGTAAACAGAATGAGTGAATTGTTGAAATGGAAGCTTTATTTAATAGGCTCAGCTGCTTTCTTACGTGTTGAGAGCCTGGTTCATCAATTAATACCTTTTCTAACGCTTCCCCGATTCGGTTTTTCATCTCTTGCGCCGCTGCATTCGTAAATGTTACAACGAGCAGGCGGTCGACATCGACTGGATTCTCTTCATTAATAATCTTTTTAATAATACGTTCAACTAATACTGCTGTTTTACCTGATCCAGCTGCAGCCGCAACTAAAATATCACGCCCGTTCGCTACAACAGCTTTCCACTGGTCATCTGTCCATTGACTATCTTCTGGTTTTTTAGGCCAATTTTCTATCATTCTCCGCCAACCTCCTCTCTTATTTTCTCCATCGCTTCGCTATCTTTCATATCTTTTAACGATCGGAACTGATTATCTTCAAGCGACTCATCAAATTGACAAACAGATTTGAAGTTACAGAACGTACATGCTGCTTTATTTCCCATTTTATAAGGAGCAATATCGATAACACCTTCTGTAATATCTTTTCCGATATTTTCAAACGTATGGTGTACATATTTTTGCAGTACGTTAAACTCTTGCTCACTTGCAATACTTGAACGCGCACTAAAGCTACCGTCTTTTTTCAGGCCAGCAGAAATAATATCTGAACTTCCTGTTGAAAGTTTGTTATCCATTAAACGAACAACATCAGCATCTCCTAATACGAGTCCTTTCATTTTAAATTTCTTTAAAATTTCTTTTTCAATTTCAGCTTCAGATGCGTCACCTTTCATCTCAACGATTGGGTTATGAATATGGAAATACAATACACCAGCTGGTGATGCTGCGTGACCTTTTTTCATCCACGTCTGCGCATTCGAAGTAACAACATCTAAATACGTTAACATTTGAAGTGCTAATCCGTAATACACTTCCGTTAAATCTAACGCTTTTGAACTTGATTTATAATCAATAATACGTAGGAACGTCCCGTTTTCATCTTCTGCCTTATCAACACGGTCAATACGGCCGACAACTTCCATCTTCACACCATTTGGTAATGAGAATTCCATCGGCGGAAGTGAGCCTGTACCACCCATACCGAACGGCACTTCTAAATCAACTGGTACGAATCCGCTTGACTTCGCATGTTCACGAAGAATGATTGACGTACGGAAAATGATTTGTTGTAGTTTTTGTTTTAAATAGAAATGACGGTTTGAACTTAATAAAATTTGTCGTTGTAATAACGGTGCGATTTCTTCTATTACTAAAACAGAAAGATGCTCACACTCTTTTATGGATAAATCCGCCCAAGTACGGTTTTCACGCAATAACTTGTCCGCAATTTTCTTTAATGCCGCATGGAATAATTCGCCGATATCCGGCGCATCAAGCTTGAAAATATCACGCTCTCTAAGCGATAAACCGTGCTGCGCAAAATGAGCGTATGCACAACGGTTAAATAGTTCCATACGAGAGACGCTTCCTTTAATTATATCTCCGTATAAATCTCTACTTACTGCTGTACTTAGTTTCTTCGCACGATTTCGATAGAATAAACTTGATAAGACGCGGCTACTTTTTTGTTTCCATTCATCTGAAGTTACGTAGAAATTATATACGTCCCACCAAAAGTCTAAATTCCCTTCAAATCCGTATCGCTTCCACGTTTGTAGTTGCTGCATAACGTAAGATAACGTTACTTCTGGCGTTGCTACGTATGAAATTTGTTCTGAACGTGATAAATCGTTTACGTCATTCGTAATAAATGAATCTTTCACATTAGGGAACATTCTTTTTATTTTCTTAATAAAGCTAGACGCAAGTAACGTCTTTCCTTCTTCATCTGCAAGCGGGCATGAAATATATAACTTCTCAGATGCTCTCGTTACCATTTGATACATAACGAACTGTTCTTCTAACAAAGTTTGTCTCGTCGTTGGCGCTAATTCAATCCCTGCTGCACCAAGAACTTCTCTTTCTTCATCAGAAAGCATACCTTCGTCCATAGGTGCTGCTGGAATAACACCCTCATTTACACCTATAATAAACGTTGCTTTCACGTCAGATAACCTGGAGTGATCAATATTAGCAATTAACACTTGGTCTAATGACGGCGGAATGTTAGCAAATTGAAGTGCCTCAAGACCTGTCGACATAACGTCCGTAAACATAGAAAGAGACATTTTCTCTTCACCAAGCATCTCTACAAACGTATCAAGAAGGCTCATTACTTCTTCCCATACTTGTTCATGATCTGTCGCAAATAAGAAATCTCCACTTTCTTCTGCACGTATACGTAATTCTTCTAGTTTTTTCGGAACATCCAGCTCTTCTAGAAATAAGTAAACTGCTTCACACATTTGCATAACTGTTCCTGCACGCTTTAACCTTTTTTGCATGCGAATAACAGGTGTTCTTACAACGTCACGTAACCTATTTATTTTCTCTTCCATTTCACGTTCACTGTCTGTAATCATCCCGTTCGTATCATCAAGAGAACGATAACGGCGATACATCCATGGATCCTCTGAAGTCCACCTCTTTCCTTGTACACCGTACGCTAAACAGTAATTTTCAAATTCATCCATTTCTTCACGCATCGTTTCTTTTCTTACGTCTAATGGATATAAAAGCTCTGTTTTCACGCAGCGGAACACCGCATCAT
Organism: Bacillus sp. FSL K6-0073; assembly: GCF_038006085.1. Lineage (NCBI taxonomy): Bacteria > Bacillati > Bacillota > Bacilli > Caryophanales > Bacillaceae > Bacillus > Bacillus sp. FSL K6-0073. The sequence goes on along the minus strand of NZ_JBBOUN010000001.1, from coordinate 1,220,560 downwards.
AACGCCAATTCCCACTAATAATCTCGAGTGCAGAACGAATACATTCTACTAATGGGTGGTGTGACATCGGGCGCTTTTCATCGATGAAGTGCGGGATATTGTAATCTGTAAATAACGTGCGCATCACATCGTAATAACTTTCCCCATTACGAAGAAGCACTGCAATATCTCGGTAACGATATTTTTCATTCGCAACAAGTTTACGAATTTCACGAGCAACACCTTCTACCTCCGCTCGTAAATTCGCAGCTGTGCTAATCGTTACACTCGCTTCACCGTTAAATTTTTCATTCGGACGCGCTTCATAATGAGCTTCTAAATGCGCTAATGCGGGAGAATGAAAACGCGGCTGTTCCATAAGTGGAATTGTTTTTTCAATTTCTATTTTCTCTTCACGCGCTACTTGTTTTATTTTTTCATACGTTAACGTCGTTTCATAAAATAAATCGAGTTCATTTACTGGCTGTGCTAACGTTTTTTCATCTATCGTTAACGTGATCGTAACTCTCGCTCCGCAAATCATAAGCTGTCTTACAATCTCTAACTCTTGCGGGGAGAATGAATGAAATCCATCTATATAAATTTCCGCACCATTTACATATTCAGACTGCGGAAGCTTTTCCACTAGCAATTGCAGGTAGTCTTCTGAATCTAAATATTTTCCAATTAAAGCACGTTCAAAATCATCGTATAATAGCTGTAAATCATACACTTTATTCGCTAGTAACTTTTGTTCGGCACTGCTACTATGCGCATCCAATTGTTGCCACATTTCATATACGTTAGATGGCGTTACATTGTAACGTTTAAACTCTGCAATCATACTGCCAAGATGTTCAAAGAAACCGTTTTGCTCCGCTGCTTTTTGGAACACCGATAATCCATCTTTACGAGACTCTACAATTTTACGGAGTAACATATGTACACCCGCTTCATCAATATGAAGACGACTCGCTCCGCCAACTTCTTGTAGTACCTTCCACGCTAATCGTGAAAAACTAAAAACTTGTGCCCGAATAGAACCTCTTACATCCTCACTTCCAATTAACGCCTGCTGCGTCTGGAATGTCATCTGTTCTGGCACAAGATATAATATTGTTTTCCCTCTCGGGCGTTGTTTTAACTCTTCTTGCACTTCGCGTAAACAAAGTGTACTTTTTCCACTTCCCGCTCTACCAATTACAAATCGAAGTGACATGTAACCCCACCTTTCACTTACATAACGAACGTTAGTTTGCTACTATAATTGTATTATAGTACACGAAAAAAGACAAACTGAGTTGTTTGTCTTTTCTATACTTCTACTTCATTATATCAACCTTTTGAAAAATTCGTTTGCACCTCTTGAATTGGCCAATATCGCAAATCAACTTTACCGACAACTGTATCAGCTTTTACAAAGCCAAAGTGTCTACTATCCCAGCTCCCGAGCCGGTTATCACCTACTACAAAAATAAACCCGGGTGGCACCAGCTTTTCTTTCGTTAACTCTTCTAATGTAAAGTCGCCTGTTAGTTGCCTTCCATTTATCTCTTTCTTATACTTCTCTAAATACGGCTCATCAATAAATTGACCGTTTATATATAACTTATCCTGCTTATATTCAATATGATCTCCAGGTAAACCGATAACCCGCTTTACATAGTCCTCTTTTTTATTCGCATGAAATACCACAACGTCAAATCTGTTCAAGTCCCCAACTTGATAACTCACCTTATTTACAACTAGCATATTGCCATCTTGCAATGTCGGCATCATTGACTTCCCCTCTACAACATACGTTGAAAAGAAAAACGTTCGAAAAAATACAGCTAATAATACACCAATTAAAATTGTTCGTATCCACTCTATGCCTTCTTTTTTCAAAGTTTTCTTCATCTGCTTCTCCCCTTATCCTTTAATACTGAAGCTTTCCTTTACAAAGAAGACTATTCTTAATGTAGTTCTAACTTTACTTCGATTTTCTTACCGACATACCATAAAATAAAAATACCAATCCCTACAATAACTGATTTCACTGGATTATGAATAAATGACATTAAATCATGACCGATATACGTTAAAATAAAAATCATCACAAGTTTTCCGAATGCTAACGCTAGACCAAACTGTTTTACACTAATTCGGGATAAACCAGCGACAACATTTATTAGCGCTGACGGTGTAAACGGAAAACAAAATATAACAAAAATCGGTGCGAATCCTTTCCTTTCAATCCACCCCATTGCTTTTCGTACTCTCTCATGCTTATTTACAAACGAAAAGAAACGACTGCGACCAAAATGGCGGATGATGAAAAAGACAAGTAATGCACCCATTACTGATCCAAGCCATGAATAAAGAAAACCGAGCCAAAAGCCAAATGCAACAGCATTCGCCAGTACAAATACAATAAGCGGTAATACCGGAATCAACGCCTCTATCATCGGTAAACCAATACCAAGAAGTGGTCCGAACGCTTTATAACTCTCAACAATATGATCCATATTTTCTGGTGAAAAATACTCTTTGATTGTCTGAAAATCCATTCTACACTTTACCCCTTTACTCTAAATACTATCCCTACTGTATCATTGCTTATATGAAAGAGGAAATGGTAGATACGACATACGGAGATGTATTTATTAAAGTTTCCATATCTTTCATAAGAATTCCTTCATTATTTAGCTATGATAATCTATCAATATTCGACAGGACGTGTCGTTCATTTTGTTATTTAGATTGTTTTTCGGTTTTTATCGGTAAATGAAATTATACTGGTGATTTTCTAAATATATCGCCTTATCTACAAAGACTGACTGACAAACAAAAAAAGAATGGGGATTCCCCCATCCTTTCACACTTCGCCTTCCTTCACAAAATACACCTTCTCATAAGCGGGTCTTAATGTTGATTCCTCTTTTTTATCGACCTCTTTAAAACAAGGATTCCCTTGTTTTTTCCTACGATCTTCATATTCAGTACGTAATTTCGCTGTACGATTTTGTTGATTTTCAAAACTAGTTTTTGATATTTCTAATTTCACAGCAAAGCCATTTATAAATCTAATAATAAGATTTCCATCTTCTAATTCTTTATTACTTTCAATATAAAAATGAGACAACCAAGCGCACTCTTTTCTAGAGTAAGAATAGGTAGGGAAAAAATAAAGTTGATCTGCTGGACTAATCGCAATCGGTGCTTTATGTGTAATATGAGTTAACTCTTTCGTTCCTTCTTTTCTGCCTAAGAAACTAGAGCCATGCTTGCGGCAACTTCTTTCTATAATATCTAGAGGTTTTTGAAATACGAAAAAAGAATCATTCATTTCAACGACTCGCGTAACAATTTTCTTTTCACTTAGAATAACAGGAAGTAAGGCCATCGTATTTTTCGTTACAACATAATTTTCGACATAGCGTTCCACTTTACTTTCCATACTCCATTATCTCCTTTTTTCCATTTATATTAGCAGCTGCATATATAATTTTAGCATCTATGAAAAGGAAATAGCTTACAAGTTCCGCTTTTTTACAATTTTTTATCATTTATCAAACATTTGTTAAACAATAAAATCAAAATATATAAATTAATTAATTTTAAAGTTATAAAAACAGCATTTATACTACCTATAAATATTTATTATCCATTCCTCATTTCACATCATTACAACAACTAACTTTGCTATAATTAAAATGTAAATCCAATATATGGAGGGCCACTATGGAAGAAAAAGAGATCCAACCATCGATTCAAATGAAAAATAGTAGCGTCATTATCGTGAAAAACTCAGCTAGTATTATATTCGGTTTATTTTTCATTCTGCTATTCTTTGCCAAACCGTTTCGTAAATCAAAATGTCCAGAATGTAAAAAACGTGAGAAGAAAAAATCAGGGCAAGAACAATAAAAGGCCTTCCTTTATGGAATGCCTTTTTACATTCGTAGTATCATTTTATTTATTCTTCTTCCCCCTAAAAAACGACTATATTTTCTTCCAAGGTTCTCTACATCTTTTTTGATTTGTAATATGATCCTTATATAAAACATGAGAAAGAGTATTTGTACTTGTTACCCGCTTTTAATTTTTATTAAAAAATTAAAATTTGTACATCTTTATCCATCACTAACAATTCGTTAATTAGTTAACTTTGCAATATAAGTTTTGTATATAATGTCATTCAAAAACACAATATATATAAGTAGCTATTTATAATTACATTGCTTTTTATCGAATTCTACAAAGGAGTTGTATACTATGGATAAAGAAAATCCATTAAATCAGCAGGTTAATAGCATTCCCTCAGATGCTCTGAATACCCCTAGTAAGGAACAAGAACAACTGTTAGAAACATCATCTCAAAACGTACAAAATTCCAACAACAACGCTAACAAAAAAGATGTTACTCAAGGTCTATCTGGAAAAGATTTCCCCATTTCAACAGAGAATACAAATTTATAGTTATTTACTATCATACGCAGCAAATGCTCTTGCTGAACTAATTCTTCTACAGAAACTAATACGCATTCCAGATAATTTTTTACCAGTTGTAACATCGAAAAAGAGATTTAGATATAAAAACAGGCTCTAAAAAAACTTTCTCCACAACAAAAAAAGGATGGCATTAGCCATCCTTTTTTCCATCATCAACTATAAAATTATAGTTTGATTACGTTTTTAGCTTGAGGTCCACGGTTACCGTCTTCGATTTCGAAGCTAACTTTTTGACCTTCTTCTAAAGATTTGAAACCGTCAGTTTCGATTGCTGAGAAGTGTACGAATACGTCGTTTTCGCCTGGAACTTCGATGAAACCGAAACCTTTTTCGTTGTTAAACCATTTTACTTGTCCTGTTACTGCCATAATTATTTCCTCCTAAGAAAATACAAATTTTAAATTTTTTAGTCTTCCTGTCTAAAAAAAGAATCCACACATTATCAAATACGAAACATAAACTAGTTCTCACATACTTTTTCTCGTTCGTTTTCAGCACTTGATAACATATGGATTGCTTAATTTAACTATTCAACTGACATCATCATAGCACATTAAAATAAAATGTACAATCTTTTTCGAAAATAGAATTTCTAATTTTTAGTATTTCTTATAAAATATAATTATCTCTATTCTAAATAAGGAGGAATTTATGACCAATAAAATTCCTAGAAAAACATTAAAAAGAATTGAAGAGGATATTGAAAATAATAATCTTGGAAAAGCAAGAGATAGGTTGCATGGCCTCATCTTTACATACCCAAATGAATTACATCTTCGAAAACAACTCGGAGATATTTATTATAAATTACAATATCCAGAAATGGCTGGACGTTACTGGTATCTAGAAGAGCATAAAACAGATATTATGCATGAATCATGTTTATTATTTGAAAAATCAATGGGAAATAGTCCTCATCATATTGCACGTGCTTTAAAGTTTAAAGGCGATTCTAACCATATAAAAGGTTTGTATAAAGATCAACCTTTATCTTCAGTGCAGAAGAAAGTAGCAGAGGAGTTAATTTATGAGTATAAAGAAACATGGAAAGATAAGCTAGTTCCTTTTGGCTGTCTAGCATTGCTTGCTTCCCTTCTCTTTTCTGCCGTTGTTGGTCTATTCACTATTTGGAATTGGATTTTTTAATCACAGGGGGAATTTTCACATGTCAAACTACGCTAAAGAAGAAAGGCTAACAGGGGGAAACGTCTCAAGCGTATATCGTTCTGAAAATACTGTTCGGCGAGAGTTAAAGCCAGGCAGTGAAAAGATTCATAAGCTATTGCAACATTTAGAAAACAAAGGATTTCATTATGCTCCAAAGTTTTTAGGTGTAGATGAAAAAGATAGAGAGATTTTATCCTTTATTGAAGGAGAAGCTGGCAATTATCCTTTAAAAGAATATATGCGATCTAATGATGTATTAAAAAAAATAGCAAAGATGCTCCGCCTTTACCATGATGCTGTAAGTGATTTTCCGTTATTAGCTGATTGGAAACCGATGGATCATACTCCAAATAACATTGAGGTTTTATGTCACAATGATTTTGCCATATATAACATTATTTTTAATAATGAGAAGCCAGTAGGGATTATTGATTTCGATGTTGCTGCTCCTGGTCCAAGACTATGGGATATCGCTTATACACTCTATACTTGTGTGCCTTTAAGTAGAGTGTATTATACTGAATCCGGTGAAGCCGTTCATTATGACTCATCGCAACATGCAGATCGTATTAAAGAGAGAGTGAATTTGTTCGTTCAGTCCTATGATAAAAATATGGATGAAGATTACTTAGGAATGGTGTTGCTTCGATTAGAAGGGTTATGTACATATATGAAACGAAAAGCTCAAGAAGGCGACTTGAATTTCCAAAGAATGATCGATGAAGGACATCTAGAGCATTATGAGAAAGATATGAAGTTTATTCGTGATCATAGGGCTGAGTGGAGTTGATTTAGTAATAAAGAAAAGTTAGTATCGTTTTTTGCCGACAACTCAATCTCTCTTTTCGAATCGTTTAGAAAATAACAAGGGGCACCTTTCAAAAAGGTGCCCCTTCCTTTTATTTCGTAAACTGTGCTTCTTCCGTAGATCCTTTTAACGCTGTCGTTGATGAAGTTCCGCCTGTAATCACTTGTGCCACTTCATCAAAGTAACCTGTTCCTACTTCGCGTTGATGACGTGTTGCAGAGTAGCCATGTTTTTCAGCTGCGAATTCTGCTTGTTGTAGTTCAGAGTATGCTGCCATGCCGCGCTCTTTATAGCCACGTGCTAGTTCAAACATACCGTAATTTAATGAATGGAATCCAGCAAGTGTTACGAATTGGAACTTGTAACCGTAAGATGCGATTTCCTTTTGGAAGCTTGCAATTGTTTTTTCATCTAGTTTTTGTTTCCAGTTGAATGAAGGTGAGCAGTTATATGCAAGTAGCTTCCCTGGATGCTCCTTATGAATTGCGTCCGCAAATCGTTTTGCATCTTCTAAATTTGGTTCTGACGTTTCACACCAAACGAGGTCTGCGTACGGTGCATACGCTAAACCGCGCGCAATTGCTTGATCAAGACCTGCATTCGTACGGTAAAACCCTTCTGATGTTCTTTCTCCTGTAATAAATGCTTTATCAACAGGATCAATATCGCTCGTAATTAAATCAGCTGCATCCGCATCTGTTCTTGCAACGATAATTGTCGGCACTCCCATTACATCTGCTGCAAGGCGTGCAGAAATTAAATTGCGTACTGCTGTTTGCGTTGGTAGTAGTACTTTTCCGCCTAAATGGCCACATTTTTTCTCTGAAGATAATTGATCTTCAAAATGCACACCTGATGCACCTGCTTCAATCATACCTTTCATCAGTTCGAATACATTTAATTGCCCACCAAATCCAGCTTCTGCATCTGCTACAATCGGTACGAAATAGTCTGTATCATCGCTTCCTTCCATATGCTGAATTTGATCCGCACGTTGAAGCGTTTGATTAATTCGTTTTACTACAGCAGGTACGCTGTTCGCTGGATATAAACTTTGGTCTGGATACATATGCCCAGAAAGGTTTGCATCAGCTGCTACTTGCCAACCACTTAAGTAAATCGCTTTTAACCCAGCTTTTACTTGTTGCATCGCTTGGTTTCCTGTTAATGCGCCAAGTGCGTTAATATAGTCTTCTGTATGAAGCGATGTCCAAAGCTTCTCAGCACCACGACGCGCTAACGTATGTTCAATATCAATTGACCCGCGCAGGCGAATTACATCTTCTGCCGAATATGGACGTGTGATCCCTTTCCAACGCTCATCTAATTCCCAGCTTTCTTGTAACTTCTCGATTCTTTCGTTTTTCATTTGTTCCATCCCCTTTTCATTTTTTATAAAATTTCATAACCCGGTAATGTTAAAAATGGTACGAATTCATCATTTCGAACGAGATTTGTAAACAACGTTGTCGCCTCTTGGAATCTCCCTTTCTTAAAGGCTTCCTTACCAATCTCTCTTTCTATTTTTGCTAATTCTTCTTCTTTTAATTCTTCCATTAATTCAAGCGTAATATTACGACCATCATTTAGTTTTCCACCTTCATGACGAATCCATTGCCATACTTGTGCTCTTGAAATTTCAGCTGTTGCCGCATCTTCCATTAAGTTATAAATGGGTGCTGCTCCCCGTCCGCTTAACCAAGATGCAATATATTGAATACCTACGCTAATATTCATGCGAAGGCCCTCTTCTGTAATCGTTCCCACCGGTACCTCTAGTAAATCGTTTTCTGTTACACATATTTCTTCACGTTTTCTAAAAATTTGATTTGGTGTTTTCATAATGTGATTAAACACTTCCATTGCAACCGGTACAAGTCCAGGGTGGGCAACCCAAGTCCCGTCATGACCGTCTAAAGCTTCGCGTTCCTTATCAGCACGCACTTTTTCAAAAGCTGCTTCATTTGCTTCTGGATTATTTTTAATCGGAATTTGTGCCGCCATTCCTCCAATTGCTGGTGCATTACGGCGGTGACATGTTTGAATTACTTTCAAAGAATACGAACGCATAAATGGCGCCGTCATCGTGACTTGTGCTCTATCTGGTAGTAAGAATTTATTATGATTACGGAAACTCTTTAAAAAGCTAAAAATATAATCCCATCTTCCGCAGTTTAAGCCAGCAGAATGATCTTTTAGCTCATACAAAATTTCATCCATTTCAAACGAAGCGTGAATCGTTTCCAGTAACACAGTTGCTTTAATCGTTCCATTTGGAATGCCGATATATTTTTGAGCAAATACGAATACATCATTCCATAATCTCGCTTCTAAATAACTTTCCATTTTCGGTAAGTAAAAGTATGGGCCGCTCCCTTTTGCTAAAAGAGCTTTCGCATTATGGAAAAAGTACAAGCCGAAGTCTACTAAGCTACCCGACATATTTTTCCCATCAACTTGCATATGCTTTTCCTCTAAATGCCATCCTCTTGGACGTACAATGAGTACAGCTGTTTTCTCATTTAATCTATATTCTTTCCCTTTATCATTTTCATGTGAAATCGTTCCCTTTACTGCATCTCGTAAATTGATTTGGCCTTCCACTGCATTTTCCCAAGTTGGTGAATTCGAATCTTCAAAATCCGCCATAAAAAGATGCGCTCCTGAATTTAAAGCGTTAATGACCATCTTTCTATCTACCGGTCCAGTAATCTCTACACGGCGATCCTCTAAGTCTTTTGGCAGCTTGGCAATTGTCCAATCCGCTTCACGTATGTGTTTTGTTTCTTCTAGAAACTTCGGAAACTCCCCTGCATCAATTCTCTTTTGTTTTTCTACACGTTTTTGTAAAAGTTCTATGCGGCGCTCATTAAAATTCTCATGTAGTTCCTTCAAAAAACTAAGCACCTCAGGTGTCAATATTTCGCTGTACGCTGGTAACATTTCTCCAACGAGTGTAACCCGTGAAGTTTGCGTCGACATATTAGCATCCCCTTCTTAAACTGTTTTATAACAGATTTGATTTCATGTTTTATATTATATAACAAATCTTCAGAAAAGGAAGTTTTTTTCGAAAATTCATTTCGTTTTTTTTCAAAACGCCATTCTTTCGCGCTTTATTTCATACAAAAAAGGCCGCTGTTATACAACAACGACCTTTTTGTATTATTTTTGAATTTCACTTTGACTAGTTAAACTTTATTACTGCCCTTGTTCCATATCATGCAATATTGCTCTATGTAAAAACTGTGCGTATTGTTCTCTCGTTACCTTCATAGACGGACCGAATTTACCTTCTCCGATTCCCATTGTAATACCATTTGTTTGTACTGCACTAATTGCATTCGTTGCCCATGAATTTGCTGAAACATCATTAAAGTTATGAGATCCCTTTGCCTGTAGGTCAAAAGCATTCGTAAGAACTTGTGCCATTTCCGCACGCGTTAACGTCGCCTTCGGTCTAAAGTTTCCATTCTCGTCTCCCTGGAAAATTCCGATTTCCGTTAGAGCCAATATCTCCTCGATAAAGCTTGTTGAATTTTCATCGATATCTCCATATGGGTTTTCATATTCATCTTGTTCTTCCATATCAAACACACGGTAAATTAAAGCTGCAACTTGCTCACGTGTTACATTATCCCCAAAACCGAATATTCCATCGCCATATCCCAAAATTATTTCTTGTTCCGCTAATTCATGAATTGCCTCATATGCCCAATGTCCTTTTGGTACATCTTTAAATACAATTGTATTTGCCTTTTGCAACGGTGCACTTTCCGCTTTTACACTATTACTCTCTGCTGAGAATAACACCCCACCCATAATTGTTAATGCTGTAGCTGTTTTTAATAATTTTTTGCTCATCAAATTATCTCCCCAATATGTATATGTTTTTTTAAAAATATACAGAATAAATGGTATAGTGACAATATATTTTCCGACACATTTCGTGACGGTTTTGTGAATCATATTACACATCATGTCTTTTTCATCGGGTTGATTAAAAGCTTGTTTATAACCATAAAAATACATAAATACGAATAATAATTCTTTTTTAAACAAACAAAAAAGCACAAATTTTTCTATTTGTGCTTTCATATTTCACTCTACTTCCAATCCTCTTTCAAATGATAATTAATAATCGCATTATTAATAAACTGAGCATATTGTTCTCTAGGTACAGGGCGATTTAATTCATACATGCCATTCCCAGTTCCTCTCACAACATTATTAGATTGTAACGCACTAATTGCATCTTCTGCCCAGTGACCTTTTGGAATATCTTTAAATGTATGTTTTTGTTTCGTTTCAAAATTAAATGCTCGTTTTAAAATGACAGCCATTTCCGCTCTAGAGATTGGTGCTTTCGGCCTAAAATTCCCTTGGCCATCCCCTGTAAAAACACCACGTTTTGTTAACGCTAAAATTTCCTTTTTAAAAGTGGTTGTACTATGAGAAACATCTTTATATGGATTCGCTACTGGCCCTTCTTCTTTTATCTCAAGTGTTCTGTAAATAGTCCCAGCTACTTGTTCACGTGTTATAAGATCGCCAACACCATACTTCCCGTTTCCATACCCTAATATAATTTTATGATACGCTAAATCCATAATAGCATCATATGCCCAAAATCCGTATGGAACATCTTCAAACACAATCATTTGTGGATACTCTTCCGCTTTTACAGGTGTCACATTCGCCCCTGCAAATATACCTCCTGCCATTGTCGCAATCATCATTACACCCAATATTTTTTTCTTCATTATCCTCTCTCCCTATTTCATTCAAATAAAATGAACTTCATTGTTTCAGGAGTACTATTTTTTGTGAATGTAAGATAAAATGCAAATCTTCTAGAAGAAATATTTCCACTACCTTTCTGCTTTATACCCCCTTCTTTCTTTTTCAAAAAGGAAGTTGTCACATCTAAGGTGTTATATACTAAAACATTCTACAATCTCTTTATAAACTCCTTTTCACTTTATAACTTCCCTTTATTGGCACCTAAAGGAGATGCCTAATGGAGGTTACTATATTCATGGTTTATATTTCAGAGGTAGCATTTTTCACTGAATTTTGAGGTGGGGGTCTTACTGCCCAGCAAATAACAGGATAAAAAAATCATCCTTTTTTCTTAAAAGAGGATGATTTTTTTATATTTATTAACACTCAAATATGCTACTACTTTTGAAGAGTAAATTGGGCAACTATTTGTTTTAATTTTCCTGCTGCGTTATGCATATGTTCAATTGAAACCGAAATCTCTTGAACAGATTTTTCTTGCTGTTGAATAGACTCTTTTACCCTATCAGTTCGGTCAGATGATCTTTGGGAAATTTGAGCCATGTCTTCTGCAGAAGCCGAGATTTCCTCACTACTCGCTGCAATTTCATCTGTAGACATAGATACCGTTTGAATTTGCTCAGATACTTGCTGTACTTTTTCTGTAATTGTTCCAAATACTTTTTCTGTATGCATTACTACTTGTGTACCTGCCTGTACCTCATTATCTACTTTCCCCATCATATGTACCGTATGGTTCGTTGTTCCCATAACTTGAGTAATAAGATTCTCAATTTGTTTTGCAGAATCACTAGATTGTTCTGCTAATTTCCGCACTTCATCTGCCACAATTGCAAATCCTCTACCACTTTCACCAGCACGTGCAGCCTCAATTGCGGCGTTTAATGCTAATAAGTTAATCTGGGAGGTAATACCTTGCATAACATCAATGATTTTAACAATTTCTTCTGATTGTTCTTTCATAGTCTCTACTTGTTTCACACCGCTATGTACCGAATTTTGGATTGTATCCATCTGTTGAATCATTTGTTTCATTAATTTGTTACCACTCTCTGCATCTAATGCTGATTGAGCAGATAATTCATTTACAGAGGATGATGTATTGACTATACTCTGCATTCCTTGCGTCAACTCTTCCATCGCACCCGCAGTTTGTTCCATTGCTTGCATTTGACTCTCTGCACCATTTGCAACTTCTTCAATATCCATAGTGATTTTCTTCGCTGCACTACTAGATACTTCTGATGCAGATACTACTCCGTCTGCATGTTGGAATAAAAGCTGAATATTATTCTCTACTTCTTGCATATTTGTTCTTAGCCCTGCAATCATCTCGTTAAAATTACTTACTAATATACCTAATTCATCCTTAGCAGTATAATCACCATGTACGGTTAAATCTCCTTCTTTCGCTCTTTCCATCATACGACTAACCGTTTGTAAAGGAGCAACTATGAGCTTGCTAATAATATAACTTACTATACATATAACGATTGTAGTAACTACTACAAGAATGATAAAGGTAATAACGGAACGATCAATCATTTTTTGAGAATCTTCAAATACTTGGTCAGCTAAATTTGAAACATACGATTCTAGATCCACTGCATAACCAGCTAACTCTATTCCCTTCGGTTTTAATTCCTTCTGAAATTCATTTACCATTTGTGGCTCATTTGTTACCTTCGCCTTTTCAAATAATTTTTTATATGTATCTTTATAACTTGGCAAAGATTTCTTCATCTTCTGAAATAGTTCATCCTCTTGCTTACTTAAATTAAAACCATCATCATATTCTTTTAATAAAGAATCATATTTTTTAAGATCCTTTTCAATATTATCAATTATCCCCTCTTTATTTGCCACTTCATTTTGTGATGCCGTAATTAATTCTAGTAAGTTATATTCTAATGAATTTTGTGTACGAAGCATTCCTTCTAATAAAATTGCAGAATATTGATAATCATCTACTACAACCTCTGTATCGTGCTTAATCTTATTAATAGAATGAATTGCTACACTGCTCATAATTACCATACCTAAAACTGCTAATGAAATAAGCGCTAATAATTTATATTTCACTTTTAAATTTTGTAAAAAATACATTTTTCCACCTTTATTCCTTTATATATAGATTTTTAGAATTTTATAGCTTATTATTTACAAAATCGCAATAAAAAGCAATGATAAATATTCCCAATATCAAACTTATATCCCTATAAAAAAAGAAGTAGCTATCATGCTACTCCTTTTTGCTTTGTTTCTCATATTGTTCAAACGTATGAATTCTTTCAAAAATTGGTGGGTGCGTGTATAAGAAAAATTTTACTAACGCAGGCGGATTTACTTGGCTTAAACTTGTTTTTGATAAATATTGAAAAGTTTTCACACCAGATTTCCCGTCCTTCGTCATATTTAAAGCATATTGATCTGCGGCTCTTTCTTCTATACGTGAAACGTAGTTTGTTGCTGGTTGTGCTGCAAAAGAGAGGACAGAAGAAATTAAGAAAAATAAAGGTAAAATGGAGAAACATGCTACTTTTGAAATTTGCAATGTATCTCCCCATTTGCGAATACACATATTTATAATACGACTAATTAAAAACATACCTATAAACGATAGCAATACATAACTTGCAACGCCAAAATATATATGTTTCATAACATAATGCCCCATTTCATGAGCCATTATAAATAAAATCTCTTTATCTTTTAACTGCTTAAGCGTTGTATCCCACATTACAATACGAGCGTTAGGACCAATTCCTGTTACGTAAGCATTTAATGCATTCGTTTTTTCTGACATGTTTACTTCATATACGTGTTTAGCAGGAATGTCCGCTTTGTCTGCTATCGCTAAAATTTTCGTTTCTAATTCTTTATTTTTCAGCGTCGAGAAGTCGTTATACAGTGGATCAATAACGACAGGCTGTATGAATGTTAAAAAGATTGTAAATGGAACAGAGAGCGCCCATCCTGCGAGCCACCATCTCTTCGGAAATTTACGGATAAGCCATAATAGAACGGTAACTACGATTAACATAGTCGCATAACTTTCCCAAAAACCGATAACATGATCTTTTATCCAGCTTTGTGTACTTTGTGTTGAAATGCCGTAATCAACGGACACTTTCCGGCCAATCCATTGCATCGGTAAGGCAAGCACTGTTGTCAATAATGATAAATAAAAGAAATAAATCGCAACTTGCAAAACACTTATTTTAGTCGTTTCCTTCGACCATTTCTCAAACTTTCTTGAAATACCTAGCACAAGTACAAATAATAAAATAATCCATTCAAGAGGCGTCGCTAAAAAGTATAGTAAATTTTTCACGCGCGAATAATCTTGGCTTAGCGTAAGCTCTCTAGCACTCATAAACGTTTCTGGATCTGCACTCGTTCCCTTATACATGTCCGGAATAAGTTCATGATTCCATCCAAATAAATACCAATATATAAGTAACGCAAATCCAACGTACAAAAAAAACGACCAACCGATAACCTTCCTCACGCTATTCCCTCCTCTATGCTGCCTGTCTATTATTATTGTAAGTTCGTATACGCTAAATTAGAACAAGCTTATTATGCGAATTGCTCGAGAGCCTTTTATTTACATAAAAAAACTCTTCTACAAATAGAAGAGTTTTACCTACCTTTAGACACTTTCTTCGGTTCACAATCCGTAATAAGGATCACACTTACAAACTAACACGTACCCTACTTGCTTTTTAGATAAAATAAAAAGCCTCTTTAAGGAAGTACATCTATTAATAAACTAAAATCTTGTAAAGAGAAAGAACTATATTTCATAATACCCTGTACAGCTAAAAGTAAAACAAGACCGATCACACACATATAGTTAACGCTTTCTTCATTCTTTTTTTCAGTAACCACTCCACCACTTATACATAAAATCCCTAGCAAATGGAGCGCTAAATACATGAAAAAATAAGCTTCCTCCCAGCGCAAAATAACATTCACTGTCGTTATTAACACTAGACTAAGTAAAATCAAATAAAAAAACTTATTTGATGATATCGTTTCATTCATATAATTTTATACATCCCTTTCAAATTTCGAATTAATGATGTTTCAAAGCTATAAAGTAAATGATTGTTTTCATACCATAAAACAAAAGGAAAGCCACCATTACTTTCTCGAATACTTTATGAATCCACATATACTTCTCTTCATTCTTTTTGAAGATGCGCTTCATCATTTCTTCTACAATTAGACCAAATATTAGTAAAACCCCGAACACAATAAGAAGAGAAATAATATTTTCTTTTAAATGAGTACTAGAAAATACGTAATACTCTGGAAACACAATCGTATCTACTACAGGTTGAAGCCAATGACAAACACTTCTATCACACATATCTGTAATAGACGTAGCATCTATAATGTCTTTTAATATTTTTTCAACCGTCTTCTTCATCTTATTTACTCCCGACTACATCTGAAAAGCTCTTTTTCTGCTCTGCATATATAACTGGCACTTCTTTACTCCAATATTTGCGATTAACAAATAAAAAGATAAGTACTAAGTTTAATCCTGTTATAAAAATAATAAGTCCAGGAAAGAATGTCGTATAATTTGAGAAATCGGCAAAACTCATAATTTTTTCTCTACTTATTAGAAAAGACGCACCTATTACAAATGCATTGTTTAACATATGTATTGCAATTGGCATGAGTAAACTTTTCGTACGAATATATACGATTGACAATACGATGCTGAATATGGCTGCACCGAGGAAATCAACATGTAACAACGCAAACAATATTGCTACAACGATGGTCGCTATGCTCGTTCCCCATTTTGTTGCAAAACGTTGAAGTAAAAATCCGCGAAAAACAAATTCCCCGATAATTGGTGCGATGAATACGACCCTAATGACTTGAGATACATATCCCCCAGTACTATCTACAATTGGTTCATGCAGGGCGTTCATAATAAAGTCCGGTGTAATCCATGCAAAACTATACATATACAAAATAAGATACCCGTAACTAAACATGCATAACATAACCGTAATGTATAAAACTTGTACCAAGTTAAATGTTTCATTTTTATTAACAAATAATGAAAATGAAATGTGGTGCTTTCTATACTCATAAGAAATCCATACCATCGGAAGGATATAGAATATAAGGATATTTATAAAAGAAGAATTTTGTATATGAAATATACTTGTTAGCAAATCGCCACTACTTCTCGCTATTAAAATTAATAGTGCAAATACAATTAAAAAATATCTAGCTCGCATCACTTGAAACGGGTTCACACTCATCTCCTCCCCTATGTTACTTTTATCATATCATTTGATTCTTAATTTTTTGCGAAAGAAAACCTTAAAATTTCCTTAAAAATTCCATAAGTTACAAAATGATGATATGATATTCGAGAAAATTAGGAGGGATATTTATGTACCAAGCAAATATTTTACTCGTTGATGATGAAACAGCAATTTTACAATTACTAACTACCATTCTTGAAAAAGAAGGCTTTTCTCATATTACAACTGCAACATCAGCTGAAATAGCTTTATCTCTAACTAAGCAAAACCATTACGATTTAATTATTTTAGATGTAATGCTTCCTGGACAATCTGGTTTTGATATTTGTCCAATCATTCGCCAACAAACAGATTGTCCAATTTTCTTCCTATCAGCAAAAGCATCTGATTTAGATAAAATATCCGGATTTTCATACGGTGCAGATGATTATATTACGAAACCATTTAATCCATTAGAAGTAGTAGCACGTATGAAAGCACAGCTTCGGAGACATATGAAACAAACCGTACCACACGAACAAAAACCACACTCAATTTCATTTGGAAGATTTGAAATTAATCAGCACTCTGCAGAACTAACAGTAGATGGGCACATTGTCGAATGCTCCGCTCAACTCTTTCAACTACTACTCTTCTTTTGCGAGAATCCGAACTACGTATTTTCGAAAGAGGAAATATATGAAAAAGTTTGGGGAGCACCTGCCTATAATGGCGATGACAACACTGTTATGGTCCACATTCGAAAACTACGTGAAAAAATTGAACACGATCCAAGTAAACCAGAATATATAAAAACCGTTCGCGGGCTTGGTTATAAGTTCGTTACAAAGTAGGGTGACGATATGAATTTTAATAAACGACTTATTATTCAATTTATCATGCAACACGTTTTTGTTTTAGTTACATTACTTATCGCTGTAGTTGCTGCTTTTACTTATTTAATTTTTCTTCTTACTAGTACTTTATACGAACCTAACATTCCGGATTCTGATAGTTTTACAATTTCAAGATACATCTCTTCAGAAGATGGGCATATTTCGTTACAATCTGAAGTACAAGATTTAATAAAGGAGAAAAATGATTGGCTCCAAGTTGTAGATGAAAACGGAAAGATCCTCTACCACTTTAATACACCAAATGATGTTCCGGATGCTTATACGAAGACATCTTTAGTCGCATATATACAACATCATATCGAAAGCAATTATAAATTTACATATTGGGAAATTGAATTAGAAGAAAAGAAAGCACTTGTTATTTATGGTGGTATGTTAAAAAGCAATGCGTTACTGACAGCAATTCAAAAGGAGCATTCCTCTTTAACGATGGATTCGTTCGCATTAACAGACCAAGAAAAACAGTTACTATCTAAAGAAAAAGCAACACTTCAAATATTTAATCAAAATGGCGAAGAGGTTTTTTCCTATCCAACTGGAAAGAAAAAAATATTTTCAGCAATACAAATTGCCCTTAATGAAAAAGAACCGTGGAATCATAAAGAAAACACTTCTAGCTTTTACGATGCAAATAGCGGCAACCTTCTCGTTGTAACTGCAAAAAATGAGCACTACTATCCAAATGACGAAATTGAAGATGTATTTACTAAGAAGTTTCTCATCGGATGCGGATTAATCCTTCTTATCGTATTTGTTTATTTAGTCATTCTTTCTATTTGGTACGGTAATAAATTCGGGAAACCATTATTACATGCGATGCGCTGGCTTAAAAATATCGCTGGTGGAAAGTATGAAGAACCTATTAGTAAAAAAGGAAAACCTGTCAGGTTCCGGCGATCTGGTAAAGAAAAATGGTCATTCCGTTTGTTTAGAGATGTAACAAGTTCACTAGAACACCTTTCTATTACACTCAAAAAAAATGATGCGATGAGACATGTCCTCCAGCAAACACGAGAAGAATGGATTACCGGTCTAACGCATGATTTAAAAACACCACTTAGCTCTATATATGGCTACGCATTATTACTCGAATCGAATCAATATAACTGGACTGATCGTGATATTCAGCAATTTGGTAGTGTTATGAAAGAGAAATCTCAATATATGACGACATTAATTGATGATTTAAGCTTAACGTATCAATTAAAAAATAACAGCCTTCCTGCCCAACACGTAAACGTTGAAATCAATCAGTTCGTTCAAAAAGTATTATTGCAATTTATTAACAATCCAACACTCCAAAATCAAAATATTGAATTCGTACCGAGCTCAAATAAAATTCAATATTTCATTGAAGAAAAATGGTTCCAGCGTATTATCGAAAACTTACTCGTAAACGCGGTAAAACATAATAACGAAACAACTACTGTCACCGTAAAACTATCACAAAACGCTAATTCCTTTACACTCTCCATTTCAGATGATGGAAAAGGAATGGATGAAAAAACGAAAGAACTTCTATTTGAACGATATTACCGCGGAACAAACACAGAAGAAAGCAACATTGGAACTGGACTTGGCCTAGCCATTACAAAACAGCTCGTTCATGCTCATAACGGGACAATTTCCGTTGATAGTGCACTCGGAAAAGGAACGACGATTATTCTTGTGTTTCCGTTTCGTTCGTAGGAAAGACGCTATGTGGCGTCTTTTCTTTTTGGGGAGTTCTTCGGTATATGAAATTATATCGGCGATTTTCTAAATATATCGGCGCAACTCGAATTATATCGGCGATTTTTCAAATATATCGGCGTAAATCAAAATATATCAGCGATTTTCAAGATATATCGACTTACCGACAAAAATCGTCAAATATAGCAGCATATATGAAAAAAGCGAACCACTCAGTGGCTCGCTTTTCTTTCTATTACTTCTTCTTCACTGGTATCCAAAGTTCAATTTGAGCGAACTCGCTTTTATCTGCATGAGAACGCTCATCGTATAGTTCAAACTCATTAACGCCGCAATGTTCATATCCTGAATGCGGGAACCATTCTGAGAATACTGCATTCCACGTTTGGTGAATAGACGATACCATTTCTTCATGAGGAACTTTCGGCGTTGTAAATACAGCATATGTCGCTGCTGGGAAAGTACGCTTCGCAACTTCGTTTGGTACATTTTCAAAGTCTGTAACTTCCATTCCGATAATATAAGTGAAATCGCCTGTTTCTAAATTAAAATCAGTACATAATCCAAGCTCTACCCATTGGCTCGTATCTTTACGATTCGGAATCGTTGTTCCAAGATCTTTTTGTAAATATTCTTGCCAAAATGCTGGGATGTCTTGATGGTTTTTCCCTTCTTTACTTGTCGTCTTCAGTTCATAACCTGCCATTAAAAATTCTGGTTTATTTACAATACGATATTCCATTTGTATGCCTCCTAAATACGGATTTAATTTTCTTTGCTTTACATTCACGCTGTAATACATCGGTGTTTCGATTTCTTGTTTTCGATATTCACTCGGTGTCATTTGAAATAATTTTTTAAAGGCTCTCGTGAACGTTTCGTGAGATTGAAAGCCATGCTCAAATGCGATATCAATAACTTTTTCATCCGTATGAGAAAGTTGATAAGCTGCCCGGGCTAACCTCCTCTTTCGAACATACTCCATTACTGTATCACCTACTAACGCCTGAAATACACGATGAAAATGCGACTCAGAAAAACCTGCAACCCGCGCTAAATTACGCAGCGTTTGTTTTTCCATTACATCTTCCTCAATATAATCAATTGACCTTTGAATTTGTGTTTCATAGCTTTCCATCTCTGTTCACCCGCCTTATATGTATTATGATAAAAGAGAACACAATCCAATTCTTGACGTTTTTTACTATAATTCCATAAAAAATTGTAACTTTTTTATATGTATTTCGTTGTTATGTATGAAGGGAGGGAAATGTAGTGAAACGCAAACAATCATTAGAAGAAATTTACTCCGGGCACATGCAAGATTTATTTCGCTATCTTCTCTCCCTAACCGGAGATTCCCACTATGCGGAAGATCTCATGCAAGAAACATTTTACCGAATGCTCGTCCATATTGATTATTATAAAGGCGAAGAAATTAGGCCGTGGTTATTTACAATAGCCTACAACGCCTTTATCGATTGGTATCGAAAAGAAAAAAAGTATAACACAACTACAGTGGAAGAATTCCATTTACCAAACGTGCCAAGTACAGAACATGAATATTTCGTAAAACATGAGATTGCTAGTTGGTTAGACAGTTTATCTTCTCTTCCGCTCGAAAGACGAAATGTCCTACTACTACGAGATTACTATGGATTCTCCTATAAGGAAATAGCAGAAATGACTGGTCTCTCATTAGCGAAAGTGAAAATTGAATTACACAGGGGACGAAAAGAAATAAAAAGCATAAAGGAGTGATACAGATGGGCTGTGCAGAATTTAAAAAACTATGGAAGAAGTATGAAAATGGAACGCTCACGCATGATGAACAAGAACTGTTAGAAAGTCATATTGAGTCATGTGAAGAGTGTGAAGCTTACTTAGATGAGCTGTTAACAAAAACAGAACCAATTAAGAAAAAGTTACCTCCAAAAGATCTTAAAATTCCTTTTTGGAGAATTAAGTGGAAACATCGTTTACAAACGTTTGGTTTTATATTATCAATTTGCATCGTTATCTATATAATCGGCGGGGTATTATCAGCCTTTTATTTTCAAGCTAATAATGATAAAAGGCTAAAAGAAATTAGAGAGGTTCCTTCGCTGGCACTTGAAGCAACTATCCCAAATAGCCGCGTTATGGGAGGCGGAACAAGTGTAGAAGCTTTTTTCCGTACAAATAGCCAATTTGATTTAGTAAGAACCGTCGGTAAAAAAGAAATGCCACTTGGTACAATAGAAACAAAAAGCTTCTTATCATCTGTAGATATCACGAAGCAAACTTGGATGAATCCGTTCTATCAACCAAAACTCTTCTTTGTTCATCCCAAAACAGAGCAGGGTGATTATTTAAAGGATTCATCAAAAAAAGTATGGGATACACTTGCAAAAGTACATGATGGAACCGTTGCAGAAGTAGCAATTTCTTTTGATAAAGCTTACACTTTAAAAGAATTAGAACCGCTTTTATATAGCATATTCGAGGCACAAGAACTCCCTCCAACTCCTGTATGGTACGCTTTAGATACAGGACAAGAAAGAAAAAATGTAGATGACTATATCCTACATGGCGGAGAAGCTATAGGGTTTCCAGAACATGTAAGATTCCTCGATAATGAAACTGACGGGCAGAAAACGCAAGAAGACAAAGTAACCGAAATGATGCGCGTCCTTTCTATCCATAAAAAAACGGTAAGCAAAATAGCAGCGCTTTCTGAGAAAGAACTAAACTTAGATAAACGTTATCAATATGTAAAGGATAACGGTGTAAAAGTATACGGAATTGTTATTACTGGCCCATCGAAAGAGTTATTAAAATTACAAAACTCCCCGCACGTACGTTATGCGACTCTTGGAGATATTGAGATTTGGAATTGGTTTGATAATTAATAAAAAAGAAGTAGCGCTCTAAAAAAGATGCGCTACTTCTTTTTTATTCCGAAATCAATTTCACATACATCCCTCTCACCGCTTTTTCATAAGCAATATCACTCATCTGTCTTATGTTTTCTGACACAACAGACGACTGAACGATTTTTCCTTCACGAAGTAACGGCGGATCAATAAGACGCACTTTATTTTTCTGATGTAAATCATAATCGTTTCTATCTTCTTTTACTTTTACATTTCGATGAACTTTGCTTAATAAAGCTTCTACTTCGGGGTCATTACATTGTTGCAATTTCGAAATAAGCTCCTCATCTTCAAGAAGAAAATCATCTGCATGAATAATCCTTTTATGAAGAGCTACCTTTAACGTTTTCGCTAACATATCATTTCCGTAAATATTCATTGGTTCCATAAAGAAATCGATTACTTCCTTGTAATACGTTTCTGTAAACCATTCTGCCATTTCGACACTTTGAACAACCATTTTCCCATCTACAGCGATGACATCTTCTAAAAAACTGTGAACTTCTTCTAAAGAAACATACCCATATGTATACATATCTCGTAATGTATAATCCACTCTGTCTGCGCATAATTCTGGTGCTGACCTTTCGAGTAACGTCCATTTCGAATCATCTAACAAAATATCTTCATAGTTATAACCATACTTCGCAAGAATCGCTGGAATTTCTGAGTTTTTCACAACAGAACTAAATATCTCTTCATGATAACTTTCATCTTCATTATCAAAAACGTAATCAATCACATGGGAAAAAGCAGTATGCGATACGTCATGCAGTAAACTAGCAATCTGTTCTTTTACTGAACCACCTAATTTTTTAACTAATAACATAACACCAACTGAATGATCAAAGCGCGTTACATTCCATTTCTCGTTCATTAAGTAACTTGCGCCATTTTGATGAATACCTTTTAGCCTTTGCATAGACTTACTTGAAATTAATTCTTCTACTACTTGATCCACTTCAAATTCTCCGTATAGTACATCTGATATGATCACTTACAATCCCCCTTTATTTTAATCGAGTCTTATAATCTTATCTCTTTTATGAAATTAGCACCAACATAAATATTTATTGTTATTTGTTTTTATTAAAAAAATAGAGAGCCATCAGCTCTCTATTTCATAACCCCTATTCAAATGTAACTTCTACCTGCACAATCTCCGACCTACTACCAAGTCTAAGCGGTGGTCCCCAAAACCCAAATCCAGAAGAAACAATTGCGTGGAACGCGCCTTTTTGTGCGTATCCCCAGTCTAATTCGTACATTCTTCTCGTTACAATATGATTCGGCGCCATTTGTCCGCGGTGCGTGTGACCTGATAATAGTAAATCAACACCCGCCTCCGCTGCTTGTTTCAACTCAAATGGCTGGTGATCCATTGCGATAACAGGCATCGATTTATCTACCGTACTCATTAATTGTTCAAAGCTTTGGCGATCTCGCTCTGTTTTATCTCTTCTTCCAACGAGATAAAAGTCACCTTCAATTGTAATTACTTCATCTAAAAGAATACGAATATCAATCTTATCCATCTCTTGTAAAAACTCTGGAACCGCTCTACCGTAGTATTCATGGTTTCCTAATACGCCATATACGCCTAATGGTGCTTTCATTTGTTTCATGATTGGTCCCATATTCTTTTGAATGAACACACCTGGATGATCATCGATAATATCACCTGGCAGTAAAATAATATCAGGTTCCATCTCATTTACATGACGAACAAGTCTTTTTAAATGCGAAACGCCAGACAGTTTACCGAAATGCATATCAGAAGCCATCGCCATGCGTAAACTTTTACGCCCCTCTACCTTTTTCGGTATGTGCACCTCGTACTTTCTTACTACCGGACTATACGCATTAAATACTCCATACGCAAAGATAAAGATAAATGCAGCTATCACAGCCGCCCCTGTCCAAATAATTGCCGCTTCTTTCTCTACTGAAAACTGTAAAAGAAAGACCATAATATTAGCTAATGGCAACAGCATAAGCGCATATTGTATAACCGCAAACCAAATCGAACCTATCGTTCGCAGAAATGGCAAAAACTTAAACACTTGCACGAGAATGTACGCATATGAAATAAATGCAACTATAAAAGCATAATATCCCCAAGATTCCCAGCCAAATACCGCATGAAGCCAAACCCATCCGTTCCAGCCGATGTAAAACATAAGTAGTGTGTATATAATTAATATGGTAAATATATTGAGATAACGAAGATTCTTCACAGCCAGCCTCCTTATTGATTTCTTCTATTATAACTTGTTATGCACTTATAACGTAAATATTAAGCGCTTCAATCTTCAGAATAAGAACATTGATAAACATATTGTCTTAAAATTTTTAAGAACGGCTGTAATGGACATTTTTGAGTCTTAAGTGTTGGATGAAATTCTATTATCTTTATCCTTCAAAACTCATCTATGCAATTATGCATAACCATCCATTCCGTTTTATTTTCATGTTACGATATAAATGTAATACGACATATATCGACAAAAATAAAAGGAAGTGATTGTATGAAACGTTCTAAAACATACTTAAAATGTTTAGCATTATCCGCTGTTTTTGCTAGTAGCGCTGTAACTCTTTCAACACCTGCTGCTTATGCTCAAACAACATCGCAAGTTGTAACAGATATCGGACAAAACGCAAAAACACATACGAGCTATAATACATTTAATAATGATCAAGCTGATAATATGACAATGTCTTTAAAGGTAACTTTTATCGATGACCCAAGCGCTGATAAACAGATTGCCGTTATTAATACAACTGGTAGTTTTCTAAAAGCAAATCCTACTATAAGTGATGCACCTATTGATAACTACCCAATCCCTGGCGCTAGTGCAACATTACGTTATCCTTCACAATATGATGTTGCATTTAACCTTCAAGATAACAGCGCTCGTTTCTTTAACGTAGCACCTACAAATGCTGTAGAAGAAACGACTGTAACATCTAGCGTATCTTATCAACTTGGTGGCTCTGTTAAAGCTTCTGTAACGCCTAATGGCCCTAGCGGTGAAGCTGGTGCAACTGGTCAAGTCACTTGGTCTGACTCTGTAAGCTATAAACAAACTAGTTATAAAACAAATTTAATTGACCAAACGAACAAAAACGTAAAGTGGAACGTATTCTTTAACGGATATAACAATCAAAACTGGGGTATTTACACACGTGACTCCTATCATTCTTTATATGGAAACCAACTGTTCATGTACTCTCGCACATACCTATATGAATCTGATGCAAAAGGTAATTTAATACCGATGGATCAACTTCCAGCATTAACAAATAGCGGTTTCTCTCCTGGTATGATTGCTGTTGTTATCTCTGAAAAAAATACAGATCAATCTAACTTACAAGTCGCTTATACAAAACACGCCGACGATTACCAACTTCGTCCAGGCTACACATTCGGAACTGCAAACTGGGTTGGAAACAACGTAAAAGACGTTGATCAAAAAACATTTAATAAATTGTTCACACTAGATTGGAAGAATAAGAAATTAGTAGAGAAAAAATAAAAAAAACGAACCGCTATTTAGATGGTGGTTCGGTTTTTTATGTGAACAGCAAACTTTTCATTTCTTTTAGGTAAAAATATATAATATTCATTTTTTCGTAACACAATCATCCTTATCCCCCCGACTGAATATCTACTGATAAAATATATTATGTTATTGTACTGCTTCCGCGCGGCTTACCTCTTCATCTGGAACCCAGCCCTTATCTGCTCCAATTGAAATATTTTCTTGAATTAAACTATTAACATACTTCGCACCCCAATAATTTTTTAAGCAGCACATTTTTTAGTAGTTTTATATTTTCATTTGTTTGCTCTTTATAAGTTTTAAAATTAACATCGTATGTATCAGCTGCTTCTATATGAATATACGCAACACAATCCCTTTATTGATAATAATTATCAATAAAAAATATCATTTCCTACACAAATACGCTTTCCGCTCATTTTTAAATAATAAATAATGAGCCGTGTGCACTTTTCTTTCCAAATAATCGATAGAATACGAGCTTGATGGATCAACTAAATCACCTATCGCACCTGAAAGTTGATCAATGACTTGCTGCAGTATTTCTAAGTTTTTCTTCTCACTTTCCGCGTTCATTTCATCCATAATGTCACAAATAAGGTATTGCACTCGCCGCAAACGTAATTCCTTCTGCTCCACTTATATCTCCTCCTTATTAGTCATATTACGGTTTAAATATATGGGGTTATAGCTTAACCGATTCTAAAAAATACAAAGGCAACCACCTTCATAAAGATGGTTGCCCCTATTTTTATACTTGCATCGCTTTCTCTCTCAATGCTCTTCTTAACAACTTACCCGTCGTATTCTTCGGCAATTCTATTAAAAACTCAATGCTTTTCGGCACTTTATATTTCGCTAAATGTAACGTGCAGTAATGCATTAGTTCTTCTTCTGTTACGTTTGCTTGCTTCAAAACGACGTACGCTCGCACAGCTTCTCCTAAGTTTTCATCAGGAACACCGATTACGACAACTTCCGCTACTGATTCGTGCGTATATAATACTTCTTCTACTTCACGAGGGTATACGTTATAACCGCCAACTAAGACGATATCTTTTTTACGATCCACGATATAGAAGTAACCTTCTTCATCCATTTTCGCCAAGTCACCTGTATATAGCCAGCCGTCTTTCAATGTCGCAGCTGTATCTTCTGGTGCATTATAGTATCCTTTCATAACGTTAGGTCCGCGAACGATTAATTCGCCGACTGCGCCGACAGGTACTTCTTCCCCAAGTTCATTTACAATTTTATTTTCTACATGCCAAATATTTGTGCCAATTGATCCTGGTTTACGAGGACGATCTAGCGGATTGAAACAAGTAACTGGTGATGCTTCTGATAAACCGTATCCTTCTGAAACAATAACGTTAAAACGTTTTTCAAAGTTTTGCAGAAGAGCAACAGGCATCGATGCACCACCGGAAATACAAAGACGAAGCGTCTTCACATCTTCTGCGCTTGCTTCTTCAAATAAATATAAATAATTGTACATTGTCGGTACGCCAGCAAAGATCGTTGGTTCGTACGTGCGACAAATACGGAATACTTCTTTCGGACTAAATTTCGGTAACATTAAAATCGTTGCCCCGTTCACAATCGGTGCATTTACCGCAACTGTTAAACAGAATACATGGAACATAGGCAGTGCCGCAACAACGCGGTCATCAGCCGTATATTGTAAATACGACGCCACATCGTTCGCATTACTATATAAATTTTTATGTGTTAACATAGCGCCTTTCGGTTTTCCAGTTGTGCCCGAAGTGTATAGAATAACCGCTACATCTTCTTCATCTAGTTCAGGACCTTCGTAAGTTGTATCTCCAGTCCCCACAAAACTAGTAAACGTTTTCATTTTTTCGGTTTCTGTATGGTTAAAATCTGATGAGGTTTCACATATGATGATGTTTTCTAATGAAGGAAGTCTTGTTGTAAGAGATTGTATAACAGGTAGAAGGACGTCGAGTACGATGATTGTTTTTACATCTCCATTTTGTAAAATATAATGCATTTCGTCTGCTGTATAAATTGGATTAACTGGAATAACAGTTGCTCCGGCTTTCATTGTTCCGTATAAACCGACCAAAAAATGTGGTGAGTTCCCAACAACTAATGCGACATTGTCCCCTTTTCCAATGCCCATTTCTGCTAAATTGCTAGAAAACCTTGTGACCATTTTGTTTAATTGGTCATATGAGACCGACTGATCCATAAATATATAAGCCGGTTTTTCCCCCTTCTTTTTTGCCGTTTCAGCCAAAGATTGAACGAGATTCACAAAAACCCCACCTTTATAAAATTTAGAATATTTAAAAATTCTAAATTAATTATATTAAAAGAAAATTAAAGTGGCAAGTGATATTCTATTAACTGCATATAGACAGATCACCTTCTCTTAGTTTACTTTGGAAAAATAAGGGGATTTTATTTACAAGTAATTTATAACACTAGACCAAAAATCATTTTAGGATAATATGCACTCATCTTTTTTCTAAGATTTTCAAGTTCCTCTTTATTTAAGCTCGTATACTCCCCATACAAATTCAAAACGTCCGCTCCATTTTCATGAAAATACACGGTAACATATAATGCCGGTAACCCTTTGTTGTCTTCATCTATTGATAAGACGACATCTGGTGTTTTATTAACAGTGCTGAATGTTTCATTTCTTTTCCACTTCTTATTTTGAAACATGTCTTGTATATCATGTATCTTTCGTTTGTTATCTGTATGCGTAAAATATATAACATTATCTCCGCTGGTTTTCCGATAGACAAAATTGTACGACTTGAGGGCGATCCACTGCTACACGCTGTCATTCCGACGACGAAGCTGAGTAATAATACAACGTACATTACCCTTTTCATTTCGATTCGCCTCCTTTTGAATATATATATTCCTTTACGAGGGGCAAATGTCCTGTGATTTTATGTTTTGTGGTAAATGAAATTATATGAGCGATTTTTCAGTTATATCAGCGCAGCTCGATTTATATCGGCGATTTTTCAAATATATCAGCGCAACTCGGTTTATATCGGCGATTTTTCAGTTATATCGACTTATCGACAAAACCTGACAATCTACACAAAAAGAAAGAGGCTGCCCGTTATGGCAACCTCCCTTATTTTTAGAAGAATAAATGTAAGAAATCTTCTGTTGTAATGTTACCGAAGTAACGTGCGATATCTACGCCTTCTAAAGCTGCAGTGAATGCATCTTTATCAAATTGTACACCTGTTAGACGCTCTTCAATGTCATGCACATCTAATGAACCGAAGAAATCACCATAAATTTTACATTCTGTTACTGTTCCTTTTTTCACTTCAAGACGAACGTCAACTTGTCCAACTGGGAAGCGGTGTGAATGTTGTAAGTTGAACTTCGGTGATTTTCCGTAGTTCCAATCCCAATTTCGGTAACGTTCTTCAGAAAGTTTATGGATCTCTTTCCAATCCTCTTCTGTTAATTCATACGTTGGGATTTCTGTTTCTCCTTCGAAAATTGTTTCTAGAAGAAGTTGTCTAAACTCTTCTGTCGTCATTTCTTCGTTTAGGAACTCTGTAATGTTCGCAACGCGGCTACGGATTGATTTAATACCTTTTGATTGGATTTTATCCATTTTTACTTTTAACGCTGATACGACGTGATCGATTTCAGAGTCAAATAGTAACGTACCGTGACTGAACATACGACCTTTCGTTGAGAACTGCGCATTACCCGAAATTTTTCTACCTTCAGCTAAAATGTCGTTACGACCACTTAGTTCTGCATTTACGCCTAATTTACTAAGCGCTTTCGTTACAGGCTCTGTGAATTTTTTGAAGTTGCTGAAACTGTCTCCATCATCTTTCGTAATAAAACTGAAGTTTAAGTTTCCTAAATCATGATATACTGCGCCTCCACCTGATAGACGACGAACGACATGAATACCTTTTTCTTTTACGTAATCTGCATTAATTTCTTCTACTGTGTTTTGGTTTTTACCAATGATTATCGAAGGCTCATTAATGTAAAACAGTAAATATGTTTCGTTAATATCTAAATTCTTCACACAATATTCTTCAATTGCTAAGTTTATTCTAGGGTCTGTAATTCCTTTATTATCAATAAATAACATCGTATCACCTCATGAGTTCCATACGTAGCCACTATGCGCTAGCGTAATATGGCCACTGAAAATTTGTTTTGCTTCTGTTACTAAATCAGCTGGGTTGCCTGTATGCGGTAAGTGCGTTAATAAAAGTTCTTTTACATTTGCATCTTTCGCAATACTTGCTACTTCTGTACTATTCATATGCCCTGCTTTTGCAGCCTCTTGATGTGCATACATATTACACTCACAAATGAAAAGATCAGCATCTTTCGTGAATGGAATGAATTCAGGAATATAACTTGAATCAGCGCTGTATACTACAGCATCATCTCCAGCTGTAATACGCATCGCAAAGCATGTAACAGGATGAACAGTTTTTAAGAACGAAATCGAGAACGGTCCAACTTGAAGTGTTTCTTCTGGATTGTACGCGATTCCTTTCGTATGTGGTTCATGTGTTAAAGAATGGAATCCATTCTCGTCAAACGTATGACCGTATATTGGTAATTCCGGTAGTTGCCTTGTTGTCGCACTCGTAATTAATCTTGCATATTGCAATACCCCGATATCCGCAACATGATCGTGATGATAGTGTGACAGTACAACTGCATCTATATGAGATGGTGTTATATATTTTTGAAGCTGTGCTAGTACACCACTACCACAGTCCACAAGTAAACGAAAACCATCGTGTTCAAACAAATACCCCGACGTTGCTTCTCCCGCTTCTGGAAAGCCGCCCCAAAAGCCGACAACAGTCATTTTCATATGTATCCATCCTTTCTAAAACCGAGTAGAAATGCATGTTTTACTTACATCCTACATTGTTAACTATAATCCATTTCCTAAACTTTTTCATTAATTTTCAATTTTGTTATAAAACAGTTGTTGACTTTTATTTTTTGTACTAATACAATGATAGTAAGAAATGGAAATGGAGGGATTGACATGATCGATCAACCAATGGAGTTTTTCAGAAATTTACCGACGAAAACTTGCGCACACTGCGGGAAAGAAATTGATGAGCAGCACGAAGCATACCATAACAAATGTGACGATTGCGTTCACGAAGAATAGTAGTTTGTGAACATAAAAAAACCTAGCAGACATAGTCTACTAGGCTAATAACATCTTATCCTTCATCGTTGAACCTTTCACCAAGAGCTCCAGTTCAAACTCATACAATTCTTTTTTTCGATAATTTTTCGTATGGATTTTATCCATCATTAGGTCGACAACTTTTCGGGCCATTTCATCAATTGGCTGTTCAATTGTCGTAATACCTGGTTCTGTAATCTGCGATAATATTTGATTATCAAAACCGATAACAGCGAGATCATCTGGAATGCTCCAGTTATGGCGTTTCGCCTCTGAGATAATTCCAGCTGCTACCTCATCGCCTCCTGCCAAAATCGCGGTAGGATTTTTTTTGTCCTTTAATACGTCATGGAATATTCGTTTTCCATCTTCCCAAGAGAAAGCGTTTTCAAGAAAGTCAATCGCTTCTACTTGGCGGCTCTTCTCAGTTATTGCACGTAAAAAGCCCATTTTTCGCTGCTGGCTAACGACTTTGGTTTCGTTACCACGGCAAAAAATAAGATTACGATATCCTTGATCTAACACATGCTTCGCAGCTATGTATGCTCCTTGCGCATGATCAAACTTCACTGTTGGAATATTTGCTTCCTCAATATATTCATTACACAACACGATTGGACCGTGCTGTAAGTATGGCTCTACATCTTCCCACGGATTTTCTAGTGAACATAGAATAATCCCATCTACTTGTTTCGTAGATAATAATTGTAAATACTCCATCTCTTTTTCCGGTAAATATCTTGTTTGACAAATAATCAGTTTATATTTATGTTCAGAAGCAGCAATCTCGATTGCTTCAATAAATCTACTGAAGAAAGGATTTGTAATCCTTGGAACTAGCACCGCAATTGTTTCCGTTTTTTGTTTACGAAGCCTTCTCGCCGCAGAATTAGGAACGAAGCCTAAATGCTTCATTGCTAATTGAACCCTTTTTTTCTTCTCATCTGAAACATATGGATGATTATTAATCACCCTAGAAACCGTTGTCCTTGATAACCCCGCTAATTTCGCCACGTCCTCTATAGTCGACACGAAATTCTCCCCCTTTGCATGAAAACGTTTTCTTAAATTGATTATATAGTATATTATTGGAAACTGCAATATCGGTTGTTATGATTTTACTATATTAATATTATACATAGGTAAAAGTCTGTTAATGCATGGACAATATACTGCTTTTAGAAATTTACGTTATGTACATTCCTTTTCTTAATACCATATATTCTTTATTCAATATAAAAGCCCATCAATACATCATCTCCATATGATCCATCTCCATATGATCCATCTTCATATTTAATTTGCTTTCGTTGTCTTCCTTCTTCTACAAAACCCATACGTTTGTACACTTTAATTGCCCGATCATTAACAGAAACTACACCTAAGCAAATTTTCTCTAAACCTTTCTGCCTTTTAGCCCAACTAATAAGAAATTCAATTAATTTCGTGCCGATGCCTTGATTACAATACGCCTCTTTAATCCCCATTCCCATTGTGCCTGCGTGTTGTAACCGTTCTAGTTCATATCGATTAAAGAGTAAAAAGCCGACTACCTTACTATCTATTTTATACACGATGTAAAGATTACCTTCCTCATTGCTTTTCCGTATCTTTTCTCTTTCTGCATTCATATCATTCGGTAACTTCTTTGGGGATACTATGAAAAATTTTGTAGTAGTTTCCGATAATATAATTTCTTTTCTAATATTCATAATTGCTTCTGCATCAGTCTCTTTTACTAACCGTATCATTGAATCACCTCGTACTTTTTCTTTTAAAAAATAATATTAAAACTATAAAACGTCCAATATGCAATATTGCATATTGAGAATCTTTTTACTCTTGATACAATATTCATACATCAAAATAAAAGGAATGTATGCAATGAATCCAATCTTAACAGCTGCAAAACAACTATTACATAAAGAAGAAAAAATTTTATCTACTTTAAAATGTTCACTTACTGGCTATATGATTACGCATAAAGTCCCGTATCCTGGCATGTTACTTGCTACTAATCAAAGACTTCTCTTTTTTAGCCAATATAAAAACACATTCATTGCCGAATTTGATTATGAAAAAATTCTATCCATAGAAACGAAGAGAAGAATCTTTGACAAAAAAATAATATTTTACTATGAAGATGAATATATAACGCTTGGGTACATTACAAGTTCGAATGTTGAAGCGTTCATAGACTTACTACAAAGAAACAGCAAGACTAGCACAGGCTTATAATCAGCGGGGATCCCCTCGCTGATTCATTATTTTAACTCCTCCCACTTCGTCCAAACTTCTCTCCCGTTTATACGGTACATATTATCCTCTCTATCCATAAACCTATGTACAATAAATTCACGTCTAATTGTACAAAAATCATCATGATATTGTTTTATAAATGTATTAATTTCTTTTTCTGTATATTGATTTCCAGCATCTAACTTGCTAATTAAAAGCTCTAACAATACTAGTTTCTTCTTCTTTTGACCTGGAATCGATTTTAAGCGCTCCTCTTTATCGAAAAAGTTACGAATGGTCGTATCACGGAATTTCATTTCACTTTCAGTCATTTTGTTGTCCTCCATCGATTTTTACGCCATAAAACTTTATTATTTGTCCTCACTATTCTTCTTCATTCTTTTACTTATAACATCCATAAAGTAATACCCGCTAATTAGCACATAGTAAACTAAAAGTATTCCTAGTGCATCTTTCATATTTATATATTTTTCTTTATGAAACAAGATAGGTGAAAGGGCGTAAACAAGAAAGATGATTAGCGGATTTAAGATAAAATAATAAGTAAGATTTCCTTTCATCATATCAACTCCTCTATTCTAGTTTTCTCTGTAAATTGTTGTAAATCCTTTTCTTTCGTTTAAACTGCACATGCGATATGGTGAAATTAAGGAGAAGGATGATTATAAATGATATTTCACTCTAAAATTGATAAATTTTTCTTATTCATTATCTTTTTTGCTATTTTTCACCATAGGTGCTTCAACACTGCTTCCTCTCTTATTCGATAATGAAGCTACTACGACAGACGTATATATTCTACTATCTATTTTCTTTGTATCTTCTGGTTTCCTATTATGGAATTCCTTTTCATTTTTACTCCTCTCACCCACACTTTCTTCAAACTGACTTACCACTTTTATATTTGCAACCTATTATTCAAATTAACAAATTAAAGATGGTAAATTATGTTACAATTAACTTATACATACTTTGGAGGGTACATAGTGAAAAAAGCTATTATAGTATTAAGCATTCTATATCTTATTTTAACCGTACATACAGGAGCTGTTCTTTTAGGAAAAGAACATTATAGAAGTGCTATCAATACATTAAAAGAAACGAAAGAAGTCTCTTCATTTCAATCTGCAAAAGACGGTGTGATTTTATTAAAAGGAGCATTAACTACTGCGCAACCTATTACAGAGGAAAAACTTCAAAATAAAGAATTCGCACTCCTTGAAATTAATACGTATAAACGACGAAAAGCAAATTGGATAAACATTGATACAGAGCAACATATTGCAAAGCAGCTCTTACTAAATAATGAGGTTCTTCCTGCATTAAAAGAAATTCGTTTTTCGATGGAACCAATTACACTGTCAGGAAAAGATATTTCCATCGAAGATTACTCACTAAAAAAGGATGATACTCAATTAACAATTAAAAGTAAAGGATACCGATATACGGGAATAGAAAACAAATCAGACACTCTTATTTTTGGCATAAAAAAGGGGGATACCCTTGAAGGGTATAGTGGTTCTGAAATTCTAATAGGAAAAACAAAAGAGGAAATTGCTAGTAATATGAAACTATATACTTTTGCTGAAAAATATGGTCCATTTATTTGGATTGTAGCTACAATTATTCTTATAAGTATCGTTATATACTTGTTCCGTAAAAACAGAAAAACAAATGAACTTTCTCAACCAATGAAGTGAAACTTTAATCAGTGGGGGTTTCTTCATCCCCCACTGATTATTAGCCCTCACCAATGGGGCTTTAATGGGCAGTTGATCCCCACCTAACTTCTTTGCTTTCGCTGAATTTTGAGGTGGGGTCTTACTGCCCATCATTAAAGCGGGATAAAACAAAACTAATAAAAAAAGCACCAAAAAGGTGCTTTTATCTACGCTTCAACCGATTGATTTTCAGCAACATTTTTAAATTGTCGTTTGTGCATCAAAGTTAAGGAAGCGATTGTTCCAAGTGATAATACAACGATAAAGATCATGAGCATTCCTATGTTTTGCCACATGAAGTCAAAGTCTCCACTCGATACGACTGCTTTCAATCCTGATACAGAGTATGTCATCGGTAACCAAGCATTGAATGGTTGTAAAAACTTCGGAATCAACTCTAACGGGAATGTTCCAGCACTTGTTGTAAGCTGCATAATTAATGTGATGATGGCGATAAAACGGCCCGCATCACCGAATGCTGTTACTAAACATTGAATTAATGCAATAAACGCTAAACTTGTAACGATGCTAAAGAGTATGAAGTACGGAATACTTTGTACTTCTACACCTAATCCGAACAGTAATATAACATCTGCTACTATCGCTTGAATAATACCGACGGATAGTAAAACACCGAACTTACTAATAAACCAGCTAAACCCTGATTTTGGAACACCGACTGTATCGCGTAATGGGTATACGATAGATAGTAGTAATGCCCCAACGAATAAACCAAGTGATAAGAAATATGGTGTAAATCCAGTTCCATAGTTTGGAACTTCCGCTATTTTTTCCGTCTTCACTTTTACAGGACTTGCAAACATATCATACGTTTTATCCGTCCCTTTTACTTCACCAGTTTTTTCTGCTCCTTCGCCAAGTTTCTCAGCAAGTTCACCTGAACCATCGTTTACTTTTACGAGACCATCCGTTACTTTTCCTGATCCGTCTGCTAGTTTATTAACGCCATCGATTAGCTGGGTTGAGCCAGTTGATAATGTGCCTAAGCCTGTTGTTACTTGACCGGAGCCGTCTGCTAATTGATTTACTCCACCTGCCATTTGATTTGCTCCTACAGATAATGTTCCTAAACCACCTGTTACTTGGCTTGAACCATCTGCTAATTTGGATACCCCTGCTGATAATGTTCCTAAACCGCCTGTTACTTGACCGGAGCCATCTGCTAATTTGGACACCCCTACAGATAATGTTCCTAAACCGCCTGTTACTTGGCTTGAGCCATCTGCTAATTGATTTACTCCACCTGCCATTTGGTTTGCTCCTGCAGACAATGTTCCTAAACCGTCTGTTACTTGACTTGAGCCATCTGCTAATTGATGTACACCACCTGCCATTTGATTTGCTCCTACAGATAATGCACCTAAACCGCCTGTTACTTGACCAGAGCCATCTGCTAATTGATTTATCGCATCAATTAATTGATCGGATTCATTTTTAAATTTATTTGCGCCTTCTTTTGCTACATTTAAATTCTTACCAAACCCTTGGAAATTTTCAACAAATCCTTTTTGTGCACTGGCTAATTTCTCAATACCCTCTGTTAAAGAGTCCAATTTCGCTGTATTCGGTAGTTTGTTTTGTGCATCACTTGTTTTTTGATTTATTTCGCCTTTTAATTGTTTTACTTCTTCATTTAATTTATTTGTTCCACCTGCTACTCCGGTAGATTTTTGTTGAACTGTAGCTGTACTTTTTGCAGCACTTGTTATAAATGGTTGTAACTGCTCTTGATATTCTTTCGGTAAACTCTCGATTTGCTTTTGTAAATTCGCTACATCTTGCGCTGCATTTTTTGCATCTCCTGCTGTTGATTGCGTAAGTTCATTTAACTGATTTACATTCGCCCCAGCTCCATCTATTTTCTCATTTACTGTATTCAATATAGAAGGGCCTTTCGACTGTATTTCCTCTAAACCTGCAGCAGAATTTTTCACTTTACTATTTAAATCTTGCAAACCCTTTTCAATTTTTTGAGAAGCTACCTCTAATTGGTTTTGTCCCCCAACCAGTTGTTCCATACCATTTGATAAATCAGTTGTTCCTGTTTTTAATTCACCGGATTTACTTACTAATTTGTTCAAACCACCGGTCACTTTCTCAGATCCATTACGCAATTCGCCAATACCTTTTTGCATTTCACCCGTTTTGTTATTTAACGTATTTAAACCGTCTGTTACTTTTCCTGACCCATCTACTAATTTTCCGATACCTGTTTGCAGCTCACTTGTTTTACTATTTAACGTATTTAAACCGTTCGTTACTTTTCCTGATCCATCTACTAATTTCCCGATACCTGTATTGCTATTTAGTGCATGTAAACCATCTGTTACTTTTCCTGATCCATCTACTAATTTTCCGATACCTGCATTGCTATTTAATACATGTAAACCATCTGTTACTTTTCCTGATCCATCTACTAATTTTCCGATACCTATTTGCATCTCACCTGTTTTACTATTTAACGTATTTAAACCTGCTGTCACTTTCCCAGATCCATCAAATAGTTTCCCAACGCCATCCTTCATCTCCCCAGATTTCCCTTGCAGTGTATGAAGGCCATCCGTCACTTTACTTGAACCATCATGCAGCTCACTTGATCCGTCGTGTAGTTTATTTGCTCCTTCCGCCCCATCTGCTAATCCTTTTGAGACGTCTTGAATGGAATCAAACATTTTCTCTGCATATGTTTTCGTTAACGTGCTTGCTACTTCACCTTTAATTTTTTCAATGGCTGTTCCGCCAATTTGTGAAGATAAGAAGTTCAAACTTTCGTTTGGAATATATTCTAAGTTTAATGGCTTCGGATCGTCTTTTAGTAACGTTGTAGCGTTACTTGAGAAGTCATCTGGAATGCGCACTAACATGTAATACTTTCTACCTTCCATTCCTTTCTTCGCTTCTTTTTCACTTACGAACTCCCATTTAAAACTTTTATTATCTTTTAAATTATCAACGAGCCCTTTTCCGACCTCAATTGGTTTCCCATCAAATACTGCGCCTTTATCTAAATTGACTACTGCAACTGGTAAGTCATCTAACTGTTTATACGGATCCCAAAAAGCCCACAAAAACATCCCTGCATATAAAATTGGTACGAATAAGACCGCAATAATTGGAATTAATATTTTTTTACTTTTTATAATTTCCGTGAACTCTTTCCGAAGTAACTGATTCCCTTTCATAATTTCTCCCCCTTTTATAAAATGACCAAAATGTTCATATAGTCATTTTCACCCAAACAAAAAGGCTATACTTGTTCATACATATGCCTTATCCCTGAATTTATTACTATGCAACTTTTTCTTATTATGATTATAATTTTTCTATATCCCCCCTTAACTTAAATATATGACCGTATTGTTCATTTGGTCATTTTTTATAAAATTAAAAGGATTATCTTAGTTTGACAATCCTTTTAGTAAATAAAGTTCAAATAACTCTGCAATTTTTTCTTTTTCTAGCGGTTCGTGATTTTTTTCCCAATCAAAAATAAGCGATACATATAGACGAAGCATAATAAATGCTGTAATTTCTGGATCACATTTGCTAATTTCACCTTTTTCAATCGCAATTTTTAAATACGATTGAATAACAGAAACGATTTCCACATCAACTTGTTGCATCACTTCTTGTACTTCTTTCGTTCCCATATCGCGCTCTTCTTGAATTAATTTAATCATGAGCTGATGTTCTTTTCTAAATTCCAAGATGCTATATAATGCTCTATGTACATTTTCAAAAAATGAAACATCTGAACGAATTGCACTTTCTGCAACTTGCTTCATTTCTGTAATTAAATTAGAAATAATTTCACCAAATAACTCTTCTTTATTTTTGAAAAAAGTATAAATCGTTCCTTTCCCTACATTCGCTAACTTCGCTACTTGATCCATCGTTGTTGCTTTATAACCGAACGCTGAAAAAGACTTTGTTGCAGCCTCAATAATAGAACGTTTTCGATCTATTGCCACATCATCACCTCCAAAAATGACCAATTGGATAATATAGTCAATCAGTACATCTTTGATATTACCACACGCTTACATTCTATACAAGTTCTCTTTTTATTATTTCCAGTATAAAAAAATTCCAGTCAGTGTATATCATACTTTCCATAGTTTATCAGAAGAAAAGAGAAAAGGAAAAGATGTTCTAGAGATATACATCTTAAGAACACCTTTTTGCTATTTCAACATAGAAAGCATAATTTTCTCTAATTCTTCTTTATTTACATTCTTATCGAATACTGCTTCTCCTGGGTTCTCTAAACTATGATTAATAATAACGATTTGGTATGCACTATTTTTCCCTTTTGCTGGAACAATCATCTTCATACCTTGTAAATTACTATCCGAGTGATGAGTAGCGTAGAATATTTGATTACCTTCTAATTCGTACTGTTCAATATTTTCTTCTACAACAAATAAAGCATGGAACGGATCTTTACTTTCTCCAAATACTTGTGATTGATAAGTTGTATAGTTTCCTTTTCCGTTTGTATACTCTAATTCTATAATTAACTCGGGTCTTCTCTTAATAAAACAACTTACCTTTTCATCCTTTAGATCGTAGCCTTCAATTGTGTAAGTTGGCTTCTTAATTTGAAAATCTACATGTTCCTGCGCTTCCTTTACCGTGTAATTTAAAGATTCTTCCACTTTGTCATTAAACGGTTTTGATTGATCATAAAGTGCATATAATTTTTCACGATCAGCTTCTGTTAAACGTTCTTCCCTAAAAAATATTGACTCGTAGTCAGAATCTCTCGGAGCACCTTTTTTCTGTATATTAATAATTTCTTTATACAATTTTATGTACTGTTGGAACTCATCTGTTGTTAAAGCCTTTTCAGCTAAATATAAATAATCTGTCTTATTTTCATACACTCTTGCTGAATACCTATATTCTTTTTTTGCATTTTCTTCTGTACCAAACAGCATATCTACAGCATTTTGGAAAGCATCCTTTGACTGCTCTACTTTATCCTTTTGTTTTTCTTTCCCTTCCGTTGCACGTGCGTTGAATAAAGAAAGAGATGCTATAGCAACTATGACAATAACTCCAAGTAAAGAAAGACGATACGATTTCTTTTGGAATTTTTTAATCATAATGATTCTCCTTTTTAGTGTTCGTTTATTTCTACTTAAATTTGCTAGGCTTGGTACTTGATAGGAATAGTGTTCTAAAAGGGTAATAATTGTATGACCGTATGCAATTTGTTCCTCTTTATCTATAAAAGTAAGTGCATATGCATCACAGGCTAATTCTTGATCTTCTCGCATACAAAAATAGGCGTACCAAAGAATTGGATTGAACCAATTTAATAGGATTAAACTGTACATAATCCAATTTACAGCTACATCGTTTCTCTTAATATGAGCTAACTCATGGTAAAAGACATATTGTAATTGTTGTTCATTTAATACTTTCATATGTTTTTTTGATAGTAATACTTTCGGGCGAAAGAAACTAAAAACCGTTGGACTTGCAATCTTTCCTGCAAGACGTAATGAAACTGCCTTCTTCATTTTCATAGACTGCTTACAGCGATTAAACACTGTAGTGACCTGTTCGTCCGTAATATCCGGTTGTTTCTTTATGTAAGAATATAAACGTCTATTTGTAAGAAACGTGATGGCTGCTAATATGATTACCCCAGCTAGCCACACATACAAAGCAAGTTTGTATAAAGAAAATGTAGTCTGTTTTTCCGAACTGACTTTTACTTCCGGTTCGCTAGTTTTTGTCACCATTTTAGAATTTGATTCCAATTCCACTTTTCGGTCGCTTTCTATGTTCACTATATTCTCAGTAGCCGGCATATTTTTTGGAATAACTTCCGATACGCTAGAACTATAAGAAAGTAATGAGTAAATGCTATAAGAGCTATCTGGCGACCACGGTAAAAGGAGTCTTATCATTAATACGATCCACAGCATATATTGCCACCGGGGGGTTAATTTATTTCTAAATAGAACTTTTATACATAAAATAAATCCGACTAATATGCTAGCCATAAGTGACGTTTCTATAAGCCAATCAAAAAAATGAGGAAGGTATACATTT
Organism: Bacillus sp. FSL K6-0073; assembly: GCF_038006085.1. Classification (NCBI taxonomy): domain Bacteria; kingdom Bacillati; phylum Bacillota; class Bacilli; order Caryophanales; family Bacillaceae; genus Bacillus; species Bacillus sp. FSL K6-0073. The sequence continues at coordinate 1,179,676 of NZ_JBBOUN010000001.1, read as the reverse complement.
ATAAGCGTGTTTATCATTTTTATCGATCCTTCCTCTTATTCTCCTCTGTCTTCTCATCTAAAATGCGTTTTAATTCATTAATATCTTCTGAAGATAATTTCTCCTCTTTTAAGAAATTAACAAGTAATGGCTTAAACGCTGCACCGCAAAAACGTTTTAGTAAAGATTTCGTTTCCACTTGCAAATAATTATCTTGTGATACTAACGGGTAATAAGCGTACATACGCCCTTTATCTTGATGGTAAGAAACGGCTTCCTTTTGCACTAATCGATTAATTAATGTGCGGATTGTTTTCGGTTTCCAGTCCATTGCATCTTCCAGTTCTTCTATAATTTCATTCGCTGTTTGCGGAGAACTCGACCAAAGTACTTTCATAATTTCTAATTCCGCTTCAGATATTTTAGGTAATTGATTTGTCATCGTCTGTTTCACTCCTAAGTATTACATTTGTAATCTATAATTAAGATTACAAATGTAATACTTAATTGTCAACCATATTTTAGAAAAATTAATTTCAGCTAAACCTTACTTCACAACAACAAAATTCCTCTTTTTCAAATAATCAAATAAAAAAACAAGAAAATCTTTACAATTAATAGTAATATAGAAAATAGACAAGTTTATCAAAACAGTGGAGGCTTTTTCAGTCATGATGCGTGCACTTCGTTTAAATATAAAGCAAGCTTTTTGTAGTCGTATTTCTTTAATTATGATGCTTAGTGGATTCGTTCTTATTTGCATTTATCACTATTATTATGTAATTCGTTATTTAGGAAACGCAGCAAATGGTCCTATATCAACAGATTTAAAATGGATTGGATTTCGCGACAATGAAATGGATGTTTATTTATTATTAATGCCAGTTATTGCGAGTTTCCCCTTTAGTACAAGTTACAATTCGGATAAGTCCGATGGTTTTAAACCGTTTGTGAGTAAGGGGATTTCTATATTTCCTTATTCAGTAGCGAAATATATCGTTACTTTTTTTTGCGGAGGATTTCTTTATACACTTCCATTCATCTTATCGTTATTATTTTGCAAATTAACCATTCCAGACGGAACACCTACGGTTGGTTCAGGCATCATAAATGCTGATGGAATGTTCGCAAACCTATATTTTGATGCGCCTCTCACTTACATTGCTGTATATATCGGAATTAATTTTTTATTTGCAGGTTTAATGGCCCTTTTAGGACTTGCTGCATCTGTATGGTCACAAAAAGACTATATGGCAATTCTCTTTCCATTTGCAGCCGCCTCCATTCCTTACGTCCTGCTAAATACAATACTTCCTTCAATAGGCGGAGCACCTTTTCATTTATATGATCCGAAACAACCATTGCAAGGCATGTCACCATATATTTTAATGACGCAATGTGCTTTCTTCCTTTTCGTTAGCTTACTTATGTATATACAAGGAGTAAAGCGGGATAGAAAAAAATATAAAAGAAGACTGCAAAAAAGAGAGCGGTGTAGAAAAGCTTTTCAAGTATAATAAAACCCTAATTTCCTTACTATATTGGAAATTAGGGTTTATTTACTATTCACTTATGGCGTACCTGCCAACCCCCATAAAATAACGACCGCTACAAAATAAATCGCTTTAATACCTACAACTAAACATAATGAAACAATTGCATATTTACTTAATTCTCTTCTTGCACCTATTAAAGTGAAAATAACCGCCAAACTAAATGTTATATAAGAAGCTGCTGTATGTATTAAGTTATACGTAATATCTAGATTGCTTGTAAGTCCTGTTATATCAGCTACAAACTGAAGCATGATGATCGTACTAAAAAAAATTGCAAACTGATTCATTACCTTTCCATTTATTTGTAACTGCATTGTTGTCCCCCTTATTAAAAACTAAATATTCAATCAATTTTATCATTAGATTACAAAAAAAGGAATCATCTCTTTATACTATTCTATAACGATGCAAAAAAAGAACGCTTAGTCACCTAAGCGTTCCCCACTTTAAGAAGCCTTCTTCAAATCAATTTGAGCAAGTACTGGGTCGTGGTCACTTACACGTCCGTGTTCTTTCATAATGTTTGAGTTTAAGTGTACTGGGTCTACAATTGTGTGTGGTGCGATATTGTTTGTTACTAAAATATGATCTAACACTTGTGCATTTCCTTCATGAATGTACGTGTAGCGGTTCTCTTTCGGCACTGTGTTTAACATATCTTTTAAGATTGTTCCCTCTAGTGTTTTTAGTGGTTTAGAGAATTCGAAATCGTTCATATCACCTAACACAACAACTGGTGCATTCGTATTCTTTTTCTGAATTCCTTGCACGAAATGATTTACTTCTTGCGCTAACTGAATTCGTTTGTCTTCACTCTTTAATACGAGCGGCTGCACTTTTCCAAATGGCGTTGCATCTCCTAGTTTTGAGTTTAAGTGATTTGCAACGACAACAATGTTTTGTCCTTGGAACATAAATTCTGCCGCTAGCGGTTTACGTGTACTTTCAAACAATGGATTTTCGTCTCCAATACGAACAACATTTTTATCAAGTAACTTCGGTACCGGCGCTAATTTCACACGTGATGGATTATAGAAAAAGCCGACGCGAATATTCGCTCCTGGTGCTCCTCCGTCTTGATTATTGTTTGGAGCGATTTCGACATACTCATACTTCGGTCCACGAATTTCTAGAACTGCATCAATGATACGTTTTGCGCTTAATGACGCATCTGTTGTACCGTCATTAATTGATCCGTTATTATCTTGCATTTCCTCTACACCGATAATATCTGGCATTTTTAAGTTGTATTTAATAGAATACGCTAACGCTTTTACCTTTTCATCTGTTGTTTCTTTTTTATTCGCTGAGAAGTTTTCAATGTTATATGTAGCAACCGTTAACTTATCAAGACGTGGCTGAATATTTGCCCCTACTTGCTTAAATCCACCATCCACTACAGCTGGCAGTTCTGTTATTGGCGAAATACGGAAAGAACCGTAATCATATCCTACTACCCCTGTTATATCTCCAGTGAAAGTATCTCCTACTTTTGCTACATAATCGCGAGGTACTTTTACAGAAAGGCGCTCTGGGTTTAATTGATTTTCATCTAATAGAGGTGTGCCATATTGTGTTACTATTTTATCTCCACCATTTTTTACTGTTACATATAAATTTCCGTTTTTCTGAGGTGTAATAATTTTTGGTGTTGGCATCGTAACACGCATACCTTCTATACTTTCATAGAAGTCGATTGCATCTTCATTTGGATCAAATAAACCAAATGCATCATTATCAATAATCTGGTCCGGGATTTTCACACCGTTTTCCCCAAGTACAATCGGTGCTGGCAAAGATTGATCTTTTGCGATTACAGCAACGCGGCTCGCTTTAATTTCAGTCGTCGTTAAGTCTGTTTCAAATCGTTCTGCATATCCTGGTCCAACATATTCTTCTACTACTCCATCAACTTGAATAAGATCTCCTACTGCTACATTCGCATCTTTTTTATATACGTACATACCTTCTGAAGTAGCTGGATCATTATCTGGCTGATTATCTTCTATATAAAAGCCGTTTTTATCAAGCGCTGTGACAACGCCTTCCACATTGTTTACTTTCTTCCCGTTGTAAGGAGACATATGTGATTTCCCTTGAATGTCATGAATACGAACCTGTTCATTATTTACGATAATAAATGAAAATGTCGAAATTGCTGAAGAAGTAAGTCCTTCTTTTTCTGCGATTGCTTTCACTACACTATTTTCATTCACTACAATTTGTCCATTATAACGAACGCTTTTATTAGTAGGATTAGAGCCATCTAACGTATAGTAGATTGTTGCGCCTTCTGTATTCGTCGTTAATGTTACCGCTGTTCCTTTAGCAACTTCTCCGCCGTTCGGTGAAGCTACTACATCGCTAACACGGTTCTGGCCTTCACCTTGAAACTTATAAGCTGTCACTGATTTTAGACCTGGGTTACTAAAATATAATTCAAGAGTCCCAGTCAAATTAACTTTCTTCCCGATATTTTCAGGGTGATCTTTTACATTCACTGCCGTTCTCACATCACCTTTTGGCAACTGAACGGGCATGATTTTGTCTGGATTCGTTTCGTTTGGCGAATCTGCAATTGCTACGTTTGTATCATCAAACTTAGCGGGATCTTTCGTGTATTTAGAAGAACTTTGCGTATATCCGACAATATATCCTTCCACAATCCCCTTCGTTTTCCCTTGCTGCTTAAATACTTGAATTGCTTTTTCTACTGACATAGAAGCAGTTTCTTCTGCTTGCGCTAAAGTTCCAGTAAATGAAAGCAATAGCAAGAATGATAAAAAGACACTTAACAATTTCTTCACAGCCATTTTCCTCTCTCTATTTCATATTTTCTCAGCATTTCTATCATAACAAATGATTCGTTATATAGAATGATATTTCGACAAATTTTACAAAAGATTTATTTAATTTACACGCTTTCAAACTATAATACAAAATAATAATTTTACACCTTCTACAAATGCACTCTATAATGTTAGAGAGAGAAAACAGAAAATATCGACATTTAATTGGCATGTAAAATGAATTCATTTGAATAGGAGTGATTGGATGGAAGTGCAAACAGAAACATACCGCGCAGCTATGAATGGAACATTAGAACGTCATTTTTCAGATATGATTGCCGTTATACCAACTAGAATTACAATTGAGCAGTTAAAACAGCGACTAGAAACTATCGCTACTAAAGTTGATGATTTAAAAATTGTTTATAGTGATGAGACAAGCCTTATTGTTGAATTACATATGGGTGAAACAGTCATACCGTATGAACTGCATATTGATGAGGCGAGCGATCCAGAAGGATATAAAATGTACAATAGACAAGATGCTACAATCGTAGATCGTAATTTTGAAGATGCAGCTTTCGGCACTGAAATTTTCAATCGTACGCTATTTGTAGGCGATGTACTGGACTGCTTTTTCCAGCAGTTACAGTTCTTATGGAATCTCGCCCCAGATTTGTTATTTGTAATCGATTCAAGTGCAGCAATGAAAGTGATATCTAGAAGCTATATTGAATATCACGTTGAAAATGAATTATTACCTGACATTCCTGACTTATACGTTATTCATTCCGTTTATGAAGACGATAAAGACGGTGAGCCTACGCAATATTGGTTTCATACACATGGTCTTTTAAGAGCAGGCGTAACTGAAATAGAGTTAATTATTCCAAATCGCATTTCTTCCTACTACGGCATTAGCGATCTCTTTCAAACATTTGCTAATAATGCCGTTGAGAATGGACAAGTCCCTATGAATGAGCCTATCGTTATCGCACATAGTCAGCAAGGTTCTATACATACAGTCGCTGTTCCGTGGGAAAAAGGATTATCTTATATAGGGCATAAAACGAGTATGGACCAATTATCTTCAATCGAGGATGAAGAAGTGAAACTACAACCAATAGATGCACAAAATACATTCTTAGGCGGAATGGATGCCCGAGATGAATACCATCAATCTCCATCCGTTCTCTTATTCAAATTTAATACTTCAGGAGAATATATTGAAAGTTTTTTCAAAGAACACGAGGAAGCTACAGGGCTCATGTTCTATAAAACAAATAGTGAAACCGATCGTATGGCTTACAATGCGAAAAATACTTTCGGGTATTTCAGCAACATTTTTCACATTGAACAATCAAATGAAGATTTTCGTTTCCTTGCTAAGTTTGGTGTCTCCTACGAAGAAGGAAAAAGTGAACATATGTGGTTTGAAATGCAAAACGTTACGGAAGATTTCATTCAAGGAATACTTATTAATGAACCATATTTTATAAAAGATATGAGTGAAGGAAATAGTTATCATTTAGATTTTGATAACTTAACAGAGTGGGTTATTTATGCAGGAGATGCTGTTATAAAGCCAAATAACTTATATATGTTTATTGGCGAATAAGTATTTTATATAACAAACGAAACGCCTTCAATATGATTGAAGGCGTTTCGTTTATTGTGCGATTAATTCAGCATCTATTACTTTCTCCAAATGAGATAATACACGCTTTGCAGCTTCCTCACCTTGATTAATACAGTCTGGAAGTCCAGCGCCAGCATAGGAGCTACCTGCCAAGTATATACCTGGCAACTCTTTCTCCATAAATGTTGTGAGCTGTTTCATTCGCTCGTTATGGCCTACTGTATATTGAGGCATCGCTTCTTTCCAGCGACTTACGATTGTAAACTCTGGATCCTCTGTAATGTCCATCGTCTTTCGTAAATCTTCTAGTACGAGCTGAACGAGTTCTTCTTCAGTTTGTTCTACAACCGCTTCATCACCAGCACGCCCAACGTAACAGCGAAGGAGTGTTTTTCCTTCTGGCGTTGTATGCGGCCATTTTTTATGCGTCCACGTACATGCTGTAATCGTGTAATCGCTATTTCGTGATACGACAAATCCTGTACCATTAATATCACGCTGGATTGCGGATTTTTGGAAAGCAAGTGCGACATTGGCAACGGATGTGGATGGAATATTACGGAAGAAACGAAACTGCTTGTACTGAGCAAACATGGACGGCAATACTTTATGCGAAGTTGCCACTACGATGGCGTCCGCTTCTATTTCTTTTCCGTTACTAAGAGTAATCGTATAACCATCACCCTGTTTTGCAACTTTTTCAATGCGAGTTCCCTTTATTATCGTACCTTCATGCATCTTTACTTCGAGAGATTCTACGATAGATTCTAAACCTGTTTTCACTGTTTGGAAGATTCCCTTTTTCGGTTCAGCTTTCTCTTTTTTCGGAGCGAGCGTACGCATACCGAGCGAAATACTACGATGTTTCTGCTCAATCTGATACATTTGCGGGAATGTTGACATTAAGCTCATTTCATCAATATCCCCTGCATAAATACCCGATAGTAACGGTTCTATTAAGTTTTCAACCACTTCGTTTCCAAGACGATGTCTGAAAAATTGTCCGAGTGATTGGTCAGATACTGGCTTTGATCTCGGCATTAATAGATCAAAACCAGCTCTTAATTTACCAATTGGGGAGAATAACCCGGAAAATAGAAACGGAGTAATTTGCGTTGGAATTCCCATCATTGATCCGCTCGGCATTTTATGTAACCGATTTTTTACGAGGATAAATGATTGACCAGTCGTATTTTCTACAATTTCATCGCCAAGACCTAATTCTCTCGCTAATCTAGCTGCACTTTCTTTTCTTGCTAAGAAAGAATCCGGTCCGCGCTCAATTGTAAAACCATCTTTTCGAACGGTTTGAATTTTTCCACCAAGTTTACCCGATGCTTCTATAAGTAATGTATCAATCGGCAAGTTTTTTTCATGAATATTTTTTTGTAAGTTATACATTGCTGTTAATCCAGTGATGCCTCCGCCGACGATCACAACTTTTTTCCTCAAGCAGGCTCCCCCTTTCTTCTTACAGTACAGATTCTTTTTTCTTTAATACAACATCTGTTAAACAATCAATAAATGCGTCCGATGCATTTGGCATTTCTGGACGATAATATTTCGCACCAATTTCATCCGTTACAACTTTACACTCAAAGTCGTTATCATATAAAACTTCTAAATGTTCCGCAACAAATCCAACTGGTGCATATATGAATGAAGTATAACCGTGCTTTTCATTTAGTTCTCTCGTTAAATCTTGTACATCTGGACCAATCCAAGGATCTGGTGTGTTCCCTGCACTTTGCCAGCCTACTGCATAGTTTGCTACTTCCGCTCCGCGCGCGATATAATCCGCTGTTTCATTTAATTGATCTGGATATGGATCGCCCATTGCAATAATTTTCTCTGGTAAACTATGTGCAGATACGATTAATACTGCTTTTTCACGCTCTGCATCTGACATACCGTTATATATACCTTTCACTGCATCAACCCAGTACTGGATGAATTTCGGCTCTTTATACCAGCTATCAATGCCGTGAATTGTTAAGTTTCCAAGTTTCTCAGCTTCTTCTTGTGCTCGTCCAACGTATGATTTCACGCTAAACGTAGAATAGTGAGGTGCAAGAACAAGTGCGATTGCATCTTGTATTCCGTCGTTATGCATATCTTTGACCGCATCTTCAATAAACGGTTCAATATGTTTTAAGCCAAGATACATATGGTACTCTACTTCATCTTGTACTTCATTTAAACGCTTCTCTAACTTCTTAGCTTGCTCTAATGTAATAGTAGCTAAAGGAGAAATACCACCAATTGCACGGTAACGCTCTGTTAAATCTTCTAGCATTTCAGGACTTGGCTTTCTTCCTCTGCGAATATGTGTATAGTAACGTTCAATATCTTCTTCTTTATATGGCGTTCCGTATGCCATTACAAGCAAACCAATTTTCTTTTTCATACAGCAATTCTCCTTTACTTCGCTAACTGCCCTTTAGAGTATTCATGAATAAATGTAGTTAAACGTTTTAATGTATCCGGATTTACTTCTGGGAATACACCGTGACCTAAGTTAAAGATATAACCCGGCTGTTTCATCCCTTGATCTAAAATACCTTTTACATGTTCTTCAATAACAGACCATGGCGCAAGTAAGAATGAAGGGTCCATATTACCTTGTACCGCCTTATGAACGCCACGTGCACGTGCTTCTTCAATCGGTAAGCGCCAGTCTAAGCCGACTACATCAAGCGGTAAGTCGTGCCACTCATTCACTAAGTGTGCAGCTCCTACGCCGTGCATAATCATCGGTACACCCATCTTACGAACTTCTGCAAAAATACGCTCCATTGCTGGTTTAATAAATACGCGATAATCTGCTACATTTACTGTTCCAACCCAAGAATCGAAAATTTGAACTGCTTTTGCTCCTGCGTTTATTTGCGCTTTTAAATATGTAATAACCATATCTGCTAGTTTATCCATTAAAGCGAACCAAGCTTTTGGCTCTGCATACATGAACGCTTTCGTATTATGGTAGTTACGAGATGGACCGCCTTCAATCATATAGCTCGCTAATGTAAATGGAGCTCCTGAAAAACCGATTAACGGTACGTCTAACATTTCTGTCGTTAATAAACGAATTGTATCTAGTATGTACGGTACGTCATCTTCTGGATTGATTTCCCCTAGTTTTTCTACGTCTTGTAAAGAACGGATTGGATTATCAATAACTGGGCCAATACCTGATTTAATTTCTACATCCACACCAATTGCAGGTAGTGGTGACATAATATCTTTATAAAGAATTGCTGCGTCTACGTTATACTGATTAACCGGCAATTTTGTAACGTAAGCACATAACTCTGGATTATGTGTAATTTCAAATAAAGAATACTTTTCTTTAATCTTTCTATATTCCGGCTGTGAACGACCTGCTTGACGCATATACCATGCTGGTACATAATCGGTACGTTCCCCCCTACATGCTTTTAAAAATGTCTCATTTATAGTTCTTACCAAGACCCTTGCTCCCTTCCTTACCAATGCTTCGAATACGTTCGATATTTATCTTTTTTTACTATACAGCTTGTAAAAACAAAATGCATAATATTATGTACGTTGTTCATTAAATTGACACAAACATTCTTAAAAACGCTTACTATTTTCACAACATTCTTATTATAACACAGAGAAAAACTATGGTTTAGCTACTTTTGACTTTTCTCCTTCACGATTCGTTTGTGTATTATATGGTACAACGTAAAAGCTCGGTTTTGAAAATATGTTAACGAACTTTTCCTCATATTCCCCAGCACCATTTACAGTGCTAACATGTGTATGAATTCCGTTCTCCACTCTATAGATTCGGTACATAATTCTGTTATCTGGAAGTGGCGTCCAACTTAATTTTGCTTTAAATAAACCGAAAGGGCTAAATGCTAGTTTCATTTTTACATCTTCAATTTTGCGCAGCCGAATCGGAGCGCCGATTGTTTCCACACCTTCAGGCTTCATAAACTTCTCTTTATGTTCTACATTAGCCTTCGTTAAAATTTTCTTAAACAATTTTGTCGCAGATGCACTTTCTCCTTGCAACTGATGCTCCTTATCCGTGCGATCATAACCAATCCAAACAGCGCCTACTAAGTTAGGTGTATAGCCGACGAACCACATATCTCTTGCTCCCTTATCGTCATTTGGCAATGAAGTTGTACCCGTTTTTCCAGCTAACGCACCGTTATATACACCAACTCTCGCTGTTCCTTCCTTCACAACTCCTTCTAACATTTTCGTCATATACCATGCTGTCTGCTTCGAGAAGATTTTCGTCTCTACTTTTGGAGATTCCCCAATGACTGCACCGTGTCTGTTTAATACTTTATCAATAACGTGCGGCTCAATAATATTTCCATTTGCTAAAAATGAACGATACATTTTTACAAGATCAAATGTTGAAACGCCATTTTTTAGTCCCCCAAGCGCTGTACTTAAACCAGCATCTGCAATATGGACATTTCCTTTTTCTAAATATTGCTTTCCTTCTTCTACCCCTAACTCATTTAATAAAGAAACTGCCGGTACGTTTGCCGACTCTAAAATCGCATCATACATCGTCATTTCTTTTGAATACTCATGATTATAATTTCGAGGTTCATACCCTTCAAAAGAATTTCTTTCATTTGTTAATAAAGAATACGGATTATACTTTTTCGTTTCTAGTGCTGGTGCATAGACAATAAGTGGTTTAAGCACAGAACCTGGCTGTCTTTTTGCGAAAATACGATTAAAACCTCTCGGGACGTACTTTCTTCCGCCAATCGCCGCTTTAATTCCGCCCGTACGATTATCCATTAATAAAAATGCACCTTGCGCCCCTTCTTCTTTCCCAGGAAAATTCCTTGCATCTTGAAACTGGTTATATGCTACCTTTTGAATCTTTTCATCCATAGGTACGACAAACGTATATCCTCCGCGAAGTACTTCTTGATGAGACAACCCGTATAAACGAGCGGCTTCATCTATGACCATATCAATATACGGCATATATGCAAGCTCATTTTCGTCTAAGTTTTTATATAAAGCAATCGTCTTTCCTTGATAACGAACGCTATCTTCGGCAGTCAAATAGCCTTGTTTATGCATAAGTGACAATACTAGATCGCGGCGTTCCTTACTCTTCTCTGCAGAATAGTACGGTGAATATCCGTTTGGTGACTTCGGAAGGCCTGCAAGCATTGCCCCTTCCTCTACTGTTAAATCCTCAACATTTTTATTAAAATACAACTTTGCTGCCGCTTGAATACCGTAAGCCCCATGACCAAAATAAATATGATTCATATACATTTCAAGAATTTGTTGCTTCGTATATTTTTGCTCTAATTGAAGAGAAATTGCGACTTCCTTCAATTTGCGCGTAAATGTTTTTTCACGAGTTAAAAAGACGTTTTTAGCGAGTTGCTGCGTAATGGTACTACCGCCCTCTACCTTCTCTCTAGCTAACGTATCTTTATAAAGAGCACGGAATATAGAGGGATAATCAATCCCTTGATGCTCATAAAAACGAGAATCTTCCACCGCAACAAACGCCTGCTGCACATACTTCGGAATTTGCTCGATCGGTACGAGGTCTCTATTTTCTACGTATAATTTCGTAATTTCTTTCCCTTTCTGGTCAACGATACGTGATGAAGAGTGGAAAACGAGCTGCTTTTCATCCATCATATAGCCACCAGCTAACACGATAAGTTTATAGAGTACAATCGCTACTACGAACGTTGCGACGCCGCCTAATAAAGTCCACTTTACTTTCTTCATACATCGTCCTTCTTTCCAAATGATGGTACATTTATTATTTGAAAAAGAAGTATCTTTATGTATATAATCTTCGAAGTTTTTTAAGAGAGTTGATATAATAGAAACAAACTAGTAAGGGGGCATTAAAATGAAGGCTATTATTTCATACGAAACACCTCTAGAACAAGCACATTTCACTGCAAAAAATGATGAGAAAAATATGTTTTATAAAGAAAATACAGAAGAATCTGTAGAAGGCTCACTTCAGTATGACGTACTAGATGCTGTCGGTGAATTTAAAGGACAACCTGGCTATATCGTTTGTAACAATATTTCTGTAACAGACGAAGGTCGCCCTGTATTTGAAAACCGCTTTAAAAACCGCGCAGGCCTTATTGAAAACGAACCAGGATTCCAAGCGATCCGTGTTCTACGCCCATTAAGTAACGATACATATGTCATCTTAACGATGTGGGAAACAGAGCAAAACTTTAAAGATTGGACAGAATCACGTTCATTCGAAAACGCTCATAAAAAACGCCCTGCACAAGCAGAAGGACAAGCTCAGGCTCAGGCGCATCCACATGCGGAACATCAGAAAAGTATTTTCTCTCGCCCTTCTTTTGTGACTACTTTTGATGTATTAGTTTAATTTTTTTGAGTTTGGAGTTCGGAAACCGCGGTATGTGAAATTATATCGGCGATTTTTCGAATATATCAGCGCAACTCGAATTATATCAGCGTTTTTCTGAATATATCAGCGCAACTCGAATTATATCAGCGATTCTTCGAATATATCGACTTATCGACAAATCATGACACAAAAAGGAAACACCATTACACACCGGTGTTTCCTTTTTCTTTGTACCAATTATATATACGAAGTGAATCTTTTTTTCTCATATGCTTTACTTCATAACCTCGCCCAGCTATCGCTACAAGAGTTGTACATAATTCATCCTTTCTTTGAAAATACGATTGATTATAACCTACTGCTTGAACATGTCTTCTTCGCATTATTCCTGTATATTTCGAAAAATTACGATATACAACCGTTAGTTGATTTTCTCTTAATTCATAACCGCCACTTTTATATCTAGCATACGCAAGTAACGAAAACACGATAAATAACGGTAATATAACAAACAATGCAATATATTGTTTTAAATATATACTCACGCTAGCAATTAGAACTGTGAGTATGATACTTATTAACCAGCCCATAATAAAATAACGACGCAACGCTGTTTTTGGTAAGTGAGCGATCTCCGCTTCAATTTCATAAGGTAACTCTAAATATGTGAGCAGGTGCTGTACATCTTTTTTCTTCATAAAAGGATGCAGCATCACTTCATTACTTGCTGCTCCAATACTGTGAATTGCTTCCACTTCAACAGCGCAATAACCAAATGGCTGGCGAAGCATACATTCTTTTACAGTAATCGCTTGAATTCGGTGCAATTTTAAGACAAACTCTTTCTTTTCAAATAACCCTTGAACGATACGAATTTCTTCCCCTTTTCGCTCAATTTTAAAGTTTGCATATTTCAACACATATCCAGCCGTGGAAATAATCCATGAAATTGCCATTAAAATTAATGCTATTACAATTAGTTTATAAACACCGTTTCCCATCACATACGCTTCTACTTTACTTGTGAATCCTTCAGGAAGAACAAAATCAAACTTTGTGTAAAGAAGTACCAGTCCAGAAAACACTAGTCCGAACCGAGCAGATGTAATCGCTGCTGCTAAAACCTCTTTCGCTGTTAACTGATAAACCGTCTTGCTTTCTTCCTCTTCTATTTCTTCTTTTACAGTAGTTTCTTTCTTATGTAATAAAGAGATTAAATGTTTTGCCTCGTCTTCTTTAATACCAGCCAACATCACTTCTGGTTCACTACCACCACCCGCTACTTCTATATTTAACTTCATAAGCCCAAGCATCTGATAAATGACGTTAGAAGACGTACTAACATTTTGCACACGTTCTTTATTTAAATAACTTTCCTTCTTTACAAAAACACCGTGCTTTATATGTAAAATATTATTCTCAATCCAGTACACTTTAAAATACCATTTAATTGCTGAAAAAATAGCCATGATGAATAAAACAACCAGAAGAAAAAGATAAAATAAATACCAAGGTTCCACTTGTTCATCAGGTTTAAATAAAACAAGAATGATAAGAGGCAACAAACTCGCAACTCTAATACCTAACAATATCGTAATCGGATGTTGCCTCTTATACATCCTTATCACTCACTTTCGCAAGTTCTCCAATTTGTCTTTTTAGCTGTTCTGCTTCTTCTTTCGTTAAACCTGGAATACTATGAGAAGTTGCGGCTGTTGAAATGTGTAATTCTGCTAAATTATACTTTCTCATGATCGGCCCTTGCTCAATCGTTACGTGTTGCACACGGATCATCGGAATAAGTACGCGTTTTACAACGAACATTCCCTTTTGAATCTCAATCTCTTCTTCATTTAATCTGTAACTATAATAGCGCTGACGTAAATTTGGAAACACAAAATAATCAAGTGGAATAAATGTAATAGCTCCTGTTACTAATAGTCCAAACAACCAGCCCCACCAGTTAAAGTTAATCATAAAAAAGAAATACGCAATTACGACTGTTAGTATAACTGCCGTCCCAATTAAAGCGTGAATTCGCCACACTTTCAGCATATTAGAATGAATCTCCCTTTCTAACGGCTGCATCTCATCACTCCAATTCTATAAATTTATTACTTATATATTATCAAAAAATAAGATTTTATATACATTTTTGTAAATTTATAGTCAAATAAAAATATATGAATTAAAAGCATATTAAAGAAACACACACCTCAGTTTTGAAAATTATATATTATACATATGAATTATATTGAACTAAAATAAACCTTACATGATTCATGCAAGGTTTATCGTTTTATACACAATATATTTCATTATTGTTGAGATATACTAGCATCGCTTTCAATTCGCTTTTCTTTTTGGCTCAGTTTTTTATCTTTAGATTTTTTTAATGTTAAAGTCATACCAATAAAAATAAAAAGAATTCCTGTTATTTGCATTAAAGTTGGACGGAATCCAGTAAGTACAGTATCTAATAATATTGCCACTGCCGGATCCAAAAAAACTAATATTGAGATTGTTTTTGTAGATAAATAGCGTAAACTATCAAAAAACAGATAATATACTATCCCTGTGTGAATAAAACCAGTAGCTATAATATATGTCCAATTACTTTGAGTGAGGCCACTAAAAGCATCTAAATCTATAAATGGTATTAAAAGAAATATCCCCAAGAATGTTTGTAAAAATGTCATTGCATACGCACTCATTTTGTTAATCCCTTTACCAAATAAAGTTGTAAATGCATAAAAGAGAGCTGCAAGAAATCCCCATATCATACCTGAAGACATTAATGAACCGACAGAGAAACTTCCATCGATACCAGCAATTAATAAAGCTCCTGCAAAACACACAACTATTGAAATGATAGATATTAATGTTAATTTTTCTTTAAAGACGATACTTCCAATTAACAGTACAATTACTGGTGCAAGATGATAAACCGAGATAGCAATTGTAACTGACATATTTTCAAAGGCTTTAAATAAGAAAACCCAATTAAATACTAAGAAAAAGCCACATATTAAAACTTGAATAACTTCTTTTCGTTCCCATTTATCTTGTTTATATTGCCCTGTAAGCAACCAGCATACACTTAAAAATATTGTCGCAAAAATACACCTTACAAACACTAATTCAAACGAAGGTAAGTTTGTTTGAACTGAAAAGAATCCAACTGATCCAAAGATAACCATTGATGCTATCATCTTTAAAGCCGGTACCGTTTTCTCTTGCTTAAAACTTTTTTGAAGCAAATTAATCCCCCTCCAATAAAAACTCGGTTTATAGTGAGAAAAACACCAGCCTAAAAAAGGACAGGTGCTTTTCCTCAAAAACACTCAATTATAAATTTTTCCCAGCAGTCCAACCACCATCAATTACAAAATTAGAACCAGTAATAAAGCGGGCCTGATCAGAAATCAAGTACTCAATACATGAAACAATATCCTGCGGCAACCCCCAAGTATCTAAAGATTGATTACTTTTTATCATAGACATCAAAGCTGTATTACTAAAGTATTCTTCTGTAAGTTCAGTTCTAATAACACCGGGAGAAATGCTATTCACCCTTATATTTTGCTTCCCAAATTCCATAGCCATCTGTTTAGTCAATCCGATTAAAGCATGCTTTGATGCAACATAAGCAGCTCGCTCTGGTTCAGCCATTAATCCAGAAACCGATGCTATATTCACAATACAACCTTTTATTTTCGATTCACACCATCGCTTAGCTACTTCCCTAGAAAGGATAAATGGGGCTACTAAATTTACATCAATTACTTTTTTAAACATATCATCGGATAAATGTAAAACAGGTGTTATCTCTCGAATACCAGCTGCATTTATTAATATATCAGGAGAAAGCTTTTCTAAATCTAATTGAGTAAAAAGATTATGAATCGCTTCGCTATTACTTAAATCAATTTGCACTACTTTCAAAGGCATATCTGTTTTCATATAATCTATTAAGTTATTATTATTAATATCAAGCGCTATTACATGAAATGATTTTTCTAAAAAGTATTTTATACAAGCATGACCTATACCGCTATTGGCTCCAGAAATCATAATTATTTTATTCTCTCTCATTTTGTCTCCTTATAAGAAAATGTTACTAATAAAATATCACGAAAAGCTTCAGTACTACATTCTGTTCCAAGTGGCGTTACGGCATGGAAGACCTTTTGTCCAAATACTAAAGTTTCTAAAGGCTCCTTCAAACTTATAAACTGATTAATTTCCCGTGGAGAATTAGCTATTAAATTATCTCCGCCAATAGCTGTATTACTTAAATTCATAAGGTGTAAAAACACTACTGGTTCATCATCTTTATGTAACCAAATAGGCGAACTAAAAGATGGTCTTTCTTTAGTAGCTTTATACCTTACTTGATGTAACCCTATAATTAAATCTTTACTTGTATCTATTATATTTGTTTTAAATGCAAATTCAGTATCGAAACGCACGATATTTTGAATTAAAGGATTATATAAAAAGCTATCATTTATGCTATTGAACTGTCTAACTTTCCCGCCATCGTCATAGTTATATTCTTTAGATTGGAAGTAATCATTACTATTATCTAAAATATAATCTGGTGAATCAACATACTTTATATACCTTGAATAAGATCTAGCACGGCATTCACCGTACGCATCATCTTCCAAATTATAATAATCTAACTGTGCTTGTGTTAATAAACGATGATTCTCTTCCTCTTGTAAAAAGATTTCATTTGAGATTTCAAGGAATCCTTTAGATTCAAATTCATGTACCTTTTCTTCTATGCTAAAGCCACTCATTTTACTAAGAACAAACGTCATTATAAAAACCTCCACACTATTGTATTTTTCTATCTCACCCTATGTTAGAAATGCAATAAGTAACCGAGATTCTTGCTTAATAAAATTAAAAATTATGATATTCAATTAATACACCAAATGAAATATACGTAATTCATTAAAATTATTTATTAAGCAATATTATATATCCTTTCGGATATTTTTTCTAATTATCTGAAGATTTATCAACATTAGTCTTAATATTCAAAAATAAAGAAATAGATTTTTCAGAAAGATAAAACTGCGCGTATTGCAATTATTTATGTATATAACTTTTTTAAAAATTATATTTTAAATATAGCTAGTTTTTTATAAATTTTTTGATATAATTACATACGGGAAAAGGGAAGAATTTTGTCTTCCCTTGTGTTTTTATTTGCATCTAGTACTTTTGCTAGATGCTTTTTTTTATGCTAAAAAAGGTATCCTCAAATACTTTGAGGATACCTTTTCACCTTTATTATCTCTGCTGTTTTCTACCTAATATGAGTAATCCAAAACTCATCATTACAAGAAGTGCTCCCATATATGGTTCCACAGGCATTTTCTGCCCTGTCTTCGGTAATTCTTTTTCAAGTTTCTCTGGATTCGGTGTTCCAGGCTTTTCTGGATCTGGTGTTCCAGGTTTTTCTGGATTCGGTGTTCCAGGCTTTTCTGGATCTGGTGTTCCAGGCTTTTCTGGATCTGGTGTTCCAGGTTTTTCTGGATCTGGTGTTCCAGGCTTTTCTGGATCTGGTGTGCCAGGTTTTTCTGGATCTGGTGTTCCAGGCTTTTCTGGATCTGGTGTTCCAGGTTTTTCTGGATCTGGTGTTCCAGGTTTTTCTGGATCTGGTGTTCCAGGCTTTTCTGGATCTGGTGTTCCAGGTTTTTCTGGATCTGGTGTTTCAGGTTTTTCTGGATCTGGTGTTTCAGGTTTTTCTGGATCTGGTGTTTCTGGGCCTGGTGGCGCTAAATGATTCAATTTGTTTAATACTTCTAATTGAACTGCATTTATCATTCCATTTGTAATTTCAAATGGAATTGGATTAGTTAATTTTTCATATCCTTTTGGTGCTTCTACTTCTACTAGTGTGTAGTTACCTACAGATAGATCTGTGATTTTTGCCTTTCCATCTTTATCTGTTGTTACTTTCACTACTATTTTTCCCTTTTCATCATGAACTTCAAACACAGCTCCTGATAAGACTTCCTTGCTTTCAGCAGCCATTTTTGTAATCTCCACTGAACCTTTGTCTAACTGTTCATTCTCTACTTGCAATGATAAGACTTTCGTCATACCTTTTGTAATTTCGAATGAAACTGGCTTTTCTAGTGGTTTGTAGCCTGCTGGTGTTTCTACTTCTACTAACTCATACTTTCCAATAGATAAATCTGAAACGTTTGCTTTTCCTTCTTTATCCGTTGTTACTTTTGCAACTACTTTTCCTTTTGAGTCACGTACTTCAAATACAACATTTTCTAATGGTGCTTTACTGTCTTTATCTATTTTTGTGATTTCTACATTCCCCGTATCTACCATTTCATTTTCTACAGTGAACGTTAAAGATTTTGTCATACCTTTTTTAATTTCAAATGGTACAGGCTTTTCTAATTTTTTGTAGCCTGGTAAACTCTCTACTTCTACTAACTTGTACTTTCCTACTGATAAATCTGAAACTGTTGCTTTTCCAGCTTTATCTGTCGTTACTTTCGTTACTACCTTGCCTTTGTCGTCTTGAACTTCAAAGACTACACCTGCTAACGGTGCCTTATTATCTTTATCTATTTTTGTAATTTCTACATTTCCCGTATCTACCATTTCATTTTCTATGTTTAATGATAGAATTTCTGTCATACCCTTTTTAATTTCGAATGATACTGGCTCTGTTAGTTTTTTGTAGCCTGGTAAGCTTTCTTTCTCTACTAATTTGTACTTTCCTACAGATAAGTCTGAGATTTTTGCTTTACCATTTTTATCTGTTTTTACTTCCGTTACTACTTTTCCTTGTTCGTCTTGTACTGCGAAGACTACGTCTTCTAATACTTTTTGACTATCTTTATCTACTTTTGTGATTTCTACTGAACCTTTGTCTAACTGTTCATTCTCTACTTTTAATGATAAGACTTCTGTCATACCCTTTTTAATTTCGAATGATACTGGCTCTGTTAGTTTTTTGTAGCCTGGTAAGCTTTCTTTCTCTACTAATTTGTACTTTCCTACAGATAAGTCTGAGATTTTTGCTTTACCATTTTTATCTGTTTTTACTTCCGTTACTACTTTTCCTTGTTCGTCTTGCACTTCGAAGACTACGTCTTCTAATACTTTTTGACTATCTTTATCTACTTTTGTAATTTCTACTGAACCTTTATCTACTAGTTCATTCTCTACTTTTAGTGATAAGACTTCTGTCATACCTTTTTTGATTTCAAATGATACTGGTTTCGCTAGTTTTTTATATCCCGGTAAGCTCTCTACCTCTACTAGCTTATATTTTCCTACTGATAAATCAGCAATCTTTGCTTTTCCTTCTTTATCTGTCGTTACTTTTGTTACTACTTTATCTTTTTCATCTTGCACTTCGAATGTTACGCCCGCTAATACTGCGCCACTTTCTTTGTCTACTTTTGTAATCTCTACTGAACCTTTATCTAACAGTTCGTTCTCTACTTTCAATGATAAAACTTTTGTCATACCCTTTTTGGTTTCAAACGATACTGGTTCTGTTAATTGTTTGTAGCCTGGTAAGCTTTCTTTCTCTACTAATTTGTACTTTCCTACAGATAAGTCTGAGATTTTTGCTTTACCATTTTTATCTGTTTTTACTTCCGTTACTACTTTTCCTTGTTCGTCTTGTACTTCGAAGACTACGCCTTCTAATACTTTTTGACTCTCTTTATCTACTTTTGTGATTTCTACATTTCCCTTGTCTAACATTTCGTTTTCTACTGTTAAAGCAAGAGATTTTGTCATGCCTTTTTCAATTTGGAAAGTAATCGGATCTACTAATTGTTTATATCCTTTTGGTGCTTTTACTTCTACTAACTTGTATGTGCCGACTGATAAATTAGTAACTTGTGCTTGTCCTTTTTTATCTGTCGTTATTTTAGCGACTACTTGTCCTGCTTCATCTTGAATTTCAAAGACTGCATCAGCTAAAGCATCTTTATTTTCTTTATCTACTTTTGTAATTTCTACATTTCCTGTATCCACTAATTCATTTTCTACTGTTAGCTTTAGCGCTGTTACTCTACCCTTTTCAATTTCGAATGAAATTGGCTTTTCTAGTGGTTTGTATCCTGCCGGTGTTTCTACTTCCACCAACTCATACTTCCCGATAGATAAATCTGAAACGTTTGCTTTTCCTTCTTTATCCGTCGTTACTTTTGCAACTACTTTTCCTTTTAAATCACGTACTTCAAATACAACATTTTCTAATGGAGCTTTACTATCTTTATCTATTTTTGTTATCTCTACATTCCCTGTATCCACCATTTCATTTTCTACTTTTAATGATAGAACCTCGGTCATGCCTTTTTTGATTTCAAATGATACTGGTTTTTCTAGCTTTTTATAACCAGGTAAACTTTCTACCTCTACTAATTCATACTTTCCTACAGGTAAATCTGAAACATTTGCTTTTCCATCTTTATCTGTCGTTACTTTTGTAACTTCATTACCCTTTTCATCTTGGACGATGAATGTTACTCCCGCTAACGGTGCTTTATTATCTTTATCTATCTTTGTTATCTCTACATTTCCCGTATCTACCATTTCATTTTCTATTTTTAATGATAGAACTTCAGTCATGCCTTTTTTGATTTCAAACGATACTGGATCTGTTAGTTTCTTATAGCCTGGTAAACTTTCTTTCTCTACTAATTTGTACTTTCCTACTGATAGATCTGAGATTTTTGCTTTACCATCTTTATCTGTTTTTACTTCCTTTACTACTGTTCCAGCTTCATCTTGCACTTCAAAGACTACGCCTTTTAATGCTTTTTTGTTGTCTTTATCTACTTTTGTAATTTCTACTGAACCTTTATCTAACTGTTCATTTTCTACTTTCAATGATAGGACTGTTGTCATACCTTTTGTAATTTCGAATGATACTGGTTCTGTTAGCTTTTTGTAGCCAGGTAAACTTTTCGTCTCTACTAATTTGTACTTCCCTACTGATAAATCAGAGATTTTTGCTTTACCATCTTTATCTGTTTTTACTTCTGTTACTACTTTGCCTTGCTCATCTTGCACTTCGAAGACTACGCCTTCTAATACTTTTTGGCTATCTTTATCTATTTTTGTAATTTCTACTGAGCCTTTGTCTAACTGCTCATTTTCTACTTTTATTGCTAAAGCTTTTGTCATACCTTTTGTAATTTCAAATGGTACTGGTTCTGTTAGCTTTTTATAACCTGGTAAGCTTTTCGTCTCTACTAATTTGTACTTTCCTACTGATAGATCTGAAACGTTTGCTTTTCCATCTTTATCTGTTACTACTTTTCTTACTACTCCATCATTCTCATCTTGGACTTCAAATTCGACACCCGCTAATACTGCCCCGTTTTCTTTGTCCACTTTTGTGATTTCTATATTCCCTTTGTCAACCATTGCATTTTCCACTTGTATTGGGAATATGCCGTCCCCTGTTACATTTACTTCGAACTCTGTTTCTTTTAATTGGTATCCTTCAGGTGCTTTCGTTTCTTTTAAAATATATTTTCCTAGTGCTAACGGTTTAGAGGTTGCCTTACCATCTTTATCTGTAACAATATGTTCGACTACTACACCGTCTTTTACTATATCAAACTCTGCATTTGCTAATGGTTTTTCACCATTTTCCGAATCAATTTTCTTTATTTCAATTTGACCCTTTTGCACAGTATTTTTAATTTCAATTGTTTTTGTTTCTCCAGCTTGAAGTGTAACCTCTACTGGGCTTGTTAATTTTTGATATCCTTCTGGTGCTACTGTTTCATAAACTTTATACGTCCCCGGAGCTAAAGTTTGAGGTACTGAAAAACCTTTTTCGTCCGTTGTCAGTTTTGCAACAACTTCATTTGCACTATTTCGAACTTCAAATTCGGCACCTTTTAACCCTTTGTTCGGATTCTCAGAATCTATTTTATGAAGCGATACTGTACCATCTTTTGGAGCTTCAGGCGGTGTAATAGTTACTTCTTTTGATGTTAATGTTTTATCATCAAAATGTAATTCCGCTTTATTAGGAATCTTCTTATCTACGTAAGAAGATAAGTCTGCATTATTTTTAATTTTCGCCTTGATACTAAGATTAATTATCTGGTCTTCATATGACTTATAGTCAAAATTCTCATCAAACGTAAATGTTACTTCACTTCTTTGTTTATCTATCTTTAGCGTTCCTTTAGAAGTAATATCTTGGCCATTTTGATCATACACTTTTGCCTCTAATACTTCTAAAACATCTTCTAAATCATCACTAATTACCATTGATGTGTATTTAGGAGGATCGTTTGGTATATGTGTACCAACTTGATATTGAATAACTTGATTCATTTGTGTTAGCTGCTCATTCTCTACAAGCTTGCCATTCTCATCAACTATATTTTTTTCAATGCTAGGTGGATTATCGTCACCTGAACCGGTTCCCCCTCCACCACTTACAAATACTTGTCCTACTTTTTCTTCAGTTTTAATATTTTTACCTTCTAATTTCACAGTATTTTTATGAGGCTTTGCAGCAGGATTAGTAATCTTTGTTTTATATCTTAAAATATAACCTTTTGAACTGTCTGGAAATTCAATTGTAAATCCAGCCTTTGTTGCATTTATTTTAATGTTAGATAAATCTGCTGGCTTAATATTTGTTGGTGCATAACCATCTTCAAATACAGCCTCTTCTAATACTACGCTGTCTGTAATTAACTCATGCCCAGGTCCTAATGTATCTGTTAATTTAAGATCTTGCATTTCTGTTCCAGTCGCATTTACATATACAAGCCAATCAGCAATGGACGGATCTTCTTGATTATAAGAACCCCATTTCAATAGATTATCTGTATTGGGCTGTGGCTTCGGTCTCTCTGTAGTATTACTTACATTTACTTCTTTATTTACGATTTGACCATCAACGTTAAATTCTAATGGAATTTCTTTAACACCATCATATGCTTCTAGACCAAAGTAGAATTCTACGAATAAAGAACCTTTAATGTTATTCTTTCCTTCTACGTAATCACCCATAGTACACGTTAATAGACCCTTTTTCATCTCACATGTACCAACTGTTTTTCCTTCAGCATCTTTTAAAGGAAAACTCATATTCATAAGGTCTTTTCGAAACTCTTTTGGCATATCAATTGTGAATTGATCTCCACTTTTTATTTTTTCTTTAGCTGACCACTTCACTTCTACTTTCATACCATCTGAGGCTTGATATGGTTCAGATGTCGTGCCATCAGTACGGGAAATATTAATTTCGTCCACTGGACTTTTCATCACAGCAGCTTGAATAACTGGAGCCCACACATTCAGCACTGAAAATAATACTAGAAAAACTAATGAAACCATTGAAATATGTGTTTTAGTACTTTTCATTTGCATAGTTCCCTCCTATTTTTTTATATTTATATAACAAAAAAAGACCGTCCGGTTGCATCAAAAATGTGCAACCAGACGATCTTAGTAACCAATATGTATTACCGTAGACTCTAAGCTTTGCGGCCTATCCTTTCGAATAGTGTGCTAAAAATATCTTTTATTCTTTTTTTGTTTCATTTTCCTCTTAAACCAAATATTACTATACCGTCTGGACGGTTATAATTCAATACTCTATAAAATTGTTCTATTTTTCTAATAAAAAAAATAATTCACCACTACATTAAAGAAGCAATGGTGAATCATTTTAAAATTATATAGTTCGTATATTCTATTTATATGAATTACTAATAAGAGCTTGAATCACTTTTTCTCTTAACTCGGGGCTTAGTCTTCCAACCCCTAAATATTCCGAATACCATAATCCATCTGCTGCTAATCTAATAATTGTTGCACAAACTGAATCTATCTCATCATTTTCTATATTTTTTTGCAGTTGCTGAAATGATTGTTGTAATGGCTCAAGTAATTCAGGTTTTAACATGAGTGCTGCCATCATACTGCTAGACAACTCTTCTGTTCTTCTCTCATTACTTAATCTTTCCTCTACAAAAGAGCGAACCCATCTCCCTTTCCTCTCTGAGTCTTCCGCTACTTTATTGTAAATGGCCCCTTCATAATCCTCTACCCCTCGGACTATCATACCTTCTATTAAAGCTTCTTTATTTGAAAAGTGATACAATAATCCACCTTTGCTTAAACCCGCCTCTTTTGCCACTGCTTCTAAAGTTAATTTAGCAACCCCTTTACATTGTACAATTTGAGAAGCGGCCGCCAAAATCTTTTGCCGCGTTATGCTTATACTCATTCCTTTTTAAAACCCCATTTCTACTAAATTTATATAAATACGAATCTTATTTTTAATATTGTTGATTACTACTAAGTATTTTCTTTATACAACAAAAGCTTCATTACCTTTGAATTTTTAGTTACTTATTCTATTAAAAATTTCCATATCATTCAATATGATAACATCAAATACACAACATTGACTATACATCTATACTTTCATATTCATTCCTAATATATCCATTAATAAAATTTACCGATTTAGTCCTTCTTATTACTTTATAAGACGGCAGTAATTCTTTCAGCACTAAATAAAAAATGTTATTACTCCCATTGAATTGAGTAATAACATTTTACTTAACAAATTCGCTGCCAACTAGCATCCTTCACATCTTCACTAGTCGGTTTTCTAACTGATCCAATAAAGTGAAACTTTATATCCGCAACATGGACAGGTGTATTTCATTTTGTCACTCCATTATTAACTTGTTTTCCCATATATTCCGAATCACAAAGAATGTAACAGCACAAATCATAGTTATCCCCATGAAAAATGTATTAGAATCTTCATATGTAGTTGGAATGCCTACCGTTACGAAAACAATACTAAAAGCTAAAAATAGATATAATAATAAAGATATAATATAGCTTAGTTTAAATCGTAAAATGATACCTCTAAACAATAGCTCACCAAGTAGACAGCCACCTAAAATAATAGGTACTCCGAAATACAATGTAAGGACTCCCATTTGCTCAGTAGATTGAATTATCTTTCCAATTATGTTCGGCGAAACCAGCTCACTATTGTTTCCCATCCTATCATATAAATCAAGTGCTGTTGCTGAAATAAAGAAACTTAATATAGAAAATGAATACGGTATTAAAAATTTGCTCACTCTCATTCACCTCGCTTTTTTCTTTACATATATTATTCATTATTTCCTATCATTTTCACATAAAAAAATAACCCTCTATGATAAAACATAGAGGGAAGCATTTCTATATAAAAATCTATACCTTATCCTGAAGTGAATCCCGAAAATAGGACAAATATCAAAACACCTAAACCATCTGCTATCTGCTCCCTACATTCTTTAGGGTAGATAGTTTATATGTTTTATTAGAAAGTAGTGCCTTCTTTTTTATAATATTCTTTTGAAATCTCTTCATAAAATGCGGCTGATGTCGCGTAGAAATAAGGTGCTAACCATAAGAAACCGATTCCTATAGTAAGAATACTTAATATGAACCAGCCTAAGAAACTTAAGCATAGTAAAAAGTAATCCATTTTATGTCCATTCATCATATGACGACTCTCAGTAATTGCTTGATTCGCTGTATATTCTGGATGATCATTCAAAATAAAATATGTCATAGAATAAGAAAATGATTTAATAATACCTGGAATAATAAGAAGTAATGTCCATAGAGTCAAGTATACATACATTAGTAAATATGTTAAAAACGACTTCATCAACTTACTTCCATCGCTAAACCATCTAAATATATGACCAATGCGAGCATCAGTCCCACGAATTGCATTTAAAACAAGATAATAGGCACCTATTGTTAATGGACCAATAACAAGCATTACAATAATACTTACTGTAAGTGAATCACTTGCTTCTTCCCAACCCCAAAATATCGAAAAAATACCTGTGGTTAGCATTTCAACAGCTCCAATAAGGATCCCGATTAATAAGGTTGCCCCTACCGCTAATCCCCATCTTCCTTTTAATGCATCAAGTGCTTCTCTTTTCAACTGACTTATCATATATAACCTCCTAATACTATTTATATTTTAGTATACCATTTATATCAAAAACCCCATAGATTTTCCTTAAATAGAAGCAAATTACCTTTTTTCATATACTGTAGTTGTACTAATATATGGATTAAACCACTCTTTTCCCTATAACAAAAAAGCTTGCCCTTCATAATAGGCAAGCTTTCTCTGGTTAATTCTCACTTAACTTCTTCTTATACCAATCCTGCATTCTCTCCGCATCTTCTACTCTCGTATGCTCTATTTTGTAACTAGATGATGCACTCGAAAACTTATACGTACATAAATCCGCACGGCGCTGAAAATATGATTGTGTCTTCTCCATTGATTGGACATGTCTTCTTCTAATAAGTCCTGTATATTTTCCGACGCTACGATAGACAAATGTAATTTGTTCTCCGTTAACACTGTAACCATTTGTTTTAAATGTTGCGTATCCAAGTGTAAAGATAAGGATTGCGAGCGGAATTAATGCCCACATGATGAAGTGCTTTTCAGAGTATATACTTATTCCAAGAAGCGGGATTGCTAGCATTGCGAAGAAGATAAAACTATCAATGAGATAGCGGCGCAATGCTGCTTTTGGTAATGCAATAATGTTTGCATTCAGTTCGTATGGTAATTGTAAATGGGCGAGTAACTGTTGTACTCGATCTTTTCGAATGATTGGGTGCAGTGTAACCTTTTCTTTTTCGTCACCCATTCCTTTACTTTGAATGACTTCTACTTGCACAGCACAATAACCGAATGGTTGGCGTAAAATACTTTCTTTTATCGTAATACCTTGAATACGATGCAATTTTAGTACGAGCTCTTTTTTCTCAAGTAATCCTTGTGAAATGCGAACTTCGTCATTTCTTCGATTCACTGTGAAATCGCCATGTTTTAACGCGTAACCGATTGTAGATATAATCCAAGAAAGAACGAGTAAAATGGCTACCATGAAAATCCAGCCATATATATCATGTTCCATTACATACGACTTTACGCCATTCTCTATCCATTTCGGAATGTACTTATCTACTTGGTGATAAACGAAAAAGATTAAAGAGAATAATAGTCCAAATTGACCAGATGTAACAGATGCTAATAAAATCTCTTTCCAAGTTAATTTATATTCTGTCGTTTGTTTTTCCTCTGTAACAATTGCTTTTTCTACTACATTTTCTGTTGCTTCGTCTAACGTTCCTTCTGCTTTCACTTCTGGAGTTGGCTCATTTAGCAAAGCAATAAGCTCCGCCGCTTCTTCTGCCGTAATACCAGCTAAGCTAACTTCTGCTTCATCGCCCCCACCAGCTGTTTCAATCTGAATTTTTTTCAAACCGAGCATTTGATATAGTACGTTAGAACTTGTATTAATCGTTTGAACACGTTCTTTATTTAAGTAGCTTTCCTTTTTCACGAAGAGACCTTTTTTCACATGTAATACGTTATTTTCAACCCAATATGTTGTGTAATACCATTTTTCAAATGCTGAAAAAACGGTGAGTAAACCAAATGCTGCAGGAATTAAATACCAAAACGGGAATTTTCCGTTTAAGCTAAACATGAAAATAATGAGTGGTATAAAATCTGTTATTTTTAATTCTAATAACATCGTGATTGGATGCTGCCTCTTATACATCCTCATCACTCACTTTCGCTAATTCTGCGATTTTCGTTTTCAACATTTCTGCTTCATACATCGTTAAGCCTGGGATGCTGTGAGAAGTTGCTGCCGTTGAAATGTGTAATTCTGCTAAGCCATATTTTCTCATAATTGGTCCTTGTTCAATCGTTACGTGCTGCACACGAATCATCGGTACTAATACGCGCTTTACGACAAAAAGACCATGCTGAATTTCAAGTTCTTCTTCATTTAGTTGGTAGCTGTAATAACGTTGACGTAGTTTCGGGAATAAGAAGTACGCAAATGGTGCGAACACAACTGTTAGCCCAATCATCACATACAAAATCCACGCCCACCAATCAAACTTTATCATGAGGAAAAGGTAAGCTAAAATAACGAGTATACCGATCCCTTCTTCAATTACAGCACGAACTTTCCACACCTTGACCATGTCAGGGTGAATTTCATTTTTCAATGGATCCATGTAACCACTCCAAATCTAGTAATCTAATATATGAATTCTCTCAATCTATATTTTACGTAACTTTACAGAAAATTGAAATTTAATCTTCTTTCTTCTCAGGAATAAAATATCCGAACCAAAGTAGCCAAATGAAACCGATTAACTTCATCCAATTTCCATCCGCTTGAAAAGCTTCAATCATACCTGGTATTTTATAAACCCCAATAAATCCAAGAAAACCGAGCCACCAGTTTTTTTGCATTTTCATTTTTACTCCTCCTTCATGACGTTTTTCACATTTCGAATCCAAATTTCTTTATACTTTAACTGGAATCCCATGAGCATATAGTTGCTCATATTATCGATCACGAGTGCTAGCGTATGAGCATTTTCTTCCGTTTCATGTTGTGACACTACGTCAAGTTCTACGCCTTTCTTCAATAAATCGTGGAAACCATTTAAGAAATCTTCTTGTATTTCAAATAAGCGTTTCTGATACTTTTCATTTCGCGATGCAGTTACGATAAATTCGTTGATAACGCGTAATATCCCTTCTTGCCCTTCATATTCAGAGAGCATATGTAAACCATCAGCAATTAACTTTTCTGCAAAGTTTTCTTTCGTATATTGCTCTTTATCGAAATAACTCACGAAATGATATCCAGAGAAAATTTCTTCAAATAAAAAATCGATTAACGCTTCTTTAGAAGAAAAATGATAATAAATAGCCGGTTTTGAAATACCTACCTCTTTCGCAATCATGGAAAGACTCATCTTCTCAATGCCGTGTTCTGCCATAAGTTTAAATGATGCCTCTACAATGTTTTGCGATGTTTGTAAATTCTTCGTCATACTGTACCTCACTTGTTTTTACTTACCGGTCGGTAAGTAAATTATAAAATAAAACGAAATGATTTTCAATTTAGTTAGCGTTCTAGAAGGTGTTTATTGGAAATTACAGAAAGTTATAAAGTAAAAGCAACATATAACAATAAGGAGGATATCATATGGGACTTGGTGGTAATGGCGGTAGTGGTGGTAATGGCGGCGGTGAAGCAGGACAAGCTGGTAAGAGCGGATTTTCATTAATCATTGTACTTTTTATCGTATTGATTATAGTTGGAGTTAGCTATATCGGACTTGGCTTCTAAGAAAAGGCGTCCTACGTTACACATGTAGGACGCCTTCTTTTTAATCCCTATTCAGCAATCGCATACGATAACAATTCATCGTCACTTCTCCAAGTCTTTGTAGCAATTGATAGTTCGCATATGCGCCGACTGGGGCACCGATTACCGGGACGAGCTGAAGCATTTTTGCTAAATCGATATAGTCTCGGTATTCTGTTTGGAACTTTTCCCAGTCCATATGATTTTCTTTTTCTGTATCCCACGTTTCAATTGCTTTCCATATTTCTTTTCTGTGATTGTCACTTGAAAAGGCGAGCTGGAAAACGTGAAGGATAAAAAGACGCTCTTCTTGTTTACTCGTATCAAATCCGTACAACGTTGCTGCATCGAATAAAAATTTAATTTTAATTGTAAGTAGAAGCGGAAAGTCAGCAAGACCGAGGAGAATACCGCCAGCCCCCGTCCCTGCCCCTTCTGCCGCTGCTATTTTTTTGTACTCATCCATTTTTTTACGTACTTCATCGTCTCGTCTTTGCAATGACCATGTCGTCTCTTTTAGCTTCGGCTTTATAAAGTTTGACCCGGCGCTGATCGTTTGCACCATCATACGAATCGTCTCTGTTAGTACCTTTTGTACTTTCGCCGGAATGAGCTGTTGCACTTTCGTCTGCACTTTTTTGGAGAACCGTGTCATCATAGAAGAATCTTTCATGAATGTAGCTTTCCACTGCTCCAATTCTTTTATAACCTTCTCTTCGTATGTAATCATGGGTTCATTCCTTTCAATTTAAACGCTCAATGCGCTTCGCCCCGTATTGGTAAACAAAACCGATACTAAATAATATGCTTACGATAAGTAAAATTCCTGTCATCATGAAATCTTTCGTTGCTAGTGCAAATATAACTGTAAAGATTACGCTCCCGATGATTAGAACCGCGTTTAATAAAGTAAGAAAATCTTTCTTCTTCTCTTCTCCCCGTACTGGATACAAATCAAGCCAAATTTTCATGCGGTGATGTTTCCATAAAGTTAAGAGCTGATAGCCGATTAAATATAGGAAGATAAAACTTACGATAAATCGCCCGTATAAAAATGGAATGAAGTAAAGAATAACTCCTCCAAGAGCGAGCAAACGCACATATAATCCAAAATAGTTACCAGATCGTAAAAATGTTCTCGTATATAAGTATAAATATGTACGCTTTTCACCGATTATCGAAAGAATGAAATCGAGCCATTTTCTCCGTGCTACTCTTTCTTTTAATGCTGGTACATCAACGAACATGTTCGCGATGCGGTACAGCAGCATCATCTTCTTACCTTCTTCAGAAATTAAATACTCCCAGTTTAGTGGCTTTCCCTTTACCATTTGATGCATGATAGCAAGGTATAACACCATGAGAAGGACGATTCCACCAATGAAAAGAACTGAAGTACGTTCTACAAGGAAATATACAAATAAACCGTTTAGGATAAAGCGAATGAACCAATCCGCTCTTTGTATATTTTGATCTGTTAAAAATGACTTTTCCCACGCTACAAATAAATTCCACGCTTTTACAATGACAAATGCAAGTACGATCCATATGTAGCCAGCTCCTGTTTGCTTCATTTGCTGGAAGTATAACGGAGCAAGCGCAGCTGCTACGATTGCGATTATGTATAACTGAATCATAAATGTAAAAAGAAATGCCTTTGTGAAGTAAGGTTTTAACTTTTCTTCAACTGGCAGTAAGTAAACGAGATCCGCTTCTTTTAATAATGTTTGAATGGATCCAGCCGTTAACACGAGTCCAATTAATACTGCCATTACGAGCGCCACCGGAAACGAAGGTGTTAACGTTTGTAACCATTGCTGGTAATAATACGCTCCCGCACCAATGATGAACACGAAAATAAATTTCAAATGATCATTAAATACGTATTTACTATATGTACGAACTTCTTTTAGAAAGTGACGAAATCGTTCTTTCCATAACGCTGTGCTATTCATAATCTTCTTCCTTTGTTAGCGCGATGTAAATATCATCTAACGTTGCACCTGGCATATTAAACTGTGATTGCAGTTCAGATAGCGTTCCCTTCGCTCTTACTTCACCTTGATGCAAAATAATGAACGAATCACAATAACGCTCTGCCGTCGCTAAAATATGTGTGCTCATTAAAATACCGGCACCACTCTTTTTCATTTGGTCCATCATTTGAAGAAGGGATTGAATCGCTAACGGATCTAATCCAACGAAAGGTTCATCTACTATGTAAAGAGATGGCTCCACTAAAAATGCGCTCATAATCATTACTTTTTGTTTCATTCCTTTTGAGAAATGAGATGGAAACCATTTTAAACGATTTTTCATACGAAACTCTTGTAGTAGCTGTCCTACACGTTCTTCATATTGTTTTTCATCAACGCCATACGCCATAGCTGTTAATTTCAAATGCTCTTCTAACGTTAATTCATCATATAATACTGGCGTTTCCGGAATGAATGAAAAGCTAGAACGGTACGCTGTCATATCATCACGAATTGTTTTCCCATTAATTGTGACAGTTCCTTTTTTCGGTTCCATTAAACCGATAATATGTTTAATCGTCGTACTTTTACCAGCTCCATTTAAACCGATTAAGCCGACAAGTTCGCCTTTATTAACAGAGAACGAAACGTCTTTTAATACAGGTCGTTTCGTATATCCTCCTGTAACATTTTCTACACGCAATAACTCGCTCATACGACACCACTTTCTTCATTAGTATTCATTCTATATTCATCTTACCAAAAATTATGCTGTACTACATAGTATCCATGTACTCAAAAAAAATTTTTAAATTTATTAGCATATATTTTTCCGAAAGCGGACATCATAATTATTGAAGAAGGAACACATTGAAAAAGCAACCACCAATTGATGAGTACAACAACATAGTGAAGTCATCATGAAATGGGGTGTCCAAGTTGGACAATGAAATTTACACATAACCAGATTATTTGTTTCATTTTCGAAACGGGGTGTCTCTGAAAGAGCATATACTGTTTTAAAAAATAAACAATTTCATTTTAAAAAAGATTGCAATTCATTTCACTTGAAAATGGGGTGTCTACGGCAGAAACTTTAGCCGATTTACCGTGCATTTCTTAAATAAATGAGGTGTCTGCGAAACGTAAATTACGATAATGCTTTTTCAATCCCTCTTCAGAAAACAGGAAGCTGAGTCAGCTTCCTGTTTTTCGTGTTTGTTCTCTTATGTAATTATGGTAAAATACGGCTAAGGATATTTGAAAGGATGAGATCAATGAATCATACAGCAGACAATTGTATTTTTTGTAAAATCATTGACGGGCAAATCCCTTGCTCAAAAGTATACGAAGATGAACATGTGCTTGCATTTTTAGATATTAGTCAAGTAACAAAAGGACATACTCTTGTTATTCCGAAAGTTCACAAACAAGACATTTTTGCGTTAACGCCAGAAATCGCATCACACATTTTTTCTGTCGTTCCAAAAATCGCAAATGCGATTAAAGCAGAGTTTAATCCAGTTGGCTTTAACCTACTTAACAATAACGGTGAAAAAGCTGGACAAACTGTGTTCCACTTCCACCTTCATTTAATTCCACGCTACGGTGAAAAAGATGGTTTCGGTGCTGTTTGGAAATCACATCAAAATGAATACACTATGGAAAATTTACAAAACATCGCAAGTACAATTGCAAATAGTGTGAAATAATGACACTATAAGAAGGCGTAATACATAACAAGCCACTTCCCTGAAGTCATCAAATTCCGCATGGCTTGTTTCTTTACTTAAAATGCTCAGGGATGATTGTTTGTGCATAGCACATATAAGAAAGATATGCATATTTTTCCCATCATGAATACGAACAAAAAATAAGGAGGTCTCCTTTTATGTCAAAAGCTAAATCCTTTATTACAGGTGTTATTTGCGGCGGAGCAGTTGCTGGACTAGCTGTTCTTTTCTCAACTCCTTCTTCTGGTAAAGACATGCGCGGCAAGTTAAAAGAAAAAGGAAATGATATTAAAAAGACTTTAGCTGATATTACAGCTGATACGAAATTATTAAAGCGTCAAATTGTTGAAACTGCTTCAGAAGGTAAAGAAGTGTTTCAAGAATTAAAAGATGACATGCAAGACACGCTTTCTAACTGGAAGCAAGATATTTCTCAAAACAAGCGCCATATTGAGAAAGAAATTTTGGACATCCAAAAGTCAATTGAGAAACTACAAGAAGCTGTTCCAGAAAAAGCGTAAACAAATTCCTGCTTAGTTTTTTGCATATAACAAATATTTTTTATATAAATTGACCTTGACACGGCATATCGTATAGATATGCCGTGTTTTTATGCATTTACAATATATGTTATCACTTAACATGTAAGGACAACGTATGTATTCACGACTCATAAAACGCTTCCATAGTTATGCATGATTTGTATAGAATGTCATTTTTCCGAAAAATTTTCACAATTCTCACAAAAAGACTTTATTAATTTTTATTTTACTGGCATAATAGATAGTAATGAAAAAAGAATGTTAAAGTGGGTGAGTAAATGAAAAGTGGAGAAAAAGATTACTCGGTAAAAGAAGCGATGATTTTCAGCCAACGCATTGCTCAATTATCGAAAGCGTTATGGAAATGTGTAGAGAAAGATTGGCAGCAGTGGATTAAACCTTACGATTTAAATATTAATGAACATCATATTTTAACAATCGCTTATCATTTAAAAGGGGCTTCTATTTCTGAGATTGCTAAGTTTGGAGTTATGCACGTATCAACAGCGTTTAACTTCTCGAAAAAGCTGGAAGAACGCGGCTATCTTGTATTCTCGAAAAAGGAAGATGATAAACGAAATACGTACATTGAAATTACAGACAAAGGGGAAGAATTACTACTTCGCTTAATGGAAGAGTATGACCCTGAAAATAATTCAGTGTTTAATGGGGCTCTTGCACTTCGTAATTTTTATGGGAAGTTCCCAGAAAATATCGAACTGATTGCAATCCTGCGTAATATTTACGGACAAGACTTTATCGATATTTTTGAGAAATCATTAGAAGATATTGAAGAGAACTTTACAGAATCCGATCAAAAGTTAGTTAAGAAATAATCTATTTATTTTTTCGCAATCATGCTTAAGAATTCATTCATAAGCGGCTTAAATAAACCTTGTTTTGCTAGCGCTTCCGCAGTTTCGTGTACTTCGAGCTGATGTGGAAGCGCTTTTTCAAATTGATCTAACAGCGCATCGAACAAAAGAAGCCCTTCTGCTTTCTCCACTACATATTGCTCGTTCAGTTTTTCACAAAGATTTAGTATACGTTCAATATCTTTTTTACGAGCTTTTTTCTTTATGATCAAAGAATAAAATGGACACTTCTCTTCATCAATCATTTTAAATAATAGGTCTACATAGTATTCAGCTTGTTCTAATCTTCTAACAACGTCCATTTTCTCCCTCACTTTCTAACACAAAGTCTTCTATTTCTGAATTTTGTAACACGAACAAAATATCGTGTGATACAATATATGTATATGTATTTTAGCCAAAAGGAGGTCTCGCCTCATGACACTTATAACAGTTGTTTTTGTCGCATTCGCACTTCTTGTTATATTTTACACGAATTTCATGACACATACACTGTGTGAACGAAAACAAATAGCTGCGAGCCGCCAGCCCGGTGTCTTTCGGGTTATTAATGTATGTATAACAATTTTATTAATTTCTAGTTATATAGAAATTATATTTCATGGAAAGTGAGGAAGGAAAGCCCCTTCCTCACTTTTTTCCTCTATAAGCAAATTATACCTACAATAACCAATAAAATAAACAGTACAAGTAATAAAATAAGTTGAGAATTCATCCCCATCCCCTCCTCTATTCTGTATATGCGGCATGCGCCCAATATGGCACACTTTCAAAATCTGACACGTGCTGGTTAATTTTTCTTTATCAATATGAAAACGGTTCGAAATATGATATATTAAATTTTGTACATATTGCTTATACTATAGAACAAAACATTCATCAAAACTTTATCCTCAGCCACGGTAAGCCCTGTTAAGCGCGCTTTACCAATATAAAAAAGCAAAAGTATCAGTGAGACTTAATCGGGCTCTTATGAACTAAAATTCATCGGTGTAGGATAAATTAAAAATACATAATAGTAGGAGTGTTTATTGAATGAAGAAAGCTATGCTTGCCTTAGCCGCAACAAGTGTAATCGCATTATCAGCATGTGGAACATCATCATCAGACAAAATCGTTACATCTAAAGCTGGTGACATTACAAAAGAAGAATTCTACGAACAAATGAAAAATTCACAAACTGGTAAACAAACACTAAATAACATGGTTATGGAAAAAGTACTTATTAAAAACTACAAAGTAGACGACAAAGAAGTAGATAAAAAGTACGATGAGATGAAAAAGCAACTCGGTGATCAATTCGATACATTATTAAAACAACAAGGTCTTAAAGAAGAAACAGTCAAAAATGGCGTTCGCGCTTCATTAGCTCAAGAAAAAGCTATCGAGAAAACAATCACTGATAAAGAACTAAAAGAAAACTACAAGCCTGAAATTAAAGCAAGCCACATTCTTGTAAAAGATGAAGCTACTGCGAAAAAGGTAAAAGAAGAACTTGGACAAGGTAAATCTTTCGAAGAGTTAGCGAAACAATACTCTGAAGATACTGGTTCAAAAGAAAAAGGCGGAGACCTTGGCTACTTTACTGCTGGTAAAATGGTTAAAGAATTTGAAGATGCTGCTTATAAACTGAAAAAAGATGAAGTAAGCGAGCCTGTGAAATCACAATTCGGTTACCACATCATTAAAGTAACAGACATTAAAGAACCAGAAAAATCATTCGAACAATCTAAAGCTGACATCAAAAAAGAAATCGTTCAAAAGAAAATGCAAGATGGCCAATTTATGAACGATCTTATGATGAAAGAAATCAAAAAAGCTGACGTAAAAGTTGACGATAAAGATTTAAAAGATCTTTTCGAAGAGAAGAAAACTGACGCTAAAAAAGACGAAAAGAAATAATGCAGTAAAAAGCTTGGGCTTAGGCCCGAGCTTTTTTTATCCCCTCTTCTCCCGGTAGTTATATCTAGATTCGGTAAATGAAATTATATCGGCGATTTTCAAAATATATCAGCGCAACTCCAATTATATCAGCGATTTTCGAAATATATCGACTTACCGACAAAAAACGACAACAAGCGTGACTCCCTCTTCAAACACAAAAAAACCTTGATCCACGCCACGTAGAACCAAGGTTTATCTTATTATCATTGATTAAATTCAAAAACTATGTTAAATTAGTACAGAAACACGTTTTACAAAATACAAAGAACGTATTTATCCGTATCTTAATTGTACACCAAAACACATCTTCAGTCAACCTCTATTTTTCACTTTTAAAGGAGTGCTTACCGTATGAACAAAAACCTTGATTTAGAGCAAAAACGATTAGATACCGTAATTGAAACAATTACGGAGCAAATTGATAAACTGGAAAACGAAACTGGTAGACGCCGGGCAGAAGTAATCAATATTCGTAAACACTTTTGGGATGACGTGAAAGTTAATACTGATACTTTCGATGATTATCTTGAAACAGTTATCAACTTGAGACAACAAGCTCAGTCACTAGCTGTCACACAAATTACCCATAAGCACACCTTTAATCGACTTGCCGCATTAAGACGTATGCATAAAGCACCTTATTTCGGACGAATTGATTTCAAAGAAGAAGGAGAATCTGCCGCGGATCAAATTTATATCGGCGTCGCTACACTTACTGATGCAAGCGGAGAAAACTTCCTTATATATGACTGGCGCGCACCTATTTCGAGTGTGTACTATGATTATCCACCAGGACCTGCTGAATACAGTACACCAGGCGGCGTAATCCACGGTAATGTGGAGAAAAAATTACAATACATTATTCAAAATGGCGAGATTGATTCTATGTTCGATACGAGCCTTACAATTGGTGATGAAATCTTGCAACAAGCGCTCGGAAAAGGTACGAACAAACATATGCAGAGCATCGTTGCTACGATTCAGCGCGAGCAAAATGAAATTATCCGCCACGATGAAGGCCGACTCCTTATCGTTCAAGGAGCTGCTGGTAGCGGTAAAACATCAGCTGCTCTGCAGCGAATCGCCTACTTACTATATAAATATCGCGAATGGCTAAAAGCAGATCAAATTATTCTCTTCTCTCCTAACTCTATGTTCAATAGCTACGTTTCTAACGTACTACCTGAACTTGGTGAAGAAAATATGCAGCAAGTTACATTCCAAGAATATTTGAATCATAGACTAAGTAAGTCATTTGAAGTTGAAGATCCTTATGAGCAATTAGAATATATGTTAACTGAAACGAATAGCCCTACCTATAAAACGAGAAATGCGAGCATCCGATTTAAAGCATCCACTCAATTTTTCGAGATGATTAGAGCGTACAGACAATCTCTTGAATCTTCAGGCATGCTATTTAGAGGAATGAAATTTAGAGGAAAACTGATTGTTTCTGCGAAAGAAATTACAGAACAATTTTACAATACCGACTCCTCCCTCCGCTTCCATAGTCGAATTGAGAAGTTAACGGATTGGCTAAATAAGCAAATAGATGCACTTGAAAAAGCAGAACTGAAAAAGCCTTGGGTAGAAGAAGAAATTGAATTACTTAGTAAAGATGAATACCAAAAAGCTTATAAATATTTACAGAAAAAAGGCGAGTTTGACGACAACTCCTTTAATGATTTTGAAAAAGAAACGAGAGTACTTGGACGTATGATTGTCCGTAAAAAATTGAAGCCACTGCGTAAAGGCGTTCAAACATTACGCTTTATCAATTTCACAGGCATATATAAACAACTTTTCACAGATGCATCATGGGTTACTGAGAAAAAACCGAAAGAGTGGGATGACATTTGCTCCTTAACAGTAAACATGCTTGATGAAGGAAAACTATATTACGAGGATGCGACTCCATTCTTACTTTTAAAAGAATTAATTGAAGGCTTCCAAACGAACAGATCGATTAAACACGTACTCGTAGACGAAGCGCAAGATTATTCGCCGTTTCAGTTCGAGTTTTTAAAACGTCTCTTCCCTGCCGCGAGAATGACAGTACTCGGCGACTTTAACCAAGCGATATTTGCTCATGCGAGTGAAACGGTTAATTTCGATACACTTACAAATTTATACGGTCCAGACGAAACAAACGGCATTAACTTAACTCGTAGCTATCGCTCAACAAAACCGATCATTGAATTTACACGTGCTCTCGTACCGGAAGGCAAGAACATTCACGCCTTTGAACGTGACGGCGAGAAACCTACAGTGACGAAAGTATCCAGTGACAGCGAACTGCACGAACATATTACTGCAAAAGTTGCTGAACTACAAAAAGAGCAGCACAATACGATCGCAATTATATGTAAATCTGCAGCTGAAAGCGCCGCTGCCTATGAGGCACTTAGTCCTATCGAGAATATTAAACTTGTGAAAAGTAACTCAGCCGAGTATGAGCAAGGCATTGTCGTGATCCCTGCTTACTTAGCAAAAGGTATCGAATTTGATGCTGTTATTATTTACGATGCTTCTAAAGATGTGTACAGCGACGAGAGCGTTCGTAGATTGTTCTACACTGCTTGTACGCGCGCAATGCATGAACTGCAACTTTATAGCGTTGGCGAAGTTAGTCCTTTTATACTTGGGGCTGATTCGGAGAGTTTTGAGCTTATAATGAAAACACCTTAATGATGGAAGTGACCCCCGAAAACGGGACACATATTAAAACACCTCCCGAATTCGCATACTAAGTATGCAAATTCAATGGAGGTGTTCTTTTTATCATTTAGACTTGTAAAATGCTTCGTATTTCTTCTAAACGTAAATTTGTAAACTTTGCAATATCTTCGATTGGCATTCCATTTTTATGCATTCCACGAATTAATTGAATCTTACCTTCTTCAATTCCCTCTTTCTTTCCTTCATTACGAGCATGAGCGAACTTTGCGGCTTCATCCATCAAAGCTTTCTCTCTTGCCTCATATGCTTGTCGGAAAGAAGAATCTTGACTCATACGCTCCCATTTATTCATCGCTTTTTGTAAAATCGGATCTTGGTTCATCGCAATGTCCTCCAATGTTTGGGTTAGTTGTTCATCCTCGTTTGCCGGAAGTAATAATAACCAA
Organism: Bacillus sp. FSL K6-0073; assembly: GCF_038006085.1. Taxonomy (NCBI): domain Bacteria; kingdom Bacillati; phylum Bacillota; class Bacilli; order Caryophanales; family Bacillaceae; genus Bacillus; species Bacillus sp. FSL K6-0073. Next base: position 1,139,863 of record NZ_JBBOUN010000001.1, on the reverse strand, counting down.
CGAACAAACAAATCTTCCCAAGGATTTACTTGTTCATTCCGCCACTGTTGCATAAGTTTCGAAATCTCTACGATGTGAACTTCGATATCACTACTCAATATTTTATGTTGTTGTCGATTCCATAAAACTCCTGTTGTATGGAATGCCTCGTATTCAGGAAACATAACGAAATTTAACAAATTGATTGTAATTGTTTTATGAAGAGAGCTGTATGGCATTCCCTTTTGAAGTTGAGCTGTGTATAGCCTTCCCCAATAATATAAACTGCATTTAATCATATCATGATTATTATTGAGTTGTATTTCTACATTGACTTTTGTTCCTGTGTCTAATGTAGCTGAAATATCTAAGATAGATAACTTATCTTCTTCATGTTCCCTGTGTAAATGTGGATCTGCAAATTGTAACGAAACAATGGGTGATTCTAAAGAATCCTGTAACATCGCATTTAAAAAAGCAATTAAAATATCTTCATTTCCACTTGTGCCAAATAATTGTTTAAAAGCAAAATCAATGCGTAAATTCACTAATTGTTGGCTGGACATGAAATTTTCTCTCCCCATCTCATAAGAGGCTTTTCTTTTATTGTACATAAAATAGTGATACGCATGCAAACACGCACTTACTTAAATTTCATAAAACGCCCTGTATTTGCAGGTTATCACATCACTTCTCACGATGCAGACATTCTTACGATTGACGTACTTCTATCCTCACCTTCATTAGATCCTGACACTTCCAAAAAAGATGCGGAAGAATACTCCTATTTACAACAACTAACTGAATCGATATCTCGTTCTGAATTATGTATTTCTGTTAAAGAGAGTGCACTTATTTAAACACAAAAAGAGGGTTATTTATGATAACCCTCTTCTACTATCTATTTACGTTTGTACTTGATCATAATAATGCATTCTTTTATATACAACTTATATAAGTATCAAGGTGTTTTTCTAATTCTGAATGAAATGCCCTTACGTCTATATACACTCAGCACAATCCCCATTATAAGCGCATGAAATACAGTCGGCGTTAATCCGTAACTAATAAAAGGTAAGGATATAGCAGCAAGCGGCAATAATCCTAGTATCATTCCAACATTATAAATGAACTGGAATACAAAAAGAGTCAATCCACCAACGAGTAGCAATTTACCGTACCGATCATTTATTTTATAAGAGATGACTATTAATCTTGCTACAAAAAGAGAAAGAACGAAGACAAGAATTAATGCAAGCCAATACCCATAATAGTAAGTCAAACTTGCAAATACAAAATCAGTATCCGGAGCAGGGATGAATTTCATATCTCCATATGTACCAAACCAACCTGCTGATGACATTACCTCTTTTAATCGTATATACATAAATCCTGCGCCACCTGCATCACTCTCAGGATTTAAATACCCTAAAAGTCTATCTAAGTGGTATCCTGAAGACCATGATACGGATACCTTAATAATAAATAAACAAATAGGTACAACCGTAATAATCAACGACGTTTTCTTTCCTAGCTTACTCCACCAAAGCATAACGAATACCATCGTAATATAGATGAAAATTGACGAAAGGGTGGATACAATTAAAAATAAATACAAAGAAAATAAATATAAAACCACAAGATGTATAACTTTTAACCTATTATTATTGAAAAAAGAAGCCCAAGCTAGAAAAAAGAAAGGAACTGCCATTAAACAGTCAACTGCAATTGGACCAATTTTTATTAACGGTTCTCCAATCATTGAAGCGTTTGGAAAACAGTATAGAATTAACAAGACAACTACTCCGATTGTGTAAAACAACCATCCCATTCTCTCTAATTTCCGATAATCAAGTAACATCATCCCAATCGCTGTTATAACACCCAGAATAACAAATATCACCTTATTCATTATTACATCATTCGTATATCCAAAAACTAAAACTGGTAAAAACCCTAACCCCATCGCAGCCACCAATAAAATAAGTAAGAACCAATCAACCTTTGGCTTATGAAGTTTATTAAATTCCCGCCCTAATTTACTCGGACTTCCCATTTGTTCCACAGCTTTATTTTCAGCAATTTCCTCACTTAAACCTTTTTCTATCCATGTGTTCTTTGCCTGTTTTAAATGAAAATCTAGTTCGGTTGCTACAAAGCTCTTTGCTTCTTTTGATTTAATATGATTCGTAACTTCGCTTACAAAACGCTCCCCTTTTTTGTTCAATTCCGCCTCACTCCTGTACTAATCCTTTTAATATAAATCGTGCCTTCGTAGCATTCTTCTCTGCCTTTCGCAGCATCTTGTTTCCTTTATCATTTAATTGATAATATTTAGCTCCCGCATGATCCCAGCTAGATTGGATAAAGCGATTCTGTTCTAGACGATGCAATAAAGTGTATAGAGATCCTTCATCACCTTCGAATTTTTGAATTCCTCTCCCCCGCAGTAACTGCATCAATTCATAACCTGTTTTTTCATTCATAAGAAGTTGCAACACTGCTAAAAGGATGTCTTCTTCCTTTTCGGACGATTGATTGATTTTTTCGTGCACCCGCTTTTGGTGCCGATCAGAAAAACTCAAATGTTTAAACGTTGTGTTCTCCATTGATTTTCGCAAGCCTTTTAATCGACCTTCCATTCGATTATTCCTCCAATCCTTCCTTCAAAAGCTCCTTCGCTTTTTTCAGTCTCGTTTTTATCGTGTTTTCCTTTACTTCTATTACTGTAGCAATCTCTTTAATTGATAATTCCTCATAATAAAATAGATAAATGACTTCTCGATATTTTATCGGTAAATTCATTACCGCAGAAGCCAACCTACTATCCTCAGCATTTTGAATAACTGTTTGTTCGACACTTTCTTTTTGACTCTCCATATACGTAAAGTCATCCTCTGTAACGATAACTTTTTTGTTATACCAACTTTTTATATAGTCCTTACATTGATTGATTGCAATTCTCCATAACCATGTTTTCACATTCGAATTCCCTTTATATGTATGAAGAGATTTATAGCATTTCACGAATATATCTTGCGTTACATCCTCCGCAACCTCTTTATTATTCACATACGAATACACAAGCTGCAGGACTTCTTGTCCATACTTGTTCATTATTTCGTCGATAAGGTCCTCCTTATCTTCTATTTCAAACGCTTCTATCGTTAATTCATCCACATCATTTCCTCCTTCCCATATATTAGACGACGCACTGTATGGAAAAGTTTTATAAATGTATAAAAAAATACGATCGGCAATCACATTTTTTATAAAGCACTTCCTCAGTAAATTACATATAATAAACCGAATAGTCGTTACAATGCATTCACCTAAAGAGCGTCTTTCTCCCAAGGCGCTCTTTAAGTTTACAATAAGGATTTTGTCTTAGTTTTATATCATCAAGATTCCCCTCATCGCTAAATTAAAAAGAGAACCGATTTAATCGAGTCCCCCTTCTTTCTAACGCTCACTTAAAGAATCTAATATATCATGGCCATACAAAGATGAATCGATAATATCAAAACTAATACATTCTTCATACAAGTGTAGTATTTAAACTTCTATACATAACGCAATTGCATGAAAACCTTAACTTGTAGGAAATTCATAAACAGGTTATACATGATAAACTACAATTTACACAACCACCATTTAAAACTAGGAATTTTCATCCATATATCTTGTTCCCTATTTTAAAACATAATACAATGAATACGTAACTTAATAAGCTATAACTAGTAGGTGTGGCAATCATCTCTTCCATTTTGAAAAAAGGGGGAGGTGATAATATAATCGCGATGTTTGTAATTAAATTAGTGTATGGTATCCTAACCGGAGCTGACGTTTTTCCTTTGTCACGCTCAGGGCCAATTGGTGTTCTCCCGTTTCCAGCATCTTTTGCAACAGTTGCCGCTAAAGCATAAGTTTTTGACCAAACATTGTTATTCTTTTTATCACTTGATTTCATTCTTGAAACTGCAGTTGCTTTAGAAATTGGTCCGCCAATATATAAATCACCTTTTGTTAAAACAGCAGCATAGTGATCATATTTTTTCTTTCGTAATTCTGCTGCAACTTTCCCCACTACCGTATATGTAGCACCTGCAATAATTACAGCAGCACCAATCGCGATTAAATGCGAAACAAGCCCTTGACCAATTACACCTGCCAGCGGTAATAAGAACACTACAGAAGCATGCGCTTCCATAGAATCTACTTCAAAAGATTCGTTTGTTTTTATATCGGTAAATGTCGCTTTAAACACTTCGTCAGTAGCCTCTTCAACGTCAACTCTATATTCTTTTTCAACTTCATTTCCGTTTGCATCTTTTTCCATTGATTTCACTGTAAATGTGTTATCTGTTTTATCCCAAGCCGCTGAAACTGTTGCATCACCTTCTACCGTTTCAACTTCTGTTTGTACTTCTACTTTCTCACTATTATTCTCAAGTACTTCAATATTCTCGTCTTGAACCCAACCTTCAGCTAAAACTTTACCATTTGGAATGATTCCAATGCTTAAAACAAAGATTAACATTAATGATACTATCTTTTTAATCATAATTCTCCACCCTACTATAATTTTATAAAACCATTGCCAATTTGATTACTGCCACCAATGTCCACTGTATTTTTTTCTAAAATTTTATACACTTCTTGAGGGAACTTTACTTTGCTAGATGGCAGTTTAAATGTTTCCTTATTCGCAAGAATTAAAGATACAATTCCTGTTACGTGAGCCGTTGCTAGAGATGTTCCATTTTCAATCGAATAACCATTAGAAGTTGTAGTGGTTATTACGTTCACACCTGGGGCTGCAAAATCAATTTTCCCATTCCTTGCAGCAAAACTTGCAGCTTTATAAGCGTGATTTACTGCTGTTACTGAAATAACATCTTTATAATTAGCTGGATATTCAACTTTTCCGCCATAATTATTACCTGCAGCTGCAATAACAATTATCCCTTTTTGAATCGCCTTCTCAATCACCCTTTCAAGTTCAGGATGGTTAGAAGACATACCAAAGCTAATGTTTAACACATCAACATTTTTTTCAACGGACCAATTAATACCTTGAACTAAATTATCAATCTTCCCTTTTCCATCATCATTAAGAACTTTAACATCATAGAGTTCCACTAGCGATGCTGCAACGCCAGTGATTCCAATTTTGTTATTATTTGCTGCGATAATACCTGCCACATTCGTTCCATGGCCTAAAACATCAATTACTGGATGTTGCGGCTCAATTACGTTGTATTCTTTAATTACAAGATTTTTTAAATCATCATGTTGTTTTTCTATTCCACTGTCTAATATCGCAACCTTAATCTTACTTTTAGATTCGAATTCCCAATATTCCGAATTTAAATTCAAAAGTGCCCATGATCTTCCTTGCTCCTTTTTGCTTTTTTCTAGTAAAGCAAGGTTGTCTGATTGATTTATTTTAACCAAACTCGTAGGTTGAAAGAAAAAGAAATAGACAGCGCAAATTGCAAAAACAAAAACTAAAAAAATCAAAGAATACAAAATTTTCTTCTTAATCACTATCCCCTCCTAACATCAAATAAATTCTAATATACATATATAACCAAAATAATACTGTTTTTACTATTTTTTCTTGTTATACTGATACTGAGTTTAGATAAACATTTCATTTAGTAACCTATTCACCAAATGAATTTAATTGAAATAAATGTAAAATAATAAAATTATTACCGGAAAATCCATCTCTTGGTTCATCAGCAAGGGATAGTCACAAGCGAAATATCCCCCAATATATTCTCGTAAAGTAGAAAACTGAAACAGATTAAATTTCTTTAGGGATGGCTTCGCCATCTCTTTTCTGTTTCAGCTTCAAAGATTGGTTCAATGACTAATTTTGTTGCTATTTGTACAACTCTATCTTTGATCGTAGGAATTCCAAGTAGTCTTTGTTTTCCATCCCCCTTTGGAATATAGGTTCTTCTCACAGCTTGTGGATGATATGGCTTACTTTTGAGTTCCTTGTACAACTCATTTAGAAAGTTACGTTCTCCATATTGGTGAACAATTCCCTCAATTCTTTGTCCATCCACTCCTTCCCTTCCTCTATTCCGTTTTACTCTTCGCCATGCTTCAGCTAGTATATCGGGGCGATAAATCTTATCATACAACGCATGAAATCTTCGGCTTGAATTTTCTTTGGCACAAAGATATAAAGTCTTCCAAAGTTCTTGAGCTTTTACATCAGTGTAGTTAGCAAGTTTTCCAGTATTCACTCACTCGTACCTCCTTCCAACTTATGAACAAAGTAGAGGTCCTTCCCTACATAACGTTGTGTTGTGGTTATGATATTCAGTACTATGATCTCCTCCGACTCCCTCTTTACAGTCCACCATTTCGCATATGCTTATAGGCTTTCTCTCTCCTTTCTGAAAGAAAGGGCAAAGGAAGGTCTCCCTAGTTCCAGACACTACTTTCTCAACATACCATCCTCCGTACCCCGAAGGATTCTTCGATGCTGTATTTCCAAGTTCTTCACGTCTTCCATGGTTTTCTCCTATATTCACCAGGCTCAACTTCCCTTTGTCCTATTGCTAGGTTTCTTTTAACGAGGCGGCAAGGTTCACTTTATGTTACGGTTTGTTGATTCGCTCGCACTTCTAAATAGAAGTCACTTTGTCACAGAGCTTCAACCTTAGGATTTCTCCACCAGTTGCCTGTTAGCTACTAGACGACTTGGCTCTTACCTAGGCTGGACTTTCACCAGCAAGCAGTGCCCAGCTTAGCTGGGCACGCAAAATAAAAAGACTCTCTCCATTAATGATAAGAGTCTTTTTAACACCAAATACTCATAATTTATCCCCTACAATAAAGAAAGAATTGTGTATTTTTATACCTACACAATTCTTTCTTCCAAAAACATATCTATTTTACGCTAACGCAGCTGCCTGTTCTTGTTGATCTACAGGAATAACAGCGTCTGTTAGTGCTTTTTCTAGTTCTGCTGTATATTTCATTTGTTCTTCTTTGCTCCAGCCTAGTTTCGCAGCCATGTAGTTGATTACTGCTTCTTTCCACTCGTATACCCAGTGGATGTTGAAGAATACAGCGCCTCTGCGGCGTACGAAGAAGTCAACTGGTTTTGCTGTCATTTCGTAATCCATTGCATATACAAGCGGGATTAGAACGTCAAGCGGCATGTTGTATTCTTTCGCTTCGTCTTTATGTTTTTTCGCTAAGTCAAATAGTACGTCAACGTTAGAACCATAGAATTTCGCGAATTCTTCTGCTTGTGCTGTTGTTAAACCATATTTCGTACCTTCGCCAGCTTTTTTCGCAACGAATGCTGGGAATCCGTGTGAACCATCTACATGTCCACCAGAGATTGGCATATGTTTCGTGTCGCTCTTCGGATATGCGCTATGACCTTCTTTTTGTAGTAAGTTCGTTACGTAGTCTACTACCATTTCAGCCATTTTGCGGTATCCTGTTAATTTACCACCTGCGATTGTAATTAAACCAGATTCAGAAGTCCAAATTTCGTCTTTACGAGAAATTTCAGATGCACTCTTACCTTCTTCATAAATTAACGGACGTACACCAGCCCAGCTTGATTCAATGTCTTTCTCTGTAATTTTCACGCTTGGGAACATGTAGTTAATCGCATTAATGATGTATGTGCGATCTTCTGTTGTCATTTGTGGTACAGCTGCGTCTTTATCATAGAACGTATCTGTTGTACCTACGTATGTTTTTCCGCCGCGAGGAATCGCGAACACCATACGTTTATCTGGTGTATCGAAGTAAATCGCTTGACCTAATGGGAAACGTTTTTGGTCAATTACTAAGTGAACACCTTTTGATAACTGAAGTACTTTTCCTTTTTTCGAATTATCTTTTTCACGAAGTGTATCTACCCAAGGGCCAGCTGCGTTTACAATTTTCTTACCGTAAACTTCGTATACTTCTCCGTCTAGTAAATCGATTACACGTACACCGCATACTTTTCCATCTTTATATAAGAAACTGTCTACTTTTGCATAGTTAACAGCTTTTGCGCCGTGCTCAATTGCTTCTTTCATTACTTCAATTGTAAGACGCGCATCATCTGTACGATATTCTACGTAGTAACCGCCGCCTTTTAATCCTTCTTTTTTTACAAGAGGCTCTTTGTTTAATGTTTCTTCACGGTTAAACATCTTTCTGCGCTCGCTTCGTTTTACACCTGCTAAGAAGTCGTATACACGAAGACCAATTGATGTACTAAATGATCCGAATGTACCGCCTGTATGGAACGGAAGTAACATCCACTCTGGTGTTGTTACATGGGGACCGTTCTCATATACGATCGCACGCTCTTTACCCACCTCTGCTACCATTTTCACTTCAAGTTGTTTTAAATAACGTAGACCACCGTGTACAAGCTTCGTTGAACGACTTGATGTACCTGCTGCAAAGTCCTGCATTTCAAACACAATTGTTGATAACCCGCGTGTTGCTCCATCTAATGCAATACCAGAACCAGTAATACCTCCACCAATTACGATCACATCTAACTCTTGTTTATTTACTCCGTTTAATACGTCTTTACGTTGTTTACTTGAAAATTTCATGGTAATTCCTCCCTTTGATAACGAAAAAAGAGACCACAAACTCCGCTATAGATTTCGCCTCTATAGCGCGTTGTGGTCTCTCCAAATCTCCTACCGAATTATTAACTTGTCACCATTATAACACTGTTTATGATTATTTGAAAGCTTTTGTTGCTTCAATTGCTTTTTTCCATCCAGCATATAGCTCTTCGCTTGTTTTCGCTTCCATCGTTGGTTCAAAGCGTTTGTCCATATGCCACTGTTCTTTAATTTCATCTTGGTTTTTCCAATATCCAACCGCAAGACCAGCTAAGTATGCTGCACCTAGAGCCGTTGTTTCGTTGATCACTGGACGCTCTACAGGAACATCTAAAATATCACTTTGGAACTTCATTAAGAAGTTATTTTTAACTGCTCCGCCATCAACGCGTAATGTTTTCAGTTCAATACCTGAATCTGCTTCCATTGCGCATAATACATCTTTCGTTTGGTAAGCTAAAGATTCTAGCGTTGCACGAATGAAGTGCTCTTTCGTCGTACCGCGTGTTACACCAAACATAGCGCCGCGTACTTCACTATCCCAATAAGGTGTTCCTAGTCCAACGAATGCTGGTACAACGTATACACCATCAGTTGATTCAACGCGACTCGCATACACTTCACTCTCACTTGCATCTTTAAACATACGCATTCCGTCACGTAACCACTGAATTGCAGAACCTGCTACGAAAATACTTCCTTCTAATGCGTAGTTTACTTTACCATCTATTCCCCATGCAATTGTTGTTAATAGACCGTGCTCAGAAGCTACTGCTTTTTCACCTGTGTTCATTAACATGAAGCAACCAGTTCCGTAAGTATTTTTCGCCATACCTTCACCGAAACAAGCTTGTCCAAATAATGCTGCTTGTTGGTCACCAGCTACACCTGCAATCGGTACATTTTGACCGAAGAAGTGGTAATCAATTGTTTCTCCATATATTTCAGATGATGGACGTACTTCTGGAAGCATACTCTTTGGTACTGTTAACATGTCTAGAAGCTCATCATCCCACTGTAAGTCGTGAATGTTAAACATTAACGTACGTGATGCGTTTGAGTAATCTGTTACGTGTGCTTTACCACCAGATAGTTTCCATACAAGCCATGAATCAATTGTTCCGAATAATAGATCCCCGTTTTCTGCTTTCTCTCTTGCACCTTCAACGTTATCTAAAATCCACTTTACTTTCGTTCCAGAGAAGTATGCATCAATTAAAAGACCTGTTTTTTCGCGAACCATTTCGCTATAACCTTTTTCTTTTAACTCATCACAAATTTCAGCTGTTTGGCGAGATTGCCATACGATTGCGTTGTAAATTGGTTTACTAGTTGTTTTATCCCATACAACCGTTGTTTCACGTTGGTTCGTAATACCGATACCAGCGATTTGTTCTGGTTTTACATCTGCTTCGCTTAAGCAAGTTGCGATAACTGCTAAAATAGATCCCCAAATTTCTTGCGCATTATGCTCTACCCAGCCCGGCTTTGGAAAATGTTGTGTAAACTCTTTTTGAGCTGAATGAACAATTTCACCTTTTTTATTGAATAAAATTGCACGTGAGCTTGTTGTTCCTTGGTCTAATGAAAGAATATATTTTTTCATATCGGTTTCCCCCTTATGCTACTTTTCTACTATTTGTATTGCTTCCGCTTTTTTTACTTGTCATATAAGAGATTGCTAGTACAATCACAGTTGCGATAATCACATAAATAAGTGCTGAATTTTGTTTTCCTTCAAATACAACTTGATGGAATAAACCTGCAAGTGATCCACCTAAAATTGGACCAACTACTGGAATCCATGCATACTTCCAATTTGAACCGCCTTTTCCTGCAATCGGAAGGAAGAAGTGTGCGATACGCGGACCTAAATCACGTGCTGGGTTAATTGCGTATCCTGTTGTCCCACCTAATGATAAACCAATACTTACAATTAAGAAACCTACGATAAATGGATTTAATCCATCTGCAAATTTATTTGCACCAATTGCTAATATACCAAATACTAAAACGAATGTTCCAATCATTTCACTTAAAAGGTTTGCAAATGTGTTCGGAATTGCTGGACCTGTTGCAAATACACCTAACTTTGTTCCTGGATCTTCTGTTTCTTTCCAGTGTGGTAAGTAATGTAAATATACGATAACTGCCCCGATAATTGCCCCAATCATTTGTGCTGCGATATAACCTGGTACGTCACTCCATGGGAACGCTCCCTTAAATGCTAATCCTATTGTTAAAGCTGGATTCAAATGTGCCCCACTAATTGATCCAACCGCATACGCTGCAACCGCTACTGCTAAGCCCCAGCCCATTGTAATAACAATCCAACCTGAATCTTTCGCAAACGATTTCTTTAAACTTACACCAGCACAAACGCCGCCACCAAGTACGATTAACAACGCAGTCCCTATTAACTCTCCTAAAAATGCTGACATAGTATCCCTCCACAATCAATTTAAACGCTTCCAAATGTGATAGAGGTAAAATGAATGGCCATTCGTTTTTGTCAAAAGAAAAAGACCCACAGCTTGCACGCTTCTATATAAATTTATATAGAAACAATGAAATGTGGATCTCTACTTTTCTCCGTCACGTTTATTAACTTGTCTATAATGTTAACTGTAAATGAAAGCGGTGTCAACGAAAAAATTCACATTTTCGTCACTTTTTTTGGTAATGTTTCCATAGTTCGCGTTTTGATGTCGTAATTGCTGTCGCACCAGCGTTTAAAGCTCTTTCCACATCTTCTACAGTACGAATAAAACCACCCGCTAAAATCGGTACACCAGTACGCTCTTTCACTTCAGCAATAACATCCGTTAATGCTCCAGGAAGTACCTCAATATAATCCGGTTTCGTCTTATCTAAAAGATTGCAGCTCTTCTCCATCGCACTCGAATCGATTAAAAAGATGCGTTGTATTGCCACAACACCTTTTTGCTTCGCCTTCATAATAACGCTCGCCTTTGTTGAAAGTAACCCGTACGGTCTAAACTCCTGACATAAATATTCCGTCGCATGCCCATCACTCTGCAAACCATGAATTAAATCCACATGTAAAAACACCTTTTTACAATATTGCTTCGCAAGCGATATAACACTCTTCAATTGACCGACATGAATATCTAAAATAACAATATATTCATACGAACTATGTAATAGCTTTTCCAAATCTTTAATTTGCCTCACTGCCGGCAAAATCTTCTGTTCATGAAATTCCATTCTCTATATCCCCTTCTTTATGTCATCCTATCCTTTATAGTACACAATTTAAGTGAAAAGAACAGCTAGTGTAGGGGATTTCTTTCAAATCTTTCCTCTATCTATATATTTTCTTCAACTTATCCGATCCCATACCACCTATAATCATGAATGCAAGGGGTAAAAGATTCATTACATATGGCGCATCTGCTACAATTGTAATACTTGCTCCTGCAAACTTATTTAGCATCCATACAACGATTTTTGCAATAAACAAAAATACCCCTATCATAAATAGACTATCAAAAAATACCTTCCATTTTGGATACGCCAATTGCTTACTATCTTCAATTACTTTCTGCGTCAATTCTTCATCCCCCCTTAGCAATTCATCAATTGTAATACCGAACAGATCACTTAAATGAATAATAATTTCAATGCTCGGATAGTTCTTTCCCGTCTCCCATTTCGAAACCGACTGCCTACTTACATGAATTTTTTCAGCCAAATCATGTTGCGACCAATTTCTTTTTTCCCTTTCTTCTTTTAAACGTTCGCTAAAAATCATACTGTGTTTATCACCTCTCTACGTCTAGTATGGACAAATACATAATGAAGAGTAAAGCGAGTTGTCGTTGCGTTAGCTGTGCAACTTGTGCGTTACACCTGAAAATAAAGCTATGTAGTATGTCGATTTCATATATTTTTCTTCTATAATAATTTCCCGAACAATAATACAACGAACAGATACTAGTTAAGACTAGATTAGGCATAAAAAATACGCCATCCCTTCTTATCAGTCTCCAGAAAGAATAACGCAAATTTTCATTTTTACTCATCATTTTTCGGACTATATGAAAACCCCGGATATTTCACAACAGGCCTCTTCTCCTTACGCAGGGAATCCATTACTTGCGGGCCAACATGTATATTACTCTCCACTATTTCTCTAGGAGTCAGTGCCATCCATTGATTTAACGATACATCTTCAAAACGATTACTTCTGAACATCTCTAAAAACCATAATGTTTCGGTACCTGTATTTTGAATATAATGCCCCGTCGCAAACGGTACATATCCGACATCGCCAGCTCTATAATCAAATGTACGAGCGGTACCATTTCCAAGAAACACAGTCATTCTCGCTTCCCCTGTCAAATAATATTGCCATTCATCATTATTCGGGTGCCAATGAAGTTCTCTCATTCCACCAGGCTCAACCTCAACGAGCGCTGCTGCGATTGTTTTGGAAATAGGAAAATTTGTAGAATCTACAATTCGAACGCTACCACCAGGCGTCTTAATCGGCTTTTGTTTTAACAATTCATGTTTAAATGTTAAAGGAACTTCTCCTTTCGGTGATTGAATTTCCTGACTTTCAAGCGAACCTGGCACCTCTCCTTGATAAATATAAACTTGATCTGAAGGGATAGAACGAAAAGCACTCTCAGGTACTCCGAAATTAGCCGACAACACTTCTTTTGGCGTATGCGCAAACCAATCAGAAATAGCTAAAGTAGATAAATCAGAAAAATGCCCATCATCGAAAACGAGTAGAAATTCACAATGTTCCAATCCTTGAATGGAATGCGGAATACCAGGCGGAAAATACCAAAGATCACCTGGTCCAACATCAGCAATAAAATTACGCCCATTTTGATCAACAGCCGTTATGCGCGCCCGTCCTAAAAGCATATACGCCCATTCCGCTTCTTTATGCCAATGTAGTTCTCGTACTCCACCGGCCGTTAAACTCATATTTACTCCCGCAATCGTCGTCGAAACCGGTAGTTCCCGAGCAGTAATCTCCCGAGACCACCCGCCTTGTTTCAAAATCATAGAAGTGTCCGAGAATGAAAACTTCAAGTTAGGAACTAACCCTGCATCCGTTATAGGCGGAACAAGCATATTCGGATTTTGAATATCCCGTATAACATTACGAGGTCCAGAATCAATCGCACCTGCTCCGTCGCTGCGGATTGGTTGTGGCACATTCCCTCCCGCTTCATTAACAGTACGTTTCTTCATGATTACACTCCTTTTTCATCCGATTAGTAAGTAAAAAGCCTCCATCATAGTGTATGAATTGGGCTTTGGATGGTTACAGTTACTATGGTTTAAACCGTGAAAAAACGCGTCTACTATTGTTATTTTTTATCGGAAATTCAATATTCCCCATCAAATCTTCTTGTTCATTTCTCAACTTATACTAGTATGTTTAGCGCTTAGGAAGACCAAAAAAATAAACTAGAACTAACAAAAAACCCTGTAAAATTTATTACAGAGTTTTTCACCAATTATTTATTGTTTTACATATCGAATACGAACATTATCGTCCATTTGATAAATTTGTAATGTGTTTCCATAACTAATTCCTAACTCTTCACTTGCACCAACTGCACCCACAAGTACCCCTTAAAATAATTTATTCTTAGTTGGTTTTACTACCGATACTCTTCGCTGCCTCTTCAAACAGTTTCGAACCTTCTTGTGCTTTACTTAATGATTGATGCATTTTACTTTCGTCTTCTTGGTCCAATGCATCAAAGAGAAGTTGAAAACAATCCGCATATAGTTCCATCGACTGCTTTATCTTCGCCTGTTCTCCCTGTAACTCAGGAGGCGCTTGTAGATTCTTCAGTTTCGTTGCAGTTGCCTTTGCTCCACCTAAACTCAGTTGTACTTCACTTTTCTTTTGTTTATATGATTTTACGTCTGAATCTGCTATTCCTTCAATTAATTTCATTGTATCTTCAATTTGAGTAGCACTATTTATGATATCTGCCTTGTACCTTTCAACATCTGAACCAGTTACCTTACCAGTTGAAGAACTAGAAGAAGTTGAATTATTTGAAGAAGAACTTGGTTGACTACTTGATGAACTACTGTTTGTACCTTCACCTTTCGCTACAGATAAGCTATCCTCTTTCTTGCTATCAGTTGACTTACTCTCTTTTTCAGAAGTCTTATTCTCTTTCTCTACCTTTTGCGTTTCTTCTTTCTTTGGCTCAGCTTTCTTACCATCAGTTTCAATTGTAATACAACCACTCAATAACATAACTGGTAACGCTAAACTTACTAATTTCTTTGCTTTCATGATTACTAATACCCCTTTATTTGTAAAATGTAGTGCAAACAAGTTAATATACTTAACTAATAAATTTCCCCCGAATAATTTATTAAAATCTACTATCCATAGATTTCCTGTATATTCATAATCTTTCCATATATATCATTTTACAAAGAATTACATATTTGGTCAAAGGGATTTATGTAGTCCTTAAAAGAAAATTTTAATCACAAAGAAAAGAAGCTAACAATAAATTGTTAACTTCTCAATCGAAAGTAAAATACTATCTTTCCTTATCTTCTAATATCTAGGTTGTGATTGGATATTTGTAAGATGAACATCATACATATCAATGATTTCAAGAAATCTATCAGCTTCACGGAAAACATGGTCTGCTAATAACGGATGAATGATACTCTTTATTTTACATTGCTCAATTAAATCACGTGCTGTTTTCTTAAAATCCCGAAGAGATGCAACCGACACACGATTTTGATCTAAAAATTGATCTAAAAGAGGGGCTGTTTGGGATTGTGGTTTCATAGATTCTAAGTCAATTGCTTGATACATCAATTCATCAAAATCATTGCTAAAATTCCGCGCTGTATCTACAAGCTTTCTTTCCGATGGATCAAGAAGATGGCCAATAAATTTAGCATGGTCTGCCATAATCCGTAAAAAGAAAACATTTTCTTTAATAATAGCATCAGGAAGCGCATCTAATTTACCTTCATTTAATTGTATTAAACGTTTTCTAAAATAATCAGCTTCCCTACTTGTATGGTCAACTAAAAGTGGAAAGTTATTTTGTCCTGGCAATTTACATGTGAGAATTAATCCTAAAATTTTTCGTTTAAATCCCCAAATATTAGTTGCGGCTTGTTGTACTTCTGCATTAAATCTTTTTATTTGCTCAGGATCTGTTTCATTTGTATAGGAATGCGCTATTTGTTCAATATGTTCAAACAATCGATAAAATTGATTCGCCTCTTCGATTAGTTGAGTATCCTCGCACCTAAATCCTAAACGAAGAAAAAAAGAATGCTCCTTCATGATTCTAGACCAAAAACGAATTTCATTTAATGAACGCTCAACAAACATTACAGATGTAACACCTGTATCCGGATGTAATGAAGTTTCATCCCTATGCATTGTTAATCCCCCCCCAGTAAAATCCCCACTAGTTCCATTCTTATGAGTAAAAAAATATATAAATACCATCAATAAAAGTTTATGATGACTCTCTTATACATGTAAAATTAAACTAATATAACCTTAGCTTGATGAACATATACTGCTCCCGCAGAAGAAAAAAAGCTACCACCGAGATGTAAAATCCTACTAGGTGGTAACCTTTCAAAATTTCTATTAAAGCAATACCGAATCTTTATCACTTTCCTGATTACGTTTCTCACGCTCTTCTTCTAAACGCTTCATATATACTTCGCCTTCTTTTTCAATAAACTCATTATCCATATCTTGCTCTTTTTTCGAAGTATATAAAACCATGTAGCCACTTAGTACAATCCCGACAATCACAAGATACACCCACCATGGTAAAGTTTCCAAATCACTTCATTCCTTTCCTTAGACAAGCCTTATTAGTTTCACTTTATGAGGAAAGAAGTGGATTTATGCTTAAAATTTTTATTGTGGATGCTTCGCGAAAAATGCTTGTACATATTCCATAAACTCAATTGGTTCTTGACGAAACGGTGCGTGGTATCCTTTTTCAATAATATGAAACGTACTATTTGCAAATAGCCCATGATACAGTTCACCATTTTTCCAAGAAACGCTCTTATCGTGTCGTCCCCATATAATTAAAGTCGGCACCTTAATCTTATCGGCTTCCATCGCGATGCGGCGCTCTCTCATTTTCGTAAGCTGATCATAATGCTCTTTATCATCACGACTATTTTTTACTTCATTTTTATTATACTTCGTAATCTCGGTTACAGTTTGTAAGTCCGTCGATAGCGGTGGTACTTCATAACTTTCTTTTTGCTGGAAAGACTCTATCCCTGTAGCATCCGCCAAGATGAGATGCGTCACTGCATCCGGATATAAATACGCTAAATTGAGAGACATCTCTCCGCCCATCGAATGACCAAGTACTGCGAATTGATCATACCCGAGCTTCTTCATTAACTTATAATATAAATTCACTTGCGCAGGAAACGAATACTGAAAATCAACCGGCTTAGAAGAACGCCCAAATCCTAAAATATCAACCGCAATAATCGTATGATCTCGCACTAGTTCCGGATAAATATCACTAAACCCATCAGAAGAACCACCAAACCCATGCAACATGAGTAACGGAGGTTTCCCCTCACCAATTTGCTTAAAATAAATCGTCTGCCCATCAATTTGCGCCATACTCTCTTTCGTATTCAGCTTCATCATAACAGTATCTTTCACTTCTTCAACCTTCGCAATCGGCTTATCAACGAAGTTACATACGATAAGCAAAACAAGCACAATACCGCTAATCAAATAAAACTTAAACCGTTTCAAAGTTCCCGTCTCCTTTCTCAATTTGCTATTTAAAGTTTTTACATTTTTTGGTTGTTTTATGTTTTCTTTTTAATTGTAACTAAAACAGTTACAATTATACTAAAAAAATATAACTCATTTCTATTACTAATGGTTATTCTGTAACTATTATAGTTACAGATTTAAAGTAAGTCAATTCTTTTCTCTACATGACCTGAAAATAGAAAAAGGGACTTCATGTTGAAGTCCCTTTCTTTGTTATTATAGTTGGCTTACTCCGCCGCCGTCGCCTTTATTATCTGCTGGTGCTCCTCCTGTGTCGCCAATGTTAACGTAGTCTGGTCTTGCTGGTGCTCCGCCACCATCACCTCTATTTAAAGCATGTTGTTCAGACTCTGTAAAAGCAGTAAGCCCTAATGAAAGTAGTATTACTAAACCTGCTATCAATACATTAATTTTTTTCATTTATTTTAGCGCTCCTTCTTTTAAAAGTTTTTTTCGAGCTTGGCTACTAATATAAAAGTATTTACTAGCCTTTTCATGTTTTTCTTCTTGATAAAATTTATAAGCTAATATTTCTGCGTATTCCTTAACACAATCTAAAAGGGAGTGTTCTTCAAAATACGAAATACTTTCCACAGTTACTTTCTCTAACTCATTAGCACTCGAATTAATATTTAATTCCTTCAATATCATAAAGCGATGTTGAAATTCTTTATTTTGCAACTCATTACAAATTTTCAGCCCTAGTTCTATTAAGTTATTAGCAATTTCTATTTTGCCCAGTTTATAATTTTCCTCTGCTTCAGTAAAAATCGCTTTAAAATGCTTAGGCATTTTCTTAGTCACTTCACTTAAATGTCTAATTGCCAAATCTGATAAATTCTGACTACTATATAACCACCCTAAGTTACTTCTAACCATTAAAATATGTTTTTCTTCTTTATCATGTTGTTGAAGTAAATGGATTGCGGTATTAAAACTTTCCTCCGCTAACTCAAACTGTTTAAAATCAATACAACATAATCCTATGAAGTTATGACACAACGCCACGTTTCCTTCGTAACCTTTATGTTCACAAAATATTTCTTTCGCCTTTTTGATATAATCTAAAGCTAACATTTGCTGATATACTTGATAGTAAAAATATCCCATCCGATAATTAAACTCCGCATGTTCTATCGGATCTGCAATATATTTCAATAACTTCTCAGCTTGCTCATACTGTTCTTTCGCTTCGTTATAATTTGAAATTAATGTGCAATGAAACCCTTTAAAAAAGTGATAATAATAAGCTAAAAAGCCCTCTGTTGGAATTTCGAAAGATTCCACTTTATCAAAACTATCTTCTCTAACTGAAATCCAATCAACTAATGCATCATATCTAAAATTCAACAACGCATGATAAAGTAATACATCCTGATCCACATCCAACCCACTAATCTTACTTTCAATCTCCTCTTTCATTTCCGTAGCCTTCTCTATATTTTGCTGCAACATTACACGATACCAATCATCTAAAGAATGTTTCATTTGCTCCCTCGTTACTACATCTGCTCCCATACACTCGCATCTCCTTTTCTCCAAAATTACAAAATTAGGGTTTTTATACAATTATCAAAATTGTATATTACCACTCCTTTTCTATGTATTGAAAAATAATTATCAGAAAATTAAATGTTTTAATTAATTATACCAAACTTTTCCTTTTTAATAACTTGAGAAATAATTGTCAGAAAACTTAACAGGACAAATAAAAAGCAAGCAGTTCCAGCACTCCGCTAAAACTACCTGCTCTCCTACTTACTATCTCTATTTTTACTCTTTAATAAATTCCTTCGTACTTCTCACTGTATCAATTGGACGAACTAATTTTTCAATTTCTTCACGTTTTGGCTCTAGGAATGGAGGTAAAGATAATTTTTCGCCAAGTGTTTCGTATGGCTCATCTCCCATAAACCCTGGGCCGTCTGTTGCAAATTCAAATAAGATTTGTGGTGCAACTCTTGCGTATAATGATTCAAAGAAATGACGGTCTACATAACCAGATGAAGGAAGTCCAACGCTACTGATTCTCTCAATCCATTCTTCTAATACAGCGCGATCTTCTACGCGGAATGCAGCATGGTGCACTGTACCAAATCCTTGTTGTGCTTCAGGAAGAACCGTATTATGTTCTACAATAACAGAGGCACCGTTTCCGCCTTCGTTTACTTCAAATAAATAGAATTCTCCTTCTTGCGCAACCTCTTTAAATAATAGAACTTTCTCTAACACTTCTTTAAAGAAACTAAAGTTTGCGATACGAATAAATACAGGTCCTAAGCCAGTAATTGCGTATTCTAATGGAACTGGCCCGTTTTGCCACGGTGTACCTGATTCTATCCCATTATCTAATTCATCAGAGATTAGTTGATAGTGTTGGTCATCAAAATCAACGAAAGAAAGAGTTTTCTTACCGAATTGCTCTTTAATTCCTGTATGTTCTACTTCAAGACGGTCAAAACGTTTCACCCAATACGCTAACGCCGCATCAGTCGGCACTCGGAATGAAGTTTTTGAAATTTCATTTGTACCGTGTACTCCTTTTGGAACACCCGGGAAGTCAAAGAATGTCATATCTGTTCCTGCACTACCTTTATCATCTGCAAAGAATAAATGGTACGTTTGAATATCATCTTGGTTTACTGTTTTTTTAACTAAACGCATTCCTAAAACGTGAGTGAAAAACTCATAGTTTTTTTCTGCACTACTTGTAATCGCTGTAACGTGGTGAATTCCTTTTAATTGGTTCATTTTATATTCCTCCAATGGTTTTAAATTTTATATTTTCTCTTCAATAGGTGCTAAATTTGCTTCAATCTCTGCACGCTGATCTTCTAAGAACGGTGGTAAATCAAGTTTTTCTCCTAAATGTTCTACATCTCCATCAACTGTAAACCCTGGTCCATCTGTCGCAATTTCAAAAAGGATTCCGTTTGATTCACGGAAATATAAGCTTTTAAAGTAGAAACGGTCAATGATTCCTGAAGAATGGAAGCCTCTTTGTTTCACTTGTTCTTCCCAATAGGCAAGCTCTGCATCGTTTTTCACACGAATTGCTAAATGGTGGATGCTACCGCGGCCCGGTTTTTCAGTAGGACCATCTAAATATTTCACAACGATTTCTCCAAAAGCCTCTCCTTTAATGGACTGAAAAATTGCTTCCTCTTCGCTGTGGCTAACCTCTGTATAACCAAACATCTCTGTAAGTGTACTCGCCATTTTATCAAGTCTACGAACTGTCATTTCTACAGAACCCATTCCTTGAATTTGATGCTTTGCAGGAACTTCTGATTTCTCCCAAGTTTCCCAGTGCTCTACTTTTTCTCCGTTTGAAACGAGTAGTACTAAGCGAAGACCTTCAGCATCCTCAAATTGTAAAGCAGGACGATTTGCATATGTTGTCATTTCACTATGTTTCACATCAAATTTCTCAAATCGTTCTTTCCAGTAATGTAAGCTTTCCTCTGAAGGAACGAGTAATCCAATTCGAGTAATCGCATTTGTGCCGCGATATGTTCTTCCTACTAAAGGAATTTCAAAAAATGATAACTCTGTACCCGGACTTCCTGTTTTATCTCCGTAAAATAAGTGATACATGGATGGATCATCTTGGTTTACTGTCATTTTCACACGACGTAAACCAAGTACATTTTTATAAAAGTGATTATTCTCACTTCCGTTTTTTGTAACCATTGAAATGTGATGGTGCCCTTTAATTTCATACATTGATAATTCCTCCATTTCATTTTACTAGTCAAGTGATAACTAAAAAATAATATGCTTCTTAGCTTTTCAATTTATTCTCATTATGTTTTTGTAAATTCATCTTAGTTTTTACTAAATAAGTTACTTCGTTTTTTAATCGAAAGCAACTGAGTGTATGTTTTTCATATGGCTCAATTACTTTCGTTACTATCACTTTACAACTCAAGTGATTAAAAAGCAAGTGATTTATCTCAAATTCGAGATATTTTTTTATTAAATAACATTTTGGACTAAAAACACGAGAAATTCTTGGTTTGAGGACATTATAAAATTCATAAGTTGATGGATGTGAGATATCGCCAGCATTTTTGAAAAAAACACGCTAAGAGTATGCGAGATTTTATACAGTTTTTTCGTTAATCCAATAACAGACAAGAACCCTAAAACCGCACCAGAATAGGAATGTATAAAAAATTGCATAGATTGATAGATCAAAAAAAGAAGGTTCCCTTGTGAGAGTAGGGTTCCTCCTTTTTCCTTGCTACCGATAATAGGACGTTATGTTAACTGATCATGTATAGGATATTCATATAGAAATTGTTTCTATCAATGCTGAATTATACAAAGAAGGAGGCATGATAATGAAAAAAGAACAATTAATATTAATTGCTAGTCTTACTCTTTTATTTCCTGTCCTTGAATTTTTCTTCCAGAAATATGATTACTTCAATTTTTACGCACATATAGGTATTATAGCCATTGCTGTATCAACTGTTGTATTCACACTCCATTATATAAAACGAATTTATTGGAAATTATCGATCGTATGAGGAAATTATGAAAGAATAGAATTTAATTGAATATGTTTTCTATTACCCGTTTCAAGCTTTTCCCCATACCTTTTACTGCCCATACTAGTTTAAGGAACACTTTAAAGATAGCATCCCATACGTGTTCATTAATAAAAAATTCGTATACTTTCTTTAACCACTCTTTCGGGGATTTACTCTTACGTTTAAACCTTTGCCAATGCGTTTCTTCACTAGTTTTCATAACTACCCCTTCTTTCTTAATCGAATATGCTTTCTATTAGAAGTTTTAACACCTCGCTATAATGATGAAAAGAACGAAGTTTATCATATCTGGCAATTTAATCACTCCTAATTTTAAATTAAATTCATTATATAACGATTTCTAAATTTTTAGTTAATTACTAGTGAGAATTAAGCAAAATTTAAACAAAAACACCTATGTTAGGCTTTAGTTACAGGTTTTCCCCCTATAAAATCAACTATTTGCGCCACCAACTATGGGGTACGCGAATTACTTTGATATTATCTTTGAACGAACAAAATAACTCCTTTCGAAAAACAAATGAACTGATATTAATCAACTTCCAATATCGAGAATTATGTAAATAAGCTGCCCATATGGACAGCTTATTGTATTTTTTCTGAAATGCTGGCGGTACTCAATTTAAAAGTTGATATGCCCCCATTCTAGTGGCAAGATATGTTTTATTAGTTCTTCGTTACACCCATGCGTACTTCTTAACTATTTTATTTCATTTTTAATAAAGTGAAACTTTAATCAGTGGGGGTTTTCTTCCCCCCCCACTGATTATCAGCCCTCACCAATCGGACTTTAATGACTTAACATTATGCTTATCTTGGGAGCAAGGTATTTTATCGGTGAGTGTATACAAACCATGTAATGCTTGCTGTTAATAATGCTGACGAAATCAAAGCTGTAAGAACACTATATGTTTGCCACATAAGTATTGTTGACCAATCGAAAGCGCAGCACAGTATACCCAGAGCAATCGTAGCGATCAGGAAAATAACTGTTACGGTTATTCTCTTTTTTGTCATTGGCTGTTGCTCATTCGTTCTCCTTCTGCGTAATCCTAAGAGAAATAGCAAAACGGCCAATAGGCAAAAAATAATTGTGATAGACGACAAAATGATATCCAAAAGCTGTGTGCCGCTTATTTCATATGACTGAGTTAGATTGCCTTCTAATATATCTTTAACTTTTAGTACCATGTTTGTATTGGTATTTGTGCCGTTGCTCAGCAAGGAGACGGCTGTTCGTTCATTTGGCAGTATGACTACTTCGGTTCTGAAATTTGGATTGCCCCCAGTGTGTTCTATAATCGTTTGTTCGGCATTTACGGACCAACCTGCCGCATAATACATACCGTTGACAGCCGAAACAGACATATCACCCCTATGTGATTTTTCGATAACCGTGTGAAATATTTCGGGTATGTCCTGCACGATACCCATCTGTATGCCCAGCCAACGAGCCATATCTTTTGTATTAGAAATGATGTAGCCTGCGGGTTTATTCCCAGCATAATCCGGAGCTTTAAATGGAGTTGTCATAAAAAAGGAAGAACGGTAGCCCTGTGCCAACTGTCCAGTAGCTTGAGCATCTTCTTTATAAACATACGTCTGGTGAAGACCTAGCGGCTGAAATACATGTTCCTTCATAAAGTCTTCATAGCTTTGTCGCGACACAATCTCAATAACCAAACCCAATACGTCATAATTAACGGTTCCATAGTTATACTGTTCACCGGGAGGGAACGCCAATTCAGCATCAACGAGCATTTCCACAGTCTTTTGCAACATATCCGGTGTATTGCCTTGTGGAATATTTTGAAGATGCCTAATATTTGTTAGACCACTGGTATGGTGAAGAAAGTTATTTAGTGTAAGACTTTGCATATCAACAGGTTTCCCTTGATACTTTAATGTAAACCAAGGTAAATATTTTTGGACAGGGTCAGTCCTTGAGAGCAGCCCTTGCTCTTCCAATAGCATAATACCCATACCGGTAAAAGCTTTACTGACCGAGGCTAACTCATAGAGTGTATTTTCACTTGCAGATAACCCCTTTTCACGGTCTGCATACCCTGAAGAAAAGTAGAACACTTCATCATCAGCAATTATTGAGATTGACATTCCCGGCACACCTGATATACGACAGGCATCATCTAGCAACGCTTGTATTGCCGCAGATTGCGAATCTGACAACGCATAACTTTGTGTTGCGAATCCTGAGAATAATATAAATATCGTTAATACAAAAACAATAATCTTTTTCATAAACTCTCCTTTTTGGAAAATTATAAGAGAACAATATAAAGTGAACCTATAATCAGCCCTCACCAATCGGACGTTTACGGGCAGCCCGACCCCCACCTAACTTCTTTGCTCCAGCCAAATTTTGAGGTGGGAGTTTTACTGCCCGTTAATGTTCGATAAATAACCTCCTTTTACAACTACGAAACTAAATTTTAATGTATCTTTCTATTCACCTGTATAATATCAAATAATTGCGAATAGTTACACTTGAACGAACAGATGGATGTAATTTGAAACAACTTTAAAGAGCCTTGCTACGTAGAATGTAGTAAGGCTCTTAGCTTTTTAATAATCAAAATTCAATAACTTTATTATCATTATACAACAGCCCCACTAAGCTTTTAACACTTAATGAGGCCATTTGATTCACATTATTAATTATGAAACGTCGGCTTATAGAACGAACGATTTTAATCTAGTTCCAGATAATAAACGATAAAAAGATTAAAACGTTTAAACAGCAAGCTTCACGTTTCGTTCGCATTTTTTCTTTATTGATAAAAACCGTTATAAAAAGAAAAATTTGTGGGCGAAATGTGGGCAAAAATAATAAATACGACAAAAGAGCACAGCGTGTATATACAGTGCTACCAACACTATATATACCGTCCACCTGATTAGGCCAGGTAAACACTTGCTATACTCTCATGACATATTGTACATCATGTAGGGTTTCTTAAGCAACGTTTGCCAAATTGGTGACGTTGCTTTTTTGTTCCAACAAAGGAGCCGACTAATGAAAACTCGTATTGATGTTATCGCAAGTAAAGAAACTTATTCCAACCTTTCTACATTCAAAAAAGTAGAAGAACTAAATAAAACTGTACGTGCATACAGAGACACTATTCATATGTCTATTAAGCGTACTGACGTACAATCTAAACTAATTGCATTACTTGAAATTTTAAAACGCTACAGCTGCAAATATGTAGGTGTTAGTTTCCTTTGCAAAAATTCAATTGCTGACATGATAGGAATTTCATATAAGACTGTACAACGTTTAATGAAGAAACTCGTGGATCTAGGCATGATTAAACAAGTAGCAATGAAACGTAAAAAAGATATGCTTCAAACTTCTAATGCTATTATCATTCAACCAATTGTGGAAGAATTGTCCGACAAGGTAGCTACTAAAAGTCCTACAAAGTGTCCTACCATTAAAACAAAACCTGTTTCCTTAAAACAAAATATAAAAGATATAAACAAACGTAATAGTAATGAGAATAGCAATACTCCAGAAGAGAATATGGAACAAGCTGACTTTGTTGCTCATTGGGTACCAGAGCGTTTTATTTCTTTAGTTGGCTCTTTTTACAGTGAATCTAAAACAATTCAAGAACTGTGGAAGGTCGTAAGACAGTGTAATAAAATAGTTAACCATACGACAGGTGATAAAGCATTTACTAAAGAACAAGAGTTAACTATTGGCTTAAAAGCTATCAAAGAGTTTGTTATGAAAACTAAATCCGGAGTAAAAATGAAGAAAGGTAAGTTCGCTTATTTCAACGGGATTGTAAACAACTTAATGGACAAGTTCTACTTCGATAAAGAATTTATGGGCATATAAAAAACACCTAGCTAAATTAACTAGGCGTTGCAATTTTCAAAATATCCATGAATTGAATTTTATGTATTGCATTCGGTCCATCACTCACTACAATTCTATTCATTTGTGGTTCAAATTTAACGATTTTCCCTTGAATAATATCTGGTTCTTTATATTTCCGATACACAGTAAATACTAATTCTGTATCATCCTGCTTTGCATATTGAATTAATTCAGCAGCTTCTTGTTGTTCGAATTCATCCATGTATGGTCTAGGTTCCTTTTTTGAAGCACTTTTCTTTTTTTGTGGTTTTGGAATTGCTGTTGACATGTAGTATCACCTCATTAAGCGTATTGATAGTTATTTCTTACTTTATCAATTGATAGTATATTAGCTAATTTCAGCGTTCTAACTTGTTGTTTTTTCATGCAATACACCAATATACGATCTTCATATACCTTTCTAACAATAACAGTTCTTTGAGAGAAATCTCCTGAACCGTTTAAATAAATTAATTCAATTGGTATTTTTTGATTGAACGAGCATTTAAGTAAATGATTCATAAGATGGCCTCCACAAGAACGTTTGTTTGCATAAAAATAATAGAACAATCGTTCTGTTTTGTCAATAAATCTAGATAAATTACATTCCGATTTTCAGATTATAAAAGTAAAATTATTTGATAAATAATACCAATATCTCCAGAGTTTGATATAATAATACAGTTATTAATATCAACTAGGAGGAACAATGTATGAAGAAATTTTTCAAGTTCGGTTGTCTAGGTATCATCGCTATCTTCGCAATCATTATTATCGCTTTAATTATTGACATATCCAACGACGATCCGAAATCAAAGGAAACTGCCAAAGAAACAACTAAAACCACCACTAGTGCTAGTAAACCTAAACAACAGGAAAAACCGAATGCTAATACGAACTCTGATAAAATTACTTATGAAAATGAAATTAAACCTAAAATAGATGCCATGATAAAAGAATATGATGCTATCTGGAATCAAGATTGGAAACCTATTTGGGATGAAGCAAGTAAAGACCCTAAATCAGTAGACAAAAACCTCTTAAAAGAGAAAATGGAGTCAGTTACAAACAAATATGATGAATTATCCAATAAAAATACAGAATTTAAAGCTTATGAAAAACTAAATGATCCTGTTTTGAAAGAGAAAATGGAGAAATTCAGAGTTGAGTTTGGACTAGCAACAAATTATAGAAGTAATGCTGGAAGAGCTGTAACTCAAGGGTTAAATGGGGTAGCTCCATTAAAAGGTAGAATGGAAGAAGCAAAAAAATCTATTCAACTTTCCGACAAGAAAATTATTGATGCTACAGCCAATTTAGTTGAAGCTGAAACAAAATTAGGTATTCAGCGTAACTAATGTTCAAATAATGTAAAAAGGATGAAGCGCAATCATGAAAGAGCATTCTAACTTTATGAAAATAGTTAAATCGATTTTTAACGCATTTCGTTTGTTGAGTAAAATTATAAATCCTATATTAAAGGCATTATCTAAAAGTAAATTTTAAATCTCATAAAATAAAAATCCCCTTTTGCATATGGGTGCAAAAGGGGATTTTTTCAAATTATTCTACAGACAACTACTTATAGATAAATAAGAAACGGTGTATATTTACACTAACATTTATAAATTCAAAAATCAAGATATAAATACCTACCTATAGAATGAGGTGATATTTTCTATTAATAAAACTATTCTTTTGACGACCATATTAACTGCATAAGCATAAAAAAGATGACCCATCGGGCCAACCTTTTTTATTGGGATAATTTTTCTATTTGCGAATAGATATCTAACGCTGCCTTACCAGCTTGAATGGCTTCAGGTAACCATCCGAATATTTTTTGAGCTCTTGTTTTATTCCCAGATGCGACTGACTCTTGTAACTTTTGCGCATGGTCTAATGCATCTTGTTTTTCATCTGGATCTTGAATCTTTTTAATCTCTTCAATTAATTGGTGAAATGAATCATTTTGCTCCCCTTGCATAACTTTAACGTCCTGCCAAACATCATCACCTGTGTTTAAAGTTACAGTATTTTGACCTGTCACATTTCCAAAACGTATACTTCTATCCATATATATGTACACTCCTTGTCCCTGATTTTTAAATGCTTCAATTTCATGCATAAACTTTTGAGCGTGAACTACACTAGTGTTAACATCCGTTCCTGGGAAATAGTCTTTTTTTTTAAAGCCTCTTTCTTAAAATCCTCTGTAAAGTTAAAGACTAAAAGTACTTTTTCCGGCTCATAATAATAGTCTTCTCCACAAAAACATTCGAAAATTTCCTCATCATCAATGGGCTGATCTAATTCAAAAACCGGGCCTTTATGATTTTTAGGGCATAATAGCATTTTTAAAGGAATTAATTCATATCCTCTTTTCCTCATTAGATAATCCACAACTTCTTCATACTTAGAGATTGGTAGATGAACACTCGCTAATACATTTTCAACAGTGAAACCTTCTATCGGAGGATCGTTAGCTGCCCATTTTTGTAAAACATTATTAATATCAATATATGGAATAGCCACAGTATCACCCCTCCTTAAATTTCTTAGTACTACTCATCTCCTGCTGCAGCTTGTGTTATCGAATTTCTTTCTAATTCTATAATTACTGCCCAAATCCCTTCCATGACATGTTTAACAATAAAATCTGGTACTCTACTATTAAAAGTAAAGAAACTATTCCTT
Organism: Bacillus sp. FSL K6-0073; assembly: GCF_038006085.1. Taxonomy (NCBI): domain Bacteria; kingdom Bacillati; phylum Bacillota; class Bacilli; order Caryophanales; family Bacillaceae; genus Bacillus; species Bacillus sp. FSL K6-0073. Next base: position 1,111,303 of record NZ_JBBOUN010000001.1, on the reverse strand, counting down.
ATGTCTATACAAACAGATGCTTCATATTCTAAACCACTTACTGGATCAGAATAAGAAAAATAACACGTCTCATCCATTGTATCATCTGTAGGGATATTTAATTTAGTAAAAGCATCCATTACAGCAGTATAGGTATCATCGTGATCCAAATCCACGCCTTTTTGTCCGTACATTTGTATTCCCCCTAATCCTGTTGGAATACTAATATGTCTTGCAGCAACACCCGCTCTTAAAACCTCATATAACTTACTAACAATTTCCTTAGTTAGTTTAGGTGTTTTGTGCCATTTATAAGGCTTGCCAAATCCTATAAGTTCCATTGCGAAATTCATGTACTTCTCTTGCTCACTTGTAGCACACCTTAATTCAATAATAGGATCTTCGTTATTAAAATGAACAATAATTACAGTGAATTTAGGATACACACTTGGTCTTGATCCATATCCATCTGAGCTTGGAATAGTGGTTTTCTTTCCTTCCACTAACTTCAAATAAACCGTGCCTCCATCTCTCCTTACAGCACATAACTGGATATCCAAACTCAATGTTGGTCTCCATTCATTATCTATTTGACTTTCATTAATACGTCTCTCATCTACTAATTTACGTAAAAACTTTTGTGCTGTGTTTGCGATATCAGGAAACAGTTGTTCTATTTTACATAAAGTCAAATATTTCCCAACGTATTGGAAATTCGAAGATAAATGATCTAATTTCTCTTTATGCCCCTGTTGAAGTAAATCCTCAATTACATCTACTCTATCTCTACTACGTGACTTTATACCATTCTGTCTAGCTAATTTGTTAATATATTTATCTGCTACATTTGAATATGGAATGGGAAGCACCTGCCTTTCTTTTCTTGGAGCAGGTTCATAAGTTATTAATCTAAGATATACATCACATTTGAAATATGCTATCATAATTAAATAGGCATATCAACCTGCTTATTCTGCTCTTGCATTCTATTAATTAGGATGCTTTTTCTTTTATACTAACATATTTCCTATCTACTAAGTATTGATTTTTCCAATATAATCAAATTCAATATTCATAAAGAAACAAGAGCCGTCCAAATTACGGCTCTTGTTTTATTCACCAAACTATTCCTTTATTTAACTTTAAAATACTCGTAAAACCATTTCCCTTCAGGTCTATTGTCCATCCAAGCTGTAATCTTATCGAGCTCACCGTTTGGTAACACTTCGGTTTGTAAATATGCGATACCAGTTAACGGATCAGAAATAACTTGTCCTTTAGTTCCAAGCTCGGCCATAGCATTTAATACTTCTGGAACCAATGAAACGCCAAATCCACCAGACTTAACATATTGATAACCACCATTGGTAATAGCTTGTTCTGTTTGTTTATCTCCTATAAACCAATTTAGTGTCTTATCCCCTTGCAATAAATTAATATCCACTTTCCCAATTCCATCAATGTAACCATTATCAGTATATTGCCAGATGTCACAAGGATAGGATGGTTTCTTCTGTGGACTACCATCATTTGTTCCGTATCGTGGTAACCAAATAAAATCAGCTTGTACACTTTGTAAATTATAGTCACCGTACATGTGGTGAGCTACATAAAATCCCACTTTCCACCCTGCAGCTTTACATGTATCGATAAACGCTTGTGACGCTTTAGCTAAATCATTAAGATTACCTTTGCTTTTCATTGACTTTACTGTATCGTCTTCCACATCTAATACAAGGAATTTAGCATTAGGATTTACTCTTGCTAGAAAGTCCTTTGCTTCTACAATTGCATCCGCTACTGATACAAAACATCCATAAGCATATGCAGCATGTGGAATACCATCTCTCTCTAAATTCACTACATGGTCATTATACAAGTGATCTACTAAATTTGAACCATATTGTACACGGCAAATAGCTAATTCAATTTGTCGTGCTGCCACTGGCCAATTCATTTTATTGTTCCATTTTGATAAATCTACAATGTGTCTCATTACTGAACATCTCCTTCAAATAATTTTTGTTTAATTTCTGTTACATCTTTAGAAATAGATCCAAAAGCCTTTGCCTGTTCTTCAATTACTTGTTGGTTTCTATCAATTACTTGTTGATATTTTTCTTCACGCTGCTCATTCTTTTTTTGTGTAGTAAATAGCATCCACACAAATAACGCTGCAAATGCACCTTGTTGAATGACTGAATTGAAAATTGCATCTTCCACTGCTCTCATCTCCTTTTTAGCAATAAAAAAAGACCAGCTTATTGCTGCTCCTGCTCTGTTTGTTTGTTATTTTCATTAGTTGGTGTTGGCGGTTCTTGAGATGGATAATTCCCTGTAAGTGATGTATAACACTCTAAACAAATGTTCTTTTTCGCAAATCCCATATCTAGTGGGTACAAACGCGCTCCGCGTTTACATATTTCACACAGCGTAGCAATTCGGAATTTTACTGTCCCATCCATCTCTCTCCATACTTCAACCCTGCTAACACCGTTTAGAAGACCTGCATTATTTAACATATCAGCAGGTATTTGAACAAAAATCCCTGTATCTGTGCGCTCTGCATCCACCAACCTCCCCATAAAAGGAAAGCTTTCACCTGCTTGAAGTGGCATCATTTGATTCTCATTCATTCTTATTTCTCCTTTCTATCCAAGTGCATTAAATTTCCAACCACTTGGAGTACTCGCATAAAAACCCGCTCCAGCATTACCGTCTGTAAAACGAATATGCCCCCATTGTTGGAATCCACCGCCCCCTAAGTTAACCCCCTGCATTGCTCGTATATTCCTAAAGATTTTAACTTCTTTTTCAGTACTTATATCAAACGTTTGTCCATCTGGTGCTGGAGTTATATTATTATTCACACCACCTACAGCAAGTGCGTTAAACGGCTGAATGCCATCTGCTCTTTCTGCTGCTGCACGATCCCAATTATACATAGATGCATATTTGCCACTGTATAGCGTTACACCACTTACACAAATCGCTGTCCCTTGTCTCATGTCAGCATTTCCAGAACAAACTTTAACAATCAATGCGTGTTGTTGCGGAATATAGTTTGTGGGTACTTTGAAAGTGAAAGAGTATCTTCTGATTTCTCCATAAAATGTAGACGGTTCAGGAAAATCCATTTTTTGTTCATTCCATATATCGTAACTTACATTGTCTCGGAATTTAACGCAGCATACTTGTAAACGCGGTTTCCCTGTTTTACGTACCCCATTTATCATTGCTGTTCTAAAATGAGCAGATAATGTGTATTCATTTCCAGGATGTATCCCATTATTCACGATTGCTTCTGGATAGTTATACATATCTACCCTTGCAGCATTCACCATTTGCTCGTAATCGAATATATGTGTATTCTTTTCTATTACGACATTTCCCCATGACTTCCAAGTAAGACCGTATCCACCTTCAAACCCATAATAATCGTTATGTCCGATGTTTTTCTTTGTAACACTAGAAAAGTCAGGATCTGCTATTAGGTTTCGTCTTGATACCGCAGTTGTTTTTGTGCCCCATTCATCTTGGAATAAGAAGTCTAGCATTTTAACAGTTACACCATCTTTATCAATGGTTATCTTATCACCGTCAATTCTAATAAGATTCGTATCAATGCCTTTTGCTGTTAGCCATTTGACCATTGTATCTGCATTAATATCTAGTTTTGCAGCATTGATTGTAATTTTCCCAGGGGACATATTGATTGCAGTGACAATACCGTCCTTTAAAATCTGCGCTAAAATTCCCTCATCTAACACTTCTAACTTAGATTCCGTTTTCTTTACATAAGCATTATAAGTCTCATTTATAAACGTTTCTTGTTTTCCAGAGATGATTGAAACGCCTTTTTCATTAGCACTAATACTTCTTTCTAGCTCTGTAACTTTCTGATTGTATTTCTCAGTAGCTACTTTATTAGCGATATCTTCTAGCATTTTATCAACATCGGTTTGATCTTTCGGGTGTAACCAAAATTCTGTAGCTATAGTGCCACGTTGTAACATAGGTGCAGCACACCATAAACGCCCATTTCTTGTAACGTAATAGCGCCATCTCACAAACGCTGCATTGGCTGGTGCTTTATCTGTACATACAGCACGAATCCATGTATGATTTACAACCTTGATATTCGTTCTAGCTGTTTTAATACGAGTTTTTTTGTCAGCAGTCCACCATTCAATTTCTATAAATGCACCGCCACTATCAATAGGTGTTTTCCCATCAGTATTGAAATAACCTGATGCAACAAATTCTTCATTAACCTGACACTCAATGAATTGACTTGTAAGTCCCCACCAACGATCTTGAGTCTGGCCAGTAACAGTAATTGCAAATGTATTCATACCTTTGTATTTTAAATTCGTATCAACAGATCCAGTAGCTCCATTACCACTATTCCAAAACCAATATTTCTGTCCTAACTTAAAATCAGCATCACGCAACTCGTTGACAGTACCTAAACCGCCTACATAATCCTCAACGTCTTTCTTTTTCATTGTTAATTTCAATGCTTCAGAATGTTGCTGTATCGTTGTAGTAGCCTGAGTTAATGTTTTTCCTTGCTCAGTTTGTGTTTCCTGTAATTTCTTAACACTTGCAGTTGTTCCTTCAGCATTCTTTTCTACAGTGTTAACACGTTCATTAAAAGAGGTTTGTGTTTTTTCTACCGTTTTAATACTTTCTTTGATTCCATTCACACTTTGCTCAATCTCAGTTGTTTTTTTCGTGAACGTTTCTTTAGAAGTAACTTCATCATTAGCAGGCTGCCACGTAGTTCTTATGTTCCCCTCTTCCAATTTCGCATGATGTGAGTTTAAATTACCATCAATATTGCGTCCAGAGTAATAAAACCTAATTTGAGTTACATCCTTATCTTTTGTTTTGAATGTAACAGTTAGAGGCTCGTCCTTATAATCTACATTAATCTTTAATTGTGAGTCTGCACGTACAGATTTCCATTCTTGCTCTCCATCTGTATAAGTTATTGCCGTTTCCACACCAAACCAAGGATTTGCATTGAGTTTCGTCATTTTCCCAGTAAATAAGAAGGAGATAGTAAACGTTTTGTTTCTGTAATTAATCTTATTGGAAAGAGTCATTTGCTTACTGTCTGACCATGTTCCGGTCATATTCTGTTTGTTTAACCCTGTTTCTGAATCGCTTGCTAGATTAATTGAACCTACAGAAATGTTACTCATGTCGGTTTGTAATTGTTCAATGGTCTGCTTATTTGAAGTCGACGTATTCTTTATTTCATTTGTTGTTTTTGTTAAAACGTTTGTTGTTTGCTTCACATCGGCAATAGTTTGTTTTGTACCTTCAACTGTATCTTCCACTGTATTTAATTTTTCAGTAATTTCACCGTCTTTTTTTGTTAATAACTCAATAGATTTAGTAAAACTCTCGTTAGTTTGTTTCATTTCAGAAACAGTTTTATTAATTTCACCTTGAGAGTTTTGTACATTTTTAATAGTTTGCGAAACTTCTTGGAGACTATTTTTAACTTCCTTGAATTGTCCATTGGTTTCACTTTGCGCTTCTTCCACTTTTTTGTTTAATTCTTCTTTTGTGAGCTGAATATCTTTATCAACCTGTTTCAGTGTTTCTTGCTTTACTGACTCTACATCAGGAATAAGGAGCTCCCAACCTTTACCGTTCCACACTTTTAAAATACCAGGTTTACCGTTACTAATATCTCTCCATAACGTCTTACCTACTATAAGATTATCGATGGGTGGATTTTTAGCTTCAATAATATTTACCGTATTATTTTTTAAGTTTTCCTGGACCTTTTCCGCAAGTTTCTTGGCGGATTCGGATTCTTTTTGAGCATTGTTTGCTGTTACAACAGTTTCTTTAACTAACTCATCAAGCTGATTAAGGATTTCTTGTTTACTACCTAATGAAGCCAGGACTTTATTATAGAGCTTCCGCAATTCTTCATTAGCATCCACAATTTCTCGATAATCTCCGAATACATATTTATCTTGTGAAGGATCAGTAAATGACTCATCACCAGCAATTGCTCTTGCTTCTAAATAAAGCTTTGGTGTAAACCCTGTATCTTTTATTCGGATTGTATCCCCCTCATTAATCAGCTCATGAGCTAGTCCAAATACACGACCTATACTTTGTGCTTGAACTTCATATATATAAGATGTATTGATTCGTTTGGCTAGTTCTGTTTTCATAAGAGTTAAAAGACGTTGTGGTGTTATATCTTCTTCTGTTTCTGGTGTATAAAAACCAAATTTATGTTGACCTCGCTCATTCCATCGCTGAAACGCATCACTGTCTACAAGATAAGGAACTCCATTATTAATACTAGAGATGGTTACAAAGTCTCCACCTTCTTTTTTTACGAACCCTAATAGGGCTGTACAGATGTTTTGGGAATTCTCAATTCGTTTGATACCCATCAAATCTTTACCAAGAGTTACTTCTTTTCCTGTATCACGCCCTCGCTTTTTCACCATATCTACATAACGACCGACAATTTGAGAGCCTACAACTTCTGCACGGTATTGAATTTCTAATTCAAACAAAGAAGCAATGTCTTTTAAAAACTTAAGTGGATCTATAAATTCATCAATTGTCATTGTGTGGAAGCCAGCGTATTCTGTTTTCCCCCTTTTCCACTTCGTACCTACAAGAGCCATATCTATAAACTCATTGACGGTTTTACCGATAATTTTCTGAGGATTGATAATGCTTGCTTTCGCTAGTTGAATCCATTCCCCAGATGCATAAGCAATGACTGATCTATCATCTGAATTTTTTTCAGTTTCAGTAATGACATACGGAACAATACGTCCATCTCTTACCTCTTTTAAAACTAAATTTTGCTGCATGAGTGTAGCTGCATGTTCTGTATTATCAAATACTTTAAACTCTAAAGTATCAATATTATTTTTTATCTCCCAATGTCGCTTATCGTCCCAATAATCTTTTGGTTGTATATTGGAAACAATTTGACTCGTTTTAAAATCAACAACATGTAAGATTCCACTTGGTGTCCTCATCTAAATCGCTCCCTATACGTTACTTTGGCTGTTCCGACAGTTGAAGGCATGATTTCTAGTTTGTTCGAACCCCTATGAATAACAGGATATTCACTAAATATATCTTTTAGATTAATAGCACTTTTACCATTTATCGTTACAAGACTTCTCTCTGTATCAATGACTACTTTATCTCCTACATCGAAAATATAAGGTGGGTTATCTTGTGTATTCATGTTAACCTTCCAAATTTTCAAATCGTCAATAGACATTTCCGAACAAAACATGTTATTAGAGAATTGAGAAATACTGATTTGTACTTGAGTGACTTTATTCATATTGACGTTATTTTCATCGAACCATACAACAAACCTTTCAGCATCGTCAATTTCCGTACCTAATATGAATTTAGAAATATATGCTTCCCACCTGTTCCCAGTTCTAGCAAGCCATAAGCGCCCTCTAAAGTTTGTCCAAGTATCTGGGTGATCTCCATGTTCATTAATGAATACCTGTCCACCTGGTTTTTTACTATTCCCAACAGAAGCGAATCCACTATTCTGCTCGGCTTCCCATTGAACATCGCTCATCGATATACGAGCTACATAATCGCTATTTTCATCAAGAAGACCTATTTCCACACGCCCCATTTGATCCCAATGATGACTATTAATGCGTACATATGCTTGCATGATGAAATCCTGTAAAGGTCCTTGCGGAATATTCTTTTTGGCTATGCAACCATGCCATCCTTTTACTGTAGGTTCACCTAGATATTCAGCCATAAAACGATATCCATCTGATTTAAACTTTCCTCCACCAGTCATATCTTCTGTTTTAGGAACATCTGTCCATCCTATGGTTGTCCCCATTTCGTCCCATAACACACGTTGATTTCTTTCAACTGGAACCTGGTCTGCTTTTAATGGATATCCAATACGAAAATAATTCGTTTCATTCCATACATCAAGAAATGTGGAAGGCTTTGTCACTTCAACCTCTATAATTGGATTAGATTCTACACTTCCTTTGTTTTGCACATTCGCTACTAACCCACGTCCATCCATTTCAAATTCTACCGTTTTAGTAGGCCCTAACTTATATGGCATTGGACAAACAAAATTCAAAGTACCTTTACCTAAAGTAACAAAATCCTCAGGATCAAAATCTTCATCAATAACCGCTAGGTATGTCCTATCAGGTGTTACATCAAAGACTAATTCAACAGGTTTTTCTGTAATTAACCAGGCTGCTATTTCTTCTTTTAATGTTTCTAAGTCTGATCCATCAGGAACAATAATTCCGACCGGAACAGGTAAAACTCGCATTTCAGTTTCTGTCGTTAATAACCTTGCACCTGGATAACCTGGAACACTTAGAAATTTCCGTTTTAACGGCGCCCATGCTGGTCTTTTCCATCCTTTTTCGATTTGAACAAAATCTTTGCGTATGTTGTTAAATGTAAAAGAACTCATACTGTCACCCCATTTCTTTATAAATAAAAGAAACCCAAACCTAAAAGTCTGAGTTTCTTTTTGCTTCTCTTTCTTGATATTCGGTTGTATAGCGATAAGTACCGCGTGCCACGTCTCTTCCTTCTAAATTAACAGGTACTTCAATAACTAAATCTCCACCAAGCATTGGAATGACTCCACCGCCAGATGATCCTGAAGAATAATTAATCATTGGATTCGCAACACTAGTTGCCATAGCTCGTCTACTATTTGACATATTTCCATACACACCACTCATAACACTCTTTAACCCTGATAATTGACTCATTGAACTAGCCATCATCCGGCTCATATCACTCATTAGTTGATTCATAGTTCCAGTGATACCGAGGGACCTTTCTTTTGAAGATAACGGTGTAACTGTGATAGAATTCCCTCTTTTAGTAAACAGTTCGGGTCCTTTTTCTCCAGTAATAAATGAGCCATCTCCTACAGGTTTTCCGCCTTTCGCAAGCATTGGTATATGCGGAATAGTCGGCGCGCTAACTCCTGGTATATTGTTTAGTAATTCTGCTGGTGTATTAAAGCCATCTATAAATTTATTTATGATACGAATAATTCCATTGATAGCTGTACGAATACCACTTTTAATACCATCCCATACGCCTAATACTGCTGATTTCATGCCTTCAAATGCCCCGCTAACCGCATCTGTTACCCAACGAACAGGCGTCATAATGGCTTCTTTCAATCCATTCCAGACAGAAGATGCGGTTGACTTGATACCTTCCCAAATGTTTGAGAGGGTTGATTTAATACCATTCCATACGTTACTACTTGTGCTACTAATCATGTTCCAAACCGTTGAAATGGCTTCTTTGATGCTATTGAATACAGAACTCGCTGTGGAAACAATTGCGTTCCATAAGCTAGATAGATAGCTTTTAATCGTATTCCATACTGCACTTGTTGTGGAACTAATCGTATTCCATGTATTCACAATCCAATCTTTTATTGAGGTGAATATTGGCGTTACAAAAGCTACTAACCCGTTCCAGCATGATTGTAAGAAACTCTTAACAGCATTCCATACAGACATTGTTGCTGAACTGATTGTATCCCACACAGCAATGATCCAGGACTTGATTTGTTCAAAAATCGGCATAACAAACGCTACAAGCCCATTCCAACAGGAAACTAAGAAATTCTTAATTGTTTCCCATACAAGACTTGTAGTAGAACTAATGGTATTCCAACATTCAGAAATGAAATTCTTGATACTTTCAAATATTGGCGTGGCAAAGTATAAAATGGCCGTCCAAATCGCTTGTAAGTATTGTGTAATAAAATTCCATACAGTTTGAATCACTGTTGAAATGCCGTTCCAAATCATAGAGAAGAAATCAGCAATTCCTTGTAAAATAGGAGTTAGAAAGGCAACTAGTCCATTCCAAGTGTTAATGAAAAACTCACTAATCGCTGTCCACACTTCAGAAGTAGTTTGACTGATGCCATTCCAAACTTCCGATAATGTTTCAACTACTCCATCCCATATTCCAGTCAAATACTCCACAATGGAATTCCATATTTCTGTAGTCGTTTCAACAATAGAATTCCATATTTCAGATAAAGACTCAACTATTCCATTCCATACCTCTATTAAGTATTCTTTAATCGAGTTCCAAACTTCCGATGTAGATTCACTAATACTATTCCATGTTTCACTTGCCCATTGTACAATTCCATCCCATATTCCTACTAAGAACTCTCCTATTGCATTCCAAGCATCAATGGTCCATTGTTTGATATCATCCCAATTTTTATAAATTGCAACACCTAGAGCGACAACAAGTGCTACTATTATCGGAATAATAGCAACCAACCCTGTCATCGCCCATCCTATACTTGTTATAACAGCAACTATTGGTGCTAAAGCCATGAATGCTCCTGCAATTACACCAATAGCAACAGCAATCGCTGTTAACGTTGCTGCTAATTCAGGATTATTAGAAATCCATTCAGCGAATTTAGAAACAAGATCTGCTATAACTGCAAGAACAGGCTGAAGAGCAACTTGTAAATCTTGCATTGCTTGTTGAAATTTAACCGCTGGAGATGCATCTATTTTAGAAGTAGCGCCATGTAAATCCTCTACTCCTTTTTTCAAATCAACTTGTTTACCCTCTGCTTTCAAAATGGTGTCGATGATTTTCTTTCCTTGGTCTTCCCAAAGAGTACCGAACATCTTCGTGCCAAGTGCATTTCTGTCTGTTGCATTTTCAACACCTGCTAAAGCCTTAGTTGCTTCAAGCATAGCCTTTTGTCCATTTTCACCACCGCCAGCAATTGCCTGACCCCATTTTTCAAACTGATCCGCCGAGATTTTTGTTTTATCTAAAACCTCTTGCATAGATTTATCTACACCCGCACCAAATTCGGCCATTTTAATACGACCTTCTTTTACACCCGATATGTTCAACAGGATTCGCAACATCCTGCCAGTTCTCTTATGAACTTCTGTACATCACTATACAGACCAGACTATATCATCATCTTATATAAGATGCTCCCCATTTCGGATATCATCAGCTTACACCCTACGCTTTTCAGCTAGTCGTTGCACGTTCCTTTGTTAAAGGCTTCGCTCAGTATTGTCTCTTTTGAGAGTTCCACTGAATTAAAGGAGTTTTCTATGAATGTCGCCACTCATAGGGACAATCATTTATCCAATAGGTTATCGATATTCCAACTTTTAGTATCTACTCCTGCTGACATGATTCCTTGGACTTCTTTAGCCGAAAATCCAGCTTGAATCATCTGATCCCCATATTCTGCGATAATATCTAATTGTTCGGGTGGAAATCCTGTTTTTAATAATGTATTAACTAACCCCAATGCTTCCTCGTTAGTAATACCTAACGTTGCACCAATCTCATTGGTTTCTTGTATAAGTTCATTAAAATCAATTCCAGCATAGGATGCTGCAATAGTCGCTGCCCCTTTAACCACAGCGGCATTTGTTTCATCAGAAGCATCCTTATTTAAGGCCCATTGTCGGCGAACACCTTCTAATGCTTCTTCAGCGTCAATACCATAAGTACTAACGCCCCTAATAGCTTCTTCCACTGATTTTTTCGAAGACTCTGGAACATCAAAAGTGATATCAATCTTAGTTTTCAATTTTGACATATCCATTGCTTTTTCGACTGCACTAGCAATACCGCCACCAGCTGCCATACCACCAATGACATTTTCCAATCCTATTTTTAATCCTTCAAACTTTTTCTCAGTTCTCCCAGCTTCTTGTTGTAAATCTCTCAGTTCATTTCGTACTTGCTGAATTGAATTCCCCGCATCCACAGATCGTAGCGCACGTTGTAACTTTTCAATATCAGCTTCAGTTCCTAAAGCTTCACGACCAATAAGACCAATTGCTTGTTCTAACTGTCGACTTGTAGCCGATCCACTTTTAATTGCATTTACAAGACGATTACCTAATGCCCCTGCAAAATCATCCACGCTTTTGCCTGTAGCGCTAAACAACGTTTCTAATTGTCTTGTTGAACTTGCCACATTTTCTTGTTCAGCTTTCATATTACCAAGCTTATTTTTCAAACCATCAAGTGACCCTTGTGTAAATTCAATTTCACGTCTAAACGCACGATATTGTTCTTCCGATATCTTTCCGTTTTGGAATTGCGCTTGAACCTGCTGCTCCGCTTCTTTTAATTTATCGAGCTTTTGTGTAGTGTTTTCAATTTGTTGTGTAAGCAACTGTTGTTTTTGGGCTAATGCTTCCACATTACCAGGATTAAATTTTAAAAGGCGCTCTACCTCTTTCAGTTCGGTCGCTAAGCTATCACTCTGTTTATTTACATCTTTTAAAGCGTTTTGTAACGGCTGCGTATTCCCACCAATTTCAATCGTAATCCCCTTGATTTTTCCTCCAGCCATTCTTTCACCCCTTTCTTAGAATGAATCAAAGTCTTTTTGGTTTGCTTTTCTGACTTTTTCTTTGTCTGGATTCTCCATTTCAGCGAATTCTGCAATATAATCAAAACAATCTCCAATTGTCATGACTTCCAAATCCCAATGCGTTAATTTCGCTTTATAACAAAGAGCAAGGAACGTATCAGTGGTTAATTCTTCATCACTGAACGTCCCTTGCTCTCCATTACTTTTCTTTATTTTTTTTTTGCGCCCATCGTACTTTGAATCATATCCATAATTTCTGGAATAATCTCTGAGATAGGGAATTCATCAAAACCGTCTAACCATGTAATTGGATCATCAATTTCTGGATTTGCTGTTTTCGCATATAACCAAACTAAATCATATACAACTTCAAAATCTAGCTTACTTAAATCTGCATTTGCTAAATCAATAGTGGCTAGTGAACCCTCTTGAGGATTTGAAGGAGACAAAATCCCTAACTTAAACATATCAGCAAATAAATCACGTCTGAATTGCGCTTTATATCGTTTAACAGTAGCTGCTGTACTTTTTAATCGGACTTGTTTTCCGTCTATTGTAATTGTCTTTTCCATTTACTATTACGCTCCTTTTGGTGCTGCTGGTGTTTTTACATATACTTTTTTGTACCAGTCGTTATAAATTGCTTGTGTTGTTTTAGCAGTCGTTTTCGTTTTAACCATTGGTCTTCCACCAGGTACTAAAACAATTGGGCTAGAAACAAACTTCAGTTCATTTGTATTTGGTTCAGCCGAACTTGTTTTTGTTTTAGATGCAAGTGTTGGACGACTTGCTGAACAGTTATACATAACATGTCGAGTTGCATTCACGTCACCATCAAACTCAAATAATAAAGCGAATGGTTTTCCTTTTGCATCAGCCAATTCATTTAATACACCATCCGTTTCGTCTAATTCTTCACCGAGTGCATCAATAGCAAATTTTTCTGGAATAGTAGCAATACTTAATGTTCCATCGTAACCTTGGTTATTACTTGCCGCGTAATAAAGCATGTCATCTGCATAGAATTCAATTAAATCACCACGTGGCTCAAAAGTTAGTTCGACTCCACCAGGTAATGGAATTGGTGTCCCAAATGTAACTAAGAAATCTTTAATATCAAATGGCACGTAATGTACATTTTTCAAACCGAATGTTACCTTGTTTTCATTCATTTACAACAACCTCGTTTCATATGTTTTTTGAAATAATTTCTCAGATTCAATAAAAATCCCATACGAGTCATAAGGAATTTCATGATCGTCTAGGACCTTTTCCAACTTGGCTTCTGCAACCAAGTCCTTTTTTGTGGTATAAAGTTCGATATTTACATCATTTATCTTGTGATAGACCTTGTTATCAGCCATTAAATTTGCTGAACCATCCACAAGAAAACAGATATAAGGCGGCTCCGGAACTGGATTACCAGGTGTTGCTGTGAAATGCGAATAAGCCACAGGATAACCTGTAGCTTCAAGAATTTTTATAAATTCTCCTAATGTTACTGTCATGATTCAATTGCCCTTTCAATACGTTTTGGCAATTCATCAATTACATACTCTTCAACTGGACGAATATGTACTTTCTCTGGTACTCGTCCACCATCAGCTTTCGCATGACCATTTTCTAAAAGATGCGTCAATTGCCCTTTTGTATTATGGATAACAACAGCTTTATCAACTTTTTTCTTTCGCCAGCCTTTTCGATAACCACCTGTTTTTTTAGGACTATTTTGTCTTAACTTATCTACAGCGATATCAGCTACATCTTCTTGTGCATTTGTTAATTCTTCTTCCACAACATTTGCATATCTTTGTAATTCTCTAGCAAGCTCTCCCGCAAAATCGTTCATATTAAACATGCTCCTTTGCGATAATAGTCAATGTTTGATACATTTCATCATCATTCATTGGCGGTTCGATAATATCAAAGATACGGCCTTTCATATTGATTCGCATTTCTTCTGTAATATCAGAAGTATAAGGAATCACAAAACGATAAACCCGTGTAGCTTGTGAAGCTGAAGCTTCAATGTACTCGGAACCTCTCATGGTTTTTATCATTGACCAGGCTTTCTTTAATTCTTGCCAAGATGTTTCGATTACTTGATTTAATTCATCTTTTATTACTACAGGTTGCTCAATGCTAATTCGATTTCTAAAATCACCTGTATTCAGCGGGTTTTTATACTGAAAAGGACGCATATTAATCACCGTCCAACTTAATTTCTTCTAAAGCTTTTCCAATGCTTAAACTATTAATCTGGCTTAAAAAATTCTTATCAAAATACTCTAAGGCATCGTTATAAACATAACGAGAGCGTTCAAAGACTAATTCCTTGAACACCTCGTCAATATTAAGATCATAATTACCACAAACCCTAGTTAAATCTTTATTGGATGCAAATAGGATGCGTCTTAGGTTTGCATCTTCATCATCACCTAATCGCATCCTATCTTTGAATTGCTGTAATATTTCATTTGAAATTACCTTATCCATTCACATCATTCCTTATTTAGTTGCTGGTGGAGTTGGTGGTGTAAAAGAAATTTTCAAATCATAAACAAGAGCTGCTTTATTATCTTTTGGTTTACCATTAGCAAACTGTTTGATTGTATAAAGCGTAGCATCTTCAATCGCTAATGTTTGATCAAACTTTTTAAGTTTGTATCCACCTGCTATCGCTGCGATATATTGTCCTTTCACAAAGAATAATGCTTTTCCAACTGGAACTTCTTCAGATTCAACAGTTTGAATATTATAAGGTAATGCCATTACCCATTGGCCATTAGCCGTTTGAATTGTGTTACGCGCTTGTACACCAATTGCATCTACAGGATTGACAACCATCACAATTTTATTTAACACTTTACGGGATTTTCCTTTCCCATCAACAGATAAAGCTTTTACTACTTCATAAAGCTCACCAGCAATTACTTCACCATTTTCAGAAGGAGCAAATGTTAGTGTACCGGATGATTTTTTATCAGTAACCGCACCTGTAGTTGCATTTACATCTTTCATTAAACCTACAGGTTGATGTGCTACTGATCCGCCACCATTTACAAAGCCAAACTCTAAACCAACAGAATAACTTTCTACTAATAATGTTCGAACGTAACGCTCTACCCATACTGGTCCTAATTCAAGCATGTCATTTGGAATAGCACTAAATGCAGTTAATTTAAGTTGTCCAATTTGTTCTTCTCTAAAGGCTGCATTTATTTGCCCTCTAATATCACCGAATAATTCTCCCCATGCATACGCTTTTGTTGCGTCAGAATAAATAAACTTCGTTACTGCTCCTAAATCTTGCATTCCAATTGCTTCAAGTAATGGATGTTCAGTTACTAAATCTTCAAATACACGTTCTTGTGTAGTATATGGAAGAATTGAATCATCCTTAAATCCCCCATCTTGTACAACTGTATTAAAGAATTTACGTTCTTCAGACGTTAAAACGTTTTGTCCACGTGACGTCAAAATTTGAGCGTCTTGCGCTTCGATACGTGCTTGTGCTGAAATTTTTTCTGATAAATCCGTTACAAGAGTATCAAACATATCATCAAATGCAGCAGATAAATCCTCCATTTTTGTATCTTCCGCTTTCACCAGATTCATATATGCTTGTTTTTTCGCTTCAAAGTTTTCCATTGTACCTTTAATTTTCATAACCATAATTGTTTCCTCCTAATTTTTGAGAATTAAAAAAACCTTTTCCGTTTTTGATTGCCCTCCACTTGTAAATGTGGTGGTTCTGGATTAGGTTTATTTGATAAATTCATATTTTGTTGTAAGTTATTCGTTACCCTATTAATAATCTGTTCCAACTGTTCATCAGTAATACCACTATCACTTTCTCGATTATCAAATTCTACTTTGTCAGCAAAACCTTCTTGTACTGCTTGTTCAGCAGTAAACCACGTTTCAGCTTCTAATAAATCTGTAATCTCTTCACGACTTTTACCTGTCTTTTGCTGATAAATTGAAACTATCGACTCATCATACGCTTCGAGTGCATTCAATGTTTTTTGAATATCCTGCTTGTTCCCATAAGCTATTGTTGACGCTTCATGAATCATCATTCGTGAGCCTGTGCGCATAACAATCTCGTCAGCAGCCATTGCAATAATCGATGCAGCAGAAGCTGCTAGTGATGTAACTTCCACAATGACTTTTTTATCTAAGTCCTTTAAGTAATTATAAATCTCAACACCTTGATCGGCATCGCCACCACCACTGTTTAGTTTAATTTTAACTGTAGATGCTCTAACTTCTTTCAAAGCGCTTCTTACACTTTCAGCACTAATAGCATCGTACCACCAACTGCTACTACCGATATAACCTGATAACACCATTTCGTGCTCATCATTTTCTGGATTAACTGCATTAGAAAACTGATAAGGAATATGTTGTATTTTATTTTTCATTCTTATCACCTCCTTCAATTGAATTTGCAGATTGATAATTCTTCGTAATTACAAATTCGTCTAGTTCTGGATTATTAGAGCGTTCAGCACCAAACAACTTCCTCACCTCATTTCTAGTGAATGCACCACTTGCTACTAATTTATCAACAGCCTCAGCATGATCTATAATATCTTTCTCTTTCACGCCTGTTACTTCAATTTTTTCTCCTGATAGGAAATTCTTTTTTTCAATTAATTTCGCATTTAATTCATCTTCAATCTTTTTAATCAGAGGACTAATACAAAACTTTATATACGCTTTAATTGATGTTTCGTAATCTCCCATATCGCCACGAACTAATGCCGTAGGAATACCTAAAATATTAGCCACATGATCTATTAAATCTTTTTTTAATTTAGATAGTTCCTCTACAGACCTTCCATTATTTGAACCATCGGCAATTTCCGTATAATTAAAACCCTTTATCTTTGGAACAATTGCAAAAGCATTTTTCCGAAACGCCCCAAACAATTTATCCATAAAGCTTTGTAATTTAGTAAGGTTTTCCCCTTCCAAATTCTGTGCAGATTCCATCTCAGCGGTTGCACGTATTTGATTAGAAAACATATTTGTCTCAATCATACGACTAAAAAGTTGAGTGTAATCTTTAAATATTCCACTCATGAATTTTGTCAATTCTTCATTGTTATAAGTAATGTAGATAACCTCGTCCATTTGAAATGACCTTTGAAACGTGTAATCCTTTACGGTTACATTTTTAAATACATCAGGGTATACTGCATATTCAACACGGTCAAAATGATCAGCAATGAGTAAATCATTTTGATCTGTAAGAATTGCCAACACTTCATTATCAAGAATCAATTTATACACAAAATCTTGCCAAAAGTCAGCGGCACTTTGATCTGTATTCGGTCTAATGTTCAATAAGTAATGCCAATCATTATATTGACGTGTATCCTTTTTCATCATCCGAAATTCAGACAGCGAAACGGTTCGAGCAATAAAATTAATACAAGTTTCTAAAGCTACTTTTTTTAAATACGCTCTTTGATTCGTTTCAATACCAAAGAAATCAAAATCATTTAGCATCGTATTAATCTCTTTATTTTTACCAAGTACATCCGACAACCAACTCATATTTCCCCTCACCCCTTTCTTAAAAGTTTAATGCATTCAGCAAGTCTAGCGCTGCGCCAACATCTGTTTCTCTTACCTCATCTGCTCGATACATAGCATGTACAAACGCCTGGAATCCATCTGTTTTTCTGCGAACTGGTTCTTTCTTTTCATACATTTTATTTCCATCTTTTTTAATAACAACGAGTACATTATTGGTATACCAACGCATTAACGGATTATCACCAAATACAATTTGACGATGTGCGAATGCAACTTCAATTCTAGGAGCAAGCAAACCATGAATAGCTCTCGGATTTCTAATTACTTCAACTTCAAATCCAGCGTCCTCAAAAAGTGTTCTTAATAAATCTGCACGATAATTATCCATTATGATTTTTTTGATATCATAATAGTTTCGCATTTCAACAAACCAAGCAACGATAGTATTTGGATCAATTGTTTCGCCTTCCACAACTGTCAGAAGATCTTGCTCTTCCCATTCTCGAATTGGTGCAAACTTCTTCTTACCAGCTATTTCAGCATCCTGTTTTTTCGAATAACTATAATATTTATCAACGAATTCCTTTCTAGCATACGAATGAGATTTCCATAAATAATCACCCTTACTTCTAAAAAGTAATCCACATGATGCGAAATCACGAATACTTGCATAATCAAGCGCACCAATACATTCATGACCTCGTAAATCTGGCAATTCACGATTAGTTGCTGCAATCTCTTCCCATTTTGCAACTGACCTTTCTAAATCTGTAACAGGTAAATTCATTCGTTTTGTCATGAACTCTTCTCTATTACTTGGGTCATCTTCTAAATCTTCGTATTCTTCTTTTATAGTTTCAAGTAACCCCTCAGCATATTCGCTCAATGGTTTAGATAACATAGGATTAGCAAGTTCCCAATTATCAATATCATCCACTTCAGTTTCATCATTCAATTTACAGATAAAAGGAAAGACAGCATTCGGACGTGCTTCACCGTTCAATACCTTCATTGCCTTTTCTTTTTGCTTATCTAAGAAACCGTCACGAACATATCCATCTGTACCAATGTAAAATTCACGTGGGTTTTTCTTTTTCCCTAAACCACTGATATGAACGCGGACATCTTTATTACTTTCGTATTGATGTATTTCATCAAATACAACCGCACCATCACGCAAACCATCTTTTGTATCACCGTTTGAAGTCCTAAACTTCAGTACACTTTCAGTAGCCTTTGAAACCGTTTGAGTTAACGTTGTTTTAAAGGCTCTTTTCAAGACCTCATTCTTCTTCACACATTTATGAACTTCATCAGGGCTTGTTTTCGCCTGTTCTTCACTATTCGCAACAACTGAAATGTTATACTCTGGAATGCCATGTAATTCACTAATTAAAAAATGAATAATAACAGAAATCAGACCATTTTTACCGCCGCCACGCCCTAACATCCATAGGAATTTACGATAAAATACACGTCCATTTTTCTTATAAAACAAAAAGACGAATGCTATTAAGAATTTTTGAAATGGTTGCATCGGAAAATACCACTTCTCACCGAAGTTAATACAATCCTCAATCATTTCATCATCAAAATACAAATCGTCTCTATTTAAAACGTATTTTTCTAGATATCCAATTAACAGTTCTCTTTCTTTATTGAACTTCACTTTCCCACTTCGATAAAGTTCAATATATTCTTCTACATATTTTTGCTTAATCATGTAAGATCACTTTTGTTATATCCTGTATCAGGGATAGTATTCTTAACAACAAACTTTATATCTCTCCCTAACGCAATTAAAGAACTGTTAATTTTATTCCTCTCACTTATAAGAGGGTGGGCCTTAACGAAAACTTGGGTTCCATTTTTGATTGTTACGGATTCCCCTTCTTTAGTTATCGTTTTATTAATTTTTCGAAATGCTTTAACTAGATCAATATAGCGTTCCACCTTTTCAACTTCAACTAAATCTTTCGTATCAATACTATTCATTAACTGTTCCTTTAACCTTACAATACTAACAGCCATCTACCCACCCCCCCTTACGCGCGTATTTTCGAAAAAAACCTGACAGTTAACCCCCTCCTCCGGTGCCCCTTAGAGCAATTTTTGATGAATTTTTTTAAGGGGGGGATTGTTATTGTGGATTCTTTTTTACCATTTTTCATCATGTTCCCATTTATTGATTTTCTTTTTAAATATTCTGCCGTGTTCTTTATTATGGCACTCCACACAGACTGTTTCGAGATTATCTATTTCTAATGCAAGTTCTGGATGATGTTCAAGTTCTTTTATATGATGGACAACGAGTTGAATCTTCTTACGCTTTGCGCTCTCACTGTATTCATCGGTGTCTGTTTGAACTCGACCATTGCGCTTACACTCTTGGCACTCATAGTTGTCACGCTTCTTTACTTGTTCACGTATCCTCTTCCACTCACCACTGTCATAGAACTTACGCTTCTGGTGTTTGTTTTTATACTCATTCATCTGTCTTTATCCAACGTTCTTTACTACCTTTATCTCTTTCCAATAACTCTTTTATCGGTGTTTGCTCGAGATATTCAATAGAATAAAACATAGGTTTCTGTCCATGGAGCTTATAATATTTAAATCGCTTAACATCAATCCCAGACTTCTTATACGCTTTCTCGTGAGGCTTAAAGTATTTAATGTATGCTTTCTTATCAATAGATATAAGACCAAGCAAAGCAATCTTACCTTTTAAAACGCTATCCAACTCCCCTCACTCCTCCTCTATTAAATGCAACACGTTTGCGCTTACCTTTCCTTAACAACAAACAAGACGCTACCACTGCTATTGATTTAATCATACTTTAAATCCTGATGCTTGATGAATCACTATTAATACGTTGTGCAATTGTATCAGCATGAACTGAAATTTTCGTTTGAGGAAACCCCGAAAACTTATTAGTTAATCTCTCCAACTTCTCCAATGCAGCCACACATTCATTAGCAACCGCGGTAACTTCCTTCATTTGTTTTAATGCTTCGGATGTATCAGCATCTACTTTAATGGTTAATTTATTTTTAGCCATTCCTTTCTTCCTCCTTTGTTTCATTATCTAAATACTCACGAGTTACAGAATCCCAAACCTCACAATAGTCCAAATGACTTTTTTCTTCTTCGTACCAATTGATTGCTTCTTCTCTAGAATCAGTAGTTTTATGAATGTCAGCAAATCCACCACAAGGATAATATTGGTCGAATCCAAAACACCAATATCTATGATTTAAATTAATTTCGTCTACCATTCATTACATCACCTATATAATTTTTAGATAATAAAAAAAGAGAGCCACGACTGACTCCCTTAATTACTATTTAATTCTTTCCATTTTAAAATATCTTTTTTAAAGAATAACCGATCGCGTGACATTTCCTTGATAGGTTTAATTCTCCCATTAGTAACTAAATAAGCAATGTTTTGGCGAGTACAGCCAAGTATTTCAATCGCCTCTGATGTATTTACAATTTCCTCAGCGATAAATTTTGATAATTCTTCGTCATCCTTAAACTTGTACATGTTATCTCTCCTTTCCAATTCTCGTAACTACAATATAACCGATAATTACGATTGCCCAAATAACCAGAACAACAGCATAGATATAATCAAAGGTTCGCATATCGCTAAAATTAGTTGTCACCAAGAATTGTCCAGCAAAGAGTAAACATAACACATTAAGTACAATTAGTTTTTTTGACATGGTATTTCGAAAGATGATATATTTTATTTAGGAAGCCTAGCCTTTTGACTAGGCTTCCTATGTGACTAGCGTCTAATTCGTTTTGGTAATCGTCTTGGAAGGACTCGCTTACCTTTACGTCTAGGACGCTTTTTTGTTTTCTTTTCGAATCTCTTTTTCACTTGGCTTGTGATTGCCTTGACTGTTCTGTATGTAGTAAACAGTGCGGTGAAAGTTTTCAAGTAGTCAACCCACTTGCTAGACTCAAGAAGAAAACTTATTAAGTTGTTTATCATCTTTCATTTCCCCCTCCTTTCTATACTCTTATTATACCACATTACTTTACTTAAGACAAGTATAAATTGTATTATCTTTATAAATAAACATATTTATTTTCACATGAAAACTTCCTAATGAAAAGGTAACTATACACCATTTGTCATTACGTCAAAATCTTTACTCTTCTTTGAACTGACACTATAGATAGGCACATATCAGCTCAAAGAAGAGCAAAAGCTCTCCTAGACCGTTTAGACTATTCTTATTACGTATTATGAAATCAAGAGAATTTGTATTTGCATAAGATTCGTAACGTCTTACACAAATGAAGTATTTTCTTATGGTTTGCTATTGAACTGCTGAGATGAAAAACAACACTCATTCAATCATTACCATAGAAACTGGTTTCGGCTTTCATATATAGGTGGCATTATGATGACAAATTTAATCGTTTTAAAAAGAAAGTCTCTTCAATTCATACAGAAGAGACTTCCATTTACTTGTTGTGCAATTTTTTTATCTGCTCTACGCAAATTCTGTTGAACTGTAGACCTTGTAACACCTCTTGTTTTAGCGATTTCTTCCTGCGTAAACATCCCCGCCTTATACATTACAAATATTTCCTTTTCTGTTTTAGTCAAGGTAGACAGAGCATCATCTAACTGTATCTTTTCCCAGGTTGTAATTGCATTCTCTTTTTTCTCTTTATCCCATTCATACTCTGTTTCCTTACTTCTTAAATATCTTTGTATTAACAATGGATTTACTTTTATTTCTCTTTGATAAGAAGCTCTCCTTTCGATCCCTCGTTTTAATCCAGGTTCTTTTCCTGTACGCATCCACTTAAGAGAGTCTTCAATATCACTTATCATTCCATTTATAATTTTCTTATCTCTTTCATTTTCTTGGGCATTTGCTTTTTCTTTTGCAACTAATAATTGATTCAACGTCTCTTTGTATTGTTTGATTAAGTCTATCATGCAGTTTGTCCTCCTTAGAATAAAAAAAGGACGCTGATTAGTTATAAGAAATATTCTTTCTTACAGTTAATCAACGTCCTTGAATGTGGACTATTTTCTTTTTATTTTTAATACTTATTTCGGTATGTGAAATTATTTATTTTAATTCTCTCTTTTTCATTTGTATATGTAAGTTACCTGTAGTAACACTATATTTTTTTGCGATTTCAACATATGTTAGTCCTTGTTTACTAAGCGTTACTGCATTCTTACATATTCTATTCCATTCTTTAGTTGTTCTTGGCTTCTTCTGCTCAGTACCAATACGACCACCTAATAGAACCCCTAATTCATTAATTTTTATCCCCGCTTCACACTCTGTCCAACAATGCGCTACATCCCTACTATATCTATAAGTACACCCTACGCAGTGTTGCTCTTGTAAATCTAAAATTTGAATACGAGCTTCTTTTTTATTCATATTCCAGACCACTCCAACTTATCTACATGGTGCAGGTAATCCACTAACGCTCTATCTGTTGACTTTACTAGATAAGTTCTATTATCAAATACAGAGCGCGGAATTGATTTTCTCCCACCTAATTTTGCAGCATGAATATACTCTTTAATTACTTCAAAAGGAACTAAGAAAACCGAATGTTCTATACTAAATTCAATTAAGAAGAAACAAATTGCCCCTAGCTTTTCAGCCTGCTCTAAATATTCAATTTGATGTGATGATATATTCTTTAAAGCGAAACTTGTTTTATTAGTCGTCGCTTTTGCTTCAAACGCCAACATTCTGCCTTTATATATGCCATCATAATCAACTGTTGATTTCTTTTCAAAATAGCCTTCTTTAATTCTTCCGTCTTTAAATAGTTTTGTGACAACTACAGGTGTAGCACGTTTTGTAATTAATGCTATGTTCTTTCTTCTGTACATATCATTTGACCAATTGATTAAATTCTCAAACGCAGCCCCATGATCTCCACTGTATGCCATTTTCGTTAACCTCACTTCCATACAAAAGGATTATTTTGTTATAAAACTAATCCTTTAGTATACTTTCTACCTTATTCATAGTTGCCTGCATATCTTGATACGCGCCTAATATATCCCTAGTCTTATAGTTACGTTTGCCTAAATTTATGTGTATTTCCCATCTAATCACGCTAAATCTATCTTCACTTTTCCTTCGCTTCTCCAGTCGAATAACAGTACGCCTACGAACCATTTTCATTTTCATTCCTCCTCTGAATAAAATTCAATATTACGTCAATACTGTAGACAACCCATTAAGTTACTTTCTCCTTGTTCCCCCTTGGAGAACCGAGCAGTTAGCTTTTGCTAGCTGCTCTTTTAGTTCGTATCATCAATATAGAACTCGGCAATATGTTCAATTAAGTTAGCTAAAGTTTTAATTACTTCTTTCGGATTCTTCTTATCTTCAACTGCGTTTTCGACGTATGGCTTCAATTCTTCAAATAATTCATAATCCATCAGTTATCCATCCCTTTTTCTACAAAATGAAATTTTTATACTAATCTTCCTCAAGAACCGTAACAGTTAAGTAATTCCTAGCTCTCTTTCGCTTCGCTAACTTCCTCTGATAAGCTGGCGTTGTATAATAACGAATCGTTGTAGGAAGTACGCCCATATGTTGAGCGCATTCCTTTGCAGTTCCGATACATAGCAATGATTCACCTTTATAAACGACGTACTCCTTTAAGTTCATTTTTCATTCCTCTTTTCTACTAAAATGAAGTATTTATATAAAGTTTTCTCAACACCCACACACTGGAAGTACATTTCCTTTTATGGTAATGTACTGGTAATCCCATAAAGTTCTATCGTTCCATTAAAAGGACCCGCACCCCTAATTGGGTCCTTTTTAATGTTTTCTACTAAAATAGCGTTTTTGTTATAAACTCATCTTTTTCGTTGCCTTACATTGAATCTCTTATATATGGTAAAATATAGTAAGAATATATTTTAAGGAGGTTTTAATATGCCACACGAAGTTTGGTTTCCTATACTCCTAGCAATATTCGTCGTATTTTTCCTTGATAAAGAGGAGAAACACAAACAATAACTTCATTTGTTTGTTCCAGCTTAAATGTATGTACGCAATATTTAAGCTGGTATTTTTTCAAATAACGAATTTATTAAGAAATTTTTTCTAATTCACGTTCAGCAAACCATGTAGATGGATGTTCTACAATGCTGTATTGCACTGTCCATCCTAAGTTGCTCGCATACCACCAATAATCCACTGTAACCACTTCGCCAGTTTCTTTAATCCGAACTTTTTCTCCGTCCTCAAACAAATGCTTGCTCTCGATCATCCTTTTCATCTCCCGATCAAATAAAGATTTTGTTAAATACATAAAATTTTTTTCAACCTTCAACATACAGGATTTATGAATTAAATCTAGTAATATATAATTTATCTCCATGTAAAACTTTATCCTTAATTTTTTTAAAAGGCCTACCCTCACAATAGGCCTTTTAAAAGGGGGCTTGTCTTACAAAAATATCTTGTTTAGTTTTTTAATACGACTGGATTGTCATAACCATTGCCAATCACTTCAAACTCATTCTGATCTTCAACTAAATGCGGTAACAATAATCTAGAAAATTCTTCAGTCTTAATTGTTAAGATAGAAATTAACCAGCCAATAGTACCTTCAATTACTTCTGTACTTTCAATTTCTTTTTGACTACAATCCGTATAAATAACCCTTGTCCACCTTACAAAATCACCAAGATAAATATCATTTCCGTTCTTATCTATCAAACCTGTGCACTGTTTAGGTTCAGAACACATACTCCAGCAATCATTTTCGTTATCTAAAATCCATCAACCATCCTCTTCATCTCTTGATACACATTCACTATAAATCCACTTTTCTCCATCATGGGCCTTGAACTTAATTTCTTTCATTTCCATTCTCCTTTTCATCATAAAATTCGAATATTAAATTGAAATTCAAGTTTATTTAGTGCTATAATGCGAGAGATTAATATTCATATTTCTTCATCAATCTCATATATTTTTAGTAAGAGTTCGTTAATCACAGCCCCTTGGCGCGCACCGTTAGGGGCTGAACTCTTTCAAATAAGAATTTTGTTTAATTTTCTTCTTTAAATTCCTTAGTTAATTTAACCGTTCCAATATCCTCGTAAGGTTGTGCAATATATCCTTTATCATGTAGAGCTTTAACTACTTCTTACATATCTTGCCAAGCTGTTGTACCTTGTCCAAACTTAATAGTAATTGTATTCATTTTTCATTCCCCTTTTTTGAATAATCCTTTTTGTTATTACACATACTACACCTGAGTCGCTTTCTCCCTGGCTCCTCTCTTTCCAAATGGAAGGCGCTCCTCTGTGCAAGTGTGCGAGCATAGCAGGTAACTTAATTGGTTGCCTGCTATCTTTGTGTATAGGTTTAAAGGTCCTTTTACAAAATAACTATTTTGATCATATTCTTTTGGGACATACATATACTAAGGTATACGATATGCGAAAATATTCGCGTGGCCCTCTTGCAGGGCTCTTTTATTTTTATTTGGTACAAAATAACGCTTTTGTTTAGTTTCTTTCTCATCGTGGTGTATATACTAAAACAGCTTCAATTTTGCCTGGTGTGTACATCGTTTCATCACCACAGTAAGGACAATTGTTGTATCCTTCCGAATCCAACTCTTGCAAACTAATTTTTCCACATTCATCATCTATGCACTTCATTTCATATAAAAGCATTTCAGCCATTTCTCATTCCCCTTTTCGATTAATCTTTATAAGGTTGCCAATTCATACCGTCCAAATTAATAGTTTCTTTTCCATAAACTTTGCGCCCACGCCCTTGCTCAACTTTGGTTATTTCGTACCACTTGCCATTATCATCATCTTTCACAACACCTTTACTTGGCTTGTAAGAGAATGAAAACACCTTTTCTCCATCTACATAAAACGGGTACATTGTAATCCTCCTTTTCCGATTTAAATAACTTTTTTGTTTAAAACTATCCCCAGATTTTCCACCATTTCTTTTTAGGTTCTTCCTTCTGTTTCTTCTCTAAAGGAGAAATCTCGATTCCGCACTGTTTCATTTTCTTTCTCATACATTCATAGCAACAGAACCATTCGTCGCTCCACTCTTCTGATTTCGTATAACGTCTACCAGGTTCATATTCTTTCTTGCACCATTCACATCTATAGAAAGCTGTGTCCCAGTACATTGAATCCACTCATTTCTTAACAAAATTCAAATTTGATAACATTCCAGGACTCCCTCATTCCAGAAAGTCCTGGGAATATAATTTATTTAACTTGAATCATCGGATTAGCTTCTCCACTTACTTGTGGTAACTTACCATCCCATTTTTCAATTTTTTTAATTTCTACAATTTCTGGAGTTAAAGACTTCTTAATAATCTCATTCGCTTCAGCTTTCCCTCTTGCTTCCTCAATAGCTTTCTCTGCATTGATTGTAGCTTGCTTTTTCTCAATCTCAGCTTTCTCAAGGTTTTGCTGAGCGTCTACTACTCCTTGAATTGCTTTCGCTGTATTTGCATCTGGTTTAGGTGCTTCTAACGTAACGGAATCTACTAAAAATCCAATAGTGTCTACCATTTTTCTAAACTCTTTTTCTATCGCTCCATTAATTTCCCCTTGATGTTGGAAGACCTCAAGAACTGAATAGTTAGAGAAAACGTTTAATGTAGCTTTCTTAAGTCGAGTCTGTAACCAACCGTTCTCAATCACATCTGGAGCTTGTCCCTTGAACTTGTTATAAATCTTAGGAAGTTTCTCTGCATCATTCATGTAATCATAAGATAGACTCACTGTTAACGGCTTACCATCTTTGGTTTGTACGCTAAATTTATCCACTTTAACCGTTTCTGTTGAAATAGGATAAGCTGTTACACGTTTAAATGGCGAAACTAAGTGCCATCCTTGTCCTAAAGTCTCCTTTTCAATTCCTGTACTTCTGTTATAAACAACACCTGCATGTCCCTGATCAATCACCTTCACGCTCATTGCTGTTAAAATTCCACCTGTTAAAAGACTGAAACCTACTACTGCTGCACCTACGATTTTCTTTGTATTCATTTTATTTTTCCTCCTTGAACATGTTTTTAATTTTTAATACTACGTTTCCAATACACTCAAAAACTCCTAATTTACCTGCAACGACCCACGCCGCTGATATAAAAATCATTACTGCTATAAAACCAACAAATAGAGAATACATAGCGTTACTCCTTGTTTAATTAATATCCACTGACAAGACGATTAAAGTTTTCTTGATTTTTTTCTTTATAAACTCTCACAACGTCATCCCATGTAAAACCTGCAAATTCAATAATTTTGTAGAATAAATCCATCATCATTATTAAAGGTCTTTTCGCGCCAATAGAGTCCTTGTATTCGACTTTTCCAATAAGATGATTTACGTTCTTGTCCATATGGAAGAACGCTTTATTAAAACCGTTTATTTTAGTTTCTGTAATATAAATTGTTCGAAGCAGATTTTTGATTTTAAAGTCCATAGCAACCGACAACCAAAAGTGTAAAATATCAACCATTTCTTCTAAAAATGTATCTTTAGGTTGCTCAAATTTTGCGGACCACATTTTAAAAGAATTTGTTGCATTCCAGGCTTCATTCACTTCATTTTTTAGCGCGTAAACCTTGTTATACAGCATGTCATAGCGAGCATAATTTTCTTTATGCTTCGCTATGATATCCTTATCTAAAACCCTTTGCATTTGGAATAATTCCGTTAAATCTATAAATCGATTTTCCATGTAATTTCTCTCCTAGCCTTAAAATTTATCTATCTGAACGTTTTATTTTGTTAAACTTATCTACCAATCTAAAAGCGATCATAACTATCAATATACAGAATATTGAAACCACAAAACCCATGATTTAACCAGCCATATCTTCGGTAAAGAATAAAATCTCTAAATTTTCTATTGCAACCTCATATGTTTGATGTGAATTCATGATTTGTACAGTTGCTCTATCGTCTATTACGTGTAAAACGCGAGATGCATACACATCATCCGTTACAACATCACCAGAACGATACTCATTTGGCTTACGTCCCTTTTGAGCAAATACACGTCTTACACTTTCTTTGTTTATTTCTTCTACTGTTGCATATCTACATTTATCTGCATGGTTGTAGCCCCAATCACCATGTATCGCTCCTTCACATCCCCATGTTCCCCATAACTCTACTTTGTTGTTAAATGTATCTTTAATCACTCGTTTAACTTGTGTAATAACTTTATTATCCTTCAATTCGCATACAACCCATTGACCAGCAGTTACTTTCTTTTTATCAATTTGTAAATTCATTTCCTACCTCTCCTTTAGTTGAGTTCTTGAATTTCTTTCAATGATCTATTAGAAACTTCAATGTTACGAATCTTAAAATGATAATTCTTACGATATTTTTCACGGACTTTTAATGCAGCTTCTTCTTTTGTTTCAGCTTCACAAAATTCTAATTTGAATCCTGATTCCGTAACAATATCCACCATGTATGTATCTATTAATGGCTCATAAATAAAAGCATGGTCTATTGTGATTTGTTCAGTCATTTGACTCACCTTCTATCAGTGAGAGTGTAACTGTCATTTGATGCTCTAAAATACTCCCTATAACCGCATTCATCCATAGATGACTATCAATCTTTCCTTTTAAAAAAGTAATGAGTGTTAGTAGTTCTTGAGTCGAAAGAAAAATAAATTCCCCTAACTTCTCCTGGTTAAACTGACCGCCACGTTTTTCTATATTTAACGTAATGTTTTTTTCCTTTATTAATTTTTCAGCTGCAGCTAAATGAAAATGCCTTACTTTCTCACGGCCAAACCGAATTGTTAATTGTGTTAAAACATCTTTTAATACACGAAAATCTATTACTTTTACTTTTTGTTGCATACCACTATTACAGGCTTTACAAAGAACCTTTTCACTGCCTTCAATGTACATAGTGCTCACTTCCGATGGTTTTATCTCTTCACCGCAAATATCACACCATTCTCCTACATCACTAAAGATATCTACCATTTAAATCACTCCTATGATTTATAACGATTCAACACTTCTTTTAACTGTTTACGCTCTTCATCAGTAGATTGCGAGTGTTGTCTTTCTACTTCCATCTTGGTTGGCTCCGCATTTTCACGTAGCCAATCTGGAACAACTTCTGTTCTATTTGAACGATTTGGACTTAATCCATTAAATCGTTTGTTCTTGCTCATTTCGAAACGTCTATCTAATGCAGCAACATCATCTAATGTTTTTACTTTTTGTTTTTCCCAGCTTTTCAAAATTGCTTTAATATAATTCCACCTTGGCTTATTTTCATCGATAGCTTTGTTAGCAGCATGTTTAATTAATTCGCTACCAAACAAATCACAAAACTCTCCTAATTCCGTAATTGCAATTTCACTTAGTGGAATACCTTCACTTTTTAAAAAGTTATAACTGATCTTAAATTCTTCATCAACTAATACATGTGATTTTGATTCTTTATTATCATCATGATAATAATTAGTATTTTGTATATTAGTATTTAGTTTATTAGTACTTGGTATATTAGTATTTAGTAGTAGTGGATTTTCCACCGGAGGATTTCCCACCGGTGGGATTTCCACCGGTGGATTCTCCACTGGTGGAAAATCCGCCAGTGGCTCCTCTTGTGGAACTTCATGTATTACAGTTTCCCAACTAACAATTTTATTTTTATCATTCCTTATAGGAGCACGTTTCACATATCCATATTCTTTTAGTTCTTTCATACCGCTTTTCAAACTATCTATCCCATCTTTTGCGTGTGTAGCTAATTCTTCTCTATAAAACACCCAATCATCAGGAAGTGTGAGTATATAAGCTAAAATTCCTTTAGCTTTCCACGACAGCCTTTCATCCCTTAAACCGGTATTATTTATGACAGAATAATTTCTGTTTTTTTCTACTCTTATAATCCCCATAATACCTACCTCACAAATTCTTTAATCGGTGTTATAATTAACATGAAATATTTTTCTTAGAGGACCCGTTGCAGCGGGTTCTTTTTTATGAATTTCGTCGAATACTATCGACAACTTCTTTTCTTCCTCCCACTTCTTCCAAACGATCTGCTACTTCTAAAACTTGTTTTCTTTCTTTAGAAGAATCATTTTTTATTTTCTTGAAGTACATAGCTGATAACTCCTTTGATATTTCTAAATCTCTGCTATTTTGCTTTTGATATAAATCGTGAAGTTCAACATAAGCAATTTTGTCACCGTTTCTATTGGCTTGCTCCATTTGTTTATATAAAAGTTGTCGGTTCTGTATACATTCCTTACGCTCTTTTTCTAATTCTGATGCCATCATCAAATGTTCTGGAAGCACTCTGTTTTCGGTTCCCATTGTTTAAACGCTCACTTTCTAAACGATCACTTTCATTAAACTTTCGTTCAATGAAAGTACCGCCTTTATAAACTCCATACGCAAGTACCGCTATCCCTAATCCAAAGATACAGACATTCGTTGTACTTTCTACCGTTATAATGTCCATTAGGCTAAAATAAACACCTTTTTAGATTCCACTTCTTGTGATAATGCTTTATTTAGGTACTCTTTAATGTTATTCATTGCTTCTAATTTCCAAGCCCCACCGTCTGCTTCAAACAAACCACAACGAGCACCTTCACGCATTCTAAACACAAACTTACTTTCTGGTTGTTCTACTTCAACAAACGTTCGATATGGGCTTAATTGCACTGGATTAGGTACTTTCGCATTCCCTCTACTAGCAACGCCTGTTTTCACCGTTACAGCTTGTGATACACCGTCATCTCCAATTTCCTTTACATCTTCTTCTACAACGGTACCAACTACCTGTAAAACGATGTCGCGATGATTGTTTTGGACAAAACCTGATTGCAATGCAATATTAAATTCTTCTCTGTCATAAAAACTTCCAAAATTAAAACGTGGAATGGATGCTTGTGCTTCGATATAGGTACTTCTAGCCTTATCTCCATTAACCGCAGTAAAGCAACTTACCGTTGTTGGATTTACAATATGAATCATTACAGGTTCAGTTGTGTCAAATTCTGATTTCACATAACCTACTAAACCAGATAAACTACGGACTATAATCTCTGCTGGTGTTGGTTCTTGTACAAGATGTAATCGTTGTGTTGAATATGTCTGTTCACCGATTTTGTGTGTTTCGATTGTTCCAATCTCTAATACCTTTTCAATTGCTTCTCTTGTCATAGTCATTTTTTATTTCCCCTTTTTTTAATTAGATTTAGTTTTCAAATAATCGATTACTACTGTTTGCTTCTCAGCAGCTTGATTTTGTTCTTTCTCTTCTACTTCTTCTACAGGCTGTCCAACATCTGTTTTCACATCACCCTGTAGATCCATATAAAACTGTCCCTGGATCCCGGAAGCTAACTCTTGACCAACTAAATTTCCGTTTTGGTCCATATCTAATAAAATCTTAGACTCTACCGCTTCTGTTGGTGCTAGTTTCGAAGTTGCTTGAACCTGACAATTCCATACATCACGCTTTTTATCACCAGCAAACGAAAGTGTTAAAACAATTTTTCTTGCTTTTTTCGGATCAGTGTTTAAATCCGCCATATTTTCCATTACGCGCTCGAATTCTTGATGAAACCTTTCAGCAAGAGCTCCATCAGCAAACGTATTTAAATCAATCATGCCTTCCATATTAATTGCCTCCTACATTCTTTTAACAATCTAGATCGACATTACATTTTATAAATGCTATATCGTTATTTTTACTGTAAAATATACTTTTGAAGGGTGGTGATACATATGATAATCATAAATATGCTTGACGGTGAGAAAATTAAAATCCATGAAGATACTATCTTAGTTGGAATTAATAACTCATCGAAAACTGACAAACCTAGTGAAACACAGTTTTATCTTCAACAAGCCTACATAGGTAATAGGCAGGGCGATTTCGAAAAAGAAGGATCTGCATTAGAGACAGTAGATGAAAGATTAGGAATTGGTGGATTCCTACTTTCACATGATATGTTCGCAATCAGCGATAGTCTCGATGCTGATTTCTACTTCACATCCGCTGTTAAGTCAATTAGCATAGTCTAAAATTGTATTTGTGTGCTAGTTTACGAGCTAGCACACTATTTTCTTTTTCTAGCCTTTCCAATAATCCCGTACAATTTCACACAAACTCTTGATATAATTGCACTTCATCCTCTGGCACAAAAATAACTACCTGATAATCCTTTTCGTACTGATATTGAACTGCAGAATAAATATCTCTGAATTTATCGTTTGCTTCTGGAACTTGACCTGTTAAGGTTTTAAATCGAAAAACCTCAATCATCTTTTTCTCTTCCATTGTTTCTTCTCACCTAAACCTTTCTAAATCTCAACATCTACTTGTATTTCAATATTCATAGGGATTTCTTGCGTTACACGAATTGATTTTGGGCTTACACCTTTTTCAATCAACTTTTTAACTTCTTCTTTTGCAGCATCTTTTGAGTTAAATTCACTGATACCTGGAAAACCTGCGAAATTACTAGTAATCACTAAAATCTTTTGTTGCATGTTTGCTCCTCCTACTGAACTTCTGCCATATTTATTTGTGCATTTGTAGCTGTGATTTCTTCATCTAAGACGATTGGAATTGAATATTCTTCATTAATGATTTGAATTGCTCTATCTAAATGGTGACGTTTAATAGCTTTATAACTATTTACACCAAACTCTCTATGTAGTTGACTATAAATATCGCTATATAGTTTTTTTCTAAGGCTAACATCTTGATAAGCATTAGAATCTTTCCCACCTAGCAGAAGAACACCTAACTTCCTTACAGCTTTTGATACTTCATCACATTCAATAGCATATAAAGGCGCGTTTTCTCGTAAGTCCTTTACCTCAGACTTAATCTCCTGAATTTCCTGAGTATGTCCTTCTAAAGCTTGAAACGTTAACTTTAAAACACCCATTGGATCTGTAGGTATTTTTTGTTGATTTTGTATGTGTTGTTTCATTCGTTTGAACTCTTCAATAAACTTAATTTTCATTTGAACAGCTTCTTTTGTGTTGTAACTCATTGCAACCAACGTGAAAGCTTCTTCCGTCATATCAATTTTCGGATAATATCGACCTCTGCTCTCATAAGTTCGCTCCGAAAAATTGCTTAGCGAAAATTCATAACCCGCATATTCCATTTGTTTTCTAACGTCTCTTAAGACATCAGCGTGGTTTTTACGAAACACCTCAGCAATCATTAAACTATCTGTTACTACCTTTCCGTTAACTTCAAATACTAATCCAGTGTGTACTGGTGTTTCGTCCACTGCAGTTAATTGATCCATTTTTAATTCCTCCTAACTATAAACTTGAAATAACCTTAGTTTTATTCGTATTACGATGTACTAAATACAATTCATGATTTACTTTTTTAAAAATCAACCAATTATCGGGATTTAAATCGTATGATTTAATATGCATTTTTTCTTTTTTTGTTGGCTTTTTACCATTTTTCATTAATGTTAACCTCCTTATAATTCATCAAAATACTTATTAAGAAATTCTTTCATTTCCTTCGCTTTAAATAACCAACGATTATTTTTTTGTTTAGCAAAAATCTGTACTCTAGGATCACAAACGACATATTCCATTAACCAGTCATAACTTCTACTTGTTTCATATTGAAGTCTTTTCATATCCCACCAAGTGCCAATTCCCATATCAGCTAAACGTTCGTTAACTTGACGAGAAACTTCTTTTTGCAAATAGCTATCATCGATAATGACTTGCACTGTAGCTGTCATTATGAAGCCTCCTTAATATCTAATAGCTTTATTATTTTTTGTTTCACTTTCTTCCCTTTTCTCTTACCTAAAAGGATGTCAGATAGATAAGGACTTGAAATCCCTAGCATTTCCGCTAAATCTTTTTGTTTCATATCGTTAATAACAAGCCATGTTTTAACCTTTTTGTTAAACTTATCATCCATTCTTATACTCCTTTCTTATTTTTTAGCTAATTTTTTTAGCTTTTCATTGACATGTTCTATCCTAAAAGATAGAATTAAAACATAGCTAAACAAACCTACACTTAAAGCATTTAACGTTGGGGAACGTGGTATAACAGCTCTATTAAGTAGTGTTTTGGAAGCTAAATAAAATAGCTTATGAACACATATTACTATCCTAAAAGTTAGAAGTCAACACTTTTCTTACCTTCAGGATAGATATCGGTTTTAAGCTGAAACGGGTGAAGAATGAATGTCTATATTCCAAAGAGTTAAAGATCTTGCTACTGATTATGGGTTATCAATAGCCGAGCTGGAAAGAAAATTAAATTTCAGCCCAAATACACTATATAAATTAAAAACACAAAAACCGTCCATAGATAGGATAGAAGCTATAGCCAAATACTTTAATGTTTCGACTGACTACATTTTAGGTAGAACAGATAAAAAGTACTGGGAACTCACAGACAAAGATGAAAAGGATATTCAGAAAAAATTAGAAGAATTAATTGAAGACATGACTAAAGCCGACGCTCTCGCTTTCTCTAAAGACTCTGAACCAATGTCAGAGGAAACTAAGCAGTTATTAATTGTGTCATTAGAAAACTCTCTTAGATTAGGAAAACAAATGGCTAAAAAGAAATTTACACCTAAGAAATACAGAAACGAAGATTGATTGGAGTGGATCTAGTTGGTTTCAAAACAGCAAATCAATTTAAAAATAGACGAACTACTTAGACGATATAACACCAGAGATCCTTTCCTTATCGCTGAAGCAAAAGGTATAGTCGTTATCACAGAAGCCTTGGGGGATATTTACGGATACTACCACAAAGTATCTCGTATCCCTTTTATACATATTAACGAACGACTTTCATACCAAAACCAAGTCTTCACTTGTTTTCATGAATTGGGGCATGCTTTATTTCATCCAGATGAAAATACACCTAAATTATCCAAGGTGTCTCTTTGTTCTGAAATTCGTATAGAAGCTGAAGCAAACTATTTTGCAACGAGATTTCTTATCGATGGAAGTCATCATGATTACTACATACAAACAAAGCAAGAATTATTACAACAT
This sequence comes from Bacillus sp. FSL K6-0073, assembly GCF_038006085.1. Lineage (NCBI taxonomy): Bacteria > Bacillati > Bacillota > Bacilli > Caryophanales > Bacillaceae > Bacillus > Bacillus sp. FSL K6-0073. The sequence goes on along the minus strand of NZ_JBBOUN010000001.1, from coordinate 1,075,232 downwards.
TATGGAATCCCTAAACAAATGGATAGATTTATTTAAAATCTATTATATATTTTTACACAAAAACAGAACAAACATTCTCATAACATATAGAATGGAGTGATTAAAGTGGCTAGTTTTAGAAAACGTAATGATAAATGGGAATATCGGATCAGGTATAAAGAAATGGGAAAATACAAAGAAACCTCCAAAGGTGGATTTAAAACAAAAAAAGAAGCTCAATTGGCTGCTGCTAAAATAGAAGAAAAATTAGTAAATGGGGGTAATATACAGGACAGTAACGTAACTTTTAATGAATATCTTTATGAATGGTTAAATGTCTTCAAAAAAGGAAATGTAGCTCCAAGAACTTACATGGTCTATGAAAAAAACATTAGGCTTCACATTTTACCTGTATTTGGAGAATTAAAGTTGAGAGATTTAACAAGAATCAAATATCAAAAATTTATAAACAGCCTATTAGAAAAGTACAGTAAAAAAACTGTAGAAACAATTAATGTCACAATGCACCATGCGTTAGATACAGCTGTTAACGAACTTGGGATTTTAGAAAAAAACCCAACTACAAAAATTAATTTAAGAACAACTCGTGTTTCCACAAAAAATGATGATATAAAATGCTACGATATAGATGAACTACATCAATTCTTAACTTACATTCTTAATGAGAAAGGAGGTTTTAAATACTATTCTTTATTCATGTTTCTATCTCGTACAGGTCTACGCATTGGTGAATGCTTAGCCCTTCAATGGGAAGATATTGATTTTGCAGAACAAAAATTATTCATCAACAAAACATTAATCACTACCAAAAGAAATGAAAAAATCTTATTCGGTCCACCTAAAAATAGAAGCAGTAAACGAACTATCTCTTTAGATTCTTCTACCATATCTCATTTAAGAAAAATGAAAATAGAGCAGAATAAAAACACTTTGAAGAATGGTAAATATTATAAAGAATATAATTTTGTATTTACACATGAAGATAATTCTTGTATGCTACACCCAGCAACCCTAAAGTTCTTACAGCAAGCTTGTAAGAAAGGAAATTTTAAATACATTACTTTACATGGATTTAGACATACACATGCTGTTCACTTATTACAAAGTGGGGCAAACCTTAAATATGTTTCAGAACGTTTAGGGCATTCCTCTATAGACATGACTGCAAATGTGTATCTTCACATAACAAAATCTATAGAGGAAACTGCCGTAAACCAATATGACGAGTTTTTAAAATCTCGTGGGCAAATTGTGGGCAAGTAACTTTATCAATACACTAAAGTCACTTGTCACGATAGGTTTCAAACTTAGGTTTATAGAACGAACGATTATCAAGTGCAAAGACACGCTCTGTGTATTCGCCTGGTTTTGTGCGTCCTAATGCACGATCCATCATGTTCATTTTTGCATCTAAGTTATCGATGTAGTGCAGAATTTCTGCTTCTTTTACTAATGGTGGTTTTGGGCTACCCCATTCTGCTTTTCCGTGGTGAGAAAGGACGATGTGTTGAAGAATTAATACTTCTTCTGCATCGATGTTCAGCTCATCTGCCGCTTTACCAATTTCGTTCACCATAATAGAAATATGGCCTAGTAAATTTCCTTCTAACGTATACGTTGTAGAAATTGGGCCAGATAATTCGATTACTTTACCAAGGTCATGTAAAATAACGCCTGCATATAGTAAGTCTTTATCTAAAGATGGGTATAGATTTGAAATAGCTTTCGCTAAATCAAGCATCGATACGACGTGATAAGCTAGTCCAGATACGAACTCGTGATGATTTTTCGTCGCTGCTGGATATTCTAAAAATTCGTTTTGATGCTTATTTAATAAATGTCTTGTTAGACGTTGAATGTTCGGATTTCTCATTTCGAATATGTATTGCGTAATTTTTTCAACCATATCTTCTTTTTTCACTGGTGCTTTTTCTACGAAATCCGAGATATCTGTTACTTCATTTTCATTCGCAACACGGATTTGTTTCACACGTAATTGAATACGTCCTTTGTAGTTTAAAATATCACCAGCTACTTTAACGATTGTTTCTGCTACATATTGTTTCTCAACTTCTGGCGATACGTCCCATAGCTTCGCTTCAATATCTCCACTTGGATCTTGTAAGATTACTGTTAAAAATGGTTTCCCATTGCTTGCGATACCTTTTGTCGCTGTTTTAATTAACAAGAAAACATCGACTTGTTCACCAACTTCATATTCTGCAATTTTCTTTTTCATTCGAATTCCTCCACCATATCAGTTACTTTTAGTATAGCATACTACAACTCATTTTCTTTACGCTTATGCGTTAATTTTATAATCTGTTTTTCTGTAAAATACGTTAATAAATGCGCATGACATGTAAAGAAGATAACTTGTCTATCTTTCGCAATTTCCTTTATTAGTTCAATCGTACGATTCGTCCTTACCGCATCAAAATGCACGAAGCTATCATCAATAATAAATGGATAATCATGCTCAAATGTTTTCGCTAATGCAAATCTCAGCGATAAATATAACTGCTCTGCTGTCGCTTGGCTTAGTTCATGACTGTAAAAACGCATACCGTCATTACGCTCAACGATGAACGGTTCTGCCTCTGACGGTGAAAAGATTTTACTATATCGTCCGCCTGTTAAATACACAAAGTACTCTTCTGATTTTTGTAAAATACGAGGAAGATGTACTTCATGATAATATTGCTTCGTTTTCGTTAATACTGTCTTTGCGGCCGCATAAGCAGCCCACTTCTTCACTTGTTCACGCACTTGCGCTTTTTTCATTTCCCATTCGTGCAGTAAATCACCGTACGTACTACCTTCTTCTAAATTCGCGATTTCCATACGATGTTTCGCAATACGCTCTGTCAGTTCTTTCTCTTTCATAAGACAATTTTGCGCAGCTGTCATTTCTTGCTTTAATTTTTCATCATAACCGTCAGCCTCATAATGTTCAGCTAATGATAAACTCGTTAAACGCTGTTCTAACAGATCAATTTGCGGTAATAAACGCCCGACTTGCTGCGCAGCATCTTCACGTTTTTCTGCCAGTTTACCTGCTTTTAAAAACATCTCTTCATCTGTAGAATGTGCGATATGCCATAAACTATCTCGTTCTACTAACAGTTGTTTTAATTGCTCTTGCATGAACTCATATTCTTCTTGCCATTCCACAAGCTTCTCTTTTAACTGCTTACAAGTTTGGCGCTTTTCTTTCTCATTTTGCATACGGATTTGCGCCTCGTGCAGCTTACTATACTCCGCACTACCAATAACAGTTTCTAGTTTATGTTCAAATTGCGAAATCATTTCATATAATGAAGATTTCCGCTCACTTTGTTTCTCTAACTCGCGATATAATTGCTGCATTTTTCCCATACGCTCAAACGCCGGCAATATGTGTGCATACGTATAAAATTCAGGGAACATATAGCGCACTTTATACACATCGACTTGTTCTCCCGCCTGGAACTTTTCTCTCTCCCATTCCTCATACGATGAAACGACTTTATCATACGCTCGTTCCAACTGCTGTAACTTATACGACTCGCGCTCAAATAACTTCCGAACCTCTTCATCTTTTTCTAACTGATAACGAACAGACATCGCTTCTTCACTTTGTCTCCCGCCAGCACTTTGCTGAAGTGTAAGGAACTCTTCTTGTAATCCACTTGATGGATCTTTATATAAAACAAGGGCGAGAACAATCCCTACAAAAACAATGACACTAATAAATAAGAGCGCTCGGTTATCTATAAATAAGCTTGTGAATAAAACAAGCGTGTTAATAAGAAGTAACAGAAGACAAACTCTTTGCCACTGCTTTTTCTTTTGCTTAGCTGCTCCTGCTTTTTCCTCATACTTACGCTTCATTCTCTCTGCGCCCATACCGATAAACGCCGCATCTTGGAATGATTTCTCTTTCTCAACTAACACATTTCTCTCTTCATCCACTAACATTTGTTTCTTAATCTGTCTTATATTTTCTTCTTGTTCTTCTAATTGCTCTTGCGCTACTTTAAAACGATCATCAAGCTGTGCTTTTTGCGTTTCTAATTCACGCGCCTTTTGCACTGTTTGCGTAATTAACTCTTTCGTTGCCAAACTCATATCAAACGACAGAACTGTTTCCTTTTCAAAAGTAGCACCAATTTGTTGTTCTAGTTCTGCGATTTCTTCTTTTATATTCGTAATACTTCCTGTCATATCACGCATTTCTTGGCGTGCATTTTCGTAAGACATATGCTGCATACGAAGTTCTTCTACATAACTTTCTTTTTGTAAAAAATCCTCATCTATTTGAATTGATTCTATTTCCGATTGCACATTCTCAATTTTTTTATAGAGCGAATCAACTTGTAATTGGAGCGGCTCCATCTTCGCTTTAATTGCTTCATAACGCGCCATTCCGTTTACAGGAAACTGCCCGCTCTCGTTCTCTAACACTTTCTCATGCGCACGTTTTTCAATAACGAGTGGCTCAAGCGCTGCTAATATTTCATAATCTTGCTTTCGTTTTTCTGCACTCTCTTTTTCCCCGCGAACAGAAGCAAGCTTCTCTTCACTTTCTTTTAACTGCTCCACTTGTTTTTCATACGTGCCGATTTTCCCTTGCCACTCTTTCATCTTCTCTTCAAGTTTCTTCATCTCTTGCAATGACACGTTAATTTCTGGTTTACGACCACTCGGCTTGAAGCGCTGGTCCATTTCTTTTTCTAGCTTTTTATCTAACTGCAATAGCGCATCACTTCCGACTGCACTTGCCGAAAATAAATAATTGCCAATATCCGCTTCGCCGAGCTGATGAATGTTTTGAAGGCCATGCATATCAAATGAAAAGACAGATTCAAATAAACTTTCATTCATCCCGCTTAATATATCGTTTAAAATTTCTTCTCCGCCCGTTTTCCCGTCTTCAAAATAAACGATCACCTCGCCAGCTGCCGTCTTTGGCAATCGCTCAATTTTCAAACGACCGTACTGCTCCGTTTGCACAATGATCGCACCGCCATATTTTCCGCCTTCTTTCGGCTCATAACGGCGCTGTCCTCTCGTCGGAAAACCGAATAAAATACTTTTCATAAATGAGCGAATTGTCGATTTCCCCGCTTCATTTTCACCGTATAACACTGTCAGCAAGGAAAGATCCATTTCCACATTTTCTAATTTTCCGTACCCATAAATATGGAGTTTTTCAATTCTCATTTTTTATCCCTCTCTTGCTGGAATAATTGTTCTAAAATAATATTTTCTGCTTCCTTCTGAATCTCTTTCTTCTCTTCTTCTGTAAAAGATTCAATACTATTACGCGCTACAGGAGATGTCCAAATAGTTCGCAATACTCCGTCCATATTAGTGAAAGCTTCTAACTCCTTTAGCACACTACCGACGAAATGATTTTCCGCTTTCAAACGTTCGATTTCCGCAAAAGAAACCGTCTCATTTTTCCACTTCATCGCATATACGAAGTCTTTTCGCTCTTCTCCAGATGCTAAAATGTGAAAAATCTCTTCCACACGCTTTTCGTCGCGCAAATAAGGGGAAAGTGGGCCTTGTCCTGTAAATACGACAGTTAATAACGTACCTTCCTCTTCTCTTCGGCATTCATTCATCGCAGTAGATATGCTTGTCATAAGTTCATCAACAGTTTCAAGTCCATCAATACAAACTTCGATTTCATCCCATACAACATCTGCCGTATGGAAAAATGAACACTGCGTTCCTTGTTTCGTAAGTTCAATAAGGTACGCACCCTTCTCGCCTGTTTCCTTACGATGACGACCTTGTATGTTCCCTGGATAAATAATGTATGGTTCTTCTGATAAAATTTCACGTTTATGTATATGGCCAAGAGCCCAATAATCAAACTGTTTTTCTTTCAACTCACGAATTTGAAACGGTGCATAGCGGTTATGCTCTGCATCTCCTTCCACACTTCCGTGAAGCATACCAATATGAAAAGTCGCATCACTCATTTTCGTATACTGCGCTGTCATATTATCCGTTACCGCTTGCTGCAAATAACTAAAACCATAAATAGAAGCTAATAGCTCACCATTTTTATAAAATGATTTCTCTTCTACATAAGGCTCAGTAAATACATGAACATTTTCCGGAAACTCAATTGCTGCCCAGCTTCCCCCTAAATGATCATGGTTACCGTGAATAATAAAAACAGGGATATTGTATTGCGAAAGTCTCTTCATTTGCTCACGCACAAACACTTGCGCCCTCAAACTTCTCGTCTCCGCATCATACAAATCCCCAGCTAGTAATACGAAATCAACGCGCTCTTGAATCGCTTTATCAACAATACGCTCAAATGATTCAAACGTACTTTGCTTCATTCTCTCCCAAACAGACTGCGCAACATTCATCTCCATCCCTTTAAACGGACTATCCAAATGCAAATCAGCCGCATGTATAAACTTTACTTGTTTCACAAATAACGATCCTTTCTATCTTTCAAAAGTTTCATTTTATCAAAATTAAAATCGCTGAAAACTAATAATTATCGAGAATAAAAATATTCTCGATGATTAAAGTTTCATTCTATTTTACCACGCAATGTCATATATTTCTTTGCATATTGTAGCATTTTATGCCAAAATAATTATAAGATTCTGATTTTAATTATTGGAGGGAATTTTCATGGGAGTATACGTTCTAACAGTCTTTGAAAAAGATGGTTCAAAAGCATTAGACGAATCATTCGAGGCGGCAACTGAAAAAGAAGCAAAAGCAAAAGGTGAATCTATTTTACAAGAAAAAGGATTGTATGAAAAAACACATCGCTGTACATCTACTGCAGGTAAGCTCGTTTTATTCCAGCGCTAAAAAAAGAAGCGTCATCCGCTTCTTTTTCACTCTACTATATCTTCGTCACACCACGTAAACACCACATCTAGAATGCGATTACCGATACGTACGCGTTTATTCCATTTACCTGTTTGGATCTGATGTTGCAATTCTGCTTTCATCTTTTCCGTCCAGTCGTGAATCGTTTCACTACCGTCGTACGGATATACGCCTGGAAACTCTTCCTGCAGTAGATGCAAGCTCTCTGCATCAAAATGAAAATGGAAGAAGTAGTTTGCTGTAAGCGATGGTTCTTGCAATTGTAAAAAATGATCATCAATTTGCTTTCTATTTCGATAGAAAGTAAAGATATTCACTTTACCGCTAGTAATTTGGTCAATTTGAATTTCGTGCTTCTCTATAATCACGTCTTGTCCACCTCGTTGTATACTATCTTTAGTATATATGTCTTTTGCAACAAAGTTAACCATTTTCGCGCGAAATTCATTTCCTTCATTATAATTCCTGTACCTCCATATGTAATCAGGATAAATAAAAACAAAGTTGAAGGGGAGCGATCACATGTATTTCGGAAGCAAAGGTTGGTATGTAAAAGAACTTAAAAAATTAGGTATCCGTACTTATGAAGGTAAAAAACTAGAATCTTATCGTACGCATGTGTTGTCTAGTTTACTTGAGAGAATGAAGAAGGCTTCGGCTTAATAGAATAGCAAGAAGTAAACCTGAATATTGGTAAATGATAAAAAACACCTCCTAAATTCGCATACTAAGTATGCAAATTAAATGGAGGTGTTTTTATTAGTTTCACTTTTTCAGGGGCTCTTCAGTTTTCATAAAATATTTTTTGTTTCCGCTGAAACGGATAAGTTTTAATCTCAGCTGTATCTAAATTTTCATGGAATAAATGAATAGCTATAATTTGTCTACAATCGTAGGTATGGTAATAATATGTTCCAGATTCCATACACATTGCACTCGTATAGATGGTATTATCTAATGTTCCGTCTTCTGTTATTACTGCCCCTTTAGGGACCTCACAATTTGATAAGATATGAAAAATAGCCGATATCCCCTCTTCTTCGTTCTCTATACCTTGAATGTTTTGTTTGCCATATGCTGCCCGCACAAATCTTGATGGCGGGGTAAAATCTCCAGGAAGTCCCATCGTTCCTGAACCTTGGCCAAAAGCACTTAATGGTACATCTCCCCACTCCGTTGGCGCAAATGGCTGCGATTTAAGTCCAATATATTGTCTTAAATTTTGTAAATGCCAATTAAACTCCGGACTATTAGTCATCACTCCTAATGGATTGTCATACATTTTTAGTCCATCAGTTGTCGGCTCAAGTACAATACAATCTCCCCATTTATCTGCTAAAATCCAATGTAGCGGTGGGGTAATTCCTAAAACTGGTAATGGTATATCTATAAGGGAAATGTTATCAACAGATTTTTTTAACTCTTCAACAGAATTAAATTGCGTGAGGCTCCAAGCCACAAAATCAAATGGCGCTAAATTCGTTTTATGGTTATCTATACTGTTACTATAAGTAGCGAATCCCGGGAAATAGAGAGTGGCACACGTCATACCAGCTTCATTTACTCCGTCCGCCATAATGACCCTTCCTTCATGATTAATTCCCATTCCGACAACAGCCTTTTTCGCTCGGATAGTTTCACCAGTTATATTGTTCCACTGATAACGCCGAGGAATGATTATTACTTCCTGATTCATATCTAATGTGAAATCCATTGTTCTCGCAAAAAGATGTTGGAAATTTTTAGTTTGTAACGTCAAACTAGTACACATGAAGAAATCCCCCCATTTTATAGTTATATACACATTTTATAAAATTCTGATAAATACGTAAATTAAAAAACCTATTTATCACTAACAAAGTAACCACCCAAACTAAAAATGCTATAATAAACCCAATCAAACTAAGGGGGCACATTTATCTTGCAAGGAAAACACATTCAATTTCACAAGTTCGGCAACCCAAAAGATGTACTACAAGTTGAATATAAAAATATAGAACCACTGAAAGATAATGAAGTTTTCGTCCGTATGCTAGTTAGACCGATTAATCCATCTGACTTAATTCCCATTACCGGAGCGTACGCACATAGAATTCCGTTACCTAACATACCTGGTTATGAAGGTGTTGGTATTGTAGAAGATGTTGGCGCGGGCGTTACGAGAGAGCTTATCGGTAAACGTGTTTTACCGTTACGCGGAGAAGGTACTTGGCAAGAATATGTGAAGACGCCAGCTGATTTTGTAGTTCCTATTCCTGATTCTATCGATAACTTTACAGCTGCACAAATGTATATTAATCCCCTTACGGCGTGGGTTACTTGTACAGAAACGTTAAACTTACAGAGTAATGACGTTTTATTAGTGAATGCTTGTGGGTCCGCTATTGGGCATCTATTTGCGCAGTTATCCCAAATTTTAAATTTCCGATTAATTGCCGTTACAAGAAATAATAAGCATACAGAAGAATTACTGCGCCTTGGTGCTGCATATGTAATTGATACTTCCACTGCCCCGCTTTATGAAACTGTTATGGAATTAACAAACGGGATTGGTGCGGATGCTGCGATTGATTCCATCGGAGGACCAGATGGAAATGAATTAGCTTTCTCCTTACGTCCAAACGGGCATTTTTTAACGATCGGTCTTCTATCAGGAATACAAGTGAACTGGGCCGAGATTGTCACGAAAGCAAAAGTACACGCAAACATATTTCATTTACGACATTGGAATAAAAATGTGTCAGCATATAAATGGCAGGAGACGTTTCGTCACTTAATTCGTCTAGTAGAAAATGAACAATTACGTTTTATGAAAGTCCATTCTACATATGACTTAGCGGATGTGAAAGCGGCAGTTGATGTTGTGCAGTCCGCTGAGAAAACGAAAGGGTAACTAACTGTTACGATTTATTTAACCAATTATAACGAAAGTTAATTAAATATATCAGTAAGCCCTGCTAGTCAAGTGATTGGCTAGTAGTGAGGGTTAACTGCGGGCAATCCCTAAAGCTGATTGAACTACAACGTGGCTAGAAATAGTGAGCGTGAATGTCGCGAAAGCAGAAAAAATCAATCAGATGGTGCAAGGTTAAATCCTAAACACTAGAACAATGGGTCTTCCGCCTCGAATCATCTAAGTCAAAAGTGATAAGATGAACGTTCAACGACTATCTCGTATAACTGACGAGAGTACATCACAAGCCTATGGTGGTGGAAAAATCCTCTATCTTTAATTAGATAAACATATAGTCTGCGCTCATGTGAAAACATGAGAAGTTCATAAGAGAACTGGCTAAGGAATTGCGCCCTTAGTTGAACGAGATACATTTAATTAAATCTATCAAACCTCATTGAATATATCGAACGTATGTGCTATGGTGGATTCAATGAGGTAAGAATAATAATGAAATTTTTACGAGTTAGTCAAGTATCAGAATTAACAGGTTTGCATCCGAGTAGTCTCAGGAGAATGCTGGTGGAACACGCTACGATTCAGAAGAACAAATCTTTCATTAAAGGAGTTACATTCTGATGATATTGGCGAAGAAAGTTAGACTGATTCCAACGCCTGAACAAGAAAAAGTGCTTAAAAAACATGCTGGTGCTGCAAGATTTGCTTATAACTATTGTAAAAGAATAAGTGATAGATATTATAAGCTATTTGGAAAATCTGTTTCACAGTTAGCTTTACAGAAACGATTTACAAAGATCAAGAAGCGAAAGAAATATGAGTGGTTAAAAGACATTAATGCACAAGTTCCTAAACAGGCTTCAAGAGATTTTGATGCGGCGAGAAAAAATTCGTTCAAAAAGTACAAAAATGGTTCTCACACTTCTTATAAATCCAAAAAAGATGTAATCCAAGGATTTTATGCTAATTATGAAAGACTGATTATAGGAAAGAAAGTAGTTCACATTCAGTCTATTGGAGAAGTGAAAACAAGCCAACAACTACCAAGAAATAAAAAACCATCCAATCCAAGAGTTACCTTTGATGGTCGTCACTGGTGGATTAGTGTAGGGTTCCAAGAAGACTTTGAATTACAAGAACTAACCAATGAGTCAATCGGTGTGGATGTTGGTTTAAAAGAGCTTTTTGTAGCTTCTAATGGTATGAAAGAACGAAATATAAACAAAGATGCCAAGGTTAAAAAACTTTTGAAAAGGAAAAAGTCAGCACAAAGAGATATGTCTAGAAGATTTAAAAAAGGTGTGAAAATTCAATCTGCTGGATATGAAAAAGCGAAAGCTGAGCACCTGCGGTTATCTAGGAAAATTATGAATATCCGAAATAACCATATCCATCAAGCAACAGCTAAATTGGTGAAAACCAAACCAATGAGGATTGTTGTGGAAGACTTATCTATCTCAAACCTGTTAAAAAACAAAAAACTATCGAAAGCATTTTCATTTCAAAAATTAAACTTCTTCTTTCAATGTTTATCATACAAGTGCGAGAAGTATGGCATTGCGTATGTAAAAGCTGATAAATGGTTCGCTTCAAGCAAGATTTGTTCATGTTGCGGCGTAAAATACGACCATTCAGTTCAACCAGAAGGACAGTGGAGTTTAAAAATACGTGAGTGGTGTTGTGTTTCATGTAATAGCCATCACGATAGGGATGTAAATGCTGCGATAAATTTATCAAAATGGGTAAAATAAATGCTTGATAATAGGAGGTAACGATACTGCCTCGTGTGGAGTGTTATACCCCTCGTCCCTTTGGGGCTGCGAGAACACTTTGAAGTACTAACTTGTGTAAATTTGATTGAATTGTATAGATTTAGTTAAGTTTATCGTATCGGAAAGTGTTTTTGACGAGTTATTAAATGCAAAAGAAGAAGTCTTTTGCATTTACCTTTTAAATAGACTAGATAGTACGTTTAGTAGTCTATAATTGTAAATTTTTGGTACAATTATATTGAAAGGTAAAAGGAGCTTCTAACATGTGGTTCATTTCGGCAATTTGGCCTATTATACTAGTCGGGGGAATTGTAGTATTTGTAATAAAAAGATTGGAACATAAATATAAGCACGGCAAATTAGGTAAGAAAAAATCAAAAAACACTCAAATTTTATTAGACAGTTTAATACCAATGGCAATGCTTTTAGGGTGTTTGATCGGTATTATTGTCGGCATATTTTCTCCTGATTCTTTACTACTTTCAATTAGTTTAGGATCCGGAATAGGCTATTTATTTGGTTTTTTCGCCTATGAAATTTATAGCAAGACAGGAAACAATTTTTCCTAATCCAAAAGGAATAAGCGGGACAGTACATAGTAATCATATAAAATATGTAACTGTCCTTTATTTTTGCATCAATGTTATCACCTTACCTTTCGCCTACTATACACCTCTTTTATTGATTTTTCTCTCCTTCCCTTTTTGCATATCCGCTTTTTTATTTTCATTGGATCTATATCCAAAGTAAAGTAGCGCACATGTAATAACAGAACCTACAATGTAGCCTAAAAAACATCCTAACCAAAACATAGTGTAACCGCCTCCATTCATAATAAATTTTATGTAATATAACTCTTTACATACTCCATCGTTTATTTTTATCAACTATACACTTTCTAAAATTATTCATACCACTAATTCTCTTCATATCTCAAATAGCAATTTTATTATTTGTCATAAAGTTAACACCTTCTTTAAATACAAAAAATTCCATTTCATCACTTTTTCTTAAGAAATAATATACTACATTTGAAATAAGCGAGCTAGTACATCGGCCCTTCTCTATTTTAACTTTAGTCATGAACAAAAGAAAAATAAAAACCCCCTCAAAGCATAAACTTCAAGGGGTGAGCCTGTTTTTTATTTACTTATATACGTACAGCTGTACCACTTACAGCAACCATTAACATTCCATCACGAACAACTTCGTAATCTACGTCAACACCAACGACAGCGTTCGCACCTTTTTGTTTTGCAAGTTCTTTCATTTCATCCATTGCGATATCACGTGCTTCTTTTAGTTTGCTTTCGTAAGAACCAGCACGACCACCGACAACATCACGAACAGAAGCGAATAAATCGCGGACAATATTTGCACCCATAATAGCTTCACCATTTACAATATCGATATACTCAATAATTTCTTTACCTTGAATTCCAGACGTTGTTGTTACAATCATGACTGACACTCTCCAAATAAGTTGTAGTTTGAATAAGCTTTCTTATGTCTTTATTATGACATGGAAAAAGTAACTAAACTATTGAATTACCTTACAGGAGTGTGACAATTTTGTAAGAATGAAACGGCTATTATTTAATAAAGCGCTTTTACGTTAGGATACATAAACGATTTTCTATTTTCTTTCCAATCCTTTTCCACTTCTTTAAAGGTTGGTCGCCCTAATTCTTCATTGTTTTCCTGTTTACTAAACCATTTCTTTACATACTTCTCTCCATTTTTATTTTGAACCGTACAAAAGAAACTATTACTACTATCCTTTAATATTTTTACAATCACGAAAAGACACCCCTTCTCTCTTAAACTTGATCTTTTACTATAAGCCCTTCCTCTCTTATAGTCATACGACTCCTCGGCCGCGCCAAAGTTGTAAGATCAAAAACGATATTCACTATGTTTAATATGTGACGTACATATTATTTAAAGAAATCAGAGTTATAAACATTATGCTTATCAAATATTTTATAGATTTCTAACTTATCATCTAATTTTGCATCTACTAAAATTAATATATTTCCATCGTAAATGTATTCTTCATACTTTTTAGCATGTTCTTCTGGAATTCCTAATCCGATAAATGCTCCTATTAAACTTCCAGCTCCTCCGCCAATACCGGCTCCCCCAATAGCTGCCGCGATAGGTCCCGCTGCTACAATTGGGCCCAGTCCAGATACGGCAAGTACACCAAGACCTGTTAATAAACCACCGAGTCCGCCTGCTACTCCTCCTGCTACAAGCCCTGTTGCTGAAAAGATATCTGCTTTATGTGCAGTTTCATTCTTAACTTTTTCACCGGATTTTTCTTCAAGGTGTTCAATTTCCTTTTGATCCTTTGCAATAGCTGAAATGTTATCTGCTGAGTATCCTTTTTCATTTAATTCATTAATAACGAGTGCCGCATCATCAATTGTTCTAAAGACACCTACTATTTTTCTATCTACATTCATAACTATTAACCTCCTAAAGTTTTATATAATGTATCTTTATTTTTCTTCATTTCTGTATACACTAATCTTCTTATTAACATAACCATTTACGAAAAAAGCGAATAGTAAAAGCACTACAAGTGAACTACTTAACAAGTAAATTAAATCAAATGTAATATCAATCATCATTTCATTCATGTATACCAGGCTCCTTTTTATTTAAAGTAAAAGTATATTTTGATAGACTAATCTACTAAACATAGACATCTTACAATTCATCTTCAGTTAATCTCTTTGTAGTATATGTATACCCTTCCTAACCTTTTCTAAACGTAAAAAACTATAATTATATTTTTTCTTATTTATATGTTTAACACTTTTTAAAATGGGTATGTTTATATTGTTATGCTTACTATATGGAAAGGAATATTACGATGAACGCCATTCACTCTACTACTATTTCTTATAATGAAACACCTACAATAACTCAGATTCATCATTTTTATGCTTTAATGACAACATTTCAAACGAATGTATTTATAAGTAAACACGGAACACTTACTTCTATTAAAAACTTAAGCACATTAGTATCCTTTTTCCTTACCGTAAAAAAGAGAGAGCTTGTATTATTTATCTTTGAAGGAATAGATGCAAAAAAAGCTTTAAGAACACTCTTTCCTTCTTAAAAGTTTTGTTATCCCCTATTCCCTCGATTGTTACTTTTCATATATAGTTTTATATTTCAAAATGATTTCCTCTATGAAAAACGAGCCCCCTAATACAATAGGGGGATTTCTAGTTTGGCCTTACGAAAACTGATATAATATATATTACGTTTTCATTCTTTACGATTGAAAACTTTTAATAATCTTGAAGGTAGGAATTTCTAATGAAATCGAAAGCAAAATTTAGTATTCGTTACAAAATTATGGCTGGTTATTTAGTTATCATTTTGTTCTTACTTATTTCTTTCATTATGTTAAACAATGGGATTTCCAGTTTACAAAAATCTCGTAATTTTATTATTGATCACGATTTTAAAGTTCTTAATTTAACGAATCAAGTGGAGAAAGATTTACTAACAATTGAAAATAAAGCGAAAGGATTTATCACTTCTAATGATACAAATTACGTTCAATCCCTTAACGCTGCGGAAAAGGATTACGAAAAACATTATCAAAATCTTTTAGCTCTATTAGAGGATAACCCTTCTCAGCAAGAAAAATTAAAACAGATTAATGAAAACATTAATAATTGGGTTAATAAAGAGATTCACCCATTCATTACGAATCACAATAGTAATAACGTACAAGCAATCGACACGACTCAAATTCAATCATTACAATCGCAACTAACTAACTTCCGTAGTGTAGAGGAGCAACTAACGAAAAAAAGAGCTGCACAATTAGATACTGAGAATAATAAATTAGAGATTTGGTTATACAGCTTATTGTTCTTACTTTCTTGTATTTCCATTATCATTTCACTCTATATTTCGAATTCCATTACAAAAACGATTAAAAATGTAATTCAAGTTATTAAATCCATTTCTTCTAAAGAAAAAATTACGGAAAGAATTCATGTGAACAGCCATGATGAAATAAAAGATTTGGCTCATACAACGAACCATTTACTAGACGAAATATCGAAAAGAGAGTGGTTGCAAACTGAGCTTGCAGAATTAATTTTAATGTATCAAGGTGTATCTTCTATTGAGATGTTAGGTAACAAAATTCTTAGTGGAATGATACAAAAAACGCAAACTTCTTGCGGTGCATTTTATGTACGTGAAGAAATTGAAGAAACTGTCTACTATGTGAAAAAAGCTTCTTTCGCCGGTCAAGGTCCTGATGTTGGAAAACAGTCCATTAAAATGGGTGAAGGCTTAATTGGGCAATGTGCTTTAGAAAAACAAAGCTTTATTCTTCGAGAAATACCAGAAGAATTTCGTTATGTTACTAGCGGATTATTAGAAATACGCCCTAAAAACCTACTAGTCATCCCTATCTTATTTGAAGATGAAGTGATCGCAGTGATGGAGTTAGTAAGTGTAACTGAGATTTCAGACTTACATCAAGAATTAATTCAACAAACCGTTGATAATCTAGGTTTAACAATCCATAGCATTATGGGACGTATGCGAATTCAAACCCTTTTACATGAATCACAAGCAATGACAGAAGAGCTGCAAGTTCAATCAGAAGAATTACAAACGCAAGCTGAAGAACTACAAATGCAAGCCGAAGAATTACGAACAACGAATGAACAACTAGAGTCTAGAACGGAAGAGGCGGAGCAAAAGACAGCTGACTTACAAATTACTAAATCAGAATTAGAAGAAAAAGCAAGTGAGTTATTACGTAGCTCAAAATACAAATCAGAATTTCTAGCAAATATGTCTCATGAATTACGCACACCGTTAAATAGTATTTTACTATTATCTGAAATGTTAAAAGAAAATCATGATAATCATTTATCCGACGATGAAATTGAATTAGCAACTGTCATTCATTCATCAGGAAAAGATTTACTTACTTTAATTAATGACATACTTGATTTATCGAAAGTAGAAGCTGGGAAACTAGATGTGATTTTCGAAGCAACGAATATAAGTGATATGGCAGCAAGTATGCATCAAAACTTCTTACATATCGCTGCACAAAAAAATGTCGAATTTACGATTAAAGACAGTGACACCATTCCGGATTTGTTTTATACAGATGCAAAACGGATTGAGCAAATTATTAAAAACTTATTATCCAATGCATTTAAATTCACCGAAAAAGGATCCGTTTCTTTACATTTCGATTCAATAGAAATAAGTAATTTGAGTCATGATATGCAGTCTATAAGTAATGATTGGATGAAAATTTCGGTAAAAGATACTGGTATTGGTATCTCTAAAGAACAGCATCAACTTATTTTCGAAGCCTTTCAACAGGCAGATGGTGCAACGATTCGAAAATATGGTGGTACAGGCTTAGGATTATCTATTTGTAAAGAGTTTGCTAGACTGTTAGGTGGTTGGATTACGTTAGAGAGTCATGTAGGAGAAGGCAGTACTTTCACTGTATATATTCCTAACCTTCCAAATGGATTAACTGATATACAAGTATCCAATTTAGAAGTTGCAGCAACGATAGAAGATGTTATTCCTGCTGAAGTTGTGGAGGAAACTATCGTTACTACCGAAACAAATAACGTCTTCCAAGAGAAAACTATTTTAATTGTCGATGATGATCACCGAAATATATTTGCATTACAAAATGCATTAAAAAAACAGCATGCCAACATTATTACTGCCCAAAACGGCATAGAGTGTTTAGACATACTAAAAAACAATACAAATATTGACCTTATTTTAATGGATATTATGATGCCGAATATGGACGGTTATGAAACGATGGAACATATCCGAATGAACTTAGGGTTAAGTGAAATACCTATTATCGCATTAACTGCGAAAGCAATGCCAAATGATAAAGAGAAATGTTTATCTGCTGGCGCTTCAGATTATATAAGTAAACCATTAAATTTACATCAACTCTATTCGGTAATGAGTGTATGGTTAATAAAATAAGTGAGGTTTAGTTGGAGTGGAAAATAAGTATTATAATTTTGATCCATCTGTAGATATGGATAAGCGCATGAACTTAGAAATTGAATTACTATTGGAAGCGGTATTTAAACTATCTGGCTTCGATTTTCGCCAATATGCTCGCACATCTATTTATAGAAGAATTTGTAATAGAATGCAGATCTCTAATATTCCAACCATTTCAAAGTTAATTGAAAAAGTAATTCATGAGGAAGGGTTTTTAGAACAGTTATTAAATGATTTCTCCATTAACGTAACTGAAATGTTTCGTAACCCTAATTTTTTTAAAGCGCTAAGAGAGCATGTCATTCCTGAATTAAAAAAGTATCCTGAAATTAGAATTTGGCACGCCGGATGCGCAACTGGTGAAGAAGTATTATCCATGTCCATCTTACTTCACGAAGAAGGATTAAGTGAAAAAGCTGTTATTTACGCAACAGATATGAATACAAATGTGTTAGAAAAAGCAAAACAAGGTATCCTTCCGTTAAATAAAATGCAAACTTATACGAAAAACTATTTACAAGCTGGCGGTACACAAGCATTTTCTAACTATTATTCAACAGATAATCGTTTTGCTTATTTTAATCCATCACTGTTACAAAACATTATTTTTGCACAGCATAATTTAGTAACTGATCAATCTTTTAACGAATTTCATATTATACTTTGCCGTAACGTTTTAATTTACTTTACGAGTAAACTTCAAAACCAAGTACAGCAACTATTTTATGAAAGTTTAGGTCACAACGGATTCCTATGTTTAGGAAATAAAGAAACTCTTCGTTTTTCCGATATAATGCCGCATTATATCCAATTTAATCCGAACGAACAAATCTATCAAAAAATACAATAAAAGCGTATGAAATCCTTATTTGGATTTCATACGCTTTTTATTTCGCATTCGTTTGTATCATAATGAGGCACATATCATCTGATTGTTCTTTCTTCTGTTCTTCCTTATAAAACCCTTCTATCTCTTCTTCTAAATCTCCCCATTTTCTTTCTGTAAAAGCACGTAATTTCTCTTCAGACTCAAATTCATCATTTGCAATCGCTTCAAGAACACCATCTGTAAACAATATGATTTGAGCGTTCTTCTCAAAAGGTATAACTGTCTTTTTAACTTTTATTTCATCAAAAAATCCTACCGCGCAACTCCCGCGATTCAGTTCAACCATATTTGTTTCATCAACTAAAACGTATCCAGCAGGATGTCCTGCATTTACATATTCAATTGTTCTCTTTTCTGTATCCACTACTAAGTATATCGTTGTAAAATAATATGGAATATTGTCATTCTCATTATGTAAAAGAGTCATATATTTATTTAAGTCTTTAATGACGAGTTCTGGATCGATTAAAGATTTAATCGTTTCACGTAATACAGACGAAATAAACATACAAACTAATGAAGCAGATATACCATGTCCCATCACGTCTAATAATATAATACCGTAGCGGTTTTCATCGATTTTATACCAATAATACATATCTCCAGCTAGTTTGAATGAAGGTAAATAGCTTGCTTCAATTTTTATATGATTTTCTCTTAATGGGCTACTTAATAAATTTCTTTGTACTTGCGTAGCTAAATCTAGTTCATTCCGAAGATTTTCTTCTTGTTCTTTATGCCAATTTAATTCCGATTTCAAGCGTAACGCTACACGCATACGTGCTAATAGTTCAACTTTATTTATAGGTTTCGTAATATAATCCATTGCCCCCATATCAAGAGCTTCGGCCAATTTATTGGCATCCTCTAAAGCTGTAACAAAAATAATAGGGATATCTTTAAACTTCTCCTCTTTTTGTAATCGCCTACAAACTTCAAGTCCATCAATTTCAGGCATCATAATATCTAATAGTATTAAATCAATTTCATTATGCCTGGAAGAATCTTTTCCAAAATGTATGTATTCGAAGAGCTCTTGTGCAGAATTGAGTGATACAAGATCATGATATCCGGCTTGTTTTAAAATCTTCTCAATTACAAATATGTTAACCGGATTATCATCAACAATTAAAATGGACACAAGTTATTTCCCCTTTTCTTATTTAAAATGTAAATCTATTATCATTTTCTATTTTTCTAGTATTACATAATCAGTTACAAAATGAAAATTTCTTACTCAAACATATTTATACAACAAAAGAACAAACCCCTAGAAATAGGAATTTGTTCTTTCACTCTATAAATTTCTACTTTTAATTTAACACCATTGCTTTATCATTTAAAAGACGATCTAATTCTTCCATATGATTAGTTTCATCTGCAATCATATCTTCTAGTTTTACAACTAACTCTGTCATATTTAATTTCGCTGCCTGTTCTTTTCTCATTTCATAACGCTTAATTGTTTCATATTCTGATTGTCTAGCGGATTCTAACATTTCTCGAACATCTTCTACTTGTTTCACTGGTAAAGGGATTGTAGTAGGTGTACCACCTAACGTCTTAATTTTCTCCGCTAAATATAGGGCATGTCCTTGTTCATCACTAATTTCAGATTCAAAGAAAGGTTTTAACACTTGTCTATATATACCAGAAACTGTAGCTGCATTATGGTTATACATAATAATTGCTGAGTATTCTCCTGCTAAATCTTCATTCAATCCTTCGATTAGTTCTTTCACATCGTGTGACATTTTTATATCTCCTCCTATACTTAATAACTACCCCTTTTCTCATGTTTTAAACATAGCTCTTTAAAATTTTTATGTATCTAAAAACGCTGCTTGCTTCAATTTACTTATCGCTTGTCTTTTAATACGAGAAACGTGCATTTGTGAAATACCTAACCGTTCCCCTGTATCTTTTTGATTTAAATTTTCTCCAAATATATAATGAATAACACTCTTTTCTGTCTCATTTAATACGTTAAAAATATCCTTTAAAACGAGACGCCTTTCTGTCTCTTCATATCCTTGCTCTACTTCACCTACAGATTCAATCCTCGCTACCGAACTGCCATCAGATGAATTTTCAACTACATCATCTAAGGAAGATACACGATAATTATTTTTCGCATCCATAATTTCTAGCACTTCCTCTTCAGATAGTCCTAAATGATCTGCAATCTCTATAATCTTCGGTGAACGCTGCAAACGATCTGTTAGCTCCTCTATCGCAAGTTTAATCTTCCCGCCTAAATCTTTAATTCGCCTTGGAACGTGAATACCCCAAGTTTTATCACGTAAATATTTCTTTATTTCGCCTACTATTGTAGGTATTGCAAACGGCTCAAAAGCATTCCCTATCGAATAATCATACCTTCTTATTGCACCTAAGAGCCCTAACATTCCTACTTGTATAATATCTTCATGCATCGGCCCACCTTTTGAATAGCGATATGCAATGGAGTATACAAGATTTTTATAGTGATTAACCAATCTTTCCTGTGCTTCATCACATTGGTTTTGTTGGAAGTCTGCAATTAGTTTAATAACGTCTTCTTTAGTAAGATTTGTAGGTTGAGATTGGATTTCCATCATTCTCCACCTGCTCTCTTTGTATATATTTTGTCATTAAAACTGTCATGCCCTCATCATGCATAATTTGTATATCATCCATTAACGTATTGATTAAATATAAACCTAAACCATTTTCTGGCAAATGTTCTACTGGTTTATTAATATCATACGGACCAACTTTACTTTTTAAACTATTAAAATCAAAGCTAACTCCATTATCCGCAGCCATAATTTCTAATCGATCTTCATATAAGCCAAAGACAATTGTAATTTCTCCAACGTCTTCTTTATATGCATGTTGTACAATGTTTGTACATGCTTCACTAATAGCAATTTTCATATCTTCTATATCGTCATAAGCAAAGCCCATTCGATTCGCAACACCAGCCATTGTTAAACGAATAATAGCCACATATTCTGCTTTTGCAGGAATTTTCATTTCTATCTTTTCAAATCTCTCCATCATCCCTAGTCACCTTCTTTCTACTTTTTCAAAATCGGAATTCAAATTTAATATTTCTGTTAGTCCTGTGATATCGAATAATCTTTTTAGTCTTTTAGATACACCAATAAACTCTAGCTTTCCATCATTTTTCTTAATTGCTTTTAATAGAGCTATAAACACGCCTAAACCTGTACTATCCATATACTCTACCTCAGTAAAATCTACTACAATATGAACCTCTTTTTCGCTTGCAATAGGCATAATCTTATTTTTCAAATCTGATGCCGTATATGCATCAATTTCACCATTAAGTTGTACTGTATAACCTACATCATTTTGCAAAATATTTATTGCCAAATTCATCATTTCCGCCCCCTTATCTCAAACTCTTACTATTTAATTACCCATAAAAATTAATTTTAAACATATTTTTTTATTTTCATTATAAATAAATTTTCTACACCTTTCTCGGCTTAACACTTAAATCGTACTAATAAATGTTTAAAACTTATAATTTTGTGTATGTATAATGTATAAACATTATTTTTAGGGGGATCTATCTATGGAAGAGCACAACTTTAAAAAGGGAGATTTTGTTCAATTTTCTTATCGACACGATCATGCTACAAAATTAGTTGGTTCCATTATTAACATACTAACAAATACAATTGTAGTTGATATAGGTAATAGCGAGGACTTATCTCATATAGAACCGAGGCAGGTCGTAAGGATAAATAATTGTGAAAAAGTAACGATGGTTTAATACATAATGAACACTCCCCCACTTAGCAAAGCTTGAAGTGGGGGTTTCTAACGTTTCGACCTAACGGACGATTAACGTCAGGGGAGTTAACACATTAGCGAGCTGTTTCACGCCTAACCCCTCTATCCCATTTGTCCATGCATTTGGGATTACTTTTCGTAAAATGTTAGCCGCAGCATTTACATCTGCATTAATTAAAGTTTTATTTGCTGAACGATATATGCCGCGCTTTATTCGTTTTCCTGAAAAAGTTGTATTTTGGTCATTTTCTCCATACGTTGGAATGAAGTCGTTATCCAGAAAACTTGCTTTCGATGTATATGATTCTTCAGTTACAACAACTTGAATGCCTACAGCATTTGCTTTGTATGTAATCATTTGAATCAGTAAACTATGTAGGATATGACAAAACGATTGGTTATTTCTTTTTCCCATATTCATTTTTTGTTTCCAGCTTTTGTTTTGACCAATAACGATTTTACAAACTTCTTCTTCTTGAGCTAGTTTTACAATACGGTGACTAACTTTATGGAAGACGTCTTTTATTTTCAAGTAACGTTTTTGATGAAGTTTTTCTATCCTTTTAGAAGTAAAAGGTCCTTCATTCGTTTGTTTTCCATTTCTAAGAATGCTTGTAAAATGACTCTTCATTTTATTGTAATATTGATTTATGCTTTTGATATGTTTGCCCTTAACAAGGACAGGTTTTATACCTGTGTTTGTTACGATGGTTGCAAGGTTACCAATACCTAAATCAATACTCATATAACGAGCATTCTCTTCAATCATTTGTTGTTCAGAAGGAACATCAATTACCAATTCCACTACATATTCATTGTATTTTGGAATCACACGAACTTGTTTCAGTTTACCTTCAGTGAAACCTAATTTCCCAATATTTAATTGCAATTTCGTCTTTGGAAACTTTAAAAATCTATCGTTTTTAATGATGCAATCTTGGTTTGTATACAGAATCTCTTTTTCAGAAGAACGAATATACTTTGGAATCCTAGGCATTCCAGCATATTTGTTTGGATTCTTTTTATAGTCTTTTAAACTAGCAAAAAAAGATTTCCAATTTTGGAACAAACCTTTCATGATTGACTGGCTACATTGCGTAGGCAAAGCTCGATAATCATTTTGAATCATAGCCTTAAATAGTGCATCTAGAAAGTTGTAATCTACATAAGGTTTTTCAAAATTAGGTTCTGAAAACAAATTACATGTAATCTCTTTCTGTTCTTCTTTAGGCTTTAATTTCTCTTTTTCCAATTTCTTCTGATAGGCAAGACGTTGTGTGTCATTCATCTTACCAATATTTTTATGAATATTATCCAGAACTTCTTTTTGCAAAGGCTGCAACTCTTTTTCTTGTGTTAATCCAGTGTACACCTGGCGTATATAAAAGTTTGTGGTGTTGTACATGTTCTTAGCGTTATGACAACATTCTTGAAAATAAGAATACATACGATGCCCTTTTTTAATCCAAATTTGAAGAGTTTTATAGTTTGACGGATTTTCCTTTGTCATTTTATTCACCTCCTTGTTAAGGATATTATAGCAAAAACAGAACGTATGTTTCTTTTATTTTCTTGAAAATAAAATATTTCTTTCGATTCACCTCACCACCTTCACTTACGTTTAGAAGTGGGAGTCCTCTCGAAAGGCATATGATAGAAAGTGTAATTTTAATAAGCGGGGGCCTTCATCCCCCGCTCATTTCTATGCAGATTACATAAAAAAACATCCAATTATTTTAATCGGATGCTTTTTTATGTATATTTATCAGTTCATTAACTTTATAGCTATATATAATAAACTTAAGATTACTATTTATTATCATACTTACGCTTTCCGCAGCATTCTAGAAACGAATGTAACGATTAAAATAAAGACGATTGCACCTAATAAAGCTGGAAGAATAAAGATGCCTCCCCATTCAGGACCCCAATGACCAAATAACGCACTACCTACCCAAGATCCGATTAATCCGGCAATCACGTTACCAACTATACCTAACGGAAAGTCTTTTCCTGTAATCATTCCAGCTAACGCACCAATAAGTCCACCTACAATACACGTAATAATAAGTCCCACAATTAAACCTCCTATATTCGTTTTATATTGGATTCATCAAGCTTTAGTATGTAACCAAAGCTTGATGAACATATATTATTCTTTATTATCCAATTCATCACTTATCTTTTGTTTCACTTTTCCGACTTTTTCTTTTATCGTTCCCTTCTTTTTTTCCCACTTCCCTTCATTTTTCAACTCTCTATCTTCTGTAACTTCACCAATTCCTTCTTTTACTTGTCCTTTTTTCTTTTCAACTTTACCTTTAACTTGTTCTTTTAGTCCGTTCTCACTCATATTTACAATCTCCTTTTCGTAATAGATTTATAGATTTACAGGATACAAATTTAAATAGAATACATGCATCTTCTTTCTTGTAACCATTCACCGACTCTTTCTAAATCCTTAACGAATAACAAGATTTTTCCTTCATCCAGCTTTTCTTCGTAGAAGTTCGCTTCTTCCTCATTAAGCCCTAACTCTTGCATCTTATTTCTTAACTGATCTCCCGTGTTTTGAAAGACGTTAATAATGCTTGTCCCAAGTCCCTCCTCTTTTATCCCAATTGTATTCACGTCTGCATTGTCTGCGATTCTATCTGTCCTCTCTTTCTCATGTGTTAATACGTAAATATCTTTTTGGTCTATCCCTTTCTTCACTAGATCATTCGCCGCATTCATGACCTCTTTCTCCGTAATAAATTCATATACAAAAGGTTTACTATACTTCGTTTCCATCTTTAACTTCCTCCTTTAAAATGAATTATTTATTATATTATATGTAGTACACCCATTTTCGAAATGTTAAACATAAAATATGAAAAAAGTTATGTGAATTTTGATTTTAATAGAGAATGAACATCATCATTTACCTCTTTAAAACATCTTCTCCTTACAATAACTACCTAAATTAACAGAAAATTGTTATAATTAAACTTGAGGAGGGATACTATGAAAAAAATCATATCTATATGCGCTCTAACCGCTTTATCTTTCACCTTAATAGGTTGTACAAGTACCTCGGCTACAGATAAAGCTTCACAAGTTAAGCAAGAACATACACAAAATACCTTTCAATTAAATTCCGCTAATATTACAGACATTGAAATACTGAAAACAACAAATCATACTACTTCCAAATCTCAAACAGACAACGAAAAAATGATACAACCTATCGTTTCAGCAGTCCAAAAAGGCACTCCTAAACAAATCACACTAGATCAAAAAAAGAGAGAATCTGCACATTCTACTATTACTGTTACATATAAAGATGACTCAAAAGAAGAATTTCTTGTGTGGGCTGATAATAAGGAGCAAATTACGATTGCTAAAGATGAGAAGAAAGATAAGGTAGAAGGTGTGATAGTGAATATTAAAGATGCTAAAATAATGAAGGATTTCTTTTAAAATTCTAGTTAACGTTAAAAAAAGTAGGATTACATCCTACTCTTTTTTTAATCATGCTCAATAAATAGACCTTTATAAAATCTATTTAAGGTCTAATTTTGCTAAATCATGTTGTAAAACATTGTTTCCTTCTTGTGGGTTAAATATGATTGCACTAAGACCAAAAACATTCGTAACAACATCTCTATCTTTCGGACGAATGATTCTTACTTCATAAGCAAAAAGTGCTGGAGGAAGAGCTGCTGAACGAAAAGTAACATATCGATTAGGTGGCAATGTTTGTGTTGAAGGGTCTATTAATGGTAACAATACCGGAGAACCTGATGACCAATCAAACATTTCAACTGTTACTCTACGAGTATCATCTGGATCAACATTCATAGCTTCAACAGTAAGAAATAACGTAGCGGAATGTCTACGTAATACACCCGTTGATAAAGTTTCATTGTGATGTTCAAAGCATTTTTTTGGAGGGTGACCACAGCCATAACTCATACCAATCCCCCCCCTTTCATTTATAATTAAGGACAAGTATTCCTTATAATATATAATGCTAGTATTCTTTTATTGAAAGGTATAAAAGCGGATTTCTATCTATATTTTTAGATATTTTATTTTTCATTTATTTGCTCTTAAAGAATAATATAGATTCTCCTATTTTGATTTTGCCTTTGAATTCCTTCTAAAAATAAATAAATCTATTTTAAAAAGGACCTGCTCCATTCATTCATAAAAGCATAAAGTAAATGGAATCCGTTAAAACACATGAGTGACCCCTTGGTTTTCCCCTCTTATTAAAAGGAGGAACTGTTATGGGCTTTGGTGGTAGTTGTGGCGGCTGTGGCTTCGCTGGAGGATTTGCTTTATTAGTTGTATTATTTATTTTATTAATCATCGTTGGAGCTGCTTGCTTCTGCTAAAAACTATCGAAAGGACACTCACGTGAGTGTCCTTTCTTCATGAAAAAAGCTCTACGCAATGTGCAGAGGTTCAAGTGTAACGAATACTTTAAAAATGTAGTATTACATTCCCCCCTCCAAAATGAACTTCGATGCTATAAATTTCGTTTAAGTGCAATCTTAATATTTTAGTTTAATAGCAATATGGTGAAACTTTATTCCAAACAATATTGCTATTGCACCAAAGTAAAACAAACTGGACAACCTAGATTTCAAAAGGAAGACACCTTAAAGGTTGTCTTTTCTTCATAAGTAAAAAAAGCCCGCCTATTTCCGTAGGCGGGCTTTATCTTTATTACACAATATGAAAGTATACTCTCTTTTTCTTTGAAATTTTATGTAATTATACATATTCATGAAAATAGAAGAAGTGAAATTGTACGTTTAGATACAGTTTGGCAACAAACTAACTGTTTTCTTGTGCATTAATAGACAACTACTGCAAGAGTTATAGTTTTTATGTTTTCTTGTGCATTAATAGACAACTACTGCAAGAGTTATAGTTTTTATGTTTTCATTTCCTTTTTGCATTTATCTTTTAATCAGACGAATGCTTTTTGTAGTACATAATAAAAAATATCCAGAAAAACTGTCACAAAATCTGTTTTTCTGGTTTCTCTATAATACAGGTATCAAATTGAAAGTGAGGTTTAAACAAACATGTTAACCATAGAAAATGAAGAAAGTCATACTTCTGATATAACCTTTGAAGATTTATTTAAGCAGTACTATGCTTACGCTGTGAAACAAATCATCTGGATTGTTAAAGATCAATCTATCGCTGAAGAGTTAGCACAAGAAGTATTTTTACAATTATATCGTAGTGATTGGAAAGGAATTGAAAACATACCTGGATGGTTGATTAAATCTTCTACTTATGTAGCCTATAACCATTTTCGATCTGAAAAAAGGCAGCAAGCGAAGATTGATAAAGAAATACAATACCATGAAGTACAAAATGTTTCATCATTAGACGATGATTGGATAAGAAAAGAAGAAATTACAAAGGTCCAAACGATACTAAATAAAATGAACGATCGAGAACGAACCCTTTTACTAATGAAATTCTCTGGTTTTCAATATAAAGAAATTGCAGAAATACTTCAAATTGAAATATCTTCTATTGGAACATTATTGGTCCGAGCCAAAATGAAATTTCGCAAGATTTATAAACAAATGGAGGAGGCATAACAAATGAAATGTTATGATATCGGATTTATTCAAACATATATTGATGGAGAACTTTCTCATGATATAAGAAAGGAATTTACAAAGCACCTAGATACATGTGAAGCATGCCAAGATTTATTAGTAGAAATCAATAGATTAAATCAATGGGAAAACGTAATGCTAGATGAAGAGTCTGCAAATTCACCACAAGAAATCAAAATTGATATAGAACAAGCATGGAAAACATTTGAAAGTCGTTCCAAGTCAGACAATGTTTCTAATATAAATTACAAAAAACAACAGAAGAAGGGACTCTTTACAAACATGAGTAAAAAATCAAAACGCTTCATTTATACAGCAGTAGCTGCAACAGCACTTTTCACAACAGCAATGATTCCACAAGTACAAGTGACGGCTACAAATGTTGCCTCATATTTTTCTGATGCAATTACAAATGATAAAGTTGTAAATGAAGGAATACAAGATGAAAATGGTGTCACACAAGATATGATGAAGAATGGTAAATATATTCCTATTGATGAAAAAATTACAGATCAAGGTATTACTGTGCACCTCAAAGAATTATATATATCAGATTTACGTATATCAGTTCATTATAGAATGGAAAAATCTGATGGAAGTTTAGTACCCTTTGAATTTGATACATCAGGATTAGAGCTCGAAAATGATGGTAAAATTAATGGGCAACAAGAGGAAAACCCTGAGATCAAAAATGAAGGAAGACTATCATTTATCGATGATTCAGATGATTATCTTCCTTTTGAACTTATGGCAGCAGGTAAAAAATTAAATGATATAGGTATTCGTGATAATGATAGACCCGAAGGTGTTTCTACATTTGTTATAGTTAATGAAGGAAGAGACGATTTTAAACAGCCCCTTACTTTAGATGTAAATATAACTAGAATTGGAAAAGTAGTTGGATCTTGGAAAGGTCAATTTCAAATTGATACTTCACATTTGAAAAATAATACGAATTAACATGAAAAAAAGAATAGAACAATATGTATCTAATTCTCAGTTTATATGTTTTCTTGTTTTCGTTACATTTATTTCTTATATAGTTTTTATTCTATCTTTTATTTATGATTTAAGTTTATAACCTTAAATCAATCATTTAAGACCATTACAAGAAAAAGATCTCTAAAAAAGTAGGGAAATAAATAGCCGATTTCTTAACATTTAAGGAATCGGTTATTTTGTATTTAAAATGCGTCTAGACGTACAATTTTCTTTTTTTGATATAGTGACCTCCAATACATCATTGTCCTTCTCTAATCTCATATCTATTTTAAGAAGAGTCATTTACAAATTCAAAAAAACCCTCAAAGCATCTACTTTAAGGGGATTTCTCCTATCATCTTCTCTCTTCATACAATCGATTTGCTTTATACGAGCAAACGAAAAACATACATGTCGCAACGGGGATAAATGTCAAAAAAAGTCCTCTCATTAATGCAAATGGCGTTTCAAATAAGAATGACCATAGAAATGATACACCTTGCTTATCCCATAATCCTGGCGTCAAGTATAGTTCTTTCGGATTTACAAAGGCTCCTAAATTCATTGTATTACTATACACAAATAAAAATAATATCGGCAAATAACAGATCGCTAATTCTAAAAATGTTTTAGATAGACGCTTATACTTCCCTGCTCGTGACATTGGATCTGAAAAAATGTCATCTTCACTTTCTTCATCTACCTTTTTAAAATATTGCGTACCTGACCACCGATTACCAGCTATATGCTCCCAGCCACTATCTTCAAATAATGTGCAGTAATTAATAAAATCACTTTTTCTACTAAATACTCTATGGTCTATTTTAATCGTCGCATCTTCCGGTTCTGTATATCTAAATGTATAACCAAATGTATTGCTTTCTAGTTGATAGCCTTTCCAAGCCATCTCCTCTAACCATTTTTCCTCTTTCTCAAAGTCTAAAAAGAATTTCAATCTCCACATCATCGTTTCCCCCTAACTATACGTGTAATAAACTTTTTGTAACCGCAATAATGTGCTGCATTCTCATAAAATCTAAATGCAATACTTCTTTCCCGCGTTCTGTAATGACATACACTTTTCTTCGTTTATCTTCACTTTTTACCGATTCTATTAACCCTTGTTTTAATAAATTTTCCACCGCACCATACAATGTACCCGCTGCGATTTTCACTTGATGATTACTCAGTTCCTCCACCTTTTGCATAATTAAATATCCATGAGCTGGCTCTAATAAAGCTAAAAGAACGTAATACGTTGTTTCCGTTAATGGTAAATTTTTATCTCTATTCATAAAGACCTCCAATGTAAAGATAACTATATAGCTAAACTATATAGTTAAACTGTATAGTTTGATTTTATACAGTTAGACTGTATATGTCAAATGTAGGAATAACTTTATAACCCAAAACAAAAACGCTACCTTTTTAAAAGATAGCGTTTTTGTTTTACCCTTGCTTATTCTTCGCCTTCATTTGCTCATCAAGAGAGTTTTTTTCAGTTTCTAACACACTCATATCACTTTTCAACTTTTGCGTTTTTGCAAAATGTTCATCTACTAATTTATTATATTCTTTCTCAGAGTACATTTTTTCACTAGTTGATGTCGTTTTCTCTTTCGTAACAACTACATTAATAATTACAAATAAAGCTATAATTCCTATTAACGCAGCGAAAATCTTCTTTTTATTCATGATTAATCCTCCAAAATGTAAAATTTCAAAAATTATCATAACAGACCAATTCCCTTTTACCTGTCATATTTTGTCGAATTAATACAATAAAAAAAGCATCTAAAACAGATGCTTTTTCTCATTCTTAATACGTAAACGTAATCGTCACTAAAGAATACCCTTCTTTCGCATTGTAAGGCTCCGCTTTATAAGAAACACGGTTGGACCCTTGCGGATAACCGATTTCTCCAATTGCCTTTTTCACATCTTGCAGTGCACCGTTCATTGATTGCTTATAAAGTACTTCTATCTTTTCTGGCTTTGCACTATAACGCTGCTGCATTTTATTTTTTAATTCAGTATAGTTATTTGCAATATATTCATTTCCTAGATAGTTTAACTTTGTATCTTTTAATATTTGCTGATATGCAGGCGTTTTCGTACTACCTGCCGCAATTTTGTTTGTCAGTGTACTATAATAATTTGTTGTAGCTTGCGGATAGTCTCCACGGTTCCACTCATGATTTCTTGCGATTTGTTCATCTGATAAATTGAAATACGAATACGTTACGCGGCCCTGCTCATCTGGAACCGGATCATCGAATGTTGTATCAAGGTGATACCATTTGTTTTCGATTTTCACTAAATTCCAAGCATGAGGTTGTCCGTCCCCAGTTCCTGTCACGAAATGATTTTCAATTCCTGCTTCTTTTAATAATTGATAAGTTAATAGTGCGTAACCTTGGCAAACCGCAGAACGATTTACAAGTGCTTCATATGCTGTATAAGCTTTATAAGACGTATCATAAGAAACATGCTTTACTACGTAATCATGAATCGCCTTCACTTTTTCGTGATCATCCATTCCAACTTGAGTGATAGAAGAAACGATTGCTTTCGCTTGTTTCATGACATATTCCGTCTGTTCTTTCGTTTCACGATATGTAATCTTAAGCGTAAACGTATAATTTCCAGGTGATCCAGAAAGCCCATATGAAACATTCGATCTATTATTATTTGTATACTCATTTTTACTTGCCACTTCTTTATATGCGTTAAAAAGTGTATTCATCACTTCGTTTGTATTATTATTTTTCGTTTTATATGGCAGTGTAATATTTGTCTCGTATGTATTAATACGCTTTTGTACTTCCTCTTTAAACGCTTTTAATAATGCCGCATCCCCTGTATCTTTCACATCAGCATTTTTATACTTCAAAGTTTTATATAAAAACTGCGCATACTGTTCACGTGTTACTGTGCCATACGGTTCAAAATTCCCGTTCCCTGTGCCATCTGCGATTCCATTTGACTGCACCGCACTAATTGCATTTTCTGCCCAAAATGGATTTGGAACATCCTTAAAGGTATGTTTTTGTTTTGCCGCAAGATGGAAAGCATTCGTAAGAATTTGTGCCATTTCCGCACGATTCACAGAAGCTTTCGGTCTAAATTGGCCATTTTCATCACCTTTAAAAACTCCTAAATTTGTTAAAGTTAATACCTCTTCTGGGAACATTGTAGAACTTTGATTAATATCACCGTAAGGATTTTTAAACGTAGATCCATCCTTTAATACGTAACGAGTTCCATCATTACTAAACGAACCGCCTTGTTTATTCGGTACTAACACTCGATAAATTAAAGCTGCAACTTGCTCCCTTGTCGCAACATCTCCAAAACCAAATATCCCATTTCCATAACCGGAAATAATATTCTTACTCGCTAAATCTTTAATCGCAGGATATGACCAATGTGATGTCGGCACATCAGAAAAAACACCCACTTCAGCAGCTTTTACATCGCTGCCATTTGTATATAACAACGCACCACCAATCAGTGATAATGATGTAATTGATTTTAATAGTTTTGTATACATAATGTCTTCTCCCAATACGCTCTCTATTTTTGTTGGTTTATGTCGAAAAATCTAAAAATATGACAAAATATATTATACAATTAAAAGTTTTTAAGGGATATATTAAATTTTAAAATATGCAAAAATTCATATTAATATATTTTTCCGTATTAATATTATGTTGTTTTTCTTTTGTATATATATAAGTAGTCAAACCAACACAAATAATAAAAAGACAGCTATCCGTAGATAACTGTCTTTTTATTGAATCCAATTTAATTATTTTGAAAATCTAGCATACCCCAAGAAATGCTTTTGAGTGTATGAACTATTTATCTTACTTTTAATTACACCTGTTGTTTCGTCAGCAGCATGAATATATTCACCATTTCCTAAATATATTCCTAAATGAGAAGGACCCGCTTTATATGTATTCTGTAAGAATACTAAATCTCCTGGTTGAGGATCACTTATTTTTGTAACCATTCCCCAATATCCAGCTACGCTTGTTCTTCCAATATTGTATCCATTATTTTTAAATACATAATAAATAAAACCGCTACAATCAAA
Source organism: Bacillus sp. FSL K6-0073 (assembly GCF_038006085.1). Lineage (NCBI taxonomy): Bacteria > Bacillati > Bacillota > Bacilli > Caryophanales > Bacillaceae > Bacillus > Bacillus sp. FSL K6-0073. The sequence goes on along the minus strand of NZ_JBBOUN010000001.1, from coordinate 1,042,228 downwards.
TGAATTAGGTCCACTATTTCCAAATACATATGGTTTTCCTAATTGTTTTAAAGCAAGGTCAACCACCCCAGAATTACCAGAATCTGTTTGGTTAAGATTAATCCACTTGTCGCCTTCCCATGTTTTAATCTTCAACCAGCCACTAGTTGTCCCATCTATTATTCTAAAATTCTGTGGACTATATAATGCTCCAGCGTTTGCTTTTGCTGAACTAAATGAAGGTTCATTATACGCATAGAATGATTTATTTATAAATCTTTCTTCTCCATCTAGATTCATCCATTTCTCGCCTTCCCATGTTTTAACCTTTAACCACCCACTAGTTGTCCCATCCACTACTCTAAAATTCTGTGGATTATATAATGCTCCAGCGTTTGCTTTTGCTGCATTAAATGAAGCTTCGTTATACGCATAGAATGATTTGTTTATGAATCTTTCTTCTCCATCTGGATTGATCCACTTATAACCTTCATAAGTACTTACTTTCATCCAGCCATTTTCTTTTCTTTCTACTACTCCCCAATTTTGTGGGTTAAATGGTGCTCCATAATTTGCTTTCTTTGCATTAAATGAAGGCTCATTATATGCATAAATCGTTTTGTTGACGGTAATTTGTTCAGCCGCAGGATTCATCCATTTTTCGCCTTCCCACGTCTTAAATTTAAGCCAACCATCTGTTGTTCCATCTACTATTCTAAATGTTTGTCGCCCGTACTTTGCTCCAGCATTCGCAACCTTTGATGAGAGAGAAGGTTCATCATATGCATAGAAATCTCCCATGACACGTTCTTCCCCATTTAAGTTAATCCAAACTGGACCTTCCCATGTTTCAATCTTCCACCAGCCATTATCTCTTTTTTCCACGACTCCTACATTTTGAGCGCCATACTCTGATCCGCCATTTGTTTTAGCTGAATTAAAAGATGGTTCCTTATACCCATAGAATGATTGATTCACATATTCTGAACTACTAGCAGCGTGAGTTACTATACTAAATGTAGAAATAGATAAAATGAGAATTAATAGCAATGATACGCCTTTTTTAAACATATAAATTTTTCACCTCTTCCTTTTTTTAACAGTATATTACCATAAGTACATTAACATAAATTTCTTTATTTATCTATAATTTACCATATTAATTGGTAAACAATTTAGATTATTATATTTCTTTTAAACCCTCTCTATTCAAGGCATAATTGGGTTCAATGTAATATGAAATACAAGATATGCAATATTGCATATCTTGTATTTTTTATATTAAATTATTAATCTATTCCTTTCTTATACATCAGTATCTAATTTTTGCTAGTTGCTCTTCTTTTTAAAATAACTATTTTGTTCACTTTTTTGATACATTTACGAAACATTTCTCTGTTATCTTCATTAAGTTCTTTTCTTTTTATAATGTCGTGCGAGATATACCAACATAGGAAGCCCTAGCCCCCTAATCCTAGGGCTTCTTTTTTAATAAGGATTTTATGCATTTTATTATTCCCACCAACTTTTAAATTTTATATTCAATATATAATTATATTTAGTTTAAAATATATCAATGAAACGTCACGTGTTTCAAATACAACATTTTTTGATGACCTTTAATACATAAAATGTTGTTATCAAGTCGGAGTAAAGCACCTTTGGGTGTCTTTTCTTTTGTACATTATATCCATTAGGGCTCATTTATTTTTTTACAAAACCCACCCTTTTGCTTCCAACGGCGACGAGGAGTGGTTTTTTTGTTATCTTTTTCTAAAATTTGTTTCCTAAAAACATACGCATAAACTTTACATACAATGTTTTTCACAAATACCTTTAGAAGTTCAAACAAAACTCCATTAGAGATAGTTTTATTAAATTTTTCACTACTAGCCGTAAAAATATCTTATAATCTCTATATAACAAATTAATGTATTAGGAGTAGATAAAATGCCAGTTACACTCGAACTTATTCTTTTCATTCTTATAGCAATTAGTGCTGTTGGCTATTTAATAAAAGAATTTCAAAAAACTAGGAAACGAACACTTGGAATTTCACTAGAATTTTTAGTTCTTTTCTGGTCAATATGGAGAATATCAACTCTCATAATCTAATTTATAAAACATGAATTCCTTCGAATGAAGTGAAACTCTAATCAGTGGGGGTTTTACGGGATAAATTTACCAGTATTTTTACCATAACATTCATGTTAAAATCCCTTGTGAGTACGACATAACTCGACCTTATGAAGCTCCGCAGCTTTTATCGCGGAGCTTTTTTTATTAAAATTAACGCTTTTGTTCACTTTTTTGATACATTTACGAAACATTCATATGTTACGTTATATAAGTCCTTTTTTAAATCTTATTCATTCTAGCAAAAAGTCCTAGTCCCCCTAGGGCTTTTTTGCATTCAAACAATGAGTTGTATTTTTTCTCAATAATCGAAACTACTTAACATAGTAAAATAATAATCGGACTGGCATTCAATACCATATTACAATGGATCAAATCGCAAAAAGGCACCTTAGGGTGTCTTTTTTATAGAGAATCAGTTTAAAAACTAAAAATAAAAGAACCTCAATAAATGAGGTTCAAAAAATCTACTATTTTAAATTACCTTCGTAAAAAGCAACTCCATTTTGAACATGTTTTAAATACCACGTAATCGTCCCGCCACAAACATTTTCATTAAAACTATTAGCATATACTCCATTTGAGTAATAAAGAGTTCTTTTGAATTTACCATTAGAATACTCATAAGGAATTGAGCATGTTGCTTGCTTCGGAGAGCTCACAGCTTTTTGTGTATCAGCTGAAGCTGCACCAATTCCTCCTGTTAATGCAATACCTGTTGCTAACGCTCCTACTACTAATTTCTTGAACATAATAAATCCCCCTTTAATAGTTTTTATAGATTACAACTTAAATGTATCACTTTTGTAATTTATGTAAATATCTTGAATATGTAGAAATATTTATTTAATTATTGGTAATATTGGGATTATATTTTATCAAATGGAAAATAGAGGAATTAGAAAAGCATGTGAAAATACAGATAGGTTTATATTAAATGAACGTGGTTCAAGTCGGCGAAAGACACCTTTTGGTGTCTTTTTTGTACATAAAAAATCTCACCATCTTATAGAAACGATAAGCCCTGTAAAACAATAATTGCAACTATATTAATTTTACATTACATTAAGGTTAGAGAATGTTCTTATTTTAATAAAGTGCTAAATAGTAGGTGGAAAAATGGAATTTAACGATTTGGGTATTACCATTAAAGAACTTAGAATCAAAAAAAATATATCACAATCCGAATTATGTCATGGAATATGTTCACAAAGTCAAATTAGCAAGATTGAAAAAGGTATGATTTATCCATCTAGTATATTGTTATATCAATTATCAGAAAGACTTGGTATTGATCCGAATAACATATTTGCACTAACTCAAAACAAAAGATTAAAATATGTAGAAAATGTAAAATACGTAATAAAAGATTGCTTAAAGCAAAAACAATATAAAGAACTTTATGAAATAGTAAAAAAAGAGAAAAACTTAAATAATTTTCAAACAAAAGACGAGAAACAATTTCTAATGTGGCATGAAGCAATTGCTGTATTTATGGTGGATAAATCAATAAAAACTGCTTTAGATTTTTTAAATCATGCATTAAAACTGACTTTAACTAATTCTGATTTTTTATCAGAAAGAGAAATAGATATTATGCAAACAATGGCTATATTTTATGCAGAAAATAAAGAATATGAAAAAAGTATTAATATATTCAAAAGATGTTTAACTAATTTTAATAAGTTAGATTTTCCTAGAGATAAAGAAATTAAATTAAAACTCATGTTAAATTTAGCAAAATGTTTCGACTTCACATATCAATATGAAGAGGCAATAAAGTACATTGATAAGGGTATCAAATTAGCAATTAATCTACATACTTTATACCTACTAGGTGAACTATTCTATTTAAAAGGTCAGTGTTTATTAAAAATGAAACAACATAATGTAGAAGATGTTATTTATAACTGGAAAAAAGCATTATTTATATTTGAACTAACAGAAAAAGAATATTATACAAAAATGCTACCAGATGAACTTATTGAAATACAAAATAAAAAACACTCATAATTTCGTAAAAACTACTTACAAAACCCACAGAAAAAGTCCCTACAGCTTTTAAACTTAGATCGATAATATTAAAATTAATTTAAGTGGGCGGAAGGCACCTTTTGGTGTCTTTTCTTTATTTTCACAAGGACCTGTTCAATTAATTTTTAAAAACATAATAGGGAATATTGTTTTATTTATCTCATTTTCATTCATGCTATATATAAAATTCGTTAATAAACCCACCTCAAATACTAGTTCCTTTTATAAGCCGTTTTTTTGATGTAGATGACATTATTCTCAATACAATAGAATGAATTATGGGAACATACTTAGCAATATATCAAAAAATAATATTAAGAAAACCCCTCCACCTTAAGGTAGAAGGGATCTTCTAATTTCTATTTCAAACTACCCAAAATTTCCGTAAAGGTACCCTAAGCGCACCTGCATCTGGATATCCTAAACTTCTTTCACCAACTACCGCTCCTCTGCCGAATGATCTTTCACCGATAGATTGTATGCCGTGAAGTGCTACTTGTAACATTTCAATTCAGATATACGACAGTAAAGAATACATCATCACAGTGTCAGCAAGCAAAAGTGTATTCTGCATTTCTGAAAACAGTAGATGGCAGATTGTGACCTACTGAATCTGCTAAGAAAGAATATACAAGAACATCCTTAACATCCTCTCTATTTCCACTAATGATGACATCAAGGAAATCTTCTACTTGAAATTCTGGAGTAAACAACACAATCTTAGTTGTTCTGTTTGGTTCTAAAGAAACAAAAGTACGAGAGATTTCAACTAATTCATTTTGAGTTGGGAAAAAGGTGTTTCGACTTCTCTTAACAGTTACCGTTACATTACTAGTATGGCAGCGTGAATCATTGTTTAACATAATGTTGAGAGCAGTTGGAATAATCCCATTTTCAGAAACTGGAACTCGAAACACTCCAGTAGATTTATGAGCCATATAATCAGATCCTTCCAAAATAAAATATATTTACAATATATTAAATGCAAAAAACGTTCATTTTGATATGGACAAATTATGTAATTAATATATTTATAATAACCCTTGGTATTACTAAGCCAATGTTTTAAAAGATTAACAAATAATTACCTCTGCAAATTTAGAAAATATCTACACTTTTTACAAACATTATTACAATTAGATAAACTAAAGCAATATCTCATTAACAAAGGGACTCCATAATTGGAGTCCCTTTGTTAATGGGATATTAAAAATGATCAGCATGTGAATATTGTATAATTTCTTCCTTTTTTAGAGCATGTTGTGTATCACCTGTATTGTTACTAAATAATAATACTATCACTAATCCTAACGTCGCTAATACAAGCTTCTTCATTATTTTAACGCCCCTTTGCTTAGTAGTTTTTGTTTCGCTTCGTAACATACATCGAAATAATCACTAACTTTTTCATGCTTATTCAATTTGCTGCGACAACATCATTTGATAAAAATCATTAAGTTGTTGCATAACTGCTTCATGCATTAAAATATTTGTGCTCATATCACTACGTCCTCCTCAACTACTTCCACCCCCCTAAATATTACCATTATTCTGTATATTATATAATAGTTCAACCTGCAATTGTAAATCGATAAAAAACAACGGAATATTCCGAATAAAGAGAAGGGATTGGCTAACAAATGGTTACTGTACAAAAAATAAAAAACTTGTGATATTGCTTTTATCATATTTGATCTTATATATGGTTCTGTTACAAAGTTTGCTAAGTTAATATAAACTCTAGAAAAAATGAATAAAGATCACCACAGCTGAGCTATCTTTAATCCGTATAATAATATAAACATTCTATTAATTCATATTATTAATAAAGAAATACTTAAATATTCCATTTTTTCTAAAAGTGTATTATACTGTAAATTGCTGAGGGACATATTTTAGTATTTTCTGGTAACTATTCAATTTGTTAGGTTGTTATTAGTATTACGGTAACGAAAACCTGATATTTCCCCTTGAAGATAAAGCATTAGCAGCAATTACATCGAGATATCATAATAATAATTATTTTCTTAACAATATCACGGAATTTTAATTCAGAAAATTCAAACCATTAAGCAATATAAAGTGCTAAATAAAATATTTAGACAATTGAAGTCCAACAACGATTAGAAGATATATATATTAGAAAAGGAATTTTGGGAAATCTTATCCTATATAACTAATACATATAGCGTTGTATCTTTAAATCAATAAATTTTTCGATAAGCTAGTTAATAGATTATTGAATTTAATCTTTTAATAGAGTTAAAAAAATCAACTTTACATTCTAATTTAGAAATTATTAGGTGGTGTCAGTAGTGTTTGAGTATCTTTTAGTTAAAGCTTTATTTACTATTTTCTTAATTAGCCTAATCGTGTTAATCAGTGTAATATGGACTAAAATAGAAAAAATTCTGGACGAGACTGTATTTAAAAACGTTTCTGAAAAATCCAGATATGTAGTAACTATGGTAATTGTTATGGTGGGAGAATTTGTTCTCATAGTCATTACTTCATTAAATTGGAGAGCTTCAATTATTGACACACTCTTTTTTGGTAGTATTATTTTGTTCTGCTGTATATGGCTAATACCTTATTTTGTTAATCAACAACAAAACGTCGCTAAAGTTATGGATAAGCATTTTAGTGGAGGGGTAGATTTAGGTGAAATTCAAGTTCATCGTGCGAAACTTTCTGCATTTAATTTAGGAAGTATTGTATTTTCTATAGTGGGAATTATTATACCTATTTGTTATTATTTTAAATACTTTTTATAACGGTTTATTGGTTCTGTTGGAAATTTTTTAAAGATATAGTAATAGGTGAGATTACAGATATTTATGTAGAAACAACTTAGATGTATAAGACAATCCATGTGAGCGAAAACAGTAAAATACCCTATAAGGTCTCTTTTACTTGTATTAATTAAAAAAATGGTACTAATTTCCAAAACTTCCACCAGGACTTCTTTTTAGCTGCCCTCCCACCACTATGAGAGGTAAGTGAAGGAAACCGATACAGCTTGTGCGTATGCAGTGCATTTTGGCCTGGGTCACAGTCTTTTAACGTGGTCGAACTACAGGGGGAGTAAGCATATTCCCGATGGATCCATTTCTATACTTCCATTATCTAGGGAAATCCCCCAGTATCCAAGACTAAATTTTACCCATACATCATTTTTTGATGTAGCTCTTGAAGATAAAAACTATTTAATTTTCAAGGAACAGTTATTAACTTAAAACTTATTATACGAGGAGGGTGTATCATGAAAAAAATATGCTTTGTATTAATTGTCGACGCTGGTATAAATTATGGTTCAATATTTTCTCTACCATTTTTAAGGAATCAGGATGATTTGAAGGAATATTTCTCTAAGTATTATGATGTTTCAATTAATTATATTAGGGATAAAAACTCAGTTGACTATTTGGTAGTTCCCAAACCGTGTCCAGCTTTTGATAATGAAAATAATCTTCCAATAATTGAAGTACCAGCAATCTTATTTATGGAAAAGAATTTTGAAAAAATAAAGACTTATATAGATAATTATTTTTCCAATAACTCATAAAGAAAATAAAAGTACAATAAAAAGAAGTCCGATAAAAAACGAGTGGTGTAGAATATTTCTATTAATCATTCGTTTTTTATTATATTTACATATATTTTTTAAAAGAGGATTATAGACGTTCTGAAAAAAATTAATTATAACAAGAACAGTGTTCGTGCTACTATCTACGGTTATTTTTTGTACTAAGTACCCCTTTAACTAACAAGACAACAAAAAATAATTAACATATTAAAGTGAATAATGTTACTATTTTTCAAACCTAATTTAGAAGACACCGGAATTCTTTCGGCTTCATATTCCTTCATCAGCTCAAAATCAGCCTGATTATTAACATCTAACTTTCGTAAATCGTACTTTTTGTCTATTTGACGTATCATATTTGAAACCTTCAGGCTGAAGCTACTTTCTTGCACCTTTCCAAAACCAAATTTAGGATAAAATTCTAACACCGTATCATTCGCGAATAAGTATATAAAATCATAATCCTTCTCGTATTTTTTAATGATATGATTCATTAATTTAGTCGCTAAACCTTGATGTCTATAATCCGGATGTGTCATCACTGTACCCAATTGAATTACTTTATATTCCTTACCGTTAGAGATTACATTCATTTTATTAATAGATGTATTTGCGATGACTTTATCTCCATCCACATAAGAATAGCAAATATAGTTATCATTCCAACAACCCCTGTCATACCATCCTTTAAAATCCAATTCAAATACATGTTTTGCAAGGTCATTAAAGCTTTCCTTATATTTTTCATTTTGCTTGTAGTCACTAATTAATTGATATTCATTCATGATAAATCCTCCATTTTTTATTATATTTTCCTAAAAAGAGTGTATATTTCTTACAACAATCTACTACTAAGTTTTCGTTAATCACCGCCTTATAATAGGTGTAACGGCATAGAAACATGCTTCCGGAATCAAAAAACGACAAAAAAGACCACAAGAAGAAACATCTTCTCATGGTCAAATTTCTGTCTATTATAAATACACCTATCTCGAAAGAATAGATATCGTGAAATAACATGAAATTTTTTGATAAGATATAATGTCTTCTAACCGCTACTAGTAAAAGGGTATAACAAATAAAATCAAGGAATTATCCTTAATTTGACCTTTTACAGTATAAAATTCGTTTGAATTTTAATTAGCGATTAATAAGCTTCATCATATACAATCAAAACCTCTTTTCAATATAATTTCTTACTAAGAATATCTCCTTTGAAAACCGTTGTAAATGAAGACATAACAAAAAACGAGATTTATGTCCTTCTGTATCACCAAAATCGGTCGTTTTTGGTGATACAAAAAGACACATACTATTATTCTCGAAAACTACAGAAAAATCCCTCCACCTTAAGGCAGAGGGACTTTCCAATTACTATTTCAAACTACCCGCAATCTCCGTAAAGATAACTCCAAGTGCATGTGCACCTGCATCTGGATATCCTAAGCTTCTTTCACCAACTGTACCAGCGCGGCCCATGCGAGCTACGATTTCTTTCGTATACTCTGCTCCTTTGACCGCTGCTTCTGCTCCTTTTTCGAAGGCAGTTTTCATGTCTTCCTCGTTTGAAGCGCTAGCTAACCAAGAGTCTACACATGGAGCAAGTGCGTCAACAAGTGTTTTGTCACCAACTACCGCTCCTCTACCAAATGATCTTTCACCGATAGATTGTATACCTTGGAGTGCTGCTTGCAACATTTCAGCGAATTCTTTTACTGTTAACTCGCGCTTCTCGCCTGCTGCTTTACTAGCTGCGCGGAATGCTCCGCCCCAAATTGGACCAGATGCGCCGCCGCAATGTTCCATAATAATCATGGAGCAACCGTCAAGGAATGATCCGATCGTTCTATTTTCTTGTTCTACAATAGAATGCCACTCACGTTTTAATTGCTTAAATCCTTTTGCTACACTCATTCCGAAGTCGCCGTCGCCAGCATGCGTATCTAGCTCACAGAACGGTACTTCATTTTTAATAATAATGTCGCTCATTTTATCAACGAGATACACCATGTTGTTTAATGTGATAACATTATCTTTTATAACAGCGTGCTCTTCTGCCGTTTCTAGTTCAAAAGAAACTTCCTTCTCTTCTGCCTCTTCCAGTACATTTACATACTCTACACTTTCAACTGGTCCATCTACTTTAAACGCTGGTGTATTACATTCTTTTGATAGTAATGTTTTTAGCTCTTCATCTAACTTCATTACCGTTAAAGACATACCAGCCATATCAATACTTGTCATATAGTTACCGACGAATACTCTATTAATTTTAATGTTTCTTGCAGCTAGTTCTCTCGTAACGGCGTTGTTAAATAAGTAAAGTTCTTGCAGTGGTGTTCCGCCAAAACCGTTAACTAGAAGTGCGATTTCCTCGCCATCTTTTACTCCTAAATCTTTTACAAGATCATTTGTCATACGGTTCGCTAGTTCATCTGCTGACAACATTTTTTCACGTTTAATTCCTGGCTCGCCATGAATACCTACGCCGTATTCCATTTCATCTTCCGCAAGTGTGAAAGTAGGTGATCCGCTCGCTGGAACTGTACAAGACGTTAACGCTAAACCAATTGTGCGCACGTTAGCAGCGGCTTTTTCCGCTACAGCTTTTACCGCTCCTAAATCCATACCTGCTTCCGCTGCTGCGCCGGCAATTTTATGAACTAAAATAACTCCTGCAACGCCGCGGCGTCCTACTGTATACAGACTATCTTCTACCGCAATATCATCGTCCACTTTTACGTAGTCGACTTCAATTCCATCTTCCGTCGCTAAATGCGCACCATTTTTGAAATTCATAATATCGCCGCTATAATTTTTAATAATTAATAACGTACCTTTTTTACTAGCTGTCTCTTTAATTGCTTGATATACCTGAATTTGTGAAGGTGACGCAAACACATCTCCGCACACCGCCGCATCTAACATTCCTTTTCCGACTAATCCTGCATGTGCCGGCTCATGGCCACTACCGCCGCCACTAATTAACGTTACTTTGTTTTCGTTCATTTCTTTCTTCTTAATAACTTTATATTTTTTCAAAAGTTCAAGCTCTGGGTGAGCCATAACCATTCCGTTACACATTTCCATTACTAATGTTTCTGGTTTGTTTATAATCTTTTTCATTGTGATTATCCCTCAATTCCTTTAATATATTGTGATATATTTGAAATCTTCTTCTTACTATCCATGTTAAAATGAAAGCGTTTTATAGTAAACGGACAAAATGGACAATCTGTCTAAAGACACCGCTCTCATTTATGGATAGGATTTTTATATTACTAACATTCTAGGGATGATTCAGATGACCTCTTCTATAATTTCTAAAAAGATAATCGCGAACTCATTGAAATATTTAATGGAAACAGAGTCGTTTCATAAAATATCAGTGAGCGATATTATGTTACACTGTCAAATGCGTAGGCAAACTTTTTATTATCATTTTAAAGATAAATTTGAACTATTAAGCTGGATTTATAGAGAAGAAACGAAGGAAAACATTATCGACTTTCTCGATTATGAAACATGGGAAAACATTTTCGATTTATTATTTGATTACTTTTATGAAAATCAAAAATTTTACCGAAATGCTTTTAAAGTCATTGAGCAAAACTCGTTTAATCACTATTTATTTGAGCATACGAAAAACTTATATATGAAGATTATTGATGAACTATCTGTAAGCTGTGGATTCAGCCTTTCTAATGAGACAAAAAATACGATCGCCTCCTTTTATAGTCACGGCTTCGTTGGAACAATAAAAGATTGGATTGAAAGCAAGTGCGAAGTAGATCCTTCCATTATGTCTTCTCTCATAAAAAATATGATAAACAATCAATTACTACTATTACTGGAGCAATCAGCAAAGTAATTAAAGGGTGGCAAAAGCAATGAAAAAGATTATGAATGATGTACAAAATATCGTTCAAGATATGCTGCATGGCTTTTATTTTGAACATAACGACAAAGTAAATTACGACGAAACAAATAACATCATTTATGTAAAAGATATCGAAAAACTAAAGCAAAACGTCGCGATTATAAGCGGCGGTGGTAGCGGACATGAACCCGCTGATATTGGCTATGTAGGAATAGGTATGCTTACAGCGGCAGTAAACGGCAGCATTTTCACTCCGCCTACAGTGGAACAAATTGTAGCGGCTACTCGCCTCATGCCAAAAGATAAAAGTATTTTATTCATCATTAAAAACTTTAAAGATGACGTTGAGAACTTTCTAGCGGCTGAGCAGATCGCTAAAGAAGAAGGAAGAAAAATTGACCACATCATCGTAAATGACGACGTTTCAATTGAAGATGATGCTTCTTTTAATAAAAGAAGACGCGGCGTCGCTGGTACTGTTTTCGTTCAAAAAATACTTGGTGCAGCCGCTCTTGAAGGCCATTCTCTAGAAGAACTAACAACACTTGGCCGTTCTATCACTGAAAACTTACACACATTAGGAGTTGCCCTTTCCCCTGCCAACGATCCAGTAAAAGGAAAAGCTTCATTCACATTAAATGACGATGAAGTGTTTTATGGCGTCGGCATCCATGGCGAAAAAGGTTACCGTAAAGAAGCACTATCCTCTTCTGAAATATTAGCGATCGAACTAATGAACAAACTAAAAAGCATTTATCGCTGGAGAAAAGAAGACAACTTCGCTATCCTCATTAATGGACTCGGCGCAACTCCATTAATGGAACAATACATTTTCGCAAACGACATTCGCCGTTTGTGTGAACTTGAAGGTTTACAAGTGACATTCGTAAAGGTTGGTACGCTGTTAACTTCTTTAGATATGAAGGGTGTTTCGCTTAGTTTGCTTAAGGTAGAGGATTTGGATTGGGTGAAGTGGTTGAAGGTGGATGTTAGAGTAGGTAATTGGTAAGTAAAAATTATGATGATAAAAGCCTTTAACTATAACAAGTTAAAGGCTTTTTACAAATTGAAATATCGCACGAGCGTTCAAAAGAAATTCGTAATCACCTCACTGAAGGATGACAGGTCTTCCAAATAAAGCTGGATAATAAATTAACATCGCCCCTACAAATGAACATACTAGACAAAAAACAGCCTCGTATTTTATGACTACAGAAGAGTTCGTATCAAGCTTTTTTCCCTCTCTTTTCAATATCATTTTAAATAAAGCTCTATATAATACATACCCAACAATCGCTCCGAGGGTATTCGTAAATAAATCATCAATATCCGTAATTCTATTATTTAATAATTGATTTAACTCAATTGCCAATGAAAAAAGGAATCCCGCGCATACGGTGTTTTTCATTTTTCTAAACTGCGGCCAAATAGTCGGTAATAAAAAGCCGAACGGCATAAACAGTACAATATTTAAAAGATACGTCGTACTACCTGCCGTATCAAATAGAGTCAAGTTGATTTGACTTACACGAATCCACGTTTCATATCTACTTATATCCCATACAGTCGCGATTTGCGTCACCTTATACACTAACGAAAGATAGAACAGAAAAATATATACCCATAGAAAATGCCGAATAGATATGTTTCTTTTCGCTTTAAAATAAAATCCAATTTGAAACAAAATACAAAAAATTATAGTGAAAAAATACGTATACAAATAACTAATCAAAACTCCTGTATGCATGTGGAATCCCCTAACTTTACATTTTCATCTATTATTTTAGAATATAGTTTAAGAACCAGTACTTTGTTCATATATTTAATCTTCTACTTTGTCTTCGAATATAGGGGATATACTAAAAATAAAAAATCCCCACTCCTTCATTTTCAGTCTCCTCCTTGATGTAACTTGTTTATAGGATAGGAAAAACTTTTAAAATAAAAAGTGGGGTAAACATAAAATTTTTCTTAAATTTTATGTTAGTTTTTATTATTACTCTTATTAGGAATCCGCTATTCGTTGTTAGGTAACGCCATGCTTACACCTATAAAAGTATTGAATTACTGAAGAATTCTGTCCTCAATATAACAGCAGATTCACATCAAAAATGTAAATCCTCATTTCCTTCGTATTTTCCTTTATTAAGTCTTTTTCTTATAAATAATTCTGCCACAATTAAATTAGGTACCCATGCTAACCAAGCAATAATAGCGTAACTAAGTTCAAACCGCTCTATTCCAAATAGAACTATAAACAAGGGTAGCCAAATTCTTAATGTAACTGCTCCAAAGGTTAAAGAATAATTTCTAATCATCCAGTTCCGATGCTCTTTAATTTTTTTATTCTTAACTCTATGTAACGCTTGATATGCTGATGTTAGCCAAAATACAGATAACAAACCAAAGCCTAGCTTCGCTACCAATCCTCCCGTAGCATAAAAGGATAGGTATAGTCCAGAAACGCCTCCTAATAATATACCAACCATGTAGATTCTCCCAACTATTCGATGACGGTTGATATTCCTCTCTCTAAATTTAGTGGATAATGTGAAAGGACCAATTACTAATGCTACTATACTAGTCGTAATATGTATAAATAACATACTATACCAGAAATCACTTAATTTAGATCCAAACATAAGCTTCGCTTTTACAAGCCCTGTTTGAAATCCATCCATAATAGAATATTGGACAACAATATAACCAGATACTAAAAGAGCAAAAAAAGTGAATACAAACCAAATTTTTCTGTTCAAATTTTACTGCCTCCCCATTACATTCACGAAAATTAGATTATATATTACTGTTCATTCTCGGGAAAAATAGAAAAGCCTTCTAGCGAAATGAAGTGACCTCCGAAAAAGGGACATTTAATAGATTAAGATTTCCAAAAATAATGAATATATATGTTATATTGTTAGACGTACTGAAAAAGCTAAACAGTACAGCAATGGGGATTTTTCTAATGGATATGTTACAACAAGTAATAGATAAATTTAAAATGAGTAAACTCTTAAGTATATCATTCTATACTTGAGAGTTTACTCATCTATCCCTTCTCATCCCTCATACTGTAATACCCCAAATTAATAATAATCAAGAAATACCCACCCATAATTCCAGCTGCAAATGTCCACATGAATTCATGATGTTCAATTTCATACATAATAATCGCGCCGAGTATTGCGGCTGCGAACCGATTTATCATTCCGAGCATCGGTGCTTTTTCTTTTTTTACAATGCTATCTCCGAACTTTTCAATACGCCTTCCTAAAATCCAGGCGCAGTACATACTCACCAAAAGGCCAATGCTTATCCCGACAAACTGGGCTCGAAAAGGTGTCACGAGCCATCCCAATAACATTACGCCTAGCAAACAATACATTTGTATGTTGAATGATCTTAATGCCATACGAATCATGTTATTCTCCTTTATCTTTCTCATTGTAATTCCGTATTATCAATCCAATCTTTCAGAATCCAAGCTTTCAGCTATATCTTTTTTAAAATGAGGAAATTTGATTTTGCTCACCATTAAATAAGCGAGTACGCTTGTACCAAATGCCACGGAAACTGGATTATTTAGGCGACATAAAATGAGGAGACACATCGCCGCGAATGGAATGGGCATTCCGATGAATGTTGGGAGTTTGCTTTGCTGTGTGTTAAATCTCGCAAGCCGAAGCATTCCGCAAATACTGTAAGCGAGCGCGCATATCATCCCGATAGACTGCAAATCTTTTAACGAAGCATTATATGCAAGAATAGATGGTGCCACACCAAAAGTAACTAAATCCGCAAATGAGTCCAGCTCTCCACCAATTTCTGAAACAGAATCAAGTTTCCGAGCAATCATGCCATCAAACAAATCAAGGACCATACCTGTAATAATGAACATAACTGCACCGTACATATCCTCAACGAAAACAGCATGAATAGCCAAAAGCCCACACACAAAATTTGCTATCGTAATCATATTTGGTATGTAACTCATCACATGCTTCCCCTCCTTTCTACTAATTGCTTCATCTAAGTTCTTACTCATTACAATCAAGATCCTTCTGCTTTTCTTCCAATATCACTTTATTTATTTTCGTTAACGTCTCTGTCATTTGCTCTAGGGCATTTATATCGATTTTAGAAAAGTATTTCTCAATTAATACATCATCTAACTCAGACAACCGCTCTATATACTTACTACCGTTTGGACCAAGTGTAAGAAAATACTCCCTTTTATTATTAGGGTTTACTTGTTTTGAAATCATCTGTTGCTTTTCCAATTTCGATAAAACTTGGCTCACCGCACTTTTCGTTATATTAAACGTATTCGCAATGTTATTTGCTGTCGTGTTTTCATTTAAATGAATATGAAATAACATGCTCTCTTGCTGCCCAGTAAGACCGAACTCATCCTTTAAATCTTGAAATAGTAAAATATAGAGTTCCGTATAGGCTCGATTCATTTCATTAATTACTTCTTTATACGTTCTAGTCATAGCATCCTCCATGCTTTTATTTCGTTTCGTTTAATAGTTAAGTTTACTTAACTTAACTATATTATACCGTTATGTTTGTGTAAAGGGAAATATAACTCTACACTCTACTCACAATGATACAAAAAAGACACTCTTCTAAAACAAGTTTAGTCGCTTCTGTCTCACTGCTTTCCTCATCCAAATACTCGGTAAGTCATTCTGAATAATCAAAAAGAAAATCAATAAAATTCCATATAGACCCATTACTGGTTAAAATGTTATAATGGAATTACCCTACATAGTTACTCATAGCCAGACTGAGGAACTAGCGTCTTATTAAGTAATGCGCATAACTAAAATAAAAAAGACACTTTACGGTGTCTTTTTTATTTATATTCCTAGGAATTATCTCTTTTATAAACAGACTCTATCAAACAGTAAAGGAGACTAACAGATGGAACATCCTGTTGCAAGAGAATTACGTTTTATACGGGTATGTCTTATCATTTTGATTATTATCATTGCATTCTGGGACCGGGAGAAAACTGTAGAAATTACTGATCACGGTAGCGATCCTATCTTAAACACCAGCAATATGACCCAAGTTGGTGAGAATACATTTGCATACAAAGGCGAATCTAATCAAATTAAAATATTTAAGTTTAATCCAGATACAAATGAAATATCACTTATTAAAGAGTTTCTTGCTGAGGAATATTACTCAGATACAGCTAGATAAAGTAATATTGACCACAAAAGTATAATGACCACAGCCTTTAGCCATAATTACGACTAAAGGCTTTTTGTATGTAAGTAAATGAAAAAAGGAGCTAATTTTATGGAACATAATAAAAATGGAATGCTTGCTTTAATTGTTTTATTTTTAGGATTAGTGTTTTTTGTTAGTGGAATGGTTTATCATTTATGGGGCTCATTTTAATTTCAACTTTTAGACAGATAAATAATTCGAATCAGAGAAATGTACAATACTTTCCCTTTTCTTTCCAAAAATAATATAATAAGATATAAAATGTAATACATATAAAGACAAATATATATAGCACTCATTAAAAGTGCTTCTATTTTGGAAGGAAGAAACGATGAACAAAAAGTTATTAGCATCATTATTATGTAGCACATTCTTGTTTGGAGTATCAGCTTGCAGTTCACATGATGCGCCTGCAAAAAATGAGCAGGCGACTTCCAAAAAAACAGAGAATGACAAACTTAGCAGCAAGGATTCGCAAAAAGAACTTCCTACCAATGTAGATTCCTCTGATGTATACATGTCAATGGGATCTGCCGAGTCATTAGATGTTCTAGGGACTGGAGAAGTTAAAGCACAAGGTGTCTTTAAAGTATTAGACATCGCAGTTTATAATCGTAAAGAAGAACCCATTACACTAGATATTAACAACTTTAAATTAATTGATGGATTTGGAAGAGAATATCACATTTCCAATGAATATCAATCCGTACTTAAAGCTGCAAATACCTCTACATTTAAATTTGGTATTGTTAACCCTGATGAACATTCGGACGGAAACATTGTATTCGATGTACCGAAAAACACGCGAGGATTAACTTTAAAATTTAATAATGATAAGTTAGATAAAGAGCTCCAATTAAAAGTGGAATTGGAATAGGCAAAATAAATACGTCTCCCTTAACATTCTCTACTAACATAAAAAAGTACAGTCTTTTCTACAGCAGACTGTACTTTTTTTATCATTTCATTTCACATAACATTCTCTAATTTTTTTGACTAGATGCTCTCCAATCACGAAAAGATGTTGGGCGTCCAGAAAAAGCTCTTTGCTTTGTAACAGATGGTTTTTCTTCAGGAGTCATTGTTTTTTCTTTAAGCGTCGCTGATTTTTCTTCAAGAATGGTCACAGCTGTTTGCATTTTCTCTAACTGTTCTTTCAACAATTGTTGTTCAATCTTTAAATCCGTAAGTAAACGTAAAATCATCTCAGAATTAGCCATAAGATCCTCCTTCCCCCAATACACAGAATAAAATACAATATGTAGAAGGCGGGATACCGGTGACAAAAATAAGGTCGTCAACTCTTTTTAACTTCCAAAGTCCTTTTATTTTTTTAAGGACCTGCTCCATTCATCCTTAAAAACATAAAGTAAATTAAATCCATTAATAAATGGTCTTTATGAAAGGAGGAGTTAATATGGGCTATGGCGGTAGTTGTGGTGGAGGCTGTGGTTTCGGCGGCGGATTTGCCTTACTTGTTGTGCTCTTCATCTTATTAATCATCGTTGGCGCTAGCTGTTGGGGCGGCGGATTCGGCTGCTAAGGAGAGGCACTCTTGAGAGTGTCTTTTTTTTAATATGTGGCTCGTATACATCTTGCTCAAAATTTCCGTTCTAGAAGTATTATAATATTAGCTTAACATGTCAGTTCCCCCTAATTAATAGGTGGTTCTAGCCTATAGAATTCTTTTAAATATAAAATGAAACTATATTTCTCAATGAATAAAACAATTTAACATGGTAAAATAATATTTGGACGGGAGTCCAATATATTATTAAAATTAAGATGGTTCAAGTCGAAGGAAGGCACCTTAGGGTGTCTTTTCTTTTTTATAAATAATGATAAATTAAAATTGTAAAGGATGCTTACTACTTACAAGGAACATTTTCTTCCATACAACTATTTATTTGAAACTAATTACTATTATAAATATAAAGAAGTTATGGATAAAGTAGTGAGGTAAATAAAACAAAATATAGATTTAATTCATGTTTCTCAACGAGGTACCACCAGCATTTTCAAAAAAATACGCTAAGCAAAAAAAATAATCAGCTGTCCATATGGACAGCTGATTTACATCATTACATTTCTATTATTTATCTTACCACTTGTACAGATACTGGTTTCCACCCCTGATTTTCTACCCAATCAATATTAACCTTATATTTTTTATTATTTTGCTTATCTCGTACATTACCGTAGGCTTTATTATTACCATTATTCCCAATAAAATCGAAAATCAATTGGCTCTCTGGAACATCAACAGCATAAGAAATTGCTTTTTTCATCTCACTCCAATCTACTGTTCCTTCTTTAAATTTCATTTCAGGTTTTGCTCCTTGCTCGGTACCAATTGGCTTCCAAGAAGGATTAGTTTGAGAACCCTTTTCTTGAGATGCCGTTTTTTCTTCCTCATTATTTTCAGTTCCGTTCGTTTTTACCGATTTTTCTGTTTTTGATTTCTCTTCTAGCTGTGCTGCCTCTTTATCTTCATTTTTCTTTTCTTCTATCTTTGCTGTTTCTTTATCTTCAGTTTTCTTCTCTTCTATCTTTGCTGTTTCTTTATCTTCAGTTTTCTTCTCTTCTATCTTTGCTGTTTCTTTATCTTCAGTTTTCTTCTCTTCTATCTTTGTTACTTTCTTTTCTTGAGCAATTGCTTTCGTTGATGTATTAGAAGGGGTAAACAATTGGTATGTCACTATACCAACTGTCACTAATACCAAAGTAAATGCAATATTAAAAATTGCCTTTTGACGACGATTCTGTTGTTTTTCTTGAAATCTGCTTACTTGTCCCATTCTTCAAACCTCCGTGTTTACTTTCTCCTCTACTCTTTATGTATTATCCCTAAAATTCTTAATATTTTTATTAAACAATAGAAATAAACTACACTTTCCATACAGGATTTCATATCATAATAAAATTTGTGTTTTTTCAAGTATCTGACATATGTTATTCAAAATAGTTTAATACATTAAAAATTGATAAGCTTCTGCACTTAAGAAACCTTCAATTTTATTCAAAGGTGATTCCAATTATGTCCATATTAGATCTCCTGTAGAAAGCTTTTTAACAATTAAACCTCTTCTTCCCTTATTTATAATTTTTAAATTAAATTTCCCTCTATAGTATAATAAAGATGTTTCGTTTTCTAATGGGGTATGTCGTAAAATCAAAAGGGATTTTATCTCTTTTACCTTCTTTTCAGAGTAAATTTCACCACTAGGAAATTCTATTATTCCTAATGTAATCTTTAATTCGCTCTCATCGAAAGGCCACTCCTTGTTAAGTTCCCTTATCTTTTGTATAAAGCTTCTTTTGGTTTGTCCTATATATAGCAATGTTACACTCTTAGCACATACTCTAGAGATTGCAAATATCCCCTTCTTAGAAGCTTCTTCCCTATTATAAAAATCATTTATACTATACATTCCATACCATTTAATATGTACTGTTTCTATGAATCTCACCTCATTTTTAGACAATATTATAATTTCTGAATGTTCAAATTATAATGGGCGCATAGTCCTGATTACTTGAATTATAAATTGTGCTTTTCAATAATACATTTTATTATTACTAATTTCAATAATACAAAAAAAAATACAATATTATAGTTTAATTACAAAACTTTATAAAAAAACAAAGTGATGTCGTACCAAATATTATATTTTTTCAATATCAGACTACCATGAACAAAAGTTAGAGAGTTATGGAATAAAATATAATTTGTATGTACATTTCTTTCAAAAGAAGTTTTGTAGTTTGCAACTGAATTAAAAAAACATAGATTTTTATGACTCTTTCGGAGATATACCAAAGTGGGATCTTTTATATGCACGTTACTATTACCGAACTAAATTTCGGTATTTTTTTGCAGCTCCTTGATTTTTCAACAAATACGTATAAAAAATCAATAGTAGGAAAATAAACTGCTGGCTAAAAGTTTACTTTCGATAAAATAAAAAAGAATCTGCAAATCTGCAGATTCTCCTGATAATGATTATATAAGTATAGTATCATCCATTTATTTGACTATTATTCGGAAAGTATAAAACTGTTCACTAGATAGCAGAGTATTTTTACATTTTAGGGGGGATTTTGTTGAATTAGCTTGATAGCGATTGGTGGTACCCCTTATAGGATAATAGAAGTTTGCATTTTCAATTTTTTCACACTCTATTAACAAGGCAGTTATAGCATCCTGGTTTAGCGTTAAGAATGTGAATATATTCTACTTCTTTATTATCAAAAATTTCATCTATATTTTCTCTTAAATTGACACCTTCTGTAACCCTTGCTTCTACAATCATTGAGTCAGCATTGTAGCCGCGTACAGATAGATACCTATGATGTAACATATGCGGAATTTCATTTACATCTAGCTTAGCAGTAGTTGCTCCCTTTCGTATAAATATAGGACCACTTGCTTTATAAGGCGAATTAACACTATGATATTGGTAATTCAGTAAAATTACCTCTTCTCCTACCTCTGCATCCTTCAAACTTATCCTGCAAGGATATCCAGGATTTTTATTTGCTATTATTTTGACTGCCCCGATACTTTTTAATACTTCTTCGTTCATTAGAAATAGGTTATTAAACTCCTTCTCTTGTAACGCAACGATTTGAAAGTTATTTCTCATATTCTATCCCTCCTTAATTAGTTGTTATAAAGCATTTCACTAATGATGCTACCACTAAAGTTCATAAAACTTGTTCAATAATCCTGCCCGTTTGTTGAGGATTGAATTAAAAAGCTTACAATTCTATAACAGAGAAAAAATGGCTTATTATTGTTCAATACAAAGTTGCTTACTTTTAATCAATCAGTAATGATTTATCAAAAAATACGATGAGTACAAAGCACTCTTGTTAATTCATGCTATCTTTTGTTAAAGAACGTGAATTCAGTCAAGTTCTTGGTTTACGGTATTTCCACTATGGAAAGCACGGAATTGACTCGGTGAAAATCCTGTATTTCTTTTAAATGCATTATAAAAGCTAGATACACTTTGATAGCCTGTTTGATAACCAATCTCTGTACTATTAAAGACCGTTGTCAAGAGAAGTTCCTTTGCTTTCTTAACTCTGATCCTTTCTAAATATATTCGAGGAGTATACCCTGTTCTTTCTTTGAAAATCCGATTTAAATGAAAACGACTAACTCCTACCCTTGATGCAATTTCATTTAAAGACATGTTTTGAACATAATTATTTTTTATCAATTGCATAGTATCTTCCAAAACGCATTCGAACGGGTCGTATATTTTTATATTTAGATCTGATCGGCATCTTTTGCATGGACGATAGCCTGCCCTTTGAGCTTCGTGCGCATTTGAAAAAAAGGATACATTTTCATAATTAGGAACCTTAGACTTGCAAGAAGGCCGGCAGAAAATTCCAGTTGTCTTGACTGCGTAAAAGAATATCCCGTCATACGCTGAATCACATGATACTGTTGCTTTCCACATGGTATCTCTGGAAAGGTTATTTTGATCCTTCATTAGAATTTAACCCTCCCTTGTAGGCGAAAATCTTATTACTCAAAATCATATAAATCGCATATATAGCCACGACAATTAACGGAACAAATATATACAATTGAAAAAATGGAATCACCAGCAAACATAAAATGAAAGAGATTAACGATGCCCACCATGCCCGTGTGTTCTTCCTAAATAATTTAACGCCTGCTGCCATTGAAAGAACATAAACTAGAATCCCAAGAGAAGTCGGTATAAACAAAATATCATCAAACGTTAGTGACAAAGCTTTTGTCACTAACACACCTGCTACCGAAAAACAGATAACAAACAATACCATCTGTCTTGGAATTTGAGTAGTTGCATGCAGCCTTGAGAAAAATTTTGGGAAAGCACCATCTCTGCTTAATGAATATCCTAATTGCGTTAGGCTGGCTACAAAAGCATTCGCTGTCCCTGTACAAATAATTAAAGCTAAAACGGCTGTAACGACTTTGGCACCTCCGCCTACTGTATCTCCCATTATAACACCAATAGGAGACAGGTTGCTTTCTTGACTGCCATACGTGGCCGTTCCAATAGTGACAAGGCTTAGCGCTAAAAATAATAATCCATTGACAACTGCACTAATAACTGCTCCTTTGACAATATCTTTTTCTGGCCTTTTAAAGTGCTCAGCCAGATTACAAATCGCCTCCCAACCGAAAAATGACCAAAAGATAACCGTTATAGCGTTCCCGACAGAAAACCATCCATTTGGAACAAAGGGAGTAAAATTTCCCCATTGTATTCTTGGAAACGCCACAAATACAGCTGACGCTAAAAGAATCAGTAATAAGGAACTTAAAATCAATGCAACTTTACCACTAACATTTACGCCGTAATAATTGGAAACACCTGCAATTACCAAAATAAAGACGGCAATTAAAATTGTTTCAAAATGCGAAAATCCAAATGCCTGACTGACGTAAAAAGCACCAGTTAAAGATACAATCGTTTGACCAACTGCTGCTGTTACAAAGTAAAACCACCCAACGATATTGCCAAGATGATATCCAAAAGAATTTCTAACAAAGGTTGCTGCTCCACCGGAATCAGGATATATCCGTGCCAAACTAGCAAAGGAATAAGCAAGCGGAAAACTAATTATAATAACGATAAACCAGGATACAATAGATGCAGGGCCCGCTATTGAGGCCGTTACCCCCGATAAAAAAAGGACACCTGATCCTAGAATAGCTGAAATATATAACGCAATTCCTTGAAATAATCCAATGGCTTTATTGTTCATGATCTCCCCCCTTTATAGAATTTAGTGTACTAGTAAAGGGGGGGGGAATTCTTCTTGTTTTTTGCGGTTTAATTCGTTTAATAAAACAATCAAAAGTATTTTTATTATATTTCTTCTTCAACAATCTGGCCCGATTGTTGAAGAAAGTAGCCTGTTCCAATAAAGAACTTTATTGTTCAGTAAACAACTTGTCATGAAACCATAAAACGAACCGAAATTTTTCTTATGAGTAGAAAATTCGGCTCGCTTTATGTTGGAATTTGCTTAGCGTATATTTTCGTTAAAATGTGGGCGGGATCCCATGCCCATCAACTTAAAATTTTAAGGTATCCCCAAAACGAAAAAATGAGCTTTTTTATTACAAATTAGCACAAAATCTTGTTCTGGGGGTAGTTGTATTTTCTTAGCTTGATAGCGATGTGGCGGTACCCCATCGCTATCAAGCTAAACTTCTGAAATATCCCCAAAACGAAAATTTCATCCTTTCATAGTTGTCCATAGGATCTTAGGGTGATTTTCATTTTTGAGAAGAATACATTTCTCAAATTGATGGCAATTATGGAGGGGTAAAAATAATGTTACGATGTTTATAAAATATATGCGAAGAAATATGTTAATAGATTTTTTAATAATATTCATATAAAATACTATTTTGACTTAGATTAAACTTTGTTTCAAACAAACATTAAAATTTATTTTAAAGAAAGGGAAATATGGTAGAAAATGAAAGCAAACATTAAAATTATTGAAAAGCTTAAAGAAGAATCTTGTACCTTCTACATTCACAAAGTAACATCTTTTATTCTAGATATGGTATCAACACTAGAGAATAGTTCTGATAACTATTTAATAGTTAATTCTACTCACAAAGGTGAACAAGAAAAAATCTCTTGCTCAACTGTTATTTATTTGGAATATCTTGAAAGGAAAATTTTTGTTTATACAAAAGAAAATATATTTGAGATAAAAAGTCCTTTATATAAATTACAATCTGAACTTCCATATAACTTCATTAGAATTTCAAAAACTATAATTATCAATATTCATTTTTTTAAAAAATTCTCCGCTAAAGCAAACGGAAATTTGGAAGCATTGCTTTCAAACAGAGAAAAAGTAATTGTGTCAAGAAAATATGTTTCTTCATTAAAAAAACAGCTAAAAAAACATTCCCAATAACCACTTATGTATTGATTTTTACCACTTATGTTTAAAAGTATTTCTTTATATCTCCTTTGATGTAAATATTAATAAAAACAAAGGAGGATATACAATGTATACTATGATTAAAGAAGTATTTATAAGAACTCCATTATGGGTATGGATATTATTATTCATTTTAATAAAAAGGGGTATTGCTATTTCTCAAGAAAGACCAATTAATTTATCTAAAATGTTCCTTGTTCCCATGATTTTTATGATATGGGGGTTAGATAAAATTATCACTAAATTTTCTTACTTAGGATATTGTTTGATAAGTTATACAATTTTCATTCTTCCAGGCATTTTGATTGGATATTTGTTATATGCAAAATATCAAATTTTTTTCAAGCAAGAGACGGTTACTTTCAGGAAGAAATGTTACCTTCCATTAATAATTATATTGATTAATTTCTTTGTAAAATATGTCTTAAATGTAACTTTAGGAATTTATTCATCATTTTATGATAATATTTCGTTTAATATAATTTATTCTGCCATAAGTGGACTATCTGTAGGGTTATTTTTTGGAGGAATATTCTACACATTTTATATACAATCAAAATTAAATAAACTTATCTTAAAATCATAAAAAAAGAAGGGAAAGACTTTATTGAAACTAAAAAATCGACTGTATACAGGTTTAGGAACTGGTTCATTTATATACATGATAGTTTTGCTATCAAGAAACAATAATATATCTATTACACAAGCTGAGATAATAAGTGTTCTTATAATCTCAGCTTGTGCAGGCATTTTTACATTCATTTTTGATATTGAAAGAATCAGCTATTTGTTCGCCTTGGTAATCCATTTTTTCATGATGATTATAGTTGTCTTTCTTATATCTACATATAACCATTGGATAGAAATATTCCCAACTGCTGATTTTCTTGAAAGTATAGTTTTGATATATGCACTTTCTTGGTTAATATCATTTTTAAATACAAAAAAAGATGCTAAAGAATTAAATATGTTACTAAAAAATAAGAATAACATTTAAAGTGTCCTTCTATACGAGGCTGCTGCATCGATATTAAATCAGCAAAAAAATCCCCCCGAAATTTAAAAATACGCTATTCTTTCTATAGAATCATAGGAAAGGATGGCGTTTTTGTATGTCTATTTCTGTATCTGATGAATTACAACTATTTGCTCAGGAGATTCAAAGATTTTTATCTCCAAATATCTTACTAGATTTTGCTAGAGATGTCGGTTTCGTACAACGGACCAGTAAATACCAAGCAAAAGATTTAGTCGCTTTATGCGTATGGATGAGCCAAAATGTCGCTACAACTTCTTTAACTCAGTTATCTAGCTGTTTAGAAGCATCAACAGAAGTACTCATCAGTCCCGAGGGACTGAATCAACGATTTAATAAAGCGGCCGTTCAACTTTTACAACATGTATTAGCTGAACTACTAAACCATAAATTAACCTCATCTATGCCACTTTCTTCTCCATATACTTCTGTTTTCAAGCGTATTCGTATTTTAGATTCAACTGCATTTCAACTCCCGGATGTATTTTCATCGGTTTATCCAGGTGCAGGAGGATGCAGCCATACAGCGGGAGTAAAGATTCAGCTTGAGTATGATTTATTAAGTGGAAAGTTCCTACATATTCATACAGGTCCCGGTAAACAGCATGATCGAACCTATGGTTCTCTGTGTGTTCCAACTGTGGAACCAAATGATTTATGTATCCGTGATTTAGGGTATTTTCATTTAAAAGATCTTCAACATATACAAGATAAAAAGGCTTACTATATCTCTCGTATTAAATCTAATACACGTATTTATCAAAAAAATTGCAAACCTGATTATTTTCAGGATGGAAGAATAAAGAAAGGTACAGAGTATATACAGCTAGATATGGAGGTATTAATGAGCTCTCTCCAACCAGGACAAACATATGAAATATCCGATGCCTATGTAGGTATGAACGATAAAGTACCAACCCGTGTAATCGTTCATCGACTTACAGATGAACAACAACAAAAACGATTACGTGATCAAGCTATACGAGAAAAAAAGAAAGGAATGAAGTATTCTCCTCGTAGCAAACGACTTAGTGGTATCAATGTATATATGACAAACGCCTCTACAAATATTGTCCCGATGGGACAAGTACATGATTGGTATTCTTTACGTTGGCAAATCGAGATTTTATTTAAAACATGGAAGTCATTCTTTCATATTCACCATTGTAAAAAGATAAAACGTGAAAGATTAGAATGCCATTTGTATGGGCAACTGATCGCCATTCTACTCTGTTCGTCTACTATGTTTCAAATGCGTCAATTACTTCTTATGAAAAAGAAACGAGAGCTGAGTGAATATAAGGCCATATATATGATCAAAGATTATTTTCTTCTTATTTATCAAGCCATACAAAAAGACACCCAAGAATTATCAAAGATTCTCATTCGCCTGTTCAACCTCCTACAGCAAAATGGGCGAAAATCTCATCGATACGAGAAAAAAACAGTCTTTGATATATTAGGTATCGTTTATAATTGTACTATGTCTGATAATCAAGCGGCTTAAATTCAAAAAAGGAAACCCTTTAGGGTTTATTTTGTATGCAAATCTTTAAAATTCCTACGCATAGCCTTCAGCAAAAAGAAACAGCCTCTACTATAATTGATGTTGTATGAGCTTAGCTTGATAGCAATGGGGTACCGCCACATCGCTATCAAGCTAAGCTTATACAAAGTCAATTTTAGGCGAGATTGTTCCTTTTTCTAAAGGGCAAGTGTAGGTGATTGAAAGATTTGCATACGAAATAAACCCTAACGGGTTTCACTTTTTTGAATTAAGCGGCTTGATTGTCCGACATAGTACAATTATAAACGACACCTAATATATCAAAAACTGTTTTCTTCTCATACCTATGGAATTTTCGCCCGTTTTGCTGTAGGAGATTGAACAGGCGAAGTAATACCTTTGATAGCTCTTGGGTGTTTTTTTGTATAGTTTGGAATAGAAGAAGGAAATAGTCTTTAATCATATATATGGCCTTATATTCACTCAGTTCTCGTTTCTTTTTCATAAGAAGTAATTGCCGCATTTGAAACATGGTAGAAGAACAAAGTAGAATGGCAATCAGTTGCCCATACAAATGGCATTCCAATCGTTCTCGTTTTATCTTTTTACAATGATGAATATGAAAGAATGATTTCCATGTTTTAAATAAAATCTCGATTTGCCAACGTAAAGAATACCAATCATGTACTTGTCCCATTGGGACAATATCTATAGGGGTATTTGTCATATATACATTGATACCGCTAAGTCGTTTACTACGAGCAGAATACTTCATTCCTTTCTTTTTTTCTCTTACCGTTTGATCGTGTAATCGTTTTTGTTGTTGTTCTTTTGTTAGTCGATGAACAATCACACGAGTTGGTACTTTATCAGTCATTCCTACATAAGCGTTGGATATTTCATATGTTTGTCCTGGCTGAAGAGAGTTCATTAAAACCTCCATATCTATTTGGATATACTCTGTACCCTTCTTAATTCTGCCATCTTGAAAATAATCAGGGTTTGGATTTTTTTGATAAATACGTGTATTCGATTTAATACGTGAGATATAATAGGCCTTTTTATCTTGTATATGTTGAAGATCTTTCAAATGAAAATAACCTAAATCTCGGATACATAAATCATTCGCTGTTACAGTTGGGGCACACAGGGAACCGTAGGTTCGATCATGTTGTTTACCTGGACCTGTATGAATATGAAGGAATTGTCCACTTAATAAATCATACTCAAGCTGTATCTTTACTCCCGCTGTATGGCTGCATCCTCCCGCACCAGGATAAACCGATGAAAATATATCCGGGAGTTGAAATGCAGTTGAATCTAAAATACGAATACGCTTGAAAACAGAAGTGTATGGAGAAGAAATCGGCATAGATGCGGCCAATTTTTTGCTTAGTAGTTCGGCTAGTAGGTGTTGTAAAAGTTGGACGGCCGCCTTATTAAACCGTTGATTCAGTCCCTCAGGACTGATGAGTACTTCTGTTGATGCTTCTAAACAGCTAGATAACTGAGTTAAAGAAGTCATAGCTACATTTTGGCTCACCCATACACATAAAGCTACTAAATCTTTTGCTTGGTACTTACTGGTTCGTTGTACAAAGCCAACATCTCTAGCAATATCTCGTAAGGCATTTGGAGATAGGGCACTTTGAATCTCTTGAGCAAATAGTTGTAATTCGTTAGACACAGAAACAGACATAAAAAACGCCATCCTTTCCTATGATTCTACAGAAAGAATAGCGTATTTTTTCATTTTAGGGGGCATTTCTTTTTATTAGCTTGATAGCGATGGGGTACCGCCACATCGCTATCAAGCTAAGCTTATACAAAGTCAATTTTAGGCGAGATTGTTCCTTTTTCTAAAGGGCAAGTGTAGGTGATTGAAAGATTTGCATACGAAATAAACCCTAACGGGTTTCACTTTTTTGAATTAAGCGGCTTGATTGTCCGACATAGTACAATTATAAACGACACCTAATATATCAAAAACTGTTTTCTTCTCATACCTATGGAATTTTCGCCCGTTTTGCTGTAGGAGATTGAACAGGCGAAGTAATACCTTTGATAGCTCTTGGGTGTTTTTTTGTATAGTTTGGAATAGAAGAAGGAAATAGTCTTTAATCATATATATGGCCTTATATTCACTCAGTTCTCGTTTCTTTTTCATAAGAAGTAATTGCCGCATTTGAAACATGGTAGAAGAACAAAGTAGAATGGCAATCAGTTGCCCATACAAATGGCATTCCAATCGTTCTCGTTTTATCTTTTTACAATGATGAATATGAAAGAATGATTTCCATGTTTTAAATAAAATCTCGATTTGCCAACGTAAAGAATACCAATCATGTACTTGTCCCATTGGGACAATATCTATAGGGGTATTTGTCATATATACATTGATACCGCTAAGTCGTTTACTACGAGCAGAATACTTCATTCCTTTCTTTTTTTCTCTTACCGTTTGATCGTGTAATCGTTTTTGTTGTTGTTCTTTTGTTAGTCGATGAACAATCACACGAGTTGGTACTTTATCAGTCATTCCTACATAAGCGTTGGATATTTCATATGTTTGTCCTGGCTGAAGAGAGTTCATTAAAACCTCCATATCTATTTGGATATACTCTGTACCCTTCTTAATTCTGCCATCTTGAAAATAATCAGGGTTTGGATTTTTTTGATAAATACGTGTATTCGATTTAATACGTGAGATATAATAGGCCTTTTTATCTTGTATATGTTGAAGATCTTTCAAATGAAAATAACCTAAATCTCGGATACATAAATCATTCGCTGTTACAGTTGGGGCACACAGGGAACCGTAGGTTCGATCATGTTGTTTACCTGGACCTGTATGAATATGAAGGAATTGTCCACTTAATAAATCATACTCAAGCTGTATCTTTACTCCCGCTGTATGGCTGCATCCTCCCGCACCAGGATAAACCGATGAAAATATATCCGGGAGTTGAAATGCAGTTGAATCTAAAATACGAATACGCTTGAAAACAGAAGTGTATGGAGAAGAAATCGGCATAGATGCGGCCAATTTTTTGCTTAGTAGTTCGGCTAGTAGGTGTTGTAAAAGTTGGACGGCCGCCTTATTAAACCGTTGATTCAGTCCCTCAGGACTGATGAGTACTTCTGTTGATGCTTCTAAACAGCTAGATAACTGAGTTAAAGAAGTCATAGCTACATTTTGGCTCACCCATACACATAAAGCTACTAAATCTTTTGCTTGGTACTTACTGGTTCGTTGTACAAAGCCAACATCTCTAGCAATATCTCGTAAGGCATTTGGAGATAGGGCACTTTGAATCTCTTGAGCAAATAGTTGTAATTCGTTAGACACAGAAACAGACATAAAAAACGCCATCCTTTCCTATGATTCTACAGAAAGAATAGCGTATTTTTTCATTTTAGGGGGCATTTCTTTTTATTAGCTTGATAGCGATGGGGTACCGCCACATCGCTATCAAGCTAAGCTTATACAAAGTCAATTTTAGGCGAGATTGTTCCTTTTTCTAAAGGGCAAGTGTAGGTGATTGAAAGATTTGCATACGAAATAAACCCTAACGGGTTTCACTTTTTTGAATTAAGCGGCTTGATTGTCCGACATAGTACAATTATAAACGACACCTAATATATCAAAAACTGTTTTCTTCTCATACCTATGGAATTTTCGCCCGTTTTGCTGTAGGAGATTGAACAGGCGAAGTAATACCTTTGATAGCTCTTGGGTGTTTTTTTGTATAGTTTGGAATAGAAGAAGGAAATAGTCTTTAATCATATATATGGCCTTATATTCACTCAGTTCTCGTTTCTTTTTCATAAGAAGTAATTGCCGCATTTGAAACATGGTAGAAGAACAAAGTAGAATGGCAATCAGTTGCCCATACAAATGGCATTCCAATCGTTCTCGTTTTATCTTTTTACAATGATGAATATGAAAGAATGATTTCCATGTTTTAAATAAAATCTCGATTTGCCAACGTAAAGAATACCAATCATGTACTTGTCCCATTGGGACAATATCTATAGGGGTATTTGTCATATATACATTGATACCGCTAAGTCGTTTACTACGAGCAGAATACTTCATTCCTTTCTTTTTTTCTCTTACCGTTTGATCGTGTAATCGTTTTTGTTGTTGTTCTTTTGTTAGTCGATGAACAATCACACGAGTTGGTACTTTATCAGTCATTCCTACATAAGCGTTGGATATTTCATATGTTTGTCCTGGCTGAAGAGAGTTC
The DNA here is from genome assembly GCF_038006085.1 of Bacillus sp. FSL K6-0073. Taxonomy (NCBI): domain Bacteria; kingdom Bacillati; phylum Bacillota; class Bacilli; order Caryophanales; family Bacillaceae; genus Bacillus; species Bacillus sp. FSL K6-0073. The sequence continues at coordinate 1,010,590 of NZ_JBBOUN010000001.1, read as the reverse complement.
ATTAAAACCTCCATATCTATTTGGATATACTCTGTACCCTTCTTAATTCTGCCATCTTGAAAATAATCAGGGTTTGGATTTTTTTGATAAATACGTGTATTCGATTTAATACGTGAGATATAATAGGCCTTTTTATCTTGTATATGTTGAAGATCTTTCAAATGAAAATAACCTAAATCTCGGATACATAAATCATTCGCTGTTACAGTTGGGGCACACAGGGAACCGTAGGTTCGATCATGTTGTTTACCTGGACCTGTATGAATATGAAGGAATTGTCCACTTAATAAATCATACTCAAGCTGTATCTTTACTCCCGCTGTATGGCTGCATCCTCCCGCACCAGGATAAACCGATGAAAATATATCCGGGAGTTGAAATGCAGTTGAATCTAAAATACGAATACGCTTGAAAACAGAAGTGTATGGAGAAGAAATCGGCATAGATGCGGCCAATTTTTTGCTTAGTAGTTCGGCTAGTAGGTGTTGTAAAAGTTGGACGGCCGCCTTATTAAACCGTTGATTCAGTCCCTCAGGACTGATGAGTACTTCTGTTGATGCTTCTAAACAGCTAGATAACTGAGTTAAAGAAGTCATAGCTACATTTTGGCTCACCCATACACATAAAGCTACTAAATCTTTTGCTTGGTACTTACTGGTTCGTTGTACAAAGCCAACATCTCTAGCAATATCTCGTAAGGCATTTGGAGATAGGGCACTTTGAATCTCTTGAGCAAATAGTTGTAATTCGTTAGACACAGAAACAGACATAAAAAACGCCATCCTTTCCTATGATTCTACAGAAAGAATAGCGTATTTTTTCATTTTAGGGGGCATTTCTTTTTATTAGCTTGATAGCGATGGGGTACCGCCACATCGCTATCAAGCTAAGCTTATACAAAGTCAATTTTAGGCGAGATTGTTCCTTTTTCTAAAGGGCAAGTGTAGGTGATTGAAAGATTTGCATACGAAATAAACCCTAACGGGTTTCACTTTTTTGAATTAAGCGGCTTGATTGTCCGACATAGTACAATTATAAACGACACCTAATATATCAAAAACTGTTTTCTTCTCATACCTATGGAATTTTCGCCCGTTTTGCTGTAGGAGATTGAACAGGCGAAGTAATACCTTTGATAGCTCTTGGGTGTTTTTTTGTATAGTTTGGAATAGAAGAAGGAAATAGTCTTTAATCATATATATGGCCTTATATTCACTCAGTTCTCGTTTCTTTTTCATAAGAAGTAATTGCCGCATTTGAAACATGGTAGAAGAACAAAGTAGAATGGCAATCAGTTGCCCATACAAATGGCATTCCAATCGTTCTCGTTTTATCTTTTTACAATGATGAATATGAAAGAATGATTTCCATGTTTTAAATAAAATCTCGATTTGCCAACGTAAAGAATACCAATCATGTACTTGTCCCATTGGGACAATATCTATAGGGGTATTTGTCATATATACATTGATACCGCTAAGTCGTTTACTACGAGCAGAATACTTCATTCCTTTCTTTTTTTCTCTTACCGTTTGATCGTGTAATCGTTTTTGTTGTTGTTCTTTTGTTAGTCGATGAACAATCACACGAGTTGGTACTTTATCAGTCATTCCTACATAAGCGTTGGATATTTCATATGTTTGTCCTGGCTGAAGAGAGTTCATTAAAACCTCCATATCTATTTGGATATACTCTGTACCCTTCTTAATTCTGCCATCTTGAAAATAATCAGGGTTTGGATTTTTTTGATAAATACGTGTATTCGATTTAATACGTGAGATATAATAGGCCTTTTTATCTTGTATATGTTGAAGATCTTTCAAATGAAAATAACCTAAATCTCGGATACATAAATCATTCGCTGTTACAGTTGGGGCACACAGGGAACCGTAGGTTCGATCATGTTGTTTACCTGGACCTGTATGAATATGAAGGAATTGTCCACTTAATAAATCATACTCAAGCTGTATCTTTACTCCCGCTGTATGGCTGCATCCTCCCGCACCAGGATAAACCGATGAAAATATATCCGGGAGTTGAAATGCAGTTGAATCTAAAATACGAATACGCTTGAAAACAGAAGTGTATGGAGAAGAAATCGGCATAGATGCGGCCAATTTTTTGCTTAGTAGTTCGGCTAGTAGGTGTTGTAAAAGTTGGACGGCCGCCTTATTAAACCGTTGATTCAGTCCCTCAGGACTGATGAGTACTTCTGTTGATGCTTCTAAACAGCTAGATAACTGAGTTAAAGAAGTCATAGCTACATTTTGGCTCACCCATACACATAAAGCTACTAAATCTTTTGCTTGGTACTTACTGGTTCGTTGTACAAAGCCAACATCTCTAGCAATATCTCGTAAGGCATTTGGAGATAGGGCACTTTGAATCTCTTGAGCAAATAGTTGTAATTCGTTAGACACAGAAACAGACATAAAAAACGCCATCCTTTCCTATGATTCTACAGAAAGAATAGCGTATTTTTTCATTTTAGGGGGCATTTCTTTTTATTAGCTTGATAGCGATGTGGCGGTACCCCTCAATGAACAAAAAAATTAACATAGTAAAATAGTATTCGGATGGGAGTCCAATATATTATTAAAATTAGATGGTTCAAGTCGAAGGAAGGCACTTTAGGGGGGCTTTTCTTTATTTTCAAAAGGACCTACTCCATTCATTCTTAAAAACATAAAGTAAAGTGAACCCGTTAAAATACATGAATGAACCTTAGTTTTAATCCCCTTACCTAAAGGAGGAACTATTATGGACTATGGTGGTAGTTGCGGAGAAGGCTGTGGTTTTGCTGGAGGATTTGCTTTGCTTGTTGTACTCTTTATACTATTAATCATTATCGGATGCAGTTGCTTCTGCTAAAAAACTATTAGAAAGGACACTCTTATATGGGTGTCTTTTCTTTATGAAAAATATCTAACTATCAACCTTTTCCTTATGACTTCTAACATCAACAAAGGGTGATACAAACTATTACATATGTTTGTACCACCCTTTATTGATGCGGTTAAACTTCACAAGTGTTGAAGTTTTAGACTTCTCCCTTAGTGTACCCATATTATTAGAACATCCTGTAATCTGTAGACAAAATGTAGCTAATAAAAACAATATTAATAATTTCTTCAATAAATCCTCCTACATGCATAAAACACCATATGTTACAAAACAAACATAGCATCAACTCTTTATAAAAACAATATAATCCTCGTTCCTTAAGCTATCTCTTAACATAAGAGTACCGCTACATATTTATCAAGCTAAGATTTTAAAATATCCTCTACTTAAGGAATTTGTAAGTATCAAGTAAGAAAAACGAGAGCTTTGCTTCGTATAATCAAAATATAAAGTGAAGGAAAAAAGATTATTTTTGGGATTAATATGCATGTAACAAGAGAAGAAATCTACATTTTTTTAGAATAATAATATTAGTATGTCCAAGTTTTTGAGATTACTTGCAAGTATTTTAAAGTTTTTGTACCAGAATTCTAATTACCATACTTGTTTTTTGCCATCACATATTGGAGGTTAAAACATGAATGCAAAAAAGAAAATACAAAGATCAGTACTTACCTTTATCCTACTCTTTTCTTTAGGCATTTCATCTTTCTCGCTTACAACAACTATTCACGCAGATACAAGCGAGGAACAATCTGCTGAAAAGAAACTAGTCTCTTTAACGGAGCGTACATCATTATTTTTTGAATATCTCCAGCAAGGTAAGTATGCAGAGGCAATACAGTTGACGTCTGCTGCTTTTCAATCCAAGTTTACAGCAACCACATTACAAAACTGGTGGACACAAAGTGGCTGGAGCGGGATAAAAAGTATGGGAACCCCCGTGATAAAAGAACGAAACTTGGTCCATCAGACGGTGGAAATTCCAGCAGATACCGAAGGAACTACCATACCGCTACTCCTTAAATTCACACCTGGCGGGAAAGTAGATGAAATTGGAGAAAGGCCACCCGAGGAATCTTATACTATCCCGCATCCTAGCTATGATCAACCTGACTCCTATCAAGAACGTGAAATCGTCATTGGAAATTCTACCTATCCGTTACCAGCGACATTAACAGTTCCGAAACATAAGCGTGGTGAAAAACTGCCCGTAGTTGTTCTTGTTCATGGTGCTGGCATCCATGATCGCGATAGCACATATATGGGAACAAAAATCTTACGAGACATTGCAGTGGGCCTTTCATCCAACGGAATTGCAGTGTTGCGCTATGAAAAACGCACCTTAGAACATGCATTAAAGATGAGTACAGAACCTGTTACGTTAGACCGTGATACTACAGATGATGCTATATTTGCAGCAAAATCAGCAGCGCAGCAGGAAGGCATTGATCCAAATAATATTTTCATTCTTGGACATAGCCTAGGAGCTGGCACAATGCCACGTATACTAAGCAAAGCACCTTCCACACTTGTCCGAGGAAGCATCTTACTCGCACCACCTGCACGCCCTTTGACTGACATTGCTATTGATCATTCTCAATACCTTGGGGCGTCAAAGGAAGAAATCGATGAACTAAAAAGGCAGGTCGCTTTTATTCAGGATCCTACTTTCAATCCTGACCATCCTCCAGCTGGCTACAATTTTGGGTCACCTCATTTTATGTATGATGTTTCTAGGTGGCGTCCAGTTGAAGAGGCAAAATCACGAAAAGAGCCTTTACTCATTCTGCAAGGAGCACGTGATTATCAAGTAACAGTAAAAGATGAATATACAAAATGGCAGAAAGGACTTTCAAACCGCGGGAATGTTCAGTTCAAAAAATATCCGAAATTGAATCATTTCTTCACGGAGGGTGACGGGGAATTAAGCCTCCCTAGTGAATATGAAATCCCTGCTAACGTTCCCGAATACGTCATCCAGGACATTATTACATGGGTTAACGAGACAAAAAAATAAGCAAACATCAAAAGCCTTCATGCAATCATTATTGCGTGAAGGCTTTTTGAAACTAGTGATTCAGAGATAGCTATTATTTTATATAATATTTGCCCCAAAACGAAAAATTAGAGTCTTTTATAGCAATGAAGTTCATTTTAAGAGCAACCTGTTCTGTGAGCTTAACGGTGATGGGCGGTACCCCTAGAATAAAGAAACAAGAGTAGTTAAAGAGACTACTCTTGTTTCTTTTCCTTCTCTTCTTTTTCAATTTCAGATACAGATTTTGCTGGTTTTTTAATCATTTTATCTAATTCCCCAGAACAACCAAACTTATCCTCAAATTTATCTGTAGTACTTATACTTGCATCAAACCATAATTCCTTATCATTATTTATATATCCTTCTACAGAAGGAACTCCCATTGGACTTACATCATTTTTTGTAAATGTAATAGATTTTACATCTTTAATATTATAGTGAATATATTTTTCTACTCGTTCTTTTTGTTCATTCCAAAACTTTTCTTCTTGTTCTTTTTTATTTAAGTATTCCATAGTAAAATATCCTCCTGCTATGAGTATCACAGCAGATATAACCAAAATCATTGCTTTCTTCATTGGAAATCTCCTTATAAAAAGCCTACCAATGTATTCTTCTTAAAATGGGATAGAGAAGACAAGAATAGTACAAAGACTACTCTTGTTTTTTTTCTTTCTCTTCTTTTTCGATTTCAGATACAGATTTTGCAGGTTTTTTTATCATTTCATCTAATTCTCCAGAACGCGTAAATTTATTTTCAAAGTTTTTAGTTGTACTTATACTAGCTATAAAATCTAATTCTTTATTATTGTTTATATAACCTTTTATATGAGGAACTCCCATTGGACTTATCTTATTTTCTGTAAATGTAATCGATTTTACATCTTTAATATTATAGTGAATATACTTTTCTACTCGTGCCTCTTGTACTTTCCAAAACTTTTCTTCTTGTTCTTTTTTATTTAAGTATTCCATAGTAAAATATCCTCCTGCTATGAGCACCACAGCAGATACAACCAAAATCATTACTTTCTTCATTGAAAATCTCCTTATAAAAAACTTACCAATGCATTCTTCTTAAAAATGGGATACAGAAAATAAGAGTAGTGCAAAGACTACTCTTGTTTCTTTTCCTTCTCTTCTTTTTCAATTTCAGATACTGATTTTTCAGGTTTTTTTACAAGTTCCCCTAATTTTCCAGAACGTGAAAGTTTATCTTCAAAATTCTTCGTAGTACTAATACTAGCTGAGAAATTCAATTCTTTATCATTATTTATATATCCATCCACAGAAGGAACTCCCATCGGATTTACTTCATGTTTTGTGAAGGTAATCGATTGCACATCTTTAATATTATAACGAATGTATTTCTCAATTCTTGTCTCTTGTTGTTTCCAAAACAGTCCCTCTTGTTCTTTTTTTTGTAAGTATTCCATTCCTAAATAACCTCCTGTTATAATGAAAATTATGGATATTATAATAATTATTGCTTTTTTCATTCCTATTCCCCTTATCATTAAATATATTTAAAATATACCACGAAGTGAGTTGAGGCAGATGAATGAATTGAAAAAGAATACCATTGCGACAGATGAAGATTATTTTGAGCTTTCAAGTATGGTTTATAAAAAAGATTATTTGGAAGAAGGGAAAGAGATAAAAGGAATTTACGGTAAATTATGGAAGGTAATAGACACCTTCGATGCAGATCACACAAAGGTGAAAAATGGATTACAAGCAATCGCTGTAGTACCCGCAGATAAGTATAAATCTGGTAAAAAACAGTATGACGATGTAATCATTGCATACCGCGGTACTGAATTTGGTAGATTCGATGGAGATAAAACCACAGATATAGTTCAAATTACACTTGGACAGAAAAAGAACCTTGGTGTAGCAGGTGAAAAGGTACCGACATCATTTGATAGTGCAGTAGAATTTGCAGAAAAAATTAAGAAAAAATATAACCCTACATCTATTCACACTACCGGACATAGTAAAGGTGCTGCAGAAGCCCAATATGTAGCAGCAGAAATGAATTGTTATGCAACAACATATGCTGCACCAAATATTTATAGATTACTAAGTGATAAAGCAAAAAACGAGTAGATGAAGGCGTAATGGAAAATAAAGTAGTAGATTATACTCATAGAAAAGATGCTGTAGGAAATTTCAATCAATTTGGAGCACCTATGATTGGTAAACAATTTACAACGAAAAGTAATGGAACAGATAGTATTCTCGCGGCTGTATTTATGGGACAACATCCAATGTCAACATTTCTAGAAATGTTCCACAATAATGGTAGTGTTCGACTAGAATTAGAACCAGATGATATCATTCGTCATGCAAAAGAGATACAAAAAATAAGCGATATATTATCTGATATTATTAGAAATATAGAAAGATTTCAACAACAAGAAGAGGAAGTTGCGAAATTAAAGAGTCAATTGAAGCATGAGACAGGACCTGGAGGAAAATATCATCTGTTAGAAGAACATGAAGTAGATGAAGCAATTAGAGAGGTTGCAAAAATATCCCAAAACGGAAAAGACTATTTTCATGATATACAACTAGCAGAAGAACTAATTCATCTTTTACGGAAAAAACAAAAAGAATTGATTCATTTTGGAGATGATATTGCTTATGCAGCTAATTCATTACGAGATAAAGATAATCAATTAGGAACAAATTTTGAAGGACTGGCGGCGAGATAATATGATGGATTTTATAGGGGAAATTCAAAAAATAGAGAAAGAAATAGAGAAAGCTACAGTTGGTGCAGTTGGAACTATTATAGATGAGTTGCAAGCTGTTAAAAAGCAATTAGAAAAAGAACTGCAACAATCACTTTTAAAAACTGATGTAGCATTCAAAACAAATAGCATAGTAGCAAGCCAAAAACATGCCATTCAAAAAAACAAAGAAGCATTTCATGATGTATGCAAAAGTTTATCTGAACAAGGAATTGAATTAAACAAAAGTTTTGAAAGCAAAACAGGTAGTGCAATAAAAGAAACATTACATAAACATCTCGATCAAATTCGAAATGAAATGATTTCTAAACAATATGATTTAATTAATAGTTGTGGAAAAAAATAAAAAATTTCTATTATTATTTTAATCTATATGTATTAGAAAAAGTCCCCTTATGTAGGACTTTTTCTAATACACGAATAGATGCTATATTATCAAGCATTGCTCCTGCTTCAATTCTATGTAGCTTTAATTCCCTAAAAGCAAAATATACAACAAGTTGAAGAGCCTCTGTTGTATAGCCCTTTGCATTATGCTCCTTATCTAAAGTAAATCCTGTATAACAGCTTTGGAGGTCTCCCCTAACAATTTGAGTTAATGAAATGTCTCCGATCAGTTTATCATTTTCTCTTAAAATGATTCCAAAAGGATTACTTGCCCTTCAGCTTTCTTTTTTCATACTTGTTCAAGACGTATTTTTTGATGTTATTTTGTATAAAAAACTTTTGCTATCAACCTGTTCGAAAAATTGATAAAGAATAAGAGATTGAAGGATGAAAACAGAAGACTACAAGGAAAACTGTATGAACAAATATAATGAAACAAGGCTCTTACTTTGTAGTGGTATCCACGAAGTAAAAGCCTTGTTTTTTCTACTCATTTTTTATATCAGTCTTGATTTTCCAATGGAAAGGCACAGAAAATCTACTACAGAAGTTGTGATACCTCTAGGATTAACAAATTCTTTAAATTTCTGTGTACTACGTACAAGCCCTCTACTTTTGGCATGTGCCTCTAATTCAGCTCGAACTTGTATTGTATCCGGAGCCATTCTTTCTAAAGCATGTTCAGAATATTTACGAACATTGATTTCAAGTTTTTAAAACTCATTTATTGTAACTGTAAAATGTGGCTTGAATTTTACTTCGATTTTTTTGTTTTCTACGCCACCTTGGACATATAATGAGTCATTACGGGTATAGATTCGTTTCGCCGAATGCATCTTCGTTTCAAAGATGCATTTATTTTTATAATACAAATTTAATTCAACAGTTTCCTCGTAATAACACATAATCATTACTAATTCAAAACCTAATTTATCTATTTTATTATACCTATATGCACCTGCACCTGGAATAAAATAATCTTCTGGTTCACTCTCGAATATTTCTAATAATTCATATTCATCATATTGTATATTCAATTTAACAACTCCTTACGTGAATGGGCTCAATCCACTTTATTTATAATATTCACGATTTATTAGGTACAACGGAAACAACATCGCCATTATCATTCAATACGACTCTAACATCTTTCCCATCGTATTGCCATAGACCAGGTTTATTTCCAGGTTTTTTAGTAGCATGCTTAATTGTTTCTTCTACTACACTTGGTGTTACACCACGTGGATCAACTTTTTTTAATTCCTCCATGTATTCTTTTGATCCGAATGTGTAACCATTCCTTTCAGCTCTTTCGCGTGCACGCTTTGTAAGTTCTGCTCGAACCTGAATTGTATCAGGTGCCATTCTTTCAAGCGCATGTTCAGTATACTTACGCCCATCAATGACGCCGCCACCTCTTGGCATACTCCATCCAATCTCTTCAGTTACCTTTGATACTTTCCCTAAATCCTTCGCTTTTTGCTCTAACTCTCCATATTTACCAAATACTCGACCTATAACTTTAGGAGTGCCACCTACAACTGTAGAAACAGTTCCCCATACATAATCATTCGGCTCATATTTTCTGTCTGTGAAAAATTCTCTTCCATTATAAATTTGTAAACCTTGTTTAATTTGTCCAACAACTGGAATAAAATCAAGCGCCATAGATCCTAATTCATTCGTTCGCTTTTGTTCTTCCAGATATTCTTTCATTTTTTCAGGTGGTACACCAAAATCCTTAAGACGGGTTGTTAAACCATCCATATTACCAACATTTTTAACAACATTAGACGTATCTATTTTGTAGCCTGAAATTTTATTAGCAGAATCCATCATATTATTAGCAGCATCTAATCCAGACATAATATCTGTATGTAGTGTTGGAAATGCTTGTTGAGCTTCTGCAACATGCGTTGAGACACTATTAATTAGTCCATCAGCCATTACTGCTTGTTTATGAAGTGATGCCCCAGCTTTTTGCACTGAATCTCCAAACTTATGGAAACTTTGATTTACTACGCGTAAATCACTGGCCATTTGTTTATATTCAGGTAGTCTATTTTTGAATCCTTCCTGCATGGCAGTAAGTTGCTGTCCATAGTCGCGAACACCGTCTGCAAATTTTTCTATTTCACCTTTTGGTAATGTGCCAACCCATTTTTCTGCTGGTTCGATAAACACCTTATTAATTGAGAGCGAGTAAGCTGTTGTCATGTCCATAAACATTATCATGGCATCTGTTCCTGCATCAGCAGTATCCACAAACCATTCCAACATTTGCTTTTTATAGGCTGTCATACTATTTTTATAATCCGTTAAACCATTCACATAGTTTTGAAGGTTAGCTTTATCCTGCTGTACCAAATATTTACCTTGTTGAATTTGTTGAATAATATTACCTGAATCCTGATTCGCTTTATCGATAACCATAATACTATCTTTTAGTAGCATTAATTTATGGATTTTCCCAAAATCCTGATTCATCATCTCTAAAGTTGCGATAGTAGAATTGTATTTTTCTCTTACAGCTGGATCAGCTTCTTTTTCATAAATTTTATCTACAGTGTTCTTCAATTCAGATTTTTTTAGTGTGGTTAGTAATTGAGAGACACTTTGTGCAAGTTCACTAGATTCAACTAAAGCCGCATCATCATTTTTAGTTTCTTTTGCTTTTTTATAGCGTTCTGAATATTTTTTTACTAACTCAGTACTCTTTTTTAAATCATCAATATCTTGACGAATTGTATCTATTTTATTAGATAGAGATTGATCAAACACGACTGCAAATAATTTTTGCACAACGTATGTTTGACCATTGTAGTTCACCTTAAACCATAGAGGACCGTCTTCCCCTACTACTTCAAGAATTTCATCCTTTCTAACTTTTATCGGGTCAAATCCCCTTACAACTGTTCTGGATTTGTAGATATTTTGGTCGAGGGATTGGATTGTTATCCACCCTTTTACCATTTTACCTGTTCTATCGAATTGGAACTGTTTTCCTTTGTAGATTACATCGCCTTTTTGAATCACACCGTTATCGTCTGCATAATACCAATGGGTAGTTTGAGAGAACCATCCTTTTTGTGCAGCTCCACTTACTGTATCAAAATAGTAGTCCTTTCCGTCTACGGTATTCCATCCTGAAGCTAGATTACCATTTTTATCGAAGAGATAGGTATCATCCCCTGAACGTAATAATCCAGTATGTTTCACGCCTGGTTTGTCATAATAGTATTTCTTTTCTCCATCTACAACCCAGCCAACCGATTCATTTTTTTTTATACCTGATGTTGCCATGATTGTTCTATATAAGAACACAGAAAATTGCTCTCTTGTGACAAGTCCATTTGGATTAAAATTGCCATCACCAGTACCATTTGTGATTTTATTTCCAGCTAATATTTTGACATATTCGTTAGCCCAATGACCTTTCATATCCGTAAAGTCAAAATTCCCTTGCGGTTTTAAATCGAATGTTCTGACAAGCACTGCAGCCATTTCAGCACGCGTCATATTATTTTTCGGATTGAATTGTTTCTCTACATTTACGCTAAATATGCCCCGTGCAGTAAGTGCTAAAATTTCCTTTTTAAAATTGCTGTCACCAATATCAACAAATGGATTATTTGTACTATCTTGCGGTTTTAAATATCGATACAAGAAAGCAGCAAGATGTTCGCGAATAATAGGATCCGTGGCACCGAAATACCCATTTCCGTATCCTGTTATAATCTTATTCTCAGCCATATACATCATTTCTTTATATGCCCAGTGGGTTTTAGGAACGTCAATGAATGATAATGAATTTCCTTGACTATTTTGTTCTGCATACGCTGTTCCTGCTGTACTGAATAATAAAATACATATCACAGAACTTAAAAATAATTTCTTAATTGTATTCATAATAGATCTCCTATTCAATTTTTAAAAATATAATTGCAAAATCAGCACTTATTTTATTCTTCATTTACGGCGTTTTATATAATTATCAAATTTCTATTCATACTAATATTTCGCATAAGGACAACCTAAGTCATTCTGTCTAAACAATAATTAGTTCATAAGATGTTTCATTTTTTAAATGTAGTAGCCCGTTTATGGAACCTTCTTAATAAACAGTAAAACCAAGTTTTTTAATTTGAAAATCCCTTAGTCTAAAATTCGCATTATGTTGACGAGATCCATAATAATACTAATCTCCTTTCTCTTTGACGCGGCCTATTTGATTTAAAACTTCGACTTCCTCTGTAAACATTGGTGCATAGGTAGAAAGTAATTAAAATAATGATAATATAAGTCCTATGGTTTTCTTCATACTCGCATCTCCTTATCAATTCGTAAAAAACTTTTTAATTATATATTAGGTTTAATTACTATTAAAATAAAAAAATATAAATATGCATAATTGCATATTTACCTTCTCAATAGAGTGTACTCTATTGAGAAGCTTACAAGTTATTGATTTTAAAGGATTTCGAGTTTCTCAAATACACTTATCAAAATCGAAGCGTGGTATTTAATTTCAGAGTGGCCCTTGAAACCCATAATCGTTTCCGTACCCCTATAATGCTATTCATTTTTTTATACATTCCTATCCTGGCGTGGGTTGCAGAGTTTCCGTTTTTCACTGAATTAGCCGAAAAACTGTATAAAATCCTGCATGCTCTTAGCGTGTTTTTTTCCAAAATGCTGGCCGTATCCCTCTTCAGGTGAAGCGCCTTAGATCATCTTTCCCTTATTTTCAAAAGGACCTGCTCAATTAATTCTTAAAAACATAAGGTAAAGTGAACCCATTAAAATCCATGGAATGAACCCTAGTTTTACCCTCTAATCTAAAGGAGGCACTATTGTTATGGGATATGGTGGTAGTTGCGGCGAAGGCTGCGGTTTCGCTGGAGGATTCGCTTTATTAGTTGTATTGTTTATTTTATTAATCATTATCGGATGCAGTTGTTTCTGCTAAAAACTATTGGAAAAGGCACCCTTATATGGGCGCCTTTTTGTATATTAAAAACCTCCCTATTTCCGTAGGCAGGCTAAATGTGATTTTGCACAATTGAGTTATAGCAAAATCATTTATATTGAAAGTAATGAAAATTAACTTAGTAATCCTAATACCTTAATAATCTCAATTGTTTTATTATCTTTTATTTTGAAATAAAGCCTTTTCCCTATACGTTCACTAATTACAATATTTCCAAAGGCTAATTTACGCAAATGTTGTACAATCAAATCCTCTGTAATTCTTGTTTGCTTACTTAAATCAGAAACTGACAACGATCCATATGTAATCAATTTACAAACAATTGATAAGCGAGTAGAATTCCCTAATAACCCTAAAACTTTTATACTTTCGGTATAGAAACTAAAATCCATATGAAAAGCATGTAACAGATTTTCCAACCTCCTAAAATAAGATGAATATCAACCAAAATATCTTAACATAAAAATAGTAAAAAACACCCTAAAATATACCAAATATTCATTAAGAAAAATGATACTTGAATGGGAGTCCAATACATATTATTAAAATTAATGTGTATTGGACTTTCCATCCTCAATGAATGGAAAGTAGAGATGCTTCAATTATGTACCGATCTGGAGCGTCTCCTATATAGTCAAAAGGATAACAAGTTGTTAATGTTAAAGTTGGCTCACTTTTTTCTACAATAACTGTTCGATCTTCTGAATCTGTTATCCAATGCTTGTTAATTTCATATGTATATGTTTTATTTTCATATTCCACGATAAGTTGGTCATTTTCCTTTAATTCACCAAGCTCGGTAAAAACAGTATCTCTATGTCCACTTAAAACTGTATGACCATTTCCAGATGGTGTAGTAGTTAAGTCACTAACAAACATACCTACACCCTTTTTTAGTACTTTATCATCAGCTCCCCAAAATATAGAGTATTTCTTTTGTATTTTAGGGATAATTAAATATGCTACTTTATCTCCTAACTGATGGTTTACCTTTGAAGCGGGAATTTGTACAGGTTCTTCAGGTTGTAATGAAGTGTCAATCTTTGTCTCTGTCTCTGTTTGATTGATGTTTTGCGTTTCATTTTCTTTAGAAGGTGTGGAGGTCTCATATTGTTTAGCCTCGTTAGTTGTTAACGACTCTGCTGATTGTCTAGCACTATACCATTCTAGAAAATAATAGGAAAAGATAGTAAGTCCAATAACAGTTAAACATAAGCCTATCCATTGTTTTTTATTCACTTTTATCACTCCATTTGAAAACGACAGGATTTCTCCTGCCGTTTTAAGGAACTATTTTATGCGTTTGTCTTTTTACGACGGAACATTAATACAGAACCAGCTAATGCTAATCCTAAGCTTGCTAACATCATTGTAACACCGTTTGATGCTGTATTAGGTAATTTTTCACCTTGTTTTTTCGTTTCTTTTTTCACAACTGTATTAGTATTTTTCTTTGTTTCTTTTGCAGTTGTTTGAGGCTTAGTTTGTTCTTGTTTATTATTTGTTGTTTGGTTATTTTGTTTTGAATTCTCTTGCTTAGTGTTTTCTTGTTTAACAGGTTCTTGTTTAGTGTTTTCCTGTTTAGTATTTTCTTGTTTAGGTTGTTCTTGAGGTTTAGTAGTTTCTTTATTTTCTGTTGTAGTATTTGTGCTCTTTGGATATTTATAATCTTCACATGGAATGCCGTCTTTATCATTATCTAAACGGTGTGGATCATTTCCAACACCATATCCATTTTGATCCCAGAATGCTTGAGCATCTTGTTGACTTTTAAAATGACCACAGTTTTTTGTATCATTAGGACTCTTAGCTGCAAATGCAGAAGAACTGTACCCCACTGTTAATAGTGTTACCGCTGTTGCTGAAGCTAATAATTTTTTCATAAATTTCTTTATCCCCCTAAATGGTATGTATTTACATTGAAATATTTTACATTTAAAAACCTGAAAATACAATAATAATTTGTAGATAAATGTAAGATTTCTAGATAATAATACCAAACTATTAATTCATATATTGTCATATTATGTCGAAAGAAAATAAAAAAAGAGCCAAAGCTCTCTTTAATAACTAATACTAACCATAGTCACTATTCTCACAGTAATATGAATTTGATTTATCACAACAAATATATGTTGTTTGTTGGATAAATAATGGCCTTGATGAGGCGTTAACTGAAGTGGCATTTAACATCCTCAAATAAGAAAGTCCTTGTATCTCCCTGGTGTTAATCTAATTGTTTGTGGAGTTGTGGATTTAAATGTTCTACTAGTCAATGTGACGAACGCAGCAAATACAAAGCTAAAGCTAAAACTAAAACGAATAAGAGTCTTAGTGTGGTTAGTTGTAAAATTTTCAAATAGAGTAATTGTAGAGTTAGGTGGAATTTCAAGACTTGTAAGGTTAGTTTCTGATCCGAAAATTGTACAGGTCTCTATAAAACTGTTGGTAGAGTTTGAAGAGTTACATGATTATCTTTATTGGAATCAAAATAAACTTACACATCCAAACTATTGATAATAGCTAATATTTGATGGTCTGTCCATTTGCCATTAATCCTTATATTTTCTTTCGCTATACCTTCTTTTTTAAACCCCACTTTTTCTAATACACGAATAGATGCTATATTATCAAGCATCGCTCCTGCTTCAATTCTATGTAGCTTTAATTCCCTAAAAGCAAAATCTACAGCAAGTTGAAGAGCCTCTGTTGTATAGCCCTTTGCATTATGCTCCTTATCTAAAGTGAATCCCGTATAACAGCTTTGGAGGTCTCCCCTAACAATTTGAGTTAATGAAATGTCTCCGATAAGCTTATCATTTTCTCTTAAAAAGATTCCAAAAGGGTATACTTGCCCTTCAGCTGTCTTTTTTAGAGCTTGTTCAAGACGTATTTTTTGATGTTCTTCTGTATAAAAAACTTCTGGGAGAAATGGACAAACTCGTTGAAAAAATTCGCGATTTCTAATATGTAAGTTAGCTAACTCGTTGGCATCAGCAGTTTTGTAAAGCCGAATATAAATGTGCTTCCCTACTAGTTTCATAACATCCCTCCAACATTTTTATATGTCTAATGAGGCAAAAGTATACCGTATACTTTATACAGTTGGCTATTGTCAGGAATCATTTTGCACGAAAGAAAAGACACTCTATATGAGTGTCTTTTCCAATAGTTTTTAGCAGAAGCAAGAAGCTCCAACGATGATTAATAAAATGAATAACACAACTAATAAAGCAAAGCCTCCAGAAAAGCCACAACCGCCACAACTACCACCGTAACCCATAATAGTTCCTCCTTTAGATAAGAGGGGAAAACTAAGGTTCACTCATGTATTTTAATGGATTCGTTTCATCTTATGTTTTTCCGTATTGATTGAGCAGGTCCTTTCGAAAACTATTCACATATTAACTATATTTTTAAAAATAAATAATTTAACTATATCAATAGATAGATAAATTAATATAATGTATTAACCCTAAAAGAAGGGAGGAATAGCCATGCAATTAGTTTGTTTTAAAATAGTAAGTGGTCAATATTTCTTATTTGTAGAAGGTATTCAAATTCCTGTACCAATTCCAGCAGTTGCTGCAGCTTTATTAATTGGTTTAGGAGTAATTCCACTTTGTTCTTAATGTAAAGAATTCGGACCATTCCTATCTTTCCATTGGAAAAGCCTCAAGTATATGAATACTTGAGGCTTTCTTTATATCAGAGAAAAAACACCTTACAGCGCTTGAAGATCTCCTGATTTAATTAATGCGGCCGTTACATCATCACCGAAAGTATTGAGACAGAATACTTGCTCGTCTACCTTATCCATCACTGTAACTTCACCTATCACGCCACCTTGAAGTTTAATAAAATAGTTATGTTCTTCTACAATTTTACTAAAATCTCTATTTGCCCATCTTTCAGTAATTGCTAATAGCTCTTCTTTGTTCTTGAAATTGTTTCCGTTTAGAATGTTTCTTACTTTCTCTGCATTCTTTTTGGACATAGGGGTTGCTCCCTTTCCTTCACACGCTTTTACTTTTTGATGAGTCATGCTATGCATAGCTGAAATAACTTCTTCTTCAGTAGAAGTTACTGTAATGTGAAGTTGTGCATTTGAACCTTTCACTTCTGCTTCATTCGATAGTATGTCTTCTTTATTAACCTCTGCAAAAACATGGTCCTCCCCCTTAAGCGGGACTTCAGCAAACTGTAATATTCCATAAGTCATACCAGTTGCAAGTACTACTCCCCCTATAATAGATGCTAGCCAATACTTTAACTTCTTATCCATCTTCATTTCCCCCGTCTTCGTTTACATATCTTAACTAAAGAATACCATATTTAATTCCTTTTTATTGAAGAGTCTCTAATTTCTACTATTTAAAAATATTCTCATCGTTTAATGTAATACGATATAATCATTTTATAATACAAAAAAAACCATATTCTCATTCCCTATTTTTTTGGAGGTGATTGTCTTGAATAAAAACATCAATCTACTTCTTCAAATAATAATTGGAATTATAATTATGATTGCACCTATTCTCATAACAGGATCTATATACGATGTCACTAAATCATTTGGTGAACTATTAGTGGCAGAACTTATTATAAGAACACTTTCTCTCATTATTGGACTTTTAGTTATTAGCACAGCTTTGCATCGTTATTCTCAATAATTATTCATGTTCAAAAAATACAAATATTTTACATACCAATTCTTATGTATTAAGACATCAAAAACAAGTATTACGAAAGAAATATAAAAAGACATCTTTACCTCTTAAAGATGTCTTTTTTATTTAAATCTTAATTCTCGTTCTGTAAAACCCTCGCTGCCTTTACTCCCTCTTTCTCTTCTTTTAAAAACAACGATACGATAAAAGCAACAATGATAAAGACTAACCCTAGTGCAAATGCACCTTGGAATCCAGACGTTAAACCATTTAACTTCTCTACTGGGTCCATTGGATTTGCGGAGCTTTCCATATAGCTAGCTGTTCCTGAAGACATTTTCGAAATAAAGATAGCCGTACCAATTGCGCCAGCTACTTGTTGCAGTGTGCTAAACAGTGCTGTTCCGTGCGGATATAAATCTGATGTTAATTGATTTAAACCGTATGTTTGTGCTGTCATAACAAACATGAGTCCAACCATTAATACGCTATGCATAACAATAATTTGTACCATTGATGTGTCAGGAGTAATACCTTTAAATAAGAACATTGCAATCCCCACTAACACAATGCCGGGAACGATAATAACTTTCGGGCTAAATTTATCAAATAGTTTACCTGCAATCGGCCCCATTATAGCGCTAATAACACTTCCCGGAAGCATGATGATTCCTGATTTAAAGGCTGTGACAAGTAAAACTGTTTGCAGGAACATCGGTAATAACGTCATCGTTGAAAATAACGACATCATCACAATGACAATTAATCCAACTGATAATGTAAACATCGGAACTTTAAATGCGCGTAATTCTAAAATTGGATTCTCAATTTTTAATTGTCGGACGACAAAAATACATAATGAGATAAGCCCAACAAGTAAAGTGCCATACACTTTTGCATCGGACCACCCTAAGTCACCTGATGCACTAAAGCTATACACAAGTCCGCCAAATCCTAATGTCGATAAAAGGATAGATGGATAATCTACTTTTGGCCTTGTTAACTCTGAAACATTTTGAATGTACTTCATTCCAATCATAATGGAAATAATCACTATAGGAATAACAATATAGAATAACCAGCGCCAATTTAATGAATCCACAATCACTCCAGATAATGTAGGCCCAATTGCTGGAGCTGCCATCATTACAAGTGCGATTAACCCCATTGTGGCACCACGTTTTTCAGGTGGACAAATGATTAAAATCGTATTCATTAATAACGGTGAAATTAACCCCGTCGCTACTGCTTGGACGATACGGCCAACTAATAAAACGGAAAATGTCGGTGCGAATCCTGCAATTAATGTACCGACTAAAAATGTTACCATAGCGATCAAAAACATTTGTCTCGTTGTGAGCCATTGCTGAAGTAACGCTGTAATCGGGACTAAAACACCAACTACTAACATGTAAGCTGTAGAAAGCCATTGAATCGTTGAAGCTGTTACATCGAATTCTTTCATTAATACTGTTAACGCATTACCAAGTAACGTTTCGTTTAATAACGCAACCATTGCCCCTAGAAGTAATGCAATTAAAATGGGGGTATGTTTCATATTAGAAGTATCAACTTTGCCACTTGCAGGGCTCTTAGTTGTCATATTCATTTGCAAATTCTCCTCCTGTTTCTTACTTAAAAAACTTTAAATATACCTAGACACATGTAATATAATATACATATGTAGATTAAAAAGGGAGAATCAATTTTCAGCCATTGTATATTTAATCTACAAAAAAGGAGAATTGTAGATGAATGATAATGAAAAACAACTTGATTTACGTATTAGACGTACACATAAATTACTATGGGATTCCTTATTTGAATTAATGACGCAATCAAAACAGAAATATAGTACGATCACGATTAACCAAATATGTGACCGCGCAATGGTACACCGAACGACCTTTTATAAACACTTTGAAGACAAAGATGCTTTATTAGCATTTGGATTTAAACGATACAGCAAGATGATTGCTGAAATACCGGTTTCAGATCGATTAAGTAAACCATTTCAAGTAATGGAACAATTTCTACATCATGAAGAAATCGGTAAAATATTAGAAACACAAATGTCTGATGAACAATTTATTAACCGGACACAGTATTTAAGTCACGAAACGAGAAAACAAGAAATAGAAGCGTTACATCAACTACGCAAAAATCATACGATGCCAAATGATCTAATCATTGAATTTTATTCAGGGGCAATCACCTCATTAAGCGCATGGTGGTTTAAAAATGAAAGGAAAGTTTCTGCGGCTGAAATGGATAAGTATCTCCACCAACTTATTAATCGGGATATTTTTCAGTTTGAAGAGGAATAAGACTACACCTTTTCAATCATGCAATAAAGTGAAACTTTAATCAGTAGGGGGTTTTGTTCATCCCCCACTGATTATTAGTTGAACCAATCGGACTTTTACGGACAGTTGATCCCCCACCTAACTTCTTTGCTTCCACTGAATTTTGAGGTGGGGGTCTTACTGCCCGTTAAAGCGGGATCAAATTGACCAAAAAATAGGAATATGATATATTTTCCGTAGAATACTATATAAGTATGACATCAAATAAAATGACATATAATAAAAGGAAGAGATGCGCTCACATCTCTTCCCTAACTGCTACCGCTTAGGGTGGTGGTTATTATAAGCTATTTCTTTTTGCGGAACCCACCCTTTTGCTTGTGACGGCGCGGAGTGGGTTTTTTGTTGTCCTTATCCAGAAGTTGCTTCCGCAAAAAATACGCTGAAACTTCGCGCACAGTCGCTTTCAGAAACTCTTTTACAAGATCAATCAAAAACTCCATATTATCACCTCCTCGTATGATTAAGTTAGGTTTTTTAGGGACGGGATGTACCTATAAACCCAAGAGTATCTATTTTTATGAGATACTTAAATTTGTAGATAGAGTGTTGCCGACCACCTCCTTGAATCTTTGTATTCGGTTGAAAGAATGGTACCTCTGTCTAATAAGTAGTTTACGAATGAGTTGGATGTTGATGACCATTGGTCATTCTTCGTATCTCTTACGAGGTAGTAGCGCTTATTAGTTCAGAGGAGGACAACACTATCTAACACTGATTAAAATAGGGGTGTAAGCTATGTTCTATTTAGGTATTGATATCGCTAAACATAAACATTATGCGTCCATTATCGATCAAACTGGAAAACCTATTACTAAGCCATTTCCCTTTCAGAATCACAAAGAAGGTGGACAAGCACTATTAAATTGGATGTACCGATACATTGAGTCTCCTACAGAAATAATGATTGGAATGGAGGCAACAGGACATTATTGGTTAGCCATTTATTCTTTTCTACTGGATCATGGCTTCTCAGTCGTTGTATTAAATCCAATTCAAACCAATGCCTGGCGAAAAGGAACAGAAATTAGAAAGCGGAAAACAGACGCCATTGATGCCACTATGATTGCCGATATCATTCGATTCGGCCGTTTTGTTGAAACTCCACTTGTGGACGAGAAAATGTTCGCTCTAAAACAAATGAGCCGCTTTCGTAATGCGCTTGTAAGTAATATGAGTGATTTAAAAAGAAAAGCTCTTGTCGTATTAGATCAGACTTTCCCAGAGTACCAAAGCATCTTTTCGGATGTTTTTGGTAAAACTTCTTCACAAATCTTACTTGAATATTCCTCTCCTAGTGACTATGAACAGATATCTATTGATGATTTAACACAAATAATTGAGCAAACCAGTCGTAACCGACTTGGGAAGAAAACAGCCAACAAACTAATGGAATTAGCCTCTAATTCGTTTGGTGTTACTTTCTGTAAAAACGCTTTTTCCTTTCAACTAAAAATGTTGATGGAGCAAATTCGTTTTATCGAAGATCAAATCAAAGAGTGTGAAGAAGAAATGTCACAACTTTTAATTGATTTAGATACTCCTATCATGACAATACCTGGCGTTGGACCGATTTTAGGTGCCACTATACTAAGTGAAATTGGGGATATACACCGCTTTGACAAACCATCTAAACTTGTCGCATACGCAGGCATCGATGCCTCTGTGTCCCAATCTGGGCAATTTGAATCCTCAGGTACGTCTATATCCAAACGTGGCTCTTCTCATTTGCGTAGAGCCTTATTCCAGGCGGCTATTACAGCTCATAAACATGACCCTGTATTAAAAGCCTTTTATGAAAAGAAACGAAAACAAGGAAAGCACTACTATGTTTGTATAGGAGCCGTAGCTAGAAAGCTGTGTTACATTATCTATGCCATTCTTAAAAGCAATAAACCTTATGAAATTCCACCACACACAACAGAAACATGAACTTCTCATTTTTTTGAAAATCCTTAGGTTTATTTGATACGCCCTTTTTTAGAGAAACACCCCCTATTTATATAAAAAATCCTCCTTGACTTCTCATAGTTGGTCTTTCCTTCCGAATAGAAAGAAGGGATAACCATCCACCCTCACAATATGCAGTTGCATATATTTTATCAAATGATTGTAAAGATATTATGTAAACAAAACAAATGAAATTTTACATAGAAAAAAAGCCCTTCTAAACCGGGCTTTTCTATCACCATTATTTAGCGATTTTCTTCAAATCTGAACTTTCTATAAGTGAAAGCATATCTACCCTTTATTAAGATGGACCATAACCAATAAGATGAGCAATTATAACTGCTAGTAAACCGATTGAGTATTCAATTAGAATTAAAGGAAGAATCCACCTTGCCCACCTTGTCCATGAAATTCCTGCAATTGCTAATCCAGCCATTAGCGTACCACCTGTTGGAAAAATAATATTTCCAATACCATCGGCGAATGAAAAGGATAATACAGCTGTTTGGCGTGTAATGTCCAATAAATCTGCAAGTGGCGCCATGATAGGCATTGTCAACATCGCATGGCCACTACCTGATGCTAAAATAAAATGAATCGCTACTTGGAAGTTGTACATTCCAACAACACTTAAAAAAGGAGACACATGTTTCATTTCTTCCGATACTTGATAAAGTAGTGGGTCTATAATATGCCCTTGATTCAATACAACTAAAATAGCGCGTGATACACCAATGATTAAAGCGCCACCGATTAAAGATGCCGATCCTTGTGTGAAAGATTCTACAGTATCATCAAGAGATATCTTGCCAAGAATTGCAATGATTATAGTTAAAATAATAAATAAGGCTGCAATTTCTTTTATATACCACTCGTACTTAATAACACCAAATACAAGAATAATATAATTGATTAAAAAGGCCGTTAATATCCATTTATGTCTTTTTGTTAACTCTACTTTTGCTGTTAGTAAGCTGTCTTGCTTCTTTGTATCGAATTTTCCGTAAATTCCGCTTGCAGGATCCCTCTTTACTTTCATAGCATGACGATAGACGAATGTAACCGCAATTACATATATGACTACGAATAAAATGAGGCGGAACCCCATCCCCGAATACATAGGAAGACCCGCTATCCCTTGTGCCAGCCCAACTGTAAACGGATTCATAATTGCCGTTGTAAATCCGACGGACGCTCCTACTAGTACCATCGCAGTCCCTGTTATCGTATCAAATCCAACCGCAAGAGCTAGCGGAATAAATAGAGGTACATACACTAAAGCTTCCTCAGCCATCCCCATTAATGACCCGCCAAGTGCAAAGAACAGCATGATAATAGGAATCATTAACTTTTCACGGTTAGCAAGTTTTTTTGCCATCGTTGAAACAAGAGCCTCAACTGTACCGGATGCCTTTAATACACCAAAAAAACCTCCGATAATAAGAATAAAAAAGATAATATTAGCAGCTTCTACCATCCCTGTAGGAATAGATTTTACCGTATCAAAAAATCCAAGTGGCGTTGATTCAATCCACTTAAATGAATTTGGATCTACTGTTGTATACCCATTTTTTTCAATCTGTTCATATTTTCCGGCCGGCAATATATGTGTAATCACAGCCGCAATAACTAACAAGACAAGTAACATTGCAAATACGTTTATTTTCCATTCTTTTCTTTCCTTTTTTCCTTCTGGCTCGAATGAAACTGCCTTCTCTGATACTTGACTCATATACCAATCCCCTTTGCAATAGAATGAAACTTTAATCATCGGGGGTTTTGTTCATCCCCCAATGATTATTACTTTTACAAGCAGCCGGCAGTCTGGTTTCCCCACTACCATGACGTACCAAGCTATCCATCAATTCTTTTATTTATAAAACGCTAGGATTTAACTACCTTTTTACTAATTTCATTTACAAATTGGTTAAATAAACGTTGCTGCAAGACATCCCTTTCCGACATCATTTCTGGATGCCATTGAACCGCTGCTACATAACGATGAGCCTTCGATTCAATAGCCTCTATTACACCATCAAAGGACCATGCGCTCGCCTCAAAATCTTTCCCTAATGTTTTCACTGCTTGATGGTGAAAAGAATTAACCATTAAAGATTTTTGGCCAATAGCCTCATAAATTTTTCCCTCTTCCAGAAGATCTACGGAATGAGAGCCTTGCCATTTACGGAACTGTTCTCGAACATGGAAATATTCTGGTCCCATCTCGTGCTCTAAGTCTTGATAAAGAGACCCACCAGCTGCAACATTTAACACCTGTAACCCTCGGCAAATTCCTAGAATAGGAATATCTTTTTCTAAAGCCTGCTTTGCCAGATTTAATTCAAAATTATCTCGTTCTTCCTCTACAGTACCTATATATGATTTTGGAGTATCACCGTAATAAATTGGATTGATGTCCGCGCCACCAGCCAATAACAATCCATCTAATTGATTAAGTGTGGACTCAATTTGATCCACTTCCTCAATTGGAAGTAGAACAACCGTTGCACCTGCTCGTTGAAGTGAACGGATGTAGTCGTAAGAAAAGATAGCCATATCCTGACCTGGTAGCCCTCGTAAGCCCTCCTTCCCTATTTCACTATGATCAATATAATACCCAGTAACACCAATTAGTGGTTTCATTTTCTCTCACCTCATAATTTAAATGGTTTCGTTGTCTTTCTCTGCTGAAATTGTATACTCTTAACCTCCCTTTTCTAACAAGTGGTAAAGAATTAAATATGTAAATTATGACTCTACTCATTTCATTATTTCTTTACACACCATTGATACAAGCAAATATCGTGCCAATATTGAAATTAAAGTGATTATTTACATATTTTTAAATATTTTGTCGTTTTATCGGTGTTTACTATGTTGAAATGTATTATAATTGGTTATTAATTGGTTACATAACAACCAATTAATAACCAACTTTAGACCAATTACATTCAACTAAAGAGGTGCTCTATGAACAAATTTGAAACCAACCACATTGTATTGATCACCGTTTTAAAAGAAACACGAAAAGCCCTATATCAACAACTAACGGAGATGATAGGTGACCTCATAGATATTGAAAGTTTTTCTGTAGAAGAAAATATTCCAAAAGTATTTCATTCTACATTAATTGTGCTACCTAATACATTTACGATAGAAACGGTGAAAGACTTTATTGGGGAAAACTGCGAAGTAATAATAGCAAAACGAACATTAAATTATGAAAACGTGGACCAGCTTTTATTTTTACCAGAAGGAACACAAGCTCTATATGTGAATGATAATCATGAAACAGTATACGAATCAATTGAAACGATGCGTCAATTGGGGCTAAACCACATTGAATATTTTCCATACTATCCTGGAAAAACGAATATACAAATGATCAAGCTCGCAATTACACCTGGCGAACTTGAAATTATTCCTGATTTTGTAGAAAAAGTAATTAATATTGGTCATAGATTAATAGATATTACTACAATCATGTCCATTCTAGATCGATTTCATTTAATGGAGGAATCAGGTAACCACGTTTCCGAAAGATACTATCGAAAAATAGTAGATTTAACAAAGAATTTAGCTAAAGCTCATCGACAACTTCATCAAGTTATTGATGGTGTTGGTGATGGCATACTAGCTATTGATTATGAAGGAAGAATTGTTGTCTTTAATGAATTCTTGGAAAGCATGTTGAAAATAAAAAGTAAAAACGCTATTGGTCATCCAATTGATGCCATTATTGATAATATTGATTTAGTAAACTTCATCCTTTCAAATAAGCAACAAGAAAGCGGAATATTTATTGTAAACGGCTTGGATGTAATAGTGGAACGTCTACATATAAATGATCAATCGATTATTGTTACTTTTAGAAATGCCCTTAAGACTATCGGGTTTGAACGTAAATTAAGAAAAGAATTTGTCAAAAAAGGTTATGTAGCAAAATACAACTTTCATAATATCGTTGGGATTAGCTCTACGATCCAAGACACGAAACAAATTGCCAAAAGGTTAGCTAAGACTGATTTAACTGTATTAATTGAGGGTGAAAGTGGGACTGGGAAAGAGTTGTTTGCAAGTGCTATTCATAATGCTTCCCAGCGAAATAGTGGCCCTTTTCTTGCTGTTAACTTCAGTGCTTTATCGGATGATTTAGTCGAGAGTGAATTATTTGGTTATGAAGACGGAGCGTTTACCGGAGCAAAAAAGGGCGGGAAAATGGGACTATTTGAACAAGCAAATGGTGGCACCATTTTTTTAGATGAGATTGGAGATATTAGCTTGAAACTTCAAGCACGACTCCTTCGAGTATTACAGGAAAAAGAGATCATGCGCGTTGGCGGAAGCCAAATTATCCCGATAGACGTCCGGATTATTGCAGCAACCAATAAAGATTTACTAAAAATGATTCAAGAAAATTTGTTTAGAGAGGACTTATACCATCGGCTTAAAGTACTCTTTATACACCTTCCCGAATTAAGGGCGCGCCGAAATGACATTGAATTATTGGCTAAACATTTTGTTGCGCTATCGGACCCTAAAGTCAAAATTGAACAAGAACTAATTGAAGAACTGCAAGGATATCCATGGTACGGAAATGTAAGAGAACTTAAAAATACGATAGATTATATGCTTGCTGTCCGTACCGGAAACCAAATAACAAAAAATGATTTACCTAATCAACATTATTTCCAAAAGCCTCCACATAAGAAAACAAATAGCGACCAAGCCGAGAGTATAACACCCTTTTCTTCAAGTTCAAACGCTCTTGATCAAGAATCACTTTTCATCCTTACCCTCATCATGAATTATGAAGAAAAAGGAAAAGCAATCGGAAGAAGAATTATTTCTGAAAAGAGCCAAGAAGTCGAAATAAACTTATCTGAAGCACAAGTGAGACACCGATTGAACTTCCTAAAAATGAAAGGGTATGTGGAAATAAAAAGAGGTAGAGCAGGGATTACTCTAACAAGAAAAGGTTTAGAAATACTACATAATCTTTAGTCAAGGTTAAGATTTTCAGATACATAGAGGCTGTTTTATAAACAGCCTCTTTCTTATGCAGTAAAACGTCGATAAATTTAAATTAAAAATATTCAGAATTAATATTAAAATGTAAAATGGGGATAGGGGTATGGGATTCTAAAATTTATACATAACGAGGGAATAGAAATGAAACTACAATTAAAAGCGGATTTAGGGCTACTACTAGTTACATTCTTTTGGGGTGCATCCATCTTACTTACGAAGGTTGGACTTGAAGGCATAGAAGAATACAACTTAATCGCATTACGATTTATTATTGCCTTTCTTTTATCAGGTTTAATATTTTACAAACATTTATTCAAAATCGATTTTAAAACTGTAAAATATGCATTTATACTCGCTTCTGTCTTATTTATCGTTTACATTTTCGCGACTTTCGGTACAAAGTACACGAGTGTTTCTAACGCTGGTTTCTTACTATGTCTCACAGTCATTTTCATTCCGATCTTATCAGCTATATTTTTAAAACACATTCCGGAAAAGAAAGTGATTGTAGGAATCTTTTTAACGATAATAGGAATCGGCTTATTAACATTAACGAGCGAATTCAAGATCGGTAATGGCGATATATTTTGCATACTGTCAGCCTTATTTTATGCGATTCACGTCATCATTACTGGCAGCGTAACGAAACATGTGAACTCCATTGCACTTGGAGTCATACAACTCGGCTTCGTCGGCCTATTTAGTCTTATTTTTTCATTCATTATCGAAACACCAAAACTGCCTAGCACAACCAACTCATGGCTCATCATCTTAGCCTTAAGCATATTTTGCACCGCAGTCGCATTCATCGTGCAAGTAATCGCCCAGCAATATACGACGCCTACACATACCGGGCTTATTTTTTCATTAGAACCTGTCTTTTCAGCTGGTTTTGCTTTCGTTTTTACAGGGGAAACACTTACCGGGAAAGGATACTTGGGTGCGACACTTATATTAGTGAGTGTGTTGATTGCGGAGGTGGATTTTAAGGGGTTGTTGAGGCTTAATTATAAGAAGAATATGGAATAGTTATTTTGCTAAAGTACATAAACATACCCCGAAAATATTCGTTTGTATTATTTTCACCCTCTTACCTTAATTGTTTTAGATGCTGCCTTCGAATAAGTTAGCATCTAAAACATGTTACAAGGAATTATTATATTTATGTAGCTTGCATGGTTAACCTTTTCTACATTACTTACTGCACATAGTCATACAGATTTTTCGCTAACAACAAACAAGTCACTGTAATGAAAAGGGCACGAACATACCCACTTCCTTTTTTTATAGCAAATTTGGAGCCAACGACTCCTCCAGCAATTTGAGCAATCCCCATTATGAAGCCATACACATAGTTTACTTGCCCTACATACATAAACATCAACAATGCACCAACATTACTTCCTAAATTAAGAAGCTTCGCATTACCTGCTGCTTTTAAAAAATCATACCCAATAAATAAAAGAGAAAACATTAAAAATGAACCTGTTCCAGGACCTAGAAATCCATCATAAAAACCAATAGCAAAAACAAAGAAAGTAAAAATAATGACGTGTCGACCAGACAATTTCTTATGAGTAGAAATACTACCCCAATCCTTTTTGAATATCGTATAAATAGCGACCGCACCAAGCATAATCAGCATCAACGGCTTCAGTACTTCTGGATTCATTAAATGAACGGTCCATGCCCCTATTATGGAACCTATGAAAGTGAGCGGAACTAATTTAAACGCCGATTTCAAATCAAGATTACCAGAACGATAAAACACAATATTACTAGTTGCACTCCCCATTGTTGATGCTAGCTTATTTGTGGCTACTGCACTTGCTGGATTCAATCCTGTAAATAATAAAGCTGGTAAGGCGATCAATCCACCACCACCTACAACTGAATCAATAAATGCAGCTAAAAATCCAAAAACAATCAAAATAATTAATACGGATGGGTCTAAATAAAAATCCATATTAGTAGCCTCCCCTTTAGTCACTATTGTAATAGTAACTATCAATTTGCTAAATGTAAAGAGTTATTGTAACGTTGAAATATAACAGCAAACATCGGAGGACGAAAAAGTGGACTACATAGTACAACAGCTTAAAAAAATTGGTTTTAATGAATATGAAGCTAAATCTTATGTATCTCTTGTGAAACAGGGGCCTGCTACAGCCTACCAAGTGAGTAAGGATTCAGGGGTCCCAAGAGCGCGAATTTATGAGATTTTAGGTAACCTTGTAGAAAAAGGAATTGTCATGAAGGAAGAAATAAATGACACCACTCGCTATTCACCTCTACCTGTTGAAATCTTTTTACAGAAAGCTCAATCAGAATGGCAGTCTACTTATGAAGGAATAAGTGATTCATTAAAAAAACTAGAAACTTCCGAGGAAAAAACGGATAATCGAGTAATTACTTTAAAAGACAATAAAACAATCATTAGCTATTGTCAGGCATTAATAAAAAAAGCAGAACGGCGTATTGTCATTTCAATGTGGAATGAGATGTATGAAGCGTTAAAAGAAGATCTATCTGAAGTAGCTGATAAAGTTACAATACAAGGTATTACCCTGCATGTTGAAAATCCCATTAAAAATCTAGAAGCCCACCGCATAACACCTTATACAGAGACCTTGTCTACAGAACATTGGTTTATTGTATCGATAGATTCTAAAGAGATGATTTATGGACCATCACTTGAAGAGCGTAATATTGCTTTTTATACAGATGACCCCGTTCATATATACTTACTTGAGGATTATGTATGGCATGACGTTTTAGTGAATCGACTTGTTCGACGTAGCCAAGATGACTTGGAGCAATGGATTACTGCAGAGAGAAAGTCTTTCTTTATGGGGAAATAAGAAGCATATTGAAAGAATCAAAAAATAAAGCATAAGTGACTGAAATAGAACACTTATGCTTTATTTTATTTGCAAAGTGATGCTCCAGCCTTTTCACTATTTCCCCTCCACAAACCGCCCAAACTCTTTCAAAAATCTCAGCTTAAAACTCCCCACAGGTCCATTCCGATGCTTTGCCACATGAATCTCCGTCATCTCTTTCTGCATCGTTTCCTTATCGTAATAATCCTCGCGATACATAAGCATAATCACATCCGCATCTTGCTCAATTTGTCCGGTCTCTCTTAAATCAGATAATAGCGGACGCTTATCTTGTCGTGACTCTACAGAACGAGATAACTGTGATAACGCTACTACACAAACATTTAACTCACGTGCTAATAACTTAAGCTTACGAGAAATCTCACTAATTTCTTGAAATCGATTGCCCTTATGCTTCGGATCGCCCGTAATAAGCTGCAAGTAATCTACAATAATTAAAATCTTTTTATCACCGTGCTTCCTCTTTAACTTACGAGTTTGCATCCAAATATCTTGCACTGTAACGCCTGCATTGTCGTAAATCTCAAATGGCAACTCACCAATCTCCGCAAACGCCTTACTTATCTTCTCCCAATCTTCCATCGCAAAACGATGCTTCGGATTTTTCAGCCTACCTCCTGACACTTCACCTATGCAAGAAGCCATCCTTTTTAACAATTGCTTACTACTCATCTCTAATGAAAACAATCCAACTGCCGCTCCAGACCTCGCCGCATGCAGTCCAACATTTAGCGCAAACGCAGTCTTCCCCATAGAAGGACGCGCACCAAGAACGACAAAATCACCTTCCTGCAATCCGCACGTCATTTTATTTAGCGATGTATAACCCGTCTCAATACCAGTAATCTCTTTCACATCTTGATGAAGCTCTTCATATAAATCAACTAATGCATCCTTCAAATCAAACTCACATACAGAATCTTTCTCCTCTAACTCACAAAGTGCCGTAATCGTCTCACCGATAATTTTTTCATTCTTCTCCGCAATAAGACGCTCTCCCATCTTGTGCCCGAGAACACCCGCCTGATACATTTTCCAGGCACCTCGAACAAGCCCCTCATAATAAGAGAAGTTGGCAGTTGTAGGCACACCATCCATTAACCCTATAAAATACTCCATTCCCCCGATCCCCTCTAAAAACCTCGGATCTACCCTAGAAATGAACGTCACAAGATCAATCGGTTGCCCCTCTTCTTCCATTTTTCGCATTAACTGAAATATAGACTTATGCACTGACAGAGAAAAATACTGCTCCGTCAAACGGCACTCCTTAATAAGCTCTCCATCAAGTAATAGAGAACCTAATACCGTCTTTTCCGCCTCCACATTTTGAATACTCATGGCCGCCACCCGCGCTCCGCTAAAAAGCGCTGCAACTCTTCCTCAGACGGCGCATTCTTCTCCCACTCCTCACACCTCGCCAAAAACTCCTCCGTCTCCCCCGTACTAACAGACGACTCCTTCTTCCGAAAGCTCGCCGTATCCGCCTCAACCTCAGAAACTTTCGTAAATCCTTTCCCGTGCCACCCTCTCAAAATTCCCTTCACATAAGCAACCGTCCGCTTATTATTCTCAAACGCAATTTGAAGAGCCTTCAGCACAAGCTCCTCTGACAAATCTTCCATCCACGCATTCAGTTCCTCCACAGTATGAGGAGACAAACTACCGAAATGCTGCTCATAAAAAGAAAACACGCGACTTCCCGTTTCTTCCTCTATAACCTCTTCTTCCTCTGTCTCCTCACAAACTGGCTCAACATCATCCACAGCCAAATCACTCGGCATACCGAAATGCGCTAAAAGCATCGGAACATTCAGCTCCTCCTCTACGCACCTCTGAAGAAACATATGTACAAACTCCTTATTCTTCACACCCTTCAGCTCACGAAGCACACACTTCTCCACATTCGTATTCGTCACAGGATTATAACGAAGCCAATTTAAAACGAATAACTCTCTCGTATCCGCATCATAAAGAATCTTCCCATAATCAATGAAGCGCTGCACAAGCTTATCAACAGTCTCCCGATTGTAACCCGTCTCCATCTCAGCTAACCGCTTCGGAAAAGGAAAAATCCCACACTGCGTCGTCTTCGAACAAGTCAACAAATAAACATAAAAATACCGCTCCTCCGGCGTCAAATCCAAAACAAAATCATCCTGCCAAAAATTCACCTGCACATTACGGTATACCGCCATCCTAATTCCTCCCGTCTCCGTTCAAAAGTAAAAGCCCCTTCATAATATATATGGGAGGATGGCCGGGTTTTTGGCGTGTTATTTTTAATTTTTTTTGACTACTACGGTGTTTGTTGGTGTTTTTGTTTTTGTTATGTTTTTTCTTAGTGATTTATTACTTGGTAGGGGCTTGTAAGGGACTTATAAGGGGCTAGTTATCGGTTACTTCGATTAGAAAGACTCGATCTGAGAAGCCACCTCGTTCTTCTGCTTTCTTTTTTCGGATTTTGTTGATTTCTTCTAGTGTTGTGCCTTCGTGTTCGGCTAGGGCGTTTATTAGTTCTAGTAGGTCGGATAGTTCTTCTAGTTTATGTTCTTTTGTGTCTGCTTCTAGGTATTCGGTTAGTTCTTCTTCTGTTTTCTTGCAGATTTCTTTTATGTATTCGTCTTGGGGTAGGATTATTGTTGTGGGTGTTTTTCCGTTAGCTTTTATTATTTGTGGAATTTTGTTTCGGATTAGTTTGTTGTAGGTTGGCATGTGGGTTTCCCTCCGTTTGATTTTTCTTCTATTATAATGGAAAAGCAGTTTAACTAGGTGTTAAACTGCTTTGTTGCTTCTTATTAATTAATATCAATTTTTTCTACTAACATTGCTGGAATACTAATTTCGCCACCCATAGTAGATTTATAAGTATATATACCTGCAGATTTCCCCTTAACAGTAACATTATCTTTTTCTAACACTCTTGAATTTAGAATGTCACTTTTATAAACAACGTATAATACTTTATCGTAATTTCCATTAACCGCTATTCTTAATTGAGTCTCACCTTGTCCTTCCATTACTTGAAGAACTTTTCCTGTAAATTTAGCTTTCTTTCCTTTAAAATCATCCGGTGTTCTAGCTAATTGATCATATGTAATTCCTGTTTCATATCCAATGCGCTCTTCTTCCTCTTTTGCTGCTTTCTCCGCTGCTGCTTTCTCTGCCGCCGCTTGTTCTGCTGCTGCCTTCTCTGCTGCTGCTTTCTCTGCTGCTGCTTTCTCTGCCGCTGCTTTCTCTGCCGCTGCTTGTTCTGCTGCTGCCTTTTCCTCAGCTGTTAACTCTTTCTTCTGCTCAGCTTTAGCTGGTTTAGCCACAGCTTTTGTCTCTTCTGCCTTTTTCGTATCATCAGCAGTTACACCAACTAAAACAAACATTGCTATTACACCTATTCCATAGAACTTTAACACACTTTTTCTATTTCGTTTTCCTTCTTCTCCCCATCTAACTACTAATTGAGGTTTAATAATCCCAATAATTAATGCTATTAAGCATACAACAAATAATAATGCAAATAAAGTATTCAAATCGCTTATCCCTCTCACTTTTTTATTTAATTACAATTAATTTCATTCAAACTATATATTCCCATGTTTTAATGTTTTTTTCAACACAAAATTATTTGATTGATTTGTCAGATAATAAAAATTAACACTTATCAAATAAACTACCTGTAAAAATACTTATAAAGGTAGTAAACGGAAGGATTTGTATTACAATGATGATCAATGAAAAAAGAATAAAGCATGATATCGAAAATAGTTTTTAGTCTTAATAAAACAGAAAGACAGATTCCCCATTTTATTACTAATAGGGAATCTGTTTACTTACAGGCTATATTTTATTGATTGCTTCTTTTATATACTGTTCTTCCTCACCCGTAAAAAGAGTGGGGAATTCGGCTAATGGGATTTTTGATTGTTTGATTATATCCTCTATATCACTTTGAGAGATATCAAGGTAGTTCGTTACCTCTTCGATTAAGTTACAAAATTCCTTCAAAGTAACTTGAACATCATGATGACTCGGATCCTTCTCTTCTACCTTATACTTTTTCAACTTCCCTATCACATCCATAAAACGTCGATCAAACTTATCTTTTAATTCCTTATTATTATAAAACGTTTGAACACTCTCCTTTGAAAAATGTTCCTCTAACCATTCTTTATTTTCTTTCTCCCATATAAAAGTTTGAAGAAAAGAAGAAAACAAAGCAACATCCACTCGTTCTTCCTTTTGAAACTTCTTCGTCATCTCATCCATATGCGAAAGTACCTTCGCAATTCTTTCTTGCTCCGCCAAAAGCATCTCTCTTTGAAAATTCATTTGTCTTAAAAATTCTTCAGTCTCAATATCACGCTGCAATATAATATTTTGAATTTCCCCAAGCGAAAAACCAAGATGCTTAAACGATTGAATTTGCTGCAGCACATACAAATCATCTTTCGTATATAACCGATGCCCGCCCTCAGTATAATCGCTCGGCTTTAATAAATTAATCTTGTCATAATAACGAAGCGTCCGCACCGTAACATCCCCAACACTTGCAAACTCACTAATCATCCACGCCATATCATCACCTACTCTACTAACTTCTCTCTCACATACTGAAGCATATGAGAAAAACTCATCTCATTCTGCCTACAATATTGAAACAAACCTACAACAAGCAATAAAAAAGGAATATTCCCTCTATAACGATTTTCATACTCGCTAATACCATCATAAAAATACTCATACTTTCTTTTTCGTAAAACGATATAAATCGCAATAAACAACACGGCAATCATAATAAAAATTCGCTTTCCCCTTACCTCCACTTCTTGTTTCATCACCTATTCTCCTTCCACTATATACTTATCTTCTTTAAATACAGGAATTCTAATGAAATAACGATATGGCTCGTCGCGTATTACTTTCCACGCAACAATGATCACTTGAACGACCTCAAAGGCAAACACAATCCAAAACAAAACATCACTAATACGCGAACTAATATTAAATAGAAGAAAGATTAACAAATGAAAGTTGAACGCCTTTCGGCAATGGTATTTGTACACCTCATTTTTACGTGCCAGCGTGATGTACATGAGTAGTGGTGAAAAAATCCCTATTGCAGCTGAAAATAATAGCATGATGATGGTGTTTCTTTTTTCTTTTGTGGTGGTTTTCATGAGTGGTTTGGCCCCCTTTTTGATTTGTCTTTTTTAGGTTAGGGGGTGACGTTGGGGGAGGTGCAAGGGGTATTCTATTAGTTAGAGTTAAAAATTAATCATTGCATAGAGTTCCTGGCTACTTTCCCATGCTCCATCTAATATATTAGTTATATCTTATCAATAGTGCTTCTCGAAAGTTCCCACTATAAATCCAAGTTAAATTAGATATACAATTCACCCACTCAAAAAACATTACATAATTATATATAAATAATATATAATTATGTAGGAAATTAAATATCTATAGGAGTGATTTTTATGAAACTTATAAGTTTTTCTGTAAAAAATTATAAAGTATTTCACGATATGTTTTCTGTTAATTTTAGAACCGATTCAATAGCTATTTTAACTGGGCGTAATAATACTGGAAAATCTACATTTTTAGAAGCTATTAACTGTTTCTTTATGAATGAGTCCAAACAAAAAACAATTCCTATAAATTGTTTTCACAATCAAAATGATAACATTGTGATGATTGCAACATTTGAAAGAGAAAAAGAAAATACTGAATCTGATATTACGACTAAACAAGTCGAAAATATAACTATAAAAAAAGAATATACACTTAATACTGCTCCAAAATATTTTATGGATGAAAAACCATTAACGAATAAATCTGAAATTGTTAACTGGATTCATTCAAATCCACCTTATTATATAACTCCATATATGACAATAGACGATATTAATAAACAAGTACAAACAATTTACCAGGCAGCAATGGAAAATGATTTATTGAAAATCTCCAAAGGTGAGCTTGATGATACAGCTGAACTTTCGAAACACTATAGAAATTTAATACAATCCTTACCTAGCTTCGTGAAAAAATTAAAAGAAGATACAGATGCATCACTTTCAATTATTAACGATAAAGCTAGTGCTAATTTAAAGAAACTATTTGCAAACCCGGATTTATCTATTGAAGTTGTTGGAGCAGAAGGTAATACATTTACTTATAAAGATATTTTAAAATACACTGATTCTAATGTTTTAATACACAATAAAAATCGCGCAATGTATTTACAAGATCAAGGAACCGGACTCCAGCGAATGAGTTTAATTTTCCTAATTCAAAATATGATTCAGGAAAATTTATTAGGAAACATAGATAATAAACTCTTACTTATTGATGAACCAGAGGCTTTTTTACATCCTGAGGCTATAAGAGGATTAAGCGATGCTTTATATAAAATCGGTGCAGAAATGCCACTAATTGTCTCAACACACTCTCCCATTTTAATAAATTTATCAGAAAAGCATACAAGTCTACAAATCTTTAGAATCCAATCAAATGAAGCAATAGAGCTCTATACATCAGATAAAGAAAAATTTGATGAGGACGATATAAAGAACATGAAGATTTTAAATTACGTTGACTCATTTGTAAACGAATTCTTCTTTGCAGACAACATAATTGTAGTTGAGGGTGATACAGAATATATTGCTTTAAAAACACTTATGAAAACACGAGAAGAATCCAACTACCATGTTATACGTGCTCGCGGAAAAGACACCATTGTAACCTTAATGAAAATCCTTAATCAATTCAAAAGTACTTATACCGTCATACACGATGTTGACAATGATAAAGACACCCTTACAAAATTAAAAACACAATTAACGAAATGTAAAAATATAACACATCAAAAAACCATATCTACGGAAGCAACACAAATTAAAATTATTGCATCCTTAGCAAATTTCGAAAAAGCTCTAGGAATGAACAATATTTCCAATAATAAAAAGACCAAGAATATTTTTACTATTATTACAGAAAACCTTCCTGAGCATGATCAAGCTAGAGAGCATCTACATAACCTATTTGACAATATAAATAACCATGAAATAGAACTAACTGGTAATTTCCGAATCATTGAATCTTCTAGTGATTATGAAGAATTTTTTAAAGAACAAATAAATTCCTTATCGGCTACTAACTAACTTTAACATTATCAACATGGGAATTAACTCATTTTTTTCACAGTAACTCTTAGATAACTTAAAGAGGAAGCTTAAACTTACTCTTTAAGTTATCTAAATTATAAATTCATATATCGGTTTACTAAAGTAACATTTTTAAAATTATTCTTTTCCCATTAACTTATTAAGATTTTCTCCATCCTCTGATTTCCACATTTTTGTCCCTGTTAACCTTGCTCCACCAATAACCCCTGCCGCTTCACTAGGTGTATCAAATAATTTATCTTGCACAAATTCATAATAAGTCTCTCGCTTCACAATAATTTCTTTTGCAATTAACTCATTCCTAGTTTCATGAAAAGCATCTGGCATACTCTTGTGAACATTTAGGGCCATCTGGGAACCTTTTTGAACTAGTATCTGATAGTTATCTCGTTTATCATTCTTTCCTTTACACAACCCACTGGCTTTAATACCCTTATATGTAAAATACAGTATAGTATCTAAAGGAATTTCTTTCTCAGGAATTTTCCGGTAACCAAATGGTGATTTGTTAGGGAATTCTTCCTCTATTTCTAACTCTTCTTCCTCTACATCCACCATTGAAACCTCATTATATTCCATAAATCCTTTTAAAACCCCCTCAAAATCCTCACCAAATAATTGACTAAATGTAAATTCAATTTCTTCTTTTTCGAGTTCATTTATATGGTTTATATATTTAAAAATATAATCCTCATTAGATGAATCTTCATGCTTATATATTTCATTCCACAAATAGAATAATACTTTTTCTACAAAACTTTGAGTATGTATTACTGTACTATTTCCAGATGGCATGATAAAACGATTCCCTAACTGTTTATCTTCACTTTCCGTAAGAGAATAAATTTTGGCATTTATCGTCCTTAGAAAGTCTTCCCACGAATAATATTCTTCCCTAATTTTAATATAAAACCTTGCTGCATCTTCATAATTAATTCCTTGATATCGCCAAGACCATCTTCTAATAAATGCAGAATCTATTGGAAATACAGATTGATCAGAGGTATTCATTGTAGCAAAGATATAAAAATTACTTGGGAACGCTAACTTTAAATGTTCCTCATCTTCCTCCAATAATAATTGTTCTTTTATGAACTCACTCATTTCTAAAGGAACATTAATACTATACTGTGATTCACCGGTCATTGAATTTCTATCTAATAACTGAAAAAAGTCACCAAAAATGGCACTACAATTCCCTCGGTTAACTTCATCAATTACTAAAATAACCGGATCATCCTGTATACATGCTTCTACATAGGAACGCAACAATATTCCAGGGATAAATTTATAATTCAATCGTTCTTCCTTATTTTCTAATCTTTCCATAATAGGTCGATAGGTTCCTACAAAATCGCTATAATCATACTCTGGATGAAATACAGTTCGGAATACATTATCTTCTGGTATACCAAATTGGTCCATTATTTGCTTAATAGTATATGACTTTCCGGTTCCTGGTGGTCCATAAAATATTATTTGATGTGATAGATTCGGTAACATAAAAAACACCTCTTATCTTTATTTGAAAACAATGGAATTTATTAAAATATTACTATTGGACTTAACACATTCTTTTACTAAATTTGAATCTTCCTTGTTTTTTTCTAACACTAAAACTGCCCTATCTTCTCCTATAAAAAACACTTTTCCCCAAAATATATAGTAATTACTCTTTATAAAATTTTTGAGGGTTTGTTCCTGCAATATAAACATGTCATACACATGATTATAATAATCAGCAATTCTTGTTCTTACTATTTTTCTAAACAATGATTGATATTGTTGTTTTATTTTTTGAGTTTTAATCGTATATGCTTTCATCAAAAATAACAGATTTATCTTAAAGTAAAAAATATGAAAAGTATCTCTATCAAAAAAAACATTTTCAAATTGTTTTGTTATTAATGGTTTGTTAAAAGGAACTATCGGTATTTCTGGAATTTTTTTATATTTTTCATAATTTATATCTCCAAATACAAAAAAATTAGGTATCGCATCATACCCCCTAGAAAAATCTTCACGCAGGAGAATATTATGTTTATCAAAATAACCGCGATTTTTTTCGAATTCCTGAATGATATTTCTTGAATACGTAAATTGTTTAAATATAGAGTTTGTATGTACAGTTTCCCCTTTATAATATTTCGAATCTCCAATAAAGAAAATATTATTTCCTGTCACAAAAGATTGCTCACTAAAAATATGGTCAATAATTTTTCCGTCTTTTTGTACTTTTAAAACTGCTAGATGCTCTTTATCTGATAAAATCTCATTGACCATATCTTCAAATAACAAATTAAAATTGAAAACTACCATATATTCAACACATTCTTTTTGGGCACTAATAGATTCATATTGATAATATGCATTTAACAACTTAACTAGCCGTTTCATATCATCCCTAATATAAAGACTCCGTATATTCTTTAAAATCTTTGGAATTTTCCTTTCAAATTTTATAAATTCTCTTAATGGCATAATTGGTAAGTGACTATCTAAAGATATATTTATATTATAAGTGCACTTTATCTTATTTAAGAGTGAATAAAATACCATTAAAACAATATCATTCTGGCTAAGTCTTGAATTCGAGTATTTGAAATGAAAATAATGTACATTTTCATCATACATAACTGGCATATTTTTTTTTATTGTTTTATTCCAATGAATTTTATTTGTTTTCTTTTTATCAATACCCTTCTCCTTAATATACAGATGTTGATTTTGTTTATGAAACTTGATTACAGAAAAGATTGTTTCGATCATGGACAATTTCCGATCTTCCATATTTGATAAAATAGATAACTCATGTGGATGCTCATTTTGATTTTCCCTTTGATATTTCATTAAAGTTTGAAAAAGAAGTATTGTAAAATCATGAACAAAGGCTATTTTTTCTTTATTCCCTTTTAGCACATTTCTATAGTCCTGTTGCGCAAACTTCTCTACATCTATATCATTAAACAATTTGCCATCTTTCTCAAATAATTTGGGTAAGACTATATAAATTTCTTGTGCACCATTTGTATAAAAACCTACACATTGCAGTACTGCATGATGCTCATCCACATCTTTTATAAATTTTGACTGAAACAATTCATACAATAATTCTTTCTCATACCTATACTGTTCAACAAATATTCTCAAACTTTACACCTCTATGTTCCACTCTTAGCATCCTCTATCGAGGTTAGCATAATTTTATTTTCCCTACTTAAATTTCAAATTCTCACTTTTGGTAATCTACTATAAAATTATTATTCATCTAAAACCTTTTAATGTAAATATCATTGTTAAAATTTAACTCAAAATACAAATAACCTTCTGTTTATCCGCTTTGTGCAGTTATTCTTTACAAAAAAAGTATAGTGAACTCATTCACTATACTCCTTCCTTCTTTTATTAAAATAAACTCAACTGCACAATACTATCCATCTTCTCTTCTTCTTTGTTAATCTCTAAAATCCTTTGACCCATTCGCTCCACCAAATCAACCACTAAAGCATTTCCCATACAAAAGTATCTGTTTCTTTGTGGCATTCCTGTATTCGTCCAGTCCATTGGGAAACCATTTAACAATTCACATTCAACTGGTGTTAAATATCTTAATCTTTTTGTATAAGGATCCTCAATGACATGTGAACTTCTATTACATGTTCCTTCACTTGTTAACATTGTACGTCCAGGCTTATCTAAATCATCAGGGAAAGCCATTCCTCCCTCAGAGTAGAAATATTTATGACCTGTCGCCTTTGACACTCTTTCTTCTTTTTTAGGACCTTTAAGATACTTAAGTTCCTCAAATTCCGTTCTGCCCTTTTTGTTAACCTTATCCATTTTTAAATAATACGATTCATCTGCAGGGCCAAATTTATCATATACCTTTTGAACAACTTCACGTAAAGTCTCTGGACTTTCAGTTACTGGAACTAATTCTTCCGTATATACTTGTCCATCCATCATTACGCCAGAATTATAGTATTCAGCTTTAAATGTATCAGAAACCTCAATAATATCGACTGGCAACTCAAATTGCCCTCTTTTTTTGTTTTCTTCAGGTGCTTCATGCACATTAAAAATTGGAGCGAAGAATCCATTTTCACACAATATCTCTAAAGGCTTCATTTTACTTTGAACAGATGTGAAATGAGATTCTTTTAAATACGCAAAAATAAATACTCTTCGTCTTCTTTGAGAATTTCCATAATCCGCAGCGTTAATAACTCTCCATTCCACTACATATCCTGCGTCTCTAAAGCTCGCCAGCATAATAGAAAAATCACGACCTCTTTGTTTTGCTGGTGATTTCAATAATCTATCTACATTCTCTAACAAAACAAAT
The DNA here is from genome assembly GCF_038006085.1 of Bacillus sp. FSL K6-0073. Taxonomy (NCBI): domain Bacteria; kingdom Bacillati; phylum Bacillota; class Bacilli; order Caryophanales; family Bacillaceae; genus Bacillus; species Bacillus sp. FSL K6-0073. Next base: position 969,066 of record NZ_JBBOUN010000001.1, on the reverse strand, counting down.
CTTGGCTTGCGAGAATTAACTATGTTCATTATCTCCCAAAAAAGAACACCTTTTTTTCCTTGTATTCCTTTTTCATTTGATAAAGTACGTGCTACAGAATAGTCCTGACAAGGGAATCCACCTACTAATAAATCATGCTCAGGTATTTCCGGCCAAGCTTCTGCTATATCTCTATTTACATGTATTCCTTTATTTTCAAAGCGAGTTGCATAACAATTAAATGCATGTTGTGCTTTAGTTGAGGGCTCCCACTGGTTTCCCCAAAGAACTTCAAAGTTTTCGTTTGCTTCTAGTCCTAATCTAAAACCTCCTACTCCCGCGAAAAGTTCTACTACTTTCACCATAAATACACGAACATCCTTTCGGTATTTTATTTATCTATGCTTCATTATAATAAAAAGTGAGGAAAAGATCAACTATAACATTTTAGGAATCATATTTTTTTACAGTTCCTTTTTTGACTTGTAACCGTTAAGAAAATAATTCGTTACTATATCAATAGTATAAACGAAACAAATCGCCTTGAATAGATCCAATATAACTGTTCTTTAATAGAACAAACTGACTTTTCCTTCTTATAAATTTTACTTGTATAAAATTGAAACAGCTTTTTATTATAGCATAGATTTAATATGTATTGTTTAAAATCATACAACGCAGCACTGGATACAGAAAGGAGTTTATTATGGACTATACTACAATAGAAGAACTAATGAAAAAAGCACATGAAGCTGAAGGAAAAACATTTGGTGAAATCGATACAACTGACCGACTTGCAAATGCGAAATCAAAAGGTGGACTAGGGCAAGTAATCGAGGAAAGCTTTTTTGGATATGAAGTCAATTCAAACGCAGAAGCTGACTTTCAACACCTTGGTGTTGAACTTAAAGTAACTGCATTTAAACAAAATAAAAACGGTTCACTATCTGCCAAAGAGCGGCTAGTCTTAAATATTATCAACTATATGGAAGAAGTTCATACACACTTTGAAACATCAAGCTTTTGGAAGAAAAACGAAAAACTACTATTAATGTTCTATGAATGGGTACCTGGTGTAGACCGTAAAGATTTTCACATTACAAAAAGCCTTTTATTCACCTATCCCGAAGCTGATTTAGAAATAATTAGACAAGACTGGGAAACCATCGTAAATAAAATTCGTGCCGGCAAAGCACATGAATTATCTGAAGGTGATACAAACTATTTAGGAGCTTGCACTAAGGGTTCCAATAAAAACTCACTTCGCTCACAACCGTATTCTGAAATTCCAGCAATGCAAAGAGCTTTTTCGTTAAAGCCTTCTTACATGACAGCACTAGTTCGCAGGTATCACCTAAACGAAGAACTAGTAAGTTTTACAACAACAAATGAACTAAAAGGAAAATCTTTAGAAGAAATCCTTTATTCAAAATTTGAAAATTACATAGGCTTAACTGATCAAGAAATCGCTCAAAAATTATCTATTGATTACAAACCTACAACCAAAAGCTTTGTTCCACTATTAGTAAGCTCTTTACTTGGTATCAAAGGAACTCGACTCGATAAAATTGAAGAATTTGCGAAAGCTAATATAGAATTTAAAACAGTTCGTTTAGAGCCTAACGGTAAACCCGAACAAAGCATGTCATTTGAAACAATCGATTTTCATCAATGGACAAACGAATCATGGGAAGAAAGCGAAATTAGAGAACGCTTCTATCAAACAAAGTTTTTATTCGTAATTTTTGAATTTAACCAAACAAAAAAAGAAAATCCAAATCGTAAACTCTACTTTAAAGGTATTAAACTTTGGAACATGCCTGCTCCTACAATAGAAAAAGAAATACGTGAACTATGGGAAGAAGTTAATAAAGTAATACATGAGGGTATTCAAATTGAATATAAAAAACGCGGTGACAAAGTCGTCGAAGCAAATAACCTACCAAAAATAAACTTCAACGGTGTCGCGCACATTAGACCAAAAGCCCGCAACGGTGCCGATAAAGTAGCTTTACCTGATGGTCAGCATATTACAAAGCAATGTTATTGGTTAAATAACTCTTATATCGCCCAAATCATTAACAAAACGAATAAATAATTATCTTTCTTATTAACAAAAATGGATTATATCTAGATAGTATATAAAAACTTACCTAGATATAATCCATTTAATATATATCGTTAAAATTAATACACGTTATATACAATATTTAACAATAATTCCACCTATGCGAAATCAGTTGTTTCTTCATTTTCACTTAAAATACTTCTGATAATCCTCTTCATTTTTAAATTCAATTGGCCCTACATCCATTCGGAATTTCCCGTTCTCATACAATAGTGGTGAAGCCTCTGAATGGTCTTTTGAGTAGCTTTCTACATGTGAAATTTTCATCTCATTTGAATTGGTAAAATCAATATGAGCAATACACACCCAATAAGCATGGTCATTTATTTCTAATAACGGTGCTGTTACAACGCTTCCCATATGATTATCGACAACAGCTTTAGCCCTCATAGAATAGAAACTACCTATTCCATTTCCGACAGCACTATACGCAGCAAATAAAACATATTTTAAAGCTTCTGGTCGGTAAATACGAATTGTTTCTTTTCCTGGCTCTTGCGAATCACCATCTAACACAATATACGGAGAGACTTTAGACGAACCTAGATTTTTATAATAAACCTTTCCTATTTCTCCATTAGTTGTTACGTAAAAACAGTATAAGTCTAAATCTTTATTTGTTTCCCATTCTAAAGTAGCCGTTACCATTTTAGATTTTTGTATATTTATAGATTGTTTTTTCTTCAATTCAACCTTCACTACATTAATAGTTTTTTGTACTGGAGGCGGAGTAGGAACTATTTTCTTCTCTACAGGGGGAGCAGTTTGTTTTTCATCATCTGCGATTTCTATCCCAAAATTTTTACACAATGCAGCTAACCCACCAAAATAGCCAGCTCCAATAGGATTGAACTTCCATCCTCCCCCATGTCGATACAGCTCTCCAACAATAATGGCACTTTCATCTGTAAATGGATGTGTGATAGGAAAATGAATAATTTCTAATCCTGATTGTGCGTTGCTTATTTTCAATTGAATATGTGTAACATCTCGTAGCGCCTGTTTCTTCTCTTCGGCATTATGAATTGTAATCGAAAATACAATCTTTTGTACGTCATCTTTTATATGAGTAAAATCTATTGAAAATCTTTGTTTACTTCCATTTGTGATATTTTGATCTAATTGAACAAATCGACAACTAGAATAAGGTTGTCCATAGAAAACGAAATCCTCTTCTTTAGTAATTTTCCCATTAAAACCTACTAAAAAAGCTGATGCATCTACATCCATATTTATCGGGGCATCCCAAGTTAAATCTACCAGTAATCCTTTCATCTCTGGATGATTCTTTGTGACGTCTATCTTTTGTCCCCTTACTAAAGTATGTATCATCATAATTCCCCCGTCCTACACCTTTAATGTTTTAACATTCAGTTCAATTATACTCCTCTTTAGATTTCCCTTTCTATCTTAAACTATAAAACCATGATAATTGATTATTATCATAAGAGGAAAAATCTATATAAAAACTTATTGAACTAAATACTCTCTATTTAAAATTCTAAATAAATATACTAAAAATGATATCAATATTTCATCAGTAGAGGTCCCTAAAATTACTTATCAACTTTAGCTCCACCAACCATCCCCCCATACCAACCACTACTCTCCTCCAAAAACCCCCTCATCTCCCCACTCCCCTTATAAAAACTCTCCCAACCCCGCTCCCTCAAAATCCCCTTCCAACTATCACTCTCCACCATCCTCTTAATCACACCATCCCAATAAGCAACCTCTTCCTCTGTCATATCTTTCGGTCCCATGATTCCTTTCCAGTGCTGGAAGATGACGTTGATTCCTTGTTCTTTCCATGTTGGGATTTCTGGTAGTCGGTCTAGACGTTTTGGTGCGGATACGGCTAGTATTTTTATTTTGCCGGCTTTGTATTGTTTTTCGGCTTCGGATAGGGTCATGGTTGCGGCGCCTATTTGTTTGTTCGTTAGGGCGTTTATGATTTTTTCTTTATTTTCGTAGACGAAGAATTGTAGTTCGGCTGGGTTTATGCCGAATGCTTTGCTTACTTGTACGAAGGATAGGTGATCGTCGTTTCCTAGGCCGGGGGCAACTCCGATTTTGAAGTTTTTCTTGTTTTGTTTTAGTTGTTTCATTAGTTCGTTTGCGTTTTCTATGTTTGAGTCTTTTGATACGACAACAACTTCCCAGTCCGATGCTAATGTTGCGAGCGGGGTGAAGTCTTTATATGTTAGTTTACTGTGGCCTAGTAGGTTGTTCGTTATGAGTAAGCTTGAGTTAATCGCCAGTACGTGACCACCTTTTTGTTTCGTATATTTCCATCCGACATCACCGCTGCCACCTACTTTGTTTGTGACAGTGATTGGTTTTGTGAAGATTTTTTCTTCTGTTAGTGTTTTTTGCATCGCCCGTGCTGTTAAGTCCCATCCAGCTCCTTGAACGTTCGGCGCAACGATTTCTACTTTGTCGATGTTCACTTTATTCATATGGGATTCTTCCGAGGAACAACCTGCTATTACTCCTGTCATGATCCATATACATAGTAATAATCGTTTTTTCATAGTCCTCTTCCTATTCGGTATTTTCGTTCTGGTCGTCCGATAATGCCGTATGTGTACTCTACTGTGCATTCGCCGGTCGCTACTAAGTATTCTAAATATCTTCTTGCGGTTGTTCTGGAGGCCCCCATTTGTTCGCCCATTTCTTCTATTGTAATGCCCTCTTCGAATCCTTTTATAATCCCTTTCACTTTTTGCAGTGTTAACGGATCTACACCTGTCGGTAAGTTTTTTATGTCTTGTGTTTGCGAAAGGCCAAAGAAGTTATCGATAAGTGCTTGATTCACTTCATTGTTACTATGTAATAATTGCTTCTTTCTTTTATAGTCTTCAATTGTGCGAACGAATTTTTCTAACGTGACCGGTTTTATAAGATAGTTGCTTACGCCGTTTCGAATTGCTTTTTCTAGCATATGGTTTTCATTTGCCGCAGTAACCATAATGACGTCAACGTTTGGAAAATCAGCATGGATTTGTGGTAATAAGTCGGTTCCAATTCCGTCTGGTAAATAATTATCTAATAGAAGTAAATCAATTTCTTCCCTTTGTAGTAATTCCATCGTTTCTTTCGCATTCAATGCTTTTCCAATCACTTTTACGTCCTTTATTTTTGATAAAAACTCTTCCTGAATTTGCGCGACGCGGAAATCATCTTCTGCAATTGCAACCTTCAACATATGCCCATCCCCCTGTTTGTCATGTACTTTCTTTCAATGTTTTCGGAAGGTAAATTGTAAAAATAGCTCCCCCATTTTTCTCGTTTTGAATTTCAATTGTTCCCTCTAGTACATCTACCATTTCTTTCATGTTTGCTAGTCCGTAACCACGATCATTTCCTTTCGTTGAAAACCCTTTTTGAAAAATGGTCGTAATTTTTTCTACCGGTATCCCTGCTCCACTATCTATCACTTCAAACACAATATCGTGCCCAATATCCGTAACGAAGAAGGAAACACTCCTTTCCTCTCGTTCACTCACCGCATCAAATGCATTATCGATTATGTTTCCAAGGATCGTAATAAGGTGCGAAACTTTTATATGGTCTGGTAACGGATGAAGTGCACTATCTCCTTCAATATGAAAATCGATTTTCTTCTCAGACGCTGTTCCGATTTTCCCTAATAAAATAGCTTGTACTTTCGCATCATGAATTTGATGGAATAAAATATGGTTTTGGCTTTGATGAATGTTAGATTCTTGCTGAATAAATTCAATCGCTTCCTTGTAATGTCCTAGCTGAAGTAATCCCGATAAGACGAACAGCTTATTTGTAAATTCATGTGTTTGAGCGCGTAAGTCCTCTGAATACTTTCTTACCTCAGATATTGTATTCACAAGGTTTTGCAGTTCTGTTTTATCTCTAAAACTACATACAACGCCTACCGTACTGTTATTTTCAAGTATCGGCGTCCTATTTAAAATAAACACTTTATCTTGAAACGCGATTTCTTGATCGTTTTCTAGCACTCTTTCCATATTAAATTCTGGTAAAACTTTTGAAATGTGTTGCTGCATATAATCACCATTTACATGAAGCATCTCTTCTGCCGACGTATTCATCATCGTAATAAAACCGTTTTGATCAATGGCGATGATTCCTTCTTTTATAGATAGTAATATCGCACTTCGTTCCCGGTATAACGCTGCAATTTCATTCGGCTCTAAACCGAGTGTATCTTTACGAATGCTACGCGCTAAAAGAATACCACCAACAATTCCAGCTAGTAATACAGCTAAGGAAAAGAGTATAATTTCTTTCGTTCTGCTCAGTATGTTAGATTCAATACCTTTTATTAAAAACTCTACTGTCACAACACCTACTACTTGATCGTAATCTCCGTTATGAACAATAATAGGTGCCTTCGCCATTAAAGCTGGACCACTTGTACCATTTCCTTCGAGTGTATAATAACCACCAAAAGTAAGTGCCTCATAGTTATACGGGTTGTTACTCTTTGTTCCAATCAACTCAGAATTAGAATGGGAATACATAACCCCATAGCGATCTTCCACAATTACATAATCCGCACCAGCTTGCTCGCGAACTTGTTCCGCAATGGATTGGATCGTACTTTTATGCTCATTATTTTGAAAAGCTTCTTTTATAGCTGGCATAAAAGAAAGAGATTTAGCTGTTTGCAGTGCTAACTGTTCCACTTGTCGCTTCGTATCAACGGACTGAATGTAAACAAATATTCCCGTTAATAGGAGAACGACAAATAAAATTAACGCAATAATTAAGCTTACTATTTTCGTTTGTAATGACACTTTGCGTGATTTCTTCATACTTCATATCCTTTGATAAAATATTCAAAACTATCAATCTCCTTTTTCTATTATTATGACAAAACGAATAATGAAGCAACTATTAAAACTCTCCATGTACATAAAGTACAAAAAGAATAAAATTGTCATAATATTGAGATTTCATTCTGTAGACAGTACAATCCAACTATATTGAACACGCTTTCATATATACCTTTTATTTCTAAGCAAGAGGAGGAATTAGTATGGCTCAAGCAAAATCTAATCGAGTCGCCGGCAATATCTTTAAAGGTTCTGTCGGTAATTTAATTGAATGGTATGACTGGTACGTTTACTCTGCTTTCGCTGTTTACTTTTCAGCAGAGTTCTTTCCTAAAGGCGATCCAACGAGTCAGTTACTAAACACAGCAGCTATTTTCGCAGTTGGATTTTTAATGCGCCCTATCGGAAGTTTATTAATGGGACGCTATGCGGATCGGCACGGACGCCGGGCAGCATTAACGCTTTCCATTACGGTTATGGCCGGTGGTTCCTTAATTATCGCCTGTACCCCTAGTTACGAAAGCATCGGGATTATGGCACCCATTATTTTAGTTCTTGCCCGTTTACTGCAAGGTTTATCACTTGGCGGAGAGTACGGAACTTCCGCAACATATTTATCTGAAATGGCTAGTAGTGGTCGCCGTGGCTTTTATTCAAGTTTCCAATATGTAACGCTCGTTGCCGGGCAAATGGTTGCGTTAGGCGTTCAAATTGTTCTTCAGCAATTGCTAAGCGAACCCGATATGAAAGCTTGGGGCTGGCGCATTCCGTTCATTATTGGAGCGATGGGCGCAGTAGCTGTATTATGGCTTCGCCGCACGATGGATGAATCGGAGCAGTTCGCAAACATAAAATCACAAAAACGCGAAAGCGCAGGAACCGTTCGCGCTCTTATGAAACACCCGAAAGCAGTATTAACAGTAGTCGGCCTAACATTAGGAGGCACTGTTGCATTTTATACGTACACAACATATTTACAAAAGTTCATGGTAAACACAGTCGGTCTTCCGAAAGAAGTTGTAAGCTGGATTAACTTTGCCGCACTACTTATTTTCGTCGTACTTCAACCAATTGCTGGGCTACTATCCGATAAAATTGGACGTCGCCCATTATTAATGGCATTCGGTATTCTTGGAACATTACTAACAGCACCGATCTTCTTCTTCATGGAAAAAACGACAGAACCAATCGTAGCATTTTTACTCATGATGGTCGGTCTCATTATCGTTACTGGTTACACTTCTATTAACGCAATTGTAAAAGCAGAACTCTTCCCAACTGAAATTCGCGCACTTGGCGTAGGTTTACCATATGCACTAACAGTTGCGATATTTGGCGGAACAGCTGAGTTCATCGCATTATGGCTAAAAAGTATCGGAATGGAATCACTATTCTACTTCTACGTAGCTGGATGTATCGCGATCAGCTTTATTACGTATTGGCGTATGGATGAGTCATCGAAGACTTCGCAGATTGAGGCAGAGCTTGGTGGTGGGGACAATTTAGTTAATAATAAATCTAGTTAAAATGATGTATTCTATAATCTTCGTTTATCTGAACTCGATTTACTTTATCTAAGAAGGCATAATTCATTAAGATATAATTTAAAAACCTCTACTTATATGTAGGGGTTTTTGTATGACGAAAAAACACGTATTATCGACAATTGCAAAAAGCCGGAGATTTTGCCAATGTAGAATCCATTGGTACTCACACCATGCGAAAAACCTTCGGCTATTGGTTCTATAAACAAATAAAAGATGTTGCTATGTTACAAGAAATTCTTAACCATAGCACACCACACATCCCCCTGAAACATATTGGAATTAATAAAGAAGAAAAAGATAATATTCTTGATACATTTCAAATTTAATTCACTTAAAATTACTATTTCAATCATCATAAAAAAGACCTTTTATTTTAAAATAAAAGGTCTTTTTTATAAACATATATGTATTAAGATTTATATTTTTTTACTGTACAAGGAATAGTTACAATGTACAAATCAATAGCATAGATTGTAACACAGATACCTTTACCTTCAGCTTCTAACTTTTTATCTAGTTGAGACAAATGCTCTGAAACTTTTCTTTTTCCCCATCTTCTAGGAAACCATTGAAAAACCTTAGGAACATTATATTTTTTATTATACCAAGTATTCAATCTCCAAAAAATGAAAAAAACCAAAACAATAATTATGATACGAAAAATATCAGAATATGAAATTCCTAAAATCATATTATATTTTCTCCATTTTCACTAAAACTCAGATAATTTACTTCTTAATTCTAATTCATCCTCTGTTTCGAAACCCTTAAATAATAAATGAATTATTTGATTATGATTAAAAAACACATTATATTCTTTTGATAAATTACCATGAGGATATGGACAAGAAACATAATCGCATAATTTATTATCAGCTTGTTGTTACTTTCTTCCATAAATCATAAGAGGTTGATTAATTTCTTCTATAAGAGCTACAGAACCAATTGGTAATAATTAGCCTCCAATTGGAAAATAAGAGACGAACAAAGATAATCTACTCAGCTCCCTTAAGGTTTTAATAGTTTAATATTTGATTTTCAAGTTTGCCTTCACAAATTCCTGTTAACACTGATAATAAGAAAAACAGGCCGTAAAACGGGCGATCAATTTGATCATATAGGTCATACGCTTCGCCAAGTGGAACATCCGAATCATGTGGTTGTTCCCCTGTAACAATTACTAACAGCGCGTAGAAAACATTTGGATAAATAAGAGGCAAATAAATGATTAAAAAGTTGTAACCCCTACTATAAGAAATACTATTATTACTAAAGGAAGAATGATAATCATAAAGGATATTATTATTGTTAATAATGCTTTCCATGCTGAAAATTGGTGTGCTTCTCCTAAACATTTTAAGGAAATAATGATTGTCCAAATTCCAATAACTATATCAATTATGGCAAAAATAAGAAACAAAATCGTTAAAGTTATGCTACTCTCCATTTTCGGTGTCTCACTCGTAAAGTTTTCTATCCCAAACAAGAAAAATGAAGGCACCCAAACTAATATAAGAGAATAAACGTAAGGGATATAAGAATAGGCAACTGCGTAACGTGTTTTTTCAAAGGTACCTTGTCCACCAAGTTTTTTTGCCACCCAATTAAATAACGCTGGTAGCAAAAAATAATAAATTAAGAAAGCAACGAAGGTACCGAATATAACCATTGAGATTATTGAAACTGGACTACTTATTGAATCCCCCATATTTTTAGAAGATGCTCGATCTAAAGTCTGTACGAATGAGCCTAGTAAAATGAGTAAAAACACATTCTTTGGTTTGGATATAAAAATTTCTTTCATTGTATCACGTGGTTTTGTCCAAATGGAGAACCAAGGATTAAGCGCACGTTTAAATTGATTTTCTGGAGTTTCCATATAAAAAACATTCCCCTTTCTTAAAACATATTAAATGTAAATCCCTAATTATCCCAATTATGTACATATAAATATTAAAGCATAAATAGTCGATTATTTAAATGTAAATAATCAATTATTTAATTTCATCTGAAACTTAGGGGGAGTGCTTCTTAGCAATTACCTCTATATTTTCTTACATTTTTAACTATGGGCTGATTAGTTACTTTCATTTTTGAGTACCTCACATTCTTTAATACACGGGATAAACAGCTATAATCTTATCATCAATAAGAACAAACCTAATTTCCATTCCTTCAGATGTTTTACCACAATATAATCTTCCACTTATACATCTTTTATTGCTATAAGCCTCGTAAATGGCTTCCATAAGAAGAATGCAATTATACACTTGAAATGCAACAAATCCTCTTTAAAAGCCTATACGTATTTTCCCTCCATCTTCTATATGCTTACGTAAATAATAATACTTATGCAGTTCTATAATCATATAAAACAAAGCAAACGAAAACACTGTGCATGCAGACATAAATACAATTGCCCCCATCTGTTGTGTTGCAATGCTAAGAATTATATTAGCAATTAACTGCCCCGATCCAGCTGCAATAGCTGCTACTTTTACACCACCAGTTCCTTTCGATGATTTTGATTTTTTTCTTGGTTCCTGAAGTTTTTCAATATGATTTTTATAAAAATGATACAAAGCGAAACTATACAAACCAAATGAAAGAATAAAATAGATGGGAGTTTGTAATTGTAACACTTCATAAGCATATTTTTGAGTTATAACTAATAATCCGACTGAACATATGGCGCCATATACTCCTCGAAATAGAGTGTATTGTAACTGTCGTTTCCGAGGATTGATAGCAATCCATATCGCCCACAAATTTAAAAAAACAACTGGAGGAGTTACTACATATACATAGAGTAATCGAAAAGGATTCGCAAAAGCAGGCAAAAGAACAAACACATCTGCCCCCAAAAGGACAAGACCAATTACGTGGACTCTTATTTCATTTACAGGATAAAGAGCCATATAATGTGCAAAAGCTTTCTTATTAAAATCTAGACTTTTTTTCATGTTAATTAAACCACCCCGCTACTGTTCCAATCAGTAAAAGTTTCATAACTATTCATTCTCTCCCCCTAAATTTATCCATAATATTATGAGCAACTATATTCCATAGTAAAGAAAGTACGGTAACAAAAAGTACAGCTAAAGAAAAATAAATCCTATCCTTCCATGTATCATGTACAATCATGCCTAGTATAATCATTATTAACGCACCAACACATATAACTATTTTTGAAAATTTTCGCATTCTATTATCTCGCTTCCTTCTCAAACTTAAATGAAACTCCTGCGGAATCTATAACCATACCCACCTATTACAATCTCACCTTTGGAACTTATATCATAATCACCTAATACAGGTATATAATTAGGTATCTTAATTTTAGTAATTTCCGCTTCATATGTTTGTAACACTATCAACGTTTCAAATGTCCTTTATACATTCCTTATTTAACCCCAAAACATTAAAATATGAATATTATAAAAATTAACTATCTACTTCCCATCAAAATTACGGTAATCCTATTAAGCCTGGGATTACTCCTTCTACCTTCGCCCATTCAAACGAGCACTCAACTAACATTTGATTCTTACACTTAATTCTTAATAAACCTTCTTCTATCGTATTTATTTCAAAATAATCAATTATATTTTCTGTCCCTAAACCTTTTATTGTTAAATTATGAATAGTAAAGAAAGATATCTCTACATAAATTACATCCCACTTATCCCATCTTTTTGGCTTGTTTTCAACATTTTCCTTTGTCATCAATTGAATAACTAAAGTAGGACCATCTCTTTTAAGACGCACATCTAATAACTCTGATTCTTCAAACTTTGGTATTTTCCCAAAAATACTAATTAACGCTTGTGGATTTAAAAATTTAAATTGATCAATCATTTTTATACTTCCTATTTTTTATTTCTCTTCTCAAAATAATAATGATCCTCCATACGATCTACCTGTCCTGTTCGTGTATTGTATTCAGGTCTTACATTATGATGCGGTGACTGATCTCCAATTCCACCTTCTCCAAACTTATGACCCTCTGAATGATCTTGAATTATAATTTTTTGACCTTTTACTTCATATGTAAATTCTCGAGTTATAATAGGCTGTTTATTATCATTTAATATCCTTTTACCATTACTATCTGTTAATGGTACCATTTTTTGACTAATCGGGTGTTGAAATCTAGGTATATTTAATTGTCTTTTAATTTCTTTTAAACTAGCTCCCCTAGATTCATGAGAATTTTCCCCCTCAATCTTCTTAACTTTGAGATAATATTAAAAAGACTTATGCGTAATTCACATAAGTCTTACTTTTGTTACTCATAATTAATTATTCGTCCTCGTCTTCAAACTCATATAAGCTATCAAGTAATTCTGCAAAAGATGAACAAACAGGATAGATGGATTCTTCCATTTCTTCTTCCTCATGGTCCCAAAATACGACTGTTGGTGACTGAGGATTATTTCGGTAATCAAAGCATAGAAGGTTACCAAACGGGCCTCTAGCAAAAGGATATACTTTATCTACCAATCTATCTTTTATACTATTATATGTTTGCAGCATAGAAATTTTTCTCTCAGAGTCTAAGGTTAAAAGGTTATTAAGTGAATCTTCATCCTGATTAGGAATATTGAATGTATCTGGAGTAGGATAGCCACCATCATATTTCTTTACACACTCAATAAAATCATTAGGAAATTTAATACCAAAGTACTCTTCTAATTGTTCAATTTGTTCATCTGTAACTTTTTTCTCACTTACATTAATCCATGTAATGTTGTTCATAATTATAAACCGCCCTATCTTTTCCTCAAATTTTATATCCACCTGTATGACCAGTATCGTGATGTATCTGATAATCTACAAGTTGTATTCGACCAGGTTCCTGATTATGAAAGATTTAAAATTAATTCTGCTAAACTATCACAGATTACTTCGAAGCTTCCGCTTTCATAAGCTTCTAATTTTACTTGTCCATTTTCATTATCTACAACTACCAAGAGACCATTGAATTCCATACCAATAGGAATATTATTCAGTTGATTATCATGTGCGCCTTGGTACCCTTGTAAAGATACATAAAAATCATGCAGTTCAATTCCTGGTATAACAGAATTTAATTCAAAATCATAACCTAAATAATTACCTCCTAAGTCTAAAAACCAATAAGAATTATAATATTCTTTAATTGAATTATATAATTGTATCCCCAAATCTTTTTCTATATTAGAAAAATCATGAATTATATTTTTTTCTAACGGTTTCCAGAATACGTATCCCTCTATATCTGGTTCTCCTTCATAGATAAAAGCCTCTGCTTCTTCTATCCATAAAGATTTTGGCAATGAATTATTACAATCTTGCCACTCTCTAATTATTTTATCAAAACAATTTTTCATTTCATTTTTCATTTTTTTATTTACCGCCTAATGTATGATGTTCAATAAATTTCTGAAGCATTTCTACATATCCTGCATCTTTTCCCCCATGCTCCAATCGATTTTTCTGCGTTATGAATCCCTCCAAAACCAGGATGTAGTGGCAGCGGAACACCAACAGCTTGACCACCACCAATATGGTGATGGACTAATTTAGTTCCACGTAATCCAGTAAAATCATATTGTAGAAATTCCCCTCTAAATCGTTAAGGATTTAGAGAGGAATTTCTTTATCACATAAGTAATATCATTTCTTATTAAATTTACTGTGTATCAGTTCAAAGAATTTATTTGTACCAAGTGAAATTGCGCCAATAATAAGAACACCAATAATAAAATAAATCTTTTTAAATAAGTTGTAAGGAGATAAAATAGCAACTACAAGAAGTATTATAATTGCAACGAATGTGACTAATTTCCCAACTTTAAATGCTTGCATATCAGCTTTCCTCCTTCTGGATAAAAACAGCCAATATAGTCATACATCACAGGTTCTTTAACCATAAGTTTTTGTTTCCTTCCATAAATCACAATACTTAAAATTCAATAAACCTCTTTAAAAGGTTTCATGTGTTCTACCCCCATCTTCTATATGCTTCCTTAAATAATAGTACCTATGGAGTTCCATAATGAAATGAAACAACATAAACGAAAGCATGGAGTATACACACATTAATACAATTGCTACCATCTTTTGCGTTGCAAAACCAAGACTGATATTAGCAATGAGTTGACCCAATCCTACAAAAGCCACTACTCCAAAACCAGAGTTTTTTTTCAATGTTTTTGATTTTTTGATTGATTCCTGAAGTTTTTTAATATGATTTTTATAATAATAATACAAAGCAAAAATATACAAACCAACCGAAAAAATAAAATAGATAGGAGTTTGTAATCCTAACATTCCATATGCAAACTTTTGGGTTATAACTAATAATCCTACTGAACATACGATGCCAAATACCCCACGAAATAGAGTGTATTGTAATTGCCGCTTCCTAGGATTTATAACAATCCATATTGCCCATACATTTAAAAAAGCAACTGGTGGAACTATTATGTACATATATATCGGTTGAACAGGATTTGCAAAAGCAGGTAAAAGCACAAATATATCTGCTATCCCAATCACAAGAGTAATTACAGTCGATCTTATACCACTTACAGCGTAAAGAGCCATATAATATTCAAAAGCTTTCTTATTAAAATCTATACTTTTTTTCATGTTAATTAAACCACCCCGCTACTGTTGACTAAGTTTTTTTCACACCCGTTTTCACCATATCTTTAATACTATCATCTTCACCATCATCATCTAAATCAACATCCCATTTCACACCTTCTGTGAAATATTATTCCCTTCTCGAAAAGAAGATCAACCCATTAATAAGATCTAGGCTTATCAAAAATTTCAAAAAGCCGGAGAGTTTTCTGGTATCGAATCTATTGGGACTCGCACCATGTGCAAAACCTTCGGCTATTGGTTCTATAAATAAACAAAAGATTTCGCTATATTGTAAGAAATACTCAATCATAGCACCTCATAAATTACACTAAAATATATTGGCATCAATAAGGAAGAAAAAGATAATATACTAGATAATTTGTATATCTAATCATATATGATCAACATAAAGAAAAATTTGATATACAATCAGATTTAAAAACATTACTTAATAATTCTTTGAATTAAATTGGAGCTGATTCTCTACTTAAAAAACATGACTACTATATATTTCACCAGAATACAGATTCAAAACTATTTAATTAAAGACTAAAAAAAGCTTCTATCTTTAGATGCTTTTTTCAATCCAAAAACTATTTTTCTTTTTTCCATGATATTCGAAATTCCCCACCATGTTCTTCCGTTTTAATTTTAACCTTATATGTATCATCCTTAGGCACTTTAATATTTTTTTCGCCTTCGCCACTATTAAACTCTAGTATTGTATTATCATTTGAATCCACAACATAAGCAATTATAGTTCCTTGTTTAGTTTTATCATCAAAAGAAAAAATCCAATTCTCACCTTTTTTAACTTTCCTATCTTGAGTTGCAGATCCAGTAAATTTTCTATAATCTCCAGAGATACTACCTGATACACTATCTGAAGAACCATGAACTTTACCACCAACAATAGTTCCCTCTCTTGTAAAACAACCACTAAGAATTACTAAACACAAAACAAATAAAATTGTATTTTTAAAAATCCCCACTATCATTACCCCTTCTATTCCCAATAAAATTTTCACCATTAAACTTATAAAAATAACTATAATAAAAAATTATATCCATTAAGATATATATGTTTTATTATAGTTATAAATTTCAAATTATTATTTCAAATCTTCACGCAACTTAATTTCATCCTCATTTATGTAACCAGTAAAAATAACTTCTGATATATATTCATGGTTAAAAAACATATTATATTCAGTTGAAACATTTCCAATAGGATAATAACAAGCCACATAATCCCAAGTTTCCTTAGTTTTTGAATCTTCCTGTTTTCTACCATATATCATCAAAGGTTGCTCCCATGTTTTAAATTTCACAACCGAACCTATTGGAAGTAGTTCTAACTCTAAATTTTGTACCATCTTAGTTTCCCCTTCTTAAAATAGCCTTTTTTATAAGGAAATAAGTGATAGAAAACAACAAACAAGTACCAATTGTACCAAAAACTGCAACCGAAATGTTACCTGCTAATGTTTCATTTGGATCCAATGCATTAGGTAAAATTGTACCAAAAATTGCAATACAAGCTAATATAATCATAAAATATTTAAATTGTTTCACTTTTTTATTCATGCTACTTATCTCCTTTATTCCTTAACATTAACTTCTAAACCAAATCCCCATAAACCTACATCAGGACCAAATGGTGCATGGAATTTGAATCCACTTTTTCCAGCTTCAAAAGATCCCCCGAGTGTTCCAAGCGATGCTGATCCCCCAGTTTGTAACTTTTTATCCATAAATGGAATAGGAATTTTTATAGCACTCTCATATTTTACTAGAGTAGCTTCAGCTCCTATCCCAAATCCTTTAATATTCTCTAGTTCTATTCCGGCCTGGGCTACTGTAAAACCAACCATTTGGTAATAGTTTCATTGATACTTTTGCCTTCTAAATATTAAATGAATTTTGCGAATTATAAATCCAATTCTTTTTCTTATTGTCTATACGTTTATAGATATACTCTACTGTAAAGTATGCAATAACATTGCAAATTAGCAGCAAACCTATAAGTAAAATTTTATCTTCTAACCGTATAGTAGAAGAAGCCCCAATTAACAACATAATACATACAGTAAAAGTCAGAATTCTATTTATTGTACGCATATCTTAATTACTCCAGTCTTATATTAATCCCGTTTTTTTGTAAATTTATCATAAAATTTCTCTTGCGCCCACCGTCCAAATTTTAAAAAACATATTAAACCTGCTCCCAAAAGAATGAGAACGATAGTTCCTAACAATTTTTCCCACCAATTGTTGGATGGAGTAATCATTAATCCTATAATAGATACAGATATTACGACATAAACTAAAATATATAATGGTTTATACGATGGAGTTTTCATATCATTTTTTCTCCTCAGGTTTTTCAAATTTAAAACTACTTCCCATAGTAAACCCCTCTAAAACAGGAACTGTTATACCAGTTTCTTTTCCAACACTACCTTTCAAACCTATTGCACCCAATCACAAGAGTAATTATAGTCGATCTTATATCATTTACAGCATAAAGAGCCATATAATATTCAAAAGCTTTTTTATTAAAATCTGTATTTTTTTTATGTTAATTAAACCACCCCGCTACTGTTGACCAAGTTTTTTTCATTTTCCCTTTAATACATAATGAGCAAAATATATATTGGTTGATTTTACCGAACGCATCATAAGATTTTATTGCGAATTTTCAAACTTCTAATCTTCTATTGAATATTAGCATATAATCAATTCTAATCATGAAACATTCTACCTTTTATAATGATTTTGGATAAGTTATAAATAGTCTCTACCTATTAATATTGTATAATTCAATAAATTTGTTAAGACTGTCTTCTAATCTCTTAATTGTGTTTGGATACTTTTTTGAATAACCCTCGCACATTTTTTTTAAATAATGATAAAGTGTTTGATAATTAATTATTACCTCATCACCACTGTATAATGCAAATTCTCCCCCTTCAAATGAATCTCCATTGGCAATATCATACTCATCCAAATCTCTTGGAAAAGTACATGCGCCATATTCCTCTCCAAATCCTACTCCTTCACAAACTGAATTGATTACCTTTAAAAATCTTTTATCATCTACCATATTAAACACTGCTTGTATAGGAAAATGGGTTAAATCTAGTAAATCCTCATCTTTTAATCTAAATTCTCTTTGCATACATATCTCTCCTCGTATATCTTTAATCTATTCTGGAAAAAAGAAGAGATTTCTCCACCTTTATGGTATCCTCTCCAAGTTATTTCTTTACCGTCAACACCTGTCCATTCTCTCGAAAGAACTCCATCACTGGTTTTTAATTTAGCGTCATTAGCTGCTTCAATTCCACGGTTAATAAATTCCTTATCACTTATAATTTTAGGATCATAAATGTTGTTTGTGAATACTTTATTTCCATACTCTCCTGTAGGGGTGCCATCCATATTTAACTTAGGCATATTGTATTCTACTGTTTTTACACCTAGAATTTTTGAAGGTGATTCACTGACTATTTTTAATATTGTTTTTAAAGAACTCTTCACTGTTGTGTGCTCCATCAATACCTCTCCTTCTTGGAACAGAGGGATCTATATTTTTAATATGATTTTCTAATTTAGGAGTCGCTTTAAACTTTCAAGTGATTTAATGGTGAATGTTTTTGATACTTTTTACCTATTATGGACATTAAAAAAGCTTATGCAGGTTATACATAAGCTTTTTTACTCATGATTAGATATTTTTCAAATGCTACACCTTAAAGCAAGTCTTAAAAAGGTTAAATATAATAGTCAGGATTTTCATCCATTTTAATTAAAAATTCTTCTAAAGAATCCGCTATTTTCTCATCTTCAGAGTAAGTAGGACATTGACCTAATTCATTTTCCTCTTTAAATTTAATTGTTAAAAAGTTAAGTTCTGTTACTTCAAAAAACACTAATGAATCATCATCTAGGTTTGGATTATATTCATAAATATCTTGCCTTAAACGGAAATCTGCAACTGAAATCGGGTCCATAAATCTGTTGAAAAACGTTCTTGTATCAGACTTAAAAAACCACAACCTATTTCTTGATAAAAGCGTTTCAGTTCTTTTGGAAGTTCCATTTGTAATAAGCTTTCTGCCTCATCTATCTCATCTTGATATATAGGATAGAAAATAGGTTTTTGTTTAGAACGGACACTTCTGTCTGCTACAACATATTCTTTTAAAAAATTAAACATAATTTTTAATACCCCCTATTAAAGAAGGGTTATTTTTAACGCTTCCTCAAGCATTGTATTAAAATCATTATATGTGTTCATTACCGTACCTGATGGTTTATCAAGTTCTAAATAAGTACCGTCTGATAAGCTCTTACAAAACCACGCAATATTTGAATCGCCAAAGAAAAGATACTCTTTTTGAAATTCATTTTCATACCAAATCTTATTCGTGTCTATAAAGCCGCAAATATGTTCATCTTTTTTTGTTTCTAGTAAAGAAGAATCAACTCCGTAAAGTACCAGTCCATCAAAGTCTAAACCATTTACAGTTTTAAGAAACTCTTCGTATTCCCTCGGTAAATCAACATTAAATTTCTCTTTTACATGTTCTCTTAATCTTTGAACTTCAGTATCCGTTGCGGGTGTATTCAGCTTATAATTAACACTTTTCAATATATCTCCAATTTCCAAAATCATATTTTTCCACATATAAATTTCACTATTGCTTCAGCTTGAATCAGTTCAAAAATTTCTTTTTCATTTCCCTCATAATTGTTTAACATTCTTAGAATTTTTAAATCCTTTACATCCATGTCACTAACTCCTATCAATTATTTTAGGACTTTCTTTTACATGTTTGCTTCTGAATCCCATACCTCGATAAATTCAAAACCTTTTAAATCACTTTCTAACACTGTATTTCTAAATTCATCTGATACAAAAACGGAAGGAATATGTAATATTTCATTTAAGTAAACTTTAAATATTGTTTGGTTCTTAACCATATTAGGTAAGAATGCGTATTTTTTGAAATCTATTACTAAGCCAGAACGTAGTTTCTTTAGTATAGCTTTCTCATAGTTAATAGCATCTAGTGCATTTAAAACGTTAATTATATAATACACTTCTCCCGTCACATCATGAATTAGGGGAAGAAATTCTACATTATCACCAAGTATAGACTCTAAAAATTTTTTAGCTTTCCCACTAACCATTGGCGTACCAACTTCTCCCCAAAAATGAGGCAAATCACTTTGATTTCCTTCTTCTACACATTTAATACGTATTTCTCCCCATGAATCAGATGCTTTTACTGCCGAGTCAATTTTCCCTTCAAAATACTTTTTAGAATCTTCTTCTAAGTTCAATAGTTGAAAGGATTCATAGTCATCAAATGAACTCTTTAATTCCCAAATTTTCATTTTTACTCTCCTTTGTTATTTTTCTATTATAAGATTACTCTTTCTTCGGTTTATTTAATTTTAATTCACCATTCAATAAACGTTCTCTTATATCATGTAAGGCGTCAACAGCATCTTCTTGAGTACCGCCCCGTTTCTTAACAAGACTTAATACTCTCTCTACTTCAAGTATATACTCTGAACTATGCTTTCCTATGTGTAAGACTTCAGTAGTCACGTATTTATTAACTTTATAAGGTAAAAATACTCCATTAGCCGCCGAATCATGGTCTATCCCAAATTCCTTTAATAATTTTTGTGCCTTTTCTGCCCTACTATCATTCCAAGGTGTTAGATGATGTGCTGCATTAGAATATGGGGGTGGTTCAATCCCTGCATCCTTAAGTTCTTCACGTAATATTTTAGATGCTGTATACGAATCAGGATACTCATTTTTCACTTCAACTCTATCAAGAACTTTATCCGCATAATCTTTTATTACTTCTTGTACACCTTTAACTCTACTTCTTCCACCAGTTTCAGAAAACATAAATGTATCACGGGCTTCTTGTAAAGCTTCAAATGTTTTTATCTGATTGCTACCAAAGCCACTAGTACCTGCGAATGCAAATCGTTCTTTCAATGGTAAATGATTCGAAACAGACGAAATACCTTCTGAGAATTTTGTTAGATTTGCAGTAGTTGCTACCTTCGATACTTTACTTAATCCTTTATCACCAATAAGTCCTAATCCAACTTGTGTTAAAGCATAACTTCCCCATTTAGCACGACTTTCAGCATCTCCATTTATTACATCATTAATAAATGAATCTGACAATACATTATACATCGTACTGAGGGTATCAATAGGGTGCAAAGCAGCGTTCCCCATGTTTTCCCACGTTTCCCAATCTCCTAAAGCTTTTATTCCGTCTATTGTATCGCTAACTGCTTGTCCCGTACCATCTACAATACCGTCCCAAATTTTTTCACCAGTAGATTTTTCAGGTAGCTTACCACACATTTCACCTTCTTCAATTGAATTGGCAGCTTGTCGTGCCCTCTCTTCTGTAATCGCTTGAATTGAAGTTGTCCATTCCATATTCAACCCTTGCGTACTAAATGTACCACTTGCAGGACTAAACCCTTTCCCACTTTGAACTTCTGCAAGACCTGCAGCAATACTAGCTGCTAATTGAAGGGCTGTACTATAATTATTACTAGAGGTCTGATTGAATTGATACAAATGATCCAGCTTTTCTTGCAGTTTTTTCCTCATCACAGTAAAAAGATTCGCCATAGCGTCCATACCTGGGATTGGCATAGCTTGACTGATGGCTTCCATACTTGCTTTCATTCGGTCAACTTCTCGAATTTGTTCTAATATTTCTTGTTCAATTACATCTGTGGAAGCGACTTGTGATTGAAATTGACTTGGAAAAGCATCGTTCTGGCGAATTAACTCTTCACACAGATAAATGATTCCTTGCGCTAAAGGACGAAAGGTTTGTACAAAAAATGATTTTGCACTGCTATAAGTTTGTCCTTGTAGAACAGTATCAATTGCAAAGGCATCAATTGACTGAATGACTTGTTCCATACCTTGAATAGTAGCGTTACATACAGCATTCATACTTTGAGTTTGGCCTTGTACTTCTCCTAAATACATATTTAAGCTCATGCATTGACCTCCCTCGCTAATTGTTGTTGTTGATAGGAAAGGTCGTTTTCTAAATCACTAAGGTTTCGTCTTTCTTTAAGCAACGTTTCTTTTTGGTTTTCCAATTCAAATGTGACTTTTCGTTCAATATGTTGTGCCTCTTGATATGTATTCATAAAAAACTGAGACATTTCTCTATCACCATGCCAAGTTCCTAAAATTCGATCAAACAAACGATGGTTTCGACCTCTCCATTCATAAAAATCTGCTTCCGCTTGCTCCTGAATGTGAATCGCGGATTGATTTCGGTCTTGTTCTTCAAATACACTTCTTAACTTTTGATTTACTTGATTGATTTGTTTTTCAATATCTTGACTCATTATATTCCTCCTACTATTTTACCTTTACGTAGGTTGTCACATTAGCGAAAAGTGTTGTGAAGTTCGTTATCCATTCTCTCAAACTCTTGGGCTACTGAATGAATATTATCGACCGCTTGTTGAAAGGCAGTGGAAAATTGTTTCGTAAAATCTAACATTTGTTGATTCGCTTCTTGTGCTTTGGAATTAACAGATAGTGTTGTACGCGTCGCCTTTGTTATAGAACGATTTGTTGCACTTTGGATTATATTCGAAGCTGTTCTCATCTGCGTAGCAATTTGTTGTGCCGTTTGAAAATTACTTTGAAATTGTCCCATCACTCAAATCCTTTCTCTAATTTTCAGAAGATGCCAAAGAAATCCCAATAAATATATGAAAATTCCCTATTAATATCACTCTTTTTAAACGTGTGTCCAGCTAAGTTGGGCACGCAATCAAATGAGCCATACACTATAAGCTGTATGGCTCATTTGAAATGCCTGTTATATAGAGTATGACAATTTTTATTTCAAACCGAAATTACGTGATAATTCTTCATCATGAGAAGCAACAGCTTCTGCAGTTTTATTAAGCTGCATATTAATTTCTTGTAATAGCTGTGCGAAGTTTTGTACTTTTGGCTTTAATTGATTGAACTGTTGATCAAAACCTTCGAAAGCACGACCTTCCCATTCTCCTCTTAATTCATTTTGTAAATTTTGTAGTTGACTTAAAATGTCCTCAATTTGATTTGCACCTTGTCCATATTGAGCTGCTTTCGATTTAAGCTCCTCTGGTGACATACGAATTTGTCCAGCCATTTTCATTTCCCCTTTAATACATAATGAGCAAAATATAAATTGGTTAATTTTACTAAATATATTATAATGTATTATTTTGAACTTTAAAACATTTTATCTTTCTATTGAATATTAGAATATTAATATTCAACTTTTTCTTACTTTACAAGATTTTATGCAAAAAAGACCACCAAAAGGCAGTCCCTCAAAACTCAATCCCGTCCCGCGCTCCACTACTTTCTCATACAAATAATTCGCAACGATAATATCTACTACAGCCAAACCAACTGATTTGAAAATAGTAATCTCTTCATCATTTTCGTGACCAGCTTTTCCCCCTTATAATTTAACCAATTTCGGCGTGGAGATTGCTAGTTTTATCAAAATTTGAAGATTACCTGTTTCTAGATCCTATTCAATTAAGCAATCCTACAAATGCCTCTTCTTCCTCATCTATAAAACCTACAAATATAATTCCTTCAATATCCTCATGATTAAATACAAATGTATAATCAGGATTCATGTATCCTTCTGGATAAAAACAGCCAATATAGTCATACATCACAAGTTCTTTAATCCCAAGTTTTTGTTTTCTTCCATAGTTATTTATGTGAATTCAGCTCGTTTTTTTGTTTTGGGTGAAAAAATTTTTAACTTGATAGCAATGTGGTGCTGCCCTATTAGGCAAATTCGACAAAGAAAAGACACCTAAAGGTGCCTTCCTCCCACTTGAACCATCTTAATTTTATTGTGTTGTTATTATATAAGAAAAGAAGACATCGCTTAAGATGTCTTCTTTTCTTGTACACTTGGTGTTAAGAAGGTATTTATTGCTTAAAAACCATAAAAAAATATAACAATCATCGAGTAAACCTATTATAGCATCAATAAATAGAGTTTTTATATGTATTTTTACATATATATAGATTTATTTATGTTTTATATATATAGTTAAATTGTCTGTTTCTTGTTTTAATTCGTTTGTTTATTTTGAGTGCTCCAGCAATGGAGCCTTTTTTTATGCAATAAAACATTTTCTTAGCATTACTTAGTTGATCTATATTAACTTTACCCCTTAAATTATATCTATATTTTACCAAATAATTATATAGATAACCAGTTTTTTCTAAAAATCTAGTGAATTGATAATTTTAATGTTAGTTGTTAATACTCATAGAAAAATTCATTATGCAATGAAAATTGAGAAATCAAGAATTATAAAAAACTTATAGTATCTTTTGTAAAAGCATATTTATAATTCGTATATTAATATGTTATAATTTAATTTCTAAAACTACCAAAAAAGGACTGCCAGTAATGGTGGTCTTTTTTATATTGGTGAGATTGTACTAGTATAATAAAATAGGATTAACTGTTTATTGTGAGTTTGATTGGTTATCCCTTCTTTCCATTTGGAAGGAAAGGGGTAATATACCTATGGAGTTTTTGTTTGAGCTTCTAAAAGAATTTGTGAAAGCCATTGTACGTGAAGTGTTTGCGTATGTTTTTAGGAAACAAATTTTAGAAAAAGATAACAAAAAACCCACCCTTTTGCTTCCTCGTCGCCGTCGGAAGCAAAAGGGTGGGTTTCGTAAAAAATAAATGATCACGTTATATCCCTAATTGATTGTAAATTGATTTGAATACGTGAATTCACCACGATATTTAATTGCAGCGACATAAGTACCGCTTGTATAGCTATCTGTGATAGGGGTTTGCCAAATTTCTGTTCCAGGAATAAATTCTGGTTCTATTGTTTGGAATCGTTCTAGGGTACCATTTGTGTGGATTTTAAAAATTTTCATTTGCGCACCAAAATGTTCTCTACCAAAGTGCTGTGTTAAGTAAAATGTATCACCAGTTATTAAATTCCCAATCTTCCAATCTGGTTGATATGTACTTTCCTCTGAATTTTGTAAATCCACAATGGTTTTAAATCCCCAATCATCATTAAGTGGATCTGAGTAAGCTGCAGTTGCTTGTGAGGTAGGTTTACTCATTTCTATTGCAGTAAAACCGCTAAAAGTTAATGCCCCAATTAATGCTAATTTTCCTAACTTCATTATTGTTTCCCCCCTATTAATTTTTGTAATTTTTAAAACCAGAAATCATACACACATAATAATATAATCTACTGTATTATATTTCAAATATTTTCTAATAAACTCCATAAATAAAAAGGCACCCCAAAGGTTCCTTCCTCCGATTTGAATCACTTTAATTCTAAGAATATGTATTGGACTCCCATTCAAGTATTATTTTTCCTAATGAACAATTGGAATATTTTAGGTTTTTCACTATTTTTATGTTAAGATATTTTGGTTGATATTCATCTTATTTTAGGAGGTTGGAAGATCTGTTACATGCTTTTCATATGGATTTTAGCTTCTATACAGAAAATATAAAAGTTTTAGGGTTATTAGGGAATTCTACTCGCTTATCAATTGTTTGTAAATTGATTACATATAGTGAACGTATAGGGAAAAGACTTCATTTTAAAATAAAAGATAATAAAACAATGAAGATTATTAGGGTTACAAAGTTAATTTTAATTACTTTCGATATAAATGCTTTTGCTATAACTTAATTGTGTAAAATCACAAGTAGTCCACCTACGGAAATAGGTGGGCTTGAAATTCATAAAAAAAGACACCTAAAGGTGCCTTCTGCCGACTTGAACTATCTTAATTTTAATAATATGTATTGGATTCTGTCCCAAATATTATTGTGCCATGTTAAGTTATTGTATTTTATTTTTGCACCAGAACTGTTTTCTTTTCATAGGGTAATTTGTCCAATTAAAAACTACTTCCACTACAAAGATCAACTCTTTAATAGAGTTGATCTTTTTTAATTTTGAATATTTTAATTTTTAATAACAATACAATCCTATATTATGTTAACATATAAGTATATCCCAATATTACCAATAATTATTAAATTTTCCACAGTAATATTTGTTACTAGAAACTTCTATTTCACTGCTTTTTTCGCTGTTGTTCTCTCATAAAATAATAATAAAACCTCTTAACTTATTTGAAAGGCGTTATTATTTCAACTAACATTTAAATCTTAAAATACCCTTTCTTGATCCCGCAAAAATAATAAAGATGAATATATGAACAATGAATTAAAAACAATTATTATAAACTGAAAATTTACTTTTTATTTACAAAAAAATGAGGATATGGTAAATTTAAATTGTAAGATTTTACATTAGTGTAAAATCTTAACAAAATATAAACTGATAGAAATGGGGAATTAGTATGAAAAAAGCTATTATCGGTGCAATTGCTGCAGGTGTTTTAGTAGTTCCAGCTTCAATGAATGTATTTGCCGCAGAAAAAACAGTTGGAAAGTCCGAAATTGTGACAGCGGATAGCACAATAACTGAAGGATTTGTAGCAGATGAAAACAATTCTGGCAATAAACCTCAGTTATACGCAGGTGTAACGTCTGGTAAAGCAGACGGTGGGTATTGGATTAGAGGAAAAAGAGATGGAAACGTCATTTCCGAATATAAACATTATACAAAACAAGGTAGAGCAACAGTTACAAATGGAAAAGGCGTCTACAATGATGGAAAATGGCAGAAGAAAGATGTATTTAGCAAAGCAAAAGCTACATGGACATCTAGTGGTACAAATAAAGCGAATTACGATAATAAATAATATTCAAAAACAAGAGAAGTTTAAAAACTTCTCTTGTTTTTGAATATAGATAATTAGTGATATTAGATTTTTCTAAGAGGTGTTTGCATGAAAAAAATCATTTTTATTTTAATGGCAGCAACGCTGGCATTAACTGCATTTTTATCTTTAAATATTTTTAAAGAATATAAAACACAACAGTTATTCTATAAAAATACAACTAGTATTACTTTAAATTTTGAAGAAGAGAAAAGTTACACTAAGAATTACATTGAATTTTTACAAATTTTAGCAAAGAAATATAATGTGAATATTTCAAAATACATATACCCGGGAGAAAATGATTTACATATTTTCACAACTGATACTGGTTTAAATAACCATATCAAGTTAAAATCAGGGAAGTTTCCAGAAGTAAATTCAAACAAATTTATAAGTACTTCTGAAATTGAGAGCACAGATCAAATTGGTATTATAAAAAGAATAGATTCGAAAACTAAAATAACTATCCAACCTTTAAGTGCAGATGAAAATTTTGATGGAAGTGGTATGTACTATATCTCGACTCAAGATAAAGAAAAAATAAATGCCATGTTAAAAGAACTAAATGAAAATGTAGCTAAAACAGAAATTTTTGGCGAAAATAAAGCCAATTTTATATATTTACTTGAGAGCAATGGGTTTCAAATATTTTGTATATTTTTGATTGTATTATGCATCTTTGTTGCGATTATTCACTATATCATTCGTAGATTGAAAGATATAGCTATCATGCAAACATTGGGCTATACAAGAAAAAAAATAGTTAGCTTCTTTATCTTTAATTTAGGGAAAATCATGATACTATCAAGTCTTATGATTTATGTATTATTTATTATGTATTGTATATTTACAGATAGTACAGATTTTTATTTTGAATTATCATGTATTTTTTGGATTATAGCAATTACATTGAGTTTTATTTTAATTATACCTATCACAATAATTACGATAGTAGCCTTTACTAGAAATATAAATGTTTCAAAAATAAAAGGTAACAAGCCATATATATTAGTTAGCACATTAAATTTCACTTTAAAATTTCTATTTATAGTCGTAATGTTATTGTCCACGTATCATTGGAAAATCCTATCGAATGAACTCAATCAAAAGATAGATAATTTATCTAATTGGTCAAAAACTAAACATATTTATAAAACTCAAGTTACTTTCGCTAAGGGCGACGATTTAGGTGCGGAAGAAAAAATTAGCAAAAAAATGAAAGACCTTTACTTGGATATGGAAAAACAACATGGTGGCTTTCTAATTAGTACGTCAAATTATGACAAAATAGATGGAAAGTATATCTATGATTTAAATAATGAAAATGGGGATCCGAAGTTAGAACCTTCTGGAAATAGTGTTACTATAAATTCAAACTATTTATCTTATAATCCTATTAAATCAGTTAAAAAAACAATCAAAGAGCAAATTATTCATGATTCGAATACTATGAATATATTAGTGCCTGAAAAATTAAAGGAATATGAGAAGGAAATATATAAGAATTATAGAAAACATTTTTATTTCCAAAAAGTTGAAGTTGATAACATTTATAATGAGGAACTAGGAAGAGAGAAAAATAATACTAAAGAACAAGAGTTAAATATAAATATTATATATGTAAAAAATAATCAAGATTATTTTACTTATGATTCAACTATAAAAGCGGAAGATAAAAATCTCATTAGAGATCCTATTGCAATTATTGATACAGGTATCTTCAATCAATCCTTTTATTTGTCATATGTTGCATCTGAATTTTATTTTAAAACTAATAGTGAGCAACCATACGATAGTATAAGGGCTACTATTACTAAAAATGAGGCTCAATCAACTATACAAAATATCACCTCAGTATATGATCGTTTAGCGTTTGAAATTCAAAACCTAAAAACAGAAAAAGAAAATTTATTGATCGCAATGATCATATTAATCGTCTCGAATTTTCTAATAACTTATAACACTATTTCTAGTTACTATGAAAAAAACAAGTTCAATTTGTATATTAAACAATTATTTGGATTTAGCGCTATAAAGCGCAATAAAATTATGATTACTTTATTGTTATTAGTAAATATTATACCTATTATATCTGTATCTATATATGTTATTGATACTTATGTGATTTCTATAGGTATTTTGATCCTAATCTTAGAAATTTTAATAAGCTATTTCTTTGATAAGAAATTAAGCAATCAAACATTCAATGCTATCATAAAAGGAGAACATTAGTAATGATTGAATTAGTGAATATAAATAAGAAATTTGGTAATAAAGTTGTATTAAAAGACTTCTCATTGAAGATTGAAGATACAGACTTCATCGCAATCGTTGGGGAAAGTGGAAAAGGAAAAACGACGTTATTAAATATTATTGGTTTATTAGAACAAAGCGACTCTGGAGATATAATTATAGAAGAACAAATGAATCCAAACAAAAAGCAAACCTTACTATTGCAACGTGAAAAATTAGCTTATCTATTTCAAAATTACGCTTTAATGGAAAACGAAACGGTAGAGAAAAATTTATTAATAGCCCTAGAATATCAAAAAAATATCGATAAAAGAAAAATAATAAAAGAAGCTTTACAAAAAGTGAATTTGCCTAATTATGAGAAGAAAAAAATTTTTGAGCTTAGTGGTGGAGAACAACAAAGAATCGCTTTAGCAAGAATACTTATTAAAAAATGCGACTACATTTTAGCTGATGAGCCAACTGGTAATTTAGATAACAATAATCGAGATTTAGTGTTTAATATATTAAAAGACCTTAATGAAGATGGAAAAACGATAATATTTGTTACACATGATATGGAATTGGCCTCTAGAGCAAAAAAAATTATAACAATTTAGCGTAGGTTAAAAAGAAACTATTTTTACCCCTACCATTAAAATAGTATGAGACTGATATTAATGCATCATTTGCAAAACGAAAGGACGATTTTTATGTATTTATAGAATCGTCTCTTCGTTACTATACGTATCCTTATTAAAGTCATTAAAATGGGGCCTGTTGCAAAAAATCGAGAAGCTGATATTGTTGTATGAAATATTGTATAAAAGAAGCTTATAACGATTTAATAGTGATGAATTATTAAATCAGTTGAAATCTGTTCGTAAAAAAGTAAGGTATGTAGAAAACAGCGCTAGTAATTGGGCTAGGATTAATCCCACTCTGTTCTTAATTTAAGGAATTCCAAAACGTTCTAACTTCAATGGAAGACCGCCTGCACCACAAGCTTAATTGTTCTGCAAAGAAAGTCATACTACTTGTATGGCTTTTTCTTTATTTTAGTTACTTAAGCCCTACATTTTTATCTGATTTGCTTCTGCTGGTGTAGAAGAGGGAAAAGATATAGAAACATAAAGTGAAACTTTAATCAGCCCTCACCAATTGGGCTTTTACGGGCAGCCCGCCCCCCCACCTAATTTCTTTGCTTCCGCTGAATTTTGAAATGGGGATCTTACCGCCCGTTAATGCGGGATAAAAGAAAACCGCCTGAAATGATATGTACTTGAATAGTAGTACATAAAAAAATACAAATAACAATAAATTAAATATCATTAAAACAAAAAGGAGATGTCCCAGGCATGGTACTAGGACATCTCCTTTACTTATCTAAATTTCTAAACTCTATACAGCACTATCATTTAAACAATTATTAAATATATCTTCTAACTAAAACATCGTATTATCATTAGCTGCTTCACTTGGAATCTCTTGAATTACATCCCAGTGTTCGACAATCTTTCCATCCTTGATACGAAATATATCCACTATAGCAACTCCCTTATCTTGAGAATTAGTACGAGAATGTACATGAAGAGCAACTGTATCCCCTTCAGCTACTACACGTTTAATCTCTGCAGAGGAATTAGGATTTTTAACAAAATCCTCCTTAAAGAAATCCATGAAGGCTTTTCGTCCATCAGCAACAAAAGGATTATGTTGCTTATAATCTTCACTAACATATTTAGGGATAGTATCGATATTATGTTTGTTAAAAACTTCATTATAGAAATCAACTACCATCTTTTTATTCTTTTCATTTTCTTTTACTTCTTTTGATACAGAAGCGACATTTTCGCTCTTTATTGAGTTCCCTTTGTTATTACCGGTGGAAGCTTGAAATATCAAAGTCGATACAATTCCTAAAATAAACACAGAAATAATTATTACTATTAAACTTTTCTCTAATTTCATATATACCTACCTCTTCTACTTAAATAAGTTTTCTTCTATAAAAAGCTTGAAGAAGGAGAAACCTTCCCCAAAATGTAATGTCAGGGGTAATGTTAGGAATTTCATTTATCCTAACCTCCCCCTATACAAGGCATATTAGAAACGATTAACTCTAACTTAATACCTCATTAACAGTTGCACTGTCCACAATTTGAATAAACTTCTTAACATTATCGTTCTCATCAAACTTATAAAGATGACAAAAATCTGCTACAAATGACTTCCCTGTAGCTTTATATGTTCCACTATATTTTCCATACACGATAACAGTATCGTTATTAAAAGTATAAATTTCATCTTTAGCACTATAGTCATCCCATTCCGTGCCAAGACGTTCATGTACGTTTTTCACTACTTCATCTGGACCTATATAAGTACCTGCATATGGAAACCCAGCAGCTTCTGTCCAAGATACATTTTCACTTAAATACGTTTTGAACGCATCCAATTTCCCTTCGCCAGTTAACACATACGTTTCATGTAATAGTTTTTGATATTTATTCATATCATTAACCCCAAGGCATTTCTTTTGTTACAACTTTTGCACTTAATTCTAATACACCTTTATTTGCATAGCCTGGATATGCTGCTTCAAGTTTTGCCACAAAATCTTTTGAAGTTCCACTTTCCTCAGAAGCTTGAACCGCCGTTCTTAGATAATCCATTGTCGCAGTAAGTGCTTGATTATTTAGGGATTTTTCGATTGATCCATGGCTAGGCACAATTATGTCAGCATGTAATGCTTGTAATACTTTCAAGTTCTCAATCCATGCCTCCATAGCCGCTTTTGAGTTAGTATCCGCTAAGAATACATGTATTTCGTTAAATACATCAATACCACCAATTAATACTTTTAGTTCTTTATTAAATAGGCTAGTTCTGTAATGATCTAAGCCTACTAGTTCAAATGTTAACCCCTGAAAATCAATCGCTTTTTCTTTAAATACTTGAGGTAATACCACGTTACTTGGTGCATTTTCTCCAAGGGCGTCTTTCCAAACTTTTAATTTCCCTAAGACAGAATGAACGATATGTTCAACAGTAGACTCCGTAGCATACGCTATAGCTTCTGGGTAAACGGCTTTAATGCTCTCTAATCCAAAGTAGTAGTCTGGATCCCCATGAATAATAAAGATTTTATCTAGAGATAAGTTGTTTTTTTTCAAATACTCTACAATTTCTTTCGAATCAAACTGCGTAAATTTTGAGTTTATTAAAAATGCATGTCCTGCTTTCTCAACTAATGTTGCTGTGACCATAAAGCTTTTTTCGTCCGAACTAAACACCGTTAATTTCACATCTTTTTGATTTGTATCGATTGTTTTAAACATAGTATGTTATTCTCCTTTTGTTAAAGTTATTAACTAATTATCATATTTTTATCATGTTCCGATAAAGTGAAACTTTAATCAGTGGGGGTTTTGTTCATCCCCCACTGATTATTAGTTGAACCAATCGGACTTTTACGGACAGTTGATCCCCCACCTAACTTCTTTGCTTCCACTGAATTTTGAGGTGGGGGTCTTACTGCCCGTTAAAGCGGGATAAAATCTCCCACTCCCATTTATCTCAAAGTGTAATAGTACTGGCGAATATTCCGGAGATGAATGTCAGGTGGCCTAAGATAACATGTTTGCTACCATATCCTAAATTTTCTTAATATAAATTTTTAAAACGCGCTTCAATTTTATCCGGCGTCATTACACCACCACCAATAGGAATAATTTGATTATCCTTTTGTAAAAGTAATGAAG
Source organism: Bacillus sp. FSL K6-0073 (assembly GCF_038006085.1). NCBI lineage: Bacteria > Bacillati > Bacillota > Bacilli > Caryophanales > Bacillaceae > Bacillus > Bacillus sp. FSL K6-0073. The sequence continues at coordinate 936,046 of NZ_JBBOUN010000001.1, read as the reverse complement.
GATAGCTATTAACACCAAGCTGTCGAACTTTATTGAAATCATTTTGGACATCTATTATTGTTTCTTGAGCGTTTAAACGTTCTAATACTTGTTCAGGGTCTAAACCATGCTCGATTGCAATCTTGCGATATGTTTCAGGATCACTCAGACTTTGGCCCTCATAATAAAACGCTTTTTGCATAGCCGAAGTGAATTCTAATAAACGGTCTGGCGCTAATGAGCGTAAAGCTGAAAAGCCAATTGCAGCATCTTTCGAATTCATTTTAAAAGTCCCTTCCTCCACTAATTTTTGATATGAAGGACCAAATTCAGCACCTGTAAGTTGATTAATTCTTTTATTTCCTTCTTCTATATATGAGAAGTTTTTCATTGGTAAATTATCTAAAAATAACCCTCCACATAAAACCGTTAATGGCACTTCAGTGTGGTTTTTGTAAAACCCTTTAATACTTTCTGAAAAACCATAGCACCATCCACAATATGCATCCCATACGTAAATAAGATTATCTTGTTTCGTCTCCATTTAAATCTCCTACCTTTTTTTTATTATCCAGCTCAACTAAATTTTTGGTTTATATAGGTACATCTTTTTATACCTTATTCTTTTTTAGATACCTTACTATATTTCCCCAAAACTAATATTTCCAAAGAAAGACCCACCAAGATTTTTAACAAAAGATAACATTGCACTTTATTGCCCCGTAACAGAAAATACTAAAGCTTGGAATATGCATTGATTTGAATGTGTTAGTAACTTTCTACACCGGGTGGCAACGTATGGACCACCATCCTTAATTAAATATATAAATCATATTTTTAGCAGATATTAGTTGTAACTAAATTAATTACATCATTATGTAACCATTTTAGTTACAACTAATATAGAAGTCAATTCTTTTTTTCGAAAACATTAAATTTCTACATTATAACGAAATTCTGTGTTAACTTGTAACAAAAAAAGAGGAGCCATCTCCTCTTAATAAATAAACACTATTTAATTTGTTCCTTGTACTCACGGTTAACAACTACATACCATTTTCCTGTATCAAATTTTTCTTTATTAATCACATAAACTTTACTTTCTCTCATTACCTCCCCTGGTTTTAATCCCTTAGTAATACTAGAGGTCTCGCCTTTTTCAACCGCATAACTACTAGCTGCCAACACATCACTTTGGTAAGCATTATCATTTTCATCTACTAAATCCACTGATGGTAAAACGGCTAATTTCATCGGTTCGTTTGTGATATTTTTCCCTTCTGCTTCTACAACAATAAAGACATGTCCATCTTCAGGTTTTTGGAATCCTATACTCTCTTTACCAACCTTATCTCTTTCTACAACTCTTTTTACAGTTACATCAAATTTAGGTGTATGAAAATCCTTGTTTACAGCATACTCTTTTTCTTTTATTTTTGATTTCTCTTTTGCTTGTTCTGTATTTTTCTGCTTTGTATTCTCTTTCGTTTTCGTCTCATCAGTCGTTTGCACTTTCTTTTCTTCTTGTTTAGAATTGGTTTCTTTAGATTCTGAAGAAGTTTTGTCGGATGTATTGCCGCAACCAGATAAATTGAATACTAAAGCGCCACCTAAAATACATGTAGTAAATTTTTTCAACATCTCTTTTTATCCCCCAATAACACGATATGTAAATTTCTTACTTATCATAGCAAAAAACACCACATTAAATTGTTGCATCTTGTCGAATGATTAAGAATAATCAAGTTACTCCACGTCCTCTTTTATTATAAAGGTAAATATAACGTCTATAAAACCTGCTATAATAGGTTTTTACACCGTTAGCATACAATTTTTTACTTTCGGTAATGTGCCCCCCATTTGAAGGATAATTGAAATATTAAGACCAACTGATAGAGGTGTTTGCGTGGAATTATTTGAGTATTATAAAAAAAAGGGGAAGTTGAAGTGTTTAATTGGAACTGGGCTTTTTCTTTATGGATTAAGTGGCATGTATAATACTTGGGGTAATATTAATTGGGGACCAATAATCTTAATTATTATAGCTTCTCTTGTATTTTTTAGTATTGGATTTTGGCAATTAAGAAAAGGAAATTTACTAGAAAAAAATATAATTAAAAATGATTTAACATTTTGGGATATTGATACTTATGTTTTGTTAGAATTACCCGGCAATAATAAACATTTAGGTTTATATACTCCTGATGGAAGATATGCAGCAGGAACAAAGATGATTTCTTCAACATTACCTATTTTAAAAAATAAAGAAGTTTTTGGATTGGAAGCAAGTGATGGAGAAATTCTTGCATATTTTCAAAGTGAAGTTGAAAATTATGATTGGGCTATTTATGATTCGAATTATAATTGTGTAGGTATGTTTAAAGAAAATATGATACAAGGATTTGGAATGGTACGTGGTTCTTTGATGAATGAAAAAGAGATAAAAATTTCTGAGATAGAAGTGGAATTTGATTTTTTCGAAACGTCTTTTCGTACAATGGATGATCGTATATTAATAAACTGCAAGAGGGGATATATGCCTTTAGAATGGAGTGAAAGATTTGGCTTAAATGTACCGATTATTAAATTAGGTAATAATATTTCTAATGCTGAAAAAATATTTGGTTTAGGTATTCTTCTTTATATTTTAGAAACAATTAAAGTAAGAAAAAGTAGGATTTTTAATGATTAGAATTAATTATTTATATTATGAAATTTATTGAATCTTTTATTAGAGATTACATCGCCGAAAGTGAAATATTGTATATTTTAGAATTACTTTACGTTTACTTTTTAAAATTGATGAGCATTTGTTATGCCAGAACCAACTGGAAATGGAAACGGCAAGCGAGTATACTCCGCTTGCCGTTTTTTCATAGCTTCGTATGTATTTGAATCCCTTTCGCTTTCTCTTCTTCACCCTTCACGCGTACAATTAAATCATATGACCCAGGTTTTGGCGCTTCAAAAGAAAGCAAACCTTCTTTTTGAGAAGTGACTTCTTCTTCATAAATGACCTTATCATCTTTTGTGACTTGCAATAAAATCGTACCTTCTTCAACTGCTGCCTCATAAGGAATTTCCACATTTCCTTTTTCAGCTTTAAGCGTTTGTAAATCGTAATACCCCTGCAAAGAAAAAAGCACCAGGTCCCCCCTAGTGCTCTCCCTCTAAAACAAATGACAAGCCACCTCATGCCCCTTCGCAATCTCCACCATCTTCGGTACTTCCTGCGCGCATTTTTCAGTGGCGAATTTGCAGCGCGTTCTGAATTTGCAGCCGGATGGTGAGTTTAGTGGGCTTGGCACTTCTCCCTCTAGGATGATCCGTTCTTTTCCTATGTTTGTTGGATCTGGTTCTGGCATAGATGAGAGTAGTGCTTGTGTGTATGGATGTGCCGGTTTTGTGTATAGGTCTTCGCTGTCGGCAATTTCTACTATGTTTCCTAGGTACATGACTCCGATTCGGTCTGATATGTGTCTTACCATGGATAGGTCATGCGCGATGAATAAATATGTGACGCCTGTTTCTTCTTGGATGTCTTGCAGCATGTTTACGACTTGTGCTTGGACGGAAACATCTAGTGCTGAGATTGGTTCGTCACATAGGATGAAATCTGGTTTTACAGATAGTGCGCGCGCAATGCTGATGCGCTGTCTTTGGCCTCCGCTAAATTCGTGCGGGTAGCGATATAAGTGTTCTTCTTTTAATCCTACCTTTTTCAGAAGGTCTAAAATGATTTCTTTTTGTTCTTCTTTTTCGTAAGAGCCGTGAATGTTCATTGGCTCGCTAATAATTTGGAATACGTTCATTGCCGGGTTTAATGATGCGTATGGATCTTGGAAAATGATTTGCATTCGTTTTCTATATTCTTTTAGTTCACTTTCCTTTAAACTTGCGATGTCTTTTCCGTCGAATAAAACGTTACCTGAAGTGACATCGTGTAAGCGAATGATACTTCTTCCTGTCGTTGATTTTCCGCATCCAGATTCTCCTACTAACCCGAATGTTTCACCCTTTTTAATAGTGAAGCTTAAATCATCGACTGCTTTTAATTGCTCTGTTTTTCTGCCGAATAGTCCTTTTTTAATAGGAAAATACTTTTTTAAGTTCCGAACTTCAATTAAGTTTTCTTCATGCATGAAAATCACCTACCGCCCTATCGTTTAGCCAGCACATGGAACGTCGTTCGTTTCCAATTTCAAAATATGGCGGACGTTCTTTTTCACAAATGTCCATCGCATGCGGGCAACGCTCTGCGAATGGGCAACCTTGTGGCGGGTTTAATAAGTTTGGCGTTACACCTTGAATGGGAGCAAGTCTTTCTTTTACGCCGTTTGCGATTTTTGGCAGAGAGTTTAATAACCCTTTCGTATATGGATGATTCGGCGATTGGAAAATATCAAGTACAGGTCCTTCTTCCATAATAAGTCCGCCATACATAACGATAACGCGTGTACAGTTTTGTGCGACTATTCCTAAGTCATGCGTAATAAGAAGTAACGCCATGTTCGTTTCGTTTTTTAAGTTTGTCATTAAATCTAGTATTTGTGCTTGTATCGTTACATCAAGTGCTGTCGTCGGTTCGTCCGCAATGAGAAGGTCAGGGTTACAAGACATCGCCATTGCGATCATAACTCGCTGCTTCATACCTCCGCTTAGTTCATGCGGATATTGTTTCACCCTTTCTTCTGGTGAAGAAAGACCGACTTGTTTTAACAAGTTGACCGCGATTTGCTCTGCTTCTTTCTTTTTCACTTTTTGATGACGTATAATTACTTCCATCATTTGTTTCCCAATTTTCACGACCGGATTTAGCGCTGACATTGGGTCTTGAGAGATAAGTGAAATTTGATTTCCTCTAATAGAACGCAATTCTTTTTCAGATTTAGAAAGTATGTTTTCATTATGAAAAAGGATTTCCCCTTCTTTCACTTTTCCTGGTGACGTAACGAGAGACATAACGGACTTCGCCATTACACTCTTTCCGCTTCCAGATTCCCCAACGATACCGACTACTTCTCCTTTATTTAAGCGAAATGTAACGCCGCGAACCGCTTCAACTTCGCCACTTTCTATGAAAAAAGAAGTCTTTAAATTTTTCACTTCTAGTAGTTTTTCAGACACGCTTCTCACTCCCTTCACTTAACACTTTAGTTTTCATGTCCGGCTCCTTTTGGTGCGAAAGCTTTCTTCAATGCTTCACCAATTACGTTAAAACTAAGTACCGTTAAAAGGATAAGGAATCCTGGGAAGAGTGTTAAATACCAAGCTTCACCAATATATCCTTGCGCATTGTTTAGCATGCTGCCCCAAGAAGAATCTGGTTCTCTAATACCTAAACCTAAAAAACTAAGTGATGATTCCATTAAAATCGATGTCGCAATTGTTAATGTCGCAGCGATAATAATGGTTGATAAAATGTTAGGAATGATATGTCTTACAATAATCATAAGTGATTTTTGTCCTGATACTTTTGCGTATAAAATGTACTCACGCTCTTTTACAGATAACGTTTCTGCCCTTACAATACGGGCGGTGTCCATCCATGTTAGTAATCCGATAATAAGAACTAACGTCGTAATTCCTGGTTTTAAATACGCATTTAATAGTAGCATTAAAAAGAATGATGGAATTGACATAAGTACTTCAACAACCCTCATTAAGAAGTTGTCTAACTTTCCGCCAAAATATCCGCTAATTGTTCCAACTGCGGTACCGATTGTAATAGAAACAACCATCGCAAGAAAACCGACCGCAAGTGAAACTCGTCCGCCATATAACGCTCTCGTTAAGTAATCTCTTCCGTAATCATCCGTTCCGAAAGGATGACTCATACTTGGTTCTTGTAAGCGATCTGGAATCGACATTTTGCTAGGATCGTACGGCGATACGAATGCGAAAATTGATGCGACCGTTAAAATCGCAAGTATAATAACTCCCATTGCAACAAACTTATTTTTCGTAAAGCTATGTTTTATCGTTTGAAATCTCCTATTATTCATTCCAAATCACCCCCTCATTCGAATGCGCGGATCTACTACGCCATATAAAATATCAGCAATTAAGTTACCGAGAATTAACATGAATGATGATAGTAATGTAATTGCCATGATAATCGGATAATCAAATCTAAAAATAGCATTTACCCCAAGTGAACCAAGACCCGGCCATGAAAATACTGTTTCCGTAATAAATGCTCCGCCTACTAAACTTGGAATCGATAATCCGAAAATTGTAATGATTGGTATTAATACATTTCGAAGTACGTGATTAAATAAAACCGTTTTCTTTGAAGCACCGTACGCATATTGAATTTGTACATATTCTTCTTCTAATTGCTGAATCGTACTTGAACGAATATATCTCATATAAACAGATACGTTTTGGAACGCTAGCACCATACAAGGTAAAATGCCGTGTTGCACAATATCCCAAACAGAATCTTTACCTACGGTGCGCATACCCATACTCGGAAGTAGGTTCAATTTTAAAGAGAATAAGTAGACTAATAGTAGTGCAAACCAGAAAACCGGCATAGAAATACCAACGTATGAAATAAAGTTTACAATGCGGTCAAAGAATGAATTCTTTTTCACACCTGTAAATAGTCCAAGTGGTATTGCGATTACGAATGAGACGAGTAAAGATGATCCCATTAACCCAATTGTTGCGGGTAATCTTTCTGCGATAAGATCTAAAACAGGACGATGATTTTGAAGTGAGTAACCAAAGTTCCCTGTTAAAATGTTTTTTAACCATAAAAAATACTGCACGTAAATTGGTTGATCTAGTCCTAAACTTTTGCGAATACGCTCCACATCAATTGGACTCATATTTGGCGTTACAAAGTTTCGAACAGGATCCCCCGGCGCTAGCTTTATTAATAGAAAAGAAATAATAGAAATAACAAATAAAAGCGGAATTGCATTTAAAAGCCTCTTCGCAATTACTTTATACACAAACTTCCCCCCTCAAGCTAAAGAAGCTGATTTCCACCAGCTTCTTTATTGTTTCTTATTTCACTTCATAAATCTTAGATAGATCTTCAAACATTGTGACAGGAATTGCTTTTGCTTCTTTTAATCCATCAAACTTTTTATCTACTGCAATAACTGCTTTCGGATATGCGATTGGTAGATAAGGTACATCTTCTCTAGCTGTTTCTTGAATTTTATGGTATAGCTCTGCACGTTTTGTTTTATCTGTTTCAACTGCAGCTTCTTCCCATAACTTATCGAAATCAGCGTTTTTATAACGTGCATAGTTGTATTCAGCATTGCTTAAGAATAAGCTCTTATATGAATCTGGCTCAGGTCCCATTATGTAACCACCAAATGTAATGTCATATTCTTTATTCTCTTTATCTAAGCCTTTTTCACTTGCCGCACTAGCATCTAATGCATTTAGTTCAACTTCTAAGCCAACTTCTTTTAATTTTTGTTGTGTATAAAGCGCTAAGCTTTCCATGATTTTATTATTCGTTACATACATCACACGTACTTTTTCTTTATCTTTCACGCCAGCTTTTGCTAATAAATCTTTCGCTTCTTTTTTATCATACTTATAGTCTTTAATATCTTTCGCATAATACATAGCGTCTGGCGTTAAGATTGAATTTGCTGGTTCTGCAAATTCACCTGAAACGAATGCTGAGTTAATCATTTCTTTTTTATCTAACGCATGCGCAATTGCTTGACGCACTTCTTTTTTCTTCATAAGATCAGTATTCATGTTATAAGATAAGTAGAATAATCTACCTTCAGGGAATGTCACCATTGAGAAGTTCCCAGTGCTTTCTAATTTCTTAAAGTCTTGCGGCTCAATCATCTTCATGTTGATTTGACCATTTTGCAGTGAAACACTTGCTGTATTACGGTCTTTTACAACTCGGTATACGATAGAGTCTAATTTAGCTTTCCCACCTACATAACCATCGAATCGATCTAATGCAACGTACTCATCTGATTTATATTCTTTAAACTTAAACGGACCTGACCCTACAGGTTGTAAGTTTTTCTTACTCTTCGCTAAATCTGCTTCCCCTTCAAATACATGTTTCGGAATCGGGAAGAAATCATTCATCACACCTTCGAAAGATGCGCTTACTTGTGGTAAAACGAATTGAGTTGTTAACTCATCTACCTTTTTCACCTCAAGCGGCTTTCCTTTAAAAATAAAGTTTTCACGACTTGAGCTATTTTGCTTCTCATCTAAAATAGATTGGAATGTAAATGCTATATCGTCTGATGTAATTTTCTTACCATCATGCCATTTCAAATTATCTTTTAACTTCAGTGTCCACGTTAATTGATCTTCTGAAGGCGTAAAGCTCTCAGCAAGAACAAACTTTTTCTTACCGTCTTCCATATGATATAGCGGCGCATATAAAGCCTGCTGCACAGTTAATGACACACGATCATTCGCATAAAGCGGATTCATCGTATCTGGATTATCGCTAACACCAATCGTTAACGCCCCTCCGTCTTTCGGAGTCCCTGATTTACTAGTGCTCGCTTGCTTCGAATCTTTTTCCCCTGAACAAGCAGCTAATGCAATAAATAATAGTAGGACAAATGGTAATACAAACAACTTCTTCTTCATATTTCGACCCCTCTCGACTATTTACACCTATAAGAAAACTTGGAATTAATACCGAGTTTTCTTATAGGTTTTAAATTACCACTACCCGTATGTATTGTCAAACTTTTTCCCAAAGATAGAAAGTTTTTAATCTATTCATGCATTCTTGCGATAAAGTGAAACTTTAATCAGTGGAGGGTTTGTCCATCCCCCACTGATTATTAGTTGAACCAATCGGGCTTTTACGGGCAGCCCGACTCCCACCTAACTCCTCCGCATTCGCCGAGTTTTGAGGTGGGAGTCTTACTGCCCGTTAATGCGGGATAAACTATATTTATGCGGAGGAGAAAATAAAAAGACCACGAATAAGTAGCCTCATAAAATGAGTTAAAAAACTATCAACTTACAGAAAATCCCTCTAAAATGATTGTTTTATATGATCGAAAATGTAGAATGGGATTAAAGACAAAAAACACATTTAGGAGGTTATCATGACATTTGATGAATTGAAAAAAAATAAACCAACAACCTCATGGGTTGAGTATGATGAAGATGGGGAATTTTTTACTGAAGAAAATATAAGTGCAACAAATACAGTTCTTGACACTTACATTAACAACTTACAGCGATTAGGAGAGAATCCAACCGAAGTCGAAGTAATGCAAGTTGTTAAAGAGGTAGTTATTAAATTAAATGAATTAAATATCGAACATGACCATTTTATCGAAACAATGGAAAGAGAAGATCTCTATGAATTTATCGATACAGCAGCACGAATAGCTGGTCTAGAATCTGAAGAAGATATAACAGAAGAATGGCGTGAATGGTAAAAAGCTGTACCTCTAATTATTAGAGGTACAGCTTTTTTCATACACCAATTGAATGAATGATGTGATGTCCGCGCAGAATTCATATATTTAAACATAATATTAAAAGTATTTAATTATAAATACTAGCACACCCATCCTGACAAAAAAGACCACCAAAAGGCAGTCCCTCAAAACTCAATCTTATTCCCTACTCCTTGCTCCACCGCTCTCTCATACAAATACTTCGCAACGATAATATCTACTACCGCCAAACCAACTGATTTGAAAATAGTAATCTCTTCATCATTTTCGCGTCCAGCTTTTTCTTTGCTTATAATTTGACCAAGTTCAGCGTGAATGGCGTTTGCTTTGAATAGCCCTTCTTTTATTGGAACTTGAAGGTCTCCTGTTTCGTCTAGTGCTGCTTCTTTTGATTCGACTACTACTTTGTTTGCTTTAGCTATGGCATGTGAGGGTAGTTCTTGCATGCTCGGTTTGAATGAGCCGACGGCGTTTACGTGGACGCCTTTTTGTAGTTTTTCTGAGAAGACTGGTGTGGATGCGTTCGTAGTTGTGACGATGATGTCTGCTTCGCTTATTGCTTCATTTGCATTTGTGTGAACATATGCAGGTTTGTTGAATCTCTCTTGTATATACTCCGCAAATACATACGCCTTTTCTTCTGTTCGATTGTATAAAATGACTTTTTCGATAGCTCTTACCGCAAATACAGCTTCAGCAATTCCCTTCGCCTGTTCACCCGTCCCGATGATACATAAAGTTTTTGCGTTATGACGAGCTAAATATTTTGTCGCTACTCCTGATAAGGCGCCTGTTCGAATCATCGTTAAGTACGATCCTTCTAAAAGTGCGAGCGGTTCTCCCGTTTGAAAGTCTGATAGCATCACAATCCCGTTGATCGTTTTCTTTCCTACCTTTTTGTTCTCGGGGACTACTGTTACTACTTTTAAGCCAAGTGCCTCAAGCCCTTCCGCTACTGAAGGCATAATTAATGCCGTATTTTTCTCGTTCGCAAATGGTAATGAACCTCGAATTGGCGTGATTGTTCTTTCTGCGGAAAATTCTTTTAAAGCAAGCGCCGCGTATTCAATAACTTCATTCATATTTACTAAGTTTCTTTGTTCGTTCGCACTTATGACTAGCATATCTTTCCACCCCCTCCTTCTATCCTAACAAAAATCCACGGTTCAAATCATCTCTCGGGTCTACAACGAACTGATGAAATCCTGTAATAAAGGCATGCCCCGTTACTTTTGGAACGACAGCTTCATATGTATCTACTGCGGTTACCGACAATACTTCCCCCTCGAATTTCCCGTCAGTAATGCATTCATGGACGAAAATTTCTCCCTTTTGTAAAGCATCTTTTTCAAAAAGAGTTGCGATTCTCGCAGAAGTTCCTGTACCGCAAGGAGAACGGTCTACTTGCCCATCAGCAAAGATTGTTACATTTCGTAAAGTTGCGTCTTCCCCTTTCGGTTCATCTGAAAAAATAACGCCGTATATCCCTTTTAATCCTTCTTCAAGTGGATGCTTCACTTCCATTTTGCTCTCGATGTAGTGCTTAATTTTACCGCCCCACGCTTGAATAGCAGATAAGTCTTTGAAATCGACTTTCAAGCCAAATTCTTTACAGTCTACTACCGCATAAAAAGCTCCGCCAAACGCGATATCTACTTGAAATTCATAGTTATCTATTTTAATAGGAACGTCTTTTTTGTATACAAATGAAGGAACATTTTCAAATGATACGGACTCTACTTCGCTCCCGTTATATTTTGCATACGCAATGACTTCCCCAGCCGGGCTATCAATAATAAACTTTTGTTTTTCCCCCTTTACTTCAAACATACCCGTTTCAATTCCAACTGTAATAACAGCGATAATACCGTGCCCACACATCGTACTCCAGCCTTCATTGTGCATAAATAATACGCCAAAATCAGCGTGAGCACTTGCAGGCGGGGTAATAATACAACCATACATCCCGTGATGCCCCCTCGGTTCATACATAAGAACCTCACGAAGGTGGTCCAAATGTTCCATGCAGTAGACGCGTCTTTCCAGCTGCGTTTCTCCTTTTATTTCTGGCACTCCGCCCATAATAATTCGAAGCGGTTCCCCAGCTACGTGAGCATCAATTGTCGTGTACACTTTACTAACCTTCATTTCTATCTCTCCCCTATACGTTGATACTATTTCCAACGCAAGTATCATGCCAAATCGTATAGCATTACTTTTTTCAAATCCCCTCAGTAATGTGTATTCTTTTTTCAACAAATTCATATACAACTGTCTACTTTTTTATACACGGCTTGGATGTTACGTTATAAAACACCTCGATAACTTTGCAATTCCTCTCGTACACACATGTAGGATTCCTTTTACCATTATTATTTTCAATGTAAAGTTACTTCGCCCCCCAACATATACTGTTCAAAAGCAAAAAGGAAGTGATCCCATGTATTACGGAACAAAGGGCTGGTACGTAGCTGAACTAAAAAAATTAGGCGTACGCTATCATGAAGGACGAAAACTAGAAAGTTACCGCGGACACATCTTGCGCAATTTACTACTTGCACAACAAGAGAAATTAAAAGAACAGTAACATTCTAATGTAACGATATCGGCGATTCTCGGAATATATCAGCGATTTTTTAAATTTATCAGCGATTTTTTAAATTTATCGGCGATTCGACATGCAATATCGACTTACCGACAAATTTCGCTAATTCATCTACCTAAACCACCAACCAATTACACATCAATACAAACAAAAAAGGTCACCCAAACGGGTGACCTTTCTTTCTTATTCACAAACAAGAATCTGTCTAGTAAATGACCCTTTTCTTGTAATACAGCGATCTGTAATTTCAAATCCTGCTTCATGGATCATGTCGTCCATTGTTTCCATCGTGACAACGACTACTTTTTTCGCGATGCGGCGTGCACTTGAGAGAATTGATAGTTGATCTTCTGGTGTGGCGTGCGTAAATAGGTCGTACGGCATATCGATAATGGCAACGTCGTAGTTCTCAGTAATTTCCTCGATTGGACCTTTTGTTACTGTTCCTTCAAATCCGAAATGCGCGATATTTTTTCTCGTTCCAAGAACTACAAGTGGATTTATATCTCTACCAACGATGTTAATCCCCATAGAAAGTGCTTCTACTACTACTGTTCCAATACCGCAGCACGGGTCAATTGCTCGTACTCCCTCTGGATTTGGTACAGCGATATTTGCAACTGATCTCGCAACACGTGTGCTAAGAGATGTCGAATAACTATGCGGTTTTTTTATGTGATGATACCAAACGGGTTCGCTTTCTACATAGTGCCCGAAGTACCAGCGTCCTCCAAGAGGAACAATCCCGAATACACGCTCTGGATTACGAACATCCGCTTCTCCTTCAATATGCATGCCGAGGTCTCGTTCAATAAGACGTCTTTCTCCATATTCAATTTTATTCTCTCCAACGAGGTCATTGATTTTAACGAAGATAACTTTAAATGTCGCTCCCGCCAAATCAATTTGTTCCACTTGTTTTAAGATACTTTCTAAGTCGTCCCCTTCATACATAACCTCAACGCGCTCTTTTATAAACGCACTTCTACTCGGGTCAATTTTGACATCACTTTTTAAAATATTAACGTGGGACTCCATTCCAAAGAACGAGCGCATTTCCAAGTAACATAAAGCACGCTCCTCCTCACGAAATGCATACGTATATATACAGGCAGGTGTTTTACTATGATTATTCAATCTATTATCATCCTCTATCGTTTAAAATTGTTCTGATTACAATTACTCAAATACTTTTCTTTTGTATATAAAATTAAATGATATCATATGCCGGAAATAAAGAGAAACGTTAATAAATAAAAGAGACTGCCAATGGCAATCTCTTATTATTTATTAACGGAAAGAAGACACGTTGTTACCCATTTCTTCATAGTAATCTAAAATACCTTGATAAATTGCTTCCGCTGCACTTTGTCTCTGCGCTGGTGTAGCTATTTTATCTGCATCACTTTTATTATCTACAAATGCTAATTCTGCTAATACAGCTGGCATTGTATTTTCTCTAATTACGTATAAATCGCCTTTTTTCACACCACGATCTTTTGTTCCCAGTGCATCTACAAGACGCTCTTGAATTTTTTCTGCTAGTAAACGACTTTCTGATACGTTAGGATTTGTTCCTCTTGCTGTCGCTGATTCATAGTAAAACGTTTCTGTACCTTGCCCATTTTTACTTTCCGTACCATTACCATGGATACTTACAAAAATATCCCCATTATTTTTTTGAGCAAATTCTACACGTTTCTTTAAAGAATCAGAAGCACTTGTTCCTGGACGTGTATCATCTGTACGAGTGAATAACACAGTAAATGGTGTCTTTTTCTCAAATATCTTCTGTAATCGCAATGATACATCTAATACAGTTTCACTTTCTTTCTCATAATAACCTGGATTACCTGAATCAACTCCACCATGACCTGGATCAATGATAATCGCTTTGCCCTCTAAGAAGTTACCTTGCTTCACTGGATTTAATTGATTTTTATTAACCCATTGGAAACCAGCGCCCATGCGGATACGAATCCAGCTGCCGTTCTCTTCAATAACAGTTACTTGCTGTGCGTTATGTGTTCCCATTACTTTTGAAGAAGAAGAAGCTTCTGCATAAGTAGTAAATCCTTCATTAATAACTTCTGTTTTCTCTACTAAAGGTGTCCATTTATCACCTTTACTTGTTGCAATTTTGATCCATCCATCTCGCTCTTCTTTAATTTCAACCATTTGTGGATTATGCTGATTTGCACTAATCCCAGAACTTAATGATGGTGCGTGATATGTAATGAATTTTCTATCTATGTACATTTTCTTTGTTTCTACTGGACGATCACTATTCTTGCTAAATTTATCTGTTTGCGCAGTAAGTTGAGCTGCTTGTTCACGCGTAATAGAATCATTCGGTTTCCAGCCATCCTCTGTACCTAAAGAAAGTTTTAATTCTACTAAAATATTAACTTCTTCTTTACCCCAATGATTCTCTAAATCAGCAAATTTTGTAGGAACTGGTCCTGTTACTTTGCTTTTCAGATTATATGCTCTTACAAGCATAGCTGCCATTTCAGCACGAGTTACTTTTCCTTCAGGATCAAATACTCCTGGTTCTCGCCCTTTAATAATATTCTCTTTTTCCATGGCTGCAATAAATGAAGCTGCCCAACTATTTTTTGCATCATTATAAGACGGCTTTGCATTTGGATCTATTTTAGCACCAATTGCTGTTGCGATAATCTTTGCTGCCTGAGCGCGTGTTAAATTTCCGTATGGCATAAAGTTACCATCTGGCATACCGTTAATTACATTTCTCTCTACTAAATAATAAATTGCGTCTTTTGACCACGCACTATCTGAAACATCAGGAAATTTCTTCGTTTCTGCTAAACTACTAATTGGATGTGCTAGTAAATTTGCTGCTAATAAACCTGCGGCTATTGCTTTGTACTTCATGAAAAATAAATCTCCTCTCAAAACTCCATATTCATTCATTTTTTTAATCAAGCTAACTAAAAAATATTAACTATTAATTAATTCCTTTCATAGTGTATAACATTATATATCTATAGTAAATACGTTTCCGGCCGTATAACAAAAATCGCATATATATAACTTATAATGAATGTATATAAAAAACTTTAATCAGCCCTCACCAATCGGGCTTTTACGGGCAGCCCGCCCCCATCTAACTTTTTTGCTTTCGCTGAATTTTGAGGTAGGAGTCTTACTGCCCGGCAAATAGCGGGATAAAAAAGCGATTAGGACATGTCTCCTAATCGCTTTGCCAAATAAAAAGCTGATTAAAAATAATATCTTTAATCAGCTCTCTATTATCTATGAAATTATTCTTCAATTAAATTAGACATTACATATGCATACACTAATGCTTCTGTATGTGCAATAGAACTTTCATGCGTACGTTCAAATGCGTGGGAAGAATCAATACCCGCTCCAATTAACGCATGTTTCACATCAAATCCCGCGCGAATCGCAGCTGATGCATCAGATCCGTAGTACGGATAA
Source organism: Bacillus sp. FSL K6-0073 (assembly GCF_038006085.1). Lineage (NCBI taxonomy): Bacteria > Bacillati > Bacillota > Bacilli > Caryophanales > Bacillaceae > Bacillus > Bacillus sp. FSL K6-0073. The sequence goes on along the minus strand of NZ_JBBOUN010000001.1, from coordinate 920,560 downwards.
ATATCTACTTTATATTCAATATGATTCGTTTTCGCAAGCTCTACTAAATGTTTGCGCAGTGCATAATGATACGGGCCGCTAGAGTCTTTTGCACAAATAGATACTGTATATTCATCAGATGCTTGTCCATCACCTAACGCTCCCATATCAACTGCTAAGTATTCAACAGTTTCTTCTGGAATGTTAGAGTTACCACCGTATCCAATCTCTTCATTATTAGAAATTAAGAAATGCGTCGTATATGGTAATATTACGTTTTCATCTTGTAATCTTTTAATTAATTTTAATAAAATTGCAACACTTACTTTGTCATCTAAATGACGTGATTTTATGTATCCACTCTCTGTAATTTGAACGCGCGGATCAAATGAAACGAAGTCTCCTACTTCAATTCCTAATTCGCGTACTTCATCAGCTGAAAATACGCGCTCATCAATACGAACTTCAATATTTTTCTCATCGCGTTTTGCTTCACCTGCATCTTTATATACATGTACAGATGTTTGATGCATTAAAATCGTTCCTGTATATGTCTTGCCACTTGATGTTTCAATTTCGCAATATTCCCCTTCTACAGAGTTCCAGCGAAATCCACCAATCATAGAAAGACTCAGGCGACCATCAGGCTTAATTTCTTTCACCATCGCACCTAACGTATCAACGTGTGCCGTTAATAAGCGGTGCTGTGCATCATTTTTCCCTTTTACCGTTAAAATAAGAGCTCCCTTATTATTACGTTTCGTTTCTACGTTCCACTCACTGACATAGTTTTCAATGAAATTAATAATTTTTGCTGTATTTCCAGATGGACTTGGAATAGAGACAAGCTCCTTAATCAGTTCCATCGTTTCTTTCGTATGGTGTGCCATTGTCGTTTCCTCCTCATTTTCTCTACTATTCAGTATACAAAATTCGCCAGAAAACCTCTACTTATATGGCCTAATTTTCTAAATTGTAGTAAAATTCTTTTTAGTATACAAAAGGAGCCTTGAAATATGAATATATCAAAAAAATATATACACATTGCACTCATTTGGTTTTTAGCATCATTATTTTGTTTACAAATCTCTTATGCCGTTCATACTACTACTTCTATTACAATCGGCTGGATATTAACAGCTATCTTCTTCATTATTAGCTTCATTGCAACAAGAAAGCATAGCGTTACTCAGTAACGCTATGCTTTTCCTATAAAACTATTCTTCTGAAACGTCTAATAAATAAATCCCTCTTTCAAATCCACCGCGCTCTATCTCTTTTTGCTTACGAAGGCGTTCTACATCTTCAATCGATGCACCTTCTGCACGTGCTAATGAGATGATAACTTCTAGCGCATCCGCAAGAGAATCTAGCGCATGTTCTCGTTCTTTCATAGAAGCAAATTCACGAATTTCTTCCGTTCCAATTTTCGCTAAAGCTTGTATGTATGCTTGACCTGTTAATTTTTGTGCTGTATATGTTTTTCCAGACATTAAAATCTTCTCTGGAACACGATCTCTTACTAACTTGTTATATGCTGACATCATTCATCCTCCTATATTTAATAACATCCGAGCTCTGCTTTATAGAAAAACCATTTTTTCTTCACGCACGCACTTAACATATCAATTCCTGATCCATGTGCTCTTACATGCGGAAAGAAATAGTGCTCTAAGTTTTCTTCCTTACCATATAGAGTTTGGTACTCATCTGGAATCGCTTCTTTTTTCACATCTTTTTCTTTCGTCACCCCGTCAGAAAATGCAACACTTGGATGTCCCTCAAAAAATAACGCAGTCCGAACTGCCAAAGATGGTGTACTATGTAAAGCAGAATATGTAAGCAGAATAATAGTGATAACACCAATTATTTTCTTCATGTATTACTCCTAAAAAAAAGTGCTAACACAATTATACTAAAATGTGTTAGCACTTTCTCCCCTTTATCCCGAATTAACGAGCTAATAATTAGTGAGGAATGGACAAACTTTATTCCCCTTTAAATGCTGGTAAACGTTTCTCTAAAAACGCAGCAATTCCTTCTTTATGATCCGCTGTTTGTCTCATTGCATATTGACCACGCTTTTCTAATTGCAATGTTTGCTCTAAATTAGAGCGATTTACTTCACATAAAATTTGCTTCGTTTGAATCATTGCTTTAATCGGTTTTTGTGACCATTCATTAATTTTTTGTTTCACAGCCGTTTGGAAATCTTCGCCGATTACTTCATCAATTAAGCCGATATCAAGCGCTTCTGTCGCTGATAACTTCTTACCTTCCCAAATAATTTGCTTCGTCATATTTTCACCGACACGCTTTTGAAGGAAGAAATGACCGCCTCCATCTGGAATTAAAGCGATTCCAATAAAGTTCATTGCAATAACAGATGATATATCCGCCATTACATAATCAGCTGTTAACGCAATACTTAACCCAAGACCTGCAGTCGGTCCATGAATTGCACTAATAACAAGCTTTGGCATCGTATATAATGTCACGACAACTTCAGAAATGGTATTCATAATGCCATCAAACTTACTTTCATCATTACTTGAAAGCATCGATTTAATATCCCCACCCGCAGAAAAACCACGGCCGTTCCCGCATAACACAACGATATGCGCAGAACTTTCCGCTACTTCTTTCAACTTTTGTAATAACTCTTTTAAGGTCGGCTCATCCAACGCATTTAACACCTCTGGGCGATTGACCATAACCGTTGCAACGTGGCCTTCATATTTCACAACGACAGATTCTGTTTTACTTGTTATTTCCATTATATATACCCCTCTTTTCTCCATAAAGATTATACTTATATAATTATAGAAAACCACTGAAAAATCCTTCTTTTTTCTCAATTTTCTGTCTAATAATCTCGCAATTTGTACATTTACCGTATAAAACATACAATTCCGTTGAAAAATATAGAAATTAAAGTCGGTTTATCCATGCTTTTCATCTATTTACCATTACAATGAAATGGTGTATTCTTAAGTTTGATAAAAAACAAATATTGAAATTCATTCGCCTTACTATGTAAAAAAGGCTTTATACCCATCTTTTGGGTGTTGTAATAAAGGAATGAAGAACTGGAGGAACATATGGTTAATAAGTTGAAACAAACGGATAACTACTTCCCACATTTCCTATTGCTATTCATTGTGTTTCAACCAATTTTAGATTTATTAACATCTTTTTCAATCTATATACTACACATGAGCGCAACAGTTGGAGTTGTAGTCCGTTTCGCCTTTATGCTTCTTGCATTAGGGTACCTACTTCTTCATCACAAACAACAAGATGCGAAAAAGTACATCCTCTATTTATGCTTACTCGGAATCGCACTCGCAATTGGTCTTGTAAATAATATGATGGTTAAATCTCCAGTTTCATTTGGAGAAGAAGTTAAATTCATCTTAAAGAGCGTATATCCAATTGTGCTACTGTTTGGATATATTATCGCCTTTAAAGAGCTAAAAAATAAAGAGTATGTATTTCATAAAATCATTACATATTTCTTATATGCAACTTTAATTTTAAGCATTACAATGATTGTCGCAATGCAAACTGGAACGGATTTCCCAAGCTATCCTCACTCAAAAATCGGTTCAAGAGGTTGGTTCTTCGCTGGAAATGATTTAAGTTCTCTTTTCGCCATTATGTTCCCAATCATTGTCTTATATTCGATTCATAAAACAACTTCTTTCTCGAAAATATATTACTGGATTCCAACAATACTTGCGATGTATGCAAGTATTATGGTCGGAACGAAAGTCGGATATGGCGCAATTGTTATTACATTAGGCGTAGCACTTTTCTTCTCATTCATTGAATATATGATAAATCGTAAAAAAGAAGGAAAAGGATTCACACATATTGTAAATACCGTTGTTGTCGCAGTTATACTAGGAGGTTTAATCGCTCTTACACCGCATACTCCTATCGCAAAAAATATGGGCATTCACATGCAAATATACGAATACAAAAAATCAGTGCAAGAAGAGAAAGATCGAAAAGAAGGAAAAGTAATTAAAGCAGATCCAGAAGATGCAAAAAAACATGCAAAAGGTGAACTTACAGATTCTGAAGTAAAAAGTTTAATTTACAGTGATCGCGACAAATTCTTAAAAACATACAAACAATACTATAAAGACGCACCGCTTTCACAAAAACTATTCGGAATGGGTTACGCTGGTAACTACACAGATAAAATTAAATTAATTGAAATGGACTTCCATGACCTATTTTTCGCCTTTGGAATTGTCGGTTTCCTTATTTACTTAATACCTCTTCTATACTTTGGTATTAAATTATTTATCCGCATGATCACAAACTTTAAGAAAATCATGAGCGTAAAGTATATGCTATTAGCGAGCACACTCGTTCTATCACTTGGCATTGGCTTTATGTCTGGCCACGTATTAACAGCGCCAGCCGTTAGTATTTTCTTCGTTGTTATACTCGCTTATATCATTGTTGATTTTGAAATTGAATAAAGTGAAACTTTAATCAGTGGGGGGGTTGTTCATCCCCCACTGATTATTAGTTGAACCAATCGGGCTTTTACGGGCAGTTCATCCCCCACCTAACTTCCTTGCTTCCACTGAATTTTGAGGTGGGGGATTACTGCCCGTTAATGCGGGATCAAAAGAAGGTGCTACGAAATATTAGTAGCACCTTCTTTTTTATTTAATTAATGTTTTACGTATTCTAAACTTTCTTTTGCAATATACGCTTCTGTTACAGTAGGATTATCTGAAATAACTTTAACCCACGCTTTTCCATTTATTATCTCTTCACCAGTAACTGTGACAACTACATTTGTATTTAAACGATACAGTCGCTCATTTGATATACTAGGATTCTTTTTCACTTCCACGTTATTCATCACACGTGCAAGTTTGTACTTGTTGTATTCTTTTTTACCTAAATAAGAATCAAAACGGTTCATATGCCCCGCTACTTTTTTACCCCAGTTCGCATCAGATGCATATTTCGCATTTAAACCAGCAGCTTTATCACCTGTATATGTTGCTGTATAACGCCAATGTCCTGGATTTAAATATCCTTCATTCATGTATAATTTTGCTGCATGTTCAATACAATCTTCTTTTGAATTGAATGCTTCTCCGTTACCATACGGACTATCGTCTGTTGCTTTTAAACCAAATAAATTATTTTTGTCTTTTGCAAGAGCGCTTGTTCCATAATAACTTTCATGAATTGCTAATGAATATAAGAATAGTGCATTTACATTATACTTGCTTTCTACTTCTTTAAATTTCTTTCCTAAACCAATTAATGGAGAGTCTGGCTTAATCGATTTCACATAACTATCTAGTTGTTCAGCTGTATAATCTGTTTTCGAACGTAATGATAAATAATTGAAATATTGATAGAAAGTTTCGTCTCCAAATGTCTTTCCATCTACACTATACATTTGCTGTCCTTGCTTCATGAAAGAAGGTGCCACACCATATCTAAATTCTGTATATCCAGGTGAACTTGTATTATATGTATAATATTTATGGTATAAATATCCATCTGATTTCACATAATAAGACGACTGTTTCATTTCATTTGTAGGAATTAAAGTGATTTCATTCTTCTTCACATAACCTGTTAAACCAGAAAGTTGAACTTTCACACGATCTTCGCCAACTTCTAACACTTTCAATTCTGTTCCATACTGAATATACGTATATACTGTTGACAAATTCTCATCATAAATATTAATGATGTTTTGCCCAGTTATTCTTTTCGCACTTGCAAAACCATCTTTAATCCATAAAAATTCGTTCTCGTATTTTACCGCATTCATACCTTTATTTTGAGCAGCCGTAACCGCTTCTTTATACGTATTATAGCGCTCTACTTCTTGCTCTGTTCCGTTTTCTCTTACATTTGTCACAACATATTTCTTAGTTTCTACAGGATTGCTATTTCCGTTTTTTTCAATCGTCTGAAGCATACGATCCAACATAGCTGAAGCCATCCCTCTTGTAGCTGATAAATGTGGTCTAAATGTATTATCTTCTGGATACCCTTTAATAATTTGAGTGGCCACCATAACTTGTACATGCTCTTTATAGTTAATACTATCTTTATCAGTAAAGGTAAGCGGACTTACAGCTACTTTAATATTTTTATAGTCTAACGCTCGCTTTACCATTATCGACATTTCTTCACGTGTAATCACATCATTTGGTGAGAATGTCTCGTTCGTACGACCATTAATAATTTTCGCTCCATATGCTCTACTTACACCATCATATAAACCGTAAGTCTTCGGCACATCCTCGAAATTCGAATCAGCTTTCGGTAAATTTAAAGCCCTTGCTATGAATGTAGCAAACTCTGCTCTTGTTACTAATTTATCAGGCGCATATACATTGTCTCCATACCCCATTAAAACTCCTTTAGTAATAAGTGAGCGCATATTCGTCTCAAACATATGTCCTGTAATATCATCATTTGCCGCATAACTTGAAATAGGAGTTAAAAGTAATGATCCCGTTAATGCCACTGCTGTTATACCTTTTGAAAAAGTCTTCAAGTTTACCCTCCTCGTAATCTACGAATTTATTATCACAAATTTGATTATATAATAATCGCAATCATTTTAGCATAATAAATAGGAATTAAAATAAAACGTTTTTGTAATTAGAATTTTCATTAAATTCAAAACAAAAATAAAAGACACTTTACTTTTTTAATAAAGTGCCTTTTTCCATATGATCAATGAGTTTCTTTGTTGCCTGTTTGCCTTGCAACCGAAGCTCATCTATTGTCAATTGTAACTCTTGCTGCACAGTTCCTTGTTGCATTAATTGCTTTTTCGCAATTTCATATAAATACTCAGCACTCCATTCGCCATCCACACTCCCTATAACTGGCTGATTCACTTGACTTAAAAACGAATCAATTTTCGGATCGTATGAAATCCCGACCATTGGAGTTTTGGCTACGGCAGAAAAAACAAGTGCATGAAGACGCATACCAATTAGTAATGAACATTGTGATAAAATGAATATTTTCTCGTCGATATCCATTTTATACGGAAGCATATACGTCTCTTCTCCCATTAAGTCTACTACTTCACGCGAAGCTTTTTGATCAAATGGCTCATGCATTGGAACAAATAGAATTTGGTATCCTTCTTGCTTTAATTTTTTTAGTGCCGCAGCTAATTTTTTTATATAATCTTCTTTTGCATTCCAATAACGCACACTAACCGCAATTACTTTTCCATGTATCGAATGCTTTTGCAACCAATCCGATTGTTTTGTCCGTTTCCATGTTAAAACAGGGTCTGGAACAATTTCAATATCGTTTTTTATGCCAAGTTCTTTTAAATATAAAAACGAATCCTCATCTCGAACTGATACATAGGAAGCTTTTGACAAGTTCCATTTTACTAATAGACGATTATATCCTTTTGTAATTGGACCTATTCCTTGTGAATAAATATAATACGGCTTTTTTAATAATCGAGCGAGTCCCATAATACCCGTATAATATAGAATACTCTTCGTACTTGTCTGATCTTGAAGAAGGCTCCCGCCACCGCTAATAACTCCATCACTGTTTTTTATCGCATGATAAACAGCTTTTATATCCCAGCGATCTACCGATTCTACACCATACATTTCCTTTGTATATTTAGAATCATTTGATAGTACTACTAGTTCTATATCCGGGTTCTCTTTACTTAACGATTCAATAATTGATTGTAGAATCGCCTCGTCTCCAACATTATAAAAACCATAATATCCTGATAAGACTAAACGCACCCTAAATCTCCTCCAAAACTAGGTAACCGTTTATTTCATCTAACATAAACTAGTACCCATTCCTTACCTAAACACTTGATACCCTACATAGTTTCCTCTTTATCAGTTCATATGAATTATAATAAAAAATTAAATTTCTATATTTATCTTTTCAAAAATGGTATTTTGTTTATTGATATCCATTTTAATTTCAAAGCACATACACCATACAAAATGGTTGTAATACTTAATGCTATACCACTGAATAATAACGTCATAATTCTTGAAGTTGTAACATCTATCACATTACATAATTCATACAATCCTAGTCCCAAAATACATGCTATTGCTAGCACACCGAAAAAGCTTTTTAAATGAATAGAATAGGCAATATAGCTTCGAATATACAAATGATTTACAATACAAATCAATACGTAAGTAATTAGTGTACTATACGCCGCTCCATCTATGCCAAACTTCTGCACGAACATAATGTTTAACATGACTTTCACACAACTCGCACCAATAACAATCCATGCAGCTTGTGCAGAACGGTTAATGCCCTGTAAAACACCTATTGATAATACCATAACCGCAGTAAAATACGAACTGCCAATCATAACGGTTAACATACTACTGCCTTTTACATCTGTGAACAATCCGACATTTAACGGTACTGTTAATGCCATCAACCATATTGTTAACGGTGCTGTCAAAACATGCGCTAGTCGATTTGTATTTTGAATTGTTATTTTCGCCAAATTTATATCTCTTTTGGCCAATGCGGAAGTTAAGAGTGGTATTAACGGAAATACAATTGCACTTGCAAAAATAACAATTATTTGCGTGAATGCAAAACCGCGACTGTATATTCCAAATTGTTCTTGAATTTCTGTTGATGATCCTTGTAATACATGCGGTATTGTAAGCGAGTCTACTAAATTTAAAAGTGGCATTGATAAAGCTCCGATAGCGATTGGGATCGATACCCGCAATATCTTTTTGCCGTTTTCTCTTAAATCTCGGAGCGAATAGGAATTGCTTTTATTGTAGTACGGACTTCTATTATATTTTATACGCAAATATATAAGCGAACTAATGACTCCAAGAAAAGAGCCAACCATCGCACCACTAGTAATAACAGTATTACTCTTATCCCATGATACTAGTATGTAAGCAATTATTAACATAAAAAACACACGTACAAATTGCTCAATGACCTGTGATACCCCTGTTGGTTTCATATCACCGAAACCTTGAAAATACCCTCTATACACCGCCATGTATGGCGCAATGAGTAATGCTAATGAAGTAATAAGCAACGGCATTCTAGTTTCTTGTCCACCGAGCATATTCGCAATTTCAATAGAAAATAATACAATGACTAAACAGCCGAAAACGCCAAATGCTATCCCAATAATTGACGCTGATTTAAATAATTTCGCAATTTCCTTTTGCTTATTTTTTTCGTTCAACTCTGCAATTAGTTTCGAAATTGCAAGTGGAACTCCGGCTACCGATAATGTAAGAGCAATCATATATACAGGAAAAACAAGGCGAAAAATACCGAGCACTTCATCTCCTGCAATATTTTGTAATGGAATTTGAAAAAAACTACCAAGCAATTTTGACAAAAAAGTTGTAATGGTTAAAATTGCTGCTCCTTTTACAAATGTTTTATTCATATTTTTTCTCTTTTCTTTTATACATATACTCTCAAACATATTGTTTTAAGCGATAGGGATTCATTTTATCCCATTGGTTATCATAACAAATTTATTATAGGTTGAATACTTGGTTTTTTTTTCAAAATAGAAAAGCGAACCCATTTAAGCCTGTCTCTTCACAATATTTTTCTAATTCCTTCCATTATATATGTACACACTATAAGCGTTTCTGTTACGCCAAAAGAGCCCTTCCTCTCTGTCACTGCGATACATATTACTAAAAACATTATAAAAACATCCCACAACTCTACATTATAATTTATGTAAAATTGTGAGATATTCTAATTACTATCTAAACACTTAAGATTTTCAATTGCTCTTTCTGTTCATCGCTTGCCATTACTGCGATTGTTTTTTCAATACTCGGATGTACTTGCTCAAGCTTTACACTTGCTCCTACTTTATTTGATTGCTCAACAAAATTTAATAATGCCATAGCTCCTGATACATCCATATAACGCACATCTTTCATACGTAAAACAACCGGTGACTTCACATCTTGTAAAGTAGAGAAAATACGATCTACTGATAGGAAAGAGAGCGGCCCTTGAATTGTGTACGTTTCTTCTTTTTCTTTTACGATAGAAGTTTTACGTTCTTTACATTTCACCATATATATGATGAACGAAAGAATAATACCAAAGGCAACAGCAATCATTAAATCGAACTTCACCGTTACAATCATCGTTACGAGCATAACAACGACATCACCTTTAGGAGCGACATGCATCTTTTTCATGCTTCCCCAATCGAACATTCCAATACCAGTTAAAATTAAAATACCTGATAATACAGCAAGTGGAATATATTGTACGACCGAACCAAGACCCATAATAAAAATAAATAAGATAACACTATGCATACATGCCGAAAGTGCCGTTTTACCGCCACTTCTTATATTCACGATAGACCTTACAGTCGCACCTGCACCTGCTAATCCGCCAAACAATCCGCTCATCATATTACCGATACCTTGTCCAACGAGCTCTTTATTACTTTTATGACGTGTACCTGTCACATTATCCATTACGACCGATGTTAACAACGAGTCAATCGACCCTAACAAAGCAATACTAAGCGCTGGTAAAATAAGTGCTGCTATTCCTGTTCCACTTAAAGATGGAATATGAAGCGTAGGTATCGCTTCTGGAATAGTTCCAATCTTTTCAATTACTTTATTTAGTGAAAGATTTCCGATAATCGGTAACTTTACTGTAAGTCCTTCGAGTAGAGAAGAAAATAAAGGAAGCAAAGCTGTCACACCGACTAGTGCTACTAAACTAGACGGAATCGCCTTAATCCATTTACCAGAAACAATCATTACAATAATCGTTAACACAACAAGTAGAAAACTATTTTGTACGTGTTTTATTTCGCCTAAAATAATGATTAATGCAATACCATTCATAAATCCTGAAACGACAGGATACGGAATATATCGAACGTAAGAACCGAGCTTACATACACCGAATAAAATTTGAAATAATCCTGCCATCATAAAGGCAATAAAACTTGCCTCTAACCCGTGCGTCGCAATAACTCCTGTTGCAATAACGGTAATCGGTCCAGTTGGCCCTGTTACTTGCCCAGGTGTCCCGCCAAATAACGCTGCGAATAAACCTGCAAAAATTGCACCATACAATCCAACAAGCGCTCCCTCAGACGTTCCTGTCGCAGCAATACCAAACGCAATCGCAAGTGGTAACGCAACAATCGCAACAGTAAATCCTGCTAAACATTCCTTTGCTATTTTTTGAAACATAAAAAAACCACCTTTGTATAAAGTCCATGTTCCATTGTACACCTAAAAAGATACATTCGTTAGCTCACTTTTTACATTCTCGTGACGTAAACGTATTCAACGAAAAGTTTTCCCCTTATCTTTGGAAACAATTGCAACTATGCTATAATGAACAAATTAAATCTTTTACTATATACTTGGAGGCACTATGCTAACTTTTGAAGAAAAATTATCGATTATTGAATCTTTCCCAGAACTAGAAAGAAAGAACGTATCATTAAAACGTGTAAACTTCCACTTTGAAGAAAGTCGTTTAGATAAAAAGAACGTTGTATTTCATTTACACCCAAATGGAAATGGATTTGTATATGCAAGCGGTATTAAAGGTTATAAAACAGATGATAAAGGTATGGTTAACATCCGTGAGTTTTCAGCAGAGGAGTTACGTTCAGTAATTGAGAAATCAATTGACCTTCTATCACAAGAAGAGGTAGTAGCACCTGTAGAACCTGCGAAAGAAGAAGAATGGCAGAACGAAGATGGTCATATTCTTACTCTTATTTCAGAGGATGACATGTGGAACGTGTACGCTGGTGTAAACTTAGACGGTACATTCAACTCTTATCCAGAAGCTGCGGAATACCTTGATGAAGAAGGCTTTTCACGCAAATAAAAATAGAAACCTATTTCATTCAACGACTTTTATAGTAATCAAAGAAGACACTTAAGGTGTCTTTTTTTGTTATATAAACTCCTTTCTCACACTATCTCTACTAATTTTCATAAAATGATTCAGAGGAGGTTTATATGAATACAACTGCTAAATTAATAAATTGGAAAGAACATGGCGATATGATTATTCTAGAATGTGAATTAAATGGAAAACGCTTCGAGATATCAACATATAAACAAAGAATATATAATGCACACCTTTTATCAGATGACGTTTATATTCGTTTAGACTCATCTGATAATATAATTGGAATAAATATTTATAAAAAGTAAGAAAAGCCCCCTATTCCGTAGGCGGGCTTTATCTTTATCACACAATATCAGAGTATACTCTCTTTTTTTCATACAGTTTATGTAATTATACATATTCATCAAAAATACACTAAATGAATATTACATGTAGTAAAATATAACTTGTGGGCACGTTCTATAAAGCAGATTCTTTTAAAAGGCGTAACATATCAATTATTATAGGGGATGTGGCGTCACTTCAATATTGATCTCAAATCTCTTGTCTTTTGTGAACTAACAATCTAGTGTATATAGACGATTCTGCTTTATAGTATGTGTTTACACTCATAACAAAGGGGTAATGGTAATACGGATAGATTCGTATGAAATGAAATGGTTCAAGTCGAAGAGAGGCACCTTAGGGTGCCTTTTCTTTTTGTATTACATCCACTTTGTTTTTCCACCTTATTTCAAATGCGCTAATTAACCTTCACCAAGAAGAAATGAGAATTAACAAAGATATTGTTTCTTCTGTTTAATATAGAAAAATGAAGGATACCCCATAGATATGGGGCATCCTTCATTTTCTATTTTTTCGCACCTTTCAACGACTCCCTCAGTACAAACTTCTGCAACTTCCCGCTCGCATTACGAGGGAGTTCATCTACAAATAAATAATGACGCGGACGTTTATAATCTGCTAGTTCATCACTTTCTTTGCAATACGTTTCTAAATCAGCTTCTGTTATTGTTTCATCTTTCTTCACAATAACTGCCACAACACGCTCTCCCCATAATTCGTCTGGCTCACCAAGTACCGCCACATCTAATATACCAGGATGACTATGAAGGAAATCTTCAATTTCACGAGGATAAATATTTACGCCACCGCTAATTACCATATCATCAACGCGATCAGCAACGAATAAATAACCGTCTTTATCAAAATAGCCTAGATCACCAGAATGATACCATCCTTTATACATCGATTTTTTATTCGCTTCTTCACGATTATGATAGCCAGCCATCATAGTTGGGCCGCGCAAAATAATTTCTCCCACTTCATAAGGAGGTAATACATCCTCTGGTTCTGCCGGTGCATCCTCGTTCGGTTTCACAATACGAACTTCATGGCTAAAGCATGGCGTGCCTGCTGAACCAGCTTTCGTAATTTGATCCTCCTCTACGAGAAACGCAACAACTGGCCCCATTTCTGTCATTCCGTATATTTGAACAAGATCAATATAAAGACGTTCTTTACATTCCTTCACTAACGCCGGTGCCATTGCTGCTCCGCCGTATATACCAATCTTCATCGAAGTTAAATCATACTGAGCTAAATCTTTTTGCAACAACATATTCCACATCGTCGGCGCTGCAAAGAACGTCGTAATCTTTTCTTCTTGAATCGTATGTAATACTGTTTCTGTATCAAAATGATGCAAAATAACATTCTTTCCACCAACTTGAATGCGTGGTATGATTCCGGCATTTAATTCACCACAGTGATATAAAGGCGCCACAACAAGCCCTACACTATCTCTATTATATTTAAGGAAATACGTACAAATCATACTATGCTCAGTCATTTCACGATGACGATGTAATACGCCTTTCGGATGACCTGTCGTACCGCTCGTATAAAGCATTGAACAATAATCCATTTCATCAATTTCGATATTTACTTTCTCAGAAGATGCTTCATTCACTTTTTCATGGTAGGAACTTGCATAGGAAGGTTTATCGTTTTCTATAGACCAAAAAGATGTATTTGGAAAATCTCTTTCAATTATAGCAACAGTTGACTCAACTGCTTTTTCAAAGACAACGACTTTCGAGGATGCGTCCTGAAGAATATAAGATACTTCTTTTGCTTTTAAGCGGAAATTAATCGGGTTAAAGATCGCTCCAATTTTCGCACAGGCTAAGTAAACGTTTACAAATTCACGGCAATTATATAAGTAAACAGATACAGTATCTCCCTTTCTTACCCCTTCTTCTAATAGAGCGTGCGCCGTTTTATTTATTTGTTCATCCCACTGTTTATACGTCCAGCGAATATTCTTTTCAGGTTCCACTAACGCCTCTTTATTCGGATACTTACCAACTGATAAATCAAAAATTCTCCCTATCGTCATGTACATGCCAACAATTTCCCCCTTTTCTCTTTCATAAATCTATCATTTCGTCCATAAGTAGACATTGTCCTTTAATGATTTGACTAATTTTTCTGATTATTATCGACATAGTTTTACATACGGTGCCGCTAAACGGTAAATGAAATTATATCAGCGATTTTCCAGATATATCGACCGTAACTTGAAATATATCAGCGATTTTCAAAATATATCAGCGCAACTCGAATTATATCAGCGATTTTTCAAATATATCGACTTACCGACAAAAACTGACAAGATATAATCGGACCGCCCGTTACTGCAGGATAAAAAGAGGTTGTTCCAACTCGGAACAACCTCTTTCTTCTTATGCAAATAGCTCTTCTAAAATTTTCAGTTTATCTTCTGTATATTTTACGAAGCCATCGTTATATGATTTTGGATCTTTCGGATTTGCGAAGTGCGTAATTGCTCCTGTCTTCGGATGAACAAATTTACTTGATGCACCACAACCAAGTCCGATAATTGATTGTACTTCTTCCATAATGACAATGTTGTAAATACTTTCTTGCGTCGGCATTGCATAACCAACATTCTCTAAGTTACCTAAAATATTCTTTTGACGATATAGGTAATATGGTACGTAATTATGCTTTTGCGTCCACTCTTCTGCTTCGTGCATCATCGCTGTAATTTCTTCGCGACCTGCTACTTTATATTTACGTTTGTTTTGCGTCATTTCAGAAGCACGTTTAAATGATAACGTATGAACTGTTAATGATTCTGGCATTAACTTTTCTGTTTCATCTAACGTATGTTTGAAGATATCTAACCCTTCACCAGGAAGACCAATAATTAAGTCCATATTAATATTGTTCATTCCCATTTCACGAGCTAAATGGTATTTCTCAATTGTTTCTTCTACAGTATGATGACGTCCAATTGCTTTTAGTGTCTCTTGATGGTATGACTGCGGATTAATACTAATACGGTCAATATTCCATTTATTTAACACTTCTAGCTTTGCTGGCGTGATCGTATCTGGGCGACCTGCCTCAACTGTTACTTCACGCACATTTTTCACATCTGGGAATGCTTCATACATTTCTTCATACAGCATATCCATCTCTTCTGCTGTAATACTTGTAGGTGTACCGCCGCCGTAATAAATCGTCGTAACTTTTACACCTTTTTCTTTTAAAAACTTACCAATTTCACGAACTTCATAATGTAAACCACCCAAGAACGAATCAACAGAGCCTTGGCGTCCATTAATCGCATAAGCCGGGAATGTACAATATGCACATTTCGTTGGGCAGAACGGAATACCGATATAAATACTTACTTCTTCTTTCAAACGGTATAAATCCGGAACAACTGCTAATTGGCAATCAACAATGCGCTGAAGAAGTTCAATTTTCTCTTCATGAATTAAATAACTTTCACGAAGCTCTTGATGCGCTTCTTCTTTTGACATACCATTTTGAAGCATTTTATGAAGAAGTTTCGTCGGACGTACTCCCGTTAAAATACCCCAGCTTTGTTCAATACCAGTTAACTGCTGAAGAACAGAAAGATATACATAAGAAACAACGTGCTTCACTTGCTTCATACGCTCTTTTTCATCTGTGAAAGCAGATAAATCTTTCGAGAATGTTTCTTCATACACATTTCCTGTGCTAACATCCGTTAATCGAGCGGATGCTTTCACATTATCCTCAATGTGTATATCAACGATAAGATTCGCTTCCTCTTGTTCAAATCCAATCGTACTATCTTCAAAAAATAAGCCGCCAATATTTTGTAGCGGACGTAAAAAACGATCATCTTGTAACGTTTTAATTGAAATTAACAACATTATCACCTTTTCATTTGCAAACTCTCTTTAGTTTACTTGAAGGGCGTTTACAGGTCAATACAGAAGGTTTTACCTGTTTCTCTTACATTTTTTCAAATAATTCTTTTTATGAATATCGCTCATGTATATAGACATCATCATTTTCTCTTGTTAAAATTTATTAGTACTAAAATCGATACATAGTGAAAATACAATATAAAAAGGAGGAATGTTAACACTAGATTCCATAATCTAATGTGTTAAAAAAAATATGAAAAAGAAATTTTATAGTGTTTTAACTCTCTCTCTTGCATTACAAACTGTTCTTGCACCTACTTATTCATTTGCAGAGAGTGCTGAAAAATCCGCTGAAGTATATACGGAAGATCAAGTTTTTAAAAGTATTAAAGAGCATGTTAATGAGCATAGTACTCATGAAGAAGATATCGAGGTTACTGGCCAGTTCCTACTATACACTTCAAAAAAACATTCATTATATACCGCGAATGATTTAAAAAACAAATCGAATATCGAGATTACAGAACAAGTCGTAACGGCGACAAAGAAAAAAGGAAATGCTTATTACATAACGACGCCAACTGGCGCTGGATGGATAGATAACAATGATAATAGCTTAGAAGTTCAAGAGATTCATAAACTATCTAATCAAAAATTAATCGTAAAAGAAGAAGCTTCCATACATGCCCTTCCGTTCCAATCATTTAAAGAAGAAGGGAAACTACAGCCACAAGTCATAACTCCTACTGAACAAGCTGGAAATTGGTTTAAAGTCCAAATAAATGAAACAACAAAATGGATTTATGCACCTTCTGCTACATTTGAAGGTACAAAAGCTTCATTATTAAAAAACAGTCGTACTGCTAAAAATAGTTTATTGAGATCGCCAGAAGCTCTACAAACAAACAATATTTATGGCGTTACATTTAAAGAAATGATTGTCCCAAAAGGAAATGACGATATTTGCCCTGGCTACCCGATGGTGCCTAAATATATTACGATTCACGAAACGGCTAATACAGCGAAGGGTGCTAATGCTCTAAATCATGCAAAATTCTTAGATAATCAAGCACGCGGAACAGCTGATCGCGCCGCATCTTGGCATTTCACAGTAGATGATAAAGAAATTTATCAACATCTTCCAGTAAATGAAGTTGGATGGCATGCTGGAAATAAAACTGGAAACTATGAATCTATCGGAATTGAAATTGCCGTTAATCAAGATGGAAACTATGAAAAAGCGGTAGAAAATGCCCGTAAATTGGCAGCTTATTTAATGAACGACTTAAATATTTCTCTAGATAAGGTCCAAAAACACCAATTTTGGTCAGGAAAAAACTGCCCTGCGTTTATGATTCAACGCGGACAATGGGATGCTTTCTTAAAAGGAACTGAAACATACTATAAGGAAAATCAAAAAAATCCCGTAACTGATGACATTACAGGTGGATGGTATGAACAAGACATTCGTCAATTAGCAGCTAGAGGCATTATGCAAGGAGAAGGGAACGGCAAGTACTTCCCAGAACGTCTTGTAACGCGTGCTGAATTTGCTACGTTAATTACTCGTGCTTTACAATTGCCAAGTGGAAATGCTAATTTCACAGACTTAGAACAAGTACACCCATCGTTAAGAGACGGTATTAATCGTGCAGCAAGCGCAGGCATAATCCGCGGACGTGGTGATAATACATTTGATCCAAATACTACAATTACACGCGAAGAAGCTGTTATTATGATCGATCGTTCTCTAAAACACGCTGGTATTTTTGCAAAACAAGTTGAACTACCATTCGTAGACCAAAACTTAATTTACGCTAAAGAAGAAGTACAAAGAGTGTATGGATATGGAATTGTAAAAGGTAATGAATTTAATCAATTCGTACCAAAAGGACCATCACAACGTGCACACGCAGCTGCATTTATAAACAGAATGCTTAGCGTAATTGAAGCTTAACATATTTATCATTCCATATAGATATTTTCATTTTATCTGTATTCACTTAAAAGGCATCAGAGATTGTATAATCTCTGATGCCTTTTATACATCTTTTAACTATTTTTAGCCATGAATCTTAAACGTATTCCTAGTAACAGAAGCATAAAACCGATGAATGGAACGTAATTCGTATTGTGTCCTGTAGCTGGAAGTTGTTGATTATTAGAAGAACCTTGTCCTTTTTCTGGTAAATTAGGTTTTTCTACTCCCTCACCCGGCTTTTCTGTTCCTTCACCTGGCTTCTCTGTTCCTTCACCTGGCTTTTCTGTTCCTTCACCTGGCTTTTCTGTTCCTTCACCTGGCTTCTCTGTTCCTTCACCTGGCTTCTCTGTTCCTTCACCCGGCTTTTCTGTTCCTTCACCCGGCTTTTCTGTTCCTTCACCTGGTTTTTCTGTTCCTTCACCTGGTTTTTCTGTTCCTTTACCTGGTTTTTCCGGACCTTTTTCTGTATCTTTTTTATTTGTAATTTGAAGCTTTACAACTTCAATTTTTTCATTAGAAATCGTAAATTTTATTTCCTTATCGGATAAAGTATATCCTTCTGGCGCTTGGATTTCTTTTAAAGTGTAATCTCCTGGTTCTAACTTCTTAGAAGTCGCTTTACCGCTCTTGTTTGTTGTTAATGTGTCGATTTTTGTTCCGTCTTTCCAAATTTCAAACACTGCGCCTGCTAATATTTTATTTGTATTATTAGCGTCTACCTTTGTAATTTCTAATTGACCTGTAATTTCTTCTTTCACTTTTTCATTCATAACTTCTTGTTTTACTACTTCATTTGCTACAACATTTACTTCTACTGTTACTTCTAACGCTTTATAACCTTCCGGCGCTTTCGTTTCCTCTAACGTGTACTTTCCTGGCACTAAGTTTTCGAATTTCACAACACCGTCTTTATTCGTTGTTTTCGCTTCTCCAACTACTTGACCAGCTTCGTTCTTTAATTTAAATTCTGCACCTGCTAGAACTTTTCCACTCTCCGAATCCTTTTTGATTACTTGTAAGCTTCCTAGTTCTTTTGCGTTTTCTACTTGTACTTCTACTACTTTGTTTGCTTCCACAACGACTTCAGTTTCTTCTTTTAACAACTTATATCCTTGTGGTGCTTTCGTTTCTTTTAATGTGTACTTTCCTGGCTCTAATTTCTGTGAAACTACTTTACCAGTTTTATCTGTTCGTAACGTATCTACTTTTTTACCATCTTTATACACTTCGAATTCTGCATCTGATAATACTTTCGTTTTATCTTCCGCATCTACTTTTACAATTTCGAATTGACCAAGGCTCTTACTGTTCGTTACTTTTACATCAACAACTTTTTCACCGTCAACTGTTACATGAATTATTTGTTTTGTTAACTCATAACCTTCTGGTGCTTTTGTTTCTTCTAACGTATATTCACCTGGCACAAGTCCGTCTACTTTAACCGTTCCAGACTTATCTGTTGTAATTCCTTCTTTTACAACATTTCCTTTCGCATCTTTCAATGTAAATTGTGCGCCTGCTAAGCGTTTCGTTTGATCTTTATCATCCATTTTAATAATTTGTAGAGAACCTAAGATTTTTTCGTTTTCTGCCTCTACTTTTACTACTTCTTTCTCGTTTTGAATTGTTACTTTCCATTCTTTATTTGAAAGCTTGTAGCCCGCTGGTGCTTTCGTTTCTTTCACTGTGTATTCACCTAGCGGTAATTTCGGTGACATCACTTTTCCACTCTCATCTGTTTTTAGTTCTGCTACCTTTTTACCATCTTTATACACTTCGAATTCTGCACCTGATAACAATTTCATTTTATCATTCGCATCTACTTTCACGATTTCGAATTGACCCATTACTTTTTCATTCATGACTTCTTGTTTTACTACTTCGTTCGCTACAACGTTCACTTCTACTGTCACTTCTAGCGCTTTATAACCTTCCGGCGCTTTCGTTTCCTCTAACGTGTACTTTCCTGGCACTAAGTTTTCGAATTTCACAACACCGTCTTTATTCGTTGTTTTCGCTTCTCCAACTACTTGACCAGCTTCGTTCTTTAATTTAAATTCTGCACCTGCTAGAACTTTTCCACTCTCTGCATCCTTTTTGATTACTTGTAAGCTTCCTAGTTCTTTCGCATTTTCTACTTGTACTTCTACTACTTTGTCTGCTTCCACAACGACTTCAATTTCTTCTTTTAACAATTTATATCCTTGTGGTGCTTTCGTTTCTTTTAATGTGTATGTTCCTGGTTCTAATTTCTGAGAAACTACTTTACCAGTTTTATCTGTTCGTAACGTATCTACTTTTTTACCATCTTTATACACTTCGAATTCTGCATCTGATAATACTTTCGTTTTATCTTCCGCATCTACTTTCACGATTTCAAATTGACCCGTTACTTTTTCGGAGATCTTTTTATTCACCACATCTACAGTCACTATTTTATTAGCCTCTACATCAACAGAAACTGAACTAGATGATAATTCATATCCTTTCGGTGCTTCTACTTCTTTTAATATATAGCTTCCAACTGGAAGTTGTTTCGATAAGGCTTCACCTTTATCATCTGTAACAATCGTTTCCACAACTTTCCCATCTTTATCGATAACATCAAATTTTGCACCTGGTAGAAGTTGACCAGATTCACTATCTTTTTTCAATAATTTAAATTGGCCATTCTCTACTTTTTTCGTATTCTTCATAACAAGTTCAATTACGTTTGTATTATCAATTGTTACTTTGACTGGTGTATCAACTTTTATATATCCTTCTGGTGCATTTATTTCTTTTACAAAATAGTCACCAAGTGGTAAATCTTTAACTTCCGCAATACCCTTTTCGTTTGTTGTAACAGTAGCCACAACGTTATTATCTTTGTCTATAACATCAAATTTTGCGTCTTTTAAACAATATTTTCATCTTTTTCATCAACTTTTTTAATTTGTAAATGTCCTTTTTCAACTGCTGGTTTATTCCACTTTGGCCAGTTAAATTTAAAGTTATGAACCTCAAAACCATCTCTTTGGTGTAATCCTCCAACATAGGCTTGTCCATTAATAGAACCACCTTTTGTTTCTACAACTGCATTAGGTGCAAACACACTACCTACTACACCATAACCTTTAGTTGTTATCTTTGTAGCATTAGGAAATACCCAAATTACCTTACTAGCTAACTCAGTAAAAGATGAATTAGGATCGTATGCTTGAGATGTATTAATTAAATCCGTCGCCATCCCAGTATTTCTTGTATCATACAAAATTGCACCGCCACCAAAACTCACTTCTTCTGCATCTGAATAAATAACAATAAAGTCTTTATTCTCTACATTCGGAAGAAAAACGTCTTTTACATCAAATGTTTTCTTTCCAGTTTGGCCTGAAGAGACATAAATATTAGGGTTATTTAAATCTTCACCGATGCCAAAGCTCATATTAGGTTTTGGCTTATCAGTCTGTAGTTTACTTGCATCCCCGATTACACCATCAACGTCTTTTCTAAATTCTTTAAACTTAGCATCAATCTCCGCTTGCTCTTTATAAGAGATACGGTCATATGATGTTTTCATTGCGCCATCTGGGTCACCGTCTTTTGTCATCGCCACTGTTCCATCTTGAATAATTACTTGTCCTGCTCCCGCTTTCGTAAATTGACCGCCTAGTAATAATGATGGATATCCTTCATCTACCCAAGTTGCTCCAGCTAAGTTATTTGCTCCAGTTGCAGCCGCTACGACTGTATAACTTGATGCGTTCATATTTTTCTGAACAGCCATCGCACCTTCAATATCCGCACTCGTTGCACTATGATCTCCAAAAATGATGGCGTTGTAATAAGATACATCACCTAAACCTTTTAATTCTGTTGTAGCTGCCTCTGCTTTAAATGGTAAGTGGATTAAAAAATTCATACATATTAGTAATACAACTATTAAACTACTACTTAACTTTTTAATTTTTTGATTAAATGATTTCCTCAAGAAATTCATTCCCCCTTTTAAACTTCCTAAAACCCAAAAAACAAGTACATATCATATGTACCAAACCTTACTCACATTAACTTAAAATAATCCATTTAAATAAAACAAAAAAATACTACAACTACTTAATAAGATTGCTACAATTCATTTTTGAAATAATACGTGAACTAAACTGTCATGCGGAAATACTTTTACGTATGGGAGCCCAATAAAATTAATCTGAAGAATATTTCATGTGGTGTAACTATTTTGGCAACATCATTCACTTTACATTAGTTTTCTAAAGGATTCAAGTGAATTGTATAGATTTCATACACAATTCATATTTTAAAACGTTTCCATTCCTTTTAATAAGCTCAACAAAAAAACGTAGCCAAAAAGCTACGTTTTTCTTTCATCGTTTCGGTGTATTTTTATGATTCTTCAAAAACGGAAGCGGGAATTGCTTACGGAAATGCTCTTTAATCATATACTCTACACCGTTTTCGCTATTTGAACGTGTAATCCAATCTGCTGCTTGCTTTAATTCTACAGGCGAGTTCCCCATCGCTACCCCAAGTCCCACGTTTTCAATAACCTCTAAATCTTCCATACTATCTCCAATCGCAACCATTTCATTTAGCGAAATATTTAAATGCTCTCCAAGCAATTGTAATCCACGTAACTTTGATACATTTTGCGGCAAAATTTCTATTCGTTTTGAATCACATTCAACATACTCTACATCTTGGAATGCTTTTCTTAATGTGTTCAGTCCTCTTTCTTTTTCACCTTTACTTTGGAAAAGAACATCAATTTTTGGCGCCGCTACGGGATGGTCCCGAAGCGCATCACCTAACGAATCTACAAATTGAACTGGATAAAATAACGGATCTGCGCTTGATAATACAGTGCGCGCAATTAAGTTTGGTGTATTTCTCTCACGATTTCCTATCGAAAACCGTTCATGAGAAATACGTACGTTACAATCAAAGTGCTCTAACACTTGCACAATGTTAAAAGTCTTCTCTTCAGACAATCTTCTTTGAACGTACGGCTTATCTAACGTTGCTGAAACGAAAGCACCACCATGTGTCACTAATATAGAATCTAATTTTAACGCCTTTGCTACTTTATGAGCGGATTGAAAATTACGACTCGTAAATAACGTAACGTATACATCTTTTCTTTTCACAAATTCAATTGTTTCTCTTAATCCTTTTGCAATTTTTCCATTGTTGTATAGTAGTGTCCCATCTATATTAAGAGCTAGTAAGCGATAAATCATGTCGCACTCCCCCTCTTCGCTGTTGTACTCTATCCATAATTTATGAAATAAACCCGATAAATAGAACGAGTTAGAATTACTACTGAAAATTTGGTTTACTATATACATATACACTTAGTAAAGGAGATAGTACAATGCAGGCACCTCCTTCCTTTTATGAAGGCGATACGTTAGAAGTCGCAAAAAAATTACTCGGGCAAAAACTTGTTCATATTGTAGACGGAATAAAGCGAAGCGGAATCATTGTAGAAGTAGAAGCATATAAAGGCCCAGATGATAAGGCCGCACATAGTTACGGAGGCAGACGGACAGATCGCACAGAAGTTATGTTTGGTGCACCAGGGCATGCTTACGTATATTTAATTTACGGTATGTATCATTGCTTTAACGTTATTACAGCGCCAGTGGGCACCCCGCAAGGTGTTCTCATTCGAGCTCTTGAGCCGGTAGATGGAATAGAAGAAATAAAACTAGCGCGCTACAATAAGACAGAAATTACAAAAGCGCAGTACAAAAATTTAACGAACGGTCCTGGCAAACTATGCCGTGCACTTGGCATCACTTTAAAAGAACGCGGTGTATCGTTACAAAGTGATACGTTACATATTGAATTAGTTCCAAAAGAAGAACACATATCATCACAATATAAAATAACAGCAGGACCTCGTATTAATATCGACTATGCAGAAGAAGCTGTACATTATCCGTGGCGTTTTTATTATGAGGGGCATCCGTTTGTTTCAAAGAAATAAACGATATCGACTTACCGACAAATAAAAGAAGACTGTTCCAAAATGGAACAGTCTTCTCCTTTTACTCCGCACCTTCCGCAGTTGCAATATTATCCTCTAAATTTTCTCTTGATAATTCAGCCGCCATAAAATCTGCTGTTTCTGGAAGTGCTAAATGCATATGAGCTTTTTGACAAATTTGGATCGTGCAGTTTTCTACAACATAGTCGAAAACATGTCCGCCTCCGCTTCTTTCATCATCAATGTAATGTAAGTGGAATCCAGCTACTCCAATACCTTGTGCGTAATCTGGTGTCCAAAATCCAGCAAGCGTACCTTCTGTATTCTCAAACGAAAAGATTGGTTGCGATTTCGTCACTTCAACGAGTGGTGTATACGGTTTTTCTTGTCTTGGAACAGTTCTCGTTCTTACTTCACGGAACGTACCGTCCATTCGAATAGCGTAAAATAAGTTTTTACTTGGCATTAATTCATGTAATAACGCTTCAACTTCTTCACGATTCATCGGACGCTCTACCGTATAACTCATTTCTTTTTCAAAAAACGTTACAGTTGCAAATGGCGTTGTTTCTTCTGGCTCTACTTTTTCCGCTGAACCGTCTGAACGTAAATGATAAAATCCATTATCAAATGCAATCATTTCACCGTCTAATTGATCAAATGTGCCGATGCCGAAATCACCATGTTTTTTCAAATCTTCAAAGCTAATCACACCATCATATATACCATCTAATAGCGCAAGCATTGTAGATGTTTGATATACTTCATTACTCATTTTCGTTTTTTTTGCATCAATATCAATTAATTCCGCAACAGTCATCTCAAATCTGCCTCCATTAGTTTAATTGGTTTGGTAATAATTTTTCGCTTAATTTAATGTTGTCACGATAGTCAATTGGAATATCAATAATGACAGGACCATCTGCTGCTAATGCTTCTTTTAATACCCCTTCTAATTCATCAGGCGTGTTAACACGAAGACCTAACGCTCCGAAACTTTCCGCATATTTCACAAGATCAACATCACCAAACTCTGTAGCTGATGTTCTACCGTATTTCATCATTTGTTGGAATGCAACCATATCATATGTGCCGTCTCTCCAAACAAGATGGACGATTGGAGAATTTAAACGTACCGCCGTTTCTAACTCCATCGCTGAGAATAAGAAACCACCGTCACCTGATACGGAAACTACTTTTTTACCTGGTTCTACTAAAGTAGCTGCGATTGCCCAAGGAAGTGCAACACCTAACGTTTGCATACCGTTACTAAATAATAATCTACGTGGTTCATAAGAACGGAAACATCTCGCCATCCAAATAGAATGGGAACCGATGTCACATGTAACAGTTGTATCGTCACTAATTAAAGAACGAAGTGTACGAATCACTTGAAGTGGATGCGTAACACCTTCTGCAGGACGATTTGGAACTTCTGCTTGTTCTGATAATTTCGCACGTAATCGTTCTAATACCGCTTCTGATTTCGTACTTAATACTAGTTTCGGTAATTTCTCCGCGATGCTATTTACCGTTAAGGCAATATCACCAATTAATTCACGCTCTGGTTGGTAATCATGGTCGATATCTGCTTGATGGTCGTCAAGATGAATAATCGTTCTGTCGCCAAGTTTATTCCAGAACTTTGGATCATACTCGATTGGATCATAACCGATAGAAATAACAAGGTCTGCTTCTTCTAGTAAAATATCACCTGGTTGGTTACGGAATAATCCAACGCGGCCGAAGAAATGATCTTCTAACTCACGTGAAATGGCACCAGCCGCTTGATATGTTTCAACGACAGGAAGTTCTGTATCCGCGATTAATTCACGAACGGCTTTCGTCACTTCATTTGTGCTCGCTCTCATACCGAGTAAAATAACTGGTAATTTCGCTGATTTTATTTTTTCTACTACATATGTAATATCATTTGTGGGAGCGATTCCAAGCTGTGGCTTAGAAAGCGCACCGATAGACTCTACAGTCGTTTCCGCAGTCATAACGTCTTGCGGAAGACTTACTAAAGTAGCTCCCGGATTTGTGGAAGTCGCACTTCGAAATGCATTACTAAGTGCTTCTGGCACATTATCAGGATGCTCTACTTCTACGCTATATTTTGTGATTGGTTCGAATAGTGCAGCATTATCCATAGATTGATGCGTGCGTTTTAATCGATCCGTACGCGGTACTGCACCAGCTAAAGCAACAACGGGATCACTCTCCGCATTCGCAGTAACAAGACCTGTCGCTAAATTTGATGTCCCTGGTCCTGAAGTTACAAGACATACGCCCGGTTTCCCTGTTAATCTACCAATAGCAGCTGCCATAAATGCTGCATTTTGTTCATGACGACAAACAATTAACTCTGGTCCTCTTTCTTGCAATACATCAAATACAGAGTCAATCTTTGCTCCTGGAATACCGAAAACATGTGTAACACCTTGTTTAATTAAACAATCAACAACAAGATCTGCTCCTTTTGTTTTTGTCTTCACGTCGTTTGCTTTTACACCTGTACTCAAACTAATCATTCCTTTGTTTCATAATTTGTGTAATAAAGATTTTAATTTCACCTAGTTAATTAATGTGGTGAAGTATCATTTATCATTATATTACAAATGCATTATTTTTCCAACAATATGAATTCGACATTATTTTGACAAAATTCAAAGAATACGCTTACAACCTTTTGTTTATCTTAAAATAACATTTTTATATCTCTTCTAAAAATGCGCAAAAATATTTCCATCCGTTTACATTATTAAAAATTTTATAGTACCTTGCAAAGAATAATAGCAAATGATATATTTGTAAATAATGGAATAACCATTATTTGGAATCCTTTTTATAATTTATATATACCCTTCAAAAGGTAGATATAGATTGTGCTGTTTAGAAAGAAGATAAGATTCTCAACTGTAATTCATCATTCTATAAAGGAAAGTGATTGTTATGAACAAAAATGAATTTTTGGAACAACTTAGTTCCTCTCTGCAGAATATGCCTAATTTAGAAAAGGAGGATATTATCTCGGAGTACGAAACTCATTTTATTAGTGGTAAACAAGATGGAATATCTGAAGAGGAAATTTCTAAAAAACTAGG
The DNA here is from genome assembly GCF_038006085.1 of Bacillus sp. FSL K6-0073. Classification (NCBI taxonomy): domain Bacteria; kingdom Bacillati; phylum Bacillota; class Bacilli; order Caryophanales; family Bacillaceae; genus Bacillus; species Bacillus sp. FSL K6-0073. The sequence goes on along the minus strand of NZ_JBBOUN010000001.1, from coordinate 893,326 downwards.
AAACCCTAAAACTATCGCTAAAGAACTTAACGTTTCATATGCAATAAGCAACGCTGACAATAGGCGCAGCCTAAAAAATATTATGACAGCACTGTTTTCTGTTATGAGCTTAAGTCTTTTAAACTTTATATTTATCATTATCGCCTTTTTCGTATTACTCTTTCTATTACCGCTTCTTCTAGCACTTATAATTGCTACACCGTTATTAATTATTTCACCTATATTATTAATAGGGTTAGGATTCTTTAAAGGGTTTCACCAAATCAGTTATTCCGATGTTTACAATGTATTCATAGCTTTTTGCATCGGCTTACTAATATCAGTCATATGTTATCAAATAATAAAACATCTATACGTAGCTTTAGTTAAGTATTTGAAATGGAATGTAGCTATTTTGCAACGACACTAATGCAAAAGGAGATTAAGATGAAAAATTATATTTTATACCCATTCATGTTACTTACAATGTTATTTCTATCAGCTTGTTCAAACAGTGTACAGCCTAAGGAAAAAAATGATGTACAATCTATCAAAGATGTTGCTATTAAAGTTCCAGAAAATATATTTAGTTCCTCAAAGAAAAATGAAACTATTAGTGAAGACGAAATGAAACAAAATATAAAAAATTATTTAAATTATAGCGGAGAGTTAGACGAAAATATCGTGGCATTCTCATCAGCCATGTCTGATGAGAATGCCACGAAATCTGACCAAGAGAAATTAAAACAACTAGTAGATTTAGCACAACAAAACGACGCGAACTTCCATAATTTTATTAGCAACAATACGATCCCCGATGATTACAAAAAGCCTTCAAAAGAAATATATGAATTTATTTCATCATCTACAGCACTTTCAGTAGAACTAGAGCAAGAGTTAGACAAACTCTCTCAAGATGGTAACTTATTCAAAACTGATTTCTCTTTTACAAAGCGCTTTGAGAAAGTTAATGGTAGGAAGCAAAAAGAAATTGAAGAGTTTTTGAAGGAAAAAAACATTAAAACTGAGTATTTCAGTAAGTGATAATACATTCCTCTTTAAAACATTCACCAACATATGGAAATTTTAAAGAGACTTTATTATGTGTAAGGATGCACTTCATCCGTTTCCCATAAAAAAAGGCCTCCTTAAAGGAGGCCCAAGCAAAAACAACAAACGCAAAATAACAACAAATAATGGACGATAAAATCACTATATTGACAAAGTATAGGATTTTTATCAATTGGAGTAACTCAACCCTAAATTACTCTTTTAACAATGCAATACTAATAACTTATTACAGCAATTTTTTACCGTGTCTTAAAATAATTGACTGTCTTTCAAATAATTCTATTTATATTGATTGTTATTAATTAGTATATACTTGAATACGACTATACACCCTAATAAAAGGCAATATATTAAGCTGTTAGTCCTCGCGAGTTTATTTTGCCTTTAATGTAACTATACTATATTCTTCCATTTATATCACCGAACATTCCTCTCGTATTCACGCATTTTTCTTGCGTGAATACCGCATTACATCGGCGTATCCGCTAACACCCACTCTAACTTTCCTTTATATTCTAGTCCGACTTTAATAAGCGGACTAGGCTCAACAAATAATCGGATACCATTCGATTCATCATTCCAAAATACTTCAGTCGGTTCGTTATTCGTTGAAATAGACGTAGCTACTTCTACAGCTGTTTCACCTAACATATATTGTTGACTGCCCTTTACATACCCTTCTCTTTCACACCCGTATATGATACACGCTTTCTAAAATCATGTAATATTTATAAAATATAGATTTGCATATATATTTCTTAAGGCACTTCATTTATGAAACGTACTTTTCGCACCCGTCAATTCACGACCTTGTGAATCTGTAAATTTGCCATTCTGACTAATATTCTCTTTCTTTCAAATACTTTATAAAAAAATACAAAACACTATTTCTTAACAGTGTTTTGTATCATGCTATCATCTTCTTAATAGTACTTAATCAACATATGTCGTTTACTATTCTTGTTCGTCACCTTTTTTCTTAGAGCGTCTTCCTATTAAGAATACTAAAACTAGTAATGTTACAAGTAATAAAATTCCACCTATAATATAGTACAGAGTATAATCCTTTTTGGCCTCTACAGCTGTATCATTTAACTTCTGTGCTTCTTTTCCTTCAATCGTAAATTTCTTGGTCCACTCCCATTTCTGATCACCATCCGTTGCCTTCATTTCTAGACGGTATGTTCCTGGCTCTAAAGCTTTATTGTCCCAACTAATTGCATAATCAAAGTTAGAATTTGGTGCCATTCTTAAATTTTCTTTTTTCGTTTCATGTAGTATATCTTTACCTTTTTCAGTGTACACCTTTGCATCTACGCTTAAATTCTTTAACATTGCTGGTTTTATATTTTGTAAATTTGCTGTCACTACATTACGTGCATTCACTTGTCCTGGCTTTACTTCATTTAATTTCATATCTGGTTTTACTTGGGCGTCCGTTTCTCTTAAGACAACACCAATTGCGTATGCATATTTGTTTTCAATCTGTACATTATCAGATGTTCCTTTTTCTTTTTCATCTTCTTTTTCTTTAAAATACAATCCACCTAAAATAACACCATCAAATGATTCAGCTGGCATTTCAATACTCACATCTAATGTAACTTTACCTTTCGCTGGAATTTTTGTTTCTTTTTGTACTTTAGCAATTTTAGAAAATGGGGTTTTAAGTGTAGAGTCTAATTGAGGATCAATCATGCTATAGTCAGTAATACCATTGCTATTTGTAATAGCTGTATTCGCATGAGTTTCTACTATAACCTCTTTATCCGTATCATTTTTCATTTGCACTTGAATTGTTTGCTTTTTACCTGGTTCCATCTTTAAATCGAAATATGTTTGATTCTTGTCAACTTGGTTTTCTGGAATTACTGCTGTTACCGCAAATTTCATTTCTGCTGCGTGCATTGTAACACTAGCAATATTTAAAATAAATACAATGGCTAATAAACTACTCAATATTTTTTTAATAGATTTCATACTATATTCCTCTCATATTCAATAATTTGATATACAAACGAAAGAGATAAAGATATTAAATCTATCCTTATCTCTTTCTATGCCCTATATGATTAATCTTTACAAAGTTATATTACATAGGTGCGTCTTTTAATTCCCAAGTTAGAGAAGTTGTGTACTCAGCTTGTTCTTTCTTTGTTTTACCTGGAACACTTAGCTCCACACTCTTCTCCGCATCTTCTACTGATTTACCAAATGTGTTTACCCATGTTCCCATACCTTGCTCTTCTTGCGCAGTTACAACATCAGATGCTTGACCTGGAGTTAACGTAATATCTTGTGCAGCTTTTGGTGCCTCACTTCCAGATGCTGAATGTAACGTTCCATTTTTCAACGTTAAAGCTGCTCCTGTTAAATCCCTGCCTTCTGCAGTTTTAAATTGGTCGTTTTGTGTTACTGATAACTTCCATCCTGCGTTTGTACCACGGTTATCCGTTACTTGTACGTAGTTTTGTACTTTCATTGTCTCAGTTGTATCTTTTTTTGTTACTGAATCTAAACTAGCGTGGTAAATTTCGTTGTTACCAGAAGCTTTATGTTTTTCAAATTGGAAGTTTGATACATAATCAATACTTAATGGACCTTGTGTTCCTGGCTCATGTGGGTCTTTTGGATCGTTTGGATCTTTTGTTTCTACTTCAACATTTGGATCTAGTGGACTAACTGGATTTACAATTTCAGTATTTTTCTCAAATTTGATAAATGCTTTTGAGTTTAGTGTTCCACCATCTTCAGCTGCAAACGTTGGTGCTCCTGCTGCTAATACTGTTGAAAATGATACCGCTCCTGCTAATGCTAATTTCGTTAATTTCATATAATTTATCCCCTTTTATCTCGTTTTTCGTTTCATGATTATTTGCGATGAATTATTGTGGTGTATCTTCTAAAGTCCAAGTTAATGATGTTTGGTATTTCGCATCTTTTATTTTTGCAGTTGAACCTGGTACAGATAATGTAACACTTTCTATTCCTTTTTTAGCATCTTCACCATACATAGTTACCCATGTTCCCATACCTTTTTCAGCTGCAGCAATTGCTACTTCTTGTGTATCTCCGTTTGGATTTAATGTTACTTCTTTTACTTCTGGAGCATATTTCTGATTTGTTGCAGACTTTGCAACTGGATTGCTTAACTTCAGTTCAGCACCATCTAATACTGCTTTATCTTTATCATCGGCTATAAACTGACCATTTTGTTTTACTGTCAATTTCCATCCTTTGTTTGTTCCACGGTTATCTGTTACTTGTACGTAGTTTGGTACTTCTGTTGATTCTGTTGCACCTTTTACTTTCAATGTATCAAGTTTTGCGTTATATACTTGATCATTACCTGACATAACTTGCTTGCCAAAATGGAAATTTGATACATAATCAATACTTAATGGACCTTGTGTTCCTGGCTCGTGTGGATCCTCTTTATCATTAGGATCTTTCGATTCTACTGTTTCATCTGGATTAAGTGGGTTAACTGGGTTCGTAATTTCTTCACTTTCTGTAAATGAAACATCTGTAACTGATTTCATTGTTGCAGCTTCTTCTGCAAATGCTGGTGCTCCTGCTGCTAATACCGTTGAAAATGATACTGCTCCTGCTAATGCTAATTTCGTTAATTTCATAATTGGCCTCCATTTATATAGTTCTATTTATTTAAATAAAAACTTGCGTTTCTATTTTTCCTATTTTTACTTCTGGCTAGTGTTAGTAACATAACAAAAGCCGCTATAATACTACTTAAACCTAAATATTGAAACAGATAAAAAGATTGTCCACCTGTTTTCGGTAGCTCCTTCTTATTTATCTGGTCATCAGATGTATCGATTACTAAATTAGATCCATCCGGTATCAATGAATCGATAATTGTAGTGGGAACGTAACTATTTGAAAAAGTAATTCCTGCTTTTGAATTCACCTTGTCTGCTAATATCTTTTCATGAAATGAGAATATTGGTATTAAAGCAAGCATAAACAACATCAAGAATAAACATTTTTTTAGCATTACATTCTCTCCTTTCTAAAATTTATATCTATATTTCTCTTAGATATATCATCTTAATTAGGAGCATCCGTTAGTGTCCATGTTAATTCACCTTGATATTTTGTATTCATTTTCACATTCGGCCCTGGTACTACTTGAAGTCTAATTCCCTCATTTTGTTCCCAGTTCACTTCAATACTCTTATCATCTGTCGGTGTATGTGAAATTACTTCTACGCCCTCTTTACTTAACGTAAGATCAGTTCCATCCTTTGTTGTATAGATCATCGCACCTTCTAATTTATCGTTAGTACGAGACGTAAGTGGTTTTGTTTCCTTTACATCCACACGCCATTTCTGTCTCTTCATCCTTTCATCTGCTACCGTCAATTTCCCATTCATAGAAGTAGGATTATATATCGTTGGTTTGGATGGAATAAGCAAATTTTCAAAAGAGATCGTTTGTGGAACATTCACTAATTTCAACGTTCCCACCACTACTTTTATAGGTACTTGTATTCTTTCCTCTACTCCTTGTGCAGTGCGAATTACAACTGTAACAGAATACTCTCCTATAACATTTGTTTTTTGAATGTTCTCCAAACGAACTACAGATATTGGTTTATCAATATTATCATCCGTATCTACAGATAATCCTGTTACAAAGTTCGAAATATCCATCTTTGATAAATCTGTGTTAATCCTTACAGTTTGTGGAACCGCTTTTCCTGTAGGGGTACCTTTGTACTGTATTTTCGCAATACCTTGATTACCTTCTTGTCCCTTTTTATCTCCATCAATATAGTTTTTGGCAGAAACAGGGACCTCTAGATAGCCCTTTTTATAATACTTCTTAAAGTCAGCCTCTTCTTTCAAGGAGCCTCGAATTTGCATATCATAAAATTTACCACCGAACTCTGACTTATTTACAATATTAGCTTTGGCAGTAGCTGTAACCTTATTATTTTCACGTGTAATATCAAAATAACTACTTATATCCTTTTCATCTTCATCTAAAATCTTTACATTTTTTACATTGAAATCTGGATTTACTTTACTCTCAAGTACAAATGAAGTTGGATTAGAAGATGCAATGGCTTGCGGAGGCATATCTTGATATACATGATAATATAGTTCTCTATCAGCTCCCTCCGTCACTTCACCTATTACTTCAGGATGCGGTATACCAATCTTGGACATAGCTTCATATTCATACCTTACCCGTGATGTTGAGTCTCCTAATCGATGGATACGCATTGGTAATTCTGTTATCCCCGTATAAGTGAATGTCATATTTGTATCTTTTCCAGCTGCACCACCAGCAGTTCCCACAAAATTAGCAGTGCCATCACCATTATCTTTATATGTTATTGTCGTATTGTCATACGTGTATAAAGAATTGAAATGCTTTTTATCTACATTTAAGTCTATAGCCTTATGACTATTCAATTTATTAATGTTCCACATACCAGATACAGGCACTAACTCTCCCGTTTCATGGTCATAAAATTCATAAGAAATATCAGCCGAAGATCCAACTCGCCCCCAATACCTCATTTGCAAGAAATCCTTTTTACCACTTACTTTACGCGGAGTGGCTACATTAACTTTGGTGACTCCATCGAACTTTATAATATTGACACGTATATCTAGCCATCTGCCCATATAAATTCCAGCTTTCTCTATATGAACATACGATTCCTTATCGGGATTTACGTTTGTAAAGTCATAAGACTGGTATGTTGAGTTAGTATCTGTTGTACTCCCAACAATTTTATACTTTACTTGTGTACTCCATCTCCATTGAAGGGCATATTCTCCTGGAATCATAGATCCCGTACCATCCTTTGAACTAATTACATTAACATTTGGATACTGAATTATACTCTGATGAGTTTCATCTGCATGTTCTACCAAGGCAGTAGCAGTCTGATTTTCTTCCTCTACCTTTACTATTTCTGTGTTCGTATCTTTGGCAGCATTTAGTTCTTCTCCATTACTAGTTACGTTATTACCTTCTTTAGATCTCCCATTTGATGTAGCCTCTGATTTTTCTTCCTCTTGGGCATTTTCATCTATCTGACCAGACATTCCCTCAGTTGGCTGAACATCTACTTTTCCATCACTAGTAGTCTTTTCAACTACTCTCGTCTCTTCATTCAATTCCTCTGTTTTCTCTATCAAAAGATTATCTGGTTCCTGAATAGCTTCCTGAACATTTTCTGAAACATTCAGATTAACTGCTTTCGTTTTTACCTCAGTGTCCCCATATTGAACCTTTGCCACAAATGCAAAGTCCCCTGGCTTATTTCCCTTAATTGATAAAAACACCTTACCTAAACCACTACTTTGCGATTTTCTTTGGATTTGAATTGTTGAATGCTCTACCACATGGATTGTTTCAATTGCTTCATTAGTTTCATTCAGCTTTTTTGTAGCTTCTTCATTGAAATTTACGCCTTCAGGTAATTGCAACTCAACCTTATCATCTTGATTTCCTGAGTTTTCGATTTCTAAAACGATGTCCTCATCTACCTTTACCTTACTTTTATTTGCTTGCATAATAAAAGTTGATATCTCATCACCTGTAACAGCATAAGTGGTGGTCGAAAAAACACCCAAAGTACTAACCTGAGTAAATAGAATTCCACTAGCTAAACATATTTCCCCAAATTTCTTTGTTCTTCCTCTCAATTTACTCCCCCTTTCTTTCTTATTAAAAGATACCTAAATTTTATGGGATTATTGTTGTACAATTCCCTAACTTGATTATCTTTCTCTCCGTGTCACTTCATTATCGCTTCTGTTATCTACACTAATATTAAAGGACACCCAATCCCATTCTTATATTAACTATTTTTTCCAAATCCCGAAACGAAAAAACAAAGTAATGCCACGCAAAAACACTTGCGCTTACAACGCAAGTAAATCTCCTTGCTAACAAAAAAAGGTTCCTTCCCAAACGAAATTGGAAAAGAACCTCTTATCAAATATTTTATTTCCGAGCTTATGTCACTAAGTACCATTTAAGGTTATAAATCAAGAGAAGGAATAAGCCACAGCTCCTTCGCTTTCTGAACAGCTTCCATCCGAGAAGAAACTTTTAATTTATGAAATATATCTGTCAATTTATACTCAATAGAACGCTGACTTAAATTCAAAATTCCAGCAAGCTCTTTATTTGTTTTCCCTTTACTCACTTCTATTAGAATTTGTTTTTCATCTTCATTTAATGAAACTCTATTCGAAACCTCTCCATGTTCGGTAGCTATATTCGAAATCGCTTCTTTTATTCTTAACTGCTTAACAAATTGCTGGGATAGAACTACTTCTTTTTTTACTGCATGACGAATCGAAGTAATTACTTGCTCCTCTGACGATGTTTTACTTAAAACCCCTAAAACTCCACTCTCTATAAGTAGGTTATAGTGCGAAAGCACATCAAAACCTGTAAAAATAAGGATTGATGCCTCTGAATGTATCCTTAATATTTTTTTAGATAACTCTAAACCGTTTATATTTGGCATTTGTAGATCAATTAAGTAAACATCATATTTTTGACCCTTAATTATTTTTTCTACTTCCATACTATCATGTACTACATCTACATTCATATCATCGTATTTTTCAATTAACGCCTTCGTCCCTAATCCTACTGCAACATGATCATCTACTACAAGTACTGAAATCATCTTCTCACCCCTTCAATATCATTATACACAACATCATCCCATCATCTGATGACTCGCTGGAAATTAATTATCTTTAAATTTAATAATTATTTGCAAACCGAGATTAGGTTTTGATTCAACAGACATCTCTCCATTCAGGCTTTGTATCCTAGTGACAATCCCAGACAAGCCTAACGTGTTGTAAGAACGGTTTACTTCATCTAACTTAACGCCTACCCCATTATCTACATAAGTTAAATACAGGTGATCGTTTTTGTGAAATAATCTTATCGTTACATTTGTCGCTTTTGAATGTTTCATTGCGTTGTTTAATAGTTCTTGTATAATTCGATAAATCGCTTGTTCATGTTCAATACTAGGAACAACAATTCTTTCAGGAATATCATAGTAGAAGAAAAAGGTCGCTTTTAAATTAATTTGCTTAAATAAATTCAGTAGTGCTTGTTTTAAACCTAACTCATATAAGAATGGTGGCCTCAAATTATTACAAGTTTCACGAATTGTATAAATATGATCTAATAGTTCTTCATATATTTCATTAAGTATATCTTTCATTTCCTCATCTTTAACACGTTCATTATAACTTTCAAATTTTCTAGTTAAACGTATTTGATCTTGCAAAACTCCATCATGTATATCACTTGCAAGATTTGTTCGTTCTTTTTCTGATAGTTTGAACATAAGTCTCGCCAACCATATCGGTGGTTGCTCTAAATTTTTTATCTCTTGTAATTGATTTAATAAGTCTTCAATTTGATTAGAACACTCTAATAATAAATCTGCATAATTACATAATGTTTCAATCCAAACTACTTCATCTACACTTAAAATTTCTTTCCCATTAGAATTACACAATAAAATAAGCATTTTTTCTGCTGAAGCAGATAAAACAAATCCAAAGTGTTTTTCTAACTGTATGTTTGAACCAACCTTGTAGGTATCCAGTTGATGATTAAATAACGTTTCTATCGTCCGGTGCGGAACATATTCACTATCCAAAACACGGACAGACTTCTCAATTTTATTTATTTCTACACAGCATGTCTCTTCGAGTTTTAAAATATCCGCTATCTCTCTTCGCATACTATAAATTAAATTTGATAGTTTATATTCATTTTTCGCTTGGTGTAAAAATCGATGCAAGCTGAATTGATAATTTTTTTGATGATGGTATAAACTTTTTCTCAGCTTAAAATCTATATAATCCTTAATATATAAAAAACAAATACAAATAATAATAGCAATAATTCTAAATTTTATCCAATCTAATAAACTTTCCTCACTATCTTCAAAAACTACCATAGTTAATACTGCCAAAAATATGTTAATCCCTACAGATAAAATAATATAATGTGGTAATCGCTGAACGATAAACCTAAAATTAAACAACTTCCCTGCAATTACTAAATAAAACAAGCACACTGGGATAAATAAAAAGAAAATCCCCGTCGTTTCACTACTTATAAATTCTTCCCCATAATATAAATTTGGAATTAAATATAAACAAACAAATGGGGTTGCTGACACAAAAAAACTAATAATAATAATCTTTAAATATTTAATGTAACTACTATTTTTACTTTTAAAATAAAATCTTACTAATAGGTATACTGTACAACAAAATAATATCAAACTTAAAATGATTGTAAACAAATTAGCCCATTCATTATGTTTTATATACACAAAAATACTCACTATAATAAGGAATACAGATATTGCATCTAAAACTTTTGATTGCTTTGGTATTAAAAATTTTATTTGATTATTCAAGAAATACAACATCATGAATCGAATAAAGAAAGTAAATGAACATACTAATGAAATTGAGGCCACAATAAAAGATAATATATCCTCTCTTTCAACAGCCATAATACTAATAAAATTCACTCCAAGAGAAATTAAAAAATATACTAGATTAGTGGTACTACGATTCATTTCAGGAACAAAAATTAAAAGATATAATGCCATCAAGGAGCATACTATATAAAATCCAACTGGAATGAGCAAATGATAAAATAATTGCTTGCTATAAGGTGTATATTTTATCTCATACTCTTTTATTTCCCCGTTCCTATTTAAAGTAATTTTTTTAGCTTGTTCAATTGAATGATACGGTTCAACTGTAAAATGTTTAGATGGTGAATCGTCATCAATTTTCACAATAATATCTCCTATTTGGAAATCTCTTTTTCCCGCCCAACTATATTTTGATAATTCATATATAACATATTGATTAGATTCATATTTTACAGATATACCTATCTCAGGATATTCTTTTATTAAATAAGAGAAATAACCACTAACTATAAGTGAAAATAACAGAATCAACAACTGCCACTTAGATTTCCACATTCTTGCTATCATTGCATAAATCCTTTTGCAAACGCAACCATATACATTGCCCCCCCTAGGTATTCTTAAGAGAAATTTTTTTATCTTCATTCCTAAATAAAGATAGAATTATTTACCTTATATTTTTAACATTAAAAATAAATCCGCATTTTTTAAAAGGTAAATTAAATATATTGCTCTACCTAGGTATTCTTAGAATAATTTTTCGATTTTCATTCCTCAATAAAGATAAAATTATTCACCTTATATTTTTAACATTAAAAATAAATCCGCATTTTTTAAAGGTAAATTAAATATGTATTACCCTCCCTAGATATTCTTGAAAGGAAAGCTTTTTGATTTTCATTCCTCAATAAAGATAGGATTATTTATCTTACACTTAAAACATTAAAAATAGCTCTATATTTTTCAAAAGTAAATTAAGCATACTTCTAAAAAATTAGAACCCCCATAAAAATATATACTCACCATCATGAGATTAGGAAAAAATTATAACACAAAGTTAAATAAATTATAAGCTACTTTCTTGTTCTGTTCATTATATTAATATAATATAACTTTAGTACTATCTGGGTGACGTGTTAAATAAAATTCATTATTCTTTTTATAAATCTCAATACCTTTTGTAAGTATCTTTACATTATTTATAAAAATAGTTGAATCATTTACCCAAATATTTTCAACCAATTGCGATCCTTGATAAAAAAAGTCATTTTCTATCATCATATGAAGTACATGTTTCGCTAATATTTCCGTTTTAAAACTATTTAAATCTATAAGGGTCTCCATCTATACTAACCTCTTCCATTTCTCTCTATTAATTAGCTCATTATTAAATACATTATATGTAAAAATTACATCCTTTTCACCGAAATACTAATGCGCTATCCCGAAATAGATAAGCGATTGCCGAAAGAGAATTCCCTTAATATACTTCTTATGCATATAACTCCCCGACTAATTTATTCTTTTATTAATCACGGAATACAGTTCACGACAATATAAATGCGTGCAAACGAAAAATTAATATCCCACCTGTTATATATAGAGTATTTTACATGTATAAAGTTACATTCAGAGTTCCCTAAAGTGAAACTTTAATCAGTAGGGGTCTTACTGCCCAGCAAATAGCGGGATAAAAACAACAAAAGACGCTCCCCTAGGAGCGTCTTCCACTATTACGCTTGTTGTTGCGCGCTATATAATTCTTCAAGTGGCTTCATGATAATTTTGTTAACGTCACCGATTACAACGTTTAGGCGTTGCTCAGTTTCCATTAATTTTGTAATTTTAGCATCTTGTTGAATGCGAGCTACAACTTCTTGTGCTTGTTGGTTGTCTTCTTCAGTGATTTCTTGGCCTTGCATCATTTTTTGTTGTAGGCTAAGTTGCATTGTACGGAACTCATCGAATAAATTCTTTGAAGCTGTGTCAGCTTGAACTGCTGCGTAGCTCTCTTTTAAAGTTTTGAAGTCATCGTTTTCAGCGATTGCTTTTTGTAATTCATATGCAACATCATGAATGTTCTTTGTCATTTTATTTTTCCTCCTTTAGAAGGCTAGCGCTTTTCATACGCACTGCCTTTTCAGTGCATTTACACGCACCTCTTCTTACCATATCAAACTATGCAAGAGATGTGAAGAAATTTCACTTTTATTTCTATGTACTCACCTTATTATCTAAGAAACAATAGTAACAATCCTTGTACGAGCCCGATCATTCCGCCTAATAACGCTCCTAAATACGTAATCATTTTTAATTCGTTTTTCGTAATAGACAGAACTAAGTCTTCTAATCTTTCTGTTGAGAATGTAGACACTTCTTGCTGGACAATTTCCGCAAGGTGTAGATTGTTTAGTATACTCTCTACGTTTTCTGTTCCCCACTTTAAGCCTTTCGTTACTGCACATGGAACCACTTTTTCAATAATTGTTTCTCGAACTGGTTCACATACTTGCTGAACCGATTGATTTAAAAACTTACTCACTGTTTCCTCTACTTTAACTGCTGACAGCACGGAGCTTACAATCATTTCTTTCTCTACAAATGCTTCTAATTCTTTTACATCTCTTCCTTTTAACTTTTCCCACTCTTTTTGCAGTACGTCAGTTAAAAGCTGCTTTGTAGCATCTTGCCCTAAAAACTTAATAACTTCTGGCTGCACACGATCCACAACACTTACATTTCCTAAAAACATCCCAACTAAGTTAAGTAGCGTTCCACGAGAAGCAAAGAAATCATCAATCATTTTTGAAAGACGCGCTTTCCCTTCTTCACTTTCAAAAAAGCTAATTCCTCGCTCTAAAATAAACGCCGAGGCATTCGGAATCGCATTCTCTATCTTTTCATGTACAGAATGAGGTAAAGCCTGTTCCCATGTATATGTATAATACTCTGCTAAAAATGCATGAATTTTTTCTGTAATCACATGTTCGATTTTTCGAGTCGCTTCTTCTTCTACATGTGCTATATTCCATTTTTCTAACATATATCGCAGTGATTGTTCATTCGTAATTACTTTATCCGCTTCCACTTGCGCCCAGTGAATTAAACCTTTTTGAAACTCTTCATTTGTTAGCTTTTTTTCGATTCCTTCTGGTGTTAACAAATGTTCTACAACCATTTTTCCTAATTGAACAGCAAGTTCATCACGCCGCTTCGGAATTAACCCTGGTGTAAATGGAACTTGAAACTTTCCGATATAAATAGGACGATGAGGACGAAATAACATTTTTATCGCTAAATGATTCGTATATCCTCCAATAATTGCTCCGAGTCCTGTCGTCGTTAACATATTTAACCATATATTCATTACAATCAACCTTTCACTTCTCCAAAACTATAGCATATCATCATACGGACAAAAGTATAATGGTATAAAAACGTATTTGCAATATATAGCTTCGCCTATTATGCAAATAGTAGTAAAGGAGTGATTTCGTTGGTTCTCGGCCTTTTAACTTCTAAACTTCATTATGAGCAAACGTATTACACCGAAATCGCTAAACGCGCTCGGCTTTATCATAATGTCGTTGCCCAGTTTACGCCATTTTGTATTGATCCTAAAACAGACCTTGTTTCTGGTCTTATTTACGATACAGATACAGGAAAATGGAAAAAGCAAACATTCCCTATTCCTTCTTATATATATGATCGTTATTCTTTTCAAGAGGAAACAGACTTTGAAAAAGTAAAATCAATTATTCACTCTTTGCACAATCGTCCTTCCACTACCTTTTTAAATAACACACTTATTAATTCAAGTGAACTACATGATTTATTTCTCACTAATAAAAAACTGTCTCCTTATATACCAAAATTTGAAATTGCGACGATACAAAACATTTTCAAACTGTTGTTAAAAACTAAAGATATTATTATACGCCCCACTAATATACATTCTAAAGATAACTTATATCGAGTCGCTTACAAAAATAAAACGTTTCAGATCGATACAGTAAATGAAAAATACCATACTTCTATTCCAATCAAACGCACAGACGAATTTATATCTTGGTGTAAATCTAACATACGTTCATCACGTTACATAGCGCACACTATGCTACAACCACCAAATCAATTAACATATCCACTGCACATTCGAACCATTTTGCAAAAAAACAAAGAACAAACTTGGAATGTTATCGGTCAATTTATACAAAAAAGCTCATTTCCTAATCAGCTTTTACCCTCAACAACGGACGATGATTCATTACATTCATTTTCAAAAATTAAATACGTACTATCTAGTACAGGTGTGCAACTATTGCACGACGCTTTACACGACATTATAAATGAAGTATTCCAAACACTAGATCAGTCTTATTCTTCGTTATTTGAACTAGAACTTTCCACAATTATGGATCAAAAAGGTGCAATCTGGCTTATGTATGTCAACACGATCCCTCCTTACGAACAATACATTCGTCATAGTGATTCATTAGCTGAAAAGATATTTCATGGACCACTTAAATTCAGTCGTTTTACACCATAATGAAAGGAGGTAAACCTATTTTGAAAGAACATATATATACATTAAATATTTCAGATGAACATCCAAATAGCATTACTTTACCTTACGTTTTTTCTATTACACCACCTATTACATCCCTCTCCTTCGGCATACGTCATATAGCAAGTGAAGAAGTAAAAATTCATTATTCCTTTACTCGCGAAATTATTATTGGAAAACATATTGCCGAAAAACTTTTACTGCCTCAATCAACTACTATTCATGCATTCACACAAAACCAAACAATTATTTTCGGACCATTGATCGGCATTTTCACAACTGGCTTTAACGATGATTCTTCTAATCCTTTAGGAAATCGTTCAATCGCTCTCAGTGAGTTGTTAACACCACCATTCTCATTACGACCGTTCGTATTCGTCTTTGGCGTTCAACATATAAACTGGGAAGAAGAAACAATTGAAGGATATTTCTTTCGAGAGAAACAATGGATAAAGAAAAAGGTTCCTTTACCAAACGTCATTTACGATCGACTACCGAATCGACAAGCGGAAAATTACAAACCAATTGTCAGAGCAAAAAGAAAGTTAGAACAAGACTACTCCATTCCATGGTTTAACCCAGGGTTTTTCAATAAATGGGAAGTTCATCAACTTCTTATGAAAGACGAATCAATTAAACCCTTATTACCAAATACAGAAGCATTTCAGCATTTTGAACAAGTAGAACGGTTTCTTGGCACATATAAATCAGTGTACATGAAACCAATACACGGGAGCTTCGGTAGAAATATTCATCAAATATTTTATTCTCAAACAGAAAATTGCTACTACTGTCGTTATCGCGAAAATGAAGAAAACAAACTGAGAAAGTATCAATCATTAGAAACTCTTCTAAACCATGTACTAAAAGGGCATGATTTAAAAAAGTTTATCGTACAGCAAGGTATTTCGTTACTTCGCTTCGATGGGCAACCTGTTGATTTCCGCATTCATACAAATAAAAATCATTTCGGTAATTGGATAGTTAGTGCAATCGTCGCCAAAATCGCCGGCAAAGGCAGTTTAACAACGCACGTAAATAGTGGCGGTAATACAAAATTGCTACAAGAGCTTTTTCCAGATTCAACGAAACAAGTTCAAATTGAAAATAAATTAAAACATACTGCCTTACAAATAAGTTACGCGCTCGATGAACAAGTAACCGGAAATATTGGAGAAATCGGTTTTGATATCGGTTTAGACACAAAGGAAAATCCGTGGTTATTTGAAGCCAACTCTAAACCTGGGCGAACTGTATTCCAAGATGCCAAATTAAAAGAACAAAGTGAACTGACACGCCAATTATTTTACGAATATGCCGTCTACTTAACTGAACATTCTCTACGTGATACAAAGGAAAAAATGTCTCAAATAAAATCAGGGGCTTCATCAAACACCGAACATATCCCTTCTCCTATGATTCACTCACAAATACAAAAACAAAAACTTCCACCTAGATAATAAGGTGGAAGTTTTCTATTTACACAAGTTTTACTACAACCTCAGTTTCCACATTACATACTCCGCAATAAAAAATATGATTGCAATATTCATTTGAATTATTATGCGTTAAACCATCTACTGCACTTAATAATTCTTGATCCATATAGGCACTATAATCGTCTATATAATCTACAGACTTCCCATAATCTTGGAGTATACTTTGGCAATTTTGACAAGAATATGTTTGTGATTCTAATGCGTTGCAAAGCGGGCAAATCCCCATCATGATTCCTCCATACGTTATCGTTTAAAGCCTCTCTTTTTTAGAGTGAAGAGAGCAACCTATCCAGACATAGGAGTGCCCACTCCATCCCTACTTAAAATAGAACTATAAAGTTGCTACCGATTTCATTTTTATTTCAATAAATCCTATATAAGAAGCTAATAATTAGCCTACAAGTAGCAGGCTACAATGAGAAAATTATATTTAATATCCTCCTTAGTTTGGCCTGTTTTCTTAAAAATACAACGATTACTCTTATTTCATAATTTACGAAATCAATAAGTTTTTTTGACAAAATTTACAAATTATTATTTTGTATATCTTTCTAGGTAACATCCATACTATGAGTACAAACTTAATTACCGATGGATTAGCGCCAATCGGGGCGATAATCTGGTTCAACTCCAGCTAGTCCAACCAAAAAAACTTTTATAACTCTAAGGAGGATATATTCCTATGGCAAACCAAAATTCTTCAAATCAATTAGTAGTACCAGGTGCAACAGCTGCAATCGATCAAATGAAGTACGAAATCGCTCAAGAATTTGGTGTACAATTAGGAGCAGATTCTACGGCTCGCGCTAACGGTTCAGTTGGTGGAGAAATCACAAAACGTCTAGTTGCAATGGCTGAGCAAAGCCTTGGCGGATTCCACAAATAAATATATATGGCAAAAAGGTCTCAAGGCATATGCCTTGAGACCTTCCTTAATTTATTGCAACATTTGTAAAAACTTCTTCGTACGTTCTTCTTTTGGATTTGTAAATACTTCTTCTGGTGTACCTTGTTCGACAACGACACCACCATCCATGAAAATAACACGGTTCGCAATTTGATGTGCAAAACGCATTTCGTGCGTTACAATAACCATCGTCATGCCTTCTTTAGCAAGTTCTTTCATTACTTTCAGAACTTCTTGAACGAGTTCAGGATCAAGCGCTGACGTCGGCTCATCAAATAGTAACACTTCCGGCTCCATCGCAAGCGCACGCGCAATTCCAACGCGCTGTTGTTGTCCGCCTGATAATTGGAACGGATATAAATCCACTTTATCTGCTAAACCAACTTTTTCAAGGAAATAGTTTGCTTTTTTCTTTGCTTCTTCTTTCCCCATCTTTTTCACTGTAACGAGCCCTTCCATTACATTTTGAAGTGCTGTTAAATGCGGGAATAAATTATGGTGCTGGAATACCATACCTGTTTGCGTACGAAGATTAACAATATCTTTCTTCGTTACTTTTTGAGAGAAGTTAAGCTCTTTATTACCGATACGAATATTACCAGCGTTTGGTGTTTCTAATACATTGAGACAACGTAAGAATGTCGTTTTACCAGATCCAGACGGCCCAATAATAACAACAACCTCGCCCTTCTCAACTGTTAAATCTATATGCTTTAGTACGGTATTATCTCCGAAACTTTTTTGTAAGTGCTGAATTGAAATCATAAAAACAAAAACTCCTTTTGTAAAAGGATTATTTTAATGTGTAGCGTTCTGAACGCTTTTCTAACATCTGTTGTACGATTGATAATAAGAAACAAATAACCCAATAAATAAGACCTGCTTCAAAATAAACAATTAAAAACTCGTAGTTCATCGCCGCAATTTCCTGCGCTTTTCGGAACATTTCTGTTACTAAAATTAACGATGCTAACGAAGTATCTTTCACTAAGCTAATAAATGTATTCGAAAGCGGTGGGATTGATACGCGCGTTGCTTGTGGTAAAATAACACGTTTTAATGCTTGTGGATATGTCATCCCAATTGTATAAGCTGCTTCCCACTGCCCTTTCGGAATGGAAAGGATAGAAGCACGAATAATTTCAGATGCATATGCACCGACATTTAATGAAAATCCAACAACTGCTGCTGTATATGGCTCAACTTCAATATTAAGAGTTGGAAGACCATAGAAAATAATAAATAACTGTACAAGAAGTGGCGTTCCGCGAATGATAGATACATAGATACGAGCAATCCATTGTAAAATACGACTACCAGAAATACGTGCAAGCGCTGTTAACGTTGCCAGTATAATCCCGATAATAAATGTAATAAGCGTTAATGGAATTGTTGTAAAAACAGCTTCCTTCAGCATAGGCATGAAGGAAGTCTGCATAATATCTATCCAAGTAGACAATCGATCTGAAACCAATGCACTACTTAGATACATTTTCACCGAACCATTTTTTCGTTATTTTGTCATACGTACCGTCTTTTTTCATATCTTCTAACGCTTTATCTACTTCTTGTACAAGCTTATCGCTACCTTTACGGAATAAGAATCCACTTTCTGAAGCTTCTTTTTCAGTATCTACAATTTTAATTTTCGCATCTTTTTTCGTTTCTAAATAATTTAATACTGATAACTTATCATTAATTGTAAAATCAACGCGTCCTGAAGCTAATAATTCTGCCGCTTGGCTAAATCCTTCTACACCAATAATTTCCGCACCATTTTTCTTAGCGATATCTGCATAGTTACTCGTTAAAGATTGTGCTCCTTTTAATCCTTTTACATCAGCAAATGTAGCAGGCTTATCTTTATCTTTTGCAATAACTAATGCCGCTGAAGATGAAACGTATGGCTTAGAGAAATCGTATTTCTTTTGACGATCTTCACGAATACCAACTTCGTTTGCAACCATATCGAAACGTTTTGCATCAAGGCCAGCAAGTAAGCTATCCCATTGTGTTTCTTTAAATACAGGTTTTACACCTAAACGTTTTGCAACTTCTTCTGCTAATTCAACGTCAAATCCAGTTAATTTATTGCTTGAATCGTGGAACGTAAATGGTGGATATGTACCTTCTGTACCAATTACAAGTTCACCGCTTTGTTTAATCTTTTGTAACGCGTCTTGACTAGCTGTATCTTTTTTCTCTTCTTTACCGCAGCCGGCTACAATCCCAATCGCTAATGTAGTTACTGCAAGCACTGAAAATAATTTCTTCATGATAATAATCCTCCAAGTATTCTGATAGGAATTTAAAAACTATATTGATTGTATGCAATCTTGAACAATTTTTCAATGAAAATGTTCTTATTTAGTTTATCCTTTTTCTTCATAATCAAACAAAAGGGAAAAATAATGCTACATACAAAAAATAAGTAACATTTTTTAATATAGCATTTATGGAGAAAAAGGTAAAACAATACTTCTTATTTAACTGTCGTAATTCGCTAAAGAGTCGACATGTTCATCAATAAAAAAGAACTTGTGAAAATCACAAGTTCTCCTCCATGCATATTAAGCACTCTGATTGCCTTCCATTTGCGTTTTATACATATCGTAATAACGCCCGCGCTTTTTCATGAGTTCATCATGAGAGCCTTTTTCTAAAATGGTTCCTCTATCGAGCACAATAATTTGATCTGCGCTTTTAATCGTTGAAAGGCGGTGAGCGATAATAAATGTCGTTCTTCCTTTTTTTACAACTTCTAGTGCTTGTTGAATCATCGCCTCTGTTTCTGTATCAATACTAGACGTTGCTTCATCTAAAATTAAAATAGCCGGATCAAAAGCGAGCGCCCTAGCAAACGAAATAAGCTGACGTTCTCCAGTGGAAAGCGTACTTCCCTTTTCTGTAATTTCTTCATTTATATTGTTCGCAAATCTTTCAGCACCAACATCACGTAACGCCTTTACAATGCGCTCTTTTGAAATTTTTTCATTTTCTAAGCTTACATTGGAAGCGACTGTCCCGCTAAAAAGAAACGGGTCTTGCAGTACGATTCCCATATGTTCACGGGTTGCTTGTTTCGGCATCTCTTTTACATCGTGACCATCAATCGTAAGCTTTCCTTTTTCAAACTCATAAAATTGAAAGAGTACATTCATGATAGAACTTTTTCCTGATCCAGTATGACCGACAAGTGCCACTGTCTCGCCTTGTTTCGCTTCAAAAGAAATATTTTTTAACACTTCATCTTTTCCATTATAAGAAAATGATACATTATCAAATTTTACATTTCCTTTTAAACGAGGCATACGTTCTTCTTCTACCGCTTCCCCTTTTTCCTCTAACAATTCAAAGACACGTTCTGATGCAACGCGCGCTTGCTCTAAGTTTGCAAGCTGGTTCACCATATTCGTAATTGGCGAGAATAATCGTGTTAAATAATCGACGAATGCATACAGTACCCCAAGTGAAATAATACCTGTAGCACTTAATGACGCACCGCCGAAATACCAAATTACTCCTGTGAAAGCGATATTTCTTAATACGGCTACTAAGTTATGCGAAGTTGCTGCATTTAAATTTAAAATTTTATTTTGATACTTAAAATAATCGCCATTTAATTCTTCAAATTCTTTTTTCGTTTCACGCTCTTGACGGAACGCTTGAATAATTGGCATCCCTTGAATGGATTCATTCACTGTTCCGTTAATATCAGATAAACGAGAGCGCATTTTATGATTGTATACAGACGCGTATTTTCTATAAAGAATCGCCCAAACAATTAAAATTGGGATAATTAATAAACATAATGAAGCGAGCTTCACATCTAATAAAAATAACGCAGCGAATATCCCAATAATATAGATGATACTAGAAACGAATGTTGCCAGCACCGTTACATATAAATCACGAATGGCCTCTGTATCATTCGTCACACGCGAAACAATTTTCCCCGCCGGTAAATGATCAAAGTAACGAATTGGCAACGTTTGAATATGAGAAAAAACATCTTCCCTCATAATTTGAATAATTTTGTTCGCTGCCTTTTGCAAGAAGAACTGCTTTCCGTATGCAAATAATGATACGACTACTAATAAAGCGAAATAGCCACCACCAAGTAATAATAGACGGTTTATTTCTGGCTTATAAAATGCAAATACTTCTTCCTTTGTTAATGCTTTCGCTTTATAAACTTGCACCGCCTTACCATTTTGAACGGTAATCATATCCCCTTTTACAGTACGTGATCCTTCTACATTTACTTTATTCGGTACAAAATAATATTGAAAACCGACTTGCATCACGCGTACTTCTTTTCCTTTTTTCTCACCTTCCTGGAAGCGATCACTTCGCTTATAAAAGGTGCCATTATACGAAACAGCATCTTCACTCTGTTCTGTTTCATACCAAGGTTTCTCTATCCCGACGATATGATCGTCAATCATCGTTTTCGCGACGAAAGGACCAGCAAGCTCTGCGATGACGAAAATAAATAACATTAACATCGCAGCAAAAATCGTCCCTTTCACTTTCATCGCGTATTGAAACAATCGTTTTGAAACGCTCATATTTTCACCCCACTATCCGCACTTTCACTTTCACCTTGTTGTCTTTCAAACTGTTCAGCATACCAGCCTCCCTTTTGGATAAGCTGAGCATGCGTACCTTCTTCTATAACTGCGCCTTCATCCATAACGAGAATCCAATCCGCATGTTGCACTGCTGATAAACGATGCGTCGTAATAATCGTCGTCTTTCCGCTTCTTTCCGTTCTTATATTTTCAATGATCGCTGCTTCCGTACGAGCATCTACAGCTGATAAAGAATCATCCAAAATTAAAATTTCTGGATTTTGAATAACAGCTCGTGCAATCGAGATCCTTTGTTTTTGCCCTCCTGATAAAGAAACACCTTTCTCTCCAACGAGCGTTTCTAACCCTTCTGGCAAAAACTCTAAATCCTTTTTAAACGCAGCAATTTCAATTGCTTTCTCTAGTTCTTCTTCAGTCGCTTCCCTATTTCCGAATAAAATATTTTCTCGCGCTGTTTTTGAGAATAAAATATGCTCCTGCGGTACATAACCAATCCAGCCGAGTACATTTTCATTCGTCATTTTATCTAATGTCACATCAGAAACTGCAATATCTCCATCTCCAAGTGGATATTGACGAAGAAGCTGACGTACAAGCGTCGTTTTCCCGCTTCCTGTTTTTCCGACAACCCCAAGCGTCTCCCCTTGTTTTAAGGTAAACGAAACCTTTTTTAAATTTGTTTCAGTTGATGAAGGATATGAAAAGGTAACGTCATCAAACTGAATATAATCCGGCTCTTGCACAAGCTTTGGATGTTTCGGATCCTTTACATCTGGTTCATACGCTAACGTTTCATTCACACGGTCAAGCGAAGCATTTCCTCTTTGC
Source organism: Bacillus sp. FSL K6-0073 (assembly GCF_038006085.1). NCBI lineage: Bacteria > Bacillati > Bacillota > Bacilli > Caryophanales > Bacillaceae > Bacillus > Bacillus sp. FSL K6-0073. Next base: position 870,398 of record NZ_JBBOUN010000001.1, on the reverse strand, counting down.
ATAACATTAATTAATTCACCAATTGCAAACATCGGCCAAATCATCATCCCTAAATACACGTTAAATGAAACGAGTTCACCAAGTGTCACCTTTGATTGAAATACAAGATATGCACCGTACACTAAACCAATTAAATAACTAAGACCGACAAGCATTTTCACAGTTGGCTGGAATAGTGCATCAATTCTAGCTACTTTCATATTCTTTTCGTAGACGTCATCTCCTAATTGATGAAATCTTTCCTGATCTGCATTCTCTTGTACATACGCACGAATAACACGCACGCCAGCAATCGATTCTAATACTTTATCGTTCATATCACCGAACGCATCTTGCGCAACTGTAAATCTTTCATGCAATTTCTTTCCATATATATTCATCGCATACGCCATAATTGGAAGCGGTATAAGTGCCGCAAATGTAAGCTCCCAACTAATTGTAAATCCCATCATAAAGACAATCGTAAGCATATATAAACTCGAATCAACGAGCGTTAATATACCGAAACCAGCTGTCATAGCGATTGCTTTTAAGTCATTTGTCGCTCTCGCCATTAAATCACCAGTACGATTTTTTTGATAAAAAGTCGGCGTCATCTTAAGTAAATGGCCCATAAATTTAGAGCGCATCGTCTTCTCCAGTACGAATGCACCACCAAACAATTGATGTTGCCATACGAAAGTGAGACCATATCCAACTATGGTAACCCCAATTAAAATAAGAATAGACTGTATAATAGCTTCGTTTGATAACGTTCCTGTTTTTATATTATCAATCGTAACCCCTAACACTTTCGGGGGAATAACTTCAACTATATTCACAATTAAAAGAGCTCCAATGGCGATACTATATCTCTTCCAATGCTCTTTAAAAAACCATTTTAACTTTAGTAATACTGATAACAATGTAACCTCTCCCTTCTCGTTCTCGTTTACCTCTCATTTCTTTATCCACTATCCAGACCCATCACATTTACATTTCGTAACCCATACAATCTCATCACATTTTTCCACCTTCCAAAGTTTTATATAGTAGCATGGAAAATAAACAAAAAAAAGCATACCGCCGCTTGACGATATGCACAAAAATGCATAAAAAGCGTACGTTACGATATACGCAACGTACGCTTTTTATAAGACAAAGATGCCCTATATATCCGCACGGGTTGCGTAATGATATGAATGTTTTCTGCCATTTAACAGAGCTAAGCCCATTACATTTACGATTACAATCATTACGCACACCCCCTTCATTTATTTTCCATTTATAATCTTACAACTTTATTGAGTATTCTGTCAATTGTTTTTTTACACATGGAATAAAAATATATGATGCATCATTTTGAAATAAGAGAATGTTCTGCAAGAAAGGGCATACAAAATAAAAAAGGAATAAGAAATCGTTTTCACAAACATTTCATTTGAAAAATGTTATCAAACCCCCTACAATCACCTTATACTCACTCTTACAAGTTGCTATTTTAGGAGGACTAATCATGACAACTAGCAATACGTACAAATTTTATTTAAACGGAGAATGGAGAGAAAGCTCTTCAGGAGAAACAATCGAAATTCCATCTCCATACTTACACGAAGTAATTGGACAAGTACAAGCAATTACTCGCGGAGAAGTAGATGAAGCAATTGCATCTGCAAAAGAAGCTCAAAAATCATGGGCTGAAGCTTCCCTACAAGATCGCGCAAAATACTTATATAAATGGGCTGATGAGCTCGTAAATATGCAGGATGAAATTGCCGATATCATTATGAAAGAAGTCGGTAAAGGATATAAAGATGCGAAGAAAGAAGTTGTTCGTACAGCTGACTTCATTCGTTACACGATCGAAGAAGCTTTACATATGCACGGAGAAAGCATGATGGGCGATAGCTTCCCGGGCGGTACAAAATCGAAACTTGCGATTATCCAACGCGCACCACTTGGTGTTGTATTAGCAATCGCACCATTTAACTACCCAGTAAACTTATCTGCTGCAAAACTTGCACCAGCATTAATTATGGGTAACGCTGTTATTTTCAAACCAGCAACTCAAGGTGCAATTAGTGGTATTAAAATGGTTGAAGCACTTCATAAAGCTGGCCTTCCAAAAGGACTTGTAAACGTAGCGACAGGACGCGGTTCTGTAATTGGTGACTACTTAGTAGAACACGAAGGCATCAATATGGTATCGTTCACAGGTGGTACAAACACAGGTAAACATTTAGCGAAAAAAGCTTCAATGATTCCACTTGTATTAGAACTTGGTGGTAAAGACCCTGGTATCGTTCGTGAAGATGCTGATTTACAAGATGCTGCAAACCATATCGTAAGCGGTGCATTCTCTTACTCTGGTCAACGTTGTACAGCTATTAAACGTGTACTTGTACACGAAAACGTAGCGGACGAGCTTGTTAGCTTATTAAAAGCGCAAGTAGCTGAACTATCAGTTGGATCTCCAGAACAAGATAGCACAATCGTTCCATTAATTGACGACAAGTCTGCTGACTTCGTTCAAGGTTTAGTTGACGACGCTGTAGAAAAAGGTGCTACAATCGTTATCGGTAACAAACGTGAGCGTAACTTAATTTACCCAACATTAATCGATCACGTAACAGAAGAGATGAAAGTTGCTTGGGAAGAGCCATTCGGCCCAATCCTTCCAATCATTCGTGTTTCTTCAGATGAACAAGCAATTGAAATTGCTAACAAATCAGAGTTCGGTCTGCAAGCAAGTGTCTTCACTAAAGACATTAACAAAGCATTTGCAATTGCTAACAAAATCGAAACTGGTTCTGTACAAATTAACGGACGCACAGAGCGCGGCCCTGATCACTTCCCATTCATCGGTGTAAAAGGTTCAGGTATGGGCGCACAAGGTATTCGTAAGAGCCTTGAGTCTATGACACGTGAAAAAGTAACTGTATTAAACTTAGTTTAATCTTATAAAAAGAAGGTGATCTATTTATAGATCACCTTCTTTTCTATATAAATACTTCCAAAAAACGGAGTATTTCGTTCTACTTCCGATTTGGTTTTCCAAATCGAACTAAAACATGCCATAATAATTTTAATTCCTGAAGCACTTCTTCATAAGTTCCACGATCACTCCAAGATAATGGATTGCGTTTCAAATCTACTACAGCAGAGCCAATTATATTTGCATCGATACAATGATTCCGTGCAATGCGTCTTGCTAAAGATGGCATTTTTGAACCTCTAAAATCCATCGGAACTTCGTCTACCATAAGTACAAAACCGATGTGCCAATACAAATCAATCGCATACTTCAGGCAAATTTCTTCTAAAACTTTCCCTACATCCGTACCCTTAAATGAAGGATCTGCAACAAGCGCCTCCACGTCTTCTTTAAGAGAAATCTCTCCATGAATCTGCGCTTCAATATAATGATTAAGATTACGGGCTGGCTCTTTGCTTACTAAATCTATAAACGGCCTTTTCAGGTTAGCTAGTAAATGATTAATTAATATTGTTGGCGTCAAATTCCCTTCACCAATTGCAAAATCTCTTACGAATGTCTCTTCCAAAAGAGCAGCTAAAATCATATCAAACTCCTCATAAGTCCCCTTTTCTTTCGGATCTTGATGCGAATCTAAATATGTATATGTAGAGCGCGAAGAAACTTTTGGAGATAAGAGAAAATAACATGAACCAAAACGCGGAGCCGGCCCATCTGGATGTAACATTAAATTTAGCGCTCCGTATTTTGGCCGTTGATCATTCGTTACGCCTTCTAATTGATATGCCCCTCCAAATATTCTCTTTTCCCAAAGGTCACGTTCACCACCAGGATAAGCAGATACGCTTCCATTAGATAGCAATGTTTCAAACTGACTTTTATATACTCCTTGCTCAAACAGTGCTTCAGCAACACTTTTCATATTCGAATCTAGTCTGTCTGGATGAAAGTGTAAAGCAATCCTTGCATGAGATTTTAAATTAGCGACAGCTTCTTCAAATATTTCATCTGTAATATTAGACATTTTAAGTATATGATTAATCGTTGCTTTAGCCCCACGTTTTTCGTTCTCTGCATATTTTGAAATATACTCTAAAGCAAATAATTGAGATCTTAATAATTCCATAATCCAATCTCCCCTTTAATTGAACTGCCCTTAAACACTTCAATTAAAAGCTTATTCTTTCCTTCTTATGAAACGAACCTCATTTATTAAAAAAAGTAATTTACTAAATCTTAATTATGTATACACGCATTTTTCATAGGCAAATGTACACATTCTACAGAAATTTGATACCCTAGCCATCGCTCAGCGATATGTTCAAATGATAAAACAGATCCCGTTGTAAAAAAGCGATGCTTCGGATTCAGATTGTCAGACAAAATTCCTTTGTGCTGTAAAATGGTACTTAACTCTATCGCTGTTTCTTCTGCAGAACTAATAATCGTTACATCTTCTCCTAACTCACTTTTAATCACAAACTCTTCTCTATAATCTGATTATTACTATATCCATTGACGTATAAAAATTCATTTGTTACTCTTAAAGACGTTAATTTAATATTTAAATCCTCATTCGTATCTCGGTGAGGTAGAGGTTGCAATCATTAAGAGTATCATTTCAGGAGATGTAGTGGCATTGATGAAGGAATGAGAAAGGAATGTTTGCCGAAGTAAGTCGTGTCCACCATGCACGCTTGCTGGGTCTGCATTTAATAAGTGCAGAACTGTCACAAACGTTTCGTTTGTGGAGAGCTATCGAGAGGTATGTCGTGGGTTTCTTATAAGATAGAAAGCATGTAGCGGCAAATTACGTGCTTTTTTTGTTTTGTTTGGGACTTCTCTTCCTGACTTAGGAAGACATACATATCTCCTCGCTTGACTTGGTTATACTAACTTTGGAGGTATTTTCTATGCAACAAAAAAAATGGGGCTTTTGGGTACTAACAGCTTTCGTTGTCGGTAACATGGTTGGCGCTGGTATTTTCATGGTGCCAAGTACGTTGGCACAAACAGCAAGCCCACTCGGTGTCACTTTAGCTTGGTTAACTACAGGGTTTGGTGTTTTAATGCTAGCTCTTGTTTTCGGTAATTTAGCAATTCGTCGTCCTGATTTAACGACAGGACCACAAAGTCATGCATATGCTTTATTCTCAACACCAAAAAAGAAAAAAATGGCTGGATTCAGTATGGTATGGGGATATTGGGTTGCAAACTGGGCAAGTAACGTTGCCATCATTACATCATTTGCGGGATATTTATCACTCTTCTTCCCAATTATGAAAGATACGCGACTACTATTTTCAATCGGCTCGTTTAACGTAGAAGTCGGAAAACTAATTACATTTACGATTTGTTCCATCTTACTTTGGGGAACTCATATTATATTAACGAACGGTGTAAGCGGAGCTGGAAAACTAAACTTCTTAGCAACAACAACGAAAGTAACTGGATTCCTTTTATTCATCGTCGTTACGTTATTTGCATTCGAAGCTTCTAAGTTTGGACAATGGTACACACCGATGATTGATAAATCAGGTGCATCACACGGTCTTCTTTCACAAGTAAATTTAGCTGCTCTTACAACGCTTTGGGCGTTTATCGGAATTGAGTCAGCCGTTCTTTTATCAAACCGTGCTGTTTCTCCAAAAACGGTAAAACGTGCAACAGTTGCGGGATTACTTATTACAGTTGCAATTTACTTAGGAATCACAATTTTAACAATGGGTGTACTTCACGTTGATAAATTACAAGCTTCTGAACGTCCATTAGCAGATGCACTAAATGCTGCAATGGGTCATGGCGGCGGGAAACTGATGGCATTACTTGCTCTTACTTCCCTGTTCGGTTCTATCTTAGGCTGGATTTTATTAAGCTCAGAAGTACCTTATCAAGCAGCAAAAGAAGGTTTCTTCCCTTCCTTCTTCACGAAAACAAATAAAAAAGGAAGTCCAATTTACTCATTACGATTAACAAACATTATGTCTCAAGTGTTCCTATTCTCAACATTATCAGGAACCATTGCGGAAGCTTATACATTCGTTATTACCGTATCGACACTGGCCTACCTCATTCCATATCTCGTTTCACCAATCTTCCAGTTAAAACTAGTCGCAACTGGTGAAACATATAAAAATGAAATGCGGGCAAGAATTACAGATGGCATAGTCGCAGTTATCGCACTTTGCTACGCACTATGGGTTATTAAAACCGGCGCATCCGATATAAAAACGTTCCTTCTCGGAATTGGTTTATTTGTAATTGGATTTGCTTTCTATCCATTAATGAATCGTGATCAGAAAAAAAATAACGAAAAGAAAAACGGGCAAGTTGCATAACGCAATTTGCTCGTTTTTTCTTTTGCAAAACATATATAATAGAACAAAGAGGTGAAAAACATGTCAATCGAATCGCTATGGAGCAGTCGCTTCCAACAACATATTCAAAATATCATTACATACTTTGCACGTATGATTAACGGTTTACTATATAGCTTTATCTTTATTTCATGCGTTGGTGCATATTATTATGCTCAGTTTCTAAAAGCATCTCCTTCTAAAGGAATATCTTTAATAATTATAACGATTGTACTTACGTTCATTATAACGAGATGCCCTATCCGTACATTTATTCAGAAACCTGACGCTGTCTATTTACTAGCACTAGAAGAGAAATTAACTTCTTATTTCAAAAAATCTCTTCTATATAATTACATCATTCAGCTTTTCCCATTATTATTTACGTTCCTTATTCTCGTACCACTTGCTATGCAATCATTACAATTAACGGTTCCTTTCTTATGTACAATCTTTATCGTTTTAATGGTTACGAAAGCTTGGAACATGTACATACATTGGATGTGGCGCGATAGTCATGAAAAAAATATATGGCTGATCATCCGTATTACTTGTAACGCCCTAATCATTTACATGCTGTTTTATTCCGCAAATGTTCTCATATTGGGCGGACTACTCTTACTACTTGCTTTCCTACTTCTATACACGAAAAAACAGCCTACAAAACGAATACCGTGGGATTACATAATCGAGCAAGAAGAAAAAATGAACGTTCGTTTTTATCAATTTGCTAGCATTTTTACCGATGTTCCGCAACTGAATAAACAAGTAAATAAAAGAAAATGGCTTACAAATTGGATTGAACCTTTATTACATAAAAAACAAGCAACTTTCTTCTATTTACATACACTCGCATTTTTACGTGGAAATGATTATTTCGGTATATATATTCGCTTAGGATTGATCGGTACTTTCGCCTTATATTTCATACCAAATATATACGTAAAAGGCGCTATCGCTTACATCATTCTATATATGATTTCTATGCAGCTCCGTTCACTGTGGAAATATTTTTCGGGAAATATTATTGCAACATTATATCCGATTGGTACTACAGAAAGAATGAAGCAATTTCTTAGCTTAATCTTTATATTGCTAAGTATTCAACTCATTGTATTTTCGAGTGTTATACTCATTGCTACAGGTCAATTTTTACATAGCCTTATCATTATGATTGTCGGGTTACTCTGGATCAAATTTATTATTGTACCAAAAACGAAGCAACGCGTTTCTTCGTTTTAACGAAAAGAAATATCTTAAACGCCAAGGAGAAAATAAATTATCCTTGGCGTTTTTATTTTGCTTCCTCAAACAAGAATCACTGAAACAACCGATATTTTATGATTTTTACATACAAAAACGATAATACATGTTTACGACCTAATAAAAAGGGTATCTATTAATTAACAGAGTAAAGGAGGGGCCTATATTGTGAATAAAAAAACGGAACAATTGAAGCATCACGTTACTGACAATCAATGCAAACATGCTTTAACAACAAATCAAGGGGTAAAAATAGCTGAAGATGAATTTTCTTTAAAGATGGGCTTAAGAGGCCCAACCTTAATGGAGGATTTCCACTTTCGCGAGAAAATGACCCATTTTGATCACGAACGAATTCCCGAAAGGATTGTTCATGCACGCGGGGTTGGCGCTCATGGTTATTTTCATCTTTATGAATCGTTAGAAGCATATACGAAAGCAGATTTTCTTACTAATCCTTCAAAGAAAACACCTGTATTTGTACGGTTCTCAACCGTTCAAGGTTCTAAAGGATCCAACGACACAGTAAGAGATGTACGCGGATTCGCCACAAAATTTTATACAGATGAAGGAAACTATGATTTAGTGGGTAATAATATGCCAGTATTCTTTATCCAAGATGCTATTAAATTTCCTGATTTTGTCCATGCAGTTAAACCAGAACCACATAATGATATTCCTCAAGGAGCTAGCGCTCATGATACCTTTTGGGACTTTGTTACGCATAATCCTGAGTCCACTCATATGGTCATGTGGCAAATGAGCGACCGAGCTATTCCGCGTAGTTTACGAATGATGGAAGGTTTTGGAGTTCACACATTTCGACTCATTAACGCAGAAGGAAAAGCCCATTTCGTAAAGTTTCACTGGAAACCTACCCTCGGAGTTCATTCATTAGTATGGGATGAAGCTCAAAAGATTGCTGGGAAAAATCCTGATTTTCATCGTCAAGATTTATACGAAGCAATTGAAAAAGGGGATTATCCTGAATGGGAGCTTGGATTACAGTTAATTCCAGAAGAAGATGAACATAAATTTGATTTTGATATTTTAGATCCAACGAAATTATGGCCAGAAGAAGAAGTTCCCGTAAAATTAGTTGGTAAAATGACACTGAACAAAAATGTTGATAACTTCTTTGCTGAAACAGAGCAGGTAGCTTTTCACCCTGGTCATGTCGTACCAGGTATTGATTTTTCAAATGACCCTCTTCTGCAAGGAAGATTATTCTCCTATACAGATACACAATTATCTCGTTTAGGGGGCCCTAATTTCCATCAAATCCCTATTAATCAGCCCGTATGTCCTTTTCATAATAATCAACGTGATGGTATGCATCAAATGCAGATTCATCGCGGTCAAACAAGCTATCATCCTAATGGATTAAATAACAATCAACCTGCAACCGTCCAAGCCGAACAAGGAGGATATGAACATTATCAAGAAAAGATTGATGGGCATAAAATTAGAGGTCACAGTAAAAGCTTTCTTAACTTCTATTCTCAGGCTAAACTTTTCTACAATAGTATGAGCCCTATTGAAAAGCAGCACATAAAAGAAGCTTTTTGCTTTGAAGTTGGGAAGTGTAAATCAGACATGGTGAAGGCAAATGTAATTGCTCTTCTAAACCACGTCGATCGTCAATTAGCACAAGAAGTCGCTAACATTATTGGAGCTCCTTTACCTAAGGAAAATCACGAAGTAAATTCAGATGCAAAATCACCTGCACTAAGTATGTCCAATACTATTTTTAAATCTGATTCCAAAAATGTTGCAATTCTATTAAATGGTGACCCAAGCGTCTCACTTCTGTCCGAATGGATTCAAGCTTTTGTACAACACCGAATTAACTATAGCATCATAGATAATAAAATTTATCAGTTCAATGATTCCATTAAAGTAACTGATACTTATACAACAACAGACTCCTCCCTTTTTGATGCAGTATTAGTGTTTAGTAGTGAGTCTGTCATTCAACCCCCTGTTTTAGAATTTGCAGAAACTACTTTTAAACATTTTAAACCGATAGCTCATGTCCTTAGTAATCCTCATGCTTTGGACCATAGTAAGATTAAACTGGATGGAGCAGGAGTTTACAACTTAACAAATACTTCAATTGAATCATTTATAGAAGGCATTGCCCAAGGAAGATTCTGGAGCCGATAATATAATATAATATAATATAAGGAGCGGATTAGAATGAGTAAAAAAATTGCTATTTTAATAACGGATTATTTCGAGGATACAGAATACACAGAGCCAGTAGAAGCTTTTAAACAAAAGGGATATGAATTCACAACTATTGAAATGGTAAAAGGGAAAACGGTACACGGTAAGCAAGGAAAAAGTGAAGTCGTGATTGATAAAAGTATTGATGATGTTTCTCCAGAGAACTTTGATGCCCTCTTCATACCGGGTGGATTTTCTCCAGATATACTTCGTGCCGATGAACGTTTTGTTCGCTTTAGTAAAGCATTTATGGATGCGGAAAAACCTGTTTTCGCTATTTGTCACGGACCTCAGCTACTCATCACTGCACAAACACTTGAAGGACGCGATGTAACTGGATATAAATCTATTGAAGTCGATTTAAAAAATGCCGGCGGGAACTTTCATGACAAAGAGGTTGTCGTATGTCAAAATCAGCTAGTAACAAGTAGACAGCCAGAGGACATCCCAGCGTTTATTGAAGAATCGTTGCGTATATTGGGATAGTTATTATAGGTTAGCCAAAATAGCTGTTTAGCTACTTTGGTTAACCTTTTGATTTGTATAAAAAACAAAAAGAATCTCATTTTCAATAATCTTTTGAGACCCCCTCTTTTCTTGCCCCCAAATTTCTAATCACTTTTCATAGGCATTTCTCATATAGTGAAAATGACTATACGATTCCTATCCATAAGTTAAATAATGATTTTACACATATATAAATAAAAAAAGATGGGAGCCTTATTTATGAATAACAATCCACCTTCAACGCCCCCAAATCCAACGGAAACGAATAATAATGAAGTGAGCTTACAAACGTTACGCATCATTGGGCTTATTGTACTGATTAGTGGCTACATATTAGTAGCGCTTTCTGAAGTAGGCACATTAAAAAATCTTTTACTACAGCCTAGTACTACTCCAAATTTAGCTGAAGTTGATCCGTTCTAAAAATTATATAAAAAGCGAGTCCCAGTATAACTGGTTCGCTTTTATATAGTTTCATCCAATTTGAGAAACATTTCTCTCATCCTCATACTGCTCTTTCCCTATCGCCTTCATAAATAATAAAATACTGCTCATACCAACGATAAAGTACAGAGCACTCATACCCCAAGATGCAATAAATGAACCTAGCATAACACCTAATGCCCCGTTCATTTTTGCCACTTGAAAGACCATTCCGTTAATCGCCATATAAGAACCTCTTGCCTCATTTGGCACCATATCTGCCATAATAGATTGACGCACTGGCACATACATCATCTCGCCTACTGTTTGGAAAAGCCCTGCAATTAATAAAATCCATAAGCTATTGCTCGTTCCGAGTATTGTAAATCCAATCGTGTAAATAAATAAGCCTACATATAAGATTTTCAAATCGTTGAAGCTTTTCAGCATTTTAATAAGAAGTGCTGAACATAACACAACTAAAATTGTATTCTCTGCAGAAATCCAGCTCAGCATGCGAATACCTGTTAAATCAAACGTAAAACCATTCCCGAATAAAAAGTGCACCATTTCAAATTCCTTCTGCAAACGTACCCCTAAATAATTATTAATTTGAAACTCTAACGATAATGTACATATACTCGCTGCACAAAAAATTAAAAATGCTTTATCTTTCATCACGACTTTATAACTATCTGCCATATCTTTTAATACATTTTTCTTCTCCATCGTTTTTCGTGCTACATACACTTCTTCCATATACACAGCCATCACATATAAAGTCATAATGGCAACAAGCGTTAATACGATAAACAATTGTAGTCTATAGTTTTCAAATAGTAATCCTCCAAATATCGCTCCAATCGCAATCGATAAATTAATAGCCCAGTAATTAATGCTGTACATCACTTTTCGATTTTCAGGTGTACTCACATCAATTAACATCGCTTCTGTCGCAGGATTCATAAGTCCCGATCCTAAACTATTCACTAACATAAACACAAATGTTAACCACGGTGAGTCAACGTAATCCGAATTCGCAACTCCCATACAAGCAATGGAAATGACTTGTATACTTTGACCGATAATCATAACCTTTTTACGCCCAAGCCGGTCTCCAACATATCCACCGTATAAACCAATTACTAATGAAGCTATGACATTAATAAGTAGTAATGCACCAGCAATCGCACTACCTAACTTTATGGAAAAATAAATCGCCATAAATGGAAAAATCATCGTAGACACAGTACGTGTTAAAAACGATGTTATAATTCTAATTTTTATATTTCGATGCATACTCCAAAATCCCATTGTTTCCCCTCCTTATGCTTACTTATTTTACTTTGAAAAAAAGGAAGAAAAAGGTTAGAATATTCTAAAGAATTTCCCCTTTTATGATAGAAGGAAGTGTATATATGAAAATTATGGACTATTACATTAGACTAAGACTACATGCACAAGATCAACAACATATGCGAAATAGCTTACAAGAATTAGCGGATGTTTTATATTGCAGTACGAAAAACGTAAAGATTTTATTAAAGAAAATGAGCGAGGAGCAATTAATTAGCTGGACTCCAGGGCGAGGCCGCGGAAATAAAACGGAAATTCTATTTATACATAATTTCGTAGAAGCGATTGAGTCCTATACAGATGAACTGTTAGCACAAGAAAAATTAAAAGATATCTTTCTTCTTTTAAAAGAACCCCTACCCCTTGCACTTCAAAAAAAGATAGAAAATAAACTACATCATCATTTTGGATACGAACCTTCAAATGATATGTACGACGTATTAAAGATTCCTATATCGAGAAAGATATTCCCATTAGATCCGGCTTTTGTGGCTGTAACTACAGAGAGTCATCTTACGAGTCAAATTTTTGATACGTTAGTCGTCTATAACGATGTTACTGAAAAAATGGAGCCTCACATTGCGCATACGTGGGAATTAAGTGAAGATGGACTTACGTGGACCTTTTATTTACGAAAGGATGTATATTTTCATAACGAAACAGTTTTAACTTCTAAAGATGTACAGTTTTCATTTGAAAGACTAAAGCAAGTTCAATCCCCTTTCGAATGGTTAACAGAAGAAATTGTTCAAATTGAAACACCATCACCACTGCAAATTCGATTCCATTTAGCGAAACCAAATTTATTTTTCTTACACTATGTAAGTTCAATGCAGCTCGCAATTTTACCGCGTGATACGAGTATTCAAAATCATCATTATATAGGTACTGGACCTTTCAAACTTGCTCATTACTCTGAAGATAATATCGTACTCGAAGCGTTCACCCATTATTTTAAAGAGCGCGCGTTATTAGACCGTATTGAATTTTGGGGTATTCCTGACCATGTGCAAATAGATGCTGATTATGAACTACCAAACGAAGAGGAAAATGAAAGGCATGATATACAAATAGAAGAAATAGGTTGTATTTATGCTAGCTTCAACTTTACAAAACCTGGTCCTCATCACGACATTTACTTTCGAAAAGCTTGGAGAGAACTATATGATGTTGAAATGATACTTCGTAACATAGAGGGGAGACGAACAATTGCTGCATCAAGCTTTTTCCCTGATAGAAGCCGCCTTGCAACAAGAAGATCCTACTCTTTAGAAAAGGCAAAAGAGTATTTGAAAAAGAGTACATATAATGGAGAAACGATACATATTTACTTCTTCGCATTTAAAGATAGTGCAAATGATGCATATTTCTTAAAAGAACGATGTGAAAGTTTAGGTATACAAGTAGAGCTTCACCCATTTCCCGTTTCAGATTATATGAATCGCTCTATTGATAAACATGCTGATATTATTTTCATGGGAGAAGTATTTGCTGCCAATCATGAAATTGCATTCTTAAATGTATTTAAAAATAAAAGTTGCTTCGTAAATCGGTTCATGGACCCGCACTACGAAAAACAAATTAACTGTTTACTAGATACATTTTTACTAGAAGAAAATAAAGAAAAGCGTTATGAACTCATGTATGAGATTGAAGAGTTTTTACAAGCAGAACACATCATTTTATTTAACTATCACGTTCTAAAAAGAAAAACATACCCTTCTTCTTTAAAAAACGTAACAATTGATTCATTTGGTTGGGCAAATTTTGCGAAGTTATGGATACAGCCATCCATGTCTTAAAATGTGATTCATTATAAAAGGAGAAGGTACTACATCCTTAGTAGTACCTTCTTCACATACTATTATTTAATTACTCCATCTAAGTGATCTTTCAAGTTCAATAAATACTTCTCTATATTCGGATTCTTCACCACATCATAACAAGCAAAACTCTTTAACGGACTCATACCGAGAAACTTCTGCACGCGATGTAAATGACTAAGCGCTGATTCTAAACTTTCTCCTTCAAAGAACTTTGTCTTATCTCCAAATGCTTTTTCAGGTGCATTCCAAGTTGTAGAGAACATATACTCTTTCTCTTTTAATAAACCACCTGTTCCATATTCATCTGCACCTTTAAAGAACAAACCGTATTCATATACTTCATCCATATACGTTTTAAATAAGCCTGGAACACTAAACCAGTAAATTGGTGTTTGATAAATCACAACATCAGCCCATAAAAACTTATCTTGTTCTTCTTTAATATTGTAACCATCTTGAATCGTTGTTGTTTTCACATGATGATTCTCGCCTAATACAGTAACCATATAATCTACTAACGTTTTATTTAATCGTCCTTCCTTTGTACCGTATTTTTCATGTCCATTTATAATAAATATATTTTTCATCGTTTTTCTCTCCCCTATATGATCTACTCTTCAGCTATTAAACCGAGTTGCTGCTGTAGTGTAAGATTATCTTCTAAATGCCAATCGTCTGTTATCTTTCCGTCTTTCACATGTAAAATATCAATTGCAAAAAAATTAATTTTCTTACCATTATGCGTTCCTGTAAAAGAAAGACGGGCCGTTACTTTATCACCAACAACTAATAAGTCTTCAATCTCGCAATGTATATCAGGCACAACTTTACGAAAATTTTGCGCTGCAAACTTTAATCCTTCAATGCCTTGTGGTCGCCCTTTCGGCAATGTATTATCGAAGAAATCTTTAGTAACAGTCTGCGGAATAAGTTCCTCCTTACCTGTATCCCAAAATGCATAAAAACGCTGCGCCGCATGAACCATTTCTGTCGCTTCTTTTTTACTTAGTGAGGGATCAATTGTCATTGCTTTTGGCTTTGGCATTTCTTTTAATAACTGAACTTCAGTTTTTTGTTCCACACCACATGCTACAAGCACAATACAAATAACAAACAAACTAAGAAATCCAAGTAACTTTTTTAACCCCATGGAAATTACCACCTCCTTATATAAATCCTTTTTGTTTCGTATTGCTATTGTATATGCACTAACTTCCTTTATGGAAGTAGTGATATTTTTTTCATATAGTTACCAAAAGTATAGTTTTGTGATACTATAAAGCAAATTCATCTAAAAAAATTTTATGGAGGCTAGTTCCATGAGCAATATAGATCCAGTTGAATTAACGAAAGGTTTACCTGGCATACCTTGTCCCATCGCTAAAACGCTTGATGTAATTAGTACAAAATGGACGTTTTTAATCATTCGTGATCTTCTTATCGAAGGAACATTACGCTTTAGTGATTTACAAAAATCAATGGATGGTATTAGTCCAAAAACATTATCGCTTCGACTAAAAGAATTAGAGTCTCAAGGCATTATAACGAGAAAAGTATATCCAGAAGTTCCGCCTCGTGTAGAGTACACATTAACGGATAAAGGAAAGCAATTAGAGGGGATTTTTATTGAATTAAAACGGTTTGGATTAAGTCTATAAAATGAAACTTTAATTGGGATTTTACAGGATAAAACAAAAACCCCTTACCGTCGTAAGGGGTTTTATTACTTCGCAAAACTCTCAGCCAACTGTTTCTCTCTCCACATAAATGTAATGCCGAGACCAACTATTAAAACAACTCCTGAAAATGCATATGGATAATGAATATTCATATCAAATAATATTCCGCCCATCGCTGGCCCTGCGATATTTCCTAAACTCGTATAAGTCGAGTTCATACCAGCAACGAATCCCTGCTCTTTTCCAGCTGCTTTTGATAAAAACGTCGTTAAAGCTGGACGAAGTAAATCAAATGCTAAGAAAATGAAGCAAGTAACGAGAAGTACAATCCAATAATTAAAGACTACAGTTGAGACGAATGCTAATACTGCACCTACAATTAAACATATTTGGATTAATACTTTCTCACCGAACATGTCTACCAATTTGCCAAACATAAATACTTGTACAACTACCCCAAAGATTGAACTAATTGTAATAATTGCTGCAATATCTTTCGGCGAGAAACCAAATTTATGATCAGAGAATAAGCTAAACACCGTTTCATACGCTGATAATCCAAATGCGAGTACAAATACGATAATAAATGCAATTGCATACATTGGATGTAATGATTTCTTTAAATCCCCAATAAAACTTGATTCTTTCGTATTAGAAGAAATCTCTGCAAGCTCTTCTTTTGTTAACGGTTCTTTTAAAATAAAGATTGAAATCACACATGCTATAAAGGCAATTGCTGCTGCAACGAAAAACGGCACACGTATACCGTATTCTGCAATAAATCCGCCGATTCCAGGACCTATAATGAATCCAGTACTAATAGCCGCAGATAAGTATCCCATCGCCTTTGGACGTTCCTGAATAGATGTAATATCCGCAACATATGCCGTAACACCAGGCATAATAAAAGCAGCACTAATTCCGCCTAACACCCTTGCTACATAAAGCATCCATACATCTTTTCCTAATCCAAAAAGAAGTTCTGAAACACCAAAAATAAATAATCCAATGATGATCATTTTCTTCCTACCGTAAAGGTCAACCCATCGGCCTGTAATAGGTGAAGTAATGAGCTGAGCCATTGCAAACACTGCAACGAGATATCCCATCGTCTTCCCTGTTAAATGCATGTCATTCATAAAGGACGGCATAACCGGAATGATTAATCCAATCCCTAAAAAAGCGATAAATATATTACTCAAAAGAATGACCAATACCATCTTTTGTTCTTTTATCGGTTTCTTCACTTTTAACACCTCTTCCCGTAAGCTCCTCCCCAAAAATAATGCCCAAGAAGCTTTTTCTTTATCCTGCTATTTGTGGGCTAGTAATGAGTGAAGATGCCTCCACTCATTAGAATTTCACTCTATCCTTCCACACATACATAAATATCAGATGAATGACTATCATTCAGTTTTCCTCAAAAATGAACCTACCTTTTCAGACAGGTTCATCTCACTATTTCTTTATATGTAGTGCATGTGTTAAAAAATCTAGTACTTCTGCCTTTTGCAAATCCACTTGCTCATCATCTTTATGATCATATAAATACACTTGTTCCGCTGCTGATTCAACTAGAGCGATAAATAACTTCGCTGTTCGCTCTGCGTGAACCGAATCACGAATTTCACCGGCTTCTTTTGCCTCATTTAAAAATTCACTTAGCCACATATAAAGAGGCTCATACACAGCTTCCCATTCTTTTATATGTTCTGTAGATGCAAGACCAGCATACATTAAAGCTTGTATTTCACGATATTCAGCTATAAAGTGAAACACCGCATCTATTACTTGCGTCACTTTACTTGAGAAAGGCGCATCGTTTTGCACTTTTTCTTTCACTGCAAGTATCATCTTTTCAACCATCACTTCTGCTATTGCAGGCATAACAGATAACTTAGAAGGAAAATATAAATAGAAAGTTCCTTGCGCAATGCCAGCTAATTTCACGATATCAGAAATCTTCGTTTTTTCGACGCCCTTTTCCTGAAACACTTCAATAGCTGCATAGACAATTTTCTCTTTTTTATTCATCATCTAAACCCTTTCACACGCATATTGAATGACTGTCACTCATTTTATAAGATAATCGATTGTACTGTCAATGATAGTGAACTCTAAGAGGAAATCATTTTTTTATAATAAAATCTCCTAATAAACAATTAGGAGATAAAAATACAATATATCTTTAAGAAAGTGCCTTTAATCCTGTCACTCCACATACAATAAGAAACACACTAATGATACGCGCTTTACTTTTCGACTCACCAAACAAGAACATGTTTAACAAAACTGCACCTGCTGTTCCGATACCAATCCAAACCGCATACGCGACACTTACTTGTAAAAATAAGAAGGAAGTATACAAAAATGCGAAGGATGTAGCAAACCCACCTATATAAATCGCACCATTGGCTAATGTCTTATCTTTACTATACATTTTAAGTCCTATCACACCGACTATTTCACTAATTGCAGCACAAAATACGAAAAACCAACCCATTTTTAAGCAACTCCTTCCACAGTTTCTTCTTTATTGTCAGCTAACTTTAAACCGATAACGCCGGCTACTACCATAAGAATGAAGAATAGTTTGCCTGCGCTGAAACTTCCACCGAAAAGAAATACATCCATTAAGAAAGTACCTACCGTACCAGCTCCAGCGAAAATAGCATATACAGTTCCTGTTGCAAGATGTTCACACGCTTTAGAAAGGAAGTGAAAATCAACAGCGATAACTCCTAAAATAATAATCCAATGCCACCAAGTATTAGCCGTATTAAAACCAAACACCCAAAAAATTTCAAAGATACATGTTAATATGACATATAACCAAGCTCTATTTTTCATACCTCTCACCTCTTATGACTGACTATCAGTCATTTTTTGTTTTAAAAAAATATACTCTTTCATCAATATTATATAAAAACAACTATCATCCTCATTTACCATTGTATTTGTTCCATTTCTAAGCTAAATGCATCCTGCCACATAAAAAATGACTGAATGTCATTCATATGTATTGTACATGAACATTTTAAAAATTGTCAATGCCGAAAGTTTATTTAAAATTTCTTTCATCCGATTTGTATATTTCCTAATAATCTGTCAATACTGCTAGTAACATAATATTTTCTCCACTCCCCCTTGGAGAGATCCCTTGAATGGAGCAGTTAGCTTTTGCTAGCTGCTCTTTTTTATTTGCCAACACACTATGAGATCAAATCCATGTTTATCCTATAACTAAGGAGCGGATTTTGTTTTCTATTTATTTTCCAAAGAGGCCTTGTATGCAATAATTTTATTCTCAAGCATCTTCTCTGTAACCTCTAAGTTTTCTCTTTGAATCTGAATAGATTTCCTATGATCTTCTAGGAGCTGTAAACGAGCTTCTGTTGTATGCGCCCCTTCTGTATATAATCTAGCGTATTCTCTTATTTTCGCTATTGGCATTTGCGTTTGTTTTAATTTCATTACAAACTGCAACCACTTTATATGTGACTCTTCGTAAAGTCGATTTCCATTTGTATCACGATTTGCAATTAATATATTTTCCTTTTCATAATAACGTAGTGTATGTGTGCTCACGCCTAATAATTTTGCTACCTCACTAATTGTGTACATACTAAAACTCCCTCCACATGCTTACCCTCATATATTTTATGACCGTATCAAATTTATAAAAAACATTTGACTTAGAGTATACTCTAACAAATACAATCTAACCATAAATGAATTTGAATTTAGGGGGATTTTATATGAAATATACGGTTATTACTGGTGCAAGTTCCGGAATTGGTTATGAAGCAGCTTTAGCATTTGCATCTCGCGGGAAAAATTTAGTACTTGTAGCTCGAAGACAAGAAGAATTAGATGGATTAAAATTGAAAATTAACGAAATGCATCCAGAGTTGGATGTTGTCATTCGACGAACTGATTTATCTGTTACTGAAGATGTTTATAAACTTTATGAAAGCCTACAAGCTTTTCAAATTGAAACGTGGATTAATAACGCAGGTTTTGGTAATTTCGCCTCAATTGCCGAACAAAATTTAAATAAAATCGAGACGATGTTGCATGTCAATATAGAAGCACTAACAATACTCTCTTCTCTTTTCGTTCGAGATTATTCAATGGTTGATGGAACACAGCTTATTAACGTTTCATCGGGCGGCGGATACACGATTGTTGCTGATGCTGTTACGTATTGCGCTACGAAATTCTATGTAAGTGCATTTACAGAAGGGCTGTCTCACGAACTGAAAGAACAAGGCGCAAAACTGCAAACAAAAGTTTTAGCTCCTGCTGCAACTGAAACAGAATTTGCGAAACGTTCATTTGATATTGATGAATTCCAATACGATAATGTTGTACCAAAATTCCACACTGCAAAACAAATGGCACAATTTATGCTCGATCTTTATGATAATGATAAAGTTGTAGGAATTGTCGACGGTTTAACGTATAACTATGAACTTAAAGATCCACTTTATAATTTTGCCGTGAGACAAAAGAATTCAAATTCTTAATAACTTGTCCATTTCTTATGGAAATATATATTCCCACTATATATGTAAATAATAGTGGGAACTTTTTCCCTATAAATTTTTCATCCAACATACCGCACCATCGCCACTTCATCACAATAATCCACCTTTGGACAATGTCTACAATCAATCCATACTTTCTCTGGCAACGCTTCTTTATTTATAAAATCAAATCCACACTTTTGAAAAAATACTGTTTCATATGTTAAGGAAATTACTCTTCTTACATTTATTTTCGTAGCTTCCTCCATTACATGATTTACGAGCATACGCCCTATCCCTTTCCCTGCATATGTATGCGAAACTACTAACGATCGTATTTCTGCAAGATCTTCTCCTAATACATGCAATCCAGCAACTCCAACAATTCTCTCGTCTTCTTTCATAACATATAAACATTGCAAATATTGATAAAGAGACAAAAGAGAACGTGGTAAAACAACTCCCTCTTTTGCATAAACCTCAATAAGACTATAAATTTCTTTCACATCACTCGTCACCGCATTACAGATTTTCATATTACATCCCCTTGCCCTCGATATTAATATTTATAACTTTAAATGAATTTTAATTCATAATTTTATATAATAATACAGCTCTCTTTTCTCCTCGTCAATCACTTTATACAACCAAAAAACCAAGCAATCTAATCGATGCTCGGTTCCTCATCTCGTATCGGCAATACTGTTGAATATTTAATTTCACGAAGTGCCAAACTCGTCTGTATACGTGTAATACCAAGCTTATTCAGCTTTCTAATAAACTGCTCTAGTTCTTTACGATCACGATTTGCAACCTTTAATAAATAATCGTACTCTCCTGTTAAACAGTGACATTCTAACACTTCCGGCATTGATTCTAATTCTTTCTCCAACACTTCCAACTTGTCAAATTGATGAATATTCGTACTCATAAAAATAAAGCATAATAAATCAAACCCAAGCTTTTCTTGATTTAAAATCGCAACTTGCTTATCGATGAAACCTTCCCCATCTAACCTTTTTATTCTTGCATGCATCGCAGCCGGTGATAAATTAACGCGACGTGCCAGCTCTGCATTACTTACTTGTGAATCCTTCTGCAATATATCTAAAATTTGTACATCCAAATCATCCAACACTTTAATAACAGACGACTCCATTACAATTCCTCCTTTTTTCTTACCGATGATTATTCGAAAAAACAACTTATAATTTATATAAAACTGAATATTTTTCTGTAAATATCATTTTAAACTAAATATTTTATCGAGTTTTCACCATTATACAAAAGAATATATTACATAATAAAGAAAAATGCTAAAATTATTTACAATTAGTATTGATTACAAAAAAGGGGATTTTATCATGCCTTATTTTTACGTCTTTTTACTATTACTAACGAGCTTATTATGGGGAGGAAATTTCGTCGTTGGAAAATCACTCGTCGATCATGCATCACCGATGACACTGACAAGTTTAAGGTGGCTGATTGCGATTGTTTGTTTATTACCAATGGTATGGTTTAAAGAAAAGAAAATCCTTCCACCACGTACCGCAATACTTCCGTTAATATTGATGGGAATTTCAGGAGTCGCTCTTTTTAACATCTTTCAATTTTTAGCATTAGAAAAAACATCCGCTACGAATGTAGGTCTTATCTCTACATTGAATGCAATTTCAATCGCATTATTTTCAGTATTATTTCTAAAAGAAAAAGTAAATACACTTCAAATCCTATCCATGATTCTTTCATTCTTCGGGGTCATCCTCGTCCTATTAAAAGGTGATTTCTCGCTTTTATTTTCACTATATTTTAATAGCGGTGATTTATGGATGATTGCAGCAGTTTGTATTTGGGGAATCTATTCTGTTTGTAGTAAATGGGCAACAAAAACAACTACACCACTTATGGCAACGTTGTACTCTGGTATTTTCGGCGTTATTTTATTACTACCGTTTAACATAGGTAGCTTCACTGTTTCAAATATAAATACTTCTTTCATCACATCACTTTTATATACTGGGCTTATTTCGACAGTTCTTTGTATGGTATTTTGGAATATTGGTGTACAAAAATTAGGCGCAACTACATCAGGTATTTTTCTAAACTTCAATCCAATTTTCACAGCCATTTTAGCATTCATATTCCTCGGAGAAGAATTAACGTGGATACAAATTTTAGGGACAATTGTCGTTGTAACAGGATGTTATTTATTTTCTCATTTCAAAACTGTTGCCGTTCAGCCAACTAGACCTTTAATGCGAAAACATTCTTAATGAAAAAACATCGTCATCTGGGTTGGCGATGTTTTTATTTTCTCTTCATTTCTTTTATATACTGCTTTTCCTCTTCTGGCGATAAACGTTCCGTCGCCTTGCCAGTATCTCCACCTTGAAGGCTCCATAAAAAGTTATGCTCCTCAACAGTTTGAGAAAAATCTCCTTTTTCCCATCTATTTATAATAGAAAATAACTTCATTTTATATTGAAAACCTGTACTATTTTCAATATCTCTTTTTACATTAGAAATTTCCTTTTTTGTCATCTCTACAAATCCCCATTTTTCAGAGGATTTTACCTTTTGGTGCACCATTTTATGCATAGTAGAAATAATTTCACCTTCACTAATTTGCGGAGCTTCTTCTGCAGCTTTTTTCTCTTTTTCGTTTGTCGCTCGCTCGGTTTGAATATTTTTATTTTCTTTTTCTACATATGCAAGCAATTTCATTCCGCCAACTATAGACGAGAAAATTACTATAATTGTAATGCATATACCTACGATCCATTTAAAAAGCATTAGCTCTTCATTGCTTCCCTAACAATATAACTATCTACATACTGCTTAAACTTCACGATTTTTCCGTTCTCCAGTTGCCATACATGGACAAATTCTGCTTCAAATGATTTTCCCGTTTCTTTATAAACTCCTGAATACATACCTTCAGCAATAATTACATCTTTTCCGCTTACTTCATGATATGTATTTACACTTGCTTTATAATCATCCCATTCTGATCCTAAACGGCTAAATACATTTTCCATTATAGCTTCTACGCCTTTATATGTTCCGCCGTACGGAAAACCTTCTGCCTCTGTCCATTCCACTTTTTCAGAGAGGGCTTCTGCTAAATGCTTTGCATTTGAAGAAGCTGATCCTTCATACGTGCTTTTAATAATTTCTAAATTTGATTTAGGCATATTACTTCCTCCCGTTTATTTATTTTTACACAAGATGTAACTTTTATAGTTACATCTTGTGTAAAAAAATATTTAAATTGTTTTACTCTTAATCCATTAGTTGTAATCATTATAGTTACAACATCTCTTCAAGTCAACATTTATAAATAAAATTTACTTCGTTTTCATTACTTTCTCTTTTAAGAAACGATCTACATATCCTTCTGCTTTTACTACGAATAAATACGCACCCATTGATAATAATGCAAGATCTAATTCATATCCTGGATTCTTTCCATCTCCTAATAAACCTGCTGCTCCATTTACCTTTACGATAGCCCCAGCTAAAATAAGAGCGAATAACAATCCTACATATCGTACACCTAAACCGATAATTAATAATATACCACCAACTAATTCAACTGTTGCTACGCCGTATGCAAGGCCACCTGGTAAACCGATGCTTGTAAACCATCCTGCTACATTATCGATACCTGATTGAAACTTTGCTAAACCATGTGCAAAGAACGTAACTCCTAACACGATACGAATAATTAAATTCCCAATATATTGATTCATTTTGAACTCTCCTCTTTGTTTTGTTATGGTGAACTTTTATTTACAAGTCAAAACAATACGGTATTTTATTTCATTCGTCAAATACTTTTTTAAAGAAAACAAAAAACATTATCCGTTTTACGGATAATGTTTTCTTACAAAATAGCGCTAATTCAAGCTTTTATTCTATCGCATAAAAAAGTTGAAACATTTTTCCAGCGCCAATATAAGGCAGTAAAGACACGTCCTCTTCCACAACCATTCCAATAACGTTCACTTTCTCATCTACAGGTAAATCATATATGGCAACTTGCATCTCCCCTGCATATCTACCGTACAATTCATTATCAATTGTAATACTCCCTTTCTTTCTTACAATTGTATGCATCGGCTTTATCACCACTCTATTTCCTTCCCTTGATTCTACAGATCGAATAACATCACGAGCCGGATCTAGTCTATTTGTATGCACTTGCTCTACCACTTTTAATACTTCTTTATCAGTTATAAATGATTTGTAACGCAATGGAATAATCCCTCTACTTGCACTAGCTACTTCTTGCATACTTTCTAAACTTGCGCTTATATCTCCAATCAATACTTTATCAACACCACAATCTTGAACAAGTTCTAAGTACGCTTCAAGCGGGCGCATATTGCGATGTTTTTCTAACGTTGGTAACCCTTCATATAACGGACCACGTTTTTCCGCATCTCCTGGAATAAATGCCATTGTCTTTATTCCGCACTTCTGTAAATATTGATTTTGTTTTTGTAAGAAAGACTTTGCTAGTCCTGTCTCTGGGCGCGGGTAAAAATTATGCCATGCTTCTACATTCTCTACTCTTATATGTTCTGCAAGTAATTCTTTCCAAAATGACTTTGTAATCGTACTCGCATTTAAAGCTACTTTCATCTTATGAGATACGCTTGTAATTTCTTTTGGCGCAATGCCGTAATCCATTCTTAAACCGGTAATGCCCCAGTCCAATAGCTCTTCCACATTTTCATATGTTAGCCCTAAATGGTGTAACGATTTTGGAGAAACATCAACCATTAGCTCCATCTCATGTGCAAGAGCTTTTTTCCCTAATATTTGAATTAACTCTTTATACGTATTTGGATCATCTTCTGGAATGTGCAGTGATGTAAAAATAGATGTAAACCCATTTTCCTTCGCTACTTTTAGCCACTCTTCTTGTTTCTCTACTCGTTCTTTTGAAAGATAAATGGAAACTCCGATCATATAAATCTCCCTCTCTATTAATAGAAAAAGAGAAAGGAATCCCTTTCTCTATATGTTTTCTGCCATTTCTTCTTTAAATCCGAAGAAGTACGTAAAGATAAATCCGAAAGCATATGCAATTACTAAACCTAAGAAATATAGTAAATATTTATTGTCAGCAATTAACGGAATTAAAGATAGCCCTGATACGCCAATTCCAAGAGAAGCTGTTTGCATAACTGCTTGGAATGCACCACCGACAGCCGCTCCTAAACAAGCAGTAATAAACGGTTTCCCAAGTGGTAATGTAACCCCGTATAATAACGGCTCACCAATTCCTAAAAAGCCAACTGGCAATCCACCTTTAATTACATTTCGAAGTCGTTTGTTTTTTGTTTTCACATAAATCGCAATTGCTGCGCCCACTTGGCCAGCACCAGCCATTGCGAGTACTGGTAATAAAGGTGTTACGTGTGTTTGATTAATGAATTCCATATGAATTGGTGTTAAACCGTGATGCAATCCGACCATAACGAGAGGTAAAAATGTTCCCGCAAGTACTGCGCCAGCAAATGCTCCGCCAATATTTAAAATAGCATTAATTCCGCTCGTAATACCATCTGATAAGAAACCTGCTAATGGCTGAATGGCTAACATCGTTACGATACTTACAACTAATACAGTAATGAGTGGTGTCACGATAATATCAACTGCATTCGGCACTGCTTTTCGAACTTGTCTTTCCACTACAACCATAAGCCATGCTGCAAAAATAACTGCGAATAATCCGCCCCGTCCGGGCACTAATGCTTCACCAAACAATTTTACGTTTGCCATCGCCGGGTTGAAAATTAAAATGCCAGCAATTGCCCCAAGAACCGGTGTCCCGCCGAACTCTTTCGCTGTATTCCAACCAACTAAAATTCCTAAGAATGTAAAGATACCGCCGCCAATGAGTAGTAACATTTGTAACCACGTTGCATTTGGATCAGCACCAGCGTTTTTCGCAAAGTTAGCAACCCCGTTTATAATTCCTGACGCAACAAGTCCTGGAATTAACGGAATGAAAATACTTCCTATTTTTCGTAAAAAGTTTTTCACCGGTGTATTATTTTTCTTCTTAATCTCTGATTTCATCTCTTGCCCAATATCTTCAAGGTGATGATCTGCTACCTCACCAATTCGTAGTCCTGTTAAGCCTTCCATTTCAGCTGCTACTTTATTTACTGTTCCTGGACCAACGACAACTTGAAGCGTCTCATCTTCTATAACACCCATAACACCTTCAACCTTTTTCAAAAGGTCCGTGTTTACTTTACTTTCATCATGAAGCGTTAATCGTAGTCTCGTCATACAATGAGCAATACTACGAATATTTTTTATTCCTCCAAGTTGCTCCGAAATTTCCTTGGCCATTCTCTCTTCTTTCTTCATAATAGAATCCCCCTCCCTATTATTTTATAGTGCTTTCTTCACAAACCCTTTAGCGTATTTTAGTTTCTCCAGTGCTTCCCCATATTCACACTGCAACAACACCATAACAATGGCAGCTTTTACGTTACGTTCTGCCTTTTCATAATACTCTGCCGCTACTTCATAACTAGCGCCTGTTGCTTCCACAATAATTCGTTTTGACCGTTCTACTAACTTTTCATTTGTGGATTGAACATCTACCATTAAGTTTTTATATACTTTTCCTACACCAATCATCGAAGCTGTTGAAATCATATTCAACACTAATTTTTGTGCTGTACCAGCTTTTAAACGCGTTGATCCTGTTAATATTTCTGCACCTGTCTCTACTTCCACATTTAACTTTGCATATTTACTTATTTCAGCATTTTTATTACAAGAAATACTCGCTGTACTCGCTCCTACACTCTGTGCGTATTTCAAGCCGCCAATTACGTAAGGAGTTCTGCCACTTGCAGCAATTCCAATCACTGTATCTTTCTCATTTAATCCAATACTTTTTAAATCTTCTTCTGCTAACTCTTCGCGATCTTCGGCACCTTCCACCGCTTTAGTAAACGCTTTCAATCCACCTGCTATAAATCCTTGCACCATTTTATCATCCGTGCCAAATGTCGGCGGACATTCCACTGCATCTAGAATACCTAAACGACCACTCGTACCAGCACCAATGTAAATTAAACGTCCCTCTTCTTCAAAAGATTTAATAACAGTCTGTACAACCTTTTCAATTTGTTCTATCTCTTTTTCAACTGCTAACGCAACAGTTCGATCTTCTTCATTCATACTTTGTAACACTTCTTTTATGCTCATCTCATCCAAATTCATTGTTTTCTCATTACGATGTTCTGTCGATAAATTTTCTAACATATTGCCACCCTCTTTGAAATTATATTTCACACTTTTATTATAACTTCAAGAAACTAAAAATCAATTACTCTTTCTTATTTTATGAAATAAAATTTCACGACATGACATATTTTTGTCAAAGATCATAAAGTGAAACTTTAATCAGTGTGGGTTTTGTTCATCCCCACTGATTATTAGCCCGCACCAATCGGGCATTAACGGGCAGTTGATCCCCACCTAACTTTCTTTGCTTCCGCTGAATTTTGAAGTGAGGGTCTTACTGCACGGCAAATAGGGGGATAAAAAAAGATGAGTCTCCTCATCTTTTCTTCTACTTTAACTTCCGTAACCGCAACGCTTCTTCTCGTGTCTCCATAAATTGATTCAATACTTTATTACCAATTCGATTGAAAGTAATCACATATAAAGCATCGATCATATTCAATTGCGTCATTCTCGAAGCAATACTCGCAATACGATGATCTTGTTCTACATCTGGCATACAAAGGCGAATATCCGCTTCTTTATATAACGGTGATGATTGATCTAGTTTCGTAATTCCAATAACAGTTGCACCTTGTCTCTTTGCATACTGCGCCATTTCAAGCACATCTTTCGTTCGACCAGATGTTGAAATCGCAACAAATATATCGCCTTCTTTTAAATTCGTCACAAGCGGCAACATCATATGAAAATCGGATAGCATCATCGCTGTAAATCCGAGCCTTGTAAATTTATAAGCTCCGTCCATCGCCGGAGTAGCTGATCCGCCTACTCCATAAAAGATAATTTTATCGGCATTTACAATACGATCTGCAGCTTTTTCAAGTTCTTTTTTATCTATCGCCGTCACGCTCGCCTCAATTGCAGCTTTATTCACATAAGTAACTTTATTAAATAAATCATACGGTCCATCTTCTGTATTCATCACTGAAAAATCGTTAATATTATAATCAGCAATCGTTAATTCACGAACGAGTGCTATCTTAAATGCTTTAAAACTTCCGATTCCAATCGATTTACAAAAGCGAACGACACTCGCTTCACTTGCGCCTGCATTCGTTGACACTTCTTTCGTCGTTAAATTCGGTACAATCTCTGCATTCTCCATTATGTACATGGCAACCTTCTTCTCAGCT
Organism: Bacillus sp. FSL K6-0073; assembly: GCF_038006085.1. Classification (NCBI taxonomy): domain Bacteria; kingdom Bacillati; phylum Bacillota; class Bacilli; order Caryophanales; family Bacillaceae; genus Bacillus; species Bacillus sp. FSL K6-0073. Next base: position 841,836 of record NZ_JBBOUN010000001.1, on the reverse strand, counting down.
GGTGAAAATTGATCCATATTACTTTCAATTTTAAATAGTAATGTTGAAGCTTTCACTATTTAACCTCCACTTCTTACGGTTGCGTTCACTTATTTTCTCTTGCTTCAAGAAGGTAATAACCATCATCGCCAGGAGGATGAAACACATTTACAATGCGATTCCCTTTTTGATAAACAGTTCTTTCCCCTTCTGTCCACTTCTTTTCCCAACCGTTCATCCAAATCGCAACATCAGGTAAAAAAGCAGTATATTTCAGCTTCTGACCGTACTCACCATCTGCTTCTTCCGAAAAAATAGAAACCGGAAAATCTTTCACTTTTGATTCTTTCCATGCAGTAAATGGTATACATACTGCAATAAGTACGATTACACCGATAACCTTCTCCTTCGTAATCTTCACACTTCCCTCTCCTTGTCATATCACATACATAGATTTTACCATAATTACAAACCCTTCATGCTATATGATCGTTGCTTTTAGGAATAAAAAAAGAGCTTACCTACATCAGATAAGCTCTTCCTCTCTATACAAAATATTTCTTCAAAAGTGGCGGTGTAATAATCGTCGTCAATATAACAACAATAACAATCGCTGTGAAATTTTCTTTCGCTAATAAATTCGCCGTAAGTCCATTTGCAGCGATGATAAGCGCTACTTCACCACGTGATACCATCCCCGCGCCAATACTAATAGAAGATTGGAGGTTAAACCCTGTCAGCCTTGCTCCTAAACCTGATCCGATTAACTTTGTGAAAATCGCAATGAGAGTCATAATAATAATGAACCAAAGCTGGCTTCCAATGCCTTGAAATGTAATTTCCATTCCGATACTTACGAAGAATACTGGAACAAATATTGCATAAGCGATCGGTTCAATTTTATGTTCCACTTCATGCTTATACTCTGTTTGAGAAATAGCAATTCCCGCCGCAAACGCTCCAATAATACCTGCAATTCCCATCATTTCACTGTAATAAGAAAAAGAAAAGCAAATAATAAGAGCCGCGCTAATTAACGCTTCTGTTACACGAAGCGGGACAAGCATTTTCATAATCCAAGGAACGACTTTCCAAGCAATAAAAACAATACTTACAAAGAAAATAATTTTCTTTACAATGACAAGTGTTATATTCACATCTTGTGTTCCTAAAAAACTCATTACAAATGCTAATAAAATAACGACAATGACATCATCAAATACGGCAGCACCTAAAATTGTTGTACTTTCTCTCGTATTCATTTTTCCTAGATCACGTAGCGTCTGCACCGTAATACTAACCGATGTCGCGCAAAGTAATAACCCTAAAAAAATGGCATGGGATTGTATTAATCCAAACAGCAATCCTGTTACATAACCACCGATGAAAGGAAAAATAATTCCACCAGCCGCTACTGCAAATGAAGATTTCAAATTCCGATTTAACTCTTCTAAATCCGTTTCAAGTCCCGCCATAAACATAAGTAACAAAACACCAATCTCACTCAGTTCATCAATCAGTTCAGAACTATTAATAATACCGAGTACAGCCGGACCAATAATAATACCAACAATTAACTTACCAAGTACAGAAGGCTGACCAAGTCTCACACTAATATCACCAGCTAATTTCGTACAAAGTAAAATGACGACAAGTTCAAAATAAAATAACATAGCATCTGCTCCTACTTTAACTTTAATCAGTGGGGCGTTAACCCCGTCCATTTCTGCAAGTAGTTTCCCCTATTGATCCGCATTTTATTTGTCATATTTTTATTTGACAAAATATTCTGAATTATATTAAGATTAATCCAGCAATTTTAAAAAACTACATACCATAACTGCACCTCCACTTACTTACTCTTTTTTAATGGGCTCATACTATAGTCGCAGTTATGGAAATGAAAAAACGGGGGGAGAGAGTCCAAAGTGAAGTCATTATTACGAAAAAAAGCGCTTAGTACTGAGTCACCAAAGCAACTAGATAGAACATTAACTGCACTCGATTTAACGTTTTTAGGAATCGGCGCCGTAATTGGGACAGGGATCTTTGTATTAACAGGTATTGTTGCAGCAAAACATTCTGGTCCTGGTATTATGCTATCATTCCTTATTGCTGCATTTACTTGTGCTTGTGTAGCCTTTTGTTATGCTGAATTTGCTTCTTCTATTCCTGTCTCAGGAAGTGTGTATACTTACGCATACATGACAGTCGGAGAAGTCGTCGCCTTCATCGTCGGATGGTGTTTAATGCTCGAATATTTACTTGCCGTTGCAGCAGTAGCTGTCGGTTGGTCTGGTTATTTACAATCATTACTACAAGGTTTCAATATACACCTGCCCGCCATAATCGCCTCGGCCCCTGGCGTAGGAAAAGGTGGCCTCATCGATTTACCCGCTGTTTGTATTTTACTAATCATTACCGGTCTTTTAAGCTTCGGTATACGCGAAAGCGCTCGCATTAATAATATTATGGTTCTTATCAAGCTAGCAGTTATTATCGCTTTTATCGTAGCAGGCGCAAAATATGTAAAACCTGAAAACTGGACACCGTTCATTCCATTCGGATACGACGGTATTATTACTGGCGCTGCCACTGTGTTTTTTGCCTTTTTAGGTTTTGATGCAATCGCAACCGCTGCGGAAGAAACGAAAAAACCACAGCGTGATTTACCAATTGGTATTATTGGTTCCCTTCTTATTTGTACTATTTTATATATGATTGTATCTTTCGTTTTAACAGGTATGGTTCCTTATACACAATTAGACGTTTCTGATCCAGTTGCATTTGCATTGCACTTCGTTGGTGAAGATGCAATAGCAGGACTACTCGCTGTTGGAGCGATGACTGGAATGACGACCGTCCTCCTAGTCGTGATGTATGGACAAGTTCGCGTTTCGTATGCGATGAGCCGTGACGGTCTACTTCCAAAAGCGTTAGCACGTGTAAATAAAAGAGTAAAAATCCCTTTATTAAATACATGGATTACTGGCGTCGTTGCCGCTTTATTAGCAGGCCTTTTAGACTTACATTTGCTAGCGAATTTAGTAAACATCGGCACATTAACAGCCTTTACATTCGTTTGCTGCGCAGTACTTATTTTACGAAAAACACACCCTGACTTAAAACGTGGATTCCGTACACCTTTCGTACCTGTATTACCAGTTGTCGCGATTCTTTGCTGCTTATATTTAATGATCAATTTGTCTAAAACAACATGGATTAGCTTTGCAGTTTGGCTTATAGTCGGCTTATGCTTCTATTTCTTCTACTCTAGGAAACATAGTCATTTAGCTACCGAAAAAACAGATGATGAACAGAAAAAAGCATAACAAAATAGCTCGCCGATAAAACGGCGAGCTATCTTTCTGTACTATTATATTTTTTCGTTAACGATTGTAAAATGAAAAATATGCCGATGCAAGCTGTAAACCATGCCCAATTTCCTATTGGTGTCGAATATTTGACCATTCCAATACCCACAAGCACTAAGAAAATAGTCACCTGATATATGAGCTTCCACTTTTGCATATATTCCCTCCTTTACTTCGTCCCCTTCTTTTTCTTCTTCCAGGCATTCAAACTATCAAAGAAGAAGTTAATAAATAACGTTCCTAATCCAGCTAATAAAAACGTCATTAAGAATAAAACCCAAATACTTTTATCTTTTAATAAATAATATCCTACAAGGAGCACAACCGCGATCCATACATATTCAAGAATTCTTTTTAGCTTTTTCTGTTCCAAATTATTCGCTCCTTCTTTCTATGCTACTTTTAGTATAACAAAAAAGAAGCCTATCATGATAAGCTTCTTTTCTTCTCTCTTATTTGTTCATACTTTTTTCAACAAGTGAAATCGCATACTCTAATGTACGATTCATCGTTTCTACCTGTGCATCTTTTACTTGCATATCTTGTAATACAGCTTCTGCAACTGTAATTTTTTGTTGCAATGATTTCACTGAACCATCTGTTACATTTACAGCTTGCGCTTTCTTCACTACTGCTTTTGCAGATTCAATATTGATCTGTAATTTTTCTTTCGTTGTTTTTGGTTGTTCTTCTGCCACTTTTGATTGTACGAATGTTACATTAGCTGATTTTAATTCGTTATATGTTTGAATAATTTGTTCCCCAGTACTTCCTACATTTTCAAATGCTTGCTTTGCAATGTTATAGCTTTTCTCTAATTCTTGAAAGGCTTCCTTTGAATATTGACCTGGCTTATCACCAAATTCATACGTACTAACTAACACTTCTTTTACTTTTCCAAGCTCTTCAAATAACGCATTTACTTGCTCTAACTTCGTACGGTTAGAAAACTCATTGTATGATGCTAATACTTCTGAAGAACTTAAAGCTTTACTATATAATTTTGCTAACGCGATTTGTCCATTTAACGGAATACCACCATTTCCGTTACTATCAGGATCCGCTCCAAATGCAAATGGTACGTTCGGGTTATAAACTTTCCCTTGAGCTGACTGACTGTTTACTTTTTTACCATCTACGTAAATTGCCACTTCGCTTCCGTTATATGTTCCTGTTAAATGATACGTTTTGTTCGCTTCTAATTGAACGCCAACACGTTTGTAGCTACCGCCAATGTGAGCCCATAATTCAACATATCCACTTCCTGTAGACTCAAAACCAATTCCGCCGCTCTCTGTATTTTGCAAAATACCTTGTCCGCGAATTTCATTCATTGAAAATACAGTTTCTAACGTAAACGTATTTGCTATTTTCTCTTTTTGTGCTGCTGAAAATGGAAGGTATCCAAATGTATTTGCTTTTCCGTTTAACTTCATAGCATTCTTCTTCAATGCTTTATCATATTCAATAACCACATTGCCCTTCACATCACCTTTTGTACCAAATGGTGAATTGTCTTTAAATGTACCATCTCCAAAGTTTACATCAAAAACATCCGCTTTCGGTACTTTCACATTCGGGTCAATATTATCTTTTTTTGTAGTAATTTCTGCTGTTAACGGCTGAGCGGTTTCATTGCCGAATGAATCAATGGCAACTATTTCAAGTGTATATGTTTTCCCACCATCTAACCCAGCAAGCGTTAACGTAAGATCTTTTGGCACTGGATCACGATAAAATTCTGAGAATGCTAATAACTTGTTTTTAATCTCTCCCGTTTGTTTATCCTTCGCTTGTACGCGATACGAATGAACAAGAAGGTTGTCCAATGCTTGCGGGAATGTTACTGTTGCCGCATTTTCTGTTACATTTGATACAGCAAGCTTTGCATCTTTAGCAAAGTAAGGCTTTTCTTTATCACGATCTTCTACATGTGTAAATGTTTCTTTCTTTGCTGGTAATTTAATTTTCCAAGGCTCGCCTGTCCAAGAATTCGTATGGAAATCACGGCGATTAATCGTCACTTCTTCTTCATCTACTTCTACTAATAAACCTTGGCTTAACATACTAGCTCCTGGCGGGATATTCCCTTGTACTTTACCACCTTCAACTTCCATATAACTTACTGAAGATGTACCAACTGATGTAAAGTCTTTTTGATGTATCGATCTCGGATCATCTAACGGATAATGTGAATGACCTGAAAACGTAATAACTTGTGGATATTCTTTTAACACTGCATTAATTTTTGCGCTATCTTGTGTTCCCCATTCCTGACTACCGTACACTGTATCTTTAATATGTTGATGTAAAAATACAAAAATCGGTTTTTCTGGATCATCTTTTTGTGCTTTTGCCATTTCTTCTTTTAACCAATTAATTTGCTTGTCCGAATAATAACCATGTGTTGTTCCATTCTCTGGAGACATAACAAGGAAGTGATAACCTTTTACCACTTTATGATAATAAATTGATTCCATACCTGTTTTTTCTAAGAAACGCTTCTGTGCACCCTCTACGGATAAACCGTTCCAATAATCATGGTTACCGAGAGAATTCATTCGCACGGCATCTTTATTTGCATTTTCATTATACACTTGCATGAAACGATCATATTGCTGCACTGATCCTGTATCTGTGAAATCGCCTACAATAACAAACGCATCTTGCTTTGGTGCTAATGTATTAAACTGTTCAATCGCTCTTTTCCAGCGAAACGTATCATCCGTTCCACTATTTTTAATATGCACATCACTTACAACTGGAAAAACTATCTTCTTCTCACTTGATGCCTTTTCTTGCTTTTTCTCTTCCGCCTTGACTGATGTACTCCACGGAAATGATACGAATGCTAATACAAAAACCATTAATAATCCAATAAGGCCTTTTACTTTTCTTAAAGCATTTCTGTCCACGTGAATCCTCCTCATAATAATTGATTCATTACAAGGGCTATTTTATCTAATATATGTTAATGTCGTTTAAATAACAAATGAACTTTATTAGATTTTTGTAAATATACAGTTAATTAGAAATTAAGTCCAACATTCCTCGTACTATGGTATACAACCACCTTTTGTCTAAAAGAGTCTAATCATTCTTTTCCTATGACCATTTACATATAATCTTTTCTATAACACTAATGATAAGTTAAGGTTTAAGCCTATTAGACAATCTTAATTTTTAATATTTCCTTCTTTTTTTAACACACCGGCCATGCTTCTACATTTAATAATAGTAAAAGATAACTTAAAAGGAGGGGTTGTATTGAAGAACAAAAAAAATATTGGCTGTTTCGCTCCTTTATCTATCATTTGCCCAAATCCCTGTCCACCGCCCTCTCCTCCAAATCCAAATTACGAACTAGTAACAAATGAATTTGCTGGAAATTTCCTTATAACGAATAACATTATTTCCTCTGCCAAACATAAATCACAGCCAATAATACTGTGGCAAAGTGATGCAATACTACTTATATCAGGTACCGTCTCGGTTTATAATAGTACTAGCAGCACAGAAGCGGTTACAATTCAAATCGTTGGAACAGTAACTAATATTTTCACTGTTTTTCCTGGTAATACAATATCTTACACAGGAAAAGACTTACAATCTGTCAGTATTATTAATATAGAAAGTAGTCCTTCATTATATTTAGAAGGTAAGTACTGTTGCGAATTTACACGTCGCTTCTAAAATACCAATTTCATAAAAAAAGCATACCATTTACGGTATGCTTTTTTTATGAAATCGGATAACGTACAGTAATACAAAACTCTCCTTGATTAACAGTTGTTCCTGTCGTAGTAATTCGAACAGTCGTAAAATATCGTACAGTGAAAGTACCACTACTTTGCGGCTGTACAGTAATTGTATCAATTACTGTAGCACCAACTAAAAAATCAACTGTAATCGGGTTCGCACCTACATCATATTTCACGTAACCTGAACCATATACTTCTTGCGTGATATTATTTGTATATACAATTTGAGTACCAGCACCTGTAATAGACCAGTCTGTACATACTTGGTCTTGCACAAGTGTTTTATTAGAACAACAAGACAAACTGGAACTTCTCATTCCCATTTCGATCCTCTCCTATTCTGCTATGAAAGTGGATAACGTGTTGTAATACAAAATTCTCCCTGATACGTTCCAGCAGGTGTTGCAGGTAACACGACTTGTATAATATCGAAACGACGATACGTAAACCCGATACTCGTTCCTGGATTTAATGTTTGTGTATCTATTACAGTACCAGCTGAATCAAGCACCTCTACAGTAATTGGGCCTGGTCCAACATCATATTTAACAAAACCAGTACCAACTACGTTTTGGTTAATATTATTTGTATAAAGAACATTATCGATTGCTGTCGCAACTACAGTAGCAGACCACGGACTACACACTTTATCTTGTACATAATTTTTATCTGGACAACAAGTTAATGCAGCCCCTGAGCACTCACAAGACATAGTTGTTTTCCCCTCTCTCTTTTTTTATTCCCTATATGTGTATGTCCTTCAGAGTCTTTTGCCTGTACGATTCATCTATTTTCAAAAAATATTCAAATGACTAGATAGATTCCGTTCTGTTTCTTTTTTTCATAAATTTATAGATTAATATACCACCTACAATAATAACTACGACTAGTAATATCGGTAGCATATATTGTCCAACAACATCCGCCGCTTTTGCCCAATGCGGACCTAATTTCATTCCAAAATAGACATATAAAGTCGTTAACGGGAACATTGCTACAAATGTATATATGCTAAACTTCCATATGTTCATTTTTGCCATGCCACATGGAACAGAGATAAGTGTTCGAACTCCTGGTACAAAGCGTCCCACAAATGCTACAACTGGTCCATATTTCTCAAAGAAGTCATCTGCTTTTTGAATTTGTTCTTCTTTAATAAAGAAGTATTTTCCGTATTTTATTAATAGCGGACGACCACCATAATAACCAAGTGCGTATAACGTTAACGGTCCTGTCGTTCCGCCAAGTGTTCCAGCTAATACAGCTAGCCAAAAATTCATATCTCCCTCGTATACCCAATACCCAACCATAGGCAAAACGACTTCTGCCGGAATAAATTCGAAAGTTAAAGCCAATACAACTCCAAAATAAGAAAACTGCTTTAAAAACTCGATTATATCTAAAATCATTTGCTCCATATTTTAACTCCTATCCTACGTTTACGTTATGCTTTTCTTGTAATTGAACTGGCGCCATTTTTACAATTCGGTTCAAAATGAATAACACAATTCCAATATCATCTAAAATACCGATAAACGGTAGGAAGTCTGGAATTAAATCAAGCGGCATCGCAACATAACCAACTAAAAAAGCAACAGATAAAATTTTCTTCTTTATTGAAACCTCTTTTGAAGTAAAAAAGTCAAATAGGAATGGAACAAATCGGCGAACATGAAATACAACTCTTAATCTACTAATAAGTTTTTTCATTTTTATATCTCCTCTCTTTGTATACGAAAAGGACCCTACCAAATATGGTAAGGGTCCTCAAAAAGACAGAAAGGGGCCTTTACCATTGCTGGTAAAGGTCTCACTAACAACGAAACGTTGCCAATAAAGCCGAGGGTTTCTCCCTGTAATGACGACTTTACTGTAATAAGTTACTCCCCTTTATACACAATTTTATACACTCACATTAAAATATTTCAGAGGGCTTGTCAATATATTTTATATCCCAATCCCTTTCGTAAAAAACAAAAAACGTATAGGAAATTTCTTACTATCTCATAATATACATAATCATTTTTGAACGAAAGGAGATGTTTCATTTGCATACTGTATGGAAAGGTGCACTTTCACTTGGACTATTAAATATAGGCATCAAACTATATAGTGCCGTAGAAGAAAACGACATAAAATTTTTAAGTCTCCATAAAGAATGCTTAACACCTATTAAATATAAAAAGTTCGCTCCCGATTGTACGGATGAAGAAATTGATGATAACGATATTGTAAAAGCCTATGAATACGCACCTCATAAATATATTATTATGGATGAAAAAGAATTAGCTGAATTACAACAAGCTCATGAACCACGATCCATTCGTATTATATCTTTTGTCCAAAATAACGAAATTGATTCTGTTCTCTATGATCGCTCTTATTTTATAGGACCTACCCCAGGACATGAAAAATCATATTTATTATTAAAAGAAGCTCTTGAACGTACGAATAAACTTGGTCTTATCCATATTTCCATTAGAAAAAAACAACATTTAGCTATTATCCGCAACTTTGAAGATGGTCTTATGTTGCAAACTATTCACTACCCTAATGAAATTCGCGCTATAACAAATACACCTAACTTACCAAGTAACGAAAATTATCCGATTCAAAAACAAGAACTCACAGCAGCAATCAATTTAATCCACCATCTTACAAATCCTTTTGAACAAGAGATGTATACAGATGAGTATAAAGAAGCCCTTACCGAACTAATCGAAAACAAAATTGAACAACAGGAAAAAACCGAAACAATCTCTCCAGCTCCGAACATCATTAATATTATGGAGACATTACAAGCAAGCATTGAACAAGCAAAAATAAAAAGAGAAAATAAAACAGAAAAAGAGGCCAAATAAAATTGACCTCTTTTTCTTTAAAGCGGATTACATTTCGGCATTTCAAGTCCAGACGATTGAGCTAGTTTTAATAAGTAATAACATTCTTCTCTTGCCATATGATCTGCCATTCTAGCTGATAGTGCACTTAATACTTCATGAGATAACTCGAGCTCTTCCACTTCATGTAAAAAATGCGAAAATAATTTCAATTCAAGTGAAACATCTTTCGTAAACTTCTTTAATGCAGGAAAATGATGCAGCTCTGTCCGTAAATACCCTGTCATTTCAACTGCCTTTAAGTAAAATTGTTCAAAATGCTTCGTAAATTCTTCGCTTTTCTCTTTTAATCTTTTTTCAACAAGATCTAATCCACCAGAAATAGAGCCTGCATGACCAGCCGCATCCGTTAACCAAACGAGATGATAATGTAATTCATGAAAAACAGGCGGAACTTCCCCTTTCTTCAAAAACTCTAAAACTGTTATATACTCTTCCACTTCGTTTACCATATGATTAATAAAAGTTGGCGTAAAATGAATAGTAATTTTCCCTTCCAGCTGTTTCTGTATAATATTTAATTTAAACGCCCGAATCTCCTTAGCGGCTTGTTCTGCCTCTTTTGAAAATGCCATCAGATTCACATTCCGAACTTTATTTAACAAATTCGTAAATGTTTCAACAAAGTAAGTAGCTTTTTTTATATCCTCTTTTTCCTTCGGGGCTAATGCATCCAGTAAAAATTGTGAATGATCAGTAAGTACCTTTAACCAAAATTGATGCTCAAACAACGCACTTTCTTCATAATTTCTCTCCACTAAATCCCCTCCGTCTATTCATCCTTCTCTATCACTTGAAGTTTATATCCATCCGGGTCTTGTACCACAATACTCTTCTCACTTTTGTTTTCTGTATATGCGATTTTATAAAATACTAACCTCTTCTTTACATTCTCTATGTTAGAAATTGAAAACGTTAGAACATCAACTGAGTCCGTAACACTCTTCTCACGCCCGCCCAAACTGCGATTCATCACAAAACTAATTCTCGTTGAATCAGTATCATACCAAACCCCTGCAATATCTAATTGCGGCCTTTCTGAACTAGGTGTTATCCCTAAAATCCCTTCATAAAAATACAGAGTTTCCTTTAAGTTCTTTACTTCCAATACAATGAATTGTTTCACAGTCTCCACATTCATTCCCCCCGTACCTATTACTTTTTTATATGTGTCATAAATGCTCATTATGTCTGAATACAATACGTAGTAATGAACATGTAAGGAGGTTTATTCGTGAATAAATATATGAGATCATTCGTGCCCTATCATAGCCCTCTCGATCCTTGTCCTCCTATCGGAAAAAAATATTATTCTACTCCTCCTAATTTATTTTTAGGCTTTCAACCGCCAAACTTGCCGCAATTCACACCAAAAGAAGCACTACAAAAAGGGACTTTATGGCCTGTTTTTTATGACTATTATGAAAATCCTTATAAAAAAGGGCGGTGACTACTGACGTGAATCAATCGCTACCAGAAGAATACTATCAGCTTTTACTGGAGCTTCAAGAATTAGACTTTGTACTAGTTGAACTCACTCTTTATTTAGATACACATCCAGATGACACCGCTGCGATTAATCAATTTAATGACTTTTCCTATAAACGGAGAGTATTAAAACAAAAGATGGAAGAAAAATACGGACCACTCCAACAGTTTGGAAACAGCTATTCTAATGCCCCTTGGGAATGGAGCAAAGGTCCTTGGCCATGGCAAATATAAAGGAGAGAAACTATGTGGATTTATGAAAAGAAATTACAATACCCAGTTAAAGTGGGAACTTGCAATCCCGCACTTGCAAAATTATTAATCGAGCAATACGGTGGTGCAGATGGAGAATTAGCTGCTGCACTACGTTACTTAAATCAACGTTATACAATTCCAGATAAAGTCATTGGCCTACTTACTGATATTGGTACAGAAGAATTTGCTCACCTTGAAATGATTGCTACGATGGTTTATAAGCTGACGAAAGATGCGACCCCTGAACAAATGAAAGCTGCTGGTCTTGACCCTCATTACGCTGATCATGACAGTGCTCTTCATTACCATAACGCTGCTGGTGTTCCATTTACTGCAACCTATATACAGGCTAAAGGTGATCCAATTGCCGATCTATACGAGGATATTGCAGCTGAAGAAAAAGCACGCGCAACATATCAATGGCTCATTAACTTATCAGATGATCCAGATATAAATGACAGCCTACGCTTCTTACGTGAACGAGAAATTGTCCATTCACAACGTTTCCGAGAAGCAGTTGAAATTTTAAAAGAAGAACGCGATAAAAAAATATTTTTTTAAAACACGTATCCTAGCGATATGTGTTTTTTTATGTTAAAAGTTAAATCCTTCCTATTAAACATATAAATAGTATATTTATTCGATTTAATGCATTATTTTTTAATATTTTCAAAATTCCCTATTGCTTTCTAGTCATCAGACCTTTAAAATAATAACAGTTACTCGACAAATTATTTGAATTTTCGACAAAAACACTCATTAGGAGGATTTTCTTTATATGCATACAACTTTAAAACCAGCGCAAATACTTTCGATTAGTTTATTACTATTCGCAGTTTTCTTCGGTGCTGGTAATATGATTTTCCCGCCCCTTCTCGGTCTTTCTTCCGGAGAAAATATGTGGGTTTCCATTACAGGGTTTATTATTACAGACGTCGGTTTATCTTTACTTGCTATCGTTGCTGTTGCCCTTGCTGGTGGTAGTTTTAACACTTTAGCGAGCCGTGTTCATCCAAAATTCGCAGCAGTATTCGCTATCATTATTTATCTTTCAATCGGCCCACTATTTGTTATTCCACGAACTGGATCTGTATCTTATGAAATCGGGATTGCACCACTTTTCCCAGATCAATGGTATTCTATGTTAGTTTTTAGTGCGATTTTCTTTACAGTCGTTTACTTCTTATCATTAAATCCATCCAAGCTAGTAGATCATATCGGTAAAATATTAACGCCAATTTTACTTGTAATTATTGCAATTATGGCAACAAAAGCGATTCTTTCACCAGGAACGTTTGCAGAGCCTATCGGTGACTATAAAGACATCCCGTTTTTCAAAGGATTTCTTGAAGGATTTTTAACGTTAGATGCAATTGGCGCTCTCGTACTATCAACAATTGTTGTAAATGCAATTCGTCAAAACGGTATACAAGAGAAGAAATCTATCGCGAAATATACAATCATTTGCGGAAGTATCGCTGCTCTATTCTTAACAATTGTTTACTTCTTACTCGGTTATATCGGAGCTTCAAACGGAAACTTAGGGCAATTCGAAAACGGTGGTCAACTATTAGCTACTGTTATGTATCAATTCTTTGGGACAAGCGGTAATATTTTATTAAGTATCGCCATTATCTTCGCTTGTTTAACAACGGCAATTGGCGTTGTAAGTGCATTTGCAAATTACTTCACAACAGTGCTAACAAATGTTTCATACAAAAAGCTTGTGCTATACGTTTGTATCTTTAGTTTCGTTATTTCAAACTTAGGATTAAGCTTATTAATTAAAATCACACTACCTGTATTAATTATTTTGTACCCAATTACAATCATTTTAATTTTCGTATCATTTATCGATAAATATACGAAACGTAAACCTTCTGTCTACATCGGAGCGATGATCGCAGCATTTATTATTAGCTGTATTCACGCACTTGATAATGTGGAAATGATACCAGATTTTATCGCTAATATCGTACACACCATTCCTTTTTATAACTTAGGAATTGGCTGGATCATTCCAGCAATAATCGGTGGTATAATTGGATACTTTATTCCGCAAACAGAAGCTGCAGGTGAAGTTTCTACAAAATAAAGAAAAGAAGCAAGCATGAAATCCATGCTTGCTTCTTCTTTCTCTTCACATCGTATGCTTAAAAGTAAATAACTCTTCTTTTGACTGCAAAGCAGATTGTTCCTCTTCTACATGTTTCCTCTTTCTCTCTCCTCCTAACCTTACTTTCAACATCGCCTCTTCTATACTTTTCACAATCATATTTCCTGAAAAAATAGTTAGGCCGAAAAATGTAATTGGTACGAGAGGAATCCATGGATGCACTGTTAATGACCTAAAGTATACTCCAATTAAACCTGACCATTCATGCGTGTAAGACTCTACTTCTTCTACCGGTCCGAAAAACTTAACAGTTCCGCCAAAGAATACTTCCAGTAACCCTAAGTGCAGTAAAATAGTAAGAGTCTGCGTAAACTGTTGAAGAAATACGAGTATAAAAGTCATATAGAGATGCGGAAAAAGATGTTTTATAACAATACGTCTTCTCGAGCCGCCTAATATGCGCGCGGCATCAACAAATTCTTCTGTTTGTAATTTACGAACTTCCTTCGCAACATACAGTGCAATAACTGGCATTACAAGCATTACAAGTAATACAACTTGAAACGAAGCTCTTTCAAAAAAGCTTGTTGTTTCCTCTCCGCTTCCAAATAGATTTGCAAATTGAAGAAAAAAATACGCAATCATAACTGTCGGAATAACTGTGAAACTATCAAAAAAAGCCTCAATCTTTGAAAAACCTCTTCTTACATATGTTCCAAGTACAACACCAAAGAACACACCTATTACCATTCTAAGTGCCGCAATTAAAATAGATATACCAATCGTCCACTTCGCGCCTTCAATAACTAAATGTAAAAGGTCGTATCCTTTCCGATCTGTCCCGAGTAAAAATTGGAATGAAGGTGAAAACGGTGGCACTTGTGGATTTTCATCCGCATCATATTGCAATGTAACTTGTCTAATGTGTCCATCATTCCATAACGTATTTCCGATGCTCAAAAGAACTAATATGAGAAGAAATCCAATGCTTATCCAAAATCTTTTATCGCGTTTTATATACATCCACATATTATAATCTCTCCTTCATCGCAGCTGGAATGAAATAATGAAACAGCTTGAATAAAATAAATATCGGGATATATATAAGCAGCATACTAACGATGAAAACCTCAACTCTAATACCCTCATACGATTTCAAAAACATAAAAATACCACCCGTATTAAAAATCCATTCTATAATATATAAATTAGATAACATAAAAAAGATATTCGTTTTCGCAAAGAATAGTGTACTAAGCAACACATTTCGTAAAATATGACGATTTAAAATATGAAAACGCCCTAAACCCTTCGCCTTAGCAAATAGTACATAATCTTTTTCTAGTTCATTTTCAAAACGAAGCACTACTATTTTTACAAACATAATCGTAGTCGGGATGCTCAAACACAATATTGGCAACCCTCTAATCGACTCGCCTCCAATTGACGCAATTTGAAAAGGTAAAAAACCTGTTTGTTTAAAAAACCATACAACTAAAATTTGTGATACTAAAATAAGAAGAATATCTGGAATGGATTCTAGGAAGATAAGAAATGATTTAATTCGATGTTGTATACGCGTTGAACTACTCATAATGACATAAACAATGCAAAATGCTATAAATAATGAAATGAAAAAAGCAGCCAAAAAAATAATAATCGTTTCTTTATAATGGACGAACAACTGTGGAAATAAAAATTTACCTTTCACATATTGCAAATTGGAAATATCCATTAAGTTCACAAACACTTCTTTTAAACTCTGTATGTACTTTGATACATCCACCTTAAATCCATAAAATAATTTCGGCAAAGCCCCTAAAATAATAATCCCCAAAATCGAAATAAGAAATTGAATCGTCACTTCCATTCCATTTAGAAAAACTTTTTTGACCACGTTTTCCCTTCTCTCTATATATAATTTATCCTCTAATTTTATTCTTAATTTTCTGAATTGTAAATATTTTAAAGACAAAAAATCACTAGGCTATGATCCTAGTGATTCTTTATGCGCATGCCTTTCTCTTTTCGCAAACGGCATATACAAAATGAAACATCCAATAAGCGCAGCTATTTCTAATGAAATAATATAGTAAGGATGCGGCCCTAACATATCGAGTAATGAAGCTGTTTCTGGCTTATGAGCTAAAAACATATAATTACCACCTGTTTTGTAATTCACAAACGAAACAAGCGGAATCAATATGTTTAAAAATATCATCGTACGCTTAATAGATTGCAAGGTCGGTCTATAGCCTTCCACCCAAGTCATAAAGAGTGGTGCCCAAATGAGCAATACATGCGCGATAAAATATTCAATGAAACGAAAATGCGGAAAAGCATATTGCAAATTTGGTGTTAAAATGGCTTGTGATGCACCAATAATTCCCGTAAAAAATACAATCTCATATATTCGATAACTTTTCGTTACAATCATAATCGACGCTAACAACAAACTAATTGTACATAATTCAAACGGTAATGAAGTAGCTAACTCAAAAATCCCTGCTTTCCATTCCCACATATGAAGCCCAATTTCACTACCTATAAATAAAAATGTAATCGCATATCGAACCGTTATATTCCACTCATTTTGACGTAATACATCTTGGTATTGATACAGAAAAAATATCCCCACCAACATAATAAATAATATAAGGGCGTGTTGCCTTGAGTATGGAATAAATGGTTTTAATGGGTGCGCGCTAAAATAAGCTTCCATCTTCCTTCCTCCTTTCCTCCATACAATATTATTGTAAGAAAGAAACGACGAGTCAATTCATTTGCTTACACTAGGACAACCTCTACCTTACATTTGCATATTCATACCTTACAAAACTGTAAGGTTATTGTAAGCTAAAACGATTTGTCAGATTCTTCACCTCTTCTATACTTAATGTAGATACTAAAACGAACGAAAAGGTGATAAATAGATGAAGAAGAAAAATAAAGTGTTAATTACTAGTGTAGTAGCAATCGGAATTGCAGCTGGATCATACTTTGCATTTGCTGGTGGCGGTTCAGAAGTAGCAATGGCATATAGCGGATATAAAGTAACTGAAAAACAAATCCAAAACGCGCAAAAATTTGGTGGCGAAGTTATTCCAAATGGAATTGAAACTATTTCATTCGATCCAACAAAAGGAACATATGAATTAGCTGTTAAAAAAGGCGATGAAGTGAAAAAGGGTCAGCTTCTATTTAAGTACACTGATCCGACTGCGAAACAAGGTGTAACAGAAGCAGAAATGCAAAAGAAAATCGCACAAAAAGAAGTAACGTTGTTCCAAAAACAAATTGATGCGGCGAAACAAAAATTACAAAAAGATAAAAATGCAGGCCTTCCTGCTGAAGCATTAAAAGCATCAGAAGTTGAAGTTGGGCAATTAGAATCACAACTTGAAATGAAAAAGTTTGAAGTTGAAAAAGCTGATGAAATGATTAAAGCAGCAAAAGAGAAAGTAAACACTCTTTCTGTAACAAGTCCTGCTGATGGCGTAATTGATGATATCGTAAAAACTGCTGACGAAAAAACAGGTATGAGCGGAATTACTCTTCGTCACGCTGGTCAATTTAAAGTAAAAGGTCAACTTTCTGAATATGAGCTTGCTAGTATGAAAGTTGGGCAAGAAGTAACTGTTTCATCAAAAACTGTCGCTGGTAAGACTTGGACAGGAAAAGTAACAGAAATCGGTTCTACACCATTAAAGAGCATGGATGAAAATAAAACTGTTTCTAACTATCAATTCACTGTCACATTAGATAATAGTGACGAATTACAAAACGGCTTCCACGTTTACGTAACAAGTAAATCTGGCGAAGCAACTGGTACAATTGTTCCGAAAAGCAGTATCGTGAAAAAAGGTGATAAAAATGTTGTCTTCGTTGTAAAAGACGGTAAGGCGAAAGAACAAGCAGTTACTGTTGAATTCGAGACTGATAGCGAAGCAAAAGTTTCTGGAGTGAAAAAAGGAGAGGAAATTATCTCTAAACCTGAAAAAGACTTAAAAGATGGTATGGAGGTTGTCGCCCAGTGATTAACTTAAAAGGCATCACGAAATCCTTCCAAAATGGTGCAGAATCCGTTCAAATATTACACGGAATTGACGTAACACTGAACCAAGGAGAATTCACTTCTATTATGGGACCTTCTGGTTCTGGTAAATCAACATTAATGAACATTATCGGTTGCTTAGATAAACCGACGACAGGTACGTACGAACTAGCCGGTCAAAATATTTCAAACATGACTGAAACAGAACTTGCACACGTACGTAATAAAGAGATCGGATTCGTATTCCAAAACTTCATGTTATTACCGAGACTTACAGCGCTTCAAAATGTAGAACTACCTCTTATTTACGCTGGAGTCGATAAAAAAGAAAGACGCGAGCGCTCATTAGCTGCTTTAACAAAAGTCGGTTTAGCTGATCGCGCTACTCACTTACCGAACGAATTATCAGGTGGACAAAAGCAGCGTGTCGCTGTTGCACGTGCAATCGTAAATAACCCAAAGTTCATTTTAGCCGATGAACCGACGGGGGCACTTGATACGAAAACGAGTACACAAATTATGGACCTCTTTTACGAATTAAATAAACAAGGCTCAACAATTATTATGATTACCCATGACCGTGAAATCGGGGAAGCTGCAGCACGTCAAATTGTAATTCGTGACGGAAATATCGTCCAAGATTGGAGAGGTTAATTTTGAATACGAGTGAAAATATACGCATGGCCCTTTCCTCTATCTTTGCTCATAAAATGCGTTCTATTTTAACGATGTTAGGTATTATTATCGGTATTAGTGCCATTATTACTATCATTTCAATGGGTGATGGTACAAACGCAAAGTTTAAAAAAGAATTAGGCCAAGGAAAAGATAACGAAGTAACGATTTACTACAACAATCCTGATTACGGAACAGATAGTGCCAAAATCACACCTGATATGCTAAACCGCCTTCAAACTGTTCCTGGCGTTAAAGATGTGTATCCAGACGTAAGTATGAAAGTAAAAGCATCTGCTGGTTCAAAAGATGTAAATCTTGATTTAAAAGGTGGAACAGGCGCCTTTATGACAGATTCGAAAATAAAATTAGTTCACGGTCGTGAATTAAATGACAGTGAACTAAACCAAGCAATCCCTGCTGTTATATTAAATGAAGAAGCTTTCAACAAATTATTTAGTAGTGGTTGGGAATCAAATCAATACACAGATATAAAAGGAAAGCCGTATAAAATAGTTGGTGTATACGAAACGAAAAACGACTTTGGAATGCCTATGCCTGAAGGTTATACATCACTTGAAAATGCGCCTGTCATTTCAGGAGTAAATGAGTATGACTCTGTAAGATTAACAATGACCTCTCCGACAGAACGTAAAAGTGTAGAAAAACAAGCCGTTTCTGTCTTAAACGAAATGAAAGCTCCTAAATTTGAGCACAAATTCGAAGCACAAGATTTAGGTGAATTTACGAAACAACTAGACGAATCAATTGGTATGATGAAAATGGTATTTGGTGGTATTGCTGCTATCTCCTTACTTGTTGGTGGTATCGGTGTAATGAACATCATGCTCGTATCTGTAACAGAACGTACACGTGAGATTGGTATTCGTAAAGCACTTGGTGCAACACGTGGTAAAGTATTAACACAATTCTTAATCGAATCTTGTATTTTAACAGGACTTGGTGGTTTCATCGGATTCATGCTCGGTATTTTCTTCGCTTGGATCGTCTCAATCTTTGCTGGATGGCCACTCGTTGTCTCAAAAGAACTTGGACTTCTTGCAGTAGGTATCTCAATGTTAATCGGTATTATATTCGGTTTACTACCAGCTAACAAAGCTGCCAAACTGGATCCAATTGAATGTTTACGATATGAATAAACAAAAACGTAGGAGTTTACACTCCTGCGTTTTTTATTTATCTACTAAATTGAGTTTCTTCTATTATATATGTTTCACGTTACAACTATCATTCTCATACTCTTCATTATTTATAGGTAATAAGGCTATTATCTAATTCTATTATTGCAAAAATACTATGTAACAGACGAAAATCAAGGCGTAATTTTTTCCATACTTCGACTGATTTTGTAACAATTATATCGATATTTTATTAAATTTCACCTCATTTATATATTTTCACGCCTAAAAAGATTATCGTTTTATAACTAAATTTCCATTCAAACAGTAAAATATGCTACTTTCGTAACGCTATAGATATCACCTAGAAATATTACTGTAACATTATTAACGTTACAGTAATTGAAATACTACTCATTTTGTGTTTCATATGCCCTGATACGCCAAAAAACAACAAGGAAGCGCTATCAGGATATTTATGGAATTGTTACAGAATATTAATGCCCCGTTACGAAAGCTTTGTAATTTTATGTTTTTCGCAAATAAGAAAATAATGGTTGCTATAATGAGGTCAACGAAAACAAATGCAATGGAGGCTATTATGAAAAAATTTATGGGTATAGCAACAGCAGCGGTTTTTGGTCTTGGGATTTTCACAACATCTGCTAAAGCAGAAACAATCGTAACGACTGACGTACTAAACGTACGAGAAAACCCAACTACTGAATCAAAAGTTGTAGGAAAATTATTAGATGGATATAAAGTAAATGTTTTACATACAGAAAATGGTTGGTCAAAAGTTCAATTGAATAGCGGTAAAGAAGCTTTCATAAGCGCTGACTATACAAAAGACACTTACTACGTAACAGCAAACGTATTAAACGTACGTGCTGGAGCAAACACAGACTCAGAGATTCTTGGTAAGTTGAAAAAAGATGATGTAATTGAAACAACACACCAAGTACAGAATGATTGGATTCAATTTGAATATAACGGAAAAACAGCTTATGTTCATGTTCCTTACTTAACAGGTAAAGCACCAGTTAAAGTTCAACCAGTAGCTAAAGTTGAAAAAACGACTACAGTTCAAGATACAGCTAAAGTTCGTGAAGCGGCTAAAGCTCAGGAAGTAGCTGAAACTCAAGCAAAAGCTAAAGCTCAAGAAGCAACTAAAGCTCGCGAAGCAGCTGAAGCTCAAGCAGAAGTTAAAGCTCAAGAAGCGGCTAAAGCTCGTGAAACTGCTAAGGCTCAAGAAGCAGCTAAAGCTCAGGCAGATGCTGAAGCTCAAGCAGAAGTTAAAGCTCAAGAGGCGGCTAAAGCTCGTGAAGCAGCTAAAGCTCAGGCAGATGCTGAAGCTCAAGCAGCGGCTAAGGCTCAAGAAGCAGCCAAAGCTCGTGAAGCGGCTAAAGCTCAAGAAGCAGCTGAAGCTCGTGAAGCGGCTAAAGCTCAAGAAGCAGCTAAAGCTCGTGAAGCGGCTAAAGCTCAAAAACCAGCTACACAACAACCTGTTGCAAAAGAAACTGAAACAAGTGCACCATCATCTTCTCGTGAGTTACGTGTTGTAGCAACAGCTTACACAGCAGATCCACTTGAAAATGGTTATAAAGCAGGCGACCAAGTAAAATCAGCTTTAGGTCATAACTTAACAGCTAATCCAAACATGAAACTTATTGCAGTTGATCCAAGTGTAATTCCATTAGGTTCAAAAGTATGGGTTGAAGGTTACGGAGTAGCAATCGCTGGTGATACTGGTGGAGCTATTAAAGGTAATAAAATCGACGTTTTAATGCCAGATAAAGGTACATCAAGTAGCTGGGGACGTAAAACAGTTACAGTTAAAGTATTAAACTAGTTAGTAAAAAAGAGTCAGTCTCATCGTTGAGGCTGGCTCTTTTTTTATGATTCTTACATTCTTTCTTTCTCTTGAAAGTAAGTAATATTGTCTCGAAGCCACTTCCTCTCCGACATAAACAAGTTTCCACGTTTTTTATACACTTTATCAAATATCTTTAAAACTTCTTCATGATTAGCAAACTTATGTAAGAAACGAAGAGCAATGATAATCTCTGCTTCATCCGTAGGCTCTGCTTCATTTTTCCGTCTTCTAGCAACAATTTTATTCACACGTTCGCAAATTGGTCTCATTGCCATTTCGTCGCCATACGTATAAATAGCTCGAACAGCTTCATATTTCACCATCACATTTCTATCCTGTAAAGCTTCAATATAAACTATTTGTAAGTCCGATCCCCCTATTTTTGCTAACACCTCAATAACAGTTGAACGAACATAGGCACTATTACTATATAAAAGCTTTGTTAACGGCAGAATCGATTGCTTCGTTCCAATCTCAAACAATGTATAACAAATATGTGTAATCTCATCTTTATTTTCTTGAGTATCCAGCAACTTTAGTAAAGCACTCTCCGCTTCTAATGATTTACATAACTTTAAGGAAGAAATAGCCCAATAACGAACACTATCGTTTTTATGGTAAATATACGGAATAATTTTATTTGTATCACTTACTTCTGGCAATGTATAAATATTACTAAGCAGTTCACTTAACAAAGTCGGGTTTTGTTCACATTCCAAACAATCTATAAGATAATCAGCAATACTGATCTCTTTCGTATTAATAGCAAGTTTCGTCATTACATAATACATATCTTTCTTCATAGATATTTTTTTTGCTTTGGTTACCTTCTGCTGTAAATAAGGAAACGTTAATAGGTCATCTAGCTCTTTTGCTTCATCATAAGCACGATGTCTAACCTCTGTATCCTCATCAGCCATCCGCCTTAATAAACTATCTATATACCCTTCCATCTCCTTCTCTCCCGTCCAAATTAAATCTATCTCTTTGCATTCTATATATGATAGACTTTCATTTCAACAGAAAAAAGAGGATGCCACAGCATCCTCTCCTTCTCTTCTCTATTCCACACAAGTAAACTGCGTCCAAGCTCCTACATAATCTAGTAAGAATAACTCCTCTTCCGCAATTGTACCGACAATATTTTTCCGTTCATCTATCGGCATTTCTTTCAGAATGATTTGCAGTTCACCTTTATACTTTCCGAATGAGTTATTACCAATTACAACTTGCCCTCTTTCCTGTAGCACACTTTCGCGCACTGGGAAGTCATAATCTTTGTACTTTTTACGTACTTCTGTAGAACGTACCATATACTCTGTTATGTCGCCGCGCCTTACGTGTAATTCTTGCAGCGTAGCTCTCTTCTCTACTTCAGTCGCTTCGTCTACAAAGTGCACTTTTAGCTGTAACATGTAGCGATTTAAGTTTCCTAGTTTTTCTAACTCTTCCTCACTCGCATAAGCATTTCCGATAATGACATCATCGATTAGCCCTGTTGCCCATAAATGCTTCGCTTGTACTTCAATTGGTAAATTACGATGCTCTTCTAACGTACATAATCCGTCGTTAATATCCCATGGACCGATGTTTGCAGCATGTGATGTAATAAAAGCTGCACTGCGAATACCATGCTTTTTAAAGCGTTCACTACAGCGAATGAAATAATCGTACGGAAGACCAGTGAATTTTTGCGGATAAAAATTATGACAACCAATTAAAGCTGATTTATTCGCTTGATGCGAAAGAATATTTTCTAAGTACGCAATATCGTTACTTACATTTAACTCAATTTTTAAATCGTACGGATTATTCGTCATTTTCGCTTCAGTTAACCCATCGAAGCCTACATCTAAACGAATACCGTCTGCGCCTAACTCTGCAAAAAATGATAAATCGCTATAACTAATACCAAGCTGATCAAACACAGCCGGAGCTACATCTAAAATAACTTCCATATTGTTATCTTTTGCGTGATTGATAATCTCTTTAAATTCAGCTACAATTTCTTCTTTCGGACGATTCACAGATAACAAACAAGTAAATATTCTTGAAAAACCGTGTCGTGCCGCTGCGGAAATATAAGCCATATCTTTTTCTTTCGTTGAATGTTCTGGATAAAGTGAAATTCCTAATTTACGCTCCATGCTTTTGCATCTCCTTCACACGTTGTATTAATGCCATGCTCGTAAATCTATATTTTGCAGATAAACATGTTGCACATAAAATTGTCGGTACAATAATTACGTACGGTGATTGCACTCTTAACATTACATATGCACCCATTGAACAACCGATAAACAAAACTGATACTAGTAGTAACACTAATAAAGATTTACTTTGTACCCATTTCGAATAATGAGCAATACACTGTCCGACCACGAATGTAATTAAGATGATAATTGCTCCGAGCATTCTGTTTTCTCCTCTCCTGCTAATTGTTGTTTCTCATACATTTTGAAGAATGGATAGTAAATAACGAACGAGATAACAAAGTTAACAAGTACAAGTACACCAGCCATAATTGTCCAGTCCGTACTAATCACCGCTGCAATTGGTGCTAACATCGTAAATGGCAGTTTCGCCATCATAAGTGGAATCATACCTGAAACAACTGCGAAATATGATACCGTCGTTGTCACTAACGGTGTAATAACGAATGGAATAATTAAGATTGGGTTCATTACAATTGGTGCACCGAAAATAATTGGTTCGTTAATATTGAATAAGCCTGGCACGAATGATAATCTACCTAACTCTTTTAAGAACTTAGATTTAGAGAACATAAACATAATAACTAAAGCTAACGTTGATCCTGATCCACCAATCCATACGAACCATTGAATGAACTGCTCTGTAAATAAGTTTGGTAACTGATGTGCATTTCCTGTAGCCGTGAATACTTCCATATTTTCAAGAATTGCTGAATCCCACATCGGACGAATAATTGGTCCTAAAATCGCTGGTCCATGTATACCGAATGACCAGAAAAACACGATTAAGAATACTGTTAATAAACCACCGAATAAATTATTTCCTACTAATACTGATTTTAATGGTGCGATTAAATATGTGATCGTTGTATTCACATCAAATTTCAAACCGTAGCGAATGCCCCAGAATAAAAGAATAACTGCTAATGTTGGAATTAATGCTGCAAACGAATTTGAAACTGCTGGTGGTACACTATCTGGTAATTTAATCGAGATATTATGCTTAATCATAAAATGATAAATTTCTACTGCAATTAATGCTGTAACAATTGCGCCAAATAAAGACGTTGCACTTAATGTTCCTACTGAAATATATCTACCTGCATCAATAACACCTGGTACAGCTTTCGTAATTTGAATTGGTTCAACTGATGCTAGTAAAAAGGCGAGTACAGATAATAACCCTGCACTTAACTGATTGAGCTGATAAAAGTTCGCGAGCGAAGCCCCTACACCAAACGCTGCGTATAATGCCATTAGTCCTACTGTAAATCGAAATGGAATATCTAAAATATGGCGAAACGGTGCAATCCATTCCATATATGCATCAATTG
Source organism: Bacillus sp. FSL K6-0073 (assembly GCF_038006085.1). Lineage (NCBI taxonomy): Bacteria > Bacillati > Bacillota > Bacilli > Caryophanales > Bacillaceae > Bacillus > Bacillus sp. FSL K6-0073. Next base: position 816,672 of record NZ_JBBOUN010000001.1, on the reverse strand, counting down.
GTAAATTTAAAAAGATAACGAAAAATGATCCGACGATCGTTAACGGTAATGTAGAAATAACCCCATTTCGAATTGCTAATAAATGTCGTTGTCCTGCAATCTTTTGCGTTGTTGGCATAATCTTTTGTTCCATAAAACTCATAAACCCATTCATCAATAGCCCTCCTCTTTCTCTCTACTATAAAAGAATGAAATAAACTTTATAACATTATAATGTTTATATTTAAAAAGATATAATTATGCTAAAACTAATTGTTCTGCTTGTTTCAGTACTTTTAAACCGTCACACATGCCATAATCTCTTTGTTCTATTATTGCAACCGGTATATCGTATGACTTCGCAAGAAACTGTACCGCTGGAAACAAATACTTCACTTGTGGTCCGATTAAAACAACATCAGCATTTTTTATTTCCAGTTTCACAAGTTCTGAATCAACCGCCTTAATTTTATAATTCTTCCCCTGTTTCTTTGCCTCTTCTTGCATTTTTCTTACGACCATACTCGTTGACATACCTGCTGCACAACATAATAAAATGTACATCTTATACTGTCACTTTCTCTTCTACTCGTTTATGAAGAGCAATAAATTCTTCAGCCAGTTCTTTCACTGTAATTGCATTCATTAAATGATCTTGTGCGTGCACTAACAGTAAACTAATTTCTGCATGATTTCCTCTTGCCTCTTCTTGAATTAAATCCGTTTGAATACGGTGCGCTGATGAAATTTCCTCACTAGCAAGTTTCATCTTTTCACCGGCATTCCCGAAATCTCCTTGTCTTGCAAAAGCAATTGCTTCAAGCGCCGCGCTTCTCGCATTACCACCATGTAAAATTAACGCAAATGGAGTTTGCATATCAGCCATTTTAAATTCCCCCAAGCTATATGTTTTCTATATTTTTATCTTATTATGAAAACGCATACAATTAAACATAAAAAACTTCCGTTATGTAACGGAAGTTTTTATATACTTTTTCAAAATGATAATAAAATTTCTTGAAAATCTTCAATTACCTCAGTCTGAGTAAGTTTCTCTATCGTAGTTTGACTAGACATAATATCATATAAAAAATCATAAAGCCTTTGCAAATCTTCATTATTATTGCGCTTTACACTAAATAAAATAATTACTTGTACTTTTTTATCTCCCCAATCAACAGCCTTTTCAAGTGTGCAAAACATCAAAAAAGTTTCCTCACTTAATAACTGCATCGGATGCGGAATCGCAACTGAATTCCCAACCGCTGTCGGAGACGTATTTTCTCTCTCCATAACAGAAGCATAAAAGTTTTTTGGTACATAGCGTTTCTCAGCAGCTTTTTCACATAAAAACTGAATAACATCCTCTTTCGTAGAAGCATTATGATTTAAAAAGATTAAATCTTCCTTAATATAAGGCTGCACACTAGTATTCACATGCGTAAACAATCGCTGACCAATCGATTTAATCTCTTTATCATCAAATATTGAATTCACTTTTATAACTGGAACAGGCAAGCCACTCGGTATATGAATCGTACTAATAATACAATCTATTTTTTCTTTATAAAGATCTTCTACTTTCAATTGATAATAGCCTGTAATACCTACAATCTCTAATTTATCTCGGAACTGTGATAAAATTTTATATTTTAATAGTTGTGCACTTCCTTGACCAGTCGCACAAACTAATAAGCATCTTTTCTTTTGATTTTGCTCCTGCAAACGGCTCATCGCTCCGCCGAAGTGAATTGCAATATAACCAATTTCACTTTCAGGGATCGATTCACCCGTATATTCACCAATGATATCTCCAACGAGAACAGCAATTTCAAAAGCATACGGATAATTCTTTTTCACTTCTGCCAAAAGAGGATTTCTCGTATTTAGCTTATACTTCAAACGATTTAATAACGTTTTTAAATGAATACCAAATCCAAATAATAATTCTTCATCATAATAAAAAATAAGATTCCGTTCTTCCGCTACTTTAAAAAGAATATGTTGCATAAATGCATATATATCTTTCCCTAATAGCTCTTCTACATTTTCATAGCGATCTCTCGTTGTAACAGCAGTACTTAATAAATGCATCGTCACATATAATACTTCTTCTTCTGGAAATGAAAATTTCAACTCTTTCTCTAAATCTCCTAAAATCTGCTTCGCAATTGTATATTCTTTCTTTAGTATAAGTTCTGATTGCTCCGCATGCAGTCCTTTTATATAATGTTGACTTTGACAACGCTTTAATGCGATTGCAATATGAATGACTAAATTATCAATTTCTATATCAGATAAATATATTGTTCCGCCTTCAATATACTTTAATATAATTGAACGAATGAGTGATATATGAGGTAGCGATAAATATGTCTCCGTCTGCTCAAATTGCTCATGAAACGGAGTATGGTCATAACGCGGTAAACCATATTGTGATAAACAAGAACGAATATTAAATTCCTCTCCAACAATACGTATACCATAATACGGTCTCTTCTCAATTTGTAATTCATAGCAACCACATATATCTGTAACATCTTTCATAATTAAATTGACCGTTGATTTGCTCACATACATCTCTTCCGCTAATTCTGAAAGCTTCACATATCCCTCTATCATTAAAACACGCTGCAGAATGTACGCTATTCTTTCTTCATAAGAAGTTGGGATCTTTTCCATCTGTTTTTGAAATAGACTCACACAAAAGTCTTCAAATCTCTTCTTTTGTATAATTTCTAATTCGTACCCATTCCCTCTTTGCGATTCGATTTTCGCTCCGTTTTCTTCCAATATATCATTTAATAATTTTATATCTTTTTGAATCGTCTTCGTTGATACATGTAAACGACCCGCTAAAAAAGCTCGATTTAACATCGATTTCTCTTCTAAAAATTCCTCTAAAATAGAAATTAATCGCTGATGCACCTTTGTCATAGCTCTTCCTCTCGCTCTTTATATATAAAGGGGGAAAAGCTGCTGAAATCAGTAGTTTTTCCCCTTTATATTCTCTCTATTTCTTTAATGTGAATCCGAATTTATCCCATGCTTGTAAATAGTCTAGTAAGAAAATCTCTTCTTCTACAATTCGACCAACTACATTTGTTTTTCCTGTATTCACCATATCTTTTAATGCAATTTGTAATTCACCTTTATACTGGCCATATTGTTCATTATCAATTAATAAATCTCCACGCTTAATTTCGCGCGTATTATGAGGTTTAAATTCTTCTTTTTTATATTTCACACGACTTTGTGTAGAACGAATCATATATTCAGATACATCTCCGCGATAAAAATGTGGTTCGTCTAATACGATAATTCTTTCTAGTTTTGTCGTTGTATCATATAGTTCTATATCAAATGTTTGCTTCTCTTTATTTAATGCACCTAGTGCTTGTAATTCTTCTTCTGACGCATATGCGTTTGCAATAATAACATCATCAATTAATTCAGTCGCAAATAAATGCTTCGCCTGTGTTGTCATCGGTAATTCACGATGCTGCTCTAATGTACATAACCCTTCTGTTACTGGCCAAGGTCCGTATGTTGCATCAAATGATGAAATAAAAGCTGCCGTTCTCATACCGTAATCTTTAAATTGTTTCGAGCATTTAATGAAATGATCGTATGATAACCCTGAATAACGATGCGGATAAAAATTATGACAACCAATTAAATTTTCACGATTTGGTCTATGACTCATAATGTTATCTACATACTTCGTACCATTGCTCATATTAATCTCAATTTTCAAACCATACGGATTATAAGTCATAATTGATTCTTCTAATCCTGAGAAACCGACATCTAAACGAATACCGTACGCACCTAATTCATGGAAGAATGATAAATCATTATACGAAATACCTAATTGTTCAAAAACAGATGGGCTAATATCAACTAATACTTGGAACCCTAATGCATTCGCATGAGAGATCGTTTCTTTAAATTCTTCTATAATTTTCTCTTTTTCTCCATCCACAGATAATAAACATGTGAACACACGTGTAAATCCATATTTACTTGCTAATGTTAAATACTCCTTATCTTTCTCTACTGTTGAATGTTCTGGATAAATAGAAATACCTAATCGTCTCATATGTACACGCCTCTTTCTTCATCATATTGTAAACCCTTTCAAATATATGTAGTGAAAAAGTATATATCCCCTTCTTGTTCACTACTCTTTTAAATCCGCTTTCTTTAAAGAAAAAACAATTTCTATCATTCTTAACACCTACAAGTCTATACATCTATACTTTACATCTTTTTTTCATAGTTGTGTAGCTTTTACACAAATTTGTCAGTTTTTCATCTTAAAAATTGTTATCCGTTTTCAAGACACCTTCCTTGACTGTTGCATTGGCCAATACATATACTCGAAAGAAAAGAGAAAACTTTATATAGGGGATGAATATATGGGAGAAGCAATACTCGTAAAACGAGAACCGTTATGGACAAAAGAGTTTGTTGCTTTAATTTTTGCAAACTTATGTATGTTTTTAGGGTTTCAAATGTTAATTCCAACCTTACCTGTTTATGTGAAAGAAATTGGTGGCACAAGTTCCAATATCGGATTTGTTGTCGGCATGTTTACCGTTGCGGCACTTTTTGTTAGACCGCTAACTGGGAACGCCTTGCAAAAATTCAATAAAAAAATCATTTTAATGATCGGTACTGCTATCTGTTTACTCGCTATGGGCAGTTACCTTTTCGCCTCAACTATCTTTCTCTTGCTTGCTGTTCGTATTTTACACGGAGCTGGTTTCGGTATTACAACGACTACATATGGAACTGTCGTTTCTGATTTAATTCCCTCAGCTCGCCGCGGAGAAGGCATGGGATATTTTGGCCTTTCTGGAACAATTGCAATGGCCCTCGGACCACTTATCGGACTATGGCTTATGCAAACATATAACTTCACAATTCTTTTTTTATGTGCATTATCGTGCACAATTGTTTCATTAATATTAACGAAACTACTTCAAATCCAAAAATCGAAACAGCCTCCACAACAATCATCTAGTACTTTTCTCGATGGATTTATTGAGCGTAAAGCTTTACTTCCTTCATTATTAATATTATGTATTACATTAATGTACGGAGGAATCGGAAGTTTTATCACACTATTTGCTACAGAAGTCGGCATAGCTGATATTAGTCTCTTCTTTTTATGTAACGCACTAGCAATCGCTGTGACTCGTCCATTCTCCGGAAAGCTATATGATGCGAAAGGCCATACATTCGTCATCATTCCGGGAGTTATTATAACGTTTACAGGCATTATTTTATTGTCGTATACGACGACAATCCCGAGCTTAATCATTGCTGCAGCATGTTACGGAAGTGGTTTTGGAGCGATCCAACCTGCACTACAAGCATGGATGATTGACCGCGTAGCACCGCATCGACGCGGTGTAGCAACGGCTACATTCTTCTCCGCATTTGACCTTGGAATCGGCGCTGGAGCGATTATTTTTGGATTTATTGCTCACTTTACAAACTATGCAACTGTATATCGTTACTCCTCTCTATTACTTATTGCTTTTCTCTTCATTTACATTACAAGCATAAGAAAACAAAAGCATGGCGGTAAAAACAAGGAAAAAGCTGCTGGATAATTCAGTGGCTTTTTTATCGTGTTAAAAGAATTGTTTCCCCTCATGTTACTGTTATAAAACTACATGCATTTTCCTACATATTTTTTTAACTTTCATCAAAAAATATACGATGAACTCGCAGACGCTTTCCTTGATATTCAAATGAAAAACACTATTCTAAAGAGTGTGATTTTTTACAAAATTAAGATTTACACATGATGAAAACCAATAAAATACAGCTGTTTCTTTAAGGTATTGTAAACTTTTCTACCCTTTGTAAATTTAGTGTAAATTTTACTAGCAAATCGTTTACAGTGACTCAAGGTTCAGTTAATAATTACATCGTACATGAAATTTAAGGAGTGGAATGCGTGGAATATAATGTTCAAGATATGATCTTCCAGTTCATTGGTGGATTAGGTATTTTCTTATTCGGGATTAAATACATGGGCGATGGACTGCAACAAGCAGCTGGAGATCGTCTTCGTGATATTCTAGATCGTTTTACAACAAACCCACTCATGGGTGTACTAGCAGGTATGTTAGTTACGGTATTAATCCAATCCAGTTCAGGAACAACCGCTTTAACAGTCGGACTTGTAAGTGCAGGATTTATGACATTAAGACAAGCAATCGGTGTTATTATGGGTGCAAACATCGGTACGACAGTTACTGCATTTATTATCGGAATTAAAATCGGAGAATACGCTCTCCCAATTATGGCGGTTGGAGCTATCTTATTATTCTTCTTTAAAAATAAAAAAGTACATTCTTTAGGTCAAGTTATATTCGGCTTTGGTATGTTATTCTTCGGTTTGGAATTAATGAGCACAGGTATGAAACCTCTTCGCTCTTTAGAATCATTCCAAGAATTAACGGTTAGTATGAGTGATAACCCAATTTTAGGAGTTGTTGTCGGTACAGTCTTTACTTTAATTGTACAAAGTTCAAGTGCAACTATCGGTATTTTACAAGAACTATTCGGTCAAGGTGCAATCGATTTACAAGCTGCCCTTCCTGTATTATTTGGTGATAACATCGGTACAACAATTACAGCTGTATTAGCAGCAATCGGTACTTCTGTTGCCGCAAGACGTGCAGCATTAGTTCACGTTATCTTTAATATCGTCGGTACAATTATATTTACGATTTTATTAGTACCATTTACAAGCTTAATTCAATATTTCCAAACATCATTAAACTTAAATCCAGAAATGACAATTGCATTTGCACACGGAACATTTAACATAACAAATGCAGTTATTCAATTCCCATTCATCGCTGTATTAGCATGGATTGTAACAAAACTTATTCGCGGCGAAGATTCTGCTATTGATTTCAAACCGCAGCATTTAAACCCAATTTTTATTGAGCAATCTCCAGCTATCGCTTTAACAGAAGCTCAAAAAGAAATTATCCGTATGGCTGAGTTTTCATTACATGGATTAAAAGAAGCAAACCAATTTTTAAATACACAAGACAAAAAACACGCTGACATGGCTACTCAATTAGAAGGAGCTATTAACAATTTAGATAAAAAAATTACCGAGTATTTAGTTTTACTATCAGAAAAGCCGCTTTCGCCTACAGATTCTGAAAAACATTCCGTTTTAGCAGGTGTTGTTGGAGATATTGAACGTGTCGGTGATCATGTAGAAAACCTTGTAGAACTTGTAGATTTCCAAATTTCAAACCGTGTTTCACTATCAGACGAAGCATTAGCTGAATTAAATGAAATGCTGGAATTAACAATTTCAACACTACAAGACTCAGTTGAAGCTTTAACAAACTTCGATACTGAACTAGCTCAAACTGTTATTGCTAAAGAACGCAAAATCGACCAAATGGAACGTGTTCTTCGTAAACGTCACGTATTACGTCTAAACGAACGCAGCTGTTCAGGTGATGCAAGTATCATCTTCGTCGATATGGTAAGTAACTTAGAGCGCATTGGCGATCACGCTGTAAATATCGCTGACGGTGTTTTAGGCGAACAAGGAAAAATCAATTTAAAACAATCATTATAATAAGAAAGAGACGCTACATTAAGCGTCTCTTTTTTTCATTTCATTTTATTTTAACAATTGTTCTTCCTTTTAATTTCCCTTGCAATATAAGTGTAAACTTCTCCTCTAATTCTTCTAATGTACATTCTCCTGTATAAGATCTTAACTCTTTATTACTCCATTCATTTGCTAAGAGCGTCCACACATCACTTCTCACATCTGCTGGACATTGTACAGAATCTATCCCTAAAAGGCTTATGCCTCGTAAAATAAACGGATATACCGTTGTTTGTAATTCCTGGCCTGCCACATTACCGCATGTCGTTACACAACCACCATACTTTACTGTTTTTAAAGCTGTTTCTAACATACGTCCACCTACAGTATCAATAACTCCGGCGTATATCCCTTTTAACATCGGTCTTCCTGATTCATCATTCAATTCCGCGCGATGAATCACTTTTTTCGCTCCTAGACGTAGTAGCATATCTTCCTCTTCCATTTTTCCTGTCGCTCCTACTACGTTAAACCCCAACTTACTTAATATACTAACAGCTACACTCCCTACGCCGCCTGTAGCACCCGTTACTAAAACATCTCCCATATTAGGCTTGATTCCTGCTCCAATAAGCTTATATACCGACAAAGCCGCAGTAAAACCTGCTGTCCCATACATCATACTTTCCTTTAATGACATTCCTTCTGGTAAAGGCACGACCCAAGATGATGGCACGCGAATATATTCTCCGAAACCACCAGAGGTATTCATACCTAAGTCATATCCCGTTACAATAACTTGATCTCCTGCCTTAAAAGAGTTATCTTCACTACTCACAACTTCTCCTGCAGCATCAATTCCCGGCGTATGAGGATATGTTCTCGTAACACCTTTATTACCAGTAGCTGAAAGAGCATCTTTATAATTTAATGAAGAATAATGAACTTGTATAAATACGTCTCCCTCAGGTAAACTACTTACTTCTCTCTCAACAACTTTTCTTACAAACTGATGATTTTCCTTTTCGTTCACAACGATTGCTCGGAATGATGTATGATTCATTATGCTCTCTCCTTTATCCGTCAAATTCTTCTTTATTATATAGAAGAAATAAGTAAGCTTACTCATTTCTTCTTGGCTATATTTCAACAAATCTTACTTCCCTATCACTTTCTCATAATATATATTTTCATTTCTACTAAAAGCCCTTATACTTATTCTACATCTGACAAATAATATATAGAAAATCTGACTTTTTATAAATATATTGAATTTTTACGAAATGTAAATGTTTTGTAATGTTTTTTTTCGCTAAATTTCATTATAATAAGTGGATATGAGTGTCGTATTTCAATCCAAATGAAGGAGTACAGGAAATGGAGCAAAACCCATCTTTGCAAGAAAATACACGCAATAAACCGAAAAAAAATAAGAAAAAAATAAAAATTATTATAAGCGCTATACTATTCGTTTTATTAATAGGCGGCGGTTATACTTGGTTTTTAGTAAATAAAGCATCTTCTGCTGTTCGCAATGCCGCACACGATTTAGCACGCGGTGATAAATCTGATTTACGAGATAAAGCTGTAAAACCTATTACAAATAACGTCTCTGTTTTAATAATGGGTGTTGATGAAAGCGATGTCCGAGGAAAAGAATATGGTGAAGCTATAAGAACAGACGCGCTTTTGCTTGCAACATTTAATAAAGATAGCAAAACTGTTAAACTATTAAGTATCCCACGTGACACATATACTTATATTCCAATAGAAAAGAAAAAAGATAAAATTACACACGCTCATGCATTCGGTTCTGCTAAAAACGGAAAAAATGGTGGACCACAAGCAAGCATTGATGCAGTTGAAAAATTAATGAATGTTCCTGTCGATTATTTTGTAAAATTCAACTTTAAATCATTTATAAAAATCGTCGATGACTTGGGCGGTGTTGAAGTTGATGTACCAGTTGAATTTACTGAGCAAGATAGCAATGATAATGCTGAGGCTATTCACCTAGAAAAAGGTGTTCAAAAGCTAAATGGCGAAGAAGCTCTTGCTCTTGCTAGAACAAGACACATCGATAGTGATGCCATGCGTGGACAACGTCAACAACTCGTTATCGAGGCTATTTTAAAGAAACTAACAAGTGTTGGTTCTGTAACAAAAGTTGGTAACATCATTGATGATATTAACGGACAATTCGTTACAAACTTAACATTTGATGATATGCTTTCATTCTATAAATATGGATCGGATTCGGAAATTGAGAAATTACAAATCCAAGGTGATGATTGCTATATGGCAAAAGGTGACGATACTTGTAGCAAATCTGCTGGTGGTGGTCGAACTTACTACTACAATCCAGATAAAAAAGAATTAGCTAATGTTACAAATGAACTTCGTACTCATCTTGGGCTACCTGCATATACAAAGTCTGGCTCAGACTCTGATTCGAAAAAGACAAAAGAATCTAAGTCTGAAAATTCAAGTGAGCGCGAATCAAGTAACAATGAAGTGAAAAATAAGAACAAAAATAGCAGTGAAGATACAGAAACATCGTCTAACGACAATGAATAGTAAAGAAGCAGTACTCTATGGAGGTAGAGTACTGCTTCTTTTTATTTCGTCAGAATCAAAAATCAGAACTTTCTAACTATCTTTTTCAATATTTTTAAATTATAATAAATAGTAGCAATCTATTCCAATTATCAGGGGGCTCATACATATGAAAGCTGCAGTAAAACATAACATCTCAGATTTTAAAGACTACTTAAAATCCAACGATATATACATGGAAGAAAATATAGATGAAAATGATGGCTCTGTTCATTTTTCAGTAGGATTAGAGACAGAAGCTGGCGCAAAAATTCAACTTATCGCTGCTTTCCAAAACGAACATCCTACGGTGGATATATACTGCTTCAATGTTGCTCACGTGCCTGATGCAACATCAACAAATGATATTTTACATCTCATTAATGAATTAAATACATCTTATCGCTTTGCAAAATTCACATTAAATAAGCAAAATGCAATTGATATTTCAACATCTCTTGCATTCTCAGAACCAAACTTTAATCCAGCACTTGTCTTTGAACATACGAGAATGCTATATAAATTAGCAAATGACGAATATAAAAACTTAATGAAAGTTATTTGGGCATAAATTAAAACTATAATCCATGAGGTTTACAGGTAATAAATAAAAGGATGGGCTGTAAGCAGCACCATCCTTTTATTTTGATAGCATATCGATCCACATTTTAACAGCAGTGCCGACAATTAAAATCGATAACATATACTGTAGTACTTTTTGATTTATCTTCTTCCCGACTCGTGCTCCAAGTGGCGCAGCAAATATACTTGCAACCGCAATAATTAGAGCTGGAATCACAACTACTTGTCCAGTAATCACTTTTCCAGTCGTAATCCCTACTGAGGAAATAAACGTAATAGCGATAGATGTTGCTATCGTCATGCGCAATGGTAATTTTAAAATAACTAGCATAATAGGAACTAAAAGAAATGCACCGCCAGCCCCAATAATACCGGAAACACCTCCTACAATAAATGCTAACAAACTTGCTAACCATTTATTATAATGAACTGCTCCGCTATTATTTTTCTTCGGTACAAACATCATAATAGCAGCAATTGTGGCTAAAGCTGCATAAACAACATTGACCGTATGTTCCGCTAATACGTTAGCACCAAAACTCCCTATGAAACTTCCTATTAATATACTAGCTCCCATATATACAACTAGCGTTTTATCCATATCATTACTTTTCCGATAGGCCCATGCCCCTGCAAAAGTTGCAAAGAATACTTGCACCGCTGTAATACCGCTCACTTCATGTGATGTATAGCCAGAAAATCCTAGCAATACCGGAATGTATAAGATCATCGGATAATTAATAATCGCACCGCCAATTCCAACCATTCCTGATATAAACGATCCTATAAATCCAATTATAAAAAGTAATACGACTAAGCTCATCTTACATCCCCTCCCTTCTAGAAAGAAGATGAATTAAATGAATAAGTTTACATTTCCATCCGAAGCATCTGCTAAATAAGCTCCTACTCCTGCAAACTCTACCCCTTCCATAATCTCTTCCTCTTTTAACCCTAATAAATCTACTGTCATTTGACAAGCGACAAGTTTAATCCCCTGTTCTTTCGCCAAATCGATTAAATCTGGTAAAGGCATCGCATTATGTTTTTTCATAATACCTTTAATCATCTTTGGTCCCATACCTGCAAAATTCATTTTTGATAATCCCATCTTATCCGCACCGCGTGGCATCATTTTTCCAAACACTTTTTCTATAAAAGTTTTCTTTACCTTCACATGCTCATCTTTCCTTAAAGCATTTAATCCCCAAAAAGTATGAAAAATAGTTACCTCTTGATCATACGCCGCTGCACCATTTGCAATAATATAAGCAGCCATTGCTTTATCATAATCTCCGCTAAATAAAACGATTGTTGTTTTCTTCTGTTGTTCCATGTTGTTCTCCCTCCGATTACCTATAGGGGTATTTCATCATTTATAAAAAGGTTCAAATCATGTATCTCTGTACTATACGACTTTACCTTCCCATGCTAACATACCACCTACCATATTAATTGCTTGAAAACCGTAGCTCTCTAAAAACTGAACTGCTCGTGCACTTCTTCCGCCAGAACGACAAACGATAATATACTCTTTCTTTTTATCCAACTCATGCATACGAAACTCTAATAGTCCTAGTGGAATATTACACGCTTCTGGAATTTTCCCTTCGGCTACTTCTTCTACTTCACGTACGTCCACGATATTTACTGCTTCTTTACGTAACAATTTTTCTTCCAATTCTTTTACTGTCATTTCTTTCATTTTAAATTCCCTCCTCACAAACCATTCGTACCGCCTGAAACATTGATAACGTGCTGAAATCCTAATTTCTTTAATACCTTTGCTGCTTGCTTACTTCTCATCCCGCTCTGACAAATAACAATTACTTCCTTATTTTTATCTAACTGATTTGCCTTACTCGCTAACTCATTTAGTGGGATATTTTGAAACCCTTTCATATGATTCCCTCTATACTCACCTACTGTACGTACATCGATAAATTGTTTATTCTTTTGCCCCATCATACGTTTTAAATCTTTTCCTGAAATATTTTTTACTCCTCTAACTGGTAAGAAGCGAGAAATAATAAACCACGATACAAGTACAATTAAGATTACATTCAATATTGTCTTTACATCCATAAAACTATTTAAACTCCTTCTATGCCTTTTTCCCGTCCAAATATATACTATAGCTTTGAATATGGAACCCTTTCTTTCTTAAAAAACGAACACTTAAATTCCGATCCACTTTATTATGAACAATAAGATGCAAAGGCTTATTTGGTATTTCATGATAATACCGTTTTAAATACGCATACGGTATACACATAATTCTAGAAGTGTTATCACTGTGACTCTCTGTATAATTGCGTACATCTACAACAACACTTTCCATTTTCCTTACTTGTTCTAACGAAATATATGCAACATTTAAAACCGGAATGTAACGTTTTACTAAACTTCCTAGCATCGATACTATTAGAGATATAACTATATAAGACATATATGATTATCCTCTTTACTTTCAATAATAAGCAGAGGATGTAATCTTCCACTTATTATTGAACCGCTATGCTTTCTTGATCCAGAACTTTAATTCACCAGATTCTTCCGTGTGTTTTAACACTTCATGACCGCCTTTTTGTGACCATGCTGGAATATCTTTAATCGCACCTTTATCTGTTACGTGTACTTCTAACACTTCCCCCGATTGTAATGCTTCCATTGCTTTCTTTGTTTTTACAATTGGCATTGGACATGCTAATCCTTTTACATCTAATACTTCTTTCACTTTCATCTTGTTTGCCTCCTATTTTTATAATTAAGCTTTCTTAATCCAGAACTTTAATTCGCCTTCTTCTTCTGTATGCTTTAACACCTCATGACCGCCTTTTTGTGACCATGCTGGAATATCTTTAATCGCACCTTTATCTGTTAAGTGTACTTCTAACACTTCCCCCGATTGTAATGCTTCCATTGCCTTCTTCGTTCTTACAATTGGCATTGGACATGCTAATCCTTTTACATCTAATACTTTTTTCACTTTCATCTTATATACCTCCTATTTTTATTACATTTAAAATCGAATTAATTATGAACAGCACAACGGTTTGGACCAATCTCCATTTCACGCTCTTCGTCTTGACTTGGATTTAATCGCCCCATATTTGTTTGACGAATTTCTTGATATGCATTCGGTTGAGGTGGTAAATTCTCCGTTACAACTTTACGAAACTCTCCCTCATCCTCAATATTTAATCCTGCATTATACGCAAATAAATCTTTTAATTTAGCACTAACAATACCACTCTCGTCCATTTCACTTATTTTTGAATAATGAGCCGGTAACACAACTAAGTTTTGAGATAGTTCTTTATATCTGCTATACAAAGTAGTACGTAAATCACTTACCCAATCTTCAGCTTTCCCAGCAAGGTCTGGACGTCCAATTGAATCTACAAATAAAATATCACCTGATAATAAATAGGAATCATCTACAATAAATGACGTACTTCCAATCGTATGCCCCGGTGAGTATAATGCATCAATTTCAATTTTAGTACCCCCCACCGTAATAACAGATCCTTCAACAAGTGGTTTATATGAGAACACAACTTCCTCTGCATCTTTTGGCGGTAACCAATACGTACCACCTACTTTTTCCGCTAACTTACGTCCGCCAGAAATATGGTCTGCATGTAAATGTGTATCCATTACATTCGTAATCGTAACGCCATGCTCTTTCGCAAACTCTTCGTACGCTTCAACTGTTCTTACTGCATCAATAACTGCTGCTTCACCGTTTGAAATAACCATATATGATAAGCAACCTTTTCCAAGACGGTTAAACTGATACATACTTCCGCCATCTTTTAAATCTCCCACTTTTATAGGCTTTACATATTCACTCCAAGCCTTCATACCACCAGATAAATAGTAAATATTTTCTAATCCAGCCTCTGTTAATTGCTCTGCTACAAATATAGAAGACCCTTCTTTTGCACATACTACTAAAACATCTTTATCTTTAGGTAGTTCACTGACAATACGATCTACACCCTCTAATAAATCAAAGTACGGCACATTCATTGAAGTAACTTCTTTTCCTTCAATTTTCCAACCTTCATAATCCGCCTCATTACGAACATCTAAAATAAACAACTCTCCGAATAAAACTTTCTCTGCAACATCTTTTGCTTGTAATGCTTTAACATTCATCTCATTACCCCCGTAGGTATATTTTTATTTAAAAAATTTTATTTTTCCACATTCCCTTTCCACTCTAACATGCCTGGGATGACATTTTTCACATTTGCATAACCTTTCTCTTTCAACATGTGACAAGCTACATCACTACGGTTACCAGTTCGACAAACGACGTAAATTTGCTTCGTCTGATCTAATTCCGCACTACCAAGTTCGCCTAATGGAACTGAAATAGCCGATGGAATATGACCAAAAGCGAATTCCGCCGCTTCACGAACATCTACTATAATACACTCTTCACCACTTAATACTATCTCTTCCAATTCAGCATTCGTAATTGTATGAGGATATTTCACAATTTCATTCACTTCATGCTCGTTTGCTTTCCTAACATAATGCACCAATACATTATCCTCGTGTTTCGTCCCGATATATTGATGTCCTACTTTACCCGCCCAACTTTTTATATCTACCATAGATCCTTTATCTGTTGCCTGAACTTCAATCACTTGCCCTGGTGCTAATCCTTCTATCGCCTTCTTCGTTTTCACAATCGGCATCGGACAAGCCAACCCTTTACAATCTAAACTCATATCCACTTTTATATTCATAGTCGATTCCTCCATAATTTATATACATATACCTGTATGGGTATATAAAAATGTTTTTGAAAATCTGTCAACAATTATGTCTGACAGATTATCGGCTTTTTACAAGTAATTGAACAGCTTCTTTAATTAACTCTTCATTTGAAGCATTACCGCTTTCAAACTGCTCACGCAAACATTGCTCTAAATTTGTCCCAACAACAAGTCCAATTGTACGATCAAGTGCAGAACGAGATGCCGTTAACTGTGTAATAACCTCTCGGCAATCTTTTCCTTCTTCCATCATACGAAGTACACCACGAACTTGACCTTCAATACGTTTCAATCTATTTTTCATATCTTGATTATATTCCATCCTATAATCACCTCATTACCATTATGTCACTATTTATAACCTATGACAATATATTATACCCTATAGGGTATTTTGTAAACCCCTATTTTTAATATTTATCTTATATGTTCACAAAACAAGAAGTGAAACCTTACTATATAGGCTTTCATCTTCCACCAAATTTTGAAGTGGAAGATGAAAAAATATTAATATACAACACGTTCTGGTACTACTGTTCCGTATAATTTAAAGCCACCATCTAAGTTCTTTACCTTATATCCTTTTTCCATTAACATGCGCGCTGCAACATACCCTCTCATACCAAGTTGGCAAGTGATATATATTTCTTTGTCCATTGGCACTTCATCCAATCGATCACGTAATTCATCTAACGGAATATTAATAGAACCTTTCATCATTCCTTGTTTGAGTTCATTCGGCTCTCGAACATCAATAAGATACCCACCATTTTCAACAATACGATCTATTTCATGCCATTGTACTGTGTCCACGAAACCATCTACTATATTACTTGCTGCATACCCCACCATGTTTACTGGGTCTTTTGCAGAAGAATAGGGCGGGGCATATGATAATTCTAAATCCGGCAAATCGATTACAGTTAAGTTTGCCTTCATTGCCGTTGCGATAACATCAATACGTTTATCTACACCGTCACACCCTAACGCCTGCGCCCCATACATTTTTCCGCTTTCTTTATTAAAAATTAATTTTATTAGCACTGGCGTAGCATTCGGATAATATCCTGCATGCGAATTCGCCTGTACATGTACTACCTCATAGGGTATATTTAATCGTTTTAATATTTTCTCATTTACTCCAGTCGAAGCAACTGTTAAATCAAAAACTTTAGCTACAGAAGTTCCCATCGTACCTTTATATAAAGAATCTGTATGGCCATGAATAATATCTGCTAACATGCGACCTTGACGATTAGCTGGCCACGCTAAAGGAATCATTGTCTCTGTTTCTGTAACAAAATCTTTCACTTCAATCGCATCACCAATTGCATATATGTGCGGGTCCGACGTTTGAAAACGCTCATCTACCTTTATCGTTCCTTTAACTCCTAGTGCTAACCCTGCATCCTTCGCTAAACTACTCTCTGGTTGCACACCAATTGCTAAAATAATCATATCTGTCTTTATGATTGAACCACTTTTTAAACGTACAACAGTCCCGTGCTCTTCTAACGCATCTACACCGTCTTCTAAAACAAGCTCAACATTGTGATTTCTCATATGTTCATGTACGTATGCTGCCATTTCATAATCGATTGGTGGCATTACTTGATTCGCCATCTCTACAAGAGTAACATCAATTCCTCGTTCTCTTAAGTTTTCAACCATTTCCACTCCAATAAATCCGCCACCAATAACCGTCGCATGACGTGGTTTCTTCTCATCAATATACGCTTTTATACGATCTGTATCAGGTACATTTCGTAACGTAAACATCGCCTTCGCTTCTTCAATACCCGGAATAGGTGGAACAATTGGTTTTGCCCCTGGTGAAAGAATTAAAATATCATATTCCTCGTTGTATGTTTCATTTGTAGTTACATTCTTTATCGTAATTGTTTTCTCTTCTTTATTAATCTTTACTACTTCACTCAATACACGTATATCTAGATTAAAGCGCTTTGACATTCTTTCAACAGTTTGTACTAATAACTTTTGTCTTTCTGTAATAACACCGCCAATATAGTATGGTAAGCCACAATTTGCAAATGAAATATATTCACCGCGCTCCACCATAATAATTTCATCTTCTTCACTTAAACGACGAAGCCTTGCAGCTACTGATGCCCCGCCAGCAACTCCGCCTACTACAACAATTTTTCTAGACATATTTCAAACCTCCATGTTATTTATTATTTGATTTCCTCATGCATTAAACAAAAACCTATACCCGTATGGGTATATGATAGAGTATAAAAAATTTAATTTCAATCAATATGTCTTTCTTTCACAAATTTGAAACAAATAAAGTGAAACTTTAATCATCCCTCACCAATCGGGCTTTTACGGACAGTTAATCCCCCACCTAACTTCTTTGCTTCCGCTGAATTTTGAGGTGGGGGTCTTACTGCCCGGCAAATAGCGAGATAAAAAAGAACTTAGATATCTCCAAGTTCTTTTACGTATAGTTCTATAACTTTCTGTACGATTAAACCAATGTATAAATACGTGTTTTGAAAATTTAAATACACCTGTATTTAAATTTTCAAAATCAATAGCTTCTTCACATAAGGTTAGATCCATTCCACGTAAAATTCTTTAATGCCACAACCTGAGAAAACGAATCCCAATGGACTCTTTTTCTACAATGATATATTTATTTTTTTCGTTGCACCTCTATCATTAATCATAACCATCTGTATCTCGTTATTTGGCAAAAATACGATATATTTTCCCGTTCTCACATTCCTCCAAATAACTTTTCCTTCTTCGTCTGTTTTCCCTATTGAGATCCCAATTTCTTTACTGGGTTCAGGTGATTCGTCTTTCATAAGTATAATTTCAAAATCTTTTATTGGCTGTTTTTCTTTATTTTTTACGTGAAAAGTTACAGAATTAACAACCTTACTAAACTTCTTTTCATTATTTGCTATAGAACTAGACATTATGATTATGACCAGTACACAACATAAAATCCATAAAAGCTTATTATATTTATTCAGACCATTTTTTAAGATTATTAAAAACATCGTCTGTCACCCGGTTTCCAGAATTCCAAGAATTACTTCCTACTGTATGGGTAGCTATTATTGTTACACCCGTGCGAGAATAGTCATGATATACGGGTGCTCCACTTTGACATCCATAAGTGTCCATCCTATATGTTAAAATTCTAGGACTAGTGCCTTCAATTGGTCCATAATCTGTCCACATAGTATATTTTTCATTTCCTACTTTATCACACGGATACCCTGGAACTACTGCGAGTAACCCCTTTGGAGACTCTACATTAGTAGTTCTATATCCTAACCACCCTGTATAATCTCCAGGAGATCCATTTAATTTAATGGCTCCATAATCAAATTCCGAATCTCCATCATCAGTCCATCCACTTACTGAATAAAGCTTTGTCCAACTATAAGGCAAATACGGTGCTTGGTTTCCATTTCTACCAGGAGTCACAATAACATTTTTTGCCCATCCACCAAGCTTTTTATTGTAAACACAGTGCCCAGCTGTAAATACTGTATCTTTACTAATTAGCGCTCCTGTACACCCATAAACCTCTTGTCCATTAAATTGAATTACTATGTGTACTATAGCCCTATAAGGATACAAAGTTGTATCAGTAACTCTAATTCGATCATCTCTTCCTATTATAGAATGTGTAAGGATATTAGATGGATAATTAAAATTACTGTCTCTTAATAAGTATCCCCAATCTTCCCCACCATGTTTACGCCCTTCAAATGAAGGTGAAACAAGATCTTCTCCCCTTCGATCATTACTATACAAAGATTGTTCTTGAAAAAGTACACGTTCTCCCTCATTTGAAACTGATGTCCACGGTACATCTTCTGCATACACCTTCTGATTCACCAAAAATACTATACAAAAAAAGATAAAAAGAACACCAAAACTATAAAGAGCCAACCTACATCTTATAGAAATAAAGCTATACAACATAACTTACCTCCTATACAAATGATAGCGAACAATTGAAGATCCCTTTATAAATTCTAGTTTTTCTTTTTTTTAAAGTCAACGTAATTAATAATGATAATCATTATTAATTACGTTGACTTAACAAAATCACACAATTAGTCATATTCTTTACTCTGCGTTCAAAAACCTGTCTCATTAAAGTTTCACCATATTACATAAATCCATAACCTTTTTCACAATCAACTCCGCAGTATTCTCTCCCGGTGGCATTAACAAATTTGTAACTGTTCCATACACAATAGGACTTAATTCTACTTCATATCCGCCATATGCATATTCGTCTTTTGTCGGTAAATAACCAAGATATCCGTTCATATATCCACCAAAGAAAGCCAATTCATTTTGAAGGCTCTCTTTCATTTCTAAGGCAGTTTCTGAAAAAGGTTCCATCGGTATACCTGAAAACATACCATCATTAACTTGAAACAGTTGCACTTCTAAATCAATACTTAACCGCCGAATACCTTGCCTATATTTCTCTAAAACGATAGTAAGCCATTCTTCCGTATTTACGCCCCACTGCTTCTCAGCTAATCGAGCCATGCTTCGTATCTCATCAATTTCAGGAATATCATTCAACTTCATTTGCACCGTACTTGAAACTGTCCTTAAATTTAAAATTGGGCTATATGTAACTGCTGGCAACATCGTTAATATATGTCCACTAAGTATGTAAGCCATTTGTTTTAACGCTTCACTTGAACCGCGATACTTTGCATTTACATTACCAGCAGCTCCTTGCACAATAATAACAGGACAGTTTACGATTTTCTCAAGAATCTCTCTCGTCATTCCAGGATAATCTGCTGATAATACATCGCTATCACCTTTTAAAACATTCGGATGCGCAGTACAAAATACTAAAACCCCAGATAACTCCTTCGTTTCAGCATCTCTTATTGCTAACATACCAATTCGTTTATCTACAACACCATCTATATTTGTTCCCATCTTCGCTTTTCCATCAGATGTTCTCTCTCTTCGATTGACCCCAATATCACCTGTCGTAACACTCCAGCCAACTTCACATCGCTTCAAGTTTTTATTAGCAGTAACAGCACCTTGCACCACATTATTTACTAAAATCGTTTTATACGACTGTACGAGCGAATTATCACCGACCGTTTCTGGACCAGAGTGGGTATGTGTATAAACAACTGTTATTCGCTCAAATGGAACATGAAGCCTACTTGCTACTCGCTCACGAATCATATTCGTATCTTCTACTAACATTCCAATATTATCAATACTTATAAACACAGTTTTCATTTCATCTTTTTCAAATACAAAAACTGTCCCATAAATACGCTCTTCAATATTATTTATTCCTGTCTCTCTATGATATCCGACAAAATCAATACCTACAGGCGGCGTAATATCAACCTTGCATACCCCTACTTTGCTCATTTTAATCGCTCCATTTCTCTATATAACTCCCTTTTTTCAAGAATAGCATATTTTTCCTATTTTAAATAAAAAAGAACGGACACAGTATCCTATGTCCGTTCTTCCCCTCACACATACTTCCGATGCACCATCTTCCCATCATAAGAAAACACAACGCCCTTACTCTCCACAATGGACTCCATATGCACCGTTCTTCCCCATAATTGATGAAGATATGGCAGTACTTTTTCTAAGTATTTTAAATCGAGTTCGATTCCTTCGTAACTATGTTTAATGTATAATTCTCCGTTCTTTAAGTAGTCTCCATCTTCTACTACTAAGTACGGGAACCCACCATTTGTCCGCATATTTACGAGTTGATCACGCACATTCTCCCATTCTTTATCTATTACTTTATATTCTTTTCCTTGGCGCTGGAATAAGTACATATCTTCTCGCATAACAAGATCTTTATTTAAGTAGTTTCTTAAGAACGATACGTCCCACTCAATTTCACGTACTTCAAAAATTTTGTCTCGACCAGATCCTGGTTTTACACCGCGTCGTTTCATTTCTTCTGTCGGGTTGTTGTAGCGCTCCTCTATATCTTCAAACATTTTAATACCGAGGTAGTATGGGTTAATGCTTGTTTTTGATGGTTGAACTACACCTGCATTAAGCTTTGCAAATTCAATCGCTTCAGAAGATGTTAAGTCCATTTCACGGAGTATGCGTTGATGCCAGAAGGAAGCCCAGCCTTCATTCATAATCTTCGTTTCAAGCTGTGGCCAGAAATATAACATTTCCTCGCGCATCATCGTTAATATGTCGCGCTGCCACTCTTCTAGCTCACGGCTATATTCTTCAATAAAGAGGAGTAAATCTTTTTCTGGCTGCGGTGGGATTTTCTTCTTTTTATGCATATTAGGTCGTTCCCTCTTTTTGTTTCGATCATCTAAATTCCATAAATCATCGTACTGTGATATCTTCTTCTTTTCTACATCCTCTTCTAAATCTCCAATACTCCAAGCAAGTTTCGGACGCATAAGCGATGGATCAATATGTTCTTGAATGGCAAGTACTGCATCCAAGAACGTTTCTACCTCTTCTCTTCCATACTTATGTTCATACGCCTTCACACGATCTGCTGTCGCTGCCATACTCTCCACCATATCGCGTTTCGTATTAGAGAAACGAATATTATTTTTGAAGAAATCACAGTGCGCTAAAACGTGCGCTACAATTAATTTATTTTGAATTAAAGAATTCGTATCTAATAAAAAGGCGTAACATGGATCAGAGTTAATAACGAGTTCGTATATTTTACTAAGACCTAAATCGTATTGTAATTTCATTCTGAAAAACTGTTTTCCAAAACTCCAATGTGAAAACCTCGTCGGCATCCCATATGCACCGAATGTATAAATAATTTCCGCTGGACATACTTCATAACGCATCGGATAAAAATCAAGCCCAAATCCAGTCGCAATTTCCGTAATTTCCGCAATCGCATATTGCAGTGCTTTATCGTCACTTGCTCTCATTATTTTCCCTCCTTACACTTTCCCTTAAGAAAGTGTATGATGAAGAACAAGCTTTCATGAGGATTGATTGCATAATAAAAAGACACCCCCGCAAAAACGAGAATGTCTCATCTATTAACCTTCAATAATCTCCATCTTCTCCGTAATCGGAGTACGAGCTTTTCCTTCTGGCGCTTTATCGAAATAGCCCAGGTGAAGAATTCCAACGATACGTTGACCTCTTGTTAAACCGATTCCTTCTATAAATAATGGATTGTAGTTTAATCCGCCTGATTTCCAAACGCAACCTAATCCGCGTTCCCAAGCAAGAAGTTGGAAGTTTTGCATAAATGCACATGTTGCAGCGTAATCTTCATCACGTTGAATTTGACGCGGATCTTCATTTATATATACAACGATTTGTGCAGGCGTGTTTAAGAAACGATCTGATAAAATTTTACCGCGTTTCGCTCTTTCTTCTTCTGTGAAAGAGTTTAATACTGCATCTACTAATTTCTTGCGGCCTTCTCCGATGTATAGTTTACAATTCCATGGTTCACGGTGCTTATGATTTGGTGCCCATGTTGCATCGTTTAATAGTTCAATTAATAGATCTTTTTCTACTGCTTTGTCTGTAAATGTACGAACAGAGCGCCTTTCTTTAATCACATTAGCGATGGAAGTATATGTAGTCATATTTATCTCTCCCTTATTTTTATCTATATGTATAATTTTATCTTCATTATTGATATTGATTTTCAATTTCGATTATACCTTAGTTTTTTACTATTAATCAATGTTTTATGTTGGAAAACTTCTAAAAACGTCATTCCATGCTGTGAATAAAAAAACTTAACTTGTTCACAAGTATTTCACATTTTATGGAAATGATATGTGTACAGTTTTCCACACTATCCATCTAGGAGGAGTTTACATGTACAAAAAAATCGCGGTAAGTATGACTATGACAGCATTATTATGCGGAGCAATTATCTTCCCGGCTTCCGCTGCCACACCGAAAGAAGTAACAATGCATCACCATAAACCAATTTCAGAAGAAGAAATGCAGTCGCTAGAAAAGCTCGGCTATAACAAACATGAAATTTGGAAAGCTGCTCACATTGCAAGAATCAGTAAACAAGAAATAAAAGATGTTTTATCTTACTATAAGCAAAATAAATCTTGGGAGAAAACAGCCGAGCATTTCGGTGTAGATCCAAGTAAGCTGAAAAAGCATCATATGAGTAAAGAAACAAAGCAAGCACTGCTACAACAGTTAGCAACTATGCAAAAATCCACACCGGATCAGCTAAAGCAAAAAATGAAAGAATATAACATCAAATTGCGTCATCTTACTGTGTTAACAATCATCTCTCAAAAAAGCAATACCCCTCTTGATGATGTATTAAAAATGAAAAAAGATGGAATGGACATTAAACAAATTGCCGAAAAATTAAATGTAAAAAGAGAAGATATACGAGCGGAAATGATGAAATTAGTGAAGTCTATTAAAGAACAAAAAACAAATTAAAATGCTAAAAAGGAAGAGCCATTCACCACTCTTCCTTTTCTTTATGAACTTTCAATTTTTAAGTATAAATTCCCGTCTTTCCCAAAAACTAACACAAGTAAATGATGTAAGTTAGGGGTGAGAAAATGTTCGGTTTATCATCTAAGAAATCAAAAAAGACTAATACAAAAACACTTTGTTCTATCCCAGAATTTATACAAACCATGAAAGAATCAAGCGATTTTGTCTCTTATAACATACTTAAAGATGAAACGTTGTGCTTATTTTATTATAAATCTGTCGTGGAAGCACTTATTATTAAACAATTCATTTTAACTCCTATAAAAAAGGAATCGGAACAAATCCAAAACATCTCTGATTTATGTAATATCATCTCTATTGAAGACATTATTACCTCCCCTTCTATTGATGATATTCGTGAAAAATTATTAGGTGGATATATTTTAATACGCTTAAAAAACAATTCGAATCCTGATCAATATGCTTTAATTCGTGCCGAAAGTACTGTTTTAGGAAAACGATTATATAACGATACAGAAAATGAGTATAGCGTAATCGGGCCTAAAATCGGTTTCGTTGAAAACCTTGATACAAATATCCACTTATTACGCCGAAATATCGTAACGGAGCAACTCATTTTTAAAGAAGTTACCGTCGGATCTATATCAAAAACGAAAGTAGCAGTTGCTTATATAGAAGGAATTACAAATGAACAATTTGTCAACACCGCACTTCAACGGCTAGAAGACATTGACTTTGATGTCCCATTTGATTCAACTATGATTGAGCAATTTATTAGTGATAATAGCAATTCACCTTTTCCTGTTCTATTACCTACAGAACGATTAGATCGAGCTGTATTTGCATTAATTAACGGGGAAGTTTTAATTTTAACAGATGGCTCTCCATATGCTTTATCAGGACCAACAACGTTACTGGATTTTTTCATTTCACCAGAAGATTATTATTTACCGTGGATGATTGGATCGTTCTTTCGTATTATTCGTTTTTTCGGAGCTATATTTTCTCTTTTTTCCTCCGCTATTTATACAGCGGCTTTAACATATCATTATCAAATGATTCCTGCCGATTTACTAGGTCCTATTATTTTCTCGAGAGCTAACGTACCTTTCCCTCCTATTCTAGAAGCACTCTTTTTAGAAATTACAATTGAATTGCTTCGTGAAGCTGGAGCGCGTTTACCGACAAAAGTCGGACAAACGATTGGGATTGTTGGGGGGATTGTAATTGGACAAGCATCTGTTGAAGCAGCTTTAACAAGTACAATTTTATTAATTGCAGTTGCTTTATCCGCCCTTGCATCTTTCACAACACCGACTGTAAAGATGTCTTCTACTATCCGGTTGTTACGCTTTCCGCTTATTCTTTTAGCTGGTGCATTCGGAGGATTAGGCCTCGCTGTCGGATTTGTATTTATTTTAGCTCATTTAATTAAATTAAAATCACTTGGATCACCTTATTTATTACCTTTATATCCATTTCGTGGTTTAGGTACAGCAGAAGGTTTTCTTCGATTACCATTTAGCCAAACGGCTCAAAGACCTTCTTTTCTTAGACCAAAATCAAAATGGCGCTACAATCCAAACAAATCGAAGCAAAAACGTGATGGTGAGAATGAATGAAGAAAATTTTATTGCACCTTATCATTATCTTCTTCGTTTTACAAACTGGCTGTACACAAACGTATATAGTGGATGCACAGCGTATTATTCATATTGCTGGATTTGACATCACAAAAAACAAAGGATTCCAAGGAACTATTCTGTTCCCAGAGTACACACATGGTGTAAAGTCTAAGCCAGAGACTCAAACAACATCTGCCCGTTCACTTGAAACAATTGCTTCACGATTGAATGCGAAATCTCCTCACAATGTTGTTGTAGGTCAAATGCGTGTCGTCCTATTTGGAAAGGCTCTAGGAGAACGCGGAATGGGAGAGATTATTACTAACTTACAACGTGACCCAAATATCGGGCGTGATGTACAACTAGCAATTGTAGATGGATCGGCTGAAGAGCTTTTAAATTACGGAAAAAAAAATGGGTCTTTATATATTGCTGATTTACTCGAGCAAAATATAAGAAATGAGAACATTCCACAAACTGAATTAAACATTTTTTTATATAATTATTACTCTTCTGTATGTGATGCCTATGTTCCTTATATTAAAATGGACGATAATCATTCCGTCGCTGTCAAAGGACTTGCCTTTTTAAAAGGCGATAAAGTCGTCATGTATACGGATAAAAGACATTCTGTTTTAGCAAAATTACTTATTAATCCTACGAAAAATGGACGTTACGAAGCAGCAATAAAAAAGGATAAGCATAAAGGTATGGTTGTTATACAAAACTTAGCCGGAGAAAATAAGTATGATATAGATCAAACTGGCGACATACCAAAAGTAAAAATCAATTTAAAATTAAATGGATTAATTAAAAACTCTCCTAATTGGATTGATCTAAGAAAAAAAACAAATATCAATTATATAAAAAAACAAATTGAACGAAATGTCGAAAAAGACTGTGAAGATTTAATAAAACAATTTCAAGAAAAGGAAATTGATCCGTTAGGAATACGAGATGAAATTAGAAGCCATACGAGAAAATGGAATATAAAACAAATTCGAAATATGTATAAAAATGTAGCGGTAGATATAAATTTAGATCTTAATATTGTACAATCTGGAATCGGAGAATAGTGAGGTGAAATGAGCAATGAATACAATGAATAAGACAAAAACTGTCTCTCCATATTTTGCATTTATTTTATTGCATTCTCTCCAAATCGGCATAGGAATTCTCGGATATCAACGTGTAATTTTGAAAAATGCAGGTTATGATGCTTGGATTTCTCTTATTATTGCGGGGATTGCAACTCATATTGTACTATTTTGTATGTTAAAAATGCTTGAAAAAGACGGAGATTTAATTAGCATTCATACAACAACTTTTGGAAAATGGGTTGGCTCTATATTTTCTGTAATTTTCACTCTTTATTGCTTATTATTTTGCCTTACTGTTCTTCGGACATATATGGAAGTAATACAAGTTTGGATTTTCCCTACCATTAAGTTATGGAAACTTACGCTTATGTTTTTATTAGTCACTTACTACATTATAAAAGGCGGCTTTCGCTCTGTGACAGGGATATGCTTTTGGGGTATTGTGCTGCCTATTTTCGTTGTGTTCTTTTTAATCTATCCGATGAAGTATGCACATTTTCGTAATATTTTACCTATTTTTACGCATTCACCTTTTGACATGCTTATATCTGCAAAACACTCCGCATTGGAATTTCTGGGATTTGAAACAATTCTTATCTTTTATCCCTTTATTGAAAAAGGAAAATCTTTAAAGCGATGGGCCCATGCTGGAATTGCTTTTAGCACTTTAATTTATGTGATTTTAGCTATCGTATCTTTTATGTATTATAGCGAGGGACAATTAAACCGTACTATTTGGCCTACTTTAACGATGTTAAAAATAATTAAAGTTCCTTTTATTCAGCGCTTTGAATATATTATTATTTTCGTTTGGTTTTTAATTATTTTACCAAACCTTTGCTTAACCATTTGGTCATCATGTCAAACGATGAAGCGTTCCTTTCATATTTCATTTAAATTTACATTACCGTTTTTTATTTTCATCATATTTTCAGCTTCTCTGTTTTTCACAAACCGTGAAAGTATCAATACATTAAATACCGTACTATCTCAAGCGGGTTTATATATTGTATACGCTTATATCCCGATTTTATTTTTGTTTCATTCACTAAGATGGCACTTCAAAAATCGTTCAAAAAAAACTTCTCCCTAGGTGTCCCTTAGTCTGATACAATTTGATTAATACATTTGTAAAGGGGACAAGCGAATGAAAAAGTATGTATTTTCTTTACTTGCAGTACTAAGCTTAATTCTTGCTGGATGCGGAAGTACAGGTACAAATGACCAAAAATCTTCTGAATCAAAACAAGAAGAACATGACCACGCATCGCACACTCAGCAAGCTGACATTCAAGAGAAAACAAAAGGAATCGACACACTTCCAACCTTCCTAGATAAGCTTGATCCACAAATGAAAGATATCTACACCGTCGCTGGACAAAATGCAGAGCTATTAGATTGGATTCCATGCTATTGTGGTTGCGGTGAAAGTGTAGGACATAAAAATAATAAAAACTGCTTTATCCGTGAAATTAAAAAGAATGGTGAAGTTGTTTGGGATTCCCACGCAACGACTTGCGTCAATTGCCTAGAAATCGCAGTTGAATCTGCTTCCATGAAACAAAAAGGAAAATCAACGCTTGAAATTCGCAACTATATCGATAATAAATACAAGGAAGGCTATGGCAAACCAACACCTACGCCAATGCCAAAAGCTTAAAAAACGAGGAAACTCCTCGTTTTTTCTTTTCATTCACTTTTTTTCTTAACAAATTCTTTCAAGTGTATTTCCCCTTACTTATCACACACTATATATAACTCTCGGTAAGGAGGGTATACAGTGCAAACATATAACGACTATGATAAAGCTCTCTATTACACGTATTGCTGTAATTGGGATAAATTACTCGTTCTCATGGTTCAAACGAACGATCAATTATTTTCTAAGCGTATTGAGCATTTTTTACACGCTTATCAATACAGTAAAGAACTACCAGAAGTTGATAAACAATTGCAGCTCCTATTTCAATATATTGACCACGCATCCCAAAAGTCGCATGTAGAAGAAGTAGAACAAATTCAAATGTAAAATATAGCGCTATTCTCTTTAGGAGGGTAGCGCTTTTATTAATATTAATACTAATAAAAGTTCCCTCTTATAAAACTTTTATTGATAAACATATTTTTTCTTTCTTTTCCATACCACTTCATACTATAATTTAGTATGTAACTATTATAAGAGAGGTATAAAATATGGGACGAGAAAAAAAGCAAGAATATGCTTTACTTACCGCATGGGGAGCTTCTTTTATCGCTACACTAGGAAGTCTGTACTTTTCCGAAATCATGAAATTTGAGCCTTGTGTTCTTTGTTGGTATCAACGTATTTTTATGTATCCATTCGTTTTATGGCTCGGTATCGCTGTAGCAAAAAAAGATTATCGCATCGCAAGTTATTCTTTACCAATTGCAAGTATTGGTGCTTGTATTTCTTTATATCACTATGCAATTCAAAAAGTCCCAGCGTTTTCAGCTGCTGGAGCAGCTTGCGGTCGTGTACCCTGCACCGGAGAATTTATAAACTGGTTTGGTTTTATTACAATCCCGTTTTTAGCACTTATCGGCTTTATTACAATCGCTGTTTGTAGCTTTATTGTCATCAAAAACAAATAAGGAGATGAAAGAATGAAAAAAATGCTTATATTTGGTGGTATTATTATCGCCTTGTTCGTAGCAATTTTCGCGGTCACACAAATGGAAGAAAAAAATGCTACTAGCCAAAAGATTGATAATCCTACTGAAAGTAAGACAAACGGTCCTGACTACTACACAAATAAAATTTCTCTTTCAGATCTTCAAAAGAACTTAAAAGAGAAAAAAGAAGAAACAGTATACTTTTATCAAACATCCTGCGTTCATTGCCAAAAATTATCTCCTGTCCTAGTGCCAATGGCTAAAGACTTAAACGTTGATATGAAAGTTATGGATATTGAAAAATTAGATGCTCCTTGGGATGAATATAAAATTCAAGGAACACCAACAATCATTCATTTTAAAGATGGCAAAGAAGTGAGCCGTATTAGCGGTGAACAGCCGAAAGATAAATTAAAAGAATGGCTTGAGCAAACGAAAAAGTAACGAGAAAAGGAAACTCCTTCTACACATGAAATGGGTGTAAAATCCCACACTAATGTATAAGGAGGGGGTTTTATGCCAGAAGTAAGATGTTCTGTTTCCAACTGTTCTTTTTGGGGACAAGGTAACTTTTGTCAAGCAAGTGCGATCATCGTTCAGCCTGATGCA
This sequence comes from Bacillus sp. FSL K6-0073, assembly GCF_038006085.1. Classification (NCBI taxonomy): domain Bacteria; kingdom Bacillati; phylum Bacillota; class Bacilli; order Caryophanales; family Bacillaceae; genus Bacillus; species Bacillus sp. FSL K6-0073. The sequence continues at coordinate 786,680 of NZ_JBBOUN010000001.1, read as the reverse complement.
GATGAAACTGGTCAAACTGAAAATGATTCATATACAGCTGCTGTTTTAACAAACGAGACACTAGAAAGTTCTGTAGCAACGAGTGTAGAGACTTGTTGTCATACATTTAAGCCTAAATATTAACAATTATTCCACCTCATATACGTGAGGTGGTTTTTTCTTTCCCTCTTCTTGTTTACGTCATCTCTAATTCTCCCTATAATAAAGTTAACATTTTTATGAATACGAAGGTGAAATACTATGGCTAAAACAATTGCAGATATCGCCAAATTGGCTGGAGTTGCAAAAAGCACAGTCTCTCGTTACTTAAACGGCGGATATGTAAGTGATAAAACAAAACTTAAAATCGAAGGTATTATTCAGGAAACAAATTTCTCTCCCAATACATTTGCTCAAAGTTTAAAAGCAAAAACAACAAATTTAATTGGTGTCATCATCCCCCGATTAGACTCCTTCGCTACAATGAAAACACTTATCGGGATCGATAAAACATTACAGGAAAATAACTATCAAATGCTTGTAGCAAATGCAAATCAAACAACCGAAACTGAAATACAAGCAATTGAAAACTTTATAAAACAAAAGGTAGCTGGCATTATTTTATTAACAAAAACATTAACGAATGAACATCAAAAAATTATGGCTAATTCAAACATCCCTATTTTATTCGTCGGGCAAGAATATAAAAATCAATATTGCCTCGTTCACGATGATTATGATGCAGCGTATGAGTTAGGGGCATACGTTTTATCACAAGGCCATCGACATATTGCCTATTTAGGGATAGGAAAAGATGATATTTCTGTTGGAATAAATCGAAAAAATGGTTTTCAAAAAGCAATTGAAAATTTAGAACCAACTTGCAACGTTTCATATTACGAAACAACTTTCCGCATAGAAGATGCCATGAAACAAGTACAACATATTTTAGATAATAATCGCCCAACTCTTATCGTATGTGCTACAGATAACATCGCTCTTGGCGCAATGAAAGTCATTCACTCCCACTCCCTTTCTGTACCAGGTGATATTTCTGTAACAGGATTCGGTGGATATGATATTTCAGAAATGGTACACCCTAGTTTAACGACAATTGCGTTTGACTATGAGTATGCTGGAAAGCTTGCTGCCACTTCTCTTTCACAGCTTGTTGAAAACAAAACTATACCAAAAATATTACACTCTCGTTATACATTAAAAATCCAAGAAAGCGTTGACAAAATATAAAGGCGCTCTATAATAAAATTAAAACCGGTTCCACATTTTAAAAACAGGATTTTCAACATCATTTCCCTGTTTTTTATTTTAGTTCCTTAAGGAACCGGTTCCATATAAGAAAATTTATAGTAAGGGGGAATTTTTATGGATATGAAACAAATTGCAACTCAAGTAATACAGAACATTGGTGGAAAGGAAAACATTGTCCGTGCCACACATTGCGCGACTCGCCTTCGTCTTATATTAAAGGATGATACGAAAATAAACGCTGCAGAAATCGAAAACATCGATGGAGTAAAAGGTGCTTTCGCAACGACCGAGCAATATCAAATTATTTTTGGAACTGGCATAGTAAACAAAGTATATGATGAATTCTCAAAACTAATTGGAATAGCCGAACTAGATTCTACAACATCAAACGATATACCTAAGAAAAAAATGAATCCTATCGCCCGCCTAGCAAAGACACTATCTAATATTTTTGTTCCAATTATTCCAGCTATCGTCGCAAGCGGTTTACTTATGGGTCTACTCGGAATGTTGAAAGCGTTTAAATTAGTTCCTGGAGATCACTCACTTATCCAATTACTTGATATGTTCTCAAGTGCAGCTTTCATTATTTTACCTATTTTAATTGGAGTTAGTGCCGCTAAAGAATTTGGTGGAAACATTTTCTTAGGTGCAGTTGTTGGTGGTATATTAACTCACCCAAGCTTAACAAATCCTTGGACTCTTTCAAATGCAAAACCAACTGTTTTACATTTCTTTGGTATGGATATTGATATGATTGGCTATCAAGGTACTGTTTTACCTATTTTATTATGCGTATATGTTATGAGTACAATTGAAAAAGAACTTCGAAAACGTGTTCCGAACTCTTTAGATTTATTAGTTACACCATTCTTAACAATTATTATAACTGGCTTTTTATCACTTATTATTATCGGACCAATTGGATATAAAATCGGTGACGGCATTACGTACCTTTTAAATACAATCTATCAATTTGCAGGACCAGTAGCTGGACTTATATTCGGCGGATTGTATTCAACAATCGTTCTTACTGGCTTACACCATAGCTTCCACGCTATTGAAGCAGGCTTACTCGCAAATAAAGATATCGGTGTCAATTTCTTACTCCCTATTTGGTCAATGGCGAACGTTGCACAGGGCGGTGCTACTTTAGCTGTCTATTTCAAAACAAAAAACAAAAAAACGAAAGAAATTGCAATTCCGGCCGCAGCTTCAGCATTTTTAGGAATTACAGAACCAGCTATTTTTGGTGTCAATTTAAAACTTGGTAAACCATTTATTGCAGCAGCTATTGGCGGCGCAATTGGCGGCGCTTACGTTGTTTGGATGCAAGTGGCGGCTAATGCATACGGTTTAACAGGTATTCCGATGCTTACAATTGTTGCACCTCTTGGCATGATGAACATGATTCACTATATAATTGGTTTCACTATTGCAGTTATCACTGCTTTTGTTGCCACATTCATTTTATATAAAGAAAGTAAATAATAACGGGGTGAAAACCTATGTCAAAATATAAAACAATACTGCAATCTAATAAAGACGAATTACATTCTTTATATGAAATTGCAAACCAAGATTCATGGAAACCAATTTATCATATCCACCCACCATTTGGATTAATGAATGATCCTAACGGTGTATCCTACTACAATGATGAATATCACGTTTTTTATCAGTGGTATCCATTTGGTCCCATTCATGGAATGAAGCATTGGGGGCATGTGAAGTCAAAAGACCTTATTAACTGGGAGCGTATGCCTGTAGCCATCATCCCTACTGAAAGCTATGAATCACACGGTGCATATTCTGGTAGTGCTATCGTAAAAGATGGCCTTCTTCATTTACTTTATACAGGGAATATAAAAAAGCCTGATGATTCCCGTGATGCAAAACAATGTATGGCAACAATGGATTCACAATATACGATGACGAAATATAGTAATAATCCTGTTATTGATATAATTCCTGACGGATATACAAAACATGTACGTGATCCAAAAGTCTGGAAACATAATGATATGTACTATATGTTACTCGGTGCCCAACGTGAAAATAAAACAGGAACTCTATTACTATACAAATCACAAGACCTATACAATTGGCATTTCCAAGGCGAAATTACAACAAATTTAAAAGAATTCGGATTTATGTGGGAATGCCCCGATTACTTCCAATTATCAGGGAAAGATGTACTTCTCTTTTCACCGCAAGGAATTGAAAAAGACGGCGAAAACTTTCACAATATATACAATGTCGTTTATGCCATAGGCCATTTCGATATTAAAAATTTATATTTCCATGTTGATTCCTATTACGAAGCTGATAAAGGATTCGATTTTTATGCCCCTCAAACTTTAGAAGACTCTACTAGTCGTCGCCTATTGTTTGCTTGGGCAGGATCAAGTGAAATCACATATCCTTCTGATGATTATATGTGGGCTCATTGCCTAACACTTCCACGTGAATTAACATTAGAAGATAACATCTTAAAACAAAAACCAGTTTCAGAATTAACAAAACTACGAACAACAAAAAAAGAAATTTCAGGAGATATAACAGCTGGATTAAATGTATTATCAACGCTTGATGATAAAGGCTCCTATGAATTAATTGTTACACTTAAAACAGAAGATGCAAAGCGTTTTGGGCTTTCTCTCTTCCACAATGAGGAGGAATGTTTCCCCATTACATTTAATCGGGAACAAGGTACTATTTCTATAGACAGGGGCAACTTCTACCATCAATTTGGCGGAGAATATGGATTTGAACGCTGTAAAAAAATCGATATTCAAGATACGATAGAACTACAAATATTTGTAGATAAAAGCATCGTGGAAATTTTCTTATACGATGGTTCAACAGTCTTTACGTCCCGAGTTTTTCCTCGAAAAGACATGAAACATCATATCGCAATCTTTTCAGATGCAAAACTAAACTTTATCATCACACAATATAAGCTGAAAAGAGGGATTGTATGAGAAATGTCTTTTGTATAGGTGAACTATTAATTGATTTTGTGTGCCGAAATACTAACGTTTCTTTAGTAAACGGTTCAGATTTCGAAAAAAAAGCTGGTGGAGCACCCGCTAACGTTGCTGCTGCGATTACAAAATTAGGTGGACACGCTACATTTATGGGGCAAGTAGGAAATGACCCATTTGGTGAGTTTCTTGAACAAACTTTACAGCGTGCGCAAGTCGATACATCCATGCTCATAAAAGATAAACAAACAACACTTGCATTCGTATCCATCGATCAAGATGGCGAACGTGATTTTACTTTTATGCGTGGTGCAGATGGTGAATATCAATTCAATAGCATTGATTTATCAAAAATACAAACGAATGATTTAATACATTTCGGTTCAGCGACAGCTTTACTATCAAGCCCATTAAAAGAAACGTATTTTCAGTTGTTACAATATGCGAAAGATAACGGCCATTTTATTTCTTTTGATCCAAATTATCGAAGTGCACTCATTACAAATACAGAACAATTCTCTCAAGATTGTCTAACCTTTATAAAACATGCACACTTCGTAAAAGTAAGTCAAGAGGAAGCTACTATGCTCTCTAAAGAGAGTGATTTACAACAAGCTGCACTCAAATTATTAAATTATGGCGCAAAAGTAGTAGCTATTACACTTGGAAAAGACGGTACACTTCTTGCGACAAATGAAGGTCAAACCATTGTCTCTTCTATTTCCATTCAACAAGTCGATACAACTGGTGCTGGTGATGCTTTCGTTGGAGCAATGTTATATCAGATTGCCCAAAGTGAACATACACTTTCGTATCATTTCAAAGACTTAACAGCGTTTATCTCCTTTGCAAATAAAGTAGGCGCTATCACATGTACAAATTACGGTGCAATTGCCTCTCTTCCATCATTAACAGATATAAAAGCATACGATTAATCGTATGCTTTTTTACATTCCCCTCCAAAAATCATGCATAATAAAAAAGTACAAAATAACGAGAACGGCCGTCCCGCATAAGGTAATGCGCCGATATATACTCTTCTCTCCTTCCCTCGCTTTCACAAACGCCCAAATAAATCCGAAGAACAATATTAAATCAACATATGGAACATAAAAAGAAAAGACGAGAAACGCATATAAATACACGATAAATAAACAGGTCGTTACTAAAAAAACTTTAAACGCAAATTCACTTTTCATAATATAACCGCCCCCTATCTGTACTGTATTATATTCAGCAAAATACAATAGTTGCAGTTAAACTCCAAGTATAAATAAGCTACCGTCTATAATACGGTAGCCATTACGGAACATTGTATTTCCGTTTATATATATTACTTAAAATCGAAGAAGGAATTTGCTCGTAACGAATTTTCTCTCCTGTTTCATCTATAATATACGAATTGTTTCCTATATAATATATTCCATCTTTTCGTTTTGAGTACACTGGATATCTTTCATTTGGCAATACCGTTTTCACTTTCGTTAACTGTCCATTTGGTTCTTGCCAATATATATCCGCGCGGTCTACTAGCGTTAGTACTCCAATTTGTTCTTCTTCTATTTTTCGACCATTCCAGCTCACAACGCGATAACCAAGCTTATTCGCTTCATATTCGGGGCTCGTATGAAAACGAGAAATGATTACTTTTGTTTGTAATTGTACTCTGTCATATAACCATTGTATATCCCTGTCATGCATGCGAATACAACCATTTGATTCCCTACTTCCAATCGTCCATTCCCGGTTCGTCCCGTGAATCGCATATTCATTCTTATCTAGTCCAAGCCACCTCGTACCGAGAGGGTTATTCGGTGCACCCCCAGGTATTTTTTTTCGATGGTATTCTTTATTTTTAAATTTAGTTATAATACAAAAGTTACCTTCAGGCGTAGGTGTACGATCTCTTCCAGTCGTTACTGGAAATGTTTTTGTATAATTTCCATTCTCAAAAAAAGACAACTGATTTGTCGTAAGATTCACTAATATTAAATGATCTGTATTAGCAAAAGCACTAACCGGTAGGATGAAAAATAATAGTATGACGAAACATAACTTTTTCAGCTATATCCCCCCTAGCGCTCACTATAATAAGTGGAATTAACATTACTTTGCTCTTATAAATGAAAACTATCCATTTACAATAACGCCCCCATTTACATGTATCATTTGTCCAGTAACATAAGAAGAATCACCAGACGCTAAATATACGTATGCCGGCGCTAACTCATATGGTTGACCAGGCCTTTGCATTGGGACATTGCTCCCAAACTGAGAGACTTTCTTCTCATCAAAGCTCGATGGAATAAGCGGTGTCCAAATCGGTCCTGGTGCAACACCATTTACCCGAATCCCTTTTTGCACTAACGATTGAGAAAGTGATCTTGTAAAAGCTACGATTGCTCCTTTCGTTGCGGAATAATCAATTAACGTTTCATTTCCTTCATATGCAACGATAGATGCCGTATTTATAATGACATCCCCTTTCTTCAAATGAGAAAGGGCTGCTTTCGTAACGTGAAAATAAGAAAAAATATTAATACGAAATGTTTTTTCTAGCTGTTCTGCTGTAATATACTCTAGCCCTTGCTGCGGATATTGCTGTGCAACGTTATTCACTAAAATATTTAAACTACCTAACTGCCGGGCGGTCTCTTCCACAATATCTTTACAATGCTGTTCATTACTCAAATCCCCCGGCAACAATACACACTTTACACCTTCTTTTTCAACACGTTGTTTCGTCTCTTTTGCATCTTCTTCCTCATCTAAATAAGCAATCGCAACATTTGCTCCTTCTTTTGCAAAAGCGATGGAAACTGCTCGTCCAATTCCGCTATCTCCTCCTGTAATTAACACATTCTTCCCTTTTAACTTTTCACTTCCTTGATAATTTGGATCTTCAAACTGCGGAAGGGGGCTCATTAATGATTCAATACCAGGCTGCTTATTTTGATGTTGCGCAGGCATTGTTATAAAGTTTTTTTGCTGTGGCATAGCTGCGAAAGGTTATCAAGACCTAATTTGTTAAAAGTCACGAAAATTAAAAGATGATACATGTTAGTCATGACTAACATGTATCATCTTTTATCTCTCATTATATTAGAATTTATAATTTATCGAGAAAGAAATTTTAACACTAGATGTACCTGTTCCGGCTCCCACAATTGCAATGGAATTTATATCATTCATCGTAATGGATCTACATTCACCTGGTGCAACTACAAATCCTCCAACAGCTGTTCCGTTTACAGTGAGAGCAGCTGTTGGTCCAACTCCAACTGTTCCGTTATTTTCCACCATAATTGTCCCATTTATTACAAAAGTAGTAGCATCATCCCAAATAGGTAAAGCGGTACCGCCGGTATCATCTAAAATAATAGTGCAACATACAGCATCATTTACACAGCATAATTGTTCAGTGCAGCAATTTCCTATTTGCGCCAACATGAACCCCTCCTAAATTTATGAACAAGATACACTATTATATGTTTGATTTTTCTATTTTGTTTGGACAATTAAATTTACGGTTTAAAAGAAGTTTTGTTAGAGATACATATTACGAAACCCTAATGATTGTTAAGGCAGCTCCAACCGATCCTCCAATCGACAGAAGTGTAGCAACTAAAAGAATACTACTAAATAATTGTAATTGGATTGTATCTCCAGCATTTAAATTAACTATAACATCATTGTTAAAAGCGGATACACTTAGAGCTGGTCTTAATATAGAAGCAGGAATAGGAGTAGTATTGTTTAATAAAATTCTTGAACCAGCACCAATACCTACTGCAGCTGTAGTATTAATTTGATAAGTAATATAATATCTCCCTGATTGAGGCACTGTAAAAGTGGTATTTGTACCATTGACTGTAAAACCATCTAAGTTTTGATTATTAGGAAGAGGAATACTCGTAGCGCTACCTAAAGCGACATTAATAACGCTACCAATTGTATTAGAGGCAAACATGGAGTTAGTGGTTACTGTTGGTCCAGTGGAACCTGTTGCTCCAGTAGGACCTGTTGCTCCGGTAGGACCTGTTGCTCCAGTAGGGCCTGTTGCTCCAGTAGGGCCTGTTGCTCCGGTAGGACCTGTCGCTCCGGTAGGACCTGTTGCTCCGGTAGGACCTGTTGCTCCAGTAGGGCCTGTTGCTCCGGTAGGACCTGTTGCTCCAGTAGGGCCTGTTGCTCCGGTAGGACCTGTTGCTCCAGTAGGACCTGTTGCTCCGGTAGGACCTGTTGCTCCAGTAGGACCTGTTGGTCCAGTGAAACCTGTTGCTCCAGTAGGACCTGTTGGTCCAGTGGAACCCGTTACTCCAGTAGGACCTGTTGGTCCAGTGGGGCCTGTTTTCCCACTAATACCACAACATCCAAGTGGTCCAGTGAAATTTAGTCTATTTGCCAATTTATAAACGCTCCTTTTTAATGAATAGTCCAATTAATTTATTAATAGTGTATGTCCTTTTTTAGATTGTGGACATGGATAAAATAAAAAACATAACAATTACAATAATTTGTAATTGTTATGTTTTTAGAAATAGTATTTTTCCTTATAACAATAATTAAGTTGTATTTGTATAGTACCCGCGACAAATTTTTGTGGAGTGAGAATTTCAATATATTTCAAATCTGATATAGTAAGAGATTGACAATGTCCTTTCGGGATAAACATTTTATAAGTTTTGGTTTTAGTATATAAAAACATTTGTAATTCTGAATCTGTTCCATAGTTATAAGAACTTGTTATAGTGGTAATATTATTTAGATGTTTTTTGCTTGTTTCCCATATGTTTTGAGGTGGACAATTTTGTGATAAACAAAAAGCTAAACAAAAGCTATCTTTTATCACTCTTGATTTTGTCAAATAATCGAAAACTGGAATTTCTACAAAAGTCAAACCACAAAAGTCAGCAAGATTTACAAATAATTTACTTTTTGTATGGAATAATTTTTTCACACAGCAAAATTTATTTAGCGGAAATTTTTGGTTGTGTTTATTTTCTATAATCGGAAATGGAAATAATAATTCCAGCAAGGCACAATTTTTTTTAGTATCTACTGCTTTGACTATAAAAAAAGGAGTAGTAAATTGGCCTTTCTTAGTGTTACCTGCTAAGGTTAATAATTTTCCATCATAATTAAATAAACAAAAAGGTGGCGTAGTTTGCCATTTTGCAGAATGAGGAGTTTTGTTAATTTCTACAAGTTTTTCTAATTCTAAAGCAAGCCATCTATTCATTTTTAAATCATCCCTTAAAATTTCAACTGTCTTTTGACGAAAACTAAATTTCATCAAAAGACAATGATAGGTACAAAACATTGTAAAAAATATAATATTTTCGTTACAGTATATGTTATTCAAGAAATTTAAACACAAATAAAATTAGGGCTAATATTAATAAAGGTATTCGAATTATGAAATAAAATAATATGACCCTATAAAGATTTAACTAATAGTAGAATTTCTAGTATGAAATAAGTATTATAATTAAATCTGAGTTTCGTAAATGTGCTTTAAAAATAAAATCTCTTTATCTTTTTATATCTGTTTATATATATCTCCGTATGCCACCTTTAGTTGATTTCTCAGTTGTTTATTTTCTTCTTCCATTTTTTTCAGTCTTCGCTTCAACGATTCAATAATTACATCTCTATTGCTATCACTTATCTCACGTTTTATTTGTTTCGATGTAAGGATTTTCGCTTGTTGTTGGCGTAGGATTTCAATTCGTTTACGAAATTTCTGATTATTATACAGGGTTGCTTTAGCGATACCTGCCTCATTTGCTACGCTATTAAAATTAATATTCTGATTGGCTCGTAAGAGCCTTTGAATCGCTTCATCAACCTTTTGAGAAGTAATTGCCTTTCTGGATGCATGAATTGCTTTTAACTGCTCTGTACGATCATAACTAGTCATGTTTCACACCATACTTTCGTTTTATGCGATTTTGTCGACCAAATATAATATTCCCTTCTCGAATATTGTTTAAAATCCTTTGATATCGGTGTAAATTTCGTTCATGCTTTTCAATCATATCTTCACGATTATGCTGTTTAGCTACTTCTACAGCTCTTGCTGTTGTTTTTATGTGTAACTCATATTTTTCAATATCCAGTTCTGAAAATCCAATAGCCAAGTCTTTGCAAGGGCTACCACTATTGCATGTCAAACAAGGTGGAGCTTCCATATGTGGACAATCTCCTTTTAATCGTGCATGACACGTTCCATAAGGATTATCCATTGCATTTAGTTTATGCTCTTGCCAGAGTGCTTGTAATATATCCTTAGGAATATCTTCACCAGCATTAATTTTTTGTACCTCACCGTTCAAGTCAAAGCTGAAGACTCCTTGATTTATAACAGATTCGAATGCTTTTCGTTTAGTTTCATCTAATAGCTTAGCATATCGTAAAGTCATTTCGGGGGAAGCATGAGCAAGTAATTCCTGTACCGTTAAAATATCTGCACCTCCATTCAATAACTTTACAGCATACGTATGACGAAATTGGTGGGTCTTAAAACGAAAGATATCACCATTTTCATCTACAATATTTTTCTTTTTTGCTAATTCATTCAAATGTTTTCGAATCCATGCTTGTGTATAGGGCTTACCTTTTCGTATCCCTTGATATCGTACAAAAATGTATTTTTCTGGATTATTATCTTGTGTGCTATTTTCTTTGGAATTTGAAATTAAAACCGAAAGAATTTTTGCGAGCTCCTCATCAATTGGGATTCGATGACCTTGTACAAACGTTTTTTCAATATCAGTTACAATAGAATATTTACCATTCAATTGTACAAGGCAATCTGTTGTAAGTTCTAATACATCTGAAATGCGAAGGCCTGTTTTAAACGCTACCCATACCACCGGTATGATGTCTTTATGTAGTTCGTTAAGATGAGCGAATAATTGTTCCAGTACAAAGTCAGGAATATAATCAATTTGCCCATAGGGCTTTTTTTTCACTTTTGGTTTATCTCCTGGGAAAATTAATAATCTTACATTTGTAGTTGGGGCAATGTCGTATTCGTATTTTTGAATATCTCCTAAAAACTTACTGATAATCTTTAAACCTTCTGATATATATCTTTCTGGATTTTCAATTTTTTTATTTTTGGTATCTTCATGAAACCATTGAATATATAGCTCCATGTGAGATCGTTTGAGACCTTTCAAATCATTCCATGTTGGTTCTAATGAAAATATGAAAGAAAAAAATTTAGTTAAAGTTCTTGAATAAACTCTTGCTGTAGCGAATGAAAGATCTTGTCGTCCCATTAAACGTTGCTTAATATACTTTTTGGTACTATGTCTTATTTTCATTGGTTCTATTCCAGTAAAATCAAGAAAATGTGCGGTTAAACTTTTGCTGTAGTATATCCCATATTGGCTATGTAATATCCGTACATCCCAACGATCTTTTTCCCATTCATTACGCGAATCTGCTAACACCAAGAAGTTGGAATGAATGATACGAAAATAGGTTGCTGCGGGGGATTTATGTGTATATTCGTCGAACATTGTGGTCTTTGATGTCTTTGTTGTGGGAATTCCATGTTGTTCTAACCAAAACAACCATTCCCGTTCAGCCCTCTCCATATCCAAATCAAATAAAGAGGGAAGGTAAGGGTACTTTTCGTTAAGAAAAATGGATAATTTCGTTAAAAGTGCGGCTTTTTGATTAAAACCGCTACTTAGTGCCCACTGTTCTTTGAATAATTTTTGATACCATACATATTTTATTTCAAGATTAACAGTTGGACTATTTATTCGAAAATGTACATTTCGACGTTTCCCCTTGTAATTATCCGCCATTTTCCGAAATTGAGGGATACTTTTTAAAAATTTGATATTCCAATTGTTATTCATTAAAAAATAGGGATTGTCCACACGGTTAGTGGTAACAGATCCATCAGATTGGATTGTTTTTTCTATATAACTAGAAAGCTCATACTTCAATCGTTCATGAAAATTTACTTCTCCTATATTTATTTGTCGTTTTCGCTTCATATTTACCACCTTCAGCTTTTTTCATCGATTTTAAATGCATATTGTGCTTTTTCCCAATCCTTACGGATATCTTCGTCCGAAGGATGGAGATACAAATTCATTGTTGTTTGAATTTGAGCATGTCCTAGTCTCTCTTGTACTTGTTTGATGTCCTTTGTCTCTTGGTAGTATATGGTGGCATGTGTATGTCGTAACAAGTGAGGATGAATATCAATTTTTGTTTTCTTTCGCAATCGTTTAAAGAGGGATTCTACATCGCTATAATTCATAGGTCTACCCATATTTCTTCCACGTAGCTTAATAAAGACAAAGTTTGTTTCAATATCCAGTTCATCAATAATTTCATATAGATAATCATCATACAAATCCATAAGGTGTTGTGATACAAATATCTCTCGTTCTCCTGTTTTGAGCTTTGCACCATTCTCTAATTCTCCTCGATCCCTCAAGCGAATCCGATGTCCTTTTTTGTAGTCAAATATAAAGTCTTCCAAATATAGAGAAAGAGCCTCTCCAATACGTAATCCCGTTTCAAACAAAAGTTGAATAAGAAAAGCATCTCGTATATTTGTAGTAGCTGTGAAAGTTTGTCGCACTTGCTCTTTTGTTAGTATTTGAATTCTTTTACGAGGCTCTTTTACTTTTAATACATTCCGAATAGAGGGCTTATTCTTATTAATATGATGTAGAAAACTCTTATATCGTGTTCTTCCTCCTGCATAAATCTGACGCATTAGTTTTTCATTCATGTCTTTTGATATTTCTTCGTTACGGTATAAATAATCATAGAAATTTGTAACAGCAGTAACGGTTAAGTTTACTGTTTTTTCAGTCTTTTTTGATTTCACAGGAGTAATAGATGCTACATTTAAACTAGTATACGGATGACGTAACCAACCAACAAAATCTGCTAAGTCTTCTAGTTTTATTTCTTTGTAATTTTTCTCGGTTTCTCTTAAATATAAAAAATATTGTTTTAAGGCATAACAGTATGTCTTTTGAGTATTCCTACTTTTACCTGTACTGTCCAAATATTTGAGATACTTTACTACTGGAACAATCGGAATCCCTTTTTCATCAATTAGCATATATTTCTTACTGTTCTCAAGCAAAATCTCTTGTACACGCATAGAATTCCTCCTCTAGATTTCATACTGAATCTTACAATTATTTTTACACCTACCTTATAGAAGTTATCCTCCGGTTACAAAACCCACCTTACATTTTAAACATAACATACTAAATTACTAACATATAGTTAATCATTATATAATGTGATAAAAAAGAATAATAGGCTCGTATATTAAACATACTATTCGCTTTTTATTATAGTAGAGTTAACTTTCAACTCCTTTTCCTTAGCATGTGCACAATAAAAAGCTGAAATTCACACATCGGTTTACGATTAATATTCGAATTTAAGACACAAAATATGAATTGTTATAAACTTTTTATGCAAAACTATTGCAAAATAGATAAAAAACGAATATTATATATAACTGTTGTGAAAATTATTCGTAAACAGAAAGGATGTTTATATGTTTAACCTTTCAAAACATAAAACTTCTATTAAAACTGAAATTATGGCAGGTATTATTACCTTCTTAACAATGGCATATATCATTGTCGTAAACCCTGTTATCCTTGGAGATGCAGGTGTTCCATTTGAACAAGCATTTACAGCAACAATTATTGCTGCTGTTGTCGGAACATTATTTATGGCAATCTTTACAAACTTACCAATCGCAATCGCGCCAGGTATGGGATTAAATGCTTACTTCTCTTACTCTGTTGTAAAAGCGCATGAAGGCATGACTTTCGCAATTGCATTCTCTGCTGTATTCGTAGCAGGTATGATTTTAATTTTGCTATCATTTACATCTTTCCGTACAAAATTAATGGAAGCAATTCCTGAAAACTTAAAACATGCAATTACTGCTGGTATCGGGCTATTTATCGCCTTTATCGGTTTACGTTTAACAGGTATCGTTACAAAAAATGATGCAAACTTAGTTGGACTTGGTGATCTTCACTCTGCTCCAGTTCTACTAGCATTAGCTGGACTTGGAATTACTATTATCCTTATGTCTTTAAATGTAAATGGCGCACTATTTATCGGTATGCTATTAACTGGTATTATCGCTTTCTTCACAGGACAATTAACATTCTCAAACGGTGTTACATCAATGCCTGGATTACCAGAAGGAATTATCGTTTCAAATCCAATTACTGCTGTATCTGACGTAATTAACTACGGATTATACGGCGTTGTATTTTCATTCTTCCTTGTTACATTATTTGATACAACAGGTACATTACTTGGGGTAGCTCAACAAGGTGGATTTATGAAAGACGGAAAACTCCCAAAAGCTGGACGAGCTCTTCTATCTGACTCATTCTCAGCAACTATTGGTTCTATGTTCGGAACGACACCATCAACAGCTTACATTGAATCATCTGCTGGTGTTGCAGCTGGTGGTCGTACTGGTTTAACAACTGTTACAGTAGCTGTTCTATTCGCACTAGCAGCATTCTTCGGACCATTAGTAAGTGCTGTCTCTGGTGTATCAGCTATTACTGCTCCATCATTAATTATCGTTGGTAGTCTTATGATGGGTTCAGTTCGCCACATCGATTGGGACACATTTGATGAAGCATTCCCAGCATTTTTAGTAATCTTAAGCATGCCTCTTACATCAAGTATCGCAACAGGTATCGCACTTGGATTTATTTCATATCCACTTATGAAAGTGGCAAAAGGTAAATTCCGTGCTGTTCACCCACTTGTATATGTATTTGGAATTTTGTTTGCTTATCAATTGATATTCTTACCACATTAAAAAAGTAGAGCATCGAAATCCGATGCTCTACTTTTCTTTTACAACAATCATTCAAACTATAAAGGCACCTCCAAAATATGAAGAAGGTTATAACCTTTTAATACTTCTCTTCTACCTTTAATTCTTTACTATACTTTTGAATGAAAACTGATGAAATAACCATTACTATGCCCACACTAAAACCAATAAGTTGATCTATTAACATTTCATCATGAATAAACCAGCGAAGTAAAAATACGCTACCAAAAATAAACATCATAATAAACCCAGTATGCCTAAGTCCTTTATAGACATTTTCCATATGTATCACCTCTTCACATAACATTATCCATATTATACCATACAACCATCAAGTAACCGTATCGTCCTCTGACAATATGCAGCTACCTTTTGATCATGTGTAACAACTAACACTGTTTTTCCTTCTTTATTAATCTCTTGTAAAATACTCATAATTTTCTCCCCATTTTCTTGATCAAGAGCACCAGTCGGTTCATCAGCAAGTATAATTTTTGTATCTTGTGCTAAAGCCCTTGCTATTGCTGTTCTTTGCTGTTCTCCTCCTGATAACTCGTAAGGATATTTGTTAATATGCCTCTCAAGCCCTACCATTTTCAGCATTTCTTTTGATATTTGCATACGTTTCTTATGAGAAATTCTTCTATATATAAGCGGAAGCATTACATTTTCAACAACTGTATAATCATCTAATAGCGAAAAGTTCTGAAACACAAATCCAACTTCCGTGTTTCTATACTTATGATAATTTGACTTGAATGTACTCGTATCCATTCCATCTAAAAAATACTTTCCAGTAGAGGGGCTATCAATTAAGCCAATAATGTTAAGCAAGGTTGATTTCCCAGAACCAGATGGTCCCATAATGGCTATCATTTCGCCTTTTTCTATTGTAAGATTAATATCTTGTAAAGCACTAAAATTACTCTTTCCGTATCCCTTAGCCACATTTGCGAGCTGAATCATCTATAACACCTCTTTCATATATGTATTTTTTATTTTTAGTACATTGAAATAAATGATTGCATATATAACGAGGATCATTACAATTGATAAAGCACCTATAACAACCAATGATTCTATAGAGACTTTTAACGTTCCAAAGAAAGATACTATACTATTTTCTAGCCCTTTCTGAATTTCAATTACTCCGCTATTCTCCCATTGAAAATACATTATGCCTATACATATCGCTAAAACGAATAGCAACATATACTCAATAATAAATGGAAGACATATTTGAAAAGTGCTTGCACCTAACGCTGATCTAATAGAAATATTTTTACGCTCCATATAAAGTGCTGCCATTGATGTTAATACAATAGATAGAAATGAAAAAAATAAGACTGTACCGCTTAATAATAAGGGGTATGACATATTATCAATACCTTGTTTTTCGTTTTCTAACAATTTATTCGGATTTGTAACATAATACGAATAACCCTTACCTTCTGTTACCTTTAATACTTTCTTTTGAAGTTCATTTATATTTATCTTATCATTTGTTTCTATAATTAACCCATTGTATAAAAGTTCTACACTATAGAACTCTATTTCTTCTGTTCCAATTGGTAAAATCGCCATGTCATCTAATAATGTAATACGATTATCCGATATTTCACCACTTCGAGGATATGTAAATGGTGAATTTTTTTCTAAAAAACCAATTACTTTTAGCTTCATTTTTCCAGATGGTATAACATCACCAATAGATACCTTTTCTATATAATTAGC
This sequence comes from Bacillus sp. FSL K6-0073, assembly GCF_038006085.1. Lineage (NCBI taxonomy): Bacteria > Bacillati > Bacillota > Bacilli > Caryophanales > Bacillaceae > Bacillus > Bacillus sp. FSL K6-0073. Next base: position 769,835 of record NZ_JBBOUN010000001.1, on the reverse strand, counting down.
CCCTAATATAACAGGTCTAATATCAAATACTGATTTATGAAATTCCGATTCCTCAAAATATCTTCCTTGTGAAATTCGTATACGAAAGTACTTATTAATATCTTTATCAACAATAAGAGTCTTTATCGTTCCATTTTCTTTTTTTAAACTAAGTGAATAGTTACGGAACAGATAATTAGTTTTATTTGTTATTGGTATCATATTAGATAACCCTTGCATGAAATGTTGATAATCATTTTTCGCTTTTTCTTCGCTAAACAAGGTTATATCTTGCGTCGCATAAAGTTCATAGAAATTTTTATGAGTCGATAAATTATTTGCTACCGTCATCATTTTTCGATATCCCGAAAGATTACTAACAAATTCTATTGCTGAAGAAAATGCAATAATTAAAGAAATTACTATAATCAAACTTGGTAACAACCGTTTTTTCACAGACCGTATAGAATCAAATATAAAAAACATGACGACCTCCTACGTTCTTAAATGTTTTCCGGGATATATATTTATAATGTGCTTGATTGGAATTACAGTAACAAAAATTGTAAGAAAAATTATAAAAATAACATTGCATATCAATACATATAGTGTTAACGGTTTTACTAAGTATGTCTGAAAATAAGTATGAATTGTTCCCGAAAATATTTCTAACGTAATAAAAACTAAGAACATCGCTGCTAGAGAAATAAACAAAATTTGAATATATAGTTCGCAGTAGATAGATATATTAGAAGCACCTACTGCTTTTTTTAATGAAATCTCTCTTTCTTTTTTATAAATCCAAAATAAAACCGCAGAAATGCCAGAAACAATTGCAACAAGAATAAATTTATAATAATACTTATTTGCTGGATCTATATGTGTCACATGTAGTTCTTGAAGATCTCGTTCATTCAGCATTTGAACATCTCCCGAAAGCACTTCTTTACTCCTACCCATAAACTTTTTTATTTCGTTATGAATAGATGATGTAGGATTAACAACTGTTAATTGTAATTGTTTACTCTCGATAATACCTTTTTTAGATATAGTAGGTAAGTTTTGAAGTGGAACGTATATGCCTGCTACACCGACGTCACTGTCTTTTCTTGATATAGTTCCTATTTTTTTATATGTATCATCAAATTCATATAACTCCTCTACATTCGTTTGATCGCCAACAACCATATCGTTTACATTTTCACGATGAAAATATTGTCCTTCAGAAATATATGGCTTCCAATAATAATCATCTTTTAAATTCACAGCTATGATCTTTGTTGCCCCTGAACTATTTAATGCTTTTAAATGCTCTACATAAATATCACTTTTAACAAAAGTATCTTGTATGAAAGGAATTATCTCTTCCAATTCAGTTGCATTCGCTATCGGAACAGTTAAAACTTGGTTCTTCTCTGGAAAACCGATTTGAAAAGCCGATATAAAGTTTCGTTTAGACTCTGTTAAAAGTGCGGCTATTGATATAGAAAGAAAAGAAATAAAAAATGACATAAGGAGAATTAAGAAAAACAGTTTATTGCTTTTTATATTTTTAAAAGCTAGGTACATGTCTGTGCTCCTTTTAAATAAGAAGGAGATGATGAACATCCCCTTCTCCTTATCTAAATATTTATAAAGACAACTGTTTAATGCTTTTTACCACTGTAATCGTAAGTTACCATTACTATCAAAAGTACCTTTGTGTGTATCTTCTTGATAGTCATTATTCTCATTTGCATAATGCTCCGAGTATAGTCCTTTTGCACCAAAGGCGTTATATGCACCATTACTCACAGTTGCGTTTAATGCTCTTCCAGATTCATGGGATCCTAATTTGTCTGAAGCGCTTTCAATATATGAATTATTTCCATTTGATTTAATAAAAGAAATTGCTACTGAACAACGAGATGCATTTTGATTCGTAGTAGTTTGAGCTCTGTAAGATAGTAGGTTACCGCTTTTGTGACCGCTTAGAGTTGGATAGAATGCACTTGTTGAGATTGATGTTGCTAATAATACTAAAGTCGTAATTGAAAAAACTTTTCCTTTCATTAACAATCACCTCATAAATTTAATAGTTTAGTAGCGCTACATCATCATAATATCCTTCAAATAAATTCTCCTCAACAAGAAACCCCGATGTTTTACAAACTCTTTAAACACTTAAACATTCATACATTTTTAAAAAGTAACGGATAAGCAAGCAATACAAAAAAAGGCTGCAGAGAACTCCCTCTCCGCAGCCTAGTACTTATTTTTGCAAAAACGCCTGCAAATCTGCAAACTGTCTCTTTGCATCTTCATAGCCTTGCTCATATAAATTTTGTAGTTTTGCTGTATCTTTTTCCATACGATCTACTTGAAGCGGCACTTCTGGGCGAATAACAAATAAATTACCCGCTTGTTCTTCTTTTTCGATGTAGTGAAGTGTTTCATTATACACTTCATAACGATTTAGCATCGTGTTAACAAGATTCGGATATTTTTTATAAGCTTTCGCAGCAACCCATCCAAACTTTGATTTTTTCTTCGCGTAGCCATGATTTCTCGTTAAAATTACGACTGATTTTTTAAATCCATCTTCCTGTGCTTTACGAACTGGAATCGGATCTGAAATCCCACCATCTAATAATTGCTTACCACGGTAATTTACTACTGGTGCAATGAAAGGCAATGAACTAGACGCTTGTAATAAATTTAGCGCATCATCATTCGTTCCTTCTTTTTCAAAATAAACAGATTGCCCAGTTTCACAATCCGTCGTTCCTACAAGGAAACGTTCTGGGCTATTAAAGTATGTTTCAAAATCAAACGGCACATGCTTTTCTGGAATTTCATGAAAAATGAAATCCATATCAAATAACTGCCGTTTTCTCCATAAGTTTTTATACGATAAATATTTCGGATGTGATGCATAATCAATATTGACCGTTTTATTTCTATTTCTTTGTCTGGAAAGATACGACGCTGCATGACAAGCACCAGCTGATACACCAATTACATATGGAAAATATAAATCTTGTTCCATAAAGTATTCTAATATCCCGCCCGTGTACACACCACGCATACCGCCGCCTTCTAATACTAACCCCGTATTTTCAAGCATGTTACTCTCTCCTCTATATATATTGACTCTTTAATTATTCACCATGTTAAGTATCTTTTTCTATTATATATGAGTTCTTTCAGAAATTATATTTAAAAGACTTGAGAAAAAGGAGTTTTTTCTTCCAATTATATTTCCAAATGACCGGAGACATCCTTTATAAACCTTCGAATAAAATCTTGCTCTTCTTTCGTATATCCATCTAAAAGTAACAACCACTTTTCTTCAGCTTGCTTATGCAATTTTTCATGAGCTTTATATATTTTATTCCCACTTTCCGTTAAGCGGAAGAAGATTTCTTTTTGATTATCTAACATTTGCATCTTCTCAACGAATTGCTTTTGAAACAACTTTGTACAAATTTTAGAGATTGCTCCCTTCGTCATGCCCATTTCTGTCGTAATTGCCGTTACATTTATCAAACCATTTTTTCCGATACATTCGATTACATGTAACTCAGATAAAGACATACTACTTACACCTGTCTCACGAAGAAACTTCTCATTTTGTCGTTTTAAATGTTCTTCTTTTTTATGCAAAAGTGTACGAATGTCCGACAGTATTTCCATTTGCTTCGTTGCATGCTTCAATCCGTTCGCCTCCTAAGTTTCCGAAGAAACAATTTAACTATATACCATTTTAAAATTATTTTTTCATCTTTACAAGTGAGAAAATCATGTTAAAATAAATTTAGTTTCCTAGGAAACTAAATTACAAGGGGGTTAACAAGATGAAAAAATCTAAACTAAATTTCATTTTATATGTTATCTGTATTAGTGCCTTATTCGGTTCCTTCGCTCAAAATATTTACACACCTATCTTACCGATGATTCAAAATTCTTTTCATACTTCTCTTTATCTTGTAAATGTAACAGTTTCACTTTTTACATTCGTTCTTGCGATTATGCAGCTCATATATGGCCCTTTAATTGATACAAAAGGGAGAAAATCTGTCCTTATTCCTAGTTTAATTATTAGTACGATTGCTTCAATCGGATGTGCTTTTTCGGCAAACATTTATTTATTTCTCTTTTTTAGAGCTGTTCAAGCTATAGGAATAGCGGCTATACCTGTAGTTTCAGCAACGATTATCGGCGATTTATTTGAAGGAAAAGAACGCGGAGAAGCGATGAGCCTATACCAAATGTTACTTGCCCTCGCACCTGCAATGGCTCCTCTCATAGGTGGTTATCTTGGCAGTATAAATGGTCACTTATCTGTATTTCTCTTTTTATCTACACTTGGCATTATCTTATTAATGATAAACATTTCACTACTTCCAGAAACAAAGCCAAATGTAATTAAGCAGTCTAAAGCACAAAAGAATTACTCTCTTATCTTAAAAAATAAAACTGGATTTTCTATTACTCTTATTGGCTTCATTCAATTTTGTATTTACTTTTGCTTTCTCGTTTTTTTACCGAGTATTTTAACAAATTCATTTCATTTAACTGTAAATAAAATTGGTCTTATGTTTGTACCAATGTCTCTTTCTATCATGCTAGGAAGTTTTTACTACAAGTTTTTGCAAAAACGCCTCACAACAAAGCAAGCTTTATTTATTACGAGTTTCTTCAATATTATATGTGTCGTTTTATTCTCTTTCACATATAGCATCAATATCCCCTTCATCATTATCGTTACATCTTTGTACGGTTTTAGTATGGGACTTTCTATGCCAACTCACACTACTTTATTAACAGAAGAATTCGTACAAGAACGTGCAACAGCTATCGGTATATACAACTTCATCCGCTATCTTGGTATGGGTACAGGGCCACTTATAGGTGGATTTCTTTTATTTAACCAAAATTACTTTTGGATTTTCTTCCTAGGCGCAATTATGTTTTTACTTGTAATCTTATATGCAATGAAAATGCTAAGTTTTCATGCTGTACAAAAATTAAAATAGAGCCCCCAAAATGTCGGCTCTATTTTACCCTCTTTGATCCGCAACAATATGAATATCAATATACTTTGTTTGTCTCATAATTTCATTTACAATAGAGCCTTTTCGTATTTCTTCCCACCTTGTTCTTGCAGATTGTCCAAGTAAAATTTGCGTCACTTGTAATCTTCTTGCGACTTCAATAATAACATCCGCTGGTTTTCTCCCTTTCGCCTCTTCTAATACAAAACTCGCATCAAATTGATTGGTTAACGATTTCCACTCTTCAATCGTCTGCTTTTTTCCAGCTGAAATAGAATCTATATTTTCCCTCTCAACGTTTAATACGTACAATTCAGCATTTAACCGATCAGCCATGCGCCATCCCCGTCTTATTAATTTCTCCGCTGTTGAACTGTATTGTACACAAACGAGAATTTTTTCTTTTACGCCAATTGGTTCTATTACTGTTTGGCTAATTTTCTCGTCCATATCATCAGCAACTTCTCGAAGTGATAATTCCCTAAGTGCTCCTAAATTATTAAGTGTAAAGAAGTTTTGTAAGCTTTGCTGAATTTTTTCTTCTTTATATATCTTTCCGTCTATTAGTCTCTTCCTTAATACCTCAGGCGTTGCATCAACGAGCTGAATTTCATTTGCTTTTTGTAAAATAAAATCTGGAATTCGTTCTCTTACTTTTACATTCGTAATTTGAGCTACAATATCATGAACACTTTCTAAATGTTGAATATTAAAAGCTGATAATACCGATATACCAGCCTCTAACAATTCCTGCACATCCATATAACGTTTCTTATATTTAGAACCAGGAACATTACTATGAGCAAGTTCATCCACTACGACTACTTGCGGCGCGCGTTTTTTTATTCCTTCCACATCAAGCTCATAAAATACCTTTCCTTTATACTGTATTTCTTTTAAAGGAACTTTTTCTAAATCAGCAATTGCTTCTTCCGTCTCTTTTCTTCCATGCGTTTCAATTAAACCAATTACAATATCAATTCCATCTTTTTTCATTTCTCTTGCATCAAAGAGCATTTTATAACTTTTTCCTACGCCTGGAGCTGCTCCGACATATAGCTTTAACTTTCCGCGATTTTGCTGACGAATATATTCTAAATATTCCTCTGGCGTTCGCCTTTGAAACTTCGGTTCATAATCATCTGCATACAAAATAAACACTACCTTTCATTCGAAACAACGCTACCTCAATCCATTAGATTGAGGTAGCACTGTTACTATTTCATTAATTTCTGTAATGCCAAATTTAGCTTTAAGACGTTCACTCGATCTTCTCCAAATAAACCAAGCGCAGCACCTTCTGTTTGATCTTTAATCAATTGATTAAGTTTTTCTTTCGGAATATTCGTTAATTTTGAGATGCGATTCACCTGCACCGAGGCCGCCTTTGGACTAATATCAGGATCAAGCCCTGAACCTGAATTTGTCACTAAATCTATCGGTACTTCTGTAACTGGAACAGCTGGATTTTTTTCCTTCCAGTCCGCAATACTTTTCTCTACTCGCTTTGCTAAATCTGGATTAGATGGTGCATAGTTATTTGAACCAGATGCTTCAGCCTTATATTCAATACTAGAAACACGCCCTTGAAAATAACGTGGATCCGTGAAGTTTTGACCAATTAATTTAGAACCAATCACTTCATTTTTATCATTATATATTAGACTTCCATCCGCATTATCCTTCATCACTGCTTGTGCAATACCAGTAACAATAAGTGGGTATACAAGTCCACACAATACTAGAAATGTAAAAGTAATACGGATAATTGGTGATAGTATACTTTGTTTCTTCTCCATCTTTTTCCCCTCTTCCTTATATAAACAAGCCGACAATCATATCAATTACCTTAATTCCAATGAACGGAACGATAACTCCACCAAGCCCATAAATAAGTAAGTTTCGGCTAAGCAATGCATTAGAACTCATCGGTTTATATGCAATACCTTTCATCGCTAACGGAATGAGTAATGGAATAATAACAGCGTTAAATATTAATGCTGATAAAATCGCTGACAGTGGTGATGTTAATTTCATAATGTTCAATGCTTCCATTTGCGGAATCGCAAGTGTAAACATTGCTGGAATGATTGCAAAATATTTCGCTATATCATTCGCAATACTAAACGTCGTTAAAGCACCTCGCGTCATTAACAATTGCTTACCGATTCCTACAACCTCAATAATTTTCGTTGGATTCGAGTCTAGATCAATCATGTTGGCCGCTTCTTTCGCTGCTGTCGTACCACTGTTCATCGCTAATCCAACGTCCGCCTGTGCCAATGCTGGAGCATCATTTGTACCATCACCTGTCATTGCTACAAGTTTCCCTTTATCTTGCTCTGCTTTAATAACAGCAATTTTATCTTCCGGTTTACACTCGGCAACGAATTCATCTACTCCAGCTTCTTTTGCAATCGTTGCTGCCGTTAACGGATTATCACCTGTACACATAACCGTTTTAATCCCCATTTGGCGTAACTGTTCAAAACGCTCACGCATACCCGGTTTTACTGTATCCTTTAAATAAATTAAACCATAAATACGATTATCTACTGCAACTACAAGTGGTGTTCCACCCTCTTTTGAAATTAAGTCTGCTTTTTGATTTACATCTTTCGGAATTATTCCGCCTTGTGACTCAACCCATTCAATAACGGCACCTACAGCACCTTTTCTCACTTTTGTTCCGTCTTGTAAATCAACACCACTCATTCTCGTTTCTGCTTTAAACGGAACAAACTCACCTTGTTCTGCAAGTTCCCTATTGTATGATATAGATTTTCCCTGCACATACTCGATAACAGATCGACCTTCTGGTGTTTCATCTAAAACAGAACTAATAGCGGCCCACTTTCCAACTTGCTCAATCGTTTCATTTCCTACAGGCAATAATGTATGAGCCATCCGGTTCCCAAAAGTAATTGTACCTGTTTTATCTAAAATAATTGTATTAATATCGCCAGCAGCTTCTACTGCTTTCCCCGACATCGCTAACACGTTAAACTTTGTCACACGGTCCATCCCAGCAATACCAATTGCCGATAATAGCCCACCAATTGTCGTTGGAATTAAACAAACTAATAATGCAACTAGCACAGCAGTATCAATTTGAAACCCTAAATAATTTGTAAAAATCGGCAACGTCACAACAACGATCAAGAAAATAAGAGTTAAGCTCGTTAATACTGTATTTAAAGCAATCTCATTCGGCGTTTTTTGACGAGCAGCTCCTTCTACTAAAGAAATCATTTTGTCGATAAATGATTCACCAGGATTACTCGTAATGACAATTGTAATTTCATCACTTACGACCATCGTTCCACCTGTTACGGAACAAAAATCACCGCCTGCTTCTTTTATAACAGGAGCTGATTCCCCTGTAATTGCAGATTCATCTACAGATGCTAATCCTTTGATTACTTCGCCATCATTCGGAATCATTTCTCCTTGTTTTACGATAACAACGTCACCTTTTCTAAGATCAGTTGCTGAAACTTGGACAATGTCTCCATTTTCTTTTACTACATTTGCAAACACATCTTTCTTCGACTGCTTTAAAGAATCGGCTTGCGCTTTACCACGACCTTCTGCTAATGCTTCTGCAAAATTCGCAAATAAAACTGTAAATAATAGAATGAGAGAAACTGTTATATTAAACCAATCTGGTATACTACTAGAACTACTTGGAAGAAAAGATAAAATGAACGTAATGATAAATCCAATCTCCACAACGAACATAATCGGATTCTTTATCATGACTTTCGGATTCAATTTCGCAACGGATTGCTTCATCGCATGTGTTACGATATCACGATCCATCGTTTTCGCTTGTCTAACTTCATCTTCTACAGCATGTATTTGTGACTCATTTAATTGTTTTTCTTTTACTACTACCGGTCTCATCATTTACCCTCCATTACTTCAATGTAAGAAATTCTGCAATTGGACCGAGTACTAACATCGGGAAGAATGTTAATGCACCGACAATTACAATTGTTCCGATGAAGATGCCACCAAATAAACTATTATCTGTACGGAACGTTCCAACTGTTTCTGGCACTACCGTTTTTTCTTTCAGCGAAGCTGCCACAGCTAACATCGTAATTAAACTGAAGTAGCGTCCTAAAAACATAACTAAACCAGTCGTAATATTCCAAAACGGTGTATTATCTCCTAATCCTTCAAATCCAGATCCGTTATTTGCAGCTGACGATGTATATTCATATACAACTTGCGTTAAACCGTGGAAACCAGAATGAGAAATAGCATCCGTCCCTAAATTTGTTGAAAGAGCTAATGCCGAAAAGCCTAAAATGAGCAATGGATGAAATAAAATCGTGACCGCAATTAATTTCATTTCCTTACCTTCAATCTTTTTACCTAAAAACTCTGGTGTCCGTCCAACCATTAACCCAGATATAAACACTGCAATAATTGCATACATAATAATGTTTACAAAGCCTGCTCCAACGCCGCCATACACTGTATTTAACATCATATTTACAAGTGGAACTAGACCGCCAATTGGTGTTAACGTATCATGCATCGTATTAACAGCCCCAGTTTCAGCAGCTGTCGTTACCGTTGCGTATAGTGAAGAAAATACTGTTCCAAATCGTACTTCTTTCCCTTCTGTACTTCCTTGTACATGTTCGATACCCATTCCATTTAATGCCGGGTTCCCGTTTAGTTCAGATGTCGTAATCGTTATAAACCCTAGTAAAAATACCATAAATAGTGACACGAAAAGGATGCGACCTTGTTTTTTATTTCCTACCATTCGTCCGTACGTAAATGGAAGTGCTGTTGGTAATAACATCATAAGCATCATTTGCAAAATATTACTCATTTGTCCTGGATTTTCAAAAGGATGCGTAGAGTTTGCTCCGAAAAATCCACCGCCGTTATTTCCAAGTTCCTTAATAGAAACGAATGATGCAACAGGGCCACGTAATATACTTTGCTTTGCCCCATCAATCGTTTGTGCTGTAACCGCCCCATCTAACGTTTGCGGTACGCCAAGTGCAACAAAAACTAGTGCCGCAATAAATGCGATAGGAAGAAACACTCTCGTTAACGCTCTTGTAAAATCAACGAAAAAGTTACCAAGTTCTTTTCCAGCAAGTCCTCTTATAAAAGCCATAACGAGCGCCAATGTCGTTGCTGGTGCCGCAAACATTAAAAATGTAATCCCGATTAATTGTGATAAATAGGATAAACCATTTTCACCGCTATAATGCTGTAAGTTTGTATCAGCCATAAAACTAATCGCTGTATTAAAAGCGAGCGTAGGCTCCATCCCTTCAATATGCGCTGGATTTAGCGGCAACACACCTTGTAATCTGAAAATGAAATATACAATAACAATCATAAATCCGTTGAGTAAAACTAATGATAATGCGTACTGTTTCCACGTTTGATTGTATTCTTTTACACCCATAATTTTAAAAATAAGTTTTTCAAAAGGCCCGAATACTTTATCTAGCATTTTGCTACCTTGAAAAGCTTTTTCTAAATAAATCCCCATTGGCTTTGCTACTAAAATAAACAAGAGCATTATAATAATGACTGCAACCCAAATCATAATGAATGATTCCCCCTAATTAAAACTTCTCTGGATTTAATAATGCATACACTAAATACACTGTAATTGCTGCGACAATAACCGATAAGACAATCATCATGATTGCTTTCCTTCTTTCACAACTTTATCTGACCAACTTGCAAGACTTGCCATTGATGCAACTAATAAAATAAAAATCCCGACCATTACAACATCTAACATAGCTATCCCTCGCTTTGTTTTTGTTAAAATTTACCATTTAATTATTAAAAAAGAACACTGAGCTCTACTCAGTGTTCAAAAAATGAACAACAAAAAGTAAACCTCCTCTCTAAACGCTTACGAGGTTAGCTGTCGGATTCGGGCCTAAAGAGTAGCCCTACTTTCAAAACTGAAAGATTCACCCCAAGTGACGATGCACAAAATTGGTTCCCCCGCTCCATTTCTGGAACTCAGCGATTTTAGGTTTTTTTGGAAATTTTATGAATGATTTATGAGAGTAAATATACTCCTCTATATTTCACTTGTAAAGGGTTAAATTACTGAAAATAATAATATTTATATTCATTTAAACGCTTACATTGAAGATTATTACTATTATTTCATCTATTTTCTTTATTTCTCTTCTCTTTTCTTAAAAATGACCTTTTAAATATGAAATAAAAAGAGCGAATGAGATGAAGTGCATAGCTTGTTGCACTCAGCATTCGCTCTTTTTTATTCAACCTTTATTCTCCTCGTAAAAATGCACGTAAATTTCTCCCGCGAATATAAACTTGTGTCAATTCTGCATGTAGCTGCTCATACTCGGTAATATCCACCTCTAAATACAAAGCATCTTTTGATGGTAATATAATATACGGCCCTGGAAAAAGGGGATCGATCTGAACCAATTCTTGAACTCGCTCTACCGATACTGCCCAACGATTTGCTATATCTCCAAGTAATAATACCTTCATCATTTCTTCCCCCGCCCTATTCAAAAAATAAAAAAGAAATATTATCACAATTTGTAAACACGACAAACTTAGCTCCAATTGTTTCATAGAGCCTCGCTGGATATCGTTTATTCCTTGTAACAACAGTAATAGGTGCTTGAAAAGAAAAGCGAATGTGTTCTGTGAAAAAACTAACGATTGGAAGCTCATCCCCTAGTAAAATCACCTTCTTAATACACTCACAAATACTAGTAAAGTCCTGCTCCTTACTGCAGCTATAAGTCCAATCAAACCCACAATTCCTAACTTCAGCCGCTATCTCTTCATTTGCTGTAAAAATAATTAACTTATGTTGAAATGGTACTAGATCTCTTAAACTATCTACCTTACTTTCTTCTCCAACACAAATAAGTGTTAGTTCCATGTACCTCATCCTCCTTAGTATAAAAGAAATCAAACATAGATTGATATTCCCCTATACTAATCAGATCGATGAAGTGATGTATCCATCATGGCACCGTCCTCTCTCAAGACGCTTACGAAGTTAGCTGTCGGATTCGGACTTTGAGAGTAGCCCTACTTTCAAACTTGAAAGATTCACCCCTAGTGCCTACGCACAAATTGGTTCCTCCGCTCCATATAATTGGACTCAGCGTTTACAAAAAAATGTATTCTGGCTGATATATTACTCCTGTATTTTGAAAAAGTAAACAGAAAAAAAGCCAGTTATAAAACTGGCTTTTCACTTACCTATGCACGCGTTCTATTCACTTTATATGCAAAATGATTCGTCGGTCCATGACCACTACCAATATTCAATGGCTCTTCAATTGCTATACTAATAAATCGTTTTGCTTCTTGAACAGCATCTTCAATTGAGTATCCTTTCGCAAGTCCTGCTGTAACCGCTGAAGCAAATGTACACCCACTTCCATGCGTTTGCTTTGAAGGAATTCGCTCGCTTCTAAACTCAATAAATTTTTCTCCATCAAAGAGGAAATCAATTACTTCATTCCCTTGATATTCTGCATGTCCGCCCTTCATAAGCACATATTTAGCACCTAATTCATGCAATACTTTTGCAGCTTCCTTACTATCTTCAACATTATGAATCTCCATCCCAGTTAACACTTCTGCTTCTGGGACATTCGGTGTTATAACAGTTGCTACTGGTAATAAATATTCTTTTAATGCTTGAACTGCTTCTTGCTGTAATAATGATGCACCGCCTTTTGCAATCATAACGGGATCTAGCACAATATTATTCCAGCCAAACTTTTTAATTTGTTCTGCAACAATTTGAATTATTTCACTACTAAATAACATTCCTAGTTTCACTGCGTCTGGTGTTAAATCCGTACCAATTGAATTCAGCTGTTCTGTAATACCTTCTAACGGAACAGGATATACCCCTTGAACGCCAAGCGTGTTTTGAGCAGTAATTGCCGTAATAGCCGTCATTCCGTATACACCAAGCTCTTGGAATGTTTTTAAATCTGCCTGAATTCCAGCACCGCCGCCGCTATCAGACCCTGCAATTGTTAAAGCTTTATTCACTTTCATCCCACTCATCCTTTTCTATCCAAAATAGCGATGATAAATCGTTTTTGCTTCGCTTATATCTTTCGTTCCATGTACGAGCACACGGCCATCTTTAAAGGCTACTAACCTCTTGTCTTCAACAGAAAATGATAATAAATATAGATTTATATTTAAATCATTCACGCGACCTTCCAGCAACTCTTTATATTGTTCAAAATTCATTTCATCTTTATAAGGTGGTCTAATTTGAACTGTATTTCGCCCGCATAAAACTGCTGTTTTTGATGTGTTCTCTTTATTTAAATACGGATATAATGCATTCTCTCCGCATGAAGGACAATTATGCTGGCGAAGTTTTTGCACATTCATACATGAATACTCATTCTTCCACATATCAAACGATACAAGCCCATCTCGAAGTGATTCGTAATCTTCTACTAACAGTTTAAGAGCTTCTGTTACTTGATGAGAAACGACAAGAGATACAGCAGGTGATATAATACCCGCTGTATCACATGTTGCCCCGCCAAGCGGAATCGACTGTAATAAACATGATAAACATGGTGTTTTACTAGGAAGGATTGTGTAAGAAAGACCGTAACTACCTACACATGCACCGTAAATCCATGGAATAGAATATTTTTGTGCTATATCATTCACAATAAAGCGTGTTTCAAAATTATCAGTCGCATCAATAATTACATCAACATTTGTAACAAGTTCTTCTAGCTCTTCAGCTGTTACATCTTGAACGAGAGCTTCTATTGTTACATCACTATTAATCTCTTCTAAACGTTTTTTAGCCGCTATAGCTTTTGGAAGATTATTCTTTACGTCGCTCTCTGCATACAATTGTTGTCTTTGTAAATTACTCCAATCTACATAATCACGGTCAACAATTGTTATCTTGCCAACACCTGCTCTTACAAACATCTCTGCATTTGCACTACCTAATGCACCCGCACCGATAATAAGCACATGCTTTTCTCTTATCTTTTGCTGTCCTTCTTCTCCAATTGGAGAAAATAGTTCTTGGCGAGAATATCGATTATTCAACTACGCTCATTCCTTCTAAAGGACTACTTGCAGTTGCACAACGCTTACGTGCAATACGACCTGCTTCAAATCCTAAACGGCCTGCTTCAATACTTAATTTCATTGCTTTTGCCATTTTAATAGGATCTTTTGCTCCTGATACAGCTGTATTTAATAACACGCCATCTGCTCCTAATTCCATTGCAAATGCCGCATCAGCTGGGCTACCAATACCGGCATCAACGATAACTGGTACTGTCGCTTGTTCAATAATGAAGCCCAAATTTAATGGATTTACAATACCAAGTCCTGATCCGATTGGAGATGCTCCTGGCATAATCGCATGCACGCCAAGCTCTTGTAATTTACGTGCTAATACAACATCATCAGATGTATACGGAAGTACGATAAATCCTTCTTCCAGTAACATTTCAGATGCCTTTAACGTTTCTACCGGATCAGGTAATAACGTTCTATCATCACCAATAACTTCTACCTTTATCATGTCACAAAGCCCAGAAGCTTTTGCTAATTTTGCAATACGAACAGCCTCTTCAGCATTTTTTGCTCCTGCTGTATTTGGTAATAACGTATATTTTTTCACATCAAGTTTCTCTAATAAATTAGGTTGCTTTGCATCAAAGATATCCATACGACGTACTGCAAACGTTAAAATTTCAGCTTCAGAAACGTCAATTGCCTTTTGCTGTACGTCAAAATCAGGGAATTTACCTGTTCCTAATAAAAGTCTAGAATGAAATGAAAATGGTCCAATGTTTAACATAATCAACCGCCTCCTACGAAAGTTACAATCTCAATTTGGTCTCCATCAAAAACAGATGTATCTGTATGATCATCTTTTTGTAAAATATCTTTATTACGCTCTACTACAACAATTCTGTTATCTAACTCTAAATGTGTAAGTAGCTCAGCTACTGTTTTTACACTCGCTGGCACTTCAATTTGGTTACCATTAATTTTTAAATTCAAACTTCCATCCCCTTTCTAAACTCTTCTAGAAAGCAATGAATCTAGCAAATGATTCTCTTGCTTTCCTTCTATTAAATCAGCCATATATTGGCCAGAAATAGGACTTAATAAAATACCGTTTCGATAATGGCCCGTGCAAGCATATAAACCTTTTATTTCTTCATGCTCTCCCATATAAGGAGCTTCATGATTCGATTGTGGTCGTAATCCTGCCCACGTGCTTTCCCATTCTGCTTCTTTTAAAGCTGGCAATATTGTATAAGCACGCTCTAATATAGAAGTTATACTTTCTGGCTGCACAGTTTTATTGAACGTATGTGGCTTCATTGTTGCCCCAATTACGTAACGTCCACCGCGCTTTGGAGTAATGTAAAATCTTTCTTGAAAAATAGGTGCTTTTAAAAGTTGTTTTCTACTTCTTACCGCAACCACTTCTCCTTTAACTGGATATGTACCCCAATCACGGTGAAAATAACTGAGTAACTTCGTGCTCCATGAACCTCCTGCAATAACGACTTTCTCACATGTGACAATACCTTCACTTGTAATAACTCCAGTCACTTTATTATTTTCAATACGGATATCAAATACTTCTGCCTGTTCATATATATCAGCACCGGAAATTGCCGCAGAATGTGCGAATGCTTTCGTAAGCTCTGGTGCAATAACATGACCGTCTTTCGGATAATATACTGCTCCTATAATAGATTCGGATAGATATGGCTCTTTTTCCCGTACATGGTCTCCCGTTAGAAAATAAGAATCTTCACCTGTTTTCTGCTGCCAATCCATAATGTGAAGAATTCTTTCCTTCTCATCTTCATTTTGAGCAATACGATAAATTCCTTTTTCTTCATATCCAATATCAATACCCGTCTTTTCACGTAAAACTGCTGCAAGTTGTGGAAATATAGCTCGGCTTTCTCTAGCAAGTTCAAATAGCGGATCATACACATCCCATTCTGCCTGAACACCAAGTAAACCAGCAGCTGCTTTGGAAGCTTCCGATGCAATACTTTGCTTCTCCACAATCGCTACTTTATGTCCTCTTTCTGCTAGAAAATGTGCAACTGAACTGCCAATTACACCACCACCAATAATCGCTACATCATACTTCTCACACATGTTTTTCCGCCCACTTTCTTATTGATTCCTTATAAGATTTCGCTTTGCTATACGGGTTACTACTACTTACAATTCCAGACATAACTGCTATACCACTTACACCGTTAGTAAGAACATCCACTGTGTTTTCTGGGGTAATTCCTCCAATTGCTGTAATCGGTATAGATAAACACCTTGCAATGTCTGAAATTTCTTCAAGCCCTCTCGCTGGCACACCTTTTTTACAATCTGTCGGAAATACATGGCCATAAACGAGTGAATCCGCTCCATTTTTAAAAGCTACTATTGCTTCATCTAGCGAATGCACAGAATAACCGACATGCAAATACGAAAACTTTTCTTTCACTGACTTTACATCTGTACTTCGATATCCTAGTTGAACACGAGGTATATTTAATAAAATTGCAATATCAATTCGATCGTTTATGACAATTTTAGAAGCCGGAAAGCCCTCCATTAATAGACTTTCCACACCTTCATATAATTCCTTCGTACTCTTCTCACGCTCACGAATATGCAAATAATCAATCTCACTCTCAATTTGCATCGCTACATTCACTAACTCTTCGAATGGCATATGGCCATTTGAGATTACGTGGAGCTCATTTTTCATATTCATTCGCCTACTTTAAAATATTTTCGAATAGTTCATCGGCTGGGACGGTTTCTTTCGTCATTCCTTTGTCCTTCAGCCACTTATTTTGTTTCTCCCAAGATTCTTTTGAATCTGATAAAAATGGCTCATCTTTCGTTTCCATCTTCTCTAATAAAATTTTCATACTTTCCTTTTCAACTTCTGGCACAAGTGGGAAGTTTTCTTTTTCTTGATGATTTAATAAAATATTCAATGCTTCATCTGGGTTTTTCTTCATGAAATCATAGCCTTTTTTCGTACCACGTAAGAAAGCTTGCAACGCTTCTTTATCTTTTTTCAACGTTTTATCACCTGTTACAAACACAAGCTCATGGTAGTTTGGTACTCCGTAATCAGCTGGATTAAAGTACGCTGGTTCATGGCCTTCATGACGCATAACAGGTACTTCATGGTTAATGTATGCCCCTGTTACCGCATCTACTTTCTTCGTAATTAATGCTGGTACTAAATCAAAGCCAACATCAACTACTTTCACTGTATCAGGATTACCACCAGCTTCTTTTACCATCGTTTTTAAATACATCTCACTTAAAGGTGTTCCAGAGTATCCTACTGTTTTTCCTTCTAAATCTTTCGGTGATTGAATGCCCGCTGATTTCAGTGATACAACATGATTTAATGGTGAACGTACGACAGCTCCAATTGATTTCACTGGAATTTGCTCATTCGCTCTCGCCATAACAACATCTGGCTGATAATACAAGCCAACTGTCACCTTCCCTGCTGCTGCCAGCGTTAATGGATCAGTCGGATTAGAAGGGAATTTAATATTTACCTTTACACCTTCTTCTTTAAAGTATCCTTTTTCAATTGCTGCATAGATAAAGCTATGTACCGCATTTGGATACCAATCTAACATGACTGTTATTTCTTTCTCTTTTTTACTTTTGTCTGATGCTGAATTACTCGAACATCCTGCAATTATTGCAATTATTAATGTAAACACAAAGATGCGCTTTAAAAATTTCATGAATACTTCCTCCAACTAATGAATTTCTTTTCTAATATGGAAATAATTACGACGAAGAAAATAGCTAATAATGATAACAATACAATAGGTGCAAATACGCCAGCTCCATCTAACTGCGTCATCATTCTCTTACTGAAATATCCAAGCCCAGCTTGTGCACCGAGCCATTCTCCAATTGCTGCTCCGATAACACTAAGCGGAACTGCAATTTTTAAAGCTGAGAAAAAATAAGGAAGAGCAGATGGCAACTTTAATTTAAGAAAAATATCTCTTTTTGTTGCTCCATATGTAACTAAGAGCTCCTCCCATTCTTTTTTCGTACTACGCAGTCCATCATACGTATTGACCGCAATTGGGAAAAACGTAATTAAAACTGTGACAACAACCTTACTCCAAATTGTGTATCCAAACCATAAAACAAATAGCGGAGCAAGCGCAGTAATCGGAATCGTTTGTGAAGCAACTAATAATGGATAAAACGCTCTCTCCATCCATGTACTCGCATTCATTAACATCGCTAGCCCTACACCTAATACGATAGAGATAACAACACCTATTAAAACGACGTATAACGTTGCAGGTAAATGAACTGTAAATAATATGTCTTTTAGTTTCCATATCTTCATTACAATCGCAGAAGGTGACGGTAAAATGTACATCTCATCTACAATTCTTGCTCCTATTTCCCACACAGCTAGTAAAATACTAGAAAGTGTAATAGCAGGAACTAATTCTTTCAATCGGTTCATCACACAAGTACCTGCCTTTGTAACATACTAAGAAGCTCATCTTTCAGCGCTAATACTTCCGGTTTATATAAATCTTTTCGTGTTCTGTTATGATCAAGCGGTACAGTCCGCTCAGTCAAAGTCGTTATCGGCTGCTGTTCCACTACTAAAACTCGGTTTGAAAGAAATAACGCTTCTTCAACATCATGAGTAATGAATAAAATTGTTTTTTCCCACTCTTGCCATTGTTCGAACAACCATTCTTGCAAAGAGGTCTTCGTTAAAGCATCCAACGCACTAAATGGTTCATCTAACAGCAATATTTCCCCGCCTGTTAATAAAGTTCGAATAAAAGATACACGTTGTCTCATACCACCAGATAAATCTTTCGGATATTTTTTCTCATACCCTTGCAAACCAAATTTATGTAACAGTTCCTTTGCCTTTACTTGTGCTTCTTTCTTCTGTACACCTTGGCACTCTAGCGGCAGGGCAGCATTCTCAATAATTGTTCTCCACGGCAAAAGCATATCTTTTTGCGGCATATATCCTACAGGATGGTGCTTTGTTTCTGTCAGTTCTATCTGTCCAGTACTTACCTTTTCTAGACCTGTAATAAGGCGAAATAAAGTACTTTTCCCACATCCACTCGGTCCGATAATACTGACAAACTCTTTCTCATGTATAGAAGCATTTAATTCATGGATGATTGGTTTCTCATCGTAATGAAAAGAAACATTATGAAACTGTAGTATGTTCTTGCTCCTCAAATCCCCACATCTCCTTACGATAGGACATATCCCAGAATAAATATTCAAATCGACTGGAATATAAGAAAATCTCCTCTAATCTTTCTAGTTCTGTCTCAGACTTTCCAACTGCCATTTTATTTAATAAATCTATTAACCAAATACAAAGATTACCGTATTCTTCCGAACTATATCCTTGAATCCACTCACCAAAAAACTCATGATCTCTTGCTCCAGGAATATCATTTAAACGCTTTCCAATTTCCCAATAGCTCCACATACATGGAAGAAGCGCTGCTATTAATTCCGCAAGTGTGCCATTTTGAGATACAGACATCATGTAATTTGTATAAGCTAAATTTTTAGCAGATGGTTTCGCAGACTCTATCTCCTCTATAGAAATTCCAAGTCTTTTTGCATATTGTTTATGGATTGTCATTTCGCCATTTAATATTCCATCAATTTGTTCAGCGAACTTTCCCATTACTTGTGGATTCGTTGCTTTTACAACACCAATCGCATATAACTTTGCATAATCTAGCAGATATAAATAATCTTGAATAATATAATACTGGAATTTATCTTTTTCTAACGTGCCATCTCCCATACCCACTACAAACGGATGATTATGACTCATCTCCCAAACCGGTTGCACAGTTTCTAATAATCTATCGCAAAATTTCATTTCTCTATCCCCTTTCAATATATGTATCTAAATAAAAAACCACTTCTATATATAAGAAGTGGTTACAGCAAATAAAGTTATACATTTATTCGATGTTCCACTTCCCTTCGCTAGTATTACCTAGATCAGGTGTTGTAAGGGTTAAGGATTATTCCTCTCTCAGCAAATCAAGCACCCCTAGTGGTTTCAATATGAAATTTTCAAATAAAAAAGCCCCGTTTCTATACGCAAAGAAACGGGGACTCATTGTTAGTGTCCGAATTGCTTCCCTACGCTAGCATAATCTAGATCAGGTAATAAAAAGGATCAAAGGCTTACGGCCTACTCTCAGCTGGCAACACCAGCTCTCCTAGCAAACTATAAAATTATCACTGTCAGTATAACACCCTAATAAGACATCATCAACTTTTTTAATTTTCTTAATTATTAACAAAATATCAAAGTTATACAATACATACATTCTATTTTAGAAAATAAAACCCCAATTAATTGTATAAAAAGGAATCATTATCCTCAAAAAATTTATTTTTATATTGATTTCATATTACATTTATGTGAATACACCCACTATATTATATCTTTATACTATAATAAAATTACAACTATACAACTAGAGGAGGTCTCTATTCCATGAATATGAAAGCTGCTGCTTTAACAGCAACTACTGTAGCGATTGCTTCTTTACTTCCTTCTATGGGTGAAACAAATGTACAAAAAGCAAACGCTGAACAATTATCTAATATTAAAACTGGGTATGTCAAAGTCGATCAAGTAGCATTACATACAGAAGATAACGTAAAAAGCACATCAATTGATACAATTCGCTTTAATACAAAAGTGAACATCCTTGAAACAACTAATGAGTGGTATAAAGTATCTGTTCATAATAAAGTAGGTTATGTACAAAAAGATGCTATTTTACTAAAAAACAAACTTCATTCTAATGATCAATACATCGTTAATGCTAATGCATTAAACGTTCGCTCTGAACCTAATTTAGAATCTTCCATTTTAGATGTATTACCAAATGGCAAGTTTATTACCGTTCAAGAAGATCAAGGCGAATGGTATAAAATATCGCATAATGGCCAAACAGGTTACGTACAAAAAGCATTCATCTCTAATGGTTCACAACCCTTAGTAAAAGGAATCACCGTTCAAAATAATACAAAATATACTGTTGCAACACCTAATCTAAATGTACGTAGCAACGCTAGTACAAGTAGCGCTCTACTCGGTTCATTACAAAACGGTACACAAGTACAAGTAGTAGAAACTGTAGGAACTTGGTATAAAATTCGTTTTGGCACAGGATACGGATATGTAGCAAAACACTATGTAGTACAAAATCAACCACAAGCTAAAACAGATCAACCTTCATCAATTCCAGCTGCTTTCAAATTCCCTGCTCAAGGAAGAATTAGCTCAACCTTTGATATACGCTGGGAACAAATGCATTATGGTATAGATATTGCCGCTCCAGGAAACGTCTCTATCCAAGCTGCTGCTGCAGGTAAAGTTGTGAAATCTTATTATTCAGCTAGCTATGGCAATGTTGTTTTCATTGCGCATCAAATCAATGGGAAATTATATACAACTGTTTATGCTCATATGAAGGATCGCACTGTACAAGCTGGTGATCAAGTACAAACTGGACAATTAATAGGTCATATGGGAAACACAGGTCATTCATACGGGCAACATCTTCATTTTGAATTACATAATGGAGAATGGAATTTTGAAAAAACAAATGCAGTAAATCCACTGCCATATTTAGTTAGGTAAATTGTATGCCACGCAATATACCTCTTATAATTGAATACGTAGCCTTTTTAGGTTTAATCTGCTGTTTAATCATTTACAATACAAACATTGTATTTTTATCTATTATTATTGCTTTTGTTGCATTAGAAATTATGATGGAATCATTTCAAGTGCAACTAAAACAAAAAATTGCCCATATTTATAATGCTATTTTTCTTTTGAGTGCTCTCATAACAAATATAATTAGTAATGGCTTTTATTTATCTACTGTATTTCCAGTATTCTTTATGGCTGTTTTATTATTTGTAGCTAGATATATTAATGTCCCTTATAAACAAAAACAAGAACAAGAAGCTTAGAAAGAGGAGACACTGTGTACCAATCTTTCAAAGATACTCCAATAAAATACATATTGAATTTGTATAAGAAAGCCAATACTTTTTTTGGTATACAAGGAAGTTATACTGAACAACTTCTCCTATATGGAATGTTGTTTCTTGTCTTAATCACTTTCTCCTTGTTTTACTAACAAAAAAGGATCTCACATAAACTGGAGATCCTTTTTAATTTATATTAATTTTTCATATCGGAAATATTGTTTATCCACAAGCATATTTTTCATAAATAAAGCTCAGATTATATTTTTTCTCTAAGCTCATTCTTTGTTCGTCATCGCACCAATAGAAAAGAATATCATGAATCGTTGCGTAACGCTTATTTTTAAGAAATAGCCTAAAGAATGATGGTAAACAATCATGTAATTGTATAAATATATAATTGCGTAGTATTTCTTCTTTATATTCAATGCCCTTACAAATATACAGTAATTCTTCACAATAATATGCATGCTGTGGAACTTGTATCATTTCGAAAAATGGCACATAAGATAGTAGCTTTCCAATAAAATGACCGTATCGATCCATTACTCCTATCGTCATATGCTCCATCATTTCTTTCATCACATATAAATAATCATCTACATGCGTTGTCTTTAATGGGTCTAAGCGATCGGAAATTTGAGATAATACAGCTCTTTGACATGCTAAAACTGCCTGACTAGGTCCATAATATGATAGGAAATCTGTACACTTACGATATTTCCGTAATAAATCATGTGTATACAAATCATATACAAAAGTATTACAATACATTGCTAAACTCATCATATCACTATTTAATTGCTCTTTTGATAATGATTTCGCTCTCTTGCACATATAAAAGAATGTAAATTCCAATACTTCTTTATGAGATAATAAATGTTTACAATCGGTTATACACTTCTCATTAAATTTAACTCTATCCCAAATTTCAATATCCCTATCTGTCAATTCACCTATACGATATTTAATAATTAAATAATTTAAAGCAACTGATTGTGTCAAAAGATCCCATGTTTCATATTCCAATGAAGTATGAACAAACTCAGCTAATCCTTGCGCTATCATAAAATCATTTGCCTCTTCATACCAACCAATCTCTTGGCATAAGCGAAGAATACGCACTAAAGTTGGAATTTCATCTTTATGAAACTGCGGTAATTTCTTTGCTTTATTCATGCCATATACGATAAATGCCGCTAAATTTTCTTCTTTATAAAATTCTTTTTCTTTCCATACTAATATAGTTCGTTCTTTCCCCTCACCTTTTGGGTGACAAGGTACAAGCAAAGAAAATAATTCAGCGAAATTATTTGGTTCTATATATGTATCTGTAACCAAATTCCAATTTGGATCGCCCTGTACAGCCTTCATATAATTCCCCTTCCCTTTTCATCTATGTAGGAAATATTAATTTATTATCGCATCACTAAAAATTAATATTGTTATATTCAAAATCCCTCATAATACTTATATCTATCAGTATATCATCTTTTCTCTTATTAAAAATGAAGAATAACAAATTAAAAAAAACTGTCGAAATTATTAACCGTATCCTTATTATATAATGTCTCAGATACATCACGCTAACATATTAGTTTAATCCATATATGCTAGAATAATGTATCTGAACTTTATATATAATTTAGCTCTTTATGAGTGACCATTAGACTCTCGGTTAATTAAAGTTTCAATTTACTCTGTATGCTCTGAGATTTCGCTCAAGGCAAATCCAGCTTGATCATCTGCTGATTCCCTTATAGCTAAATCTCCTAGTGCTAACATGCCAATAAGTTGACCACTATCAACTACTGGTAATCGTCTAATTTGATGCTGTGCCATTAGCTCTGTAGCTTTTTCAATAGAATCATTTGGAGAAACTGAGATAATATTTGTTGTCATTACATTTGTAATTTTATTAGATCCAGGATGTTTTTCAGCAATCCCTCGAACGACTAAATCACGATCAGTAACAAGCCCAACAACTTGCTCATTTTCAACAACAGGAATTAATCCAACTGATTCTTCCTTCATTTTAACAGCTGCCTCATATACATTGTCTAGCGGTGTACAATGTACAATATGGGTACTCATTAAGTCTCTAACTCGTGTCATTATGATTTCCTCCTTTTTATACATACCATAGCTTTTCCAAAATTCCTTTATTTATTTCTGGAAAGTAACGTAATAAAAAGGATTAACAAAATAAAAAAGAGTCAGCATTATGCTGACTCTTTTTTGTATGACCCGTACGGGATTCGAACCCGTGTTACCGCCGTGAAAGGGCGGTGTCTTAACCACTTGACCAACGGGCCATGGCTCCGCAGGTAGGACTCGAACCTACGACCGATCGGTTAACAGCCGATAGCTCTACCACTGAGCTACTGCGGAATAATATATGGTGGGCCTAAATGGACTCGAACCATCGACCTCACGCTTATCAGGCGTGCGCTCTAACCAGCTGAGCTATAGGCCCATATACTTTACAGGGGCAGTAGGAATCGAACCCACACTGGAGGTTTTGGAGACCTCAGTTCTACCTTTAAACTATGCCCCTAAATGATGCCGGCTAGAGGACTTGAACCCCCAACCTACTGATTACAAGTCAGTTGCTCTACCAATTGAGCTAAGCCGGCATAAAAAAATGGTGGCTCGGGACGGAATCGAACCGCCGACACGAGGATTTTCAGTCCTCTGCTCTACCGACTGAGCTACCGAGCCAACATAAATGGCGGTCCCGACCGGGGTCGAACCGGCGATCTCCTGCGTGACAGGCAGGCATGTTAACCACTACACCACGGGACCATTTGGTTGCGGGGACAGGATTTGAACCTGCGACCTTCGGGTTATGAGCCCGACGAGCTACCGTGCTGCTCCACCCCGCGACAATATAAATTTTTAAAAAATGGAGGAGGTAGAGGGATTCGAACCCCCGCGCGACTCTCGCCGCCTGTCGGTTTTCAAGACCGATCCCTTCAGCCGAACTTGGGTATACCTCCATGAAGGAAAAAATAAATATTTTATTATTATATGTCTAAACCATTAAAGAAAAAATGGAGGAGGTAGAGGGATTCGAACCCCCGCGCGATTCTCACCGCCTGTCGGTTTTCAAGACCGATCCCTTCAGCCGAACTTGGGTATACCTCCGAGACATATATTAAATAAAGTGGAGCCTAGCGGGATCGAACCGCTGACCTCCTGCGTGCAAGGCAGGCGCTCTCCCAGCTGAGCTAAGGCCCCATGTTTTTTGGGAATATCGGGAAGACAGGATTTGAACCTGCGACCCCCTGGTCCCAAACCAGGTGCTCTACCAAGCTGAGCCACTTCCCGTTAATAAAAGCGCGCCCGAGAGGAGTCGAACCCCTAACCTCTTGATCCGTAGTCAAACGCTCTATCCAATTGAGCTACGGGCGCATATGGTGCCGAGGGCGGGGGTCGAACCCGCACGGTGGTCACCCACCGCAGGATTTTAAGTCCTGTGCGTCTGCCTGTTCCGCCACCCCGGCATGTCATATTGAAAATTGGAGCGGAAGACGGGATTCGAACCCGCGACCCCAACCTTGGCAAGGTTGTATTCTACCACTGAACTACTTCCGCAAGACATGTATGAGTTATTTTATTAAAAGTGCGGGTGAAGGGAGTCGAACCCCCACGCCAAAGGCGCTAGATCCTAAGTCTAGTGCGTCTGCCAATTCCGCCACACCCGCATATTTCATTAAAATGGTGAGCCATGAAGGACTCGAACCTTCGACCCTCTGATTAAAAGTCAGATGCTCTACCAACTGAGCTAATGGCTCTTAATGGCTGGGCTAGCTGGATTCGAACCAGCGCATGACGGAGTCAAAGTCCGTTGCCTTACCGCTTGGCTATAGCCCATTAATTAAGAATGGTGGAGGGGGGCAGATTCGAACTGCCGAACCCGAAGGAGCGGATTTACAGTCCGCCGCGTTTAGCCACTTCGCTACCCCTCCGACATATATGGTGGAGGATGACGGGATCGAACCGCCGACCCCCTGCTTGTAAGGCAGGTGCTCTCCCAGCTGAGCTAATCCTCCATTTTGCCTGGCAACGTCCTACTCTCACAGGGACAAGGTCCCAACTACCATCGGCGCTAGAGAGCTTAACTTCCGTGTTCGGTATGGGAACGGGTGTGACCTCTCTGCCATCATTACCAGACTGTATTCATTTAAGACAAGAATCATTTTAACTTATTTAACTTTTAAAGTCAACAAGTTTTTTATATTCTTTCAAAACTAGATAACATTGCTTCATATTATATGGTTAAGTCCTCGATCTATTAGTATTCGTCAGCTCCACATGTCACCATGCTTCCACCTCGAACCTATCAACCTGATCATCTTTCAGGGATCTTACTAGCTTACGCTATGGGAAATCTCATCTTGAGGGGGGCTTCATGCTTAGATGCTTTCAGCACTTATCCCTTCCGCACATAGCTACCCAGCTATGCCCTTGGCAGAACAACTGGTACACCAGCGGTGCGTCCATCCCGGTCCTCTCGTACTAAGGACAGCTCCTCTCAAATTTCCTACGCCCACGACGGATAGGGACCGAACTGTCTCACGACGTTCTGAACCCAGCTCGCGTACCGCTTTAATGGGCGAACAGCCCAACCCTTGGGACCGACTACAGCCCCAGGATGCGATGAGCCGACATCGAGGTGCCAAACCTCCCCGTCGATGTGGACTCTTGGGGGAGATAAGCCTGTTATCCCCGGGGTAGCTTTTATCCGTTGAGCGATGGCCCTTCCATGCGGAACCACCGGATCACTAAGCCCGACTTTCGTCCCTGCTCGACTTGTAGGTCTCGCAGTCAAGCTCCCTTATGCCTTTGCACTCTACGAATGATTTCCAACCATTCTGAGGGAACCTTTGGGCGCCTCCGTTACACTTTAGGAGGCGACCGCCCCAGTCAAACTGCCCACCTGACACTGTCTCCCGGGTCGATAAGACCCGTAGGTTAGAATTTCAATACAGTCAGGGCGGTATCCCACCAGCGCCTCCACCGAAGCTAGCGCTCCGGTTTCAATGGCTCCCGCCTATCCTGTACAAACTGTACCAAAATTCAATATCAGGCTACAGTAAAGCTCCACGGGGTCTTTCCGTCCTGTCGCGGGTAACCTGCATCTTCACAGGTACTATAATTTCACCGAGTCTCTGGTTGAGACAGTGCCCAAAT